>NZ_JAFLNH010000001.1 GCF_018361265.1 Mycobacterium sp. SM1
GCCGTCGACATCGAACGCCGCGCACAGCCGCGCGATGCGGCGCAACTCGCTATCGGGCAGCACCACGTCGCCGGCGAGCCGGCGGGCTGCGGCGATCCGGTCGGCCAGCTCGGCGTCGGCGTCGGCATAGCGCGCGGCGAACCCGTCCGGGTCGGCCTCGTAGGCCATCCGCCGGCGGATGACGCGCATCCGCACGTCGACGTCGCGCGACGCGTGCACGTCGACCGTCAGACCGAAGCGGTCCAGCAGCTGCGGGCGCAGCTCGCCCTCCTCCGGATTCATCGTGCCGATCAGCACGAACCGGGCCTCATGCGAATAGGAGATGCCGTCGCGCTCGATGTGCACCCGCCCCATCGCGGCGGCATCGAGCAGCAGGTCGACCAGGTGATCGTGCAGCAGGTTGACCTCGTCGACGTAGAGCACGCCGCCGTGGGCGCGCGCCAGCAGTCCGGGCGAGAACGCGTGCTCGCCGTCGCGCAGCACCCGCTGCAGATCCAGGGAGCCGATCACCCGGTCCTCGGTGGCGCCGATCGGCAGCTCGACCAGGCCGGCGCCCCCGGCGACGCTGGACAACAGGCCGGCCAGCCCACGCACCGCCGTGGACTTGGCGGTGCCCTTCTCGCCGCGGATGAGCACCCCGCCGATCTCCGGGCGCACGGCGCACAGCAACAGCGCCAGCCGCAGCTGGTCCTGCCCGACGATCGCACTGAACGGATACGGTGTCATGGTGCCGCCGCGGCCGGTGAAAACGACGAATGATCGGCCCCGCCCGGCGCCCCCGAGGTGTCCGGCTCCAATCGCAGCACCCTGGTTCCCCAGGACCACACCTTCTCGAACAACGCCGGCTCATCGGATAACCGGATCCCCAGCGACGGCACCATGTCTTTGAGAGTGGGCAACCAGGACCGGTACCGGCCGGGAAAGCAGCGCGCCAGCACGTCGAGCATGGCCGAGACGGCGGTCGAGGCCCCCGGGGAGGCGCCGAGCAGCCCGGCGATGCTGCCGTCGCCGCCGATCACCACCGTGGTGCCGAACTCGAGCACCCCGCCTGCTCGCGTGTCGCGACGAATCACCTGCACCCGCTGACCCGCGGTCGTGGTCTCCCAGTCCGCCTCCGCCGCCGCCGGGGCGAACTCCCGTAGCGCGTCGACCCGAGCGGGTTGGGACATCATCAGCTGGCCGATCAGATAACTCAGCAGCCTCAACTGGCCGATGCCGCCGCGAAGCATCGGTAGCGCGTTGTGGAGTGTGATCGACCGCGGCAGGTCACTGATCCGGCCGTGCTTCAGGAATTTCGCCGACCAGCCGGCGAACGGCCCGAACAGCAGCCACGACTTGCCGTTGATGATCCGCGCGTCCAGATGCGGCGCCGTCATCGCCGGCGCGCCCGGCGCGGGGCAGCCGTACACCTTGGCCCGGTGCGCGGCGGTGAGCTCGGGGTTGGCGCTGCGCAGGAACTTGCCGCTCACCGGGACACCACCGTATCCCCTGACTTCCTTGATGCCGGAGCGCTGCAACAGCCGCAGCGTGTTACCGCCGGCACCGACGAAGACGAACTTGGCGTTGAGCTTGTGTTTCTGCGCGGTGCGCCGATTGCGGATGGTCAGCGTCCAGCTGCCGTCGGACTCCCGCGACAGCCCA
Source organism: Mycobacterium sp. SM1 (assembly GCF_018361265.1). Lineage (GTDB taxonomy): Bacteria > Actinomycetota > Actinomycetes > Mycobacteriales > Mycobacteriaceae > Mycobacterium. The sequence goes on from NZ_JAFLNH010000001.1 coordinate 1,642, forward strand.
GCGACTTCATGACCGAAAAGCGCGGCCATCCCGCTGCGCAGGCCGTCGCCGATGAGCTGCTTGGTCAGCGCGCCGAAGTCCACGTCGGTGCCGTGTTGGGCCCAGCTGAGCGCTATCGGCTCGGAGAAGTCACGGTTGGCGGCCATGAACGGCAAGCGGCGGGCAAATTCATCTGGGCTGTCAATGAATTCGGTGTCGGCGAACAACGGGTTGGCGCTCAGCGCGCGCCAGCGGCGGCGCAGGTAGTCCACGCGCTCGGCGCCGTGCACGAAGACGACGTGGGGGATCGGGTGCAGGAAGCCGCGCACGTCGGTCACGATGCCGCTTTCCGCCGCGTATGCCCAGAACTGACGGGTGACCTGGAATTGCTCGTTGACGTGCACGGCTTTGGTGATGTCGACGGAGCCGTTGCGCAGCGGCGTGTAAAACAATTCGCAAAGCGCGGAATGCCCGGTTCCGGCGTTGTTCCAGGGATCGGTGCTTTCGGCGGCCGCCGCATCCAGCCGTTCCACCAGCGTGATCGACCAGTCCGGCTGCAGCCGGCGCAGCAGTGCGCTCAGCGTGGCGCTCATAATGCCCGCGCCCACCAGCACGACGTCGGACTTCGCGGTTCTCGCTGGGCCTGGCATCGGATCGTTGGTCCTTCGTGGTCGCGCGGGCTGTTCGGCGATATGGTCCTCAGGTTATCCCGGCCGGGGTGGACGTCATCGCGGCACGGCGACGGTTTCGCGGTTGGTCCTGCCCAGAAGACAAATCAGCAGACAACAAAAGCCGGTTTTCCCCAGATGCCCGTCCGGTTAGACTGACGACCCTCCTGGTATCGACACCGATCGGCAATTGGAGGCCCCCATGGCCCACGACGACGAGCACGACGGCAACACCGGCAAGATCACGGCAGCCAACCGCACGGGCGTCGAACACCCAGCGGTTGCCGACCAGCCGGCGGGGACTCATCAGGGGCCATGGGTTTTCGTGAGCGGACAAGCGCGGCGGCGCCCCGTCGGCACGGTGATCGGCGTCGGCGTGACCGGACTCCTCGTCGGCGCTGTCATCACCGCCGCGGTGGTTGCGCCCGGCCCCACAACCCCCGTAGCGCAACCTCTCGCCGGTGCGCCACTGCCACTGCCGGAGCAGCCGTGGCCCGGACCACCCGGGCCGCCACCGCCACCGCCGCCCGGGCCCTGGGGACCGCCACCCCCTTGGGGACCGCCACCGCCGCCCGGACCCTGGGGACCGCCACCCCCTTGGGGACCGCCACCGCCGCCCGGGCCCTGGGGCCCGCCCCCGCCGCCCGGGCCCTGGGGACCGGCGCTATAGCGGTCAGCCCGCTGTCGGGCCAAGCTGCCGAGCGCCTACCGGTGCGAAGCACCCTTTAAGCTGGCCCCGTGACTGGCTGGGAGCCTGATGTCCTGCCCGGCTATTGGCAACACACGATCGCGTTGGGCCGCGATCCCGACGGCGAGGGCGATCTGGTGGCCACCCTGGTACGACGCGGGGAGGCCGCGGCCACAGCGCACGCCGTGCTGGCGGTGCACGGCTACACCGACTACTTTTTCAACACCGCCCTGGCCGATCACTTCGCCCACCGCGGCTTCGCCTTTTATGCCGTGGATCTGCACAAGTGCGGGCGGTCGCAGCGCGCCGGCCAGACCCCGCACTTCACCACCGACCTGGCACGCTACGAGCGCGATCTCGATGCGGCCCTGGCCGTCATCCGTGCGCAGACATCTGCGACCCGTCCCGTCCGGGTGCTGGTGTATGGCCATTCCGCCGGCGGGCTCATCGTGTCGCTCTGGCTGGATCAACTGCGGCGCCGGGGTGCCACCGCGCAAGCGGGTGTGGGCGGCTTGGTGCTCAACAGCCCCTGGCTGGATCTGCACGGCCCCCCGATCTTGCGCACCGGCGCGATGTCGGCCGTGATCGCCGCGATAGCGCGGCTGGGCAAAAGGCGGGTTGCCCGTGGGCCGGGAGACGTCGGGTACGGCGCCAGCCTGCATCGGGATTACGACGGCGAGTTCGACTACAACCTGCAGTGGAAGCCGCTGGGCGGCTTCCCGATCACCTTCGGGTGGCTGCACGCTGTCCGCCGCGGTCAGGCGCGACTGCACCGCGGGCTTGACGTCGGTGTGCCCAACTTGATCCTGCGCTCAGATCACAGCGTGCCGGAAACCGCCGACTCGATCACCCGGCACTGCGGCGACGCGGTGCTCGACGTGAGACAGATCGCTCGGTGGGCCGGGTGCGTCGGCAACCACAGCACCATCGTCCCGGTGACCGACGCCAAACACGATGTATTCCTGTCGATGCCAGGGCCTCGTCAAGCCGCCTACCGGGAACTCGATACCTGGTTGAGCTGGTATTTGCGGGCCGATTGCGGCCCGCACGCCACCGCTCATGCGAGAGCATCGGACGGGGATGGGTGAGGCGCATGGAAAACTACGATCTCGCGATCATCGGAACCGGTTCAGGCAACAGCATTCTCGATGAGCGTTACGCGAGCAAACGGGTGGCGATCTGCGAAGAGGGCACCTTCGGAGGCACCTGCCTCAACGTCGGGTGCATCCCGACGAAGATGCTCGTCTACGCCGCGGAGGTCGCTAACACCATACGCCGCGCCGCACGTTACGGCGTCGACGCGCGTATCGACAGGGTGCGCTGGGATGACATCGTCTCGCGGGTCTTCGGGCGCATCGACCCGATCGCGATCAGCGGCGAGGATTTCCGCCGTTCCTCGCCCAATATCGACGTGTATGGCCGGCACACCCACTTCGGGCCGGTCCAGGCCGACGGGCGTTATCTGCTGCGCACCGACGCCGGTGATGAGTTCACCGCCGAACAAGTGGTGATCGCCGCCGGATCACGGCCGGTGATTCCGCGGGCCATCCTCACCAGCGGCGTCGACTATCACACCAGCGACACCATCATGCGGATCCCGGAGTTGCCCGAGCGCCTGGCGATCGTGGGGGGCGGGTTTGTGGCGGCCGAATTCGCGCATATCTTCTCCGCGCTCGGTGTCCGGATCACCCTGGTGATCCGCGGCGGCATGCTGCTGCGGCATTGCGACGACACCATCTCCGAACGCTTTACCCGCATGGCCGCCACCAAATGGGAACTTCGCAGCCACCGCAAGGTTGTCGACGCACGCCGCGACGGATCCGGCGTCACCCTGAGCCTTGATGATGGCAGCGAGGTAAACGCCGACATGCTGCTCGTGGCGACCGGCCGGGTATCCAACGCCGATTTGCTGGACGCCGAGCAGGCCGGGGTCACCATCGACGACGGCAGGGTGCTGGTCGATGAGTACCAAAGGACCTCCGCCCGCGGCGTTTTCGCCCTTGGTGATGTCTCCTCGCCGTATCAGCTCAAGCACGTCGCCAACCATGAGGCCCGTGTCGTGCAGCACAACCTGCTGTGCGACTGGGATGACACCGACTCGATGGTCGCCACCGACCACCGCTACGTCCCGTCGGCGGTATTCACAGATCCGCCGATAGCTACCGTGGGGCTTACCGAAAACCAGGCTGTTGCAAAGGGTTTCGATGTGTCTGTCGCGATCCAGCATTATGCCGACGTCGCCTACGGCTGGGCGATGGAGGATACCACCGGGATTGCCAAGGTGATCGCCGATCGCGTCAGCGGCCGGCTCCTGGGCGCGCACATCATGGGCTATCAGGCTTCGTCGATCATCCAGCCGCTGATCGGCGCGATGAGCTTCGGGCTTACCGCCGCCGAGATGGCCCGCGGCCAGTACTGGATCCATCCGGCGCTACCCGAAGTCGTCGAGAACGCGTTACTGAACTTGAGCTGACAGCTGCCCGCGACGCGCAATCAGCCGACTGGCTCACCGTCGTCGCGGCTATCACCCTGGCAGTGCGGGCACAGGCCGTGCAGGGTGAGCCCGGCCCGTTCGGACAGGGTGAACGAGCTGCCCGCCATCGCGTGCTGGAGCGCTGACGTCAGCCGGCGCGCCGGCACCTCGATGATCGACCCGCACTGGGTGCACACCGCGTGGTGGTGCGGATCGATGGCCAGCCCGTAGGTGGTGACACCCCCCTCGAGGGTCAACGCATGCAGCACTCCCTGATCCACCAGAGTGGTCACCGTGCGATAGATCGTCGCCAGATCCGGTGGCGGGGTGCCCGCGGGCAGGCACCGGCGCACCCCTTGGTGGATCTCGGCAACCGACAGGTGCCCGCTGACCGGCTCAAGAACCGCCAGCACGGCGATACGCGACGCCATTCGCCGCAACCCCCGCGACCGCAGCATCTCACCGATGCGTTTGGTGACGGCCGGATCTAAAGCCGACGCTTTGACCACCCCCCCAGTATCGCGCACATCCGCCGCAGCGCACCGCCCGAGGGCAGACGGCGATTCGGCCTGCGCTGCGCCGTGGCTGCCAGACTGGCGGTCGTGGCCGGTTCTATCTGCGACGTGCTGCCTTCTGCGGCCGCGCTCCTCGGGATTTCGGGCGTGGCCGACCCGCTGGCACTGACCGGCCGTCTTGGCACCGTGCGACGCATCGCCGTCGTGCTCGTCGACGGGATGGGCTGGCGGCTGCTCCCGCAGATGGCGGCCGACGCGCCGCTGCTGGCCTCGGTCCTCTCCGGCGGCGCCGGGCACCTGGTCGAGCTGGCCAGCACCTTCCCGTCGACCACGCCGACCAGCCTGGTGTCCCTCGGCACCGGCGCGCTTCCCGGCGAGCACGGCATCCTGGGCTTCACCCTCAAACTTCCCGCTGCCGACCGGGTGCTCAACCATATCCGGTGGCGCGACGACCCACCGCCTTCCCGCTGGCAGCCCGTCCCCACCTGGTTTCAACGCCTCGCGCAGGCCGGCGCGCGCGCCCGGGCCGTCCTGCCGGCACCGTTTATCGGCAGCGGCCTGACCGAGGCGGCCTACCGCGGCGCCGAGTTCCGGGCCGCCGGCAAAGACGACGACTACGCCTCGCGGCTGGCCGACGAGCTGCGCGCGACACCGGGGCTGCTCTACGGTTACACGGCTGAACTCGACACCGCGGCGCATTTGTTCGGCATCGGCTCGCCCCAGTGGCACCAGGCGGCGGCCCGGGTCGATGCGCTGCTGAGCCGACTGCTCGAGGCGCTGCCACCGGACGCCGCGTTGCTGGTCACCGCCGATCACGGGGGATTGAACGTCCCGGCGGATGCCCGTGTCGACCTGAGCACCGACCCCCGGCTGGGCGCGGGCGTCCGCGTCGTGGCCGGCGAGCCACGCGTTCGGTACCTGCACACCGAGCCCGGCGCCGCGGCCGACGTGCAGGCCGCCTGGAGGGAGGTGCTTGGCGGGCGCGCCGAGGTGCTCAGCCGCGAGGAAGCCACGGCGATGGGAATGTTCGGGCCGGTGCGCCCGCAACACCGCACCCGCATCGGCGACGTCGTTGTCATCTGCACCGGCGACACCGCGATCCTGGCCACCGCTCACGAGCCACCGGAAGTGGCTCGCCTCGTCGGCTTCCACGGCGGAACCACCCCGCAAGAAATGGCAATTCCCCTGATCGTCTTCCGCGGCTGACCATAGGCCGGTGAACACCTGCAAAATACTTGCAGCTCCATTGGTGAACCGGCTACCCCGCGCGAGTGCCACGGCATAGGGTTCAGGGGCATGGCTTTCTACATGCGGGCTACCTGCGGGTGCAATGCGGGCGGAAGGACGCGACATGGCCGGTGATGTTCTCGTAAGGCGACGCTCCTCGTCACGGTCGGGGCGGCGAGGCACCCTGACGCCTTCGGAGTGGACGCGCCTGGGCTCGATGCTCGCAGCGATCGCCGTGCTGAATCTCATCGGCTGGGGGACGCTGGTATTCGTGGTGCAGCCCGCCCACTTCAGCCTCGGGGACAAGGTGTTCGGCGTCGGCATCGGGCTGACGGCCTACGCGCTGGGGTCTAAGCACGCGTTCGACGTCGACCACATCGCGGCCATTGACAACGTGACCCGCAAGCTGATGAACGACGGTCAGCGCCCGCTGGCCGTCGGGTTCTTCTTCTCGCTGGGCCACTCCACCATCGTGTTCGCACTGGCGGCGCTGCTGGCGTTCGGCATGAAGGCCATCATCGGACCCGTCAAAAACGATTCGTCAGCGCTGCACCATTACACCGGTTTGATCGGCACCGGCGTCTCGGGAGTGTTCCTCTGCCTGATAGCAATCATCAACATCGTCGTGCTGGCCGGTATCTTGCGCGTCTTCGCGCGGATGCGCAGCGGCGTCTACGACGAGGCCGAGCTCGAAGAACAGCTCAACCACCGTGGCTTTTTCAACAGGATCCTGGGTGGGCTTACCAAATCGATCACCACGTCGTGGCACATGTATCCGGTCGGCGTGCTGTTCGGGCTGGGATTCGACACCGCCACCGAAGTCGCCCTGCTCGTGCTGGCCGGCACCAGTGCCGCGGTCGGCCTGCCCTGGTACGCCATCCTGTGCCTGCCCGTGCTGTTCGCCGCCGGCATGTGCCTGTTCGACACCATCGACGGCTCGTTCATGAACTTCGCCTACGGCTGGGCGTTCTCCAAACCCGTGCGCAAGGTCTACTACAACATCACCGTCACCGGGCTCTCGGTCGCCGTGGCGCTGCTCATCGGCGGCCTGGAAATCCTTCAGATCCTCGGCCAACAGCTGGCCCTGAGGGGCGCCTTCTGGGATTGGATTCAAAACGTCAGCTTCAGCAAGCTCGGCTTCGGCATCGTCGGCCTGTTCGTCATCACCTGGGCGCTCGCCCTGGTGGTTTGGCGTTTCGGCCGCATCGAAGAGAGATGGACCATGGTCCCGCAACACGAGGCCTGACCAGGCCGGACGCGGTCGAGTCGCGCAGCGGCCCAGCCGGCTCATCCGATGGGGTTTCGCCCGCGCTCGTACGGAGGTGTCGCACCCGGAAACGCTGGTAGGGTTGAGGTATCGGAACGTTGACGGCGGTACCCAGGCGGCCACGGCGGCGATCAGTCGCCGGGATCATTACGGGTTTGTGTTTGCTCGCCGCCGTCACCGGGCTCTGGCTAGCGCAATCCGAGCGCATTGTGGCCATGCTGCCCCAGTCGGTGCCGATGTCCGCCGGCGCTTTGCACAGCGCTTTGCACAGCGGCCGCGAACAGCTTGGCACCGGCTCCTCACCCGCGGTCGATCAGGGCGATCAGGTGGTGACCCCGGCCGAGCCGGGACATGAGCTGCCGCCAACTTTGTCGCCGTCACTGGCGTCGTGGTGGTCGCCGTCGCCCGACGCGGCGGATACGTTGCCGAATTCTTTGCCTGCCGCGTGGAACCCATCGGGCACTGGGCACTTGGCTTCGCCGCCCACCGCACGTGGGCCGGCCACGGTTACCGCGGGTGCTGATCTTTTGACATGGCTTTGCGTCAGCCGACGCTGATCGGCCGGCGCCAGGCTGCGGTGCCCTGTCGCGACGGCCGGTAACCGCTGACCCGGTGCCAACTGCCGCGCCGGACCGCAACAAGCGAAGACCACAGGTCGACCGGTTGCCCCGAGTGAAGCTCTGCGCAGCACAGCACTGGTAAGCCTGGTGCCGCCCCAGCGCGGACGAGCCACGAGTCCGTGCTTATCGAGTTCGTGTTTATCGAGTCCGTGTTTATCGAGTCCGTGTTTATCGAGTCCGTGTTTATCGAGGAGTAGTCCGTGTCTTTCGTCACCACCTCTTTCGTCACTGTCGAACCGGAAACACTCGCCGCGGCCGCCGGCAATTTGGACGCTATCGGCTCGACGATGGCCGCCAGCGGCGCGGCTGCAGCAGCACCCACCACCGCGGTGGTCCCTCCCGCCGCCGATGAGGTCTCTGCGCTCACCGCAGCGCAGTTCGCTGCGCACGCCATCATGTGCCAGGCAGCCATCGCCCAAGCCGCGGCGATGCATGAGCTGTTCGTGTCCACATTGCGAGCCAGCGCCGGCTCCTATGCGATCACCGAGGCCGCCAACGCGGTCATGACCAACTAAAGACCAACCAAAGGGTGATGGACAATGGATTTCGGGAAATTGCCGCCGGAAGTCAACTCTGGTCGTATGTACGCCGGTCCGGGTGCGCTGTCGATGCTGGTTGCCTCAGTGGCCTGGGGGCGGCTGGCCACCGAGCTGCACACCGCGGCGGCGGGCTATCAGTGGGTGACCTCAAGCCTGGCCGGCGGTGGATGGGACGGCGCGTCGGCGGACTTGATGGCGGCCGCGGCAGCACCCTATGTGGCGTGGCTGACCGACACCGCCGCAAAGGCCGAGCAGGCGGCCGCCCAGGCCAGGGCCGCTGCCGGTGCCTTCGACATCGCGCATCGGATGACGGTGCCACCACCGTTGATCGCCGCCAATCGCGCTCAACTAAGGAGGGTGGCCGCGACGAATTTTCTGGCTCAATACAGCCCGGCAATCGCGGCCATTGAGGCTGACTACGAGGAAATGTGGGCCCAAGACGCCGCCGCGATGTACGCCTACGCGAGCGCGGCCGCGGCCGCGGCGAAGGTAATGCCATTCGACTCGCCGCCGGTTACCGTTGACCCGTCAGGGCTGGCAAGGCGAGACGGCGCGATCGCCAAAACCACCGGGCCCTTGTCCGCTGCCGGCGCGCAAGAGATCCTGGCGACAGGCCCGCAACTCATCGGGGCCGTGCCTCCGGCACTGCAACGGCTGGCCTCACCATCGGGGTCTGCCTGGCGACCGTCGCGGTCCGTGTCGTCGCCGTCGGGATTGTCCTCGCTGCCGCAACTGGCCTCACCGACCGTTCCGGCTATTTTCGCGATGTATGCGCCATATCCGATGAATATGGTGATGAGCGCGCTGGGCTCCGAGAGGACGAACGGCACGCCCGGAAATGCCGCTAGCACGGCAATCCGGCCGGTAGGGGCGTTTACTAGCTCCGACGGTGTTGACGCCGGGCCGGACATGTCTGCGGGGATCGGCGGGGCGACCCGGGTAGGCCGGTTGTCGGTGCCCGGGACATGGTTCGCGGTGGCGTCGATCTGCAAACCGGCGACCAGCGGAGTGGGGCTACCGGTCATATTGTGGAAAGCATCGTCGGGCAGTGGACCCGCCGGCGTGCGCATTACGCCGATCTCCAGTACCACGGGGCGCCGTGTCAGCCCGGCCGTCGCTTCCCGGCTCAAGGCTCGGCGCACCGTGGTTCCGCGTCCACCGGCCGCCGGATAACCGTTCGGATCAGCTCCGGCCAACGATGACCGGGCTTCTCCGTCTGCAGGTCTACACGATGTCTGCACCAGTGGGCTGCGGCGACACCGCGTGCGGCAACCCTGGCGGGTCGGTATCGTCGCCGCCTCCACAACTCAGGTGGCTGCCCGTGCGCACGCGTAGGCCCGCGCCGCGTCCACGATCCCGAGGAACAGCCGCAGGTCGTCCAGGGCTTGTTCGGGGTGCCATTGCACGGCGAGCACGAAGCTGTCACCGGGCAGCTCGATCGCCTCGATCACCCCGTCGGCATCCCACGCGCTGACGAGCAGGCCCCCGCCCGTGTCGGCGATCGCCTGATGGTGGTGGCACTGCACTTCCGCCGACTCCCCGAGCAGCTCTGCCAGCCGGGTGCCCGGGACGATGCGCACCGGAACGGTCGAGAACACCGCGTTACCGGGCCGATGTCCGGTGTGGCCGATGACGTCGGGCAGATGCTGGTGCAGTGTTCCGCCGAGCGCTACGTTGAGCACCTGAGCGCCCCGGCAAATGCCTAGGACCGGTAAACCACGGCGCAGGGCACATTCCAGCAACGTGAACTCCCAGGCGTCGCGGATACCGCAGGGCGCGTCGGTGGCCGGGTGCGGCCACTGGCCGTAGCGGGCGGGATCGACGTCGCTACCGCCGGTAATGACCAGGGCATCCAGCCGGTCGAGCACCCGCTCGGCGATGCCGGGATCCACCGGCTGCGGCGGCAGCAGCATCGCGATGCCGCCGGCCATCGTGACACCCCGGAAGTAGGCCGCCGGAAGGAAGCTGGCAGGCACGTTCCAGACCCCGGTTTGCGCCTGGTCCAGATAGGCGGTCATGCCCACCACCGGCCTGCTGCCGGGGCGGTCTACATTGCCCCGCTCCTCCCCAGGCCGCACACGGCCTGGGTCGTCGCCGGGGCGGTCTACATTGCCCCGCTCCTCCCCAGGCCGCACACGGCCTGGGTCGTCGCCGGGGCGGAAAGCACCCAACCTAGCCATCCTCTCGTCGGTGACCGCCACGGTGAATCCCACCAACGCGGATGTTGGCGGTGTTCCGATGGTTCGGCGAGGACACCGTTACCGTAGCGCCCGCCCCCAGGGGACAGAACGCCACCGTGAGGTGGGCCGACGACGAACTCGGCGTCGACGAATAGAACGAGAGCGAATAGGAATCAGGCCCAGCGATCACCAGGTGTGGGCGCGCAGCACGATCTCGGCGGCCAGTTGCGCCGTCAACTCCCGGGCGTGGCGTCGCCCGAGCAGGTCCACCACCCGATAGTCCGCGTAAACGAACCGCTGGCTGGCACGGGCCACCGCCCGCGCCGCCGGGTTGCTGACCAGCGCGGTGGTGTCGATCTCCACCGGCGGGCAATGCTCGTCACGGATGACACCGGCTGGGTCGGCCACCCGCGGATGTCCCCGGTCGATAACCACCAAGGCGGTGAAGCGGTCCAGCCTGGTCGCCGCCAGCTCCCACGCGAGCTCACCACCGGCTCGGTCGCCCACGATCACTCCCCACCGGATCCCCAGCGAATCGAGTATGCCGACAACGGACTCGCCGGTCAGCCGCGCGTCGGAGCCGATGACAACCGTCCGCAGCGACGCCGTGTGCAGCCGCTGACACACCGGGTCATACGCGGCGACCGCGCACCGGGCGGCGCCAAGCACGACGACGACGGACCCTCTCTGCGGACCCGCCACCCCCACGGGCACGGGAAACCCGTCAAGAGTGGTCATCATCGTCGAGGGCACGTTGGCAAGTTACCCTCAGTCGACCGGAACGTGGACGGTTTCGCCCGCTCTCTTAGGCCGCTATCAGCTACGGGTCGCCTTGCCAGCGAGCCAAAGATGTCAGAACCCGGGCGGCAGTCCCGTTTGTGGCTAATCGCTACGAGCCATGCGCGGAGTGCAGCACGGTGACAATGGTCGGCCGTGGCGGCGGTCCACCCTCGATCAACCGCGCGACGGCATCGATATCGAGGTGGGCGGCTAGCAAATCGGCTACCAGATCCAGCCGGGCGTCGCGGCGTGCCCCGACGTCGACGTCATCGGCCGCGACGAATCCGTCCCGCCCGGTCAGGGCCGCCACATCGGTCAACCATTGCCGGCGGAATGCGTCGTTGTCGAACAGGCCGTGCCAATGGGTCCCGAACACGCCGTTGTGCCGATAGCCCTGCGGGGATCCGTCCACGCCGAACCAGCCATCCTCGCAGCAGCGGATGACCCGGCCGTGGTGGATCTCGTAGCCGACCAGCGGGACCCGCCAGCGCCGGAGCACCTTAGCGGGGTCCAGCACGATATCGGCGTCCAGCAGTCCTAACCCCTCGACGCGGCCGGAGCGTGTCTCCACCGGATCATCGATGGAGCGGCACAACATCTGAAACCCACCACAGATGCCCAGCACCGCGCCGCCGGACTCGGCGTGCGCTGCGACGGCACGCGCCAGACCCCGGTCGCGCAGCCACCGCAAATCCGCAACGGTCGCTTTGCTGCCCGGCACGACGATCACGTCGACGTCGGCCAGTTCGGCCGGATCGCTGATCCAGCGCACCAGCACCCCGGGTTCGCAGGCCAGCGCCTCGACATCGGTGGAGTTAGAGATCCGTGGCAGCCGTAACGCGCCGACCCGCAGCCATTGGCGGCCGCGTGGTGGCTGGGGGATGCCCAATACCTGGCCAGCCCGCACCGACACCGAGTCCTCGGCGTCCAGCCAGAGCTGGTCAACATACGGCAGCACCCCGTAGGTGGGGCGCCCGGTCAGTTCGGCCAATTGCCGCAACCCGGGTGCCAATAGGCCGGGATCGCCGCGGAACTTGTTGACGATGAATCCCGCTACCAGCTCCTGGTCGCCGGGGTCGAGTACCGCGATCGTCCCGAAAAAGTGCGCCAGCACCCCCCCGCGGTCGATGTCGCCGACCACGACGACAGGAAGGTTCGCGGCCCGGGCAAGTCCCATGTTGGCCAGATCGTTTGCTCGCAGATTGATTTCAGCCGGTGAGCCGGCACCTTCGCAGATCACCACATCGAATTCGGCGCGTAGAGCGGATAGCTCGTCGGCGACGATGGCGGCAAGCCGGTCGCGGTGCGCGAAGTAGGTTGCCGCGGTGACCGAGTCGACGACCTGTCCACGCACCACCAACTGCGACATACGCTCGGCACCTGGTTTCAGCAGGATCGGGTTGAACCTGACGCTGGGCTCCAGGCCGGCGGCACGTGCCTGAGTGGCCTGTGCCCGACCGATCTCGCCACCTTCCACCGTGACGGCCGAGTTATTAGACATGTTCTGGGCCTTGAACGGTGCGACTCGAATTCCCTTGCGCGCCAACAGCCGGCACAGTCCGGCGACCACCAGCGACTTCCCGGCCTCAGAGCCGGTGCCCGCCACCAGCAGGGCACCGCTCACCGGCTCGGGGCGAGCAGCCGCAAAAGCCCCCATTTCGCGCCGAAACGAGGGGCTTTTGCGGCTGCTCGCGGTGCAGACGTCACGGCAGGGTGAGTATTTCGGCGCCGGTGTCGGTGACCAGGATCGTGTGCTCGAACTGGGCGCTCCACTTTCGGTCCTTGGTGACTACCGTCCACCCATCGTCCCAGATTTCGTAGTCCAACCCCCCAAGGTTGATCATCGGCTCGATGGTGAACGTCATCCCGGGCTCCATCACCGTTTCCACGGCGGGCTGGTCGTAGTGCAGCACAACTAGGCCGTTGTGGAACGTGGTACCGATTCCATGCCCGGTGAAATCGCGAACCACACTGTACCCGAACCGGTTTGCGTAAGACTCGATGACTCGGCCGACCACCGACAACGCACGCCCGGGCTTGACGGCGTTAATCGCGCGCATCATCGCCTCCCGGGTGCGTTCGACCAGCAGCCGGTGCTCCTCGGAAACGTCGCCGGCGAGAAACGTCGCGTTGGTGTCGCCGTGGACACCGTGGATGTAGGCGGTGACGTCGATATTGACGATGTCACCGTCCTCGATCACCGTCGAGTCGGGGATGCCGTGGCAGATGACCTCGTTCAGCGACGTGCAACATGACTTCGGATAGCCCTTGTAGCCCAAGGTCGACGGATAGGCACCGTGGTCGACCATGTAGGCGTGCGCGATCCGGTCCAGCTCATCGGTTGTCACCCCGGGCGCGACCGCCTTGCCGGCCTCGGCCAGCGCACCGGCCGCGATCCGCCCGGCGATGCGCATCTTCTCGATCACCTCCGGTGTCTGCACCCACGGCTCGCTGCCCTCGCGCGCCGTCGGCTTGCCGACATATTCCGGGCGAGGGATCGAACTGGGCACCGGCAGCGTCGGGGAGACAACGCCGGGCGAAAGCGCAGTGCGAGCGGACATGGCGCCAGCTTAGTTGCGGCGGCATCAAGCCAGGTAATCCGCCGGCAGCGAGGTGAACATCACTTTGGTCATCCGGACCGCGTGCTCGGAGCTACCGCCCCCGACGATCAGGGCCGCGAACGCCAGGTCGCCGCGGTATCCGGCGAACCAGGAATGCGATCCGCCGGGGAACTCGGCCTCCCCCGTCTTGCCGAACACCGCGCCGCAGTCCGCGATCTCCTTAGCGGTGCCATTGGTTACCACCAGGCGCATCATCGGCCGCAGCGCATCGAGCATCTTCGCAGTGATCGGTGCAGCAGTGCCGACGACCGGGGTCGGCCGGCCCTCGATGAGACGCGGTAGCGGGGTTTTCCCGGCCGCCACCGTGGCCGCCGCCAGAGCCATGCCGAACGGACTGGCCAGCACCTTACCCTGGCCGAAGCCATCCTCGGTGCGTTCCGCGAGGTCCACCGTCGGTGGAACCGATCCGGTCACCGTCGAGATGCCGTCGACCTGATAGTCCACCCCCAGACCGTACTGAGCTGCGGCCTGCGACAAACCGCGGGGCGGCATCCGGCTGGCCAGTTCGGCGAACGTGGTGTTGCAGGAACTGGCGAACGCGCGCGACATCGGCACCACACCCAAGTCGAAGCCACCGTAATTGGGGATGGTGCGCTGTCCGATATCGATCTCGCCGGGACACCCCAGCAGCGTGTTGGGCGTGGCCATGTCACGCTCGATGGCGGCGCCGGCGGTGACCATCTTGAACGTCGACCCCGGCGGATACAGCCCGGTCGTGGCGACCGGGCCGTCGGCGTCGGCCGCGGCGTTTTGGGCGATGGCCAAGATCTCCCCCGTCGACGGCTTGATCACCACGATCATCGCCTTGCGGCCTTGGACATCCACGGCGTGCTGGGCCGCGTCCTGCACGACACGATCCAGACTGATCGAGATCGATGGCGCTGGGGCGGGAGCGACTTCGTGCAGCACCGCGACATCCACACCGTTCTGGTTGACGCTGACCACCCGCCAGCCCGCCTGCCCGTCGAGTTGATTGATCACCGCCTTCTTCACCTGGGTGATCACCGTCGGCGCGAACCGGTCGTCGGTCGGCAGCAGGTCGGCCTGCGGGGTGATCACCACACCGGGCAAGCCGCCGATCGCCGGTGCGACTTGGCTGTGATCACCGGGGCGCAGTGTGATCAGATCCAGCGGCTCGGTTGCGGAGCTGGCCTGCTCGGCGAGCCGTTGCGGGTCCAACGTGTCGTCGAAAGGGCGCAGCGCGTCCACCACCGCACGGGACGTGCCGATGAGGTTGGCGCCAGCCCGGCGGGCGTCGAGGCTGTAGTGGTACAGGTTGCCCGGCACCAGCACGTCGGTGCCGCCGAGTTCGTGTACGGAGGCACGCCGTGGCGGGTCGGCCCGCAGTGCGAACGTCTGATGCTCCCCCAGCCGGGGATGCAGTCCGGTCGCGGTCCAGCGGACCTGCCAGCGGCCCTCGTTGCGGGCCATCTTCAGCTGGCCCTCATACGTCCAGGTACGGTTCTTGGGCAGATGCCAGGTATAGCGATACACCACGCTGCCGGTGTCCTCGCTGTATTTCGAGGTGAGCAGGTGCGCGTCCAGGCGGGTGGCCTGCAATCCGGCCCAGGCGGCGTTAAGCGCTTCGCGGGCAGCGTCGGGGTCGTCGCTGAGCCGGGCAGCCGATGCGGTGTCCCCGGCGGCCAATGCCGCGAAGAACTTCTCGGCGGCGGGGGCGGGGCCGTCGGGACGCGGGGTGCACGACGGTACCGCGGTGGCGACAAGGACCGCCAGCAGGCAGGCGATCCCCGATGCCCGTGTGATTTTCGTGGCCATTGTGACTGATGTTATGAGAGTATGCGGTCGGACCGGCGGAGGCGCACCGAGACCAAAGCGTTATCCGCATGGGGGGCAGTCAGATGCGCAGCAGGCGTTCGGCGTTGCCGTGAGCGATCTTCTCCCGGTCGGCGGCGGGCAGGGTGGTCCGTTCGAAGCCGGCGACGGCCTCCCGCGACGATTCGTAGGGGTAGTCCACGGAGAACATCACCGCATCGGCACCGACTTCCAGCACGGCGCCGAGCATGACCGCGGGCGAGAACACCCCGCTGTTGGTAAAGACGACGTTGGTACCAAGGTACGCCGATGGCGGGTGACGCAGCGGAACGCCGAGTTCGACAAGGCGAGAGCGGGAATCAAGGCGGCTGCGCTGAAACGGCAGGAACTCGCCCATATGGCCCAAAATCAACGTCGCGCCGGGATGGCGGTCGAAAATCCCGCTGAAAAGGATCCGCAGTGCGTGACCGCCCGTTTCGGCGGCCCAACTCCACGTGGCCCCATACAGTTCCGGATGTCCGTCGAGCACCCGCCAATGGTCGACCGGCGGCGCGCCCGGATGCAGATATAGCGGCACGCCAAGCGATTCCAGCGCCGACCATACCTCGTCGTATTCGGGCGCATCGAGGTAACGGCCTCCGGGCCCGTGCACGCAATCGTTGACCAGCGCCCCGCAGAATCCCAACTCGTGTACCGCGCGCTCCAGCTCACCGGCCGCGGCCGCCGGATCCTGCAGCGGGAGGGCAGCGAAACCGCGGAACCGATCGGGATGCTCCGAAATTACCTGGGCCAGATAGTTATTGGCGAATCGAGCATTGTCACAAGCCAAGCCGGGTTCGATGTCGACCTGCAGGCCGGGAATCGTCAGCGACAACACTTGGATGTCGATTCCGGCGTCATCCATCTCGGGCAGCCGGTATTGGCTGAAATCGGTGAGCCGAGAGAGGATCTGCCCGGCGAACTCGCTCTTGAATGCCAGCGGCAACGCCGGCATGGGTTGACGCTCGGCCAGCTCGGCGACAAAGAACGCTTCTTCCAAAGCGATGTAACGCATCGGCGCTCCCTCTGCGCAGAACGGTTCGCCACCGCGAGCGGCGGTGGGATTGTCTCGGGTCAGTCCAACAGCACAGTGGCGAAACTGCCGACTTCAACAAAACCGACGCGGGCGTAAGTGGCCCGGGCGACGGTGTTGAAATCGTTCACATACAGGCTGGCGATGCGTCCCATGCCGACGATGACCGCCGCCAGCGTCGCGGTGCCCGCGCTGCCCAAACCCCGACCGCGCCGCTCGGGATGCACCCAGACACCCTGGATCTGGCCCACGGCGGGAGACTGCGAGCCCACTTCGGCCTTGAAGATGACCTCGCCGTGCTCGAAACGCGCCCAAGCCCGGCCGGCCGCGATCAGGCTGGCCACCCGCCGACGGTACCCGCGCCCCCCGTCGCCCAGCCGTGGGTCCACCCCCACCTCGCCGATGAACATGTCGATGGCGGCCACCAGATACGCGTCAAGCTCATCGGGGCGAACCTGGCGCACCTCGGGGTCGATGGCGCATCTGGGCATGCTGTGTAACGCCATCAACGGCTGGTGTGGACGCACGTCGCGCGCCGGGCCCCAGGTGGGTTCGAGCCGCCGCCACATCGGCATCACCAGCTCGGCCCGCCCGACCAGTGACGAACAGCGGCGTGACCCGCTCATCGCCTCGTCGGCGAACGCGGCCAAGTCGGCCGGGCCGCCCCGCAACGGGATGAGGTTGGCGCCGGCGTAGCACAGCGACTCGTCGGCACCCCGGCGTGTCCACAACTCACCGCCGATCGCATCGGGGTCGATGCCGTGGTCGGCGACCCGCGCGGCGACCATGCACGAGCCGACGGGGTCGTCGTCCAGCACGCGCCACACGGCGGAGGCGTCGCGCACCACCGATACCCGTCGCTTGCCGACCGGGCGAAAGATGGGCGGAGCCGACATAGTGCGTCTTTCTGTGACGGCCAGGGAACCGGCTTTGCTTCAGCTTACGGTCACGACGGGCGAACCGCCCACCGTTGTGTCCGGTCCGCGTTCTTTGTCGATCTCTGCGGCAAGCCGCATGGCCTCCTCGATCAACGTCTCGACGATCTGCGACTCCGGCACGGTCTTGACCACTTCGCCACGAACGAAGATCTGGCCCTTGCCGTTTCCCGACGCGACGCCCAGGTCGGCCTCGCGGGCCTCCCCCGGACCGTTGACGACGCACCCCATCACCGCAACCCGCAATGGCACGTTGAGCCCGTCGAGGCCGGCGGCGACTTCGTTGGCCAGGGTATAGACATCGACCTGCGCGCGACCGCACGACGGGCAGGACACGATCTCCAACGAGCGCGGCCGCAGGTTCAGCGACTCCAGAATCTGGTTGGCTACCTTGACTTCCTCGACCGGTGGCGCCGACAACGACACCCGGATGGTGTCGCCGATCCCCTTGGAGAGCAGCGCGCCGAAAGCGACCGCGGACTTGATGGTGCCCTGAAAAGCGGGACCCGCCTCGGTGACACCCAGGTGCAGCGGGTAGTCGCACTGCGCGGCCAGCAGCTCGTAGGCGCTAACCATCACCACCGGGTCGGTGTGCTTGACGCTGATCTTGATGTCACCGAAGCCATGCTCCTCGAACAGCGAGGCCTCCCACAGCGCCGACTCGACCAGCGCTTCCGGCGTGGCCCTGCCATATTTGGCCAGGATCCGCTTGTCCAGCGAGCCGGCGTTGACGCCGATGCGGATCGGGACGCCAGCGTCACCGGCGGCCTTGGCGACCTCTTTGACCCGGCCGTCGAATTCTTTGATGTTGCCCGGGTTGACCCGGACGGCCGCGCACCCCGCCTCAATGGCCGCGAAGATGTAGCGCGGCTGGAAGTGGATGTCGGCGATCACCGGGATCTGGCTGTGGCGCGCGATCTCGGCCAGCGCGTCGGCGTCCTCCTGGCGCGGGCAGGCGACCCGCACGATGTCACAGCCCGCGGCGGTCAGCTCCGCGATCTGCTGCAAGGTCGCGGTGATGTCATGCGTCTTGGTGGTGCACATCGACTGCACCGAAATCGGGTAGTCGCTGCCCACCCCGACGCCGCCGACCATCAACTGACGCGTCGGGCGGCGCGGCGCCAGGGTGGGCGGCCGCGGTGCCGGCACTCCTAACCCGACAGTCACGTCATCCTTGCCTTTCTGCTTGTGTCTGCTTGTGGTCTTGCTCTGGCCGAGTCTTGTTGTGGTCTGGTCTCATTGCAGCCTATTGGAAGAGCCTGATCGGGTTGACCACGTCGGCGGTCACCGTCAACACCATGTAGCCGATCACCAGGGCCAGCACTACGTAGGTCGCGGGCATGAGTTTGAGATAGTTCACCGGCGCGGCCGCCACCATCCCCCGGGCCGAGCGGATCGTGTTGCGGATCTTCTCGAACACGGCGATGGCCAGGTGCCCACCGTCGAACGGCAGCAATGGGACCAAGTTGATCGCGCCGACCACGAAATTCAGCTGGGCGAGGAAAAACCAGAACGCCACCCATAAGCCGTGTTTGACGGTTTCGCCGCCGAGAATGGAGGCGCCCACCACGCTGATCGGAGTGTCCGGGTCGCGATGCCCCCCGCCGATAGCGTGCACCAGAGCGCCGACCTTGGTCGGCATGGCTAGCAGCGACTTGCCCAGCTCGACGCTCAAATCTCCGGTGAAAACGAACGTGGCGGGTACGGCCGAGACCACGCCGTAGCGTGTCGGGGCATAAATTTTCGGCGCCACCCCGATCATGCCGACCGTCGACGGGGTGTCACTGCCGTTGACCCAGCGCTGCGTGGGCGTGACATCGACGTACCGGGTCATGCGGGTGCCGTCACGCTCGATGACAAATGGAACGACACCGTGCAGCCTACGCACCGCCGCGGCCATTTCGTCAAAGGTGTGCACGTCGGTGGCACCGACCTTGAGCACGACATCACCGGGGCGGATTCCCGCGATCGCCGCCGGCCCCGGACCGGTACAGTGCCCGAACTGACCCCTGGCGGTTTCTGGTGCAACACAAGCTGTTTCGCCGATCACGGCGGCGGTGGGGGGGTGCAGGTTCGGCAGCCCCCACGCCAGGGCTATGCCGTAGATCAGCAGCAGACCGATGAGGAAGTTCATCGCGGGCCCGGCTAACAGCACCGCGGCGCGCTTCCAGGTGGCCTGTTTGAACATGGCTCGGTCACGTTCGTCGGGCCCCAGTTCCTCGACGGCGGTCATCCCGGCGATATCGCAGAAACCGCCTAGCGGAATAGCTTTGACGCCGTACTCGATTCCGCCGCGCCGCGTCGACCATAGGGTCGGACCGAAGCCGAGGAAATAGCGGCGCACCTTCATGCCGGTGGCCCGCGCGACCCACATGTGACCACACTCGTGTAATGCCACCGAGGTAAGGATGGCGAGCGCGAACGCCGCGGTGCCGATAGCGAACATCATGGGGCTGGCATGACCTCCTGTGTGACCACCCGCTGCGCGCGTTCGCGGGCCCAGCGCTGCGCCTCGAACACCTCATCCACGGTAGCGGGCTCCGCGGCCCATTGGCCGGCTTCGTGCAATACCTCACCGATGGTGCGCACGATGGCCGGGAAGCGGATCCGCCCGGCCAGAAACGCGGCGGCGGCTTCTTCGTTAGCGGCGTTGTAGACCGCGGTCATGCACCCCCCGGCCTGCCCGGCTTGTCGCGCGAGTTCGACCGCGGGGAAAACCTCGGTGTCCAGCGGCTCGAACTCCCAGCGAGCGGCGGTGGAGAAATCGCAGGCGGGGGCTGCGGCGGGTACCCGCGCGGGCCAGCCCAGCGCCAGCGCGATGGGCAGCCTCATGTCTGGGGGGCTGGCCTGGGCAATCGTCGAACCATCGGTAAACGTGACCATCGAATGCACGATCGACTGCGGGTGGACAACGACCTCGATGCGGTGGTAGGCGATCCCGAACAGCAGATGGGTCTCGATCAGCTCGAGCCCCTTGTTGACCAGCGACGCCGAGTTCAGTGTGTTCATCGGGCCCATGGACCAGGTCGGATGGGCGCCGGCCTGCTCGGGGGTGACGCGTTCGAGCTGCGCTGCCGACCAGCCGCGGAACGGCCCGCCGGACGCGGTCAGCACCAGCTTGGCGACCTCATCGACGCTGCCCGCGCGCAGGCATTGTGCCAGCGCGGAGTGCTCGGAATCGACGGGCACTATCTGCCCCGGTCGCGCAGCCCGCAGCACCAGGGATCCCCCGGCGACCAGCGATTCCTTGTTCGCCAGCGCCAACCGGGCCCCGGATGCCAGGGCGGCCAGTGTCGGGCGCAGGCCCAACGCCCCCACCAGCGCGTTGAGAACGACATCGGCCTCGGTGTTTTCCACCAGCCGGGTGACCGCATCGGGCCCGCGGTAGGTGACGTCGCCGATGGCGTCGGCCGCACGCTCGTTGACGACGGCGATATTGGTAACCCCGGTCTGCGCGCGCTGCGCCGCCAGCAGTTCCGGGCGCCCTCCGCCGGCCGCCAGCCCGACCAGGGCGAAGCGATCCGGGTTCGCGGTGATGACGTCCAGCGCCTGGGTGCCGATCGAGCCGGTACTGCCCAGCACCAGAACACGCAACCGGCCATCGCCGCGACTCGTCATCCCCTCATTGTGCCGCGTGCCGCGTGTGTCAGAATGTCTCGACACTGCCAATGCGACGTGAGCGGGAGGGGATCGCCGTGGCCGGTACCGAGGTGCTGCGCAACAGCACGCCCAACACCGCTGTCGACACCGCCGAAGTGCCCTCCGCGAACTGGGGCTGGAGCAGGATCAACCACCGCACCTGGCACATCGCCGGCTTCGCCATTTTCGGATTTTTGCTGTGCATGCTCAAGGGCAACCATGTTGGCCACATCGAGGACTGGTTTCTCGTCGGGTTCGCCGCGCTCGTGCTCGTGGTGCTGGTGCGCGATTTGTGGGGGCGTCGGCGCGGCTGGATCCGCTAAGGCCGGTACGGAGCAGTCGGCCGCCCGCCAGGCCGCGGCCCACGGGCCGGCCCGCGGCTAGGCCGTGAGCGCATGCACCCGATCGGCCAGCTCCTGCTCGGGCATCGCGGTGGTCGGGGTGTTCACAAACGTGGAGGAGCCATCAGCGCGATAGAACACATAGGCTGGCTGCCACGGGACGTTGTAGCGTGCCCAGATCGCGCCGTCGGCATCATTTAAGTTGGTGAAGTTGAGGTGATACTTCGACACGAAGTCCTGCATCGCCGCAACATCCGACCTGGCGGCGATACCGACGAAGGTAACCGCCGGATTAGCGGCCGCCACCCGGCTGACACCCGGGGCTTCCTGGTTGCAGATCGGGCACCATGGCGTCCAGAACCATAGCACGGCAGGCTTGCCCTGCAGGCTTGCCCCGTTGAAGGGCGCGCCGGTGAGAGTCGTGCCGGTAAAGTTCAAACGCTCGTCGGCGGCAACCGCGGGCGGCGCGCTGACCAGTCCGAACACCAGCGCCGCGGTCACCACGGCCAACGCAAACAGTTTGACTGACGACAAATGGTGAATTTTCATCGGAGGACCTCTCTGCGTGATACGTCGTGATACGTACAGCATGACGCAAATCCCAGTGACGACGTTCAGTTTCGCCGGACCCAGCCAAAAGGGCGCTCCGTGTAGCGGGTTCGCAAGGCGCGGCGGGGCCGGCCCTCGGCTGCCGGTCGCGCGCGGTGCTTAGTTCTCGGCGTCCTCGGCGGCCAGCTGGCCGCAGGCTGCGCTGATCTCCCGGCCGCGAGTGTCGCGCACGGTGCACGACACCCCGTTGGCGCGGACCCGGCGGACGAAGTCGCGCTCGACCGGTTTGGGGCTGGCGTCCCAATCGCTGCCCGGCGTTGGGTTCAGCGGGATCACGTTGACGTGCGCTAGCGGTCCG
The DNA here is from genome assembly GCF_018361265.1 of Mycobacterium sp. SM1. Classification (GTDB taxonomy): domain Bacteria; phylum Actinomycetota; class Actinomycetes; order Mycobacteriales; family Mycobacteriaceae; genus Mycobacterium. Next base: position 23,866 of record NZ_JAFLNH010000001.1, read on the forward strand.
AGAACGCGATGCAACCGCTTGCCCAGCAGGTCGGCCCGCCACGGCTGATCGTTAACATCACGAATCAGCGCATACTCGACAGAGATCCGCCGGCCGGTGACGTCGGCGTAATAGCGGGCGGCGGTCAGCGCTTCGCTGATGTTCCACCGGTTGTTAACCGGTACCAGGGTGTCGCGTAGCTCGTCGTCGGGCGCGTGCAGTGATAACGCCAGCCTCACCCCGAGGCGTTCGTCGGCAAGCCTGCGCATCGCCGGGGCGAGCCCCACCGTCGACACCGTCACCGCTCGAGCCGAAATCCCAAACCCGTGGGGCACCGGCTCGATAATGCGGCGCACCGCGGCCACCACCCTGCCGTAGTTGGCCAGCGGCTCACCCATACCCATGAAAACGATGTTCGACAACCGATCGCCGAAGTCGTCCTGCAGCGCCGCGGCCGAGGCGCGCACCTGCTCCAGAATCTCTGCGGTCGACAGGTTCCGGCTCAGCCCGGCCTGTCCGGTGGCGCAAAACGGGCACCCCATGCCGCAACCCGCCTGCGACGAAATGCACACGGTGTTGCGCTGCGGGTAGCGCATAAGCACCGACTCGACCATGATGCCGTCGGTCGCCCGCCACACCGTCTTACGGGTTCGGCCGGCGTCACACGCAACTTCTCGGGCCACGGTCAACAGCTGGGGGAACAACGCCGCCGCGACGCGGTCACGAACGGCTGCCGGTAGGTCGGTCATCTGTCGCGGGTCGGCGATCAGCCTGCCGTAGTAGTGGTATGCGAGCTGTTTGGCGCGAAACGCCGGCAGCCCCAAATCCACGACGGCAGCCACGCGGCCTGCCGCGTCAAGATCGGCGAGGTGGCGCGCCGGCCGCGGTGACGCAACCCGCGGCGGCGGGAACACCCGCGGCTGGCCCTGCCGGAAGGCATCGTCAGGGCGGAGTGCGTCATGGTGCGCAGCGGGTGTCTGAAGTGTCGGCCGTCGCAGTTGCATCACCAACCAGTGTGACGTCCTTAGACCCGGGATGGATGAACGGCCGCATTCTGGGCGCAAGCCGTCGCCTCCCCGATGTCAGGGCACCAGTGTCAGCACGATCCAGGCGGTAACCGCCGAGGGTAAAAATCCGTCGAATCGGTCCAAAATCCCACCATGGCCGGGCAGCATGCTGCCCATGTCCTTGATGCCCAAATCGCGCTTGACCTGCGATTCCACCAGGTCGCCGAGGGTATCGCTGACGACCAGTGTCAGTCCGAGCAGCACACCGATCCAGGCCGGTTTGCCGGTCAGATACGTCACGCTAACGGTGGTCGCGGTGATGCCGAGCGCCACGGAACCGATGAAGCCCTCCCAGGACTTTTTCGGGCTGATGGTGGGGACCATCGGATGTTTACCGAAGAGCACGCCGACGGCGTAGCCGCCGATGTCGGAACTGACGACACCGACTGCCAGGGAAAACACCCGCCCGGCGCCGTCGTGCGGGTAGATCAGCAGCGCACCAAAGGACGCGAACAGCGGAACCCAGGTAGCCAAAAAGACGGTGGCGGAGACGTCCCGCAGGTAATTGGCCTGGACGGCAGCATCCCACCGCAGGGGAGCCGCTCGGGTGTGTTGGCTTAGAAGCCGCCACATCATGCAGGTCACCACCGTGGCACCGAAGCCGGCCAGCGCGCCACGAGCTCCGAATGGCCACGTCAGCCACAGCATGGTCTGGCCTCCGACTACCAGCGGGATCGCTGGGATCACATATCCGCCGGCACGCAATCGGCGCACCACCTCAAGGGTGCCCAGCAGCGCCCCCACGGACAGCACGCCGACCCAGCCGTAGGGTCGCGCGTACACCAGGCTCGCAACAACGACGCCGCCCAACGCCGCGCCGACAATAATCGCGACCGGCAGGTTGCGTCCCGCCCGAGAGATGTTCTGCGCCGGCCCCCCGGCTGAGGTGCCCGCACCGGTATCAGTGTCTGCCACGGACATTGGTTGCTGAACGGCCGCTAGACCTCCAGCAGCTCGCCTTCTTTGTGCCTGACGAGCTCATCGATCTGGGTGACGTACTGGTGGGTGATCCTGTCCAGATCCTTTTCGGCACGGCCGACCTCGTCTTCGCCGGCCTCCCCGTCCCGGCGGATGCGATGCAGCTCTTCCATTGCCCGACGACGGATGTTGCGCACCGACACGCGCGCTTCTTCTCCCTTCGCTTTGGCCTGCTTGACTAGCTCGCGGCGACGTTCCTCAGTCAGCTGCGGCACCACCACCCGGATCAAGGTGCCGTCGTTGGTGGGGTTCACCCCGAGGTCGGAGTTGCGGATGGCGGTCTCGATGGCACGCAGTTGGTTTGCTTCGTATGGCTTGATGACGACCAGCCGCGCCTCGGGGACATTGATGCTGGCAAGCTGGGTTATCGGGGTGGTGGCGCCGTAGTAGTCGATGGCGATCCGGGAGAACATGGCGGGACTGGCCCGGCCGGTACGAATGGTCGCTAGATCGTCACGGGCCACCGCCACGGCCTTTTCCATTTTCTCTTCGGCGTCAAAGAGAGTCTCCTCAATCATGGCGCCGCTCCTCCTCATCGCTGCGCACTGCATCGTCGCCGGCGCGGATCATTGGCGCCGCTCCTCCTCATCGCTGCGCACTGCATCGTCGCCGGCGCGGATCATGGCTTCCTCCCGTCAGGTGGTGACCAGCGTTCCGATCTTCTCACCGGCGACCGCCCGGGCGATATTGCCGTCGGTTAAAAGGTTGAACACCAAGATCGGCATGCCATTGTCCATACACAGGCTGAACGCCGTGGCGTCGGCCACCCGCAGCCCACGGTCGATGACTTCGCGGTGGGTGATGGCCGTGAGCAGTTCGGCGTCGGGGTTTACCCGGGGATCCTCGGCGAACACCCCATCGACCGCCTTGGCCATCAGCACCACTTCCGCGCCGATCTCCAGTGCCCGCTGGGCCGCGGTGGTGTCGGTGGAGAAGTACGGCAGGCCGATGCCGGCGCCGAAGATGACCACCCGTCCCTTCTCCAGATGCCGCCGCGCCCGCAACGGAATGTAGGGCTCGGCGACTTGGCCCATCGTGATCGCGGTCTGGACCCGGGTGGCGATGCCTTCCTTTTCTAGGAAGTCTTGCAGAGCAAGGCTATTCATCACAGTACCCAGCATGCCCATATAGTCGGACCGCGCCCGGTCCATTCCCCGCTGCTGCAGCTGGGCACCGCGAAAGAAGTTACCGCCGCCAATGACGACGGCGACCTGCACGCCGTCGCGGACCACTTCGGCGATCTGGCGCGCCACCTGGGCCACTACGTCGGGATCCAGGCCCACCTGGCCGCCGCCGAACATTTCGCCGCCGAGCTTGAGCAACACCCGCGAGTACTTGGGCCGGCTCGCCGCCTTCCCGGCCGGATGCCCGCCGTCCCGTGCAAACGCCTCCGCACCCGTCGGGGTCCCTGGCTCCGTCATCAGACTCCTCGCATGACAGCGGTGGCAAACCGCCAGGCGCGGCATATGCCATCCTGCCTGATCGCCATACCCGCGCGTGGCCCGGGTAAATTTTAGCTGGCCGTTGTCGGTGGAATGGAACTTACATTCGAACCCGGCTATCCCGCGTGGACCCGGAAAAGACCGATCCGAGTTGTGCATACGTTGGTCTCACCGATCACACGTGACGGTCACACTCTCGGATCCAACCGCGGAGCGCTATGGGAGCTGGCGCCGTCCCGGCGCGCATCGTCGCCGGGCTCACCAGTCCACGCCCGGCTCCTCCTCACGCCGTCCCGGCGCGCATCGTCGCCGGGCTCAAGGCTGACCCACCTCGAAGCGCACGAACCCCGTTACCGCGACGCCGGCCTCGTCGAGCAGAGCCTTGACGGTCTTCTTGTTGTCGGAGACCAACGGTTGATCAAGCAGCACCGCATCCTTGAAGAACCCGCCCAGCCGGCCCTCGACGATCTTGGGCAACGCCTGCTCGGGCTTGCCCTCGGCTTTCGCGGTCTCCTCGGCGATGTGACGTTCACTGGCCACAACGTCGCCGGGCACGTCGTCGCGGCTCAAGTAGCGAGCCTTAAGCGCGGCGATTTGCAGCGCAACCGTGTGCGCGACGTCTCGGGCCGCTTGGGCATCCGATTCGCGGTCGGCACTCGTCTCGTACTCGACCAGCACGCCCACGGCCGGTGGCAGGTCAGCCGACCGCCGGTGCAGGTAGGTTTCGACAGTTCCGTCAAACCGTGCGAGACGGCGCAGTTCGAGCTTTTCGCCGATCTTCGCCGACAGCTCTCCGATCGCCTGCTCAACGGTCCGGTCTCCGAGCGGGAGAGCCTTGGCCGCATCGACATCGGCGGCCCGGGATGCCGCCGCAGCCGCCACGATTTGCTGGGCCAGGGCTTGAAATTCCGCGTTCTTGGCCACGAAATCGGTCTCCGAGTTCAACTCGATGAGCACACCGTCTTTGGCGGCAACCAACCCCTCGGCGGTAGCGCGCTCCGCGCGCTTTCCCACGTCCTTGGCCCCCTTGATGCGCAACACCTCAACGGCCTTGTTGAAGTCGCCGTCGGCCTGTTCCAGCGCGTTCTTACAGTCGAGCATGCCGGCGCCGGTGAGCTCGCGAAGCCGTTTGACGTCGGCGGTGGTGTAGTTCGCCATATCAGCCTTCCGTGGTGGTCGCGTCGGTGGTATCCGTTGGTTCGTCCCGGGGACCGGGAGGTGCCGGTTCGGGGGTGCCCGCTGTCGCGGCGGCCAACAGCTCCTGCTCCCACTCGGGCAGCGGCTCGGCGGCTTCAACCTCGGGCTTGCCATCCCCGCCGGCGAGACCCGCGCGCGCCTGCAATCCCTCGGCTACCGCAGAGGCAATCACCTTGGTCAGCAGGGCCGCCGAGCGGATGGCGTCGTCGTTGCCTGGAATCGGGTAATCGACCTCGTCGGGGTCACAATTGGTGTCCAGGATCGCAATGACCGGGATGCCCAGCTTGCGGGCTTCGCCGACGGCGATGTGCTCCTTGTTGGTGTCGACCACCCAGATCGCCGAGGGCACCTTGTTCATGTCGCGGATCCCCCCGAGGCTGCGCTCCAGCTTGGCCTTCTCCCGGGTTAGGCCCAGGATCTCCTTTTTGGTGCGCCCCTCGAAACCGCCGGTCTGCTCCATGGCCTCGAGCTCCTTGAGACGCTGGAGCCGCTTGTGCACCGTGGCGAAGTTGGTGAGCATGCCGCCCAGCCAGCGCTGATTAACATACGGCATCCCGACTCGGGTGGCCTCGGCGGCGATGGCTTCTTGTGCCTGCTTTTTGGTGCCGACGAACAGGATCGTGCCGCCGTGGGCGACGGTTTCTTTGACAAACTCGTACGCCTTGTCGATGAAAGTCAGCGTCTGCTGCAGGTCAATGATGTAGATGCCGTTGCGGTCCGTGAAGATGAACCGCTTCATCTTGGGATTCCACCGACGGGTCTGATGCCCGAAGTGGGTGCCGCTGTCGAGCAGCTGTTTCATGGTGACTACGGCCATGCCGGCGCGTCCTTTTGTTGTCGGTTGCCGCCCGGCATCGGGTGAGGCCGGGCCCTGGTGTCTGCGGCGATGCCGGACCCGTCGTCGGACGGGACCGCCCGGCATGCAGTTGCGTACCCCATCGAAAAGGTGGGGCTCGCGATGCAAACACGCGAAGTCAGCCCGCCGGTGTCGGGCTGCGAAAACCAAGTTTACACGCCGCGAACAGCCGCTTTTCACAGTGCCACCAGTGTCCACAGATCCCTGGCGCACGGTTGGCCTCAGGCGTCGTGCGGTACTGAACTGGAGGCGTGGGGCGGGCGGTGCTGATACTGGCGGTGCCGCTGTTGTGCGCGGCGCCGGCGCACGCGGAGGGCGTGCGCCTGGACTGGCCGCTGCGGCCGCGGCCAGCCGTCGTGCGGGAATTCGATGCCCCGTCACCCAACTGGCACCCCGGACACCGGGGGGTGGATCTGTCCGGCACTCCGGGACAGCCGGTGTATGCGCCCGGCGACGCGACCGTGCTGTTCGCCGACGTCCTGGCCGGGCGGCCGGTGGTGTCCCTGGCACACCCGGGCGGTTTGCGCACCACCTACGAGCCGGTGCGGCCCAGGGTGCGGATCGGTCAGCGGGTGAGCGCCGGTTCGGTGATCGGCGAGTTGCTAGGCGGCCATCCGGGCTGCGGGGCCGCGGCGTGCCTGCACTGGGGTGCGATGTGGGGTGCCGCGTCCCGCGCCGACTACGTCGACCCGCTGGGACTACTCACCTCCACCCCGATCCGGCTCAAACCCCTGGCCGGGTGACCGGTGTCGGGTTGCCGCCCCAGCAGTCCGTGCTGCCAGGGGGGCACACTTTTGCCCGCCTCCGAGCGATTCCGGCCCATCATTCGTCTCATTCGTCGTCACCGCCTCTGCACGGGCGCCCCGGGGGACACCCAATCGCTCGAAGGCGGGCACATCAGGTGTCCCCCGCTCCGAGACTGCTGTGACATATGGGACACACGCTCCGGCCGGCGCACGCGGACTCACCCACGCCTCCCGGTTTGAGCCGGGTAGGAATCCGTGCCGGCCGTCAGGCCCGCGGGTGGGCCTGGTCGTGCACGGCCCGCAGCCGGGCGATGGTGACATGGGTGTACAGCTGGGTGCTTGCCAGGCTCGAGTGCCCGAGCAACTCCTGCACGACACGCAGGTCCGCCCCGCCTTCCAGGAGATGGGTGGCCGCGGTATGTCGCAGCCCGTGCGGCCCCATGTCGGGCGCGCCGTCCACCGCCGCGATGGTCAGGTGCACCACGGTGCGGGCCTGCCGCACGTCGAGCCGTCGGCCTCGGGCGCCCAGCAGCAGCGCCGGACCGGACTCCGCGGTCGCCAGCGCGGGCCGCCCGCGGGCCAGCCAGGCACGCAACGCGTCGGCGGCCGGCTCGCCGAACGGCGCGCTGCGCTGTTTGTCGCCCTTACCGAGCACCCGCAGCAGCCGATGCCCCAGATCCACGTCGTCGATGTCCAGGCCGCAAAGCTCGCTGACCCGGATGCCGGTGGCATACAACAGCTCGACGATCAGCCGGTCGCGCACAGCCAGCGGATCGCCTTGCTGGGAACCGGATTTCGCCGCCGCCATCGCCGCCAGCGCCTGATCCTGGCGCAGCACCGCCGGCAGGGAGCGGTGCGCCTTGGGCAGGCGCAGCCGCATGGCCGGGTCGCCGGTGAGCAGGCCGCGCCGCGTCGCCCACGCGGTGAAGGCTTTGACGGCCGAGGTGCGCCGGGCCAGCGTGCTGCGCGCCATGCCCGCACCGGCCTGGGTCGCCAGCCAGGCCCGCAGCACCGACAAGTCCAGTCGCTGCAGATCACAACCGCGCTCGACGAGAAAGCTAAACAGCGACCGCAGGTCGCCCAGGTAGGCGCGACGGGTGTGCGCGGAGCGACCACATTGCAGCGCCAGGAAGTCGTCGAACTCCTCGAGGATCGCCTGCACTCTCCTACCGTCGCAGACCGGGGTGGGTTGTCTCAGTCGACGCGCCGCAGCGCGTCGCGTCGCAGGTCCGACAATGCGGCATAGCCGTCGACGGCCATGATCAGGTCGGCCTCGGCCAGCAGCGCGCGCAGCACGTGCACGATGCCGTCGACGCCCCCCAGCGCCAGGCCGTAGGCGTACGGACGGCCGATCCCGACAGCGGTGGCGCCCAGCGCGAGGGCCTTGACGATGTCGGCACCGCTGCGGATCCCGGAATCGAACAACACCGGCAGCCCGTCGGCGGCATCGACCACCGCCGGAAAACAATCCAGCGCGGGCAGCCCGCCGTTGGCCTGCCGGCCGCCGTGATTAGAGCAGTAGATGCCGTCGACGCCACCGTCCTTGGCGCGCCGGGCGTCGTCGGGATGGCAGATCCCCTTGACGATCAACGGCAAGCTCGTCAGCGACCGCAACCACGGCAGGTCATCCCAGGTCAGTGGGTTACCGAACACCTGCACCCAGCGCAGCACCGCCGCCTGCGGGTTTTCCTCGGGGGGTTGTTGCAGGCTGGCCCGGAAGACCGGGTCGCTGGTGTAGTTGCTCAGGCAGTGCCCGCGCAGTTGCGGGAAGTTGGCGGTGCTCAGGTCCCGGGGACGCCACCCGGGAACCCAGGTGTCCAGCGTGACGACGATGCCCTTGAAGCCGGCAGCCTCGGCACGATGCACCAGGCTGGCCGCCAGCTCCCGATCGGTGGGGGTGTAGAGCTGAAAAAACCCCGGGGTATCGCCGAATTCGGCAGCGACGTCCTCCAGCGGGTCGGCGGTGAGCGTCGACACCACCATTGGGATCCCGGTGCGGGCGGCGGCGCGGGCCGTGGCCAGGTCCCCGTGACCGTCTTGGGCGCAAATGCCGATGACACCGATCGGCGCCATGAACAGCGGTGACGGCAACCTCATGCCGAAGAGATCCACCGACAGGTCACGGTCTTTTGCCCCGACGAACATTCGGGGGATCAAACCCCAGCGCTCAAACGCCTCGCAGTTGGACCGCTGGGTGCGCTCGTCACCCGCGCCTCCAGCGACATATGACCACACCGACGGCGGCAGCGCGGCGGCAGCTTTGGCCTCCAACTCCGCGAAGCTCATCGGCAGCGCGGGCAGCACCCCGGCCAGCCCTTGCAGGTAGATCTCGTACTGGTAATCCCCGAAAGCAGGTGCGAATGCCATGACGAAGAGGATGCCAGCCCGAGCTCGAGCGCCGAATGGCCCGGCTATCCAAAGCTAGCCAAAGCTAGCCAAAGCTATCCAAAACGCGCGTTAGGCGCTGCCCGTTGGCACCCGCTCGGACGATTCGCCAACGCCCCTGATCGCGTTCGACCAGCCCGGCTACCTCCAACATCGCCAGCGGCCCCAGCACCTCAGTGGGCAGCAGTCCGCATGCGACGGCGGCTTCGTCGATGGTCGCGGAACCGCGGCCCGGTAACGCCTCATAGACCAGCCGCTCAATCTCGGTCAGCTTGTCGAGTGCGGTCGTCGGTCGCGCCTCGTCGGCCGCCAGCTCGCCCATGCGCCCCACCAGCTCGACAATGTCGTCGGCGCGCGTGACCAGCTCCGCGCCGCCGCGCAGCAACGCATGACACCCGACCGACGCCGAGCTGGTTACCGGGCCGGGCACCGCGGCCACCACCCGGCCCAATAACCGCGCCCAGGCGGCGGTGTTCGCCGCTCCGCTGCGCAGACCGGCTTCCACCACCACCGCCGCCCCGGCGAGGGCGGCGACCAGCCGGTTACGGGTCAAAAACCGATGCCGGGCCGGTCGTACGCCGGGCGGGTATTCGGTCACCAGCAGCCCTTGCGTTCCAATGCGGTGCAGCAGCGCCGAATGCCCAGCCGGGTAAGGGATGTCGAGCCCCCCGGCCAGAACCGCCACGGTGACTCCCTCGCTTGCCAGGGCCGCGCGATGTACCGCGCCGTCGATGCCGTACGCGCCGCCGGAGATCACCGCGACGTCATGCGCCACCAGCCCGGCGGCCAAGTCGGCCGCCACGTGCTCACCGTAGGGGGTGGCGGCCCGCGTTCCGACGACGGCGGCCGCGCGCTCCGCGATGTCGCTGAGGCGCGCCGGGCCTAGCGCCCATAACACCAGTGGCGGTCGGGCGTGTGGTCTTCTTCGACCGGCCGCCCCGGCGAATGCGCTAAAGGCAAGCACCGGCCACTCGGCATCGGCCGCGGTGATCAATCGGCCGCCGCGGCGGGCTAGCAGCTCTAGATCCGCTGTGGCCCTGTCGATTCCGCGTCTGGTCGCGGTGCAGCGAGCCAGCGCCGCGCCGACCTGTCCGCGCCGGACCCGTTCAGCCGCCTCCACCGGACCCACGCTGCCCACCAGGTCGGCGAGTTCCGGGCATGGCGGCTCGGCCACCCGGGACAAATACGCCCAGGCCCGCGGCGCCGGGCCGAACACCGCGCTCATCGCCACACTCCCGGTTGCCGAAAGCTCAACGCCGCCGCCACCTCGTCGAGCCCCGGTGATACCCGGCCAGCCAGGTCGGCCAGCGTCCAGGCGACTCGCAGGCACCGGTCGACACCACGAATGCTGAGCAGCCGGCGGTCCAGCGCCGTACGTAGCGGTGCCATTGCGGCGCTGCCGGGGCGGAACTTGCGCCGCAGCAACGCCGTGCCGACTTCGGCGTTGGTGCGGAATCCGTGTGGCCGCCACCGCTCGGCGGCCGCCTCACGGGCTGCCGCCACCCGGCCACGCACTTGCTCTGTCGACTCACCTTCGGGTGTGGCGAACACGCCGGCCCGCACCGGATGCATCTCAACCCGAAGGTCCACCCGGTCAAGCAGCGGGCCGGACAGCCGACCAAGGTAGCGCCGTTTTTCCCGCGGCGTGCAGACGCAATCAGCCGGGTCCGCGGGCGCGCACGGGCAGGGGTTGGCGGCCAGGACCAACTGAAACCGCGCCGGGTAACGGGCCACGCCGTCACGGCGGGCGAGGCGAATTTCGCCGTCCTCCAACGGTGTTCGCAACGCTTCCAGGACACTGACGCCGATCTCGGCGCACTCGTCGAGAAACAACACCCCCCGGTGTGCCCGGCTGACGGCGCCCGGTCGGGCCATCCCGGAGCCACCGCCGACGAGGGCCGCGACGCTGGAGCTATGGTGCGGCGCGACGAAGGGCGGCCGGGTGATCAGCGGCGTGGCGCCCGACAGCAAGCCGGCCACCGAATGGATCGCGGTCACCTCCAAGGCCTCGCTTTCGGTGAGCGCGGGTAATAACCCCGGAAGGCGTTGTGCCAGCATGGTTTTTCCTACACCAGGCGGGCCGGTCAGCATGAGATTGTGCGCGCCGGCTGCGGCCACCTCGACGGCAAAACGTGCCTGCGTCTGACCGACCACATCGGCGAGGTCCGCCGGCCGATCCGACGCCGTGGGCAGCGCTGTGATCCGGTCTTCCAACCCTGCCGAGCCGGCTAACCACGCCTGCAGTTGCCCCAGGCTGCGTACCCCCCAGACGTCGATGCCGTCGACCAGGCTGGCCTCCGCCAGGTTGTCCACCGGAACGACGACGGCCGGCCAGCCGCCGCGTTTGGCGGCCAGCACCGCGGGCAGCACGCCGTGCACCGGCCGCACCCGGCCGTCGAGCGCCAACTCGCCCAGCAGCACGGTCTTTTCCTGGCGTGGCCACGGCTTCTTGCACTGCGCCGACAACACCGCCGCCGCCAGGGCAATGTCGTAAACCGAGCCCATTTTCGGCAGCGTGGCCGGTGACAGCGCCAGCGTGAGGCGCGCCATCGGCCATCGGTTACCGCAGTTGGTGATCGCGGCACGGACCCGGTCACGGGACTCCTGCAGCGCAGCGTCGGGCAGACCGACCAGGTGCACGCCGGGCAACCCCGAGGTGATGTCGGCTTCGATCTCCACGATCTCGCCGTCCAATCCGCGCACCGCCACTGAAAACGCATGCCCGAGTGCCATTCAGCCGACTCCTTGCAGGTGATAGATTTCCCGGACCCCACGCCGGCCGAACCGCACACCGATCACATCGAGGCGGATGGCCGCCCAACGCTGTTCTTGGCCGGCCAGCCATAACGCGGCCAGGCGGCGCAGGCGGCGGACCTTGCGCCCGCTCACCGCCTGCGCCAGACCACCGAAGCCGTCGCCGGTGCGGGTCTTCACCTCCACGAATACCGCGGTGCGGGTTGCCGGATCGGTGGCGATCACATCCAGCTCCCCGTATCGGCAGCGCCAGTTGCGGGTGACAATCCGGAGCCCCAGCCGGGCAAGGTGATCCACGGCCGCCTGTTCGCCGAGCGCCCCCAGCTGGGCCCGAGTCAGTGTCGTCATGCGACCATGCTCGCGGGGGCAGCGACACGGGTGATCCATCTCGGCGGTCCCCGCCGCCGCGACCGCCCGGTTATCCCCAGTCGGGCGCTGCTCCACAACCCGGTGCTCGACGCACGCCGGCAGCGCCCCTCGATCAGCGGCCCGGTGCGCACCGCACCTCAGGATGTCGCGATTACCACCGTGAGCACGGCCAGCACCGCGATGAGCAGGTAGGTCAGGTAGGCGTCAAGACGCCCCGATTGCAGCCGCCTGGCCGATCGCGACACCAGCAGTACGGCCGCTGCGAGCGGCCGGTAGAAGTAGCGTTCGACGAGATCGACAACCTCAACGCGGTAGGTATACCCGACCGTGGCGTCGTCCACCGACTTGGCCAATTCGGCGCGGGTCAACAGCACGTTGGACAACACGTTGCGCACCGGGTTGGCGTAGGCGAACGAGGTGTAGCCGACTCCACGGTCAACACCCGGCGACGCGGACGACCACGCCGGCACCGTGCGCGCGCGGAACGGGTTGCGACCGGCGCACGCCGCGGCAAATACGGCGATCACGACGGTCATCGCCGGCAACACGATCCACAGCCAGCTCGGCGAGAGCGCGGAGAACTGCGCATACACCGGTTGCAGCACCCACGGCTCGGCGTTGGCCCCGGCCGCACGGTTACCCACGATCGGCGTAAGACCGCGCCCGATCAGCCGCACCTGTAGCGGCGCAAACGCCGCAGCGCCCAGGCAGCCCGCCACCAGCGCGGCCACCCCGAAGCGATACCACCACCGGCGATCCACACCCGCGAAGGCAGGATCCAGCGGCGGCTCACCCAGGCGCGCCGGCCCGAACGCGGTGAGCCCGACAACGCGCACGAATGTCACACCCGCGATGCCGATCGTCAACGCCACCAACGCCCCGGTCACGGCGGTGGCCAGCTGCATGGCAAGGCTGGAAACCCGGAACTGCTGCATCAGCGATTCCAGGGTGAACCACTCCGCGGCGAAACCGGCGGTCAACGGCAGTCCGGCCAACGTCATGGAACCGATCACCAACCCCGTTCCCGCCCAAGGTAAACGGCGCACCACACCGCCAAGCCGGTCCAGATCGGTGGTGCCGGTCGCCTGCTCGATCGTCGAGGCCGAGACGAACAGCAGCGTCTTGGCCAGGGCGTGCGCCATCACCTGGGCGGTGCCGGCCACCAGCCCGGCGGCGACCAGCTTCGGGTGAGCCGCCGACGCGCCCACCAGCGCCACCCCGAAACCCGCGGTGATCACACCGGCGTTCTCCACGCTCGACCACGAGATCAGCCTGGCCAGATCGGCATTGACCGCGGCATGCGCGATGCCCAGGATTGCGGTGACTCCCCCGGCCACGAGCACCACACAGGTGAGCCAGACCACCGGAGCGCCCATGAGATGCAGGGTGCGCCACATTCCGTAGAAGCCGACGTTGACGGCGACGCCGGCCATCACCGCACGGGCGGGCCCGGGAGCCGCGGCATAACCGCGCGGCATCCAGGCGTGCGCGGGAACGAGCCCGACTTTGATACCGAAACCCAACAGCAGCAACGCGTACGCCGCTTGGCCCACAACGCTGCGTGGATCCACCGCGCCGCTGGTGAACGCGAAGGTGTGCGTTCGCCCGGCCAGCAGCAGCGCCCCGCTCAATACTGCCGCGCCGCTGGCTTTTCCGAACACCACCGTGCTCACCGAACCGGCGGCTCTGCCGGGCAGGTCACGGTCGTAGCCGGCCAATAGGTAAAACGCGACGGTCAGTCCCTCCCAGCCGAACAGCAGGACGAAGAAGTTATCGGACGCGACGATCACCGCCACCGCCGCCAGCGCCACAGCGACGGCCGCGGGCAAACGTGGCCGGTTGCGGTTGGCGGAAGCCGCGGCGGCGGCCAGCGCCGGAATCGCCACGCCGAACGAGACGACCAGGAACAGCCCGGAAAGGGCGTCGATCGACAGGCCGGCCGGACCGAGGCCGGCCAGCCCGCCGAGGTTGAGCCGCTGAGCGCGGCCGGCTAGACCGAACGCACCGGCGACCATGAACGCCACCGCGGCGGCGATGTTTGCTGTCGACGCCACGGTGGCAAGCAGCAGTTGGGTGCCGCTACGGCGGGCAAGCCCGGCGCCCCAGCCGACCAGCGTGGCCGCGGCGGTTAACAGCAGCCCGGTGAGGATCATCGGGAACTCCCGGGCAAAGGAAGCCTGCCCAGTGCCAACAGGATGCCATGCAGCACGCTGAACGGGCAGGCCGGTGCCCCGGGAACCCACACATCCACCGGAACCTGCTCCGAGACACCGGTGCCCCCGGTGTACCCACCGCCGATCACTCCGCCGCTGACGGCGTCGGCGCCGACGGCGATCACCACCGTCGGTGCCGGCATCGCGTCCAGCGTGCGGCGCAGCGGTTCGACCATTCCGCCGACACCGATGCCGGTGACCAGCAGGATGTCGGCGTGGCGGGGGCTGGCGGTGAAAAAGATACCCAACCGGTGCAGGTCGTAGACCGGGTTGGTCAACGCCTCGATTTCCCATTCGTCGCTGCCGTCGGACCCGGTGTCGATGTGCCGAAGATGCACCGACCGGCGCAGCCGCCGCACCCGACTGGCCAGCCCGGCGCGCAGCCCGGCCAGCGCCTCATCGGTTTCCTCGACCTCGCCCACCACCAGGGCACCCCGACTTAGTTGCGCTGTCGCGCAGCCGGACTCCCAGCTAAACCACTCGGGCGCACGCTCCACGCAGCGCCCGCACAGGATGCAGCGCCCGCGATCCAGCCGCGGCCGTGGCGCAACGGATATGGCTCCGGTGGGACAGGCCGCGGCCGCGTCGGCGACCGCGGCCGGCACCGCGGTCTCCTCGGGATGCTCAATTACGCTCACCCCAGCCGCGAACCCGTCGAAGTAGCCGTCTGCGCCTTTGGGCCAGCGGGTCGTGAGGATTCCGTTGCGCAGCCCCCTAAACACCCACGCCATCTACATCGCCACCCCGGCGTAGCACAGCCCGAAGCTTGCTTCGATGAACGGAAAGTCGGTGAACACGTCGTCGCCGAGCACGTCGTGGAACAGCGGCATGTTGTGCAGCGACGCCGTCCGCGCGAAGCAGCGCCCGATTAGCTGATCGCGCACCTCCAACGCGTAGAGCACCTCGCCTTGCGGCGCCTCGGCCCAGCCCGCCGCGAAACCGTCCACCGCCGGAACCTCGGCGACAAGGGCGGTGTCAGATAGCGTTGTCAGCCGGTCGCAGGCGTGCCGGATCAGCTCCGCCGCGATATCGATTTCCGACCACCGCACCCGTAACCGCGCCAACGCGTCACCTCGGTGATCGACCGCAGCGCCGTCAAACACCGGGAGTTCCGCGTAGCCGTCGTATGGCCGCCGGCGAGCGTCGTCGTCGTAGCCGGAGGCCCGGCCCACCGGGCCCAGTGCGCCGTGCGAGGCGGCCAGCACCGGATCCAGGTGCCCGGTGCCGCGCAGCCGGTCCAGAAACGATGCATCGACCATCAGCGTGTCTCGGTCAGCGCGCACCCGATGCAGGATCACCGCCAGCTGCCCGGACACCGCCGCCGGCGACAGCAGCGGCTCGGCGGCAACGCCGCCAACGCGCACAACCGAACGTCCAAACCTGTTGCCGCACATCCTCGATATCAACCGCAATACCGATTCTTTGTGCCACCCGAATCTGGTGAACGGGACCGCGAGCCCAGCGGCATCACAAAGTTTCATCGCGACGTCGAGATGATTGGCGATGCGTTCCAGCTCGGCGTGAATCAGCCGGACCAATCGCGCGCGTGGCGGCGGGCTAACGCCACCGAGTGCCTCCACCGCGTGGGCGAACGCCAGCGCGTGCGCCACCGAGGCGACTCCCTCGACGCGTTCTGCGACCAGGATCCCATCGCCGACGGTCAATCTCTCAAACCGCTTGGCAATTCCTCGGTGCTTGAAGTGCGGCCGGATGTTCAGATGTGCGATGTCCTCGCCGGGTGTTTCGATGAGGAATTCGATCGATTCGGTCACCCTGGAGCGCACCGGCCCGAACGGCAGGGTGAACACCCCACCGCCGGTGACGTCGACGGGGCCGGGTTCGTCGGCGGCGCGGGCGTGGAGATGCCGGTCGAACTCGGCGCCGTCGCGATATCCCGGTCGCGGGGAGGGTTGTCCGGGGCGCCGCGGCAGCAACAGCGGATCCAGACGGGGATGGCCCATCGGCACCACGCCGGAGAGGTCATGCAATGCGCGCTCATACCAGAACGCGGCCGGCACCGCCGGTGTCAGTGCCGGGTACGCCAGCGAGCCCGCGGCGTCGGGCGCTAGTTCCGTGCGCACGCAACTGACCGTCGCCCGCGCGACCAGCAGCGCGTGCAATGTCGCCGTATCGCCGTGATGGCTGGCATAAACGCCGGCGAACCGCTCGCCGGCGGCGACACGCGCGGCCACCCGGGCGTGCCATTGCTCCAAGGGAAGATCGGCCACGGTGGCCATTACCTCGGTGGTCACCGCGCACCCGCCGCCAGCTCACTTGCCCCCCGGCTGAGCAGATCAACCAGCTCCGATGGCGGCGCAACGCCGAGCAGCAGCAACACCAGCACTCCGGCGACGACGGGTGACACCATCCAGTGGCTGGGCTCACCACGGCTCAGCTTCGGCGCGCCAGCGTCGAGCAGTTCTGTCCTGGGGCGAAAGAGAACTCGTGTCGTCGCCAGCGTCAGACCGAGGAACGCCAGGGTGACCAGACCAACCAGGGCCACCGCGGCCGCGTTCCGCCCGTTTGCAAAGCCGCCGGAAACAATCTGAAATTCGCTGCGGAACAGGCCGAACGGTGGCATCGCCGACAACGCGAAAACGCCGGTCAAGAGCAATGGGCCAGACCAGGGCAGCAACTCGATGCCGGCGGCCATGCGCCCGAGTTGTTTGGTGCCGAACTTGCGCACCAGCACACCGGCGCCCATGAACGCGTTGGCCTTGGCGACGGCGTGCGCGAGCACATGCAACAGCACCCCGGCCAAGGCGATGGGCGCGCCGAAACTGACACCGATCGCCAGGATGCCCATGTGTTCGACGCTGGAATACGCAAATAGCCGTTTGATATCGCCCTGCTCGAGCAGATACAGTCCCGCCACCAGCAGTGAGAGCACACCGAAGATCAGCAGCACAGCTTGCGGAAACCGCGGCCCGAGCGCGCCGACGCCGATCTGGTAGTACCGCAAGATCGCGTAAAAACTCACCGCTAGCAACGATCCCGACAGCAGCGCCGACACCGGTGTGGGCGCCTCGGCGTGCGCATCGGGCAGCCAGGTGTGCACCGGGAAAAGGCCCACCTTGGTGCCGAAACCCACCACCGTCAACACGAACGCCAAACGCACCGGCGTATGGGGGAGCTGGCCGGACACAGCGAGCAGTGGGTCAAGTGCCAAGTGATAGGACTGACCCAGGACCTGCGCCCCCGCATAGTACATAAAAATGGTTGCCAGCAGCGCGATCCCCAGCCCGGACGAGGCAATCAACACGTACTTCCACGCGGCTTCGATAGCCCCGTCAGTGTTATCGAGGGCCACCAGCAGCGCGGACACCACCGTGGTGATTTCGATGGCGATCCACAGCAAGGCGAGGTCGTTCACCAAGGGCGCGCAGATCATCGCCCAGGCAAATGCGTTCAGGCCCAGATAAAACCTCCTGCTGTAGCGGGCGAAGATCGCCTGGCTTTCCGGCATATCGCAGCGCGCAGCGCGTTCCTCATCGGCCAGGTAGCCGACGCCGTAGATGGCGACAACGGCGTAGAGAAAACAGGTGCCCAACACAAAGATCACCGACAGTGCATCGGCCCGCAGGAAACGCACCGCGGTAATGGTGCGGCCGGCTCCCGCCGGCACCAGCGCCACCGCCAGCACAAACGCCAGCACACCGGTCAGCGCGGTCGTCGCTGCCGCCACCCGGTGCGGCGCACCGGCACACACGATCATCGCGACCAGCGGTAAAAAAACCAGCAACACCAGCAGCATGGGCATCGCCTATCCCCTGAGCAGATCGAGAATCTCGGTGGACAATGTCTGTGCGCGCCGATGATGAGTGCGCGCCAGTAACCCGAAAACCACGACAGCGACCAGCAGATCGAACAAGAGCGCCACCTCGAGGATCAGCGGCATCGCCGCGGCGACCACCAAACTGGCCACCGACGCACCGTTTTCCAGCGAAAAGAACCCGATTGCTTGGCTGACCACGTCGCGACGCACGATCATCAGGACGAACGCGACCAGAACCACCGCCACAGCCAGGCTCAGCGCGACGCCGGGAACCACGTGGGAACCGATCCCGAGGACACCGACGGCGAAAAACCCGAACGCGGCGACCCCGATCGAGATCAGCACCGCGTTGGCCACGCCGACCGCCCCGCTGCCGGCGATCTCATCGGGAACTTCCCGCAGCAGCCCCACGATCACCAACGGCACCGCGATGACCTTGAGCACGAACGAAAACACAGCCAGGGCATAAAGCTCCGGCACATGGTGACCGAAACCGACAACCGCGGCCAGGACACTGACAGCCGTGGATTGCGCGGCGTACAGGCGTATCTGTCCGCGGAGCAACGCCTGCCGCAGCATGCCGAATTCCAGCAGCAGCACAATCAGCGCTACCGTGGTAACGGTCCCGCCAAAGACGCTGGGAACGGCTGGCTGATAAGCGAGAACCATCATCCACCACCCAGGTAGAGGGTGAACACTGCCAAGACAGCCAACAGCAACGCAGCCGAAACGAATTCGGTGATTTTGAAGAGACGCAGCTTCGCGTAGCTGTTGTCCAGCACGGCGATGGCGCACCCCAGCGCCATGGCCTTGCCCAAAGTAGCGGGGATGGCCAGCGCGACCGCGATCACCGATCGACTGGACGCCAGTCCCCAGGGTGCGACGAAGACGTTGAGGAAGATCACATACAGCACAAGTTGTTTAGTAGCCGAACCCCAGTGCAGCAAGGCCAGATCCGGACCGGAGTACTCGAAGCCGCGCCCGGATTCGATCATTCCTAATTCGCTCGTCCCGGTGTGTGTTTCGATAGGAATGCGCGCGGTCTCATACACAATCACCATAAGCAGCGCAGCCGACACCAGTAGGTGTGCCGGACGAACGATCTGCTTGGGGCCGCTGCGCACCGTCTCCCCAAGGGCGTAGGGCAGGTCGGTCGCGGTGATCAGCGCCACCGTGAAGAAGACCAGCAGCATGACCGGTTCGGTGATTGCGGCGAATGTTTTGGCACGGCTGGACGCTAATTGGGCATAGGCATCGCCGGTTTCGGCCGCGGCTGCAGCACCCAGGAAGCTGGCGAAAGCCAGGATCAGCCCGCCGCCGAGGATGTCTCCCATGTACCCCAACGGCAACGGGTAACTGGTGAGCACGGGGATCAGCATCGGCACGGTGAGATAACACGCGAAAGACACCGCCGGCGCCAGCCGGAATAGCGGGCTGGCACCGGGCGGGGCCAGCGACTCCTTCCGGAAGAGTTTGGCCAAATCGAAGTAGGGCTGCGCAATCCGCGGACCGCGCCGGCCCTGCAAACGCGCTTCCAGCCACGCGATGAGACCGCTGACGCCCGGTGCTCCCCCGGCAACCGTGAGCACCTGCAGCGCCTGGATGATCGGCAGCGGCAATTCCGTCATCGTTCGGCCGGGCACGGGCGCCGCGCCGCGGCGTCGACGACGCGCGACAAAAACGGCAACACAGCGACTCCTTCGTTCGCAGGTGCCATCAGCCGTACGGCGTTTCGGAAGCGACGCTCCAGGCGGACCCCATCGCCGCTTCAAGTAAACCAACGGCAGCTCGGTCGGTCAAGCCGAACAAGGGCTATGTGCATTCGTTCCGGTACCGAGTCGATGGAAGCCCAATTCCGGTAGATTGACCACCACCATGTTGTTGTCGATCGGATCACCGTATTTACTCACGCCATCCATCACCGTGCAATATCCATCGCCGTATGGCATGGACTGGTTGGACATGCGTTCTTTCCTGGCTCGATTGCATTGCCAGGGACCGTTGGCAACATCCGCGGTTTCGGCGGGCCCCACCACCATCTCCCATCATGCCGGGTCGGCGCTCGCCATGGCAACTGCCTTAGTTTGCGCACTCAGTAACGGTCCGTTAAGATCCCCTGACGGCGATGAAGCTCGCCACAACCGCCACCCCGGCTGATAGCTTCTACCTGTGAGTGAATCGGGTAGAAGGGAGTACTTCAGGATAGACGGCAGGTGGTGAGTAGTCGTGGCGCACTGTGCTTCCGAGTGCTGTTATTGCGGTTCGGTTCGTTGTGCCAGCAGTACTGAATGGCGTTCGTGACGTCCAGCGACGCCAAACTACTGGTGTGATCGTTGTTTCGGCTGCCCGACGCCGGCTTCAGTCGCGTGCTGCGTTGTCTGGAGATGCAATACGCAACCAATATTCCTGCCGTGCTTCGTAAGTCGATGGTTGTGTTCGCACTATCGAGCCGTGTAACCGATGCGCCCGGCCAGGTGGACCCAGGCCGGCGGAGCACCGTAGTTGCGGCAACACAGCTACAAAGGAGCGGAATCGATGCCGTTTGTGACCACACAGCCCGAAATGCCAGCAGCAGCGACAGGTAACTTGCAGGCCATTGGCTCTGCAATGGCCGCCCACAATGCGGCTGCAGCCGCCCCGACGACCGGGGTGATTCCTGCCGCCGCCGACGAGGTGTCGGCATTGACTGCGGCGCAGTTCGCTACGCGCGCGCAGATGTACCAGGCCGTCAGCGTGCGGGCTGCAGCGATCCATGAGATGTTTGTGACCACGCTGGGAACCAGCGCCGGATCGTACGCGGTGACCGAAGCCACTAACGCGATCGCGGCCGGCTGAGCAACGGGACTCCGACAGAAGTGGATTTCGCGCTGCTACCGCCGGAGATCAACTCCGGCAGGATGTATACCGGCCCAGGGTCGGGTCCGATGCTGGTGGCCGCGGCGGCGTGGGACACGCTGGCCGCCGAGCTTCATTCCGTGGCCGCCGCCTACGAGTCGGAGATCACCGGGCTGATCAGTGGGCCGTGGCTGGGGCCAGCCGCGGCGTCGATGGCGGCCGCCGTCGCGCCCTACGTGGCGTGGCTGCGCACCACCGCAGTGCAGGCCGAGCAGACGGCCACCCAGGCCAGGGCGGCTGCGGCGGCCTACGAGTCGGCGTTCGCGATGACGGTTCCCCCGCCGGTGATCGCGGCCAACCGGTCTTTGCTGATATCGCTAATCGCGACGAACTTCCTGGGGCAAAACACCCCGGCGATCGCGGCCACCGAGGCCGACTACGCCGAGATGTGGGCCCAGGATGCCGCGGCGATGTACGCCTACGCGGGTGCGTCGGCGGCGGCCTCGACGCTGACGCCGTTCACCCCGCCGGCGCCGACCACCAACCCGGCCGGGCTGGCCGACCAGGCCGCCGCGACCGCGCATGCCGTCAGCACACCGGCCGGCACGGCCGCGCAAACGATCACCTCGAGCGGGTCGCAGCTGATGGCGGCGGTGCCCACGGCGCTGCAGGGGCTCGCATCATTTGCGTCGTCGACGGACCCGCCGGGGCTGACGACATTCGCGACGCTGGTGACGGAAGTGGCGATCGTCGTGGCCGGTGCCGACACAGTC
Source organism: Mycobacterium sp. SM1 (assembly GCF_018361265.1). Lineage (GTDB taxonomy): Bacteria > Actinomycetota > Actinomycetes > Mycobacteriales > Mycobacteriaceae > Mycobacterium. The sequence goes on from NZ_JAFLNH010000001.1 coordinate 45,235, forward strand.
GCCGCGTCTTTTGCTGCGCCCGCTTCGACGTTTAGCGGGTCGGCATCGTCGACGTCGGCAGCAATGACGTATCGAGGCATGTTGATCAACGCCGACCGCGATTTTGCTCAAGGCCGGGGGCCGTTTACCGGCAATGGGCCGGGTGGGCAGATGCTGCCCCAATGGATCCTCGGCGGCCCGGCTGCTTTCGGTGAGCCATCGACCCCGGCCGCGCCTTCGGTGGCGGCCGGCCTGGGGCAGGGGACTTCGCTCGGCGGCTTGTCCGTGCCCCGGGGCTGGGTCATGGCCGCGCCAGCGATACGCAGCGCCGCGTTGGCGTTGCCGTTCACCGGCGTCAGCGCCGCCCCGGCGACGGCTGCGGAGATCGCCCCGGCGATGACGGCGGGTATCCCGGGAAGCATGGTCAGCAGCACGGCCCTGGCGGGTATGGCCGGAGGTGCCATCGGCAACACCGTCAGCCCGGGTCGCCGGGAGCGTGTCGAGGCGAGCCCGCCGCAGACCCGTGTGGGGCCACCGCAGCGGCCCGCGGGCGAGGCCGTGCCGGGAATCTCCACCGAGTTGCGCGCGCTCGCCCTCGTCGTATTGCGCGACTCCGGGGTTTTAACGGAAGAGGAATTCACCGAAAAACAGCGCCTCGTCGGTCGCTAACCACGGTTTTCCGATGGGTCGAAGTGCGGTCGGCTAGCTACCCCCGGATGAGCGTCCCGATGGCAGGCTTTAGCCGCGTCCTTATTCTCGATTCCCGGCGCGCAAACGGCACCCGATACTGGACCACCAAACGCGCGTCCCCGTTACAGACCTCGCCCCCTGTTGCTTCTTTCCCATTCCGTCGCATGAGTTTCCAATGGCGTGGCCGACAATGGCATCTGCACCGAAGACGTTGTGTCGGCAGTGAAACGCCGGTCGTCGTGCTGAACATCCTGGTAACATCCAGCGCAGATGGTGGTGGGGCTCGCCACAACCGCATGTCCATCGTGGACGGCCAACGGCCCCTGCGGAGCGAGATCAATGGTCGACCTGGCCGCCTGACGGCTGCGCCTGGTCAATCTTGACGCGGAGGGAATCAGGTGACCGTGAAGTTTTCGTCGATATCCGCGATCGAAATCCTCGACTCGCGTGGCCGACCCACTCTGTCGGTGTGCGCGACGCTGTCGGACGGTAGGCGGGTGCACTCCGGCGTACCGTCGGGGGCGTCGACCGGCAGCCGGGAGGCGGTCGAACTACGCGACCACGACGAGCGCTACGGGGGCTTTGGTGTGCAGAAGGCTGCCGCAGGCATCAACGGTCCGATCGCGGATGCGCTGACAAGTCGGTCGTTCACCACGCTGGATGAGGTTGATCAGACCTTGCGTGAGCTGGACGGCACGCCCGACAAGTCGCGGTTGGGCGCCAATGCGATCGTCGGAGTCTCGATGGCCGCTGCGCGGGCATTCGCGCTGGAGTCCGGACAACCGTTGTGGCAGTGGCTGGCTCCCGCCGGGGTGGTTCCGCGGCTCCCGGTTCCGCACTTCAACGTCATCAACGGCGGAGCACACGCGACCAATAGTCTGGACTTTCAGGAATTCATGATCGCCCCCCTTGGAGCGCCGTCACTACCGGAAGCGATCCGCGCGGGCGCTGAGGTGTATCGACGCCTGCGATCGACATTGGTCGACCGCAACCTTGCAACGGGACTGGGTGACGAGGGTGGTTTCGCGCCCGAGGTCGACGGCGCAGAAGAGGCTTTGGCGCTGCTTACCCAGGCCATTTCCGACGCTGGTTACACCCCCGGACCCGACGGTGTCGCGATCGCACTGGATCCGGCCGCCAGTGAGTTCCACCACGACGGCCACTACCGATTAGGCTGGAAATCGTTATCAAGCGATGAACTTATCGATCTCTACACCGACCTCGTTGAGAGGTTTCCGGTGTGGAGCATCGAAGATGGCATGGGCGAGCATGACACGGCAGGCTGGCATAAGTTGACTGAGGCGTTGGGTGATCGGGTGCAGCTGGTTGGCGACGACAATTTGGTCACCAACCCCGAATTGATCGCGTCCGCCGTGCGCCACGGCATCGGCAACGCCGCCCTTATCAAAGTCAACCAGATCGGCACGGTGACGGAAGCCCTTGAGGCGCTTAAAATCTGTCGGGATGCAGGATATGGCTCAATGATTTCACATCGTTCGGGGGAAACCTGTGATTCTTTCATCGCGGACCTGGCGGTGGGGTCGGGGTGCGGTCAGATCAAATCCGGCGCGCCGGCCCGCGGCGAGCGGGTGGCTAAATACAATCGTCTTCTCGAAATAGCAGCTGCAGCATCGGATTTAAGCTTCGGTTTGCCTGCTGCGCATCATTGATCCGTGGCCAGTAGATCCACACCCCCAGGCAGGGCCTACGACCTTAAAAAACGATCCTAGGGTAAGAGTCACAAAGAAGCGATGCTGCCTGAAACGACGTTTCGCCGATACCGTCTACACCATCAACTCGTCCGCGACGCTACCGCAACGGCGGCAGGTCCGGAAGGACAGTCGGAGACGACTTTCATCTCCTGCGGGGCCAGCTGAACCCCACCTACCTCGTGGTGCTCCTGGTCGCCGTCTCAATCGTGCCGATCCTGATCTATCTGGCCGGGCGTGCAGCGGCACCCAGCCGCCGGGCCCCAGTGTGGGTTGGCGGCATCGTCGCGTTCAAACCTCGGATGCAATACTCGGCCATGACATTTGCCGCGCCCGTCCGGGTGACCTTCGCCCGCCTCTATCAGCCGACCGTCACCTCGGAGCGCGCATCCAACGACCCCGCCGGGCGGTCGGGGCCGGTGCATTACGAAACCGAGGCCACACCGCTGTTCCAGCGCTATCTGTATGGCCCGCTCGTCGCGTTCGTGCGGTACTGTGCGTGCCTGGCGGCGCGAATCCAATCCGGCAACGTCAACTTGTAAACCGGGTGCCCGGCTGCGGGCATTCGCGTTCCTGGACGTGCTGGTATTCCTGCTCAACGCGGTACTGTTCACCCTGGTGGGCATGCAGCTTGTGCGGGTGGCAGGCCAGGCGCTCGACATGCCCATTTGGCAGGTGGTGGCCGTAATGACGGCAGTGACCACGGTGGTGGAGTCGCGAATGGTGTGGACGCTGCTTGGACCGGTCGCCGCAAAGCTGCGAGGCCACACAGAGCGATCCGTGGCGTGGCGGGAAGGAATAGTTCTCGGCTGGACCGGGGCGCGTGGCGGCGTGTCACTGGCCGCAGCGATGGCCGTGCCGCTGCAGCGTGCTGACGGCTCACCGTTCCCCGACCGCGACCTGATTATTGTGGTTGCGGAAGCAGTTATTTTCGTCACCTGATGGTGCAGGGCATGACCCTGCTACGGCTGCTGCGCAGGCTCGGGATCGTACGTAAGGACACTCGCGAGCAGGAGCGGCTGGCCCGCCTGGACGCCGTCCGCGCCGCGCTGGCCAGGCTGGACCGACGTACCACCGCGGACACCGCTGATGCTGGGATCGAGGAGTTGCGCGCACGCTATACCTCCAGGGCGCGGCGCCTGGAGGCCGGTGACGAGGATCGGTCAAGCGAGGCCCTAGGCAGAGTCCACGAGCCACGGTACCTCGCGCTGCGGCTGGAGCTGCTGGACGCAGAGCGCTCGGCGGCAGGCTCGAGCTGCCTTGCACATTGGTCGGTCAGGGGCTCGAGCCTCCTCCTCATACGGTGAGAGAGACCATAAGGCTGCCGCAATGCCGCTTGCGAAGTCGTCCTTCCATGGTGACCGGTTGCCGGATAACCCAGTTGCCGGATAATAAGGCCCTCAATACGATAACGGCGGGGCACTCGGCTAGTAAGCCGTGTATTCCTCGCCGCGCGAGATCGGGGGCCGTCCCTTGCCGAGTTCTTGCGCGAGCGGTTGCTCGAAGCGGTCGGGGTTCGCCCGGGCGATCCGGGACCCGATGTCGTAGGGCACGATTATCGCGGTCGCGCCCGGGATGCGGCTGACGGCCCGCGCCATCTTGTCCGCGGTCGCGTCGTGAAGCAGCCGGCCCACCAGCGGCGCATATTCCCGGCGCGGCAACAGGACTGTGACCTTGGTGTCGGGCTGTTCATTTTGCGCTTGCAAAACCAGTTCTTGCGCGGCCCGGCTAAGGTTTCGATCCGGGCAGTCGATCACCCACAGGGGAGTGTCGCCATCGAAGTGCTCCCAACTCTCGCGCAACTGCGCGGCATGAGCCGCATCCACCACGAAGTGCACCGCGGTCAGCTCGTCGGCGCGCAATTCCTTTCCGTAGCGCAGTGCCGCTATCTCCGCGAGGTCAATCGAATCCACGAAGAGAAACACCCGATGCCGCGCATAGTTGAACAACTCGGGGCGCTCGTGTTCGGTGCGCGACATCTCCAAAACGGCGGCCTCGGCGCGGTATTGCCGGTTGATCCGCATCAACGCCAGGACCAGCAGGGGGAACACCACGACGATAAGCCAGGCCCCCTCGGTGAACTTGACCACCACAAAGATCCCCACCACCGTCGTCGAGATGATCCCGGCAGACAGGTTGGTCACCAGCTTGTGTCGCCACCCCGGCTGCCGGTGTGTGAAATGGTGTTTGGCCATGCCGCAGCCGGCCATAGCGAATGCGGTGAACACACCGATCGCATACAGCGGCACCAGTTCGTGGACCTTGCCACCGGTCACCAGCAGTAGTATCAGTGCCACAGCGGTCAGCGTGATGATGCCGTTGGAAAACCGCAGGCGATGTCCACGCTTGGTCAGCGGCCGCGGCAGAAAGCGGTCCTCGGCAACGAAGCTCGCCATTGGCGGAAAGCCGCTAAAGCTGGTGTTTGCACCCGTGAACAGGATCGCCGCGCTCGCCGCCTGCACGAGCAAGTACAGCGCGCTCCCGACTGCCCCGTTGCCGAGGACCGCACGGGCAACCTCGGACAGCATCGACGGATATCCGGCGACATACGGTGTGGCGTGGGTGGCGCGCACCAGGTACACCACCCCAACCAGCAAGAATGCGAGGATGCAAGCCATTGCGGTGAGGATTCGCCGTGCATTGATGCCCTGCGGCTCGCGAATGTAATTGACCGCGTTGGAAATCGCCTCGACTCCGGTCAGCGACGTGCCGCCGTTGGCGAAAGCGCGCAGCAAAACCAGAATCGTCGCGCCCATCACCAGCCCGTTGCCCTGATGGACCGGCACCGAGCCGACGATGTGCGCCGGATCGTATTTCGGCAAACCCCAGACGACTTCGCGGAACACTCCGACAGCGATCATCAACGTGAGCATGATGACAAAGGAGTAGGTCGACACGGCGAACATCCGGCCAGCCTGCCGCATTCCGCGCAGGTTGGCGTAACAAATCAGCAGCACCGCAGCCACGGCGATTTCCAAGTGGTAGGGACGCAGCTGCGGTATCGCCGACACCACCGCCACTGCCCCAGCCGCGCACTGCACCGCCACCGTGACCACGTAGTCGATCAGCAGCGCCGCGGCGGCGATCTGCGCCACCCGGGGACCGAAGTTCTCCCGCGCAACCACATAAGAGCCACCGGCACGGGTGTAGGCCATGACAACGTGCCGGTACGACGTTGCCACCAGCGCCAAAACCAGCAAGATGACACCGGTGATCGGAAGCACCAGCACGAACGCGGCCAGCCCGGCACTCGGCAACAGCGAGATCATCATCTGCTCGGGACCGTACGCGGTCGAGGAGATCGCGTCCGGTGAAAATGCCCCGAGTGCAATGGGATTGGATAATCTCTCCGAGTCCAGGTGCTCACGGGTCAGCGGCTTTCCCAAAAAGACGCGCTTGCACACGTCGGCGATCGACGGCCGAACGGTTATCCGCTCGCCCGATGCTGTGACGGCCGCAGTTGCCGTAGCCGATGTTGTCACAACACCTCACTTTCTCGGTATTCGACGACGTGGTATGCGGGGTGGACCATCGATAGCGCCCGGCCGCGGTGTCGGCGTGCTTTCCCGCTGACCTGCAGCAGTTGACCCGGGCGGATGTCCGCACCCTGCCCGGCAGGGAACATAACCTCGACGTCGCCGCTGTCATCGGCCACCACGACCCGCCGAAACATTCGCCGGCCCTTGCTGATCTCTTCGACCCGGCTGACCCGGCCCTCAATGGTGGCCCACCGCCCAGCGATGAGGCCTCCCACCGCGGTAACCGCCGCAGGCAAGTGGAGATGCTGATAGTCCTCACCCCGCGACACCCACCTGTGCGCGGCACCGACCGCCCGTGCGCTCCATCGCCCGAGGCGGCCGGGGATGGCCTGCGCGATCCGGGAGTCGATGTCGTAGGGCACGATGAGCGCCGTCGCACCTGGGACTTGGCTCACCGCCCGGCCCATCTTGTCCGCGGTGCGATCATGAAGCAGCCGGCCTATCAGCGGTGCGTAGCTGCGGCGCGGCAACACCACCGTCACCTTGGTGTTTGGATGCTCGTTTCGCTCCCGCAGGACCAGTTCTTGTGCGGCCCGGCTGAGGTGACGATCCGGGCAGTCGAGCATCCGCAGCGGGATATCGGGATCAAAACGCTCCCAGCGCCGCTGCAACCGCGCGCCATGAGCCGCGTCCACCACGAAGTGCACCGCGACCAATTCGTCCGGCTGCAATTCCTTGGCATAGCGCAGCGCCTCTCGCTCGGCGAGGTCGACCGAATCGACGAACACGAACATCCGATGCCGCGCATACTCGGCCGGCTCGTGGCGTCCGTCACGCGACATCTGCAAAACGGCTGCCTCCGCGCGATACTGCCGGTTCAACCGCATCAATATGAACACCAGCACGGGGAAGGCAACGACTACTAGCCAGGCCCCCTCGGTGAACTTGGCCACCGCGAAGATCCCCACCACGAGCGTCGACATTATCCCCGCGGACAGGTTGATCACGAGCTTGTGGCGCCACCCGGGCTGCCGGTGCGTGAGATGGTGTTTGGTCATGCCGTAGCCGGCCATCGCGAATGCGCTGAACACGCCCATGGCGAAAAGCGGTACCAGCGCGTTGACCGAGCCGTGCGTTACCAGCAGCAATGCCACCGCCAGCACAGTCAGCGTGATGATCGCCGTGGAGAACACCAGGCGATGACCGCGTTTCATCAGCGGGCGGGGCAGAAAACGGTCCTCGGCGACGAAATTTGCCAGCGCGGGAAAGCCGTTGAAGCTGGTATTCGCCCCGTTGTACAAGATCGCCGCACTCGACGCTTGCAGGGAAAGGTACAGAATGTTCCCGATCACCCCACCGCCGAAGACCGCGCGACCCACCTCCGAGAGCATCGACGGGTACCCGGCCACATACGGAGTAGCCCGGGTGGCATAAGCCAGCCATGCTACGCCCGCGAGCAAAAGGCCCAGAATCCAGGCCATTACCGTGAGCACGCGTCGAGCGTTGGGGCCTTGTGGGTCGCGAAAGACGTTGACCGTGTTGGAGATTGCCTCGACTCCCGTCAGCGACGAGCCGCCGTTGGCGAACGCCCGCAGTATCACCAAGATGGTGGCACCCATCACCAACCCGTTACCTTGATGGACCGACACCGCTCCGGCAAGATGCGTCGGATCGTATTTCGGCAAGTCCCCGAAGGCCTCACGTATAACCCCGATGACGGTCATCACGGTCAGCATCGCAACGAACCAATACGTCGGCACCGCAAATGTCCGGCCCGCCTCCCGCAATCCGCGTAGGTTGGCATAACAAAAAAGCAGCACCGCCCCAACGGTGATTTCCAGGCTGTAGGGGCCCAGCGGGGGAATCGCCGAGGCAACCGCCACCGTGCCCGCGGCGCACTGGATCGCGACCGTAACCACGTAGTCGATCAACAATGCGGCGGCAGCGATCTGCGCAACCCGGGGTCCGAAATTCTCCCTCGCTACCACATACGAACCGCCGGCCCGCGTGTAGGCCATGACGACCTGCCGGTACGACGCCGCCACCAACGCCAGAATCAGCAAGATCACGCCGGTGATCGGAAGCAACAACGTGAACGCGGCCATGCCGGCGGCGGGCAGCAATTCGATCATGATCTGCTCGGGCCCGTAGGCGGTCGATGAGATCGCGTCCGGTGAAAGCGCGCCCAGAGCAACCGGATTCGATAATCGCTCCGTCTCCAACCGCTCACTGATCAGCGGCTTTCCCAGAAAAATTCGCTTGAAGACGTCCGTGATCGACAACGGGGCGGCAAGCCGGCGTGCCGATGATGTCATGCCCAGCTCCCTCTCTTTTGTCTCGGTTAAAGCTAGTGGGCAACACGAGTTCTCGCGCGGCAGTCCCGTGCGCGTGTGCGCTGAATTAGATGCCCGATGCTCGAGAGCGCATAGGTAGAAAGCTACAACGCGGCATCGTCAAATGGCGTTGGCGATCACACCGTATGCGCAAGTGTGACAACACACGGCCACACAGGATCGGTCAGAAAGATCTACCAGGGGGTGCCCTCACCGCTTGCTTAACCCTCCTATCGCGAGCAATCCTCGGATAGAAGCCATCAGCCGGTGGGCATTCAAGGCGAGCTTCATCGCCTGCGGCGATGTTACCACGCATCAAGTTGACGCGCCACCCGCCTTATTCGGGTCTGTGTGATGCCTGTCACACCCCTTGACAAATGGCCCACGGGCTTCGGCGGGCATGCGGCGAATCTGGCTCCTGGCGTGGCTTCATGCAGTTTCGAGCATGGCTGGCCACCTGAGTGAGAGCCCAATCCATTGCGATCTTGAACATTTCCGCCGCTGCTAGTTTTGGTCAGACCCTGATTGATTTTTCAGCCGGCTATGGATTGAGGGCCGCGTCGTAGCGCGGAAGTGCCCTTCCTGCAAGGGATAATCGTGTTTGTGGAAGGCGACGATGATCCCGGAGAAAGGGCACCCGTGTGGTGAATGCTACCGGTTTGTTGTTCGATGTCGATGATGTGGTGCTGGCGAGTCCGAAACACCCGGTGCCGCACCCGCGGATCAGCGCGGGCGAGGATGATCTGACGCCGGTGGCGGGGGTGGCGTTGTGGGGTCCGCTGCTGGACCGGCTGGGTGTGGTCGGCGAGGCCGATCGGCGGGGGTTGCGTCTGATCGGGCCGGGCGGCTATAGCGGTGGGCAGTGTTATCGGGCGTTGACCGAGACGCTGCTGGCCGGTGGGGACTTCTTGAGTGATCGGGTGGTGCTGGCCGACCCGGCGACCACGGTGCTGCGCGGGACCAACCCGTTGCCGTCGGTGCCCACGTTGTGGCGGTGTGTGGCGGGCGCGGATTTGGGTCAGGTGGCCAAGGCCGGCGCGGTCAACCGGGTGATGCTGCGCCGAGCCTGGGCTGCTGGCGCCGCCCCTGAAGGCGAGCGGCTGACCATCGACCCTGATGCCACCCGGGTGGCGACCTACGGGGCGGGCAAGCAAGGCAGCGCATTCTCGCGCAGCGGGCAGAGCGCGCTCTCCCCGCTGGTGGGCGTGTGCGGCGAGACCGGAGACGTGCTCGCACTGCGCGCCCGCGGCGGCGCAGCCAACGACGGGCCGGCGATGGGCAGCTTCATCGACGAGTGCGTGAGCGCGATCCCGGCCGGTTGCCGCGATACCTACCGGTTGTGGCTGCGGGTCGACTCGGCCGGCTACCAGCAGCAGGTGATCGAGGCCGCCGAACGCCACGGCGCGGACTACTCGGTCACGGTCAAACAGTACAAGCCGGTCGCGGCCGTGATCCACGCGCTGGCCACCGACCCGCACACCGTATGGGCCCCGGCAAAAGGGCAGGACACCGACAAGGGCAGCCAGATCGCCGAGACCACCACCACGGTGCTGGGACGGCGTGTGCGGCTGATCGTGCGCCGCCAACCCAAACAGCCCGGTGAGCAGCTGGCCTTCGATGACCTGGATGGCTGGCGGCTGCACGCGATCATCACCAACGTGCCCGCCGAGCGGATGAGCGCCGCCGAGGTCGCCGCGCATCACCGGCTGCGCGGCGGCATCCCCGAAGACACCATCCGGGCGCTTAAAAACGACTTCGGGATGATCCACGCCCCGGCGCAATCGTTCTTCGGTAACTGGCTGTACTGGCAGGCCGCGCTGGCCCACAACATCGGGTGCTGGTTGCGCGCCCTGGCGTTGCCCCGCGCGGTGCGTCGAGCGCGGGGAAAACGACTACGCCTGGCATTTCTCAACGTCGCCGCACGGCTGGTGCGTCACGGCCGACGCCTGCACCTGCGTTTTGCTGCCGCCTACCCCCACGTGGAGGCGTTCGCCACCGCGCTACCACGCATCCGGGCGCTACCGGCCTTCGGTTGACCGCCGCGAACCGGCCCGTCAACGCACACCTCGCACCCCATCTCCAACCCTCCACCGCCACACCGCGATCGACCTATCCCTAAAACCGGTCACCACAGCCCCGCGGCCGTGCCCACCCCCAATTACGCCATCACCCAACAGCTTCCAACCCCCATCAGCGCATCCCAACAGCGCAGCCACCCACCGCCCCGGCCACCGAAAACAAGATCATCACAGGCCGGCTGAAAAATCAGGGTCAGATCAGCAGCGCGACCCTTGCATGTCCTCTAGGGCCCGCCGGTCGCTGCCCTCAATGACGATGCCGCCTGCCCTGGTGCAGGTAAGTCACGGCTTGTGGCTCTGCTGGCCGGTGCGCTGGCGCACCGCGTCGGTCTGCGGGTGGCCGTGGCCGGATTTAACACCACGTTTACTTTTACACCGCGATTGGGACGCCACCAGCGGCAAGGTCCCGGGCGGTGAGTCCACGTGAGACTGCGAGCCCGATCTGGCCGATGAGGTTTCCCGCGTCGATTCCGACCACCCAGCCGCCCACCAGCCGCAGTGAGCCCGCCTGGAAGAACAGCCGGATCTCACCGTCGGTTTCGCCGAAGATCTGCGCGCGACTGTCCTCGGCAAATGAGTAGGCACCCTCTTCGACGCAGATTCCTCTCGCCGCCGCGGATGCGCGGGTCAAACCGACATAGGCGGCGGGAAGAGTGAAGACGGTTGTGGGGGTCGACAGAAAGTCCACGGCATCGGCATGTCGATCCCCGGCCAGGATGTTGGCCGCGGCGGCCACGGATTGGCGGACCGCGGCGTGGAAGAGGGGAATTCTTCCGTTGACGTCGCCGCAGGCGTAGATGTGGCGCAGATTGGTTTGCAGGGTGGGATCGGCCTGCACTCCGTGGGTGCCGACTGTGACACCGATCTCGCGCAGGCCCGCGGGAATCACCGGGTGGCGGCCGAGCGCCTGAAACGCTTCCTGAGCCAAGCTGTGCTGTTCTGCGGCTCCGTCGAAGAACACCACCCGCACCCCCTGGGAGGTTCGTTCGACCCGCCTCACCTCGGCCCGCAAAATGATGTCGATATTCGGATCCAGCAGCGGAGCCAGCAACGCAACCATATCGGGGTCCATTCCAGGCAGCAGCTGGGCTTCGCGTTCCAACACGGTCACCCGAGTGCCGAAGGCCGAAAAAACGACGCGGTCTCCAAACCCACGTAACCGCCGCCGATGACCAGCATGGAGGCCGGCAGCCTCGACACAGACGGGTGAAGTGCGTAGAGGTCTCTGCTGTTGAGGCAGTGCTCGAGGCCGGGGATCGGTGGAACGGAAATGTCCGAGCCGCTGGCGACGATGATATTGCGCGCGTTGAAGCGGCGAAGCCCCTCACCGGTGTCCACCGCCACCGTGTGGGGATCTTCGATGCGGGCGGTTCCCGTGAGGAGCGCGACATCAGGTGCTGCCCGCAACTCTGCGTCGTGCTGCGCGTAGCGGCGGGTTTGCACCTGGTCCTTGTGGGCGACCACCTCGGAGTAGTCCACGTGGACTTCCCCGTGCAGCCCACTTTTTTCAAAGCGTCGGTGCTGTAGCAGGTGATGGGCGATTTCGCGCACAGCTTTGGAAGGCACGCAGCCCTCGGCCAGACAATTTCCGCTCATCACGCCCTTGGGATCGACCATCACGACCCTGCGCCCTGCCGCCGCCAACTGGAAAGCCGCCGGGTAGCCGCCGCCACCTGCACCGATGGCGAGCACATCGACGTCATCCATTCCAAATCCTCCGTTCTTCGGCACCGGACAAACAGGCCCTTGGGTAGCACCCCGGATCGTCTGGGCTTGCTGATCTGCGTCCGGTCTCTCCTATTCGCCGGGGAAGTGGTCCATCAGCAAATGAGTGGCCGGCACCCCGAACGCCGGGGGCTTCCCTCCGGTGCGAAAGTACATCTCTTTGAACGCCAGCTTCATCGCATAGGGAGCGTGACCCATTTTGAACACCGAGGTCTGGCCGCCGAACCAGGTGTTCGAATAGATATAGAAGCCTTGGTGCGCGCCGATGTCGCCGAAGCAGAGAATCTCGGGCTGGTATTCGGGTCCGGCGTCGCCCGGAGAGAGTGCGCCGACGTCGATGGCGATCTGGCGGGCCACAATCTCTGCTTGCTGGTGTCCCAGGCCTCCCAGTTTGGGCACCGTGAGTGCCGCCGCGTCACCGACGGCGAACAGCTCGCGATGCTCGGAGTTGCGCATCCGGCGGTCGGTGAGCACGAAACCCCGCTCATCGGTGACCGGCAGATCCTTCAAGAACGGGTGGGGCACCCAGTCAGGCAGGATGATTTTGATCTCCGCCTCCAGGCTTGCGCCGTTTCGGAATTCGATGCCCTCGGCGGTAAGACGGGTGATGTCTTCGGTCTTGTTCAGATAGCCGAATCCGCGCTCGGCTGCCATCTTCAAAAAGCCGGTGACGATCTGTTCACCGGCATCCTCGGCGATCATCGCGGCGGGCGTGAACAGCGTGATGCGGTGCGCGTCGCCGAGGTGGTGTGCACCGAGCCAGTGCGCCATCGCCAGCCCAAGCTCCAAAGGCGGGCCCTCACAGGCGGCGAGCCCGACCGGCAGCCAGTCCGGTTTGCCCTGCAGCCCCTGATGGAACCGGGCCGAGCCAATCGCAATCGGACCGCCCCCGTAGGACGCGAGACGACGGCGCAGCTTGTTGCCGTAGTAGCCGCTGGAGACCGTGTCACCGTGCTCCCCGAAGCCTTCGATCTGGTCGTAGGCCAGCCGGTTCCCGAGTGCGATCACCAGGTAGTCGTAGCCGAGCACCTCGGTCGCCGAGCCCGGACGGTCACTCGGGACGACGTGCACGCGCCGGGCATCGGGGTCGATCGCGATCACTTCCGCGTTCAGGAAGATGTTGCCGTCGCGGTCGTGGATCGTCGGGGTGTCCAGCAGCATGGATTCGAGCGGATCGCGATCAGCGAGCACCTCCATCTGGATGTTCGGCACGAACGTCAGGTAGGGGTTGCGGTCGACCACGACGAGCTCGACGGCGTCGCCGCTGTGCTCACGGATGAATCGCGCCGTGGTCAGCCCGGCAAAGCTGCTCCCCAGCACAAGGACACGCGGTTTGGCTTGCGTCATCGCGGTCGTTCCCTTCAATGGTCGATTGCACAATGCTGATGTTTACGGCGCACTTCAAAACGTCAGGACCGCCGGATGTCTCGGCGCGCTCTAGCCGCCGGCGCCGGACGCGCGTTCAGCCGCCGCGGGAATCCCCAGCCGATGCAGCACAACGCTCGACGGGCACCACTTCACGGTCGCGTCGAGCAGCAGATTAGCTCCGACGAAACCGGTCAGGAGCCGCCACCGCGGCGATCGGGTGCGCCCAAGGGTCAAGGTGGTCAGAATCATGCTTCCCGCCATGAGTGACACGACCCGCTCGATCGCCCACCCCTGCGGCCTGGGCATCCCGAACATTCCACGTTGGATCGAAGCTGCGTCTCGGTGGTTGTCCATCACATGATGTTAGAGCCTGTTCACAAACTTGTGTGGCAGTAGTGACTGGTGATAACAGTGTGATAACGATTGGGTGTCGTTCAACGGCACAAGACGGGGCTCGCGATAGCAGGTAGACACCAAATCCCCTGCTGCCGGAGCCCCGTGAATGCCTGTCTACCCCGTCGAGTCCAGGAAAACCAGTTGCGCCGCGGCGGGTTGCCTTTGTCGTGACCGAAAGCCGCAGTATCCATCGGATCTGAGCGATGAGCAGTGGAAGCTTTTGCGCCCGGAGGTCGAGGCGGTGATGGCCGAGTTACGCCGCGGCCCAGGTGGGCGGGCGATGGTCCACGATCTGCGGGCGGTCCTGGATGCGATCGGTTACGTGACCCGCTACGGCATCGAATGGCGGGCTCTGCCAGCAGATTTCCCGCCGTGGCGGGCGGTGTATGCGTTCTTTGAGCGCTGGAGCCAGCGGGGGATGCCGCAGCGGCTGGTCGACGGGTTGCGCGCTCGGCTGCGTGTCGCGTGGGGTCGGGCTCCGCTGCCCACCGCCGGGGTGATCGACGCGCAGTCGGTCAAGGCCGCCGACACCGTGGGCGCCACCACCCGCGGCTACGACGCCGGCAAGAAGATCAATGGCCGAAAGCGCCACATCGTGGTGGACTCGCTGGGCCTGCTGCTGGTCGTGGTCGTCACCGCGGCCTCGATGCAGGATCGAGACGCCGCGTTTCGGGTGCTGGGCGTGGTGCGGGAACGCTTCTCCATGATCTCGCTGGTATGGGCCGACGGCGGCTATGCCGGGCGTTTGGTCGATTGGGCGAAATCCGTTCTGGCACTGACCGTCCAAGTCGTCAAGCGCAGCGACGACATGGTTGGCTTCACGGTGCTGCCGCGCCGCTGGGTCGTCGAACGCACCTTTGGCTGGATGCTGCGTTACCGCCGACTCGTCCGCGACTACGAACGCCGCCCAGACCACCACGAAGCCATGGTGCTCTGGGTCAACGTCACGATCATGACCCGCAAACTCCACCAAGCGACCCCAGGGGCGCGACCGAATCCTCGATGGGGACGCCCTCGCACCGGCCCGCCCGCGCCCATCGAGCAGGCAGCCTAAACGTTTGTGAACAGGCTCTTAGCCATTTTCGCCGGCACCTTCACCGTCGCCGGTCAAGACCGGTTCGGTACGCTAGCGCCGTCCGCATCCTCGCCTAAGCGCACAATGGAACAACATGGTGCAAGTGACCGCTCCGCTTTGGGTAGGGTTTTTGGTCGGCGCCGCGTTCGGCGTTCCTGCCGCCCTGTTGTCCAGAGCCGAGCCCGGCCGGCCCATCGACTGGCGGATCGCGCAACGTCTGCATGCTGCCCGGAACGTGCCGGCGGTGAATTCGCTGCCCTGGTCGGTGTGCAAGATGACCCCACGGACTTCCTGTTTGCCGCCGCGCACCGCGATCGCCATGGACAACGCGCCGTAGGCAAGCTCGGCGTCGTGGTGCTCGCCGATCGCGAATCCGACGATGCGCCGTGAGGCCATGTCGAGTACCGAATCCAACTGGAGCTTTCCCTCGCCGGTGGGCACTTCGGTACCGTCGCCGTACCACTTGCCGTTGAGCTGTTGTGCGGCGAACTTGCGTTTAACCAGGTCAGGGGCCCGCCACCGGCCTTTTCCCGGCCGGGTGTTACCGCGGCGGTGCCGCTTGGGGCGAGACACCAACCCCTGCTCGGCCATGATCTTGGC
The DNA here is from genome assembly GCF_018361265.1 of Mycobacterium sp. SM1. Lineage (GTDB taxonomy): Bacteria > Actinomycetota > Actinomycetes > Mycobacteriales > Mycobacteriaceae > Mycobacterium. The sequence goes on from NZ_JAFLNH010000001.1 coordinate 60,667, forward strand.
GACGGTGTTCGCACTGACGCTCCAGCCCTCGTCACGAAGATCAGCGCAGATCCGCGGAGACCCGTACTTGCCCTTGTGCGCCGCGAACAGCCTCCCGACCGCAGCGGTCAGTGCCGCCCGGCGGGCGTGTCGTGGCGAGGCGTCGCCGTGGCGGTCGGGTGGCCGGAGGGGGTCGCACCCTCCGGCTCCCACGGAACCGTACGTGAACCTCTCGATTCATACGGCTCTTGTCACCTTGATCACCAGACGGCCGGGACGGCAGTGGTCCAGGCCCAGTGGGCGAAGAACCGCGAGTACTGAGTGGTGACCCGCTGCCACGCTTGCTGAAACGCACGGCGTCCCTGCAGCCGCCGGTATTTCTTGCGGACCCAACGCATCAGGTAGGCATTGATGCGTGTCAGGAGGGGATACAGCGCCGACCGATAGAAAGCGCCGTAGTAATTCATCCAGCCGCGCACGATGGGATTGAGCCACCGTGCGAGCTCGGAGAAGGATTGCCCGGTGCGCTGGTGCAGTCGCCAGGACCGTACTTCGCGTCCGATCTTCGTCAAGGCTGTCGACCGTCACATAATTCCCCAGGGGCTGCCGTCACGGAATTCCCCAGGTGCGGGCCTCGATGGTAGGTCTTACCGTGCCCGCGGTGATGTTGTCTAGCCGGTGTTGCGTCCGGGCCGTTTACGGGGCCGGTAGCTGGGTCCATCCATGAGGATCTGGTGACTGGTGTTGACGATGCGGTCAAGTAGTGATTCGGCGACGACGGGGTTAGGAAACAGGCCGTACCAGTCGCTCGGGGCACGGTTGGAGGTCAGTATCAGCGGCTTGCCGCTGACTGCGCGCTCGCTGATCAGCTCGTAGAGGTCGTCGGCGTGCATGGTGGTGTGCTCGCGCATAGCCCAGTCGTCGCAGATGAGCACGAGGGGTTTGGTGTATTCGCGGATAGGTTTGCCCCAGCTGCGGTCGGCGTGCCCGCCGGCCAAATCGGAGAGCATGCGGGAGGTTTTGACGAAGCGGACGTCTCCGCCACGCCGAGCGACGGCGTGCCCGAGTGCTTGTGCCACGTGGGTTTTCCCTACGCCGACGGGTCCGTAGAGGATGACCGATTCGCCGGCGTCGAGCCAGCGCAGTGCGGCCAGGTCGCCTAGCATCGCGGCCGGCAGTTTGGGGTTGGCGGAAAAGTCGAAGCATTCAAACGTTGCTTGTTCCTCGAATTTCGCCCGTCTTAATCGTCTTGTGAGAGCAGCGGATTCGCGGCGGGTGATCTCGTCCTCGCATAGCATTTGGAGGAATTCCAGGTGGCCGATCTCGCCTGAGCGGGTCTGGGTGAGCCGGGCGTCGAGGGTGTCGAGCATGCCGGACAGTTTCAGGGTGCGCAGCGCGTTGCGCAGCGCGGGGTCGCAGATACCCATTGCGTGGTCTCCTTAAATAGTCGGTGCGGGTGACGCTTGGGTTAGATTCCGGGATTGGTTGATCTTCAGGCGACGCCGTTGGTGTCGCCTGCGCCGAACTGGTCGGGGCCGCGCAGGAACGCTGCGGTGGCGGCGGCGCCGGTTGCCGGTTGGGTGGTGCCGTCGTGTTCGGTGCCGGCGGTGAGGATGCCTTTGATGGTCCGATACGCCGGATCGCCGTACGGTGAGCGCGCGAGCGCAGGCGGCCTCGAGCCGGTCACAGCCGTGTTTGTCGCGCAGCCCGAGCACTCCTTGCGCGGCCCGCAGGTGGTGGATTGCGTTGTCGCGCATGAATTCGGCGATCACGGCCTCACAGTGCGGCCCGATCTTGGCGGCGGTGTGCCGGCACCAGGTTGGGGTTTTCATCGCGAAGGCGACCTTTTCCGGCGGGTAGTGGGCGAAGTCGGTGGAGCGCCCGGAGGGCCGCCGCGCGTGGGTGGCGACGACCTCGTTGCTGGCGAAGATCTGCACGATGTCACCGGCGGTGCGGGCGTGCAGGCGCTGCCCGATCAGCCGCCACGGCACGCTGTAGAGGGCCTTGCCGACTTTGAGGTGCGTGTCGACACCGACGACGCCGATGGACCAGGTGGCGAGTTCGAACGCGTTGCTCGGCAATGGCTTCAATGCTTGTGCCTCGAACGTCTCGAACACCCGCAGTGGCTGACCGCGGTCGAGGGCGCGTGAATGCCGTAGCCCGGCCACCTCCCGGCTCCACCGCAGCGCTTCGGCCTGCATCTGGGCCAGTGAGGTGAACTGGCGGCCGCGCCAAAACGAGTCCCGCACATAGGTCATTGGCCGTTCGACGCGCGGTTTGGACCACGTCGTCAACTACATCCAATCCCGACGATCGGCACCGCAAAGTGCGGGTCACGCACCGGTTCCATCCGCTGTATGGCCGGGAGTACGAGTTCGTCGTTCACCGGCAGAACTGGGGTGAGGACCGGGTCTACCTGCATGACGAGAACGGGGAGTTGTTCTCGGTTCTGACTGGCTGGACCGATGCGGCACCGGTCGATCCGTTTGTGGTGGTCGCCGAGGGCCGCTGCCCGTTCACCACGGCGGGGCTGCTGGCCCTCGCGGATCTGATCGACCGACTGCGGTCCCAGCCTGATCGGGACCGGGCTGTCAGGAAGATTACGCCGTGACTGTCAACCAGATTACGCCGGAATTACTGACGATCTTACCCACAGTCGGCGTGTCACTCGGCTCTATCCGCCAGTATTCCCGCGGATCACGCGGCTATCTGCGGCGTGTCAACACCTCACCCCTATACTTTAACGGCATAATCCATCTAACAGTTTGGGTGATTGGGAGGCGATATGGGCCGACGAGGCGCGAGCGAGGACCCGAAGGTAGCAGCGTTGCGGGAGGCGCGCTGCCTCAACCCGCATCCCGAGGATGTGACCGACGAGGCGTTCCGTTCGCAGGAGTTCTTCGACGCCCGCGACGCGGTGCAGGTCAAATACGAGATGGTGCGGCGGGTGCGGGTGGACGGCGACTCGGTCACCGCGACCGCCGAGGCGTTCGGGTATTCCCGTCCCTCCTACTACGAGGCGGCCGCCACGCTCGACGAGCAAGGGCTGGACGGGCTGGTGCCCGGCAAGCCCGGACCGCGCCGGGGACACAAGCTCACCGACGAGGTGTGTGCGTTCGCCGACCAACAGCTGTCCACCGACCCGAGTCTGCGGTCGGCGGATCTGGTGGAGCCGATCGCGGCCCGCTTCGGCGCGCGCGTGCACCCCCGCTCGATCGAGCGCGCGCTGGCCCGCTACCGGGATCAGCAGTCCAAAAGTCGCTGACTCATCCGCTCACGAGCCCAGGAGGGAGGACACCCCGCCGCTGTCCCCGAGACCCTCGCCTGGCCCCGCGACTGCTGAACCGAGCACCTGCTCGGATGCCGGCCAGGATCACGCTGTTCCCGGTGGTGGGCTGGACGCCTGCTACGAACAGCTGCGTCACGCCGCCCTGCACGCGCGTGCCGAGGCGTTCCCGCTGGGCTTCGCCGTGCTCACCCGCCAGGGCGTGACAGCCTGGCGTCGCGCCCTGACCGACCTCACCCCCGATACCCGACCGGCCCCGATCGCGACGGCGGCCCCAGTCGGCGCGGCGGTGTCGGCCCCGATCTCCGCCGAGCTCGTCGATGCCCTCGCCGCTGTTGTGCTCGCCGGCACCTAACCCACCCCGATCGTCGGCACCCGCAACGTCCCACTCCCCATGACCGCCGTGTTCGGCGGGAAGGAGCATGCCCGTGTTCACCGATACCGCCGCCTCCAAGGTGAGCGCTGCTCAGCTGGCCAAACCAGCGCTGTTGTATGTCCGCCAATCCACCCTCAAGCAGGTCATCCACAACGCCGAATCCGCGCACCGCCAATACGACCTGCGCAGCCGGGCCATCGCGCTGGGCTGGGCCGATGATCAGATCAGCGTGATCGACATCGACCAAGGCCACTCCGGCGCCAGCTCCGCCGACCGCGAGGGCTTTCAGCACCTGGTCGCCGAGGTGTCGCTGGGCCGGGCCGGGATCGTGCTCGGCCTGGAATGCTCGCGGCTGGCCCGTAACTCCGCCGACTGGCACCAACTGCTCGAGCTCTGCGCCATGACCGGCACCCTGATCTGCGACGAGGACGGCCTCTATGACCCCCGCCAGTTCAACGACCGGCTGTTGCTCGGCATGAAAGGCCAGATGTCGGAGGCCGAACTGCATTTCATCAAGGCAAGATTGCGTGGCGGGGTGCTATCCAAGGCCCGCCGCGGCGAGCTCGTCATGCCGCTGCCGGTCGGGCTGGTCCACGACGCCGTCGGCCACGTCGTGCTCGACCCCGACACCGCGGTGCAGCACGCGCTGCGCCACCTGTTCGACACGTTTGCCGCCACCGGATCCGCCTCGGCCTGCGTCAAGGCGTTCCGTGAGGCCGACCTGTTGTTCCCGTGGCGCCATCTCAAGGGTCCCCGCAAGGACGAACTGGACTGGAAGCCGTTGGGGCATCACACCGTGCTGCGGGTGCTGCACAATCCCCGCTACGCCGGTGCGTTCACCTACGGCCGCTACCGCCATCACAAACTGCCCAGCGGAAAATGGTCGTCCACCCTTTTGCCGCGCGAGGAGTGGATCTCGTTCATTCCCGACGCCCACCCCGGCTACATCACCCTAGACCAGTACGACGCCAACCGCGCCCGGTTGGCCGCCAATGCCGCCGCGCACGGCCGCGACCGCGCCGGCGGGCCACCTCGGGAGGGACCTGCCCTGCTGCAAGGGATCATCATCTGCGGCCGGTGCGGCAAACGGATGACGGTGCGCCACAACCATCGCCGCGGTCAGCCATTGCCCACCTACGTGTGTCAACGCGACGGGATCGAGAACGCAAAACGGATCTGCGCCAACATCTTCGGCGCTGACCTCGACCGGCGCATCGGACAGCTGCTGTGCGACACCCTGACCCCGCTGGCTGTAGAGGCAGCCCTCACCGTGTCGGCCGAACTCGAACAACGCTCCGCCGACGCCGACCGCATCCGCGCCGCCCACGTCGAACGCGCCCGCTACCGCGCCGACCTGGCCCGGCGCCGCTACCTGGCCGTCGACCCCGCCAACCGGCTCGTCGCCGACAGCCTCGAAGCCGACTGGAACACCGCCCTGCGCGAACTAGGCGACACCCAACAGGCCTACGACAAGGCCCGCCAGCAGCACCCCGGGCAGCTCACCGACGCCCAACGCGCCCGCATCGGCCAGCTGGTCACCGACCTGCCCGCAATCTGGAACGACCCGCACACCCCCACCCGGGAACGCAAACGCATCGCCCGGCTGCTCCTCACCGACGTCACCATCCACCGCGACAGCGACACCATCACCGCGCACGTCCGCTTCTCCGGCGGCACCGACACCACGCTCACCCTGCCCGCCCCCAAACCCGTTGGAGAGCAACGCAAAACACCCGCCAACATCGTCGCCGTCGTTGACGAACTACTCGACGAACACATCAGCGGCGAAGTCGCCGAGATCCTTAACCAGCGTGGTCTGACCACCGGCACCGGGCAGCCCTTCCACCACAAGATCGTGGACAACATCATCCACACCTACCGGCTGCGCAGCCGCCGCCAGCGCCTACGCGCAGCCGGAATGCTCACCCCCACCGAGACGGCCACCCTGCTCGGCATCAGCAGGCACACCCTCAAGGCCTGGCACCGCACCGGAATTGTCAGTGGCCTGCGCTATAACGACAAAGGCGAAACGCTCTACCACCCACCCGACCCCGACAACCCACCGCAACGACCCAAAATCGGAAGACGACCAAAACGCGCTGGCCAACCCGAACAAGAAACTCCCCACGCATCAACCCAATGAGGTGCAATATGCAACCCGAGTCTTGTCCTTGGGTTTGAACGCTCTCGCCGGGTCGATCAAGCAGTCATAGTCGGCGGCGAGCTCGGCGTAGGCGCGATTGATTTTGGGGTCATACAGGTCGGGCTTGTCCACCCCGGTCTTCAGGTTGTCGCACACCAGCCGGGCCGGGACCCCATCGAAGAATTCAAATGCCTCGACATGGCAAGCACACCAGGTAGTTTGGTCCATGCGGATCACGGGTCGCACGAACAGGTGCCGCGAGCACGCCAACACCATCACGAACGCCCACACCGCGACCCGCTTGGCTGTCGCCGGGTTCAGCCACATCCCCAGCTTGCCGTAGTCGATCTGCGCCTCACTGCCCGGTGGCACTTCACCACGCGGCACGGTTACCCGCGCCCGGGCCACCTCCTCAGCGAACTGCGTCGCCACCCAACGCCGTACCGATGACTCCGACGCTTCGACCCCGTGGTCATCCCGCAGCCGCTGCGCGATCGTCGCGACCGTGACATCGGCGTCCAACCAAGCCTTGATCCGGTCGCGATGCGGCTCGATAAGCGGCCGCGTCGACGCCCGTGCACCCCGATCATCCAGTCCGGGAAACCATTCCGCGATCCGCTGAGCCCACTGCCCGGCGGTCAATGGTTCGCCGCCAGGATCGATGCCCTCGGCGATTGCCGGGGCAAGATACTTGCGGATCGTCTTGCGATCCATCCCCAGCGACTGCCACAACTGCACCTGTGAGCGGCCAGCTTGCCAATGCGTGTACAACTCGATCAGATCGAACATCTCGATATCTCTCCTCGCCATCAGCGCCCTTCCGTCCGCCGTTCTCCGACGACTTCAGAGCGAACATGTGTGCGAGGCCCACACCCGGTAGACACGCCGCCCAGGGTGGGGAATTACCTGACAGCCAGGGTGGGGAATTCCGTGACGGACAACCCCCTCAAACCTGGGGAATTGCGTGACCGCTGACATCAAGGCGTCCCTGCTGACCGCAGGCGAGAACGAGACGAACATGCTCCCGTCCTTGGCCCGCGCTCCCCGTGGCCGGAACGTGAAGCCGAGGAAGGTAAACGACGTGTGCGCATAGTCACCGCGCCGTTTGCCGTCCTTGCAGTACACGATCCGGGTCTTGTCGGGATGCAGCCGCAGCCCGACGTCGACCATCCTGTCTTGCAGCGCGGCCAACACCCGGTGGGCCTGGCGCTCGCTGACACAGTGCACCACCGCGTCATCGACATAGCGCTCGAACCGGACGGTCGGGAACTCCCGACCCATCCACGCGTCGAACGCGTAGTGCAAGAACAGGTTTGCCAGCACGGGCGAGACCGGCGAACCCTGCGGGGTGCCCCGGTCTCGCTGTTGCAGGGTGCCGTCGGGCAACTGCACCGGGGCTTGCAGCCACCGGCGCACATACAACATCACCCACGGCAAATCGGTGTTGGCCTGCACCGCCTTGAGCATCAGGTCCCAAGACACGCTGTCGAAAAACTTTTGGATGTCCAAATCGATCACCCAGTCGGTTTTCCAGCAGCGTTGCCGGCATACGCCCACCGCGTCCACTGCCGAGCGGCCCGGGCGGTAGCCATAAGAGTCGTCGTGGAAGATCGTCTCGACCCTCGGCTTCAACTGCTCTGCGACCACCGTTTGCGCCACCCGGTCAGCGATGGTAGGCACGCCCAGCATTCGGGTCCCGCCGCCGTGCGGCTTGGGTATCTCCACCGCACGCACCGGAGGCGGAAAGTAACTGCCCGACGACATCCGGTTCCACACCTTATACAGGTTGTCCTGCAGGTCGGCCTCGAATGCCTCGATTGTTACTTCGTCCACGCCCGGTGCGCCCTTGTTCGCCTTGACCTTCTCCCATGCCTCCTGGACCGCCCACTTCGAAATCTCGAATGGCTTGTCCGGCAACTTCAACGCGTTCATGCGACTCCTCCTGAACCCCAGCGGGTTTCAGTTGCTCTAACGAACACCGTCACAGATAACCCGGCCCCTTCGCTCCACCCCCATTACAGGAGCTTCATCACTACTACGAGCCAGTCCGCCAGCCGGACCCGCGACGGTACTCACACCCACGCCAGGCGCAGGCTACTCCCTCTCGCCCGCTCGGAAACCCGAACGAAACGTATCGGCTCCGGCTCTCTCCCGTTCCATGCAGAAGCCGCAGACCGGGCTCGCGTCGCCTCCATGCCGGACACCGCCTGGCCAATCAGCGGGCACCCGCCAGACTGATCCCGGGATCAAATGGACACCCCGGTTTCGATGCCACCTGTTTCTATTTCGACACGTCAACAGCGATTCGCTCGCGCTCGCCTTCCCGATCCCCACCTGACACGTCATGCGCGCCGTGTCCACATCGCTCACCACGGTCACGTCTCCGATTCCGCAGCATGTGGTGGTTTGAAGCCTCCCCCCGCAGGGCGGCTCCGAAGGGCCGACAATCCTTCATCTTTTGCACAGCACCGCTTCTGGAAGCTCTACCTACATCTCACTCCCTTCCACGTTCGGGACGCACCCACTTATAGAACCATGACTGCGAGATCCCCAACGCCCGGCACGTCGTTGCGTGCGCGATGCCGTAGTGCGCCCTTTGGGAGTCGATGAACCGCGACATCTCTACCGGCCCATCGCTTCTCGAACCCAAAGGGCGCATGAGCGCTTGAGCACATCACGCTGCATCGCCAGCTCCGCATTCTCCCGTCGAAGCCGGATCAACTCCTGGCGCTCGGATTCACTCAACTCATCGGTACCGCCAGCTCGGCGTCGCTCCTGGGCGCACCAGTGGCCCAGCGTGCCCTCGTGGATCCCGAGCTCTCGGGCCACGGCCGCAATCGGCTTGCCCGTCTCGGCCACGATCCGCACCGCGCCCGCCTTGAAGTCCTCGTCGAACTTCCTTCTGTTTGCTGCCATCGCCGCCTCCTCAATAGCGACATCTCCACGCTACGAGGGGAAACCCACCGCCGATACTTCGCCGGCAGGGCGGCGATCGCGGCGTCGATGATCGCGATATGGTCGGTGGCGGTGTTGGATCCGGCGTTGCCGGGACGCGCGATGATCGCCAGGCATTCGCCGGTGTTGGCACACCACGCCGTCAGCGGGTGAAAACCAAAACCGCCCGTGAAATTGCCTGCCGCGCACTGCTTGTCGCTGTAGGAGTTGATCAAGGTGGCGTCGATGCGGATGCCGATCACCCCGCAGATGTCGCCGTAGGCGGTGGCGATCGGCGGAATCGCGCCGTGGCGTTCCTCGATCAGCGACCACACCCGCTGACGGGTCCGGTTACGGGCCGCGGTGATCCTCGTCAACCCCCCGTTCGTCGATTTCGTTGAGTGTGCGCCACGCCGTGGAGGCCGACGCCACCGGGCCCAGGATCCGCCGCTGGTCGCCGAGCACGGAGATGTCGCTGATCGAGGTGGCGCCATCGGCGATCGCCAACGCCAGGTCGGCCAGTACCCGGCCGCGGTCGTGGACCACATCCGGGCGGGCCAGGGCATCGCAGAGTTGCCCGGTCAACCCGGTGCCGTCGGCCAACATCGGGGTGATCACGGTCCCGGCGTGGGAGACGACATCGTCGCCAAGGACCTCGATGTCCAGGTCCTTGGACCAGTCGGTAGTAGTCTGCATCTTAGAAGTGCGCCTGTTGTGTGGATTGCGGAGTCTTCAACTAACCCCATTCTCCCAGCGCGAGCGCACTTTTCGCGTTCACGACACCCGAAATCCGCTGATCACCGTGAAAACTCGAGGCCAGCATCTACCACGTCAGGGTTGTGCGCACGCCTGGCTTGCTGGACAGCGAACGGCGTGCTTCGTGGGTGTATTACCGGGTAAATCGGGATGCGCTGCAGCAACTTTCGCAGCTGCTTGGGACTGACGCCCTCAGTCCTGCGATTTGACCGGCAAGGATCTCTGCAGGCCCGAGCGAAGGACCGGATCTGGCCGTCGTCCAGCCCAGATAGGTGTATGCGAAGACCGTGCCGCGCCAAACGTGATCGGTTGAACTCATGGTTTGCTCACGCCTCGGCCAGGAACCGCGTCAGATAGAACGGTTCGATGGGGCCGATTACGACCCCGGCGCCGACCGGACCGAAGGCTTCCTGAAGCCTGGTGTCGAGATGGGAGTTTTCATGATCCCAGACCGACTCCCACACGCCGTGCATGAGGTAGGCGCGCAACTCGCCGTCAGGGGTTGCGTTGCGCAGGATCTCGGTCGACAACGCTTTGCGATAAAGCCGATTGGCCTTGCTGCCGGGTTGGCCGATGCCGTTTGGATCATCAGTTGGCTGATAGGTCTCTTGCGCCACCTCGAGGAGTGGGAGAACGAGCTTCTCCCACTCGAGGTGTCCGGCATCGGCGACCATGACATGGTTGACGACCGTGACGGTGTCGCGCTCGGGGGCTTCGACGGGATGGCGCAAAAAGTCCGTCATTTCCCTGGTCGTCGTATAAATGCCCGCGCGGTTGCCGGCGGCGATAGTTTGAAAAACGCTGCGGTAGAGGCTCATCGGCCGGCGAGATTTGGCGATTCCGGTCGACGTCTCCGTCACGGCATGAAGAAACGGCAGCACCGCGCGGTCGAAGTCCTCGTTGATCTGTGATGCCTGCAGTTGCGCATGATCGGCAAAGCGAACGAACAGCGAATAGAAATACGGCTGTGAATGGCTCCTGATGCCATCGAGGTACGCCTCGGCGAGGACTCCCTTATATGCCTCGGGGTAGTTTTTCACCATGGTCGAGTCGCCGCTCATCTGCTTGAGCATGAGGCTCAAAAAACCCGGGGCCTGCCGCCATGCCGAAGCCCGTTCCCTCAGCGTCCCCATGGCGGCGTCGTGTTCCGGGCCGGCGACGCGAAACTCGAAATAAAGCGTCACAGGCCCTTCAGGCGTGGTCTCGGACCCAGATCTCAGCTGCGTCATGTTGCCATTCTCCTACGAAAATTAGGTGACCACAAGCCTGGTGAGCACAGGTGGTGGTGACCCGCCAGCGGTATCGGTGCATGCGTGGATCGGGCGGGTTTGGTTATGCGGTGTCGGCGAGTGGTTGCAAGGTGACGCGGTAGCCGAGTGCTTCGAGTTGTCCGATCGCGCGGGCTTTGGTCTTGGCTGGAACGCGCCGGGTGTAGTAGTCGGCGCCGGGGTCGCGGTAGAACTCGCCGTGGGTGAGCATGTTCCAGGCGGCGACGAGCATCGCATGCTCCACGGCCACAAGGGCTTTCATGGGCCTTGGCGGGATGCGATGCGTCTGTATTTGGCCGAGAAGTAGGTGCTCTTGGAGCGGGTTGCCGCCAATGCCGCAGTGCCCAGGGCGCCCTTGAGGTAGTGGTTGCCGGGGCGAGTCTTGGTCGATTTCACCCGCCCTGCAGACTCGTTGGACCCCGGCGCGGTGCCCGCCCACGAGGCCAGATGCCCGGCGGTCGGGAACTGGGTCATGTCCCCGCCGGTTTCGGCGAGGAACACCTCAGCCACGATCCGGGAGAAGCCCGGGATGCTGATCAGCAGCTCCCGGGCCGCGCAGAAAGGTTGCATCGATTCCTCGATGCGGGCCGAGAGCTGCGCGATGTCGGCGGTGTGGGCGTCGATGCGGTCCAAAAACAGCTGGGCCATGAACGCGTGGTGGGCGCTGAAGTGCCCGTTAAGGGCCTCGGTCAACGCCGGGATCTTGCTGCGCAGCCGTCGTTTCGCCAGATCGGCGATCCCCGCAGGATCCTCACGGCCCTCGATCAACGCCGCCAGCATCAACCGCCCGGGCACCCCGGTGATGTCGGTGGCCACCGAGGACAGTTTGACCCCGGCTTCGAGCAGCTTCTCCAGTCGCTGGATCTCGCGGCTGCGCTCCTGGGTGATCACGGTGCGGGCACGAGTCAGATCACGCAGCGCCCGGACCGGTTCGGGCGGCACGAACGACGCGCGCACCAGTCCGTGCGCCCCGAGATCGGCGAGCCACGCGCAATCGGACAGACACGTCGCTTTTGCGGCCCGGCACGGTCTTGACGTCACGGGCGTTGACCAGCATCACCTCGACGTGTTCTTCGAGCAGGTAGTAGAACGGGCGCCAGTAATCGCTGGTGGCCTCCATCACCACACACGTCCTTCTGCTCCACCAGGTGCCCTACGGACTGCGGAAGTCGGGTCCTGGTGCAGGGCACCAGGCGTCCAGTCATGCAACGAAGACTCCGCCGATGGCTATAATGCGAGTCGGTCGCATTCGCACAAGGAGCACATCTCATGCTCGCATCAAAGGAAAGCGCCGAGGTCTCACGGACGCATCTGGCCGAGCACGAGAAAATGGCCGAGGCACACTTGCGAGAGCATCGCGAGCTGGCGGACGACCATCTCGCTGAACTCCGAGCCCTCACGGACCGGCATCTGGCCGAGCATCGCGATTTCTCTAACCCTGATTTTTCAGGACCTCCTGACGTATCCGTGGGTGGGTGGGGCCGATTCGGGGCCGTGATCTGATGGTTGAATTCGTTTGTGCTTGCTTCCGCGATAGTTGCCTGTAGCGCTGCCCGGGTGGGAGGTGTCCATGTGGAGCCCCCGAGCGCAGCGAGGCGGAACGACATGGACACCGACGAGCGGGTAGCGCAGAATCGGCGACGTCTGAGAGGGGAAACCCGAGGGGTGCCCTGGTGGAGGGGTGTTAGCCGCGGCCGGGCAGGGTGGGGCGGTGGCCGCCGAGGGCGAGCATGGCCAGGGCGATCAGCGCGGCGGGGTTGTGGAATCCGAACGCGATGCGGGTGAGCAGGCGGATCTTGGTGTTGGTGGATTCGATCAATCCTTGGGACAGGCCGTGGTCGAGGGCGGCGTCGATGGCCTCGCGGTGGCGTTTGATGCGGCCGGCCAGCTCGACGAAGACCGGGATGCGGCAGCGCCGCGCCCAGGAGATCCACTTGTCGAGGGCGTCTTTGCCGTCCTGTCCTTTGACCGAAAACACATGCCGCAGGCCCTCTTTGAGCAGGTATGCGCGGTAGAGCCGGGTGTCGGTCTTAGCGATCCAGGCCAGTTTGGCGGTTTGGCGTTCGGTGAGGTCCTCGGGGTTTTTCCACAGCGCATAGCGGGCGGCTTTGAGCGCCGTGCCCGCTCATGACCCGGGCGCGGCGCGGTGTTCCTGCCGGGGCGACCACGGCCCCACTTGGCCTCGCCGCGCGCGATCGCTCGCGCGTCGTTCCAGGCCCGGCGCCGCTCGGCGTCCAGCGCCTCGGTGGCCCAGGCCAGCACATGAAACGGATCTGCGCAGCGGATCGCGCCCGGGCAGCGCTCGGCGACCACATCGGCAATCCAGTCCGCCGCGTCGGCGGACACATGGGTGATCTGCGCGCACCGCTGGGCGCCCAGAGCGTCGAAAAACCGCCGCAGCGTCTTGGTGTCGCGGCCCGGGGCGGCCCACACCAGCCGGCCGCTGTCGTGGTCAACCACCACCGTGAGCTACTTGTGGTGACGCTTATAGGAGATCTCATCGATGCCGATCCGACGCAGACCCGCAAACCGGTCGATCCTCTTCTCCGTGTCGGCCCACACCCTCGCCACGATCGCCCCTACGGTGCGCCAGGCGACCCGCATCAACTCGCACACCGCGGTTTTCGAACACGCCACCGCCAGCCAGGCCACCGTGTCATCAAAGGCCAAAGTGTGCCCGGCATGGTGGCGCGCCCACGGCACCGCCACCACCGTAGGCCCATGGGCGGGGCAGTTCACCCGCGGCGCATCGGCCTCCAGCACCACCTGCATCGTGCCCCAATCCAGGCCCCGCCACCGGCGCCGACCCTCACCCCGGTCATACCAGGGCGCCCTGCGACCGCAGCGGCCACAACGGCGCGAAACACCACTTCGCGGCCGCACCCGCGCCACCACCAGCGTGTCGCCGTCGGCGTCTTCCTGCCCGAACTCCTCGAACTCGATGTCTTCGATCACGGTGCGCTGGTCGACACCCAGCAGCGCACGCCATAGCCTCACATTGCGCACGTCGTTGTTGGCTCCTTTGGTTCCTGACCTTCCACAAGCCAGAAACCTTAAGCCACAACGACGTGCGCCCCTTACATCAACAACCCACCCACGGAAGCGTCAGAAGAGCCATTTTTCAGCCGGCTATGGATTGAGGGCCGCGTCGTAGCGCGGAAGTGCCCTTCCTGCAAGGGATAATCGTGTTTGTGGAAGGCGACGATGATCCCAGAGAAAGGGAACCCGTGTGGTGAATGCTACCGGTTTGTTGTTCGATGTCGATGATGTGGTGCTGGCGAGTCCGAAACACCCGGTGCCGCACCCGCTGATGCGGGTCGACTCGGCCGGCTACCAGCAGCAGGTGATCGAGGCCGCCGAACGCCACGGCGCGGACTACTCGGTCACGGTCAAACAGTACAAGCCGGTCGCGGCCGTGATCCACGCGCTGGCCACCGACCCGCACACCGTATGGGCCCCGGCAAAAGGGCAGGAGACCGACAAGGGCAGCCAGATCGCCGAGACCACCACCACGGTGCTGGGACGGCGTGTGCGGCTGATCGTGCGCCGCCAACCCAAACAGCCCGGTGAGCAGCTGGCCTTCGATGACCTGGATGGCTGGCGGCTGCACGCGATCATCACCAACGTGCCCGCCGAGCGGATGAGCGCCGCCGAGGTCGCCGCGCATCACCGGCTGCGCGGCGGCATCCCCGAAGACACCATCCGGGCGCTTAAAAACGACTTCGGGATGATCCACGCCCCGGTGCGATCGTTCTTCGGTAACTGGCTGTACTGGCAGGCCGCCGCGCTGGCCCACAACATCGGGTGCTGGTTGCGCGCCCTGGCGTTGCCCCGCGCGGTGCGTCGAGCGCGGGGAAAACGACTACGCCTGGCATTTCTCAACGTCGCCGCCCGGCTGGTGCGTCACGGCCGACGCCTGCACCTGCGTTTTGCCGCCGCCTACCCCCACGTGGAGGCGTTCGCCACCGCGCTACCACGCATCCGGGCGCTACCGGCCTTCGGTTGACCGCCGCAAACCGGCCCGTCAACGCACACCTCGCACCCCATCTCCAACCCTCCACCGCGCCCCAACGCGATCGACCTATCCCTAAAACCGGTCACCACAGCCCCGCGGCCGTGCCCACCCCCAATTACACCATCACCCAACAGCCTCCAACCCCCATCAGCGCATCCCAACAGCGCAGCCACCACCGCCCCGGCCACCGAAAACAAGATCATCACAGGCCGGCTGAAAAATCAGGGTCAGAATTAGGCGTTGGATTCCACGCCGCCACGATGCCACGTCACGGGTCAGTGGTTGCTCTGAAGAAATAACTTTGCTCATATGTCGTGTATGACGCGTATATGATGCGCGGCCCTTTCGTCAAGCTTGGCCAGGGCCGCGTCAGACGGCCTGCCCGTCCTGATCGGCGCGGAGACGGTCCACCTCGGCAACGGGTCGGCCATGCAAACTCAGGCAACCCAGTCGTGGGCCTCGCCCTGGCTGCGATGTACTCGACGGTGCGGCGAACCCATGCGCTGGTCGCCGGGCGGCACCATGCGCACAGCTCCGGTGCCATCGTCTGGACGACGCCGTTCAGCAAGCGGCCATCGTCCAGGACCATAAGGTGATCGTTAGGTGAGGAGCCTCAGCAGATGAGTCAGCCACCCGGCCCGCCGGGGATCTCCCCGCGAACCTCCGCTGGCGGCGGCCCGCGGCACCAGGGCAGAGCAGGGCTGTCCGCGGCTTTCAAGTTCGTCTTGCTGGTCGGCGTGATGAGCTTTTTCGCCGAT
The DNA here is from genome assembly GCF_018361265.1 of Mycobacterium sp. SM1. GTDB lineage: Bacteria > Actinomycetota > Actinomycetes > Mycobacteriales > Mycobacteriaceae > Mycobacterium. Next base: position 76,182 of record NZ_JAFLNH010000001.1, read on the forward strand.
TTCACCTATGAAGGTTCACGCAGCATCATCGGCCAGTACTTGGGTCTCCTCGGCGCAGGAGCGCTGGCCATCGCGGTGGTCACGGGATTCGGCGAACTGCTCGGCTACGGGCTGAGGCTGGTCTCTGGGTCGGGCGCCGACCGCACCGGGAAGTACTGGCAGATCACGATCGCCGGCTACGTGCTGCAAATGTCGGTGGTACCGTTGCTCGCGCTGGCCAGCTCGTGGCAGATAGCCGCCGCGTTGATCATCCTCGAGCGGATCGGCAAGGCGCTGCGCAACCCACCGCGGGACGCGATGCTGTCTCGCGCCGCGAAGGGCATTGGCTACGGCTGGGGCTTCGGGGTGCACGAAGCGCTCGACCAGTTCGGCGCGCTGTTCGGCCCGCTGCTAGTCGCGTTCGTGGGGGCCACCAGCGCGCAGAACTACCGCCTCGCGTTCGCCGTGCTGGCGGTGCCCGCGGTGATCATGCTGTCGTTGCTGGCCGTGGCCCGCAGCCTTTATCCCCGACCGCAAGATCTTTCCACCGAATACGGCGCCACCATGCGCGGTCGCGGGTTGCCGCGCGCATTCTGGATCTACCTCGCGGCCGCCGCGTTGGTCGCCGCGGGATTCGCCGATTTTCCGATCATGGCCTTCCACTTTCAGCGAACCGGAACCGTACCCGCTGACCTCACACCAGTTTTCTACGCCGCAGCGATGGCGATATCCGGCACCGGATCACTGGTGTTTGGTCGCCTGTTCGACCGGCTCGGAATTGGACTGCTGATACCGCTCACTCTACTCAGTGCCGCCTACGCGCCCCTAGCGTTCCTGGGCGGCTTCTGGCCGGCCCTGGTCGGCTCTTGCCTGTGGGGCCTGGGCATGGGGGTGCACGAATCGATCATCCCCGCCGCCGTCGCTCCCATGGTGTCCCCGGACCGGCGCGCTTCCGCCTATGGGCTGTTCACCGCCGTCTACGGGGTTGCCTGGTTCGCGGGCAGTACCGTGGTCGGCGCCCTGTTCAGGGTCTCACTGTCCACCGTGGTGCTGTTCTGCGTCGTCACCGAACTCGCGGCGATCCCGCTGGTTATGCTCGTCGCGCGTCGGTCGACGAACTGAAGGACATGTCGCGGCGCAACGGCCTTAGGGCTGCGTCCGGTAATATTGTAATATTGTACGGTGCGGCGCTGCGCCAACACCAGGACGGGTCTGCGCTCTCCCCGCGAATCTCGCGTTGGTCACAAAGAACGCTCGGTTAAGAGCGTGTCTTGCGTGGCGTATGACCGGGTCTCATGGGGTTGACCCCTGAGGGTGGACACCTGACTGGTGGGGCTGCTGGTCCCGCGGGAAGGATGTCCGTGTCTCGGGCAAGCGTGGCAAGTACACCCCGGAGTTTGGGGAGCAGGCTGCCCGCCTGGTGATTGAGACCGGCCGCCCGGTGGCTCATGTGGCCGCCGTGATCGGGGTTGGTGATCCAGTGCTGGGGCGTTGGGTGCGCCTGCAACGCCACGCGGCCGAAGCTGGCGATACTGGCGCGGTGTTCGATGCTGATGAGCGCGCTGAGTTGGAGCCTCTGCGTAAAAAGAACGCCGAATTACGTTTGGATCGTGAGTTTTTGAAAAAGCCGCGGCCTTGTTCGTCTGCGAGCAGCACCGGTAGCAGACTAGTGGGTGATCGAGGCGCAGCGGGCCACCGACCCGATCAAGCGGATGGGCGAGCTGCTGGAGGTGTCGCGCTCGGGCTACTACAAGTGGCGTACATCCCGCGATCGCGAGCCGAGTCCAGGCTCAGCGGCGGCGCGCAGTTGGATGCCACGCTCGCCAAGGTCCACGCGGGCCTCCGACGGTGGCTGCGGCGCCCCGCGTATCCTGGCCGATCTGCGCGATGAGGCTGAGCGGGTGTCGCGCAAGACGGTGGCGGCCGCACTGCGCCGGCGGGCTTTGGCCGGGATCTGTGCGCGCCGGTTCGCGCCGGCCACCACGGTGGTCGACCTGGATGCCGCGGTGCCTAAAGACCCGCTCACGCGCCGCTTCGACACCGCAATCCTCAACCGGGTGGGGGCCAGCGATATCACCTACCTGGGCACGGGTGAGGGCTGGCTTTATCTGTGTGCCGTGCGCGACAATTGCTCACGGCGGGTGATCGGCTGGGGCAGCCACGATTGCCTGCACACCGATCTGGTGCGGGCCGCCGTGCAGAGGGCTGTGGCGATGCGCGGCGAGCTCGCCCAGCGGGTCGTGGTGCACGCCGATCGCGGCTGCCGGTGCACCTCCGCGCAGCTGGCGCGGTTGGCCCGCGAGCACAACCTGGCTCGCTCGGTGGGCCGCACCGCGGTGTGCTGGGACAACGCTCAGCAGGAATCGTTTTGGGCGACACTGAAAGTCGAGTTCTACGACCGATACCTGTGGCCGACCAAGACGGCCGCCACGCTCGCCGCCGGCGATGGGATCGAGCGGGTCTACAACCGACGCAGAGGTTATTCGGCCCTCGCTATGATAAGGCCGGTCGAGTTCGAAGACCGACTCACTCAGACGGCACAAGCCGCCCGACCCTGTGCCCACCAAACGGGGTCAAGCCCAACGCCGATCGGGCCGGCGGCAGGTACGCGCCGGTTGGCCGCCACGGCCAGCACATAGCCCAGGCCGTGACCATCAACCGCGGCGCGCGGTCGGGGACCGGCGCCATAGACCGCCATAGACTTCGTCACCGGCCACCCCTGCCGCGTGGACTTTCGCGGCCAAAACAGTCTCCGAGTCATACACCACGGTCGACCAGGCTGACAGCCAAGGCGGGTTTGGTCGCAAAGCCCCGCTAATCCTCGGGCGTCGCGATGGCCGACTGCGCCGATCACGGTGTAACATCGCCGGTAGGCGATGAAGCCCGCCTTGACTGCCGAACCGGCTGATAGCTTCTACCGGTGAATGACGCACGGCAAAGACGGATGAGCATCCCGATGGCAGGCTTTCGCAGCATCCTCATTCCCGGCGCGCACCCGGCACCCGGTCTCACGGGGCAGGCGCCACCGGATTCCCTTGCCGACTTGTGCCTCGACCAGATCATCGGCGAGGTGACGTTCGCGCACGCCGACGATGGCCTCGAGCAGTTCTTCTACACACCGCTACACGATGTTTCGGCGGTCGAGTATCGCCAGGAGGTATTCCGCGATCTCGAGCAGCGCGAGCGGCGTGAGCCCATCGAGAACTTTGTCGACGCTATGCGCACGGTGCGGCTTCGGCTCCACCACGCCGAACGTGTCTGGCATCCCCTGCAAAAGCAAGGCTGGTTGCTGCACGCCGCCGACAGTTACTGCGGCGCGATGAAAGCCCTGCGAGATGATCTTGACCACGTCGAGGTGACGTCTCGTGGCCTGCGCGGCTTCGCCGACTATGTGGCCGGCTACGTCGACAGCGAAACATTTCAGCGACTGTCCGCCGAGACCCAAGCCGTCGCGGCCGAACTACGCAAGGTTCGCTACACCGTGCACATTCAAGGCCTGCGGGTACACGTCGAGAAATTCACCGGGCAAGCCGATTACAGCTCGGCGATCACTGCGACATTCGAGCGCTTTGCCACCGAGGCGAGCACGGATTATCGGGTTCCGCTCAAAGACTTCCCCGACATGGACCATGTGGAAGAGCAGATTCTCGAGTGCGTCGCCAAACTACACCCAGAGAGTTTCGCGCGGCTGGAACGCTTCTGTGGCCGCAACCGGAACTTCGTCGACGACACCGTCGAGCGGTTCGAACGCGAAATCCAGTTTTACTTGTCCTACCTTCACTTCATGAGCCGCTTCGCCACGGCCGGATTGACGTTCAGCTATCCCCACCTCACCACCGAACCCGGCGTCATGCGCGCGAACGACGCCTTCGACGTCGCGCTGGCGATCAAGGCGGTCAAGGACAACAAGCCCGTGGTGCGTAACGACTTTCGGCTCTCGGGGCCACAGCGGATCTTCGTCATCACCGGCCCCAACCAGGGCGGCAAGACAACATTCGCCAGGGCCATCGGCCAGTGCGCCTATCTTGCGGCGCTGGGCTGCCCGGTCCCGGCGAGCCACGCCGAACTGAGCCTGCCGGACCAGATCTACACCCACTTCGAACGCCGGGAGAGCCTGTCGACCCTGCGCGGAAAGCTCGACGACGAGCTGGTGCGCGTCCGCGACATCCTCGCGCGCGCGACCACGGCGAGCATCATCATCATGAATGAGAGCTTCTCGTCGACCACCCTTGAGGATGCGCTGCTGATCAGCACCGAAGTCCTTCAACGCGTGATCAAGTTGGGCTGTGTCGCGGTGTATGTCACGTTCCTCGACGAGCTGGCCGGCCTCGACCCGGTGTGTGTCAGCATGGTCGGCGAAGTCGCCCCAGATGATCCGACACGGCGGACGTTCGCCTTCACCCGCAGACCCGCCGACGGTCTGGCCTACGCGGCCGCGCTGGCACACAAATACGGGCTCGACCACGACACCTTGCGGCGGAGGATCACCCGATGAAAGTCCGGCTGTTGCATCCCGCACACGACCCCGAGCTGAAGCCGGCGCTCCCAGGGCAGCTGCGCGCTTTGATCGACGACGACCTGGAGCTCACCCGGGTCTATCAAGCGATGGCGGCCGGCGACGAATTCCTGCTCGAGACCGCCAAGACCGTGCTGTCGCTTCCCGTCACCGATCCCGAGGTCATCGTGTACCGCCAACGGGTGCTGGCCGACTGCCTGGCCAATCGCGCAGCGGTGCAACAGATATACGACATCGCCGTGGACGGTGTTCAGGTACGGCGCAAGATCTTCCTCGGCGCGCTGATGGTGCGCAACCCGGACTCGCTGCTGCGTCGTTCTGTGCGGGTCCTGGAACTGTTGGCGGGCAATCTCAAACAACTGCGCAGGGTGTGCGACGCGCATGCCGGGCGGTTTCGCTCCGCCGGATTTCGGCAGCTGCTCGCGATGATCGGTGAACAGCTTTCCGACGACTATCTGAGGCGGCTCGACGAGGATCTTTCCGAGCTGCACCTGCCGCGCGGTGTCCTGTTGAGCGCCCAATTGGGGCTTGGCAACAAGGGCGAGCGTCACCTGCTCCACCAGGCGCCTCGGCGCAGCTGGTGGGATAGGTTGACCGGAAACCACGAGGGCTGCGGGTTCGTCGTCGACGACCGCGACGAGGCCGGTGCTCAGGCTCTCGCCGCATTAGCGGCCCGCGCGATCAACGACGTCGCCAACATCGTCACGCAATCCGCGGAGCACGTCGAGGGATTCTTCGGGCGGCTGCGCACCGAACTGGGATTTTATCTCGGGTGCCTGAATCTGCATGATGAGCTCACGAAATTCGGTGCGCCGACGTGCTTTCCGGTTCCCACCCCGGCCGGCGCGCCGGGGTTGCAGTGCCGCGACCTGCGCGACGTGGGGCTGTGCCTGACCACGGTTAAAAAGGTCACCGGCAACGACGTCGACGCCGAGGGAAAGTCACTGATCGTGATCACCGGCGCCAACGAGGGTGGCAAGTCAACGTTTTTGCGCAGCGTGGGCGCCGCTCAGGTGATGATGCAAGCCGGCATGTTCGTCACCGCGAAGTCGTTTCGCGCCGACGTGCGTGATGGCGTTTTCACCCATTTCAAGCGGGAAGAGGACACCACCCTTACCCACGGCAAGCTCGATGAAGAGCTGGCCCGGATGAGCATGATCGCCGACTACGTCGGGCCGAGGTCGCTGCTGCTGTGCAACGAGTCCTTCGCGTCGACCAACGAGCGCGAGGGCTCGGAAATCGCGCGCGGCGTGCTGCGCGCCATGCTCGATGCCGGGGTCAAGGTTGTTTTCGTCACCCATCTCTACGACCTCGCGCACGGCCTGTACGCGCACCGGGATCCCGGCTGTCTCTTCTTACGCGCGCAGCGTCGCCCCGACGGTGTGCGCACCTTCCGGCTGATCCCCGGCGCACCCAAACCCACCAGCCACGGTGTGGACTCATTTCAGCGAGTCTTCGGCGCCTCGGCGGGGGGCGGGCCATGACAGGACGCGGTGGCGCCGGCGCGCGGTGCGCTTTCGTTGACCGTCGAACACCGGGTCGGCTATTCCTATCTGATGCAGAACCTGCTCGCATTCACCGATCAGACGTCGTTGCTCGTGCTGCGCGCCACCGGGCAGGGGACCGTCGCCCAATGCGTGTGGGTTTATGAGCGCGCCATCGACCTCGACGGCGTGCGGCGCTTCCACCACAACCTCGGCTTGGGCTTGTTGGGACGGCTGATCGAGTGCTCTCCGCTGCCGTTCGCCCGTCACCGGTGGGTTTCCTGCCCGGCGCCGGCCGCCATCGACGTCGCCGACCGCCCCCGCCCGCGCGCCGAGCTGGGCGCATGGGCTGACGAGCGCGGGCAAGTAACCGTTGATCCGCTGGCCGGACCCGGTTGGCACCTGGCAGTTGTGCCGTTCACCGACGGCTCCACGGCGATCAGCTTGGTGGCATCGCACACCCTGGTCGACGGCATGGGGTTGTGCCAGGCGATAGCCGACGCGGTCAGGGGTGAGACCCGTCATTTGGGCTACCCGCCGCCGCACTCGCGCACCCTCACCCGTGCGCTGCTCCAAGACGCCTACCAGATCGCCCGGGGGGCGCCCGAGGCCGCGCGAGCGCTCGTCACGGCAGCCCAACTGGTTCGTCGTCGCCGCACCGGCCTTGCCCCACCGCGCGCCCCAAGCCGCGCTGGGATTGCGCGCGGCGCCGCCGGCCACGGTGCTCCGGCGCCGGCCGTCACGATCTTCGTCGATCTAGACGATTGGGATGTCCGCGCGAAATCTCTTGGTGGAACAAGTAACTCACTATTCGCTGGGTTCGCGGCAAAACTCGCGGAGCGCTCTGGATGCCGAGACGCCGGTGATGGCGCGGTCCGGATATCTATCCCGGTCAGTGACCGCGTCCAGGGCGATACGCGGGCGAACGCATTGTCGTTTGCCATCGTCGAGGTTGAGCCGGCAACGGTGACGGCATGTCTGCGCGATGTCCGTGGCGCTATCGGCCGGGCGCTTCAGACCCTGCGGGAGACGCCGCAGGAGGTGTTGGGGCTGCTTCCGCTGTCCCCGTTTACACCCAAGCGGCTGGCACGCAAACTGGCGGCAACGGCCTACGGCTACACCGACGTGGGTTGCTCCAATCTCGGCGACCTCGACCCGGCGGTGGCCCGCCCCGACGGCACCGACGCCGATCGGGTCTTCATCCGAGGGCTGCGGCAACACGTCACCCAAGAGGGCTTCGAACGCCCCCGCGGCATCCTGCTGGTATCCGGACGCCTCGGCGGACAGATCTTCATCACCGTCGTTGCTTACCACCTCGCCGGAAACAACTCGGTCCGGGACGCTCGGCCGGACTTGCGCGAGCTGGCGGCGCACACGCTCGCGGAGTTTGGCCTGGCAGGTGTGATCGACTAGGAAATCAGCATGGATAACGGTCCCGGGAGAGCCCTGATGAGATCGCTGATGGTGCTTTTTGACCGGCACGACTGTCGGATAGTGGGTGACCGCGATGGCGGTGAATGAGTCCCCGCTTATCACGGTGCTGCGTGAGCGCGCCAGTCTGCAGCCCGATGACACGGCGTTCACGTTTATTGATTACGAACAGGACTGGAACGGCGTCGCCGAGAGCCTGACCTGGTCGCAGCTGTATCGCCGGATACGAAACGTTGCCCGGGCCCTCGAGGATTGCGGCTCGGCGGGAGACCGCGCCGTCATAGCGGCACCACAGGGGCTTGACTATGTCGTCGCGTTTCTCGGCGCGTTGCAGGCGGGGCGGATCGCGGTGCCGCTGTCGGTTCCCGAGGGTCGCGCCCACGATGAGCGGGTCACAGCGGTGCTGCGGGACGCTTCGCCGACCACGATTCTCACGACATCCGCCGCCGCAGGGCAGGTGACCGCATACGCTGCGCCGGAGTCCGGCCGCGCCGCCGCGGCGATCATCGAGGTCGATTCGCTCGACCTCGACTGCCCGAGAGGATCGCTGCGCAGCCGCGTGAGCTACCCGGGTGCGGCATATTTACAGTACACGTCCGGGTCGACGCGTCAGCCGGCCGGAGTCATGGTCTCTGCGCGAAACCTTTTCGCCAATTTCGATCAGCTGATGTCCGACTACTTCCTGGAATTCGGGAAAGTGGCCCCGCCGCACACCACCGTTGTGTCCTGGCTGCCGTTCTATCACGACATGGGCTTGGTCCTAGGAATTTTCCTCCCGCTGCTCGGCGGCCTGCCCGCCGTGCTGACCAGCCCGGTGTCCTTCCTAAAGCGACCGGCCCGGTGGATGCGCTTGCTCGCAAGCCATAGTCGGGCGTTTTCCGCGGCGCCGAACTTCGCGTTTGAATTGGCGGCGCAAAAAACGTCGGACGAGGACATGGCCGGGCACGATCTCGGCGACGTGCTCGTCATCATCAACGGGAGTGAACGGGTGCAGCCCGCCACGGTACGGCGCTTCACCCGCCGGTTCACCCCCTTCAATCTGCCCGCGCGCGCGATCCGGCCGTCGTATGGCCTGGCCGAGGCGACGGTGTATGTGGCAACCCGCGTCGGCGCCCAGCCACCGGCCGTCGTGCACTTCGACTCGGAGAAGCTGACCGCCGGACGCGCACAACGCTGCGACGGCACCAGGGGCACACCGCTAGTCAGCTACGGTGCGCCACAGTCGCCGATGGTTCGCGTCGTTGATCCCGAGACCCGTATCGAGTGCGCGCCGGGAACCGTCGGGGAGATCTGGGTGCACGGCGACAACGTCGCAATGGGTTACTGGCGGAAACCGGACGAGACCGAAATCACCTTTGGCGCACGGCTTGCCGCTCCATCCGCCGGAACACCCGAGGGGCCCTGGCTGCGAACGGGAGACTCGGGATTCTTTTGCGACGGTGAGCTGTTCATTATCGGCCGTATCAAGGATCTGCTGATCGTCTATGGGCGCAATCACTCTCCTGACGACATCGAGGCCACGATCCAGGAGATCACCCGCGGCCGGTGCGCGGCGATATCGGTTTCCGATGAGCACACCGAAAAACTTGTCGCCATAATCGAAGTCAAAAACCGTGGCGGCTCCCACAAGGATGGGGTGGCTGGACTTGACGCGGTCAAGCGGGACGTTACCGCGGCGATATCCTGCTCGCACGGCCTTAGCGTCGCGGATCTCGTGCTGGTGGCCCCCGGCTCGATACCGATCACCACGAGCGGCAAGGTCAGGCGGGCGGCGTGTGCGGAGCGGTACCGGCAAGGCCGGTTCGTCCGCCTGGACGGGTAGAGCGATCCGGTCGCGCCAACAACACCGCATGACCCGATTGCGCGGGAACTTGGGCGCTTTCGCACGCCGGTGACTCACGGACTTCGGCGACTAGCCCATCCCGGTGGCCATGATCGCGACCGCCGCCGCGCCGAGACTTAGGGCCAGGATCCGCCGCCGACGAGGCCGCACCCAGCCGTGCAGGCGCATCAAGGCCGCTTGCGTTTGCTCCGGCCTGGCCGGGTAGCTGAGCAGCGGGAGCTCGATGACCGCGAGCATCACCACGACGAACATGATGACGGTGCTGAGCTGCGTGCCGATGGCACCTCCCGAGGCCGCGATAACGGCCAGTGCCATCGGGTACTCGACGGCGGGGAATCCAGAGCTCAGGCCGACCACGAACGCCGGCCACAACGACTTGCCTTGCAGCACGCCCTGAGCGCGGCCCAGCAGCCGGCTGACCAGGCTCGGCGTGCTGGCCCGCGGCACCCGGGCCACGGCACCACCGCCGGTGAGCGGTGCCCGCCGGACAGAAAAGCCCACCGCGACGAGCACGGCCAGCGACAACACCGCCATCCCAATCGCGATGTGAGCCCGTCGGGCGGCGGGGCGTGCGGCCAACGCGGACAGGGATTGCATAGCCGCCGGCCCGAAGTCGTGCATCGCTATCAGCAGGCTCAGGCCCGCGGTGATACCCGTTGCCATGGCTCCCAGCCAAAACGCCAGCAGGTTAAGCAAGGGCCGGGGCCGCGAAATCAGCAGCAGCGCGACACCGAGTCGCACCGGGTTGGCCGCCGCTATGAGCGCCATCGCGAGAACCGCGCCCATCAGCCGAACCGCCTTGCGCCGGCGGTGCTTTCCAGCAGATCGGCTGCGGCGGTGACGCTGACGGCGGGCTTGGTCATCCTGGTGGCGAGGTCGCGGGCCCGGCGGACGCATTCGGGCCTGAGGATAAAGCTCAGGCCCGCGACCAGCGATTCCCGGGTGGTGCGCGAGAGTCGCTGGCAGGATCCAACGTTCAGCCGTTTGACCACCTCCCCCCAGATCGGCTGCTCGTTTCTGATCCACAGGATCAACGTGGGGATGCCGGCGCGCAGGCCCGCGGCCGTGGTGCCGGCGCCGCCGTGGTGGACGACCGCCCGGCACGCGGGCAGGATAGCCCCGTAGTTCAGCGCGCCGACCGCTTTGACATGCTCGGCATGCGGGATGAGCCTGCGGTCGTGCGCGCCCGAGTAGATCAGGGCCCGCTCACCTAGCTGGGCGCAGGCGGTGGCGATCATGGCGACCGTGTCGGCGGGGGACCGAAGCGGGGTGCTGCCGAAGCCGAAGTAGATCGGCGGTGTTCCGGCCGCAATCCACGACAGGACTTCGTCATCGGCCGCCGTCGGCAACTCCATCGTCAGCGCGCCCACGAAGGGACGCCGGTCGTTCCATTGCGCCCATTCTTCCGCCAGCCCGGGGAAGAAGAACTCCTCGTAGGCCTGGATCTCGAGGGATCCGCGTCGGGCGATCCGTTGTGTCGAGGGTGCGCTCGTCTGCGGCAGGCCCAGGTCGCGGCGCTGGGCGTCTTCCGCCTCCTTCGTCAGCAGCCAATGCAGCCACCAAAACCCCGAGATCGCGCAACGGGTCAGCGGCGCGGGCAGGCCCGGCAGAAGCCGCCCGTTGACCCGGATCGGCATGCTGTGCAGGGTAGCCAGCGGAATGTCGTAGTGCTCCGCCACGTTGGCGGCCAGCCCCTGGTGCACATTGCCCGTCACCAGCAGATCGGCCCCGTCTGCCAGTGCCGTCAGCGTCGTTGCCATCTCCCGCCACACAAGGCCGAGGTAATTCCTCCAGGCGGACAGCTTGATCGGATTCTTTTTCCCCCAGGCCGTGCCGAACAGCACCTCCCGCGTGTCCGGCCCGTAGGCGACCGCGGCAAGCCCGGCCGACTCCATCAAGCCACGCAGGTCGGGCGGGACCGCGATGCGCACCTCGTGCCCGCGGCGCAGCAACTCCCGGGCGACGGCCGCGTGCGGCTCGACGTCGCCGCGTGACCCGTGAACGGCCAGAGCGCATTTCACCAGTGGGGCCCGCTTCTCACTTGTCCCGGGCCCCGGGTACGCAAAGCCCCAACGGTCGCATCGCGCTTCAAACCCGGCAGGCCACGTGGTGTCCTGGTTGAGCGCCGTGGCGCTGCGGTCTCATCGCCCCGCCGTGCTCGGCAACGCGGACGTACACCGATTTCGCCGCCGCCAGGTAGCGGGTGATCGATTCCCGGGCGACCGGATCGTCCGGGAACAACACAATCATCTGCGTCTCGTTTTCCAGCCGATTCACCCGGATAGCGACTTGGGACGGAATCCTGCCGTCGTGATAAAGACCGGCATTCATGCCCTCCAGCTGTGAGGTGACGAACGCCGACAGGGGTGGGACACCGGCGTCGAGATAAAACAGCAACGGGGCGCCCCGCTGCGGCATTCTCAGCCACGGCGCCAATTCCAGGATGCGGTCGATCGGCACACGCGCGCACTCTTTACCCGAGTCAAAGGATTCCTGGGCGGCGCGGACGGTCTCAGCGAACGAGGTGCCGACGGGCACGGTGAGCGGAACAAAGCCGACAAACCATCCCGTCGTCATCAGCTCGGCCTGAGTGCTGCGGGTGTCGACGGGAATGATTCCGTAATACGTGTCCGCGCCGGTTAACTCGTGCTCTACGAGCGCGGCGCAAGCGAACACACCGCCGCTGAAACGCGCACCCGCAGCGACGCAAGCGGATTCGAACCGCGCTGTCTGCCGCTCGTCTAGCAGCCGAACGCCCATCATGTCGCAGGGAACCGGTTCATCGGCGACCGGAAGCGGGAATTGCGGTAGGGTTCCGTTATTTTCGTCAAAGAACTCGACCCAGCTGCGCACCGGTTGGGACTCTAACGTCAGGGCGGATAGCTCCCGGTGCTGCCGCACGCAATAGGCGTCGTAGCTGCCCGCTGCCGGCAGCGAGAGCGGCGCCGCACCGGACACCAGGGCGGCGTACATCATATGAAGCTCCGCGAATGCCACGCCCACGAACATCGCGTCGATGTGGACATGGTCGACACACAGGCAAAACGTGAAATGATCCGCGCGCTGAATGACCATGAAGCGAAACGAATCCCACTGCAGCGGATTCGGGGTGCTTAGCGCCTCGCGCCGTAGATCGGCCGCGGTGATCTCGCCCAGCCGGATCGGGAGGTAGGCGATGTCGGCCGGTTCGCGGATGGTCCGCCGGACGATGCCGCCGGTGTCGCTGCACTCGAACCAGCTGTGATACGTGTCGTGCCGGCGAAGATGCGCGTTGATGACGTGCGTCATGGCACGGATGTCGCATCGGCCGGGTACGTCCCAACAGGCGGTGAGCAGCCGTGACATATCGATACCCCGGGACCGATACTCACCGAACCGGCGCAGATGCTGGGCCTGCTGGTAGCTGGCGGGCACCGCACTGGCCGGGGCCCGCCGGGCTGCCGCAAGTGACGCGGGCGAGGGTTGCCAGCACACCACCGAACCTGGGGCCGGCGTCCAGTCGCGGATCGGCCCTACTGTCACCTTCCCTACCGCTATCACGATCCCTCCAATGCTCTGGCAGCTGCGGCTTTCAGCGGGTCGCCGACGTCAGGGGTCGGGCCGTGATGCCGGGGTCGCCTCCGGGCCGGTCAGGGCCTCGCACACCTGGGTTGCCAAACCTCGCACGGTGGTGATGTCCGTGGAGCTGACCCGGACCCCTGCTTCGGTTTCGATGCGGGTGCGCAGTTCGAGGTTGCCCAGCGAGTCAAGCCCGTATTCCGACAGCGGGCGGTCCGGGTCGACCGTGCGGCGCAAAATCAGGCTCACCTGCTCGGAGACCAGACGCCGAATCCGATCAAACCGCTCGTCCGGGGGCAGCGTGCTCAGTTCGGCCCGGAACCTGCTTACGGCCGAATGACTTTCGGCGGTGGCCCGGAAAGCCTCAGCGAACGGGCTGCGCTGCGCGAGCGCCGTCAGCCACGGTGCGTCGATGGCCGGGGCATAGCCGGTGTATGCGCGATCGTGGGATAGCACCACCTCAAAGGCGTGGGCGCCCTCGTCCGGACTGATAGCGGTGTCGGCGCCCGCCGCGAATGCGGTTGCCCGGCCGATGTCGGCCCAGGCACCCCAGGCGATTGCGGTGGCCGGAAGACCCTTGGCCCGGCGCCAGTGGGTGAACGCATCCAGCCAGCTGTTGGCCGCGGCGTATGCGCCCTGACCGGGCGAGCCCACCAGAGCGGCCGCCGACGAGAACGAGCAGAACCAGTCCAGTTGCGCGGTGGCGGTGGCCCGGTGCAAATGCCAGGCGCCGTAGACTTTCGGCGCCCAGTCGCGGTTGAGCAACTCCGCGGTGATGTTGGGCAGGGTGGCGTCCTCGACCACCGCCGCGGCATGCAGCACACCGCGCACCGGAAGCCCCGTGCCGGTCGCCACGCCCACCAAGCGTTGTGCCGTTTGCGGCTCGGCGATGTCACCGCACTCCACGACGACGTCGGCCCCGGTGGCGCGCATGCGCTCGATGGCCTCGCGCGCGTGCCGGTCGGGCCGGGAGCGGGAGTTGAGGACGATCCGGCCGCAGCCCGCCGCGGCCATCTTCCCGGCGAGAAAAAGCCCCAGGCCGCCCAGGCCACCGGTGACGATGTAGGCACCGTCGCGGCGGAAAACCGGCGCCCGCTCCGGCGGCACCACCACGCGGCTGCGCCCACTGCGAGCGATGTCCAGCACGAGTTTGCCGGTGTGCTCGGCGGCGCTCATCACCCGGATCGCCGTGGCCGCGTCGGCGAGCGGGTAACGGGTGTGCTCCGGCCGCGGCAGCGCGCCCTCGGCGATGAGGCGGTACACCGTATCCAGCAGGCCCCGGACCCGTGCCGGGTCGGTGGCGGCCAGCAGGCCCAAATCCACACCGTGGAAGGTGAGATTGCGCCGGAACGGGAAAAGCCCCAACCGGGTGTCGCCGTAGATGTCACGTTTGCCGATTTCGACGAACCGTCCACCGAACGTCAGCAATTCCAGGCCCGCGCGCTGCGCGGCGCCGGGCAGCGAGTTGAGCACGATGTCGACGCCGTACCCGTCGGTGTCGCGGCGGATCAGCTCGGCGAACTCGGTGCCTCGCGAGTTGTAGACGTGCTCGATGCCCATGCGGCGCAGCAGCTCTCGCCGCTTCGGGCTGCTCGCCGTGGCGAAGATCTCGGCTCCCGCCCGCCGGGCTATCGCGATGGCCGCCTGCCCGACGCCCCCGGTCGCCGAGTGAATCAACACCCGCTCACCGGCCCTGATGCCGGCCAGGTTGTGCAGGCCGTGCCAGGCGGTGGCGTGCGCGGTGGCCACCGCGGCCGCCTGCTCGTCGGTCAGGCCCGGTGGGAGTGTTGCGGCGAGCCGGGCGTCGCAGGTCACGAACGTGCCCCAGCAGCCGTTGGGGGAGATGCCGCCCACATGGTCGCCGACGCGGTGATCGGTGACATCGGGCCCGACCGCGGTCACCACGCCGGCGAAATCGGTACCCAACTGCGGCAACCAGCCCTCAAAGCTCGGGTAGCGGCCGAACGCGACGAGGACATCGGCGAAGTTGACACTGGAGGCGCTGACCGCCACCTCGATTTGCCCCGGACCCGGGGGAACACGGTCGACGGCCACCAGCTCCAGGGTCTGCAGGTCACCGGGCATGCGGATCTGCAAGCGCATACCGTCGTGCTCGTGGTCGACGACCGTGGTTCGCCGCTCGTCGGCTCGCAGCGGACTCGAGCACAACCGGGCGGTAAACCACGCGCCGTTGCGCCAGGCGGTCTCGTCCTCCTCGGAACCGGCCACCAGTTGCCGCGCCACCCGCTCGAGGTCCGTCCGCTCGTCCACGTCGATCAAGGTCGCGCGCAGCTGAGGATATTCGGCGCCGATCACGCGCATCAGGCCGCGCAGCCCGGCGTGCTCCAGGTTGGGCGCCTCGCCGGGCAGCACCGCCTGGGCCGCCCCGGTCACGACGTAGAGCCGGGGTGACTCGCCGGGATATTCCGCCAGCTCGCGGGCCAGTCGCACCAGATGGCGCACCTGCGCTTCCGCCCGGCGCCCGCAGTGCTCATCCGGGTCACCGGTGCTCGGCCCGGTGAGGACGACCACACCGGTGAACCCGCCGGCGCCGAGGTGCGAGCCGAGCAGCCCGGCGTTGGCCCGGTGATCGGCCTGCGGCGGCCAGCACATGGTCGTGCAGTGCGCGCCACCCAGCTTCAGCGCGTCGGTCAACTGGGTGGCCATGACATCCGCGGCGGTGGACGTGCTGATCAGCAACCACGTCCCCGGGTTGGCGTGGTCCATTTCGGGTGGCTCGCGCCGCCGCCATTCGACTGCCAGCAGCCGCTCGCCAAGCACGCGATCCCGCTCGGTGCCCGCACCGGCCCCGGCGCCCATGCGCAATCCCCGCACGACGAGCAGGGCTCTCCCCTGCTCATCCAGGACGTCAAGGTCGGCCTCGACCCCGGTGGTGTCGGCCGCGGTCACCCGGGCATAGCTGTATCGGGCGGAGCGGGCCGGGCCGTAGGCGCGTAGCCGGCGCACACTCAACGGCAGCAGCAGGCCGCCGTGGCCGGCTTCCTGCACGGCGGGGTGCGCCGCCACGGACTGGAAACACGCGTCCAGCAAGGCGGGGTGAACGCCATAGGGCCCGTGCTGCGGGCGAATCGCGCTGGGCAGGGTCACCTCGGCCAGCACGGTGGGCCGGGCCCCGTCGGCGGTGTACGCCGCCGTCAGCCCGGCAAAGGCCGGACCCAACTGGATACCCCGGGTGTCCAGCGATCGCCGCAGCTCGCTCCCCCCCACCCGGCGGGGGTGCCCGGCCAGCAGCGCGGCCACGTCATACCCGGGTCGCTGGTCGTCGCTCTCCGCGGCGTGCAGCGCCGCGGAGGCCAGCCGCGCGCGCTCACCGTGGCGGTTCGTCTCCACGGTGAACGTGGCGGCGCCGGGCGCCGCCACCGAGGCGACCGCGCCGACCGGGGAGCGATCATCGAGCAGCGCCAGCTGCTCGAAGCGCACGTCACGCACCTCCGACACGTCGCCGATCACCGTCCGCGCCGCCGCCAGCGCCATCTCGCAATAAGCCGCCCCCGGAAGGGCGGGCACGTGGTGGACCCGATGGTCGGCGAGCCAGGGCTGCGCGTCCGTGCCCAGCTCCGCGTGCCAGGCGTGCCGCTCGGGCTCCTCCATCAGCCGCACATGCGGGCCCAGCAGGGGATGCACGGCGACGGTGCTGGCCCCGTCGGCGGCCCGACCGTCGCGGGTCAGCAGAAACTGCCGGTGGGTCCAGGTGGGCAGCGGCGCGTCCAGCAGGCGCCCGCGCGGATAGCGCACCGAGAAGTCCACCGCGGCGCCCGCGCTGTACAGGTCCGCCAGAAACCCCAGCAGCCCGTGCGGAAGCTCCTGTTCCCGCCGCATGCCGGCCAGCGCGGCCACCGGCGCATCGAGACCTCGGGCGGTCTCCTCGACGGCGTGGATGAGCAGGGGGTGCGGAGCGAGCTCGGCGAAAACCCGGTGGCCGTCTTGCAACGCCGCCTGCACCGCCGCGGCGAAGCGCACGGTGTGACGCAGATTGTCGACCCAGTAGCCGGCGTCGCAGACGGGTTGTTCGCGTGGGTCGAACAAGGTCGCGGAATAGAAGCGAATCTGCGGTTTCATCGGGGTGAGCCCTGCCAGGGCGTCGGCGAGCTCGCCGAGTATGGGATCGACTTGCGGGGAGTGCGAGGCTACGTCCACGGCCACCTCACGCGCCATCAGGCCGCGGCGCTGCCACGCCGTGACCAGGTCGCGAACCGCGGCCGTGGCGCCGCCGACGACGGTCGACCGCGGGGAGGCGACCACCGACAAGACGACGTCGTTCACCCCGCGCGGCAGCAGCTCGGCGAGCACTTGCTGGGCGGGCAGCTCCACCGAGGCCATGGCGCCGGCGCCGGACAGGCGGGACATCAGCCGCGACCGCCGGCAGCTCACGCGCACACCGTCTGCAAGCGACAGCGCACCGGCGACGACAGCGGCGGCCACCTCGCCCATCGAGTGCCCGATGACCGCGCCCGGCCGCACCCCGTATGAGGTCATGGTGGCCGCGAGCGCGACTTGCATGGCGAACAGGGCGGGCTGGACCCGGTCGATACCGGTCACGGTCCGTGGCGCCGACAGCGCCTCGCTGACCGAGAACCCGGCCTCGCCGGCGATCAGCGGCTCCAGCTCCGCGATCGCGGCGGCGAACGCCGGTTCGGTCGCGAGCAGCTCAGCGCCCATCGCGGGCCACTGCGAACCCTGCCCGGAGAACACCCATACCGGTCCAGCGTCTTGCCCCACCGCGGGCGGGTAGGGGGTGTCGCCCTCGGCGATCTCGCGCAGGCCCGCCAGCAGCTCCGGCAGGTCCGCGGCGATCACGGCGGTGCGCACCGGCCGGTGCGCCCGTCGCCGCGCGAGAGTGTAGGCCAGGTCGGAAAGCGCCGGGCCGTCCGGATGTCCACCGGCATGCCGGCGCACCCACTCGGCCAGCCGTCGAGAGGTCCGGCGCAGCTCCCCCGCGGAGGTGGATGACAGCGGGAACAGCAGCGGACCCGCCGTGCCTTCGGTGGAGGCGTCGTCCCGCGTGGTGGTCTCCGGCGCCTGCTCCAGGACCGCATGCACGTTCGTGCCGGACAACCCGTAGGAGGACACCGCCGCCCGCCGCGGGTGCCGGCCATTACCGGGCCACGGCGTGGTCTCCTGCGGCACAAAAAGTTTCGTCTCTATCGGGGCGAGTTCGTCTGGTAGGCGGGTGAAGTGCAGGTTCGGGGGCACCACACCATGGCGCAACGCGAGAACCGCCTTCATCAGGGACAGTGCGCCAGCTGCCGACTGGGTATGCCCAAAATTGGTCTTCACCGAGGTAAGCGCGCAGGGGCCGCTAACGCCGTACAGCTGGGCAAGGCTCGCGTATTCGATCGGGTCGCCCACGGGGGTGCCGGGTCCGTGCGCCTCGACCATGCCGACGCTGTGGGCGTCCACGCCCGCCGCAGCCAACGCGGCCCGATACACCTCGATCTGCGCGGTAAGCGACGGTGTCGCGATGGTCGTGGTGCGCCCATCCTGGTTAGCGGCCGTGCCGCGCACCACAGCCAAAATGCGGTCACCGTCAGCCAGCGCGTCCGGTAAGCGCTTGAGCAACACCACCGCGCAACCCTCAGAACTGACGAACCCATCGGCGGCCGCGTCGAACGCGCGACACCGCCCGGTCGGAGACAGCATGCCCTGCGCCGACCCGGAGACGAATTTCCGCGGATCCAACAACACGCAGGCACCGCCGGCGAAAGCCAGGTCGCATTCGCCGCTGTGCAGGCTGCGGCAGGCCAGATGCACGGCCAGCAAGCCAGAGGAGCATGCCGAGTCCACCGTGAACGCGGGGCCGTGCACCCCCAGGGCATAGGCAATCCGCCCGGAGGCCAAGCTGAAAGTCGTCCCGGTGAACCCGTAGGGCCCCTCCACGCAGGAGGCGTCGGCGGCCAGCAATTGGTAGTCACCGTGAGTCAATCCCACGAACACGGCGGTCAGCGAGCCGGCGATCGTCTCCCGGGTGAGACCCGCGTGCTCCATCGCCTCCCAGGCAGTCTCCAGCAGCAACCGGTGCTGCGGATCGATCGCCATCGCCTCGCGCTCGTTGATGCCGAAAAACTCGGAATCGAAGCCGCCCACGTCGTGCAGGAAGCCGCCCCATTTGGAGACCGAGCGCCCGGGCACCCCGGGCTCGGGATCGTAGTAGTCGTCGGCGTCCCATCGGTCCGACGGAATCTCGGTGACCAGGTCCGCACCCCGCAGCAACGCCTCCCACAGCTGCTCCGGCGAGTCGATCCCTCCGGGAAGCCGGCAGGCCATGCCGATGACGGCGACCGGTGTGACAGGTGTGTTACCCAGGGCCGTTCACCTCTCCTCGTTCGGTCCGCGGGTGAGTCCCCTTTTCGGCACCGCTATGGCACCGGGGGTCGTGGCCGCTGCTGGCGGCCGAAAGCTCCGCAGCATCACCCTTGGACCCCTTGGACCCACCGACTCCATGAGGCACGCGATTGCACGTTCATGCGGTGATCCGCGCAGCCGGTTCGGTGCACAGATCGTAAACAAAGTCGATGCCCGGGGCGACTTGGGGATCGCGCCGCTCGCCGGAGATCACCTAAGGCACCCCTGCCGGTCCGCTGTCAGGATTGGCGCGCAGCGGCCCGCCCATCGAGTTCCTCCGCGGCGAGCCGACTGGGCGCTGGCGGCATTAAAGACGACACCGGATGGGTGGACAAGACCCCACCCCGGTATGGGTAGGCGCCGGGAGGGACGGCGCGAGCCGTTCGCCCACGGTGGGCAGCTCCCATGGACTCGACAGCTCGCGGCCCACGCGCTGTCGCGGCCGGGCCCTTACTCGGGCAGGCGCAGTTCGGGCTTCTCCACCTCTTCGATGTTGACGTCCTTGAACGTGACGACCCGCACCTGCTTGACAAACCGGGCGGGCCGATACATGTCCCAGACCCACGCGTCGGTGAGCCGCAGCTCGAAGTACACCTCGCCGTCGGTGTTGCGGGGCACCATCTCGACACTGTTAGCCAGGTAGAACCGCCGCTCGGTTTCGACGACATAGCTGAACTGGCCCACGATGTCCTTGTATTCGCGGTACAGCGAGAGCTCCATCTCGGTTTCGTATTTCTCGAGATCTTCGGCACTCATCTGCTCAGCCGTCCTTCTGCTGTGCCAACTCGCCCGGCCTTCCCCCCGTCTGGTTTCCGCACGTATGGGAGGTGCCCCCGGCAAGCCGGGGGGCCCTCACGGGCGGAACGCCCGGGCCGGGTCGTCGCTGGGCTGCAAACCTGCTCCCATCTTTCCTCACCGCTAATCGCCATGCTCATCCGGCGGGGCGAATTCGGCCAGCGCCCGCGGTGCTGAGGCGGTCGCCACCCGGCGAACGTTGATGAACGAATAGCGATGGTGGGGGCAGGGGCCGAGCCGGGTCAGCGCCTCGCTGTGTCCGGGGGTGCAATAGCCCTTGTGCTCAGCAAAGCCGTATCCGGGATGCTGGGCGTCCAGTTGGGTCATCCACCGGTCGCGGCTCACCTTCGCCAGCACGCTGGCCGCGGCGATACAGGCGGCGGTAGCGTCGCCGTCGATCACCGGCAGCGAGGGCATGGGCACTCCCGGTATCCGGAAGCCGTCGCTCAGCACATACCCGGGTCGCACCGACAGGCCGGCCACCGCGCGGCGCATGCCCTCGATGTTGGCCGCGTGCACCCCGCGCCGGTCGACCTCCCCGGAGCCGATAAACACCACGTGGTAGGCCAGCGCGTGCCGGCAGATCACCGAGAACAACTTCTCGCGGGCCGGCTCGGTGAGCTTTTTGGAGTCATCAAGGCCGGCCAGGCTATCCAACCGTCCCGGCCCCAGCACACAGGCCGCGACGACCAGCGGGCCGGCGCACGCGCCCCGGCCCACCTCATCAACACCGGCGACCGGCCCCAGGCCGTTGCGGTACAGCGCGGACTCCAGGGTGCGCAGGCCCGACGATTTGCGGATCACCGTCCGCGGCGGCCAGGTGGTCGTCGCCACGGCTAGCGGCCTTGTTGAGGGTTCACCGAACGCACCAGGCCCCAGCGCGACGGCGGCCACACGATCAACTGGGCCTTGCCGATGACGTTGGCCACCGGCACCGTCCCCGACGCCGGGTCCCCGGTACACAAGATGCCCTTCAAGGCGTCGGCGGGGACGCTGGCGCAGTGCGCGCGCGAATCGGCCGAATGAGTCCGGTTATCACCCATCACCCACAGTCGTCCCCGCGGGACGGTGACCGGACCGAACTCGCTGCCCAGGCAGGGGTACACCGACGGGTCGGCCATCATGACGGCCGGATCCAGATACGGCTCCTGCAGCCGCTTGCCGTCGACGGTCAGCCCGGTCGTGTTTCGGCACTCGATCGTCTGCCCGCCGACCGCTATGACCCGTTTCACCAGATCATTTTCGTCCGGGGGCACGAAGCCCACGAACGACAGCGTGTTCTGCAGCCAGCGCACCGCGGCGTGGTGCGAGCGAATCGACCGGTACCCGAGGTTCCACGAGGGCGGCCCTTTGAACACGACAACGTCACCGGGCTGCGGTGCGCCGAAGCGATAGCTGAGCTTATCCACCAGGATGCGATCGCCGACACAGCCCGGACATCCATGCAATGTGGGTTCCATAGACTCCGACGGAATCAGGTAAGGGCGCGCCACAAAGGTCAGCATGACGTAGTAGAGAATCACCGCGATCGCCGCGAGGATCGCGGTCTCCCGTAGCGCCGTGTGCTTTTTGGGGGTCGGCTTGTCCGCGACGGCCTCATCAAAACCAGAGTCAGCGCCCGGGTCCCGGGTGAAAATCGGGGGCTGCGTCACAGTGGCATCGGGGGGGCGCTCAGGTGATGAGTCCGTGGTGTCGGTCACGGTCTAAGCGTAGCCAGTCGGCGACGATGCGGGCCGCCACGGCCCCGGAGACCGGTAATCGGGCCACCGTGGTCAGCGCTTCTCCTTGATCTTGGCCTTTTTGCCCCGCAGCTGACGCAGGTAGTACAGCTTGGCGCGGCGGACATCGCCCCGAGTCACCACCTCGATGTGGTCGATGGCGGGCGAATGCACCGGGAAGGTCCGCTCGACGCCGACGCCGTAACTCTCCTTGCGCACCGTGAACGTCTCGCGGATCCCCCCGCCCCGGCGACGAAGCACCACACCCTTGAACGCCTGGATGCGCTCCTTGGCGCCCTCGACCACCTTGACATGCACGGTAACCGTGTCACCCGGGCCGAAGGCCGGGATGTCGTCGCGCAGCGATGCCCGGTCGACGAAGTCCAGCGTGTTCATCGGACACTTCCTTGTGGCTCGCGACCACGGGTTCCCGCTCGCGCCGCAGGCGCCGAGCCAGTCACCGGGCCGACGGATCGGGGGATCTGGGTGCGTCTCGCACCAGGCGGGCGCCGCCGGCCGGTGCGGACAATTGCTCAATTGTGCCTCAATTGTGCCAGACGCCGCGCACGCGGCGAAAATCGCCCGGCAGGCGTCGGCCATCGGTGCGCCGGTTTGCCCCACCCGGATGGTAGATATGACGGGAGCATCCGCCGGAAGGCGCGGGAGCATCCGCCGGAGGGCAAAACCGCGCATGCGCCCGACCGGATGCCGGGGCCGGCAGGCGGCGTTGTGTTCCGCCACGTCTAAGGAGAGCCATGCGAGCTGGGTCAGCGGCACTGGTCACCGCCTGGGTAGCGGCGCTGGCGCCGCTGACCGGGTGCCAGGCCACGGTGCCCGGCGCACCCCGGCCCGTTTCGACCGCTGCGCCGTTGGCCGCCCCGCCGGCCCGGGCGGCCCTGCCGCGGCCCGCGCAACCGCGGTCCGTGTTCGGTGGATTGCCGGCGCGGCTCCAGCGGGCGACCGACGAAGCCGCCGCCGACGGCGCCACCATCTCGGTCGCGGTGCTGGATCGCGCGACGCATCAGATGGTCGCCAAGGGCGATCCGCAGATTCTGGCGACCGCCTCCGTGGCCAAGCTCTTCATCGCCGACGAGGTGCTGCTGCAAGAGTCGCGAGGCGACATCACCCTCTCCGTCGAAGACCAGCAGGCACTGCAGGCCATGCTGCGATCGTCGGACGACGACGCCGCCGAGAAATTCTGGAACCAGGGTGGCGGGAGCGCCATCGTCGCTCGGGTCGCGTCCCGGTACGGCCTGGCGTCCACCGCGCCGCCCGCCGACGGCCGCTGGTGGAACACCAGCAGCTCGGTGCCGGACCTGATCCGCTACTACGACATGCTGCTCGACGGCACCGGGGGACTGCCACCGGAGCTGGCCGACGTCATTATCAGCAACCTCGCCCGGTCCACCCCCGCCGGAATCGACGGCTACCCGCAGCGATTCGGCATTCCCGAGGGCCTTTACGCCGAAGCCGTTGCCGTCAAACAGGGCTGGCTGTGCTGCATCGGCGAGGGCTGGATGCATCTGTCGACCGGAGTGATCGGCCCGGACCGCCGCTACGTCATGGTGATCGAGTCGCTCCAGCAGGCCGATGACGCCACCGCACGAGCAACGATCACCCGCGCGGTAAGAACCATCTTTCCCGTCGGCCGCATTTGACGCGATCCGGTGCGCGAGGAGACACAACGGCACCCTCCGACGGGCGTGTCGCGGAGCGTTTGCGCCTTCTCGCGCTAGGAGCCGGGCTACCGGGCTATTTCAGCAAGTCCGGGCGGCGTTCACGGGTACGCTGCAACGAGGCCGCCCGGCGCCATTCGGCGATGCGCGCATGATCACCGGAGAGGAGGACCTCGGGGACAGCAAGACCCCGCCAGGTCGGCGGCCGTGTGTAGCACGGCCCTTCCAGCAAACCCTGTGAATACGAGTCGTCCCGGTGCGATTGCGGGTTACCCAAGACGGTGGGCAACAGCCGGATCACCGCCTCGATCATCACCAGGGCCGCGGATTCCCCTCCCGGCAACACGTAGTCACCGATCGAGACCTCTTCGACCCGCATCCGCCGGGCGGCATCGTCGATGACCCGCTGGTCGATGCCCTCATAGCGGCCGCAGGCGAACACCAGGTGCGCTTCGCCGCTCCACCGTTGGGCCACGGCTTGGGTGAACCGTACCCCCGCCGGGGTAGGCACCACCAAAAGTGTGTCACCGGAGCAGATTTCGTCGAGCGCTTCACCCCACACCGGTGCCTTCATCACCATCCCGGGGCCACCGCCGTAGGGGGTGTCGTCCACCGAGTGGTGCGCATCATGAGTCCAGCGGCGCAGGTCGTGCACCTGCAGCTCGACCAGACCCGACCGGATCGCCTTGCCCGGCAACGATTGCCGCAGCGGCTCCAGGTAGGCCGGGAAGATTGTGATGACGTCGATGCGCACCGCTATGTCAAATCCAAGAGACCATCCGGCGGATCGATCTCGATCCTGCGCTCCTCCAGGGATACCGCCGTCACGATCGCCCTCACGAATGGCACCAGCACCTCACCGCCGGCCTCGCACCTGACGGCCAGCAACTCTCCGCCGGCGGTGTGGCGTACCTCGGCGACAACGCCCACCCGCTGGCCGCTCACCGTGATGACCCGAAGACCTTCCAACTGATGATCGTAGTAGGTGTCGGGCTCGTCGATCGGGGGCAAGTCTTCGGAGTCGATGACGAATGAGCTGCCCCGCAGGGCATCGGCCGCCGCACGATCGCTTACCCCGGCCAAGCGCACCAGCAGCCGCCCACCATGCTCTTGCACCGCATCAATGACATAGCTGCGCTCTTGGTCACCGGATCCTTTTACCCGCACCGTGTTCCCGGGCATAAACCGGTCTTTGGGCTCGTCGGTGCGCACCTCGACGACAATCGCGCCGCTGATGCCGTGCGCTTTCACCACGCGCCCGACTAGCAGCTCCATGATGCGGGCTCCATCGACGAGGGCTCCGCTACTGGTCGGTGTCCACCACGTCGACGCGAATACCGCGACCGCCGATCCCGGCGACCAGGGTGCGCAACGCGGTCGCGGTGCGGCCCCCGCGACCGATCACCTTGCCCAAATCGTCGGGGTGGACGCGAATTTTGACCGTCCGTCCCCGCCGGCTGGTCACCATGGCGACCCGGACATCGTCGGGATTGTCGACGATCCCACGGACCAGATGCTCCACGGCGTCGACCACGACGGTATTCATCACACCCGTCACGTTTCGGCTCCCGCCCCGGCCTGGTCACCGGCCTGGGCGGGCGTTTCCGCGGCTTTCGCAGCCGCCCTCGACGCAGCGGTCTCCCCGGTCGCGGCGGTCTCCCCGGTCGCGGCGTCCTCCTCGATCGCAGCGGCCTTCCCGGTTTGGGCCGTCTCCTCGGTCGCGGTGGCCTTCTCGGTGTCGGCCGCCTTCTTCCCCGCCGCCTTCTTGGCCGGCGCCTTCTTCTTGGGTTTGGCGGCCTCGGCGGTGGGAGCGCCCTCGGCGGCCGCCAGCGCGGCGTTGAACAACTCCAGTTTGCTGGGTTTGGGTTCGGCCTTCTTCAACCTGCCCTCGGCGCCCGGCAGGCCTTTGAATTTCTGCCAGTCACCGGTGATCTTCAGCAACTTAAGGACGGGTTCGGTGGGTTGGGCGCCCACGAAAAGCCAGTACTGGGCGCGTTCGGAGTTGATTTCGATAAGGCTGGGCTCTTCTTTGGGGTGATAGCGGCCGATGACCTCGATCGCGCGGCCGTCGCGCCGGGTCCGCGCGTCGGCGACGGCGATACGGTACTGCGGATTGCGGATCTTACCCAGTCTGGTGAGCTTGATCTTCACAGCCATGGTGATGCGAACACTCCTGCACGTGTCACGCTGCAATTCAGCAATCAGGGCGGGATGCCCGGATTCGGTTTTGCCTCGCGTGTGTGTCTCGCCGGCACCCTCTGGCGCAGGGCGGACAGCCGCCCATTGTGCCAGAGCCGCCCACCGCGGTGAAAATCCGCCAACCGCGGGGGCTCGTGGTCGCGACGATGCGGGTCCACACCGCCCGTCGCCGCGGCCGGTGTTCCCCGAATAATCGCCGGGCTATGCTCGGCGGGCATGCGGACGTTTCCGGCCGTGGCCGCGGCGCTGGTGGTCGCGGGCGTCGGCTGGGCCGCTGCCGGCGCGGTGCCGGCCCGGGCGGACGCCAGCGTGCAGCCCGTGGGTTCGGTACCGATCCCGGACGGCCCGGCGCAAACCTGGGTCCTCGCCGACTTGGACAGCGGCCAGGTGCTGGCCGCTCGCGACGAGAACGTGCGCCATCCGCCGGCCAGCACCATCAAAGTGCTGCTCGCGCAGGTGGCACTCGATGAGTTGAGCATGGACGCCACCGTCGTCGCCGACACCGCCGACACCGCCGTCGAGTGCAGCTGCGCGGGTGTCCGGCCCGGCCACACCTACACCGCCCGCCAACTGCTCGACGGGCTGCTGCTGGTGTCGGGCAACGACGCCGCCAACACGCTGGCGCAGATGCTGGGTGGCCCACAGGCCACGGTCGCCAAGATGAACGCCAAGGCCGTGGCCCTGGGTGCGGTGAACACGCACGCCACCACCCCGTCCGGCCTGGACGGTCCCGACGGCCCCGGCTGGTCGACCGCGCACGACCTGGCGGTCATCTTCCGCGCCGCCATGGCCAATCCGCTGTTCGCGCAGATCACCGCCGAGCCGTCGGCGATGTTCCCCACCGACAACGGCGACCGTCCGATCATCAACCAAGATGAGTTGCTGCAGCGTTATCCCGGCGCGATCGGCGGCAAGACGGGCTTCACCACTGCCGCCCGCAAGACGTTTGTCGGCGCCGCCGCCCGCGACGGCCGCCGGCTGGTGCTCGCCCTGATGTACGGGCTGGTGACCCCGGGTGGGCCGACCTACTGGGATCAGGCCGCTAACCTGTTCGACTGGGGCTTCGCCCTCGACCGGCAATCCAGCGTCGGCTCCCTCTAGCGTCAGCGGGTTCGCGTCGTTGTCGGCGACGTCGGGGTGTCGGGGACCGGGTTGGGCACCGTGACCCCGGGCGGCAGCTCGCCGACCCGCTCGGCCGCCACCGGGATCACGAACCGCCCGCCCTTCTGGCCGCACTCATCGGTGTGCACGGTGACGGTCATCACGCCCCGTAGCGACCCGTGATCGCTCGGATGCAAGGAGATCACCTGGGTCGTGGCCTCTTCGGCCGGTGTTCCATCCGGTCTGGCGCAGGCAAACGGCAGGGTTTCCGGCCGTGACTGCCAGGCGCCGACCTGGTAATCCAGCACGATCGGCCGCCCACCGGCGGACGTGCTGGCCGCGCGGTGATCGTTCTCGTCGAGCATGATCCCGCGAGCAACACATCCGGTGGAAGTGCAGGACGAGCGAAAAGCCCACCAGGTTGCCGCGTTGGGTGGTTGCGGGTTCGGGGTCCCGTTGTAGGTCTCCTGCGTGCGCTCGAGGTCTATCCGGTAGGTGCCCTGCAGTAACGCGGGCACACCGGCGAAGCCGCCCGGCGACGGGGCGGCGGACGCCGGGGAGGTGCCGCTCATGGGAGCACCCTCCCGCGAGGAAGTCGTCCCGCTCCTGCGTTCAATGCCCAGGACCAGCAGGGAAACGAGCAGGACAAAAAGCAGCACCGCCGCTGCGATCGCCCGCCCGGGCACGCTCGAGCGCCACCGGCCTGGGGGCACCGGTGTCGTGACCGCGGCGCCCAGGCGTGCGAGCACGCCGTGGCGGGGCGACCCGCCCGCTGCGGCGTGGATCCCGGGCGCCGTGCCGTCGGGATATCCGGCCGTGCGGACGGCCTCCGGGCTGTGGTCGCCGGCCCCGACCGCGCGGTTGAGCGCGTCCGCAAACTGACCGCACCGGTCGAAGCGGTGTGCGGGGTTTTTGGCAAGGGCTTTGCCCATGATGCCGTCGAGGCGTGCCAGCTCGGGATGCCGGTCGCTAAGCTTCGGCGGCTGCGCGCTGAGGTGGCGGCCGATGACCGCCTCGGGGTTGGCGTCATCGTATGGCGGCGCGCCGGTAAGCAGGTCAAACGCCGTCGCCGCCAGCGCGTACTGGTCGGCGCGCCCGTCGATACCCGCGCCCTGCAGTTGTTCCGGCGCGCTATAGGCGACCGTTGCCGCGCTCAGGTTGATCGCCGTCCGTCTGGCGGCCTCGCCGAGTGGGCGCGCTATTCCGAAGTCCGCCAACAAAATCCGTTGCTCACCGGTGCCCGGGTTTGTCAGGAAGACGTTGGCGGGCTTGACATCGCGGTGCAGCATTCCCCGCTGGTGGGCGTAATCCAGCGCGCTGGCGATCGCGGTGACGATCGCCAGCGCCTCACCAACCGGCATACCGGCCGGGAACCGCTCCCGCATGAGCTGTGCGGCGGTGACGCCTTCGACGTAATCCATCGCGATCCACAGCCGTCCGTCGAACTCACCGCGGTGATGCACCGCCACGACGTGCGGATGGCACAACCCGGTGGCGATCGCAGTCTCTCGAGTGAATCTCGCGCGGAACTCGGGATCCGTCGTCATCTCCGCCGGAAGCACTTTGAGTGCGGCGCGGTGCAACAGGCTGGTGTGCTGCGCGAGATACACCTCCCCCGCCCCGCCAGTTCCCAGCATCCGTAGGATGGTGTACCCGGCAAACGTCGCCCCGGGGGCCAACGGCATGCCCAGATCCTATCGGTCGCCGCGGCGGCCCGCTTGGCCGAACATCGGCCGCGGGACGATCCGGGGGCTGCGATACCCGCGCGGCGATCAGCGACTCGGCGTCGTGGTCGGCGCCGTCGGGGAGCCGGGCGCCGGGTTGGGCACCGTGACGCCGGGCGGCACGTCACCGACCCGCTCGGCTACCGCCGGGATCGAGATCTGCCCACCTTGCTGGCCGCACTCATTGGTTTGAACGGTCACCGTCATCACCCCGCGCAGCGGGCCATTGGTGTGCGGTTGCAACGACAGCACCTGCGTCACGGTTTCTTTGCTTGGTGTTCCGCTGGCTGAAACGCACGGGAATTGCAGGGTTTGCGGGCGCGACTGCCAGGCGCCCTCGCGGAAATCCAGCACGAGCGGCGGCCCAGTCGGCGCGCTCACCTTTTGGTGGTCGTTGTTATCGAGCATGACCGCGTCGGCTACACATCCCCCGGGGGCGCACGACGAGCGAAACGCCCACCAGGTGATCACATTCGGTGGCTGCGGATCGGGGTTGTCGTTGAAAGTCTGATGCGCGCGGTCGATGTCCACGCGATAGACACCGTCGAGGGGGGCGGGCGGCATGCTCGAGACGCTGGGCGGCGGCGCGGCCGCCGGGGCGGCAGTGCGAGTCGCGGAGGCGGGGTTTGCGGCTACGGCCCTGTCGGTCTTGCGGTCGGCCCCCAGGCCCACGGCCAGCTTGCCCAGGACCACCAGCAGCAGCGCCGCAACCGCCACCGACCCGACGAGAATCCAGCGCCGCCGGTGTCTTATCGGCCCGGGCGGCATCTCCTCCACCGTTCCCGGAACCGGATGTGCCTCCCCGGAAGACCCGTTGCCATCCCGCCCGGGCAGTGACTGCCCGGGCGGGATGGGCAGTTGTGACTTTGCGGATAGGTCCGCGGATATCAGGGTCGATCCGGCGTACGCGGGGTCCACCGCAGGCCCGTCGTCGGGATAGGCGACGGCGCCGGCGGTGTCGGAGGCCGGTGGGCCGGCATATCCGATCGAAACGCGGGCACCGAGCGCGTCGGCAAAATCCCGGCAGCGGCCGAAGCGGTCGTCGGGGTTCTTGGCGAGAGCGATAGCCAACACGTCGTCAAGCGGCGCCAGCTCCGGGCGCCGATCGCTGAGTTTCGGTGGGGTGCCGGTCAAATGCCGGCTGATGACCGCGACCGGGTTGTCATCCCGGAACGGCGGCGCGCCGGTGAGCAGGTGAAACGCGGTGGCCGCCAGCGCGTATTGGTCGGCGCGCCCGTCGACGGCAGAACCCATCAGTTGCTCGGGCGCGGCGTAAGCGACCGTTCCCAGAGTCAGGTTGGTCGCCGTGAGACCACTGGGATCACCGAGGTATCGCGCTATTCCAAAGTCTGCCAACAAAATTCGCCGCTCACCATCTTCCGGATCGGTGAGCAGGATGTTGGCGGGCTTGACATCGCGATGCAGCAGTCCGCGCTGGTGGGCGTAATCGAGGGCGCCGGCGATGGCGGTGATGATGTCCAGCGCCTCACCGACCGGCATGCCGGCCGGAAATCGGTCCCGGATGAGCTTCGCGGCGTTGGTGCCGTCGACGTAGTCCATGGCGATCCACAGCTGCCCGTCGAACTCGCCGCGGTCATGCACCGCCACGATGTGGGGGTGATACAGCGTGGCGGCCACCTCGGCCTCCCGCTGGAACCTCTCGCGGAACTGGCGGTCCGCGGTCGCGGCCTTGGGCAGGACTTTCAGCGCGTCGCGGCGCGGCAGTCGGGGGTGTTGGGCCAGATAGACCTCACCCATCCCGCCGGAGCCCAGCAGTCCCAAAATGGTGTACCCAGCAAAGGACGTGCCCTGGGCCAACGGCATGCCCCGATACTAACCGCCGTCGCCGCCGGCCGCTCGGTATAGCCGTCCGCGCAGGATCACCACATCGGGCCGGCTCAGGATGGCGGCGGCCCGCCGCGGGTCGTGGCTGTAGCACACCAGGTCGGCGGGCGCACCGTGGATCAAAGCCGGCCGGCCCAGCCAACGGCGGGCGTCCCAGCAGGCCGCGCCCAACGCCTGGGTGGGGCTCATCCCGATCCCCTTCAGCGCCTCGACCTCGTCGGCGATGCGGCCGTGGGCGATACCACCGCCGGCGTCGGTGCCGGCATAGATCGGCACCCCGGCCTCGCGGGCGGCACCGACCCGCCGGCGGCTGCGCGCATAGAGGTCACGCATGTGAGCCGCATACCTCGGGTAGCGCTGCGCCGAGTCGGCGATCCGGGGAAAATTGTCAACGTTGATCAGGGTTGGCACCAGCGCGGTGCCGTGGGCCAGCATCAACTCGATGACCTCGTCGGTGACCCCCGGGCCGTGCTCGATACAGTCGATGCCCGCGGCGACCAGGCCCGGCAGCGCATCCTCGCCGAAAACGTGCGCGGTGACTCGTGCCCCGTGCGCATGAGCGATGTCGACGGCGGCCTTGAGGATTTCGTCGGACCACAGCGGCGCCAGGTCACCGGCGTCCCGGTCGATCCAGTCCCCGACGAGTTTGACCCAGCCGTCGCTGCGGCGGGCTTGGGCCTCGACCGCCGCCGGCAGCTGCGACTCGTCCTCGAGGTCGAGCGCCACCCCACGGAGGTAGCGCTTCGGCCGGGCCAGGTGCCGGCCGGCGCGAATGATGCGCGGCAGGTCGTCGCGGTCATCGAGGCCACGGGTGTCGATCGGCGATCCGCAGTCCCGCAGCAACAGCGCACCGGCGTCACGGTCCGTCTCGGCCTGGGTGATCGCGTCGCCGATGTCGACCGCCCCTTGCGGTCCCAGCCCGACATGGCAGTGCGCGTCCACCAGGCCGGGCAGGATCCAGCCGGCCCCGTCAGCGCCGAACACCGTCTCGGCGCCCGCGACCGGCTCCATGCTGAGGCGTCCATCGACGACCCACAGCTCGGTCGGGACCTCGTCGGGCAGGGCCAGCCCCCGCACGTGCAGCCGCACGGCGGGGCTACTTCTTGCCCGGGAATTTCAGCTTCGACAGATCGAAGTCGGCCAGCCCGGGCGGCAGCTCGTCGAGCCCGGCGGGCAGGTGCGACAAGTCGGGAAAGCCGGGAGGCAGACCCACCGGACTGCGCTTGGCCGGGGTGGGGCCGCGCTTCTTGGCCTTCTTACCCTTGGCCCCCTTAGCTTTCGCGGCTTTGCGCGTCGCGGATTTACGGCCCCAACCGGGTATCGCCGGCCCGCCCATCATCGACGACATCACCTTGCGCGCCTCGAAAAACCGGTCGACCAGCTGGTTGACCTCCGCCACCGTAACGCCGGAGCCCTTGGCGATCCGCAGCCGCCGTGAGGCGTCGATGATCCTCGGGTCGGCCCGCTCTTGCGGTGTCATCCCGCGGATGATGGCCTGCAGCCGGTCGAGTTGTCTGTCGTCGACGGCGGCCAGTGCCTCCTTCATCTGGCCCGCACCGGGCAGCATTCCCAGCAGGTTGCCGATCGGGCCCATCTTGCGGATGGCGAGCATCTGCTCGAGGAAATCCTCCAGCGTGAGTTCCCCGGAGCCGATCTTGGCGGCGGCGGCCTCCGCCTGCCGGGCGTCGAATACCTGCTCAGCCTGTTCGATCAGGCTCAGCACGTCGCCCATGCCCAGGATGCGGCTGGCCATCCGATCCGGATGGAAGACGTCGAAGTCCGTCAGCTTCTCGCCGGTGGAGGCGAAAAGGATCGGCACCCCGGTCACTTCACGCACCGACAGTGCGGCACCGCCGCGGGCGTCGCCATCGAGCTTGGTCAGCACTACCCCGGTGAACCCGACGCCCTGCCGGAACGCCTCGGCGGTGGTGACGGCGTCCTGGCCGGTCATCGCGTCCAGGACGAACAGCACCTCATCGGGGTCGATCGCCGCCCGGATGGCCGCGGCCTGGGCCATCATCTCGTCATCGACGCCCAGCCGCCCGGCGGTGTCGACAATGACGACGTCGAAATGCTTGGCCTTGGCCTCGGCAAGCCCCTGTGCGGCGACGCCGACCGGGTCGCCGGGGCCCGTCTGGGCCGAGGCGCCCGGGTGCGGCGCGAACACCGCGACACCGGCGCGCTGACCGACAACCTGCAGCTGGGTCACCGCCGCCGGGCGCTGCAGGTCCGCGGCCACCAAAAGCGGCGTGTGGCCTTGCCCGCGAAGCCAGGCCGCCAGCTTGCCGGCCAGCGTCGTCTTGCCGGAGCCCTGCAGGCCGGCCAGCATCACCACGGTCGGCGGTGTCTTCGCAAACGCCAGCCGGCGGGTCTGGCCGCCGAGGATGGCAACCAGTTCCTCGTTGACAATCTTGACGACCTGCTGCGCGGGGTTGAGCGCACCGGATACCTCGGCACCCCGGGCGCGCTCTTTGACGCGGCCGATAAACGCCCGCACCACCGGAAGTGAGACATCGGCTTCCAGCAGTGCCAGCCGGATCTCGCGGGCGGTGGCGTCGATATCGGCGTCGGTCAGCCGGCCTTTGCCGCGCAGCCCCTGCAGGGCGCCGGTCAGCCGGTCGGACAACGATTCAAACACGTGTTTCTCCTATGTCAAGCCGCTGCCGGCTGGCAAGGCTGTTGATCCAACCACCGCACCAAGCGGCAACCTCACCCTGACATTGACACGACATTGACACCAGCGTAATGGGGCGACGATGCGGGCGACGCAGCCCGCTGCGGAGCGGCGCAATTGGCAATTAGAAATTTTCGCCCGTACCGACCGCCGCTATACGCACGATCAATAAGTCCGTCAACCCTGGCTGGATGGAAGGTTAGTTTAGACTCCACCCGCCTGCCGCAGCCCAGCTTCAAAACGGGGACGGTCTCGAGCGTGCAGCCGGTGGCGGGCGGGGGCCAGCGAACCGAGATCAGCGCAACCATGCCCGGCGGTATGAGCGGCGGACCAACTGTCGACAACGCAACCGGTCAAGTGCTGGGAGTCAACTCCTACAGCCTCGTCGGCGAGGAGGGCGTCGAGCAGAACTTCAACATGATCACCGACACCTCCGCGCCGCGGGCCTTCCTGCAGAACCACCCCGCGGGGCCTTCCTGCAGAACCACGGTCGGCACTTGGCGCAGCCCGCGCCGAACAAGGCTTTCCCCTTGATCTGGGTCATTGTTGGTGTGGTCGTTGCGGCAGCGGTGGCGGCGCTGGCCGTGGTGCCGCTGGTGGTGCTGCGCGCGCGGGGACGCCGGCAACCGCCGCAACGCCCGGTGCCGCCTTATCCCCCGCAGGGCGGCGCCCAATTTCCCGGCGGCGGAGGCGATCACGCCGTGCCAAACCCGGTGGGTCCGCGTCCACTGAGCCGGACTCTCCCGGTCGATCGGGATGACCGTCGCGGCCCGGCGCGGGTCGCGACTACGCTAGCCGACGGCCCCGTCAGCGGCGCGCAACACCGCGAACAGGTGCCTTTCGACCGCTGCTCGCTCGCCTGCGTCGGGTGCGCCGCCCGGCCCGCCGGCCAGCGTGCCCGGCAAGACGACACAGAACGTGTCGTCGACCGTCGACCCGACGGTGGTGGCCTTCGCCCACACAATGTCCGCCCCGGCGCGCTCCAGCGCCCGGGTGAGCAATGCGAGCAACCCCGCCCGATCGGTGGTGCGGATCTCAACGATCAGCTGCCCGGCGGCGGCGCCGTCGAACCAGCGAATGCGGGGCGGGGCGCTCGAATGATTTGCGGGCACCCCCACATGAACCTCGCCGACCGCAACGGATGTGGATGAGGTGGCCTCGTGGCTGCGCCGCTCCAGCATGCCGATGACGTCGACCTCGCCCGCAAGCGCGCCGATGAACTGCTGCCGCAGCAGTTCAGCCGCGGCCGGGGAGCCGAAGTGGGGCGACACCACGAATTGGTTGATCACCGCATCCTGGTGA
Organism: Mycobacterium sp. SM1; assembly: GCF_018361265.1. GTDB lineage: Bacteria > Actinomycetota > Actinomycetes > Mycobacteriales > Mycobacteriaceae > Mycobacterium. The sequence goes on from NZ_JAFLNH010000001.1 coordinate 110,390, forward strand.
GCGTTCACCGCGGCGGAGTGCACCCGCAACGAGTTCAGGGCTAGCACGCCGGCGGCTTTCGACAGCTGTCCCCGCCGGTTAGGAGCGATCATGACGACCCGGTAGATGCGCGGGCTGCCGTCCTGGCGGACCTCCACGTGCACCTCGTGATCCGCGGCTAATGACAGATAGCGGGGCTCGACCGGATCGGGACGCGGCAACGCCTCGCCGGCCATCACCGCTCGGCAACGCCGGACCAGCTCGCCGACTAGTGACTCCTTCCACTCGCCCCACATCCCGGGGCCGGTGGCCAGCGCGTCGGCCACGGTCATCGCGTGCAGCACGTCGAGCAGCGCCGAATCGCCACCGACGGCCTCCGCAACGGTTGCGATGGTCTTCGGATCATTCAGGTCACGGCGAGTGGCCATCTTGACCAAGAGCAGGTGGTGACGAACCAGTGTCGACAGCATCGCGACGTCGGGGGGCGCCATCCCCAGCCGGGTTCCGATCTGCGCGGCCAATTCGGCACCGATCTCGCTGTGTTCGCTACCGCGGCCTTTACCGATGTCGTGCAGCAGCGCACCGAGCAGCAGCAGGTCGGGACGCGCCACTCGGGTCGTGAAAGCGCTTGCTTGCGCTACGGTTTCGACCAAATGACGATCAACCGTCCAGGTATGCACAACATCGCGCGGTGGCAGATCGCGGATTGCGCTCCACTCCGGGAACATCCGGCACCACAGTCCGGCCCGGTCGAGGGATTCTATCGTCGGCACCGCACCCTGGCCGGCGCTGAGCAAAACCAGCAAGTCGTCTAATGCCTCGGGCGGCCATGGGGTGCGCAGTTCGGGGGCGGTATCGGCAAGGCAGCCCAATGTTGCTGCCGCAATGGGGATTTGGGCGACAGCCGATGCCGCTGCTACTCGCAGCAGCAACCCCGGGTCGCGGTCCGGCCGGGCGCCGCGGGCCAGCACGACCTCCCCAGCGTACTCCACGACACCCTCGTCCAGCGGTCGGCGTCGCCGCCGCCGTAACGCCGATATCCCTTGCCGTGGCAACGAATTGGCGGCGGTCCGCAGCCCGGCGTCGACCCAGTAGCTGATGGTGCGGGCCGCGTCGGACAAGAGACGAGCCAAGTCGAATCGGTCGCCGAGGCTCAGGGCGACGCTGATCTCATCCGCGTACTGCGCGAGCAGGACATCACGCTCGCGGCCGGATACCCGGTGCAACTCGGTGCGAATATTGAGCAGCGTCCGATACGCGCCGGTCAGCGACCCCGCCGGGCTACCCGGAGGGTGGGCGACGTGACGGTCGGCGAGCTGGGCAATCGCCAGCGCGTCAAGCAGCTGGACGTCGCGCAGACCGCCGCGCCCAAATTTCAGGTCGGGCTCTGCGCGGTGCGCGATCTCACCGCTGCGACGCCAGCGGGCATGTGCCGCTTCGACGAGTTCGTCTAAGCGGCCACGAATTCCGGTGCGCCATTGCTGACGCGCCCCGGCGACCAGCTGCGCCGACAGCCCCGCATTGCCGGCGATGTGGCGTGCTTCCAGCATGGCCAGGCCCGCGGAGAGCTCCGCTCCGGCGACGCGCAGGGCGTCGGCGACGGTTCGCACACAGTGGTCAAGACGAATGTTGGCATCCCACAACGGATACCACAGCAGGTCGGCGAGCCGCCCGAGGATATCGCCAGGCATGTCGTCATGTAACAGCATCAGGTCCAAGTCGGAGTGGGGCAGCAGCTCGCGGCGGCCCAATCCGCCGGTCGCAACGATCGCGAAGCCGCTGGTTTCGGTGATACCGATCTCCGCCGCCTTGGTCGCCAACCACAACTCGTGCAGGTTCAGCCAGGCTTCGCGGAACTCGGCCGCATCCAGCTCCCGCGGACCCCGGGCGAGCAACTGCTCTCGCGCGGCGATCAAATCGGTTGCCGGGCGAGTGCTCTCAGGCACCACCCCCCCGGAAGACCCCAAGGGATCCGGCCCGCGCTGCGTCATCGCTCTATCCGGATCGCATCAGGTCTGCGCGCTGAATCTCGCGCAGCGCCTCATAACGCATCGGATCCGCGCTCACCGGTGCGCACCCGCACCACCGTCTCGACGGGGGTGACCCATACTTTGCCGTCGCCGATCTTGCCGGTGCGCGCGGCCCGCACGATGCCGTCGACGATTTTGTCGGCCGCAGCATCCTCGACGACAACTTCGATGCGTACCTTGGGCACGAAGTCGACCGAGTACTCGGCACCCCGATACACCTCGGTGTGACCCCTCTGGCGCCCGTAGCCCTGAACTTCGCTGACCGTCATGCCCAGGACTCCGGCCTGCTCAAGGTTGGCCTTGACGTCCTCGAGCGTGAACGGCTTCACGATCGCGGTGATCAGCTTCATGCCCTCTTTCCTCCAAGCCATGACGACCAAGAACCGAGCCGGTGCCCAGGGCCGCGAAATCGTAACCGCTTTCGGCGTGCTCCGCCTCGTCGATACCCGAGGCTTCATCTTCGGCGCTCAGGCGCAACCCGACAGTGTACTTCAGGGCCAAAGCCAAGATAGCCGTGCCGACGGCCGAATATGTGAGAACGCTGAACGCGCCGATCATCTGCCGCCACAGCTGATCCAAACCGCCCCCGTAGAACAACCCCGGCGACACGCCCTCGACCCCGGCAATCGCCGTGGTCTGCGGCGCCGCGAGCAGACCCACCAGCAGCGTGCCAACCAGACCGCCGACCAGGTGAACCCCCACGACGTCGAGCGAGTCGTCGAAGCCGAAACGGTATTTCAGGCCGACTGCTAACGCGCATAACACACCGGCCGCCGCGCCGACCGCGAGGGCGCCAAGGACGTTGACCGATGAGCACGACGGCGTGATGGCGACCAATCCGGCGACGATGCCCGACGCCGCCCCCAGCGAGGTCGCCCGCCCGTCGCGGATGCGCTCGGTCAGCAGCCACGCGAGCATAGCCGTGGCGGTTGCGATGGTGGTGGTCATGAAGGTGGATCCGGCGGCGCCGTTGGCGCTGACGGCGGAGCCGGCGTTGAACCCGTACCAGCCGAACCACAGCAGGCCGGCGCCCAGCATCACCAGCGGCAGATTGTGTGGCCGCATCGGTATCCCCGGCCAGCCCTGCCGCCGGCCGAGAATGATCGCCAGGACCAGGCCCGCCACGCCGGCGTCGATGTGCACCGCGGTGCCCCCGGCGAAGTCGATGGCGTGCAGCTTGTTGGCGATCCAGCCGCCGTGGGCGGCAGTGACCTTGTCGAACGCGAAGACCCAGTGGGAGACCGGGAAATAGACAACCGTGGCCCACAGGCCCGCGAAGAGCAGCCAGCTGCCGAACTTCAGCCGGTCGGCCACCGCTCCGGAGATCAGCGCCACCGTGATGATGGCGAACATCAGCTGGAAGGCCACGTAGACGACATGGGGCACGGTGCCCGCCAACGGAATCTGCACGCCCGGGCTGCCCGCGCCGCCCGCGGAGGCGTTGCCCCCGATGAGACCCTTCAGGCCGAAGTATTCGAGGGGGTTGCCGGCAAGATCATGAACGTCGTCGCCGAAGGCCAGCGAGTAGCCATAGAGCACCCACAGCACCGTCACCACGCCGATCGCGCTGATGCTCATCATGATCATGTTCAGCACGCCCCGGGCGCGGACCATCCCGCCGTAAAAGAAGGCCAGTCCCGGCGTCATCAACAACACGAGCGCGGAGCTGGCCAGCATCCAGGCGGTATCACCGGTGTTCGGCACTCCCATAGTCGGGAATTGGTCCACGGGCGCCAACCTCCTTCGCCGCGGCCGGGTCCGCAACGGCCGCCAGGGACAACACTGATGACTCGCCCAAGACAATGCGCACCGGTTGTTTCGGTTTCGACGCGTCCGTGTTTCGGCGGCGTTACAGAACCCACGCGCGGGTCAGCCGAGCCGCGCCCCGCCGGGGGCTTCTAGCGGCTGCGTCGCGCTATGCTCACCCTCGACGAACGGTTCTCGGCGAGCGGTTCTCGGCGAGCGGTTCTAGGAGACCATCGCCTGCCGTCGCCGGTCCGGGCGCCCACGCCCGGTGTCCTCGGCGTCTCGGCCGTGAAAGTCGTAGCGCGCTGCCCCGCGCCGCGCGGTCCACCAAGTGAAGCCGAGCCCGAGCACCAGCAGCACGGCCAACGTCTGGTCGATGCCGTTGCCGATGGCTTGCGGGCCATAGACGAAGAACGCCACGAGCAAGCACCCCATGACAGCACTTGCGAACAGAGCAGCGACGATCAGCAGCCGGCGCGGGGCGGTCCCGAGCCGCTCCGCCGCCGGCACGCGGTCGTGGCGCCACGTCAGGAAGACCACCGCGGTGATCGAGTCGAAGAAGAACTCCGCCAGCAGGAAGAATCCCGCCGCGGAAAGCACCAGGTTGAAGAAGCCGCCCAGCGAGGTGACCATGATCTGCAGGGCCGTGACCAGCAGCGTGAGGCCCAGGACGACGATGGTGGCCACGTGCGGCACCCCGCGCGAACTCGTGCGCCCGAAGGCGTCGGGGATGAGCCCCTCCCGGCCCATGGCGAAGAGCGCCCTGGTCAGGATGAAGGTCGTGAGCCAGAGGCCGCCGGCGGTCGAGCCGATGACGGGGATGAGCATCGCCCACGTCTGCCCGGGGATGAGCCGGTTCGCCCACTGCACCAGCGGGTCGCTGGCGTTCGCAAGCAGCCCCATCGGCGTCTCGGCGAACATCAGCGGATAGAGCACAGCGTAAAAGCCCAAGGCGAGAAACGCCCCGATGATGCCGGAGATGCCGGTATCCCTGCGGGGCCGCTTGGACTCTTCTGCCGCGTAGGAGTCGATCTCCCAGCCGTCGAGCACGGTGGCGGCGACGACGGCGACGACGAGGATGCCCCCGATCGGGGGCTTGCCGAAGTGGACCGGCACCCCGACCCGGTGCAGGTTCACCAGCCCCAGCACCGCGAAGCCCACCAGCGACACGATCTCAATCCCAAAGAACACCTTGGTGATCCGCGCAGTAGGACGGGCTCCGAGCAGCAGCGGCACGGCGGCGAAGGCGATCCAGAACAGCGTCACCGCAAACGTCACCGCCTCGTGGCCGTGGTAACGCGGGGCCACCAGGGCAATGGTGTATCCGGCGGCGGGGATCGCGATGGGGGGGATCGAGGTGAAGTAGGCGAGGATCAGGATCCACGCCTGGTAGCGCGAGGCCGCCCGCCCGATCACCCGACCCGACCAGTGGTAGGACGCCCCTGCGTGTGGGAAGTGCCGGTTGAGCAGCCGGAACACGAAGCTGGACACGATGAACGGCACGGCGAGCACCGCGATCGCCGGCAGCGTCCACCAGCCGGCCTGGGCGGCCATCACCCCACCCGTCGCCGCCACGGAGTAGATAGGCCCGATGCTGGACACCGAGAGCGGCACCAGGTCTCCCAGGCCGAACAGCTGCCGGAGACCCCCACCCGAGTTGTTGGCGGGGCCCAGCCGGGGCTCCACAATGTTGCGAGTCATTCGCGGAATGCTAGCCGGGCTGTTTCGTGCGCCGGAAGCAAAGACACCGAGTCGTGGTCGCCTGTTCACGCGGTATTTTCCGCTGACCGCGCCGACGGCTTTGCCGATGCCGGCGGCTTCACTCCGGGTGGCGCGCCCCACCCACCCGCCGACGCGGAGCGGGCCACCGCTTCGGGCTAACCCAGGAGCGCGTCGACGAAGGCGGCGGGATCAAACGGCGCTAGGTCGTCGGGCCCTTCCCCGAGCCCGACCAGCTTGACCGGGACCCCGAGTTCCTGCTGGACCCGGAAAACGATGCCGCCCTTGGCCGTTCCGTCCAGCTTGGTCAGCACCGCGCCGGTGACGTCGACGACATCGGCGAATACCCGTGCCTGCGCCAACCCGTTCTGGCCGGTCGTGGCGTCGAGCACCAGCAATACCTCGTCGACCGCGGCGCGCCGGGTCACCACACGTTTGACCTTGCCGAGCTCGTCCATCAGCCCGGCCTTGGTGTGCAGCCGGCCGGCGGTGTCGATGACGACGACATCAGCACCCGTGGCGATGCCCTCGTCGACGGCGTCGAACGCCACCGACGCGGGGTCCGCACCCTCGGCGCCACGCACCACGTCGGCACCCACCCGGGCCGCCCAGGCCTGGAGCTGATCGGTGGCCGCGGCCCGGAAGGTGTCCGCCGCGCCCAGCACGACGCGCCGGCCGTCGGCTACCAGCACGCGCGCCAGCTTGCCGACCGTGGTGGTTTTTCCGGTGCCGTTGACCCCCACGACCAGCAGCACCGAGGGGCGATCGGCATGCGGCAGGGCGCGGATGGAGCGGTCCAGGTCCGGTCGCAGCTCCCCGATCAAGACCTCGCGCAGCACCGCCCGCGCGTCGGCCTCGGTGCGCACCTTGACGCTGGCCAGCCGGCTTCGCAGCTGTGACACCACGGAGACGGTGACCACCGGGCCCACGTCGGCGACCAGCAGGGTGTCCTCAACCTCCTGCCAGGAGTCCTCGTCCAGGTCGCCGCCGCCGAGCAATCCCAGCAAGCTGCGCCCGAACGCGTTCTGCGACCTGGCAAGCCGCCCACGCAATCGTTGTAAGCGGCCTTCGGGAGGTGAGATGCCCGCGAGATCGGGTGCCGGCGGTGCGACGGTATCGGTCTCGGGCCGTCCGGCATCGCCATTCGGGCGCGTCAGCGCCTCGGGTAAAACGCCCTCGTGGTCCTTGGCGGCCGGCGGCCCGCCGCTGTCAATTCTCTCCGCCCGCTGGACCTCGGGCGCCGGCTGAACTGCGGACGGCGCGTGGACTGCGGGCGCTGACTGGCTGAAAGTGATGCCCGCAGAGGTGGTATACCCACCAGGGCGATCGCGCGCGCCGGTTTGCCGAACGGACACGCGTAGCCGTCGCCGACGGTATAGCACCACGCCCAGGACGAGCGTTACGAGGACAACTACAACCGCGGCGGCGATTATCGCGACCCACAGACCTCCCGACACGTCGCCATTGTTTCAGGGCCGCGATCCCGAGAGCGCGCCCCCTTACCTCACCCGGCGCGCATCGTCACCGGAGCGGCCCGCTGGCCACGCATCCGCTGCGAGATGACCGTGGTGATGCCGTCGTCACCCATGGTCACGCCGTAGAGGGCGTCGGCCACTTCCATGGTCGGCTTCTGGTGGGTGACGATGATGAGCTGTGACTGGGTCCGCAGCTGCTCCAGCAGGCCCAGGAGCCGCCGCAGGTTCGCGTCGTCCAGGGCCGCCTCCACCTCGTCGAGGACGTGAAACGGCGACGGCCGGGCCCGGAAGATCGCCACCAACATCGCCAGCGCCACCAGCGCCTTCTCGCCGCCGGACAGCAACGACAACCGCTTGACCTTCTTGCCGGGTGGACGGGCCTCCACCTCGACGCCGGTGGTGAGCATGTCCTGCGGGTCGGTGAGCCGCAGCCGGCCCTCCCCACCGGGAAACAGGGTGGCAAACACGGCGCGGAACTCGCGTTCCACGTCGGCGTAGGCGTCGCTGAACACTTGCACAATGCGCGCGTCGACGTCGGCGATGACGTTCAGCAGATCCTTGCGGGCGGCCTTGACGTCCTCGAGCTGGGTGGACAGGAAGTTGTAGCGCTCCTCCAGCGCGGCGAACTCTTCCAGCGCCAGCGGGTTGACCCGGCCCAGTTCGGCCAGCTCCCGCTCGGCTCGCCGGGCCCGGCGTTCCTGGGTGGCCCGGTCGAACGGGATCGGCGCGGGCACCACCACCTGCTCCCCGCGCTCTCGGGCCTGCCGGTATTCCGCCAGCTCGAGCGCCGTCGGCGGGGGCGCAACGTGCGGGCCGTATTCGGCGGCCAGGTCAGCCGGCGACATACCGAACTGCTCGAGCACCGACTGCTCGAGCTGCTCGAGCCGCAGCGCCGCCTGCGCTCTGGCCACTTCGTGGCGATGCAGCGATTCGGTCAGTGCGGCGATCCGTGCGCCCAGCGTGTCGACCTCCTCGCGGATCGCGGCCATCGCCGCCGAACGCCGGTGGCGTTCGGCGGTTAGGGCGTCACGTTCCCGCGAGGCCGCCATCACCACCTGCTCCAGCCGCTGCGCCAAGAGCTGCCCGCAGTCGGCCACCGCGGCGGCCACCGCGGCGGCATGCGTTCGCGCAGCCCGGGCCTGCTGGGCGCGCAACCGAGCCTCGCGTTCGGCGGCGGCCGCGCGGCGCAGCGACTCGGCTCGTCCGCGAACCGCAGTGGCGCGTTCTTCGACGGTGCGCAGCGCCAGCCGGGCTTCCACCTCCGCGACACGCGCGGCCTCCACCTCGGCGCGGGCAGCGGTGATCTGCTGCCGCCCGGCGGGTTCGACGGCGACGTGTTCGGCTTGTTCGGCGTTACCCAACCGGGTTTCCAGCCCACCGAGCTCCTCGAGCGCCTGAGCGCGGGCGCTTTCCAGCTCCTCGCGCTGCCGCAGCAGCCGACGCCAGTCCGCGTCGGCGGTGCGGGCCTCCTGCCCGAGCCGGGCCAGCTGTTCGTAGATCGCCGAGATGGTCGCGTCGGATTCGTTAAGTGCGGCCAGTGCCTGCTCGGCGGCGGCCTGGCAAACGGCCTGCTCGGCCCGCGCGCCGGCCAGCGCCGCCGTCAGTTGCGCGGCCCGCGCCTCCGCCGCGGCCAGCTCGGCGCGCGCCTTCTCGATCTCGGTAGTGAGCTCCAGCGTCGATGGTTTGCGGTCGGAGCCGCCACTCACCCAGCCCGCACCCACCAGATCGCCGTCGAGCGTGACCGCGCGCAATTGTGGATGGGTTGCCACCAGATCCAGCGCCTCGGCCAGTTCGTTGACCACGACGACGCCGGACAGCATGGCGATCATGGCGCCGCGCAACCGGGGCGGGGCCTCGATCACGTCCAGGGCCCAGCGGGCACCATCGGGCAGGGCGCAGGCCGCGGGCGCCGGATCATCGGGGGCGGGCCAGTCCCCCAACACGATTGCCGCGCGTCCGCCGTCGGCTTCCTTGAGCGCGGTGACCGCGGATCGAGCCGCGCCCAGACTGTCGGCGGCCAGCGCGTCGGCGGCGGCCCCCAGCACCGCCCCCAGCGCCGCCGCGTAACCCGGACGCACCCTCACCAGCTTGGCGATAGAACCGAAAAATCCTGTGCCACTGTGGTTTTGCGTTAGCCAAGCGGCACCATCCTTGTGCTCCAGCGCAACCGAGAGGGCTTCGATGCGGGCTCGCAGCGACGCCACCTGCCGTTCGGCACCACGCTCGGCGGACTGCAGTTCGGCAACACGCTCGTCGGCCAGCCGCAGGGCCGCCACCGCCCGCTCGTGCTGCTCGTCGAGCCTGACCTCGCCTTGATCCAGCTCGCTGACGTGGCCCTGCACGGTGTCAAACTCGGCTTGCGCCTGGTGCGCGCGCGCAGCGGCCTGCTCGATGCGCTCGGACAACCGGGTGATGCTGTCCTCGATAGCGTCCACCCGCGTCCGCATGGTCTCGACCTGCCCGGCCAGCCTGGCCAGCCCTTCGCGCCGGTCGGCCTCCACACGGACCGCCACCAGATGGGCCTTCTCGGCCTCGGCGGCCCGGCGCTCGCAGGCGGCGAGCGCGGTGTGTGCGGTCTCCAGCCGCTCACGCGCCGCGGCCAGCTCCGCCGCCAGTTGCCGCTCCCGGCTCATCGCCGCATCGGCCTCGGCCTCCAGCGCGTCCGGGTCCGTGCGGCTATCCGCCGGCACCTCGACCTCCAGATGCTGCGCCCGCTCGCCGGCCACACGCACGGTGGCGCGCACCCGTTCGGCCAGCGTGGACAGCCGAAACCAGGCGTGCTGGGCCGAGTCGGCCTTTGTCGACAGCGCCGCCAGGGCTGCCTCGTCCGCGGCCAGCCGTTCTGTCGCCATCGTCAATCGGGCCGCGGCCTCGTCATGTTCGCGGCGCAGGGCCGCCATGGCGTCAGTCGCGCTGTTCAGCTCGGCTTGGCGGGCAACCAGATCGTCGGCGGCCAGCCGCAACCGGGCATCTCGCAATTCGGCCTGGATGGCCGCGGCCCGCCGCGCCACCTCGGCCTGGCGGCCCAGCGGTTTGAGCTGGCGGCGCAGTTCGGTGGTCAGATCGGTGAGCCGGGCTAGGTTTGCTGCCAGCGCGTCGAGTTTGCGCAGCGCCTTTTCCTTGCGCTTACGGTGCTTGAGCACGCCGGCGGCTTCTTCGATAAATGCCCGACGATCCTCGGGGCGTGACTGCAGGATCTCCTCCAGCCTTCCCTGTCCGACGATGACGTGCATTTCGCGGCCGATGCCGGAATCGCTCAGCAGCTCCTGAACATCCATCAACCGGCAACTGCTGCCGTTGATTTCGTACTCGCTAGCACCGTCACGAAACATCCTGCGGGTGATCGACACCTCGGAGTACTCGATCGGCAGCGCATTGTCGGAGTTGTCGATGGTGACGGTCACCTCGGCGCGGCCGAGCGGCGCGCGCGACGACGTCCCGGCGAAAATGACGTCCTCCATCTTGCCGCCACGCAACGATTTGGCGCCCTGCTCCCCCATTACCCACGCCAGGGCATCCACCACGTTGGATTTGCCCGAGCCGTTAGGACCGACCACGGCGGTGATACCCGGCTCGAAGCGCAGAGTCGTCGGTGAGGCGAAGGACTTGAAGCCCTTCAGCGTCAGACGCTTGAGGTACACGACGTGTGAGACTACCGCTCCGTGAAGCCGCAAATCGGTTCGCCGCGCTCGGACCAATCCGCGACGACACATTCCACCCGGCCGGGTGTCTTGCCGCTCTGTAGCAGGTCAAGGAGTCTTTGGCAGGCGTCGCGGGGCCCCTGCGCGACAACCTGGACCCGGCCGTCGGGCCGGTTGGCAGCATAGCCGGTCAAGCCCAGTTCCAGCGCGCGGGACCGCGTCCACCACCGGAAACCCACCCCCTGCACGCGCCCATGCACCCAGGCGGTCAGCCGGACGTCAGCTTCCGACATCGGCTACCTCGAAGGTGACTGTGGTGCCCGACTTGAGGGTGCGCCCGACGGTGCAGACCTGGTCGACGGCCCGGTTGACGACCACCAGTAGCTGCGCGGCCTGCTCCTCGGTCAAGCCCGACAGGTCGAGCTCGAGGGTCTCCTCCAGCAGCGGATAGCGTTCCTGGTCGCGGTCCGGTGGCCCGGACACCCGGATCACGGCCGGGTAGTCATCGCCGAGCCGGCGGGCCAGCGCATGGTCGCTGGCCATGCCGCTGCACGCGGCGAGCGCGATTTTAAGCAGCTCGCCCGGGGTAAACACCCCGTCGACATCCTCGGAGCCGACGAGCACCCGCGCGCCCCGCGAGCTGTGCCCGGTGTATCGGCGGACTCCGGTGCGCTCAACCCACAGTTGCGTCATGCTCTTTTTCTACCCACTGCCATGCCGGTGCTGTGCGGGAGGGCTGGCCGCGAAATCGGCGCTGCTCGAGCGTATGGGCATGTGCCGACATGGGCTGACAGTGTCGACACGGGCTGACACGGGCTGACACGGGCTGACATGGGTTCCAAACGTTGTGCGCTACGTCGATCCCGGCAACGGGCGTAGCGACACTGCTGCTGGCCGGCGTGTCGGCAAGTGACTTAACCCGACTGTGCCTCAGCCATTTCCACGCTGACCGTTACCCGGGTGCGCCGGGCATCGTGCCGCGTCTGTGCGTGGACCGGGCGCAGCATCCGGTGGCGACGCGTTGTCCAGTCTCGGGAATGGAATTCTTCACAGGCTGCGGCATAGCTGCGCACGCTGCCCGGGCTGCGGGCCCGCTTCGGCATCGCAGGTCCCGCCGTGGGTGAACTGCGGCGGGCCAGATCAATTCGCGCGGGACTGAGCAAGATGTCAACTGACCCACTGAAGATCCCGTCGATATGATCTCGCTTGCTGTTCTCCGGGCCACACCGGGATTACGTCGAGTTGGAGACCACGCCGAGAGGACGGCGACGATAAGGCTGGGCCGGATAACCCTCAGTCGCGCAAGGTTCGTCCTTGCGCGTCGGGCACCTTGCCCATGATCATCATGATTCCGTCAATCAACGGCCATATCGCGCCGAGACCGCACGTCAGCCAGGTGGCCGCGATCTGGGCGATGCCAATGCCGGTGTAGCCGAGATAGAAGCGACCAACACCGAAGCTGCCGAGGAAAATCTCCAGCAGCCCAGCCACGAGCTTGCTCTTGTCCGATAGCGGCCGCCCGTTGGCGTCCACACCGTAGTGCGCGCCAGGCGGACCGTATGGCGCCGGCGGATACTGCGCCGGTTGACCGGGATACGGGCCGGGAGCCGACGGGGGATAGGATTCTTGAGGTGGCCCAGGGGGATTTTCGAATCCCTCGGGCGGTTGAGGCATTGTCACCTCATGATGATGGCCTAAATCGGTGTCCAGTTCCTGGTATCCGCAACATTTGTTGAAACCAACTTGCCGGTGCCACCGGTCGGGCGGCGAATGCGAGTTGACGACGGCGGCGGCTATGTTGCGTTCGATCGGCCCGCTCGGCTCCGGTGCCGCGGGCGCGGCTGGCATTTCGGGCAATAGAACGACGAGCGGTTCATGAACCGCTCCCGCCGGATCGCCGCACCGCAGCGCCGGCAGGGCTCGCCTTCGCGGCCATACGCGTCCAGCAGCCGGTCGAAGTAGCCGGACTGTCCGTCGACGTTGACATACAGCGCGTCAAACGAGGTGCCGCCCTGCGCCAACGCTTCGCGCATGACGTTTGCGGCCGCGTCCAGCACCGCAGCCAGCTGCCGACGGGTCAGCGCGGCGGCGACGCGCGCACCGTGGACTTTCGCTCGCCACAGCGCTTCATCGGCATAGATGTTTCCGATCCCCGACACCACGGTCTGGTTGAGAAGCTGGCGTTTTATCTCGGAATTCTTGCGCTGCAACACTTTAACTACCGCGTCGGCATCAAATGCCGGGTCGAGCGGGTCACGTGCCAGATGCGCGACCGGTGCCGGCACTGTGCTGCCGCCCACGGTCACCAGGTCGGCCAGCAGCCAGCCCCCGAATGTTCGCTGGTCGGCGAAGATCAGTGTGGTGCCGTCGTCGAGCCGTGCCGAGATCCGGATGTGGCCGGCGCGTGGGGCGGCGCCGAGCAACATCTGCCCACTCATGCCCAGGTGGACGACGAGGGCGGCGTTCCCCCCGTCCAGTGTCAGCCACAGGTACTTGCCACGCCGTTGGGCGCCGCCGATCCGCGCGCCGAGCAGCCGCGCTGTCAGATCGGCCGGCCCGGGCTCGTGCCGCCGCACCGCGCGAGGGTGGTGCACGCATACCGCGGCAATGGTCTTGCCCACCACATGAGCTTGCAAGCCCCGCCGCACCACCTCGACTTCGGGCAGCTCGGGCATCTAGCTCACGCGCTCTCCAGCGCGTTCCACGCGGCCGCCGCGGCCTTTTGCTCGGCTTCCTTTTTGGATCGGCCCACGCCCAACCCGTATTCGGTGTCCATCACGACGACCACCGCGGTGAATTCCTTGTCATGGTCCGGGCCGGTGGACGTAACCACATACGAGGGCACCCCCAAACCACGTGCCGCGGTCAGCTCCTGCAGGCTGGTTTTCCAGTCCAGCCCCGCGCCCAGGGTCGGCGCGGCGTCCAGCAGCGCACCGAACAGCCGCAGGATCACGTGCCGCGCTGTCTCGAGCCCGTGATGTAGGTAGATCGCCCCCAGCAGTGACTCCATACCGTCGGCGAGAATGCTGGATTTGTCGGCTCCGCCGGTGTTGGCCTCCCCCCGCCCTAACAGCAGATGAGCACCAAGACCCTCATCGGTTAGGGTACGCGCGACGTCGGCTAGCGCCTGGGTGTTGACGACACTGGCCCGCAGCTTGGCCAGATCTCCCTCGGAGCGCTCGGGATGGCGGCGGAACAACTCGTCGGTGACGATCAACCCCAGGACAGCGTCACCGAGAAACTCCAAGCGCTCGTTGGTTGGCAACCCGCCGTGCTCGTAGGCATAGCTGCGGTGCGTCAGCGCCTGGGTGAGCAACTCGTCCGGCAGGTCCACCCCGAGCGCATCGAGCAGGCTAGTCACGGCCGGCCCGCATCGTCATCCGGGCGGGGTCGCATCGCGGCCAACTTCGCCCAGCGCGGATCAATCCGGTCGTGGCGATGACCCGGCTCAGCCGTAGCCAACGGGATGCCGCATTCCGGGCACAATCCAGGACAATCTGCCCGGCACAGCGGCGAGAACGGTAGTTCCAGGCCGACGGCGTCGATCACCGCCTGCTCCAGGTCGATGATGTCGCCGACAACCCGTCCGACTTCATCATCGGCAGTCTCATCGGTGGTGCTGTCCGGATACGCGAACAGTTCGGTCAGAGCAACCCTGACATGCCCGGTGACCGTCGTCAGGCAACGTGCGCACTCGCCGGTGGTCGGCGCGGCCACCGTCCCCGTGACCAGCACGCCTTCGGACACCGACTCCACCCGCAGGTCCAGGTCCAGCGGGGCGCCGCGCTTGATCGCGATCAGCTCGATCCCGATGCGCGACGGGCTGGGCACCGTTTCCCGCACCGAAAATGCCGCTCCCGGGCGGCGCGCCAGCCGCGCAATGTTGACCGTCAGCGGCGAGGTCGAAGGGCGCTTTGCGATCGAACTGTACTGCCTCGCCATAGCGCCATCCTACGGCCCGCGACGTGGGACGCGGGCCCGCCGACGCGGTGGTTTAACGCGTAGCGTAATCGTGGGTACCGGCCGCCGTACGCAGCTGATGGCGCCCCCGCCCGACCGAGCGCAACGTGGCATTCAGGAATTCCTCGAACTCGGCGAGCTTGGCGTCGACGTAGATGTCGCATTCGCCGCGCAGCCGGTCGGCCTCGGCGTGCGCGGCGTCGATCAACCGGGTGGCCTCGGCGTTGGCCGCCTGCACCACCTCGGTTTGCGAGACCAGGCGCTGCTGTTCCTTGATGCCTTCTTGCACGGCTTTCTCGTAGGAAATGTTGCCGCTTTCGACCAGCCGATCGCACTCCGCCTTGGCGCGGCTGGTGGTGGCGTCGTACTCCCGTTTGGCCGCCGCAGCGATGCGAACCGCTTCCTCGCGAGCCTCACCGACCATCCGTTCGCTGTGCTGGCGGGCCTCGGCCACCATCCGGTCGGCCTGCGCCTTCGCGTCGGCCAAGATGCGGTCGGCCTCCGAGCGGGCATGGTTCAGCATCGACTCCGACTCGGTGGTCGCCGAGGACACCATGGAGTCGGCGTGCGCCTTCGCCTCGGTGAGCAACGAATCGCGGGCATCCAGGACATCCTGGGCGTCGTCCAGCTCGCCGGGTATCGCATCCTTGATGTCGTCGATCAACTCGAGAACATCCCCGCGCGGCACCACGCAACCCGCTGTCATCGGCACCCCACGGGCTTCTTCGACAATGGCGCTCAATTCGTCGAGCGCTTCAAAGACTCGGTACACGGCAGCACCCTTCCCGGCATCACTTACCCGGCTACGTGATTGTTACCAGTGTGCCTGATGTTATGCCTGTGACTGCGCTGAAACGCCCGGTGTGTCGGGCGCCGGCATCGCAGATCGTGGCGTGTGCGCGCCTGTGACCGCGAGATTCCGCCGCGGCGCTGCCCGCATGCACGGCCGTGGCAACCATGGGTAACCATGGCGGTCCGGCCAGATTCGCCCTGCTGATCCGCCGTGGTCGCGGCAACCCGCAAACACCCGGGTGTGGCACGAAAACCCACCGGTGCACGCGGCCTGTCAGGACCTTCCGGCTGACGAGGCTCGATCCGCGACGGCCCTGATCTGGTTGATTATGGTAGGCCACAGCGGTTTTGGAAGGTCATGACCCATCCCCGGCAGCAGCGCCAGTTTCGCGTCGGGGATAGCAGCGGCTGTTGCGCGTCCGCCGTCCGGGCGGATGACGGGGTCGAGCAGGCCGTGCACGATCACGGTGGGGATCCGCAGATGCATAAGCCCGGGTCGGCAGTCGCCGCTGGCCATCATTGCCGCGGTTTGTCGGGCCCGTGCCGCCGGATCGAATCCACCTCGGGCATACATCAGTTCGCCAAGTTGGCGTAGCCGGCATTCGTCATGAGGGTAGCCCGGCGAGCCGATGACACGGTGCTGGCGCACCAGCCATTCTCCCGCCTCGTCGGGTCCGCGTGGCGGCTTCCGGGTCAGCGCGCCGGGTACCGCCCACGACAGTCGCAACATGGTCAACACGCTCAGGCGGCCGATGGCGGGACACGGTGTCATACTGATACCGGTGAGCGATCGCACGCGCGTGGGGTAGTCGATGGCCAGCCTTTGGGCGATCATGGCGCCCATCGAGTGTCCCACAAGGTGCGCCGCCTCCCAACCCAATGTGTCGAGAACCGCGATCGTGTCCTCGGCCATGTCCGCGAGGCTGTAAGGGACAGCCGCCGGGTCGCGCCGCGCGGCCCGGCGGGACGGAGCGCGGATCCGGTCCAGATGGGTGGATTGCCCTGAATCCCGGTTGTCAAACCGTGCGACTTGAAATCCGTTTTGCGTCAATGCCGCGCAGAAATCGTCGTGCCAGTAGTGTTTGTCGGCAGCCAGACCCGTGATCAACAGCAGCGGATCTCCGGCGCCGCCGGTGCGCTCACAGCACAGGCGGATGTCATCGTGCTGGGCGGTCAACTCCGGCATGGTGGGCCAAACGGTGGCTGGCTATTGTGCACATTGCTCTGGATCGTAGGCTGGTGCCGTAGCAGCTTGCCCCCCAACAGCGTTCGCGTCACGTCGGATGTCGGGGCCGGGATGGGCCGCTGCTGGCCGCGCGTTATCACCCGAGTACCTCGATCATGCCGTGCGCGCCCCGCTCGGCGTCGACCATCGCGTGTGACACGAAGGGGTAGTGGCCCGGCTGGCTGAAGGTCAGTTCGACGAATCCCCCTTGGGCCGCGAACAGGCCGAGTGTCTGAGCGCCGCCTGCTCCCCCGCGCAGTTGGTAGTCGCCTTCGGACCGCACGGTGTCGAACTGCCCCCCGACGATGTGGAAGGACGTGCCCCGGTTCGGCCCGGCCGCCAGAGTCAACACCTACCACCACCCCGAAAAACTGCTGCGACGACGAAGACGACCCACCCTAGCGCCGGTCTGCGCCATCGCTGGCGGGAGGCAGCGGAATGGCCCGCCTGAGTTATCGTCCCCGGGAAAGCTTTTCGCGCAGCTGGCGGTTCACTGGCTCGGGCAGCAAGTCAGACACATCACCGCCGAGCAGCGCGACCTCTTTGGCCAGTGATGACGACACGAACGAATAGCGTGGTGTGGTCGCAATGAAAAACGTGTCGACACCGGCGATGTGCTTGTTCATCTGCGCCATCTGCAACTCGTATTCGAAGTCGGTGCCGGTGCGCAGCCCTTTCACGATGGCGGAAAGACCTCGCGATCTGACGAAGTCGACCACCAGGCCCTCGCCGGCCTCGACCCGCAAATTGGGCAGGTGCGTCGTCGACTCGGTGATCATCGCTATCCGCTCCTCAAGGCCGAACATGCTCGCTTTAGCGGGGTTGGTAAGGATTGCGACCACCACTTCATCGAACTGGGCGCAAGCGCGCTCAAAGACGTCGATATGACCCAACGTCACGGGGTCGAATGATCCCGGACACACCGCCCCGCTCATGAGCACCGCCCTTCCGCGCAGCGGATGGGCGCGCCCCGCCGGTTGTGGAATGCCCCGGGCCCATCGGGCCGCTTTGCATCATCGCCAACGGTCATGACGGATGACGCTAGCAGGACGCTTAGGATCGTTCGGCCAGCTCGAGGCGGGTGTCTCCGTAGACCCGCGACTGCCAGGGGCGCCAACCGGCGGGCCAGCGCAGCAGTGACCGGCCGGCGGGACGTTCGATCGCCGCGACGGTTCCCGTCCGCACCCATCCGTTGGTGATCAGCGCCGCGAGCATCGCCTCGATCTCAGCGCAACCGAGATCATAAGGCGGATCGGCCAACACGAGGTCCACCGGGGAGTCGGTACCGCCCGCCAGGACCGCGGCCACCGTGCCGCGGCGCAGCGTCGCGCCGGCCAAGCCCAGATTCGCGATGTTGCGTTCAAGCACCGCCGCGCTCCGTCGATCGGACTCGACGAAGATCGCCGACGCCGCACCGCGCGACAGCGCCTCCAGCCCGAGCGCGCCCGAACCGGCGTAGAGGTCGAGCACCGACAATCCGCTCATCTGAAGGCGCGCCGCCAAGACATTGAACAACGCCTCACGCACCCGATCGGTGGTCGGCCGGGTTCCCCGCCGCGGCACCATGATGCGCCGCCCGCCGACCACGCCGGCGATGATCCGCGTCAGCTCAACACCACCAGCAGATCCCCGCCCTCTACCCGGGCGGTGGCCGAGACCGCGACCCGCTCCACGGTGGCATCGCGGGGCGCGGTAATCGGCGCCTCCATCTTCATCGCCTCGATGGTGGCGATGGTCTGCCCGCTGCTCACCCGATCACCGGGCGACACGGCCACGGTCACGACGCCGGCGAACGGTGCGGCGATGTGGTCGGGCCGGCTCCGGTCGGCCTTCTCCGCGGCCACAACGGTGCTGGCGATGCTGCGGTCACGCACCTCGACCGGGCGCAGCTGCCCGTTGATAATGCACATCACCGTCCGCATACCACGCTCGTCCGGCTCGGAAATGGCTTCCAGCCCGATGAGCAATTCCACTCCCCGCTCCAGGCGCACCCGGTGCTCCTCCCCGCGGCGCAGGCCGTAAAAGAATTGGTTGGCCGACAGCTGCGACGTGTCCCCGTAGGCTTGCCGGTGCTCTTCGAATTCCTTTGTTGGGCCGGGGAACAGCAGGCGGTTCAAGGTAGCCTGCCGCTTCGGTCCGACCAGCCTCAGCGCCGCTTCATCGTCCGCGGACAGCCCTTGAGTGGGCTTGGCCGTCGAGCGGCCGGACAGCGCCGTGCTGCGCAGCGGTTCGGGCCAGCCGCCGGGCGGGTCACCCAGCTCTCCGCGCAAAAACCCCAGCACCGATTCCGGAATGTCGAGTCGCGCGGGATCGGAGGCGAATTCATCGGCACTGATCCCAGCGCCGACCAGCGCCAACGCCAGATCGCCGACCGCCTTCGACGTCGGCGTGACCTTGATCGGCCGGCCCAGGATCCGGTCGGCCCCCGCGTAGGCCTCCTCGATCTCCTCGAAACGGTCACCGAGGCCCAAGGCGATCGCCTGCTGGCGCAGATTCGACAGCTGGCCACCGGGGATCTCGTGGCGGTACACCCGGCCCGTCGGCGCGGGCAGCCCGGATTCGAAGGGGGCATAGACGTTTCGCACCGCTTCCCAGTAGGGCTCCAACGCGCACACCGCCGGCAGCGACAACCCGGTGTCGTATTCGGTGTGCGCGGCGGCGGCCACGATCGAACTCAACGCCGGCTGGCTGGTGGTGCCGGCCAGCGGGGCCGCGGCCCCGTCGACCGCGTCGGCTCCGGCGTGCCAGGCCGCCACATAGCTGGCCAGCTGGCCGCCGGGGGTGTCGTGGGTGTGCACGTGCACCGGCAGGTCGAAGCGGCTGCGCAGCGCGCCGACCAGCCGCTGCGCGGCGTCCGCCCGCAACAGCCCGGCCATATCCTTGATGCCCAGCACATGCGCGCCGGCGTCCACGATCTGCTCGGCGAGCTTCAGATAGTAGTCGAGGGTGTAGATGTGCTCGCCGGGATCGGATAGGTCACCGCTGTAGCACATCGCGACTTCGGCGACCCCCGAACCGGTTTCACGTACCGCCTCGATCGCCGGACGCATCGACTCGACATTGTTGAGCGCATCGAAGATGCGGAAGATGTCGATGCCGGTGCGGGTGGCCTCCTCGACGAAGGCCGAGGTCACCACATCGGGATAGGGCGTGTAGCCCACGGTGTTGCGGCCACGCAACAGCATCTGCAGGCAGATATTGGGCAGCGCCTCGCGGATCGCGGCCAGTCGCTCCCAGGGGTCCTCCTTGAGGAAGCGCAGCGCCACATCGTAGGTGGCGCCGCCCCAGCACTCCACGGACAGCAGCTCAGGTGTGAGCCGTGCGATATACGGCGCCACCGTCACCAGATCGTCGGTCCGCAGCCGAGTCGCCAGCAGCGATTGATGCGCGTCGCGGAAAGTGGTTTCGGTGACCCGCACCGCCGACGAGTCGCGCAGCCAGCGAGCGAAAGCCACCGGGCCCAGCGCGTCCAGTCGCTGTTTGGAGCCGGGCGGCGGCGCGGCCGCAAGGTCGATGTCGGGCAGCTTGTCGCGCGGGTAGACCCTCGCCGGGCGCGGTCCGTGCGGCTGGTTGACCGTCACGTCGGCCAGGTAGGTGAGGATCTTCGTGCCGCGGTCGGCCGAGGATCGCGCGGTCAGCAGTTGCGGGCGCTCGTCGATAAACGACGTGGTGACGCGGCCGGCCCGGAAATCAGGATCCTCCAAAACGGCCTGCAGGAACGGGATGTTCGTCGCCACCCCGCGGATCCGGAACTCGGCGACGCCGCGCCGGGCCCGGGCCACCGCGGTGTGAAAATCGGGTCCCCGGCAGGTCATCTTCACCAGCAGGGAATCGAAGTGCGCGCCGATCTCCGCGCCGAGATTGGTGCTGCCATCCAGGCGGATACCCGCGCCGCCGGGCGTGCGGTAGGCACTGATGCGGCCGGTGTCGGGACGAAATCCGTTGGCCGGATCCTCGGTGGTGATCCGGCATTGCAGCGCGGCACCGTGTGGCCGGATCTCCTCTTGGCGCAAGCCCAGCTCCGCCAGCGACTCACCGCCCGCGATGCGCAGCTGAGCCGAGACCAGGTCGACATCGGTGATCTCTTCGGTTACGGTGTGCTCCACCTGGATTCGCGGATTCATCTCGATGAAGACGTAATGGCCGCGTTCGTCCAGCAGGAACTCCACGGTGCCCGCACAGCTGTAGCCGATGTGGCGGGCGAAGGCGACGGCGTCGGCACACATCTTGTCGCGCACCGCGGCAGCCAGATTCGGCGCCGGAGCCAGTTCGATGACCTTCTGGTGACGCCGCTGCACACTGCAGTCCCGCTCGAAGAGGTGGATCACGTTGCCGTGGCTGTCGGCGAGGATCTGCACCTCGATGTGGCGCGGGTTAAGCACCGCCTGCTCGAGATAAACCGAGGGGTCTCCGAACGCCGACGCGGCTTCACGGCTGGCGGATTCGATGGCGTCGGGCAGCTCGGCGACGTCGGTGACCCGGCGCATCCCGCGGCCCCCGCCGCCGGCAACCGCCTTGACGAACAACGGAAAGCGCAGGCCCGCCGCCGCCGACACCAGCTCGTCGACCTCGGCCGACGGCGCGGAGGAGGCGGGCACCGGCAGGCCGGCTTGGCGTGCGGCGGCGATCGCGCGGGACTTGTTGCCGGTCAACTTCAGCACGCCGGCATCGGGGCCGACGAACGTGAGTCCCGCGACGGCACATGCGGTGGCCAGGTGGGGATTTTCCGATAAAAACCCGTATCCGGGGTACACCGCGTCGGCGCCCGCCCGGCGGGCGGTTTCCACGATCTCGTCGACCGACAGGTAGGCGCGCACCGGGTGCCCGGGTTCGCCGATCTGGTAGGACTCGTCGGCCTTGAGCCGGTGCAGCGAGTTGCGGTCCTCGTATGCGTAGACGGCGACGGTGCCGATGCCCAGCTCGTAGGCGGCGCGAAACGCCCGGATCGCGATCTCTCCGCGATTGGCGACCAGTACTTTGGAGATCACTCGGGCCCTCTTGCCACAACTACAGCAGTGTCGACCAGTAGTCCCAGAACCGCGCCAAGATCAGCAGGACTACCGTGGTGAACCACAGCGCGGTGATCGACCACCGCCACCGGTAAAGCGTTTGGGCCACTGTGCCGCCCCCTGCGCACGCTGGGCGCAGCGCGATCGATGCCACCACCACCAACAGCGGTATGGTCACCGCCCAGACCGCCATGCAGTACGGGCAGAGCTCCCCGATGCGGTACAGGCTCTGGAATATCAGCCAGTGCACAAACCCGGCGCCAAGCGCGGTCGCCATCGCAAGGCCGCTCCAATACCATTGGGGCAGAGGTACTTTCGTCACTGCCAGCACACCGGAGACGACGATCACGGTGAAGCCTGAGATGCCGATCAGGGCGTTGGGGAAGCCCAGCAGCGAAGCCTGCGGGGTGAGCATCACCGACCCGCATGACAGGACCGGGTTGAGGTTGCACGACGGCACGTATGACGGGTTGAGCAAGATGTGAATCTTTTCCGCCGTCAGCGTCATCGAGGCCAGCAGGCCGATCGCCCCGGCGATCAGCACCCACCACGCGCTGGGTGCCGGTACCCGCACCCCCCGAGGCGATTCGCCGGATCGGGCGGCGGGTTTCGCTGACACTGCTGACACTGCTGACACTGCGGTGGTCACGAGGCCGCGGGTGTGACGGCCGAGTCCAGGCCCGGCACATCGCCGACGATCTCCTTGATCTTGGCCACCAGCGCCTCCGGCGTCGTCGGGTCGTAGTCTTGGCCGTTGATGCGGATCGTCGGAGTGGCATGGATGTGGTGAGCCGCAGCCAAGCCGTTGACCATTGGCAGGTATTTCCCGCTGTTAATGCACTCCGGGACCTTCCCGGCGGCCCCTGCCTCGCGGGCGAGCTCGATCAGTCGGGCGTTGTCGGGGAAGGTCGGGCCTAATTCCGGGGGCTGAATCTGCTTGGTGAACAACGCCGCGTGAAACCGCCGGAACGCGTCGATGGACTCATCGGCGACGCAGTACGCCGCCGCGGCGGCGCGCGACGAATACTCGTCGTTTTGTGGGCGGCTGAGAAAGCCCAGCAGGTAGTAGTCGGCCGCGATCGCCCCGCTGTCGATCAGCCGCGACACCGTCGGTCCGAAGGTCCGCTCGAAGTTACCGCACGCCGGGCACAGGAAATCCTCGTAAAACGACACCGCGGCCTTGGGTTCGCGGGTGCCGGGCTTGGTGATCAGCTTGCTCGACGTCACCCGCACCGCCTGACCGACGCCAGGACTTTTCTTGTCGTGCGAGACCATGATGTAGAGCACCAGGCCGACCCCGAAGATCACCACGATCGCGGTGAGCCCGATCCTGATGGCCAGATCCCGTCTGCGGTTGGCAGCCTTCAGGTCATAGCGCGCGGGGCGTTTGGGTTTCTCGGCCACAGGTTTGCTGATCCTCGGTCGTCGGCGGGCGATGGCGATAGCGCCTCTAGCGTACCGGCATGGTCCCCCTCAGACCCGGCTGAGGTGCGCGCGCAGTGCCGAGACCAGCTCACGGGTGGCGGCCGCGCTGCCACCCCCGAGCTGGAACAAGCTGGCAAAACCATGGGTCATCGATCCCATCACGCGCAGATCGACCGCGGTTCCCGCGGTGCGCAGCGCCGTCGCGTATTGCGCCCCTTCGTCGCGCAGCGGATCAAAGCCCGCGATCGCGATCAACGCCGGCGCCAGCCCGGCGAGGGTGTCGGCCCGCAGCGGGGACACCCGCGGGTCAGCCGGGTCGATCCCCGACCCGGCCAGGTATTGGGCGTGAAACCAGTCGATGTCGTGTTTGGTCAGCAGAAACCCGTCGGAGAACAAGCACAGCGAGCGGGTGCGCGCGGTAAAGTCGGTTCGCGGGTAAAGCAGCCACTGCAGCGCCGGGCCCGGAGCGGCGTCATCGCGGGCGCGCTGCGCCACCACGGCCGCCAGGTTGCCGCCCGCGCTGTCGCCGCCCACTGCCACCCGGGAATCCGCGCCAAGTTCGGCCGCGTGCTCGCTTGCCCATCGAAAGGCCGCGTAGGCGTCCTCGACCGCCGCCGGCGCCGGGTGCTCGGGGCCCAGCCGGTAATCGATCGACAACACCTGTACGCCGGCGTCGCGACAGGTCAGCCGGCACAGCGCGTCATGGGTGTCCAGGTCACCCAGGGCCCAGCCACCGCCGTGGTAGAAGACCAGCAACGGCGTCGGCGCGGTGCCGGGTGGGCAGTAGTGCCGGGCCCGGATCGCACCTGCCGGGCCGGGCAGCGACACCTCGTTCACCGCGACGTGGATCTGCGGGCCGGGAAGCACCGCCGACAGCTCCCGCAGCGCGGCCCGGGCCAGGGCGGGATCCTCGTCGCGCACCAAGCCGTCGATGCCGAACATCCGCAACCCCGACAGCATCACCTGCAGCGTGGGATCCAGCGTGTTGCCGTCGATGGTGATCGAGCGGGCCCCGAGCAGCAGCCGTCTAGCACGCTCCGGGATCCGCGGAAGCGCCCGGACGCCAACGCTGATTGCGGTGCGCTGCACGCGATCTGGCAGGCGGATCGGTGCGCGCGGCATCCTGAGCTGCCGTTCCGGCATGCCTCGCAGACTTCGTATCATGGCCGTTCCCTTAGTCACGCTGAACGACGGTAACTCGATCCCCAGCGTTGGGTACGGTGTTTTCAAGAGTCCACCCGAGCAGGCCGGGGGCATCGTCGGCTCGGTAATCTCGGTAATATCGTGATCCCCAGGTCGGTGAACCCATCGCGGATCGCGAGCAACTTCGAGGCGTTCGATGAGGCGTTCGATTTCGAGCTGAGCCCCAACGAGACGGCGTCGATCTCCTCGCCCGGCGGCGGAACCCGGCTTGGTCCCAACCCATGGACGGTCCCTTTCACAGGCAGGTGATGACGTTGACGGGCGAGTCGGGCGCTACCGTCCCCTCCATTGCACTCAACGACGAGAACACGATGCCCGTGCTCGGTCTCGGCGTCGCCGAGTTGTCGGACACCGAAACCGAACGCGCGGTGTCGGCGGCCCTGCAAAGCGGCTGTCGGCTCATCGACACCGCGGCGGTTTATGGCAACGAAGCCGCGGTGGGCCGCGCGATCGCGGCCTCTGGGATTCCGCGCGCCGAACTTTTCGTCACCACCAAGCTGGCCACCGCCGACCAGGGCTTCGTCACCTCCCAGGAAGCCTGCAAGGCGAGCCTGGAACGGTTGGGCCTGGATTATGTCGACCTGTATCTGATTCACTGGCCGGCCCCGCAGCTAGGCAAGTATGTGGACAGCTTCGGCGGGCTGATTCAATGCCGCGGGAACGGGTTGGCCCGCTCGATCGGGGTGGCGAACTTCACCGCGGAGCAGCTGTCGACCGTCATCGACCTGACCTTCGTCACGCCGGCGGTCAACCAGATCGAACTGCATCCGCTGCTCAGCCAGGCCGAGCTGCGTCAGTCTAACGCCCAGCACAATGTCGTCACCCAGGCCTACAGCCCGCTCGCGCTGGGCAGGCTGCTGGACAACCCGACGGTGACATCCATCGCCGCCGAGTACGGGCGCACACCGGCTCAGGTCCTCATCCGGTGGAACCTGCAGCTGGGTGACGCGGTTGTCTTCCGCTCGGCCCAACCGGAGCGCATCGCCAGCAACGCTGATGTGTTCGATTTCGAGTTGGCCGCCGAACACATGCAGGCGCTCAATGGCCTGAACAACGGCACCCGGGTGCGAGAGGACCCGCTGACCTTCACCGGCGCCTAACCCGTCGGGCAGGTGGACGCGGCGCGGCGTAACACCTCCGCGGACGGCTGGTCGACCGGCAGCGCATAGCCGCGCAGGACGGCGATGTACTGCATGCCGTACTGGCACCAAAAGGCGCTGTTGGGGGGCATCCACAGCGCGGGCTGCGAATCTCCTTTGTCCTGGTTGGCCTGGCCGGCGACGGCCAACAAATTGGCCGGATCGTTGGCGAAGCGCACCCGCCGCGGATACGGCCAGTCGTAGGCTCCCATGTCCCAGGCGTACGCCAGCGGCACGATGTGGTCGATCTGCACCGACGCACCGGTCCCGGCGCCGCGCTGAAAGGCGATCGTGGCATTGGTGTATGGATCGTGCAGCGTGCCGCTGGCCACGGCATCCGGACAGCGTTTGACCGACACATACGTCTTGTCGACGAGATCGCGGTTGAGAATGTCATCGCGGGTGTCGCAGTCGTTGTGCCCGCCGGGCGCGTCATTGTCATCGGTCCATGCCTCACCGAATGCGGCCCTGCGGTAGTCGTAACGGCGGATCCGCGACGGCACCACGACAATCCCGGCGAGCACGTCAGCGCCGGGTTGAACCGTCGGGACATCGGCCCGCGCGGCAAACTCCTTGGCGCGCTCACCCGCCGAGGAGGTCACCACCTGATAGGCGACTACCAGCGCGAGCACCGCGAGCGCCGACAGCCACAGCAGCGTCTTACGGGTCATCGGCGCCGCTCCTGCGCATCGCTTCGCTTCGCATCGTCGCCGGCAGGCCTCATCAGCGTCATAGCTTGTCCAAGTACTCGATACGGTCCGCGTCGGTGAATCGCGCCGCCAGCAGCGCCAATCCGGGGTGCGCCGGCTCGTCGGCATAGGTTCGGGTGCAAAACTCCCGCGCCGCCTCAATGACCTCCCGGTGATCGGCCAGGGACAACAGTCGCAGCGTGAATGCGCGACCGGACTGCCTGTGGCCCAACACGTCTCCTTCGCGGCGTTCTTTGAGGTCTAACTCGGCAAGCGCGAACCCATCCAGCGTCTCGGCGACGGCGCGCACCCGCCGACCGGCGGCGGATTCCGGTGCCGCCCAGGTAGCCAGCAAACACAGGCCCGGGTGTACGCCCCGACCGATGCGACCCCGCAACTGATGCAACTGACTGACGCCGAACCGGTCGGCGTCCATCACCAGCATGACGGTGGCGTTGGGGACGTCGACGCCGACCTCGATGACCGTGGTGCACACCAGCACGTCGATCTCCCCGGCGCGGAACGCGGCCATGACGGCATCCTTCTCCTCGGCGGGCAGCCTCCCATGCATGAGCCCCAGCCGCAGGCCCGCCAGCTCACGACTGCGCAGCCGCGCGAACAACTCTTCGGCGGTCACCGAGGGCCTGCCGCCTTGTGCTATCGGGCCGGCGTCGTCGCTCTCATCGATGCGGGGCGCCACCACATAGGCCTGACGCCCCTCGGCGACCTCCTCTTTGATGCGCTGCCAAGCACGGTCGAGCCACGCCGGCTTGTCCCTGACGAAGATCGCTCTGGTGGTGATCGGTTGGCGTCCCCCGGGAAGTTCACGCAACGTCGAGGTTTCCAGGTCACCGTACACGGTAAGCGCGACCGTGCGCGGTATCGGCGTCGCGGTCATCACCAGCAGGTGCGGTGTGATTCCTTCCGCCTTAGCGCGCAATCTATCTCGTTGCTCGACACCGAACCGGTGTTGCTCGTCGACGACAACCATGCCCAGTCGGTGGAACTCGACCGCGTCGTGCAGCAGCGCGTGAGTGCCAACCACGATTCCAACCTGGCCGCTGCTGATCTCGGCGCGGACACGTTTTTTCTCGCCCGGCGTCATCGAACCGGTGAGCAGCGCCACCCGGATCGCACCGTCGGCTTCGCCACGCCCGTCACCCGCGCCCAGTGGGCCGAGTATCTCGGTGATTGATCGGATGTGTTGGCCAGCAAGCACTTCCGTTGGAGCCAGCAGCGCGCATTGATAGCCTGCGTCGACCATCTGCAGCATTGCCAGCACGGCCACGATCGTCTTTCCCGACCCCACCTCGCCCTGAAGCAGGCGGTTCATCGGCCGGGTGGCCGCGAGTTCGGCTGCGAGCACTTCAAGTACGTCGCGCTGACCCGATGTCAGCTCGAACGGCAGGCTCCGCAACAACTTTTGAGCAACCCCGTTCGACCGTGGCCGTGCCGATGGGCCGGATTGCGATAATTCGCCGTGCCGGCGCGCGACCAGCGCCCACTGCAGGCCCACGGCCTCGTCGAAAGTCAGCCGCTCGCGGGCACGTTGGCGTTCTGTTTCGCTCTCACCGAGGTGGATGGCGCGCAACGCCTCATCTTCGGAGATCAGGCCGCGCTCCGAACGCACCGCTTCCGGCAGGGGGTCGGGCACCGGGTCGAGCACCTCGAGCACCTGGCGCACGCAGGCGAAGATATCCCAGCTCTGCAGTTTCGTGCTGGCCGGATAAATCGGGTAACAGCGGCGCTGGAACGCCTCCAGCAGCACCGCACCGCTGACGGCTTGCGATGCTTCGGCGATGCTGCGCAGCGACGCGCTGCCGCGGTTCTTCCCGTCCGGCGAATCCAGGACAAGGTAGGCAGGGTGTGTCAGCTGCATGGCGCCCCGAAAGAAACCCACCTGCCCGGATAACATCACCTTGGTCCCGCGGGTGAGCTGGCGCTTGATCCATTTCGGATGAAAGAATGTGGCGGTCACCTTCCGTCGCCCGGACCCAACGCTGATAACCAGGTATTCGTCGTCCTGCGGCGTCTTTTTGCCGGGGTTGCTGCGGTATCGCCGTTTCCTCGTGATGGGCCGCACTTCGGCGCTGGTGATCACGTCGACAAGGGTGATGTGCTCGCCGGCTTGGGGGAGCTCATCGCCGGCGCCGCGCACCGCCGCGCCCTCCACATAGCTGCGCGGGTAGTGCCGCAGCAGGTCGTCGACGGTGCGGATACCGAACACCTCGTCGAGAGACTCGGCGGCCTTGGCGCCGATGACGAAGTCCAGCCGATCGCTCAGCGCCACCACGGCTACTCCACCCCGATCACAAGAGCGTCACCACGGTGGCCGGTGCGGTAGGTCACCAGCTCGGTGCCCGGATGACGATCATGCAGGTGGTTCGCGACAACGGATTCGATGACGGCGGCTTGCGCTCCGGCGCCGGCGCCAATCAGCACGGTCAGCAGCTCGCCGCCCGCCGCCAGCAACAGATCGATCAGGCCGGTGGCCGCCGCGGTGACATCCGGCCGCACAATCACCACCTCGTCGCCCGCGATGCCCAGGGCGTCGCCGGGTCCGCACGGCCCGGCCCAGGTCAGCGCCTTCTCCGTCGCGACCCGCACCGAACCATGCCGGGTGGCGCTGGCGGCACGGGCCATGGCGTAACCGTCGTCGACCGCCCGCCGGTGCGGCTCGTGCACCGCCAGCGCCGCCAACCCCTGCACCATCGACCCCGTTGGCAACGGCACCACGTCGATGCCCCGACCGATGGCGGCCGCGCACCCGGCCGCCAGTTCGTCAGCGGGCACGTAGCCGTTGGGCAACACCATCACCTGCGCGGCGCCGGTGTCCACCACAACACGTAAGAGCTGCGCGGCGTCCACCACGGCGGCCGGGTCCGCGGCCTCGGGATCCGGGCGCAGCACGACGGCGCCCTCCCCGGCGAACAGCTCGGCGGCACCATCGCCGTCGACGACCGCGACTATGGCTCGTTCGTGGGCTCGTTCGTGGGCTCGTTCGTGGGCTCGTTCGCGGGTCCGACCGCCCGGTGGTGGCCGGCGGACAGCGCCGGTCAGCGCCGAGATCTGGATCTGGCGGGGGCTGCCGAACGCCAAGCCGGCCTCCACGGCGGCGCCGGCGTCGTCGGTATGCACGTGCACCGAGTAGCCGTCCTCGCCGCCAGAGGCCTGGGAGGTGGATGTCGCGATGGCGACCGAATCGCCGAGCAGCCCGAGCCGTTCCCGTAGCGCATCCGCCCCGGCCGCGTCGCAACCGTCCAGCAGGTACATCACCTCGAATTGGGGAGTGGGTTGGCCGGCGGCATCGGGCGCGGAGCGGCGGGGCGCGGGCTGATACACCGGGCGGGCCGCCGGCCGGGCGGTGATCGTCGCGCACAGCGCGTCCAGCAGGACCAGCAGGCCCCGCCCTCCGGCGTCGACCACTCCCGCCTCGGCGAGGACGTCGAGCTGCTCGGGGGTTTTCTCCAGCGCGATGAGCGCGGCATCACCGGCGGCCGTGACCGCGCGGGCCAGCCCCTCGCCGTCTGCTGCGCACCGCTCGACGGCGTCGGCCGCCGCCCGGATCACCGAGACGATTGTCCCCGGGATTTCCCGCCCGCCCATCGACGCGATCGCCAGATCGACACCGTGCCGCAGCGCCGCCCCGAGGACACCCGCGTCAACATGGGCCAGCTCACCGCCGGCGTCGGCGGCGGCGCTCGCGGTGACGTCTGCGATACCCCGCAGGATCTGCGACAAGATGACGCCGGAGTTGCCGCGGGCGCCGTTGAGGGCACCGGTCGCCAGGGCGGCCGCCACCCGCGCGACGTCTGCCGAGCAGGCCTCCGCACCGGCCTCGACCACCGCGGCGCGCATCGTGAACAGCATGTTTGTTCCGGTGTCGCAGTCAGCGACCGGAAAGACGTTGAGCCGGTTGATCTCGTCAATGTGGGTGATCAGCTCTTTGACGGCCGTGTACGCCCAGTCCCGCAGCGCGGCAGCGTCTAACAGACGATCCGGTGACACCGCACCGGTACCGCCCCGAGCCCCCACTCGCACTCACCTCCTCACACTGCCGCCGGTGGGGCCAGCCTAGCCACCGAAGCCGACCTCGACAGCTCACAGCGGGTGCCTTCGGTGCGCGCCATTTTGGCGCTCGCCCCCACCGACGGCTATGCTGGTGGGGTTGCCGTGGCGCCCGGAGCAGGGGCTCCAGCAACGGGCCCGCGACGGCGCGGGCCGATCCGGCACGATGGCGAGCAGGCCAACGACACGGCCCCGAGCAGGCGATCCGAGGAGTTAGACATGGCAGCCGTGTGCGATATCTGCGGGAAGCGTCCGGGATTCGGCAAGTCGGTATCACACTCCCACCGCCGGACCAGCCGCCGCTGGAACCCCAATATCCAAACCGTGCACGCCGTGACCCGCCCGGGCGGCAACAAGCGGCGGATCAACGTCTGCACCTCCTGCCTCAAGGCCGGAAAAGTCACCCGCGGGTAGCGATGCGCACCGGCGGGCACCCGCGTCGGCACTCCGCGGGCGGCACGCCGGTGGATGTTCGCTCACCGTGCCGGCACGGCCACGGGCCCGTCGCATGACAAGCGTCGCACGAGAACCGTTGTTGTGCAACACAATCAGCACCGCGCTACGGCAAACGCCAATCGATCGGCTCGGCACCCAGCCCGGCCAGCAACTCGTTGGCGCGACTAAACGGCCGCGAACCGAAAAAACCGCGGGACGCCGATAACGGCGAGGGATGCGCTGATTCGATCGTCACACACTCACCCCTGGCCAGCATCGGTTTCAGCGTCGAGGCGTCACGGCCCCACAAGATGGCCACCATCGGCTGCCGACGGTCCACCAGCGCGCGAATGGCGCACTCGGTAACCGGCTCCCAGCCCTTGCCGCGATGCGACGCCGGGCTGCCGGGCTGCACCGTCAGCACCCGGTTGAGCAACATCACCCCCCGCTGCGCCCAGGGCGTCAGATCTCCCGACGACGGCAACGGATAGCCGAGATCACTGGCATACTCGGCGAAAATGTTCTCCAAACTGCGCGGCAGCGGCCGCACCTGCGGAGCCACCGAGAAGCTCAACCCCACCGCGTGCCCCGGTGTCGGATAGGGGTCTTGGCCGACGATCAGCACCCGCACCTGATCGAATGGAAAGGTAAAGGCGCGCAACACATTCTTCCCGGAAGGAAGGTAGCCCCGGCCGGCTGCGATCTCGCCGCGCAAGAACTGACCCATCCGGGCGACCTGGGTGCCGACCGGCTCGAGCGCACGCGCCCAGCCCGCATCGACGAGCTCACTGAGCGGACGTGCGGTCATGGGGCTCCCTCCCGTCCGCGCGGCGCTCTGGGCATATCGGGTCACCTGCTTCAGGCTAGCGATCCGAAGGACTGCCAACCCGCATACCCGTGCCACTCCTTGCCGTCGACGAGCACCCGGGGCGGGCCGTCAAGAACCCGCCCGATGACGCGCCAGCCGGCCGGTACCCGGTCGGCGAACGCCGCAGCCAGCGCGTGGTCCTCTCCCCCGGTCAGCACCCACGCCCACGGATCGGTGCCCACCGCCTCGGCGGCCGCCAGCAACGGCTGGCACTCCGGCGCCAGTCCCTCGGTGCTCAGGTCCACGCCCACGGCGGAGGCCGCCGCGAGGTGGCGCAGATCGGCCACCAGGCCGTCGGAGACATCGATCATCGCCTGCGCTCCGGCCTCGGCGGCGACCCGACCCTGCCCATAAGGCGGCCGCGGCACCAGGTGGCGGCGGCGCAGGTCGTCAAATCCTTCAATTCCCTTGCTCCACAATGCATATCCAGCGGCAGAGCGACCGAGCTCGCCGGCGAGCGCGATCACCGAGCCGGGCCGCGCACCGGACCGCAGCACCGGCGGGCGTCCGGGCAGATCACCCAGCGCGGTCACCGCCACCACCCACTGCGGGCAGCTGACCAGATCGCCACCCACAATGCCGGCCCCGATCCGCTCCGCTTCCTCCCACATCCCATCCGCCAGCGCGCTCACCAGCCCCGCGGGGGTGTCGGGGGGCGCACCGAAGGCGACAACAAAGGCGGTGGCCCGCGCGCCCATCGCCTCGATGTCGGCAGCGTTTTGTGCGATGGATTTACGGCCCACGCTATGCGGCGTCGACCAGTCCAGCCGGAAATGGCGGTCCTGCACGAGCATATCCGTCGACACCAGCGTGCGACCGCCGTCGGCGTATACCATGGCCGCGTCGTCCCCCGGCCCGATCGCCACCGCGGCGGGCTGGCGACGCCCCGCCAACAGCCGCTCGATCATGCCGAACTCACCAAGCTCACCGAGGGTGAGACCGCGCTCACCGCTGCTCACACCGCCTCCTTGCCCGCCGGCGGCCGGCGAGATGTCGAGATATCAGGGTGGGTTTCCCGGCGCCGACTCGGGCAGTGTAAGGCGGCCGGGCAGGCGCCCGGCACGGGCCGGCGCGCAGAGCTGGAGGTGACACGGTGCCCAACTCCGACGGGCCGCCGCGCGCGGCGCTGATCGCCGCCCTGGTGCTGGGCGTTGCGGCGGTCGGTGTCGTGCTGGCGATCGCGGCCACCCGGCAGCCCTCCCGGCAACCGGTGGCCCTTCCGGCCGTGCCGGCTCCGCAGGCCGACGACCCATCGTGCCGGGCGCTGCTGGCGGCGCTGCCGCGGCGGCTCGGTGACTACCAGCGCGCCCCCGCCGCTCAACCCGTGCCGCCCGGCACCGCGGCCTGGCGGCGCGATGGTGAGCTCGTGGTACTGCGGTGCGGCCTGGAACCCCCGGCGGATTTCGTGGTGGGTTCACCGATCCAGGTCGTCGACCGGGTGCAGTGGTTTCGGGTGACGGATTCCCGTTCCGGCCACGATGCCGGCCGCAGCACCTGGTACACGGTCGACCGCAGGGTCTACGTGGCGCTGACGTTGCCGCCCGGCTCCGGGCCCACCCCCATCCAGCAACTCTCCGATCTGATCGACGGCACGATTCCCGCCGCACCGCTCAGGCCGGGGCCGCCGGGCCGATGACGGGCCGATGACGGGCCGACGGTGCCCCGGCTAACGCAGCCCCACGCCCCGCGCCAGCGCCGTGCGCACCATCGTCGCCAACAGGGCGGGATAGTCGACGCCGCTGGCCGCCCACATCCGCGGATACATCGAAATGGGCGTGAAACCCGGCATGGTGTTGACCTCATTGATCAGCGGCCCCTCCTCGGTGAGGAAGAAGTCCACCCGGGCCAGGCCTTGGCAGTCGATCGCCCGGAAGGCGGCGATCGCCAACTCCCGCACCGCCGTGCTGATGTCGTCGTCGATCTTGGCGGGCACGTCCAATTCGGCGGCGTCGTCAAGGTATTTGGTCGCAAAGTCATAAAACGCGTCTTCGCGTCCGCGCACCCCGGCCACCCGGATTTCACCGACGGTGCTGGCTTGCACTGTGCCGTCGGGGAACTCGAGGACACCGCATTCCAATTCGCGACCGGTCACCGCGGCCTCCACGAGCACTTTCGGGTCGTGACGACGCGCGTGGGCGATGGCCGTGGGCAACTGATCCCAGGTGGTCACCCGGCTGATCCCGATCGACGAGCCGCCGCGTGCGGGCTTCACGTACACCGGCAACCCCAGCCGCTGGCGCTCCTCGGGCGGCAGTGTCGGCTGCGACGGCCGCAGCACCGCATGCGCGCCGACGGGAAGCCCTTCGGCGGCCAGCAACTTCTTGGTGAACTCCTTGTCCATGCCTGCGGCGCTGGCCAATACCCCGCTCCCCACGTAGGGGATGCCGGCCAGTTCCAGCAGCCCCTGGATGGTGCCGTCCTCTCCGTAGGGACCGTGCAGCACCGGGAACACCACGTCAACCGACGCCAGAACCTCTCCCGCGCCGGCGCCGAGGGCGAGCAGCTGGCCGGCTCGGCGCGGGTCGGCGGGCAGGGCGATCTCGGCACCGGACTCCGGGCTCACCCCCGGAAGCCGGCGGTCGGCGATGGTCAGCGCCTCGGGGCGGACGTCGGTAAGCACCCAGCGGCCCTCCGGGGTGATGCCGACCGGGATCACCTCGAACTGCCGCGGGTCGAGATTACCCAGGATGCTGCCCGCCGACACGCAAGAGATGGCGTGCTCGTCGCTGCGTCCGCCGAACACGACGGCGACGCGGACCCGCCCGGCGGAGCCGGACGCTCTGCCAGCGCTCACAACCTAGAGAGGCTACCGGGCCGGCGCCCGCCGTGCCGGGTTGTCGGGTGCCAACCGGGTCATTCCGGCTTGGTGCTGCGGCCCAGCAGCAAGAGCATCGCCTCGTCGACCGAGAGCCCCCGATGGCAAACCCGGTGCACGGCGTCGGTGAGGGGCATCTCCACGTCGTAGCTGGCGGCCAGCGCAAGCACCGACTCGCACGATGTCACCCCCTCGACAACGTGGCCGTCCCACGCCCGCAGCGCCGACTGCATTGTCTCCCCCCTGCCCAGCAGCGTCCCGAAGGATCGGTTACGCGAATGCGGCGAGGTGCAGGTGGCGACCAGGTCCCCCACGCCCGCCAGACCGGCCAGTGTTGCGCCTTTGGCCCCCAGCGCCCTGCCGAGCCGCATAATCTCCGCTAATCCCCTGGTGATGATCGCCGCTGCGGTGTTTTCGCCGAAGCCCACGCCGGCCGCCATGCCGCACGCCAGCGCGATGACGTTCTTGCAGGCCCCACCGAGTTCGGTGCCGATGACGTCGGCGTTGGTGTACGGGCGGAAATACCTGGTCTTCAGCGCGCGCTGCAGGGCAACCGCGCGCCCGGAGTCGCTGCACGCCACGACGGTGGCGGCGGGCTGCTCGTCGGCGATCTCCGCGGCCAAGTTCGGCCCGGAGATCACCGCCACCTGATCGGGGTCGGCACCGGTCACCGCGACGACGACCTGGCTCATCCGCATCAGGGTGCCCAGTTCGATGCCTTTGGCCAGACTGACCAGGGTCGCGCCCGCGGGCAACAGGCCGGCCCACTTTTCCAGGTTGGCCCGCATCGTCTGCGCCGGCACACCCAGCAGCACCGTCGACGCCCCGCTCAGCGCTTCTTCGGCGCGGGCGGTGCCACGAATGCCCCCGGGCAGCGCAACACCCGGCAAATACCCGCTGTTGCGTCTCGTGGCATTGATCTCCTCGGCAACCTCGGGCCGCCGCGCCCACAACATGACCTCGGCGCCGGCGTCGGCCAGCACCTTGGCCAGCGCGGTGCCCCAGGCGCCTGCGCCCATCACCGCTATCGGGCCCGTCATCGGCGCCATCCTCCATCGTCGTGCGAGTGCTTTCGGCGCCCACCCTAGTCGGGGTGCGCCCTTTGGCAGGATGAGCGCATGAGCGGCACGCAGGCCGGCGCCGACGTCGGCTTGATCATCGCCGTCAAGCGGCTGGCCTCCGCCAAGACCAGGCTGGCGGCGATTTTTTCGCCCGAACACCGCGAGGCGGTGGTCCTGGCCATGCTGGTCGACACCCTTTCCGCGGCGACCGCCGTGGGTTCGCTGCGCTGCATCACCGTCGTCACACCCGACGCAGCGGCCGCCGCCGCGGCGGCCGAACTCGGAGCGCAGGTCCTAGCCGACCCCACTCCGGAGAGCCACCACGATCCGCTGAACCACGCGATCGCCCTCGCCGAGCGAGTGGTTACCAAATCAGCGCCCAATATCGTTGTGTTACAAGGTGATCTACCGGCTTTACAACCGCACGAGCTCGCCGAAGCGATCGCCGCGGCACGCCGTCATCGGCGTAGCTTCATCACCGACCGCCAAGGCACCGGCACCACCGCGCTGTGCGCGTTCGAGACCGCACTGGAGCCCCGGTTCGGCCCGGACTCCGCGGCCCGCCACCGGCGTTCGGGCGCGGTCGAGCTCATCGGCGCCTGGCCGGGTCTGCGGTGTGACATCGATACCCCGGCAGACTTGGCGGTAGCCCGCCGACTCGGCGTCGGGGCCGCGACCGCGCGTGCCCTTGCCCGCCGCTGAAAGCCCGCCAGGCCGCCCGAAGGTCGCCGCCAGCGGCATCCGGATCTGCGCGGCGGTGGCAACACCACCCGCTGATACGCGATGATCGAAAGCATGACCGAAATCAAAGCCGAGGTACGACCCGACGAGAGCGCGTGGCATCCGGACGGTTCCGCCCCGGGAGCGCCTCCGGCTGCGACCACCGTCGCGATCGACGAGCGGCTTCCCGAGGATCGCTATCTGAACCGGGAACTGAGTTGGCTGGACTTCAACGCGCGGGTGCTGGCGCTGGCCGCCGACACCTCGCTGCCGTTACTGGAGCGCGCCAAGTTCCTGGCGATCTTCGCGTCCAACCTCGATGAGTTCTACATGGTTCGCGTCGCCGGCCTCAAGCGCCGCGACGAGATGGGTCTTTCGGTTCGCTCCGCGGACGGTCTGACACCCCGTGAGCAGTTGCGGCGCATCGGCGAGCTGACCCAGCAGATCGCCAGCCGGCACGCCCACGTGTTTCTCGATTCGGTGCGGCCCGCGCTCGCCGAGGAAGGGATCCACATCATCACGTGGGCCGATTTGGACCAGGCCGAGCGTGATCAACTCTCGGTCTACTTCCAGGAGCAGGTTTTCCCCGTCCTGACACCGCTGGCCGTCGATCCGGCTCACCCCTTTCCATTCGTCAGCGGGCTGAGCCTGAATCTGGCGGTCACGGTGCGGCGCCCCGATGACGGCGGCCAGCACTTCGCCCGGGTCAAGGTGCCCAACAACGTGGATCGTTTTGTCGAGCTTTCCGGCGGCGTAGCAGCCGACGGAAAGCCGGTGGTGCGGTTCCTGCCGATGGAGGAGCTGATCGCGGCGTTCCTCCCGGTGCTGTTTCCTGGGCTGGAGATCGTCGAGCACCACGTGTTTCGCATTACCCGCAACGCCGACTTCGAGGTGGAAGAGGACCGCGACGAGGATCTGCTGCAGGCACTGGAGCGGGAACTGGCCCGGCGGCGATTCGGCTCGCCGGTGCGTCTGGAGGTGTCCGACGACATGACCGAGCACATGCTGGAGCTGCTGCTGCGGGAACTCGACGTGCACCCGGGCGACGTCATCGAAGTGCCGGGGCCGCTGGACCTGTCGTCGTTGTGGCAGATCTACGAGCTGGACCGCCCCGCGCTCAAGGATCCGCCCTTCGTGCCGGCGACTCCGCCGGCGTTCGCCGAGCGCGAGACACCCAAAAGCATCTTCGCGACGCTGCGCGAAGGCGATGTGCTGGTGCACCACCCGTACGACTCGTTTTCCACCAGCGTGCAACGGTTTATCGAACAGGCCGCCGCGGACCCCGATGTGCTGGCGATCAAGCAGACGCTGTACCGCACGTCCGGTGACTCGCCGATCGTGCGGGCGCTGATCGATGCCGCGGAGGCCGGAAAACAAGTGGTGGCATTGGTTGAGATCAAGGCCCGCTTCGACGAGCAAGCCAATATCCAGTGGGCGCGCGCGCTCGAGCAGGCGGGGGTTCATGTGGCGTACGGGCTGGTGGGGCTCAAGACGCACTGCAAGACGTGCCTGGTGGTGCGCCGTGAGGGCTCGGCCATTAGGCGCTACTGCCACATCGGAACCGGCAACTACAACAGCAAGACGGCACGGCTCTACGAGGATCTCGGGCTGTTCACGGCGGCTCCCGATATCGGCGCCGACTTGACCGACCTGTTCAACTCGCTCACCGGCTACTCGCGCAAGGTCTCCTACCGCAATCTGCTGGTGGCCCCGCACGGTATTCGCAGCGGCATCATCGACCGCATCGAGCGCGAGGTTGCCGCCCACCTCCAGACCGGTAACGGGCGGATCCGGTTTAAACTCAACGCTCTCGTGGACGAACAGGTCATCGATGCGCTCTACCGCGCATCGCAGGCGGGTGTGCCGGTCGAGGTGGTGGTGCGTGGGATTTGCGCGCTGCGCCCAGGCGCCCAGGGCTATTCCGACAACATCTCGGTGCGCTCGATCCTCGGCCGGTTCCTGGAGCACTCGCGGATCATCCACTTCCGCGCCATCAACGAGTTCTGGATCGGCAGCGCCGACATGATGCATCGCAACCTGGACCGGCGGGTCGAGGCGATGGCTCAAGTCAAAGACCCCAGGCTGACCGCCCAACTCGACGACATTTTCGAGTCGGCGCTGCACCCGGCCACCCGGTGCTGGGTGCTCGGGCCCAACGGACAGTGGACGGCCTCACCACAGCCCGGTCACACCGTGCGCGACCACCAGGTCTCGCTGATGGAAAAGCACCGCAACCCGTGACACCGGCGTGCCGTCATCCCGGCACCGCGTCCGTAACGTAATGTCCAGGGACGAATTGACCTGCAGGAGTTAAGGTGCCGACAGAGACATTGCCGGGCGGCCAACGTCGCGCCGGCACCATTATCGGTGCCGCCGGCGCGGTGGTCTGGCGGCCGGGCTCCGACACCGCGGTCGAGGTTGCGGTGATCCACCGCCCCCGCTACGACGACTGGTCGCTGCCCAAAGGCAAGGTCGATCCCGGCGAAACCGAGCCGGTGACCGTGGTGCGGGAAGTGCTGGAAGAAACCGGCCACCACGTGCATCTTGGACGTCGGCTCCACCGCGTGAGCTACCCGGTCGAGCAGGGCATCAAAAGGGTGCGCTATTGGGCGGCGCGCAGCCTCGGCGGGGAGTTCACGCCCGGCCGCGAGGTTGATGACCTGCTGTGGCTGGCGGTCCCTGACGCCGCCGCGAAGCTCTCCTACGAGCACGACCGAAAGGTGCTGCGCCGCTTTGCCACAATTCCGGCCGATACCCACACGCTGCTGATCGTCCGCCACGGCACCGCGGGCAGCAAAAAACCGTTCTCCGGCAACGACGCCGCGCGTCCGCTGGACAAAAAGGGCCGCGCCCAGGCGGAGGCGCTCGTCGGGCAGCTGATGGCCTTCGGGGCCACCGAGGTGCATGCCGCCGATAAGGTGCGGTGCCATCAGACGGTGGAACCACTGGCCGAAGAGCTGGGCGTCACCATCATCAACGAGCCCGCGCTGACCGCCGAGGCCTACGCCGAGAATCCCGGACGCGCCCGGCGCCGGGTTATGCAGATCGCCGGCCTGGATGACGCGGCCTCAGAAGTTCCCCGGCCGGTGGGAAGCACACCGGTGATATGCACACAGGGGGAAGTGATTCCAGACCTGATCGCCTGGTGGTGTGACCGCGACGGGGTGCGCCCGGACAAGTCCCGCAACCGCAAGGGCAGCACCTGGGTACTGTCGCTGCACGGCGGCCGCCTGGTGGCGGCCGACCATCTTGCCAGCGCACTTCCCCCCAAGACATCGGCCTGAGACGCGGATGCCCTTCGGGGAGCACTCCCGAAGGGCATCCGCGTGAGCGAACCGGTTATCTCCTTACTTGCGTCCTCTTCTGGCCGTCGCCTGCCTGGCGGGGGCCTTCTTGGCGGTTGACTTTTTAGCCGGGGCCTTGGTCGCCTTACGGGCAGTGGCCTTGGTGGCCTTCTTCACGGCTTTGGTCGCCCTCTTAGCGGGCGCCTTAACCGTGCCAACGGCTTTCTTAGCCGCCCTCTTGGTGACGGGCGCCGTTTTCGCCGCTGCCTTTTTGGCCGCGGTCTTCTTGGCTGCGGCCCTCTTCGCGGGCGCCTTCTTCGCCGCTCTCTTGGCCCCGCCCGCCATGACACCGCGCTTGACGGCGGGCCCCTCTGCCGGGAGACGCTGCGCGCCCGACACGATCGCTTTGAATTGCGCACCCGGACGGAACGCCGGGACGTTTGTCGGCTTTACCCTAACCGTCTCGCCGGTACGGGGATTGCGCGCAACGCGCGCCGCGCGGTGCCGCTGCTCGAACACGCCGAACCCGGTGATCGTGACGTTCTCACCCCTATGCACCGCGCGCACGATGGTGTCGACGATGTTCTCGACGGCAGCGGTTGCCGATCGACGATCCGAGCCCATTTTCTGTGTGAGTACGTCGATGAGCTCTGCTTTGTTCATCCAAACCTCCGCAGTCAGTGGTCCTCTTTGGACCGACTAGAGGACACGGTAAACCCTAACCCGGCAGATTTCCAAGAGCCACGCCTAATTTCAGGGGCATCTAGCGAATTTTCTAGGAATCCACTTGCCGCCCTTTGCCGGTAGCCGGGCCCTGAAATGACCCAGTCGCAGTTCCGGGGTAAGTGCGAAATTCGGTCGTCGCCGGCCCCTTAGGCTGCCGGCACGGTCCGAGGTTTCCAGATCGGGCGGGTCGCTTCGAAAGACTCGATCCGGTCGAGTTTGCGCAGCGTAAGGGCTATATCGTCGAGTCCTTCAAGGAGCCGCCAGGCGGTGTAGTCGTCAATCGCGAATGGCAACAGTAGCCTTCCCGCTGTGATATTCCGATCTTGAAGATTGGCAGTGATTTCCACACCGGGGTGCTGTTCCATGAGCTCCCAGAGCAGTTCCACACCGTCTTGGGCAACTTCGGCCGCCAAGAGCCCCGCCTTACCCGCGTTGCCCCGAAAAATGTCGGCGAACCGCGACGAGATCACCACCCGGAATCCGTAGTCCATCAGCGCCCACACCGCATGCTCGCGCGAGGACCCGATGCCGAAATCGGGGCCGGCGACTAGGACCGTGCCCCGATCGAACGGGCTAATGTTGAGCACGAATGAGGGGTCTGCCCGCCAGGACGCGAACAAGCCGTCCGCGAAGCCTGTTCGGCTGACCCGTTTCAAATAGACCGCCGGAATGATCTGGTCGGTGTCAACATTGGACCGCCGCAGCGGGACCCCGATACCGGTATGGGTGCGAAAAGCTTCCACGCTGATCTCCTTGCTTTCTTCGCATGCATCGTGTTCTCCGGATTGGTCAGGTCAAGTCCTGCGGAGCGGACAACCTGCCGCGTACCGCGGTGGCGGCCGCGACCGCCGGGGACACCAGATGCGTGCGGCCACCCTTGCCCTGGCGCCCTTCGAAGTTACGATTGGACGTCGAGGCGCACCGCTCTCCCGGCCCTAGCTGGTCGGGGTTCATCCCGAGACACATCGAGCACCCCGCCTGGCGCCACTCGGCGCCCGCTGAGGTGAAAATCTCGTCCAGCCCTTCGGCCTCAGCCTGCGCCCGTACCCGCATCGACCCGGGCACGACGAGCATCCGCACGCCCGGAGCCACCTTGCGGCCGCGCAACACGTCGGCCGCCGCCCGCAGATCCTCGATACGGCCGTTGGTGCACGACCCGACGAAGACCACATCGACCGCGATATCGCGCATCGGGGTTCCTGGTCGAAGATCCATGTATGCCAACGCCTTCTCGGCGGCCTGTCGCTGGGCGTCATCGGTCATCATGGCGGGATCGGGAACGGCCCCGGCCAACGGCACCCCCTGGGCGGGGTTGGTGCCCCAGGTGACGAACGGACTCAACGAGGTCGCGTCGAGGCAGATCTCGGTGTCGAAGACCGCTCCGGGGTCGGTGCGCAACCCGTCCCAATACGCCACCGCGGCATCCCAGTGCTTCGCACTCGGCGCGTGCGCGCGACCGCGCAGAAAATCGTAGGTAACCGCATCCGGCGCCACCATCCCGGCGCGGGCGCCGGCTTCGATGCTCATGTTGCAGATCGTCATGCGGCCCTCCATGGACAACGATTCGATGGTGCTGCCCCGGTATTCGATGACGTAACCCTGCCCGCCGCCGGTGCCAATCTTGGCGATCAACGCGAGGATGAGGTCTTTGGCTGTCACACCCGCGGGCAGCGGGCCGTTGACATTGACCGCCATCGTCTTGAACGGCTGTAGCGGCAGGGTCTGAGTGGCCAGCACATGCTCGACTTCCGAGGTGCCAATGCCCATCGCCAGCGCGCCGAATGCGCCATGGGTGGAGGTGTGGCTGTCGCCGCACACGATCGTCATGCCCGGCTGGGTGAGGCCCAACTGCGGCCCGACGACGTGCACAATGCCTTGCTCGATATCGCCCATCGGATGCAGCCGGATGCCGAATTCGGCGCAGTTGCGACGCAGCGTCTCGACCTGAGTGCGTGACACCGGGTCCGCGATCGGCTTATCGATGTCGAGGGTGGGCACGTTGTGATCCTCGGTGGCGAGGGTCAGGTCGGGCCGCCGCACCCGGCGCCC
Source organism: Mycobacterium sp. SM1 (assembly GCF_018361265.1). GTDB lineage: Bacteria > Actinomycetota > Actinomycetes > Mycobacteriales > Mycobacteriaceae > Mycobacterium. The sequence continues at coordinate 152,448 of NZ_JAFLNH010000001.1, forward strand.
CGCAAGACGCAGACCGTCGAAGGCCTGCGGGCTGGTGACCTCGTGCACCAAATGCAAGTCGATGTAGATCAGCGCGGGCTCACCGTCACCGCCGGAGGCCACAACGTGGTCCTCCCAGACCTTCTCCGCCAATGTCCGCGGGCCGCGATGATCAGCTGCCATGGTGGTCTCGCTTTCGCCGGTTTGCGGCCCACTAACTTTCCGTTCTCAGAATGTGGGACGCTAATATCTGTATATGAGACAGCATAGCGGCATTGGCGTTCTCGACAAAGCCGTGGGCGTGCTGCAGGCGATCGCGGAATCGCCCTGCGGGCTGGCCGAATTGTGTGACCGCACCGGCTTGCCCCGGGCCACCGCGCACCGGCTGGCGGCCGGCCTGGAAGTCCATCGCCTGCTGGCCCGCGACGCCGATGGCCGCTGGCGGCTGGGTCCCGCCCTCGGCGAGCTGGCGGCGCACGCCGCCGACCCGCTGCTGGCCGCCGCCGCGATGGTGCTGCCCAGGCTGCGCGACACCACCGGTGAAAGCGTGCAGGTCTACCGCCGCGAGGGCGCCACGCGGGTCTGCGTGGCCGCACTCGAACCGCCTGCGGGCCTTCGAGATACCGTCCCGGTCGGGACGCGCTTGCCGATGACGGCGGGTTCCGGCGCCAAAGTGCTGCTGGCATACGCTGACTCCGCCGCCCGGAAGGCCGTATTGCCGACAGCGAAATTCACCGAGCGCGCGTTGGCCGAGGTGCGCCGACGGGGCTGGGCGCAAAGCGTTGCCGAGCGAGAGCCCGGTGTGGCCAGTGTCTCGGCACCGGTACGCGATGCCAGTGGCGCGGTGATCGCGGCCATCTCCGTGTCCGGCCCGATCGACCGGATGGGCCGGCGCCCCGGGGCGCGTTGGGCCCCCGACCTGGTGGCGGCGGCCGAAGCACTGACCCGCCTCCTGTGATGCGCCCGATAGCCACGAGCGGGCGTCGCGGCTTCGGCCGGGCAGCCAGGGGATGCGAGGAAAGCGCGCCCGCAGCGCACACTCGCAGCCCTCGTGGTCGCTCGACGCCGGGCGTCCAGCGAGCGCGAAACCGTGGGCTGCCACACTGACGCCATGGGAGTCAACCAGCGCGCACAGATCGTCATGTCGCAGGCCGAGATCGCCGACTTCGTCGCCAACAGCCGCACCGGCACACTGGCCACCATCGGCCCCGACGGGCAGCCCCACTTGACCGCGATGTGGTACGGAGTCATCGACGGCGACATCTGGCTGGAGACCAAGGCCAAGTCACAAAAGGCCGTCAACCTCAGACGTGACCCGCGGGTGAGCTTTCTGATCGAGGATGGCGACACCTATGACACGTTGCGCGGGGTTTCCTTTGAAGGCGTCGCCGAGATCGTCGAGGATCCCGCCACCCTCTTCCGGGTCGGCGTCAGCGTATGGGAGCGCTACACCGGTCCCTATACCGCGGACAAGAAGTCGGCGATCGACCAGATGATGCGCAAGCGGATCGGGGTGCACCTCATTGTCCGTCGCGTGCGCTCGTGGGATCACCGCAAGCTCGGCCTGCCGCAGATGCCGATTGCCGGCTCCACCGCGCCGAGCGTGCCGACGCGCTAGCGGCCGGCCAGTGCCGCCGGGGAAGCCCGACTCTGCCCCGCCGGGGCAGAGTCGCAGGTAGCCCCGATGGGATTCGAACCCACGCTACCGCCGTGAGAGGGCGGCGTCCTAGGCCGCTAGACGACGGGGCCATGACCGATCCGAGCTGTCAGCATAGCCCACCCGGTGGCGCCCACCTAGCCACCGCCCGACCTTCACGGTGCACACGCTGGGCTGGGGTACCAGGACTCGAACCTAGAACGGCTGAACCAGAATCAGCTGTGTTGCCAATTACACCATACCCCACTGGCTGGCGAAACCCGCTGGTCAGAGCGCACTTAGCGAGCTTTCACGGGTAGTTCGGCTGCTGCTGCCAGCGATCGTCGGCCGAGGTGCAGACTACCAAAGATTCTCATCGCATTCCCCACCGCGGCCCGACTGGCGCGTGCTGAGGCGCCGGGCTGCGCGCAACCGCCGCAGGCTGCGAGCGCGTCCCAGCAGCTCCAGCGACTCAAACAGCGGCGGGCTGACGGACGCTCCCGTGACGGCCACCCGGATCGGGCCGAAAGCCCTGCGCGGCTTCAGCCCGAGGCGCTCGAGCAGTGCGGCCTTGAGGGCGGCCTCGACTCCTGCCGCGGTCCAATCGGCCACGCCCTCCAGCGCCGCGACGGCGGCGTCGAGCACCGGGATCGCGTCTGATCCCAGCTCCTTGGCGGCGGCCTCGGGGTCGATCGCGTAGTGCTCGTCGTTGAAGAACTTCAGCAACGGCCATGCATCGCCCAGCACGACGATGCGCGTTTGCACCAGCCGGGCCGCAGCCGCGAACCCGGCGTCGTCCAGCCCGGTGTGATAGCCATGCGCATCGAAATACTCGCGCAGCCTGGCGGTGAAGTCGTCGGCGTCAAGCAGGCGGATGTGTTCGGCGTTGATGGCATCCGCCTTTTTCTGGTCGAACCGGGCCGGGTTGGGGTTGACGTCTACGACGTCGAACGCTGCCACCATCTCGTCGAGGCTGAACACGTCACGGTCAGCTGCTATCGACCACCCTAGCAGCGCAAGATAATTCAGCAGTCCTTCGGGAATGAATCCCCGCTCGCGGTGGGCGAACAGGTTCGACTGCGGATCACGCTTCGACAGCTTCTTGGTACCTTCTCCTAACACCGTTGGCAGATGAGCGAATTCCGGGATCCGGTCCGCCACCCCGATCCGCATCAACGCCCGATATAGCGCGATCTGACGCGGTGTCGACGGCAGCAGGTCCTCGCCGCGCAGCACATGGGTGATCTTCATCAGCGCGTCATCGACCGGGTTCACCAACGTGTACAGCGGATCGCCGCTGGCGCGGGTCAGCGCGAAATCGGGGATGCTGCCCGCCGCGAAGGTCATTGGTCCGCGCACCAGGTCGTTCCAACTGAGGTCGTCGTCGGGCATCCGCAGCCGTATCACCGGTGTGCGGCCCGCCGCCAGGTAGGCCGCGCGCTGCGCGTCCGTCAGATCACGGTCGAAGTTGTCGTAACCCAGCTTGGGGTTGCGGCCGGCCGCGAGGTGGCGGGCCTCGACCTCCTGCGGAGTCGAGAAGGCCTGGTAGGCCTCCCCCGCGGCGAGCAGTCGCGCCACCACGTCACGGTAGATGCCTTTTCGCTGCGACTGGCGGTACGGCCCGTACGGCCCGCCCACCTCGGGGCCTTCGTCCCAGTTCAGGCCCAGCCAGCGCAACGCGTCCAGCAGCGCCAAATAGCTTTCCTCGCTGTCACGCCCGGGGTCGGTGTCTTCCACCCGGAAGACGAAGACGCCGCCGGTGTGCCGGGCGTAGGCCCAGTTGAACAACGCGGTGCGGATCAGCCCGACGTGTGGGATCCCGGTGGGCGACGGGCAGAACCGGACCCGAACGCTTACCGTTGACGTCACGACATTCCTTTGCGAACAACAGGATTGGACAGTGTCCCGATACCCTCGACGGTAACGCTGACGGTGTCGCCGTGCTCGATGGGGCCGACGCCGTCGGGTGTCCCGGTCAAAATGAGGTCCCCCGGCAGCAACGTCATCACCGCCGAGACCCATTCCACGATCGCACCGATGCCGTGAATCATCAGCGAGGTTCGGCTGCGCTGTTTGACGTCGCCGTTGACCTCGGTGCGTAGCTCGAGGTCGACCGGGTCGACATCGGTGACAATCCACGGCCCGACCGGGCAAAAGGTGTCATGCCCTTTGGCCCGGATCCATTGGCCGTCGGCTTGTTGCTGGTCGCGTGCTGTCACGTCGTTGGCGATGGTGTAGCCCAGGATGTGCTCGGTGGCCCGGGCCGCACCGACGTCCTTGCACGGCCGGCTGATCACCACCGCCAACTCGCCCTCGAAATGCACGGGTGATGCCTTGGCGGGCAATCGAATCGGCACATTCGGCCCGACGATCGCGGTATTGGGCTTGAGGAAGATCACCGGATCGGTCGGCGCGCCTCCTCCCATTTCGGCGATGTGGGCGGGGTAGTTTTTGCCGACACCGATGACCTTGCTGGCCAGCGTCGGCGCCAGCAGCCGCACATCTGTCAGCGGCCACGAGCGCCCGGTAAAGGTCGGCGTGCCGAACGGGTGCTCGGCGATCTCCCGGGCGATCATCGTGGCGGGGTCGTGCAGCTCACCTTCGACGCTGACGAAAGCGACGCCGTCGGGGCTGGCGATTCGACCAAGGCGCACCCGACCAATCTAAACGGGGCGCTGTGCGTTCCGGCGCGCCGGCTCGCCGTTCGTCACCGCTGTCGGCGCGAGCCATGTGAAACCATGGACCTATGCCGACCGACTCGATCAGCATGGGCGCGCGCTGGTCGATGGTGGCGATTTCGCTGGCGGCGACCCTGTGCTCCTTCGTCTTCATCAACGGCGTCGCCTTTGTGATCCCGGCTCTGCAGGCCGAGCGGGATGTCACCCTCACAGATGCCAGCCTGTTGTCCTCGATGCCCAGCTTCGGCATGGTTTTCACCCTGATCGGCTGGGGGTATCTGGTGGACCGTGTGGGCGAGCGGATCGTGCTCACCGTGGGTTCGGGGCTCACCGCGGTGGCTGCCTACGCCGCGGCCTCGGTGCGGCCGCTCGTCGCGGTGGGGGCATTCCTGCTTCTCGGCGGCATGGCCGCCGCCAGCTGCAACACCGCCAGCGGGCGGCTGGTCACCGGCTGGTTTCCACCGCACCAGCGGGGTCTGGCGATGGGTGTTCGCCAGACCGCACAGCCGCTGGGCATCGCGGTGGGTGCGACCATCATGCCCGAGCTGGCCGAACGTGGAATCGCGACGGCACTGATGTTTCCCGCGGCCGTGTGCGCGGCGTCGGCGGTGGCCTGCGCGGTGGGTGTGGTCGACCCGCCGCGGAAAGGCCGGGCAGGGGCCTCCGGCGAAGAGCTTGCCAGCCCGTACCGGGGCTCGGCGGTGTTGTGGCGAATCCATGCGGTGTCGGCTCTGCTGATGGTGCCGCAGGCGGTGACGGCCACATTCATGCTGGTCTGGCTGATCGAGGACGAGCGCTGGTCGGTCGCCACCGCCGGCGCGCTGGTGACCGTCGCGCAGGTGCTGGGCGCGCTGGCCCGGATCGCGGTCGGCCGGTGGTCGGACCGTGCCGGCTCGCGGATGCGGCCGATCCGCACCCTCGCCGTCCTGGCCGGGCTGGCCATGTTCCTGCTGGCGGTCAACGATTACCTGGACACGCCGCTGGCCGAGGCGGCGATGGTCGTCGCGGCGGTGATCGCGGTGACCGACAATGGATTGGCCGCCACGGCGATCCCCGAGTACGCCGGGCCGTTTTGGAGCGGGCGCGCGCTGGGCGCCCAAAACACCGGCCAACGGGTGACGGCGAGCGTGACACCACCCGTGTTCGGCGCGCTGATCACCGCGCTCGGCTACCCGTTGGCATTCACGGTGTGCGGGTTATTCCCGCTGTTGGCGGTGCCGTTGGTGCCGGTAAACGCGGAAGCGCGTGATCGGCCGCTAGAGCGCGGCGAGAATCCGATCACCGATTTCACGGGTTGACAGCCGGGCGTTGCCCCGAGTGGCCAGATGAGCCGCCACGGCCCGCTCCACGCGTGCGGCGGCGGCTTCCTCGCCGACATGGGCGAGCAGCAGCGCCACCGACATGACCGCCGCGGTCGGATCGGCGACTCCCTGCCCAGCGATGTCGGGCGCGCTGCCGTGCACCGGCTCGAACATCGACGGATTGGCCCGGGTGGCGTCGATATTGCCGCTGGCGGCCAGGCCAATGCCGCCGCACACCGCGGCGGCCAGATCGGTGATGATGTCGCCGAACAGGTTGTCGGTGACAACCACATCGAAGCGACCGGGGTCGGTGACCAGGTGGATGGTCGCGGCGTCGACGTGCTGGTAGCTGACCTCGACCTCCGGGTAGTGTTCGGCGATTTGCTGCACGGCGCGCCACCATAAGGCCCCCGCGAAGGTCAGCACATTGGTTTTGTGCACCAAGGTCAGCCGTTTGCGTCGGTGCCGGGCGCGCTCGAATGCGTCACCGACCACCCGGCGCACGCCAAACGCGGTGTTGACGCTGACCTCGGTGGCGACCTCGTGAGGTGTTCCGACGCGGATCGCCCCGCCGCTGCCGGTGTAGGGGCCCTCGGTGCCCTCGCGCACCACCACGAGGTCGATGTCGCAGTTCGCGGGATCCAGCGTCAACGGGCTGGTCACCCCCGGATACAGCCGGGCGGGCCGCAGGTTGATGTAGTGGTCCAGCTCGAAGCGCAGCCGCAGCAGCAGCCCCCGCTCCAGCACACCGGCCGGCACCGACGGATCCCCGATCGCGCCGAGCAGGATCGCGTCGTGGGCGCGCAACTCGGCTAAAACCGAGTCCGGCAACACCTCGCCCGTGGCGTGAAAGCGTCGTGCGCCGAGGTCGTAGTGATTCTTCTCCACGCCGGGCAGCACCGCGTCGAGGACCTTGACGGCCTCGGCCACCACCTCGGGGCCAATCCCGTCGCCGGCGATGATCGCCAACTTCATCGGCGCCGCTCCTCCTCATCGCTACGCTCTGCATCGTCGCCGGCGCGGCCCATCGGCGCCGCTCCTCCTCATCGCTACGCTCTGCATCGTCGCCGGCGCGGCCCATCGGCGCCGCTCCTGCGCATCGCTACGCTCTGCATCGTCGCCGGCGCGGCTCACGACAGGTCGACCACCTCGAGCTTGAAGGCATCAACCGCCGCGCCGATCGCCGACCGCACGTCCTCGGGCACATCGCGGTCCAGCCGCAGCATAATCGTCGCGCCGGGACCCTCGGCGTCCTCGGAGAGCTGAGCGGCGTGGATGTTCACCCCGGCGGCACCCAGCAGCGTGCCGATCTTGCCCAGCGCTCCCGGCCGGTCGATGTAGTGGACGACCAAGTTGATTCCCTCGGCGCGCAGGTCGAAGTTGCGGCCGTTGATCTGCACGATCTTCTGCACCTGTTGCGGCCCGGACAACGCCCCAGCGACGTTGACGGCCGAGCCGTCAGCGGCCACCGCCCGCACGTCGACGACGCTGCGGTGGTTAGGGCTCTCGGTCACGGTGCTGATCTCGGCGGAAACCCCACGTTCCTCGGCGATCGCCGGCGCATTGACGAACGTCACCGGCTCCTCGATAACCGCCGAGAACAAACCCCGCAGGGCCGAGAGCCGCAACACGCCGACATCTTCGGCGGCCAGCTCGCCGCGTGCCTGGATCACCAGCGAGGTGGGCAGTTGATCCGAAAGCACCCCCACCAGCAACCCGAGTTTGCGCACCAGGTCCAGCCAGGGCAACACCTCGTCGCTGACTACCCCGGCACCCACGTTGACGGCGTTGGGGACGAACTCCCCGGCCAGTGCCAGCTTCACGCTTTCGGCCACGTCGGTGCCGGCACGCTCCTGCGCCTCCGCGGTCGAGGCACCCAGGTGAGGCGTGACGACCACTTGCGGCAAGTCGAACAGCGGGCTATCGGTGCAGGGCTCTTTGCTGAACACGTCTAAGCCCGCGGCGCGGACATGTCCACTGGTCACCGCCTCGGCCAGCGCCTGCTCGTCCACCAGGCCGCCGCGTGCGGCGTTGACGACAATGACCCCCGGCTTGGTCTTGGCCAGCGCGTCCCGGTCGATCAGGCCTGCCGTTTCCGGGGTCTTCGGCAAATGCACCGAGATGAAGTCAGAGCGCGCCAACAGCTCGTCGAGGGACACCAGCTCGATGCCCAGTTGCGCCGCCCGGGCCCGCGACACATACGGATCGTAGGCGACGAGATGGGCGCCGAAAGCGGCCAACCGCTGGGCCACCAATTGCCCGATGCGGCCCAATCCGACAATGCCGACGGTCTTTTCGTAGACCTCGACCCCCGAGAAGGACGAGCGCTTCCAGGTGTGGGAACGTAACGAGGCATCGGCGGCCGGGATCTGGCGGGCCGCGGCCAGCAACAGCGCGATCGCGTGTTCGGCGGCGCTGTGGATGTTCGACGTTGGGGCGTTGACTACCAGCACGCCGCGTTCGGTGGCGGCGTCGACGTCGACGTTGTCGAGTCCGACACCGGCCCGGGCGACGATCTTCAGCTTAGGCGCCGCGGCCAGCACCTCGGCGTCCACGGTGGTCGCCGACCGCACCAGCAGCGCGTCGGCGTCGGGCACCGCGGCCAGGAGCTTCTCCCGGTCGGGGCCATCGACCCAGCGGACATCAACCTCGTCCCCAAGAGCGGCGACGGTGGACTCGGACAGCTTGTCGGCGATCAAAACAACGGGCAGACTCATAGCGCTACCCTAGCGTGGCTAATCAACGGCCTGGCGTCGCGCGTACCCCCACAGCTACCCGACGCGCTGCCCACCGATCGGCATCGTCGTCATGACGCGACACGTCCGCTCGCTGACGCTATCGTGTCGACAGGCCGAAACACGCAGCGCCATAGTTGATTTCGACAAACCCCGCTGGACCCGAGTGTCAGCCTGTGCCGCGGGCACTCACCATCGGGCATAGTCGCGCCGGATGTCTGGGTAGTTCAGGCGGTTTCGGTAATCGGGCGGTCTACCCAGCTCATCAAGTCGCGCAACTTCTTACCGGTGGCCTCGATGGGATGTTCGGCGTTGCGTTTGCGCAACTCCTGCAGCTGCTTGCCGCCGCTTTGGACATCGGCGACCAGCTTCTCGACGAAGCTGCCGTCCTGGATTTCGCGCAGAATGTCACGCATCCGCTCCCTGGTTTCGGCGTCGATCACCCGTGGGCCGGAAAGATAGCCGCCGAACTCCGCGGTGTCAGACACCGAGTAATACATCCGGCCGATGCCACCCTCATACATCAGGTCGACGATCAGCTTGAGCTCGTGCAGCACCTCGAAGTAGGCCAGCTCCGCGGGATAGCCGGCCTCGACCATAATGTCGAAGCTCGCCTTGACCAATTCCTCTACGCCGCCGCATAGCACCGTCTGCTCGCCGAACAAGTCAGTTTCGGTCTCGTCTTTGAAAGTGGTCTTGATGACGCCGGCTCGGGTGCCACCGATGGCTTTGGCGTAGGACAGCGCCAGCGCCAGGCCATCACCCGATGGATCTTGCGCCACCGCAACCAGGCACGGGACACCCTTGCCGTCGACGAACTGACGGCGCACCAGATGCCCGGGCCCCTTCGGGGCGACCATGGCCACCGTGATCTCGGGGGCGGGCTTGATCAAGCCGAAGTGGATGTTAAGCCCGTGACCGAAGAGCAACGCGTTGCCCGGAGCCAGGTTAGGCTCGATGTCGTTGGTGAAGATGTCCGCCTGCGCGGTGTCGGGAGCCAGCAGCATGACCACGTCGGCCCAGCGGGACACTTCGGCAGGGGTGCCGACCGGCAAGCCTTGCTCGGCGACCTTCGGGCGCGACTTCGAGCCTTCCTTCAGTCCGACGCGCACGTCCACCCCGGAGTCGCGCAGGCTCAGCGAGTGCGCATGCCCCTGGCTCCCGTATCCGATCACGCCGACTTTTCGTCCCTGGATGATCGAAAGGTCTGCGTCGTCGTCGTAGAACATCTCCACTGCCACGTGTTTCTCCTTGGTTGTCATTTGGCGGTGCCGATTCCGCGGGGGCCACGGGACAATGACACCACACCGGACTGAGCGATCTCGCGGACGCCGAACGGCTCGAGTACCCGCAAGAGGGCCTCGATCTTGGCCGGTGTGCCGGTGGCTTCGACCGTCAGCGACTCCGGCGAGACGTCAATCACGCTGGCGCGAAAGAGGTTTACCGCTTCGATCACCTGGCTGCGGGTGCCGGCGTCGGCGCGCACTTTGATCAGCGCCAGCTCCCGCGCCACCGAGCTGTCCGGATGGTGCTCGACGATCTTGATGACGTTGATCAGCTTGTTCAGCTGCTTCGTGATCTGCTCGAGCGGAGTGTCCTCGGCGGAGACCACGATGGTCATGCGCGACATATGCTTCTGCTCGGTGGCGCCGACGGCAAGCGACTCGATGTTGAAGCCACGCCGCGAGAACAGTGCCGCTACCCGCGCGAGCACCCCGGGTTTGTCTTCGACCAGCACCGACAACGTGTGTGTCGGCGACATCAGGCATGCCCTTCGTTGTCGTCGTCATCGAACAACGGGCGAATCCCGCGGGCGGCCTGGATCTCGTCGTTGCTGGTTCCGGCGGCCACCATCGGCCACACCTGAGCGTCGGCGCCGACGATGAAGTCGATTACCACCGGGCGGTCGTTGATGCGCCGGGCATGGTTGATCACGCCGATGACGTCTTCTTCACGCTCGCACCGCAACCCCACACAGCCCAGCGCCTCGGCCAGCTTCACGAAGTCCGGGATGCGGTGCGAGTGGGTGGCCAGATCGGTCTGCGAGTAGCGCTCGGCGTAAAACAGCGACTGCCATTGCCGCACCATGCCCAGGCTGCCGTTGTTGATCAAGGCCACCTTGATCGGCACACCCTCGACGGCACAGGTGGCCAGCTCCTGGTTGGTCATCTGAAAGCAGCCATCGCCGTCGACCGCCCACACCTCGGCGTCCGGCCGGCCGATTTTGGCGCCCATGGCCGCCGGGATGGCAAAACCCATGGTGCCCAGGCCTCCAGAGTTGATCCAGGTGCGCGGCTTCTCAAACGAGATGAACTGCGCGGCCCACATCTGGTGCTGACCGACACCGGCGACGTACACGGCGTCCGGCCCCGCGATCCTGCCCAGCGTGGAGATCACGTATTCCGGGCTCAAACTGCCGTCACTCTGCGGCCCGTAGCTCAGCGGATACGTCGCCTGCACGCTGCGCAGATACTGCCACCAGGCGTCGAGATCGAGGGCGCCGGCGCACACCCCGTGATGCCGCAGCGCCACGATGAGATCGGCGATGACGGCTTTGACGTCACCGACGATCGGCACGTCGGCATGCCGATTCTTGCCGATCTCGGCGGGGTCGATGTCAGCGTGGATGACCTTGGCCTCGGGGGCGAACGAGTCGAGTTTTCCGGTGACCCTGTCGTCGAAGCGGGTACCCAACGCGATAAGCAAATCGCTGCGCTGCAACGCAGCCACCGCCGCCACCGTGCCGTGCATGCCGGGCATGCCCAGATGCTGGCGATGGCTGTCCGGGAACGCGCCGCGGGCCATCAGTGTGGTGACTACGGGGATGCCGGTAAGTTCGGCCAGATCCCGCAACTGCTCGGTGGCGTTGCCGCGGATGACACCCCCGCCGATGTAGAGCACCGGCTTGCGGGCGGCCGCGATTAGCCTGGCGGCCTCACGGACCTGACGGTTGTGGGGTTTGACGGTGGGCTTGTAGCCGGGCAGATCCAGTCGCGGCGGCCAGGAAAACGTGCACTGGCCCTGCAAGACGTCCTTGGGGATATCGACGAGGACCGCACCGGGGCGTCCGGTGGACGCGATGTGGAACGCCTCGGCCAGCACCCGCGGAATCTCATCACCGCTGCGGACCAGGAAGTTGTGCTTGGTGATCGGCATGGTGATGCCGGAGATGTCGGCCTCCTGGAAGGCGTCGGTCCCGATCAGCGAACGCCCGACCTGCCCGGTGATCGCGACGACCGGAATGGAGTCCATCTGAGCGTCGGCTAGCGGGGTGACCAGGTTGGTTGCGCCGGGACCGGAGGTAGCCATGCAGACGCCGACCCTGCCGGTGGCATGGGCGTAGCCGCTGGCGGCGTGACCGGCGCCTTGCTCATGGCGAACCAGCACGTGCCGCAACTTCTTCGAGTCGAACAGCGGGTCGTATACCGGCAGCACCGCGCCCCCCGGGATTCCGAAGATCACCTCGACGTCCAGCTCCTCTAACGACCGCACAACCGACTGCGCTCCGGTAAGCTGCTGCGGCGCAATCCGTTTTGATTGTCTATCGGATAGCCCCGCCGGGGATTTGCCGGTGCCCGAAGCGCCGTTGGCGGCGTGCGGCTTGTCCTTCGAAGCCAACGGGGGCCGCGTGGTAGGTGCGCTCACTGTGTCCTCTTAGCTCTTGGTCCCAACTCTGCTGGTCTCGCGGGCGAATGCGCAATGGTAAGCAACAAAAAACCCCCGCCAGCTCAGCTTGCTGCACGAGGGTTGCGCGTTGCTGCCGGAACGTTACCCGCGCCAAGCACCAACGCGCCGACCAGGTACTACCGGCACACCGCGAGTCTGCATAATTTGACGGTAGCCTCCGCACAGCTCGGGCGTCAAATCCCGCTCGGTGACACGGCGCGCGGTCCGGGGTTGCCCCTCCGGTAAACCAGGTGATCGAATCCGGGTGCTCACCGGTGATCGTCGTGATCTTCAGGGTGCCGATCGGCGACGGCGAGCACCTACCCAAATAGCGGGCCCAATAGCGGGCAATGAAAACAGAGCCGCCAATGACACCCGAGCAAAACCCGATGAAAAGATGCAAAGATGGCTTCGGATTCGTCGGCCCGAACATCACCCGGACAGCCGGTGGTGATCAGGATATCGCCGATGGCGCATTTCGCGGTCGGATTCACCACCCTTGGGCTACTTGTGCCCGTACTGACCTGGCCGGTAACCGCTCCGCTGCTCGTCATTCCGGTGGTGTTGTCGGCGCTGGTCATCCGGTTACGCACGGTCGCCGACGACCAGGGCGTAACCGTGCGGACACTGCTCGGTAGCCAGACCGTGCGCTGGGAGGAGATCCACGGGCTGCGGTTCCGCAAGGGTTCGTGGGCGCGGGCACAGCTCAAGAGCGGCGGGGAGTTGCGATTGCCTGCGGTCAGCTTCGCGACGCTGCCGCTGCTGGCCGAGGCGAGTGCGGGACGGGTACCCAACCCGTATCGCTAGCCGGCCGACGATGCGCGCCGCACAGCGGCGCGAGGAGAAGGCCGGCCATCCAACCCCACCGGCCGACGATGCGCGCCGCGCAGCGGCGCGAGGAGAAGGCCGGGCCGTTAGCCCAGCGGGTTCGCGCCGTTCAGCAGCACCCATACCGCGATGCCGGCGCCGATCCCGCCGAGCAATGCCGCCAACGATCCGATGAACGGCCGGCGAGCCCAGCCGCGACCGGCGTCGAAACCATAGCGGCCCGGACCGATCAAGATGACCGCAATGGCGACGACGATAAGGGTGAGCTCGTATTCATGCCCGTGCGGAAGGAAGAACGACAATCGCGAGTGCGGCTGGGTTGACACGCCGGCGAGCAGGTCGTTGATCAGATAGGCCAGCGCTCCCGCGGCGGCCAGCGGGGTGACCAATCCCAGCACCAGCAAGACCCCCGCGACGACCTCCCCGCCGGGACCCACATAGGTGAGGATTTCGGCATGCCGGTAACCCGCCGCAGTCAACGAGTGGGTGAATCCCGTCCGGCCCTGCCCACCCCACCAGCCGAAGAGCGTTTGCAGCCCATGAGCGACCAGTACCGCCCCCAGACCGGCTCGTAATATCAGCAGGCCGAGATCCTGAGTGCCGCGCCGGCCCGCTGCGCGCACCCGCTCATCGTCTTCGCCCACCTCGATATGGTCTGGGGTATGCTCTGGCGGGGTTGCGGAGTGTCGCCCCCCCGCCCGCTGCCGCCCGTAGGACAAGCCGTCATGCTGGCCGATCCAACCGTAACCAGATCCGGCGACAACTGGGCTGCCGGAGCTGTAGTGCGGGATCGCGGTGGTCTCAAAATCGCCTGAATAGTTAGCTGACGGCAAGTCGTCGTCCGGGTCGACCAGGTTTGCCGAAGCCGATCGCAGCTGAGTTTGCGCCCCGGAATCGTCCGGCCGGCGCCAATCTGAGTCATTCGATTGACTGGTCACGCGTGCCAGCGTAAGGGCATTTGCCGGGCAAATTGCGGATTTAAGCGATGCTTTTGCCGAGTTGTCCGGATTTTCCGGCGGTTCCCCACCCCCATTCGGCGTTGAAGAAGTCTCACCTCGGGCCACGACACCGCCCGTTGTGGCCGGGGGCCCATCGGCGAGGGCGAGCCGGCGATCCGTAATAGCGGTGCGGTATAGCGGTGCCGCCCGTCATGTCCGTAACCTGGCAGCTATGCGGATACGGCCATCGGTTCGATGCTGGAGCGCTGTGCTGTGTACCGCGCTGCTCGCGGCGAGCGGCTGCGCACGGTTCAACAACGCCCAGTCACAACCCTTCACCACCGAACCGAAGCTGATGGCACCGCCCACGTCGACGCCTCCGCCCCCGCCGCCGTTGCCCGCCAAGCCGTTCCCGAAGATATGTCCGGCCCCAGGCGTGATGCAGGGTTGCCTGGAGAGCACCAGCGGCCTGATCATGCTGCCCGATAGCAAATCCGCGTTGGTCGCCGAGCGCGTCACCGGTGCGGTCAAGGAAGTCTCCCTTTACGCCGAGCCGAAGGTCAAGACGGTCATCCCGGTCGACCCGGCCGGTGACGGCGGATTGATGGACATCGTGTTGTCACCCACGTATTCGCAAGACCGCCTGATGTACGCCTATATCAGCACGCCCAGCGACAACCGAGTGGTCCGCGTCACCGACGGCGATATCCCGAAGGACATCCTGACCGGCATCCCCAAGGGCGCGACCGGGAACACCGGTGCGCTTCTTTTCACCAGCCGCACCACGCTGGTGGTGCTGACCGGCGATGCGGGCAACCCGGCGATGGCCGCCGATCCAGGATCGTTAGCGGGCAAGGTTATCCGGATCGAACAACCCACCACCATCAACCAGGCGCCACCAACGACGGCGCTCACCGGTATCGGCTCCGGCGGCGGGTTGTGCAAAGACCCGGTCGACGGCTCACTGTATGTGCTCGACCGTGCCCCCAGCGCCGACCGGCTGCAACGCATCACCCGAGAATCGCAGGTGTCCACGGTGTGGACCTGGCCGGACAAGCCCGGCGTGGCCGGCTGCGCGGCCCTGGACGGCACCGTGCTGATCAACCTGATCAACCCCATGCAGACGGTGGCGGTGCACCTCGCCCCGGCATCGGGGGCGGTTACCGGTGAACCCGACGTGGTCCGCCAGAAGACTCACGGCCACGCCTGGGCGTTGCGGATGGCTCCGGACGGAAACGTCTGGGGTGCAACGGTTAACAGAACCGACGGTGACGCCACCAAGTTCGATGACGTGGTGTTTCCGCTGTTCCCACAGGGTGGGGGCTTCCCCCGCAACAATGAGGACAAGACCTGACCGGTGGCGCTGGCGATTCGGTGCTGTTGAGCTCAGCGGTAGGCCGCACGCCGACCTCAATGGTGGCCGGATAGCGGCAAGATGGCAACCGTCGGAAGGAAGACAATGCCAGGGGCAGTCGTGCCACGGATTCCGGTTGCGATGGCAACCCCGAGCCTAAATCGGGGGGTCGGGTTCACCCACGAACAGCGCCGTAAACTGGGGCTGACCGGACGGCTCCCTCCTGCGGTGCTCACCCTGGAGCAGCAAGCGGAACGCGTGTGGCATCAGTTGCAAAGCATGGCAACCGATCTGGGTCGTAATCTTCTTCTGGATCAGCTGCACTACCGCAACCAAGTGCTGTACTTCAAGGTGCTCACAGACCATTTGGCCGAGTTGATGCCGATCGTGTACACGCCCACCGTCGGCGAGGCGATCCAGCGTTTCTCCGATGAGTATCGCGGGCAGCGGGGGTTGTTCTTATCGATCGACCACCCCGACGAAATCGCGGAGTCTTTCGAGACATTCGGACTCGGCCCCGACGATGTCGACCTGATTGTGTGCACCGATGCCGAGGCGATCCTGGGCATCGGTGACTGGGGAGTCGGCGGCATCCAGATCTCCGTCGCCAAGTTGGCGCTGTTCACCGCCGGAGGCGGTATCGATCCGTGCCGCACCATCCCGGTCGTGCTCGACGTCGGCACCGATAACGAGCAACTGCTGCAGGACCCGTTTTACCTGGGCAACCGCCATGCCCGTCATCGCGGCGCCGACTACGAGGAGTTCATCCGCCGCTACATCGAGACGGCTCACCGGCTATTTCCGCGTGCGATGCTGCATTTCGAAGACTTCGCACCCCACAATGCCCGCGCCATCCTGGGCCGCTACTCATCGGATCACTGTGTGTTCAACGACGACGTGCAGGGCACCGGCGCAGTCGTGATGGCGGCGATATACAGCGCAATCCGGGTTACCCGGATCCCATTGCGCGACCAAAAAGTCGTCATCTTTGGTGCCGGCACCGCCGGCATTGGGGTCGCCGATCAGATCCGCGACGCGATGGTGACCGACGGCGCCACCGTGGAACAGGCCAACTCACAAATCTGGCCCGTGGACAAGCAGGGGCTGTTGTTCGACGACATGGACGGCCTGTGTGATTTCCAGCGTCCCTACGCCAAGAGCCGGGCGATGCTGGGGCTTGACGCAGTTGCCGGCGTCGGGCTGCTCGACACCATCAAACTCGCGGCACCGACCATCCTGGTCGGCTGCTCGACGGTGTACAGAGCGTTCACCCGTGAGGTGATCCAGGCGATGGCGGCCTCGACCGAGCGGCCGCTTATCCTCCCGCTGTCGAACCCGACGTCGCACATGGAAGCGATGCCCGCCGATGTGCTGACCTGGTCGGACGGCAAGGCGCTGGTCGCGACCGGCAGCCCGGTTCCGCTCGTGCAATACCGCGGCACGACCTACGTTATCGGGCAGGCCAATAATGCGTTGGTGTTCCCCGGACTGGGGCTGGGTGTCATCGTGGCTGGCGCGCGGCGAGTGACCAAACGCATGCTCGATGCGGCAGCTAAAGCCATTGCCCGGCAATCGAACCCAACGATCAGGGGTGGCGCGCTGCTACCTGACGTGCAGAATCTGCGTGCCGTGTCGGCTATCGTCGCCGAGGCGGTCTACGGTGCCGCCGTCGGTGACGGAGTGGCCACCAAAACCCACGATAACGTTGGGCAAACCATCACCGACGCCATGTGGGTACCCAAATACGACTAGCGACCCCTTGGGAGCGGGTATGGCAACCGTAGCGCAGCACCTCATCGCTGCCTTGAAAGCCAGTGGGGTGCAGCGAGTTTACGGCCTCCCTGGGGACAGCCTGAACGGTTTCACCGACGCCATCCGTCGCGCCGGCGGCATCAGCTGGGAGCACGTGCGTCACGAAGAGGCTGCGGCGTTCGCCGCAGCCGCTGACGCCACGTTGACCGGTCGGCTGGCGGTATGCGTAGGCAGTTGCGGCCCGGGAAATCTGCATCTGATCAACGGCTTGTTCGACGCCCAGCGAACCCGGGTGCCGGTGCTGGCAATCGCGGCACATATACCGCTGGCCGAGGTCGGCTCGGGGTATTTCCAGGAAACGCATCCGCAAGAGCTGTTCCGTGAGTGCAGCGTGTACTGCGAGCTGGTCAGCAATCCCGAGATGGCGCCTCGCATCGTGCAGATCGCGATGCGCACGGCGGTGGCGGAGTGCGGCGTGGCCGTGGTAGTGATCCCCGGTGAGGTCTTCACAAGCCGTCTGCGCGACCCGGACTGGAAGATCAGGCCGGTGTTAGCCACTCGGTCGCTCATGCGTCCCGACGACGAGGCGCTGCATCAGGCCGCCGACATCCTCAACGCGCACACACGTATCACGATCCTCGGTGGCGCCGGGTGCGCGGGCGCCCACGACGAATTGGTCAGCCTGGCCGCGACGTTGCAGGCGCCGATCGTGCATGCGCTGCGCGGCAAGGAGTTCATCGAATACGACAACCCATATGACGTCGGCATGACCGGTCTGCTGGGATTCGCCTCGGGATACAAAGCCATCCGGGAAGCCGAGGTGCTGCTGATGCTCGGCACCGATTTCCCCTATCGGCAGTTCTATCCCGACGATGCCCGCATTATCCAAGTTGACATCCGTGGCAGCCATATCGGCCGGCGCGTCCCGGTTGACCTCGGCCTGGTGGGCACGGTAAAGGACACCATAGTCGGCTTGCGGCCGCTGCTGACACCGAAGAGCACTCGCGACCACTTGGAGCGCGCGCTGCGGCATTACCGCAAGACCCGCAAGTCGCTGGACGACTTGGCGGTCAATGACCGCGACCGCACACCGATCCGACCGGAATACGTTGCCCGGCTTGCGGATCGGTTGGCTGACGATGACGCGGTGTTCACCTACGATGTCGGCACCCCCACCATTTGGGCAGCGCGTTATTTGACCATGAACGGCCGGCGGCGGCTGATCGGATCAGCTACCCACGGCACCATGGCGTGCGCGTTGCCGCACGCGATCGGTGCCCAAACCGTCGATCGCGGCCGCCAGGTGGTGGCGCTGGCCGGTGACGGCGGCCTGACAATGCTGTTCGGCGAATTGGCCACCCTCGTGCAGAACAACCTGCCGGTGAAGGTGATCGTGTTCAACAATTCGTCGCTGAGCTTCGTGGAGCTGGAGATGAAAGCCGCCGGGTTTGTCAACTTCGGCACCGAGCTCAACACCATTGACTTCGCGGCGGTGGCCCACGCGATGGGAATATTTGGCCGGCGCGTCGAAAAACCCGCCGATCTGCCATCCGCATTGAGCGATGCCTTCAGCTACGCGGGACCGGCCGTTGTCGATGTCGTCACCGCACGCCAGGAACTGAGCATCCCACCGGTCATCACCGCCGAGCAGGCAAAAGGGTTCTCGCTGTATGCGATCCGCACCATCCTCGCCGGTCGCGGCGACGAGCTGCTCGATCTGGTCAGCACCAACGTCGCCCGCAGAATCTTGGACTGATGGGTCTATGCCTGTGCCAGGCGCTGGTTGGTTACCCGTAGTTGGCGGGTGGTGCTGTCGGTGAGTGCCTGGATCTGCTGGGGTTGTAGCCGGCCGCAAAGCCGGCCCCAGTGGACGGCTACTTGGTCGCCCACGGCCACGTCGGGCACCGCGCTGTAGCCGTCGGCCCACACCTCCAGCTGGCGGGCCTCAGGTTCGGACAGTCCCAGCCGGTGACCGTCCCAGACCAGTCGCCGGCACGACACCACGACGTCGTCGCTGTCGCGGGAAAGCACTGTGCCCCAGGTGATTCGGCAGTTGTCGAGCACGTTGAGTGGGTGCTCGTCGATGCCGCGGCCCAGCAGCCTGGTCCAGGGATAGACCCCGAAGACGTGAAAGCAGTGGTTGGCGGCCGCCTCGGATGCCAGCTCGGGGGTCAGATGCGCCCAGTAGTGGCCGGCCTGGGGGCCGATGATGGCGAGCAACTCGGCGGTAAACGCGCGCCGGTCGAGGCTCGCCCCGACGCCCCCGCCGAGCCAGTAGGACTCGACGAGCCGGTAGTCCAGCGGGTCGGCGATACCGGTCATGCGGGAAAGCACCTGCAGGTAGGGCCAGGCGCCGGAAAACCTCGCCGCCGCGCTTCGCACGTCTTGGACCGACCCGTCGCGCAACGTCGCCCCCAGCGGCGGGCCGCAATAGCCCAGCGCGTTGGGGGCATAGGCGTAGCGGGCGAACATCTCCGCCCCCCGGCTAGCCCACCGGTCCACGGTCGGCGCCGCCACCGTCACGCCCGCCTTGGTGATCCCACCAGCTTGGCGGCGTCGCGGTGCATCCGGCCGAAGTTGTAGTAGGCCGCGCAAGCGCCCTCCGGTGAGACCATGCACGTGCCGATCGGGGTCTCCGGGGTGCATGCGGTTCCGAAAACCTTGCATTCCCAAGGCTTGAGGACACCCTTGAGCACCTCACCGCACTGGCAGGCCTTCGGGTCGGCGACCCGCACACCGGGCATCTGGTAACGCAGCTCGGCGTCAAAGCCGGCGAAGTCGTCACGCAGGCGCAGCGCGCTTTGCGAAATAAACCCCAATCCCCGCCATTCGAAGTGCGGGCGCAGCGCAAACACCGTGCCCATCAGCGCCAGCGCCGCCGGGTTGCCGTTTTCGGGCACCACCCGCTGGTACTGGTTTTCCACCTGGCAGCGGCCCTCGCGGATCTGGCGCAGCAGCATCGCCACCGACGCCAGGATGTCCAGCGGCTCAAAGCCGGACACCACCAGCGGCTTTCCGTAGACCTCGGGCACGAACCGATACGGTCGCACACCGACCACCGTGGAGACATGCCCGGGCCCGATAAACCCCGACAGCCGCAAATCCGGTGAATCCAGGATGGCCTTGATCGGCGGAATGATCGTGACGTGGTTGCAAAACACGCTGAAATTGGTCACACCCAGCTCACGGGCCCGCACCAGCGTCACCGCGGTCGACGGCGCGGTGGTCTCGAAACCGACCGCGAAAAACACCACCTGCTTGCCCGGGTTATCCACCGCGATCTTCAGCGCGTCCAGCGGCGAGTAGACAAACCGCACATCGGCGCCGCGGGCCTTGGCGTCCAGCAGGTTCCCGGTGGAGCCGGGTACCCGCATCATGTCGCCAAAGCAGGTGAAGACCATGCCGGGCTGCCCGGCCAGCCACATGGCGTCATCGATGCGGCCCATCGGGATCACGCACACCGGGCAACCCGGGCCGTGCACCAGCTCCACGTTCTCGGGCAGCAGATGCTCGATGCCGTGCCGGTAGATGGTGTGGGTGTGCCCGCCGCACACCTCCATGAACTTGAAACGCTCACCCCCATCGCCGGCCAAATGCTCGATGGCCACCAGCAGTTTGCGCGCCGCCGCCGGATCCCGGAACTCGTCAACGAATTTCATATCTGCCCCTTCCCGGCTACACGATCGCCGAGGAGTCAAAGGCCGCCACCTCGGAGCTATAGGCATCCCCGAGCTTTTGGACCGCCGCCAGCGTGAGCAACGCCTCGGTCTCGTCGATCTTGGCCATCGCGAAGCCGACATGCACCAGCACCCAGTCGTCGGGTTGGGGCATGTCGCCTTCTAGCAGCCGCACGCTAATCGTGCGCCGCACACCACTGACATCCACCGTCGCCAAATAGTTTTCCGGATCGCTGATCTGCACGATCCGCCCCGGAATCCCCAAACACATGCGCGTCACGTCCTCTCTTAGCAGATCCGCGGCAGCGGGTCACCAACGAGCATGTCCACGATGCGGGTACCCCCAAACCCGGTGCGCACCACCACGGTGTCCGCGGGCTCTGCGACGATCTCCCCGATCTCGGCCGCATCCGCGCCCAGCGGATGCGAGCGCAACGCCCCCAGCGCGGCTTCGGCCTCCCCCGGCGCCACCACCGCCAGGACCTTGCCCTCGTTGGCGACATACAGCGGGTCGATACCCAGCAGCTCACACGCGCCGGCGACCATCGGGCGCACCGGCAAGCGCTCCTCCTCGAGCACCACCCCCAAGCCGCACGCCCGCGCCAGCTCATTGCACACCGTGCCCACCCCCCCGCGGGTGGGGTCACGCAGCCAGCGCGTCGACGGCGCCGCCGCCAGCAGCAACTCCACCAGCGGGCTCACCGAGGCGGTATCAGAGCGGATATCGGCCTCCAAAGCCAAATCCCCGCGGGCCAGCATCACCGCCATCCCGTGATCACCCATCGACCCGGAGAGCAGCACCTTATCACCCGCGCGCACCGACCCCGCGGACAACCGCCGACCCTCAGGAATAACACCGGCGCCCGTGGTGGTGATAAACACCCCATCGGCCGCGCCCCTAGGCACCACCTTGGTGTCCCCGGTGACGACCTGCACACCGGTTTGCGCGGCCGCCGCCGCCATGTCGGCCACAATGTCTTTCAGCTCCGCGATCGCAAAACCCTCCTCGAGCACAAACGCCGCCGAGATCCACTGCGGCACCGCCCCGGCCACCGCGAGGTCGTTGGCCGTGCCGTGCACGGCCAACTCGCCGATCGAACCGCCCGGAAACCACCTGGGCTGCACCACAAATGAATCAGTGGAGATCGCCACGCGCTCACCACTCGGCAACCCCAGGACCGCGCTATCACCCAGCGACTCCAGCAGCGGATTACGAAACGCCTCCACAAACACCGCATCCACCAAAGCCGCCGAAGCCTTGCCACCAGCACCGTGCGCCAAGGTCACATGCTCATCAAGCAGGCGCGGACGGCGCCGGCGAAACGACTCGATCCGCTCGATCACCTGACTCTCATCGAATCCCGGGCCCGACGAGAGGTATTCGCTTGCTGACTTACCCATCACGCCACCGCCCCCTGCAACTCGGCCTGTTCGTGCACCGCCAGCCACAGCTTATAGCCCAGCAGCGCTTGCGATTCCTGGATCCGGTGCACGCTTTGTGACCGAACGATGAAGCAGGCGTCGACGTCGGGGTTATTGGCGAACGCGCCCCCGTCGTATCCGGCGAAGCCGATGGTGTACATCCCGCGTTGACGGGCCTCGCGCAGCGCGGTGATCAGATTCGGCGAATTGCCGCTGGTGGACATGGCGATCGCAATGTCGCCTGCCTTCGCACGAGCAATCAACTGCCGGGCAAACACCAGCTCGTAGCCCACGTCGTTGCCTAGCGCGGTCAAGATCGCCTGATCGGCCGTCAACGACCAGGCCGGCAGCGGCTTGCCGATCGGGGGCCGGGCGAACAGCTTCGCCAGTGTCGTCGAATCCGTGCAACTGCCGCCGTTACCGAAGGTGAACAGCCGCCCGCCCGCCGCGAAACGACGCGCCATCTCGGCGGCGGCCCGCCCCAACAGTTCGGTGTTGGCCTCCAGCGTGCAGCGGCGCAGCGCCAGGCTTTCGGCCGCCTTTGCCTGCGCGGATGCGGCGAGGTCGGCTAGCAGCGAGTCGACGTCGTCTTCCTGCGCGTCGATGAACGGGTACAAGAAGTTGGTCGGCTCCTGCTCCGATGCCTGCGGGCTCATCGGCTTTCCTCCTCGAGCGCGGTTAGTTGGCGCCGCTCCTCCAGCCCGGCCACGCCGGGCCCATCGTCGCCGACGCGGCTCATTGGCGCCGCTCCTCCAGCCCGGCCACGCCGGGCCCATCGTCGCCGACGCGGTTCATTGGCGCCGCTCCTCCAGCCCGGCCACGCCGGGCCCATCGTCGCCGACGCGGCTCATTGGCGCCGCTCCTCCAGCCCGGCCACGCCGGGCCCATCGTCGCCGACGCGGCAAATCGCGGTCCCGGCGTGCACGAGCACCAGATCGCCGGCGAGCACCGGGTCGATCAGGGTGGTCGCGACGGTCTCGACACCCTGGGCGGTGCGCACCTGGGCCGTGCCGTCGGCCGATGCTGCCAGCACCTCGCCGAGGCGACCTTCGTCGCTGCAGGTGACACACACGGGTGCTGCGGCAGCGGGCTTCACCAGACCGGGATGCTCGAAGCAAACGTGGGTCAGCTCCCACAGCAGGTGATAGAACAGCACGAAACCCCCGGTGGCGGGAACCCTGGGGTCAGGGTCGTCAAGCCATAGCACGTGGTCGGCGCTTCCCGGCCGAGGTCGCTCGCCGCTGCCGATCCAGACGCTGGTGGTCCCCCAGGCCGGGCACCGGCGCATCACCGAACGTAGCTCGACGTTGCCGGCACCGCCGACGCCGATCACGATGTCACCCGCACGCGCTGAAACCCGCACCTGATCCACCAGGTCGGGCCCGGTCAGCGCCACCGCGGGCAACGCCCGCTTGCCCACGATCACCGGATGGATGAATTCCACCGCGATGTGCAGGGCGTGCGGCTCCCAGCCCGGCGCGATGGACCACATGGTGGCGCCCGCCGCGAACCGTTTAGCCAGGGTGAGTGCGGTAGCGGCCAGATCGGCGGCCAGATCGGCACCCAGCTTGCGGTCAATGTCGGTGGCAGTCATCGCGGCACCGCCTTTCCGGGGCCGAACACTTTTCCCGCTTCGGGCCCGCTTCAGGCCCGCTTCAGGCCCTTTACCCACCATGGCACCTTTGGGCCCACAAGTCATCCCCCTTCCAGGTGATCGGGCTGCGAATCCAGCGCGGTCAGCAGGGAGATCGCCGCCTGACCAAGCGCCAGCCCCCCGTCGTTGGGTGGCACGGTGCGATGGATCAGCACCTCAAATCCCGCCCGTTGCAGCCGTTGCCGGCAGGAGCGCAGCAGCAGCACGTTCTGAAACACTCCCCCGGTGAGGCCCACCAGCCGCACGGCGCCGGCCACCCGCTCGACCACGTCCGCTACGGCGGCCGCGACCGCGTGGTGGAATCCGGCCGCCAGCACGGCGGGATCGGTCCCGGCGCGCAGGGCCGATACCATCGCGCGAATCATGCCGCGTGGATCGATCACCCCGTCGTCACGTACCTCCAGGCGCAACTCGGTGGCCGACCCGCCAGCCGACTCGGCCAGCACCTCCAGTTCGATGGCGGCCTGAGCCTCATAGTCAATGCGGTGCCGCACGCCCAGCAGCGATGCGACGGCGTCGAACAGCCGGCCCATGCTTGAGCACGGCACACAGCCCACCCCGCCGGCCAACTGCCAACGAGTCACCCGCAGCTCGACGGGGGTGGCCGCGCGGACGGGAGGCAAATCCGGACTCCAGTCGACGCCGGCGACCCACAACTGCGACAGCGCCATCCGCCACGGGTTGCGCACCGCGGCGTCCCCGCCCGGCAGCGGCACTGCCAACAGATGGCCGACGCGGGCAAAGCGCTGGCTGTCGCGCCCGAGGGCGAGGATTTCCCCACCCCAGATCGACCCGTCGCAGCCGTAGCCGGTGCCGTCGAAGGAGACCCCGATGATGGGTTCACCGAGGCGGCCCCGGTCGGCCAGCAGCGACACCACGTGCGCGTGGTGGTGCTGCACCAGATCCAATGGGCGTTCGCCGGCGTGACGTTCGGCCCAGCTACGCGTCTGATAGCCGGGGTGCAGATCGGCGGCCAACCGTGTCGGCTGGTGCCGGATTCCGCTGAGCTGACCGACGGCGCGCTCGAATGCCCGCAGCGTATCCAGGGTGGCCATGTCGCCGATGTGCCCGGACATGAACGCCCGCGGCCCGTCGGTGAGGCAGAAGGTGTTTTTCAGTTCGCCCCCCACGGCCAGCACGGCCGGCCCGTCGCGTCCGAGGTCGACCGGCAGCGGCGCGTATCCGCGGGATCGGCGGATCGGCAGTTCCCGGCCGTCGATGACACGCACCACCGAGTCGTCGCACGGCACGTGAATCGGCCGGTCGTGGTCGAGCACCGCATCGCACAAGGGAGCGGGAGTTCCCCAAAGTCTGTGTGCCACATCATCTTCGGTGAAGCAGATCGGCTCATCGGAACGGTTGGCGCTGGTGAGCACCAGAGTGTCGGGCACCGGAGTGTCAGCATTCGGGATCGGCGCCAGCAGCAAGTGATGGATAGGTGAGTACGGCAGCATCAGCCCCAGCAGCGGATTGCCGGGCGCGACGGCCTCGGCGACCGGTGCGTCGGGGCGCCGGCGCAGCAGCACGATGGGCCGCGCCGGGCCGGACAAAATCGCGGCCTCGGTGTCATCGAGGTACGCATAGCGGCGAGCGACATCGAGGTCGCGCACCAGCATGGCGAAAGGCTTGGCGCCCCGTGCCTTGCGGGCGCGCAGCGTGCCGACCGCCTTTTCGTCGTCGACCACGCAGGCCAGGTGGTAGCCGCCAATGCCTTTGATCGCGACCACGGCGCCGGCGGCCAGCGCCCGCTGGGCGGCGGCCAGCGCGGCGTCCGATCCGGCTATTCTCTCGGCCCCCTCGGCTTTCGAATAAAACCACAGCGACGGACCGCAGTCCGGGCAGGCGATCGGCTGCGCATGAAACCTACGGTCTGACGGGTCGTGGTATTCGGCGGCGCAGCGCTCGCACATGTCGAACGCTGACATTGTGGTGGCTGGGCGGTCATACGGCAACGCGCGGATGATGGTGAACCGCGGGCCGCAGTTGGTGCACGTCACGAACGGATGCCGGTAACGGCGGTCACGCGGGTCGAACAGCTCGGCAACGCAGTCGTCGCACACCGCAATATCGGGCGGAATCGGTGTGGTGGCCCCGGGCACCGTCTGGCTTTCCACGATGCGAAAGTCCGTCCCGCACGCGGTGTCGACATCGATCTCGACTGCCGTAACGCTGGCGATCTGTGCCAGCGGTGGCGCTTCGGCCCGCAACCGGCGCCCGAATTCGTCCACGCGGGTGCCCGGTCCTTGCACCTCGAGGAAGACCGCGCCCGAATCGTTGCCGACAAACCCCGCCAGCCCGAGCTCGGTGGCGAGTCGGTGCACGAACGGACGAAAGCCAACACCCTGGACGACGCCGGTCACGGTGAACCGCTGACGAATGACGCCGGACCGCAGCACCATCTCGGTCATGGCGGCCCACTAACCGGCCGTAGCCGCTGGGCAACCGGGCGGCTCAAAGTCCTCGCCGCTCGAGTCGGGACATCCTCACCACACCGGATCACACCGTTTCCCGCTCGCCGACCGCAACCGCTAACCCCGCCCATCCTAGCTACCCGCAGCATGGTCGACGGCGTTTCCTGGGGCAGCTCGGGCGGCGTCGTCTTCGGCGGAGCGCCGTCACAGCGCCTCAGAGCGGTAGCACTCGACGAAATCGCCGTACCCGCAGGACTCGGCCAGGGCCAACTCGTCCTCGCGGTCGGGCTCTTCCAGCTCGCCCATCCATTGCCGCACCAGGGCGGCACCCTGGCGGCGCACCGCGCCGCCTGAATCGGCACGCAGCTGCTCAAAGGAGCGGATATACCACTCGGCCAATGTCAGCCGATGGGCAGCGGTGACCACGTCGACGGCCTCACCCGCCCATAGGCGGACCATCCGCCGGTACGCCGTCAGCTCTTCGACTGGTAGCCCAGCGGCGCGCAAGAACTGTCGGGCGTTAGCGAATTCCGCGAGGATAGCGGTGCGCCGCGCTTTCAAGGTGTCGCGCGCGCGGCGCAAGTCGATGCCGAATTGCTCCGCGGCCAATGGTATCGACGGCCGGTCCACCGCGGACTCATAGAGCGCGTGAGCCACGTCAACGCGCGCCCATTGCCCGAAACTTTCTGCCCACAACGCTAGTTCGCCAATCGCGACGTTCAATTCGCCGCGATGACGATCAAGATGGCGCGCGAACTCAACGCACCCCTCGGCTGCCATCAGCTGCGATGCCCGCACCACCGATGCGGTCAGGGCGCCATGAGCGGCGACCATGGCGATGATCCGGTCACGGGCCCGCCGCTTGCTATCCATCACGGTCACCCCACGACATCACTGCCCGCTTTCGTCGGGTTCGCCGGTGAGCACCGGGCCGCCGGGTGCAGGTAGGTATCCAGATCGAATTGTTGTAGGCGGTCCAGGGCCTCGTCGACCAGGGTGTCGAGCCCGCCGCGAGCCTCGATGCGAGCAAGCCGCTTGGCGCAGGTACGGGTGGCTACCCGTGGCGGTAAGAACAATTGGCAGCAGTCCTGATCCGGTAGGGCAGCGATCTCGGCGATGCCGAGCCGTCGGGCTTCATCCATTATCTCCAGTTTGTCGAAGCCCAGCAGCGGCCGCAGCACCGGCAGGCTGGTGGCCTGGTC
This sequence comes from Mycobacterium sp. SM1, assembly GCF_018361265.1. Lineage (GTDB taxonomy): Bacteria > Actinomycetota > Actinomycetes > Mycobacteriales > Mycobacteriaceae > Mycobacterium. The sequence continues at coordinate 179,681 of NZ_JAFLNH010000001.1, forward strand.
CGTGGCGATCATGTTGGACAGGGTTTGGCTTGCGACCTGCCCTAAGCTGTCGCCGGTGACCAATGCCTGGGCGCCGATCCGGCGTGCGAGTCTATCCGCCAGGCGCAAATAAATTCGGCGCTGCGCGACGATCTGCGCCTCGCCGGCACCGCTGGCGGCCATCGTGCGCGAGGCGCGCCCGACGGCAGCTACGAACAGGCGCGAGCCCGGCTGGAAGCGGGCAAGGTGGCGGGCCAGCGCATACGCCTTATACACCGATGACGGCTTCGTGTACGGGGCGCCATGACAGTGCAGGAAATCGCATTGCAGGCCGCGGCGCAGCGCACGGTAGGCGGCAACCGGCGAGTCGAATCCACCGGACAGCAGCACCAGGGCGCGGCCACTCGACCCCACCGGCAAGCCGCCGCGGCCGGGGTGTCGGGCGACTCCGAGAAAAATCTCGCTCCGGTCGACCTCAAGGGTCAGTTCCACGTCCGGCCGCTTCAGGTCCACCCGCCACCCCAAATCGGCGCACACTCGCGCCCCGACCCGTGCCGCCAATTGCTCGGAGGTCAGTTCGAATTGCTTGTCACGGCGGCGGCATCGAACCGCAAAGGTGGGTCGTGTCGGCCCGGGTTGTCGCTCCCGGAGTAACCGCACCGCCGCGCACTCGGCCGCGGTCACCGATTTGGTGACTCGCCAGACTGGTTGCACGACACTGACGCCGATCACGTCGCCGGCCCGCGTGACGAGGTCATCCCGCGGTAACGCTGGCGCAGACACCACTAACACGCCGGCGCGCCGGCGCAACCGCGCCCGCGGAGGTTGCTCCAGCCCGTAAGCCAGCGCGTGCTCGAGATTGCGGAGCAGGTGTCGCTCGAATCGACCCCGATTACGGCCCTTGAGCGCCATCTCGCCATATTTGAGCAAAACACATGGCTCGATTCGCATCCCGGCCACCTCCGCAGCCGGTACCCGCACGCCCGGATCGGAAAAGGCCGCCTGCGTCATCCCCTTGCACCTTACTGAGGTGTGCTACTCAGGTTAGCTTGTCGGCCACGTCGGGTCGGGTCGTCACGGGGTACTGCTGCGACACGATCACCGCCCCAGCCTCGCGCAGCAGATCGGTGCTAGTGACGGTGAGGCCGTCCGCCCGGTTGATCGCGCGGACGGCCTCCACCTCGACATGGGCCGACTACCCCTCGCCCGGTCAGGCGTCGATGGCCTGCCGCGCTCCGGTCCCGATGGGGATCTTGCGCGGCTTGGCCGCCTCGGCCACCGGAATCGTCAGACGCAACACCCCGTCGGTGTAATCTGCGGTGATCTTGTCTGTATCCAGGTTGTTGCCCAGGTATAGCTGCCGGCTGAATACCCCATGCGGACGTTCCGAGACGAGCCATCCTTGGTCATCGCCGGCGTACGGTCGCTCCGCACGCACCGTCAGGGTCTCATTCTCGACCTTCACGTCCAGCGATTCGGCCTTGATCCCCGGCAGGTCGAACTCCACCACGAACGTGTCACCGTCACGCCGGGCGTCCATCGGCATCACCGCCGGGCGGGCCACGGTACCGAGTGTAGCGCCCAGTAGCTGTTGGGTGAGCCGGTCAAAGTCACGCAAGAACGGATCGAAGCTCAGCATGACTATCACCTCCTCGACAACTCAGACCGATCTGATTTTTTCAACACAGATAACTTATCCGTAACACGGTATATTCCCTGTGTCCCAGCGCAACATCCGAGCGTTCTCGGTCGAGTCGAAGGCGGCTGGTGCCCAGCCCGCAACCGGCCGTCGTGCGGACCCCGGCCCTCCAGCACCCGCAGGGGCATCGCGGTCGCCGCCGAGGCACCACCGCGGCGACGGCTACGCCGAAATGTGATGCAGATCACGACCGAAGGGCGAGGAATCTGGGCACTGAACTCTGTGGCCAGCGCGTTCGAAGCTGCGAGAAGAGCAAACTTGCACTGTCGTTGTCAGGTGAGGGGGCCCGATGATGGCTACGGACTACGACTCTCTACGGCACACCGAGATTGACGATACCTATGAGTACTCCATTGAGGTGCTAAAGGCGCACCACGGCGAAACCGGGCCGGACGTGGGCGACATCGACGAAGTGGAATCCGTGGAACCGTTCGAACCGCCGGGCGCCGATTTGTCCGGCGAGGAGTTGGCGGTCCGGGTCATTCCGAAACGACCCGACGAGTTCACCTGCTCAAACTGCTTCCTGGTGTATCACCGCAGCCGCTTGGCCCGCGAAACGAACGGCGTGACGATCTGCGCCGACTGCGCCTCTTAAAGCGTGTCGACTAGCGGTGTCGCGCATTAGGCGCCGGTTAGCTCTGCCCGCATACGGCCAGGACGAGTTCGCGCACCCGCGCGGCGTCGGCCTGGCCTTTTGTCGCCTTCATCACCGCGCCGACGATCGCCCCCGCCGCTGCCACCTTGCCGGCGCGGATCTTCTCCGCCACTTCAGGATTGGCTGCCAAGGCATCCTCAACGGCAGCCCGGATCAGCGAGTCGTCGCGGACCAGCGCCAGCCCACGCGCACGCATCACCTGCTCGGGCTCGCCCTCGCCCGCGAGTACGCCCTCGATGACCTGGCGGGCCAGCTTGTTGGACAGCTCACCCTTGTCGACCAGCTCCACTACGGCGGCGACCTGGGCGGGGGTGATCGGGAGCTGATCGAGGTCGATGCCCGCCTCGTTGGCCTTCTGGACCAGGAAATTGCCCCACCAGGCGCGCGCCGCCTCGCTGGACGCGCCGTGCTCGACGGTCGCGGCGACCAGTTCGACTGCGCCCGCATTGACCAGGTCTCGCATCACTTCCTCGGATAGGCCCCACTCCTGCTGAATACGCTTGCGCCGCAACCACGGCAGTTCGGGGATGGTCGCGCGCAATCGCTCCACCAGCTCGGCGGCGGGCGCGACCGGCTCCAGGTCGGGCTCTGGGAAGTATCGGTAGTCCTCGGCGGTCTCCTTGGTGCGGCCCGGGCTGGTGTACCCGTTCTCGTGGAAGTGCCTGGTCTCTTGGATGACCCGGCCGCCGGAGGCCAGAATGGCGCCTTGGCGCTGCATCTCATAGCGAACCGCGACCTCGACGCTTTTCAGCGAGTTGAGGTTTTTGGTCTCAGAGCGGGTACCGAATTCGGCGGCCCCGATCGGCTTCAGCGACACGTTGACGTCACAGCGCATCGAACCCTGATCCATGCGCACGTCGGAAACATCCAGGGCTCGCACAAGATCCCGCAACGCCGTCACGTAGGCCCGCGCGATGTGGGGTGCCCGGGCCCCGGCTCCTTCGATTGGTTTGGTGACGATCTCGACCAGGGGAACGCCGGCGCGGTTGTAGTCGATCAGCGATCCGGTGGCGCCCTCGATCCGGCCGGTTTCACTGCCCAGGTGCATCAGCTTGCCGGTGTCTTCCTCCATGTGCACCCGTTCGATCCCGACCCGGAAGCTGCCGCCGTCCGCCAACGGCACATCGAGGTAGCCGTTGATGGCGATCGGCTCGTCATACTGCGAAATCTGGTAGTTCTTAGGCATATCCGGGTAGAAGTAGTTCTTCCGGGCAAAGCGGCACCACGGCACAATCTCGCAGTTCAGCGCCAGCCCGATGCGGATCGTCGACTCCACCGCGGCCTGATTGAGCACCGGCAGCGCACCGGGAAGGCCGAGGCACACCGGGCACACCTGGGTGTTGGGTTCGGCGCCGAAGGTGGTGGCGCAGCCGCAGAACATCTTGGTCCTGGTGGACAACTCGACGTGCACCTCCAGCCCGAGCACCGGCTCGTAGCGCGCCTGGACCTCGTCATAGCCGAGCAGTTCGGCCGCAGGGGCAACCGTCATGCCGCCGATTTTACGGGTCACCACACCGCGGCCGGGCGCCCGTCCGCATAAGACAGGGCCCGGGTGGTCGGCCGCCGATGACTCAGCGGCGGGGCACGTGCTTTCGGCCGGGATGAGCACGCTCAGCCGAAGAACGCCGCCGCGTCATCGTAACGGCTCTGCGGTACCAGCTTGAGCTGGCGCACCGCGTCGGCCAGCGGCACCCGGCCGATGTTCTGCCCTTGCAAAGACACCATCATCCCGTATTCGCCTGCGTGCGCGGCGTCGGCGGCGTTCACCCCGAAGCGGGTGGCTAGCACCCGGTCGAAAGCGGTCGGGGTGCCGCCCCGTTGGACGTGTCCGAGGACGGTCACCCGGACCTCCTTGCTGATGCGCTTCTCCAGTTCAACCGCCAGCTGGGAGGCTACGCCGGTGAATCTCTCGTGCCCGAACTCGTCAAGGCCGCCCTCCCGCAGCGTCATCGACCCCGCAGCCGGTTTGGCGCCCTCCGCGACCACGCAGATGAAGTGCTGTTCGCCGCGCTGAAACCGACGTTTGACCAGCCGGCACACCTCGTCCACGTCGAAGGGCTGCTCGGGGATCAGCGTCAGGTGCGCACCGGACGCCAGCCCGGCGTTCAACGCGATCCAGCCGGCGTGCCGGCCCATCACCTCCACCAGCATCACCCGCTGATGTGATTCGGCGGTGCTGTGCAGGCGATCGATTGCCTCCGTGGCCACCGTCAGCGCGGTGTCGTGGCCGAAAGTCACGTCGGTGCAGTCGATGTCGTTGTCGATCGTCTTGGGCACGCCAACCACGGGAACGTTTTTCTCGGAGAGCCAGTGCGCGGCGGTCAGCGTGCCCTCACCGCCGATCGGGATCAACACGTCGATGCCGTTATCGTCGAGTGTCTGCATGATCTGCGGCAACCCGTCCCGCAGCCTGTCGGGATGCACCCGGGCGGTGCCCAGGACCGTGCCACCCTTAGCCAGCAACCGGTCGTTGCGGTCATCGTTGTACAACTGGATGCGCCGGTTCTCCAGCAGTCCGCGAAAGCCGTTTTGGAACCCGACCACCGATGAGCCGTAGCGGGCGTCGCAGGTGCGCACCACCGCCCGGATGACGGCATTGAGCCCCGGACAGTCGCCGCCTCCGGTGAGAATTCCGATCCGCATGGCTCTATCTTGCCGGGTTGGCCGCCTTAGTGGCACGCAGCCGCAAAAACACCTGAATCGTGCCGTTTTCGGGTGTCTTTGCGTCTGCTCGGCGACGAGCCCGTCTGCCGGGCGACGCCGGTCGCACAACCGGAAATGCCTTTCGCGTGACCGCTTTTCGGGTCGAGCCATGCGCCGAGGCGTTTTCCTTGCCGGCGACGGGACGCGGCGAAGCCGGAGGCGCCGCCCCGAACGTGCCGGCCGGTCAGGGGCGGTCTGCTTTGATGGGTCCGGGGCGGTGTTCAGCTATATCGGATATATCGGGCCAGGCGGAGAGGACAACCGTGGCGGAGCAGGAAACGGCCGAGCAGGCGCCGCCGCCCGCCGTCGTGGCGCGTGGCATTTCGATGAGCGGACCATGGGGTCCGGTCTTCGGGCCGCTCGATCTGGACATCGATACGGGCGGAGTCACCGTGCTGACGGCGCCGGCCGGGCCAGGTCGAACCGCGTTGCTGATGACCTTGGCCGGCCGGATGAAGCCGGCGACCGGAACGATCACGGTGTTCGGGCACAGCAAGGCCCGCGACATCTTCTGGGCTTCGGCGCTGGCCGGTATCGAGCAACTCGACTCGGTGTTCGAATCGGTCACGGTACGGGATCTGATCACCGAGCAGGCCCGCTGGGATGCGCCCTGGTACCGGCTGGTGCGCCGCGCCGGTGAAGCCGAGCAGGAAGCCATGTGCCGGCCGGTATTCGGTGATCTGCCCCTGCCGCGTCTGGGCGACTACGTCGAGCAGCTCGACGAGCTCGACCGGCTGCTGCTGCGCATCGCGCTGGCCAACACCAGCAGGCCGCCACTGCTCGTCGTCGGCAGCATCGACCAGGTGGCCAGCGACCGCGACCGCGAGACCTTGATCCGCCGCCTGGTCGAGCTGGGTGAGCACCAGACGGTGGTTACCGCGACGGTCAACGAGGTGCCCGACCGTCTGGGGATTCGGGCGCAGATCCCGGTAGCAGAGCCGGCCCCGGCCGCACAGCAGAAAGGTGACGACTGACCATGCTCGCCGGAATGTCGTTGGGCACCGACCTCAAACGCTACTCACGCGGCGCCATGCCACGGGTGGCGCTGGTCACGATCATCGTGCTGCCGCTGCTGTACGGGGCGATGTACCTGTGGGCGTTTTGGAACCCGTTCGCCGCGGTCGGCAAGATTCCGGTCGCGCTGGTCAACGACGATCGCGGCACCACTGTGACAGGCCGGGAACTGCGGGCCGGTGACGACGTGGCCGATGCGCTGACGAAGTCCGGTCAGCTAGACCTGCACCAGATGTCGGCACGCCAAGCGGCCAAAGGGGTTTCCGACGGCAGCTACTACTTCTCGATCACGCTGCCGGCCGATTTCAGCGCGGCCGTGGTGTCGCCTGCGGGGCCACATCCACGCAAGGCCGAGATCCAATTCCGGTTCAACGACGCCAACAACTACCTGGCGTCGGTCATGGGGCAAAACGTCGCCCGGGAGGTGCTCAACCACGTCAGCGCCAAGGTCGGCGAACAGGTGATCGGCACCGCGCTGACACGGGTCACCGGCGAGGTCAAGAGGGCAGCCGACGGCGCCGGCCAGCTGGCGACCGGGTCCCACACGCTCGCGGAAAACCTGGCCATCGCGCGTGACGGCTCGGCACGACTCGCCGACGGCAGCCGGCAGCTGTCCACGGGAATCCAGCGGGCTACCGACCCGCTGCTGAAAACGTTGGACGACATCGCCGCGTTGGGCTTGGACGCGAATGAAGCCGGTGCCGCGGCGACGCGACTAAGCGGCAGCCTCAAGAACCTGACCGAGCGCATTGCCGCACTCAACGTCAATTACCGGCAGGCCGCCGACATCGTCAACCAGGTGGTCGACGGCTTGCGCGCGAACCCTGATCCGAATGTGCGGGCACTCGGTGACACGCTGGCCGACGCGCGCCGCCTGCTCAACGCCACGGGGATGGACCCGGCCACCGACGAGGGCCTGGCTCGACTGCGCACCAACACCCAGCAGCTGGAAAACGACCTAGCCGACCCCAACAGCCGGCTACGCACGTTGATCGCCCGCACGCTGGACGGCGGGTTGAAGTCGGATCTGGTCGCGTTGCGCACTGGCGCCGCTGACCTCGACGCCGGTGCGCATCAGCTCAATGCTGGGCTGGTGCGGCTGGCCGACGGGAGCAACCGGCTTGACGACGGCGCCCGGCAGCTGGCCGCCGGGCTGGGGGCGGCTGACCAGCGGGTATCGGTGCTGACCGATCAGCAGCGCATCCAGCTCTCCCAGATCCTGGCGAGCCCGGTTGGTGTCGACACGGACTTCACCCACCACGCGGCCACGTTCGGTACCGGGTTCGCGCCGTTCTTCTTGCCGCTGGCCTTGTTCATCGGCGCATTGATCATCTGGATGCTGTTGACTCCGCTGCAAACCCGCGCCATTGTCCACGGGCTGGGCGCGTTGCGGGTGGTGCTGGCCTCCTACTGGCCGGCGCTGCTGCTGGGGGTGGCCCAGGTAGCGCTGATGTATGCGGTGGTGCATTTCGGCGTCGGCCTGCAAGCCAAGTACGCCGTTGGCATGGTCGCCTTCCTGATCCTGGTCGCGGCGGCGTTCCTGGCGTTGATCCAGGCGTTCAACGCGGTTTTCGGTGTCGCGGTGGGCCGTGTCGTCACGCTGGCGTTCCTGATGTTTCAGCTGGTCTCCTCCGGCGGGGTGTATCCGGTGGAGACGACGGCGAAGCCGTTTCAGATCCTGCATCCCTACGACCCGATGACCTACGCCGTCAACGGGCTGCGGCAGCTGACGGTCGGCGGGATCGACGCCAGGATGTGGATCTCGGTGGGCGTGCTGTCGGGAGTGCTCGCCGGCTCGCTGGCGGCAAGCGCGTGGGCGGCCCGACGCAATCGCCAGCTCACGCTGGAACGGCTGTATCCACCGATCGAAGTCTGAGGCGCTACAGAGGTGACGGCAGCGGGCCGCGGGCGGCCTCGTAGGCGGCCCCGACGCGGTAGAGCCGGTCGTCGGCCAGCGCCGGCGCCATGATCTGCAGGCCCACCGGCAACCCGTCGTCCGGTGATAATCCCGACGGCACCGACATCCCGCAGTGCCCGGCCAGGTTCAGCGGCAACGTGCACAGGTCGAATAGGTACATGGCCAGCGGATCGTTGACCTTCTCCCCCAGCCGGAACGCGGTGGTGGGCGTCGTGGGCGACACCAGGACGTCGACCGACTGGTAGGCCCGGTCGAGGTCGCGGGCGATCAGTGTGCGCACCTTCTGCGCCTGGTTGTAGTAGGCGTCGTAGTAGCCCGCTGACAGTGCGTAAGTTCCGATCATTATGCGCCGCTTGACTTCTGGCCCAAATCCGGCGGCCCGGGTCAACGCCATCACCTCCTCGGCGCTGTGGGTGCCGTCGTCACCGACGCGCAGCCCGTAGCGCATGCCGTCGAAGCGGGCCAGATTGCTGGACACCTCGGACGGCAGGATCAGGTAGTAGGCGGACAGCGCGTAATCCAAATGCGGACAGTCGACCTCGCTCACCTGGGCGCCAAGTGCGGTCAACTGCTCCACGGCGGCCTGGAATGACGCCAGGACACCGGGCTGGTAACCCTTCCCGCGCAGCTGGCGGACCACCCCGATGCGCATGCCTCGCAGGTCGCCCCTCGCGCCGGCCCGCGCCGCCCCGACGACGTCGGGCACCTCGACATCCAGAGAGGTGGAATCGCGGGGATCGTGCCCGGCGATCACCCGGTGCAGCAGGGCGGTGTCCAGGACGGTGCGCGCACACGGCCCACCCTGGTCCAGCGACGACGCGCAGGCCACCAGGCCGTAGCGCGACACCGTGCCGTAGGTGGGTTTGACGCCGACCGTCGCGGTGAGCGCGGCCGGCTGGCGGATCGAGCCGCCGGTGTCGGATCCGATGGCCAGCGGCGCCTGGAAGGCGGCCAGCGCCGCCGCGCTGCCGCCGCCCGAGCCGCCCGGCACCCGCTCGACATCCCAGGGGTTGCGGGTGGGCCCGTAGGCGGAGTTTTCGGTCGAGGAGCCCATCGCGAACTCGTCCATGTTGGTCTTGCCCAGGATCGGGATGCCGGCTGCGCGCAGCCGCGCGGTGAGGGTGGCGTCGTAGGGCGATCGCCAGCCTTCCAGGATCTTGGAACCGCACGTGGTCGGCATGTCAACCGTGGTGAACACGTCCTTCAACGCCAGGGGCACCCCCGCCAGCGCAGACGGCGGCGACTCACCGGCGGCCAGCGCCGTGTCGATCGCGGCCGCACTCGCGAGCGCCTGCTCGGCCGCCACATAAAGGAAGGCGTGGTAGCGCTCGTCGCTCGCCGCTATCTGGTCCAGGCAGGCCCGGGTGAGCTCGGTGGACAACAGCTCGCCGGCCGCAATTTTGGTGGCCAGCGTCGCCGCGTCCAACCGGAGAATGTCAGTCACTGGGGCTCTCCGAGGATCTTGGGCACCGCAAAGCGGCCGTCAACGGCCTCCGGAGCCTGCTCGAGCACCCGCTGCCGACTCAGGCTCGGCGTGACCTCGTCGGCGCGGGTGACGTTGACATCCCGGAGCGGGTTACCGGTGGGCTCGACACCGGTGACATCCACGGCCTGGATTTGACTGACGTGGGTCAAGATGGCGTCGAGTTGCCCGGAATAGCTATCCAGCTCGGCATCGGTCAGCGCCAGCCGAGCCAGCCGGGCCAGATGCGCCACCTCGTCACGGGAGATCTGGGACACGACCGAACAGCCTAGACCGTGTCGGCGGGCGGGGGTTTGCTCGGATCAGATGTGCATCCCTCCCCGGGCAGCGGCTAGCAGATCCGGCCCGGTGTGGGCTCGGCGCACCGACATGCCGTGCGGGCCTCGCTGTGCGACAGTGTGCGTGTGCCCTCCTATCTCCTGCGCGTGCAACTGGCCGATCGGCCGGGCAGCCTGGGTTCGCTGGCCCTGGCGCTCGGCAAGACGGGCGCCGATATCTTGTCGCTCGATGTGGTGGAGCGCTGCTGCGGGTACGCGATCGACGATCTGGTGGTCGACCTGCCCGCCGGGGTGATGCCGGACGCATTGATCACCGCCGCGGAGGCGCTCAACGGCGTGCGGGTGGATAGCCTCCGCCCCCATACCGGGCTGCTGGAAGCGCACCGGGAGCTGGAGCTCCTCGATCACATCGCCGTGGCCCCCGATAAGGCGGCAAAGCTGCAGGTGCTCGTCGACGAAGCCCCCCGCGTGCTGCGGGTGGGCTGGTGCACGGTGCTGCGCGGTTCTGAAGCCGGGTTGCACCGGGTGGTCGGCAGCCCGGGCGCACCGGAAACCCGGCTCGTTGCGGTCCCCTGGCTGCCGATCGAGCGGGCGGCGGCGCTCGACGGCACCGCCGAGTGGGTCCCGCGGGTGTGGCGTGAGATGGATACCACCCTGGCCGCGGCACCGTTGGGCGATCTGCACACGGCTGTGGTCGTGGGCCGCCCCGGCGGTCCGGCATTCCGGCCCTCGGAGGTCGCGCGGCTGGGTTATCTGGCCGGGATCGTTGCCACGATGCTCCGCTGAACACCGGCCATGCTGCGCACGGCTGCGCGATCACCCATCATCGTGACAGGGCGGACAACCCCGCGTGGCCACGGGCAGGCCGTCGTTGATGGCCAGTGAACGGGGCGGCCACCGTCGCCCGCAGGTGGCGGCGGTTGACGATGAGCCCGGTGGCCGCCAGCGCGGCATACAGACCGGACAGCATCAGCCTGTCCGGGATCGAACTCAGCGGAAACTGCGCCACGAACAACCCCAGCAGCACCCAGGCAACATAGCGGGGGAACCGCAAGGCCAGGATCAGCGCCACCCCCATCAGGGTTTGCGTCGCGGTGAGGAGCACTTCGCCGATCTGGCGGGCGTCAAGCCGCAGGGCCAACCCGCCGCCGCCGATCAGGTAGGACAGCGGCAGCGAGCCGACCAACAAGGTCCACTGGTTGACTTTCGCCGAGATCAGCATGGCGATCGCGCTAGCGCCCCGGCCCCGGGCGGCCAGCAGGACCGCCACGATGAGCTCCGGCGCTTCCGACGCCACCGGCGCCACCCACTGCACCAGCAAGAAGCGGTCGGCGCCCAACCGCGTCCCCGCGGCGATCAGGTTGTTGGCGAATGGCGCGGCACACAGCAGGATCACCGTACCGGCGGCGGCGAACAACGTCATCACGGTCACCCGACGGGTCCGCCTGGAAAGGGCGGCCAGCGCCGCGGCGGTGCCGATCAGTTGCGGCTCTTCGACCTCGTCACGGCTCATGGTGTACAGGTAGAAGCCGAACCATCCCAGCAGCGCGGCGCCAAGCACGATGTGGATCTGGCCGCTGACGGGCACCGCGACCGCGACGAGACCGGCGATCAGCAAAAACCCCATCTGAACGCGGTTACCCGGCGTCAACGGCAGGGTGGCATTGCCGATACCGGGCCGGCGCGCCACCACGGCCGCGACCAGGACCACCGCCGGCCACCCCAGGCCCATCAGCAGCCGGTTGGATCCGGTCATGTTCGCCGACGCGAACTGCAGGTAGGCCGGAACGTGGCCGGCGGCAAACGCATAGTACAGGTCCACGAAATACTCGGGCAGCACCGCGACCACGGCCAGCACCGCGATGGCCAGCCCCCCGGACACGTCGAGTTGGGCCGCTTCGGCCGCCCACGCCAGCAGAAAGCTGGCCGACACCACGGCAGCCCCGTCAAGCACCAGCGCGGCGCCGGGACTCGGGTGAGCACCGGTCAACCGCACCAGCAGCGCGGGCGCCACACACCCCGCGATGATCAGCGCTGAGCGCGTCAGCACGCGCGTCGCCGGTCGCCGGCGAGCCGCTGGGCGCGCCGGCGCTAACGCGGCTACCCGATCGTTGACGGGTGTGCCGATCGCCATGGGCACCGTCCTTTGGTCACGGCCCGCGGCCACGGCCCGTGGTCACGGTCCGCGGGCGTCGGGCCGAAAGCGGCCCGCCTGGCAGCTTAGACCGGGCGACTCCCAAACAGCAACATAGTAGGGCTAGCAAAACCTAGGATCACTACGAGCAAAATAGCTGCTCAGATGCCACTAATGCAGTTATTCGGCACGCCTAACTTGACTTTTTCAGCAACCTTCACGTAATCGCCGGACGCCCAGTGCGCCCAACCGTGCATAGCCTGCGGGTCGCGCGGCGATCCCAGAGTTCCGGCCGTCATTCGACCCTGGAACCGCCCGGCGGTCCCTCGGCAAGTAGCCGCCGAAACCCGTCCTCGTCGAGAATCGGGACACCCAGCTCGACGGCTTTGTCGTATTTCGACCCCGGTGAATCGCCGACCACGACGTACGCCGTCTTCTTTGACACCGAGCTGGCGGCTTTGCCGCCGCGCGCCACGATGGCCTCCTTGGCGCCATCGCGCGAAAAACCTCGGAGCGAACCGGTGACCACGATCGACAGGCCCTCCAGGGTGCGCGGCACACCGCTGTCGCGCTCATCGGCCATGCGCACCCCGGCGGCCCGCCACTTCTCGACGATCGCGCGATGCCAATCGACGCTGAACCACTCGGAGACCGCCTCGGCGATGATCGGTCCGACCCCTGCTACCGCGGCCAGCTGCTCGACGGACGCTGACATGATCGCGTCTAGGCTGCCGAACTCGCTCGCCAGCGCCCGGGCGGCCGTCGGCCCGACGTGACGGATCGACAGCGCCACCAGCACCCGCCATAGTGGTCGCTTTTTAGCCTTCTCCAGATTCTCCAGCAGCCGTTTGCCGTTCGCGGACAACGTACCGGCTTTTGTCCGGAACAGCTCGGTGCGCAACAGGTCATCCTCGGTCAGGTTGAACAGGTCACCCTCGTCGGTGATGACGTGCGCCTGCAGCAGCGCGACGGCCGCCTCATAGCCCAGCCCCTCGATGTCGAAAGCACCGCGACCGGCGGCGTAGAACACCCGCTCGCGCAGTTGCGCCGGACACGACCGCGCGTTCGGGCAGCGAATGTCGACGTCACCCTCCTTAGCTGGAGCCAGCGGCGCACCGCACTCCGGACACGTGGTGGGCATGACGAATTCGCGTTCGGACCCGTCACGCAGGTCGACGATGGGCCCCAGCACCTCCGGGATCACGTCGCCGGCCTTACGGATCACCACGGTGTCACCGATCAGCACGCCCTTGCGCTTGATCTCCTGGGCGTTGTGCAGCGTGGCCAGCCCTACCGTCGAGCCGGCGACCTTGACCGGTGTCATGATCGCAAACGGGGTGACCCGTCCGGTGCGGCCGACGTTGACCCGGATATCGAGCAGCTTGGTGTTCGCTTCCTGGGGCGGGTACTTATAAGCGACCGCCCAGCGCGGCGCCCGTGACGTCGAGCCCAGCCGGCGCTGCAATGCGATGTCATCGACCTTGACCACCACACCGTCGATTTCGTGCTCGAGGTCGAAGCGGTGCTCACCCCAGTAGGCAATGCGGTCCTGCACCGCGGCGATGCCGCGCACCCGGGTGGTGTGCTCCGACACCGGTAGGCCCCAGGCCTTCAGCGCGGTGTAGGCGTCGTGCAAAGTGGCGGGCCGGAATCCCTCGGTGTGGCCGACGCCATGGCAGATCATCCGCAGCTTGCGCCGGGCCGTGACGGCGGGGTTCTTTTGCCGCAGCGACCCGGCCGCGCTGTTGCGGGGATTGGCGAACGGGGCCTTGCCCTCCTCGATCAGGCCGGCGTTGAGCGCCTCGAAGTCGGCGATCCAGAAAAACACCTCACCGCGCACCTCCAACACGGCGGGCACCGGGAACTCGGCACTGCCGCGCAGACGTTCGGGCACATCGTCGATGGTGCGGGCGTTCAGCGTCACGTCTTCGCCCGTGCGGCCGTCCCCCCGAGTGGCGGCATGCGTCAGCCGGCCGTCCCGGTAGACCAGGCTCAACGCCACCCCGTCGATCTTGAGCTCACAGAGATAGGCGGCGTTGTCGCCCACCACCGGCTGGATACGTGCCGCCCACGCGTCCAGCTCCTCGGGGGTGAACACGTCGTCGAGGCTGAGCATGGGTTCAAGGTGGTCGACGGGAGCGAAGTCGGTGGCGAACCCCGCGCCACCGACCAACTGCGTCGGCGAATCCGGGGTGCGCAGTTCGGGGTAGGCGTCCTCGAGCGCGTTCAGCTCGTTGAAAAGCTGGTCGAATTCCGCGTCGGAGATGACCGGCGCGTCCTTGACGTAGTAGAGGAACTGGTGCTTGCGGACTTCTTCGGCCAGCTGCTGCCACCGGCGCCGCACCTCGGGCGCGACGGACTCAACCTCTGCTGGGCTCACTCCCGCAGGTTATCCGAGGATGCGATGCCGGGGGCGATGCCGCCGTCAGATCGACGCTGTGAGCGCCGGCGATTCACCGATTGCGTCCCGCTCGGGCCCACCCGGAACCTGCCCCCGGCCGGGGCTGGTCACCGCCGGCGTCAGCTCGCATCTGAACGTATTGCGCGCAGCCCCTGACCCAAAGACTGGGCGTTGGCATAGTCTTTGGGCGTGGTGCCGAAACGGCTCCGAAACTCCTTGATGAAGTGCGACGTGCTGGCATATCCGACCGCCCGGGCGACGTCGGTGACGCCCAGCTGCCCCGCTACCAGTAATTCGCGGGCTCGGTCCAGGCGTGTCTCCTTCACGAACCGATACGGTGAGCGACCGGTCACCTCCCGGAACAGGTGCGAAAACGCCGACGGGCTCCAGCTCACCTGCTCGGCCAGATGGCTTACCGTCAGCGGTTCCGACAGATGCTCGTCGATGTAGCTCAGCGCCGCGGCGATCGGATTAGCCAACGTCTGTTGCGCGGCAATGCGCAGCATCCGGGCGAACTGCTCACGCTGCAATACCCGATACACCACTTCCTGGACGTATAGCGGCGCCAGGACCCTTCGGTCCGCGCCCACCGCCAGCGAGCGCAGGAACCGCAGCACGCTGCTCATCAATTCCTGGTCGAGAGTCGAAACCATGCAGGTGGTGTCGGGATCACCGGTGTTTGTGCCCGGCCGCCCGGACGGGAGTGCCACCACCCGCCGCTCCAGCATGTCCGCGGACACCTTGCGCACCAGCGACGGATCGATCTGCAGCACCAGGGACAGGAACGGCTTTCGCGGCGAGGCCTCCAGGATCTCCGCCTGGAAAAGCAGGTTGCTGCCTAACACCAGGTAGTTGGACCGGTCGTACACGTACCGCTGACCGCCAACGGTCACCGCCTTGCGCCCTTGCGCCACAATTCCGAGCGACAATGACTGGATTTCCTCCCACTGCGGCGCCTGCGGCTTGGTGAACCGGTAGATTGTCAACCCCGGCCACAGTCCTGAATTCGCGCCGGCGCGGGGTGCGCGCGCAGCAAGCTCGGCAATCAAGTCCCGCGTTGTCACGGAATGTTCGATCTGGCTCACCGCCGACACCTCCAGCCCGCGCAGTGTGGTCGTTTCATTAACACATCTTGGAACACATCTTGAACACATCTTGGACCGCTCGCCGTTCCGGCGGTGACAAGGTGCGCCTGGCATGGCCCCGGCGCCCCATGCGGCGAGGCGCGTCAGGGACCCGGACCGCGTGGCGGGGTGCCGGCCGGGGCGCAGACGACAGCGCGCGGCGGCCCCACGCGGCGGTCAGGTGTCCGGGCCGATGGTCGTGAACGTCTGCACCGTGCGGCTCGCCAAGCGGGGAATCGCCTCGTTGAGGACCAAGCTTCGGAACGCCTCGGTGGCCCGATGCTCTTCATACCCGCTCGGGTCGGTGTAGTGCTCGTAGAGCACAAAGGTGTTCGGATCATCGGCGCTGACGTGGGCTTGATAGCAGATCACCTTGGGCTCGGCGCGGCTTAAGGGAGTCATCTTCTCGAGGAGCGCGCGAATGTGCTCGGCCTCCCCGGGGTTGGCGACCCAGGTGGCAATGACGACGAATCCCGTGGCGATACCCCTCTCGTTGCGCGGCGACGACCCACCTTCGGGTATTACCCCTAGCAAACCGCACCGCACGGCCGTCACGGTAGCGCGTTCCTGCCCATGCTGCGCCCATTCCGATTCGGCCAGCGGCCGATATCGCGTTTCAACAAACTTGTGTCGCAAAGTCGCTCGATGCCTGGCGGGTGCTCGGCGGCGAACCTAACCTGAATTGCGCAGATATACCAGATAGACGGCAGCGACGAAACGGAGAATGCGCGTGACACGTGTACTGTTTGCAGTCTCGGGTTCGGATCACTGGACCCTCGCCGATGGGACTAAGCACCCCTGCGGCTACTGGCCGGAAGAACTCGCGGTCCCGCACGAGGTATTCACGCAGGCGGGCTTCGACATCACCATCGCCACCCCGGGAGGGGTTCGCCCGGTTGCCGACGAGGCCGGGTTCACACCCGAGATGAACGGTGGCGCAAGCGAACCGGGTGAGCGGTTTCGCGCTTATCTGGAAAGTATCGGGGACCAGCTCGCCGCGCCGGCCGACCTCGACACGGTGAAAGCCGACGATTACGACCTGGTGTTCATCCCCGGCGGGCACGGACCAATGGAGGACCTCGCGGAGTCGGAGCGCTTCGGCGCCTTACTGGCTGACTTCACCGCGCAGGGCAAGCCAATCGCCGCGGTGTGCCACGGCCCCGCCGCGCTGCTGCCCGCCCGTGGCGCCGACGGGGCGTGGTTGTTCGCCGGGCGTAAGGTGACCGGCTTTGCCAACACCGAGGAGGCACAGGTCGGGTTCGCCGACAAGGCGTGCTGGTTGCTCCAAGACCGCCTCACCACCCAGGGCGGCTCTTATGAGCAGAGCGACGCGCCGTGGTCACCGCACGTCACCGTCGACGGCAACCTCTACACCGGCCAGAATCCGGCGTCCTCGGAGCCGTTGGCGAAGGCCCTGGTGGCCAAGTTCGCTGCGGCCACGGGCACCGGCTGAGCCCACTGCGCGGCGGCACAACGCGCCATACCGGGCGCGGTGGTGGGGGGTCGTCCCGAGTGGGTTCGAGGGGGCTCGGCCACAGCCGGGGCGGGCACCGCACGCCGGGACAGCGGGGCACCTGGCTACCGCCGAAGTGACGGTCGCCGGATGCGGGCGCCGAGGCTCGTTTCAGCGCTGGCCCGCCGCT
Source organism: Mycobacterium sp. SM1 (assembly GCF_018361265.1). Classification (GTDB taxonomy): domain Bacteria; phylum Actinomycetota; class Actinomycetes; order Mycobacteriales; family Mycobacteriaceae; genus Mycobacterium. Next base: position 196,712 of record NZ_JAFLNH010000001.1, read on the forward strand.
GCTCAAATCGCGTCGGGGTCTTGCGCGAACACCTCGGCGGCCTCGCGGGCGAGCCGGATCGCGTTGCGCGCCCATTGCGGTGTGGCCGCGGCCAGACCGCCCGCCGGGGTCACGCCGACGCGGTCGGCCAGCGCTGAGCGGGCAAAGCCGAGCCGGTCGATCACCGCGGCCACGGCGCCGGCGATCTGCTCCACCGAAGGGCGCCGCGGCGGATCGGTCGCGGCGACCACACCCAGCACGATGGTGCGCCCGGATTCGACAAACTCCGCGATACCGTCCAAATCCGCGTTCTGCAGCGTGGCGGCCTGAACCGAAACCGCGCCAATAGTACTGCGCTGCAACAGATCCCATGGAATAGCCGACCCGCAGGCGTTAAGCAGCACCTCGCCTCCGGCGGCACAGGTGTCGAGCATGGCCAGCGCGTCGGTCTCCTCGATCGGCTCCACCGGGGTGAGCGCGGTCACCCCGGTCAGCCGCCCACCCACCGCCGCCGCCAGCGACGGCTCGTCGAACTGCACCGCCACCGGGGTGTCCAGCCGCCGCGCTACCGCCGCGCGGTGCGCGGCGATGCCTTCGGCCAGCGACGCCGCCAGGTCTCGCACCGCGCCCGGATCCGTGATCGCCCGGTGCCCGTTGGCCAGTTCCAGCTCCGCGGCCAGGGTGATCGGCCCGGGCGCCTGCACCTTGATCGCGTGACCGCCACCGCGCAGGCCCGCCAGCTCCCAGGCCTCCTCGAGGGCGTCGACATCCTCCTCGAGCAAGCTGACGGCTCGGCGCGTCACCTTGCCGGGCCGGGCCGCGATCCGGTAGCCGCGCGGCACCGTGTCGATGGCCACGTCCACCAGCAGCGCGCCGGCGCGCCCGATCACATCGGCGCCCACTCCCCTGGCGGGCAATTCGACGATGTGGGCGAGCGCCCCGGCCAGCTCACCGACCACGATCTCGGCGGCTTCCCGCGGCGAAGTGCCGGGCCACGACCCGGTGCCGCTGCCGGTCGCGAAGACACTCACCGGGCAACCGTATTCGACGCCTCACCGGGAGCCGGGCGCCGGGTGTGCTGCCGCTTGGCCAGCCCCGGCTACCCTCGGAAGAGGAAAGGCTGCATCGACGATGCCGAAAGCGGTAGCGCTGCGGCCGCTGGTGGTGTGCTGAGCCGTTGCAAGTGGGTGATCTTTAGTGGTCACGCGACTTGCACCCCGTCTCGGGGTTGTTCGGCGGCCTTGCGGCCGCGTCCCTTCCGCGCTTCACGGCCACCTGCCCGGCCAGGCCGGGTCTTACGGTCGGCTCCACGCTTGACGGCGGCCCCAACTGGGCCGACGACGCTAATGGTTTCCTGGTAGCGCGCGAGGTTGATCGCGGCGTTGTCATCGCGCTGATGGACCGCCAAACACGTGGCACATTGCCACTTTTCGTCCCATCCGATGTCCTGCACATGCCCACAAAGGTGGCAGGTTTTGCTCGACGGGAACCAGCGGTTGGCCACCAACTGCGACCCGTACCAGCCCGTTTTGTAGGACAGATGCCGGCGTGGTGTGCCCAGGGCGGCATCGGAGTGCCCGCGCCGCCGGGCACGAGCCCCCGGCAGCCCTTTTTGCCGCAGCATCCCGGCGGCGTCCAAACCTTCCACCACGATGCGGCCGTGGGTTTTGGCCAATCGTGTTGTCAGGACGTGCAGGTGATGGGTGCGGACATCGTTGAGCCGGCGATACAGCCGAGACATCTCGGTGGTGCGCTCACGGTAGCGCCGTGAGCCTTTCCTGCAGCGCGACCGTGCCCGGCACACGTGGCGTAGCTCGCGCAGCGCCGCGTCGAGCGGTCGCGGATTAGCCACCTGTTCGATCACCAGACCCTCAGCGCTGGCGACCGTCGCCAAACGACGCACACCCACGTCGACACCCACCCGCGAACCTGGTTGCGCGACCCCGGGTTGCAGCGGGCGCTGCACCAGCACCCGAGCACTCACATCCAGGCGAGTGCCGTTGCGGCGCAAGCTGATCGCCAGCACCCGCGCCCGCCCAGCACGGATGAGTCGCTCGATGCGGCGGGTGCTCTCGTGGGTGCGGGCGGTGCCGATCACCGGCAAGGCGACATGCCGGCGATCCGGTTCGACGCGCATCGCCCCGGTGGTGAACGTCACGCGGTCGGCGTCGCGTCCCTTCTTCTTCAACCGGGGGAAGCCCATCGGCTTGCCCTCACGTTTGCCCGATCGGGAGGGTGGCGTCCCAGTAGGCGTCCACCGCGGCGGCGATCCCGCCCGCGTAGGCCTCTTTAGAGCACTCACCCCACCACGGCTGGCCCGTCTCGGCGTTGACACACACCTCGTCTTTGACCTGATTCCAGCGTTTCCGCAGCACCGGCAGCGAGGGCCTCGCTGTCTTAACACCGGCGGCGCGCCACGCCCGGATATCGCCTTTCAGCGTGGCGGCGGCCCAGTTGTAGGCCTTGCGGCGGGCCCCGAAATGCCGCGCCAGCGACCTGGCTTGATCCGCGGTCGGGTCCAGGGTGAAACAGAACGCCTGCACACACCAGCCGTCGGGCACCTCGAAACGCGGCATCTCAGGCCACCTCCACCTCGTCGGACGCCGCGGCCGCCAGCGCGCGCTTGGCCCCGTTCTGCGCAGCGCGTTTGCCATACAACCGAGCGCACATACTGGTGAGGATCTCGCTCATATCGCCCACCAGGTCGTCATCGACCTCAGCGGAATCGACCACCACCAGCTCACGGCCTTGGGCGCCAAGAGCGGCTTCGACGTATTCAGAGCCGAACCGGCAGAACCGATCCCGATGCTCCACCACGATCCGACTCACCGTCGGGTCACGCAGCAGCGCAAGGAACTTGCGACGGCGCCCATTCAACGCAGAGCCAACCCCGACAACCACCTTGTCGACCGGGATCTGTTGGGCGGTGGCCCACGCCGTCACCCGAGCCACCTGCCGATCCAAATCAGCCTTCTGATCGGCCGAGGACACCCGCGCGTAGACGGCGGTGCGCCCTCGTGAGCCAGCCTCGCCGGTCGGCTCATCCACCACAATCAGCCGACCCACTCGCCGGGCGGGCACCGGCAGCAACCCGGCGCTAAACCAGCGATACGCAGTCACCCGCGCAACACCGTTGCGCTCAGCCCACGCCGCCAGATTCACACTTCTGTTCCTACAGCACACCGCTGACAACTACCGACCACTCAACCCCCAACAGTTGGCAGCCCTGCTGGCCGCGGCCTGTATGCGGGTCGTGGGCGGCACCCCGGTGTTCAACGGCTTGCCCTACCCGACGTCACCCGTAGACGTCGACACGATCCTGCTGGATCAGTCGCGGATGCGCGCGATTACCAGAGCCGGCGAAAGCCTGAGCGTCATCCCGTCGATGGACACCAGGCACCCGATGGATCTCAACATCCTCGCCGAGACGGCGCCACCGCAATGCCAGTTCGTTTATTCGGAGACGGCAACTTTCGGGTCGGACATCGCCGGGTTCCACAAAAGAACCTTCCAGGATCCGCCGGCCAGCGCGCTGATCTCCGAGGGCGCCGCGGCTTATCACGATGCCGGCACCGCGCGGCGCGCCTTCGACTCCCTGGCGGCGGTCGTGCAGCGCTGCGCGGGCAGCCCCACGGGGGAGCTTCTCGTCGGCGCGTGGAGCGCCGATGCCGAATCCCTGCATACCCGGCCCGGCGGCTGCGGGCGTGACTACCGTCTTAAATCCGTGGTTTTGCTGGAAGTCACGTCCTGCGGGTTTCCGGAGTCGGTGTCCGAGATCGTGATGACGAACCTCGCCGCCCGCGTACCCGGTTAACGGGAGGGCGCCGACGTGCCCGCGATCGTCGCGCTGCCGATCACCTCGTCGCCGTCGGGGTCGGGCCGGTAGAGCACCAGGGTCTGCCCGCGCGCCACCCCGCGCAGCGCAGACCGCAACCGAACGACAAGCTCACCATCGACCAACTCCGCTATGGCACCGACGGTTTCGCCGTGCGCACGCACCTGAACCTGGCACTCGACGGGTCCCGACGGCGCTGTTCCCGAGGTGAACACCGGTGCGCGCCCGGTCAGCGCCCACACCGCCAGTTCAGAGGCAGCGCCAACGCGCACGGTACCGGTGTCGGCGTCGATCGCGGTCACATAGCGCGGACGGCCATCTGGTCCGGGCCCGGCGATGCCCAGCCCCTTGCGCTGGCCGATGGTGAAGTTGTGCACCCCGCCGTGTTCGGCCAGCACCGTGCCGCGGGCATCGACCACCCGGCCGGGCCGCACCCCAAGCCGCTCACCGAGAAAAGCGCGGGTGTCTCCGGAGGGAATGAAGCAAATGTCATGGCTGTCCGGCTTCTCGGCGACCGCCAGCCCCCGGCGCGCCGCCTCCGCGCGGATCTGCGGCTTCGGTGTGTCGCCAACCGGGAACGCCGCGTGGCGCAGCTGATCGGCGGTGAGCACGGCCAGCACGTAGGACTGATCCTTGTCCCGATCGACAGCCCGGCGCAGTCGCCCGTCGGAGAGCCGTGCGTAATGACCGGTGGCCACGGCATCAAAACCCAGCGCCAGGGCACGCGCCGACAACGCGGAGAACTTGATCCGCTGGTTACACCGGATGCACGGGTTCGGTGTCTCCCCGCGTGCGTAGGACAACACGAAGTCGTCGATCACATCCTCTGTGAACTTGTCAGCAAAATCCCAAACGTAAAAGGGGATCCCGAGGAGATCGGCGACGCGGCGGGCGTCCCTGGCGTCTTCTTTCGAGCAGCATCCCCGCGACCCGGTGCGCAGCGTCGCCGGAGCAGCGGACAGCGCGAGGTGCACGCCGACCACGTCGTGCCCGGCGTCGACCATCCGGGCGGCGGCCACCGACGAGTCGACACCGCCGCTCATCGCCACCAGCACTTTCATCGAGCCGGCCCCGCGGCTGCCACAGCAGCCCGGCGGGCGCGGGCCACCGCGCCGGGAAGCACCGCCAACACCGCATCGATGTCAGCGTCGACACTGGTGTGCCCCAGCGACAGTCGCAGCGAACCGCGGGCACTGGCCGCATCAGCGCCCATCGCGACCAGGACATGCGAGGGCTCGGCCACTCCGGCGGTGCATGCCGATCCGGTTGAGCATTCAATACCGTTGGCGTCCAACAACATCAACAACGCATCGCCTTCGCAGCCGTCGAAAGTGAAGTGCGCGTTTCCCGGTAGACGCCGGGCACCGACGGCGCCGTTGAGACGGGTGCCCGGGACCTGGGCCAAAACCGCGTCGATCAGCCGGTCACGCAAGGAACGAAGCCGTGTGCCGTTGGCCTCCAGGCCGTCCACGGCGATCTGCAGCGCCGTCGCCATCCCGACAGCTGCGGCGACATCCGGTGTTCCGGAACGGATGTCGCGTTCCTGGCCGCCACCATGCGATAACGGCACACAGGCGACGTCCCGCCGCAGCAGCAATGCCCCGGCACCGGGTGGGCCGCCGAACTTGTGCGCGGCCACGCTCATCGCGGACAAGCCGCTGGCGGCAAAGCCAACCGGCAGCTGGCCGACCGCCTGGATGGCATCGCTGTGCATGGGAACCTCGAATTCGGCAGCGATCGAGGCGAGTTCGGCGATCGGCATGATGGTGCCGACCTCATTGTTCGCCCACATCACCGACACCAGCGCAATGTCGTCATGGCGCTGCAGCAGCTCGCGCAGCGCGGCCGGCGACACCGACCCGTCGGGGGCGGTAGGCAGCCACGTCACTTCGGCGCCGTCATGTTCGGTGAGCCAGTTCACCGTGTCGAGCACGGCATGGTGTTCCACTTCGGTGGTGACGATGCGCCGGTGCTGCGGCTGCGCCTTGCGGCGCGCCCAGTAAATGCCTTTCACGGCGAGGTTGTCGCTTTCGGTGCCACCTGCGGTGAAAATCACCTCTGACGGGCGCGCGCCCAACTTGTCCGCGATCAGTTCGCGGGATTCTTCCATCCGGCGTCGTGCCGCGCGCCCAGAGGTGTGCAGCGACGAGGCATTGCCGACCGTGCCGAGCACAGCCGCCATGGCCTCGATGGCCGCGGGATACATCGGGGTGGTGGCGGCATGATCCAGGTACACCATGACGGGCTCAGGATACCGGGCAATTGCCCCCACCCGGCGGTGATGCCGGCCGGGCGGCGGCACACCCGGCAGGCCGAGCCGGCGGGTCCAGGCGCTCGGCTCAGCCCTTGCGCGCCTTGACGGCCTCGGTCAGCTGCGGAGCGACCTTGAACAAGTCACCGACCACGCCGAAGTCGGTGATCTCGAAGATCGGCGCCTCCTCATCCTTGTTGACCGCGACAATGGTCTTGGAGGTCTGCATGCCCGCGCGGTGCTGGATGGCGCCGGAGATGCCCAGCGCGATGTAAAGCTGTGGGGAGACCGTCTTGCCGGTCTGGCCCACCTGAAACTGGCCCGGATAGTAGCCGGAGTCAACGGCCGCGCGCGACGCGCCGACCGCGGCACCCAGCGCGTCGGCCAATTCCTCGACCACCCGGAAGTTCTCCGCGCTGCCCACACCGCGCCCACCGGAGACCACGATGGCCGCCTCGGTCAGATCCGGCCGGTCGCCGGCCACCGCGGGCTGGCGCGAGATGATCTTGGTGGCGTTGTCCGCGGGGGCGGGAACCTCGACCATGACCTGCTCGCCCTTACCGTCGGCCGGCTGCGCCTCGATGGAGCCCGCCCGCACGGTGATCACCGGGGTGTCGCCGTTGGCCTGCGCCTCAACGGTGAATGCGCCGCCGAAGATGGAGTGCACCACCTTGGCGCCCTCTTTCACATCGACCGCGTCGACCAACAGCCCCGCGCCGATCCGGGCGGCCACCCGGCCCGCGATTTCCTTGCCGGTGGCGGTGGCGGCCAGCAACACTGCCGCCGGAGCAGATGATTCGGCCAGCGCAGCCAGCACATCGACATAGGGGGTGATCAGGTAATTCTCGACGGTTTCGGACTCGGCGACGTAGATCTTTTCGGCGCCTGCCGCCGTGAGCCCGTCGATCAGCGGCGCGGCCGCCCCCGGGCGCCCGACCACGACGGCGGCCGGCTCGCCCAGTCGGCGCGCGGCGGTCAGCAATTCGGCGGTGACCTTTTTCAGCGCGCCTTCGGTGTGCTCGACGAGCACCAGTACTTCAGCCATAGATGAGCCTCCATAGACGAGCCTTGTGCCTTTTTGGGTGGGGTGCGGCGGGGGAACAGCCCGCTAGATCAGCTTCTGCGCGATCAGGTACTCGGCGATCTTGATGCCCCCGTCGCCCTCGTCGCGAATCTTCACTCCGGCGCTTCGGGGCGGCTTCGGTGTCGCCGACAGCACCGTCGAACCGGCGTTGGCCAGCCCAACCTCGTCGGGCTCGACCCCGATATCGGCCAGCGTCACGGTGGTGACTTCCTTTTTCTTGGCGGCCATGATGCCCTTGAAGGACGGGAAGCGTGGCTCGTTGATCTTTTCGTTCACGCTCACGACCGCGGGCAGCGGCGCCTCGAGGATGAACACACCTTCATCGGTCTCCCGCTCGCCGGTGACCTTGCCGCCCTCGACCGAGAGTTTGCGCAGGTGGGTGAGCTGCGGCAGGCCCAGATATTCGGCGATGATAGCCGGCACGGCACCGGCCACACCGTCGGTGGACTCGTTACCGGCGATCACCAGCTCAGTGCCCTCGATGGTGCCCAGCGCCCGCGCCAGCGCCCACGCGGTCTGTATGACATCGGAGCCGTGCATCCCGTCGTCTTTGAGATGGACCGCCTTGTCGGCCCCCATGGACAGGGCCTTGCGAATCGCCTCGGCGGCCCGCTCGGGGCCCGCCGTGAGCACCGTCACCGATCCCTCGATGCCGTCAGCGGCCTCTTTCTCCCGGATCTGCAGTGCCTCTTCGACGGCCCGCTCGTTGATTTCGTCCAGCACGGCGTCGGCGGCCCCGCGGTCCAAGGTGAAATCACCCTCGGTGAGCTTGCGCTCCGACCAGGTGTCCGGGACCTGCTTGATCAAGACGACGATGTTCGTCATGAGTGGGTTCGTCCTCCTCGACGGAGTCCCGCAGCCCCCGGCTGCAAGACGTCGGTCACGGTCTTCGCAACCGCACACTCGTGTTACTCTCGGGTAACTTTGTGCGTTCGCCTTCACACCATAGCGGGTCCGGCGAGTTCGGCCGCCGGTGTCCGCCGATGCCGTGGACAACTGCGGCGGGCCGTTCGCCAACCTGCCGCTTCGGATAGCCTGCCATAGCGATGAGCGCATTTGTTCCCGGGGCTCCCCGCAACATCGACATGCCGTCGGCGGCCGGCGCGGCATTGGCGCTGACGGGCGAGCGCACCGTCCCCGGCCTGGCCGTAGAGAACTACTGGTTTCACCGGCACCGGGTGGCGTATCAGCGGCTCGCGCCGTTATGTGCGGGTCGCGAGGTGCTCGACGCCGGGTGCGGCGAAGGCTATGGCGCACGTTTGATCGCCGGCGTCGCCCGCCGGGTGATCGGGCTGGACTACGACGAGGCCACGGTGGCCCATGTCCGCGCCCACTATCCGCAGGTGGACGTCATCCACGCCAACCTCGCCGAGATGCCACTCCCGGACGGCTCGGTGGATGCCGTGGTCAGCCTGCAAGTCATCGAGCACCTGTGGGACCAGGCCCGGTTTCTCCGCGAGTGCTTCCGCGTGCTGCGCCCGTCGGGGTTGCTGATGGTGTCCACCCCCAACCGGATCACCTTCTCCCCGGGCCGTGACACCCCGATCAACCCGTTTCACACTCGCGAGCTCAACGCCGACGAACTCACGGCGCTGCTTGCCGGCGTGGGGTTTTCGCCGGTATCGATGAGCGGGATATTCCACGGGCCGCGCCTGCGGGAGATGGACTCCCGCCACGGCGGCTCGATCGTCGACGCGCAGATTGCGCGGGCGCTGGCCGGCGCACCTTGGCCCCCGCAGTTGCTGGCCGACGTCGCCGCGGTCACCACCGCCGACTTCGACATCGTCGACGCCGAGGATGCACATGATGGCCGCGACATCGACTCCAGCCTGGATCTGCTCGCGATGGCGGTGCGCCCGTGAGCGCCGGGGACCGGGTGCCGGGTTTGTTCACCCTGGTGCTGCACACCCACCTCCCCTGGCTGGCCCACCACGGCCGCTGGCCCGTCGGTGAGGAATGGCTCTACCAATCCTGGTCGGCGGCCTACCTTCCGCTGCTGCGGCTGCTGCGCCGCCTGGCCGGGGAGGGCAGGCGCGGGGTGATTACGCTCGGGATGACCCCGGTGGTGACCGCGCAGCTCGACGACCCGTACTGCCTCGAGGGCATGCATCACTGGCTGGGAAACTGGCGGCTGCGTGCGACCGAGGCTGCCGGGTTGCGCTCCGGCTACCCCTCGGATCCACCCAGCGCTTGCTCACCGGAAGCCCTGCGGCTCTTCGGGATTCGTGAATGCATCGAGGCCGATCGGGCGATCGATGACTTTGCCGTGTGGTGGCGGCACGGCGCCAGCCCGCTGCTGCGCGGCCTCGTCGACGCCGGCACGGTGGAACTGCTCGGCGGACCGCTGGCACACCCGTTTCAGCCGCTGCTCGCGCCGCGGCTGCGGGAGTTCGCGTTGCGCGAAGGGCTGGCCGACGCCCAGCTACGGCTGGGCCGCGCCCCTGCCGGCATTTGGGCACCCGAATGCGCGTACGCCCCGGGGATGGAACACGACTACGCGGCCGGCGGGGTCTCGCACTTCATCGTCGACGGCCCCGCGCTGCATGGCGACACGGCCCTGGGCCGGCCGGTGGGTGACACCGGGGTGATCGCGTTCGGGCGCGACCTGCAGGTGAGCTACCGGGTGTGGTCGCCGAAATCCGGTTACCCGGGCCACGGCGCCTACCGGGATTTCCACACCTATGACCACCGCACGGGTCTCAAGCCGGCCCGCGTCACCGGCCGCAACATACCACCGCACGCCAAGGCGCCCTACGATCCCGAGCGTGCCGCCCGTGCGGTTGGCGCGCATGTCGCGGATTTCGTCGACGTGGTCCGCAACCGGCTGTCGGCCGAGTCGCAGCGCATCGGGCGTCCGGCGCACGTGGTCGCCGCTTTCGACACCGAGCTGTTCGGCCACTGGTGGTACGAAGGTCCGATGTGGCTGGAACAGGTGCTGCGGGCGCTGCCCGCCGCAGGTGTGCGCGTCGGTACGCTGACCGATGCGATCGCCGGCGGATTCATCGGAGCCCCAGTCGAATTACCACCGAGTTCCTGGGGTTCCGGCAAGGACTGGCGGGTGTGGACCGGGGACAAGGTGGCCGATCTGGTGCAGCTCAACGCCGAAGTGGTTGATACCGCGCTGACCGCCGTCGACAAGGCGCTGGCGCACCCGGCCGCGCCGGCCGGCCCAGCACCGCGCGATCGGATCGCCGATCAGATCCTGCGCGAGACGCTGCTCACGGTCTCCAGTGACTGGCCGTTCATGGTGAGCAAGGAGTCCGCCGCCGATTACGCCCGCTACCGTGCCCATCTGCACGCCCACGCCACCCGGGAGATCGCCGATGCGCTGGCGTCGGGGCACCGGCAGACCGCGCAGCGACTGGCCGACGGGTGGAACCGCGCCGACGGGCTGTTCGGCGCCCTGGACGCCCGCAGGCTGCCGCGATGAGGCTGTGCCGGGGCGAGCGCGTGGGCCGGAGGCGGGCGTGAAAATCATGATGGTGTCCTGGGAGTACCCGCCGGTGGTGATCGGCGGGCTGGGACGCCACGTCCACCAGCTGTCAACCGCCCTGGCTGCGGCCGGTCATGACGTCGTGGTGCTGTCCCGCCGTCCCGCGGACACCGATCCGAGCACGCATCCGTCGTCGGACGAGATCCGCGAGGATGTGAGAGTTGTCGCGGCCGCGCAGGATCCGCACGAGTTCACCTTCACCCACGACATGATGGCATGGACCTTGGCGATGGGCCATGCCATGATCCGTGCCGGCCTGTCGCTGAAAACCACCGACTCGTCCGGCCTTTGGCGTCCTGACGTGGTGCATGCGCACGACTGGCTGGTGGCTCATCCGGCCATCGCGCTCGCCGAATTCTATGATGTACCCCTCGTTTCCACCATTCATGCGACCGAAGCCGGCCGCCACTCCGGCTGGGTCTCAGGTGCCCTCAGCCGTCAGGTGCACGCGATCGAATCCTGGCTGGTACGTGAATCCGATTCGCTGATCACCTGTTCGGCGTCGATGCGTGACGAGATCACCGAGCTTTTCGGCCCGGGTCTGGCAGAGATAACCGTTATCCGCAACGGGATCGACGCCGCCCGTTGGCCGTTCGCCCCACGCCGTCCCCGGACCCAGCCACCCGAATTGCTCTTCGTGGGGCGGTTGGAGTACGAGAAGGGCGTGCACGACATCATCGCCGCACTGCCCCGGATCCGACGAGCCCATCCCGGCACCAGATTGACCATCGCCGGCGAGGGCACCCAGCAAGACTGGCTGGTCGAACAGGCGCGCAAGCACCGGGTGCTCAAGGCAACGACGTTCCTCGGGCGGGTAGACCACGCCGACCTGTTGCGGTTGTTGCATCGCGCCGACGCCGCCGTGCTGCCCAGCCACTATGAGCCGTTCGGCCTGGTCGCACTGGAAGCCGCCGCGGCCGGCGCCCCGCTGGTGACCTCGAACATCGGCGGCCTGGGCGAGGCGGTGATCGACGGGCAGACCGGGGTGTCCTGTCCGCCCCGTGACGTTGCGCGACTGGCCGCCGCCGTGCGCGCCGTGCTCGACGACCCCGACGCCGCGCAGCGCCGCGCCCACGCCGCTCGCCGGCGTCTGAGCTCCGAGTTCGACTGGCACACCGTGGCGGGGGAAACCGCGCAGGTGTACCTGGCGGCCAAGCGGCGCGAACGTCAGCCGCTGCCGCGGTTGCCCATCGTCGAGCACGCGCTGCCTAACCGCTAGCCCGGACGCGCGGTTGGCGCTTCCGGTAAGACACCGGTCCCGAGGTCCCCGTGTCAGCGGGCCGCCTTCTTGCGTTCGATGTCGGCCAGCGCCGCGGCGAGCTCGGCACGCTGCGCCGCCGACGTCTCCCACGCCAATCGCCGGTTCTTAACCACCCTGGCCGGCGCGCCGACCGCAATCGAGTAGTCGGGAATGTCCCCCTTGACCACGGCGTGCGCCCCCACGACGCAGCCCCGCCCGATGACGGTCCCGCGCAGCACGGTCACCTTCGCCGCGATCCAGGTGTCCGGCCCGATCCGGACCGGGCTTTTCACGATGCCCTGGTCTTTGATGGGGACGGTGATGTCGTCCATACGGTGGTCGAAATCGCAGATGTAGCACCAGTCGGCCATCAATACCGAATCACCGATCTCGATGTCGAGGTAGGTGTTGATGACGTTGTCGCGGCCCAGCACTACCTTGTCGCCCAACCGCAGCGAGCCCTCGTGGGCACGGATGGTGTTCTTGTCGCCGATGTGCACCCAGCGGCCGATCTCCAGCTGGGCCAGCTCCGGGGTGCAGTGGATTTCCACATCTTTGCCGAGAAACACCATGCCCCGCGTGATGATGTGCGGGTTGGCCAGTTTGAACTTCAAAAGGCGCCAGTAGCGAACCAGGTACCACGGGGTGTAGGCGCGGTGAGCCAGCACCCATTTCAGCGAAGCCAGGGTCAGGAACTTGGCCTGGCGTGGGTCCCGTAGCTTCGAGCCTCGCCAGCGGCGATGCAACGGCGCGCCCCACATGGTCGTCATGGCCCGAAGCCTAGCTTGACGACGATGCGGGACGCACAGCGTCCCGAGAAGGAGTCAAGCCCAACAACCCAGCTTGACGACGATGCGGGACGCACAGCGTCCCGAGAAGGAGTCAAGCCCAACAACCCAGCTTGACGACGATGCGGGACGCACACGTTACCCTCACTTCGGCTCGACCGACGCTGCTGCAACACCACCGACGCGCTCCGGAAAGGATGGGGGACGGCACCGTGTTCTGGCGACATCCCCCTCGTGCGCTGTGGCGTTGGATGTCGACGGCGGCGGTCATCGCGGTGATCCCGACTGGCGGCTGCGGCAACACCGACTCGTGGGTCAAGGCGGCGCCCGCGCAAGGCTGGCCGGCGCAATACGGCGACGCGTCCAACAGCAGCTACACGCCCTTGCCCGGGGCCACCGCGTTGAGGCTGCAGTGGACTCGCTCGGTCAAAGGAGCCTTGGGAGCCGGGCCGGCGCTGGGCTCGCGCGGCTGGCTGGCGCTCAACGCGCAGACGGCGGACGGCTGCTCGCTGATGGAGTGGGAAAACGACGACAACGGCCGGCAGCGCTGGTGCGTCCGGCTGGTTCAAGGCGGCGGGTTCGCCGGGCCGTTGTTCGACGGCTTTGACAACCTGTACGTCGGCGAGCCGGGGGCGATGCTCTCCTTTCCGCCGACCCAGTGGACCCGCTGGCGTGCGCCGGTGATCGGGATGCCCTCCACCCCAAGGGTTATCGATAGAGGGCAGTTACTCGTGGTCACGCATCTGGGTCAGGTGCTGATTTTCGACGCGCACCGCGGAACCGTGGTCGGCAACCCGCTGGATCTGGTGGACGGCATAGACCCCACCGACTCCACGCGCGGGCTGTCCGATTGCGGGCAGGCCATGCCGGGTTGCCCGGTGCCCGCCGCGCCGGCGTTTGCCCCAGCGAGCGCGACGGTGGTGCTAAGCCTGTGGCAGCCGGGCGCTAAGGCGGCCGTGCTGGTGGGGCTCAAATATCACCCGGGGCAGACGCCGTTGCTGACCCGCGAATGGTCCAGCGACGCGGTCGCCGCCGGTGTGCTGGGCAGCCCGGTCCTCTCCGCCGACGGCTCGACGGTGTATGTCGGTGGCCGGGATGAGCGGCTGTGGGCGCTGGGAGCCGCGGACGGGAAACCGAAATGGTCTGTGCCGTTGCGCTTCTTGTCGCAAACACCGCCCGCGGTAACCCCGAACGGAGTGATCATCGCAGGCGGCGGGCCCAACGCCCGCCTGGTCACCTTCAAGGACGCCGGTGATCACTGCGAACAGCTCTGGCGCCGCGATGACCTTAGCCCCCTGTCAACCTCGAGCCTGGCCGGCGCCGGCGTTGGCTACACCGTGGTCAGTGGTCCGCCCCGGGGTGACGCGCCCGGACTGTCGTTGTTGGTCTTTGATCCGGCGACCGGGCGCACCATCAACAGCTATCCGCTTCCGGAAGCCACCGGATACCCGATCGGGGTGTCGATAGGCCATGATCGCCGGGTCGTCACCGCCACCAGCGACGGTCAGGTCTACAGCTTCGCGCCCCAGTAGACTCCTCCGGCAGGCCCGGTGGCCGCGATTGCCGGGCTCTCGCCCGCGCCCTTCGCTCGCCGCAGCGGAATGCCGCGGGCCCAACCCGTTCCGGTCTGGATCGTCGCCGACCGGCCGGCGGCCTACACCGTGAGCGGCGGGATGGCGCTGCGGGGTACGTGCGCCTGGGCGGCGCCGGCGACCGGTGGCAGCAGCTCACCCGGTGCGAAAAAGAAGATCAGCTCGTCGTCGGTGATGGCGAAGTTTTGGTAGTGGGCGGGATCCAGGCCGGCACTGGGCAATATCGCGACGCCCAGCCCGGTCTCCCGTCCCAGCTCGCGCTGAACGATGGGGTAAATGGCCTCCAGCGGTTTGCTGCCGGGCGCGAACAGGGTGTCGAAGCCGATGGGGTGTGGCGGGTCCAGGTTGTAGTTGAACGCCTTGTAGAAGGTCGACGGACGCGGCCCGCCGAGATCCTCGAAAATCTTGAGCACCACGCTGCGCGTGCCACGGGGCGGCTGGCCGGAGCGGTACTGCTCGGACGTGACGTCCAACTGGTAGGGCATGTCGCGCGGGCCTGATGTTTGCGCGACGTTGATGAAGCCGTCGCGATTCTGGGCCAGATAATCGCTCAGCGCCTGCTCGTCGGGGTAGTCGATGGGAAACGACATGTTCAGTATGTAGGTGGGGGTCGAGGCATGGACCCGACACGTGGTGCTCTCGACGCTGCCGCCCAGGCTGGCGCAGCCGGCTGGCGCGGCCAGCGCCGGCTCGCCCCGGCAAACCACCAACACCGCAGCCGCTGCGGTCGCCATCAGCCTACGCATCGTCGAATCGCCCTCACCGGGGACGAGGGCGCGAACGCCCACAGCAGGAACCGCCGCTAGCCTACCGGGGCCCTAACGAGAGGGCTGGCAAACGAACGCCGTCGCGGTGCCGGCGGCGCCGGCGCCGATGCGGGCGATGATCACAGACACCGGCCGGCTGCCACGCGCCCGCATCCGGCGCCGCAGGACGTCAGGATCGACCCGCAGGCCGCGCACCAGGATCTCCAGAGGCCCACAGCCAAGCGCCGACAACGCCCGCCGGAGCCGCCGCTCGGTAAAACCGAACCACTCGAGAACCTCGAACCCCCGCACCCCCGGCGGCAGCCGGTCACCGGACAGGTACGCGATGTCGGGGTCGAGCTGCCACAGCCCGTGCCGCGCGCCGTAGTGGCGGACCAGCCCGGCCCGCACCACCGCGCCATCCGGGTCGATGATCCATCGCCCCACGGGCCGCACCGGACAGTCGTCGGGCTCCGCGTCGGTGATCTGCTCGCCGCGATCAAGAATGCTCGCCCGACGGCGCACACCGTGCTCGGTCAACCCCGCCGACCATAGACACGTCTCTCGGACCGAGCCGCGATACGACGTCACCTCGATTTCGCCGTCGAAACCCATACTGCGGACCTGTCCGAAATCGATTCCCGGAGCGCACTTTACAACCAGGTTTCGGCCACGATAGACATCCAGAAGATCGTCCAGAGCGGGTTGGTAGTCGCGCGGGCTGAAACGTCGCCGGCCCCCGCGGCGTCGGGCCGGATCGACGACGACGGTCATGGTGCGCGTCACCGGATGCAACGCGTCGGCGCGGCAGAGGTCAACGGTGGCACCCAGGTTGTGGCGCGCCATCGCCAGCCGCACCGGATCGGTATCGCTGCCCAGCACCCGGGCGGCTGAACCGCGCAGTGCCGCCAGCTCGGTGCCGATGGAGCAGGTGGCGTCATGCACCATCAAGCCGGCCAGCCGCTGCGCCCGATGCAGCGCCACCGGCGCCACGCTTGCCTGTTGCAGCGCCTCGTCGGTGAACAGCCAATGCGACACATCGCCCAGCTCAGCCAGTTTGGCGCCGGCGCGCCGCCGCAGCAGCGTCGTCTCAACCAGCACCGGTGCCCGCTCCCCATACCGCGCGCGTATCTCGGCGATGTCGGCCAGGTGGGTGGCGCGGGTCAGCGCGAACCCGGCGACCCCACGCAGGGCCTCGCTGCCCGACTCCGACCGCAGGTAGCCGACATCGTCCCTGCTGAAGCGCAGACCGGTGCTCAGAGCGGCTTTATCCCGGTGAGCACGATGTTGTAGAACCAGTCCTTCGGCACCAGGTGACGCCACAGGTTGGCATCCGCCCAGCTCAGGGTCTTCCAGCCGGCGTACGCGAACCGCGCCCATCCCCAGCCGAGGCGACCGGGCGGCACCGCCGCCTCAAAGGTGCGCAGCGGCCAGCCCAGCATCGCCGCGGTGAACTCCTCGGTGACGGTCGCCACCCGGACCGCGCCAGCGCGCGCGGCCATCCGCTCCAGGTCCGCGGGCCGGAAGGTGTGCAGGTCAACGAGCGCTTCCAGGGCGGCAGCGCGCGAGGACTCGTCGAGTTCGGCCTGGGGTCGCCGCCACCCGGCCAAACCGGGCAACCTGGTGGCGTTGGTGATAACCCGCCACGCCAGCGCCGAAAGTGCGCGGGCGTAGCGGTCGCCAACGGCAGTCGGCTCGCCGGCGAATACGAACCGCCCGCCCGGCCGCAGCACCCGGATCACCTCCCGCAGCGAGAGCTCGACATCGGGAATGTGGTGCAGCACCGCGTGCCCAACCACCAGATCGAAGGTGCTGTCGTCGTAGGGGATACCCTCGGCGTCGGCGACCCGGCCATCGATGTCTAGGCCCAGCGACCGTCCGTTGCGGGTGGCCACTTGGACCATACCGGGCGACAAGTCAGTGACCGACCCGCGCCGCGCCACTCCCGCCTGGATCAGATTGAGCAGGAAAAATCCTGTGCCGCAACCTAACTCGAGTGCACGATCATAGGGCAGGTCGCGGAGCGCGTCGTCTGCGAGGATGGCGTCCAACCGCCCGCGCGCATAATCGACGCAGCGCTTGTCGTAGGAGATCGACCACTTCTCGTCGTAGTTTTCCGCTTCCCAGTCGTGGTAGAGCACTTGCGCCAGTTTGGTGTCATAGCGGGCAGCCGCCACCTCTTCGGCTGTGGCATGTGGTCTCGGAGCGGGGTCGGCGTCGCTCCCGGGTGTCCGGTTCGCGGAAGTCTGTGACGTCATGGCAGTGCCAGCCTAACGACCATCCGCGGGAGCGCCGTCGTGCGGCGGCCTGAGCAAGAGCCGGGCATCGGATCCTGCGGCGAACACCTCGGCGTAGCGGCGCTGTTCGGCGGTGAGCCACGCGGCAGACGTCAGCTCGAAGACGGCGTCGATGCTGGCCTTGGCGGCAGCGAGCGCCTCCGGCGGACTGTCGACGAAGCGGCATGCCCACGCCATGGCGGCGTCGTACACGTCGTCGGGGCCCACCATTTCGTCGATCAGGCCCAGCGCCAACGCCTCCTTAGCATCGAAAAAACGCCCGCTGAACACCAGCTCCTTGGCCTTGGCGGCCCCGATCGCGCGGGTCAGCCGCGCCATCCCGCCGCCCCCAGGAATCAGGCCGGCAAGGATCTCGGTCATCCCGAACTTCGCGTTGTCGCCGCTGACCCGCCAGTCGGCGGCCAGCGCCAAGGTAAGGCCAGCGCCCAGGGCATAGCCCGTGATGGCGGCGACCGTCGGCTTCGGGATAGCCGCGACGGCTTCAACGGCATCGCAGCGGACCCGGGCGGTGATTTGGGCTTCTGCCGGGCTCAAGGTCCGCAATTGGCGGGTGTCGTCGCCGGCGGAGAAGATCTCGTGGCCCCCGAAGAGGATCACCGCGGCGACGTCATCGCGGCTGCTCAGCTCGCAGGCCGCTGCCGCGATCTCCCGGTAGAGCTGGCGGGTCATCGCGTTGGTGGGCGGCCGCGACAACACCAGGGTGGCGACCCCGGGGTGCTCGGCCGCCGAGTGCACGCTGACGAATTCCCTCATGACTTCCCCCGTGACCGCCGCCGGCGAAGCGCCTGCCGGTAGCGGTCGGAGCCGGAAAATTCGATCTCCCGGTGATCACCGCTGGCCGGCAATTCCGGTTGCACGGCGACGATGCGGTGCTCCATCGCCAAAACGTCGGCAACGGTGTGGCCGACGAGGGAGTCCAGCTGGGTCCACGTCGGCGGCAGCAGGAAGCTCCGGCCGGCCGTGAAATCGTCGATAGCGGCCTGCGGCGTCGTCCATCCTGCGTGATCGGATTCGGTGTTCTCACCGTCGGCGCGCTGCCCTTGCGGCAATGCCGCGACAAAAAAATAGGTGTCGTAGCGGCGGGTGCGTTCGGCCCGGGGGGTCACCCAGTTTGCCCACGGCCGCAGCAGATCCGCGCGCAGCACCAGGTTTTCCCGGCGCAGGAAGTCCCCGAAGGACAGCGTGCGCTCGGCCAGGGCAAGGCGGGAGTCGCGATACACCGAGGCGTCGCGAACGATCCCGTGCGGGTCGCGCTCCGGCCCGGCGAACAACACCCCGGTTTCCTCGAAGGTCTCCCGGGCGGCGGCGCAGACCAGGGCTTCGGCCAGGTCGGTTCCGGTGCCGAATCGCTGCGCCCACCACCCCGGCGGCGGTCCTATCCAGACGATCCCGGGGTGGTAGTCGCGCTCGTCGACACCGCCGCCGGGAAAGACCATCACCCCGGCGGCGAATTCCATCGCGGAATGCCTCCGCATGAGAAAGACCTCGATGCCCTCGGCCGTGTCACGGACCAGCATCACGGTCGCGGCGGGCCGCGGCCTCAGCGGTGCGTCTCCGGTCGGCGTACTCATGATCGCCTGCGGTGAGCAGCGCGGGTTCGGGTGCGCCGGGCGAAGTAGCGCCCGTCGATAACGTCCACCGCTATAGACTGCCCGAACGCCGCCGACAGGTTTTCCGCGGTGAGCACGTCGGGCAGCAAACCCGCGGCGACGACCCGGCCCTCCGAGAGCAGCATGCAGTGGGTAAAGCCCAGCGGAATCTCTTCGACATGGTGGGTGACCAGCACAAGCGCCGGCGCGTCGGGGTCGGCGGCCAGATCGGTCAAGCGCATGACCAGCTCCTCGCGCCCGCCCAGGTCCAGGCCGGCGGCCGGCTCATCGAGCAGTAGCAGCTCCGGGTCGGTCATCAACGCGCGCGCGATCAACACCCGCTTGCGTTCGCCTTCCGACAGGGTCGCATAGGCCCGGTCGGCCAGGTGTTCGGCACCCAGGCTTTCCAGCAGGTCGATCGCGCGGGTGTAGTCGATGTCGTCGTAACGCTCCCGCCACCGGCCCAGCACCGCGTAGCCGGCCGAGACGACCAGGTCACGCACCACTTCGTGACCGGGTACCCGTTGCGCCAGCACCGAGGAGCTCAGCCCGACGCGGGCACGCAGTTCCGTCATGTCGACCCGGCCCAGCCGTTCACCCAGCACATAGGCTACCCCCGACGACGGGTGTTCCATCGCTGCGGCGATGCGCAGTAGCGACGTCTTGCCGGCCCCGTTGGGCCCGACGATCACCCACCGCTCGTCGAGTTCCACCGACCAGTCCACCGGCCCGACCAGGACCCGCCCGTCGCGACGCAACGAAACGTTTCTGAAGTCGATCAGCAGGTCGGGGTCGACTGCGTCACTTCCGGTTTCAGGCACTCGACCATCGTGCCGCACCAAAGCGCCGCGGCCCCGGCGGGGTCAACCACCTACTCGGGCGGAATCTCGACCCGCCGCGACACGCCGTCGACCGCGTCGGCGGCCTCGATCTCGCCGCGCGTCACCCCCAGCAGAAAGAGCACGGTGTCCAGGTACGGATAGCTCAACGATGCGTCGGCGACCTCCCGCAGGGCGGGCTTGGCGTTGAACGCCACGCCCAGGCCGGCGGCGGCCAGCATGTCGATGTCGTTGGCGCCGTCGCCGACCGCGACCGTCTGTTCCAAGGGCACCCCGACCCGGCGCGCGAAGTCCCGCAGCGCTCGGGCCTTGCCCGCTCGATCGATGATCGGGCCCACCACCTGACCGGTCAGTTTGCCATCGGCAATTTCGAGCTCGTTGGCGGCGACGAAGTCCAGCGCCAGCTCCCGCGCCAACGGTTCGACGATCTGCCGGAAGCCACCGGAAACCACGCCGCAGTAAAAACCCAGCCTCCGCAGTGTCCGTAGCGTGGTGCGGGCGCCCGGCGTCAGCTGCAGCTGCCCGGCGACCTCGTCGAGCACCTCGGCGGGCAAGCCCGCCAGCGTCGCCACCCGCTGCCGCAGCGACTCCGCGAAATCCAGCTCGCCATGCATCGCCTTTTCGGTGATCGCGGCGACCGCATCTTGGGCGCCGGCCCGAGCGGCCAGCATCTCGATGACTTCGCCCTGGATCAGGGTCGAGTCGACGTCGAACACGATCAGCCTTTTGGCGCGTCGCTCCAGGCTGTAGTCCTCGACGGCGATGTCAACGCTCTGCTCGGCCGCCACCCGGGTCAAGGCGGCCTGCAGCCGCCCGCCGGCGCCCGGCGGCACCGAGACACGCAGCTCCAGACCGGTCACCGGGTAGTCGGACACACCGCGGATCACATCGATGTTGACACCGAGCGCGGCCACCTCCCGGGCCACCGCGCCGAACGCATCGGCAGTGACCGGCCGGCCGAGCACCACGATGGTGTGCGTCGACGGCTCCCGGATGATCGGCAGGTCCTCGCTGCGCTCGATGGCGACCTCTAAACCCAGCCGGTGGATGGTCGCTTCGACCTCGTCCCGCAGGGCTTTGCCCTCGTCCTCGTCCAGCACCACCGACACCAGCACCCCCAGCGTGAGCCGGCCCCGAATCACCACCTGCTCAACGTTGAGCAGCTCGACCTTGCGCCCGGAGAGCACCTCGAAAAGCGCCGACGTCACACCTGGACGGTCGCGGCCGGTGACGGTGATCAACACCGACGCCTTGCGAGGCGCGCTCACCGGGGGAGATCACCCGACCCAGGAACTCCCTGTCGGCAGCCCATGGCCTGCCGCCCCGTCAACTCGCGTAGGATTCCTCGGCGAGCTCCTGTCCCCGGCGACCTAGATGCGCCTCGGCGCGCATTCGGGGCACCATGTGCGGGTAGTGCAACTCGAACGCCGGACGCTCCGAGCGAATGCGGGGCAACTCGGTGAAGTTGTGCCGCGGCGGCGGGCAGCTGGTCGCCCACTCCAGCGAATTGCCGTAACCCCACGGGTCATCGACGGTCACCGGCTCGCCGTAGCGCCAGCTTTTGAACACGTTCCAGGTGAACACGATCATCGACGCGCCCAGAATGAAAGACCCGATGGTAGAAACAATATTCAGCGGCTGAAACCCGTCACTGGGCAGATAGTCGGCGTAGCGGCGTGGCATGCCCATGTCACCGAGCCAGTGCTGCACCAAAAACGTGGTGTGAAACCCGATCAGCGTCAACCAGAAATGCAGCTTGCCCAGCCGCTCGTCCAGCAGCCGCCCGGTCATCTTCGGAAACCAGAAATAGATGCCGGCGAAGGTGGCGAACACGATGGTGCCGAACAGCGTGTAGTGAAAGTGCGCGACCACGAAATAGGTGTCGCTGACGTGAAAGTCCAGCGGCGGGCTGGCCAGCAGCACCCCGGTCAGACCGCCCAGCAGGAAGGTCACCGCGAAGCCGACCGAAAACAGCATCGGTGTCTCGAAGGTCAGCTGGCCCTTCCACATGGTGCCGACCCAGTTGAAGAACTTGATCCCGGTGGGCACCGCGATCAGGTAGGTCATGAACGAAAAGAACGGCAGCAGCACCGCGCCGGTGGCGAACATGTGGTGCGCCCACACCGCAACCGATAACGCGGCGATGGACAGCGTCGCGTACACCAGCGTGGTGTAGCCGAAGATGGGTTTACGGGAAAACACCGGGAAGATCTCGCTGACGATGCCGAAGAACGGTAGCGCGATGATGTAGACCTCCGGGTGGCCGAAGAACCAGAACAGGTGCTGCCAGAGGATCACGCCGCCGTTGGACGGGTCATAGATGTGGGCGCCTAGGCGGCGGTCGGCGGCCAGCCCGAACAATGCCGCGGTCAGCAGCGGGAACACCATCAGCACCAGGATCGACGTGATCAGGACATTCCAGGTGAAGATCGGCATCCGGAACATCGTCATCCCGGGCGCGCGCAGGCACACCACCGTGGTGATCATGTTGACCGCCCCCAGGATGGTGCCCAAGCCACCGACGGCCAGCCCGAGGATCCACAGGTCGCCACCTACACCCGGGTTATGCACGGCGTTGGACAGCGGGGTGTAGGCGGTCCAGCCGAAGTCGGCGGCCCCGCCCGGGGTGATGAACCCGGAGAGCGCGATCAGCGCGCCGAACACGAACAGCCAAAACGACAGCGCGTTGAGCCGCGGGAACGCCACGTCGGGGGCGCCGATCTGCAGCGGCAGCACCAGGTTGGCGAACCCGAACACGATCGGGGTGGCATAAAACAGCAGCATCGCCGTCCCGTGCATGGTGAACAGCTGGTTGTACTGCTCGTTGGACAAAAACTGCAGCCCGGGCGCCGCCAGCTCGCCACGCATGAAAAGCGCCATCAGCCCGCCGATGAAGAAGAAGATGAAGCAGGCGACGCAGTACATGATGCCGATCATCTTGTGATCGGTGGTGGTCACCAGTTTGTAGACGAGGTTGCCTTTGGGGCCCAGCCTGGCCGGGAACGGGCGGCGGGCTTCGAGTTCTCCCAGCGCGGGCGCTTCGGTGGTCACGGGCTCCTCCAACAAATACGGGCAAATACGGGCTGGGCACCCGATGAGATCGCGGGACCGAGATCCTCAGGGGAATCCTAACCCCCCCTCGGACCGGCGGTCGCCCCAGTCCTACAAATCGTCGTAGTCGACGTGCCGCAACTTGTCGCAACCAGCGCGTGAAACGTCCCCCCGCGGCGTCACGCATAGCCCGGCTCAGCGATGCTAGCGTCGGACCTGTGCCGCTCGGGGCTCTGCGACCAGACGTGGTGGCGGCCGCAGCCACCATGTTGATCGCGACGTTCGGGGCCGCCGCTTGCCGGCCCGCGCCACCCGGCGGTGTCGCGCTGCCGTCGGCGACCCGACCGATGATCACCAGCACCACCCAGATCGCCGGGGCGGGGGTATTGGGCAACCAGCGCCGGCCCGACGAGTCGTGCCCGGCGCAGCCCGCGGAAGCCGACCCGGGGCCGCCGACGCGACTGGCCCGCAACGCGGCCGGGCTGGCACCTGAGCTGGTGGCGGTACCGGCGAATGCCCAGCGCATTGTGGTGCTTTCCGGCGATCAACTCGACGCCCTGTGCGCGCTGGGCCTGCAGAACCGGATCATCGCCGCCGCATTACCCGACGGCTCTCCGGGTCAACCCGCCTACCTGGGCACCGCCGTACACCGGCTACCGGCGGTCGGCACCCGTCGCTCTCCCGATCTGGCGGGTATCGCGGCGGCGCACCCCGACCTCATCTTGGGGTCGGTAGCGCTGACGCCGGGGCTCTACCCGGCGCTGGCGGCGATCGCCCCTACCGTGTTCACCGCGGCGCCCGGTGCGGCCTGGGAGGACAACCTGCGCGCCGTCGGTGCCGCGACGGCGCGTAACTCTACCGTGGACGCGCTGCTGCACGACTTTTCCCGGCAAGCCGCCCAACTCGGCAGCACGCATGACGCTGCCCACTACCAGGTGTCGATCGTGCAACTCACCACCGGCACCCTTCGGGTCTACGGGGCCAACAACTTCCCCGCCAGTGTGCTGGCCGCCGTCGGCGTTGATCGGCCGGCATCACAACGGTTCACCGACAAGCCGTATATCGATATCGCCATCACGGGCGCCAATCGGTCGGGCGCGGCGGATTTCTCCGCGGCCGATGCCGACATCATCTATCTGTCGTTCGCATCCCCGGCCGCCAAGGAGCGCGCCCCGGCCGTGCTGGACAGCGACCCGTGGCGCAAGCTCTCGGCCAACCGCGACAACCGGGTTTTCATTGTCAACAACGAGGTGTGGCAGACCGGGCAAGGATTGGTCGCCGCCCGCGGCATCATTGACGACTTGCGCTGGATCAACGCCCCCATCAATTGAGGTGTGCAATTGAGGCTTGCGCGCCGGGTATGGTGCTTGCGCTGTGATTTTGGGCACGCACAGGGTGCTACCCTTGCAGCGTTCCGGTAAAACCCGACGCTGAGACAAACGCACTGAAGAGGGCCGCCATGAGCACCGTTTCCGCGTACGCCGCCACGTCGGCAACTGAACCGCTGACCAGGACAACGATCACTCGCCGCGATCCCGGTCCACACGATGTCGAGATCGAGATCAAGTTCGCTGGTATTTGCCATTCGGACATCCACACCGTCAAAGCCGAATGGGGGCAACCAAACTACCCGGTGGTTCCCGGCCATGAGATTGCCGGCGTGGTGACGGCGGTGGGTTCACAAGTCACCAAACACCGGGTGGGCGACCGTGTCGGGGTGGGCTGTTTCGTCGACTCTTGCCGCGAGTGCAGCAACTGCCTTGCCGGTATGGAGCAGTACTGCAAGCTCGGCATGACGACGACCTACAACGGCATCGGCAGGGATGGTCAGCCCACCTACGGGGGCTATAGCGGCGCAATTGTTGTCGACGAGAACTACGTAGTGCGCATACCCGACGCGCTGCCGCTCGACGCGGCCGCACCGCTGCTGTGCGCGGGTATCACGCTGTATTCACCGCTGCGGCACTGGAATGCCGGCCCCGACAAGCGAATCGCGGTGATCGGCCTGGGCGGGCTCGGGCATATGGGCGTCAAGCTGGGCAAGGCGATGGGCGCCGAGGTGACGGTGTTGTCGCAATCGCTGAAAAAGATGGAAGACGCCCTGCGCCTGGGCGCGAGCCGCTACTATGCCACCAGCGACCCTGACACGTTCAAAACGCTTCGCAACGGCTTCGATCTCATTCTCAACACGGTTTCGGCCAACCTAGACCTCGGCCGGTATCTGGAGCTGCTCGACGTCGACGGCACGCTGGTCGAACTCGGCATCCCCGAGCACCCCATGCCGGTGCCGGCGTTTCCGCTGGTCCTGATGCGGCGCAGCGTGGCCGGCTCGAACATCGGCGGGATCGCCGAGACCCAGGAGATGCTGAACTTCTGCGCCGAGCATGCTGTGACACCCGAAATCGAGCTCATCGAGCCGGATTACATCAACGAGGCCTACGAGCGGGTGCTGGCGAGCGACGTGCGCTACCGCTTCGTCATCGACACCTCAACCTTGCGAACCGCCTGAGCGCCCGACGTCTTCGTGAGGCGCTCCACAGTCCGCATCCTGATCTGACGCGGTGAGGCGATGATCGACGCCGGTCAGCGGCCAGCCCGCAGCGGCAAGCGTGGCGGCTACTCTCCTGATGTTCTCCGGACCGGCATCGTAGTGAGTCATGTCGGAGACGAACTCGGCGATCTCATCCCGGCCCGCCTGACCATCGGCCCCCGTCGCGGCTTGGGTCGCGGTGATTTTATGGACCACCTCTTTGATCTGATCCTCGGTCAACGGGGTGCCGCGCAGCAGCATCAGCAGCGGCACCCGGTCGGGCCCCGGCACTCCGTCGGGGTAGCCGACCTGGAGCCAGCGCAGCACCGAACCGAGAAACGAGTTGGCAGCCACCCCATCAGTGTCCTGTTAGCGGGTCACCGGCGCTACGGTGACAGTGCCCGTTCCCGATAACTCATAAGACATTCACAGATCATCTGCCGCCCGCCCGGTGAGACCACCAGCTGCGGTTGACCAGCCGTCGGGTCCGGCCTATTTGATCGATACCCCAAAAGTGCGACACTGTCTCAGTAACGGCAAAGCCGCCGCTACCCCTCCGCATTCCGGTGGCCGCAGCCATCCCGGCCGATGCGGTTCCCGAAAGGTCATGAGGTGAGAGCACTCGGGATTGCGGCGGCAACCGCCATGGCCTTCGCGCCGCTGGCGGTGGTCGCCACCGCAGCCGGACCGGCACTGGCGGCTCCATGTGCCGGCGCTTTTGCAAACCCCGTGTCCTGTCAGAACTGTCTGCTTTTCGTGCAGGTGTATCACACCTCGAACGTGTGCGAGAAAGCGATGCCGCCCCACCCGGCGCAGGCTCCGCCGAGCCGAATGCCGGCACCGACTCCGGAGGTTCCGCTGGAGTCCGCTCTACCGGAGCCCGTGCCGCCGATCACGACCCCTTCGCAGATCCCCCAGGTTGTCTCGCCGACTCCTCCGCCCCCGAGCACGAGCCCGGGGCGGGCCCCGACGATCAATCCGCCGGCTTCCGGGGCGCCGAGAAACGCCCCGCTGGTGACACCGCCAAAGGAGCTGGATGCGCCGCCTCAGGCGGTCGCTGCCGCCAAGGCGGCGCCGGAGACCAGGATTAACCCCGCCGCCCCACCGGCGCCGCCGACGCACATGGATTTCAACCACCAGGTGCAAAATGCGATCAACGCCCCCGGCGGCAATGTTGATCTGGTCAAGGCCGACAACCGGACGCTGGTGTATCCCCGGCATTGGGACTACCTCGACTATGACGACTACCGTCGCCCGACTCTGTACAACCCCCTGGGTCAGGCGATGACCTTTCGTTACTTCTACGCCGGTGCCTACCGGGAGGTGTACGTGCCTGCCGGAGGCCGGATTGTGCTCGATGTCGCCACCGTTGGCCTGTTCCCGTTCACCGCGGTCGGCGGCAGCTACCTGGCCTCCGGCAGCTTCTACGGCGGAGCCTGGATACCGCCGGACGGTTGGAACGGTTCACCGCCGCCGACCTACACCCCGCAGGCGCCCCCCGAAGTGCACCGGGACGTCTTGGCCTACATCCCCGCCGCCAACCAGGTGGTGGAAGTCGGCCAAGTGGAGGTGGTGGGCCATGACGACAGCCAACCCGCAGGCGGCCAGGACACGTTCCTGCTCGACGACTCCACCCTGGCATGGGGGCAGATCGATGATCCCGGCAGCGGCGCCCAGATCAGGGTCACCAAAACCCAGCCGCTGCCGGGCGTCGGGCCAACCGATAATGGCACTTTCTTAGTGGCTCTGGCCGCTCATCAGGAGCCCACCCAGCCCGCCCGACCCTGGTGGCCCATGGCGCTAGGCTACGGAGTGTTGGCGATCGCGGCAGGCGTTGTCGCCTGGATGATCAGTCGCGGATATGCAGCACACACCTGACTGCCCGCCGCGGCCAGCCAAACGTCACCAGTGCAGCAAACGCACCACACGTCGTGCTGACGGTCGTTTGGCGAGCATCAGCACGGCCATTGTTCATCAAATCACTTGTTTCTCAACGTAATTTGCATTGAGAAGTGCTACCGGGGGGCTGTCAACTGTCCACATGCCGCCGCTTCCTGAGTTCCTGCTGCCCTATACGGCCAACCGCCTCGGCGGAAAAGACCGCGACGGCTAGTGTGATTGACCCGCGAAGAACAAGCCATCTATCCGGGTCCCACAACCCTGACCATCCATTGCCACACGACCTGCGGTCCTAGAAGTCCCAGTCCTCATCCTCGGTGATGACGGCCTTGCCGATCACATAGCTGGAACCTGATCCGGAGAAGAAGTCGTGGTTCTCATCGGCGTTGGGCGATAACGCCGAGAGGATCGCCGGGTTCACGTTGGTGTCATCCCGGGGGAACAGCGCCTCATAGCCCAGGTTCATTAACGCCTTGTTGGCGTTGTAGCGCAGAAACTTCTTGACGTCTTCGGTCAGCCCGACTTCGTCGTAGAGATCCTGGGTGTATTCCACCTCGTTGTCGTAGAGCTCGTAGAGCAGCTCGTAGGTGTAGTCCTTGAGCTCTTGGCGCTTGGCCTCGTCCACCAGCGCCAAACCGCGCTGATATTTGTAGCCGATGTAGTAACCGTGAACAGCCTCGTCACGGATGATGAGCCGGATCATGTCGGCGGTGTTGGTTAGCTTGGCCCGGCTCGACCAGTACATCGGCAGGTAGAACCCGGAGTAAAACAGAAAACTCTCCAACAGCGTGGAGGCCACCTTGCGCTTGAGCGGCTCGTCACCGCGGTAGTACTCCATCACGATCTGGGCCTTGCGCTGCAGGTTGGGGTTCTCCTCCGACCAGCGGAAAGCGTCATCAATCTCGGCGGTAGAGCACAGCGTGGAAAAGATGCTGCTATAGCTGCGCGCATGCACCGACTCCATGAACGCGATGTTGGTCAAAACGGCTTCCTCGTGCGGCGTGAGCGCATCAGGAATCAGACTGACCGCCCCGACCGTGCCCTGGATCGTGTCCAGCAGCGTCAGCCCGGTGAACACCCGCATCGTCAGCTGCTTTTCGCCGGCCGTCAACGTGCTCCATGAGGGGATGTCGTTGGATACCGGTACCTTTTCGGGCAACCAGAAATTCCCGGTCAGCCGATCCCAGACCTCGGCGTCCTTGTCGTCTTGCAGCCTGTTCCAGTTGATCGCCGAAACCCGATCGATCAGCTTCAGTTTCTCACTCACCAGAACCCCACTTCATCAGGACGTGCCGTGTGCCCAATCACATGTCAAACACTACCCCTGGTGGCTGACAAGCTGGCGCAACACAACACCTAGTGTTGCGGCGTGTCCCCGCCGCGTGGCGACGATGCGGCCCGCGCAGCGGCCGCGGAGAAGCCACGCCGACAACCCCGTGGCGACGATGCGGCCCGCGCAGCGGCCGCGGAGAAGCCACGCCGACAACCCCCGTGGCGACGATGCGGCCCGCGCAGCGGCCGAGGAGAAGCCACGCCGACAACCCCGCGGCATCGAATTTCGGGCCGAAACCTTCCCGGCCGCCAGCATTAATCGGCGACGGCCAGCTCTGGACGGGCGGCCGGCGAGCCGGTGCCCACCCCAAGGAACCGGTACTCCGCGGGATTCAGCTTGCGCGTCCCGGCCCAGTACTGCCAGGTGTAGCCACCCCACAACACCCGGTTGTTGCCGTGCTCGTCGAGGTACCAGCTGCGGCATCCCCCGGTGTTCCACACCGAGCCGGCCAGCTTGCGCTGCAGTTCATCGTTGAAGCGGTTCTGCGCCTCGCGAGTTGGAGCCAGCGCCTGCGCGCCGAGGCGGTCACAAGTCGCAATCGCCTGGGCAACATAGCGGATCTGTGACTCGATCATGAACACCACCGAGTTGTGCCCCAGCCCGGTGTTGGGTCCCAGCAAGAAAAACAGGTTGGGCACGTCGGCGACGGTGATCCCCCGGTGCGCAGCTAGACCCTCACGATTCCAGCGGTCGACCAGGTCTTCGCCGTGCAGTCCCTTGATCTGCACGTAGGTGTAGGAGTCGGTGACATGAAAGCCGGTGGCGAACACGATGACGTCGACCGGGCGCTCGGTGCCGTCGGCCGTCACGATACCCGCCGGCGTGATCCGGGTGATGCGGTCGGTGATCAGCGTGGTCTTAGGATTTGCGACGGCCGGATAGTAGGTGGACGAGTTGAGGATCCGTTTACAGCCGATCCGGTACTGCGGGGTCAGTTTGCGGCGCAGCTCACGGTCTTTCACCGAGCGGCGAATGTTCCATTTGGCCAGAGCCTCGATGACCTTCAGCGTGTTCGGCCGCTTGGTCATGCCGTAGGCCAGCGCCTCCTGGCCCCAATAGATGGTGGTTCGCAGCGCCCACGCCAGAGCGGGGACGTTCGTCAAGGCGCGCCGCAACCAGACCGGCAGTTCCTCGTTGGTACGCGGCACCACCCACGGCGGGGTGCGCTGATAGAGGTGCAGTTCGGCGACCTTCTCGATGATCTCGGGCACGATCTGGATGGCGCTGGCACCGGTCCCGATCACCGCAACCCGCTTGCCGGTCAGATCGACGCTGTGATCCCACTGCGCGGAATGGAAAGCTGCACCACGGAATTCGTCACGGCCATCGATGTCCGGTAGGCACGGGATGTGCAGTGCGCCGGCCCCCGAGATCAGGAACTGGGCAACATATTCCCGCCCGTCCGCGGTGAACACGTGCCAGCGGTACTCCTCGTCGTCCCAGTGTCCGCGGTCAACGAGAGAGTTGAACACGATGTAGCGGCGCAGGCCGTACTTGTCGGTGACCCCCTTGAGATAGTCCAAGATTTCGTCCCAATAGGAGAACAAGTGCGTCCAGTCCGGCTTGGGTTCGAAAGAGAACGAGTACAGGTGCGACGGGATATCGCACGCGCAGCCAGGGTAGGTGTTGTCCCGCCAGGTGCCGCCGACCTCGTCGGCCTTCTCCAGGATCAGGAAGTCCACGCCCTGGCGCTGCAACGCAATTGCCATGCCCAGGCCGGAAAACCCGGTGCCGATGATCAGCGCGCGGGTATGCACCGGCGTTCGCTGCGCTCCGCTGTTGGCGGCTTGCTCGGTTACAGTCATGCCGCAATCCTTCCTGGGAACGCCGGTACCGGGTAATTCTCATCTTCAGTCTGGCCGCCGCCGCCGGGACTGTCAACGCCACTATCAGACCGGCGCGGCACGAGTGACTGGCCCGGGTGGTGCGGGGCGCCACCGCGCTGCGCGGCGGGCTGTTCCTGGCCGGGTTCGGGCTGATCAAGGCGCTGAACTGCGGCCGGTGGCCGGCCGACCAGAGTTTGGGCGTGCTCCGCAGGGTTGGACACCGCGATGGTAATCGTCGCGGCGGCGGACGTGGCCGTCCGCGCACTCCTCGTGCTGTTGGTGCGCCGCGGGGATCGGGTAACCGCAGCCAGTCCTCGGCCGCCGGTCAGCTTGCGGCGGGTTTGCGCGGCACCGCGTTGTGCAGCGGCAGCTCGGGGTCGAGCTGAATGCCCAGCACTTCGGCGGTGCCGTTGATGACGCCCATCATGATCGTCGTCAGGTGCGCGACGAACTGGTCGCGTGGCATCCGTCGTGGACTGTCGGGTGTGGGGCCGAGCCACCAATCCGTCGCCGACGCCGCGGATCCGAAAGCGGCGAATGCGGCAAGTTCAATAGCGGCGCGGTCCAGCTCCATCTCACGCAGCTCGTTGTTGAACATTTCAGCCATCGCCAGCGTGATCTCCCGGCCTTCGTTCAGGGTCCGCACCGTCACTTCGGACTGCTCCGGGAAGCGGCCCTGGATGAAAAACCGCAGCACGTTGGGATGCTGGTCGACGAGGTTGACGTATTCTTCGACGCTGCGCCGAATGATGTCGCGCGCCGAGTTAGTGGCGAAGTCCACCGAGGGGAAGATTGCCGCCCACAACATGTCACGCAGGCGTTCCCCGATCGCCTGGAAAAGATCCGACTTGTCGTTGAAATGCCGGTAGATCTTCGGCTTGGCGGTACCCGCCTCCTCGGCGATCTCACGCACGCTCAGGTCCGGGCCTAACCGATCGATGGCGCGAAAGGCAGCCTCGACGATTTCGCCGCGCACCTTCTCGCGGTGTTCGCGCCAGCGTTCACTGCGGGCGTCGACCTTTCGCTCGGGGCTCGCACCGGGCCGGAGTCGAACGGACCGGGGTCGGGCAACTCTGCGCACATCCTGCACCTTACCCCGTTGAAGGCTGTGAGCTGGGCAGACCGGCAACGCGGAAGCACTGTGCCGTCATGGCGGGCGCCGCTTGCGACCGGGCTACCCGGTGTGACGGGTGTTAACCAACACCCGGACTCGCCGCCTATCGACTGCTGGTGCACCGCCCCCGCGCACCCATGGGCGATGTGCCATCGCGCGGTGCCGTCGGCGTTTGCTGAAGCCGGCGGAGCATCACAGCATGCAGGACACGCAACCCTCAACCTCGGTTCCCTCCAGCGCCATCTGACGCAGCCGGATGTAGTACAGCGTCTTGATCCCCTTGCGCCAGGCGTAGATCTGCGCCTTGTTGACGTCGCGGGTGGTGGCGGTGTCCTTGAAAAACAGTGTCAGGCTCAGCCCCTGATCCACATGCTGGGTAGCCGCCGCGTAGGTGTCGATGATCTTCTCGTAGCCGATCTCGTAGGCGTCCTGGTAGTACTCCAGGTTGTCGTTGGTCATGTAGGGCGCCGGGTAGTAGACCCGCCCGATTTTGCCCTCCTTGCGAATCTCGATCTTCGACACGATCGGGTGGATCGAGCTCGTCGAATGGTTGATGTAGGAGATCGACCCGGTCGGCGGCACCGCCTGCAGGTTCTGGTTGTAGATCCCGTGGGCCTGGACCGACGCCTTCAACCGCCGCCAATCGTCCTGCGTCGGGATGTGGATGCCCGCACCGGCGAAGAGCCGGCGCACCTTGTCGGTCTTGGGCTCCCAGACTTGGTTGGTGTACTTGTCGAAGAATTCCCCCGACGCATACTTGGAACGCTCGAAGCCCGTGAAATGCGTGCCCCGCTCGATCGCGATCTTGTTCGACGCCCGCAAAGCGTGGTAGCACACCGTGTAGAAGTAGATGTTGGTAAAGTCGATCGCTTCCTCGGAGCCGTAAAAGATGCGCTCACGCGCCAGATACCCGTGCAGGTTCATCTGCCCTAGCCCAATCGCGTGCGCCTCACTGTTGCCCCGCTCGATCGAGGGCACCGACCAGATATGCGTCTGATCGCTCACCGCGGTCAAAGCCCGGATCGCGACCTCGATGGTCTGCGCGAAGTCCGGCGAATCCATCGCCTTGGCTATGTTCAGCGAGCCCAGGTTGCACGAAATATCTTTGCCTACTTTGGCATACGATAAATCGTCATTGAACTCCGACGGCGTGGACACCTGCAGGATCTCCGAGCACAGATTGGAGTGGGTGATCTTGCCTGCAATCGGATTGGCCCGGTTCACCGTGTCTTCGAACATGAGGTACGGATAACCCGACTCGAACTGCAGCTCGGCCAGCGTCTGGAAGAACTCCCGGGCCTTGATTTTGCTCTTGCGGATTCGCGGGTCATCGAGCATCTCGTAATACTTTTCGGTGACCGAGATGTCGGCGAACGGAACCCCGTAGACCCGTTCCACGTCATACGGCGAGAACAGGTACATGTCGTCGTTGCGCTTGGCCAGCTCGAAGGTGATGTCGGGAATC
Organism: Mycobacterium sp. SM1; assembly: GCF_018361265.1. Classification (GTDB taxonomy): domain Bacteria; phylum Actinomycetota; class Actinomycetes; order Mycobacteriales; family Mycobacteriaceae; genus Mycobacterium. The sequence goes on from NZ_JAFLNH010000001.1 coordinate 229,663, forward strand.
ACCACGCCCAGCGACAGCGTCTTGATCCGGATTTTCTCGTCGGCGTTCTCGCGCTTGGTGTCCAGGAAGCGGTAGATATCGGGGTGATGCGCGTGCAGATACACCGCACCGGCCCCCTGGCGGGCACCTAGCTGGTTCGCATAGGAGAACGCGTCCTCCAAAAGCTTCATGATCGGGATGACACCCGAGGATTGGTTCTCGATGTTCTTGATCGGCGCACCGTGCTCACGAATGTTGCTTAGCAGCAAGGCAACTCCCCCACCACGCTTGGACAGCTGCAGCGCCGAGTTGATAGCGCGGCCGATCGACTCCATGTTGTCCTCGATGCGCAACAGAAAGCAGCTCACCGGCTCGCCGCGCTGCTTCTTGCCGGCGTTCAAAAACGTCGGGGTGGCCGGCTGAAACCGGCCGTCGATGATCTCGTCGACGAGTTTCTCGGCCAGTGCGGTGTCGCCGGCGGCCAGGGTAAGCGCTACCATGCACACCCGATCCTCGAAACGCTCCAGATAGCGCTTCCCGTCGAAGGTTTTCAACGTGTATGAGGTGTAGTACTTGAACGCGCCGAGGAAGGTCGGAAAGCGAAACTTCTTGGCATAAGCGCGGTCGAACAGCGACTTGACGAACGCCCGGGAGTACTTCTCGAGCACCTCGGGTTCGTAGTAACCCTGCTGGATGAGGTAATCGAGCTTTTCGTCCAGATCGTGGAAGAACACCGTGTTCTGGTTGACGTGCTGTCGGAAGTACTGGTGCGCTGCCTGAATATCCTTGTCGAACTGGATTTTGCCGTCCGGGCCATACAAATTAAGCATGGCGTTCAGGGCGTGGTAATCGGTTTCCTCCGGCGCCAAAGGGCGCGCGCTGGTCGTTACCGGCTCTGCAGCGATGGCTGTTGGTGACACGTCTTGTCCTTCCAGAAGTCGGCTAGGCCCGCGCGAACGATTTTCACGTCCTCGTCGGTCCCCATGAGTTCGAAGCGGTAGAGGTACGGAACTCCGCACTTGCGGGAGATCACCTCGCCGGCATAACCGAATTCCCTTCCGAAGTTGGTGTTGCCGCCCGCAATCACCCCGCGCAGCAACGCCCGGTTGTGTTCGTCGTTCAAGAAGGCGATGACCTGCTTGGGGACGTAGCCGCCGGCGTCGCTGTCCGGGCTGAGATCCGTGTTAGCCCGGCCGCCACCGTAGGTGGGCAGCACCAGCACATACGGCCGGTCGACCTGGATGCGGCCGTGCAGCGGTATCCGTGTGGCCGGAACGCCCAGCTTCTGCACAAAGCGGTGAGTGTTCTCCGACACGCTGGAGAAATACACCAGGCTGCACGGCGGCACCGCGACCTCTTCCCGCATGATTGCTTTCCCTGTGCGTTTCCCTATGCGCTGAGCGCGGCCCCGCTAAGTGCCCTGATGCGGTCGGGCCGAAAACCCGACCAATGGTCGTTTCCCGCCACCACCACCGGGGCCTGCAGATATCCCAGCGCCATCACGTAGTCCCGCGCGTCGGGGTCAAGGGTGATGTCGACCTTCTCGTAGGCGATGCCCTGCTGGTCGAGCGCCCGATACGTGGCATTGCACTGCACACATGCGGGCTTGGCGTACACGGTGATGCTCATCGGCTCTGCGACTCCTCTGCGAAAGTGGCGGATTCGAGACGGGCTGGCAACTATTCGGGTACGGCGTCTGCACGGCTGTTCGGTTGACCGTCAAGCCCCCGGATTCCGGTATTCCGGCACCGGACGGTGCGCCCGGCGATACGTGATGCCGGGAATCTCACCGGGCTGCGCCGGGCCGGAGAGGCCTGAGGGCTGTCGGCACTGAAAACACTACACCTAGTAGGTCGCAATAAGAAGACATACAAGATGTTCTGAACAACATTTATGAAATTCCCTGGTGGTAAGCCACTACCTGCACCACCCGCTGGCGTGTCGCAGGGCACGGAGCGGCTCATCCGCCGGCCGAACGGCCGCCGGATCACGGCCCTGGCCGGCTACTGCCGCGGGTGACGTTACGGCCGCGCTTGCCCCACTGGCCAGCAAAGCCCCACCACTAGGCCGGCGCGGGCACCTCAACTCACTTCGATCTCACTTCGGCGGCCAGCTTGCTTACCACGTCACGCACACTGGTTACCAGCTCGGCGTGCTCCCGCGGGTGCTTACCCTCCAACGACTGCAACGGCACCGACAACTGGATCGACTCGACCACGCGCGGGCCAGCGATGCCAAACGACTTGCGGGTCTCGTTGTGTCCCCACACCCCGCCATAGCGGCCCAGCGATCCGCCGATGACGGCCAGCGGCTTGTCCTTCAACGCGCTGTTGCCGAAGGGCCGAGACAGCCAGTCGATCGCGTTCTTGAGCACACCTGGCACGCTGCCGTTGTATTCCGGTGTGACCACCAGTGCCGCGTCGGCCTCGGCCGCGGCCGCACGCAACGTGGCCACCGAGGCGGGCATACTCGCCTCATTGTCGATGTCTTCGTTGTAGAACGGCAGCTCCCCCAGCCCGTCAAACACGGTAACGGTGACGCCCTCTGGCGCGCTGTCCGCCGCCAGCCCGGCGATCTGCCGGTTGACCGACGCTGCCCGCAGGCTTCCCACCAGGGCCAAAACTTTGATTTCCGACATCTTCGCCGTCCCTTCAGTTGTCGGCCTACATCCCCCAGGCTGCACCTACCGAACCGGACTGTGGTCCGATTTATTCCGCCCGCGCTACAGTGCAGTGGTGAGCGTCCTCGGTCGGTCGAGCGTGCTGCCCGTGTCCACCCCGCAGGAGCGGGGCGACGCCGCCCGCAACCGGGTGCTGCTGCTCGAAGCGGCCCGGCGGCTGATCGCGGAACGCGGTGCCGACGCGATCACCATGGACGACATCGCTGCGGCTGCCGGTGTCGGCAAAGGCACGGTTTTCCGCCGGTTCGGTAGCCGGGCCGGTTTGATGATGGTGCTGCTCGACGAGGATGAACGGGCGAGCCAGCAAGCGTTCATGTTCGGCCCCCCACCGCTGGGTCCAGGCGCCCCGCCACTGGACCGCCTGCTCGCATTCGGCCGCGAACGGCTGTGCTTTGTCCACACTCATCACGCCTTGCTGTCGGCGGCTAACCGCGATCCGCAGACTCGCTACAGCGCAGCGGCAATGGTGCAGCGCACTCATGTCCGGATGCTGCTGGATTCAGCCGGGACGACCGGCAACCTGGACGCGCAGACCGATGCCCTCTTGGCCCTGCTGGAGGCCGACTATGTCGAGTATCAGCTCGCCGAACGCGGCCAGACTCTGCAGATGTTGGGAGACGCGTGGGAAAGCCTTGCGCGCAAGCTGTGCGGCAGATGAGGCGGGGCTGGGTCCTGCAACGTCGACGTCGACCAGTTCCTGGTGTCGGTCGATCTGCGCCCCGAACGGGCCGGCCTGCCTTGACGTCCTCTCCGCACTGAAGATGCGGGGATTCCTCGTGTCGGCCAGCTGTCTCGTTGTTCATGCTGCGAGCAACGCCGTGGGCTGGTCGGTAGTGGAGGTTCGCGCCGAGCGGCTCTGTCGGGTCTTGGCCCGCGCTGCGCGTCGGGCTTTGATGCGCGCCACGGACCTCCGCGAGGGCGGATGCCTGCGGCCTCGCCGCTTGTGTGCTTGCGCACTACGGCCGGACTTCGGCGGCTCGTCGACGTCCTGACGATGCCACCAGCCCGCGCGGGCTGACGGCAAGTCCAGCCGGTCGCGACCATCGGCCTGCGTCCGGACGTGCAGTCCCAGGTAGGCCGAAAACAGGTCCCGATCTTCTTTGATGCCGCACCCGCAACGGTGCACCCGTTGGGAGAGCGGCTTTTTCTTTTTCGTCCCGCACAGGCAGGTTTGCGACAAGGCGGTCGTGTATGGGCTGTACTGGTAGAGACGACCACCGCTGGCGCTTTCAGCCTTGCGGCGCATCACCTCCACCAGCAACCCCGGCGCCCGGTCGCGCACACTGCGCGGGAAGTTCTTCTGCCACGAAACGTAATTCAGCTTCTCACACACCACATCGCCGCCGTGCGCCAACAACCTGTTAGCCAGCGCCCCGTGCAACGTCTTACGGTGCTGCGCGAGCCGGCGATGCTGCTCAGCTACCACCGTGGCGCTCTGCATGGCGGCGCGGGAACGCTGCTGCCAGTCGCAGCGGCCAGTCTTATGCGTGCCGTCGGGGTTGAAGCAGCCCGGCGAGCCGGCACGGTGCGCACGATCCATGCGCCGCTGGGCACGGCGCAACCTGTTGGTGTCCACCCGGATCGCCTCGGCGAGCGGCCCAACCCATCCCACCCAGGCCCCGTCGCTGCGCTGGAGGGCCACCGCGATCTGACTGGGCCCCAGATCAAACGACACCCGGCCATCACCGACCGGATGCCGCCGGGTGGGGCGCCCATCGCAGACCAGTTGCATGCGGTAGGTGTCGCGCCCATTGATGACGGTGCGCACGATGCGGGTGGACAACACCTTGCCCGCGGCGATCAGCGCCTCGATCTCGGCAAGCTCGGCCCGCTGCTCCTTACCACGGCGACCCGTCTGGGCGGGCGCGGCGATCGGGATCACAAACCCCGCGCCCCACTGCAAGCCCACCAACCGGCCCGCCGCATCAGTCTTAGGCCGCAGCGCACCGTTGCCGTCTTTGGCCGCCAGCGAACGCAACCCGCGCCTGGCCGGTTTGAACCGCGGCTTGCCCCGCTGCCGAAGGTGCCACTGCCGAACCGCATCAAACGCTCGCGCCCCCAGACCCTGGGTCTCCTGAGCCGGCAGGTGCTCCCGCACCCACGACCGCCGCAGCGACGAGGCGTATGACTGCGCGGCATCGGCGGTGAAACCATGCGCCTGCTCGACCGTGCGGAACGCCGCCGACCGGGCCGCCCGCTCCTTACCGGTGCGCGCCGGCAACTCCCGCGCCGCCTGCCACGCCGGATCGGATTTCACCGCGCGACACCGGGCGATGAACTCACCGAGCACCGCGTTATACACCCGCGCGCCGGTGAAAAACCGGGTCCGAATCTCTCGGCACTGCGTCGGCGCCGGGCGCAGCGGCCACGACCGCACATGCGTGGGCGCGCCCTTCGGGCGCTTACGCGCACGCGACTTGCCCACCGGCATAGTGTCCGGTGTCGTTGCCTGCTGGTAGCTGTTACCCACAGCTCAACCGTAGAGGTGCCCACTGACACAAACGACGTACCGCCGCGCCCGGCACAGCGTGTCGCTGCTGCACGCCCACCTCGTCTTCGTGACCAAATACCGACGCAAACTGTTCACCGACCCGATGCTCACCTTCGCCGACACCACCATGCGCACCGTGTGCGCCGAGCTGGATGTCGAGGTGGTCGAGTTCAACGGCGAAGCCGATCACGTGCATCTGCTGCTCGCTTATCCGCCCACGCTGGCGATCTCGACGCTGGCGCACCGCCTCAAAGGCCGCACGGCCTACGCCGTTCGCCGGGAATACACCGGCGCATGCGGGCGCGCCGGCATGCGCAGCCACCTGTGGTCCCCTTCGTATTTCGCCGTCTCCTGCGGAGACGCCCCGCTGTCGATCATCAAGCGATACATCGACGGCCAAGCCCCACCACTCTGAGCGCCGGGCTGCGCCCGGCGACACACAGGATGGGCTCACCCCGCCACGAATGGCGAGGCTTGGGCCCAAGAATTCGGTCATCGTCGGGCAACCGCGATCCGAGCCGCGTTGGGTTGCCACCTGCGCCTCCTATGACCCGCACGCCGAATTCGCGCCATCATCTGCTCACAAACGGAGTTGTCCCCCTTGGTAGGCATCAGTGGCGCTGTGGGGTGAAGGACCCAAGACCGCTAACCGGCTTGTTTCCACGCGGTCGCCGTTACCGTGCGCACTGCGACGTGCCGCCAACACCTAGATACGCAAGCCGCAACGGCCCCCCAGGCCGATGCCGATGTCGTCACCGCTGGCTGGCGGGTTCTCGGCTTGTTCCAGCTGGACCGGCCGGTCCGGCTGTTGGGGGTCCGCCTCCAACCGGCTCTCGCCGGGAATGCGAGCGTCATCCGCTGGGCCGCAACGCCCTGGTGAACACCACGTTCGCGTGGCGCATCACCACGCTGTAGGGCCACCACGCCGCCCGTTTGAACGCGTAGAGCGCGCGGATATCTGCCGACGTGTAGATCAGGAAGCGGTTCTTCTTGATGCCGGCCAGGATTTTCTCGGCCGCCTTGTCCGGCGAGACCGCGTGGCCGCTGAAGCGGTCCACCCAGCGACGGACCCTGGGGTCGTCGCGGTCGACACCAGCGATCTCGACCGTGTTGACCAGCGGCGTGTTCACCGCGCCCGGCACCACGACCGACACCCCGATGCGGTGCCGGGCCAGGTCGAAGCGCAGCACCTCGGAAAGCCCCCGCAACCCGAACTTGCTGGCGCTATAGGCGGCGTGCCAGGGCAGCGCGATCAGTCCGGCGGCCGAGGACACGTTGACCAAATGCCCGCCCCGGCCAGCCGCCATCATCGGCGGGATGAATGTCTCGATCACATGAATCGGGCCCATCAGGTTGACCGCGACCATGGTGCTCCACTGCTGATGGGTGAGCTGATCGACGGTGCCCCAGGCCGAGACCCCGGCGATGTTCATCACGACGTCCATGCTGGAATGCCGGGTGTGGATGTCCGCGCCGAACACGGCGACCTCGTGGTAGTCGGCGATGTCTAGGGCCCGGTGCTCGGGCACTCGCGCACCCAGCGCGCGGGCATCGGCCACGGTGTGCGCCAGACCCTCGGCGTTGCGATCGGTCAGGTACAGCTCTGCGCCGGCAGCGGCGAGCCGCAGGGCGGTCGCGCGCCCAATGCCGCTGGCAGCGCCGGTGAGAAAACAGCGTTTCCCCGCGAAATAATCAGTCCAGGCTTGGCCGAACGTGCTCTGCATTGCCGTGACGATACCGGCGGTACCAACCGTTGCCGGAAGTGATGGCTATCAGTCTTTCGGGCAGTCTTTCGGGCAGTCTTTCGGGCCACCCCACAGCGCGTTCAGCCACAACTGCTCGAGCACCCGCACCCCGCGCTGCACGTCCCCGTCGGGTCCCAGAAAAGCGCTGTCGCCGGCCAGCAGGAGCGCCGTGGTGACCGCCAAGGTGCGAACCAGAGCGGGAATGTCCTCGCTGATCGGATGCGCGGTGCCGGCCTTGATCTCTTGCTCGACAACACCAATGATTTGGTCGATCACCGTGTCGATCTGCTGATCGAGAATGGCGCGAATCTCCGCGTCGGTATGACGGGCGGCGCTGCAGGCGGCCATCACCGGGTCGTTGTGCGCGTAGACGGCGGCGGCACTGCCGACCATCCGCTTGGCGAATTCCGCCGGTGACTCCTCGGGTCCACGAGGGGCGAAGTAGTGGGTGAGTTCTTCGAGCTCGCGCACGGCTTCGGCCAGAATCTGGGCGAGCACCGCGTATTTGGAGTCGAAGTAAAAGTAAAAGCCCGATCGCGCCACACCGGCGCGGTCGCTGATGGTGCTCACCGAAAGCTCGGCGAAAGGCTTCTCCTGCAGCAACTCGCGCACCGCCTGCAGGATCGCCTGCCGCTGTTTTTCGCCCCGCCGCCGTTGGGTAGGCGCCACTCGACCCCGGTCGACGCCCCCGCGGGGGTGCTGCTGGATTTCCACCCCTCGACCTTGCACCACCGGAGTGAAAACGAAAAACTTGACAGCCGTCAATTCCGTCCGAAGGATAGGTGCCGGTGACCGCAGCCACACCTGGCTTGCCGCCGAGCGGTTAAGGAGCGTCGATGGGCACTATCAGCACCCCCAAGTACCTACTCGACCAGGCGCGTCGCCGATTCACGCCGACACTCAACAACATTCCGGGCATGGGAGCAATCGAGAAGCGCCTGCTCGCCCATCGGTGGAAAACGAAGGTGCTGGCCGAGCCGCCTGCGGGCAGCGGACTGAAGCCCGTGCTCGGCGACTCCGGCCTGCCGCTTCTGGGGCACATCATCGAGTTGTTCCGCGAGGGGCCCGACTACCCGCTGTTTCTGTATCAGACGCGTGGCCCAGTGGTTTTCGTCGACTCGCCGATCTTGCCGGCCATCACCGCGCTGGGGCCGGACGCCACGCAAGCGGTCTTTACCAACAAGAACAAGGACTTCTCGCAGAAGGGCTGGCATCCGGTAATCGGCCCGTTCTTCAAGCGCGGCCTGATGATGCTGGACTTTGAGGAGCACCTGGCGCACCGGCGCATCATGCAGGAGGCCTTCACGCGCACCCGGCTGGCCGGCTACGTCGAGCACATCGACCGGGTCGCCTCGCACGTGGTGGCCAACGACTGGGTGAGTGACGACGCGCGGTTCCTGTTCTACCCGGCGGTAAAGGAGCTGACCCTCGACATTGCGTCGCTAGTGTTCATGGGCCACGAGATGGGCACCGATAAGGCGCTAGTGGCCGAGGTCAACAAGGCATTTACCACCACGACCCGCTCGGGCGGGGCGATCATCCGTTACCCGGTGCCGCCGTTCAAATGGTGGCGGGGCCTGCGGGCACGCCGGCTGCTCGAGGACTACTTCGCCGCCCGGGTCAGGGAGCGCCGTAGCGCCGAGGGCACCGATATGCTGACGGTGCTGTGCCATACCGAGGACGAGGACGGCAACAGCTTCAGCGATGAGGACATCGTCAACCACATGATCTTTTTGATGATGGCCGCCCACGACACCTCCACCTCGACGACCACTACCATGGCCTACCACCTGGCCGCCCATCCGCACTGGCAGGAGCGTGCCCGAGACGAGTCGGACCGGCTCGGCGACGGACCGCTAGACATTGACGCGCTGGAAAAGCTAGAGACGCTTGACCTGGTGATGAACGAGTCGCTGCGACTGGTGACCCCGCTGCCGTTCAACATGCGCCAGGCGGTGCGCGACACCGAGCTGTTGGGCTACTACGTACCCGGCGGCACCAACGTGATGATCTGGCCGGGGATGAACCATCGGCTGCCCGAGCTGTGGACCGACCCCGACACGTTCGACCCCGAGCGTTTTGCCGAGCCCCGGGCGGAGCACAAAAAACACCGTTACGCCTTTGCGCCCTTCGGTGGCGGTGCCCATAAGTGCATTGGCATGGTGTTCGGGCAGCTGGAGATCAAAACCATCATGCATCGGCTGCTGCGCCGTTACCGGCTCGAGTTGGCCCGGCCCGGCTACCGGCCGCGCTGGGACTACGGCGGCATGCCGATCCCGATTGACGGCATGCCGATAGTCTTGCGCCCGTTATAGCCCGGGGCGGGCGTCACCCAACCGATTGGCGCAAGCGATCACCGCCTCCAGGGCAGAGCGGGTCGGATCGTCCGACCAGCCCATCGCCCACTCGGCGCGCAAGCCATCGGTGCCGCAGATAAAAGTCGCGGTCTGCTCGCGCGATCTGAGTTGGTGAAACTTCAGTGTCTCCACCGCGATACCCCGCTCGTAGAGCATCGCGGTGAGGGCCGCGATCGGGCCGCTGGCGGCTGCCGTCGCCGTGCTGATGCGATCGCCGACGGCTATCACGGCCCGGAAAGTGCGGACATGCGGACCGAGCCGGGTAGCGGGCCGCTCGGGGTCGGCGCAGCTCCAGTGGCTCAGCCGGACCGGGCCGGAGCTTTGGCAGTAGGCGGCCACGAAGCTCTCCCACGACATAGCATCGGCCTGTTCACGCAGGCCACGTGGTAACGGGGCGCCGTATCGGTCGGCGAACCACGAGTTCGCGGAACACGCCCGCGACACCGCCGGGGGGTGATGGGGTTGCAACGGTGAAAACGACGAAACTGTCATGTGCCGGTCTTCTCTGGTCAGCAGGGCGACCGACGGCTCGTAGCTACCGACCCGCAGCGGGGGGTCGGTCCGGTTCAGACCCCGCTGCGGGTGCCGGCTACTACGGCCCGATCGAAAAGACGATGCACGAGGGTCGAGGGTAGCCCTTACCCGTGGAGCTTGCAACCTTGCGACGTGCCGCGCCTATTTTGCGTTTGTGGGTAGCAGGTGGGGTGCCTCACCACTCTTAGCGGCTTAGCGCGAATCTTGAGCGTGTGGTCGGCAACTCGATTTTCGCGGGTCCGCCGCGGCTGCGGCGCAGGCCACGACGTAGTTTCGTATTCTGTTGGGGCCGCGCTGATCTCGGGAAACGGCAACGGTGCCTTTGACGGCGCGCGCCGCGGCTGGGCCTGCCCGGCGCCGAGCGGTTGCTTGTCGGTGGCGTTGGCGGTATCCGCCAGGTTGCGATGGCGGCAAGCTCGGCGAGAGCACGGTGAGCACGTCGCCGGTGAGTCCGGCCGGCGCGCGGTGCCCTTGCTGCCCCCGAGCCGAAACGGGATCGGCGGACACATCGGGTGGGAGTACAACGGGCAGTTGCACCCCGATCCCGACGATGACCACCGGTTGCCGCGGCCGAGTGTGGCCGGATCCTGGGCGGTGCAATCGTGGTTCCTGGTTTTGTTGTCGACGAGTTGGACGCCGTTGTGCTTCTCGTCACCGACGACGGTGTCGTCGACACCAGGAGATTCCAGGAAGGTGAGGTGGTCGATGCCTGCGGTGGTTTCGGCTATCTCGGAGGCGATTTCGTGGTCTTTGGCGACCAGTGCGGCGACGCGATGACGCATGAAAGCCGAATGCCCTCGGGCGGCGCTTTGTCGGGCGGCGCGAAACGCCGACGAACCCCCTCTGGAGCGGTCGGTAACCGAATAATCCTCACCGACATCAAAGCCGTCCGCCCGCGCATCGGCCATCGCCTCCAGCACCTCGTCGCGCAACGCCGGCAGCGCCTCATCCCCGCGGCGGGCGATCCCAGCGGTCTCATACAACTGCAAAGACACCGGACGCACCTTCAGCATGTCGGTCAACGAGCGCTCCTGCTCCCTGGCCGCGGCCTGCCCCTCCCACGGCACGCCTCCCGGAGCGGACACCCGCTGGTGGATGGTGGTGAACACCTCATCCCACAGCGTGGCGGTGCGCTCCCAATACTGAGCCGCCTCACGCAGATGCGCGGTGTCCATCGCCTGCGCCTGAGACACGGTCGGCAGCGCCGTGACGACCGGCATCTAACACACCTGCGGGCTCGCTACCGCTAGCGCACGGAAGCGGGCCGTCGACTCGGCCTCCTGCCGGGTGTAGCCGCTCGCCGCTGCCGCCAGTTTTGCGGCCGTCGCCTGCACGCGACACATGCACCGGGTACCAGCCGCGGCGACCTGCGCGTTGGCAGCACTCACCGCCGCGGTGCTGGCCAGCCACGGCGAAGCTGCGCTGGCCGACGCGTTATCGTCCGCTAGCCTGCTCGCCAACGCCCCACACCAGTCAGCCCCTGCGCGAAGGCCGTCGGCGCTAACCTGCAGTTGAGCAGCGACCAGCGGCGAATCCACGCGCAGAGTCTAGATCGCCGACTATCACACCGCACAAGGCGACGACGTGTCTCACGTACTTTTAGCGCGTGACCGGTGATGGTGCCTCAGCTATTTTGAGCGCGTAGCGCGGAAGGCTTGCCCGATGTGGAAGGCGAGATCGGCAGGGCCGCAAGACGGCAGGTGACCAACAAGCTACGCCCGAGAGCAGACAGCCGAGCAGCTCACGGCCCATCGCCACCAACTTTCGCGTCAGCTCTGCCACATAAGCCACGACTTGGGTGTACAAAGGTGCTGGTGAACTCTGCTCCAGCTGACGTCGGCGGGCCGGCTGCGAGCGCCCTGGACGTTCGGGGCACTCGGCGGTGATCAGCCGTGCATGAACTCTCGCTGTGTCACGCGATCGCCGGGGTGGTCAAACCCTACGCCAACGGGCGCCACGTCGATGTGGTACGCGTGCAAATCGGCGCGCTGCGCCAGGTGGTTCCCGAGTCACTGTCCTTCTGCTGGACGCTCGTTCGGGACTACGAGGACATGCCCGACGCCGAGTTGGAGTGCGAATTCGTCCCGGCCGAGGTCGACTGCCGCTCATGTGGCCGCCGCTCGGTGGTCACGTCGCGGTGGTCGCTATTGTGTCCACACTGCCAGAGCGCCGACGTCGCGGTGGTGCGCGGTGACGAATTCCAGGTGACCTCGCTAGAGGTCTCGTGAAAAGCGCGCGCCACCACGGCGGCCACAGTGGTTACCGCACCGGCTCCCAGCGGATCGACGTGCTGGAGGCGATCTTCGCCGAGAACGACATCCGGGCCGACATCAACCGCAAGCATTCGAGCGCAACACGATTCGTGCACGGAACTTGATGAGCTCAGCCGGCTCCGGCAAGACGACGGTGCTGCAAGCCGCCCTGGACGAGCTCGCCGGTGAGATCGCCGGGGGGTGATCGAGGGCGACATCGCCACCGACCTCGACGTGGCCGACCTGGACGGCCGGGGAGCGCAGATATCGCTGCTCGACACCGGCGACGGCTTCGGCGGCGAATGCCACCTCGATGCCCCATGGTGACGTCCTCCCCGCAGTGAAACTGCGGGGATTCCTCGTGCCGGCCGGCTGTCTCGATGGCCATTCATGCGGCTATCGCCGTGGGCCGGCCGGCGGTGGAGGTTCGCGCCGAGCGGCCCCGTCGCATCGCGGTTTTGGCTTGACGCCGGGCTTTGATGCGCGCCACGGACCTCCGAGAGGGCGGCTGCCTGCGGCCTCGCCGCTTGCGTGCTTGCGCACTACGGCTGGGCCTCGGCGGCTCGTCGACGTCCTGACGATGCCACCAGCCAGTATTGGCTGCCTGCAAGTCCAGCCGGTGGAGATCATCAGCCTGCGTCCGGACGTGTCGTCCCAGGTAGGCCGACAACAGGTCCCGGTCCTCGGTGATGCCGCACTCACAGCGATGCACCCGTTGCGAAAGCGGCTTTTTCTGGCGGTTCCCGCACAAACAGGTTTGCGACAAGGCAGTGGTGTATGGGCTGTACTCGGAGAGCCGTTGGCCGCCGGCGCTTTCAGCCGTGCGGCGCAACACCTCCACGAACAGCCCGGGTGCCCGGTCGCGCGCACTGCGCGGGAAGTTCTTCTGCCACGACAGGTAGCCCACGCGTTCCCACACGATATCGGCGCCCTATCCCAACAACCTGTTGCCCAGCGCCCCGTGCAACGTCTTGCGGTGCTCGGCCAGGCGGCGATGCGACTCGCCCACCCGTGCCGCGGCCCGCCGCGCCGCCGTCGAGCGCTGCCACCCGCAGCGGCCTGTCGAATGGCCGCCGCGGGTGAAGCAGCCCGGTGAGCCGGCACGGTGCTGGCGATCCAGTCGCCGCTGGGCGCGGCGCAGCCGCAGCATGTCCAGCCGCAAAGCATCGGCCAGCGGCTGCACCCAACCTGACCAGCTCCCGTCGGCGCGCGACACAGCCACCGCGAGCTGGCTGGGCCCCAAATCGAACGACACCTTTCCCTCACCAACCCGGTGGCGGGTCGGCCGCATGGGTTTTCCCCTCTGACCCAGGTGCCACTGCTTGACAGCGTCAAACGCTCGCGACCCCAGGTTTTGGGTCTTCTGGGCCGCCAAGTGCTCCCCCACCCACGAGCGCCGCAGCGACGACGCGAACGACTGCGCGGCATCGACGCTAAACCCGTGCGCGGTCTGCGCAGCCCGAAACACCGCCCGGCGAGCCGCACGCTCGGCGGGGCTGCGGCGCGGCAACCCCCGGGCCGCCTGCCAGGCCGGATCGGCCTTCACCGCCCGGCTGCGGGCGATGAACTCGCCCAACACCGCGTTATATACCCGCGCACCGCTGAAAAACCGGGTCCGAATCTCTCGGCGCTGCGTTGGGCCCGGACGCAGCGGCCACGACTACACATGCGTGGGCGCGCCCTTCGCACGGCTGCACGCCCGCGGCTTGCGCCCAGCCTGCGACACCACGACCGCAGCAGCGGCGTTTGATGCCGGCTCAACGTGGTAGGCGTTACCCACCTGCACGCCCACACCATAAGGCCGACCACTGACAACCACGACCTACCGCCGCAACCGCCACAGCGTGTCGCCGTTGCGCACCCACCTCGTCGTTGTGACCAACTACCGACGCAAACTGCTCACCGACGCCATGCTCACCTTCACCGAGCACACCATGCGCGCCGTGCGCGCCGAGCTGGGATATCGATCTGGTGGAGTGCAACGGCGAGGCCAACCACACCTGTGGCGCCGGTGTCCGCGCCCGCATGCGCGGACACCTCTGGTCCCTATCTGTATTTCGCCGTCTCCTGCGCAGGCGCACCACTGTCGATCATCACGCAATACATCGACAGCCAAGCACGCCCTCTTTAAGCGCCGGGCTGCGCCCGGCCAACGACGAGATGGGCTCACCCCAGACTGAAGTCCGAGGCTTGCGCCCAAGATGTCGGTCATCGACAACGTCGGCGACCTGGTGTGCCCGGCCGAGTTCGACGCCGGCGACCGCCAAGGCAATGGTCTCCGCGGTGACCGAAGGCGACGACAAGCCGCTGAAGCACCCGGTGATGTTCCACACGGTGGACCCGGTGCTACTCGACAAGATCGACCTGATCCCCATCGCGACGTCGATGTCGATGCCTATCTCGCCCGCCTCGGTGAGGTGAACCCGACGGCGCCCGTGCTCCCCGCCAGTGCCCGCACGGGCGCGAGTATGCCGGCCTGGTTCTCCTGGCTCCGCCGTTTGGTGGCCGGCTTCGCGGCCTGAAAAAGCGGACGCGGATGCAATTTAGTTGCAAGAAGTAGATGCAATTGGATTGCAAGACGGCGGCTGGGAGCGCCCCGATCGGTGAATGTATTAGCAGCGCTAAGAGACCGAGCCGGGCGATGGCCGTTATCAACACTAGCCCCCGTGGACCAATAAACGGATCAATCAATACAGAGCAAAGACGGATCCCGCCAAACCGTGGAAAACTCTTAAGATTTACCGGCAATCCCCGGCAATCCGCAGCAATCCCTGGCAATCCGTTGACAACGCCAGCGGGTGAGAGTAAACCCAAAAAACAGTGCCGCGTAAGTGGGCCGACCGTCGACTCCTGCGGCGCAGGGGGTTCAGCATGGCCCCCCGGAAAGCACCGATATGCCAACGGAAGCAGCAGTCAAAGCGGAAGAAACCTTGATCCATGTGTTGTGGATCAACGCCGGCCTCAGCTGTGACGGTGATTCGGTGGCGTTGACCGCCGCCACTCAGCCCAGCATCGAGGAGATCGCGCTGGGGGCACTGCCCGGGTTGCCGAAAATCGCCGTGCACTGGCCGCTGATCGACTTTGAATGCGGACCCACCGGGGGCGCTGACGACTTCCTGGAGTGGTTCTTCAAGGCCGACCGCGGCGAGCTGGAGCCGTTCGTGCTCATCGTGGAGGGCTCGATCCCCAACGAGGCGATCAAAAGCGAAGGGTATTGGTGCGGGTTCGGCAACAACCCGGCGACCGGCCAGCCGATGACCACCAGCGAGTGGCTGGACCGGTTGGCGCCCAAGGCGACCGCGGTGGTCGCAGCGGGCACCTGCGCCACCTACGGCGGCATCCACGCGATGGCCGGCAATCCGACCGGGGCGATGGGGGTGCCCGACTACCTGGGCTGGAGCTGGAAGAGCAAAGCCGGAATCCCGATCGTGTGTGTCCCGGGCTGCCCGATCCACCCGGACAACCTTGCCGAGACCCTGACCTATCTGCTCTACATGGCCACCGGCCAGGCACCGATGATCCCGCTGGATGAGGCTTTGCGCCCGAAGTGGTTGTTCGGCAGCACCGTGCACGAGGGGTGTGACCGGGCCGGCTACTACGAGCAGGGTGACTTCGCCACCGAGTACGGTTCACCCAAATGCATCGTCAAACTGGGCTGCTGGGGCCCGGTTGTCAAATGCAACGTGCCCAAACGCGGCTGGATCAACGGGATCGGCGGCTGCCCCAACGTCGGCGGTATCTGCATCGGGTGCACCATGCCCGGCTTCCCGGACAAGTTCATGCCATTCATGGACGAGCCGCCCGGCGGCAAGGTCTCGTCCACCGCGGTGGGAGTGTACGGCTCGATGATCCGCAGCCTGCGCCACATCACCGGCCGCACGGTAGACAAAGAGCCCCGCTGGCGGCAGAAGGGCACCCAACTTTTGTCGGGCGCGCGGCGCACCTGGTAACCGGGGCGCACCGACCACCACGCCCACCCGAACTCGAACCATAGCCCTATAGAGAGCGGAATTCCAATGACAAAGATTGTTCCCGAGCCGACCCACGCCAAGCGTGAGCCCGGTCAACTGGTCGAAATGGGCTGGGACCCGATCACCCGCATCGTGGGCAGCCTGGGCATCTACACCAAAATCGACTTCGACAACAAAGAAGTGGTGGAATGCCACTCCACGTCGTCGATCTTTCGCGGGTACTCGATATTCATGAAGGGCAAAGACCCCCGCGACGCGCACTTTATCACCAGCCGCATCTGCGGCATCTGCGGGGACAACCACGCCACTTGCTCCTGCTACACCCAGAACATGGCCTACGGGGTGAAGCCGCCGGACCTTGCCGAGTGGATCGTCAACCTCGGCGAGGCCGCTGAATACATGTTCGACCACAACATCTTCCAGGAAAACCTGGTCGGCGTGGACTTCTGCGAGAAAATGGTCAAGGAGACCAATCCTGGTGTGCTGGCGCAAGCCGAGAACACCCCGGCGCCGCACGCCGATATGCACGGGTACAAGACCATCGCCGACATCATGCGCTCGCTCAACCCGTTTTCCGGGGAGTTCTACCGCGAGGCGCTGCAGGTCAGCCGCTACACCCGGGAGATGTTCTGTTTGATGGAGGGCCGCCACGTGCACCCCTCCACGCTGTATCCCGGCGGGGTGGGCACGGTGGCGACCGTTCAGCTGATCACCGATTACATGACCCGGCTGATGCGCTACGTCGAGTTCATGAAGAAGGTCGTGCCCATGCACGACGACCTTTTCGACTTCTTCTACGAGGCCATCCCCGGCTATGAGAAGGTTGGCCTGCGGCGCACCCTGCTGGGCTGCTGGGGTTCCTTCCAGGACCCTGAGTACTGCAACTTTGACTACAAGGACATGGTGTCCTGGGGCCGGCGGATGTTCGTCACCCCGGGCGTGGTCGTCGACGGCAAGCTGGTCACCACCTCGCTGGTCGACATCAACCTGGGCATCCGGATCCTGTTGGGCAGCTCCTATTACGACGACTGGACCGACCAGGAGATGTTCGTCAAGACCGACCCGCTGGGCAACCCGGTGGATCGCCGCCATCCCTGGAACCAGCACACCAACCCGCACCCGGCCAAGCGCGACATGGACGGCGGCAAGTACAGCTGGGTGATGTCCCCGCGCTGGTATCACAAAGGGGACCATTTGGCGCTGGACACCGGCGGGGGCCCGCTGGCCCGGTTGTGGGCGACCGCGCTGGCCGGGCTGGTCGACATCGGCTACGTCAAATCCACCGGCAGAAGTGTGCAGATCAACCTGCCCAAGACCGCGCTTAAAGGCCCGGTGTCTTTCGAATGGAAGATCCCCCAACACGGCTCCAACACCATCGAGCGCAACCGGGCGCGCACCTACTTCCAGGCCTATGCGGCCGCCTGCGCGCTGCACTTCGCCGAGAAGGCGCTGGCGGAGATCCGGGCGGGGCGCACCAAGACCTGGGAGAAATTCGAGGTGCCCAAAGACGGCATCGGCTGCGGGTTCACCGAGGCGGTGCGGGGAGTGCTGTCCCACCACATGGTGATCCGCGACGGCAAGATCGCCAACTACCACCCGTACCCACCCACCCCGTGGAACGCCAATCCGCGCGATGTCTACGGCACGCCGGGACCTTACGAGGACGCGGTGCAGGGCTCGCCGATCTTCGAGGAAAACGACCGGGAGCACTTCAAGGGCATTGACATCATGCGCACCGTGCGCAGCTTCGACCCGTGCCTGCCCTGCGGGGTGCACATGTACCTCGGCAAAGGCAAAACGCTGGAGCGACTACACTCGCCGACGCAAGCGGCTACCGGGGAGTGATACATGGCGGATCGCCCCGAGGAGATCGTGGGGGACGCGCACTGGCGCACGGCGGGCGATCGGATCCAGACTCTGCTGGACGCGGCCTCGACGGGCGGGGCCGCCGCGCGTGAACGCGCCGAGCAGCTGGTCCGCGAAGTAGTCGAACTCTACGGAGCCGGGCTGGCCAGGATCATGGCCATGATCGAGGATCCGGCGCTCATTGACCGCCTGGCCAGCGACGATCTGGTGGCCAGCCTGCTGCTCGTGCATGGGCTGCACCCGCACGACGTTCGCCGCCGGGTGCACGACGCCCTGGACAGCGTTCGCCCCTACCTGGGCTCGCACGGCGGCGACGTGCACCTGCTCGATGTCGCCGGTGATACGGTGCGGCTCCAATTCGCCGGCAGCTGCAAGAGTTGTCCGTCCTCGGCGGTCACGCTGGAACTGGCGGTCGAGGATGCGGTCCGGGCCGCCGCGCCCGAGATTTCGTCGATCGAAGTGGTCCCGGCAGAGCCTGACAGCGGGGCAGGCGTGATACCCGCCGAATCACTGTTGACGAAGGTCCATGCCAAAGGGGCCGCCTGGCATCAGGTGCCCGACCTCGCCGACCTGGCCACCGGGGAGGTCGGCGGGTTCGTGGTCGCCGGCGTCTCGGTGCTCGCCTGCCGTGTCGGCGACCGGGTGTACGCCTACCGCGACCACTGCCCGGTGTGCGACGGCTCGCTGGCCGGTGCCACGCTGCACCGCCGGGAGGTGGGCGGGCCGGACCCGGTGCTGCGCTGTCCGCGGTGTCATAGCCATTTCGATGTGGTGCACGCGGGGGCCGGCCTAAACGACGGCCCGGGCCGGCATCTGGATCCGCTTCCATTGCTGGTGCGCGATGGTGTGCTGTCCCTCGCGGTGCCGGCCCAATCGATGGACGCGACGCTATGACCGGCCCCTACGAGGTCCTGTCGCGCATCAGCGGCCGCGAGCGCGCGCCCGAGCCCGCCGGCCAGCGGTGCGAGATGTGCTCGGAGCCGGTCGCCGACAAGCATCGGCATGTGGTGAACGTGGCGGCGCGCCAACTGATGTGTGTCTGCCGGGCCTGCTACCTGCTGTTCACCGACAGCCACGCCGAGCTGCGGTACCGCGCGGTCCCGGACCGCTACCTGAGCTTCCCCGACTTCGCGTTGGACCGTCGCGCGTGGGACGCGCTGCAGATTCCCGTCGGGCTGGCGTTCTTCTTCCGCAATTCCGAACTGGGCCGCACCGTGGCGTTCTATCCCGGCCCGGCGGGTGCGACTGAATCCGAACTCGACCTGGACGCCTGGGCGGCGATCAGCGCCGCGGAGCCGCGGGTGGCGCTGCCCGCCGACGACGTCGAGGCGCTGCTGGTGCGGGTGCCCGACGATGCCGACGCGGGGCCACCCGAGTGCTATCTGGTCCCGATCGATGCCTGCTATGAGTTCGTCGGCGGGTTGCGGATGCGCTGGCGCGGTTTCGACGGCGGGCAGCAGGCGCGCGAGTTCATCGACGCGTTTTTCGCCCAAATCGCGGAGCGCAGCACGGAGCAGCGCCGATGACCACAGCCGACCTGGCTTTCGCCGTCCTCGACATCACCCCGGAACCCTACGCGGCGACGCCGGTGCTGACCGCACGCGTCGGTGTCACCGCGGCCGGCGACGAGCCGGTGCACGCGATCGCCCTGCGCTGTCAGGTGCGCATCGAGCCATCGCGTCGCGGCTACTCCGACGACGAGGCCGCGGGATTGGTGGATTTATTCGGGCCACGGGAACGCTGGTCAACTACCCAACGCACGTTCTTGTGGCAGCACTGCACGGCCATGGTGCCGGCGTTCACCGGTGCCACCGAGGTCGCGCTCGCGCTGCAGTGCACCTACGATTTCGAGGTCGCTGCCGCCAAGTATCTGCACGCATTGCGCGAGGGCACCGTGCCACTGCAATTCCTTTTCAGCGGAACGGTTTTCATGGCAGGACAGCGAGGATTCTCGGTTAAACAAGTGTCGTGGGACTGCGAGGACCACTTCGCGATGCCGGTTGCCGTATGGCGGCAGCTCATCCACCAGCACTACCCGAGCAGCGGGTGGGTGCGGCTGTCTCACGACACGGTGGCCGCGTTGGCCAACTACAAGTCAGCCCATGGGCTGCTGAGCATCGACGACGCGGTCACCGCGCTGCTGTCCACGGCTCACCAGGAGGCCCGATGACCGCGAACTGGGACCGGGTCCGCGCCGTCGCGGACGCCGTTCTCTACGAAGGCTATTTGCTCTACCCGTACCGCGCGACGTCCGGCAAGAACCAATCACGTTGGCAGTTCGGGGTTCTGGGTCCGCCGGGCGCAGCAGAGGCGGGAATCGGCGAGGATGACAGGCTGTCCGCGCAATTTTTGATGTCGGCCAGCGCCATCAGATTGGTGGTGCGCTTCCTGCAACTGCAACACCGTGGCGCCGAGCGCGACACCGGCCACCACCGTTACCAACCCGTCGACGAACTCAGCACGCCAGCGGGCACCTGGCTGTCCTGGGATGAGGCGATCGAGTGTGAGTCATGCTTTGGCCCTTTGGAACCGATAAACACCTCCAACCGGTGGACGTTACCCTTGGTGGCCCCGGCGGCAACCGATGTCGAGCCGGTGAGCGGCGGCAGGCTGGTGCGCACCAGGCACGAGGTGCGCGCTGAGCTCAGCGTGACCGTCGAGCCCGAGGATGGCCTGGATCGGGTCGGCGTCACGGTGCGCAACACCGGCGCGGCCGCGGACGATCAGGCCGCCGGAAAAGACTGGGCCATCGCACGATCCCTGATAGGCACCCACATTATCGCCGAAGCCATTGGTGGCGAGTTCATTTCGCTGCTAGACCCCCCGGAGCACGCCGCGGCCGCGGTCGCGCGCTGCCGTCAGCATCGGTGCTTCCCGGTGCTGGCCGGCCAGCCCGGTGAGCGTGATCTGCTGTTGATCTCGCCGATCATCCTTTACGACTATCCCGAGATCGCCGAGCAGAGCGAGGGCGAGCTCTATGATTGCACCGAGATCGACGAGCTTCTCACGTTGCGGGTGATGACGATGACCGATGAGGAGAAAGCGCAGGCGCGTGCCACGGATCCGCTGGCGGCGCAGATCATCGACCGCTGCGATGCGATGTCACCGGCGGCAATGCAGCGCCTGCACGGCGTGCTGCGCAATCCGCACGCCGGTGAGCCGGCCGGCGGTCCACGGCTCATCCCGGAAATTCCCGACGGGGTGAACTGGTGGGATCCCCTGGCCGACAACGCGGTACGACCGGAGGTTGATGCGGTGCTGGTCAACGGTGTCCGGCTGGCGCGAGGCAGCCGGGTGCGGCTGCACCCCGCCCGGCGCGCGGATGCGCAGGACCTCTTCTTCGCCGGGAAGACGGCTCGTGTCACGTCGGTGCACGAAGACGTCGACGGTGGCTGTCACGTCGGCGTCGTCCTCGACGAGGATCCCGCGGCAGACCTGCACGACTGGTACGGCCGTTACCTGTACTTCTCCCCCGACGAAGTCGAACCCCTCGACACCACCACTACGGAAAGGAACTCGACATGGCCGTCCTAGGTTGGGTTTTCCTCGCTATTCTGGCGCTGTTCACGCTGATAGCGGTAGTGCTGGGGCTTATGTCGCTCCCGGATGCTCGTCGCTATCTGAAGATCCGCCGCATGTAGCGGGGCGTCGGGACTAAATGGCGCCCCGAATCCTGGTAGCCGGCATCGGCAACATCTTCCTTGGTGACGACGGCTTCGGCCCCGAGGTGCTTCGTCTGGTGTCCGGTCGGCTCACCGGGCGAGATGGGTTACGCGCCATCGATTATGGAATTGGTGGGATGCATCTTGCCTACGACTTGCTCGAGGGTTGGGACGCGCTGATACTGGTCGACGCCGTGCCCAACCGCGGTGCTCCCGGAACAGTGCACGTCTTCGAGGCCGACCACGCGTCGCCGGGCCCGGCCGGCGCACTTGACGCGCACGGCATGGACCCAGCAACCGTGTTCGCCAGCCTTCGCGCGCTCGGTGGCACCCCCCCGCGCACCATCGTGGTGGGGTGCGAGGTCGCCGATGTCTCAGACGGCTTGGGGCTGAGCGAAGCGGTTCAGGCGGCGGTTCCCGAGGCCGTGGCGGCGGTCGAGTCGGCAGTGGCGATGCTGCGGGATCACGACCCGGCCCACGATGACGCCGAAGTAGTGCCGGAGGTGTGAGAAATGTGTCTGGGGATTCCGGGCCGGGTGGTGCGGATGCTCGACGGCTACCAGGGCCAGCTTGCGCTGGTCGAGGTCGCGGGGGAGAACCGCAAGGTTAATGTCGGCATGCTGCCGCAGGAGACGTTCGCCCCCGGCGACTGGGTGATCATCCACATGGGCTTCGTGGTTGAGAAGACCGACCGGGCCGGCGCCGAGGCGGCGATGGCCGGGCTGGAGTTGATGGGCCGTGGCCGCAGCGACGATGCGGGCTGAGACAGCCCGCGAAGGAGCGCGGCCAGCAAACCCAGCCGCAGCGACGATGCGGGCTGAGCAGCCCGCGAAGGAGCGCGGCCAGCAAACCCAGCCGCAGCGACGATGCGGGCTGAGACAGCGGCCGTTGGCGATCACCACCGTGGCGGCGCGGCTCCGCGGCCGAATCCCCACGTCGACTGGCCCAATCTCGGCTTCGGCCGCTCCGCGGGCGCCACGCGGAAATTCGCCGCCAGCACCGGCTCCGGGTCGGCGCCCTCGGTGAGCGCCAAACACGGTGCCCGGAATTCGCAGTCCCGGCAGTGCGCGGCCGGGGTCGGGTAGATGGGAGGCCAGCGGGTCATCTCGGCCACTTCGGCGGCGATCAGCGCCCCAACCGTGGTGATCTCGTGGCGGGTTCGACGGATGCGGGTGCGACGCAAGATACCCGCGCCGTATTGCGCGGTACGGCTGGCCGCACCCGCTCGTGACGCCCGGGCGGAGACCCGTTGATGCTGGGGCAGTGACCGACCGCCGCCGCTGCCCTCGTGTTGCGCTACGGCCTTCCGCGTGCTTGTCGCCGTCGCTCCGGTGGGCGGAAAGTCCAGCGAGCCGCCGATCCGCAGCTCGTTGTGGATCGTGCCGGCGACGGTCAGGCCGAGGTAATCCTGCTCCACCGCCCAGCAGGCCGCCACGGCCTCCTCGTCGCGGACCAACGCCTCCAGATCCCGCCACTCGTCGACGATTTGATGGCTGACCACCCAGTACTCGTCAGCCGCGTCGACGGCCAGCAAGTCAATCAGGCACGGGTAGACCACCGCGGACCCGTCGTGCACCAACAACCCCCGCTCGGGCTCGTCGGGATCTGGTACCAGCGCCCGCACCTCGCAGTTGACCTTGACGGGTGCGAAGTCGTCGATAGTGGCCGCCCACGCGTCATAACAGTCGAGCACCGCCACGCCGCGCTGGAATGCGTCATGCGCGCCCGCGTCGTCCAACGAGCGCTGCAGCGCCTTGCGCACCAAGGGCTGCGTCACCTCGTGCGGCCAATCCCAGGTTCCCGGGTAGTAGTAGACGGCGAGCGCGTCTTTGAGCGCGGTGGGCAGCGGGGGGTCGGCGAACCCGGCGGGCTGCAAATTGCGCCGATGCGGCGAAGCGAAATCCCATTGCCGCCGGCACCGTTTGAAACGCACCCGCTCATCGGCGGTGATTCGGTAATCCACAGCGCTCCTGCCGATCAGTGATGGTGTGGCCAGGGCTCGTCGAGCGGCCAGCGGCACCGGTCCGCGGTATCGGCCATTGACTCCAGCTCGGCGAGCAAGTCGTCGAAGAACGCGGGCAATCGGTCTGGTTCGTCGAATGGCCAGGCCGCGGAAAACGACATCCACACATCGGGGGCCGTCGACACCGCAACCGAGCCGCTCTCGCCGGTCTGCACCAATCGCCAGTCGTAGGTGTCGCCGCGGCGCTCGATATACAGCACGGCATCCCGATCGGGGTGTGCCGCCACGATCGAGGCCAACAGTTCATCTCGAGTCATGCGCGCCTCGCCCCTCCAGGATAAGACGTGACGCAACACCCAAGAGCACGAACTCGGGCAGACGCCGGTCCGTTACCGCATACCGGGAAGTCCTTGCGGGATCGCGGTATGCGGCGGGACACCTCGGCACGATCAACCCGCAACGACGCGACGGCGCCGCTGATGACGACGTCGCTATCTCCGGTTGTCTCGGGTGTTCGGTCTCGTGAAGTCTGTTCGGTCTCGTGAAGTCCTGAACGGCGGGTAAACGCTACCGGCCCGACCGGCAAACTGCGCGTGAGCGTTTTGCGGCATGTCGCTGTGGCTTACCGGCTGGGGCGAGGCAAGATGGACACGCGCGTGTCTTCGACCCGCGGGTGGGGAGGCCGCTCTGGTGTCATTGACGACCGACCGAAAGACCGTGGTGTTCGCCCGCGAGCCGCTGCCGGGGGCCACCGCACGCGACGCAGGCGGGCAACGTGCGCCCTCCGCCGGGCCGGTTCGGCCGGCCGGGCGCGATGACTCGCGCCGGGAACATCGCCTGACGCTGCTGCGGCGGGTGGCGCTCGCGGCCTGGGCGGGCGTGGTGGCCTACCGGACCATGACGACCGGCGTCGCGTTCAACCGCGAACTGCTGCTGGTTTACATCGCCACCGGATTGATGACCGCCAGCATCGGGCGGCCCCGCCAAGTGCGCCACGTGTTGATGGTCATCCGGGACTGGCTCCCGTTCGCCCTGGTCCTCGGGCTCTACGACCTGAGCCGCGGCGCCGCCAGCCTGGTCGGCACACCCACCCTCTGGAGGTTTCAGCCGGCAGCAGACCGTCGGCTGTTTTTCGGCGCGGTGCCGACGGTCTGGCTGCAGGAGCGCCTCAAGATGCCCACCCCACCCCTCTGGGAGGTGATCACCAGCACGGTCTACATGTCGTTTTTCATCGTGCCGTATGCGGTTGCGGGGTTGCTCTGGCTGCGTGACCGAAACGAGTGGAAAGCCTTTGTTTGGCGGTTCGTCTCGCTGTCGTTTGCGGCGCTTGTCGTCTACATCGTGCTGCCCGCTGCGCCGCCGTGGGCCGCCGCCCGCTGCACCGTAGCCGAGGTCACCGGGGGGCCCGCCAGCCCGCCGTGCATGTTCGCCAGGCCGGCGAACGTTCCCGGCGGGGGACTTCTCGGGGCGATGCGTCTGCATCGGCCGGGTGCCCACCAGTTTGTGGAGCGGATCTCCACCCGCGGCTGGGGCACGCTGCATCTGCGCGCTGCGGCCGCATTGATCGACTCGGGGCAGGCCAGTGTGAATCTGGTGGCGGCGATTCCGTCGCTGCACGCCGGCCTATCTGCGATGGTGGGGATGTTTCTCTGGCGCCGTATTCATTGGCGCTGGCGTCCGTTCCTGTTGGCGTACGCGCTGACAATGGCCTTTGCCCTGGTGTACTCGGCGGAGCACTACGTCATCGACATCTTGTTCGGCTGGATGCTCGCCGCGGGCGTGATGGTTGTCGTCGGCTACGCCGAGTCGCGGTGGTCGCGCCGCGCCGGCCGACCCTCCGCTCGAGACGTCGCGGACTCCGGCGTACCGTCGAAGCGCGAGCGGGCGTCCCGGTTCCACACCGGCGCGCTGCCGGGTGCCTATCCGCCACCCGTGGCACCGTGTCGACGAGTCGGCGGCGAGCCAGTGCGCGTCACCTCCCGGCATCCGCCACCGGCGGCACCCAGGGATGACGCGGTGACCGGCGGCCGGACTTGAACGTTCGGTGCCACTCAGCTGACCAGCGCGAGCGCGTGGGCGCGGCGCAGTTTTCCGGAGGGTGTCTTCGGGATGACACCCGGACCCAGGACCGCGACGTGGCGGGGCCGCACGTCGACCTCGGTGACGACCTGATGGGCCACCTGGTGTTTGATGCGGCGTACCTCCTCCGGATCCTCGAACAGGTTCGACTCCACCGCGACGGCGAAGGATTCCCGCGAATGTCCCGCGTCCAGCCGCACCGCCACCGCGCAGCCCGCCCGCACCCCCGCGACCCGGCCGGCGGCCCGCTCGACGTCGGCCGGATAGACGCTGCGTCCGCCGATGATGATCACGTCCTTCACGCGGCCGCACACAACCACGTGCCCGTTCTCGGTCAGGTAGCCCAGGTCACCGGTCTCATACCAGCCCTGGTCATCCTGGGTGGCCACGAGCCCCGCCATCGTGACGTAGCCGCGCGTCACCGCCTCGCCCCGAAGCTCGATGACCCCAACGGCGCGGGCGGGCAGCAGGTTGCCATCCTCGTCAACGATCCTGGCTTCCAGGCCGTCAAGCACCGGGCCCAACGACGCCAGCCGGCGGGTGTGGCCCATGGTCGCCGGAACCGCCCGGCGTAGCACGCACAGCAGGTCGGCGTCGACCTCGTCGACCACCAGGCCGGCACCGCACTCCGAAAACGACACCGCCACCGTGGCCTCGGCCATGCCGTATGCCGGCACGATTGCCTCCGGTCGCAGCCCAAACGGCGCCGCGGCCGCACAGAAATCCTCCACGTCGGCGGGCTCCACTTGTTCTGCCCCCGACAGCGCCCAGCGCAGCGTGGACAGGTCGAATTGACCGGGCTTGGCGTGCTTGCGCAACCGCTTCGCCAACAGCGAATACGCGAAGTTCGGGCCCGCGGTCACCGTGCCCTTGTACTTGTCGATCAGCTTGGCCCACAACAAGATATCGTGCAGAAAATCCAGTGGGGTCACCTTGACCAGCTCGGCGCCGAAGTACATCGGAACGGTCAGAAAACCGGTCATGCCCATGTCGTGGAACAGCGGCAGCCAGCTCACAATGACATCGGTCTCGAGGTCGAACTGGGCGGCGAAAAACATCGCCTCGGCGTTGGAGACCACGTTTCGGTGGGTGATCGAGACCGCTTTGGGTGATCCGGTCGAGCCGGAAGTCAACTGCAGCAGCGCTAGATCGTCCTCGCCGGTATCGACCGGATCGATCGGCTCGGCGCTCAGCAGATCGGCCACGGTGACCACCGAAATACCCCGGCTGGGCAGCATCGGGGCAGCGGCCAGGAACGGATCCGAAACGATCACCGCCGTGGCCTCGATCATCTCGATCACCGTGACGGTGTCTTGTGCCCACACCTGCAGATCGGTGCGGGGTGTCGGTTGATGCAGCATGGTCAGGCTGGCGCCGCGCATCCACAGGCCCTGCGCGGCCGGGGCGATCTCCACCGGAGCGCCGGCCAACACTCCAACCCGATCGCCGTCCCCGACCCCCGCCGCGGCCAGGCCGCCCGCGATCCGCCGGGCCATCTGGTGCACCTCGGCCCACGTGTGCCGCTCCGGTGCCTGGGGCTCACCCGTGACCAAACCGTTGGCGCTCGTCCGCGCGGTGCGAAACATCCCCTCGGTAAGTCGGCTCACGAAGACCCCGTTCCGAGACGCAACTGGCGGCAGCGCAACCATTGAGGCTCACGACTCGATCCGCAGCAGCATACAACCGCTCGCGCCGAACAGGGCGAATGACATGCGTTCGCGGCTAGCCCACACCCAAGATGGCGAGCACCCGAGCCCGGTGGGCTCGCTGCCACGAACCGTTCCTAAACACTGAGCGAAACTGTGTTTCGCCCGGTGGGCGGCCCCGAACGGTCGTGGGTCGCCTGGATTCTCGCCGTGGTCCTGTGAGCGCATCTGGTCTTGGTGCTTGTCAGCTGCCAGTTGCCTCGTGGGGTGGCGGGTTTCCTGGGTGCTCGCTGGGTTGCCGGGGTTGTCCGGGTGTCGCGGTTGTTGACCCGGGTCGCCTCCGCTGGGGCGGGTTCGTGTTCACGCGACGCCGGGCCCGGTGACCGAGTCCGCGTCTGCCGATCACCAACGCGGCTGCGTGGTGCCCGGAAGTCTGGGGGTGATGGTGTTTCATGGGGCCAGCCAGTGTTGAGCAGCCCATTTCGACGTGTAGGCGGGGTCGACGACGATGATCGCGAGCCCGGTGTTTGACGCCATCTGGGTCAGCCGATCCCGGAACTTAGCCGTGGGAATCCCGGCGATCTGCCGGCGGAACCGGCGGCCCTTTCGTCCCCGGCTGGGTCGGTTGCCGGTTTTCTCGCGGCCCCGTGTTCGGGCGTCGACGAAGTCGAGGTTTTCGATCACGATCGCGCCGGCACCCTCGTCTCTCCTCAAGCGTGGAACACGGATCTCGACCGCGTTGATCTGCGCGGCCAATTCCCCGCGAGCAGCGTTCATCCGCTCACTTTGTTGAGCCGACGCCTTCGCCCGCAGCACCCTGGTCTTGTCAAACCATGCACGCCAGCGCTCACTGCGTTCGGTGGCCTCCACAGGAGGCAGGTCGTATAGGCGCATCCTCGGACCACTTCGATAATTCGGGTTCATCACCAGGGCATGCGGCTCGCCCAGAAACCACCTGACAGCACCATCGGTCCAACCTCGCTGTTTGAGCGTGGACAACATGACACGTGCGATCTTCTCCGCGGCCGCACTCATGGCCGCCCCCGCCACCGACAACAGCGGCCGGTCCGACATCACGCCGCGCAGCCGAGCGCTTTGAGCGCCCGGTTGCGGGCACCGCGCCACCCGTAGAGTCGCGCACAGAAACTTGTGAGCACCTCCACCATGTCGCGCACCAGGTCGTCGTCAACCTCGCCGTCGTCGAGCACCACCAGCCGGCGACCATGCGCGGCCAGCGCGGCCTCGACCAGTTCGGTGTTCCACTCAGTATTCCGCCAACGGCTCAGAACCGTTGACCGAGTTCCAGCGGCGCCCCTGCCCAACGGCTAACAAAAAGTGACGCACTGCTTTACGCTCGAAAGATGCGCGATCGGGATACGATCGATGCCGAATTGCGGCGCCTGGCGGCGCTGCGGCGGTCAATCCGCGCGCACGGCGGCACGCCGTCAATTCGCCAGATCGACGAACTACTCGATGAGCGCCTGGGGCACCGCGCAGAGCTGCCCGAAACCGGCGCGATCCAACCGTGGGGAAACGCCGTGGTCGCCCGCGCCCGGCCGCGGCGCGACGAAACCGGCGACGTCACGCCCGCAGGGCATAAGGCGGTGTTACGCCGCTTCGGGCCTCTCGCGGTGTTACCGCTATCCCTGGTGGCCGCCGCCACCGTGCTGGTGGTGATGCTCACGGTCCACAACCCGCACCCGGCGGTGCGGCCGACACCGGTCCCACCATCGGATGCGCGGCCCCTTCCGCCGCCGGGTCCCCCCACCGCCGCACCGCCGGCCAGCTCCCCGGCCGCGTCGTCGGCCCCCGCTGCGCCGCTCGGCATTGTCGACAAGGCGTTCATCGACGCGTTGACACAGCAGGGTGTGCCAGTTCCCAGCCACGAATACGTGATCATCCATGGGCACGCGGTCTGTGACTTCCTTGCACACCAGCCGGACTTCACCGAGGCGGTGCGCTTCGTGCAGCGGTCATCGATCTGGGATGCCGGCCAAAGCGCGGAATTCGCCGCCGGTGCCGTCGTCTCGTACTGCCCTCAATACGAGCCTGCGAGCCCGGACAACACCACGCGGCAGGCGTTTCAGAATGCCCTTTCTGACCTACAAGCCATCCAAAATGATCTGCAGGGCATCCAAGACGATTTGCACGCCCTCCCCGGCCAGGGGTAATGGGGTCACCGCAGCACAACGGTTTCGTTCTGTGACCGCCAAGGGGGGATCGGGACGCGCCCAGGGCTAAGGCGGGCACCCTGGGGCGTCGGCGCGAGGCAGCCGGCATTCCCTGGTGAGGCTAAGAGACCCGCATCGGGACTGCTACCTGGTGGTGTCCGGTGATGCTTGGTTGGTGACTGCAAGCCGGCGTCGACATGTGCATGGCATGCGCACGTGATAGTGTGTGGCCGTGGCAGTTGCGCTTCAGATCAAAGACGTCCCCGAAGAAGTTCGCGACGCGCTAGCGGCCCGCGCCAAGGCTCGCGGCCAATCCACCCAAACGTATCTGCGATCCCTGTTGGAACGGGAGTACCAGGCTCAACGCAACCGGCAGCTCTTGGAGGCGTTGGCTGCTCATCGCAGCCTGACCATGACGGCCGAGGAAGTGGCGGCCGTCATCCGCGCCGACCGCGACGGGTGAGTTTCCCCCTGTGATCGTGGTGGACGCCGGCGTGCTGGTGTTGGCGCTCACCAGCGGCACTGCCCAAGGCGACGCGGCGCGCGCAGCCCTGAACGGCGACGACGGCTGGCTCGCGCCGGCCCACATGCCCGGCGAGGTGCTACGCGCTCTGCACACCGCCGTATTGCGCACCCAACTGGAGCCCGAGGACGCCGACGCCGCCGTCTACGCCCTCACCGCACTCGCCATCGAATACGTGCTTCCAGATCCAGTGCTCCTGCGCACCGCGTGGGCCTGGCGGCACAACATCTCGATCTACGACGGCCTGTATGTCGCTGTCGCCGCCGAACGCTCCGCCGCCGTCATCACCGTCGACAGCCGCTTGGCCGGTGCCACTGATCGGCTCGGTATCCCCGTCGCGGTCACCCTGCTCTAGGTCCGCCGCCGGCAATCGATGCAGCCCTGCATGGGAAAGGGTGCGGCAAGCAGCTACTGGATGCGCCGGGCAACGCCGTTGCCGCATCGGGAATCGGCGGCGGACGGCTCATCGTCGCTGATGCGATAGCCGAGCAGGCACACTCGTTTTACGAGCACTATCACGTCGTCCCTGGCAGCAATCGCGAGCGCCGTGTTGTGACGCGGGTTTCCGCAGCGGCTGGGGCACTTGGGCAGCGCAGGTCGAGGTCGCGCAGGGCGTCATCGACGCGTTTATCACCGTAGCCTCGCGCGGCGTGGCGGTGGCTGACGCGCGCCCGGTTCGCTTGGTGATCCCCGCGATCGCGCCCGCGTGGGGCGCCGGCGGGTTGCGCCCTCCTCGACGGTGTGCTCGGCGCGACCCGGCATCGTCGTCGACGACCTGGGCCCCAGGAGCGAACCGATCGGTTTACCCAACCGGCACGTGGTGATCGGGCGGCATCGCCGTCGTGCGGGCGGAGCCACCGGGTCGCCGAGCCGTATTGAAGTTCTTCCGCATTGGGTTCAAGAAGCAGGCTGACGTACTCGGCATCGTCTGCGCGCCAACCGAGATCGTCGACCTCATCCTGCGTGCCACCGACACCGCGTCCGGTAAGCACTTCGGCCGCGGCCTGACAGACGAGGGTATGCACATCCTCGACGGATTCACCGGCACCGGCACCTTCATCACCCGGCCGCTGGAATCCGACCTCATCACCGCCAAAGACCTTGAGCACAAATACTCGGCCGAGCTCGGCGGACTGCGGTGGTGCGACCTGTGCTTGCGGCGGGGATGTTGTCGATCCGGCAAGCCAGGGTCGACGTGAACGGGCGCGATCAGGTAGCGCCGCCGAAGACCTCACGCAGCATCCGAGAACTGCAGATCCCGCCTTGTAACAAAAAACCCTAGGCGGTTTGCCTGGGGTTTCTCTGTGGAGCTAAGGGGACTCGAACCCCTGACCCCCACACTGCCAGTGTGGTGCGCTACCAGCTGCGCCATAGCCCCCAAAGTGGTGCCAATCGAAGCTACACCACCGCCAACTAGCCTTCAAAGTCGCTGGTCGTGGCCGCCGCGATGCACCGTCACCCGATGACCCTGTCGACTACCTCCTGCGCCGCTTTTTGCACCTCGGCCAGGTGCTCACCACCCCGAAAGGATTCGGCGTAAATCTTGTAGACGTCCTCGGTGCCCGACGGCCGCGCGGCAAACCAGGCGTTGGCCGTCGTCACCTTGAGGCCGCCGAGCGGTGCGCCGTTGCCCGGCGCGGTGGTCAGCATCGCCGTGATCGGCTCACCTGCCAGCTCGGTGAGGTTCACCTGGTCGGCCGATAGCCTGGCCAGCCGAGCTTTCTGCTCCCGATCGGCGGGCGCGTCGACGCGCGCGTAGGCCGGTGCTCCGTATGTGGCGGTCAGCGTCTGATACCGCTGCGACGGGGTAGCGCCGGTGACGGCGAGGATCTCCGCGGCCAGCAACGCCATGATGATGCCGTCCTTGTCGGTGGTCCACACCGATCCGTCACGGCGCAAAAACGATGCTCCAGCGGACTCCTCACCGCCGAAACCGATAGTGCCACCAAGGAATCCGTCAACGAACCATTTGAACCCGACCGGTACCTCGACCAGCGTGCGGCCCAGTCCGGCGACCACCCGATCGATGATCGACGAGCTGACGGCGGTCTTGCCGACGGCGATGCCCGGCGGCCAGGACGGCCGATGGGTGTAGAGGTAGTCGATGGCCGCGGCCAGGTAGTGGTTGGGATTCAGCAGCCCGGCGTCGGGGGTGACGATACCGTGGCGGTCGGCGTCGGCGTCGTTGCCGCTGGCGATCTGGTAGCGGTCGCGGTTGCCGATCAGCGACGCCATCGCGTCCGGCGAACTGCAGTCCATCCGGATTTGGCCGTCGGTGTCCAGCGTCATAAACCGCCACGTCGCGTCGACCAGTGGATTGACCACCGTCAGGTTCAGGTTGTGCCGATCGGCGATCGCGCCCCAGTAGTCGACACTGGCCCCGCCCAGCGGGTCGGCGCCGACGCACACCCCGGCCCGGCGGATCGCCTCGATGTCGATGACGCTGGGCAGGTCATCGACGTAGGCGCGCAGGTAGTCATAACGCTGTGCGGCACGCCGCGCGCGAGCCCACGGCACCCGTTTCACCGCCGTGAGCCCGGCGCGCAGAATCTCGTTCGCCCGGTCGGCGATCGCCGTGGTGACAACGGTGTCCGCGGGGCCGCCGTGGGGCGGGTTGTATTTGAAGCCGCCGTCGCGGGGCGGGTTGTGCGAGGGCGTCACCACGATCCCATCGGCAAACGCCTCCCTGCGACCGCGATTGTGGCGGAGGATGGCGTGGCTGACCGCCGGTGTGGGGGTATACCGGTCGGCCGAGTCGATCACGGCCACAACGTCGTTGGCGGCCAGCACCTCCAGCGCGGACACCCAGGCCGGCTCCGAGAGGCCATGGGTGTCGCGGCCGATGAACAGCGGCCCGGTCGTTCGCGCGGTGGCGCGGTACTCGACGATGGCCTGCGTGATCGCCAGGATATGGGCCTCGTTGAAGGCCCCGTCGAGCGCTGAGCCCCGATGCCCCGCGGTGCCGAACACCACCTGCTGGGCGGCGTCGTCGGGGTCGGGTTCGACGGTGTAGTACGAGGTCACCAGATGCGGCAGGTCGACGAGGTCCTCGGGCTGGGCCGGTTGTCCGGCACGCGGGTTGGCCACCATGGCACCAATTCTGCCGATGAGCCCCCAGCGCGGCGCGACTAGCCACGGCGCTCCCGCAGCGGGGGAATGCCGTCGGGCGATGAAGGCGGCCCATGGAGCGCCGTCCGCCGATTCGGCATGTCGTGTTCGCCCAGAAACACCCGCCGCTCAGACTGCGCTCGCCGCCGCTGTGTCACCGCGAGCTTACCCAAGCTTGGAGGCTCACCGGCTTGTCAGCAGCTTCGCCAGCACCGCCGCCTGGCTGCGGTCAAGATCGCGGGTCGCGGTCACCAGCGTCACGGTGCCGCGCTTGCTCAGCTTGCGCAGTTCCTGCAGCGCCGCACTCCCCTGCAATTCTTCCTCGTATCGTGTGGCGAACTCATCGAAGCGCTCCGGCTGGTGGTTGTACCGCTTCCGCAGCTCCGCCGACGGCGCAACCTCCTTCAACCACGTGCCTACCCGCGGGTCGCCCTTGCGGAACCCGCGCGGCCACACCCGGTCCACCAGGACCCGTTCACCTTCGTCAGCTGCGGGCTCGTCATACACGCGAGCCACCCGAATCCGGCTCTTGGCGCCCATACGGCCACTCTAACGCCGGCACGGCGACCGCCTGCGGTGTTGCAAAAGCACGTGTTCGGCGGCATTGCCGGGACTCTCTGCCTGAGCCTTTGCCCCTGAGCTGCTCGTTGGTTCCCTCTGGGCCCCAGTTACCTGGGGTTGGTTACCTAGGGTTGGTTACCTGGGGTTGGTTACCTAGGGTGTGGCAGAACCCGGCCAGTGGAAATCTAGAGCCAGCCGATGCGGGCCGCACCAACGGGCTCGGCCGGGGGCGGGGCCAGTTGTCCGTCCCGCACGCCGTCGAGCATCCGTTTGACCGCGGCGACGATCTCCGGGGCTGCCGCAGCCAGTCCGTTCTTATCGGCCGCAGTGACCTCGTCGGTGTCGACGCCCGCTCGTGCCAGCACCGTGGCCGGATCGGCCAGCTGTTCGGCCAGCCACGACAGCGGGTCGGCGGATAGCTCGGGGACGAAGTGTCGGGGTCCGGGTTCCCACCCGTCGAAACGAGGGTGGTGATGGGCTCGGTCCAGCGTCCCGGGAGGGCTCTCGGTGGATCCGAACAGGTCCACCCGCCACACCGGGCGGGCAAAGCCGATCGGGACACCGGCGTAAATCGATCCCCGGGGCTCGGCTCGCTCGACGAGACGAAGTTCCAGTCTGACCCCGCGTTCCGGGGTTTCCTGGCCGGCGAGTGGCTTCGGGTCGACGAAATACATGTCTGCGATGACGACACCCAGGGTCTCGAAACCGAACGCGGCGAACATCGCGTACCCCTTCTTTGTGCCTTCTTCAGGTGCCTTCTTGAGCCCTTGAGCGTAGTCCCAGAGGGTCGCGTGGCCTAGCCCGCAGCAGCCACGACGTAGATCATGGGTGGATCATGGGTGGATCATGGGTTCCCGCAGAACGATTCGCGTGCCCGCCACGACCGCCACCACAACCGCGCAGACCACGCCGAAGCTTGCTGGTCGTCGTGACGCGACGTCGACGCCGGGACCCCAGCGCATTTTTGGTGGAGCTGCCGGGAATCGAACCCGGGTCCTACGGCATTCCCTCAAGGCTTCTCCGTGCGCAGTTCGCTGTGCCTCTGCTCGGATCTCCCGGTCACGCGAACTTGCCGGGATGACGATCCCAGTCGCTGTTGGTGTCCCGATGAGTCCCGCGACCGAACTCATCGGTTGATCCCTCTAGCTGATGCCAGGATCCGGGTCGAGGGCGCTCCCGGCCTGACAGACTAGCCGTCGCTTAGGCAGCGAGGGCGTAGTCGCGCTGATGTGAATCGGCGCTTATTTGTTCGCAACGACGCTTACGGTGGTCTCTTGCCTGCACCGGCACGCTTCCCTTGATTCGATGCGCGAAGTCGAAACCGTTCAGCCCCGTGTCTTCGAGCATCCCCGCCGACCTTCGGCAGGACAATCAAAGTTAACAATTAAAGATTACGCCTACTACGGCGCGCAGTTCCAACGCCGAGACACCGCATTATCATCCACACCCGCCACCGGAGGGCCAACCGCCAAGCACTGCCCTACCCTGCGCGGGCATGCGGCGCGCCGCGCACGGGAGCGCACCGAGCAGCACGCCCCTCAGATCACGTAGTTCAGGTGCTCGACGATGCGCGCGGCAAGGTCCTCGTCGCCGCCGAGCTCGATGCCCGCGGAGCTGGGGGCGCGCCCGCCGACGAGCCGGGTGAACAGCAGCCCGTCGAGGCGGATCGTCACCGTCGGCTCTTGCCCGCCGAAGTCGTCGACCACGCGCCCGCGGCCGGCGACGGCGACGTGAATCCTGCGCGCCAGTGGACCGGTCAGCTCGAAAACCACCCGGGATCCGTCCGGCGCGCCGCCAAGCTTGCCGACGACATAGCCCATGCTGGCCGCGATCTCATCGAGCGCAAGCCGGGCTCCCGGGCCGCGCAGGTCGTCTTCGGACGCCGGCGCCCCCACCGCGTCGCGGATGTCGTGCTCATGCATCCAGCAGTCGAAGGTGCGGATCCGCATAAACCGCCCGTAGGTGTCGACGCCCGCGGGGGTCTGCGCCGGTGCGTTCCAGTCGTCGTCGGACATCGCGATCAACTGCCGGCGCCGATCATCGGTCACCTCACGAAACCGCGCGCGCAGGTGCGCTCCCGATTCCGCGCTCAAGTGGCGCACCCAGCGCTCGTTGAACGCCCCCATCTCGTTGCGGACGTGGGGCAGCGCCGCCATGTCGATGTCGGCGTCGGGAACGGCGTGTCCCAGCAGGGTCAACTCGCTGCCGATCAGATGGGCCACCACCGCGTGCACCGTCCATCCGGGTAGCGCCGTCGGCGCCCGCCAACGAGTCTCCGGGAGCCCCGCCAGCAGCCGGTCGATGTCCTCCCAGACGGCGAATAACCCCGACAGCACCGCAGGCTTGTCGAGCTGGGTGCTGCGGGGGGTCACGCGCCGATCCTCACGTGCCCTAACACGTCAGCCCGCGGCGATCATCGCCACCGACACCGCCGCCAACATCATGCCGCCCGCCTGCCAGCGGGTCACCCGCTCGCGCAGCACGATGATGGCCAGCACGACGGTCGTCGCCGGATACAGCGAGATCAAGACGCTGGCCAACGAGAGCAACCATTCCTGTAACGCTAGCAGCATGGTGACGTTGGCCAAGGTATCCAGCAACGCCGCGGTCACCGCCAGCCGCAGCGGAGTCGGGGGCGGAAGCTGCAAGTTACCGCTGATCCCCGCCATGGCGAAGATCAGCACGGTGGCGATCGCCCGCGCGAAAACCAGCGGCCAAAGACGGCATTCCACCGGCGCCTCGTGCAATAGCACGAAGTCCAGCCCGAACGCTATCCCGGAGGCCGCGGTCAGCCGGGCCACCTTGGGGGTGAATCGGTGGGTCCGGACGTCCTCGTCCTCGGCGGCCTCCCGACCGACGAGCAGCACCGCTGCCATGGCCAGGACCACGCCCGCGACGGCCATACCGCCCGGTCGCTCCCCCAGCGCCACCCCGGCGGCCACCGGCACGGCAGCGTTCAGAATCGCCGCCAGCGGTGAGACCACCGAGATCGGTCCGGCCGCCATGGCCTGGTTAAACCACCATGCCCCGAACGCCTGGCTGACGCCGTACAGCGAGCCCCAGAGCACCGCGGCGGGATGCACCGGCCCACCGGCGCCGACCGCCACCGCCCCCAGCAGCAGCGTGGCAATCGGATAGGAGACCACCATCACCCGCAGCACGGCCGCTCGGCGCGCGGCCATGCCGCCGACGAAATCGCCCACGCCGAAGCTGACCGCCGATAGCTGGGCGTACGCGGCGCCGATCAGCTCATGCCCCTTGCGCGTCGTCCCATCGCACGAAGCACTTCCCGCTGGGCGTCTCGGCGAGCGATGTCCTGGCGTTTGTCATACGCCCGCTTACCGCGCGCTAGTGCGAGTTCCACTTTGACTTTCCCCTCGGAGAAATAGAGCGACAACGGCACCAGCGCGAGGTTACCATCCCGGATCTTGCCGACCAGATGGTCGATTTGGCGGCGGTGCAACAACAGCTTGCGGTTGCGGCGGGGATCATGGTTGGTCCAGCCGCCGTGCTTGTACTCCGGGATGTACACGTTGCGCAACCACACTTCGCCGCCCTCGATGGTGGCAAACGCGTCGACCAGAGACGCATGTCCCTGCCGCAGGCTCTTCACCTCGGTGCCGACCAGCGCCACCCCCGCCTCGAAAACCTCGACGATCGAAAAATTGTGCCGGGCCTTGCGATTGGTGGCGATGATCTGCCGACCCCGCGCTCCGGTGCGGCCGGATTTTTTGGCCACCGCTACCGCCGCACATACACGCGCAGGGTGGCATACGCGGTCACCCCCGCCATCGCCACCCCCAGCATGAGCAGTATCGGGGTGATGTAGAGGACGTCCGCGTAGTCGATCCGTGCGATCAGATGGGCTTGGTAGAACTGGTTGAGCGCGTTGTCCAGGAACAATGCCCGCACCAGGATCAGGCCGACGACGGCGATCGCGACGCCGACGGCGGCGGCCACCATCGCCTCGAGCAGGAAGGGCAGCTGGGTGTACCAACGGCTGGCTCCGACCAGCCGCATGATGCCGACCTCGGTACGACGGGTATACGCAGCGACTTGAACCATGTTGGCGATCAACAAGATCGCCCCGATCGTTTGGACAAGGGCGACGGCGAAGGCAGCGTTCCGCAGGCCGTCCAGGACAGCGAACAGCCGGTCGATCAGGCTTTTCTCGTTCAGTACGCTGAGCACTCCCGGCTGGCCCCGGATGGCGTCGTCGAACTCCTTGTTCTCCTCGGGGTTTTCCAGCTTGACGATGAACGACGCGGGAAATGACTCCTTGCCGGCGACGTCCTTGAATTCCGGAAACTTGCGGATGGCGTCCTCGTAGGCGTCGTCGCGGTTGACGAACCGCACCGATTTGACGTCGTTGCGCGCTTCGATCTTCTCCCGCAGTGCCTTGCAGGGGTTGGCGCTGCAGGTAGGGTCGTTGGCGGAGATGTCGTCGGTGAGGAATACCTGCGTCTCGACCCGGTCGAGGTAGATGCGGCGGGAGTTGTCGGCCAACCGGACCACCAGCAGACCGCCGCCGAACAGACCGATCGAGATGGCCGTCGTCAGGATCATCGCGACCGTCATGGTGACGTTGCGGCGAAGGCCGGTCAGAACCTCGTTGAGCAGGAAGCCGAAGCGCACCTAGCGGTCCATCCCGTAGACGCCGCGCTGCTCGTCACGCACCATCCTGCCCAGCGACAGCTCGACGACGCGTTGTCGCATCGAGTCGACGATGTGATGGTCGTGCGTTGCCATCAGCACCGTTGTCCCGGTGCGGTTGATCCGCTCCAGCAAATCCATGATGTCCCTGCTGGTCTCGGGGTCGAGGTTGCCGGTGGGCTCGTCGGCCAGGAGCACCAGCGGCCGGTTGACGAACGCGCGGGCGATCGCCACCCGCTGCTGCTCTCCTCCGGACAGCTCGCTGGGCAGCCGGTTGGCCTTGCCGGACAAGCCGACCATCTCCAGCACGTCGGGCACCACCCGGTTGATTACCTCGCGGCGCTTGCCGATGACTTCCAATGCGAACGCGACGTTTTCGAACACCGTCTTTTGCTGAAGCAGCCGGAAGTCCTGGAAGACGCAGCCGATCACCTGACGCAGCTTCGGGACGTGGCGTCCGGGCAGGGTGTTGACGTGAAACTTCGAGACCCGGATATCGCCGCGGGTGGGCGACTCCTCGGCCAGTAGCAGCCGCATGACCGTCGACTTGCCCGACCCGGTGGGGCCGATCAGAAAGACGAACTCACCCTTGTCGATCTTGACGTTGACGTCGTCCAGCGCCGGGCGCGCCGAGCGTTTGTACTGCTTGCTGACGTGGTCGAGGGTGATCATCACGGCTCGCCAGTGTAACCGCGCAGTTCAACCGGCGCGCTTAACTCCCCGGAGATGGCGCCGAGGTGGTTGTCGAGGGCGCCGTGGTGGGTGTCGCGCTCGGGATCGCGGTAACCGTCACGGTAGCCGGCGGCCGCTGCAGCCGACTGCGCGGCACCCACGTGTAACTCGGGTCGGGCACGAAGCCGGGCGGCACTACCTGCGGAGACGGCGGCGTCGGCGCGGTCTCCGGCCGGTAGGCGTCATAGGCCCACCACACCGCCACAAATGCCAGGATCAACATCACGGTGGAGGTGCGGACGCGGCCGCCGAACAGATAGCCCGGCCAACCCCGTTTCTTCTCACCGGGTGTCGTGGCGGCAGGCGGCGTGCCCGTGGATCTCCCTGACGGCGCTGATCTCACCGCCGCGGCACCTGGCCCGGCGTGTCGTCCCGGGCGCCACCGGCCGCCGCCGGATGCGCGGTTGCGGTCGCCGACGCATCGGTCGCGGTCGCCGACGCATCGGTCGAGGTCACGACGCCGACGCGGGCGAGGGCATCAACCACCAGCACCCGTAGCCGCCGGCCCACCTCGAACTGCTTTCCGGGCAGCGTACGGGCCACCAGCCGCAGGTTCACGGCGTCGACTTCGATGCTCTCCACCCCCATCGGGATCGGCGAATCCAGCAACAACTCCCCCAACACCGCGTCCTCGCGGGCATGCTCACACACCTCGTGCAAGGCCTCGTTGACCCGATTCAGGTCGGCGCTGGTGGGCACCGGCACGTCGACGGCGGCACGCGCCCAGTCCTTGGACAGGTTGACAGATTTGACGATTTGGCCGTTGGGAACGGTGAACACCTCGCCGTCCGCAGAGCGCAGCCTGGTCACCCGCAACGTGACATTCTCAACGGTGCCAACCGCATCGGTCGACGACCCCATGATGGTGAGCTTGACCAGGTCCCCGAACCCGTACTGCTTTTCGGCGATGATGAAAAACCCGGCGAGCAGGTCCTTGACCAGCTGCTGAGCCCCGAAGCCGAGCGCGGCGCCCAGCACCGTGGCCGGCGCGACCAGCCCGCGCACCGGAATATGCAGCACGTCGATGATCTCGACGGCGACCACCACGGCTATCAGCACGATCGACATCCAGGAGATCACCGCCGCCACCGCCTGGCGGTGCTTGCTGGCCTCCGAGCGCACTAACGCGTCGCCCTCGGTAAAGCCCACATCAAGTCGCTGGGTGATCTTTTGCGCCGCCCAATTGACGAACCGCCCCGCCAGCACCGCCCCGATCGGCAGCAAGAGAATGCGCAGGCCCTTGGTGAGAATCCAGTCGCGCAGATCGGCGCGCCACACGTCCCGCCCGGGCGGAAAAGCCTCGCAGAGCAGAAAAGCCTTAGTAATTGCGAAGGTAGTTGTGCTAGTCGTCGTGTCGCCTGTTGCGCCACCGGATGCCCGCTTCCAGGAAGCCGTCGATGTCCCCGTCCAACACGGCCGCCGGGTTGCTCACCTCATAATCGGTGCGCAGATCCTTGACCATCTGATAGGGGTGCAACACATAGGAGCGCATCTGGTTACCCCAGGAGCTGCCCCCCTCCCCCTTCAAAGCGTCCAGCTCGGCACGTTCTTCTAACCGCTTGCGCTCCAGCAACTTGGCCTGCAGCACCCGCATGGCGGACTGCTTGTTCTGCAGCTGCGACTTCTCGTTTTGACAGGTGACGACGATACCGGTCGGGATGTGGGTGAGGCGGACCGCCGAGTCGGTGGTGTTCACCGACTGGCCGCCGGGCCCACTGGAGCGGTAGACGTCAACGCGCACGTCACCTTCCGGGATGTCGATGTGATCGGTGGTCTCCACCACCGGCAGCACCTCGACTTCGGCAAACGACGTCTGGCGACGGCTCTGGTTGTCGAACGGGCTGATGCGGACCAGCCGGTGGGTGCCCTGCTCGACCGACAAAGTCCCGTAGGCGAACGGAGCATGCACCACAAAGGTCGCGCTTTTGATCCCGGCCTCCTCGGCATAAGAAGTGTCGAACACCTCGACCGGGTAGCGATGCTGCTCGGCCCAGCGGAGATACATCCGCATCAGCATCTCGGCCCAGTCGGCGGCGTCCACACCGCCCGCCCCGGAACGAATGGTGACCAGGGCCTCACGCTCGTCGTATTCGCCCGAGAGCAGGGTACGGACCTCCAGTGCTTCGATGTCGGCTCGCAGCGCCTTGAGCTCGGCGTCGGCTTCGGCGAGGGTCTCGGCGCCGCCCTCTTCGGCCGCGAGCTCGTAGAGCACCGGCAGGTCGTCCAGACGGCGGCGCAGCTGCTCGACACGGCGCAATTCACCCTGGCTGTGCGACAGCTCGCTGGTGACCCGCTGCGCGCGGGCCGGGTCGTCCCACAGCTTCGGATCGGACGCTTCGTGCTCGAGTTTCTCGATGCGGCTACGCAGGCCCTCGATGTCGAGCACCTTTTCCACCGTGGTCAGGGTGGAATCGAGGGCCGCGATGTCGGCCTGGCGATCGGGTTCCACAGTTTCCCACGTTACCGGCGTTCCCCGGCGACGGCGGGGTCCAGCGGCAACCGGCGAGGCATTCGAGATCGACGGTGCTGCGCCGGCAGCTTTAACCATCACCGGTTAGCATCGGCTGAAGCCAGCATGCGCATTACCCGGCCGCAACGCCGCCCGCGGCGCCAATGCGGTTGCACCAACACCGACAGAAGGCTCGCATATGCGTCGTTACTACATCGCGATCGTCGGCTCGGGTCCGGCGGGATTCTTTGCCGCCGCGTCACTGCTGAGGGCCGCGGATGCCTCCGGCCAATTCGACGTCGCCGTCGACATGCTGGAGATGCTGCCCACTCCGTGGGGGCTGGTGCGTTCCGGGGTGGCGCCCGATCACCCCAAGATCAAGTCGATCAGCAAGCAATTCGAAAAGACCGCCGAAGATCCCCGATTCCGCTTCTTCGGCAACATCGTGGTGGGTGAACACGTCCAGCCTGCCGAACTCGCCGAGCGCTACCACGCGGTGATCTACGCCGTCGGGGCGCAAACGGACCGTGCGCTGAACATTCCCGGCGAGGACCTGCCGGGAAGTATCGCCGCGGTGGATTTCGTGGGCTGGTACAACGCGCACCCCCACTTCGGCCAGATCTCGCCGGACCTGTCCGGCGGCCGGGCCGTCGTCGTCGGCAACGGCAACGTCGCCCTTGATGTGGCGCGCATCCTGGTCACCGATCCCGATGTGCTCGCGCTTACCGATATCGCCGATCACGCGTTGGAGTCGCTGCGCCCGCGCGGCATCCAGGAAGTGCTGATCATCGGCCGGCGCGGACCGCTGCAGACCGCGTTCACGACGCTGGAGCTGCGCGAGCTGGCCGACCTGGAGGGCGTCGACGTGATTGTCGATCCCGCCCAGCTGGAGGGCATCAGCGACGAGGACGCGGCCGCGGTGGGCAAAACCGCCAAACAGAACATCAAGGTGTTCCGCGACTACGCGGCCCAACAGCCCCGCCCGGGGCATCGCCGCATCGTGTTCCGGTTCTTGACCTCCCCTATTGCCATCGAAGGCAATGGCAAGGTAGAGCGAATTGTGCTGGGCCGCAACGAGTTGGTTACCGACGACAGCGGGCGGGTGGTGGCCAAGGACACCGGTGCCCGAGAGGAGCTGCCCGTGCAGTTGGTGGTGCGCTCGGTCGGCTACCGCGGCGTACCCCTACCGGGGCTGCCGTTCGACGACAAGACCGCGACCATCCCCAACACCGACGGCCGGGTCGTGGGCAGCCGCAACGAGTACGTCGTCGGGTGGATAAAGCGCGGCCCGACCGGCGTCATCGGCACCAACAAGAAAGACTCCCAAGACACCGTGGACACGCTGCTCGCCGATCTGGCGGATGCCCGTGAGTCCGAGCGGGCGGATGTCGCGGATTTCCCCCAGAGCCACGCCGACGAGCTCGCCAACTGGCTGGCCTCGCGCCAGCCGAAGCTCATCACCGGGGCGCACTGGCTGGCCATCGACCGCTTTGAGCGCGCGGCCGGGCAGCCGCACGGGCGGCCTCGCGTCAAATTGGCGACCCTCGACGAGCTGCTGCGGGTCGGGCACGCTGGCTAAGCCGTCGACGAGCGCCCCCGGGCTGAGGATCTCGGCCAGATCAGCGCGGATTGCGCGGCGCGCAAGCCCGCCGACCGGACACCCGCTCGTTGC
Source organism: Mycobacterium sp. SM1 (assembly GCF_018361265.1). Classification (GTDB taxonomy): domain Bacteria; phylum Actinomycetota; class Actinomycetes; order Mycobacteriales; family Mycobacteriaceae; genus Mycobacterium. Next base: position 272,757 of record NZ_JAFLNH010000001.1, read on the forward strand.
TGGCGGCAGGCGGGCTCGACGTCCGGGCGCCGTGCGGGTATTTTCCTGAGCTGTTCTTGTAAAAACGATGCCAGCAAAACCCCGCGCGGGTGGTATGACGGATAGCGAGGCGAATGCGACATCGGAGCATCGGCCGCCGGCCCGGACGCGCGCAGGCCCAGTGCCCGATCCGACCGGGCCGGATGGCCCCTCCAGCCAGAGGAGGCCACGCCTGACGGGGCATCGAAGTGGTTGACATCGCACCACCCGGGACACGACCGTCGTCTGAGCAGCGGCCCGAAGATTCCACTACCGCCGGTCACGCGCCGTCGGCCCCGCGGGCCTACCTGGCGCCGCTGTTGCCCGGCGGGGAGCCCGTCGAGTCGCTGTTGCGCAAGGCGCAGTTCTTCACCCCCGGAACACCCACCCCCGACCATCGTGAGGTGCACCGCCGTGGGGGGCGCGGGGCAGAAGAGTTCTACCGGCAGCGCTGGCGGCACGGCAAGGAGGTCCGCTCAACCCACGGGGTGAACTGCACCGGCTCGTGCTCGTGGAAGGTCTACGTCAAGGAGGGCATCATCGCCTGGGAGACCCAGGCGACCGATTACCCCTCGGTGGGCCCGGACAGCCCCGAATACGAGCCTCGCGGCTGCCCGCGGGGCGCGTCGTTTTCCTGGTACACCTACTCGCCGGCCCGGGTGCGCTACCCCTATATCCGCCAGCCGCTGCTGGAGCTGTGGCGCGAAGCGCGCGCCCGCCTGGGCGACCCGGTGCAGGCGTGGGCGGAGATCACCGGCGACCCCGAGCGCGCGGCGCGCTACAAGCAGGCCCGCGGCAAGGGCGGATTCCTGCGCTCGACCTGGGACGAGGCCAGTGAGCTGATCGCGGCCGCGCAGGTGCACACCATCAAGACCTACGGGCCGGACCGGGTGGTGGGTTTCTCGCCGATCCCCGCGATGTCACAGGTGTCCTATGCGGCGGGAACCCGGTTTTTGTCGATGATCGGCGGCACGATCCTGTCCTTCTATGACTGGTACGCCGACATGCCGCTGGCGTCCCCGCAGGTGTATGGCGACCAGACCGACGTGCCCGAGTCCGGCGACTGGTGGAACGCCGCCTACCTGATCATCTGGGGAACCAATCTGCCCATCACCCGCACCCCGGACGCGCATTTCATGGTGGAGGCCCGCTACCGCGGGCAGAAGGTTGTCGTCGTGAGCCCCGACTACTCCGATCACACCAAGTTCGCCGACGACTGGCTGGCCTGCGCGCCCGGCACCGACGGCGCACTGGCGATGGCGATGGGGCACGTGATCCTCTCCGAGTTCTTCCGGGACCGCCAGGTGCCCTACTTCCAGCAGTACGTCAAGACCTACACGGATCTGCCGTTTTTGGTCACCCTGCGCCCACGCGGCGCTGCCGCCGAAAACGTGTACGTTCCGGACCGGTTCCTTACCGCCGCCCACCTGGGCCACCACGACGAACGGGCCCCGCACCAGACGGTGCTGCTGGACGCGGTGACCGGGCACCCGGTCATCCCCAACGGCACCCTGGCCGACCATTACGGCGACGCGGGCAAGGGCAACTGGAACCTCGAGCTCGGCGACATCGACCCGGTGCTGACGCTGCACGGTCGCACCGCCGACGCGGTGGCCGTCGACCTGCCTCGCTTCGACATCGGCGACACCGAGGGCGGCAGCGTCGTCCGCCGCGGTGTTCCGGTGCTGCGCCTGGGCAACCGGCTGGTGACGACGGTGTTCGATCTGCTGATGGCCCATTACGCGGTACGCCGGGAGGGGTTGCCGGGCGAGTGGCCCACCGGCTACGACGACGCCACCCAGCCCTACACGCCGGCGTGGCAGGAGGCGATCACCTCGGTGCCGGCCCGCGCCGCCGCCCGGGTGGCCCGCGAATTCGCCCGCAGCGCAGAGCTTTCCGGCGGCCGATCGATGATCGCGATGGGTGCGGGCACCAACCATTGGTTTCACTCCGACCAGATCTATCGCACCTTCTTCACGCTGACCATGCTGTGCGGCTGCCAGGGGGTCAACGGCGGCGGCTGGGCGCACTACGTCGGCCAGGAAAAGGTCCGCCCGCTCACCGGCTGGCAGCAGATTGCCTTCGCGCTGGACTGGCAGCGGCCCACCCGGCACATGACCGGCACCTCGTTTTTCTACCTGCACACCGACCAGTGGCGCTACGAGCAGTTCGGCGCCGACGAACTGGCCAGCCCGCTGGGCCGGGGCCTGTTCCGTGGCCGTGCGATGGCCGACGCGCTGGCCCAGGCGTCCCGGCTGGGGTGGACGCCGTCGTTTCCGACCTTCGACCGCAATCCCTTGGACCTGGCGGATGAGGCCGCCCGGGCCGGCAAGCGCGTCGCCGACTACGTAGTCGACGAACTGCGAACGGGCCGGCTGCGTTTCGCCGGCGAGGACCCGGATGACCCGGTGAACTTCCCGCGTGTGCTGACGGTGTGGCGGGCGAACCTGTTGGGGTCGTCGGGCAAGGGCATGGAGTACTTCATGCGCCACCTGCTGGGCACCCACCACGCGGTGCGCGCCGAAGAGACACCCGAGCGGCTGCGGCCGGTCGAGGTGCGCTGGCGCGAGGAGGCGCCGTGCGGCAAGCTCGATCTGGCCGTCACCATCGATTTCCGGATGACCAGCACCTGTAGCTACTCCGATATCGTGCTGCCGGCGGCCACCTGGTACGAGAAGTACGACATCTCGACCACGGACATGCATCCGTTCGTCAACTCGTTCAACCCGGCCATCGCGCCGCCGTGGGAGGCGCGCACCGACTTCGACGCGTTCGCCACCATCGCCCGCGACTTCTCCCGGCTCGCGGCCAAGCACCTGGGCACCCGCACCGATGTGATCGCCGCGCCGCTGCTGCACGACACGGCCGACGAGCTCGCCCAGCCCGGGGGCGCGGTGCGGGACTGGCGCCGCGGCGAATGCGACCCAGTGCCCGGCCAGACCATGCCGCACCTGGTGACGATCGAGCGCGACTACACCGCGGTCGCCGACAAGATGGCCGCGCTCGGCCCGGCGATCGAGGTGGCGGGCACCCCGTGCAAAGGCATCACCTGGAAACCCGCCGCGGCGGTGGACTATCTGGCCCGCCGAAACGGCACCGTCCGCGGCGGGGTCGCTCACGGCCGGCCGTCCCTGGCGCGCGACGTGCATATGGCCGAGGCGATCCTCGCGCTCTCAGGCACCACCAACGGCGCGGTCGCCATGCAGGGGTGGCAGGCGATGGAGGAGCGCACCGGGATGCGCCTGGCAGACCTGGCCGAGGAGCGCGCCGGTGAGCAGATCACCTTCGAAGACACCCAGATCCAGCCCCGGGCGGTGATCACCTCCCCGGAGTGGTCCGGCAGCGAGACCGGCGGGCGGCGCTATTCGCCGTTTGTGATCAACGTCGAGCGCAAGAAGCCCTGGCACACGCTGACCGGACGCATGCACTTCTTCCTCGACCACGACTGGATCGCCGAATACGGCGAGTGGCTGCCGGTGTACCGCCCACCGCTGAACTATCCCCGGCACTTCGGCGAGCAGGGACTGTCCGAAGACGGCCGGCCCGAGATCACCGTTCGCTACCTCACGCCGCACTCGAAGTGGTCGATCCACTCGGAATACCAGGACAACCTGCACATGCTGCGGCTGTTCCGCGGCGGGCCGGTGATCTGGATGAGCCCGGCCGATGCCGCCGTCATCGGGGTGGCCGACAACGACTGGATCGAGGCCTACAACCGCAACGGGGTGGTGGTCGCCCGGGCCGTCGTCACCCACCGGATGCCCAAGGGCACGGTGTTCATGTACCACGCCATGGACCGGCACTTGATGACACCGAAATCAGAGGTGTCCGGCTGGCACGGCGGCGGCGACAACTCCCTGACCCGGCTGGTGATCAAGCCGACGCACATGATCGGCGGCTACGCCCAGCTGTCGTTCGGGTTCAACTACTACGGCACCACCGGCAACCAGCGCGACGAGATCACCGTCATCCGCCGCCGCTCGCAAAAGGTGGCCTACCGATGAGGGTGATGGCCCACGTGGCGATGGTGATGAACCTCGACAAGTGCATCGGCTGCCACACCTGCACGGTGACCTGCAAGCAGGTGTGGACCAACCGCCCGGGAACCGAGTACGTCTACTTCAACAACGTCGAAACCAAGCCGGGCATCGGCTACCCCAAGCGCTACGAAGACCAGCAGCAATGGAAGGGGGGCTGGACGCTGGACCGCAAGGGCCGGCTTCAGCTCAAGGCGGGTGGGCGGCTGCGCAGGCTGCTGTCGATCTTCTACAACCCGGACCTGCCCAGCATCGACGACTACGGCGAGCCGTTCACCTACGACTACCAGACCGTGATCGACGCCCCGCTGGGCACGCCCAACCCCAGCGCGCATTCGATCTCCGCGCTGACCGGACGGGACATGACGGTCACCTGGGGCAGCAACTTCGACGACGATCTGGCCGGCGCGCCGGAGCTGGCGGTCGACGATCCGGACCTGGCGGGGCTGCAAGACCGGGTGAAGATGGAGTTCGAGCAGGTGTTCATGTTCTACCTGCCGCGCATCTGCGAGCACTGCCTCAACCCCTCTTGCGTGGCCTCCTGCCCGTCGGGGGCGATGTACAAGCGCGCCGAGGACGGCATCGTGCTGGTGGACCAGGACCGTTGCCGGGGCTGGCGGTTCTGTGTGTCCGGGTGCCCGTATAAGAAGGTGTACTTCAACCACCGCACCGGCAAAGCGGAAAAGTGCACGTTTTGCTATCCGAGGGTGGAGCAGGGGTTACCGACGATCTGCTCGGAGACCTGCGTAGGCCGGCTGCGGTATCTGGGCTTGGTGCTCTACGACGCCGACCGGGTGCTGGCCGCCGCGGCGACTCCCGACGTCCAGGACCTCTACCAAGCGCAGCTAGGAGTGTTTCTCGATCCGCACGACCCGGACGTGCAGGCCGCGGCGGCCGCGGCGGGAATCCCGCACGACTGGATCCAGGCGGCGCAGCGCTCACCGGTCTACGAGTTGGCCGTGCGGCACAAGGTCGCCCTGCCGCTGCACCCGGAGTACCGCACGCTGCCGATGGTGTGGTACATCCCGCCGCTGTCGCCGGTGGCCGATGTGGTCAACGCGGCGGGCTACGACGAGAACAACCCGGACAACGTGTTCGCCACCATCGACGCGCTGCGCATCCCGATGGAGTATCTGGCCAACCTGTTCACCGCCGGTGACGCCGAGGTGGTGCGCGCGGTGTTGCGCAAGCTCGCCGCGGTGCGGGCCATCCAGCGTGCCGGGCAGCTGGGGCTGCAGGTCGACGAGAACCTGCCCGCCTCGGTGGGCGCCAGCGCCGATGATCTCGATGACCTCTATCGGCTGCTGGCCATCGCGAAATACGAAGACCGCTACGTCATTCCGCCGGCCCACGCCGAGGAGGCGGGACGGCTGATGGGTCAGCATGAGCAGCTGTTCTGCAGCCTGGACACCGACGGTGGCCCCGGTATGGGCGGCTACGGGCCACCGGGGCCGCACGGCATCGGCTCTTACCGTCCTGGGGCTCAAACAGCCCGCGGGCCAAGGCGTTTCAATCTGCTGAACTGGAACGGACGCGACCGCGTGCCGGGGATGTTTCCGGGTGGCGCATGAACACCCAGACGGTCAAGCTGGCGTCGGTGCTACTGCAGTACCCGACGACGGCGCTCTTCGACGGGCTCGACGAGCTCGACGCGTTCGCGGCCACCACCGGCCCCAAGCCCGCCCGCGAGGCGTTCGGCCGGTTCCTGGGCTGGCTGCGCGCCACACCTCCCAACGAGGTGGCGCGGCACTACGTGCAGACTTTCGATCTGCGCCGCCGCTGCTCGCTCTACCTGACGTACCACCGCTACGGCGACACCCGCAAACGGGGTATGGCGATGGTGGTCATCAAGACCGCGTACCGCGATGCGGGCTTCGTCCCGTCCGACGACGAGCTGCCCGACTACCTGCCGATGGTGCTGGACTTCGCCGCGCTCTGCCCACGCGGCGAACGGCTGCTCTACGGTCACCGCACCGACCTGGAGCTGCTGCGCCGCGCCCTGGTGGCCGTCGAGTCGCCGTACGCCGACGTGGTCACCGCGGTCGCTGCCGGCCTGCCGCCGCTGGGCAAATTCGAGCTGAGCCAGGTTCGTGCGGCGTGGCAGTCCGGCCCGCCCAGCGAAAAGGTCGGGCTGGAGCCGTTCGCCCCGCCGGAATACCTGACCGGCTACGGGGCCCCACACGATGGAGGACGGTCGTGAGCGCGTGGTCCATGCTGTGGTGGGTGATCCTGCCCTATATCGCCCTCGCGGTTTTCGTGGTGGGCCACATCTGGCGATGGCGCTACGACCAGTTCGGCTGGACCAGCCGCTCCACCCAGTTGCAGGAGCGGCGGCTGCTCAAATGGGGCTCGCCGCTGTTTCACTACGCCACGTTCGCCGCGATCGCCGGGCACGTGCTGGGCATCCTGGTTCCCAAGTCATTCACCGACTGGCTGGGCATCCCGGAGAAGGCCTACCAGATGTTCTCCGGTATCGCCGGGTCGATCGCCGCCATCGGCATCCTCATCGGCGCCGCGATCCTGACGTTTCGGCGCGTCGCGATCCCGCGGGTGCGCGCCACCACCAGCGCCGTGGACTACTTGGCGCTGATCCTGCTCGGCATCATCGTCATCCTCGGCATCTACCTGACAATCGGCAAGGAGGAACTCGGCGGAGGCTACGAATACCGCAACACCGTCTCGGTGTGGTTTCGCAGCCTGTTCACCGCACGCCCGAACGTGGCGGCAATCGAGAACGCGCCCATCATGTATCAGGTGCACGCCGCGGCCGCCTGGGCGATCTTCATGGTGTGGCCGTTCAGCCGGTTGGTGCACGCGTGGAGCTATCCGCTGTGGTACTTGTGGCGGCCCTACATCGTCATCCGCAGCCGAGTGGCCACCCAACCACAGGAGCCCGGCACCGCAGGGCGCCGCTGGCGCAAAATCGGCGTGCCCTACTGACGAGCGCTGCGCTGGCGCGCTCTGCTGACGCTGGGTTGGCGCGCGCTCTGCCCGCGGCCCTGGCTATTTTGTCGATATGTCGGGTTACCCTCGGCGCCAAGGCGATTCATTGCCGCTAACGTTCGACAGGTTGTAGCCTCCATTCTCAGCACCCGTTCGCCGCCTGGCCGACGATCGCACGTGAGTAGTCCAAGTAACCAGGAACACCCGATCGCCGGCTCATGGTCCGACACACGTGGCCGTACCGGTCAATGTGCGCCGGTGTTAGCGGTGAAGAACTTTCGCGCGATTCACCCGCTTAGCCTGGCCCAGTCGGCGTTACGGATGTGGGGTCGGCGAAGGGCTTGACGTGTCGGTTTCACTGATGCGGCAGTCCGATTGGGCCGTGAGCGACGACGCTTTCTGGGTTCCGAGCTTGAATTCTACGCCGCCAGAACCGGAGAGGTACACGTCGTGATCGCCCGGTTTGTCCTTTATGACACCGTAATCGGTGGCACCGAATTGTTTTGCACCATCCTTGACAATCTGCACCGCTTGGGGCCATTTGTCATCCGGGATCGGCCCGCTGAACCCGACCATAAAATACGCGGCCTTGGCGCGGGTCCATACGTAATCGCCGCCACAGCCAGCCCAGGTATCCATGTCCATCGACCATGTCAGCCCCGGTACCAGCGCCGCGATGGCATCGGCCATCTGCGACACCGCGGCCCGGTACTGCTCCTTCGCGGCCTCCAGAGGCGGCTTGGAGCGCAAGCCATCCTCCAGCGCAGCGACCTTTTCCGGGCTCAACGGTCCCTCCTTTCCGCCGTCGCGATGGCCGCAACCCAGCGCCATACCCCAGAGGAGGAGCACCAATAGCCACACCATCGACCACCGCATCAATGACCACGCCGCGGTGCCCCCGGCATACCGCCACCCAGAATGGGAGGAAGCAGCGGCGCCGTCACTTTGTTATCCGGCAGTCCGGCAGCGATCGCAGCAAAGTTGTATCCAGACATCCGCAACTGCTGGTGGCCCATAGGGTCTTGAAACGTGCGGGGATAGTCAGCGTGGCCGTATACCCCATCGCGCCAAATGCCGCCGGGATCGAAACCCGCCTGCGACGACAGTTCGGTCATCCCCGACCCTGGAACGTAGGGATCCACACCCCAGCCATGCGCAGGCGCCAACGGCGCAACCAGGTTCGTAATGAGGTCATGCGGCGCCTGCATAACATAAGCGCGTCCGTGATCAAGCCCCAGCTGGGCCGGGCTGTACAGTTCCAGGCCAGGCGAACCGTAGAACACCGCATCGTTGACCGGGTGGGCGCCTTCGGCGTTAAGTTCCTGCAACGCCAGCGACGCCGTCAAGGACCCATAGGAGTGCCCCAGCACCGTCAGGTGGCCGGTGGGGTTGTGGTTTCGGACATGTTCCAAATACTTCGAGAGTTCCGCTGCACCGGCTTTGGCCTGGCCGTCGGTCATAGTCTTCAACAGATCCTGCGGGCTACCGGTGTTCAACGGGTTGGGTGGCGGGTTGTAGTTCATCCACGCGATCGTGGAAACGGACGTCGGCTTGCCCGCATTCTTAAGTTGTCGCATTTCCTCCCGCTGAAGACTGTAGGCCTCGCTGACCATGCCCGGCAAAGAGTCTTTAGTAGTGGAGCCGACACCGGGGACAGCCACCGACACGTTCGCGGCGGTGTCGGGATTGCCCACCGCCACCGCGGTGCCGACTTTCTGCGTCGGGTCGTCGGGGATCTGCAGCTCGGTCAGATAGGTCTCCGGCGCCTGGCTAAGCGCCTTGTCGATGGAGTCGAACTCGGCCATCCGGCTTTTCACGGCGCTGAGCTGATCACCGAGTGCCTGAAGCTCACCGCCGTCACCACCGTGTCGCGCCAACTGGTCATAGCGCGCCTGCAACTCGGCGATATGGCGTTGAAGTTTGGCCTGTTCCTCGCGCAACCGTTCCTGGTTGGCGTCACTTTCCCGCTGGGTGGGGGTCAGCCCCCGGGGGCCGATCGGCGAGCCCGCATCGGCTGGGATGGGCGTGTCGCCGTCGGCCATATTGATGGCGCTGGCCAGCTCCGCATCGACCGCGTTGGCCTCCGCCAGGATGGCATCCAACCGGGGTTGTAGCTGCTCTTCGGCGATCAAAGCCTCCATCGGCGGGCCTTTGAACGTCGAACTCGCCACGACCTTGTTGGCCAACGGATCGATCCACATGTGCAACTCGGCGGCATCGGCGCGCAATTGGCGCAGCTTAGCCTGCACGTTCTCGATGCCATCGGCGGCCTGGTCGGCGGCCCGACCCACCGCCAGCGCCTCGTTGCCATGAGCATCAAGATCGTTGCGGATCAGCGCATTTGGCGCTTCCTGGCCTCGCCGGTTTTGCCCTCCCAGGTGTCAAACACCGCCAACGACCCCAGTTGGCGCGACGCCTCCAAGGTGGCGTTCCCCCGCGCGGTGGCGGCGCGGAATACCGCACGCACCGCCTCGGCGCTCCACCGATCAATATCGGCCACCGTCAACGTCACGGCTCAATCCCCGAGCACACCATCTACCTCGCCGCCGGCGCCGCCCACCGCACGCAACCTCTCAGCGTTCTCGCGTTCCATCGCCGCGAAATCAATTGCGTCGCTATGCAGATTCAGCGCGTGCTCACCGACCCGGGTCAGCAACATGCGCGACGTCGCCAACCACGCCGCCATCCTGGTGTTCAGCGCCGCCGCAGATGTGCCCACCCAGCCCCATTGCGCGGCTTCTAACTCGTTATCCGAATCAAGATGCGCGATAGCCAGATCCTCACCCTGGCCGGTAACGTGCGCCGCCGAGCACACCAAGGCCTCCAGGTCGACCTGAAACTCTCGCTCAGTCGGCATCACCAGCACCTCGCCGTCGGAAGCAGAATGCGGCCGATGCATAATACGAGCAGCAGGGAACCGGCCACAAGTCACCACCAGCGTTGCCTAGCGGTCGCTTACCGCTCCCCCGGGCTCACGCCCGGGGTCGCCTACCGGCGTCCGTCTCTGGGCCGGCGCGCTCCCCCGGGCTCACGCCCGGGGTCGCCTACCGGCGTCCGTCTCTGGGCCGGCGCGCTCCCCCGGGCTCACGCCCGGGGTCGCTTACCGGCCGAAACCTCGTGCGGGTATTCGGCATAGAACGGCACATAGCCCTCGTCCCGGCCGGCCAACACGTACAGCGGGTCGTGTATGCCCGGGCCATAGGCCTGTGCGCGCAGGTCCACCTTGCGAACCTTGAACGTCGACGTGTAAGCCATCGACTCCACCACCCGCACGAACAGCGGCACCGCATAGTCCGGCAGCCGATCGTAGAGCCTGCGGGCCAGCGCCTTGCCGTCGAACTCCGCGCCGTCGCGCAGCTTGATCGCAGCCATCCCGGCGCGCCCACCGGCGCGCGGTACCTCGACGCCATACACCGCGCATTCCTCGACCGCCTCGTCGGTCGCCAGCGCCGCTTCAACCTGCGTAGTGGCGACATTCTCGCCCTTCCACCGGAACGTGTCGCCGAGCCGGTCCACGAACGCGGCGTGACCCATGCCCTGCGGGCACATCACGTCGCCGGAGTTGAACCAGCAATCGCTGTCGCGGAAAGCGTTGCGCACCAACTTCTTTTCGCTTGCCTCCGGATCGGTGTAGCCGTCGAACGGCTGCAATCGGTTGACCGGGCTCAGCAGCAGGCCGGGCTGTCCGCGCGGCACCCGGCGCACCCGGCCGGTCTCGTCGCGCAGCGGCTCGCCGGTGTCCGGATCGTAGTCCACATACGCACCCGGCATGGGCGAGATTCCGGTGGTCTTGGGAACGTTGAAGACGTTGATGAACGCGGTGTTGCCTTCGCTGGCGGCATAGAACTCGCACACCCGCTTAATGCCGAACCGTGCCGTGAACTCGTCCCAGATCTCCGGGCGCAGCCCGTTGCCGGCGATCAGCCGCACCCGATGCGCCCGATCGGTCGGCTTGCGCGGCTGGTTCAACAGGTAGCCGCAGAGCTCGCCGATATAGATGAACGCCGTCGCATCGCAGGCGATCACCTCGTCCCAGAACCGCGACGCGGAAAACGACCGGCCCAGCGCCAGCGTCGCTCCGGAATGGATCACCGACGCCAGCGCGACCGTCAGCGCGTTGTTGTGGTAGAGCGGCAGGCAGCTATACAGCGTGTCGGAGGCCTTCAGCCGCAGCCCCAGCCCGCCGAACGCGGCCAGCGCGCGCAGCCAGCGCTGATGCGACATCACGCTGGCTTTGGGGAATCCGGTAGTGCCCGAGGTGAAAATGTAAAATGCGGGGTCTTTGGCCCGTACTGCCGACGCGGACGGGGGGTTGGCGGTGGGCGCGGTGGCGGCGAGCCGCTGCAGGTGCTCCATCGTCAGCAACTTCGCACCGGGCCCGCCGCAGTCACCGACCGCGCTGACCAGGTCGGGCTCCACGACCAGGGCCTTGGCGTCCAACAGGCCCAGGCTGTGCGCCAGCACCTCGCCGCGCTGGTGGTAGTTGATCATGCCGGCGATCGCACCGCATTTGACCACGGCCAGCATCAGCAGCACCACGTCGGGCGAGTTGCGCAGCATGATCCCCACGACGTCGCCTCGGCCGACGCCGCGCCCGGCCAGCACCGCGGCATAGCGGTTGGCGGCGGCGTTGGCCTCGAGGTAGCTCAGCTGCCGGTCACCGAACCGCAGAAAGACCCGGTCCCCGAAACGAGCCGCCCGCCGCTGAAACACCGTTGCAATCGACGTCTTCGAATTCCGCCGGGGCAGTAGCCCCGTCGCCGCCCCGCGCACAATCACCGGCCAGTCGGCCAACACACCCGCAACCCCGGTCACCACATCGGCCGGGGAGACCCGCCTGAAGGCGCAGGCGCGGTGGGCGGCCAAGCCGTCCCTGGAGTCGCGAATCAGCATCGGTGGCCAGCCTAACCGGCCGGTCGACGCCCTCAGCCGGGCATGCAGGCCGCTAGCGCGGCGCCCACCTCGTCGACCACCACCAGCCGGTCCAAGGCAGCCCGGGAGACATAGCCGGTGTCAACCAGCCCGACAAGCCAGGCCCGCAGCCCGTCGTAGTGTCCGGCCGGGTCGAGCAGCACCACGGGCTTGTCATGCAAGCCGAGATAGCCCGCGGTCCACACCTCGAACAGCTCCTCCAGCGTGCCCAGGCCGCCGGGCAACGCGATAAACGCGTCGGCGCGCTCTTCCATGATCTGCTTACGCTCCCGCATGGTCTCGGTGACAATCAACTCGTCAGCGTCGTGGTCGGCCAGCTCACGGTGGACCAGCCTTTTGGGGATCACGCCGACGGTGCGCCCCCTGCGTGCCCGCGCCGCGGTGGCCAGAGCCCCCATCGCGGAGACGTTGCCCCCGCCCCAGACCAGGGTCCAGCCCCGCTCGGCGATCGCCTCGCCGAGTTGGGCGGCCAGCGCCAGCAGCTCGCGGTGGGTGGGTCTGGACGCGCAGTAGACGCAGACGGCCCACTCGCCGGGTGAATTGGGCACACACCGAAAGGTAGACCACCGGTTGTCGGCGTGCGCATTTCGCCCTATCGGCACGCCACCGCGCGGCGCGCCGTAAAATCCGGCAGTGCCGTGGGTAACCGCGCTGACGGACACCGAGCTGCACCGCGTGCAAACCGCCTTGCGGCATCCGCAGCGATCGGGCGTGATGCTGGCCGGGCCCGACGGCATCGGGAAAACCCTGCTGGCCGGCCTGGCCGCTGAGGGGTTCGCCCGCGAGCACCCGGTGAGCGTCGTCCGCTGGGTAAGGGGTACCGCCTCGGGGCGGTGCGTGCCCTTCGGCGCCTTCCGGCGGCTGATCGACGTCGCGCCCGAGGTCGGGCGCCCGGCCGAGCTGCTCAGGCTGGCCCGCGACACCCTCACCCGCCGGCACGACGATCTGGTGCTGGTGGTCGACGACGCGCACGAGCTGGACCACCTGTCGGCCACTTTGGTGTACCAATTGGCGCTGGCCACGTCGGCCCGGCTAGTGGTCACGCTCAGAGCCGAGACGCCGCTGCCACACGCCATTGCCGCGCTGACCTCCGACGGGCTGCTCGATCACGTCGACCCCCAGCCCCTGGATAGGGCGCGCACGGCCATAGTGCTGGAATCGGCGTTAGGCGCGGCGCTCGACGCGGACGCCCTGGAGCAGGTCGTCGCGCGCAGTCGGGGTAACCCACTGTACCTGCGGCATCTTGTCCAGGACGGCGGCTTGCTACGGGTGGACGGCGGCTGGCGGTGCCGCGACAAGCATCCCCTGCCGTTAGCGGGCCTGATCGACGCATACGTGGCCGGACTGCCCACCCCGGTGCGCACGGTGCTGAGCTACCTGGCCCTCGCGGAACCACTGACGCGGGCCGACCTGGCCGCGCTGGCCGGCCACCAGGCCGTTGCGCAGGCCGAAACGCTGGGCGCGGTCATCGCCGACGGCGAGGACCAGATCTATGCGGCCCATCCGCTCTATGGGCAACACGCCGGCGCTGCCCTGGGAGCCAAGGCGCGGGCGTTGCGCACGTCGCTGGTGGCGCAGTTGACCAAGCATCCGGTCACCCATGCCAGTGATCGGCTGCGACTGGCCGCCCTGGCCGCCGACAGCGACCAGCCGGGCGCGGTCGTGGACCTGGTGGCCGCGGCCAATTTGGCGCTGGGGCTGGGTGATCTGATGCTGGCCGAGCGGCTGGCGCGCACCGCCTTGGAGCGCTCGGGCGGGCTTGCGGCGCGACTGCCGTTGGCGCACGCGCTGGCTTGGCAGGGCCGCGGCCGCGAAGCCGACGCGCTACTGGCGGCGGTGAATCCCGACCAGCTGTCCGAGACCGAGCTGATGGCCTGGGCGCTGCCCCGCGCGGCGAACCAGTTCTGGATGCTCGGTGAGCCGGAGCGCGCCACCGCATTCCTGCAGACCACCCGCAACCGCATCTCGGCTCCGGCGGCGCGCGTCACGCTTGACGCGCTGGCGGCGACCTTCGCCATGAACGCGGGCTCTCCGCTGCGCGCGCTTCACTTGGCCCGCGAGGTGCTGGCCACGCCGCACGCCGACGAGACGGCCATCGGGTGGGCGGCCTCGACGGCGGCGCTGTGCTCGGCCCGCACCGGCCGGCTCGGTGACGTCGAGGCGCTCGCCGCCAAAGCGCTGACGGTTGCGCACCCGGGGTTGTTGCGGTTCACCAGCGGTTTCGGCCGGGTTACCGCGCTGGTGATGGCGGGACGCCTCAACGAGGCGCGCGCGGTGGCGCAGCGATACACCGATTTCGCTGAGCTGCAGCAGCCGGGCCGGGCGATCGGCGAGGTGCTGGTGGGCTATGTGGCGATCGCCGAGGGCGACTTCGAGGCCGCCGTTGCGCTGCTGGGGCGGGCCGCCGAGGCGTTGACCCCGACGGGCTACTCGTGGGGCCCACTGTCGTTGATGCTGCTCGCGCAGGCGCTCGGACAACAGGGTGAGCAATTTGAGGCAGCAAAGGTTTTCCACCGTGCCGAATCCCGGCATGGCCTGAAATCGGCCCTGTTCGCTCCCGAGCTGGCCCTGGCCGGGGCGTGGTCGAAAGCGGCGCGCGGCGACACGACGGGCGCGATCGATGCTGCCCGTAAAGCCGTGCAGGCCGCCGAACGCACCGGGCAAACGGCGATCGCGCTGCGCGCGCTACAGGATGCGGCCCGGCTCGGTGACACCCGCGCGGTGTATCGGGCCGAACGGCTGTCTTTTGAGGTGGACTGCGTGCTCGGCCGGCTCACCGTCGCCCATGCCCGCGCACTGGCAGCCGGGGATGCTCGCGCGCTGGCGGAGGTGGCCGATGGCTTGGCAGGCGCCGGGATGCGCCCGGCAGCCGCTGACGCCGCCGCGCAGGCGCGCCGCACCCGACCGGTCGGGTAGCGCTGTCAGGCAGCGGGGCCCCTCAGGTAGCGTCGGAGCATCTCTGCGGCGGTGGTGATCTGCGTAACCGCTACCCGTTCGTCGCGCCGGTGCGCCAGGTTGGGGTCACCGGGCCCGTAGTTGACCGCCGGGATACCCAGAGCGGCGAATCGCGACACGTCGGTCCAGCCGTATTTCGCGCGGACCCGCCCGGCGGCGGCCGCGACCAGGGCCCTGGCGGCGGGCTCGGATAAGCCGGGTAGCGCGCCGGGGGCGGCGTCGGTCTGCTCGATTTGCACGTCGAGCCCGTCGAACACCTCGCGCACATGGTGCAGCGCCGCGGCCACCGAGCGGTCGGGGGCGAAGCGGTAGTTGACGGTCACCGACGCCGCGTCGGGTATCACGTTGCCGGCAACGCCGCCCTCGATACGCACCGCCGACAATCCCTCCCGGTAGGCGCAGCCATCAATTTCGACCGTTCGGGCCTGATATCCCGCCAACCGGTCCAGCACCGCACCGAGCTTGTGGATGGCGTTGTCCCCCAGCCAGGAGCGCGCGGAATGAGCGCGGGTTCCCGTCGTGTGGATGACGGCCCGCAGCGTGCCCTGACAGCCGGCCTCGACATAGCCACCGGTCGGCTCGCCCAGAATGGCCACGTCGGCGCGCAGCCACTCCGGCAACTCGCGTTGGATGCGGCCCAATCCGTTTGCCGCTGCGTCGATTTCCTCGCAGTCGTAGAACACCAGTGTCAGGTCGTGTACGGGCTCGGCGATCGTGGCGGCGAGGTGAAGAAAGACCGCGCAACCGGATTTCATGTCCACGGCCCCGCAGCCGTGCAGGAGCTCGCCGTCTTCACCCGCCGAGCGGCGGCTGGGCAGGTTTCCGGCCACCGGGATCGTGTCGAGATGCCCGGCCAGCAGCACCCGCGACGGCCGGTGGCGGCGGGTGCGCGCCAGCACCGCGTTGCCGTTGCGGATGATCTCGAAGCCCGACGTTTGCGCACGCAGCGCCGCCTCCACCTCATCGGCGATGCGCGCTTCCTGTCGCGACTCGCTGGGGATGTCGACCAGCGCCGCGGTTAGCTCGACCGGATCCCCGCGCAGGTCCAACACGGCCCCAGCCTAGCGGGTGCTTCCCCGGTGCCGGGCAAACACAAAAGCCCCCTTTTTCACCGGCGTGTCGGGGCTTTGCGTCTGCTCGGCCAGGGGAAAGTAATGTGACCAGCGTGACAGGAGCTTCGGGCATCGGGTTGGCGACGCTGGCCGCCGACGGGTCGGTTCTCGACACCTGGTTTCCCGCACCGGAATTGATCGAGTCGGATCACAGCGGCACCACGCGGATACCGCTGAGCGAGGCCCCCGAGGGCCTGGCCGGTCTGGTCGGCCGCGACGAGGACCGCGGCACCGAAACAGTCGTCGTTCGCACCATGATCGCCTCGCTGGATGATGTCGCCGCCGACGCCTACGATGCCTACCTGCGGCTGCATCTGTTGTCGCACCGGCTGGTCGCGCCGCACGGGCTGAACGCCGGCGGGCTTTTTGGGGTGCTGGCCAACGTGGTGTGGACTAATCACGGGCCCTGCGCGGTGGACGGTTTCGAGGCGGTGCGGGCGCGGCTGCGCCGCCGCGGCCCGGTGGTCGTCTACGGCATCGACAAGTTTCCCCGGATGGTTGACTACGTGATCCCGGGCGGGGTCCGCATCGCCGACGCTGATCGGGTGCGGCTCGGCGCTCACCTGGCACCGGGTACCACGGTGATGCACGAGGGATTCGTCAACTACAACGCCGGCACGCTGGGCGCTTCCATGGTGGAGGGTCGCATCTCGGCGGGCGTGGTGGTCGGCGACGGCTCCGACATCGGCGGCGGAGCCTCCATCATGGGTACGCTGTCCGGCGGGGGCAAGCATGTCATTTCGATCGGCAAACGCTGCCTGCTGGGGGCCAATTCCGGGCTGGGCATCTCTCTGGGCGATGACTGCGTCATCGAGGCCGGCCTGTATGTGACCGCGGGCACCAAGGTCAGCCTGCCCGACGGCACGTCAGTCAAGGCCCAGGAACTGTCCGGCTGCAGCAATCTGCTGTTTCGCCGCAATTCGCTGAGCGGTGCCGTGGAGGTGGTGTCGCGCGACGGTCGGGGCATCGACTTGAACCCCGATCTGCACGCCAATTAGCAGCTGAGCCCGCCGCGCCGCCGGGGGCTGACATCCGCGACGGGGCCGCGGCGCCGGGAACAGACCCCGGCCCGCTGCCCTATGCCATCAGCTCCTTCTTGAGCACCTTACCCATCGGGTTGCGAGGCAACGCATCGACAATCCGCACCTCGCGTGGCCGCTTGTGCAATGAAAGTTGTTGAGCGACAAATGAGATCAAGTCACTCGGCTGGGCGTCCCCGACGACGAACGCGACGATGCGCTGACCTAGATCCTCGTCGGGCAGTCCGACGACCGCCACCTCCGCGACCCCCGGGTGCCCGAGCAGCGCCGTCTCGATTTCCCCGGCGCCGACGCGATATCCCCCCGACTTGATCAGATCGACCGACTCGCGTCCCACGATGCGGTGCATCCCACCACTATCGACGACCGCGACATCACCGGTGCGGTACCAGCCGCCGGCGTCGAACGCATCCGCGGTGGCATCCGGGCGGCCCAGGTACCCGTCGAACAACGTGGGACCCCGAACCTGCAGCCGCCCAACGGTCTTTGCGTCATGCGGAACTTCGGTTCCGGTGTCGTCGAGCAACCGGGTCTGCACACCGTCCAGCGGCAAACCGACCCAGCCCGGGCGGCGCTCGCCGTCGGCGCGAGTGGACAGCGTGATCAGCGATTCGGTGGTGCCGTAGCGTTCGACAGGAGCATGACCGGTCAGCCGCGCTAGTTGCTCGAACACCGGAACCGGCAGCGGCGCGCTGCCAGACACCAGCAACCGTGCCGAACGCAGCACATTGGCCGCCGCCGGGTCGGCCACCACGCGCGACCACACCGTCGGAACGCCGAAATACAGCGTGCCGCAGGCAGAAGCGGCCCGAGCATATTCAGCCGGTGTGGGTTTCCCGGTGTGCACGAAGCGGTTTCCGATACGAAGCGATCCGAGCAGCCCCAGCACCAAGCCGTGCACGTGGAACAGCGGAAGTCCGTGTACCAACGTGTCCTCGGCGGTCCACTGCCAGGCCTGCGCCAGCGCGTCCAGGTCCGCGGCGATCGCCCGCCGGCTCAGCTGCACCCCTTTCGGCGGACCGGTAGTCCCCGAGGTGTAGATCACCAGCGCGATGGCATCCGCGGACGGCTCCGGATAACTGTGCCCGGCTCGGGCCTGCAACCGCACCGGGATATGGGGCAGACCCTCTCCTTCCGCCGGACGCTCCCCCAGCCAGGCCTGCGCCCCGGAGTCGGCAAGGATGTGCCGGCGCTCGGCCACGCCGACTTCGTCGGGCACCGGGACCGCAACGACACCGGCCAGCACGCAGCCGGTGATCGCCAGCACGGTCGACACCGTCGGTGTGGCCAGCACGGCAACCCGCTGTGCGCCACCGACCCGCTCGGCCACCGCCATCGCGGCCCCGACCAGGTCGCTGCGGCTGAGCGTGACGCCGCCGATGCGAACAGCGTCGGGGAGATCACGTCCGGCGGTCGCCGCCGAGGGATCCAGGGAGGTCAGCAGCATGCCAGCGAGGTTACCGCCCGCCTTCCGGGGTGTTGCCGGGGCCGCGGCCATTGCGGCCGCCGCTGCGCGTGGGGCGCTCACCGCGGCCGCGAGAGGAGCCACCGCACCGGCCTCAGCGCCCACGTTGCGTCAGCGCCCGCAAGAAGAACCCCACGTTCGCCGGGCGCTCGGCCAGCCGCCGCACGAAATACCCGTACCACTGGGTGCCGAACGGCACGTACACCCGCACGCGACTCCCGGCGCCGACCAGCCGCCGCTGCTCGGCATCGCGGATGCCATAGAGCATCTGGTACTCGAAATCGTCAGCACCACGCCCGGATTCGGCAGCAAGTGCGGGCACGGCGTTGATCACGGCCGGGTCATGCGACGCCACCATCGGGTAGCCCGAGCCGGCCATCAGCACCCGAAGGCACCGCAGATAGGCGTCGGTGACGGCGGCGCGCCCACGATAGGCTACCGGCGCCGGCTCGTCGTAAGCACCCTTGACCAGCCGGGTCCGCGCACCGGCGGCAGCGAATTCCTCGCAATCGGCCAGTGTCCGCCGCAGGTATGCCTGCAACACCACGCCCAGCCACGGGAAGTCGGCCCGCAGCTCGCGCACGATCGCCAGCGTGGAGTCCGTGGTCGCGGAGCTTTCAGCGTCCACGGTCACCCACACGCCAGCGCGCTGCGCCGCGGCGCAAATCGCAGACACGTTCTCTCGGGCGATCTTCTCGCCGTCGTGGCCCAGCGCCTGCCCCAGCGCGGAGAGCTTCAGCGACACCTCCAGGGGCCGAACGCCGTTGCTGCCGGCCGCTGCACACCGGCCCAGCGCATCGATCACATCCAGATAGACGTGCACGGCCGCGGTTGCGCCGCCGCGGTCGGTGGTCTCTTCTCCCAGGTAGTCGATGCTGACGTAGCGGTCCGACTCCCGCAGGGCCGTGACGGTTGCCAGCACGGCGTCGAGGGTCTCCGCCGGCACGAACCGGCGCACCACCTTGCGGGTCACCGGCATACGTTCGGCGGCACGGCGCAACCCGGTGGAACGGCTGGCGGCCAGGATCGCCGGCCGTGCCGTGCTGGCGAACAACCCGGACATCACTCGGCGGCCAGGTGCGGATAGGTGTGGTCTGTCGGCGGGACGAAGAGCTCCTTGATCGAACGCGCCGACGTCCAGCGCAGCAGATTCAGCATCGACCCGGCCTTGTCGTTGGTTCCCGACCCGCGTGAGCCACCGAACGGCTGCTGCCCCACCACGGAACCGGTCGGCTTGTCGTTGACATAGAAGTTGCCGGCCGCGAACCGCAACCGCTCTTGCGCGGCGGCAACCGCGTCGCGGTCCTCGGCGATAACGGCGCCGGTCAGCGCGTAGCGCGAGCCGGTGTCGATGACGTCGAGGATCCGCTCGTAGTGCTCGTCGGGGTAGATATGCACCGACAGGATCGGCCCGAAGTACTCCGTCGAGAATGCCTCGTCGGCGGGGTCGTCACCCAGCAGCACGGTGGGCCGAACGAAATAGCCCACGCTGTCGTCATATTCGCCGCCGACCGCGATGGTGATGCCGGCAGTGCCCTTGGCTCGCTCGATAGCGTTGACGTTTTTGGCGAAGGCACGTTCGTCGATCAGCGCGCCGCCGAAGTTGGACAGGTCGGTGACATCGCCGTACCGCAGTGCCGCGACGGCATCCAGGAATTCGTCGCCCATCCGCTGCCACACCGACTGCGCGATGAACGCTCGAGACGCCGCCGAGCACTTCTGCCCCTGGTACTCGAACGCGCCCCGGAGCAACGCCGTGCGTAGCACGTCGGGCCGCGCTGAGGCGTGGGCCACCACGAAGTCTTTGCCCCCGGTCTCACCGACCACCCGCGGATAGCTGAGGTAGCGACCGACATTGGCGCCGACCTGTCGCCACAGGTGCTGGAAGGTGGCGGCCGACCCGGTGAAGTGGATACCCGCCAGCCGCGAGTCAGCCAGGGCCACATCGGAAACCGCATACCCGTCGCCCGTGACCATATTGATCACGCCCGGTGGCAGCCCGGCGGCCTCGAGCAACTGCATCGTCAGATACGCCGCGAATGTCTGGGTGATCGACGGTTTCCACACGACGGTGTTGCCCATCAGCGCCGGCGCGGTCGGCAGGTTGCCGGCGATCGCCGAGAAATTGAACGGCGTGATCGCGTAGACGAAGCCGTCCAACGGGCGGTAGTCGATGCGATTCCACTGCCCCGGGGGGCTGATCGGCTGTTGCGCGAGAATCTGGCGGGCGAACGCCACGTTGAACCGCCAGAAGTCGGCGAGCTCGCACGCCGCGTCGATCTCGGCCTGGTAGACCGACTTGGACTGGCCGAGCATGGTCGCGGCGACCATCTTTTCCCGCCACGGCCCGGTCAGCAGATCGGCGGCGCGCAATAAGACCGCGGCGCGCTCGTCGAACGGTGTTGCCGCCCAATGTTGTCTGGCGGCCATGGCGGCGTCGATCGCGGCCGCGGCGTCCGCGTGGGTGGCGTTGGTCAGCATGCCCAGTGTCGCGGCATGCCGATGCGGTTGCACGACATCGATGCGCTCCCCGTTGCCCATCCGGTGCTCGCCCGCGATGACATGGGGCAAATCGATCGGCTCGCCGGCCAGCGCGGCCAGCGCGGCGCGCACCCGGGCGCGTTCGGGGGAATGCGGCGCGTAATCACGTGCCGGCTCGTTGCGCGGCGGGGGTAGCTGGGTAATCGCGTCCATGCTCTCAGGATCGCGCGGGCCGGGCTTGATGCGATTAGCCAATCAGACAAGGAAGATAGGCTATTGTCGTATGATCGGACAATATACGGGCCCCGGGGTCGGGTTGGGCCAGCTGCTGCTCGCGTTGGATGCGACCATGGTGAGCCTGGTGGCCGCGCCCCGCGGCCTGGATCTGCCGGTGGCGTCGGCGGCACTGGTGGATTCCGACGATCTGCGGCTGGGCCTGGCGACCGGCGCGGACTCGGCCGACGTTTTCTTTCTGCTCGGCGTCACCGACGATGAGGCGCTGGGATGGATTGGCAAACCGGGTGGGCGGCCCCCGGTGGCCATCTTTGTCAAACGGCCCTCCGATGAGCTGGTGGCCGGTGCGGCGATGGCCGGGACCGCCGTGGTGGCCGTGGAGCCGCGGGCCCGGTGGGAGCGGTTGTACCGGCTGGTCAACCACGTGCTCGAATATCGCCGCGCCGACCCGCTGACGGACTCGGGCATCGACCTGTTCGGTCTGGCCCAGTCGTTGGCCGACCGCATCCACGGGATGGTCAGCATCGAGGACGAGCAGTCGCATGTACTCGCTTATTCGGCATCCAACGACGAGGCCGACGAGTTGCGCCGGCTGTCCATCCTGGGTCGTGCCGGCCCGCCCGAGCATCTGGAATGGATTGCCCAATGGGGCATCTTCGATGCGCTGCGAACCGGTGACCGGGTGGTGCATGTCGCGGAGCGACCCGAGTTGGGGCTGCGGCCGCGGCTGGCGATCGGAATTCACCAGCCACCGGTCGACGCGCGCCGCGCGCCGGTGTTCGCGGGCACCATCTGGGTCCAGCAGGGTTCGCGACCACTGGCCGAGGACGCCGATGACATGCTGCGTGGCGCCGCGGTGCTGGCGGCCCGCATCATGTCGCGGCTGGCCACCCGGCCCTCGGTAGATGCGCTGCGGGTGCAGCAACTGTTGGGGCTGCGGGAGGTAGACCCGGTCGAAGGCGGATCTCCCGGCGACACCGTCGCGCTCATCGCCCGCGAACTCGGCATTCCCCCCGATGGACAAGCCGCCGTGATCGGCTTCCAAGCCACCGATCACCGGGTCCGGTTGGCCGACGTCTTAGCGTTGAGCGCCAGCGCTTTTCGTGGTGACGCTCAGGTCACCTCGCAAGGCTCGCGAGTATATGTGCTGCTGCCGCAGACTGCGAACGCCCGGTCGGTTACCTCGTGGATCCGCGGCACGATCGCCGCGCTGCGCACCGAGCTGGGTCTTGAGCTGCGGGCGGTCATCGCCGCGCCGCTCACCGGCCTGGCCGGGGCCGCCGCGGCGCGCCAAGAGGTTGACCGGGTGCTCGACAGCGCCGAGCGCCACCCGATGTCAATCGGTCAGGTGACATCACCCGCCGAGGCGCGCACCACCGTGCTGCTCGACGAGATCGTCACGATGGTGGGCGCCGACGAGCGGCTGGTCGATCCACGGGTGCGCGACCTGCGTGCGCGGGAGCCCGCTCTCGCCGAGACACTGCGGGCTTACCTGGACAGCTTCGGCGATGTCGCCGCCGCCGCGAGATGGCTGCACGTGCACCCCAACACCGTGCGCTACCGGGTGCGCCGAATCGAGAAATTGCTGTCCACGTCGCTGGCCGATCCCGATGCGCGGCTGCTGCTTTCGCTCGGTCTGCGAGCGACCGAGCGGTGAACCTCGAATCCCGACGTGCTCGGCGCCGACCGCCGAACGACCGCGGCCTGCCCTGCCGCCTGCCCGCGGGGCTTGCGGCGTGCCGGCCCTGCGGCTTGCCCGCGGGGTTGTCCACAGTTAGGTGGTTATCCACACGGAGTGGTTGCGGGCGGCGCCGCGTGTCGGTGACGGCCACTACAGTCGCCTGTATGTTCGATGGCTCGGTGCCGGCCGGTGCGGCACTGGCGCACGCCGATGACGCGACGCTGGTGGCGGCGATCGGCGGGTGGGCGCGCGTGGAGGCCGCCGCCTCGGCGCGCCGGCTGGCGGCCATCGCCGAATTAGTCGCTCGCCGAGTCCAAGGCGGTTCCCCGGAGCGGGGACGATGGTCATGCGATAACTGGGATGCCATGGCCGCTGAAGTGGCTGCCGCCCAGGGTATTAGCCACGGCATGGCGTTGGGGCAGATGTATCTGGGTGTGGCCCTGCGCGACCGGCTGCCCCTCGTGGGCGCGTTGTTCGCCGAGGGCACGATCGGGGCCCGGTTGGTGGCGACGATCGTATGGCACACCGAATTGATCAAAGACCCTGAAATTCTGCGGCTAGTCGATAAGGCTCTGGCCGAGGACGCGGCACGCTTCGGGCCGCTATCTGCGAACAAGACCAGCCAGGCCATCGAGGCGTTGGTGGATCGATATGACCCGGGGGCGTTGCGGCGCACCCGGGCAAACGCGCGCAGTCGCGATGTGGTGATCGACTGCGCAAACCAGCAGGCGGGCACCGCGGCGCTGTGGGGCCGACTGTTTGCCACCGACGCGGCGGTGTTGGATCGCCGGCTCACCCAGATGGCCCATGACGTGTGTGAGGACGATCCGCGCACCACCGCTCAGCGTCGTGCCGATGCGCTGGGGGCGCTGGCGGGCGGGGCCGAGCGGCTGGCCTGTTGCTGCGGCAACGCCGACTGCCCGGTCGGCGCCGGCGGTCATGAGCGGGCGGCGGGGGTGGTCATCCATGTCGTCGCCGAGGCCTCGGCGCTTGACACCCGCCCTGATCCGCACATCTCGGGTGAGCCGCCCACGCCGCGACCCATCACCCGCGACACCCCGCTGGCTGAGGCGCTGGCTCCCGACCCCGAACCCGATCCGCCGGTCGGCGGGTCCACACCGGCTGCCGTGCTCACTACCGGTGGGGTGATACCCAACTCCTTGCTGGCCGAGTTGATCCGAAGCGGTGCCAAGCTCCGGCCGGTGTGCCATCCCGGTGAGGCGGTGGCGCCCGAGGCGGGTTATCGCCCCTCGGCCGCGCTGGAGCGGTTTACTCGGTGCCGGGATATGACCTGCCGATTTCCCAACTGCGATCGGCCCGCCGAGTTCTGCGACGTCGACCACACCATCCCATGGCCGCTCGGCCCGACCCATCCGTCGAACTTGAAATGCCTTTGCAAAAAGCATCATTTGCTCAAAACGTTCTGGACCGGGGTGAACGGATGGTCCGATCAGCAGCTGCCCGATGGCACCGTCATCTGGACATCGCCAAGCGGGCACACCTACACCACTCGCCCGGCAAGTCTCCTGCTGTTTCCCGCCCTGTGCCTGCCCACCGGCGAATTGCCTGCGACCCCAACGGTCTATCAACCGCCGCGTGACCGCGGGATCATGATGCCCAAGCGTCGCCGCACCCGCGAACACGACCGCGCCCGCCGCATCGACGCCGAGCGGGCACTCAACGCCGCCCACATCGCCGAGCGCAACCACCCGCCACCCTTTTAGGGAGCGGCATGTCCGGAGGGTCTGGATCATCCGGCGGCGTACGCCGCGGCGACCTCCGCCGCCAGCCGCGCGTTGGACAACACCAGCGCGACGTTGGCGGCCACCGACGCGCCGTGCGTTTCGCGGTGGAAGAAGTCCAGCAGGAACGGCGTCACGTCCTTGCCGCGCACGCCGCTCGCCTCGGCGGCGGCCAGCCCGGCGGCGAGCACTCGGTCGTGCAGCTCGCGGTCCATCTCGTCGTCGGCCGCGATCGGGTTGGCCAGCACCAGCCCGTAGCCATCGGTGCCCAAGCGACGGCGGGCGCGCAGCACGTCGGCGGCCTGCGCCGGGGTCTCCACCCGCCAGCCGATCGGGTAGCCGGAGTCGGCGAGATAGAAGCCGGGAAACCGGTCGGTGCGGTAGCCGATCACCCCGATATTGAGGGTCTCCAGCCGCTCCAGGGTGGCCGCGACGTCCAGGATGGACTTGACGCCCGCGCACACCACCAGCACCCCGGTACGCGACAGGGTCATGAGATCTGCGGACTCGTCCCAGCTGTCACGTGCCCCCCGGTGCACACCACCCAGCCCGCCGGTGGCCACAACCATGATGCCGGCCGCGGCCGCGAAGTGCGCGGTCGAGGCGACCGTCGTCGCACCGTCCCCGCCTCGGGCCGCTAACGCCGCGGCGTCGCGGACGCTGACCTTGACCACCGCCTCGCTGTCCGCGATGCGCCGCAGCAACGGATCGTCCAGGCCGATGTGGGGCTCGCCGCCGACGATCCCAATGGTGGCCGGAACCGCCCCGCCGGAGCGCACGGCCTGCTCGATCTCACGCGCGATGCGCAGGTTGTCGGGACGCGGCAGGCCGTGGCTGATGATCGTGCTCTCCAGCGCGACGACGGGCCTGCCCGCGGCCAGCGCCTCGGCGACCTCGGGGTGGATTCGCACATGGCTAAGCACGGATTACACCCTACGTGGCCGGGCATCACTCGGGCTCCCGCGAGCCGCCGAGACGGTCGCGTGCTGACGGCTTTTTTCGGCCGGAAAACGGCTGCAGTACTAAGCCGTGCTGACCTCGTGCTCGAGTTGTCGCCTGCCGCCGTCGGGGATCGCCCGGGCGATCCGGGACCCGATGTCGTAGGGCACGATTATCGCGGTCGCACCCGGGATGCGGCTGACGGCCCGCGCCATCTTTTCCGCGGTCGCGTCGTGAAGCAGCCGGCCCACCAGCGGCGCATATTCCCGGCGCGGCAACAGCACCGTCACCTTGGTGGCTGGATGTTCGTGCAGTGCCCGCAAAACCAGCTCTTGGGCGGCCCGGCCGAGATGACGATCCGGGCAGTCGACCACCCACAGTGGAGTGTCGCCATCGAAGTGCTCCCAACTCTCGCGCAACTGCGCGGCATGAGCCGCATCGACCACGAAGTGCACCGCGGTCAGCTCGTCGGCGCGCAATTCCTTTCCGTAGCGCAGTGCCGCTATCTCCGCGAGGTCAATCGAATCCACAAAGAGAAACACCTGATGTCGCGCATAGTTGAACAACTCGGGGCGCTCGTGTTCGGTGCGCGACATCTCCAAAACGGCGGCCTCGGCGCGGTATTGCCGGTTGAGCCGCATCAACGCGAACACCAGCAGCGGGAAAACGACAACTACCAGCCACGCCCCCTGAGTGAACTTCGTCACCGCGAAGATTCCCACCACAATCGTCGACATGATGCCGGCGGACAGGTTCATCACCATCTTGCTTCGCCAGCCGGACTGTCGGTGCGTCAGATGGTATTTGGCCATACCGTAGCCGGCCATCGCAAAGCCGGTGAACACACCCATCGCATAAAACGGCACCAGCCTGTGCACCGAGCCACCGGTCGCCAGCAACAACACCACCGACAGCACGGTAAGCCAGAGAATGCCGTTGGAGAACACCAACCGATGGCCGCGCTTGGTCAGCGGCCGCGGCAGAAAACGGTCCTCGGCGACAAAGCTGGTCAGCGCCGGAAAACCGTTGAAACTCGAATTAGCGCCGGTGAACAGGATCGCTGCGCTCGCCGCCTGCAACAGCAAGTACAAGCTGTTGCCAATCACTCCGCTGCCGAAAACCGCGCGGCCGACTTCGGACAGCATCGACGGATAGCCCGCCGCGTACGGTGTGGCGCGGGTGGCGTGCACCAGATAGACCACGCCAACCAACGACAACCCAAGGATACACGCCATTGCGGTCAGCACCCGGCGGGCATTGCGGCCCTGCGGTTTACGAAAGACATCGACAGCGTTGGAAATCACCTCGACTCCGGTCAGCGACGTGCCGCCGTTAGCGAAAGCGCGCAGCAAAACCAGAATCGTCGCGCCCATCACCAGCCCGTTGCCCTGATGGACCGGCACCGAGCCGACAATGTGCGCCGGATCGTATTTCGGTAAACCCCAGATGATTTCACGAAACACACCGATGGCGATCATCAGAGTCAGCATGATGACAAAGGAGTAGGTAGACATCGCGAATATCCGCCCCGACTGCCGCATTCCGCGCAAATTGGCGTAACAAATCAGCAGCACCGCAGCCACAGTGATTTCCACGTGGTAGGGACGCAGCTGCGGTATCGCCGACACCACGGCCACCGTGCCCGCGGCAGGCTGGACCGCCACCGTGACCACATAGTCGATCAGCAGCGCCGCGGCGGCGATCTGCGCCACCCGGGGACCGAAGTTCTCCCGCGCCACCACATAAGAGCCACCGGCACGGGTGTAGGCCATGACAACGTGCCGGTACGACGTTGCCACCAGCGCCAAAACCAGCAAGATGACACCGGTGATCGGAAGCACCAGCACGAACGCGGCTAGCCCGGCACTCGGCAACAGCGAGATCATAATCTGCTCGGGACCGTACGCGGTCGAGGAGATCGCGTCTGGGGAAAGCGCGCCAAGCGCAACGGGATTCGACAAGCTCTCCGAGTCCAGGTGCTCACTGGTCAGCGGCTTTCCCAAAAGGAGGCGTTTGCACACGTCGGCGATCGACGGCCGAACGGTTATCCGCTCGCCCGATGCTGTGACGGCCGCAGTTGCCGTAGCCGATGTTGTCACAACACCTCACTTTCTCGGTATTCGACGACGTGGTATGCGGGGTGGACCATCGATAGCGCCCGGCCGCCGTTTCGGCGTGCTTTCCCGCTAACCTGCAGCAGTTGACCCGGGCGGATGTCCGCACCCTGCCCGGCAGGGAACATAACCTCGACGTCGCCGCTGTCATCGGCCACCACGACCCGCCGAAACATTCGCCGGCCCTTGCTGATCTCTTCGACCCGGCTGACCCGGCCCTCAATGGTCGCCCACCGCCCGGCGATGAGGCCTCCCACCGCGGTAACCGCCGCAGGCAAGTGGAGATGCTGATAGTCCTCACCCCGCGACACCCACCGGTGCGCGGCACCGACCGCCCGTGCGCTCCATCGCCCGAGGCGGCCGGGGATGGCCTGCGCGATCCGGGAGTCGATGTCGTAGGGCACGATGAGCGCCGTCGCACCCGGGACTCGGCTCACCGCCCGGCCCATCTTGTCCGCGGTGCGATCATGAAGCAGCCGGCCTATCAGCGGTGCGTAGCTGCGGCGCGGCAACACCACCGTCACCTTGGTGTTTGGATGCTCGTTTCGCTCTCGCAGGACCAGTTCTTGTGCGGCCCGGCTGAGGTGACGATCCGGGCAGTCGAGCATCCGCAGCGGGATATCGGGATCAAAACGCTCCCAGCGCCGCTGCAACCGCGCGCCATGAGCCGCGTCCACCACGAAGTGCACCGCGACCAATTCGTCCGGCTGCAATTCCTTGGCATAGCGCAGCGCCTCTCGCTCGGCGAGGTCGACCGAATCGACGAACACGAACATCCGATGCCGCGCATACTCGGCCGGCTCGTGGCGTCCGTCACGCGACATCTGCAAAACGGCTGCCTCCGCGCGATACTGCCGGTTCAACCGCATCAATATGAACACCAGCACGGGGAAGGCAACGACTACTAGCCAGGCCCCCTCGGTGAACTTGGCCACCGCGAAGATCCCCACCACGAGCGTCGACATTATCCCCGCGGACAGGTTGATCACGAGCTTGTGGCGCCACCCGGGCTGCCGGTGCGTGAGATGGTGTTTGGTCATGCCGTAGCCGGCCATCGCGAATGCGCTGAACACGCCCATGGCGAAAAGCGGTACCAGCGCGTTGACCGAGCCGTGCGTTACCAGCAGCAATGCCACCGCCAGCACAGTCAGCGTGATGATCGCCGTGGAGAACACCAGGCGATGACCGCGTTTCATCAGCGGGCGGGGCAGAAAACGGTCCTCGGCGACGAAATTTGCCAGCGCGGGAAAGCCGTTGAAGCTGGTATTCGCCCCGTTGTACAAGATCGCCGCACTCGACGCTTGCAGGGAAAGGTACAGAATGTTCCCGATCACCCCACCGCCGAAGACCGCGCGACCCACCTCCGAGAGCATCGACGGGTACCCGGCCACATACGGAGTAGCCCGGGTGGCATAAGCCAGCCATGCTACGCCCGCGAGCAAAAGGCCCAGAATCCAGGCCATTACCGTGAGCACGCGTCGAGCGTTGGGGCCTTGTGGGTCGCGAAAGACGTTGACAGTGTTGGAGATTGCCTCGACTCCCGTCAGCGACGAGCCGCCGTTTGCGAACGCCCGCAGTATCACCAAGATGGTGGCACCCATCACCAACCCGTTACCTTGATGGACCGACACCGCTCCGGCAAGATGCGTCGGATCGTATTTCGGCAAGTCCCCGAAGGCCTCACGTATAACCCCGATGACGGTCATCACGGTCAGCATCGCAACGAACCAATACGTCGGCACCGCAAATGTCCGGCCCGCCTCCCGCAATCCGCGTAGGTTGGCATAACAAAAAAGCAGCACCGCCCCAACGGTGATTTCCAGGCTGTAGGGGCCCAGCGGGGGAATCGCCGAGGCAACCGCCACCGTGCCCGCGGCGCACTGGATCGCGACCGTAACCACGTAGTCGATCAACAATGCGGCGGCAGCGATCTGCGCAACCCGGGGTCCGAAATTCTCCCTCGCTACCACATACGAACCGCCGGCCCGCGTGTAGGCCATGACGACCTGCCGGTACGACGCCGCCACCAACGCCAGAATCAGCAAGATCACGCCGGTGATCGGAAGCAACAACGTGAACGCGGCCATGCCGGCGGCGGGCAGCAATTCGATCATGATCTGCTCGGGCCCGTAGGCGGTCGATGAGATCGCGTCCGGTGAAAGCGCGCCCAGAGCAACCGGATTCGATAATCGCTCCATCTCCAACCGCTCACTGATCAGCGGCTTTCCCAGAAAAATTCGCTTGCCCACGTCGGAGAAAGACACCGGAGTGCCCAACCGGCGAGCCGAGGTTCTCACATCACGTCCTAACCCGATGAGAGCTGGCCGAAAACTGTCGCATAGAGTATTGGCAGCTCCTCGAACCACCGTGTTTCGCCGCCGTTTCCACCATGTTTCGTCCTGTTACCATCGCTGAAATCGCCGACCGGCAACGAGGTCGATGGCAGCAGAGAAATGAAGAGAAATTCCTAGAAAGCCACCGTGGGATTCGTCACGGGTGAGGCGTTTCGCCTGCGTGTTCGATCACGGTGTACACCGGGTCGGCCATTGACAGCGGACCGTTGCCACTTTGGTGCGCCTTCCCGGTGATGCGCAACCGCTGCCCGGGCCGGATATCGGCGCCGCGTCCCGGGCGGAACGTGACGCGGATATCTCCGCTGTCGTCGTCGACGACTACCCGCCGGAAGGCGCGTTGACCTGTGGTGACGTCCTCGACTCGGCGCACTCGCCCTTCGATGGTGGCCCGCTGCCCGAGGATCAGGCCCCGGATCGCGACGACCGCCGGGGAGTGCTCGGGGGGCTCGTGTGTTTGCGTGGCATGTTGTTGTCCCAAAAGAATTCGCTGCTCGAGCTTTGCCAGTTCTCGTGCCACGCGCTGGCCGAAGAGGTCGGGGAACGCTTCTGTGATCCGCGACCGCACGTCATAGGGCACAATCGTGGCTGCCGCGTCGGAGATCCGGCTGATCGCCCGGGCGATCTTGTCGGCGGTCCGGTCATGCAGCAGCCGGCCCAGCAGCGGGGTGTAGGTGCGCCGAGGCAACAACAGGGTCACGTTGGTGTCGGGGTATTGGTCGCGCGCGGTCAGCACGAGCTCTTGGGTGGCACGGATGAGCTGCCGATCGGGGCAGTTCACGATCCGCAGCCGGGTGTCGAGGTCGAAATGCTCCCAGCGTTCCCGCAACCGCGCGGCATGGGCCGCGTCGAGCATGAAGTGCACGGCGGTTAACTCGTCGGCGCGCAGTCCCTTTCCGTAGCGCAGCGCCTCGAGCACCGCGAGGTCGAGCGAGCTCACCAGGACGAAAACCCGGTGACGGGCATACTTGACCAAGTCCGGGCGATCGGTGCGGAACCTCTCGAGAATCGCGGCCTCGGCGCGGTACTCCAGGTTGAGGCGGATCAACGCGAACACCAGCACGGGAAAGACCACGACGACCAGCCACGCTCCCTCGGTGAACTTCGCCACCGCGAAGATGCCCACCACGATCGTCGACAGGATGGCCGCAGACAGATTGATCACCAGCTTGTGTCGCCAGCCGGGCTCCCGATGCGTCAGATGGTGTTTGGTCATGCCGTAGCCGGCCATCGCAAATCCGGTGAACACCCCGATCGCGTAAAACGGGACCAGCGCGTTGACCAGGCCACCGGTCGTCACCAGCAGCGTCACCGATAATGCCGTGAGCGTGATGATGCCATTGGAAAAGACAAGGCGATAGCCGCGTTTGGTTAATTGCCGCGGGAGGAAGCGGTCCTCTGCGACAAAGCTGGCCAACATCGGGAAGCCGTTGAAGCTGGTGTTGGCCCCGGTGAGCAGGATCGCCGCGGTCGATGCCTGGACCAGCACGTACAGCGTTTGTCCGATCAGGCCGTGGCCGAACACCGCGCGTGTCACCTCCGACAGCACCGATGGATATCCGGCCTTGTAGGGCGGCGTGTGGGTCGCGTAGGCCAGGTAGGAAACGCCAGCCACCAAGAACCCGAGAATGCAGGCCATCGTGGTGAGAACTCGACGCGCGTTGAGGCCCTCGGGCTTACGAAACACGCCGACGGTGTTGGAGATCGCCTCCACCCCGGTCAGCGACGATCCGCCGTTGGCGAACGCGCGCAGCAGCACCAGAATCGTCGCGCCCATCACCAGCCCGCTCCCCTGGTGCACGGGTACCGCACCGGGCATCTGCTGTGGGTCGTATGTGGGTAAGCCCCAGAAGATTTCGCGAATGATCCCGGTCACGATCGTCAGCGTGAGCATGATCACAAAAAAGTAGGTCGGCAGCGCGAACGGCCGTCCCGCTTCCCGTAATCCGCGCAGGTTGGCATAGCACATGACGGCCACGGCAGCCACCGTGAGCTCCAGGTGGTAAGGGCCCAATGGCCGGATGGCCGACTCCACCGCCACCATGCCCGCCGCGGTCTGCACCGCTACGGTGACCACGTAGTCGATCAACAGCGCCGCCGCCGCGATCTGGGCCACCCGCGGCCCGAAGTTCTCCCGGGCGACGATGTAGGAGCCCCCCGCTCGGGTGTAGGCCATGACCACCTGGCGATAGGACGCGGCGACCAGAACCAGGATGAACAAGATCACGCCGGTGATCGGCAGCAGCAGTGTGAACGCCGCCATCCCGGCAAACGGCAGCAGTTCGATCAGGATCTCCTCGGTGCCGTAGGCGCTTGAGGAGATCGCATCGGGGGAAAGGACCCCCAAGGCAACGGGATTGGACAATCTCTCGGACTTGAGTTCCTCGCTGACGAGGGGCTTTCCCAAAAGGAGCCGTTTGACGACGTCCCCGAACGACAACGGGATGCCCAGCCGGTCGGTCGATGATGTCACGCGCCACGCCCCCTACCCGATCAACGTGGCCCAATCAGAGTGGCCACGAAAAGCGTCCGATTCTGCCTGGTGACGACACGTTGACCTACCGGTGCGGACGGCATGGCCACCGGATAGGGTGCCACCGGCCGGATGGATACCACGGTTCCCGGTCACCAGCGCCGCGAGGGGTGCGAGACCGCGGGGCCCTCGCGGCTGTCGGGCGAGCCGTTCGGCTGCAGCCGGGCAACGGCGGCCGCGATCCGCTCATCGGTGGCGGTCAGCGCCAGCCGCACGTGCCGGCTGCCGCCCCGGCCGTAGAACTCGCCGGGCGCCGCCAGGATGCCGCGCCGCGCCAGCCAGTGCACGCTCGCCCGGCATGACTCGCCGCGGGTGGCCCACAGATATAACCCCGCCTCGGAATGATCGACGGTAAAGCCGGCCGACCGAATAGCCGCCAGCAGCGCATTTCGCCGGCGCGCGTAGCGGTCGCGCTGCGCGCGTTCGTGAGCGTCGTCCTCCAGCGCGGCGACCATGGCCGCCTGCACCGGTGTTGGCACCATCATCCCGGCATGCCGGCGCACCGCCAGCAGCTCGGCAACCACCGTGGAGTCGCCGGCGACGAAACCGGCTCGGTAACCGGCCAGCGATGAGCTTTTCGAGAGTGAGTGCACCGCCAGCACGCCGGTGTGATCCCCGTCGCACACCGCGGGATGCAGCACCGACACCGGCTGGGCGTCCCACCCCAGGCTCAGGTAGCACTCGTCGGAAACGACCAGCACGCCACGCTGCCGCGCCCACCCGACGATCTCGCGCAGGTGATCCACACCAAGCACCCGTCCGGTCGGATTGGCCGGGGAGTTCAGGTACACCAGCGCCGGAGAGCGCGCGCCGCCCAGGGCGGTCGGCGAGTCTGCGCGCAGCACCTGCGTTCCGGCCAGCCGGGCGCCGACTTCATAGGTCGGATAGGCCAATTCGGGCACCACAACCAGATCGCCGGCGCCCAGGCCCAGCAGCGTCGGCAACCACGCGATGAGCTCCTTGGTGCCGATCGCCGGCAGCACCGCCGCCTCGGTCAGCCCCGTGACGCCGTAGCGGCGGGCCAGCGCGGCCACCATCGACTGGCGCAGCCGCGCGGTGCCGGCGGTCGCGGGGTAGCCGGGCGCGGCGGCGGCCCCCGCCAGCGAGTCACGGATCAGCGGCGCAACCGGGTCGACCGGCGTGCCAACGGACAAGTCGACGATCCCGCCCGGATGGGCCTGGGCCAGGGCCCGTGCTTCGGCCAGCGTGTCCCAGGGGAACACCGGCAAGGACGCCGACACGCGCCGGCGGCTCCGGGGCCCGTTCAGGCGCTTTCGCCCTGCGGCGGTAGATCCCTGACCACCTGCGGGTCGTTCTCGGTCATCCCGACCTTCGCCGCGCCGCCCGGCGATCCGAGTTCGGCGAAGAAGTCCGCGTTGATCTGCGTGTAGTGACTCCACTGCTCGGGAACGTCGTCTTCGTAGAAGATCGCCTCGACGGGACAGACCGGCTCGCACGCGCCGCAGTCCACGCATTCGTCGGGGTGGATGTAGAGCATCCGAACGCCCTCATAGATGCAATCGACCGGGCATTCCTCGATGCACGCCTTGTCCTTGATGTCGACGCACGGCTCGGCGATCGTGTACGTCACGAAAGTCTCCTCCAAGTGCTGTTAGCTGACCACTGCTTCCGCTCGCGAAGGACGTCCCGGGAAGTCGCTGACGCTAGCCGATCCCGGTAGCCGATCTCGGTAGCCGAAGCCCCATCCCCAGTGTGCCCTAAAGCTTTCGCTTCGCGATAGTGCGGCTGCGCGGTTACTGATACTAAACGTCGCAGATACGACGTGGGCACGTGCCCCGCGGCGGGCCGCCCGCACCGCTCAGCCACCGAAAAGACCCACCGTGCAAGCGACGGCCACGGCGCTGTTAGCGATCTTTTGGGTCGCTTCCCGCGCGGGTGTGCTCGGCGCCAACGTCAACGGCCTTTGCAGCGCATACAGCTGGAAGCGGTAGTGGTGCACGGTGCCGGCCGGCGCATCGGGATCGTCGACGACCAGGGCCAGCGACTGGGTACCGGGCGGGACGTTTTCCCAGCGAAGCGGCGGCGGCACGGTGCGGCCCTTGCAGGCGTACACGACCGGGATCGGGGTGTTGTCGGCGAAGGCGGAACTGCTCAGCGCAAAGGCTCCCACGGTCATCACGGCTCCCGAGTCGACAGCGATAACGGCGCTTTGCCACCGATGCTGCCCGACACGGGCGCGTAGGTGGTGGTGCGCTGTCGCGCGGGCCGGCCGATGCCCACGGCGATGGCGACCAGCTCCGGGACCGTCTTGGCCGACCCGTGTTCCGAGCCGGCCATGCGCGAGATGGTCTCCTCCATCAGCGTGCCGCCCAGGTCATCGGCGCCGCCGTTGAGCATCACCTGGGTGCCGTGCACACCGAGCTTGACCCAACTGGTCTGGATGTGCGGAATACGCCCGTGCAACATGATCCGCGCGAGCGCGTGCACGGCCCGGTTGTCGCGATGGCTGGGGCCGGGCCGAGACGCGCCGGCGAGATACAGCGGCGAATTCTGATGCACGAACGGCAACGGCACGAACTCGGTGAAACCGCCGGTACGGTCCTGGATGTCGCGCAACACGTTGAGGTGAGCAACCCAGTGCCGGGGGCTGTCGACGTGCCCGTACATCATCGTCGAGCTCGACGGCAGGCCCACTTCGTGCGCGGTGGTGACGATTTCGATCCACAGCGACGTCGGTAGCTTGCCCTTGGTCAGCACCCAGCGCACCTCGTCGTCCAGAATCTCGGCCGCGGTGCCGGGGATGGTGTCCAACCCGGCCTCGCGCAGGCTGATCAACCACTCCCGAATGCTCAGCCCGCTTTTGGTGGCCCCGTTGGCGATCTCCATCGGGGAAAACGCATGCACGTGCATCGACGGCACCCTCGCTTTCACCGCGCGCACCAGATCCGCGTAGCCGGTGACGGGCAACTCCGGGTCGATGCCGCCCTGCATGCACACCTCGGTGGCGCCCGCTAGGTGGGCCTCCCAGGCGCGCTCGGCAACCTCGGCGACCGACAGCGAGTACGCGTCGACGTCACCCTTGCGCTGTGCGAACGCGCAGAACCGGCATCCGGTGTAACAGATGTTGGTGAAGTTGATGTTACGGTTCACCACGTAAGTCACGTCCTCACCGACCACCTCGCGGCGTATCGAATTCGCCAGCGCGGCAACAGCATCCAGTGCCGGCCCCTCGGCGCTGGCCAGCGCCAGGTACTCCGCGTCGCTGCAGCCGGCGGGATCGCGCTCCGCCGAACGCAGCGCGCCCAGCACGTCGGTGTCGATGCGTTCGGGGGCGCGGATCGCCAACTCCTGCACCCGGGCACGGATGGACTCCCAATCTCCGAACGCGCTGTCCAGGTCGCTGCGGGCCTCGCCGGCGCGGCCCTCGATGTCGATGGCCACATGCAAATCCACCCGGCCGGAAGAGACCACCTCGTCGGGCTCCTGCCACGCTCTGCCCACCGGATTGACCTCACGAGCCAGGCCGGTCTCCGCGTCGGCGAGCGCGAGCACGTGCCCGCGCACCCGCGGGTCGATCCACGCCGCACCCGCCCGCACGTACTTGGGGTGCACGGTAAGCCGCTGCACCAGCTCGTAGCCGGCCTCCGCGGTGACGGCGGCCAGCTCCGCTATAGCTGGCCAAGGCCGTTCGGGGTTGACGTGATCCGGTGTCAGCGGTGAGACCCCGCCCCAGTCGTCGACGCCGGCGGCGATCAGCGCCAGGCATTCCTCCCGCGACACCAGGTTGGGCGGCGCCTGGACGCGCATCCCAGGGCCGAGCACCAGCCGCGCCACCGCCACCGTCGCCAGGAAATCCTCGATGCCGGCGTCGGGCACCGCGGCCATCACGGTGTGCTCCTTGGCCCGGAAGTTCTGCACGATCACTTCCTGGATGTGCCCGAACTCCTTGTGCAACTTGCGAATCGCATGCAAAGTATCGGCACGTTCCAGCAGCGTCTCCCCGATTCCGACCAGCAGGCCTGTCGTGAACGGGATGGACAACCGGCCGGCGTCGGCTAGCACCCGCAATCGGACCGCGGGATCCTTGTCGGGGCTGCCGTAATGCGCGAGCCCCCTGGTTTCGAAAAGCCGCCGCGACGTCGTCTCCAGCATCATGCCCATCGAGGGCGCCACCGGTTTCAGTCGGGACATCTCCGACCAGCTCATCACACCCGGGTTCAGGTGCGGCAACAGCCCGGTCTCCTCCAGCACCCGGATCGCCATCGCCCGCACGTAGGACAATGTGGAGTCGTAGCCGCGTTGGGCGAGCCACCCCCGTGCCTCTGCCCAGCGATCCTCCGGCCGGTCGCCGAGGGTGAATAATGCTTCCTTGCAACCAAGTTCGGCGCCGCGACGGGCGATGTCGAGGATCTCCCCGGGCTCTAGATACATGCCTGCCCCTTGGGCGCGCAGCCGGGCGGGAACCCTCACGAACGTGCAGTAGTGACAGCTGTCCCGGCACAACCGGGTGACCGGGATGAACACCTTGCGCGAATAGCTGATCTGCAAGCGCCCGCTCGGGGAGCGTCTGCCCTCCGATTGCAGGCCCGCGTCACGCACCCGCGCCGCGCTGGCGCACAGGTCGGACAGGTCGTCCCCGCGCGCCGTCATGGCGATGGCCGCCTCGTCGATGTTCAACGCCACCCCGTCTCGTGCCCGGCGCAGCACCCGCCGCAACCCGCCGCGGATGGCCGACGGGGCGCGCGCCGGAAAAGCCGGGGTGGACCGAGCAATGCCGGGCATGCCCGTCACCTTAGACCCGCGCTACCTTCCCGGCGTCGCGGCCCCGGCCTGCGGTGGCGGTAGCCGGCGGCGGTGCGCCACAGCACCCACGCCGGCGGCACCGAGCCCAGGGTGATCAGCAGCAGCGCACCGTAGGCCAGCACGCCGCGGCCGGCGAATATCCTGTCGTCACCGGGGCCGCCGAAGCTCATCGCGACCACCGTCAGCAGCCAGGTCCACAGCGGCAGCGCGGCCACCCGGATCGACTCGGTCCAGTGCCGGGCTGCCCACACCAAGGCCGCGTTGACCAGGCCACTGATCGGGGCGCTAAGCGGACACGGGACCGATCCGATATAGGCGGGCAGCAGCAGCGCGCCGGCCATCGCGGACAGCACGCCGTCGACGGCCAGCACGATCAACACGCCGATGCGAAGGCCGGGACAACGGCCTGCCGGGCGCTTCATTCGGCAAGGCCCAGTCCGGCCAGCAGATCGGTTTCCCAGCCGCGCGCATCGCGCTCTCCCGGGTCTCCGGCGGCCAGGATGTAGTGCTCCCGGGCCATGATGGGCAGCGCCAGGTTGTTCGACAGCGCGCACGCCCGGCCGGTGGGGCCGATGCTGACTTGAGTCGCGTGGGCGGCGAGCGCCGCGACCTTGCTGGGCAGCGCGTCCGGGGCCTCGATGACGGCGTCGATCTGCTCGTCGGGATACCCGAAGCCCCCGAAGTCATGGTCGGCGGCCGGCACGACCCATTCGGCTCGCACATCCTCGGGACCCAGTGCCCGCCAGCCCGTCGCCAACGCCGCCGTCGCCATTACCGTCCAGTACGTCTTCGGCACCGTCCAGGGCGCACCCGGAAAGCCGGTGGCGCCGGCGGCGGCCACCGCCGCCATGGTGACGGCGTGGGCGCGCACGTGATCGGGATGGCCGTAACCCCCCTTGGGGTCGTAGCTCACCACGACATGCGGGCGGAGCTCACGAATGATCGACACCAACGCGCCGACCGCCTCCCGGTCGTCGGAGTCGATGAACTTCTGCCGGCGCCGCCGCGGGGTGCCCGGCATTCCCGAGTCACGCCAGCGACCGGCCCCGCCGAGAAAGAGGGGCTCATCGACGCCCAGTGCGCGCAACGCCGCGGTGAGCTCGCCGATGCGATAGCCGCCGAGCTGGTCGGCGTGGTCGACGGTGAGCTGCGCCCAGCGCTCGCCGATCACCTCGCCTTCCTCGCCGAGGGTGCAGGTGACGACGCGCACCTGCGCTCCGCGGGCGGTGTAGTGCGCGATGGTGGCTCCGGTGCTGATGGTCTCGTCGTCGGGGTGCGCATGCACGAACAGCAACCGCGGCGTCTTCTGCATGGGCGCACCATACCGGCGCCGGATCGGCTCGCCGCCTGCAGCCACCGTCAGCCTGGCGCGCGGCAGGCGTGATGCCCCCCGAAGTTCGGAACGCCCGGCTGAGGAACGCCGACGGCTACTATCGTCAGGATGCCACAGCAGCACACCCAAATCCGGGCCGTTCGCAGCCGCCGTCGAGGCGAGGTCCTGGAGCGAGCGCTGTTCGAGGCGACGTTGGCCGAGCTGGCCGCCGTGGGCTACGGCGGGTTGACGATGGAGGGGATCGCGGCGCGCGCCCGCACCGGCAAAGCCGCGCTGTACCGGCGCTGGGCCAGCAAGCATGACTTGGTGCGGGCCGCTTTGCGTTATGCGGTGCCACCGCTGCCCGAGCCGTGCCCGGAGCGCTCGGCGCGGGAAAACCTGCTGGCGGTGTTTGCCGCGCACTGCGACGTCCTGGCGGGTAAGACCGCCTTCCCCAGCCTGGCCATCATGGGCCAGCTCATCCACGAGCCCGAATTGCGGGCGATCTTCGCCGACGCGGTGGTCGCCCCCCGGTTGCGGATCATCGAATCCATCCTGCGCGCCGGGGTGGGCAGCGGCGAGATCGACGCCGCCACGCTGACCCCGCTGACTCCGCGGGTCGGACCGGCGCTTATCAACCAGCATCTCCTGCTCACCGGGTCGCCGCCGAGCCGACGACAACTCGCGCGGATCGTGGACACCGTCATCCCGCGCTGCGCGGCGCCCGGGCACCACAACCGACGACGCGGCGCGGCCGGTTAGCCGCGGCCTAATCCACCCGGGTGGCCGCGACCGCCCACACCGGCAGGTGTACCCGATGGTCTTCCAGCAGCGCCGCGATGACCCGAAGCCGTTCTTGCAACGGCTTAAACCGCGTCGCCTCGGCCTGCCGATCCATCGTCTTTTCCATGAACGCCAACGTCTCCGGACCGAAGATGCCGACGTAGGTCGAGGTGCCCAGGTAATCCACCCGCCATCCGCTCGGACCGAGGACCCGCTCGAAGTTGTCGGCAGGCAGGCCGTCGATCTGTATCCCGTTGACGTTGTGGCGGCCGAATTCGAACATGAACAGCCGCGCGCCCGGCTTGGTGGCCCGATGCAATGCCTGCGCGTACCGGGTTTGGGTCTGCTCGTCATCGCTGAACACGTGATAAAACGCGCTGTCGATCACGGTGTCGAAGCGGCCGTCGAACCCGTCCAGCTTCGTCGCGTCGGCCACCTGGAAGTCCACCCGGACTCCGGCCCGCTCGGCGTTGCGCTTGGCCAGCTCGATCGCCGTCGGCGAGCCGTCGATCCCGGTTGTCGGATAGCCGTGCGACGCATAGAAAATCGCGTG
The DNA here is from genome assembly GCF_018361265.1 of Mycobacterium sp. SM1. Lineage (GTDB taxonomy): Bacteria > Actinomycetota > Actinomycetes > Mycobacteriales > Mycobacteriaceae > Mycobacterium. The sequence goes on from NZ_JAFLNH010000001.1 coordinate 312,746, forward strand.
ATGACCGGGACCGGTGCCCGGGTCGAGCACCTCACCGCGCACCGCGCCGTAGGCCACCAGCTGCTGCACTACCGGCTGCGGCTCCCCAATGTCCCAGGGCACCAGCACCTCGCCGGCGTGCTCGGCCCCGTACAACACCTCGAAATCCGGCCGGATGCTCTCGCCCGCCATGACAGCCCCTCTCGTCGTCACCGGTCCCGCTACTGGCGGATCTTCAGCCATTGACCGGCATCGCCGACGATACCGACCGGCACCGCGCCGGACAGGCTGACGTTCTGCACGCTGGGACCCGCTGCCACGATGGTGGTGTCTTGCAAAATCGGCAACACCGTCGACATCTCCCATAGCCGCGGTTCGACCTCGTCGATCACGTCGTTGATGTCCTTGGTGCCGGCCAGCGCCGCGTCGATATCCGGCTGGATGCTGTGATCGCAGATTCCGGTGATGTTCGACGGCGCCTGCACCAGCGCCCCGGGGTCGAGCGTGCGGCCGGGTGTTGTCGTCGGGGTCGCCGAGGCGCTGGCGCGGTTCGCGGAGGACTTGGTGGGTACCGCAGACGTGGGGGCCGGCGGCCCGCCCGACGTCGACACGGGCGTGGCCTCTAGCGCCGGGCAGCCGTAACGGGAGGCCAGCAGCGTGGCCAGGTCCCCGCCGGCTTGGCGCCAGCCCACCACGGCGTCCACGCGGTTGTCGACCAATGCCTCGCGGTAGAGCACCACCGGGTCCAGCGCCAGCACCGTCGCGGCAATGCCGGCGTTACGCAGCTGGTCAGCAGCCGTGTTGGCGACCGCCACCGAAGTCGGGTCGTTGGACGCCACGCCGATGACCAGCGACAGCTGCTTGCCGTCCCTGGTGATCCGGCCGCGGGTGAATTCGGGCGGCCGGGTGTTGGCCGGTGCCGCATCCCCGGCTGGCGGCACAACCGTCGCGGCGGTGTCGCTTTCGACTCGGTAGCCGGACGCTTGCAACAGTTCCAGCGCCGCTTCCCTGGTCATCGCGGGCGGCGCGGTCGGCACATAGCCCGGGTCGCTGGGCGAGCGGATCTGAGCTTGGTCCAGGGTGACGGTGTTGTCGCTGCCGGCCCCCACAGCGGCCAGCAGGTCGACGTCGAGCAGCCCGAAAATCGCCTTGCGGACCTGCGAGTCGGCCAGCTTGGGCACATTGGCGCGCAACGTGAGCTCCATGACCCGTGGGGTCATGATCCGCGCTGTTCGCACGTCCGGGATAGCGGACAGCTGGGCGAAGGTCGTGGATCCCCCGCGCACCTGGGCCACTTGGGTGTCGCCGTTGCGAATGGAGTCGGCCAGCGCGGCCGGCGAGCCGGCCCGGCGGAAGAGGATGAGATCGGGTTTGGCCGGCGGCCCCCAATAGCGGTCGTTGCGGGCGAGTAAGATCTCGTCTCGCTGCGGGTCGATGGTCTCCACCCGAAACTGGCCGCCGGTGACCGGCAGGGCGCGGGCCAGCCCGGCCGGGAAGCCGCCCGGCACGTCCTTGACGATGTGCGCCGGCAGAATGTTGCTGAACAACTCCCGCCAGGCGGGGTACTGCCGCGAGAAGGTGACCACCGCCTGCTTGCCGCCGTCGATCGACTGGACCCCGGTAATCAAGTCGTAGCCCGCCGGGTCGATCACCCCCGGCTGGCTGACCATCTGGCGCCAGAGGTACCAGAAGTCGTCGGCGCCGATCGGAGCGTTGTCGGTCCACTGCGCCTCGGGCCGGATCTTGTAGGTCACCGTGAACGGGTCTTCGCTGGTCACGTCGGCGGACACCAGCAGCGTCGGATCGATCTCCCACCGCGACCCGGTTGGCGTGCTCGGGTCCGGCACCGGCCGAAACGCGCTGGGCAGCACGAGCGCGCTGATCGCGGCGTTTACCGCCGACAGATCGGATAGCAGATGCGGGTTGAATCCCGCGCCGATCGAGTCGATGCCCACGATGATCTGCATAACCCGCGGCGGTGGCGGCGGGGCGCTCCTGGAGGTCTCGGTGCTCTGCGGCGCCGGCGGCGGGTGGACGGTACAACTCGGCACCACCACCGCCAGAACCGCCGCGCCGACCGTGATAGCGGCGCGGCGGGCTCGTCTCGGCACGCTCATCAGGGTATCGGGGGCCCGGCGACGGCCCCGCCCCCGGCGCGACGACCGGGAGCCGGTGTCATAAGGGGCCGCGCTGTCGAGCGTTCCGCATGCTGGCGCCTCAACCGCGGGCCTTGGCCCGCGCCCGGCTGCGCGACCTGTCGTCCGCCCGCAGCTGCGCCTTGCGGAGCCGCACCGCCTCGGGGGTCACCTCGACGCATTCGTCGGGCCCACATAGTTCCATGGCGCGTTCCAGATCGAGGCCGAGCGGCTTGGCCAGTGTTTCGATGACGTCCGCTGTCGATGAGCGGATGTTGGTGAGCTTTTTCTCCCGGGTGACGTTGATGTCGAGATCCTCCGGGCGTGGGTTGATCCCGACGACCATGCCCTCGTAGGTTTCCTGGCCGGGTTCGACGAAGAACTGGCCCCGGTCGGCGAGCTGCAGCAGCGCGTACGCCGTGATGGTGCCCGAGCGGTCCGACACCAGCGAGCCGGTGTGCCGACTGCGGATCTCTCCCGCCCACGGCCGGTAGCCGTCGAACAGCGCATGCGCGCTGCCGCTGCCACGGGTTTCGGTGAGAAAGTCGGTGCGCCACCCGATCAGCCCGCGGCTGGGCACCAGGAAATCCATCCGCACCCAGCCGGTGGCGTGGTTGGCCAGCCTCACCATGCGTCCCTTGCGCGCGGCTATCAACTGGGTGACACCGCCGATGTGCTCCTCCGGGCAGTCGACGGTGAGCGCCTCGAATGGCTCATGCAGCTTGCCGTCGATTGTCTTGGTCACCACTTGCGGCTTGCCGACCGCCAGCTCGAATCCTTCCCGGCGCATCTGCTCCACCAGCACGGCCAGCGCCAGCTCACCGCGGCCCTGGACCTCCCAGGCGTCCGGTCGGCCGATGTCTATAACGCGGAGCGAGACGTTGCCAACGAGTTCCGCATCCAGCCGCGCCTTGACCAGCCGCGCGGTGAGCTTGTGGCCGGGCACCTTGCCGGCCAGCGGCGACGTATTGATGCCGAGGGTCACCGAGATCGCCGGCTCATCGACGGTGATGCGCGGCAGCGCGACGGGATTGGCTGGATCGGCCAGCGTGTCGCCGATCATGATCTCGGGGATGCCGGCGACCGCGACGATGTCGCCCGCGCGGGCTTCCTCGGTCGGCGAACGCTCGATTCCCTCGGTGGCCAGCAGCTCGGTGACCTTGGCTTTGGCGATGACCGGCTCACCGTCGACCGCGCGCAGCCACGCCACGTGCTGGCCCTTGCGCAACCGGCCCTGGTAGATGCGGACCAGCGCCAGCCGGCCCAGGAACGCCGATGCGTCGAGGTTAGTGACCAATGCCTGCAGCGGTGCCTCCGGATCGCCCGTCGGTGGCGGAATATGTTGCAGCAGAGCATTAAACAGCGGATCGAGATTGGTGCCGCCGGGAATCTGGCCGTCCGGCGGCGCGGTGGTGCTGGCCACCCCGGCACGACCGGAAGCGTACAGCGTGGGCAGGGTCAGGGTGTGCTCAGCAGCTTGCGTGGCCTCGTCATCGCGATCGTCCTCCCCTTCTAACAGCAAATCCAGCAGCAGGTCGTGGCTGGCCTGCACGACCTCACCGATGCGGGCGTCGGAGCGGTCGGTTTTGTTGACCACAAGAATCACTGGCAAGCGCGCGGCCAGCGCCTTGCGCAGCACGAATCGCGTTTGCGGCAGCGGGCCCTCGGAGGCGTCCACCAGCAGCAGCACCCCATCCACCATCGACAGCCCGCGCTCTACCTCCCCGCCGAAGTCGGCGTGCCCCGGCGTGTCGATCACGTTGATCACCGTCACGGTCCCATCGCCGTGATGGCGGCGCACCGCGGTGTGTTTCGCCAGGATCGTGATGCCCTTTTCCCGCTCCAGGTCGCCGGTGTCGAGCACCCGCTCGGTCGCCTCCCCGCGTTCGCGCAGCGCCCCGGACTGTCGCAGCATGGCATCGACCAGCGTGGTCTTGCCGTGGTCGACGTGCGAAACGATCGCGATGTTGCGGACATCCACGCGGGTGATTCTGGCAGCCCGCGCAGGGTGCCGCGAAAAGCCCCCGCGGACCAGGTCCGGCGAGCGAGGCAGTCACAGGGCGGTCAACGCGCGAGCCAAATCCGCCAACCAGGCGCGGTCGGCCGGCACCCAGTCGATATCGGGCAGCTCGGCCGCCGTCACCCAGCGCAGCGCGCGGTGCTCGCGCGCCGCGGGCCGGCCGCTGACCAGGCCCACTCGATAGGCCCGCAGCGTCGTTGCCGGGTTCAGCGGAATGTCATCGCCCAGGCGTTCGCCGACCGCCACATCGCGCACATCGAGGCCGAGTTCCTCGGCTAATTCGCGAGCCAGGGCGGCGTGCTCGGTTTCACCCGCGCCGACCTTGCCGCCGGGCAGCTCCCAGCGGCCCGCCAGCTCCGGCGGCCGCACGCGCTGCGCCACCAGCACCGTGGAGCCGCAGATGACGGCTCCGGCAACAATGACCTGGATCGGCATGCCCAGTGACGGTATACGGTCTGTTCTATGGCTGTGTTAACGGACGAGCAAGTAGATGCCGCGCTGCCCGAGCTGGCGGGCTGGAAGCGCGTGGAGGGCACCCTGCGTCGCTCGATAAAGTTTCCGTCGTTCCTGGCCGGTATCGATGCGGTACGCCGGGTTGCGGAGCACGCCGAAGCGAAGGATCACCATCCCGATATCGATATCCGTTGGCGGACAGTGACTTTCTCGCTCGTAACGCATTCCGCGGGCGGCATCACCGAGAACGACATAGCGATGGCGCGCGACATCAACGAGATCCTCGGGAACTAGCCCGGCCGACAGCCCCGCCGGGCCGCTCGCCGGTGGTGGCGATCCAGGCCAACGTGGCCAGCGCCGCAACAATGTAGGCCAGCCCGCTCCACGCCAGATACCAGGGCCGCCCGTGCTGCCAGATGGTGGGCTGCGCGAAGCTCAGCAGCCAAGGCACCCCGGTGATCGTCAGCGCGAGCCACCCCCAGCCCAGGGTCCGGGCGCCGCGGCGCCCGGACAGCGGCCCATGCAGCAGCCATATCATCAACGGCACCAGCCACACCCAGTGATGCGTCCAGGAAATCGGCGAGAGCAGCAACCCGAACAACCCGACGACCAGCAGTCTGCCGAGCCGGTCGGGCTCCCCGTGGTCGGCTCCTTGGCCGCTATCAAGCGCACGCCAGGCCAGGACCGCCACCGCCGCGGTGACGGCGATCGCGGCCAAAACCAGCGGGCCATAGCCGGCGTCGCGGCCAAGGATCCGGGAGATGCCGCCGCGCCAGGACTGATTGAACGAGGTTTCGATAGGGCCGACGCGGTGGGCGTCACCCAGGAGCTGGGTGAAGTAGTAGCGGACCTGATCACCGGCGAACACGGCAGACAGCGCGACGCTGGCGAAAAAGACCAGCGCGGAGAACCCCGCCGTTCCCCATCGCCGGACGCCGAGGAAATAAACCCCGGTGATCGCCGGCGTCAACTTCACTCCGGCCGCCAAGCCCATCAACAGGCCCGATAACCACCACCGTGTGCTGTACACCGCCCACAGGCACATCAACACCAGCACCACATTGACCTGGCCGTAGTCGAAGGTCTCGCGCAGTGGCTCGATCCAGATGGTGATCGCGGTCCAAAGCATCGCGGCGCGGTAACCGTGACCGGCGGGTACCCCGAGCAAACGCTGGCTGAGGCGCACCACGCCGTAAAGCGCGGCGATCGTGCCGAGCTGCCACCCAAACCCGATCAGGCCAAACGGCAGGACATGTAGCGGGTAGAAGACGACCGCCGCGAACGGCGGATAGGTGAACGGCAGCGGGAAATCCGGAGTCTTCTCGGCGTAGACGTAGCTGTAAAGGGTGCCGGGATGGTCGATGGCGGCCGCGCCCCCGAGATAGACATGCAGGTCGACGAAGTTCGCGCCGTTGGGCGCCAGATACGTCCAGGCCAGCCGCGCGGCGATGCTGCAAGCCAGTAGCAGCGGCGCGGCAGCGCCCAGCGGGACAGCCTGCCGGCCGGTAGTGGGTGCCGCCGGGGCGGCCGCAGTGGTGCCTATCTGCTCGACTTTAGCGATCACCGACTCGCGACGCTGGTGTTGGCGGCCGACACGTCTGAGGGGCAGTCGGCGGTGCCGCGCAGGCCGGCCGCCCGGTCACCGTGGCCGCTCGTCTGGGTAACGATCGAATTACTGTCACACGTGTCGCTTGAGTCACTTTGGTATCGCGAGAACTATCGCCCCGGGACCTGTCGCCGACAAGCAGGGAGAGTCATGTCACCAATAAGAACCTTATTGCGCACCGCCGCTGTGGTGGCGGGGTCGTCGGCCACGGTGGTGGTGGGCGGCCTGTGGAGTATCGCCCACGCCGACCCCGCGCCACCGGCCCCGGTTCCCAACGTCGGGGAGCAACTGGTCAATACGGCGGCCAACGCGCCGCAGATGCTGCAAAGTCTGGCAACCGCCCTCGGCGCCACCCCGCCGGCGCCGCCTGCGCCACCGCCCTTGGCCAGCGCCGCGATCAGAGTGCCGCAGCCCGCAGCTGGCGCCGTGCCTGGAACGGCCGCCGCGATTCCCGGTGCGACCTCCGCCGTTCCCGGTGCGACCTCCGCGGTGCCGGGCATCACCTCGGCGGTTGCCGGGGGCGCTTCCGGCCTTCCCGGGCTGGCGGCCGTTCCGGGGTCAACGGCCGCCGCACCGGCCGCCGGACCCGCGCAGTTGTTGCCCTCGGCACAAGTCAATCTGCCCGCTATGCCGTTCCTCCCAACGCCGCTGCCGCAGCGGGTGTCGTTCCCGGGCGACTTGGCGGCGTTTGTGCCCGGGATGCCGGCGTCGCCCGGCACCGCTCAGCCGAGCACGGTTGGCGGTCCACCGGTGGGCGCGGCGCCGGCCAGTTCGGCGGGCGCGCTGTTGCTGCCGCTGTCCGGACTGCCCTGACGAGCATGCTGGCCTGCCGACCCCCATCGAGCACCGCGAGCAGCACCGGGCTCCGCGAGAGGAATCTGGGCCCAAGGGGCAACAGGAATCTGGGCAGCGGCTGCGCCCTTGCCGCCATCGCCTCAGCAATCGCGCTGGCGCTATCCCCCGAGGCGGCGGCCGACCCGGTGCCGCCGCAGCCCGTTCCGTCCCAACAGTTACCTGGCCTGCCGGCCATGACCCAATTAGGCCCGATCATCCAGCAGGCCGCCAATAACCCTGGGCAGGCATCGCAGCTGCTCATGGCCGCTGCGTCGGCGTTCACCCATAATCCGACGGCGCCTGACGTCGCCAAAAGCGTCGCGTCATCGGTGAGCCAGTTCGCGCAGGGCCCCGACAGCGGCCCGGCCGCGGTGCCAACCGACCCGGGCCAGCCGATGACGACCGCAACCACCCCGCCCGGAACTGCTCCCGCGGCGCACCTGCCCGCTCCCGGGGCTGAGCCGGGCACATGGGCGCACCTGCCAACGGGCGTCGACCCGGCCCATGCCGCGGGTCCCGCGGCGGTGGCCGCCCCAGCCCCACCAAGCGCCGAGCCCGCGCCGGCCTCACCGGCCAGCCCGGCCGCACCTGCTCCACCCGCCGCTACGCCACCGGGCGCCGCACCCGCGCCCGTGGCCGCCTTCGGCCCGGATGCGCCACCCGTGCAGGACTTCATGTATCCCTCGATCGGCACCGGCTGCCTGGCGGACGGCGGGAATTCGATCGCCACCGCGCTGTCGGTGGCCGGTCCGGCCAAGATCCCCGCGCCCGGTCCGGGACCGGGCCAGACCGCCTATGTGTTCACCGCGCTGGGCACACCGGGGCCCGCGGACGTGCAGAAACTGCCGCTAAACGTCACCTGGGTGAACTTGACCACCGGCAAATCCGGCACCGTCACGCTCAAACCGCGGCCGGACATCAACCCCGACGGGCCGACCACGCTGACCGCGATAGCCGACACCGGTTCGGGCAGCGTCATGTCCACGATCTTCGGGCAGGTCAGCACCAAAGAAAGGCAGTGTCAGTTCATGCCCACCATCGGCTCAACGGTGGTGCCCTGATCGCCCGGCACGGGGTTCTGCCGACCGGCCGCGGTTCGGCGCGCGCGGCGCTCCGCCCGGACCGCTGCGGCGTTCGCGCTACTCGCCGCGCACGCTTTGGCGGGCTGCCTTCATCCGCTTCTTGTAGGACCGCACCCGCTCAAGCGAGCGGGCGTCGACGACATCGGCGACCGACATGTGCGTGCCGGCATCGCCGTATTCCCCGGCCGCCGCCCGCCAGCCGGCCGGTGTGACGCCGTACTGCTTGCCCAGCAACGCCAGGAAGATCCGCGCCTTTTGCTCCCCAAACCCCGGCAACGCCTCAAGCCGGCGCAGCACCTCGTGCCCGTCGGGGTCACCGGCCGTCCACAGCGCGCCCGCGTCTCCGCCGTAACGGTCCACGATGATCTGCGCCAGACTCTGGATCCGCTTTGCCATCGACGCCGGAAAGCGGTGGATGGCAGGGCTTTGCGAGCACAACACGGCAAACTTTTCGGGGTCACAGTCGGCGATCTCGCGGGCCTGGAAGCCGCCCATCCGGTCGGCGATTTTCTTCGGCCCCGCGAAGGCGGTTTCCATCGGCACCTGCTGGTCGAGCAGCATGCCGACGAGCAACGCGAACGGGTTGGAATCCAGCAGCGCGTCCGCGTCCGGGTCTTGGGCAAGCTGCAATTTCGGCACCCACACAGTGTAGAGCGGCTGCGCCGTGTTGAGCGCATCCGCACCCTGCTGCGGGTCCAGCAAGGCCCTGATGGCCTACCGCAGTGGCCTAATAATGCGTTCGCCGTCGCTGAAATCGCCGGGCAGGAGGCGCTTTCCGGGCCGACCGATACCACCCCGCCGGCCGGGGCTCACGCGTGCGCGCACGCTGGTGCCCGCTGCGACGTATGACGGCGTAGGAATGCGATGCCACAGAGATCCGTGGCCCGGTCAACCGCTTTTGCGGCGAAATTCCCGACGGTGCTCGACGGGCCCGTGTGCCCGCGGCTGTTTGCCCCCGCCGTCCTTGTGATCGGATCCGCCCGCCGCTTTCGCCTTTTTGCGGTCAAGGGCCTCACGGAATCTGCGCTTGTTCTCGCCCTCCGACGTAAACTCCGGCGGGGAGTTCGATGCAGCCATAACCGCAGCGTAGCGTGGCCGCTCGCGGGTTGCGCGGGTGCCACGGCCACGCTCGCCGATCCCCGGCTACCGCATGCCCGGAGGCAGACCGTACACGTGCGTGATCGGTAGTGTCAGCAGCACCCGCCGGTCGGTGACCATCGCGCGGCGGTATTCGTCCCAGTCCGGATGCTCACCGGCAATATTGCGGTACAAGGTAATCAGCGCTTCTACCGTGTCATCGTCGGGCGTGGCTGCCGGCGGTGTCAGTTCCGCCGTGCCTTCGGCGACGGCATAAGACCAGCCGTCGTCGGCGCTGACCAAAATCGAGGCCCGCGGATCGCGACGCAGATTGCGCGTCTTGGCCCGCGGCTCGGTTACCGACACCTGGATGGCCAACCTTCGCGGGTCGAAGTAGTACTGCACATTGGATAACTGGGGACGCCCATCGCGCTTGATGGTGGCCAGCACCCCGATGGAGTTCCCGCTGATCACGGCCAACAGCTTGTCGTCGAAAACGTGGCGTCCCATTGGCAGTCAGGGGCGCAGCGCCCGCAATGCAGGCCCGATCCCCCATCCCCCTTTCCATCCGTGCGTGCGGTTTGCCCGCACCCGGCCTACCGATGATCTTCCGCACATGATGACGCGGCCTTCGGGTAGCCGACGGTGCTTCGCAACCGGTGCAAGCGTCGCAAGCGGTGCAGGCCGTGCCCGCTAAACCATTCCTCGGTGCACTGACCGGTCTGCCCGGCATGCGGGTTGCCGCCGCGCGTTGTCACCGTCGGGCGAGTTCCAGCGCCTACCGGGACCAGACTCCCACCCGCTAGCCCGGCCCAACGTGGCGGACGCAACATGCCGAAAAGCCTACGTCGCCGCAAGCCGGGCGAGCCGCGATTTTCGGTCCACCGCTATCCTCGCCTCATGCGGGGCCCCTGGGACCGTGTCGGGCCGCTGCCCGCGGCGCGTGCGTGTATCTCACTGCTGGAGTTCGACCGGTGAACCGGTATGCGGCGTTTTTGCGCGGCGTCAATGCGGGTGGCGTCAACCTCAAGATGGCCGAGGTGTCTACCGCGTTGGCCGACGCCGGATTCGCCAAAGTACGCACCGTCCTCGCCAGTGGCAACGTGCTGCTCGAGTCGGGTTTGCCCGCAGCCACAGTGCGAGCAACGGCCGAGGCCGCGCTCCGCGCGTGGTTCGGCTATGACGCCTGGGTGCTCGTCTATGACATCGACACCGTGCGATCGATCGTCGACGGCTACCCCTTCGAACCCGAACTCGACGGATACCAGTCTTACGTCACCTTGGTAACCGATGCCGCCGTGCTCGACGAGCTGGCCGCGCTGGCCGCCCACGCCGGGCCCGACGAGAAGATCGGCCGCGGTGAGGGCGTCATCTACTGGCAGGTGCCCAAGGGCAGCACCCTGGACAGCGTCATCGGCAAGACGATGGGCAAGCGGCGCTACAAGTCCTCGACCACCACCCGCAACCTGCGCACCCTGGCCACGGTATTGCGGTGAGGCAGGACAACCGGCGAATGCCCCGCGGTCACCGGGATTTCCACGACGACTTGCCAACACCCTCGGACACCGGCCGGTCGAACGCCTCAGCGGTCAAACGCCTCCTCGAGATAGCGCAGCGCCGCTGCCTTACCGAGGCCCAGCGCGCGCGCCGTGTCGCGGTAGGCGCGGGCAGCGGCGGCCATCGCGGCGTCAGCAGGGTCGGTGCGCGCGACGAAAGTGCCGAAACGACCGCGGGTTTCGACGACACCGGCCGCCTCCAGCTCGCGGTAGGCGCGGGCCACGGTGTTGACCGCCAGCCCGAGCCGAGCGGCCAGTTCGCGCACGGTCGGCAGCCGGGCGCCCGGCGGCAACCTGCCGGCGCGGACTCCGTCGATGATCTGACTTCTGAGCTGGTCGAACAGCGGTACCCCCGCGTGCCCGTCGACGCGCACCCACTCGACCAAGTCCACCCGCCCAGTATGTCGCGTAACCGCTATGTTGGTGGCGTGCGAGTTGTAGTGCTGTCGGGTGCGGGGATTTCCGCGGAGAGCGGTGTGCCGACCTTCCGCGACGACAAAAACGGGCTGTGGGCCCGCTTCGACCCTTACGAGCTGGCCAGCATTGACGGCTGGCTCAAGCATCCCGAACGGGTCTGGGGATGGTATCTGTGGCGGCACCACCTGGCGGCCCAGGTCGAACCCAACGAGGGACACCGTGCCATCGCCGCGTGGCAAGACCACGCAGACGTCCGCGTCATCACCCAGAACGTCGATGACCTCCACGAGCGTGCCGGCAGCAATCCGGTCCACCACCTGCACGGTAGTATTTTCGACTTTCGTTGTGCAAGTTGCGATCTGCCATACACCGAGGCGTTGCCCGAGATGGTTGAGCCGGCGATTGAGCTGCAGCCCCCGACCTGTCGCTGTGGTGGCTTGATCCGGCCGGACATCGTGTGGTTCGGCGAGCCGTTGCCCGAGGAGCCGTGGCAGTGCGCGGTGGAGGCGACCGAGACCGCCGACGTGATGATCGTGGTGGGCACTTCCGCTATTGTCTATCCGGCGGCCGGCCTGCCCGAATTGGCGCTCGCACGTGGCACGAGCGTCATCGAGGTCAATCCGGAGTCCACTCCGCTGTCCGCCAGCGCCACGATTACCATTCGTGAGACTGCAAGCCGGGCGCTGCCGGGGTTGCTCCAGCAACTGCCTGCGCTGCTTGCCTAGCCCGGGCTAGCAGGGCTAGCGGGGCTAGCGCGCAACTGGCCTGCGTGCCCGGCCAAGTGCGAACTCCGACACCGGCAGCGGCACCCATGCGGGCAAGACACGCTCCCGCTGCGCCTCGTCTATCTGAAATCCGGCGGCGAGAATCGACCGCTCGGTGTCGCGATGGGTGTGGCAGTTGCCCAGCAGCTTCGGCCAGAACGTCGCGTCGGCGAAACGCTGTAACCGGCCCCGGATTCCGCAGCTGGCAACATGTTCGAAATAGCGCAGCTCCCCGCCCGGCCGAAGCTGCGAAAGCAATTGCCGCAGCACGGCATCGGGGTCGGCGATCGAGCACAGCACTAGTGAGCAGACCACCGCATCAAACGGCTCGGCGGCGGTGAAGGCCTCTGCCGTCTCAGTCATCACACGAATCGGGATGCGAGCTTCGGCGGCAACCTCGCGGGCTCGGTCAGCCAACCGGGGTTCGGGCTCGATGGCGACCACCTGCTGCACGGAGTCGGGGTAGAAGGCGAAGTTCGTGCCGATGCCAGCGCCGACTTCAAGGACTCGGCCGGACAGGCCGGCCAGAGTCTTCCGGCGCAGCGCCCGTACCTCCTCGGTTTCGTGCGCGGCGATCACGGGCCAGATCCGGGCGAAAAACGGGTAGCTGCCCGTTGCTGCGGTAGTTGCTGTCATGCGCACGACCCCTTCGGCTGTTTTTGCCGCCAGCCGGCCTTGCGCCGGCTGGCTGGTCTTGGTATCGAGCGCCCGGCCGCCTCCAAAAACCGCGACGCTCCCGGCATCACCGGGCCGGTGTAGATCACTCGTCTACCGGTATCTGCATCGTGTGGTGTCTGCATCGTAGCGCCCCGGGGCATGAACGCCGAGCCGGCCGGGGCGCCGGGCCGGCAGCCCCCACCGCTCGTGAACCCATGCCAGCGGCTTGGGCGCCCACCAGCTCCACCGGCCCAGCAGGTGCATGAACACGGGAACCAAAACCATCCGCACCAGGCTGGCATCGACCAGCACGGCCAGCGTCAGACCGAGGCCGAACATCCGCATGAATGACACCTGGGCGGCGATCAGCGCGGCGAACGAGATCGACATCACCAGCGCGGCGGCGGTGATCACCCGCCCGGTGCGCGCCACCCCCAGCGCCACGCTCTCGTCGCTGGCTTGGCGGGTGCGCGAGGACGCCAGCCAGTACTCGCGGATCCGCGCGATCAGGAATACCTCGTAGTCCATCGATAACCCGAACGCGATGCAAAACAACAGCACCGGCATGTTGGCTACCAGCGTCCCGCTGGGCGTTGTCCCCAATGCGCCAAGGTGGCCGTCCTGAAAGATCCACACCAACGCGCCGCAGGCCGCCGACAGCGACAGCACGTTGAGCAGCAGCGCCTTCGCCGGCAGCACGACACTGCCGGTGAGCAGGAACAGCAGCACACCGGTGATCACGGCGATCGACCCCAGCACCAGCGGCAACCGTCCCACGACGGCGTTGACGCTGTCGCGGTTGATCTGGGCCAGCCCCGCCATCTGTACCGGTCGGCCGTCGGGCCCGGGCACGTCGTGCAAGTGGGCGAGTTGGGTGTCGGAGGCCGTTGAGAACAGCGGCGCGGTGCTGGCGACGGTCAGGAACGCGCTGCCGCCGGCCAGCCCGGCGGGCCCGGAGGGTGGTCCGACCTGGTGCCCGGCGACGAACGTCCCGGTCGGCGCGCTGACCGCCGACACGCCGGGCACCCGTGACAGCTCGGACGCGTAGCGGTCGAGGTCGGCCGGGCGCAGACCGCGCGCGTCCGGGATGACGACGGGCACCGCCGTTGCCGAGTCGTCGGGAAAGTCGGTGCGCAACTGGTCGCCGACCTGACGTGCCGACGCCGAGCGCGGCAGCACCCGGTCGTCCGGCATCCCCCAGCGCACCCCGAGGAACGGCGCCCCGAGCAGCGCCAGTCCCGTCACCGCGGCCAAACCGACCGGCACCGCCGCGCGGACCACGGCCTTGGTCAAGCGGTACCAGAACAGGCGGTCAACCGGTTTGGGCACCGGGTCCGGCCGGCGCAGCATTCGACGGACGAGCCGGCGCACGTCCAGTGCGTCCAGTCGCGGCCCGAGGAGCACGATCGCAGCCGGCGCCACCGTGACGGCCGCGACGGCGACAACCGCCACGGTGGCCACCCCGGCGTAGGCGAACGATTTCAAGAAGTACATCGGAAACAGCGCCATTACCGCCATGGACAGGGCCACGGTGGTCGCCGAGAAGAGCACCGTGCGCCCGGCGGTGGCCATGGTGCGGATCAGCGCATCGTCTCGGGTGGCGCCGTCGGCCAGCTCGTCCCGGAAGCGGCTGATGATCAGCAGCGTGTAATCGATGGCGAGCGCCAACCCCATCGCGGTGCTCAGGTTGAGCGCGAAAATCGACACCGCGGTGGTGAACGTGATCAGCCGCAACACCGCCATCGCGCCGACGATGGCCAGCCCCCCCAGCGCGATCGGCAGGGCCGCCGCCAGCAACCCCCCGAACACCCACACCAGAACCACGAAGCTCGCTGGAATCGCGATCGACTCCATCAGCAAAAGGTCGCGCTCGTTCTGCTGGTTGATCTGGGCGTAGACCACGGCAACACCACCGGCGCGGACGGTGACACCGTCCCGGTCGTGGACGAGGTCGCTGGCCAGCGTCGTGGCGAATTTCTGTGCGTTGTTTTCGCCCCCCTTGAGGTTGGCCACGATCAACCCCGACTTGCCGTCCTTGCTCACCAGGTCGGCGGCGATCTGGGGCGGGGATGTCCACGCCGAGGACACATTCAAGACCAGCGGCGACCGCTTGAGACGCTCGACGATGGCGGTGCCGGCCCGGTGGGCCTGGTCGCTGCGGACGCCGGCGGGCGCCGTCACCACGATCAGCATTTGCTGATCGCTCTGCCCGAACTTGTCCGTCAAGAGCGTGCTGGCCGCGGCGGACTCCGATCCTGGGTCCTGAAATCCGCCGGCGGACAGGCTCCCTGCGACCGGGATGCCGAAGATCGCGGCGCCCACCAGCACCAGAACGGCTGCCGCGATGATTCGCCGCGGCGCGGCGATGGCCAGCCGAGCACATGCTGCCAGCAGTTTGATGTCCCTTCGCCGGGCCCTCGGCGACGACTCACCGACGGAAAGTCAGCGTCGCCAAGCCATCCTATTGACGGCTCGTCAGCAATTACGGACCGGGCTGCCGCAAGGTTCACTCTCACCACTCGCGCATCGGCTCAACCAGCGTCAGCTCACCCGCCGACCGGCCGACCTTACCCGGCAGTAATATTGCCATCGTTTTCCGAATCGTGACTCAAAGATTTCTTAATAGTTACCCATACTCTCAAGTGCATGTGGATCGACGACACGAGTGCCGACGTCATCAAGGCCGACGTCGACGCTCTCTACCACGGCGACATGCTGGTAGAGGGTGACACCTCAGAGCAGCTTGAGGACTGGCACCCTGTGCCCACCGCGGTCTGATATCCCGGTCGGCCGGGCCGGCGCGCTGAGTTGCCTGCGCGCGACGGGTGAGTCCGGCTTCCCGAACAGTGTCGTCCGGCGTGCAGAATCCTTTATTCTTTTCCGTCTTCCGTTTTCGATCCCTTTTCCTCTGCCTCTGGCTGGTTCGGGCTGATCCCGGCTGTTGCCGGCCTTCCCGCGCCGGCGCTCGGCGCCGCGTATTTGTCGGGCCCTTACCCGACCGCGGCGCTGTGGAGCTGCTTGGCCAGTGACTCCCCGAGGGGTTCGGGCAGATCCAAAAAGCCTATGGTGGTGGCCACGAATGCGACGGCTCTTAGATCTCCACCCGCGCTCCCCTTTCGATTCGGCCCGCGAGAACACAACGGTCGACCCGGCGGGCGCTCCGCGCTATGCCCAGTCGCGAAGAACGGCGTCGATGTCGCATCCGGGTTCCCCCGGAGGGCGCGGTCGGTCCGGTGCGCTACGCGAGAACCGCGGCGCCGGCAGCGGCTGCAACCCACCGTCCACCTCGTAGAAGGTGTTCCGCTCGGTGACGTGCGGGTCACTGCGCACCTCGCCAAACGCCAGCACCGGCGTCACGCAGGCGTCGGAACCGGCGAACACCTTAGCCCAGTGGTCGCGGTCGCGACTGGCGAACGCTTGCGTTAGCCGGGCACGCAGCTGGGGCCAGCGGCTGCGGTCGTTCTGGTCCGGCAGGTCGGCGGCATCCAATCCGAGGCCGGCCAGCAGCGCCGCATAAAACTGCGGCTCGATCGCGCCGACGGCGACGTAGCGGCCGTCCGCGCACTCATAGGTGTCGTAGTAGGGCGCACCGCCGTCGAGCAAGTTGGTGCCGCGCTCGTCGCTCCACATGCCTGCCGCGCGCATCGCCCACATCATTTGCGCCAACACCGCCGACCCGTCGATCATCGCGGCGTCGATAACCTGACCCTTGCCCGAGCTCTGCCGCTCCCAGAGCGCGGCCAGGATACCCACCAGCAGGAACATTGAGCCGCCGCCGAAGTCACCGACCAGGTTCAGCGGCGGCACCGGGCGCTCACCGGTCCGCCCGATGGCGTGCAGCACACCATTGAGCGAGATGTAGTTGATGTCGTGGCCGGCCTGGCACGCCCGCGGGCCGGTCTGGCCCCACCCCGTCATCCGGGCGTAAATCAGCCGGTCGTTGACCTCGGCGCAGTCTTCCGGGCCCAGACCGAGCCGCTCGGTGACGCCCGGGCGGTACCCCTCGATCAGCACGTCGGCCTTGGCGACGAGCCGCAGCACCTGCTCGCGCCCCTCGGAGGCCTTCAGATCGACCGCCACCCGACGCCGGTTGCGCAGCATGGCGTCCCTGGCCGCACTTCCCCCGCCGCCGGGCCGTTCGACGCGCACGACATCGGCGCCGAGATCGCCCAGGATCATCGCCGCGTGGGGCCCCGGCCCGATACCGGCCAGCTCGACAACCCGCAGCCCCTTCAACGGTCCCGCCATGATCTACCGACCTTCCTGTGGATCACCACTTCCTGGCTGGCATCTTCGCAGCCGCCGTCGACGGCCCAGCACGCCGGTCAGTTCAGCGACACCCGTAGCCGCCCGGGCTGCCGCGGCACCCGGCCGTCGCGCGCGGTGCTCCCACAGCCCATCGGTGCCAGCACCCCGCCGGTCACACCGCACTCGAACGCGCACACGAGCGTCCCGCCGAAAGGCCCAACACCGCAGCACCGATCAGCACCGTGATGGCGACGACGAGGCGCCAACGCCGCACCACCGACGGGGTTCATGATGCGGCGACGAGGGAACCGCACTACCCACTGAAGATCCCTAGCGGCCCGATGTCAGGGCAAGTAGAACGGTGAAGTAAGGAGATTATTGTCTAATTTATCTCGTTGTACTTATGTTGAACCATCGTATTCATTGAGGCGTAACCTTTACATGGACCCTATCGATAGGATTGTCAAATGCGTCCGGTGACGCCCGACGACAAGCAGATTCCCACTATTGATATTGCTGCCAGTGCGCCAGCAGCCCCGCGTGTCGCGGCGGTAACCGTCGAGTTCCCACCGCATCGGCACAGCCAAGACGAGGCCATTGCAGCCCTGGCCGATTGGGCGGGTCCAGAGTTTCGGCGATTCGCCGTCAGCAGCGGAGTCGAGACCCGCCATCTTGCCCTGCCGATGTCGCGATATCCCGAGCTCAACGGCTTCACCGACGCAAATAGCGCCTTTGTCAACGTTGCCACCGAGTTAAGCGAGCAAGCGCTGAATGCGGCCCTGGATGCCACCCGGATCGAACCGTCAGAGATCGACATCGTTTTCTCCACCACGGTCACCGGGCTCGCGGTGCCGACGCTGGAGGCCCGGCTGGCGACCCGCGTGGGCCTTCGACCCGATTTCAAGCGCGTTCCCCTGTTTGGCCTGGGCTGTGTCGCCGGGGTTGCCGGAGTAGCGCGAATGAACGACTATCTGCGGGCATACCCCGATCAGGTCGCTGCGCTAATCGCCGTCGAACTATGCACATTGACCGTGCAACACGACGACCGTTCGATCGCCAACCTGATCGCGAGCTGTCTGTTCGGCGACGGCGCCGCCGCCGTCATCATGACCGGTGCCGACCGTGCACCTGTTGGGCCGAAAATTCTGGCCACGCGCAGTCGTTTTTACCCCGACACCCAAGACGTGATGGGCTGGGACATCGGCAGTTACGGGTTTCGGATCAAGTTGTCCGCCGAGGTCGCCACCATCGCCGAGAAGTACCTGGGCGAAGATGTCCGCGAGTTCCTTGCCGACCATGGCCTGACAACCGCCGACGTCACGACATGGGTTTGTCACCCCGGTGGCCCGAAAGTGATCGACGCCGTCGAGAGCGCACTTGACCTGCCTTCGGATGCTCTCGCCCTGACCAGAAAATCTTTGCGCGACAACGGAAACCTGTCATCGGTGTCAGTGCTCGACGTGCTCCGGGCCACCATGGCCGATCCGCCACCGGCAGGTTCCATCGGCCTGATGATCGCCATGGGGCCGGGTTTCTGCTCGGAGCTTGTGCTGCTCGGCTGGTAGGTCGTGTACTACCTGTTGATTCTGGCTGTCGGCATCGAGCGGCTGGTTGAGCTGCTGGTGGCCAAACGCCACGCGCGATGGGCTTTTGCGCACGGCGGCAAAGAGTTCGGCCATAATCACTATCCGGCGATGGTCGCTCTGCATGCTGCGCTGCTGCTCGGCTGTGTCGTCGAAGTGTGGGGACTGCGCCGCCCCTTCTTGCCCTGGCTCGGCTGGCCGATGGCGGCGGTGGTAGCCCTGAGCCAAGGCCTGCGCTGGTGGTGCGTGGTGACGCTGGGACGCAGGTGGAACACCATGGTGATCGTGATCCCGAATGCCCCGCTGGTGCACCGGGGTCCCTACCGGTGGCTGCGTCACCCGAATTATGTCGCCGTGGCGGCCGAAGGGCTGGCGTTGCCGCTGGTGCACACCGCCTGGCTCACCGCGATTGGCTTTACCCTGGCCAACGCGGCGCTGCTGAGAATACGGATCCGGGTGGAGAACTCCGCGCTGGGTTACCGATGACGACTTACGACACCGACGTGTTGATCGTCGGCGGCGGTCCAGCCGGGCTAGCTACCGCGTTATATGCTCGCAAGCAGGGGCTTTCGGTGATCGTGGCCGAGCCCCGCCAAGATCCCGTCGACAAGGCCTGCGGGGAGGGCCTGATGCCCGGCGGCCTGGCCGAGTTGACATCACTTGGTGTCGACCCGGCCGGAATACCCTTTCGCGGCATCGCCTACGTAAGCGAGCACCGTCGCGCCGAAGCACTTTTCCACGGTGGACCCGGCCGCGGCGTGCGACGCACCACGCTGCATGCTGCGCTGACCGCACGGGCCAAAGAAGTAGACACCGAATGGATCCGGGTTCGAGTCAGAAGTGTTGACCAAGATGCCCACGGCGTAGCGGCCGCTCAGGTACGCGCGAAATGGTTGATAGGGGCCGACGGCCTGCATTCCACAATCCGTCGCGCCGTCGGCATCACCGCCCGGACCGGAAGTCCTCGCCGTTTTGGCGTGCGCCAACACTTCCGGGTGCCACCGTGGTCGGAGTTCGTCGAAGTTCACTGGTCACGCTGGGGCGAGGCGTATGTGACGCCGGTGGAACCGGATCTGGTGGGGGTGGCGGTGCTGTCGCCGCACCGCCCCGATCTGTCCTGGTTTCCGCGGTTGACACATCGGCTCGACGGCGCTAGCCGCGGTCCGGCACGTGGGTGCGGGCCGCTGCGGCGAGTGGTTTCCCGCCGGGTCGCCGGGCGGGTGCTGCTGGTGGGCGACGCCGCCGGATACGAGGATGCCCTTACCGGCGAAGGCATCAGCTTGGCCATCAGGCAGGCCGCCGCCGCGGTGCGCGCGATCGTCGATGACGCGCCGTCATCCTATGAGCACGCGTGGCGCCGGATCACCCGTGACTACCGGCTGCTTACCCGCGGTCTCGTGCTGGCCACCGCGCCACCCGCGGCCCGGCGTGCCATTGTCCCGGCGTGCGCACTGCTACCCGGCGTTTTCGAGCGCGCCGTGCGTCGGCTGGCACGGTGAATCGCCTCGCGCTAGCGCCCCTTCCAGATCGGCTGGCGTTTCTCGGCGAACGCCAGCGGTCCTTCCCTGGCGTCCTCGGATTTCAGCAACGCGGCGAATTCCCGTGCCGTGCGCTCCCAACTCGGTTCCTCGTCGGAAATGACACCGTCGTCCACCCCGTAGGCGATCCGCTTGCTCGCCCGCACCGACAGCGGCGCGTTGGCGGTGACGCGCGCGGCCAGCGCCAGCGCCTCCGCCACCACCGTGCCGTCGGGGACAACCTGGTTGACCAGGCCCCATTTGAGCGCCTCGGCGGCGCTAATCGGCTCACCGGTGAACAGCAATTCCAGTGCCACCCTGCGCGGCAGCTGGTGCACAATCCGGAAAACCCCACCGGCACCGGCGATTAGCCCGCGCTTGACCTCGGGCAGCCCGAACTGGGCACGCTCCTCGGCGACCACAAGGTCGCTGGCCAGGGCCAACTCGGTGCCACCGCCCAACGCGGTGCCGTTGACCGCCGCGATGGTCGGCTTGTCGATGAAGTGGCGCACGTAGCCGGCGAAGCCCCACTCGCTGTGGTCGGGGTGATAGAGGTTCTCGCGACGGGCGATTGCCTTGAGATCGGCTCCGGCGCAAAAAGATTTGTCGCCGGCTCCGGTGATCACCACGGCCCGGACCTCGACGTCGTGCTGCGCTTCCTCCAGGGCGTCCCCGACGGCGGTGCTCACCGCGCCGTTGACGGCGTTACGGGCCTCGGGCCGGTTGATGGTAATGACCATGACGTTGTCGCGGCGCTCAACCAGCGCCGCGGGATGACCGGCCGCCGCGCTCACAGCAACTCCAGGATGGTCGCGTTGGCCTGGCCACCACCCTCGCACATGGTCTGCAGGCCGTAACGGATTCCCTTGTCCCGCATGTGATACAGCAACGTGGTCATGATGCGCGCGCCGGACCCGCCCAAAGGGTGACCCAACGCGATCGCGCCGCCATTGGGATTGAGCTTCTTCTCATCGGCGCCGATATCGGCCAGCCATGCCAGCGGCACGGGGGCGAATGCCTCGTTGACCTCGAACACCCCGATATCCTCGAGCTTTAGACCGGAGCGCGCGAGCGCCTTTTGGGTCGCCGGGATCGGGGCGGTCAGCATGATCACCGGATCGGCGCCCGCCAGCGTGGCGGTATGCACCCTGGCGATCGGCCTTAGTCCCAACGACTTAGCCTTGGCCGCCGACATGAGCAGCAGCGCGGCCGAACCGTCGGATATCTGACTGGAGTTGCCGGCGTGGATGACACCGTCCGCTTTGAAAGCCGGCTTGAGCTCGGCCATCTTCTCGATCGTGGTGTCGCGGCGGATGCCTTCGTCCTTGAGCGCCACGTTGCCGTCCTGATCTTTGATAGGGATGATCTGGTCATCGAACGTGCCGGAGTCCTGAGCGGCAGCCGCTTTTTCATGTGACCCCACGGAGAACTCGTCGAGCATGGTGCGACCGAAACCCCAGCGCTCGGCTATCATCTCCGCGCCGATGCCCTGGTTGGGGATCACGCCGTGGTAGCGCTGCAGAAAAGCGTCCGGGTACGGTCTGCCGCCGTTGGCCAGCGATGAGCCCATCGGCACCCGCGACATCGACTCGACCCCACCGGCAATAACGACGTCGTAATGGCCGGCCGCCACGCCTGCCGCGGCGAAGTGCACCGACTGCTGGCTCGACCCGCACTGGCGATCGACCGTCACGCCCGGCACACTCTCGGGCCAGCCCGCGGACAGCAGGGCGGTACGGGCCATGTCGAGAGCCTGCTCACCGGCCTGCATGACACAGCCCCAGATCACGTCCTCGACGATCTCGGGGTCGACGCCCGCCTTCTGCACGAGGCCGGTGAGGACCTGCGCGGACAAATCAGCCGGATGCACGCCGGAGAGCACCCCATTGCGTTTGCCGATCGGTGACCGCACCGCCTCGATGATTACGGCTTCAGCCATGAATTTCTCCTTGGATACCAGTGTCGTGCTCCGATTCTTGACCACCGTGACCGGCGCGCCGTCGCCGGGGTCGAGAAGCGGAAGAATCCGCTAGCCGCGGCTTTTGGATGGCGGGGTATTCGCGCACTTGATGTTTGGATGTTTGGCCGAAGCGGCACCAAAAGCGCGGCACCCTGTGGCCGCGTTCGCGGCTCGCTACCCGCCAGCGACCTCGATGAGACGATGCCCGCGACTACGCCGGGCGCGGCCGCGCCCGGCGGTTCATCGGCCCCTACAATGGGCTTCTGGCCGCACCAGTGCAGTGGTGTGCCGGCATCCGCACCACGACCGTGTCGGCTGCGCGTCACCGGCGGTGACCACCCCGGCACACATCGCACATCGGAGGACGAACTCGTGACCGCTCAACCGTTTACCGCCACCATCACCGGCTCCCCGCGCATTGGTCCGCACCGCGAACTCAAACGCGCGACGGAGGGGTATTGGGCGGGCCGCACCAGCCAGGCGGAGCTGGAGGCCGTCGCCGCCACATTGCGCCGCAACACCTGGTCGGACCTGGCGGCGGCCGGCCTGGACTCGGTGCCGGTTAACACCTTCTCCTACTACGACCACATGCTCGACACCGCGGTGATGCTCGGCGCGTTGCCGGCACGGGCAGCAGCGGTGGGCGGCGAGCTGGACCGCTATTTCGCTGTCGCGCGGGGAACCGATGACATCGCGCCGCTGGAGATGACCAAGTGGTTCGACACCAACTACCACTATCTGGTCGCGGAGATCGGCCCGGACACCCAGTTCGCGCTGAACCCGACGAAAGTGCTGGCTGACCTGAAAGAGGCACTGCAGCAAGGAATTCCCGCGCGTCCGGTGGTCGTCGGCCCGATCACCTTCTTGCTGCTCAGCAAGGCGGTGGCGGGCGCGGGCGCGCCGATCGAGCGGCTCGACGAGGTGGTGCCGCTCTACGCCGAGCTGCTGACACTGCTCGCCCAGGCCGGTGCGGCCTGGGTGCAGCTCGACGAGCCGGCCCTGGTGACCGATCTGCATCCCGACGCGCCCGCTTTGGCCGAGCGGGTCTACCAGGCGCTGGGCTCGGTGACGACCCGCCCGGCGATCCACGTCGCCACCTACTTCGGCGACCCCGGCGCTGCGCTGCCCGCCCTGGCCCGTACGCCCGTGGACGCGATCGGCGTCGATTTGGTCGCGGGTGCCGGCACCGCGGTGGCCTCGGTGCCGGAGCTCGCGCACAAGACGCTGGTGGCCGGCATCGTCGACGGACGCAATGTGTGGCGCACGGACCTGGAGTCGGCCCTGAGCCGGTTGGCCACGCTGCTCGGCTCGGTGGGCGCCCTGGCGGTCTCGACGTCATGCTCAACGCTGCATGTGCCGTACTCGCTGGCGTTCGAAACGACCGGCGCGACCGGTCTGGACGACAAGCTGCGCGACTGGCTGGCCTTTGGCGCCGAGAAGGTGCGCGAAGTGGTGACGCTGGCGCGCGCCCTGCGCGACGGACGCGACGCGGTGGCGGACGAGATCGCGGCCTCGGCCGCCGCAGTGGCATCCCGGCGCTCGGATCCGCGGCTGCACAACGAGCAGATCCGGGCCCGCATCGATGCCATCATGGCCTCCGGTGTCCACCGCGGCAACAGCGCGGACCGCCGGGTGAGCCAGGACGCGCGCCTGCACCTGCCGTTGCTGCCGACCACCACAATCGGCTCCTTCCCGCAAACCCCCACGATCCGCAAGGCCCGCGCCGCGTTTCGGGCCGGCGAGATCCACGAGGCCGAGTACGTGCGGCGGATGCGGGCGGAAATCGCCGAGGTGATCGCGTTACAGGAGCGGCTCGGCCTGGACGTGCTGGTCCACGGCGAGCCGGAGCGCAGCGATATGGTGCAGTACTTCGCCGAGCAGCTCGACGGCTTCGCCGCCACCCAGAACGGCTGGGTGCAGTCCTACGGCACCCGCTGCGTGCGCCCGCCGATCCTCTACGGGGATGTTTCGCGCCCGCGCCCGATGACGGTCGACTGGATCACCTACGCGCAGTCACTCACCGACAAGCCGGTCAAGGGCATCCTGACCGGACCCGTCACCATCCTGGCATGGTCGTTCATCCGAGACGACCAGCCGCCCGCGGACACCGCCTACCAGATCGCGCTGGCCATCCGCGACGAGACCGTGGATCTGCAGTCCGCGGGTATCGCAATTATCCAGGTCGATGAACCCGCGCTGCGGGAGAAGCTGCCGCTGCGCAACGCCGGCAAGGAAGCCTACCTGCAATGGGCGGTCCGGGCTTTCCGGTTGGCGACCTCCGGTGTCGCCGATTCGACACAGATCCACACCCATCTGTGCTACTCGGAGTTCGGCGAGGTGATCGGCGCCATCGCCGACCTGGACGCGGACGTCACCTCGCTGGAGGCCGCCCGCTCGCATATGGAGATACTCGACGACCTGAACGCCGTCGGCTTCGCCAACAGCGTGGGGCCGGGTGTATACGATGTGCACTCACCACGAGTGCCAAGCATCGACGAGATCGTGACGTTGCTGCGTGCCGCCTTGAAAGCAATTCCGGCGCAACGGCTGTGGGTTAATCCCGACTGCGGCCTGAAAACCCGGACGACCGCCGAGGCGACCGCGTCGTTGCAGCACATGGTTGCCGCGGCCGCAGAGGTCCGCGCGAGCGTCTGAATCGCGGCTAGAGGTGACTGGCGGCGAAATCCGCGCCTTGCTCGGTCATGCCGTTCACCGCATACATCACGTGCGCGATGCTGGGCTGCACCTCGGGAGCGCCGTTGCAGATGTTGTCGTCGGGAGCGCACAACTCGATGGTCTTGGGCGCATACGGCGAGCCGATCGTGACCGGTGGCGCGCCGTTTTCCCGCATCCACAGATCCGAGGGCTTTCCGAACAGGACCACTGCGGCGACATGGCTGGCTACCTGCGGCGGCATCGGCTCGGGCACGTAGGAGGCGTACTGAGCAGGCACCTCCTTCGGGATGACAGGCGAGGTGACGAAGCCGGTCAAGGCCGCGCCTTGCGAGTATCCGCCGAGCACCTGCCTGGTGTTGGGGCAGTTCGCCGCCATGGACTCGACATGGGCGCCCTCGTCCCTGAGCCCGTCGACGAAGGTTTTGGCGAACGCAAGGCGGTCGGCAAAATCGCTGCCGGCGAGTAGTGCGGCCGCGTAGTTGACCGGATACACCCCGAGCGATCTCGAACCGAGTTGCGGGCGCAACGCGTCGATGAATGCCTGTCCGACCATGCCGACACCGGGTGGCTCGGTGGAGCCGCGGGCGAACACCACCTCGACGTCGGGGCACGGCTGGGCTGACGCGGATGGGGCTGGTGCGCCCAGCAGCGCCACCCAGGTGGTCACCACCACGGCACCAAGGAAGCGGCCGATTTGGCGTGCGCTCGCGTTGCCCACGCGCCGCGACGCGCGCCGAGCTGCGATCGCTGTGCTGATGTTCATCTCTACCCCAGCGGTTGCGCCATCCCGACCCTTGCCTGCGCTCGATGCTAATCCGCGCGGCTAATCCGCGCGCCAACCTGGGGCCGGCTACCGTTGAGCCGGCGACTCCGCGGTCATCATCCACGGATCAGTCACCGGTCGTCTCGCCGCCGCGCCGGCCGGCGGGGAGACGACCCCTCACACATACCTTCTGACCCGCTTGCAGTACTCCACGTATTGCTGGCCGTAGTGCTTGCGCATAAATTCTTCCTCCCGCAACACCTGACGGTGAATAAGCCAGCTCGCGGCCGCAAGATATGCCAACGGAATCCAATTCGGAAACACTAAGAACTGGCCGATCAACACCAAGACGATGCCGACATAAATCGGATTGCGGCTGATGGCGAACATGCCGGTCGTCACCAGCTCGTCCGGGTTGTCGACGTCGATCCCGACGCGGAAGCTCGTGCCGAAGGAGATGAGACTGATCAGCACTACCAGCAGACCGGCCACGCACAGCGCGACGCCGATCCAGGCGACAACATCAGATTCAATAAACCTCTGGGCGCTCACCAACGGCCAGCCGAAAGCGGCGGCGAAAATTGTATAAAAGTAGAACAGGACAAAGGGCGGAAGCAAAAAGTCCGTCTTGTCGATTTTGCCGAAATGCATTGCATTTGTTCCCGCTTTTCGCAGCAGGTAGACCCTCGTCAATACCATGCCAAGTAGCAGCGCAATCGTCAGGGCGGCCAAATATCCTGCCATCGGAGATCCTCCAGGACCGAAACCACGAGCGGTGAGCCACCGCAGCCATAGCCGAAATCTCTTGCTACGTCCCATTGTTGCTTGGCGACGACGGTGCTCCCGCCGTTTTGGAGATCATGCGCGGCTTCGAGCTCACCGCCGCCTAGCAACGCCGCTATCTATCGGCGGCGCGCGACTCGCCGTCTCCGGTCCAGATCCTCTGGGGTGTGCGGGATCCCACGTTGTCGTGGCGACGCTGCGGTGCGTCGGCCCAACGGGCCGCGGGCGAAGCCAAGGCCATTAGAACCAACCCAGCCTCGTTAGTCAGGCGGCCGGAAGAATCGCCGGCGGGCGGTTGTCGGCAATCTGCGGATTCGCGTGCCGAGCTAGCCGCGGGTGTCGACGTCCGATCGTGCCGCACACCTTTATGACGCCGCCAAAAACAGCTTGTGAATTGAGGAATTGAGGTGGATATTGACTGCAATGGTCGAGCAACCCCGGACGCGCTACGCGAAAGGCCCGGAAGGCGACATCGCCTATCAGGTCGTCGGTAACGGTCTATCCGACCCCGTCGAACGAGTGCCTACCCTGGAAAACCGCACCGACGACTTACGTTCGGTAATGGATGCCGCGGGCTGCGAGCGGGTGGCGTTGCTCGGGTTTTCCGAGGGTGGGCCGATCAGCGTGCTGTTCGCCGCGACCTATCCGCAACGAGTCCGCGCACTAGTCCTGCTCGGGACGTTCGCCAGTGGGGTGCTCGACTACGACGGTTCACCGGGCCGGGCGAAATGGATCGAGCTAATGACTCGGGTCCGCGCGACCATTGACCACTGGGGTGCGGGACAGACCATCGATTGGGCGGCGCCAAGCCTGCGTGACCGCCCGGCCTCCCGAAGGGCCGTCGGTGCGCTGGAGCGGGCCGGCATGAGCCCGAAAATGGCCCGGCTGACCTTTGAAGCGATCCTCACCCAAGTCGATGTGCGCGACATCCTCGGCAGCGTCCATGTTCCAACACTCGTTCTGCATCGCAAAAACGAAGCAATCCCAGTGGAATTCGCGCGCGAACTCGCCGCGGACATCCCCTCGGCGCAGCTCGTCGAGCTCAACGGCGTCGATCATTGGCCATCGGTGGGCGACATCAAATCCATCACCGGCGAGGTCGAGGAGTTCCTTACCGGCCAGCGCCACGAGCACATCCCCGACCGGGTTCTGGCCACGGTGCTCTTCACCGACATCGTCGACTCCACCCGCCGCGCCGCAGAGCTCGGCGACGCAAGCTGGCGTGCACTGCTCGAGCGCCACGACGAGACCACCCGCACCGAGGTCGCCCGTTGTAGCGGCCGCGTCGTCAAACACACCGGCGACGGGGTCCTGGCCACCTTCGACGGGCCCACCCGCGCGCTCCGCTGCGCCACAACCCTCGCCGAGCGCATAACGGAATTGGGTATCGACATTCGATGCGGTCTGCACACCGGCGAGTGCGAGATCCGCGGTGATGACATCGGCGGAATCGCCGTGCACATCGGGGCCCGCATCGCCGCTCTGGCCCGGGCCGGAGAAATCCTCGTGTCGGGCACCGTCAAGGATCTTGTGAACGGCTCCGGGATTGCGTTCCAGGAGCGTGGCACGCACGTGCTCAAGGGCGTACCGGGAGAATGGAGGCTTTTCGCCGCTGACCGCCACCTAAGGTGAAGGCTTGCCGCGCCCGAAACAGTACGGGCCGGGCCCGACCCGCGCTTGCCGCCGATGCTTAACGGCAGCGGCCCGGCTTGATTCGCCGACTACCCGGCCTGCTTGACGGGCGGGCGGTAGAAGATCAGCAGCTGACCGATGGCGCCGGCCACACCCAGCGACACCGCGAGCAGCAGGCCCGCCCAGCCGTCGAGCCAATTGTGTCCGAAGATCAGCCAGTCCAGGCTGAGCCGGCCGGCACCCGTCGTGGCCACCGCGACGGCGCTGCCCGCCAGCACCATCACATACTCCCAGCCCTCGTTGAATATGAAGAAGCCGTGGGGCCGGTGCACGGTCCAGGCAGCGACCAGCATCAGCGAGACGAAGCCTGCCGCCGGTATCGGTGTGAGCAGACCGGCGGCCAGCCCCAGCCCGGCGCTGATCTCGGTGGTCGCGGCGACCGCGGCGTGCAACGTTCCCGGCTTCATCCCGATGCTCTCGAACCAGCGCGCCGTCCCCGTCAGCCGGCCGCCGCCGAAGAACTTGTTGTAGCCGTGCGCGGCGAGCGTCAGGCCCAACACCAGGCGAAGGATCAGCAACCCGACATCGTAGGCGCTCATAGTTTCCAATCTAGATCACCGTGAGCGCCGCGTCGGTGCGGTTCGGGGCTTCCTCGCGGGGCTGGCCGGTGCGCATGGCCGGACGCCATAGACTCGTGCCATGCCCGACACCGGTGCCGCCGAACACCCGTCGATCGCGCATTCGGCAACGTCGGCCGGGCTGGCCGACGCCGTGCTGGTGCTCGACGGCACCGCCAACCGGTCCCGCGAGATCCTGGGAACCAAGGGGCACGGCATCGACGCGATGCGCCGCCATGGCCTGCCGGTGCCGCCCGCGTTCTGCATCACCACCGAGGTCGGCGCCCGCTATCTCGCCGAGCCCGGGCCCACGATGAATGCCATCTGGGGCGACGTAGTTGCGGCGATACGGTGGCTGGAGGCCGAAACCTCGCGGACGTTCGGGCGTGGGCCGCATCCGCTGCTGGTGAGCGTGCGTTCGGGTGCGGCCCACTCGATGCCGGGCATGATGGACACGGTGCTGAATCTGGGGATGAATGACACCGTTCAGCACGCCCTGGCCGTGCTGGGCACCGGCTCATTCGCCCGCGATACCCGCCAGCGGTTCACCCGGGGATATCGCCGTGTCGTCGCCGGGGCGGGCGGCAATTCCGGCGCACAGTCACTGCCCTCGGATCCGTACGAGCAGCTACGGGCGTCGATCGAGGCCGTGTTCGCCTCCTGGAATTCACCGCGCGCGATCGCCTACCGCGCTCATCACGGCCTCGATGATCGCGGTGGCACCGCGGTTGTGGTGCAGGCGATGGTGTTCGGCAACCGCGGCGCTCGTTCCGGCTCCGGCGTGATGTTTTCCCGCAACCCGATAACCGGCGCCGACGAACCGTTCGGGGACTGGTTATCCGGCGGCCAGGGCGACGACGTGGTATCGGGCGTCGTCGACGTGCAGCCGATCAGCGCCCTGGGCGATCAGCAACCGGCCGTCTATGACGAGCTGATGGCCGCCGCCCATAGCCTGGAGCGACTGGAGTCCGATGTGCAACAGATCGAGTTCACCGTCGAAGACGGCACGCTGTGGCTGCTGCAGACCCGGGCGGCCGAGCGATCGGCACAGGCGGCCGTACGGCTGGCCCTGGCGCTGCGACGGGAAGGACTCATCGGCGACACCGACACCCTGCGCCGAGTGACTCCCTCCCATGTCGAAGCCCTGCTGCTGCCGTCACTGCAGCCCGAAACACGGATGGCTGCACCACTTTTGGCTAAAGGCGTGCCGGCCTGCCCGGGCGTGGCGTCGGGCAGGGCGTGCGTCGACGTCGAGGAGGCATTAGACGCCGCCGATCGGGGCGAGCCGGTCATCCTGGTGCACCACCACACCCGTCCCGACGACCTTCCCGGCATCCTGGCCGCGCGTGGCATTGTCACCGAGGTTGGCGGCGCCTCCAGCCATGCGGCGGTCGTCAGTCGTGAACTCGGCCGGGTTGCGGTGGTCGGTTGCGGCCCGGGAGTCGCCGCCTCGCTGGCGGGTCACCAGATCACCGTCGACGGCACCGCAGGCGAAGTGCGCGCCGGGGATCTGGAGCTATCTGCGTGGTCGGAAACCGAGACGCCCGAGCTGCGCGAGTTAGCCGACATCGCACGGCGGATCAGCCCGCTGCGGGCGCATGCCAGCGGGGACTATCCGAAGCTGAAGGACGGTTCGGAAGCCGCGGTGCGCGCCGCCCTGGCCGCCGGGTGCGCCGACGTGTTGTCGGCCACCCCGCTGATCACCATGCTGGCCGCGTTGCGGCTGACCGGCCACTGTAGCTCCGCTGCAACCCAATCCCGATCATTCCCATCGGATTCGGCACTCGATGAGTGAATTAGCCGTGTTGCAGGCCGTGCGGCTAAAGGGCAGGGTGACGCTCGTCGACTTGGCCACGACGTTGGGCGAGAATCCGGCAAGCATCGCCCAAACCGTCGAAGCGCTAACCGCATCCGGTCTGTTGCTCACGGGCGAGACGTTACGGCTCAGCGACGCGGGCCGCACCAGACTGGGCGAGATGCTCGCCGAGGAACGCAAGGCGGTTGACGCGGCTGCGCTGGCGGCGGCGTACCGCGCTTTCCGCCCGGTAAACGCGGATTTTAAAGCCCTGGTGACCGACTGGCAGCTCAAGGCGGGCACGCCCAACACCCACGACGACATCGGCTATGACGCGGCGGTGCTGGCCCGCCTCGACAACGTACACCAGCGCGTGGTGCCGATCATCGCGGCGGCCGCGGCGCAGCTGCCGCGGCTCAGCGGCTACACGGCGAAGTTGCAACGCGCCTTGGACCACATCAAGGCCGGCCGGACGGCCTGGTTGACCCACCCCATGATCGACTCCTACCACACCGTGTGGTTCGAGCTGCATGAAGAGCTCATCCTCGCCGCGGGCCTGACTCGCGAAGGCGAGGCCAGCGCCGGCCACGCTTACTGAGGCACTAGGCGACAAGGCCGCGTGCGGGTGTTTGCGCAGGCGCCGGCACCGCTCACAGCCGGTCCGGCGGCCCGACCCCGTCACAGTGGGCGGTGCGCGCCGACCCGTTGGCGGACAGCCGCGATCGCCGTCTTGAGCCCGCGTCGGCGCCCCGTCGCCGGGTCGGTCCCGGCGAAACCAGGCCCTAGCCGAGCGAACATCCGCTCGCTGCGGGTCTCCGGGGCGTCGTCGGCGGTGTCGCGCAAATAGCGTTCCGGCAGCGACAGTTTGGCGATGGTGCGCCACGCTTTGCCGTACTGCCGCAGGAACGAGCCCGTGGTGTAGGGAAGATCGTACTTATCGCACACCTGCCTGACCCGCAGCGCGATCTCATGCAGCCGGTTGCTGGGCAAATCGGGGTACAGGTGGTGTTCGATCTGGTAGCACAGGTTGCCGCTCATGAACCGCAGCACCGGCCCGGCGGTGAAGTTGGCGCTGCCCAGCATCTGGCGCAAATACCACTGGCCCTGGGTTTCACCGGTCACGTCGGTGTTCGTGAATTTCTCGGCACCATCGGGAAAATGCCCGCAGAAAATCACCGCGTTGGCCCAGACGTTGCGCAGCACGTTGGCCACCGCGGTTGCCGTCAGCGTCGATGCGTAGCTCGCCGCCGGCGACACCGAGGTCAGCGCCGGAAACGCCACGTAATCCTTGACCACCTGCCTTGCGGCCTTGGCTAGAAACTCCCGCGCCTGCACGAGGGTGGCTTCGCGGTCCGGGCCGCCTGTGAAGACCTTACTGAAATCGACGGTCTGCAAGCCGATTCCCCACTCGAACCCCAGCGCAAGGAGCGCATTGAACAGCAGGTTGCCGATGTTGTAGCGCTTCCAGGGCTGGTCGCGGGTGACCCGCAGCGTGCTGTATCCCACGTCGTCGTCCATGCCGAGGATGTTGGTGTACTTGTGATGCCGAAAGTTGTGGCTGAAACGCCAGTGTTTTGACGCCCCACTCATGTCCCACTCCCACGTCGAGGAATGGATCTCCGGATCGTTCATCCAGTCCCATTGGCCGTGCATGACATTGTGGCCGATCTCCATGTTCTCGATGATCTTGGACAGCCCGAGGGTCAGCGTTCCCGCCCACCACGCCGAACGCTTCGAGCTACCCGCCAGCAGCAGCCGACCGGCTACCTCGAGGACACGTTGCGCGGCGATGGTGCGCCGGATGTAGCACGCGTCGCGCTCACCACGGGAATCCTCGACGTCCCGCCGGATCGCGTCCAGCTCTGCGCCCAGATCCTCGATGTCGGCGCCAGCCAGGTGGGCAAAGGCCGCAATGTCAGTAATCGCCATCGTCTCCTCCGTCTGGTTGGGCCGTTGCCCTGGGTTCCCCGGCGTCCACCGGCACCCGACAGGCGCTGCCGTTACCGCGACGGCGTGCTGCGACAACGGCTGGGCTATGCACACTACGCTGCGACCTTAAACCCGGCCGAATCCGGAGATCAGCCAGTGCCCGCCCACCTTGTCGAGCGTCACCCGGACACTGGAGGCCGCATCGGTGGGCGGGGAAGTGCCGACAACGACGGTCTGGTCGACGAACACCAGGACCACCGCGTGGTTCTCGGCCACCGATACCGCAGCCGCGCCGGGTACCCGTGCGGCGGCGGAGATCTTCCTTTCTTTGCAGTTGGGAATCAGCACGTCGCGAGTCACCTGCAGGTAGGTCTCACGAAAGCCACCGGTCAACCGATGACGCACCGCCTGCACATCCTGCTCAATGGTGTCGGGCCGAAAGGACAACAGCGCAACAGTGGCTTCCTTTGCGGCCGCGACAGATTCGACACGAGCCAGGTCGACGTCGCGGACCGACGAATCCTGCCACCTCAAGAAGCCCGCCGCCATCGCCAGCAGCAGCGCCGCGCCGGGAAGCATGCCGTAGACCAGCAGGCGCAGCCAGGTGACGCGCCGCGCGGGCCCAGCGTTTCTCGCCGCCGCGGCGGGCTCACAGACCCGCGACCCGGTCATGACACGAACGTGACGTTGGACACCTTCGCCCCCGCACCCCGCTTTTGCACCGTGATCCGCAGTCGCCACGCCTGCGACTGCTCCTCCCCCGGCCCGGGACTCAACGCCTTCACCAGCACCGCCACCAGCACCAGACCTTGGTCGCCCGTTTCGGCCTCAAGTCCGGCCTCGGTCACCGTGCCCACCGACCTCGATCGCGCTTGCTTGACGTTTTCCACATAGGCCGTTGACCGCCGGGAGAAATTGTCATAGAAGGTGCCGGCCGCCAAGTCGAGAATGCGCTGCACATCGGTGTCGGCATGCTCGTAGTCGACGGTGCTCAGGTTCACCGCACATTGGCGCGCCACCTGCAGGAATAGGTGGCGCTTGGCCTCGGTGGCGTGAGCGTGGTACGCGCCCGCGCCAAGCCAGCCGGCCAGCCCGGCTAACACCGCCACCACTGTCAGCCCGAAGGCCATCGCCCACCGCTGAGCGCGCGCCGCTTGCCCCTCGCGACCTTCGGTGGGCGGTGCTGTCGGCCCGCTCGTGCTCGAGCCACGAACGCCACCGTCATCTGCCATCTCTGCTCCTGTTCGGCATACCCCGCCCGTGTGTGCCCACGCCCTACGCTGCAACGTTACGTGCCGGTCGCTGCAAATCGGCGACGGTTAACCGTGGCACGCCGGCGCGTCACCAGGCGCCGACCCGGAAACCCGTGGCACGACAAGGCGTTCGGCGCCGTCAGTGAGCGGGTTTCTCATCGTGCCCGCCGAACTGCTTACGCATCGCCGACAGCGCCTTGTCGGCGAATTCGTCGAGACGCCGCGAAGCGAAGCGGGAATACAGCGCCGAGGTGAGCACCGGCGCCGGCACACCCTCGTCGATGGCCGCGATCGAGGTCCAGCGGCCTTCCCCGGAGTCAGAAACCCGCCCTGCGAAGTCGGTGAGCTCGGGCGATTGGAGCAGCGCGATAGCCGTCAAATCCAAAAGCCAGGAATCGATCACGCTGCCGCGCCGCCACAGTTCGGCAACTTGGGGGATATCGAAGGTGTATCGGTAGAACTCGGGATCGGTCAGCGGCGCGGTCTCCGCGTCTCCCCCGCCCTTGTTGGCTCGGATGCCGATGTCGGCGTTGCGCAGAATGTTCAGGCCTTCGGCGAGCGAAGCCATCATCCCGTACTCGATGCCGTTGTGCACCATCTTGACAAAATGCCCGGCCCCATTAGGCCCACAATGCAGGTAGCCCTTCTCCGATTGCGCGACCTCACCGTCTCGGCCGGGGGTGCGCGGTGCGGCTGCCACCCCGGGTGCCACGGTGGCGAAGATCGGCTCGGCATGCGCAAACGCGTCCGCATCCCCGCCGATCATCAGGCAGTAGCCGCGCTCACGGCCCCACACCCCACCGCTGGTGCCGCAGTCGAGCAGACGGATCCCCCTTTCGGACAGGATCGTTGCGTGCCGGATGTCGTCACGGTAGTAGGAGTTGCCACCGTCGATCACGATGTCGCCGGAATCCAGCGTCTTAGCCAGCTCTTTGATCACCCCGGTCGTGATGTCCCCCGCAGGTACCATCACCCAGACTATCCTTGGGGTGCTGAGCTTTTCGGCCATCTCCGGGAGCGAGGACACCGCGATGGTGTTGTCTTCGCCAGCCACCGCCGTAACGGCATCCGGATTGTGGTCATAGACCACACATTCGTGACCGCCGGTGACCAGACGGCGGACGATGTTCGCACCCATCCGCCCGAGGCCGATCATTGCTAGCCGCATTTTCTGCTGTTCTCCTTACTTCTCGACGCATGTTCGCTTGGGCCGCCGTGGCTGGCGCCGACGGTGGTGGTCCCGCGGGCTGGGGCCCGGCCCGTTGAGCCGGGTGCGGCCAGGGCACCCGACCCAGGTCTCGTCGATGCTGTCCGCTGAACCCGGCGCGCGCAGACGTTCGTAGGCCGGCACCAGAAACCCATCGTGCCACGAGTGATCACCGCCGGCGGACAATGACCACCCACGTCCCGCGGCGGTTTGCCGCGAAAGTGCAATCGGCGACGCCTCCACTTGGGAAATGCGTCGGTAGTTGCACTTTCGCGCCAGCGCACGGGTCGGGTCGGCCCCACCGCGAACCGGGGAGCAGCGTTAAAGGCCCGCCGCCAACGGCTCCGCCCGGGCCGCGGTGTCTCGCCAAGTCATCGAGACCCACCGCCCGTCGTCCGGGTAGCGAAACGCTTCTTTGTCCGGCGTAGCCCTGACCCGAGTGCGGAAAAGCGCAGCCAAGTTCGATGGGTGGGTTGCTTCGGTGGAGCAATCGGTGGGGGTCATCGGGCACTCCGTGAGCTCACGAGTGGACGCGCGCACTCCCATCGTGTTCTTCACCGGCTGCGGCCAGGTGTGGAATCGCGAGAAACTGTGACCGGCGAATGCGCTGCCCGGACCGTGGCCTGCCCCCGGGACTTCCGCCCGCCCGGCAAGGGGCCTTTCGACTCCTGAGTGAGGGGGCCACATCTCGATAGGGTTTGATCACCACCCGAGTGGGTGCACGCTGATCACACGACACACGAGAAGGCAAAGCAGGGCGATATGCAGTCGGCACGTTTCCGGCCCCTAATAAGTGCGCACGGGCCGTTCGCATCGGTGTTTTTCGACGACTCACGTGACTCCCCGGATGCCGTCGAGCGGCTAGAAGCCGAGTGGCGCGACATTCGCAAATATCTGAAGGACCAGGGCGCTGGCAATGACCTGGTCGGCAAGCTTGAGGATGCCATCTGGCACCATCGACCGGCGGTTGGCCGGCGCGGCCGGGCGCTGGTTGCGACCGACGAGCGGGTGCTCGTCGACGAGTACCTGGTCAGCCCCCCGTGGGTCCCCGTGGTTCGCGTATCGGATTACCCGTACATCGTGCCCTTGATAGGGGAAGAGATGTGGCGACCGACCTACGTGTTCGCCTCGGTCGACCACGCCGGCGCCGATGTCACGCTCCACGAGGGCGATACCAGCACCAGGACCGAGACCGTCGACGGCGGCGGCTACCCGGTGCATAAACCGGTCACCGCAGGGTGGAGCGGCTATGGCGACTATCAGCACACCGCCGAGGAAGCCCGGCGCACGAACATCCGCGCGGTCGCCGACTATCTCACCCGGCTGGTGGACACTGCCGATCCCCAGGTGGTGTTCGTCTGCGGCGAGGTCCGGTCGCGCACGGATCTGCTTTCGGAACTGCCTGAGCGCGTTGCCGCGCGGGTATCGCAGTTACCCCGCGGAGCGCGCGACGGACGCACCACCGAGGATGAGGTCCGCGACTTGATTGACGCGGAGTTCACCCGCCGGCGGCGGGCCGAAGCCGCCGATGTTGCCGAGCGGTTCCAAGCCGAAATAGGCCGCCGGTCGGGGCTGGCGGTCGAGGGGTTGGCGCCGGTGTGCGCGGCCCTGCGCGGCGGCGACGTCGACACCCTGATTGTGGGCGAACTCGGCGATGCCACCGTGGTCACCGGCAACGCACGTACCACTATCGCAACCGATCCCGACACGCTGTCCGAGCTCGGGGAACCGGTGCAGCGGGTGGCGCGGGCCGACGAGGCATTGCCATTCGCCGCTATCGCCGTCGGCGCCTCGTTGGTCAGGACCGACAGCCGGATAGCACCGGCCGACGGAATCGGGGCTTTACGGCGATACGCCGCGGCCGATGGGCGTACCGGCAGGCGGCGAACGGGCGCCGAGGACAGGCTCTAGGACCCAACTCCACACGTCGAAGGGCCCTCTCGGCAGCTCCTTGCCTCCCTCTGCCGCCGGATACGGCGAGGGCCATGCCGATCACGGCCGATCACGGCCGATCACACTAGCCACGCAGCTGTCAAGGGTCAGGACGTCATACGACGCTTCCCGGCAGATCAGCCGTGCCGGGATGATCGATGACTGCGCTGAGGCAGCGGTCCCGGAGTGGGGCATGTCTCCGGGACCGCCTCGCAATCAGGCTCTGCCGATCGCGCCTGCCCTCGCCAGCCTTCGGGGAAAGCCCGGCACCGACATCAACCGGCAGGGCTGATAAGCCCGTAATGCCCGTCGTAGCGGTGATACAGGACACCGGCGCGACCTTCCGCCGCGTCGATGAAGAACAGGAACGGCAAACCCAGCAAAGACAGCCGCTCGGTGGCCTCCTGAACCGTGACCCGCGGGGGCGGTTGCGAGCTGACGGTCACCGGCAACTCATGCGGCGCCAACTCTTGCGGCGACGGCTTGACCTGAGCGAGGCGGTAGCCGGTCGGGCCTGACCGGTACAGCACGCTGGCCTGTTGCGTGCCCCTCTCGGTGAACAGGTGAAAGTCGTAATCCAGCAGCTCCATCTCCTCGGCCGCCTCGTCGATCGAGAGGGTCCCCAGGGTGAACGACTTGTGCCGAATGATCTGACGTTGCTCTGGCGGCCGGGGGAAATAGCTCGGCCGGTGCGCAGGCTCGGACTGGTGGCGCCACTCCTGCGGCTGTCCCGAAGGCGTCCTGCCCCGACGGACTTCCCAGTGTTCGGCCACGCGCTCCAGCTGATGGCGCAGCCGCGCTTCCAGCCGATCGATCGCCTCACGCACCGTCCTGCCCTCGACCTGGGCACGCACCAGTCGGCCGTTGACGTCGAGGTTCGCCTGTGCGATTATCCGGCGGGCCACCGCCGGATCGCCGTGCTGGCTGAGTTTGACATGCGCATGGAGAACAGGTTGATGCGCGAAGCGACCAAGTGCAGCGATCTTTCGCCGCGCATAGCCCACACCGTCGGACAGCTGTCCGTGGGTTGTCACCTCGACGTCGAGAACCGCCGGTAAATCAGGTTTGTGTCGCACACCTTCGTTGTTACGCCCTAGCGGTTGCCCATCGTAGGGCCGAAGGTCACCGCGACCATGGCCGACGGTCGCGCGTCGCCGGTGAAAGCCGTCAAAGGTCTCCGGGCAGCAGGGCCTAACGGCCCTAGGAAGCGCACCGACTCCGCAATAACGTGAGACCGCAAGGAAAATGGCATCAGCTCAGCGATGAGGAGAACACCATGACCACCGCCCGCGACATCATGCATGCCGGAGCCACCTGCATCGGCGAGCACGAAACTTTGGCCGCCGCAGCTCAAAAGATGCGTGAGCTGGGTATGGGCGCCTTACCGATCTGCGGTGACGACGATCGGCTGCATGGCATGATCACCGACCGCGACATCGTCATCAAGTGCCTCGCCGAAGGCCACGATCCCCAGCTGATGACCGCCGGCGAACTCGCCCAGGGGGCCCCCTATTACGTCGATGCCGACGCTGGCGTGGAAGAAATGCTCAACGTGATGGAAGAGCACCAGGTTCGCAGGTTGCCGGTTATCGAAAACCACCGTCTGGTGGGCATTGTCAGCGAAGCAGACATTGCGCGCCATCTTCCCGAGCACGCTATCGTCCAGTTCGTCAGGGCGATCACTGCCCAGCCGGCGATCCCCGGCAGGTAATACATACGACTGTGTCTATGCCGCGGCGTTGCGCACGCCACCGAGTGGCTATTCTTAACCCACCTCTAACGGAGCCGGGGCAGGATATCGCCAACAGCGGGGTGGGTAGCGGTGGACGGTGATCGTGCCTCGCGTGTCTGGACGACGATCGCGCTGCGCGCGCGCCGCGACGCGTCGCCCGTATCACCCGGGCACGCGTGCCATGCGTGCGTGGAGGAGGTTGCCGTCAGGGGCGCCGGACTGGTGCTCACCAGTAACATGGGAACCTTAGAGCCCGTGTACACCACTGACGGGCGTGCCACCGAGGTGGAGGAGTTGCAGGCAACGGTGGGCCAGGGCCCGGCGATCGACGCGCTGGACTCGGGTATGCCGATCATTGGCGATGATTTAGCTTCCCCGACGAGTCTCCGGCGATGGCCGGCGTTTGCCCCCGAGATGACCCGGATCGGTGTGCGCGCCATGTATAGCCTTCCGCTGGCGCTGGGCGCCATCCGGGTAGGGGTACTCGACCTCTACCACGACACCCCGCGCGAGCTCACCCAAGATCAATTGCTGGACGCTTTGGTCTATGCCGATACCGCGCTGCTGCTGGTGCTGGATTCCCGCAGCGGCATCGCCACCCCGACGGATGGGAGCACCGCGGCCACCGATGGGCCGATGCTGTGGCACGCCGAGGTGCACCAGGCAGCCGGGATGGTATCCGAACAACTCGGCATATCGGTGCTCGACGCGTTGGTGCGCCTGCGCGCCCACGCCTACGGTCATGGCCAGCAGCTCACCGATGTCGCACGTTCCGTAGTGGAACGACGGCTGCGATTCCACCCCGACGCCCCTGCGACCGGCCACGATCGGAAAGGACACCCATGACGGGCGGGCAGCCAACTGTCGCAACAACATTCGTTGAAATAGTCGACACCCTTGTCGCCGATTTCGACCTGGTCGACTTTTTGCATCTGGTGGCCGTGCGCAGTCGGGGGGCCCTTGGGGTCGAGGTGGTCGCGCTCCTGGTGGCCGACAACCATGGCGGCCTCAACCTCATTGCGGCATCCACCGAGCAGGACCGCGTGCTCGAGCTGTTTTCGGCACGGACTGCCGAGGGCCCGTTCTTGGACTGCTACCGCAGCGGCCACCCCGTGAGCTGCCCCGATCTCTCGATCGCATCCGGCCGGTGGCCGCGGTTCGTGCCCCGCACCCTCGATGCCGGGTACGCCGGGGCATTTGCCTTTCCGATGAGGTTGCGTGACAAGGTCATTGGGGCCATGACCCTGCTCACCGCGACACCGGGTGACCTCGATGAAGAGCTCCTTGCCGTCGCACAGGCCTTTACCGACGTGGCCGCTATTGGGCTGCTGCAGGAACGCGCCATGCGCCAGCGCGAACTGCTCACCGAGCAGCTTCAGACCGCGCTGCATAACCGGCTGACCATCGAACAAGCAAAAGGGATCCTGGCCCAGCGCGCCGGCGTAACCATCCCCGAGGCATTTGAGCTGCTGCGCACCCACGCCCACACTCGCCACCAGAAACTGACCGACCTGGCCGATGCCATCGTGCGCCACGACCCCACGGTCGCCGACCTGGTTTCCGGGCCAGGCGCCGGCGTGGCCGATTAGCTACCGGCCACCTAGCGACCACACCGGATCCCCGCGACGTGCAAGGCTAAACGGTGCGAGGCTAGACGGTGCGGGGCTAAACGGTGCGAGGCTGGAAGGACGATCGGTGAAAACCGTGCTGCACGCGGCGGCGTGGCCAACCAAGGTTCGGCGCCGGGACGGGCGTGTGGTGCCGTTTGACGTTTCGCGGATCGAGGCCGCGGTGATGCGCGCCGCGCGCGAAACAGGGCATGCCGATCCCGGGCTGGCGCCCAGCGTGGCCAAAGCGGTCGCCGACACCCTCGCCCGCCACCCGCAAGGATCGCCGGTCAGCGTCGAGGACATCCAGAACCTGGTCGAGAAGCAGCTCAACTCGGCCGGGTATGAAGACGTCGCTCGCGCCTACATCATCTACCGGCAGCGCCGCGCGGAGCTGCGGGCCACCAAGGCGCTGCTGGGGGTGCGCGATGAGCTCAAGTTGAGCCTCGCCGCGGTGACCGTGCTGCGGGAACGTTATCTGCGCCGGGACGAGCACGGCAAGCCGATGGAGTCGACCGGTGAAATGATGGACCGCGCGGCGTTTTTCGTTGCCTCAGCCGAGGATGGCTATCGGCGGGGATCCTCGGCACGATGGGCGGAGCGTTTCTCGGCGCTGCTGCGCAGCCTGGAGTTTCTCCCGAATTCACCAACCCTGATGAACGCCGGCACGTCGCTGGGCCTGCTGTCGGCCTGCGTCGTACTGCCCCTAGAGGATTCGCTGCGGTCGATCTTCACGACCCTGGGACAGGCTGCCGAAATACATCAGGCAGGCGGGGGCACCGGGTACAGCTTTTCACAACTGCGTCCCGCGGGGGATCCGGTGGCCGGCACCGGCGGCGTCGCCAGCGGGCCGCTGTCATTCCTGCGGCTCTTCGACGCCGCCGCGACCGTGGTCCGCATGGGTGGGCGTCGCCGCAGCGCGTCGATGGCGGTGCTCGACGTGACCCACCCCGACATTTATGACTTCGTCACCGCCAAGGCCGGCGCGCCCGCAAACCTGACGCAGTTCAACCTCTCCGTCGGAGTCAGCGACGCTTTCATGCGCGCCGTCGAACGCCACGACACCCACCCCC
Organism: Mycobacterium sp. SM1; assembly: GCF_018361265.1. GTDB lineage: Bacteria > Actinomycetota > Actinomycetes > Mycobacteriales > Mycobacteriaceae > Mycobacterium. The sequence goes on from NZ_JAFLNH010000001.1 coordinate 353,633, forward strand.
TGGTCAATCCTCGCACCGGCAGGACGGTTGGCCGGGTGAACGCTGCCGATCTGTTCACCGCGATCTGTGAAGCCGCCCACGCCTGCGGCGACCCCGGCCTGTTATTCCTGGACACCATCAACCGGGCCAATCCGGTACCCAACCTCGGCCGCATCGAAGCGACCAACCCGTGCGGGGAGGTTCCGCTACTGCCCTACGAGTCCTGCAATCTCGGCTCAATCAACTTAGCGCGGATGACCACCGACGGCAGGATCGACTGGGACCGTCTTGCCGGGGTGGCGGCGCTGGCGACACGGTTTCTCGACGATGTGATCGACGTCAGCAGGTATCCCTTCCCCCAACTCGCCGACGCCAGCAGAGCCACCCGCAAGATCGGTCTGGGCGTGATGGGCTTGGCAGAGCTGCTAGCGAGCCTCGGCATCCCCTACGACAGCCCGCAAGCGGTTCGGCTGGCCGGCAGGATCGCGCGTCACATCCAGCAGGCTGCCCGCGCCACGTCCGCGGAGCTGGCCCGTGCCCGGGGATGCTTCCCGACCTTCGCGGACAGCAAGCTGGCACCCGCGATCCCGCTGCGCAATGCGCAGCTCACCGCGGTGGCCCCGACCGGAACCATCTCGTTGATCGCCGGCACCACTTCGGGGATTGAGCCGATGTTCGCGGTCGCCTATGTCCGCGCCGTGCTCGGCAGCCACCTGCTGGAAGTCAACTCCTACTTCGAGCGCCTCGCACGCGACCAGGGCTTCTACAGCGATGAACTCATCGCCGAGATCGCCCGCAGCGGCACGATACGCGCCAACCCCCGCGTTCCCGAAACCGTTCGCGCCTGCTTCCCCACAGCACTGGAAGTCGCACCCGAATGGCATCTGCGCATGCAGGCGGCGGTGCAACGCCATGTCGACGCCGCCGTGTCCAAGACCATCAACCTTCCGGCCACCGCCACCCCCGACGACGTCCGGGCCATCTACCTCGGCGCGTGGAAAGCGAAGGTCAAGGGCATCACGGTTTATCGCTACGGCAGCCGTGAAGACCAGGTTCTCACGCTAGCGGAACACGACTCCGGCCCGCCGCGTGCCGATGCCACGTTCAGCGGTGGTTGCGCAGCCGGAACCTGCGAATTTTAGGGCTCTTGTGACAGTTCTGTGGGTAAGTTGCCTGTTTGCGGAGGCGCACGTCGTTGCCGCTTAAGGTTTCTGGCTTGTCGCAGGTAAGGACCAAAGGGGCGGGCAACGACGGGCGCAATGTGGGGTTATGGCGTGGGCTGTTGGGTGTCGATAAACGGACGGTGGTCGAGGGCATCGAGTCTCCGCGCGGAACGGGTCGATGGGTCGAGCTGGTGGTGGGGCGGGTGCGGTCACGAAGCGGTGTTTCGCGCCGCTGTGGACGCTGTCAGCGCAGGGCGGCCTGCTATGTGTCGACCGTGGTGAGGGCCGGCGCCGCTGGCCGGGCCTGGATTGGGGCACCGTGCAGGTGGTGCTGGAGGCCGAGGCGCCACGGTGAACTGCCCCGGGGGTGGATGCGGGCGGACTCAGTCACCGGCGCCGGAGCGGCTGAGGCTTCACCAGAGCAGAATCAGAGCCCACATGGCATCGGCCGTACCCTGCTCTAGGTGCAAGGATATTGCCCATTGAGCAGACAATTCGACGGTGGCGAGTAAGTACCGGTCAGCACACCTCGTAGACCGCCCGTGGCCGAACCACCAGGTGCAATGATGCGATTCCAATTAGCGGGCCGGAGAACATAATGCGTACCAGATCGTGCAACAGTGCTATTCCACGTGTGCGAAATGGATTCCCCCACCGGCAAGTCGAATTCAAGCTTCCAATCGGTTAGCGGCACCGTGCTTAAGTTCGTGACGGTGAAGTGGGCGATAAAGCCGGTCTGCCACGTCGAGGTCACCGACAACGTCGCCGTGGCTGCAGCCGCATGAGCTACAGGGGTGATGGCGAGTCCGAGAATGGCAGCTGTCGATGCCGACACAATTGCGTGAAGCGCTGTCCGCCAGCGCTTCACGCAATTGCTCAGTCCGCCCACGACAGTCGACACTACAGCTATCCAAACGATGTCGACCGTCCCGTCGTGAGCAAGCTACGGTAACTTTGCCCAACCGAAACCGTCATGAAATTTGAACCTCGACACCCGGAACCAGGTATCGACCTGGCCGCCGGTGACCTTGCGGGCGGCGAGTAAGCCGGCCTGCCAAAAACCACATGCGACTACTAAGCGCACATCACGGCGACAGCAACCGACTACCCGGCTCGGCACCGCCCGCCACGCACCATACTCAACTGAACCAGCGCAACCTACTAACCCAGAACCAAAGTCCTGACAGCTTCCCTCCCCAGATAATGGCGGGATGGCGCCACCGTTCCTTCGTATTCCGCTGGGTGTGGTGTGTGTGGTTGGTGGCGCGATGGTGGCGTTCAACCCGGGGCCGCCCGGGTTTCGCAGGAGTCATTCTCTACACCCGTCACGGGTGTCATGCTCATCGCCGGCGCCATCTGGATGATCGTGGCCGCGTGGCGCGAGCACCGCGAAGCGAAAGCCGAAGGCGGCGGGGAGCACCCCCGCGGGAATCCACCCCGGCATGCGGCGAAAGAAATCCGAACCAGCAAGATCCGCCTCTGGGCCGGTCTGGCCGTCATAATCCCCACGAGCTGCTGGATGCTGTGGTGGGGAATGAATTCCGGCTATCTGTCGCTGGTCGGACTGGGGATCGTCGGCGTCGCGTTCAATGTGGTCGCACTCGTCACCTTGATTCTGTATCCCGACAGATAGACCAGAACACCAAAGCCACTTAACCGAAATGCGATTCGGGAGCCTACCGCGCCTGCGGGCCCTGCGAGCACGATCCTGGTGCGCGGCAACTCGGCATTCGGCACCAACAAGGTGTTCACCACCTGCGTTTCCCAAGGCGCCGAGTTCTCCTTGTCGGTGAGAAGCAAGCGCATCACCACCGCGATCCAGGCCATCGACGAGGCCGCCTACACCATCCGCGTGGATCTGGCATTGCGGGTTTGCCCGGCCCACTGGTTCGGGCCAGCCCGGCTCGACGGCCGCGCCGATCCGACCCGGCAGCGCGCGATGGATCTTGCCGAAGGCCCAGCCTTGGCCCACCACGGAAACCGTCGATGGGAGGTCGGCACGGTGACCCCGAATTCCGGCGGCAAATTCCCCTAGCGCACCCGCAGGCCAGCACGGACCGGATCGCGGTGAACACGGCTCCCTTCTCGGCTGGCGCGGCTCTGCCGCCCTGCGGATGCGGGATGAACTCGGGCAGCAGCGGATCGGCGATTTCCCGAATCGCGCATGGTGAATCGTCATCTCGCCCGGGAGCGTGGTTACCACGCGTCGCCGCCATACGACCCAGAGCACATGCACACCTGCAGCATGACGGCTTTAAACCAAGCGCTGTGCCGAGCGCGCTCGCTACCGGCGCCGAAGACACGCGGCTTCTGTTTCCTGCGGGCATTGAACCGAAGGTGTAATCACTAAATAGTCAGTGTGAAAATACATTTCGCCTCCAAGACAGTGTGCTCAGGATGGAGGCGAGCCGCACGTGAGGCAGTGATGCCGCACACCCATGGCGATCGTGTTCGAAGAAGGCCACTGTGGCTCGGGCGAAATCGCTAATGCTGTTGGTGTAACACGTGTTCCGATGCCACTCCGAGCCAGGCGAGAGTCTGGTACGGTGGGCTGTTTGCCGGCGTGCAGGGTATAACGTGAGACGGGAGGGCGGCCCGCGGGCAGGCCGGGCGACCTGGGCGCACGGGGTCAGGCATGCTTGACGCATGAGCGTGGACTCCCTGCTGCAGTCGATCCCGCCGCTGACGGTGTATCTGGTGGTCGGCGCCGTGGTTGGGATCGAGAGCCTGGGTGTTCCGCTCCCGGGCGAGATCGTACTCGTCAGCGCGGCACTGCTGTCGTCACGTCACGAGCTGGCCGTGCATCCGTTTGCCGTCGGCGCTGCCGGGGTACTCGGAGCGGCGATCGGTGACTCGATCGGCTACGCGGTAGGTCGCCGGCTCGGGATGCCGCTGTTCGATTGGCTCGCACGGCGCTTTCCCAAGCATTTCGGTCCCGGACACGTCATGCTTGCTGAACGGTTGTTCGATCGCTGGGGCGTGCGAGCGGTGTTTTTCGGGCGTTTTATCGCGTTGCTGCGGATATTCGCCGGGCCGCTCGCCGGCGCCCTGAAGATGCGCTACCCGCGGTTTTTGGTGGCTAACGTCTCGGGTGCGATCTGCTGGGCCGGCGGCACTACGGCCCTGGTCTATTACGCCGGAGTTGCCGCTGAGCGCTGGCTGGAGCGTTTCTCGTGGTTTGCGCTCATCGTCGCCATCGTGTGTGGCCTGGGCGCTGCCGCTTTGCTGCGGGAACGCACCTCGCGCGTAATCACCGAACTCGAAGCCGAGCACGCCCGCAAGTCGGATACATCGGGCGCCTGACCGATCCGGCGATCTAGCCGAGCCGACCGGAAACACCGCTGAATGGCCAGCATTGGGCCGTGGGCAGGCCGGGTCGGCACTCTGCGCGAGCCGACCGGAGATTACGCGGCGGGTAGCCGGCCATGTTCAGCATGCCTCGGGATGGGTAGCGACGGTATTGCGGACCACGTTCCGCGTAATCGGCCTTACCGTTCTCTTAAGACCGTCATATAGACAGACGGCACGTCTCGTTATACAAATGAAATATAGGAAGTGACGCCCTGTCGTTCCGCCGGGGACAGGCATCAACCCCATCTTCACATGGGCGAGACGGACATCGATCCTATCTTCGGACACATAGGACGGGCATCCATCGCGGCGCCTCGGCGCTAGTCGAGTAGGAGTCCACCATGGACCTGGCCACAGCAGAATTATTTCCCAGCCACTTGATGCTAAGCACACGTCTGACGACGGAACTAGGCGCTGCGCGCAGCACTCTGAGGGCGACCACGGAGCGTAGCGGCTCAGCGGTGGCGGTCCACGCCGGCGGTGAGATCGACGCCTGCAACGAGGGCACCTGGCGACGTCTGCTGGACGAGGCGGCCACCGCTGCGGTCCCACCCGGACCCTTTGTCATCGACACGAGCGGTGTGGAATTCATGGGTTGTTGCGCGTTCGCGGCCCTGGCCGACGTGGCGTATCGGTGCCGCCGTCGCGGAGTGGATCTGCGCCTGGTCAGCCGCCAACCGATCGTCGCCCGCGTCGTCAGGACCTGTGGGCTCAGCGACTTGCTGCCCGTTCATCCGACGATGGACTCCGCCCTGTCGGCGGCTACCGGGCTTCCGCAGGGCTGAAAACATACGCGTGGGGCGCGACGCTCAGCAGTCCGGCCAGCTCTTTCAGCCTATCGGCAGATGCGTTGGGCTAGGGGTGTTTTGCCTGGACCAAAAAGTTGATTGAGATCGTCCGGGCGCGCGGCCATGGCCATTAACAGCGCTTCTCCGGGGCCGCTTACCTCGGGGCCGTTGCCGTGGGTCCAGTCGAGGTCGGTTGCGACCAGCCGTATCCCGCGGGCGCGTTTCGCGCCACGCACCGCAGGAGCCGTCAGCGCATAGTCCAGCACCACGCGCAGACGCTGCTGCGGAATCGTGCGCGGGAGGCCGACGGGCCGACGGATGTCCTGCTGGTGGATCATGCCGTCGACCAGGGCGATCATCCCTCCGAAACCTGACGCCAGACCCGCGGTGGGATAGCGGCTCGCATCAGCTCGGTCAGCCGCTCCAGGGATCGACCGGCTTACTCGGCGACACCAATCGCGTTGACACGGTTCGGAATAAACCCGCCCGTGGCGAATCGCCACAGCAGCCCCAAGGGGCTGAGCTCGTCATAGCTCAGCACATGGGCGCGGAACGCTCATCGATCGGACAACCTCCACGGCTGCCGCTGAGTCGCTGCCATTGATGCTCCGCACTCGCCGGACCGCATCGGGTTCGGTCCAAATGCTTGGATGTCAGCGTCCGCTTCGGCCGCTGCCAGGATGGCGAAGTTGTCCAAAGCCGTTTCCCAGAAACGGTCGAAGTGGTCGCGCACGACTTGAAGCCCCGATCGGTTGAGGCGATACAGTCGGCGGGTTCCGCGATCGATTCGACCACCAGCTCGGCGCCTTTGAGCACCGGCAAGTGCTGCGACACCGCCGGCCGCGAAACCGGCAATTGCTCGGCCCGCACCCCCACGGCCTTAGGCCCGGCCGCCAGCTGGGGCGGCACCTCGCGTGCCGGAGTGCCTGTGGATCAATCTGTGTCTGCGGATAACCCGCGCGAATCCTCGTCATTCACGCCGGTCCAGGCCATCGATGTCAGACAGGCACGCTAGTTTTCGAATATGAGTTCGAGTAGTCGTGAGGAGATCGCCGAGGTCTTCGACGCGCTGCACGCGACCGTGTCGCGGTTGCTCGGGCTGTCGTTCGACGCACTGACAACTCCGGAACGATTGCGGCTGCTGGAACTGCTCGAACGGGAAACGCGCCGCCTGCCGGTGCCGGCGCACGAACTGATCAACGAGATCAAAGCCCAGGCCACTCCGGTTGAGCTGGGCGGCAAGCTCTGCCATGCGCTGGCCGACCGATTGCGCATCACTCGCGCCGAGGCGAGTCGGCGGATCCATGACGCCCAGGACCTAGGTCGGCAACGAGCGCTCACCGGCGAATGGCTGGAACCGCTGTTGGCAGCCACCGCGCTCGCGCAGCGGTCGGGGACCATTGGGTCGGCTCATGTGCGCGTGATCCGCGACTTCTGGCACCAGTTGCCCGGCTGGGTAGACCCCGAGACGCGGGCGCGAGCCGAAGCCCATCTGGTCCGCCATGCCGAACAGTTCCGGCCCGAGCAAGTGAGCAAGCTCGCGGAAAAGCTCGCCGACTGCGTCAATCCCGACGGGAATTTCACGGACGAGGATCGAGCCCGCCGGCGTGGACTGACATTGGGCCGGCAAGATATCGATGGTATGTCGCCGCTGCGGGGCTGGCTCACCCCGGAGGCGCGGGCGGGCCTGGAGGCCGTGCTGGCCAAGCTGGCAGCCCCTGGGATGGCCAACCCCGACGAGGAAACCCCGACGGTGGATGGCTCACCCGGTGAGGAAGCCATCCACCGCGACCACCGCTCAACGGCGCAGCGTAACCACGATGGGTTCAATGCCGCCCTGCGTGCGTTGCTGTGCAGCGGAAAACTCGGCCAACACAACGGCTTACCAGCCTCCATCGTCGTCACCACCACTCTGGGCGAACTGGAATCGGCTGCGGGGCGTGCGCTGACCGGCGGCGGGTCGCTGCTGCCCATGTCCGACGTGATCCGCCTGGCAGGCCACGCCCACCATTACCTCGCCATCTTCGACAAGGGCCGCGCCATCGGCCTCTATCACACCAGCCGACTGGCTTCGCCTGGGCAACGAATAGTGTTGTACGCCAAGGATCGTGGCTGCTCACACCCGGGTTGTGATGTGCCCGGCTATCTCACCGAGGTGCACCACGTCACCGAGTATGCCAAATGCCGGGAAACCCACATCGACGGCTTGACCCTGGGATGCGGACCGCACCACAGGTTAGTCACGTCCGGCGGCTGGCAAACCCGTAAACTCGCAAACGGCGACACCGAATGGATTCCGCCAGCGCATCTCGATTATGGACGGCCACGAACGAATACGTTCCATCATCCCGAGAAGCTCTTACGCGACGACGATGAAGACGATCCTTGAGCACAGTCACGCCGGTCGGCCATCCCCGTGTGCCTCAACAACCGCTAAGCAGCGAGCAAGATCAATTCGATTGCCAGCGCAGCGCCACTCATCGCGGCGACAATCGAAAGTGCAACCCAATCAGCGAGCTTCGGCCGAGACGGCGCAGCCGAGATCTGGCCGGTGCCACCACGGGCAGTGATGGCGTCACCCATCTCGTCGGCGCGTCGCAGCGTCACAGCGATAGCGGTGGCAAGAAGGTCAATCCGGTCCAACGCCCACCGCTTGCGGCGGGCTCGGCGGCTTCGCGGCACCTCTTTGGGTCGTAGCCGGCGGGCGGCGTATAGCACCCGAAATTCCTCGATCAGCATTGGAAAGGCGCGCAGTGCCAACGCTAAAGCCACGGCCCACTCATCGACCGGAATCCGCAATGCCCGCAGCGGACGACCCAGAACTGCTACGGCGGGCGCGATGTCGGCGATGTTGGTGGTCCACGACACCATCGCCCCCAGCCCGAGCAACACGATCGAGAGCGCGGTGACGCGCAAGAAGTTCAGGAGCCCCCCAATTCCGACGGACAACGTGCCGAACTCGATCACCGGCCTGCCGCCGGCCAGCGTGGCCGTAATGCCACCGACACCCAACAGGATCCACAGCCAGCGCGGGACCGACGGCAGGGCGCCGCGGGGAATACGCGCGATCCGGGCCGCAGCCAAAACCAGAACCGACACGAGGCCGATTGTCACCCATCCTGGATAGAAGGTTAGTAGCACCGAAATACCAAATACAACAAGCAATTTGGTTCCTGCCCACAGCTCGTGAACGGGTGACCGCCCGGGTACCGGACGCAACAACACAACCGGGCGGGAGCTGCGGCGAGTCGGGTGGCCCACCGGGTCGGTCGCGGTCATGGTGCCCCCCGCGCCACGGTCGACGCCGGCTCCAGCACGCCATCGCGCAGGTGCAGGATTCGCGGGCACAGATCCGCCAGCCCGGCGACGTCGTGCGAAATAACCACTAGGGTCAACCCCCGCTCGCGGCGCAGATCTTCTAGCAACCGCAGCAAACCGCGCGCGGTGGCCGTATCCAGCCCCGCCAATGGCTCATCGAGGATCAATGCCCGCGGCGAGCGTGCGAGCAGCCCGGCTAGCACGACGCGGCGCATCTGGCCGCCGCTCAGCTGGTCGATGCGCCGCTTGGCCAGCGCCGCATCCAGGCCCACAACGGCCAGCGCCGCCACCACGCGGGCGTGGTCGTTGGGCGGAAAGCCGGCGGCGGAAGCCACCTCCAGGTCGACGCGGCCGCGCATCAGCTGCAGCCTCGCCGCCTGAAACGACAGGGCAACGGCGCCGACCTGCTCGTGCGTCGGGTGACCGTCAAGCAGGCAGGTGCCCGTTGTGGGGATCGTCAGCCCCGCCATGATCCAGGCCAGGGTCGACTTACCCGAACCGTTGCCGCCATGGATCAGCACCCCGTCTCCCTGCTCCACCACGAAGCTGACGTTCCGCAGCGCGGATTTAGCCCATGGGGTGCCGCTGCCGTATTCGTGGCCGACATCGGTGAGTTCGAGCAGCGGAGCCTGCCGCCGGTGAGTCACCGCCGGGCCGCTCACCGGCGCGGTCCTCGCCTCGACCATTGCCGTATTGTCCGCCGAGTGACTGAGGTTGATCGTGCGGTCAGCGCAAGCAGCCTCGCAGTTGTAGTGGGTGATGTGCACCAGCGCCGTCCGGTGCCGCTTTGTCAGGCCAGACAGGACACCCATCAAGGCATCTCGGCCCCGCTGGTCGATCATGCTGGTGACCTCGTCGGCGATAAGCAGCGCCGGCTCCCGTGCCAGGGCCGCGGCTACCGCAAGCCGTTGCAACTCCCCGCCGGACAGGCTTCCGGTGTCGCGTTCGGCGAGACCATCGAGCCCAACCTCGGCGAGCAACTGGTTGACGTCGATGCCCTTTTCCGGCGGCAGCCCCCAGACGACGTCGTCGGCGACCCGCGTACCCAACACCTGACTTTCCGGGTGCTGCATCACGACCGCGGTGCCACCCGGTCGACCCAGGCCCACCGCTCCGGCACGGTCGACGCGGCCCGAGGTCGGTTCACGCCCGGCCAAGATCAGCATCAGTGTGGTCTTCCCCGACCCGTTGGCACCGGTGACGGCAACGTGTTCGCCGACCCGCACCTCCAGGCTGATTGCGTGTAGCGCGTCGTGATCGCTGCCGGGGTAACGGAAACCCACCCCGTCCAAACGCACCGGGACCGGCGCGATTGGCCCGGTCTCGGCCGGCGCGTCCAGTTTGTGCACGTCGGGGATGCCGTGCATGCGCTCCAGGACCCGCGACAATGCCCACCAACCAATGAAGGACATGACCATGATCGACACGACGAAAAAGCCGAGAATCAGCAACGGCCAGTGATGCAGCGCGCCGGCGACGAATCGCGTCAGATCTTCTGCGGCCGCCTCCAGGCGTGCCCGGGCGAGGACTGCGGCGACCCCGTCCACGTTTGCGGTGATCGTGTCGAAGATCAGGTGCCGCAGTCGCGCCAGGACGGCTAATGCGCCCACCACCGCGGCGCCGAAAATCGCGCCGGCCACCAGGGATGTCACGATCACGGTTGGCGTGCCGCGGCGGCTACGTTTGACGGCCCCGGTCAGCCCACCGATATAGGCGCTGTTGATGACCGTCATGAAGCCGCCCATGCCGGATATCAGGAAGGCGATCACCCCGGCGGCTGCCGTCGCCGCGATCAGGACGCGCAACCGGTAGCGGTAGGCCAGCAGCCCCATGGGCACGGTGCCTAGCAGCGCGAGTCCCGCCGCGAACGGCACGACCACCGCGATAATCGCGGTCGCGGCGCACAGCGCGGCCATGACCGATGCCTGCGCCAGTTCACCCGGCCGCAGCGACCCGCCCTGGCGAGACGGGGAGGCTGCGTCGGCGGCGATCATTGCATCGATTCTGCCAGTTGTCGGAGCCGGTCTCGCCGGTGCGCACGGGCACGCGTGCCGCGTGGCAGCCGACGTTGATCTACATAGCAAAGCTATGAAATCATGGGGGTATGGCATCGGCTACCACCACAGGCCCCGCTGTGGTCGACCACGTCGCGGGCGCCGGACCCGGATCCGGCCTGGGGGTGGAGCTGCTGGCCGTGGTCGCCCGGCTCAACCGGTTGGCTAACCAGCGCATCCAGCTGCCGTTGCCGGTGGCGCAGGCGCGGCTGCTGTCCACCATCGAGGCGCACGGCGAAGCACGCATCTGCGACCTGGCCGCGATCGATCATTGCTCGCAGCCGACAATGACCACGCAGGTGCGTCGGCTCGAGGAAGCCGGTCTGGTCAGCCGGACCCCCGACCCCGGCGATGCTCGGGCGGTCCGGATCCGCATCACCCCGCAGGGGGTGCGCACACTCAACCGGGTACGGGTGGACCGTGCGGCCGCGATCGACCCGCTGTTGGCCCGGCTGCAGCCGGCAGAGCGTCAGCTACTGGCCGATGCCGTCACGGTGTTGCGCCGTCTCGTCGAAGACGCCGCATCCGCGCCAGAGGGCGTCACTCGATAGGACCGCGCTGCGCAGCGCATACTCGGGGTAGGTCGTTTGCCCGGTGGGTAGAGAAGCATCGATCGGCCCGGCAAGACGGGGTGAGGAAAGGTGGCGGGCGATGCGGACCGAGGCGTTTGCCTCAACGTTGACCGTATGGGCGGGGCCTGCGAGGTATGTATTCCCCCCTGGCCGTGATGTCCTGGTGGGCCGTGACAGTCGATGCGACATCCGCCTCGACGAGCGGGACAACAGCACATGGACATCGCGCATCCACCTGGTACTGCGCTTCACCGGCACCCACTGGGTGGCCATCGACAGCAGCCTCAACGGCAGCTACCTCGACGGCATCCGGGTGTCGACCATCAATATTCACGATGGTCAAACCATCACCCTCGGCGATCCGCGGGACGGGCCGCGGCTGCTTTTCCGGCTCGGCGATCCGGCCGGCGTGCCGGCACGACCTCCGGCTCAACCCCCCGGCTCCGCAGGGCTCACCACCGCGTTGCCCTCCGGTGTGCGCCCCGGTCAACCCACGCTGCCCAGGCCCCTGGCGCAGCAGCCCCCTACCGACCCGGGTCGCTCGGCCACGCCGATCCGATTCAGCCACCCCCACGACCCGGTGACTGCGCCGCCGGGTCAGCGCCCGGCTCAGCCACCCCCGCCGACGGCCCGGCCGCGGCGGCTCGAGCAGCCAACCACCAGGCCGATGCGCCGTTCCCCGCCGACAGGCACCGACGACGGCCGTCAGGCTCTCCCCGCGAGGGTGTCCGGTGCGATGCGGGACCTGTTCTCCCGCCGGTCAGCTTCCCAACCGGACTCCCGACCAGACCCCCAACTCGACCCCCAACTAGACCCCCAACTAGACCCCCAACTAGACGAGGCCCCTCCGACCGAGCCGTTACGACGCCCAGATGTCGTCGCCGGGGAGACGGTGACCTCCCGCCCGTCACCGGCGGTGGCCGCCGACAGCGGTGACAGCGGTGCGCAAGAGCCGCCGGCGGTGGCCCCGCTACCCGCCGACAGCGGTGCGCAAGAGCCGCCGGCGTCGGCCCCGGCTCACGCCGAGAGCGGCATAACTGCGCCGGCGCCGCCGACCGGCCCGGCCGGGCTAAACGCCGACCGGCTGGGCCTCGTCGTCGATGGCCATCAGATGCTCGCGGACATTTCCCTCAGTGCACGCCCGGGAGACCTGATCGCCGTCATCGGACCGTCCGCCGCTCGCAACACGGCCCTGATCAACCTGCTGGCCGGCGCCCAGCGGCCCACGTCCGGCGAGGTCACCCTCGACGGTCACAACGTGCGCGCCCAGGGCGTGCGCTCCCGTATCGGGATGGTGCCGCGTAGCGACCTGGCGCACCGTCAGCTCACCGTCGAACAAGCCTTGGCCTACGCCGCCGAACTGCGGCTGCCGCCCGGCGCCTCCGCCGAGGATCGCCAGCGTGCGGTGGACCACGTTCTGGGCGAGCTGGAGTTAAGTCCGCACCGCGCTACCCGGGTGGGCAAGCTGTCCGCCGAGGAACGCCGACGAGCATCGATGGCCGTGGAATTACTGGCCGCGCCGGCGTTGCTCGTCCTCGACGATCCAATGGCCGGACTGGATCCGGCGCCGGGCCGCCGGGTGATGGCGATGCTGCGGCGACTCGCCGACGCCGGGCGCGTTGTCGTGGTAGCGACCGCAGCGCCGAGTCACCCGGAACTGTGCGACCGAGTGGTGCTGCTCTCCTCCGGCACCGTCGCCTACGCGGGACCACCCGCAGGGATCGCCGAGGCGATGGGCACGACCGACTGGCCGGACATGCTGTCGCGGTTGCGCAGCCACCGCGACAGCGGCCACCAAGCGTCCCTGACCCGCCGGCCTGCGCCGAGCCCCCCGGCACCTGCTGCGGCCAGCGCCCTTCCACCGCCGCCCGCGCACCTCGGGCTGTGGCGCCAGATCATCCTGGTGGTCCGCCGCCAGGCCCGTCTGCTCACCGCTAACCACCCCCACCTGCTGTTTTCGGCGATCCTGCCGTTCGCGCTGGGGTCGCTGGCATTCGCGGTGCCCGGCAGCACCGGCCTGGGCCAGGCAGATCCCTACGGGAACAACCCTCATGAAGCCAGTGAGCTCCTGGTCCTGCTCACCATCGCGGCGGTGATCATCGGCACCGCGCTGACCATCTACGACCTCGTTGGCGAACGCGCGATCTTTCGGCGTGAAGAAGCCGCAGGGCTATCGCCGTTCGCGTACCTGGCGGGCAAGGTCTTCGTTTTCACCGTGGCCGCGGCGATCGAGACCGCCGTCGTCACCGCCATCGTGGTCCTCCGCAAAGGCGCACCGGGCCACGGCGCCGTGGTTCTGGGCAACGCCGTTGTCGAGTTGTATGCCGCGGTAGCCGCGACGGCCATTGTCTCGGCGATCGTGGGACTGACCCTGTCGGCGCTGGCAACCTCCACCCAGCAGATCCTGCCGATGCTGGTGCTGGTGATCCTGATGTCACTGGTGTTCGCCGGGGGACTGGTTCCGGTGGTGGGCAAGCCGGGATTCGACCAGATCTCCTGGTTCATTCCCTCCCGGTGGGGGTTCGCGGCGTCGGCCGCCACCATTGATTTGCGCAGGGCTGATCCGCTGGCCCCGCATGACGAGCTGTGGACCCACTACTGGGGCTGGTGGCTGTTCGACATGACCGCGTTGGTTGCCTTGGGCGCGGTGTGCCTCGGGTTCCTGCTCTGGCGGCTGTTGCCGCCCGATTACCGGCAAAGCCACGGCGCCGCCAGCCGGACGGTGAGTCCTGGCGACCGATCGCTGCCACACCGAAGCGGGCCCCGGCCAACGGCGGCGGGTGAGCCGTCGGCCACCGGCCCCGCCCGGGCTTAAAGGAGCTCAACGCCCCGACCCCGGCAAAGCCCGCCTCAGCTACGCGACGGGCTTTTCGCCAGCTGCGGACGCATCGGCGGCTCCTGCGATCCGGGCCGCGGAAAGGGCCTGCGCACATACACCGTCCAGGTCAACAGCGCAGCGGCCACATAGCACATCATGAAGATCCAGAACGCCCCCGTCCCCGTGCCGGTGCTCAGGTAGGACTGCCGCAGCGCCAGATTGATGCCGAAGCCACCGAGTGCGCCAAACGCCGCAACGACGCCCATGACCACCCCCGATAGCACACGAGACCAGTCACGTTCTGCGGCGTCGCCGACTCCCAGCTCGCGGCGGCACTCCTCGAAGACGGTCGGGATCATCTTGTACACCGAGGCATTGCCGATCCCGGACAACACGAACAGGGTGAAAAAACTGACGATGTAGCCGGCCAGCAGCGCACCACCGGCCGGACCCGGGGTGTGATCGTCAATGGTGCTGACGCCGACCAGCAGCCCGGTGGCGAGAAACATGGCGACGAAGGCCATCAGGGTGACACGACCCCCGCCGGCCCGGTCGGCCAGCCGCCCGCCATACACCCGGGCCAACGATGCCAGCAGCGGCCCCAGGAAGGCGATCTGAGCGGCGTGCAGCGCGGCCTGCCGATGGCTTTGCCCACCGGCAAGGAAGTTGAGCTGCAACACCTCGCCGAACGCGAACGCGAAACCGATGAACGAACCGAACGTGCCGAGGTAGAGCAGCGCGAGCAGCCAGGTGTCGCGCTCGGACAGGACAGCCGACAGGATCGCCCGGAGATGGGTCGCCTCGACGCGGTGCTGCTCGAGGTTGTTCATGAATCGGGTCGCTCCGATGGCGGTGATCGCCAGCAGCACCAAGTAGACGGCGCCAACCCAATAGGGCTGCCGGTTGCCGGCGACGGCGATGACCAGCAGCCCGACTAACTGGATCGTCGGCACCCCCAGATTGCCGGCCCCGCCGGTAAACCCCAGCACCGTGCCCTTGAGTCGCTGGGGGTAGAACGCGTTGGCGACGGCGGTCGACGCCGCGAAATTGCCGCCGCCCAATCCCGTCAGCGCCGCGCACACCAGATATGGCCACAGCGGCAGCCCCGGGTGAGCCAGCAGCACCATCGTGCCCAGGGTGGGGATCAGCAGCAGAAACGCCGAGACGGCGGTCCAGTTGCGGCCGCCGAAGGTCGCCGTCGCCAGCGCGTAAGGCAGCCGCAGGAAGGCGCCGACCAGGGTGGCGACGGTACCGAGCAAGAACTTGTCGGCCACCGAAAACCCATAGACGCTCTGGGGCATGAACAGCACCATCACCGACCAGAGGGACCACACCGAGTAGCCGAGGTGCACGGCCATCACCGACCAGATCAGGTTGCGCCGGGCGATGACCTTGTTGCCGCCCTCCCAGGCCAGCACATCTTCTGGATCCCAGTGCGCGATGCGATGCGAGTGCCCCATGCGATCCCTGCCCTTCTCGAAACGCCCCGCGGTTAGCGGCCCTGGCTGCCGGGTCACCCCGAAGGCTAGCCGGGGTTGTCGCGCAGCCTGCTCCGAGTGGGTCGATCGCATCGGCGACGGCGTCGTCCCCCAGCCCGGGCGCCTCCCAGGATGCCAGACCGTTGGCCCCAAGCCGGTATCCCGCGCCGTCGAGCACCCTGGCACCCGCAACACCCTCACCGCCGGTGCAGGTCGACCTCGTTGAATGAGGCGATCCACCGGTGCGGGGGGCGTGGCGAATTCAGCTCGCCCGGCCGGGTGACGCCCAGCACCGACCACCCGGCGGCCGCCGCGGCGTCGAGCTCGTCGGGCTGATCCGAGAGGAACAAGATGTCCTCGGCGGGCACACCGATGACGCGCGCGATCCGCTGGTAGGAGGCGCTGTCGCGCTTCCCACCGGCGGTGCTCAGGTCGAACCACCCGCTGATCAACGATGCCAGTTCTTCCCCGCGGGCATAAGTGAACCAATCCTGTTGGTTGCGTACAGAGCCCGACGAGAACACGTACAAGGCGATATCGGCATCGTGCCATCGGCGCAGCGCCGGCGCCACGTCGTCGAAGAACTCCCCGTGCAGCACGCCGCTGCGAAACCCCTCCGCACAGATCAGGCCTTGCGCGGTTTTCAGCGGTTCGGCCTTGACATCAGAGTTCAGCCAGCCGCACAAGATGTCGGCCACCGCCGTCGTGTCGGCATCGGGTCGCCCGGCCTGAGCACGGGTTTGGGCGATCACCGCAGCGGCCGCACCGTCGCGGTTGTCGGTCAGCCACCGCCGAAGATGTTCTCGGGTGTAGCCATACAGGCGCTCGCGCACCGAATCGGTCGGGCTGACCGTGCCCTCGATGTCGAGAACGACCGCAGCGATCATGCGATGAGCTGATCGAGCGTGGGGAACCGCTCACCGATAGGGTCGCCGGTGAAGTCGCCAACCCAGCCGTTGGGCTCCTCAAAGAACCGGATCGCCACAAAATCCGGGCGCTCGCCCGTGTCGAACCAGTGGCGAGTCCCGGCCGGCACCGACACCAAGTCGCCTGCGGTACAGACCAGCGCCACCACCTCCGGCTCCAGGCGCAGGTAGAAGCAGCCCCGGCCGGCGACAAAAAACCGCACCTCGCCCTCGGCATGCCGGTGCTCGGACCGGAACTTTTCGCGGGCGGCCCTGGCCTTCTCCGCCCATCCCGGATCGCTGTCGCCGGGCTGCAGTCGGGCGACGTCGATGTAGCGGTAGCGGCCGTCGGCGTTGAGCGCGGCGACGCGGTCGCCGTAATAGGAAAGGATCTCGGCGGCCGGAGTCGCCGGGCTAAGACCGGGCATCGTGGGCCAGCGGCCGAAGCCGACGCCACGCTCGGCGAGCTCGGTGCCGATCACGGTGGCATCGTCGCTGCGCAGCCGCACGTCGGTGGCGTCGCTGGCGGCCATCACCTGCAGCAACGTCATCTCGGTTCCTTTCCCGGCTCCTTTCCACGACGCGGGGATGCGAGCTCGCGGCGGCCGGTGAGGCTCGCCAGCTTGCACATCGCCTCCAGGCATTCCGCGTGATTGCGGGCCTGCTCGAGGTCCGCGCCCCAGGAGGTGATGCCGTGACCCGCGACGAATATCACCGGTGCCGCGTCGGGGTGCTCTAGCAGATAATGCTCGACGTCGGCGCCGATGCGCGCCACGTCGACGTGGTTGGCGAACACCGGAATTTCGATGGCCTCCGCCGAGCGATCGGGCTGCAGTCCCTTGATGAGCTCGTAGCCGCTGAACCGCAGTGTCGGTGGCGCATCGATGGACTGCGCGGTCGCGTACGGCGAGTGGACGTGCACGACGGCACCGGCACCGGTGGCCCGGTAGATAGCGGTGTGGATGGCGGTCTCCGCCGATGGCTGCCGCGTTCCTGAGACCTGCTGCGAGTCAGCGATATTCACCGTAACCAGGTCGTGCGAGGTGAGCTCACCCTTGGACAGCCCGCTGCCCGTGATCACCGCGGTCTGCCCGGTGCGCACCGAGATATTGCCTGCGCTGCCCGCCATCCAGCCGCGCGCATACAGCCGACGGGCGACCTCGGGAATCTGGCTCTCGGCGCTCGCAGCGGGGGCGCTATCTAGATCACGTTGTCCTGCAGGGATGTTGACGCTACTCACCACGCCGTTTTCGGTGACGACGGCGGTGATCAGCTCCGGCGGGGTGATATCGAAGGCAGGGTTGAGCACCCTGGTGCCCTGGGGGGCGGTGGGCACGCCACCGACATGGGTAATCTCGGCCGGGTCTCGTTCCTCCACAACGATCTGGCGACCCGTCACGGTAGCCGGATCACGGGTCGACTCGGGCGCGACCACGATGAAGGGGATAGCGTGACGGTGTGCCGCCAGCGCAAGCGCGTAGGTGCCGATCTTGTTGGCCACCGAGCCGTCTGCCGCGATGCGGTCTGCGCCGACGATCACGCAGTCGACCTGTCCGGTGGCCATCGCCCACGGCGCGGCCGAGTCGATCATCAGCCGGTGCGGGATGCCGGCCTCGGCCAGCTCCCACGTCGTCAGCCGGGCCCCCTGAAGCAGCGGGCGCGTCTCACCGACCAGCACGTTCTCGATCTTGCCTCGGGCATGCAGCACCCGCAGCGCGCCCATAGCCGTGCCGAACCCGGCGGTTGCCAGTCGTCCGGTGTTGCAGTGGGTGAGCATCCGCAGCGGCCGATCGGGGCACAGCCGCTGCACCAGGTCCGCCGCGTGGGTGGCGGCAGCCCGGTTGACGCGGCCGTCCTCGGCCAGCATCTCCAGGGCCTCGTGCAGGACGGCCGGTGCGCCCAGCGGCAGCCTGGCCAGCGCGCGCTGCACACCGCGGGCCAGGTTGACCGCCGTCGGCCGCGCCGCAGCGACCCGCTCGGCCTCCGCCGTCACCTTCGTGATATCCCCAGCGTGCGCGAACGCCGCCAGCACCACCGCGAACGCCCCGGACACCCCGAGCGCGGGCGCTCCCCGTATGGCCAGCGTCTTGATCGCCTCGATGACCTCGTCGACACTCGTGAGCCGCAACAGGCGCACCTCGCGCGGCAGCGCGCGCTGGTCGATGACCACCAGCGCGTCCCCCGCCCATGTGATCGAACTCTCACCCACCCGCGTAACACGTCGATCGCGGACCACAGCCATGGACCACAGCCATGACAATCTTCGGAGCTTCACCCCCACCTTGCCACGGGCCGGGCTCGGCTGTTCTCCTGCCGCGCAGGTGAATTCGCTCTATACCCCGGCTTACGGCGGCGCAGGCGACCGTGAACACCCGCTCCCCCGGAAGGACTCGAACCTTCAACCCTTCGGTTAACAGCCGAACGCTCTGCCAGTTGAGCTACAGGGGACCGCCCTATCCGCCTATCCGCACGGCCTATCCGCACGGATAAGCGCCGTTCGCGCGACGACTCTAGCGTACCGACGTCCAGCTGGGGAGATCGGCCCGGTGCCGCGCCGGGCCGGGCCCGTGGGGCAGGATGGACCCATGATCCGGTATGCCGTCGCGCTGGGACTCGGCTACGTGATGGGCGCGAAAGCCGGGCGCCGCCGCTATGAGCAGATCGTTGGCACCTACCGCGCCGTGGTCGGTAACCCCGCGGCCAAGTCCGCGATCGAGGCGGCGCGGCGCGTCATCGCCAATCGCCTCTCGCCGGACACCCGGATGGTGACCCTGGCCGAGATCGACAGCCAAACCAGCGTGGTCGAACCGCGGAAGCCACGACGCGCAACCTGAGGCCTGAAGGTGTCACGGGCTTAGATCATCACCGGTGGCCTGCTCTAACAGGCTGCGCCGATAGGCCTCCATCGCGACCAGGTCCCCGAACAGCGCGTGGTACTCGTCGGCCTGGTCGACCGGCGACATCCGTTGCAGCTTGGACTTCACCTCAGCGATCTGCCGGCCCACCCAGACCTCCTGCACGCGAGCCAGCACCCCGGTGATATAACGCGGCAGCTTGTCCTCGTCGGCAACACGTATCGCCTCCACCCCCAGCTCGCTGACCAGCGCAGCGGTCACAGCCGATCCGGCGTGCTGGCGCACCGCTTCGATCCATTGAGCGCCCCCGACACCGGCCGCGACGCCCCCCGCCGCGGCGATGGCCGCACGCACGGCGGCGTAACCGGGATGCGTGAAGCCCTCGGCGGCCAGCGTGTCGAACACCGGCCCGGCCAGTGCGGGGTATTGCAACGCCGACTTGAGCGCTTCACGCTGTGGCCACAGCGTCAGGTCGCCCGGGTCGGGACGCAGGGTGGCCGGTTCGGCCGGGCTGCTGGCGGCGGGTGTGGCCACGGCACGGCGGGGGCGGCCGCCGTGGCTGAGGCGTTTGGGGCTGCGCGCCTCGGCACGCACCCGGTCGATCACCTGCGCGACGTCCGCCCAGCCGACCCAACCGGCGAGCTGGCGAGCGTACTCGTCGCGCAGGGACGGATCTTTGATGCGGGCCACCATCGGCACGCACCGGCGCAGCGCGGCCACCCTGCCCTCCGCGCTGTCCAGATCCATATCGGCGAGCGTGGTGCGAATCGCGAACTCGAACAGCGGGGTTCGTCGAGCCACCAAATCACGCACCGCGCCGTCCCCAAACTCCACGCGCAGCTCGCAGGGATCCATGCCGCCGGAGACCACCGCGACGAAGGATTGGCCCGCAAGGTTCTGCTCGCCCTCGAACGCCTTGAGCGCGGCGGCCTGGCCCGCCTTGTCACCGTCGAACACGTAGATCAGCTCGCCGCGAAAGAAGTTGTCGTCCATCATCAATCGGCGCAGCATCGCCAGGTGCTCGCTGCCGAACGCCGTTCCGCAGGCTGCCACCGCCGTGGTGACACCGGCTAGGTGCATCGCCATCACGTCGGTGTAACCCTCGACGACCACGGCCTGATGGCCCTTGGCGATGTCTCGTTTGGCCAGATCGATGCCGAACAACGCCGAGGACTTCTTGTACAGCAGCGTCTCGGGGGTGTTGACGTACTTAGCCTCGATGGGGTCGTCGTCGAACAGCCGGCGGGCTCCGAACCCGAGCACCTCCCCCGCTGAGCTGCGGATCGGCCACAGCAGCCGCCGGTGAAACCGATCCATGGGGCCATGGCGACCCTCGCGAGACAATCCGGCGGCTTCCAGCTCCTTGAAGTCAAAACCTTTGCGCTGCAGGTGTTTTGTCAGCGAGTCCCAACCCGACGGGGCAAACCCGCAGCCGAAACGCCGAGCCGCGTCGGCGTCGAAATTCCGCTGCGCCAGGTAATGGCGGGCCGCCTCGGCCTCCTCGGACGCCAGCGCCTGCATATAGAACTCCGCGGCGGCAGCGTTGGCCGCGACCAGCCTGCTGTGGCTGCCGCGGTCGCGCTGCACGCTGCTGGGCGCACCGGTGTAGCTGATCCGGTAGCCGATCCGGTCGGCGAGCAGCTCGACCGCCTCGACGAAGCTGATGTGCTCGATCTTCTGGACGAACGCGTAGACGTCACCGCCCTCCCCGCAGCCAAAGCAGTGGAAATGGCCGTGGTTGGGGCGCACATGAAACGACGGCGACTTCTCGTTGTGGAACGGGCACAAGCCTTTGAGCGAATCCGCACCGGCCCGCCGCAGCTGGACGTAATCGCCGACGACCTCGTCAATGCGGACTCGTTCGCGGATGGCGGCGATATCGCGATCTGGGATACGACCGGCCACCGGCTCAGTGTAGGGCCCGGCGACGATGCGGCCCGCGAAGCGGGACGAGAAGGAGCCGGGCAATCACACCGGGCCCGGCGACGATGCGGCCCGCGAAGCGGGACGAGAAGGAGCCGGGCCCCGGCCGGAGGGCTAACCGCAATCCGCCTCGATCCGTTCCAGCCGTCCTTCGGTATAGGAGGCGATCTGGTCGATGACGACCCGCAGCCTGGCCCCGTCGTCACCGGCGGTGTTGAACGCCGGGACGAAGATCGGGTCGAGGGTTCGCGGTGCCCCGGCGAGCAGCCAGTGCGCGACCCGGTGGATGCGTTCGCGCTGCACAGCCTGCATCTCCAGGTGTCGTGGATCGGACATGATGAATTGCAGCGCCAGGATTTTCAACACGGCAACCTCGGCACGGACCAGGCCGGGCACCTGCAGGTCGGCCTGATAACGTGCCACCGGCAGCGAGCCGGCAGCCGCGCGGGTGGCGGCAATCGCGGCCGAGACGAACCGGCCCACCAGCTCGCTGGTCAACCGTTTGAGGGCCACCGACGCCGACAGGGTGGCGTCGTACTTGCCGACCGCGGCCACCACCGGCAGCCCGGCGAGGCGTTGCGCGGCGTCAACCAGGTCGTCCGCACTCAGCTGAGAGAATTCGGATTCCCCCAATTTCCCCAGCGCCGCGGCCGCGTGGTCATCGGCGAGCACCCGCAGATCAATCCGCCCGGAGATGACACCGTCTTCCACGTCATGCACCGAATAGGCGACATCGTCGGCCCAGTCCATCACCTGGGCCTCCAGGCACGCCCGATTTGCGGACGCGCCCCGCCGAACCCACCTGGCCGCCTCGGCGTCCTCGTGGTAGAAGCCGAACTTGGCGCGGTTGCCAGAACGCGTCCACGGATATTTGGTGGCCGCGTCCAAAGCCGCCCGAGTCAGATTCAGCCCAACGCTACACCCCTGGGTGTCAATGACTTTGGGCTCTAATCTGGTGAGAATCCGGAAGTTCTGCGCGTTGCTCTCGAAGCCGCCGCAGATGGCGGCGATCTCGTCGAGCGCCTCTTCGCCGTTATGCCCGTACGGCGGATGCCCGATGTCGTGGGCCAGCCCGGCCAGCTCGA
Source organism: Mycobacterium sp. SM1 (assembly GCF_018361265.1). Lineage (GTDB taxonomy): Bacteria > Actinomycetota > Actinomycetes > Mycobacteriales > Mycobacteriaceae > Mycobacterium. The sequence goes on from NZ_JAFLNH010000001.1 coordinate 375,922, forward strand.
CCAGGTCGGGATCACAGCCCAGCCCAATGGCCATTCCCCGCCCGATCTGGGCGACTTCCAGCGAGTGGGTGAGCCGGGTGCGCGGGGTCTCGCTTGCCCGGGGCCCGACGACCTGCGTTTTATCCGCGAGTCTGCGCAGCGCGGCGCTGTGCAGCACCCGGGCCCGGTCGCGGGCGAAGGCGGAGCGGTGCTGGCCTTCAGTGCCCGGCAGCCCCGCCGTCTTGGGTGCCTCCCGCACCCGCCGTTGACGGTCGAAATCGTCGTAGGGGTCCCGCTGGCTCATTGAGACACAGTCTGCCAGCCGCGACCGGAATTGCCCGGAAGCCGACGAGGGTGACCGTGCCGGCCTGACCCCGCTCCGGTAAGTGGTAGCCTCCGCGGGCCCACCAGGCCGCATCGCCACCGGGTTTAGATTGGCCACATGCGCGTTGCTCGTCTGCTCGCCGTCTTCCTGGCGCTCGCGATAGCGGGGCCGCTGGCGCCGGCCGCCGCGCAGCCGCCGTTGCGCCTGCCGGGCTACCTCACCGACGACGCCAACGCGCTGACCGGCTCCGGCCGTGCCGCCGTGCAGTCGGCCATCGACCGGCTCTACGCCGACCGGCGTATCCGGCTGTGGGTGGTCTATGTCGACACCTTCTCCGGGCAGGGCGCGGTGAGCTGGGCGCAGAGCACCCGCCGGGTCAGCGATCTGGGTGACTTCGACGCCCTGCTCGCGGTGGCCACCGTCGACCGCTCGTATGCCTTCCTGGTGCCCTCGACCGTGACGAGCATCAGCGCACGCCAAGTCGAGGATCTGCGGCGCGACCGCATCGAACCCGCGCTGCGCCGTGGCGACTGGAGCGGTGCGGCAGTGGCCGCGGCCAACGGGCTCAACGGGACGCCCGCGTCATCGGGATGGATGTCGCTGCTGGCCGCGTTGGGTGTCGTCGCGATCGGGCTGCTGGCCCTGCTGGTGGTCATGGGCTACCGGCGCAGACGACGCCGGGCAGCCGAGTTGGCGGCGGCTCGGCAAGTCGATCCGACCGACCCGGACGCGCTGTCCGCCCTGTCGTTGGACGCGCTGGACAATCTGTCGCGAACGATGGTGGTCGACGTCGACAATGCGTTGCGCACCAGCGTCAACGAGCTTGCGCTGGCGACCGACGAGTTCGGCGAAAACCGAACCGAGCCGTTCACTCGTGCCGTCAATAACGCCAAAGCGGCGCTGGCCGAGGCGTTCACCGTGCGCCACCAACTCGATGGCGCGCCACCCGAAAGCCCGGCACAGCGGCGCGAACTGCTGACCCGGGTGATTGTCTCCGCGGCGCGCGCCGATCGAGAACTGGAGTCGCAGACCGAGGCGTTCGAGCGGCTCCGGGATTTGGTGACCAACGCGCCGTCACGGCTGGACGGGCTGACGCAGCAGTTCGTCGAGCTGACTGCCCGCATTGCCCCGGCGCAGCAACGACTCGACGAGCTGCACCGCGAATTCGACGATGCCGCCCTGACGTCGGTATCGGGCAACGTCGACGCCGCCAAGGAACGGCTGGCGTTCGCCGAGCAGAGCATCGACCGGGCTCGCCAGCTTGCCGCCCGGCCGGTCGCCGGGCAACAGGGCGGTCTGGTAGACGCCGTCCGCGCCGCCGAGTCGGCGTTGGGGCAAGCCCGGGCGCTACTTGACGCCGTCGATAGCGCGTCGGGCGATATCCGCCACGCCGTCGCCACCTTGCCGTCGCTGATCGCCGACCTCCAGGCGGGCATCGAGCACGCCAGCGCGCAATTGCGCAACGCCCAGCCCGCTTCGGCCCCGCACACCCGAGACCTGGCCGCCGCGCGCGATTCGGCGGCCGAGGCCGTCGCCGCCGCGCGCGGCTCCACCGATCCGCTGGCCACGTTCACCCAATTGACCAAAGCAGCCGCGCAGCTGGACCGGCTGCTGGCCACCGTCGCCGAAGAACAGGCCGCCACCGACCGGCTCACCCGCGCATACGAGCAAGCGCTGTTCACCGCCCAGGCGCGGGTGCGCGCGGTGTCCGACTACATCGACACCCGTCGCGGCAGCGTTGGGCCCGAGGCGCGCACCCGGCTCGCCGAGGCGCACCGGGCGCTGCAAGCCGCGCAGGACAAGCAATCCACCAGCCTGACCGAGGCGATCACCCATGCCAACGAGGCGGCGGCCCTGGCCGCCCAGGCGCAGTCGCTGGCCAACGCCGATGTCGAGGCCGCGCAGCGCGCCTATAGTGCGCGCTACCCCGGGGGCGGCAGCGCGATGGGCGCGATGCTCGGCGGGATCATCATCGGTGACCTGCTCGGGGGCGGCTTCGGCGGCTTCGGGGGCGGCTTTGGGGGCGGTTGGAGTCCCACCTCCTACGGCGGGTCCCCCGGCCCGGGTGACGGCGGATTCCTGGGAGGCGGCGGGCGGTTCTGAGATTGGGCCCGCTCTACAGCCCCAGCGCTGTGCCGTGTCAGTCGGGCGCAGCGAAGGCCCGCGCTCAGCCAGGTCGCGCCGTTGTCTAGGCCACGCGGGATTGCCCGGCGGAATTCAGCAGCCCTTGAGCCGCTTCGCCAGGTAATCGGCGACGTGGGCGATCGCGATGCGATCCTGGGTCATGCTGTCACGCTCGCGCACGGTGACGGCCTGGTCGTCGAGTGACTCGAAATCCACCGTCACGCAAAACGGCGTGCCGACCTCGTCCTGGCGTCGGTAGCGCCGCCCGATCGCGCCGGCGTCGTCGAACTCGATGTTCCAGCACTGCCGCAACTCGGCCGCCAGATCACGGGCTTTCGGGCTCAGGTCGGCGTGCCGCGACAGCGGCAGCACCGCGGCTTTGACCGGCGCCAGCCGCGGGTCCAGCCGCAGCACGGTGCGCTTTTCCATCCCGCCCTTGGCGTTGGGCGCCTCATCCTCGGCGTAGGCGTCGATCAAAAACGCCATGAACGACCGGGTCAGGCCCGCCGCCGGCTCGATCACATACGGCACATAGCGGCTGTCGCTGGCCTGATCGTAGAACGACAAGTCAACCCCGGAATGCTTTGAGTGCGTGGACAAGTCGAAGTCAGTACGGTTGGCGACACCTTCCAGCTCGCCCCACGGGTTGCCGGTGAAGCCGAACTTGTACTCGATGTCGACGGTGCGCGCCGAGTAGTGCGAGAGCTTGTCTTTGGGGTGCTCCCACAACCGCAGGTTGCCGGGCTTGATCCCCAGGTCGACATACCACTGCAGCCGAGTGTCGATCCAATACTGGTGCCAGTCCGCCGCCGTCGATGGTTCGACGAAGAACTCCATCTCCATCTGCTCGAATTCGCGCGTCCGGAAGATGAAGTTGCCGGGGGTGATCTCGTTGCGGAAGCTTTTGCCCACCTGGGCGATACCGAAAGGCGGCTTTTTGCGCGCGGTGGTCACGACGTTGGCGAAGTTGATGAAGATGCCCTGCGCGGTTTCCGGCCGCAAATAGTGCAACCCCTCCTCGGTTTCGATCGGCCCCAGATAGGTCTTGAGCATCATGTTGAACTCACGTGGCTCGGTCCACCGACCGGGCTCGCCGGTGTCGGGGTCGCGAATATCGGCCAGCCCGTTGGGCGGCGGATGGCCGTGCTTGGCCTCATAGGCCTCGATGAGCTCGTCGGCGCGGTAGCGCTTATGGGTGATCAACGACTCCACCAGGGGGTCGTGAAACACGTCGAGATGGCCGGAGGCCACCCACACCTCGCGGGGCAAGATGATCGAGGAGTCGATCCCGACGACATCCTCGCGGCTGGTGACCACCGAATGCCACCACTGCCGCTTGATGTTCTCCTTGAGTTCCACCCCCAGCGGACCGAAATCCCACGCTGATTTGGTGCCGCCGTAAATCTCTCCCGAGGGGTAGACCAGGCCGCGCCGTTTGGCCAAATTGACGACGGTATCGATGACGGACGCCACGGGGTGGTGCACTCCTGTCTGGGACGCGGGACTGTCTGGGACGCGAGACGGCGATCTCAGGCCGCGCCGCGGGCAGCGCAGGCAGCGACCCGCCGCTGGCCCCAAGACCACCAGTCATCGTAGCGACCGGCACCAGGGATCTTTGACATGCATCATCACGCATGTGACAGTGGAGTCAACCGGCAGCGTTTCTCGGCCAGTCGTTCGTCGCTTGAAGGTGAGGGTCATGTCCCGGTCAACGTCCACCGCGACGGGCGGCGAGCTCGGGTCCCGGCCGGGCACCGGTTTGGCCGAGGACCACCGAGAGGGGGCGTCGGCGTTTTCCGGGCTGCCCGCGCCGCCGCCGCGGGAAATCCTCGACTCCGCCGGTGAGCTGCTGCGCGCGCTGGCCGCGCCGGTGCGGATCGCCATCGTGTTGCAGCTTCGTGAATCCCAGCGCTGCGTGCACGAGCTCGTCGACGCGCTGGGGGTGCCGCAGCCACTGGTCAGCCAGCACCTGAAGATCCTCAAGGCCGCCGGCGTGGTCACCGGCGAGCGCTCCGGCCGGGAAGTGCTCTACCGGCTGGCCGATCACCACCTTGCCCACATCGTCCTCGATGCGGTCGCTCACGCCGGCGAGGAGACACCGTGACCGGCCCCAGCGTGCGCTCCACCCGCCAGCGGGTGGCGATCTCGACGCTGCTGGAGACGCTCGACGACTTCCGCTCGGCTCAGGAGCTGCACGACGAGCTGCGCCGGCGCGGCGAGAACATCGGCCTGACGACCGTGTATCGGACGCTGCAGTCGATGGCGGCGGCGGGGCTGCTCGACACGTTGCGCACCGACACCGGCGAATCGCTCTACCGGCGCTGCTCGGAGCACCATCACCACCACCTGGTGTGCCGCAACTGCGGCTGCACCGTGGAGGTGGGCGACCGCGAGGTCGAGACGTGGGCCGCCGCAGTGGCGGCCGAACACGGGTTCTCCGACGTCAGCCACACCATTGAGATCTTCGGTACCTGCTCGCAGTGCCGACAGTCCGCCTAACGTATCAGCGCGCGCCGAATTGCGGCGCCGTTGTCAAGCACGATCAAGATCAGCGTGCGCAGTGCGTCGTCGCTCAGGCCGGCACCGGGAAAGTTATAACGCAGCATCACGTCCGCGGTTTTGCCGGGGCGACCCCCCGTCACGGGTGCCTGGCCGGCCTTCTCGGCCAGGGTCACCGCGCCCAGCTGCGCACTGCGCGCCTGCTGGGCCACACGGTCGCGAATCTTCTTGGTCAGCGGCAGATCCCAGGCCACCATCTGGGTGAGCGACACCAGGTCGAGGTCCTCGAAAATGGTCACCACCCGCAACGACGCGAACGTGCCTTCGTGACGGAATGTCAGCGCGCCATCGGGTTCCCTCGCGACGGGCAAGGCAATATCGCCCAGTATCACGGCCAATCGCTCTAGCAGGGATGGCATTAGGCCCGCCCAAACCGCCGATGGCGTGACGCGTACTCCTCGCAGGCCGCCCACAAGTCGCGGCGGTCATAGTCGGGCCACAGCTTGTGCTGAAAGATGTACTCCGCATATGCCGACTGCCACAGCATGAAATTGCTGGACCGCTGCTCACCCGAGGTGCGCAGCAGCAGGTCCACGTCGGGTGTGTCAGGGCGATACAAGTGGCGGGCGACGGTCGCCTCGGTGATCCGATCCGGGTTTAGCCTGCCGGCAGCGGCCTCACGCGCGATTTCCCTTGCCGCTTCGGTAATCTCTATGCGGCCACCATAGTTGACACAGTAGTTTATGGTGATGACGTCGTTGCGCGCCGTCATCTTCTCGGCGATTTCGAGTTCCTTGATGACACTGCGCCACAAGCGCGGCCGCGAGCCCACCCACCGGATCCGCACGCCAATCGCGTTGAGGTCCTCCCGGCGCCGGCGCACCACATCGCGATTGAAGCCCATCAGGAAACGCACCTCCTCCGCGGAGCGTTTCCAGTTCTCGGTAGAGAACGCATACAGGCTCAGCCACTTGATACCGAGTTCGATAGCACCGCAGGCGACGTCGATCACCACCGCCTCACCCATCTTGTGTCCCTCGGTGCGGGGCAATCCGCGCTGAGTAGCCCAGCGGCCGTTGCCGTCCATCACGATGGCCACATGGGTGGGCAGCTGGGTGGCCGGAATCCGTGGGGCCGCCGCCTTCGACGTGTGCTGCGGGGGCCGGCGCGGGCCGCCGTCAGGAGATGGCGGCAGCTCCGGGAACACGACCGGCCAGGTCGACGTGTCGGGAAAAGTGGGGTAGTCGGGCGGCGCCGGATCCAGCTGAGGATAGCCGGTTGCCGGCCAACGCTCAGCCGCCCGCCGACAGGCGCCAGCCCGGTTCCTCGCCATGGGCCACATCCTGCCCGACCAGCGATACTCGCCGGGCGGTGAGGTCGCGATCAACCCGATAGGTGCGCTCCACCAGGGGCAGTGTTCGCAGCTGCCGCTCCAGATGCCATTGCAGATGCGCGGCCACCAATCCGCTGACGTGGCGGCGGTGGGAGACCGGCGAGCCCAAGGCGGTCTGCCAATCGCCGTCGCGCAGCGCGGACATCAGGCCCAGCGCACCCGGCGGCGGCGTGATCGAACCGGCCGGCCGGCAGCGTGAGCAGACGCTGCCCCCGGCCGCGATGTGAAACGCCCGGTGCGGACCGGGTGTGGCACAGCGGGCACACTCCGTGAGCGCCGGCGCCCATCCGGCGATGCTCATGGCGCGCAGCAGGTAGGCATCCAGCACCAGCTCGCGGGGCCGGTTCCCGTCCGCCACCGCCCGCAACGCGGCCACCGTGAGCCGGTGCAGGGCCGGGGCCGGGGCCCGCTCCTCACCGGCGAGGCGTTCGGCGGTCTCAAGCATGGCGCACGCACTGGTGTAGCGGCCATAGTCACTGACAATGCCGGTCGCGAACGCGTCGAGGCAGACGACCTGGGTGACGATGTCCAGATTACGGCCGGGATGCAACTGCACGTCGATGTGCGCGAACGGCTCCAAGCGGGCGCCAAACTTGCTGCGGGTGCGCCGCACTCCCTTGGCCACCGCGCGGACCAGCCCATGGTCGTGGGTCAGCAGGGTGACGATCCGGTCGGCTTCGCCGAGCTTGTGCTGGCGCAGCACCACCGCCCGATCCCGGTATAGCCGCATCACACCAGTCTCGCATTTGTGCTGAAATATCCTGGGAATGCTCCCGGCATTGCGCGCCCGCAGACGTTATGCACACCAATCGTCTTGATAGCCCATACGCTTGACGGTGATGACACGCCCTTGCAGCTCCGGCAATCCGCGGCTTCCCACCCTGACCGATCAGCTCTACCAGCTGGCCAACGGTGAGGTGACTTCCGAAGAGCTGGTCCGTCGTTCGCTGCACGCCATCAACCTCAGCCAGCCCACCCTCAACGCGTTCCGGGTGGTATTGACCGAGTCGGCGCTGGCCGATGCCGCTGAGGCGGACCGGCGGCGGGCCGCCGGTGACACGGCTCCGCTGCTGGGTGTGCCGATCGCGGTCAAAGACGACGTCGACATCGCCGGAGTGCCAACGGCCTTCGGCACCCTGGGATACGTGCCGCCGGCCACCGCCGACGCGGAGGTGGTGCGCCGGCTGAAGGCGGCGGGCGCGGTGATCGTCGGGAAGACCAACACCTGCGAGCTCGGCCAGTGGCCGTTTACCAGTGGACCCGGATTCGGGCACACCCGCAACCCCTGGTCGCGAATCCACACACCGGGCGGGTCGTCGGGTGGCAGCGCGGCTGCGGTGGCCGCGGGCCTGGTTACCGCGGCGATCGGTTCCGACGGGGCCGGCAGTGTCCGCATCCCTGCGGCGTGGACGCACCTGGTGGGCATCAAGCCGCAACGCGACCGCATCTCCACCTGGCCGTTGCCGGAGGCGTTCAACGGCGTCACCGTCCACGGCGTGCTGGCCCGCACGGTGGCCGATGCGGCGCTGGTGCTCGACGCCGCGTCCGGCAACGTCGAGGGTGATCGCCACAAACCCCCGCCGCTGACCGTGTCCGACTATGTCGGCACCGCACCGGGCCCGCTGAAGATCGCGATGTCGACGCAGTTCCCGTTTACCGGGTTTCGGGCCTCACTGCACCCGGAGATCCGCGCCGCGCTGCACCACGTGGCCGGGCAGCTGGAGCGGCTGGGCCACACCGTGGTGCCGGCCAACCCGGACTACGGTGTGCGGTTGTCGTGGGATTTTCTGTGCCGGGCCACCGCGGGCCTGCTGGACTGGGCGGAACGGCTGGGACACGACATCAGGTGGGATCCCCGCACGGTGGCCAACATGCGCCTGGGCCGGCTGCTCTCGGAGTCGGCGTTGCGCGCCGCGCTGGCGCGCGAAGCCGCGGATCGGCTCCGGGTGGGCTCGATCTTCCTTTATGTCGACGTGGTGCTGGCCCCCACGACGGCGCAGCCACCACCGCTGGTGCATGCCTTCGACGGGCTGGGCGGGTGGGCGACGGATCGACTTATGATCAGCGCCTGCCCGGTGACATGGCCGTGGAATCTGCTGGGCTGGCCGGCGATCAACATCCCGGCCGGATTCACCTCGACGGGGCTGCCGATCGGTGTCCAGCTGATGGGGCCGGCCAACAGCGAGGGCATACTGGTGTCGCTGGCCGCCGAACTGGAGGCTTTTTGCGGTTGGGCGACCAAGCAACCGGATGTGTGGTGGGACACCGACACAGACATGCCTCCGGTCCCCACCGGGCAGCAGCCCGTGCGATGACGGCTGGATCGGTCAAAATCCCAGTCTGCCAAGCTGTTTGGGATCACGCTGCCAGTTCTTGGCCACCTTGACGTGCACGTCGAGATAGACTTTGCTGCCCAGCAGCCGCTCGATTTGGCCGCGCGCGGCGGTGCCGATTTGCCGCAGCCGTTCCCCGCCCTTGCCGATGATGATGCCCTTCTGGCTGGGCCGCTCTACGTAGAGCACGGCGCGCACGTCGATCAGGTCATCGCGCCCCGGGCGCGGGCTGACCTCGTCGATGACCACCGCCAACGAATGTGGCAGCTCGTCGTGCACGCCCTCTAACGCGGCTTCGCGGATGAACTCGGCCATGAGAACCTCCTCGGGTTGGTCGGTGAGCTCACCGCCGGGGTAATAGGCCGGGCCGGGCGGCAACGCGGCGGCCAGCACGTCGATCAGCACCTCGATCTGCTCGCCGGTGACCGCCGACACCGGGACAATATCGCTGACATGCTGGCCACCAACGGATTGCATCAGCTCGTCGACGGCCACCAGCTGCGCGGCGACCCGCTGTTTGGGAACCTTGTCGATCTTGGTGACGACGACGACGAGCGTGGTCTGCGGCGCTGCCGTGCGGAGCTGCCGAGCGATCCATCGGTCACCGGGGCCGATCGCCTCGTCGGCGGGAATGCACAGCCCGATCACGTCGACTTGCGTGTAGGTGTTCCGGACCAGGTCATCTAGTCGCTGCCCCAAAAGGGTGCGCGGCCGGTGCAGGCCCGGGGTGTCCACCAGGACGATCTGGCAGTTCTCCCGGTGCACGATGCCGCGGATCGCATGCCGGGTGGTCTGTGGCCGAGTCGAGGTGATAGCTATCTTCGAACCGACGAGGGCGTTCATCAGCGTGGACTTCCCGGTGTTCGGCCGTCCGACGAAACACACAAAGCCCGAATGGAACTCGCTCATAGGCGCCGGCGACGACGGGGGCCGTGAAGCGGCGCGGGGAAAAGCCGGGCGCTCGGCTCTTCCCGGCTTGCCGAGCCTGCGCACGGCGCGTCTTTTCGCGTGATTGCGCGCCCGGCGCGCACCGTCGGCACGGTCACTGCTGCACCACACCGTTGCGATCGGTGATGATGACCTCGGCGGCAGCCGATAGTTCCCGGACCGCGGCGACACCGGGGTCATCGGCGGAGCCCCCCACCAGCACCGCGGCCTCTAACCCGGTTGCTCCGCTGGACACCGCCGCCGCCACCGCCGCCTGCAACGCGGTCAGCTCCAGGCTCGACAGCCGCACCGGCGCACCGGTGTAGCTGCGCCCGTCATTGTCCCGCACCGCGGCGCCGCTGCCGGCTTCGGTACGGGCCATGGCCGCCCGCGCCAGCGTCACCAGCTTGGCGTCCTCGGCATCCAACGGCTCAGTCCGCACGGTCGGCCCCCGCATCGTGCCGGCCGTCGGAGTCAACCCGGCTCAACAACACCGTCCCGACCCGGACCCGGCCGCGATGATCCGGGCCGCCTTCGGCGTGCAGCCGCAGGCCGTGCGACACCACCTCGGCGCCGGGCAGCGGAACCCGGCCCAGTTCCAGCGCCAACAAGCCGCCCACGGTGTCGACGTCGAGGTCATCGCCGAACTCCACACCGTAAAGCTCGCCGAGGTCTTCGATCGGCAGCCGCGCCGACACCCGGTAACGGTTATCTCCCAAGTCCTCTATCGGTGCGACCTCGGCCTGGTCGTACTCGTCGGCGATCTCACCGACGATTTCCTCCAGCACGTCCTCGATGGTCACCAGCCCGGCGATTGCGCCGTACTCGTCGACCAGCAAGGCCATATGGTTGCGGTCGCGTTGCATTTCGCGGAGCAGAGCGTCGAGGGGCTTGCAGTCCGGAACGAACACCGCCGGGCGCATCACCTGCGCCACGGTTGGCTCGGTGCTGCGCTTTGTCGCGTGATATGTGTGCTGCACAAGGTCTTTCAGATACACCACCCCGACAATGTCGTCGACGTTCTCCTCGATCACCGGAATGCGCGAATGGCCGCTGCGTACCGCCAGGGATATCGCACGACTCACCGGTTTGTTGCTTTCGATCCAGATCATCTCGGTACGCGGCACCATCACTTCGCGGGCCGGCGTGTCGGCCAGCTCGAAGACCGATTGGATCATCCGGCGCTCGTCGGCGGCGACCACCCCGCGTTGCTGGGCCAGGTCGACGACTTCGCGCAGCTCGATCTCGGATGCAAACGGCCCGTTGTGAAATCCACGGCCCGGTGTGAGCGTGTTGCCCAGTATCACCAGCAGTCGGCTGATCGGCATCAATAGCCACGAGATCGCTTGCAGCGGAAGAGCGGACGCTAACGCTATGGGATACGCATGCTGACGGCCGAGGGTGCGCGGGCCGACACCGATGACGATGAAGCTGGTCACTACCATGATCGCCGCGGCGGCGACCAACCCCCAATCCAGGCTGAGGTACACATAAAGGAAAGCCACCAACAATGCGGTCGCGGTGATCTCACAGATGATCCGCAGCAGCACCACCAAGTTGATGTAGCTCGGCCGCTGGTCCATCACCTTGGCCAGCCGCACCGCTCCGGGTCGCTGCTCACGGACCAGCTCGTGCACCCGGGCCATCGACACCGTGCTGATCGCGGCGTCGATCGCCGCGAACAACCCGCCCAGACCGATCAAAGCGATCGCCTCGAGCAGCGGAGCCAATCCGGTCAATTCTCGAAATACCTTGACTTGTCCAGCAACCGGCGATCCTTTTCGCGCTGGCGATCTTGCTCGTAGGCCTCGACCTGGTCAGCGACCCACTCTTCAAGCAACCGATGCTGCAAGGCAAGCATTTCCTCTTCTTCGTCCGGCTCGGCGTGGTCGTAGCCGAGCAGATGAAGCACACCGTGGATGGTGAGCAGCGCCAGTTCCTGGCCGAGGCTGTGGCCTGCGGCGGCGGCCTGCTGCGCGGCGAATTCCGGGCAGAGCACAACGTCGCCCAGCATCGACGGCCCGGGCTCGGGGGCATCCGGGCGACCCCCCGGCTCGAGCTCGTCCATCGGGAAGCTCATCACGTCGGTCGGCCCGGGCAGGTCCATCCAGCGCATATGCAGATCGGCCATGGCCGCGGTGTCCAGCAGCAGCAGCGACAGCTCGGCGGCCGGGTGGACGCCCATGCTGTTGAGGACGAAGCGAGCCACGCTGATCAGCTCCGTTTCGGAAACGTCAAAGCCCGACTCGTTGGCAACCTCGATGCTCACGCGCTGACCTGCCTTTTGCGCTCCAACTGCACCATCACCGGCGATGACGGACGCCGGCCGCGCGCCGTGCGGCCCGGTTCATCATCAGGCCGGGCGCCTCGTGTTTGGCGTAGGCCTCGACGATCTCCGAAACCAGCCGATGGCGCACCACGTCAACGCTGGTCAGCTCCACGATGTGGATGCCGTCGACGTGCCCCAGGATGTCGACCGCGGCCCGCAAACCCGACGTGGCGCCGCCGGGCAGGTCGATCTGGGTGACATCGCCGGTGACCACGACCTTGGAGCCAAATCCCAGCCGGGTGAGGAACATCTTCATCTGCTCGGCGGTGGTGTTCTGGGCCTCGTCGAGGATGATGAACGCGTCGTTTAGGGTCCGCCCACGCATGTACGCCAGCGGCGCTACTTCGATCACCCCGGCGGTCATCAGCTTGGGGATCAGCTCCGGCTCCATCATGTCGTAGAGCGCGTCGTAGAGCGGCCGCAGATACGGGTCGATCTTCTCACTCAACGTGCCCGGCAAAAAGCCAAGGCGCTCACCGGCTTCCACCGCGGGCCGGGTCAAGATAATGCGGGTGACCTGCTTGGTCTGCAGCGCGTTGACCGCCTTGGCCATCGCCAGATAGGTCTTGCCGGTGCCGGCCGGGCCGATCCCGAAGACGATGGTGTTGGCGTCGATCGCGTCGACGTAGCGTTTCTGGTTGAGGGTCTTCGGCCGGATTGTCTTGCCGCGGCGTGACAAAATGTCGAGGGTCAGCACCTCGGCCGGTGACTCGTTACCGGTGCCGACGAGCATGGCTACACTGTGGCGCACCGCCTCGGGCGTCAGCGTCTGCCCACCGGCCACGATCGCCACCAGCTCGGAGATCACCCGCTCGGCGAGCGCGACATCGGCGGGCTCGCCAGTCAGGCGGACCGAATTGCCCCGCACGTGCAGGTCGGCGGCCAAGGTACGTTCAAGCGCCCGCAAATTCTCGTCGGCGGAACCCAGCAGGCCCACGACGAGGTCGGACGGAACATCGATGCTGCTGCGCACCTGAGAAGACGACGACGAAGAAGGGTCAGCAGCGGTCTCGCGGGGCGTCACGTGGTTTCTGGTGCCTGCTTTCTGTGGTTTCGGGTGCTTGCCGCCTCAGTCTACCGCCGGGGGCTGGGGGCGGTCAGCGCCCAGCAGCGTCGGCGACCCGCAATCGCAGCCGGTTCCGTCCCAGCGCGGGGTCAGCACGCCCAGCGCGCCCAGCGTGACCGCGGCCGCGCTCGACGTGCGCAGCACCGTGGACCCCAGCCGCACCGCGACCGCGCCCGCGCCGGTCAACGCGGCGAGCTCGCCGGGGGCGATACCACCCTCTGGGCCGACCAGGAGCATCAGCGAGTTCGCTTGTGTCAGAGAAAGATCCGTGAGCCTATTGGTTGCCGACCCATGCAAGGCGAGCACCACGGTCCCCGAGGCGACCTGCTCGCGGACCCGCTGAGCCAGCTCCGCCGTGGATAGCGGACCGTCGACCGGCGGAATATGGGCGCGGCGAGCCTGCCGAGCAGCCGAGCGGACCACCGCGCGCCACCGCCGCAGACCCTTGGCAGCGCGGGCACCGTCCCAGCGGGCCACACATCGCGCCGCCTGCCAGGCTACGAAGGCGTCAGCACCGGCTTCGGTGGCCAGTTCGACCGCCAATTCGGAGCGCTCCGACTTGGGCAGCGCCTGGACCACCGTCACCGGCGGCTGCCCGGGTGTCACACTCCAGCGGCCCAGCACCCGGGCGCACAGCCCGTCGCGCCCGGCGCGCTCCACCACACAGCGCGCCAGCACGCCGGCGCCGTCACCGAGCACGAGCTGCTCGCCAACCCGAATCCGCCGCACATTGGCAGCATGGAAACCCTCGTCACCGCCGACAATGGCCAGCGCACCGGCAGCGGGCAGCGCGTCGACGTAGAACAACGGCGCCACCATCGCGGCCCGAGGCTAACGGCCGGTGAAGGTCTCACGCAGCCGGCTGAACAGCCCGCTGCTGGTGCCGTGCACCGATCGCACTTCGGCGACATCGCGGTTGCGGTGCATCTTCAGCTCGCGCAGCAACTCGGTTTCGCGATGATCCAGCCGGGTGGGAACCACCACCTCGACGTGGACCTGCAGGTCGCCGCGCGCGCTGGAACGCAGCTGCGGCATGCCGTGGCCGCGCAGGGTAATGGTCGAGCCCGGCTGGGTTCCCGGTGGAATGGTGACCTCGGTGGCACCGTCGAGGATGTCGTCGATCACGACGGTGGTGCCCAACGCGGCATCGACCATCGGCAGCGAGACCGTGCAGTGCAGGTTGTCGCCTTCGCGGACAAAGACGTCGTGGGGTTGTTCGTGGACCTCGACGTACAGATCCCCCGCCGGTCCCCCGCCGGGTCCGACTTCGCCTTGGGCGGCCAGCCGGATCCGCATCCCATCGGCCACGCCGGGGGGGATCTTCACGCTGATCTCCCGGCGGGCCCGCACCCGGCCGTCGCCGCCGCACTGGTAGCACGGGTCGAGGATGACCTCACCGACACCGTGACAGGTCGGGCACTGCCGCGATGTCATCACCTGCCCCAGCAGCGAGCGCTGGACCATCTGCAGTTGGCCGCTGCCGCCGCAGGTGTCGCAGCGCACCGGTGAGGAGTCGCCGTTGGTGCCCGTCCCGTGGCAGCGGTCGCATAGCACCGCGGTGTCGACGGTCACCCGTTTGGTCACGCCGGCAGCGCACTCTTCCAGGTCCAGCCGCATCCGCAGCAGCGAGTCCGAGCCGGGCCGCACCCGCCCGGTGGGGCCACGTGAGGCCGTAGCACCACCGAAACCGCCGCCGAAAAACGCCTCGAACACGTCGCCGAGCCCGCCAAAGCCGGGGAACCCGTTGGCCGACGCGCCGGCGCTCTCCAGCGGATCACCGCCCATGTCGACGATCCGGCGTTTCTCCGGGTCGGATAGCACCTCGTAGGCGATGCTGACTTCCTTGAACTTCGCCTGCGCTTCCTCATCCGGGTTGACGTCGGGATGCAGCTCACGCGCCAGCTTGCGGTAAGCGCGTTTGATCTCCGCCTCGCTCGCGTTTCTGCTGACACCGAGCAGACCGTAGTAGTCGCGTGCCACGCTTGACCTTTCTGTCCGCGTCTTGTCCGCGTTACGCCGCTGTCCTGGAGTTCGGCGGCACGTGCGTGCTCATCGGGCACTCAGCACTTCGCCGATGTACATAGCAACTGCTGCGACACTAGCGATAGTTCCCGGATAGTCCATTCGGGTGGGCCCCAACACGCCCATGCCGCCATACACCGTATCCGAAGTGCCGTAGGCGGTGGACACCATCGACGTGCCCGCCATCTCCTCTACTTGCGTCTCTCGGCCGATCCGCACCGTCACTTTCCCGGCTTGCTGCTGAGCCGCCAGCAGCCGCAGCACCACGACCTGCTCCTCGAGGGCTTCCAGGATGGGTCGCAGCGATCCCCCGAAATCGGCCGCGTTACGTGTCAGGTTGGCGGTACCGCCCAGCAGCAACCGTTCCTCATTATGCTCCACCAACGCCTCCAGCAGCACCGTCGCCGCGCGGCCAACGGCGTCGCCCAGCCCGTCGCTGTGCTCGAAATGTCCGGCCAGCTCTGACACCGCCACCGACGCCACCGGGAGCTTCTTGCCCTCCAGCGCCTGACCCAGCAGCTCCCGCAGGCGGGATAGCTGCTGATCGTCGATGACGTCCCCCAGCTCGACGATGCGTTGATCGACCCGGCCACTGTCGGTGATAACGACCATCAGCAGCCGCGCCGGCGTCAGCGCGATCACTTCCACGTGACGGATCGTCGAGGTCGACAACGTCGGGTATTGCACAATGGCCACCTGGCGGGTGAGCTGGGCCAGCAGCCGAACCGCCCGGCGCAGCACGTCGTCGAGGTCGACGCCGGACTCCAGAAACTTGTGGATGGCACGCCGCTCGGCGACCGAGAGCGGCTTGATGTCATCGAGCCGGTCGACGAACTCGCGGTAGCCCTTCTCCGTCGGCACCCGCCCGGAGCTGGTGTGCGGCTGCGTGATGTAACCCTCGGCTTCCAGCACCGCCATATCGTTGCGCACGGTGGCGCTGGACACCCCCAGGTTATGGCGTTCCACCAGCGCTTTCGAGCCGATCGGCTCCCTGGTGGCGACGAAGTCGGCGACGATGGCGCGCAGCACTTCAAAGCGTCGCTCCTCAGCGCTTCCCATCGACGTCCACCTCCTTGACCGGGTCCATTTTACGGGCATCAGCAGCGGACTTGCCGTCGTCGGCCGTCACCGCTGCCCGGAGCGCACCGTCGCCGCGCTAGCCTTTTCCCCATGCTCACGCCGGGAGACGCACCGAGGACGATCGTCGAATGATCTTCAAGGGCGTGCGGGGAAGGCAGGCCATACCCCGACGATGGCCTGTCCTACCGGGACTGGTCTCAGATACCGCCGCGGCAGATCCGGCTCGATGAACTGGTCACCACCACGACGGTGTTGGCGCTGGACCGACTGCTCTCCGAGGACGCGACGTTTTACGGCGATCTGTTCCCGCATGCGGTGAAATGGAAGGGCTTGAATGCCTAGGGGTCTATCTGGAGGACGGCCTGCGCCGGGCGTGCGGCGCTGCGCAACCGCACCGTGCTACACGCGCGGTATTCGATATGGCCATGCCGCTGGGCGATCAGGCTTGAGCGGGGTGGTCACGTTCTGGTCGGGCCGGGTGTCGAGATAGTAGAGACCACCTTCCAGGAGGAAATAGGATGCCACGGCTTACCGGAGTCTCCGACCGCGACGCCGGCCTAGGCGCGAAGATCGCCTTCTTTTTCACCAGGCGACGCTTCAAGCAGATGACCGGACTGCAAACCGCGACCATGCTCGAACCGCTGCGGATGTATGCGCATATCCCCAAGTTGCTCAACGCCTACGGGCGACTGGAGCTGGCGGAGTCGAAACTGGACATTCTGAGTCCGCGGCACCGAGCGCTCGCCGAACTCAAAGCGGCGGCGACGGTGCGCTGCGAGTACTGCATCGATCTCGGTTCGCAGATCGCGCGCGGCTGGGGGATAACCGACGAGGAATTGCTTGCGCTGTCCGATTACCAGAACGCCTCGTGCTTCTCCGATCTCGACAAGCTGATCCTGGCCTACGCGACGGCTATCAGCCGCACACCCGTCGAGGTGAGCGACGAGCTTTTCGACCGCCTGCGAGCCCACTTCGACACGGCTCAGCTCGTCGGGCTCACCCACATCATCACGCTGGCTAATCTTCGGGGCCGGTTCAACCTTGCGCTCGGTATCGGTTCGTCGGGCTTCTCCGCCGGCAGGGTGTGCGCGCTGCCCGACGGCAGCCGGCCAGCGGGCAACACGTGACCGCAGATGCGTCGCTGACGGCGCGGTTCCAGGCGGCCCGCAGCTGGGCGCGCTCGCCTACCGCATGCTGGGCTTCATCGACGACGCCGAGGACGCCGTGCAGGAGGCGTGGCTGCGGTTGAGCCGCAACGACGCCCAGGGTGTTGACAACGTCGTCAATCTCGACGCCTGGCTGACCACCGCGGTGGCACGGATCTGCCTGAGCACGTTGCGTGCCCGCCGCGCCCGAGCCCGGGAGGAACTCGTCGCGCAGGTGCCCGACCCCGTGGCGGATCTCGTTGGGGAGTTCGACCCCGAGCACCGGGCGATGCTGGCTGACGCGGCGGGTTGGCGTTGTTCGTGGTGCTGGACACCCTGTCGCCCGCAGAGCGGCTGGCTTTCGTGCTGCACGACGTCTTCGCCGTTCCGTTCGATCAGATCGCGCCGATCCTGGACCGGTCACCGGAAGCGACACGCAAGCTGGCCCGCGGTTACGCGACGCCGGAGCGGCAGGCGCGGGCCGCCACCGTCAACGGCGCCGCGGGCGCGGTCATTTTCCTTGCCGGCCGGCCAACCGCGATCATGGGATTCGTCGTGCGCCAAGGACGGATCACCGCGATCGACGTGCTGGCCGATCCGGCGCGCGTCGCGCGAA
Organism: Mycobacterium sp. SM1; assembly: GCF_018361265.1. GTDB lineage: Bacteria > Actinomycetota > Actinomycetes > Mycobacteriales > Mycobacteriaceae > Mycobacterium. The sequence continues at coordinate 393,760 of NZ_JAFLNH010000001.1, forward strand.
TCGAGGTGAGCGCGGTGCTCGGAAAGCCGCGTCGATAACCGTCAGGCCGTGGACGCCTGCAGCAGCGCCAGCGCGGAATCATGCGACAGGACCCAGTTGCCGTCTTCATTGACGAACAAGAGGTGCTTCGTCACCGGCCCCGCGAACTTCGGACCCGAGATGGCCACGTCGGCGGTGGCCGCATTCGGACCGGCCGGCTGGATATTTGTCACGGTGAACGACTCCGGAAACTTCCCGTCCCGGTACGCCTTTCTCAGGTCATGGTCGGCTACATGGCCCTCCTCCGGGCTGATGCCGCCCTGGACCATGCTGGTCTTGGTCGTGTACGACACGCCGGGATCGGTAACCTGGGCGCAAAGGCTGGACAACTGGTCAGCGGTCGGCAAGCCGGGCGGCGGGGGTGGTGGGTCCAGCGGAAGCGGCGACTCGAGTGCGACGGGCTGCACCTGGAATACGGCCGGGTGGCTGGCGGCACCGTCGGCGGCGGCGCCGATTACGGCTACCGCTGCCAGCCCGGTGGCAAGGAATTTCGCGGTCATGGCGGTCCTCTCTGCTGTCACGTCGCTGTCGTTCCAGCAGGTTACCCGTTCGGACTGTTGCGGGTGCCGCGTCGCCTGATCGGCAGGCCGGTCCGGGGCGCCTGGGATCCCGCCCGCCACTGCGTTAGCCCAGCAGGGTGCGCACTACGGTGTCGGCCAGCAGCCGTCCCTGCTCGGTGAGCACCAGCCGGTCGCCCTCACAGCTCAGCAAGCCCGCAGTGACCGCGGCCCCCGCGCGCTCGCGTTCCCCGGGGCCGAGAAGGCCCAGCGGCAGGCCGCGGCGCAGCCTAATGCCCAGCAACACGTCCTCGGTGTGCCGCTCGTCGGCGCCGAGCTGCTCGAAACCCGCGACCGGCAGCCTGGCATCCGCCAACGTCTGCGCATAAGTGTTGGGGTGCTTGACATTCCACCACCGTGTGACGCCGACGTATCCGTGCGCCCCCGGCCCGGCACCCCACCATTGCCCACCGCTCCAGTACCCGAGGTTGTGTCGGCACTCACCGCCGGGACGGCACCAGTTGGACACCTCGTACCAGTGCAACCCGGCAGCCGACAGCCGGGCGTCCACCAGCTCATAGCGGCGCGCCAGCACATCGTCGTCGGGCGCGGCCAGTTCGCCGCGCCGAACCCGGCGGGCCAAAGCGGTGCCGTCCTCAACCACCAGGGCGTAGGCCGACACGTGATCGGCACCGGCCTCGATCGCCGCGTCCACCGAGCGCAACAAATCCTCGTCCGACTCCCCCGGCGTGCCGTAGATCAGGTCGAGGTTGACGTGTTCGAACCCCGCGGCCTGCGCCTCCCGGGCGGCGGCCGCCGCCCGGCCCGGCGAGTGCACCCGATCTAGCACGGCGAGGACCCGCGGCGCCACCGACTGCATGCCCAGCGACACCCGGGTGTAGCCGGCCGCGCGAATCGTCGCGAAGAATTCCGGCCAAGTCGATTCCGGGTTGGCTTCGGTGGTGACCTCCGCGTCCGGCGCCAGTGCAAAATGCGCTCGCACCATGTCAAGCACCGCGGCCAAGCGTTCACCGCCCAGCAGGGACGGCGTCCCGCCGCCGACGAACACGGTGTGCACCGTCGGCCGGTCCAGCCGCGCCGCCGCCAGCTCGAGCTCCACGCGCAGCGCCGCCAGCCAGCCGTCGGGGTTGACGCCGCCCAACTCGGCGGGGGTGTAGGTGTTGAAGTCGCAATACCCGCAGCGGGTCAAGCAAAACGGCACGTGCACGTAGACCCCGAACGGCCTGCCCGCTGCCAACCGCACATCGGGCAGGCCCACCGGTGCCGGATTCGGTGCCATGCCACCACATCATCGCACGGCGAGCCGACCGACCCGCATCCGCGGACGCCATACGGCCGGACGCTACGCCGCTCCCTCCTCGACCGCGCGCGACGACCCCGGGCACCCACCGGCCTGACTCCACATGAATGTCAGGAGATGTGTCAGAGAACCCACCGGGGCCTCATCCTGACTGCAGGATGCGCATCTCGGCCATGCTCCGGGTCCCTGGGTGGCCAGGATCCGCTGCCCAATCAGGATCTGCTCCTGCGGGCTGGCGGTCGACGGCAACGGGGATAACGCGCCGCCGCCGTTGGCATCCCACGTGGGCAAGCTGATCTGCAGGCCGCCGTAATCACCGTTGCCGGTGTTGGCTGCCCAGTTGCCGCCGGATTCGCATTGCGCGATTGCCTCCCAGTTGACGCTGTCCGCGCGGGCGGCACCGCTGGAGAAAGCGATTGGCGCCGCGGCGATTGATCCGGCGACCGCGGCCGAGGACACCGTGCGCCACGCCTTCACAACAACTCCACCGTGCTGACGAGCCAGCGGCCGTCGACCTTCTGCATGGTCATCTTGATGCGACTGCGATCGATTTGTGGCTCAGGAACAGCCAGGCTGCTCACCGACTGATCGACCATCAGTAGCACCTGAACCTTGTTGGGAGTAGCGGATTTGACCGCCGATTCGACAACCTTCCCATGCGTTACTACCTTGTTGTCGACGACGGCCTGACGGTGTTGCCCGCTGGTGGTTTTGGCGTACTTGTCATTGAACTCCCCGGTCGAGCCGTTGAGGACATCGGAGACGTGTTTGTCGATGTCCGCGCTGTCGACACTGGTCAGTGTGACGACGAATCTCTCGGCGGCGGCGAGCGCCTGCTGGCCAGCGACATCCCGCTGGTGCCGCTCAAAGAGCAGCCACCCGGCATAGCAGCTTCCGCCCAGCGCGGCAGCCATCGCGGCAGCGACCAGCAGGCGGGTTGGGCTGTGCCGCCGGTACCGAGTGCCGCGGTCGCCGTCAGCGGCTCCGCCGGCCTGCGAGCCGACGCCTGGGGTGATCGGTCCCGGCCCGTCGGGCTCGGCGCAGCCGCCGGCAGGAGACCGGCCAAGCGGTCCCCCGGCTGATTTGTGAGGATCAGCCGATGCGGTCTCTGCCCACGAGTCCAGTTCCATCACCTAGCCTCTCTGCGATCAGAGCAGATTGTCCCTTGCCCGCCCCTTTGCTGCGGCGATCGACACGCCCGGAGTTTTCACGTCGGTTACGAGCCAACAGGCCAGCGCGGGTCGGGAATCATGACCTGTCGACCGCGTCTACCGTCGCCGTGCCACCATCGCCGAGTTCCTCATGACACGACGCCGCCTGGGGCGGCGGCGTTCGGTCCGGAAGCTTTTCCGGGTCGGGGCTACGCCGCAGCAGGTTTCCGATCATCCGGTAGCGCCCCGGTAGAGCTTGGTGATGGCGCCGGTGTTCTTGTCGAACAGTTGCGGGTCGACGGCATCCCAGCCACCCAGGTCGGCGATGGTCCACAGCTGAACCGGTTCCGGAAACCGGCTTCTGACCTCGGCGGCGACCGCCGGATCGACCGGCCGGAAACCGGCTTCGGCCCACAGCTTCTGGGCCTGAACGGTGTACTGAAAGTTTTTGAACGCGGTCGCGGCATTCAGGTGCGCGCTAGTGATCACCACCGCCAGCGGGTTTTCGATTTTGATCGTCTGCGGTGGGTTCGTGTGCTCAATTGCTTTGCCCCGCAGCTCAATCTCGATAGCCTCGCTCTCGTAGGCGATCAGGACATCACCACTACCGTGGACAAAGACGTCGGTTGCCTCCCGCGCGGAGCCTGGGCGCCGTTTGACGTGCTCGTGCACCAACTTGCTGATGAACTCCAGGCCCGCTTGCGGGTCCCGGCCACCATTGCTTTTGGCGGCGTACGGGGCAAGTAGGTTCCACTTGGCTGAGCCGGAATTCAGCGGACTGGGAGTCACGACTTCCACGCCGGGCCGCAGGAGGTCATCCCAGTCATGGATGTTCTTCGGGTTACCGGTGCGCACCACCAAGGTGATCACCGACCCGAAAGGAAGCCCCTTGGTGGCATCTTTGTCCCACTCCTGAGAGACCTTGCCAGCCTTGACCAAGCGGGTGATGTCCGGTCCTGTTGAAAGATTCACGACGTCTGCCGGCTTGCCATCGGCGACGGCGCGCGACTGCTCGGCGGAGGCTCCGTAGGAGGTGAGAACCTGCACGCCCTTACCTGCCTCGGAAGCCTGGAACGCGCCAATCACTCTGCTCCACCCAGGTTCTGGAGCCGGGCAGGCCACCAGGGTGATACTGATGTGCGCGGCGCCCGGCGCGCCGTCGGCAACGCCGCCGGTGCCTGTGTGACACGCCCCGAGCAGGCTCGCGGTCAGAGCAAGGGACACGGCGTGCCGCCAACGCCCGGCTCCTAGCAGATTTCTCTCATTTCGCTCTCTCAATTTCGCTGCCCGGCCATGTCTCCCGGCGGTCACTCCTGCGCCTCAGCGCGTCAGCAGCCAGGTGGCGATCACCAGCGCCACCAGCACCACCAGCACCAACGTCACCCGCGAGCGCGGCATCCCGCTCATCGGGAATCCTCCCCGGCGCGGCGGATGCGACGCATCAGCCGGATGCCCTTGCCCAGCAGGCCGTCCAGCAGGACCGCAGCGACGTAGGCCAACCCCAGCACGACGGGCATCACCACGATGGTCTGCAGCACAAAGCCGAGCCCCGACAGCCACAACTCGACGCTGTCCCACCAACTCAGAAACCCGCCCACCCCGCTCACACTATGCGCCCTGGTGCGCGAAGCCAACACGTGTCACAGTCCGCGGATGGCCGCGGCATCCGATGCGACTCGCAGGGTGCCCTAAGGGCTGTTCGCCCAGATCAACCTGCCCATGCGCCGGTGACGGAAGCTGTGTCTCGGACGGCGCACACGCCAGGTCACCCGCGGCACCGGCGTTGCGGTAGCATGCGCCGGTGCCTGTTATGACACGCCGGTCCCGGCTTTGCGCAGCGCTTATTTCCGTAGCAGTCGTCGGGGCGATCGTCGGGCTGGCCGGGTGCGCGCACCGCGGCAACCCCGGCGCCACCTCGACGGCCACTACCACGAAGACCGCGACCTGGTCCCGCCCGGCGTCCCCGCCGGATCCGCAGGTGTTGTTGCGCGCCGGCGCCGCTGCGGTCAAGCAGGTACCGGGCGGCACACTGATCTCGATCAGATCCGAGCAAAGCGGGGCGTGGAAGGTCCAGGTGGCCACCCCGGACGGGACGGATGAGTCGATGGACGTTTCATCCGACGGCGTCACCGTGATGGTCGGGCCGACCCCGAGGAGGGAAAGCGACGCCGACAAAGCCAAAATCCGCGCCCGCGTACAGGCCGCCCGTCTGGATTACCGTGCGGCGGTGGGCAAGATGCTGGCCGCGGTGCACGACGGCGCTATCACCGAAATGAAACTCGCCGAGCGCAACGGCGCCACCGTCTGGGAAGCCGATGTGTGGGACACCTACATCGTCGAGCACAAAGTCACGATCAACGCGGCGTCCGGAGAGCTCATCGCCAACACCCAGGTATAGCCGATTTACTTCTTGGCCTTATCGGCATCGGTGGACAGCGCGGCAACGAAGGCCTCCTGCGGCACGTCAACCCGGCCGATGGTCTTCATGCGTTTCTTGCCTTCCCGCTGCTTTTCCAGCAGTTTGCGCTTGCGGGTGATGTCGCCACCGTAGCATTTTGACAGCACGTCCTTTCGCAGCGCCCGGATGTTCTCGCGGGCAATGATTTTCGAGCCGATCGCAGCCTGAACCGCCACTTCGAACTGCTGGCGTGGAATGAGTTCCTTGAGCTTGGTGGTCATCTTGTTGCCGTAGGCCTGCGCGGAATCCTTGTGCACGATCGCGCTGAACGCGTCGACGGGCTCGCCCTGCAACAGGATGTCCACCTTGACCAGTGCCGCTTCCTGCTCGCCAGCTTCCTCGTAGTCCAGGCTGGCGTAGCCGCGGGTGCGCGACTTCAGCGCGTCGAAGAAGTCGAAGATGATCTCCCCCAACGGCATCGTGTAACGCAGCTCGACGCGTTCGGGGGACAGGTAGTCCATGCCGCCGAGGTCGCCGCGGCGGGATTGGCAGAGTTCCATGATGGTGCCAATGAACTCGCTGGGGGCGATGATGGTGGTTTTGACAACGGGTTCATACACGGCGCGGATCTTCTTGCCCGAGGGCCAGTTCGAGGGATTTGTCACCACAGTCTCGGTCCCGTCGTCGAGCACTACCCGGTAGACCACGTTAGGTGAGGTGGAGATCAGGTCGAGGCCGAATTCACGCTCCAGCCGCTCGCGGGTGATCTCCATGTGCAGCAATCCCAGAAAACCGCAGCGGAAGCCAAAGCCCAGCGCCACCGAGTTTTCCGGCTCGTACGCCAGTGCCGCGTCGTTGAGTCGCAGCCGGTCCAACGCGTCGCGCAACGCGGGGTAGTCCGACCCGTCGACCGGGTAAAGCCCCGAATACACCATCGGCCTCGGCTCGCGGTAACCGGTCAACGGCCGGCTGGCGCCATGGCGCGCCGTCGTCACCGTGTCACCGACCTTGGATTGGCGGACGTCTTTCACTCCGGTGATCAGATAGCCGACCTCCCCCACGCCCAGCCCGGCGGTGGGCTTCGGCTCCGGCGAAACGATGCCCACCTCTAACAGCTCGTGGGTAGCGCCGGTGGACATCATGGTGATCCGCTCGCGCGGAGTGATCTTGCCGTCTACCACGCGCACATAGGTCACCACACCCCGATAGATGTCGTAGACGGAGTCAAAGATCATCGCGCGCGTCGGGGCGTCCGGGTCGCCCGTCGGCGCCGGCACCCGCTTGACGACCTCGTCAAGCAGTTCGGCCACACCCACTCCGGTCTTGCCGGATACCCGCAGCACCTCGCCGGGTTGGCAGCCCATGATGTGGGCGATCTCGCCGGCGTAGCGGTCGGGGTCGGCAGCGGGCAGGTCGATCTTGTTCAGCACCGGGATGATCACCAGGTCGCGATCCAGCGCCAGATACAGGTTGGCCAGCGTCTGCGCCTCGATACCCTGCGCCGCGTCCACCAGCAGCACCGCCCCCTCGCAGGCGGCCAGCGCGCGAGAGACCTCGTAGGTGAAGTCAACGTGGCCGGGGGTGTCGATCAGGTGCAGGACATAGTCGGTATCCCCTACCCGCCAGGGCAAGCGCACATTCTGCGCTTTGATGGTGATTCCGCGTTCGCGCTCGATGTCCATCCGGTCCAGGTACTGCGCCCGCATCGACCGCTCGTCCACGACCCCGGTGAGCTGCAGGATCCGGTCCGCCAGCGTGGACTTGCCGTGATCTATGTGGGCGATGATGCAGAAGTTCCTGATCTGCGCCGGCGCGGTGAAGGTCTGGTCGGCGAAACTGTTGATGGGAATCTCCTGGTAACGGTGCTCCAGCGACGACACGTCCAGCGTATCCACGCTCGGTTGCGACGGCACACCGACGGCACGATCACGCCGGGCGAAGCCCCGCCAGCGTGCAGGCAACGCCGGCAATCACGGCAATCAGAGCTACCCGGCGGCTAACCCTGCGTGATGTAGGACTGCAACTGTCGCTGCTCGGCCTCAAGTTCTTCCATCCGCGTCTTGACCACGTCGCCAATGCTGACGATGCCGGCCAGCCGTCCGTTTTCGATCACTGGCACATGCCGCACCCGGTGTTCGGTCATCAACACGCTGAGGTTGTCCACCGTGTCCGCCTTGGTGCACGTGACAAGCGCGGGGCTCATGATCTTGGCGACCGGGCGGGCGAGCACCGCGACACCGTCGGTGTGCAGCCAGCGCACCACGTCGCGCTCGGACACGATGCCGACGACACCCTCGGATCCGACCACCACCATGGCGCCGATATTGTGCTCGGCGAGGCCGGCGAGCAGTTCTCTGACCGTTGCGTCGGGGTTGATCGTGACCACCGCCGCACCCTTGTTCCGCAACACGTCCGCGATCCGCATCGAGGCCTCCCGCCGGTAGTGACCCGCCTCCCGTCAGGTTACGCCAACTCGCGCAGCGGCCAAGCCGTATTGGCTTATCCGGCCACCGTGCCCGCTGAGAAAAGCCTCGGGTTCGGGGCCTCGACGCCGTGCGCCTCGGCCGGCTGGTGTCCCGGTCGATCGCGAACACCCGGTGCGGCGGGCTGCGCCGGCGTGGGCGTATCGGTGTGGTGCCGCGCTACCGTCTGCCCGACCGCATCGCGAGCCCGGGCGCGCACGTCCCGAAGCTCCGTGCGGCGCAGCGGCAATAGTGCACCCGCTACCAACAACCACACCAACGCCGAAATCCGGGCGATCGGCAGCATCGGTCCCAGCCCCGGCCAGACCAGAACCAGCGTCGTCAATTCGGCAAGGGCGGCAGTTACCAGCCCGGCGCAGGCTAGCGATCTGGGCAGTAACCCCAGGATGCGGCCGGGCACCGCCATCCCGGCCACCAGCAGACCGAGGGGCACAACGTGACCCGGCCCGCGACCAGAAACACCAGCAGGTAGACGGCGCGTACCAGCGCGGTGTCGGCGCTGACTTCGGGTCGGGCCAGCGTCCAGGCCACCAGCCCAGCCAGACCCAACGCGCCGGCCGCCAGCGTGCCGCCGACCAGCGCAATCGTCGCCCCGGGCGCGGTCACCCCCAGCTGTCGCAACCGGGTGCTCGCCGTTGCCGCGCAGATCGCCAACGGCACCGAGGCCGCAAACGCCGCCACGGCGATGACGTGCACCGCCACCGGCTGGGCGCGCAGGTACTCCTGCACCGTGGACACCGGTCCGTAGGGCAGGGGCATCACACCGCCCAGTCCGACCCCGATGCCCAAGCCTCCGAAGAGCAGCGCCAGGCAGATGGTGGCGAGCAGCGCCAGCGGTGGTCCTCCGTGCCCGCCGCGGCCGGCTCCACTTCTATCAGAAAATGAATCGTTCATAAACTGAATAATATGCACGGGCATCCTTTCTGACAAAGGCTTATCTCGATTCACACCGCGAATTTTTCGTCAAAGCTATGATCTACAGCGTGTCATCAGCGCCGACTGCCGACCATAGCGATGGGGTGGCGTTTTTATTGGCTCAGCTCGGTCATCACGCAACGACGCTGTTCGCCGAACAGCTGGCCACGGTTGAGCTGACCCCGCCGCACGCGGGAATCCTGCGTGTGATCGCCGCCGAGCCCGGCCGTAGCCAGCAAGCCCTGAGCACCCTGTTGGGCATGTTACCCAGCCGGATGGTCGCCTACGTCGACGAACTCGAGGACCGCGGGTACGTCGAGCGGCGCCGCAACCCCGAAGATCGCCGACTGCATGCCCTCTACCTGACCGCGGCCGGGAAAAAGTTGATGCGCAAGGTTTCCGAGCTGGCCCGCCAGCATGAGCGCCGGATCACCGCGGGGCTTGACGTCGCGCAGCGCAGCACACTGCGCGACCTGCTCGCCACGGTGGCGGCCCAGCAGGGTCTGCGGCCGCATGTTCACCCCGGTTACCGCACCGTGACGCGGTTGCCCGCGTCTCCCCCGCACGCGGCGGCTAAGCCAGGCGGGTGACTTCCACGGCCACGTCGAGATCGGTCGACCCTTCCCCGGAATAGACCCCCTTCAGCGGGGGCACATCGGCGTAGTCGCGACCGGTGCCCACGGTAACGTATCGCTCGGTGATTTCGGCGTCGTTGGTGGGGTCGTAGTCCCACCAAGTGCCGGTCCACACCCGGATCCACGCATGCGTCTGCCCGTCGACGGTTTTCCCAATTTCCGCATCGCACTTGGGATGCAAGTACGCGGACACGTAGCGTCCGGGAATTCCCATGCTGCGCAACAGCATCAATGACAGGTGAGCAAAATCCTGGCAGACACCCTTGCCCTCACGCAACGCGTCCAGCCCCGACGAATGCACGCCGGTGTAACCCGGCTCGTACTCGAGCTCACTGCGCACCCACTGCGCTGCGGCGACGACGGCTTCGGCCGGCTCGTGGGATCTGGCGATGCGCCGGCCCACCGCGGCGACGCGTTTGCTTATCGGCGTGTAAGCCGTTGCGCACAGCACTTCGTAAAAGCGATCGAGCACCGCCTCGGCCTGTAGGTCGGTCCACGTCACCTTCGCCGCCGGCGGCTCCGGCCGGTCGGTCTCGACGACCGACGAGGACGTCACCTCCAGTCGGGTGTGGGGAGCGTGCAAGTCGAACGCCGTCACCGCAGTGCCCCAATAATCAACGTAGCGATACGACCGGGTCGCCGGCAGCGTCTCCACACGGTTGAGGATGACGTTTTGCCGGGAATCCGACCGCGGCGTCAGCCGAGCCTCGTTGAAGGAAGCCGTCACCGGCGATTTGTAGGCATATCCGGTGGAATGCACCACCCGCATCCGCCACATCACGTCTTCCCCGGTTTGACGCCTGCTATGCCATTGTGGCCGGCACCCGACCACGCCACCCATGGTGCTGCGTGAAAATACTGTAACGCCAATGCTTCTCCGACATCGTGACAGGTTTTCTGCAAGCCGGCCAATCGGGTTTCCAGTGACTCCAGCAACGCGCCCGGCTGCAGGAATTCCAGTTCACTGCGGGCCCGGCCCAGCAGCCGCTGCGCTTCCGCGGTAGCCCCGACCCGGCTGTGCGGGTGATGCTGCAGTTCGTCGAGGTTATGCTCGGCCACCTTCAGCGAGTAAAAGATCGAGCGCGGGAACAACCGGTCGAGCAGCATGAACTCCACAACCCGATTGGCGTCCAGCACACCGCGATAGGTGCGCAGGTAGGTGTCGTGCGCGCCTGCGGAGCGCAACACCGTCACCCACGCGGGCGAGGACGCGCTGTCGCCAACCCTCGACAACAGCAGCCGCACCGTCATATCGACCCGCTCGATCGCGCGGCCCAGCATCATGAAGCGGTAGCCGTCGTCACGCGACAGCGTCGAATCTGCCAGGCCGGCAAACATCGCGGCACGGCCTTCGATGAAGGTTAGAAATTCATGTGGCCCAAAACGTTTGGCGGCACGCTCGCGTTCGGCAAGGGCGTTGTAAGTGGTGTTTAGGCACTCCCAGATCTCGGTAGACGTCACTTCTCGTGCCGACCTTGCGTTTTCCCGCGCTGCCGAAACCGCGTCGACGATGGAGCAGCCGCCCCGCGTCCCGCGGCTGAAGGCCACCAGGTCGGTCAGCGACCAGACGTCCAACTCGTGCTCCGGCGGCTCGATACCCAGCACGTGCAGCAGTACCCGGGAGGCATGGTCGGGGTCCACGCTGGAGTCTTCGAGCAGTTGGTGCACGCCCACGTCGAGAATGCGCGCGGTGTCGTCGGCGCGCTCGACATAACGACCGATCCAATGCAGCGCCTCCGCGTTGCGCGCCAACATCAGCTCATCACCGCCTGCTGCTGCTGCGGCTCCTGCGAACGCCGTTGGTGCTGCGACGAACCGTCGCTCGCCGGGTCGCCGGCCGGGGTGGGCTGGGGCAGCGACCGCACGGTCTCGACGGCACCCAACTCCCGGTTGACTCCCGAGGCGCGTGACGCCAGCACCCAGGTGTCCTTGGAGCCGCCGCCCTGGCTGGAGTTGACCACCCGCGATCCCTCGACCAGCGCCACCCGGGTCAGTCCGCCCGGCAACACCCAAACCTGCTCGCCGTCATTGACCGCGAACGGCCGCAGATCGACGTAGCGGGGCGCCAGCGTGTTGCCAACGCGGGTGGGCACGGTCGACAGCTCCATCATTGGTTGTGCGATCCACCGCCGCGGATTGTCGCGGATCTTCTTGCGGACAGCGGCGAGCTCTTTTTCGGAAGCGTCCGGTCCGAACACGATGCCGTACCCGCCGGACCCCTCGACCGGTTTGATCACCAGCTCGGCGATCCGGTCGAGCACTTCGTCGCGTTCGTCCTCCAGCCAGCACCGCAAGGTCTCCACGTTGGCCAACAGCGGCTTCTCGCCGAGGTAGTACTCGATGATGGTCGGCACGTAGGTGTAGACGAGCTTGTCGTCGCCGACGCCGTTGCCGACCGCGCTGGAGATCACGACATTGCCCGCGCGGGCCGCGTTGAGCAGGCCGGCCACCCCGAGCACCGAGTCCGCCCGAAACTGCAGCGGGTCGAGAAAAGCGTCATCGATGCGCCGGTAGATCACATCGACCTGACGCTCCCCCTCGGTGGTGCGCATATACACCTGGTTGTCCCGGCAGAACAGGTCGCGGCCTTCGACCAGCTCCACACCCATCTGGCGGGCCAGCAACGAATGCTCGAAATACGCCGAATTGGCCACCCCCGGCGTGAGCACCACCACCGTCGGGTCGGCCGCGTTGGTGGCGGCCGAGTTGCGCAGCGCGCGCAGCAGGTGCGCCGAGTAGTCGTCGACGGCGCGCACCCGGTGGGTGGCGAACAGGTTCGGGAAGACTCGCGCCATGATGCGCCGGTTTTCCATCACATACGACACCCCGGACGGCGAACGCAGATTGTCCTCCAGGACGCGGAAGTTGCCCCGGTCGTCGCGGACCAAGTCGATGCCCGCGACGTGGATCCGCACGCCGTTGGGTGGAGTGATGCCCGCGGCCTGGCGGTAGAAATGGTCGCAGGAGGTCACCAACCGGCGTGGAATCACGCCGTCGCGCAGAATCTCCTGCTCACCGTAGATGTCGCCGAGGTAGCACTCGAGGGCCTTGACACGCTGGGTGATGCCGCGCTCCAGCCGGCTCCATTCGGCGGCCGAGATGACCCGCGGCACCAGGTCGAGCGGAAACGGCCGCTCCTGGCCCGACAGCGAGAACGTGATGCCCTGGTCGATGAAGGCGCGGCCCAGCGCCTCCGAGCGGGCCCCGAGCTCGGATGCGTCCGACGGGGCAAGCTCGGCGTAGATGCCCCTGTAAGGGGCGCGGACATTGCCCTGCGCGTCGAACATCTCGTCGAAAGCCGCCGCATAGGGGCCCGGCCTGCGGTATCCCTCGAAGATGCCCTCGTAGCGACCGGGCGACGGCGACCCGCTACGCGGTGGCCGCCCGGTCTCGACCGGCAGGGTTCGAACGCCCACCGTCATATGCTGCCGCACGCGTTATTTCCGCAGGCCGGTACGGTGCGCTTTGAGAGAAAACGTAACGTGCTGCTAACCTGGGCAGTCGCTGCCCGTTTCGGACCCCGGGCAACCGGCGGACCGACCGCCCGGTACACAGCCAAAGCGAACGCCGGATCGACGAAGGAAGCTAACGCGTGGCCAACGTCAAGTCGCAGATCAAGCGCAACCGTACTAACGAGCGCCGGCGACTGCGCAACAAGTCGGTGAAGTCCTCGGTTCGGACGGCCATCCGTAAGTTCCGGGAAGCCGCCGGCGCCGGCGAGAAAGACAAGGCCGCGGAGCTGCTGAGGGCGGCCAGCCGCAAGCTCGACAAGGCGGCCAGCAAGGGTGTGATCCACAAAAACCAGGCGGCGAACAAGAAGTCGGCGCTGGCGCGCGCGTTTAACAAGCTCGCGGGCGTCTAGCAAGCTCTGAGCGGCTACCGCCCCCCGCCGCCCCCTCGGTGCCCGGCCGCCAACTCGGCAACTTTTCGGACAGCGGCCTCCAGCGCGTAATCGGCGTCCGCGGCCGCCCCCTTGACATCGGCGTTGAGCGTGGCTACCACTCTCATCGCGGTCGCCACCGAGTCGCGAGACCAGCGCCGAGCCTGTCTTTGGGCTTTCTGCACCCGCCAGGACGGCATCCCGAGCTCGGCCGCCAACCGGTGGGGATCACCCGACAGCGGACCCACCCGGCCGATGGCGTGCACCGCCTCGGCCAGCGCGTCGGCCAGAACGACGCGCGGTTCGCCGCGCATCATCGCCCACCGCAACGCCTCCGTGGCCCCCTCGACGTCGCCGGCCACCGCCTTGTCGGCGATATCGAACCCTTTGACCTCGGCCTTGCCGCTGTGATAGCGGCGCACCGCCGTCACGTCGACGTGGCCGGCGGTGTCAGCGACCAATTGTGAGCAGGCGGAGGCGAGTTCACGCACGTCGGAGCCGACCGCGTCCAGCAGGGCCGTCACCGTGTCCGCGTCGACGGCGACGCCCAGCGACCGGAACTCCCTGCGGACAAAGTCCGCGCGCTCACCGACCTTGCTGATCCGCGCACACAGATGCACCTGGGCCCCGAGCGCGCGCAACTCGTCGGCCAGCGCCTTGGCGCGCCCGCTGCCCGAGTGCAGCACCACCAGCACGGTGCCAGCCGGAATGTCCGCGGCCGCCGAGACGATCAACTTTGCCGCGTCCTTACCCGCCTCCTCGGCTGCCTCCAGCACGACGACCCGCTCGTCGGCAAACAGTGACCCGCTCAACAGCTCGGCAAGCTCGTAGGCATCCACCTCGCCGGCCCGCACCCGGCTCACCGGAACAGCGTCGGCACCCGCGTGCTGTCGCGCGGAACGCACCACGCCCGTCACCGCGCGTTCCACCAGCACTGGCTCCTCCCCGAGGACCAAGTGCAGCGGCGAAACCTCATGACTCATCCCACGATGGTGTCACGGCCTACCGACCGGCCGAATCGGGGATGCGGGCCGGCGCCAGCAGCCCCGACAGCGACCAGGACAACGCGCACGCCAGCGCCACCACGATGGCCCAGCCCATCGCCGCCCGAAACCCCCGCCACCGCCACAGCGCCACGGTCAGCACAGCGGCCGCGCCCACCAGGAGGACACCGGGCAGGCCCGCGGGAACGGGCACGCTCGCAGCGGGCACGCCGGCCGACCAGTGCGCGACGTGTAACACCCACCACAGCTCGGGACCGGTGAACCGGATCAACAGCTGCGCGCCCGCAGGCCACCACGCGCACAGCGCGGCCGCGGCACTGCCCAACACCGTGATCGGGGCGATCACCGCCGCCGTCACCAGGTTGGCGGCGGCGGCCACCAGGCTAAGCCGTCCCGAGATACCGGCGATCAGCGGCGCGGTCACCACTTGCGCTGCCCACGCGATACCCCACGCATCGGCCAGGGGCTTGGGCCAGCCGCGTGCCACCATGCCCCGGGACCAGATCGGAGCGATGACGACCAGCGCGGCCGTCGCCACCACCGACAAGGCGAAACCCACGTCGACGGCCAACTGAGGCGCGACGGCCAGCAACGCCAACACCGTGGCGGACAGCGCCGGAACCGCCTGTCGGCGACGCGACGACACCACCCCCAGCAGCGCGATGGCGCCCATGACGGCGGCTCGCAGCACGCTGGCCGTCGGCTGCACGACGATGACGAAGCCCATCAAGGCCGCTGCGGCCAGCCCCACGGCCGCCCGCGGTCCGAGCAACCGTGCCGAAAACAACGCCGCCCCACACACGATCGTGACGTTGGCCCCCGATACCGCTGTCAAGTGCGTCAGGCCCGCGGTACGGAATTCGCGGCGCGTCGCGGCGCTGACCGTCGAGGTGTCACCGAGGACCAGGGCGGGCAGCAGCGCGGCCCGATCCGCCGGCAGCGCATCGCGGGCGGCGGCCGCAAACCGGCCACGGACCGCGTGCGCGGCCCGCGACACCGGTCCGGCGCGGCCGAACCTCGGCTCACCCGTGGCGTTGAGCACCGCGATCGTCAGGTCATGGCGGGTCGGGCGGGTTATCCGCGCGCGAAATTCCGCGGGCCGGCCCACCATGACCTCGCCGAAGCCCGGTGTGCCCGCGAAAACCACTACCCGACCGGATGTTTGATGCGTGCCGACGCGCTGCAGCGTCGCCGGGAACACGATCCGGCCGCCGCCCGCCGAGACGGCGTTTTCCCTCGGGGTGACCGTTACCCGGGCGACGGTTCCGAACGCCGCGCCGATCGCGTGATCACCGACCGCGTCGGCGCGCAGCGCGATCGCGACCCCAAAGCCCGCACCTACGGCTGCCATGCCCAGCAGGCCAGCGCCAACGGCGCGTATCCGCGAGGCCGACCGCTCTGCGCGCCACAGCAGCACGCCCGCGGCTGCGGCCAGCAGAACACACAGCACCGCAACCACCCAGCCCACCGGCCACACGATCCCGGCCGCGGTGACCGTCCAGCCGGTCAGCGCGGCCGGGACCAGGCGCACATCCAGGCGCTCGGGTGCCGGATTGCCGCCGGCGAGGTCGGGCACGCGCGGGGTGTGAGGGGGTGCGCGCGATTCAGACACGCACGTGGGGACGCAGCTTTTCCAGACGCCCGGGACCGATGCCGTCCACGTCGGCGAGCTGATCGACGCTGGTGAACTTGCCGTTGGCGTCCCGCCAGGCCACGATCGCGGCCGCGGTGACCGGCCCGACGCCGGGCAGGGCGTCCAGCTGCTGCACGGTGGCCGTGTTGAGGTCGATCACCTCGCCGGGCTTCGGAGCGGGCGAGTTCGCCGTCCGGCTTGACGCGGGCGGGATCCCGGAGGTGGCCGACCCCCCGGTTACCGAGCTGCCCAGCACTTTCGGCTGCCCGGGGGCTGGGGAGAGCCCCACCACGATCTGCTCACCGTCGCCGAGCTGGCGGGCCATGTTCAGCCCGATGGTGTCGGCACCGTCGATCGTGCCGCCGGCTGCGGCGAGCGCATCGGCGATGCGCGCGCCGGGCGCCAAGGTGACCAGCCCGGGTCGGTGCACCAGGCCGACCACACTGACCACCACGGGTTGGCCGGGCGTGGCCGACGGACTGGCAGCCGGACCGCGGGAAACCGAGGAAACCGCTTCTACCGCAGGGAGTTTGGCCGACACGACCGGTGCAGACGGCTGACGCATCACCGTGAGCACGGTGACGAGTACCGCAATAGCGGCAATCCCCGCCAAGGCGACGACACCCGCGCGGCCCGGATCGGCGCGGACTTTCGCGAACCAGCCCGGGCTCGAGGAGGCCTCGGGCAGCCACCGCGGCAGCAACGAGTCGGGGCTATCGTCCGCATCGGTCTCCTCCGGCGGATCCGCGCTCGCACCCATCTCGGCATCCGGGCGGGCGCCGAGGGCATCCGGGTGGGTGGCGAGCCGGCGGTGCAGCCGCTCCACGGGCAGTTCTGGTCGCATGGGCCAACCATATGCGCGCCCGCCGCCGCGACGGCCGTTCGAGCAACCCGCGAGCGCCGGGTTGTGAACCAACCCGAGGCTGTGCAGAAATCGGCGGCACCCTAAGGTGCAAACCAGGCGGCAGCGCCCACAGAGAAGCGGTGGCAGCGCCCACAGAGCCCATCGAGGCCCATAGCCGTCCATACACGCCCATACAGGAGACTGCATGCAACTCGCTCTGACAGCAGAGGAAGCCGCCTTCCGCGATGAGCTTCGCGCCTTTTACACCACCAAGATCCCCGCGGATATCCGGGAGCGAACGCGGCTGGGCCTGCCGCCCAGCCGAGATGACATCATCACCAGCCAGAAGATCCTGAACGATCACGGGCTGGCGGTCCCGAGTTGGCCCGTAGAGTGGGGTGGTAGGAGCTGGACGCCCACTCAGCACCAAATCTGGCTTGACGAAATGCAGCTGGCGTGCGTTCCCGAGCCGCTGAACTTCAACACCAAGATGGTTGGCCCGGTGATCGCCGAATTCGGGTCGCCGGAGATCAAACAGCGGTTCCTGCCGCCGACCGCGAGCCTTGACATCTGGTGGTGCCAAGGATTCTCCGAGCCCGACGCCGGCTCTGATCTCGCATCGCTGCGCACCACCGCCGTACGCGACGGCGACAGCTACATCGTCAACGGCCAAAAGACGTGGACGACATTGGGCCAGTTCGCGGATTGGATCTTTTGCCTGGTGCGCACCGACCCACAGGCACCCAAACGACAAGCCGGCATCTCATTTCTGCTGATCGATATGGCGACACCCGGCATCACCCTGCGGCCAATCAAGCTGATCGACGGCGGCCACGAGGTAAACGAGGTGTTCTTCTCCGACGTCCGGGTCCCCGCCGACCAGCTGGTCGGCGAGGAGAATCACGGCTGGACCTACGCGAAGTTCCTGCTCGGCAACGAGCGCACCGGCATTGCCGGAGTGGGGCGGACCCAGGTGCGCCTCGCAGCGGTGAAACAGCACGCGGCCGAATCCGGCATGCTCGACGATCCGCTATTCGCCGCCCGGCTCGCGGAAGTCGAAAACGAGCTGCTGGCACTGCAACTCACGCAAATGCGGGTAGCGTCGAGTTCCGCGCACGGTAAACCCAATCCCGCCTCGTCGGTGCTCAAGCTGCGCGGCAGCCAATTGCAGCAGGCCGCCACCGAACTGCTCGTCGAGCTCGCCGGCCCGGACGCGCTGCCGTTCGGCGCCGGCGAGGACATCGCGTCACCGCTGTGGGCCCAGCGCAGCGGACCGCAGTACCTGAACTACCGCAAGACCTCGATCTATGGCGGCAGCAACGAAGTGCAGCGCAGCATCATCGCGTCCACGATTCTCGGATTGTGAGGTGTGCCATGGACTTTCAGTTGAGCGACGAGCAAATCCTGCTCCAGGACACCACCCGGGACGTGCTGTCGCGCAGCTATAGCCCCGAAACCCGCAACTCGATCATCGACACCGATCTCGGCTGGAGCCCCGAGGTGTGGCGCCGGTTTGCCGAGACCGGGATCCTCGGCCTGGGCTTCGAGTCCGGCGAGGCCGGCCAGATCGAGATCATGCTGGTGCTCATCGAGATCGGGCGGCGACTGGCTCCCGAGCCCGTCATGGACGCCGCGCTGGGACCCGGCGCGATCATCGCCGCGCACGGGACCGCCGCCCAACGGCGGCTACTCGACGACGTCGCCGCGGGCCGGCGGCTGCTGGCTTTCGCCCACCTCGAGCCCGGCATGCGGGCCGCCTCCGCTGATATCGCCACCGCCGCGGTTCAACGTGCAGGTTCATGGCTTGTGAGCGGGCGAAAGAACCCCGTGCTCGCTGGCGACTCCGCTGACACGCTGGTGGTCAGCGCCGCGTTGCCCGATGGCGGGACCGGGTTATTCCTGGTCGATGCCGACACCGTCGCCCGGCGCCGATACCGGACATTCGACGGTCGGCGCGCCGCCCAGATCGACCTCGACCACTCCCCCGCCGAACCACTCGGTACCGGCGGCGCCGCATCACGGGCCATCCGCGACGCGATCATCCGCGCCCACTCCGCCTTGTGCGCCGAGGCGGTCGGCGCGATGGCGGAAGCGCTGCGGCTCACCACCGATTATCTTAAGACCCGCAAGCAGTTCGGAGTCACACTGAACAAGTTCCAGACACTGACCCAGCGCGCCGCTGACATGTACGTTTCGCTGGAGCTGGCCCGCAGCATGAACCTGTACGCCGCGATGTCGATCGCCGAGGGCAATCTTGATCCGGTGATCGCCGCGAGGGCCAACCTGCAGATCTGCCGGTCCGGACGGCACATCGCCCAGGAAGCGATCCAGTTACACGGCGGCATCGGCATGACCGCGGAGTATCCGGTCGGCCATTACGCGGCCCGGCTCACCGCGATCGAGCGCAGCCTTGGGGCCCCGTATGACCAGTTGCGCGTCCTGGTCGACCACCTCGGCGATTACGACGTTGTCAGGCTGTAATTCAGGAGCACGCTTTATGGCTGAACTATCCGACGAGGTCGTCGAGTTCCTGTCGGCAGGCACCCGCACCGGGATGCTGGGATTTCTCGCATCCGACGGCCGGCCCTTAGTCACTCCGGTGTGGTTCATCCTCGACCACGGTCAGCTGGTGTTCAACACCGGCCGCAAGACCGCGAAAGGGCGTGCGCTGGTGCGGGATGCGCGCGTGGCCATCTGCGTCGACGATCCGCATCCGCCGTACTCGTTCGTGCAGGTCCAGGGAATTGCGACTGCGACTGAAGACGCCGCGGATTTGTTGGCGATCGCAACCCGCATCGGCGGGCGATACATGGGTGTCCACCGCGCCGAGGAGTTCGGCCGTCGCAACGCCGTTCCCGGCGAGCTGGTGGTGCGGGTCCGGCCGACCAAAGTCATTTCGGGATTCAATATCGCTGACTGACCCCGAGAAGTACTCCATGACCCCTGTGCACACCGGCCGCTTCACTCGTCCAGGTGTTCGGCCTTCCCGACATGCGTACCGTCATTCACTGCCTGCCACCGCAGGATTGGACCGAGCCGGGATTCATGGGTCTGGGCATAATCTGCACCGCGATGCCGGTCACCAACGCGTCCCGGCGGTGGTGGCGGCCAAACCCGGCACCGTGACGCTGGCCGACCTGCCGCCGGTCGTCGGCCGCGCAGCACCGTGATGGTACGCCGCTCACCTCCTCGACCCGACCGCGATGAACGCTCCCGTTCCGTATGCTCTACGATCGTTAGTCGCACAAAGGTTCCCTCGGACGTGACAGACGGCGGAGGCGAGGTTTCCGGCAGCATCCGGGCCGGCCCGCGGAACTCTCGGCCCGCCATCCTGCCGAGGCACATCAATCCAGGGCCTATCAGCCGAATAATGGCGACCACGTATCGGAAGGCGGTTACGTGAGAGCGATTTCAATGACCACGATGGTCAAACGGGCATGGATACCGCTGGTCTTGGCGGTGGTACTGGCATTTTCCGGGTTGGTCGTCGAGCGACTGCACCGGATCTTCGGCTCCCAGGACCTCAACGCCGCTGCGGGCTCCGGCATCGAGATCATCCAGTTCAACCCGAAAATTGTGACCTATGAGGTGTTCGGCTCCCCGGGCAGCACCGCCAACATCAACTACTGGGACGCCGAAGCCAACACCAACCAAGTCAACGCAGCGCCACTGCCGTGGTCATACACGATATCGACGACCCTGCCCGCGGTGGCCGCCAACATCATGGCCCAGGGGACCGGCGATCATATCGGCTGCCGGATCACCGTTGACGGTGTCCTGCGGGAGGAAAAGCACGCCGACGGCCTCAATGCCCAGACCTACTGCCTGGTGAAGGCCGCATGACAACCGGCAGCGGCGCGCACCTCAAGCGGCCCGTCATCGCGCACACTATCCGCCTGTTCGCGGTGCCCATCATCGTGTCCTGGATTGCCCTCACCATCGTGGTGAATACCGTCGTGCCGACGTTGGAGGTCGTGGGCGAGGCGCATTCGGCGCCGATGGCTCCGATGGAAGCGCCGTCCATGCAGGCGATGATGCGCCTCGGTCACAATTTCAAGGAGTTCGACTCCAACAGCACGGTCATGATCGTCCTGGAAGGCCAGCAGCCCCTCGGCGACGCCGCTCACCGCTACTACGACGAGATCATTCGCCGGCTGCGGCAGGATCCCCGACATATCCAACACATCCAGGACTTCTGGAGCGATCGGCTCACGGCGGCGGGAGTCCAGAGCACCGACGGCAAGGGCGCCTACGTCATGCTGAACCTCGCCGGCAACCAGGGCACCACGTTAGCCAACGAGTCCGTCGAGGCGGTCCGCAAGGTCGTGGAGCACACCCCGGCGCCGCCGGGAGTGCGCGCCTACGTCACCGGCCCGGCCGCGCTGTCGGATGACATGCACGTGATCGGCAACGCCAGTCTGGCGAAGATCACGCTGTTCACCCTCGCGGCGATCGCGATCATGTTGTTCCTGGTGTACCGCTCGATCATCACCACCGTGGTGCAGCTTTTCATGACCGGGATCGCGTTGGCGTCCTCGCGGGGTGTCGTCGCGGTGCTGGCCTATCACGACGTGTTCGGGCTCACGACGTTTGCGGCCAATATCTTGACGATGCTGGCGATCGCCGCCGGCACCGATTACGGGATATTCCTCATCGGCCGCTATCAAGAGGCGCGTCAGGCCGGGGAAAATCCCGAAGAGGCCTACTACACGACGTTTCGGGGGGTCGCCCCGGTGGTCCTGGGCTCGGGTCTGACCATTGCCGGGGCGGTCTATTGCCTCAGCTTTGCGCGGCTGCCCTGGTTTCACACGATGGGCGCCCCGGCGGGGATAGGGATGCTGGTGGTGGTGGCGGCCGGACTCACACTGGGGCCGGCCGTGGTGTTCGTGGGCAGCCGTTTCGGTCTTTTCGAGTCCAAACGCGCCCCGCGACGCCGGCTGTGGCGCCGCGTCGGCACCGCGGTGGTGCGTTGGCCGGCGCCGATCCTGGCCGTCAGTGCCGCGGTCGTGCTGATCGGCATGCTCGGCCTTCCCGGATACACGACCAGTTACAACGATCGCTACTACCTGCCCGCCAGGGCGTCGGCAAATCTCGGCTACGCGGCCGCGGACCGGCATTTCTCCCAGGCCCGAATGAACCCCGACATGCTGATGGTCGAGGCCGACCACGATATGCGCAATCCGGCCGACATGCTCGTCCTGGACAGGGTGGCTAAAAATGTCATCCGCGTCAGGGGTATCGCTATGGTGCAGGATATTACCCGGCCCTTGGGGATTCCGATCCAGCATAGTTCGATACCCTTTCAGAACAGCATGCAAGCTCAGACGACCATGCAGAATATGGCTTTTCTGAAAGACCGCATGGCCGATATCCTGAAGATGGCAGACGAGCAGCAGGTTACGATAAACTACCTGGAGCGGCTGTACAACGTTACCCGGCAGCTGGCCGACAACACTCACGATATGGCCCGTATCACCGAAGAAATGACGGCCATCAACGACGAGCTACGTGACCACATCGCGGATTTCGACGATGTTTGGCGGCCGCTTCGCAGTTACTTCTACTGGGAGAAGCACTGCTTCGACATTCCCGTTTGCTGGTCGTTCAGATCCATCTTCGATGCCCTGGACGGTATCGATAAGCTGGCCGAAAAGCTACACGAACTCTCCAAAGACACGGCGATCATGGATGTGCTCACGCACGAAATGGCTGCGCTGCTGCCGCCACAGATCGAATCGATGAAAACGACCCGCGCGTTGACCCTGACCATGCACAGCACCTTTCAGGCGATGATCAATCAGATGGACGCCATGAACAACACCGCGATCGTCATGGGCCAGAGTTTTGACACCTCGAAGAACGACGACTTCTTCTACCTGCCGCCGGAGGCCTTCGATAACCACGACTTTCAGGTCGGCCTGAAAATGTTCTTGTCGCCGGACGGCAAGTCAGCGCGCTTTTTCATCACCCATCAGGGTGATCCCATGACCCCGGAGGGAATTTCGCGCGTCGACGCGGAAAGAACGGCAGCCCAGGAGGGGCTGAAGCAATCCTCGCTGTCAAATGCCCGGGTCTATCTTGGCGGTACCGCCGCGACGTTCAAAGACATGCACGACGGCGCGAAATATGACCTGATGATCGCGGTGGTGTCCTCGCTGACGCTGATCTTCATGATCATGCTGCTGCTCACCCGCAGCCTGGTCGCCGCGGTGGTGATCGTCGGCACCGCGGCCAGCTCGATCGCGGCGTCCTTCGGGCTGTCCGTGCTCATCTGGCAAGACCTGTTCGGCATCCACGTCCACTGGGTGGTGGCGGCGCTGTCCGTCATCATCCTGCTGGCCGTCGGATCCGACTACAACCTGCTGCTGGTCTCCCGGTTCAAAGAGGAGATCCACGCCGGGCTGAAAACGGGAACCATCCGGTCGATGGGCGGCACCGGCGGGGTGGTGACGGCCGCGGGCCTGGTCTTCGCCTTCACCATGGCGGCCATGCTCGGCAGCGATCTGCGGGTTATCGGTCAGTTCGGCTCCACGGTCTGCATCGGTCTGTTGCTCGACACGCTGGTCGTGCGCACCTTGCTCATGCCCTCCATCGCCACCCTGCTGGGACGCTGGTTCTGGTGGCCGCAAGTGGTGCACCCACGCGGTATCGACAACGTGCGGCGCCGTGAGCGGCTCACCGAAGACACCGCGCCGCTGGCCGTGCCGGCGCGGCGGTGAGCCCTCGAAGCCGGCAACGCGCGGCGCGGCGCTCCGGCGGTGCGAGCGGGCGCAAGCGTGAGCTAGCGCGGCAGCTGCAGGCAGACGCCGAGGGCCCCCTCACCGACGTGCAGGGCGAGCACCGGGCCCAGCTCGGCCACGATCGCCGGCGCGCACGCCGGTAACCGTTCGGCCAACGCCGCCGCCAGCGCGCCCGCGGCGTCCGGGCTGGCGACGTGGTGCACCGCGACGGCGGCAGCGCTATCACCGACGAGGTCACACACCCGGTCGATCATCGCCGCCACCGCCTTACTGGCGGTGCGAACGCGTTGCGCCAGCACAAGTTTGCCCTCGTCGACGCACAGCAATGGTTTAAGCGCCAACGCGGTGCCGAGCCAGGCGGCCGCGCCGCCGATGCGCCCGCTGCGCCGCAGGTTATCCAGGTGCCGCACGACCAGGTAGGCGTGCGTGCGCCGCACCGCCGCGGCCGCCTCCGACGCAACGGTGTTCAGGTCCGCGCCCTGCGCGGCCGCCCGTGCGGCGGCCAGCGCGACAAAACCGGCGCCCATCGCGGCCGACTTCGAGTCGATAACCCGCACACCCGGGCCAATGCCCGCTGCCGTCTGCTGGGCGACACCGACGGTCCCCGACAACGCGGCCGAAATGTGCACTGCAACTACCCCGTCACCACCGCTGTCGGCCAGGGCCCGCCGGTAGGCCGCGCACAGCTCGGCCGGGGTGGCCGCGGCGGTGCTGGCCCGGGCGTGTCGATGAATGTCGGCGGGAATCTGGTCCAGACCATCACGCAGATCGGCGCCGTCGACCAGGATGTGCAGCGGGACCTCACGAATTCCCCACCGCTGACGCGTGTCGGCCGGTAACCGCGATGCCGAGTCGGTGACCACCACGACGGACATGATCAGCCGCGGGGCTGCTCTCGCGCGGCGCCGGCCCGGGCCAGCGCGTTGAGCATGCGGTCCGCGACGGCCCGGTGCGCTTCGAAGCTCCAGTGGATGCCGTCGGGGTTACCCCGACCGCTCAGGACGTGCTCACCGACCGCGGCAGCCAAATCCACCAGCGGGATATCGCGGTGTTGTGCCCATTTGGTGATGGCGGCCGCGGTCGCGGCGCGGCCGGGGTGCGCCCGGCCGTAGCTTTCCGCGATGTGCACCGGCGGCAATGTCGCCACGACCGCGATACCGGGGCGGTTGAAATCGATTGCGCTACGGGTCTGTTCAAGATATTCGACGGTCAGGCGCGGCGGCAGCGCCGGCCTGGCCACCGCAGACAGGCGCCGCTGCGCCCAGCCGTAGCCCGTGCGGACCCGGCGCCGCAGCCAGGGCGGTCGGAGGTAGCGGATGAGCTCGCGCAGCGCGGTCGGCAGCGGCGACGGCAGCGAATCCATCCCGCCGGTCGCGAAGATCACCGCACCCGCCCGGGGCAGCGCCGCCCACGCGCGCGGGTCCTCGGTGGCCGCCCACCACACGTCTCGACACGTCCAGCCGATCCGCCCGATGAGTTCTAGATCCCAATCTAGTTGGGAAGCAACAATGTTGGGCCAGATACGGGGGTCGTCAGCGGGCAGGCCGCCGCTGGGCCCGTAGTAGGCCAGCGAGTCGGCGAAGACCAGCAACACCGGCCGGGAAGATAACTCACCGGACATCGTCACCGACCTGTGCCGAGGCGTTCCAGACGTCCAGGCGCCAGCGGATGCGATCCAGCTCGCCGTCGTCGCTGTCATCGGCGTCATCGGCGGACTGCCCGCTCAGCTGGGTCCAGCTGGCGTTGCCCATGCGGGCCAGTGCCGGCCAGTGTGCCACCGGCAGGCGCAGCAGCGCGGCGGCCAAGCCGGCGATCAGACCACCATGAGCGACCAGCACCACCGGCCTGTGTGGATCCTCGGGCGCCCCCCATGCCGGCTCGCCGGACACCAGTTCCGCAATAAGTGGCAGGCTGCGCGCGGCAACGTCGACCCGGCTTTCCCCGCCGGGCGGTGCCCAAGAGGCGTCGGCGCGCCACGCCAGCCGCCCCCCGGGTGCGATGGCGTCGACCTGGGCGTGGGTCAGGCCCTGCCAGTCGCCGAGGTGGGTTTCGCGAAGCCGCCGGTCGACCCGCACCGGCAGACCGGTGCGCTGCCCTAACTCCACCGCCGTGTCGTACGCGCGACGTAAATCCGATGACACGATCAGCAGGGGGTGCCGCTTGCCCAGCACCTCGGCAACGACGGCGGCTTGGGCGCGGCCGAGGTCGCTCAGCTCGGTGTCCAGCTGGCCCTGCATCCGGGTGTCGGCGTTGAACACGGTTTGGCCGTGGCGCAGCAGCACCAGCCGCCGTGTCCTCATGGCGCCTTCTCCAGGTCGACCGCCACCGTCGGGCAGTCACGCCAAAGCCGGTCTAGGGCATAGTAGTTGCGTTCGTCGCGGTGTTGGATGTGCACCACGATGTCGATGTAGTCCAGCAGGGTCCAGCGGCCTCCGCGGGCGCCCTCGCGACGAGCCGGGTGATAGCCGGCTTGGCGCATCTTCTCCTCGACCTCATCGACGATGGCGTTGACCTGCCGCTCGTTGGAGGCCGAGGCGATGACAAAACAGTCCGTGATGGCCAGTTGCGCGGACACGTCGATGACGACGATGTCCTCGGCGAGCTTCGCGGCAGCCGCCCCGGCGGCCACCCGCGCCATGTCGATGGCCTCTTTGGTGGCCGTCACCTGTCGTCCCCGCCGACCCGGCGGGTGGCCAATTGGCGCGGAGGTTCGTCGCCGCCGGGTGCGCGATAAAGCCCGCGCTTGGCGATGTACTGCACCACCCCATCAGGCAGCAGGTACCACAGCGGCCGGGACTGCGCGGCGCGCCGGCGGCAGTCGGTCGATGAGATCGCCAGCGCCGGGATCTCGACGAGGGTCAGCGCGTCCTCGGATAGCTTGGCGAGGACGTCGGAGAGGTGCTCGCGCGCCAGCTCGTAACCGGGTCGGCTCACGCCCACGAAACGCGCCATCGCGAACAACTCCTCCCAGTTGTGCCAGGACAAGATGGAGGCCAGCGCATCGGCGCCGGTGATGAAGTACAGCTCGGAGCCCGGGTGAAGCGCCCGCAGATCCCCCAAGGTGTCCTTAGTGTAAGTGAGTCCGCCGCGGTCGATGTCGACACGGCTTACCGAGAACCGGGGGTTGGACGCGGTCGCGATCACCGTCATCAGGTAGCGGTCCTCGGCATCGCTCACCTGGCGGTCTTTCTGCCAGGGCTGCGCGGTGGGCACGAACACCACTTCGTCGAGGTCGAACAGGTCGGCCACTTCGCTGGCGGCGAACAGGTGACCGTTATGGATGGGGTCGAAGGTGCCGCCCATCACGCCCAGTCGCCGCCGCTTTTGCACGACA
The DNA here is from genome assembly GCF_018361265.1 of Mycobacterium sp. SM1. Classification (GTDB taxonomy): domain Bacteria; phylum Actinomycetota; class Actinomycetes; order Mycobacteriales; family Mycobacteriaceae; genus Mycobacterium. The sequence goes on from NZ_JAFLNH010000001.1 coordinate 420,634, forward strand.
CGCCAGCTTACTGGAACACCCCGGAACGGCTGAGCCCACGGGGAATGCGCATCGACTACCGATCGTCCTTGTCACAGCTGCCCCAGGAGTCCCGCGAAAGGAATGTTCGTCTTGCCCACCTCCAAGCGATTTATCGCGGCCGGCGCCCGACCGAGCGGGTCCGCTGTCGCTCGGAGGTGGGCAAACTGTGCATCCGCCGAGGTCACGATTCTCGTGGCAGCTGTGACCGCCGGCAAGCGTGGGGTCAGTGGCGTGTCGGTGCAGGGCGCACCACTACGCCCTCGGCACCGGCGAATCAGATCGGCAGCAGCTGGTCAATCACCGCGGCTAATTGCCCGGAGCGGCATTCATGCATGGCGATGACCTCGCGGTAGCGCGGTGCCGCCGAATCTCCGCTTCCCCACAGGGGTTTGGGCTCTGGGTTGAGCCAGTGCGCGTGCCGGCTGGCGGCGACCATGGGCGCGAGCACCCCGGTGGCCGGGTCGCGGTAGTTGGTGCGCCCGTCACCGAGCACCAGCAGTGAGCTGCGCGGCGACAACACGTTGGGATAGTTCCCGGTAAACGAGAGGAACGCGTTGCCGTAGTCGGAATGCCCGTCGCGGGTGTCGGCACCGGCCTCCCGGGTGCTCCGCTGGATCACCACCGCCAGGTCGACGTCGGGCCCGAAGAGGTGGGTGACCTCAGAGCGCCACCAGCTCGGGGCGGGCCGGACGGGGCTTGCGCAGCACCACGTCGACCGGCACGCCGCCGGTGGACAGCGACTTGCGCAGGGTCTTGCGCAGGTCGATCGCCCCGCGCGGGCCCGGTGCCGCCGCGCCGCCAGCCGGGTGGCCAGGGTGCGTGCCAGCGGCACCACCACCCGGTGCATCTGGCGAAGCTGCTCGCTTGAGGAGCGCAGGAATTCGACGTCTTCGGAAAGCTGCGGGATGCCGTACATCTGGACGTGCTCGGGGCCCAGCTGTTCGGCGGTGCGCCGCTTGGTTTCCGCCTCGACCATCTTGCGCAGCTGTGTGATCTTCTGTGCGGCAAGGACTTTAGCGATCTGCTCTTGGGTGGGTGTGGCCTCGTCGCCGTCGGGTGCCGGCAGTCCGGCCACAAGCCGGCCCTCAAGCTCGTCTAGCGCCATCGCCGTGAGCGCCTGATACGGACGAGTATGAGTAGCCGCGGCCCAAGGCGTATTTGCCGTATACCTCGACAATGCGCGCGATCATCGCCACCAGCCACTCGTCCATCTCGGCCAGGTCGTGGTTGTCGGTGAGCAGTTCCACCAGCAGCCGCCGCATGGCCTCGGCGTCATCGAGCCGCGGTGGGCCGGAATCGTCGCCAAGATGCGCCGTTTCCTGTCAGGGCTGGGGAAGCCGATGTGCAGGAACAGGCAGCGACGCTTGCCGACCCCAGCGGGGCCCTCCGCGCTCAGGCGGGACGGGTGTGGCCGTCTCCCCAGACGATCCACTTGGTCGAGGTCAATTCCGGCAGTCCCATCGGGCCGCGGGCATGCAGCTTTTGGGTGGAGATGCCGATCTCGGCGCCGAACCCGAACTGCTCGCCGTCGGTGAACGCGGTGGACGCGTTGACCATGACGGCGGCCGCGTCGACCCCGGCGGTGAAGCGTTGGGCCGCAGCCAGATCGGTGGTCACAATGGCCTCGGTGTGCCCGGTGCCGTACTCGTTGATGTGCGCGATGGCGGCATCGACGCCATCGACCACCGCCACGGCGATGTCCATCGAGAGGTATTCGCGGCGCAGGTCGTCCTCGGTCGGGTCACCGGAGACGCCGCCATGCACGGTCACCCCGGCGTTCTGCAGCGCCGACACCAGTCGTGGCATCGCGTGCCCGGCGATCGCGGAGTCGATGAGCAGCGTCTCGGCGGCATTGCAGACACTGGGGCGGCGGGTCTTGGAATTCAGCAGAATGCGTTCGGCGACGTCCAGGTCGGCCGCCTCGTGCACATACACATGGCAATTGCCGACGCCGGTTTCGATGGTGGGCACCTGCGCGTCGCGCACCACCGCATCGATCAGCCCCGCCCCCCCGCGCGGGATCACCACGTCGACCAGGCCGCGGGCCTGGATCAGATGGGTGACGGTGCGGCGATCCGAGCTGTCTAGCAGTTGCACCGCGTCCGCGGGCAGCTCCTCGCTGACCAGGGCGGCCCGCAACACGCCGACCAGCGCCGCGTTGGATCGGGCCGCCGAGGAGCTGCCGCGCAGCAGCGCGGCGTTACCGGATTTCAGCGCCAACCCGAATGCGTCGACGGTGACGTTGGGACGGCCCTCGTAGACCATGCCGACCACGCCGAGCGGAACGCGCTGCTGGCGCAGCTGTAGCCCGTTGGGCAGGGTGTAGCCGCGCAGCACCTCGCCGACCGGATCGGGCAAGGCGGCCACCTGCCGCAGGCCGGCGGCGATGCCGTCGACGCGCCGCGGGTTGAGCGCCAACCGGTCGAGCATCGCCGTCGGGGTGTTGGCATCGCGCGCGCCGTTCAGGTCGTCGTCATTGGCGGCCAGGATCTGGTCGACGTGGGCCAAAAGCGCGTCGGCGGCGGTGTGCAATGCGCGGTTCTTGACCCCGGTCGGCAGCGACGCCAACACCCGGGAGGCGATTCGGGCGCGGCGCGCGGCCTCGTGCACCTCTTGGCGCAAGTCGCGCGTTTCGGCCTTGCCCTCCGAGCGCGACGGTGCTTGCAGACTCATCACCCCAGGGTATCGGGCGGCACACCGCCGGGTGGCAATGCCCTAGGTTCCGCTCATTTGTCGACAAGGCGCTCGCGGTGTCCGACCCGCAAAACTCACCTCGCCGTTTCTCCGGGCACGCTGGCACTCCGTTGTAAAACCGGACGTGACTCCATAGCGTCGGCGCAATGACGACGCGAGTGTGCGTTGTGGGCAGCGTGAATATGGACACGGTGTTCGTCGTCGAGGCCCTGCCGCGCCCGGGTGAGACGGTGCTGGCGCAGTCGGCCCGCTCGACACCCGGCGGCAAAGGCGCCAATCAGGCGGTGGCCGCCGCGCGGGCCGGCGCCCAAGTGCAGTTTGTCGGCGCGGTCGGCGACGATCCGGCGGCTGCGCGGCTGCGTGCGCATCTGAGCGCGAACCGGGTCGGCACCGACGGGCTGATCACCGTGCCCGGTCCCAGCGGCAACGCGGTCGTGTTGGTGGATTCCGCCGGTGAGAACGCGATCGTCGTCGCCCCGGGAGCCAACGCTCGCCTGACGCTGGACTCCGACCGCTTGCGTGCCATCGTCGCCGACTGCGATGTGCTGTTGCTGCAGTTGGAGATTGCGGTCGCGACCGCGGTCGCCGCCGCGCGCGAGGCGCGTTTGGCCAAGGCGACGGTCATCCTCAACGCCTCACCGGCCCGCGGCGATCCGGACCAGCTGGCCGATCTGGCCGGCCTGGTCGATGTGGTCGTCGTCAATGAGGCCGAAGCCCCTCACTGGGTATGGCCGGTCAAGCACCTGGTGATCACTCGTGGGGGCGACGGCGCCACCTACCGCGGCGACGGCGAGGAATTCACCGTTCCCGCGCCGCCGGTGGAGGCGGTGGACACCTCCGGCGCCGGCGATGTGTTCGCCGGCGTGCTGGCCGCCGGCTGGACCAGGGGCCGGGCCGACGCGTTGCGGCGAGCGTGTGCGGCGGGTGCGCTGGCGACGCTGGTGCCGGGCGCCGGTGGGTGCGCTCCGCTGCGCGAAGCAATCGATGATGTCGTCGCCGACTTCAAAGGAGGATCTTGATGCCGACCGCCCGCAACGCCTTGACGCCGGCGATGTATGTCGGTGTCCGCTACGCCATCGCTCGGGTCAATGCCGAGCAGGACCTGGTGGGGCTGTCGATCACCGGAACCGGTGACGTGTTCGCATCCGGCGGCGACATGCCGCGCAAGTCCGCCAACCCGGTGGTCGTCTCCGCGGTCAACCGCCTGTGCCAGGGCGGCGGGCTGCAGATCGCGATGTGCAGCGACGTCGCGGTGGTGAGCGACCGCGCGACGTTTCGCGTCCCGGTGTCATACCGCGGCATCGCTCCCGAATTGGAATTGGGTGCACCCCGACCTGCGGGTGGATGGCCGTTTGCAACGCGCCCGAGATCGGCCTTCACGGATCGTCGTTCGGCCTGTTATCCACAGTCGGCGGCTTATCCACAACGGACCGGTTTGGCCAGGGTATTTGTTCCTAACTGAAGTCAAGCCACTTGGGGGTTCGTAGGCTTGCGTTTAGCGGGCTGGGATGTTGGAGCGCGTGGCGACTCCTGTGACTCCTGGCCCGCCTTTTTGCGGCGCTGGCGCATGAGTTTGTGGCGGACGTGGTCGCGGCGGCGGGGATCGAGTTGGTAGCGCTCTTTGACGATGGCTCGGCCTTCCGATTCGGTGATCGCGGTGCCATCGACGTCGCGCAGTTGGTAGGGCTGCCCGTTGCGCATGCAGGTGGCGATGCGGGTGATCAGCATGGTGGCCAGGTGGCAGATCGCCGAGTCGTGGTGGCGGTCCCCGGCCATTAGACGGTGGTACTTCGCGGCAAATTGGGGATCGACTTTGCGCGCCTGATCGGCTGCGGTGTAAAGCATTTCGCGTAGCAGCGGGTCGCCGGCCTTGGTGATCGACGACTCGGTCTTGACCACCCCCGATTGGCTGACTTTCGGGACCAGTCCGGTGTAGGCGCGGATCGCCGCGAGCGAGGTGAACCGGTGCGGATCACCGATCCGGCCGGCGATGACCGCGCTGATGGTGGCTCCGAGGCCGGGCGCGGACGCGACAATCCCCTGCGGGTCGGCCTCGGCGTAGAGGTTTGCGATCCGTTCGTCGATCTCTTTGATCTGACGGGTCAAAAACAGCGCTTGTTCGGCCTCGTGGGCGATGTCGGCGGCCAGCTCGGCGAAGCTCATCCCATCGGTGCCGTCGACATTGCACAGGGCGAGGGTTTCTTTGGCCGCGACGATCAGGCCGGCGGCATGCTCGTCACGCCAGGCGCCACGGGACCGCGTGGCGAGAAACCTGGCCAGCCTGGCCTGGCCGAGCCGGATCACTGCGTGGGGATTGGCGTAGTGCGCCAAAAACTGCAGCGCGGCGTTGCCGTAGTTCGACCCGAGCACCGCATACCAGGACGGTCCCAGCAGCTCGATGAGGGAGTCGAGGCGGGCATAGACCGCGGTGCGGCGCTTGACCATCGTGGAACGCTGCTTGGTGAGCCGCCGCAACGGATCAGCTGGGCCTTGCCCGGTGTAGGGACGCAATCCTTCAGGGCGCAGCAGCGGCAGCCGGGCCAACAGCTCTGAGTCGATCCGGTCGTTCTTGGCGTGCTTGGAGTAGTACGTGCGCAGGTCCGCTGACTGAGTCGTCGGCACCATCACCACCTTCGCGCCGCGCCGGCGAAACCACTTCGCCACCACAATCCAGGCGTTTCTGGTGGGCTCGAGCACCACCGTCAGCTCGCCTGGATCCTCGGCACCCACATCGGCCCACACCCGCTCCAGCTCGTCGGGGCGGGTCAAGAACTTACGGCCCCGCCACACCGTCTTGCCGTCACGGGCCAGCGTCGCCTGATGCGCCGCTCGGACCGCGACGTCGATCCCCAACGTCAATGCCACTGCAAAACCCTCCTGCCACAAGCTCTTCCAGATCACCAGGTGACTGAGCGCCACGGCCACGGTCCAGACATTCTCTAAGCAGGAGTCCACACCACGGGCTGGCTCCAAGTTCCCGAACAACAACACCGCACGACCAGACACCAAAGTCCACGGGAGGCCGCTCAAATCTCAGGGATCACCAGGTGTCCCAGTCGGACCCTCGGACCTGCCCGTGGACTCCCACCGAGACTAAATGTCGGACCCCCCACCTATGCTCCGAAAGCATGTTCGATTTGGAGCTGCCGGATGTGGAGACCGTGCGCGGTCTTGATGATGTCGGGCTGGTCGATGTCATGCGCGCCGCAGTGCGACTGGAATCGGCAATCACTGCGCGCAAGTTCGCCGCGGTCGCCGAGCTGTATCACCGTCGGCTCGCCGAACACGACGCCGACGAGCGAGAGCAGTGGATCGTCGATGGTTGGGAGCAGGTGGCCGCCGAGGTGGCCGTCCCGCAAGGTATCAGCCGCGGCCGGGCCGCGGGCCAATTGCGCCACGGGCTGGTGCTGGCCGAGCGGTTGCCGAAGTTGGGTGCCCTGTTCGCCGCGGGCGAGGTGGATTTTCGGGTGATCGCCGCGGTCGTCTACCGCAGCGAGCTCATGATGGGTACCGACGCGCTGGTGCGGTTGGATCAGCGGTTCGGGCAATCGGGCCTCCCGGCGTACGTCGTGGCCGCGAATGCGTTGGCACGCTACGCGAATGCGTTGGCACGATATGCAAGTAACCCCGAGCCCTACTCCTCCGGTATCGCGCGTTGGATCTCGTCGAGCCAAATACGCGCCGACATGTCCGATGGCGCGCGCCAGTCCCCGCGTGGCGACAAGGCACCCCCGGGAGACACCTTGGGACCGTTCGGCAATGCCGAGCGCTTGAACTGGCTGAACGAATAGAACCGCTGCACGAAAACCTGCAGCCAGTGCCGAATCTCCTTGAGCGAGTAAGACGGTCGGTTGTCCTCCGGGAAGCCGGGCGGCCAGGTGCCGCGCTGTGGATCGTGCCACGCGTGCCAGGCCAGGAAGGCGATCTTCGACGGCCGGAACCCGTAGCGCAGCACCTGGAACAGCGAGAAATCCTGCAGGGCAAACGGCCCGATCCTGGCCTCGCTGCTCTGAAGTTCCTCCTCCGCACCGCCCGGAACCAGCTCCGGGGTGATCTCGGTGTCAAGCACCGATTGCAGCACCTCGCACACCTGCGCGTCGAACTGGCCCGACGAGATCACCCAGCGGATCAAGTGCTGGATCAGCGTCTTGGGCACGCCGGCGTTGACGTTGTAGTGCGACATCTGATCACCCACACCATATGTCGACCAGCCCAGCCCGATCTCCGACAGGTCACCGGTGCCAAGCACGATGCCACCACGCTGGTTAGCGATGCGAAACAGGTAGTCGGTGCGCAGGCCGGCCTGGACGTTTTCGAACGTGACGTCGTAGACGTGCTGCCCGCGGGAAAACGGGTGGCCGATCGTGGTGAGCATCAGCTCGGCGGTACCGCGGATGTCGATCTCCTCGAACGTCACACCCAGGGCGTGCGCCAGCCTGACCGCGTTGCCTTTGGTGTGGCCGCCGGTGGCGAAGCCGGGCAGGGTGAACGCCAGGATGTCGCTGCGCGGGCGGTTTTCGCGGTCCATCGCACGAGCGGCGACGATCAGCGCGTGCGTCGAATCCAGTCCGCCGGAGACCCCAATGACGACCTTGGGGTAGTTCAGCGCGCGCAGCCGCTGCTCGAGTCCGGCAACCTGGATGTTGTAGGCCTCATAGCAGTCCTGTTGCAGCCGTGCGGGATCGGAAGGCACAAACGGGAACCTCGCAACCTCCCGCCGCAGTCCGATGTCGCCGAGCGGCGGGTCCAGCCGGAACTCGATGCGCCGGAACGACTCCGCGGACAGCCGGTGGTGGCGGCGGTTGTCGTCGAAGGTGCCCATCCGCAGCCGTTCTGAGCACAGCAGTTCGGTGTCGATGTCGGCGATCGAGCGACGCTCCCCTTTGGGGAACCGCTCCGATTCGGCGAGCAGCACCCCGTTCTCCCAGATCATGGTCTGACCGTCCCAGGCCAGGTCGGTCGTGGACTCACCCTCTCCCGCCGCGGCATAGACGTAGCCGGCCAGACACCGCGCCGACGCCGAGCGAGCCAGCAGGCTGCGATCCTCGGCCCGGCCAATAGTGATCGGACTGCCGGACAGGTTGGCCAGCACCGTCGCACCCGCCAGCGCCGCCTCCGCGCTCGGGGGCACCGGCACGAACATGTCCTCGCAGATTTCGACGTGCAGCACGAAGCCGGGCACATCGGACGCCGCGAACAGCAGGTCAGCGCCGAAAGGAACCTCGGCATCGCCGATGCGGATCATCCCGCGTTCGTCGTCTCCGGGGGCGAGCTGACGGCGCTCGTAGAACTCCCGGTAGGTCGGCAGATACGACTTGGGCGCCACCCCGAGCACCACGCCGCGATGAATGACCACCGCGGTGTTGTAGATCCGGTTCCGGTAGCGCAGCGGAGCGCCCACCACCAGCACCGGCAGCAGGTCGCTGGAGGCTGCGACGATGCCGAGCAGCGCGTCCTCGACGGCGTCGAGCAGCGCGTCCTGCAGCAAAATATCCTCGAGGGAGTAGCCAGAGAGCGTCAGCTCCGGGAACACCGCCAGCGCGACGGCGTCCTTATCGCACTCTCGGGCCAGCTGCAGCACCGACCCAGCGTTGGCCGCCGGGTCACCGATCGTGGTGCGGTGCGTGCACGCGGCGACCCGGACAAACCCGTGACTGTAGGCGCTGTAGAAATCCATTGCCTTCTATTGTCGCGTGCCGAAGGTCCGCATCGCAGACGGGGCTGCGCCGAATCTGGCCCCACCCACCGCGCTGACGGGCACGAGCATGCCGGCTGGGCCTCGATGGAGACGATGCGCGCCCGCGGCCGCGCCGGCACGCCGCGGTAGCGCCTGCGCCTACCCTTGAACACGTGGGAACCGCGGAACTCGTCGCCCTGCTGGCCGGTCGCCGGATCGCGGTGCTGACGGGTGCGGGGATCTCCACCGACTCCGGCATCCCCGACTATCGGGGCCCCGATTCACCGCCGAGCAATCCGATGACGATCCAGCAGTTCAGATCGGATTCGCTGTTCCGCCAACGCTACTGGGCCCGCAACCACGTCGGCTGGCGGCATATGGACAACACGCGGCCCAACGCCGGGCACCGGGCGCTGGCCACGCTCGAGCGGGCCGGGGTGGTGACGGGAGTCATCACCCAGAACGTGGACTTGTTGCACACCAAGGCGGGCAGCCGACTCGTGGTCAACCTGCATGGAACCTACGCACGGGTGGTGTGCCTGAGCTGCGAGTACAGCGTCAGCCGGGCGGCCCTGGCCGAAAAGCTGGAGGAACTCAATCCCGGTTTCATCGAGCGCGCCGGGGCCATTGGTGGGCTGGAAGTGGCCCCGGATGCCGATGCCGTGCTCGCCGACACCACCTCGTTCCGCTACCTCGACTGCCCACACTGTGGCGGCATACTGAAACCGGACATCGTATACTTCGGTGAAAATGTCCCGAAAGACCGTGTTGCCCAAGCCTATTCACTGATCGACGGCGCCGACGCCCTGCTGGTCGCCGGCTCGTCACTGACCGTGTTCTCCGGCTACCGGTTCGTGCGCCACGCCGCGGCACACGGCACCCCGATCGCCATCATCAACCGGGGCCCCACCCGCGGCGACGACCAGGCCACCGTCACGGTCGACGCCGGCTGCTCGGAGACGCTGACGCTGCTGGCAGCGGAGCTATCGCCGCGGGACGTCGCATTCGGCATCAACGACAGGCGCCACGGCCCGCGCGATGGCTCAGACGACGACCAGATCATCGGCGTGCACCGCGGGCCGGCGCAGCTCGGCGGGCAGCTCGGGCGTCGAGCGGCCCATCATGTCGGCGAGTTCGGTGGCGTCGTAGGCGACCACGCCCCGGGCGACCAGCGCCGCGTCCGGTCCGAGTAGCTCGACCACGTCACCGCCGTAAAACCGGCCGGATACCGCGGTGATCCCGGCCGGCAGCAAGGAGCGACGGTGCCGCACCACCGCGCGCACCGCGCCGTCGTCAAGGGTCAGCGAGCCGGCGGACTCGGCGGCATAGCGCACCCAGAACCGGCGCGCCGACATCCGGTCGGGCCGGGCCGCAAACACCGTGCCCACCGAGGCGTCAGCCAGCGCAATCGCCGCATCGTCGGCGGCGGCTAACAGGACCGGGACTCCGGCGTCGGCCGCCAGTTGCGCCGAGGACACCTTCGACACCATGCCGCCGGTGCCCAGGTGGCTGCTGCGGCCGGCGACCACGTCGGCAAGGTCGTGGGGCCCGGTCACTTCCGGAATGAGACGTGCGTCGGGCGCTTTGCGGGGATCGCGGGTGTAGAGCCCGTCGATGTCCGACAGCAGCACCAGCGCATCGGCGCCGACGAGGTGTGCCACCAGCGCCGAGAGCCGATCATTGTCACCGAAGCGGATCTCGTTGGTGGCCACGGTGTCGTTCTCGTTGACGATCGCCACCGCATGCAGCGCCCGCAGCCGCTCCAGGGTGCGCTGAGCATTGGTGTGCGACACTCGCATCGAGATGTCGTGGGCGCTCAGCAGCACCTGCCCCACAGCGCGGCCGTAGCGGGCGAACGCCGCGCTCCACGAGTTCACCAGCGCGACCTGACCGACACTCGCCGCGGCCTGTTTGGTCGCCAGATCGGTTGGGCGGCGCGATAACCCAAGCGGTTCGAGGCCGGCAGCGATGGCGCCGGAGGACACCACCACCACATCCGAGCCCGCCTTCATCCGCGCCTCGATAGCATCGGCGAGCCTGGCCAGCCGGGCGGCGTCGAACACCCCGCACGGCGCGGTCAGCGCGGTGGTGCCGACCTTGACGACAACACGCCGCGCAGACCGGATGGCCTCCCGCGCGGCACTACCCATGGGAGCCGCTCCTTTTCGTCGCGTCGCTCTGCGCCCTCGCCGGCGTGTCACCAGCCTCACCGGGCGCACGGCGCTGCTGGCGGGCCGCTTTGCGCTCCGCCGCGCTGGCCCGGCTTCCGCGTTCCAGGCGCGCGTCGGTGCCCCGGCCCGACATCACGACCTCGACGCCGGCCGGCGTTTGCGGTTCCCACTCGAAGGTCACATCGGCGATGCTCACCGCGCAGCCCGGTTGCGCGCCCAGCCGGCGCAGCTCGTCCTCCACCCCCAGGCGCGCCAGCCGGTCGGCGAGGTAGCCGACGGCTTCGTCGTTGCCGAAGTCGGTCTGGGCGATCCAGCGTTCGGGCCGCGCGCCGCGCACCGTGAAGCCGCCGGGATGCTGCGGGTCGGGTTCGACGCTAAAGCCCGCGTCGTCGACGGGCACCGGCCGGATCACCGGCCGTCGCGGCACCGGCGACGGCCGGGCCGCACGATACGTCGTGACCATTCGTGCGAGTGCAAATACCAGCGGCTGCAGCCCTTCTCGCGTGATAGTCGACACGCAGAAGACCGGCCAGCCCCGCCCGGCGATGCCGTCGCGCACGAACTCGGCGAGTTCGCGGGCCTGCGGGACGTCGATCTTGTTGAGCACCACCGCCCGTGGCCGCTGGGCGAGGTCACCCAGGGCGGCGTCCCCGCGCAGAGTCGGCTGGTATGCCGAGAGTTCGGCTTCCAGCGCGTCGATGTCGGAGACCGGGTCGCGGCCCGGCTCCGCGGTGGCGCAGTCGACCACATGCGCCAGCACCGCGCACCGCTCGATGTGCCGCAGGAAGTCCAGGCCCAAACCCCGGCCCTGCGATGCGCCCGGAATCAGGCCGGGCACGTCGGCGATGGTGAACGTGTCTTGCCCCGCCGAGACCACACCGAGATTGGGGACCAGCGTGGTGAACGGGTAGTCGGCGATCTTGGGTTTGGCTGCCGACACCGCGGAGACCAGCGAGGACTTGCCGGCCGACGGAAATCCGATCAGGCCGACGTCGGCGACGGTCTTGAGTTCGAGCACCAGGTCGCGCTCCTGGCCTTTCTCACCCAGCAGCGCAAACCCGGGCGCCTTGCGGGCCCGCGACGCCAGCGCCGCGTTACCCAACCCGCCGCGACCCCCGGCAGCGGCTTCAAAGCGGGTGCCCGCGCCGACCAGGTCAGCCAGCAGCCGGCCGTTTTCGTCAAGGACGACGGTGCCATCGGGCACTTTGACTTCCAGGTCCTCGCCGGCGGCGCCGTCACGGTTGCCGCCCATGCCGTGCCTTCCCGACGGTGCGGTGATATGCGGACGAAAGTGAAAGTCCAGCAGGGTATGCACTTGCGGGTCGACGACGAAGACGACGCTGCCGCCGCGTCCGCCATTGCCGCCGTCCGGGCCGCCGAGCGGCTTGAATTTCTCGCGACGCACCGATGCGCAGCCGTTGCCGCCGTTGCCCGCGCGGACGTGGATGCGCACACGGTCGACAAACCGGGGCATCAGGCATCCTCTCCGTCGATCGCCGGCCACCTGCACCGCAATTCACGCTTTGCAGAAGAAACGCGGGTGCGCATCGGCAAGACAGCGGTTTCGCGCGGCCGCCCGAGAAGGCTAGGCCCCGGCCCGCCCCGCGGGGACGACGCTGACGGTCTTGCGGCCCCGCTTGACGCCGAATTCGACCGCGCCGGCGGTCTTGGCGAACAACGTGTCATCTCCGCCGCGCCCAACGTTGGCGCCGGGGTGAAAGTGTGTGCCGCGCTGACGGACCAGGATCTCGCCCGCTTTGACGATCTGCCCGCCGAAACGCTTGACGCCCAGGCGCTGCGCGGCGGAATCACGACCGTTGCGCGAGCTGGACGCGCCCTTTTTATGTGCCATCTCTCTCGTCGTCTCCGCTACTTGATGCCGGTGACCTGCAAAACTGTCAGCCGCTGGCGGTGGCCCTGACGCTTGTGGTAGCCGGTCTTGTTCTTGAACTTGTGGATCCGGATCTTCGGGCCTTTGACGTGCTCGAGCACCTTGCCGCTCACCGCGACCTTGGCCAATGCGTGGGCGTCGGTGGTCACGGTGGCGCCATCGACGACCAGCGCCACCGGCAGCGACACCTCCGCCCCCGGCTCGAAGTCGAGCTTTTCTACCTTGAGGACATCTCCGACCGCCACCTTGTACTGCTTGCCGCCGGTCTTGACAATTGCGTAGGTCGCCATCGGTGCGTGTATACCTCTTCTGCTGTTTTCTTCTGTTCCGTTTTGTTTCGTTCTATTGCGTGTGTCGCGCGCGGGCTGACGGCGATCCGCATGGGCGAACATGAAGCTGTGGCCGGCTGGCGGCAACCGCTCCAGGCTACGTGACCAGCGGCTATGGGGTCAAACCGGCACCTGACGGGTTAGTCTCGGTGGATCGGCGGGCCTGCCGGCCGGACAGCCGCCCGACGGCGGCGCGAAAACCCGAAGGCCGATCCGGTGACCTTCGACGTGGGTGTTTCGCGCCGGTAGCCCTCGTCCCCCCGGGTGTCGGCGGGCGTCTCATCGGAGGCGTCTTCCTCGTCCGGTTCGTCATCGGAGTCCTCGAGATCAAGGTCGTCGTCGAGCTCGAGATCGTCGCCGAGGTCGTCGAGTTCGACCTCGTCCTCCTCCTCATCGACATCGTCGAATCCATCTTCGTCGGCCTCGTCCAGCGCCTCCTCGGTGGTCCCCGCGGCCAGCGCATGCTCGATGTCGCCGTTCGCTTCCTCGCAGACCGCTTCGTGCGCCATCTCTTCGGCCTCGTCGGCGCGCTCCTCATCGGCCGCACCGTGCTGCCCGTCGCGGCGACCCACGGCCGCGGCCATGGCTTTGAACAGTGGATGCTCACCGGGAGTGTGCTCGGGCACCTTCGCCACCACCGGTTCGTCCGGACGGATCCTCCGTGATCGCCTGCCCCGTCGGCCGCCGGACTCGGACTTGCGCCCGGTCGCCTGAGCCGAGTCGACGGGGTCCGTGTGGATGATGATCCCACGGCCACCACAGTTGGGGCACGGTGTGGAGAACGCCTCGATCAGACCGGTCCCCAGCCGCTTGCGGGTCAGCTGCACCAGACCCAGGGACGTCACCTCGGACACCTGATGGCGGGTGCGGTCGCGTGCCAGCGCCTCGGTCAGCCGGCGCAACACCAAGTCGCGGTTGGACTCCAACACCATGTCGATGAAGTCGATCACCACGATGCCGCCGATGTCACGCAGCCGCAGCTGACGCACGATCTCCTCCGCGGCCTCGAGATTGTTCTTGGTGACGGTCTGCTCGAGGTTGCCCCCCGAGCCGGTGAACTTGCCGGTGTTAACGTCGATCACCGTCATGGCCTCGGTCCGGTCGATCACCAGCGTCCCGCCCGAGGGCAGCCACACCTTGCGGTCCATCGCCTTGGCCAGTTGCTCGTCGATGCGCAGCACCGCGAACACGTCCGGTCCGGGCTGCCCATCCGGCCCGGTCGGTGGCTGGTATTTAGTCAGCTTCGAAACCAGCTCGGGGGCAACCGAATTCACATACTGGTTGATGGTGGTCCAGGCTTCCTCGCCGGAAACGATCAGCTCGGCAAAATCCTCGTTGAACAAGTCGCGAATGACCTTGGTCAGCACGTCGGGCTCTTCGTAGAGCGCTATGGCGGCACCGGAGGCCTTCGCCTTGGCCTCGGCGGCCTGCGCCTGGATCTGGTGCCAGCGCTCCTGCAGGCGGGTGATGTCGGCGCGAATGTCCTCCTCTTTAACGCCCTCTGACGCGGTGCGGATGATCACCCCGGCGTCCGGCGGCACGACCGCGCGCAGGATCTCCTTCAGGCGCTGACGTTCGGTGTCGGGCAGCTTGCGGCTGATCCCCGTCGACGACGCACCCGGCACATACACCAGATAGCGCCCGGCAAGCGAAATCTGCGTGGTCAGCCGCGCTCCCTTATGCCCGACAGGATCCTTGCTGACTTGCACCACGACGTAGTCGCCCGGTTTGAGGGCCTGTTCGATCTTGCGGTTGTCGCCGCCTAACCCGGCGGCTTCCCAGTTCACTTCGCCGGCGTAGAGCACACCGTTGCGGCCCTGGCCGATGTCGACGAACGCCGCCTCCATCGAGGGGAGCACGTTCTGCACGATTCCGAGGTAGATATTGCCCACCAGGGAAGCAGAGGCAGCCGAGGTCACAAAGTGCTCGACGACGATGCCGTCCTCCAGCACCGCGATCTGGGTGTAGCGCTCGCCCTGGTGCGGCGGCTCGGTGCGGACCTTGTCACGCACCACCATCACCCGCTCGACCGCCTCGCGGCGAGCCAGGAATTCGGCTTCGCTTAACACCGGTGGCCGGCGCCGTCCGGCGTCCCGCCCGTCGCGGCGCCGCTGCCGCTTGGCCTCCAGCCGGGTCGAGCCGTTGATGCCCTGAATTTCGGTGCTCGTCGTGCCGTCTTCCGTGGCGTTGGGCTTATCGACGGTGCGCGGCACCCGTTCGTGCACCACCGTGTTGGGTGGATCGTCGGGCAGCGGGCCCGCAGGGGAGCTTCCGTCGTCGTCCCCGGAACTCACCTTACGGCGGCGGCGGCGGCGACGGCGGCGGCTGCCGGTCTCGGGCGCACCGTCTTCCTCGTCGGTGTCGGCCTCATCGAAGTCACCGGCCTCCTCGGATTCGGGCCAGTCACCACCGGCGATGTCCGGCGCCTCGTCATCGTCGTCGGTGCCAGCATCGGCCTCGTCACCCAGTTGACCCCGGTTTGCAGACCCACCCTGATCACCGCGCCCGCGTCCACGACCACGACGACCACGACGGCGCCGCCGCCCGGCCGTACGCTGCTCTTCCCAGGCGTCGGAGTCCTCGACCCGGTCCGAGTCGTCAGCGTCGTCAGGCTCGTCTGACACGATGGGGCGCGGCGCGACGAACAGCGGCATGTAGTCGGCGCGCTCAACCGTGGTCTCAACGACCGGCCGGGATTCGGCCGCACCGGCCGCACCGGGACCACCCGGGCCGGTACGATCGCCGGACTGGGGAGCCTCTGCGCCCGCGGCCAACAGATCGCGCACCCGCACCGCATCGGCCCGGTCCACGCTGGAATGCGCGCTGCGGATCCGCCCATCGAGTTCGCGCAGCGCGACCAGCACCCGTTGGCTGGTTGTTCCCAGCGCGCGCGCCAACGAATGGACCCTTAAGCGGTCCGGCAAATCCTCCCGTTGTGTCAGCTCATTCGATAGGTCTGAAGATGAAACACTGTCTTCCACGTAAACTCCTCAAGCCCCCGGGCGCGTCGTGCCGACACGGCCACGCGAGGGCTTCGCTATGTGCCCGGGTCGCTTCTCCCGGGCCGGTGATGGTCTCGCCGCGAGCGGCCCGTTGGAGCCCACTCGCAACCGGGTCGAATGAATGGCCGGACAGTCCGCGCCGCATCGCCTATTGCGATCGTCGCGCTTGTCTAAGTCTTCATTCGGATGTCAGACGCCGAACCGGCGACGTTCACCCATCACCAGTATCCCATACCGTTGCCCCCTCCGACCAAGTGCGCCACCGTGCGCGCCGTGTCGTCGCGGGATGCTAAACCCGCTCATCGCGGCCTTGCCGGATTGCCCTCTCCTCCGGCCCTGCCCCGGGGCCGGGTGGCCGCTTTGCCGGATCCCGCTCGGCCCGCAGCGCGACCGGGCCGTCGGGAAACCATAGCGCGATTTCACGCTGGGCCGAATCAGCGGAATCGGAGCCATGCACCAGGTTGAATTGGATTTCCAGCCCGAGATCGCCCCGAATCGTGCCGGGCGCGGCCCCCGCCACCGGATCGGTGGCGCCGCAAAGTTGGCGAACGGCCGCCACCGCGCGCGGCCCCTCCACGACCGCCGCCACCACCGGCCCCGACGTGATGAACTCCAGCAAGGACGCGAAAAAGGGCTTGCCCTCGTGCTCGGCGTAATGCCGCCGCGCCAGCTCGTCGCCGACTTGCTTGAGCTCCAACGCGGCGATGGTCAAACCTTTCCGCTCGATGCGGCTGATGATCTCGCCGATCAGACACCGCCGGACGGCATCGGGCTTGATCAACAGCAAGGTCCGCTCCGTCACGGCGCACAGCGTACCGAACCACTCGCCTGGCGCCGGCCGGTTAGTCCGGCGGCTGCCGGTCCGCGGGCAGCTCGCGCTGCCGCGAGCGAACTTCGGCTGCGAAATACGCGATCAGCGCCCACACGGCCGCGAACAGCACCCCGATGAAGCCCACGCCGGGGTAGATAACGAACCCGGCGATCAGCGGCGCCTGCACCGCCAGATTAACCCAGATCGCCCAGCTGCGGCCCTGCAGCCCGACAAGGGCGACCAGCACCACGACCACCCCCAGCAGAAACCCCAGCGAACCAGCCGTCAGACCACCGCCGACCGCCCCGACCACCGGAAGCGCCAGCAGCACCACGACCGCCTCCAGCATCAGCGTGGCGACCAGCACCAGGCGGAAACTCCGCCACGGATCGGCGGGCCGGGGTGTCTGCTGCCCCTGGTGTTCGGGTCGGTCCGCCCGGTTGCTCATTGCGGATCGCGGCCAAACAGGGCGCGTGCGGCCCCGGCGGTGACCACCGACCCGGTAATGACGATGCCCGTTCCGGATAACGCGCCGGTCTCGCTGGCTGCGTCGTCGAGCAACGCGGTCGCCGTGTCGATGGCGTCACGGAGGTTCTCCGCGGCCAGCACGCGACTAGCCCCGAATCGCTCCCGCGCCGCCCGCGCCAACGACGCAACATCCAATGCCCGCGAAGACCCATTGTGGGTGGCCACAACCCGGTCGAGCACCGGTTCTAGCGCGGCGAGGATCCCAGCGGCGTCCTTGTCGGCAGGCACGCTGAGCACCCCGACCAGAAACCGGAAATTGAAATCGCCGGCCAGGGCCCGCGCCAGCGCACCCGCACCCGCCGGGTTGTGCGCGGCATCGACGAACACCGTCGGCTCGCTGCGCACCCGCTCCAGCCGGCCTGGGCTGGTGGCCGCGGCGAATCCGGCCCGAACGGCCGTGGCATCGAGTTGCCGCCCCGGCCCGGCACCGAGAAACGCCTCGACCGCCGCCAGCGCCACCGCTGCGTTGTGCGCCTGGTGTTCGCCGTGCAGCGGCAGGTAAACATCGGAATACACCCCGCCAAGCCCCCGCAGTGTCAGCATCTGGCCCCCGACGGCAACTCGCCGGTCGAGCACCGCGAACTCAGCGTCCTCCCGAACGACCGTGGCTTCGGCACGCGCGGATCGCGCCAGCAAAGCCGCCATCGCCGCGGGCACCTGCCGGGCGATGACCACGACGGTGTCCGCCTCGTCGGTTTCGGAGATGATGCCGGCTTTCTCACCGGCTATCCCCGCGACGTCGGACCCGAGGTAGTCGACGTGATCGACGCTGATCGGGGTGATGACCGCGACCGGGGCGTCGATGACGTTGGTGGCGTCCCAGCGCCCGCCCAGGCCCACCTCGACCACAGCGACATCGATCGGCGCATCGGCGAAAGCGGCAAAGGCCATCGCGGTGATGACCTCGAACTTGCTCATCGCGGGGCCGCCGGCGGTCCGCGACTGCTCGTCCACCAGCTGCACGTAGGGCTCGATCTCGCGGTACGTCGCCACATACCGCGCCGGGCTGATGGGGGTGCCGTCGATCGCGATGCGCTCGACCACCGATTGCAGGTGCGGGCTGGTGATGCGCCCGGCGCGCATGCGCAGCGCCGTCAGCAACGCGTCGACCATCCGCGCCACCGAGGTTTTGCCGTTGGTGCCCGCGATGTGGATCGCCGGATAAGCCCGTTGCGGTGAGCCGAGGAGGTCCATCAGCGCGTGCATGCGGGTCAGGCTGGGCTCGATCCGGGTTTCCGGCCACCGCTGGTCCAGCAGGTGCTCGACCTGAAAAAGCGCCGCCATCTCATCGGGCGTGGGAGCGGTGCCGGTGTCTGGCGGCCCCGACTTAGAGGTCATCGCAACCTGGCCAACCTCGCCGCTATCCGCTCGGCTTCTTCCCGGGCCAGCCGCTGGCGGTCACGGATGTTTTCAACCACCGCTGTCGGTGCCTTGGCGAGAAAGTCTGCGTTAGCCAATTTCGCTGTAGTGGAAGCCAGTTCCTTTTGCGCACTGGCCAGATCCTTCTCAAGGCGGCGGCGTTCGGCGGCAACGTCGATGGTGCCGGAGGTGTCGAGTTCCACCACGACGGTGCCGCCACGCAACCGAACTTCCACCGACGCCGACGCGCTGAACTCCGAATTCGGCGCGGCAAGCCACGCCAGTGCAGTCACAGCTGCCACTTGTGTGCTGAGACCAGCGTTGTCCACACCGGCCAACCGGGCCGGCACCTTCTGCCGATCGGCCAGCCCCTGGTCGCTGCGAAATCGGCGCACCTCGGTGACCAGCTTTCGCATATCGATGATCCGTTGCGCGGACAGCGGATCCATGCTGATACCTGACGCTTCGGGCCATCGGGCGATCACCACCGACTCGCCCCCGGTGAGCGCCCGCCACAACGTCTCGGTGACGAACGGGATCACCGGGTGCAACAGCCGCAGCAGCGTATCGAGCACCGCGGCCAACACGGTGGCGGTGTGAGCCCCGCCGCCGGCCAGCTGCACCTTCGCCAATTCCACATACCAGTCACAAAATTCGTCCCACGTGAAATGGTAGAGCGCCTCGCAGGCTCGGCTGAACTCGTAGCTATCGAAGGCCGCGTCGACTTCGGCGCGAACCTCTTCCAGGCGTCCCAAGATCCACCGGTCAGCGTCGGTCAGCTCGGCGAGGCTGGGCAACGGCGCCGGCCGAGCGCCGTTGAGGAGCGCAAACCGGGTGGCATTGAACAGCTTGGTGACGAAATTACGCGACGCCCGAACGTGGTCCTCTGCGACGGTCAAATCACCGCCCGGGCTGGCGCCTCGGGCGAGCGCGAATCTCAGCGCATCCGCGCCGAACAGCTCCAGCCAGTCCAGCGGGTCGACAACGTTACCCTTGGACTTGCTCATTTTGCGGCCGAATTCGTCACGGATCAACCCGTGCAGAAACACATCGGTGAACGGCACCTGCGGTTTCCGGCGACCGTCCAGGGTGATGGCGGGGTCGTCCGCGACGAAACTCCCGAACATCATCATCCGGGCCACCCAGAAGAACAAGATATCGTATCCGGTGACCAAAACACTTGTCGGATAAAACTTCTCCAGCTCTGGAGTGTGTGCGGGCCAGCCCATGGTCGAGAATGGCCATAGCGCGGAGGAAAACCACGTGTCCAGTACGTCGGGGTCTTGCTCCCATCCTTCGGGCGGGGTTTCGTCCGGACCCAGGCACACCTGTTCGCCATTGGGCCCGTACCAGATCGGGATGCGGTGACCCCACCAGAGCTGGCGGGAAATGCACCAGTCATGCATGTTGTCGACCCAGGAGTACCAGCGCTGCTCCAGGCTGGCGGGGTGAATCACGGTGTGCCCGTTACGCACGGCATCGCCGGCAGCTTTCGCCAGCGACTCGACCTTGACCCACCACTGCATCGACAGTCTCGGTTCGATGACCTCGCCACTGCGCTCGGAATGTCCAACGCTGTGCAGGTAGGGCCGTTTCTCCTCGACGATGCGGCCCTGCGCGGCCAGCGCCTCACGCACCGCAACGCGGGCTTCGAAGCGGTCCAAGCCATCGAATTGTGTTCCGGTTCCCGTGATCCTGCCTTTCGTGTCCATGATCGATAGCATCGGCAGCCGGTGTCGCAGCCCGATCTCAAAGTCGTTGGGGTCGTGCGCGGGCGTTACTTTAACCGCGCCCGTGCCAAATTCCGGATCGACGTGCTCGTCGGCGACGATGGGCAGCTGCCGGTCGACAAAAGGGTGCGGCAAGCTGGTACCGACCAGATGACGGTAACGCTCGTCATCGGGGTGCACCGCGATCGCAGTGTCACCGAGCATCGTCTCCACCCGGGTGGTGGCGACCACGATGTGGGGCTCGGAGTCGTCGAGCGAGCCATACCGAAACGACACCAACTCGCCCTCGACCTCGTCGTAGGTGACCTCGAGATCCGAGACCGCCGTCTCCAGCACCGGCGACCAGTTCACCAGCCGCTCGGCCCGGTAGATCAGACCGGCGTCGTAGAGCCTTTTGAACATCGTGCGCACCGCACGCGAAAATCCCTCGTCCAGGGTGAACCGATCGCGGCTCCAGTCCACGCCGTCACCGAGCCGGCGCATCTGGGCGCCGATGACACCGCCGGAGTCCCGCTTCCATCGCCATACCATCTCGACGAACCGCTCGCGCCCGAGGTCCTGCTTGGTCTTGCCCTCGGCGGCGAGCTGGTTTTCTACCACACTCTGGGTGGCGATCCCCGCGTGATCCGTTCCCGGTAGCCACAGCACCTCATAGCCCTGCATGCGCTTGCGCCGGGTCAGGGCATCCATCAGGGTGTGCTCCAACGCATGGCCCATGTGCAGGCTGCCGGTCACGTTGGGCGGCGGCAGGACGATGGAATACGCGGGTTTGGTGCTTGCCGGGTCCGCGGTGAAGTAGCCGGCCGCCAGCCAGCCCTGATAGATCGTGCTCTCGACCGCACCAGGATCCCACGATTTGGGCAGCATCTCGGCGGTACTCCTCGGGCCGGCGGTCACCGCTCGATTCTAAAAAGCGCGCTCAGCAGCCGCGAATCCGCCCAAATTCGCCGGTGATCCGGATGATCTCACGCCCGCCCGTGCCGGCCTTACTTATTGCCCTTATTGCCCTTATTGCCCTTATTGCCGCCAAGTAGCCCGCCGAGGATGTCCCCCAGCGCGCCGCCTGCCTTGCCGCCCAGCGCGTCGCCCAAGATGCTGCCCAGCGATTTGCTGCGGCCACCGGAGGCCCCGCCGAGGATGCTGCCCAGCACGTCGTTGAGCGCACCGCCGGCCGCCTGCTCTTGCGCGGGCGCCGTTTTCTGGCTCATCTGCTTCCCGATGTAGGCCAGCACGATCGGCGCCAAGATCGGCAGCAGCTTCTGAAACAGGTCGCTATTGCCACCAGCGGCGCCCGAGAGCGCCGCGGCGACCTGCCCGGTGTCGTTTCCGCCGAAGATCGTCGCGATGGCCTGCTGGCCGTCGGCCTGGTCGACCCGATCGATGCTGACGCCGCTGTCCAGCAGCCCTCTGGCCGCGTGACTGCTGGCCGCCGATTCGATCGCCGACGCGTGATCGGGATCCTGGGCGTTGTGGTGCAGGCCCCCGACCAGCGCGGGCAAAAGCGTGTGAATTGCGCCGCCTACGTCGCTTTCGTCGGCGCCGAGCCGGCGTGCGATGTCCCCCACGGGGATCTGGGCGAAAAGGTCATCCAGGCCGGCCATTGTCGATCCACCTTCGTCGCTGAGATATCCGGATGTCGTGTTAACACATCGACGACGCTAGTCCAACCGGCCACTCTTGACAGTGGTTCGAGCGGATAACGCCGGATAACGCGCTCGCGGCCGGAATCCCTTAAAGTCGGCCAATCTCCAGCGACACCCCCGCAGCCGGCAGGCGCGCCAGCAGTGCGTCGCCCATCGCGGACGCGGGCGTCAGGACACCACGCAGGTCCGAGAGCTGGTCGCGGTCCATGGCGAGCGCCAGGCCGCTCTCCCCCAGCAGCGCCGATGTCGCCTGATAGCCCGGGTCGCCTCGCTGAGCGATCTTCGCCGTATACCGGGCTCCGCTGGTCGTGGTGGTGTAGGTCTCCGCCTGGTAGTACCCGCGCTCCCGGGTGGCCGCGCTCGGGCCGGTGCCTGGTTTGGGCACGATACGCTCGATGAGCCGGCGCGGCAGCGGCCTGAAATACCGGCTGCCCAACCCGAACAACGCGCTGGTTCCGCCGGTCATGATGGCCGACGCCACCGGGGCGAGGACAAGCCCCGATCCCATGCTCATGTGCTCGGCGTAGCGAAACCGCCTTCCGTAAGCCCAGCCCAGCAATGCATTGCTGCGCCGCACAATTCGAGTGTTGTATGGCGCCATCAAAAACCCGGCCGTCCAGATGCCGCTCAGCTCCGGCGCTATCTCGCCACCACGACGCCACGGTAAATCCGGCTGCGGGCCCAGGTCGGGTTCTGCGCTGCGATCGGGACTTAACGTATAGGGGTCGGCGAGCAGGCGCCGGGCGCGCGGATCACTCGACGCGGTCTGCAGCACGTCGAGCATCGACGCGATCGTGCCACCGGACAACCCGCCGGAAAAGCGGCGCAGCACGAAATCGGTGTTGACCAGCTCGCCGGCGCCCTCGTCGCTTATCGTGCGATACAGCGCGTAGACACTCAGATCTGAAGGAATGGAATCGAATCCACAGGCATGCACGATGCGGGCACCGCTGTCGGCGGCCTGCTTGTGGTAGGAGTCGATGCTGGTGCGCACGAACATCGCCTCGCCGGTCAGGTCGGCGTAATCGGTTCCTGCCGCGGCACACGCGGCCACCAGCGGCAACCCGTAACGGGTGTAGGGCCCGACCGTGGTGACCACCACTTGTGCCTGGCTGGCCATCGCCCTCAAGGTCGACGGCTGCGCGGCGTCGGCCACCAAAATCGGCCACCCGCGCGCCGATTCATGCAGGGTTTTGCGCACCGCCTGCAAGCGCTCGATCGACCGGCCGGCCAACGCGATGCGCGCACTCCCGCCAGCACGGGCCAGATACTCCGCGGTCAGCTTACCGACGAAACCGCTCGCCCCGTATAAGACGATGTCGAAATCCCGTGACCCGGTCACGGCCAAGAAGCTACCCCCAGCGATTCCGCCCGGTCCGCGCGCCCTCCGAGCATTTCTTCGGCGCGCACCGCAAGCACCGAGGCCCGGGTCGCCGAGCGGGGCCTCGCGCGTGTCGCCCACGGCCGCCGCGGTGGCGGCACCGGAGTGCCCGGAGTGATCCGGCGCCCGCCAGGCACTACCGGCACCGCACGCTCGTTTTCCGGGCGCTCAGCCGCGCCGGCCGCACACCGGCCAGGCCCCAAGGCCCTGGGTGCGCAGCACGTTCTCGGCGACTCGTATCTGCTCCTCGCGACTCGCGTTATGGGGGGACCCGCTGCCACCGTTGGCCGCCCAAGTGCCCGGGGTGAACTGCAGACCACCGGAGTAGCCGTTACCGGTGTTGATCGACCAGTTGCCACCGGATTCGCACTGCGCGATCGCGTCCCAGTTGACGCTGTATGCCGTCTGCCGGGCGGGGCGCATCTCCGGGGTTTTCGCAGCGGGCGCCTCGGGAGCCTCCGACGCAGGCGGCTGCGCAGCGTCGGGCTCGGCGGCCTCCAGAGCCTCCGCAGCGGGCGCCTCGGGTCCCTCCGGGGCGCTCTCCTCAAGCGCCAGCGCCGCGGGCTCCGCGGGCCCCTCCGGGGCGCCCTCGTCAAGCGCCAGCGCCGCGGGCTCCTCGGCAGCCGTGCCGAAGGCCGCGCTCGCGTCCCACGCCTCGCCTTCCGCATAGGCGGTGGCAACGAACGGCGCACTTGGCGCTGCGACGAGCGCCCCGGCGATTCCGGCAATGACGAGCGTCTTGCGGACGTTCTTCAACATGGTTCCTTTCGCGCTGCGCGCGCCGAAGCCAGCCCCACGGTGGGGCGAGGTGCCTGCTCGGGGGATTGGTGCTTCGGGACGTGCCGTCTCTTTCCGGCACTCCAGCGGGGGCACGCTCTGCCCGGCGAACCTGGCGCCCGCCGGCCGCGACGCGGCTGTCACCGCCCACAGCCCCGCTCACACGCGGATTCGTGGATTCAATTGTGGTTTGCCCGTGAGAGGGCCGAAAGGCACCGTATGAGACCGAATTGCTTTCGTCATCTCGAAGAATGCTGTATCTCTGTCCAATAACGAGTTGATAACAGATCGGCTGATCGCTCGTTTTCCCAGGTGCAGACGGTATTTTTCACTTGCGTCGCCACCGTGCCGTAACGGCATGGATGTGAGTCAAATCACGCTGATAGTGTGATCCACCCCACTGGTTTGCCGCCGGTGGCGGCTCCGCCGGAACCTCCCGTCGACTGCTTGCCCGAGTTCGGTGTCCGCCGCCGGCGGCAGAAAAATCACTCAAGCACCGCCCGCAGACAGCGAGATAGATCTAAATATCCCGTTAGGCAAAGGATTTACAATTCCAGTCTCGTCGCGATGAGGCTCAAGAGTGCGCCATGCCCTTTTGAAGGCCGAGCCCACCAGCTCGCCTTGCTTCGCTAATTACCCTGTCTGCCAGTATGATTCGACAGGAGATATCTGCGGCAAGCGTATAGCAGGGCGGGCACGAGCCGGCCCGAAGACCGCCCGGAAAAGCTCCGGCTAGATCCCAGCCCCGCTAATAATTTCGCTGGGTCTATCTGGATGCTTCCGCAACAAAAAAATGCCAAACTCGCGCTGCCGCAACCTAATACGCAACCTAATACGGGCAGGAAGGCAGAGCCAGAGGATGGCAGTTTTGGAAAGATAATACGCGTTGGAAATTACTGAATTTAACGATTATCCCATGAAATGGCGATGGAAGTTAGCTGAATTAACGCTGAGATAGTGATATGTCTCCGGGAGCAGAGTCCGCTCCGGCCCGCTCGAGCCCCACGACCGGCAGCAGCGCATGAAAGTCAGCGGGCGAGTTGATATTCGCCAGCGGCCGCGAATCCGATATCACAATTCGCTGGGCGTCGACCGAGTCGACCAACGCGCGCATCGCCCGTTCCCCGTGTGCCACCAGCGCGTCGACCCGCGGCGCCAACTCGGTCCGATACACCGCGGCCAGATAGTGGTCATGGCCGTCCCACGGCAACACCACGTCGGCGCCTAGCCGGGCTGCCCGGCGAAAGAGATCATCGATCAGGCCGCCCGTTAGCAACGGCATGTCGACGGCGCACACAAACGCCCACCGGGCACCGGCCGCCGCGGCCGCCCGCAAGCCACGACCAGTTGCCAGCAATGGACCCTGACCGCGTAGCTCGTCACGCACGATGCGCGCTTGCACTGGTGGTATCGGCTGCCCGGGAGCGGCCATCACGAAGACCGGATGGCAGCGCCGCGCCAACACACCCACCACGTGCTCCACCATCGTGATGCCGCTGCGGCCTGCGATCTCCTCGGGAACCGGCATCGTGGCCTTGTCGCGCCCCATGCGTCGCGATGCGCCCCCCGCCAGCACGACCCCGGCCAGAGCGGCCGGTTCGGCTGCCGGCAAATCCACGTCAGGAGACGGTCCAGGTGTCCTGCCCGCGCAACAGTGATTGCAGGGCAGCCGCGTCATAAGGCTTGGCTTTTTTGGCGGTACGGACCTGAGCACGGGCCGCGTCGTCGTATGTCACCCGGCTGATCTGGCGCAACACACCCAGCACGGTGTGCTCGAGATTCTGATCGGACAGCCGTGACAGCGCGAACGCGTACGCGACATCTTCGGTGTGCGCGTCGTGCACGACGATGTCCTGGACGGCAACGTCCGCGGTCTTGGCCACGTCGAGCCCGAATCCCGATCGCACCACGCAATATTCGCCGTTGGCGCCGAAGGTGATCGGCTCGCCGTGACGCACGTTGATCACCCGCTCCTCCGCGCCTTCCTTGCGGAGCACGTCAAACGATCCGTCGTTGAAAATCGGGCAGTCCTGCAGGATCTCAACCAAAGCGGATCCGCGATGCCGCGCAGCGGCGCGCAGCACCTCGGACAGGCCTTGGCGGTCGGAGTCCAACGCGCGCGCCACAAAGGTCGCCTCGGCGCCCAGCGCTAACGACACCGGGTTGAACGGCTGGTCGAGTGATCCCATCGGTGTCGACTTGGTGATCTTGCCGATCTCCGACGTCGGCGAATACTGCCCCTTCGTCAGCCCGTAGATCCGGTTGTTGAACAGCAGGATCGTGATGTTGACGTTACGGCGCAGCGCGTGGATTAGGTGGTTTCCCCCGATCGACAACGCGTCACCGTCACCGGTGACCACCCACACCGACAGATCGGGGCGGGCCAGGGCAAGGCCGGTCGCAATGGCGGGCGCTCGGCCGTGAATCGAATGCAGACCGTAGGTTTCCAGGTAGTACGGGAAGCGGCTGGAGCAGCCGATGCCACTGACGAAAACGATGTTCTCCCGGCGCAACCCGAGTTCGGGCAGAAAGTTGCGGATGGTGTTGAGAATCACGTAGTCGCCACAGCCCGGGCACCAGCGGACTTCCTGGTCACTGGTGAAGTCCTTGGCTTTCTGCGGCTGATCGGTCGTGGGCACGCCGGTGTTCTTCGACATCTCAGCTGCCGCCAGGTCCGGCTCCGCGCCCACCAGATCGCCGATCACGCCTCTCATCAGCGCCGCTCCTTCTCATCGCTTCGCATCGTCGCCGGGCGGGTCATGTGCTCGTGTCCGCTCCGACCGTTGCCGCCGCCAATCTGGCGACCATCGTCTTGTCTTGCTCGATTTCGGCGAGCGTTCCCCCCAGCGCCGCGCGGATCACCCGTGCCACCTCGTCGGCCCGGAAGGAGACGCCCTGAACCTTGGTGACCGATTGCACGTCGACCAGGTATTTGCCGCGCAGCAGCAGCGCCAGTTGGCCCAGGTTCATCTCCGGCGCCACCACCTGGGGGTAGCGGCGCAACACGTCACCCAGGTTGGCCGGAAACGGATTGAGGTAGCGCACGTGGGCGTGCGCGACTTTGATGCCCTTGCGTCGCACGCGGCGGCACGCCTCACCGATCGGGCCGTAGGAACTGCCCCACCCGATCAGCAGCAGCTCGGCGTCACCGGTCGGATCGTCGACCTGTAGGTCGGGGACCCGGATGCCGTCGATCTTCTCCCGGCGCACCCGCACCATCAGATCGTGGTTGGCCGGGTCATAGGAGATCTCCCCGGAGCCGTTAGCCGACTCCAACCCCCCGATGCGGTGCTCCAGGCCGGGTGTGCCCGGAACGGCGAACTGGCGGGCAAGGGTGTCCCGGTCGCGCGCGTACGGCTGGAAGGGCTCACCAGCCCTGACGTAGTTGGGCTCAATGGGTGCCAACGCGCTGATATCGGGGATGCGCCACGGCTCGGAGCCGTTGGCGATGGCACCATCGGACAGCACCACCACCGGGGTGTGATATGAGACTGCAATCCGCACCGCTTCCAGGGCGGTCTCAAAGCAGTCGCCCGGCGACCGCGGCGCTAACACCGCGACCGGAGACTCGCCGTTGCGGCCGAACATCGCCTGCAGCAGATCAGCCTGCTCGGTCTTGGTCGGCATACCCGTTGACGGGCCGGCGCGCTGCACGTCGATAACCACCAGGGGCAGCTCGGCCATCACCCCGAGCCCGATGGCCTCGGATTTCAGTGAAAGACCGGGACCCGAGGTGCTGGTGACCCCGAGCGCGCCTCCATACGCAGCCCCCAGCGCCGCGCAGACACCGCCGATTTCGTCTTCGGCCTGGAAGGTGATCACGTTGAAGTTCTTGTGCTTGGACAACTCGTGCAGGATGTCCGACGCGGGTGTGATCGGGTAGCTGCCGAGGACCACCGGGATGCCGGCCAGTTGACCGGCCACAACGATCCCGTAGGCCAGCGCGGTGTTGCCCGAGATCTGCCGATACTCACCGGGCGGCAGCTTCGCCGGAGGAACGTCGTAGCTGGTGCCGAAGGCCTCGGTGGTTTCGCCGTAGTTCCAACCCGCCTTCAGGGCAAGAATGTTGGCCTCCGCGATGTCGGGCTTGCGGGCGAACTTGTCCCGGATGAAGGCCTCACTGTGCGCAAGTTCGCGCCCGTACATCCATGACAGCAGGCCCAGCGCGAACATGTTCTTGGCGCGCTGGCCATCCTTCTTCGACACGCCGCTCGCCTCGACGGCCCCGAGGGTCAGCGTGGTCATCGGGACGGCGTGCACTACGTACTCGGCCAGCTCGTCGTTTTCCAGCGGGTTGCCGTCGTAGCCGACTTTGGCCAGGTTGCGTTTGGTGAATTCGTCGGAGTTCGCGATGACCATTCCGCCGCGCGGCAGATCATCGATGTTGGCCTTGAGGGCCGCCGGGTTCATGGCCACCAGCACATCCGGCCGATCCCCCGCGGTGAGGATGTCGTGATCGGCGATTTGAATCTGGAAGGACGAGACCCCGGGCAGCGTGCCTGCCGGCGCTCGAATCTCCGCCGGAAAGTTCGGTTGGGTCGCCAGGTCGTTGCCGAAAAGCGCTGCCTCCGAAGTGAACCGGTCACCGGTGAGCTGCATCCCGTCACCGGAGTCCCCGGCGAAACGAATGACAACGTTCTCCAGTCGCTGCCGCCGCGACGTCCCCGCGCCGGAACTATGCGATGCTGACTCTGGATCGGCTCCGTTGCCGTTCGGATCCACGTCCTCGCCTTTCGTTGCTGCTCCGGGGTACGGGCACTCCGCACCGCGACCTCAGGTAGCGTTTCCGCGCCGCCGGAGTGGACCCCCAACCCGCCTGCTCTGTCGCTGGCAGTACCAATTATCGCACCACCCCTGGCGACAAGCCGACCATCACTATCGACGACCATGCTACCGACCCCTCACCATACGCCCACGCCATGCCGGGGCAGCTGAGGCCCGGCACGACAACATATGGTGTTAGTCACATCCGCCAACGCCCAAGGTTGAAGAACCACAACACCTGCGGCGCACACCTTGGGCGGTGGCCTGCGGTTGCCGATCCACGGCCCCGGGTCGCGCCGGTGTCCACGGGCCGCAGCCCGGCCTACGGCGCACCTCCGCACAACGGGGGTACCGGCCGTGGTGGTCAGGCGGTTTTGTCACGCCGCTCGGCGCGCGCGGGCTTGCGCGGCACGATCGTCGGCAACACGTTGTCCTGCACGGTCTCCTTGGTGACCACGACTTTGGCAACGTCATTGCGGCTGGGGATGTCGTACATCACCGGCAGGAGGACTTCCTCCATGATTGCGCGTAACCCGCGGGCACCGGTGCCGCGGTGAATCGCTTGTGCGGCGATGGCTTCCAGCGCTTCGTGGGTGAACTCCAGCTCCACGCCGTCCATCTCGAACAGTCGAGTGTACTGCTTGACCAGGGCATTCTTGGGTTCGGACAGGATCCGGACCAGCGATTCCATGTCCAGGTTGGTCACCGAGGCCACCACCGGCAGCCGGCCGATGAATTCCGGGATCAGCCCGTATTTGATCAGGTCCTCGGGCATCACCTCGGCGAAATGGTCGGTGGTGTCGATCTCGGCCTTGGAGCGCACCTCGGCGCCGAAGCCCAAACCGCGTTTGCCGACACGGTCGTAGATGATCTTCTCCAGCCCGGAGAACGCGCCCGCGACGATAAACAGCACATTGGTGGTGTCGATCTGGATGAACTCCTGATGCGGGTGCTTGCGGCCACCCTGCGGAGGTACCGACGCCTGGGTGCCCTCCAGGATTTTCAACAGCGCTTGTTGCACGCCCTCCCCGGAGACGTCGCGGGTGATCGACGGGTTCTCGCTCTTACGGGCGATCTTGTCGACCTCATCGATATAGATGATGCCCGTTTCGGCGCGCTTGACGTCGTAATCGGCGGCCTGGATCAGTTTGAGCAGAATGTTCTCGACATCCTCGCCGACGTAACCCGCCTCGGTCAGGGCGGTGGCGTCGGCGATAGCGAACGGAACGTTGAGCATCTTGGCCAGCGTCTGAGCCAGATAGGTCTTACCGCAGCCGGTGGGCCCGAGCATCAAAATGTTGGACTTGGTCAGCTCGACCGGCTCGCCGGACCGTGAGCCTTTGTCCCCGGCCTGGATGCGCTTGTAGTGGTTGTAGACCGCGACGGCCAGCGTTTTCTTGGCGTTTTCCTGACCGATGACGTAGCTCTCCAAAAACTCATGGATTTCGGCGGGTTTGGGCAGTTCATCGAGTTTGACGTCGTCGGCATCGGCGAGCTCTTCCTCGATGATCTCGTTGCACAGGTCGATGCACTCGTCGCAGATGTAGACGCCGGGGCCCGCGATGAGCTTCTTAACCTGCTTCTGGCTCTTGCCGCAGAACGAGCACTTCAGCAAATCACCGCCGTCTCCGATGCGCGCCATGGTGCTGAGAGCCTACTTCCTGTTCGCCGTTGGGGCATGGTGAATCGCCCTGTGTTGCCGACGCTACCCCCTTGCTCCGGCGCTGCGCGACCGTAGGGCCGAATCGCGTCGGTGGTATTTATCGTCGGCCGATGTGAACATATCGCCCGACGAAGCCCTCCACCCAGCGGCTGCGCCAACTGTGTCCTTGGCGTGTCGCGGCCGTGACTGGCTCGGCGGCCCGGCACCGCGCCGACGCGCCCGGCGTCAGGAGGCAAGGAGCGCCCCCGGCGACCCCGCGCCACCGCGCAACTGTTCCGACCACCCCCCTGAACTGGCTCGTAGAGTGGCGTTGTGGGATTCGCCGTGCCCGATCGCACCGTGCTGATCGGCGATGGCGGGCTGGCCACCGAACTCGAGGCACGCGGCAACGACCTCTCCGGCGGCCTGTGGTCGGCGAGGCTGCTGGTAACCGCGCCGCACGAGATCGCCGCTGTTCACGCCGCGTACTTTCGCGCCGGAGCCGTGATCGCCACGACCGCCAGCTACCAGGCCTCGTTTGAGGGGTTCGCCGCGCAGGGGATCGGTAGAGACGAAGCCGTACGGTTGCTGCGACGCAGCGTTCAGCTGGCCCAGTCCGCGCGCGAGGAGGTGGGCGCGACCGGGCGCTGGGTCGCCGCCTCGGTTGGGCCGTACGGCGCGGTGCTCGCCGACGGCTCGGAGTACCGCGGACGTTACGGGCTTTCCGTCACCGCGCTGATGAAATGGCATCGGCCGCGCCTGGAGGTGCTGGCCGGCGCCGGTGCCGACGTGCTCGCACTGGAAACCCTGCCCGATGTCGACGAGGCCGAAGCGCTAGTGGAGTTGGTGCGACAAGTCGGGGTGCCGGCCTGGCTGTGCTACACCATCACGGGAACCCGCACCCGGGCCGGGCAACCGCTGGCCGAGGCATTCGCGGTGGCCGCTGGCGTGCCGGAGATCGTCGCGGTCGGCGTCAACTGTTGCGCGCCCAACGATGTGCTGCCCGCGATCGGTGTCGCGCAGGCCGTTTCGGCCAAACCGGTGATCGTCTACCCCAACAGCGGCGAGCATTGGGACGCGCGGCGCCGGACCTGGACCGGGGCATCACGATTGTCCCCGACACTGGTGTCGCGCTGGGTTTCGGCCGGGGCGCGCATCATCGGCGGCTGCTGCCGGGTGGGGCCGGCCGATATCGCCGCGCTCGCGGCCGCGGTCAACTCCGCACCGCCCCCGGCGGCTTAGGCGACTTGCGCGGACACCTTCCGGTAGGCCAACACGGTGTCGATGATCCCGTACTCCTTCGCCTGTTCGGCGGTCAGGATCTTGTTGCGGTCGGTGTCCTTGCGGATCACCTCGGGCTCCTTGCCGGTGTGGCGGGCCAGGGTGACCTCCATCAGCTCGCGCATCCGCGCGATCTCGGCGGCCTCGATCTCCAGGTCGGAGAATTGACCTTGAATGACCCCGGCGAGTGACGGCTGGTGGATCAACACCCGGGCGTTGGGCAGCGCCATCCGCTTGCCCGGGGTTCCGGCGGCCAGCAGCACCGCCGCGGCCGATGCCGCCTGGCCCAGGACAACGGTGGAAATGTCGGCCCGCACGTACTGCATGGTGTCGTAGATGGCCATCAGCGAGGTGAACGAGCCGCCCGGCGAGTTGATGTACATGGTGATGTCACGGTCGGGGTCCTGCGACTCCAGCACCAACAACTGCGCCATGATGTCATTCGCCGAGGCATCGTCGACCTGCACGCCGAGAAAGATGATGCGTTCCTCGAACAGTTTGTTGTACGGGTTGGACTCTTTGATGCCCCAGCTCGAGTGCTCGATGAACGACGGCAGGATGTAGCGGGCCCGGGGGTAGGTCTGCGGGGTCATCGGGCTTCTCCGTTTACTGGGGCATTGGTGATGATGTGGTCGACGAACCCGTATTCCAGGGCTTCCTGAGCGGTAAACCAGCGGTCGCGGTCGGAATCGGCCATGATCCGCTCGATCGGCTGGCCGGTAAATTCCGCATTGAGCCGAAACATCTCCTTCTTGATGACGGCGAACTGCTCGGCCTGGATGGCGATGTCGGCCGCGCTGCCGGTCACCCCACCCAACGGCTGGTGCATCAGAATCCGGGCGTGCGGCAGCGAGTAGCGCTTGCCCTTGGTGCCCGCCGCGAGCAGAAACTGGCCCATCGAGGCCGCCATGCCCATCGCGTAGGTGGCGATGTCGCACGGCGCCAGCACCATGGTGTCGTAGATCGCCATGCCGGCACTGATCGACCCGCCCGGGGAGTTGATGTACAAGGAGATGTCCTTGGCGGGGTCTTCGGCGGCGAGCAGCAGAATCTGCGCGCACAGCCGGTTGGCGATGTCGTCGTTGATCTCTGAGCCCAGGAAGATGATGCGCTCGGCAAGCAACCGCTCGTAGACCGAGTCGGTGAGGGTGAGGCCCTGCGTGTTCGACCGCATGTCACTCACGACGGTATACCTGCTTTCTCGAGTCTTGCATGCCCTGACACTAGCCGACCGGCGACGCCGCGCACTTGCTGAACCGCCGGCGTTCGCTCACAGCTTCACGTCGCGGCACCCCCGAGGGCCGCGTCCTGCTGGCCAGCGATACCCTGGGCGGATTTGTGGCCGGCGTCGCCGGCCGCGGGCTTCGATGTGTCGGCCTGCGCACCCTCGGAAGCCGCGGGGCCGGGGCGCTTGCCGAAGAACTCGCTGGTGTCGATCACGTTTCCGTCGGTATCACGGACCGTGGCCGCTTCGACCAGCGCAGCGACGGCCAGCCCGCGCCGCACGTCGGCGAAAACGCCGGCTAGCTGATTGTTCTGCGTGAGATACGACACCAGCTGCTGCGGTTCCATGCCGTATTGCCGCGACATCAGCGCCAGTCGTTCGGTGAGATCCTCCTGCCCCACCTGAATGTCCAGATCATCGGCGAGGGCGTCCAGCAGCAGCTGCGTTTTGACCACCCTCTCGGCGGCGGCGCGGGCACCGGCGTCGAACTCCTCGCGCGAAGAGCCCCGGTTGGCCAATGCCTCGGCAAATTTGGCTTCGTCGTGGCCCAGACCGCGCAGGGCGCTGTTCACGGTGTTGTCGACGTGCGCCTGCACCAGTGCCTCGGGTAGCGGCATATCGACCTGCTCCCGCAGCGCATCGAGCGCGGCATCGCGGATCTGCTCTGCCTGCCGGACCCGTTTAACCTGGCGCACCCGGTCGGCCAAACCGGCCCGCAGCTCGGAGATCGTATCGAATTCGCTTGCCAGCTGCGCGAATTCGTCATCAAGTTCCGGAAGTTCACGTTCCTTCACCGACCTGACGGTGACGGTGACTTCGGCTTCCCGACCAGCATGCGGGCCGGCGGAAAATTTGGTGGTGAAAACCCGCGACTCGCCAGCGGACAGACCGACGATCGCCTCGTCGAGGCCCTCGACCAGCCGTCCGGAACCGACCTCGTGCGACAGTCCCTCGGTCGTCGCGTCCGGCACGTCCTCGCCGTCGATGGTGGCGGACAAGTCGATCGAGACGACATCACCGACGGCCGCGGGCCGGTCCACCCCGGCCAATGTGCCAAACCGGGTCCGCAGCGATTGCAATTCGGCCTCGACGTCATCGTCGCTGACCTCGACCGGGTCCACCGTGATCGTCAGTGTGCTGAGGTCCGGCAGCGTAACCTTGGGGCGCACATCGACCTCGGCGGTGAAGACCAGTTCCTGGCCGTACTCCTTTTTGGTCACCTCGATCTGGGGTTCGCCCAGCGGCCGGATGTTTGTGTCGGTCACCGCTTGGCTGTAGCGGCCGGGCAGAGCGTCGCTGACGACTTGGTCGAGCATCGCCTGCCGGCCGATCCGCGCTTCGAGGAGCCTCGCCGGTGCCTTCCCGGGACGAAAGCCGGGCAAGCGCACCTGCTTGGCCAGCTCCTGGTAGGCCCGCTCAAAGTCCGGCTCCAGCTCGGTGAAGGGCACCTCCACATTGATGCGAACCCGGGTGGGGCTCAACTGCTCGACGGTGCTCTTCACGGGTGTGCTCCTTACAATGTCGCTGGCTGTTGTAGCTGGCTGTTGTTGCTGGGGTTGGCCCCGCGCTCGGTAGGCCGGTCGGGGTGACAGGATTTGAACCTGCGGCCTTCCGCTCCCAAAGCGGATGCGCTACCAAGCTGCGCTACACCCCGCGCTGATCTCGCGATCCTACGGCCCGGCTCGCCGCTGCCCGTACCGACCTCAACAGCGAGGTCACGAAGTGGTGTCATTTGGAGTTGATGTCTGCGACGACGTACAGTCGCGCACGAATAAATTCCTGCGGGCGTAGCTCAATGGTAGAGCCCTAGTCTTCCAAACTAGCGACGCGGGTTCGATTCCCGTCGCCCGCTCGAGCTGGGGTCCCGGTTGCGACGCGGTGCCGGGGCAACACTCAAGGAGGCCGGACAAATGGAGCCAGGAGGCACCATGGCCGACGTCGACATCCAGGGCGCGTGCGCGCCGGGCTTCGACAGAGTTCGGGACGCATTCAAGCAGAACTTTGCGGTGCGCAAGGAGATCGGGGCCGCCGTCGCGGCCTGGGTGGACGGAGAACTCGTCGTCAACTTGTGGGGCGGCTCGGCCGATGCCGCCGGGACCCGGCCGTGGCGCGAGGACACGCTGGCTACCGTGCTTTCCGGAACTAAAGGGTTGACAAGCACGTGTGTGCACCAACTGGTCGAGCGCGGCGAGATCGATCTGAATGCGCCGGTGGCGCGCTATTGGCCCGAGTTCGCGCGGGCGGGCAAGGAGGCCATCACCATCGCCATGGTGATGAGCCATCGCTCCGGGGTGATCGGTCCGCGAACGCCGGTGCCCTGGCAGCGCATCGCCGATTGGGATTTCGTCTGCGAACAGCTGGCCGCCGCCGAGCCATGGTGGGCGCCGGGCACCGCGCAGGGCTACCACATGTTCACGTTCGGCTTCATCCTCGGGGAGGTCTTCCGCCGGGTCACCGGGCGCACCATCGGGCAGTACCTGCGCACCGAGATCGCCGAGCCGCTGGGCATCGACGTGCACATCGGCCTGCCCGTCACCGAGCATCACCGCTGCGCGGATCCGATAGGAAAGCCACACGTCCGTGACGTGCTGGCCGCAGCGGGAGCGCCCGCGCACCCGCTCACGCTGGCCGAGCACCCCAAGGCGGGGCTGGCCGTGGCGATGGGGTTCGCCCCCGACGACGAGCTGGGCTCCCACGACCTGAAGCGATGGCGCGAGCTGGAGTTCCCCGCCAACAACGGGCAGGTGTCGGCGCTGGGGATGGCGAGCTTCTACAACGCGCTGGCCCAGGAGAAGCTGTTAAGCCGGCGCCACCTGGAGCTGGTCCGGATGCCGCAGGGTGGCTTTGACACCGACCTGGTGCTCGGTCCCCGGGTCGCTGACCACGGCTGGGGTCTGGGCTACATGCTCAACCAGCGCTGCCTCAACGGGCCCAACCCGCTGATGTTCGGACACGGCGGCCTGGGCGGCTCGTTCGCGTTCGCCGACCTGGAGCACCGGATCGGCTACGCATACGTGATGAACCACTTCGACGCCACCAAAGCCAATGCCGATCCGCGCAGCGTAGCCCTCAGTAACGAGATCTATGCCGCGCTTGGCGTTACCACCAAGACGTGAGTTGCCCGACGTGACCTGGCGGGGCCATCGTCGGGTGTGGCACGGCGGGCCGAGAGGGCGGGCCGTCAGGCGCCGGGCACCGGCGGCGCCCGGTGGGTGCGTTCGTATTCACTGAGAATGTCGATGCGCCGTTGGTGGCGTTCGGCTTGCGACCACGGCGTGCTCAGGAAGGCGTCGACGATGGCCAGCGCCTCCGCAACGGTGTGCATCCGCCCGCCGATCCCGATCAGCTGGGCGTTGTTGTGCTCTCGGGCCAACGCCGCGGTCTGGACACTCCACGCCAGGGCGCACCGGGCCCCGGGAACCTTGTTGGCGGCGATCTGCTCGCCGTTGCCGGACCCACCCAGCACAATGCCCAGGCTGCCCGGGTCGGCCACGGTGCGCGACGCGGTGGCGATGCAAAACGGCGGGTAGTCGTCGTCGGCCTGGTAGCTGAAGGCGCCGCAGTCGATCGGCTCGTGTCCGGATTTCTCCAGGTGCTCGATAATGTGCCGCTTCAGGTCGTAGCCGGCGTGGTCAGAGCCGAGGTAGACGCGCATGCCCGCCATTGTGCCCGACGCCCGACGCCACTCGCTGGCCGTGCCGCGGCGATCAGTCGAATTGCGGCGACTCGGTGCGGGTGCGCTTGAGTTCAAAGAAATGCGGGTAAGAGGCGAAGGCCACCGAGGCGTCCCAGAGCCTGCC
Organism: Mycobacterium sp. SM1; assembly: GCF_018361265.1. GTDB lineage: Bacteria > Actinomycetota > Actinomycetes > Mycobacteriales > Mycobacteriaceae > Mycobacterium. Next base: position 457,360 of record NZ_JAFLNH010000001.1, read on the forward strand.
GGCCTCCTCGCCGCGCGGGATCTTCGACAACACCGGCCCGAAAAAGGCCACCCCGTTGACGTGGATGGTCGGGGTTCCGACGTCGAGGCCGACCGCGTCCATACCGGCATGGTGGCTGGCCCGCAGCGCCTCGTCATACGCCTCGCTCCCGGCGGCGTCGGCCAGCTCGGCGGGCAACCCCACCTCGGCGAGCGACTGTTTGATGACGTCGCCAAGGTCCTTGTTGCCCTCGTTGTGGATGCGGGCACCCATCGCGGTGTACAGCGGCCGCAGTATCTCCGGGCCGCGCGCCTGCTCGGCGGCAATCGCCACCCGCACCGGTCCCCAGGCCTTCGCCATCAGCTCTTGGTACTCCTCGGGCACCTCGCGACCCTCGTTGAGCACCGCCAAGCTCATGACATGAAAGCGGGTCGTGATATCGCGAACCTTTTCCACCTCAAGAATCCAGCGTGAGGTGATCCAGGCCCACGGGCATACCGGATCGAACCAGAAATCTGCTACCGACTTCTCGGGCATGCGTATCCTCTCTCGTCTCGACGGGGACCGCCTGACACAACCGTAGCCGCGGCAATCCTGTTCCCGAGCCGCCTCGGCCCGATCCCCGGCCGCCTCCTCCGCTGTAAACAGCGCATCTTCGCTTGGCTAAGTTGGACTCGTGGCTCTTCCGAACCTCACCCGCGAACAGGCCGGCGACCGCGCCGCGCTCATCACCGTCGACAACTACCGGATCAGTCTCGATGTGACCGACGGCCGCGGCGGGCCGGGTGAGGGTACCTTCCGGTCCATCACCACGGTGACGTTCGATGCCCTTCCCGGTGCCGACACTTTCATCGACATCGCCGCCGACACCCTGCGCAGTGCGACCCTCAACGGCCGCGAACTCGACATCACCGGCTACGACGAGGCCACCGGCATCGCGCTGAGGGGCCTGGCCGCGCGCAATACCGTGGTCGTGGACGCCGACTGCCGCTACTCCAACACCGGCGAAGGCCTGCACCGCTTCGTCGACCCGGTGGACGGCGAGGTTTACCTGTATTCGCAGTTCGAAACCGCCGACGCCAAGCGGGTGTTCGCCTGCTTCGACCAGCCCGACCTGAAAGCCACGTTCGACGTGACGGTGACCGCGCCCGAGCACTGGCAGGTGATCTCCAACGCGCCCACCACATCCGTCGAACACGGCAGACACACCTTCGCCACCACCGCGCGGATGAGCACGTATCTCGTTGCCCTGATCGCCGGCCCCTACGCCGAATGGGACGACACCTACGCCGACGAGTACGGCGAGATCCCGCTGCGGCTGTTTTGCCGCACCTCGCTGGCCCAGTACCTGGACCCCGAGCGGCTGTTCACCCAGACCAAACAGGGATTCAGCTTCTACCACAAGCACTTCGGCGTACCGTATGCGTTCGGCAAATACGACCAGCTGTTCGTTCCCGAGTTCAACGCCGGCGCGATGGAAAACGCCGGGGCGGTGACATTTGTCGAAGATCTGGTGTTTCGCAGCAAGGTCACCCGCGCGTCCTACGAGCGGCGCGCCGAGACGGTGCTGCACGAGATGGCGCACATGTGGTTCGGCGACCTGGTCACCATGCGCTGGTGGGATGACCTGTGGCTCAACGAGTCGTTCGCCACCTTCGCCTCGGTGCTGTGCCAAAGCGAGGCAACCGAATTCACCGACGCCTGGACCACGTTTGCCAACTCCGAGAAAGCGTGGGCTTATCGCCAGGATCAACTGCCGTCCACACATCCGATCGCCGCCGACATCCCCGACCTGGCCGCTGTCGAAGTGAACTTCGACGGCATCACCTACGCCAAGGGCGCCAGCGTGCTCAAACAGCTGGTGGCCTACGTCGGCCTGGAAAATTTCCTGGCCGGGCTGCGCGACTACTTCCGCGCCCACGCATTCGGCAACGCGACCTTCGATGACTTGCTGGCCGCGCTGGAGAAGGCATCGGGCCGTGACCTGTCCGACTGGGGGCGCCAGTGGCTCAAGACCACCGGCCTCAACACCTTGCGAGCGGATTTCGACGTCGACGCCGATGGGCGATTCACCCGCTTCGCGGTGACCCAGAGCGGTGCCACCCCGGGAGCGGGCGAGACCCGGGTCCATCGGATCGCGATCGGAATCTACGACGACGACGGCGCCGGCAAGCTGGCACGGGTGCACCGCGAAGAACTCGATGTCGTCGGCTCCAGAACGGAAGTACCAGAGCTGCAGGGTATTTCGCGCGGCAAGTTGGTCCTGGTCAACGACGACGACCTGACGTACTGCGCGCTGCGGCTGGACCCTGGCTCGCTACGTACCGCGCTGGAGCGCATCGGGGATATCGCCGAGTCGCTGCCGCGCACGCTGGTGTGGTCGGCGGCCTGGGAGATGACCCGCGAGGCGGAGTTCAAGGCCCGCGATTTCGTCTCACTGGTCTCCCGCGGTGTGGTCGCCGAAACGGATGTGGGGGTGGCCCAGCGGCTACTGCAGCAGGCGCAGACCGCGCTGAATTCTTACGCCGAGCCGGGCTGGGCCCGCTCGCAGGGGTGGCCGGCATTTGCCGACCGGTTGCTGGAGCTGGCCCGCAGCGCCGACCCCGGCTCGGATCACCAGCTGGCTTTTGTCAACGCCCTGTGCTCCTCGGTGCTTTCGGCCCGCCACACCCAGGTGTTGTCGGCGTTGCTGGACACCGACCCGGCCGGGCAGGGGCTGGCGGGTCTGGTGGTCGACACCGACCTGCGTTGGCGGATCGTGATCGCGCTGGCCACGGCCGGGGTCATCGACGCCGAGGGGACCGCGACGCCGGTGATCGACGCCGAAGTTCAGCGCGATCCGACCGCCGCCGGCAAACGACACGCCGCGCAGGCCGCAGCGGCCCGGCCGCAATTCGCGGTCAAAGACACCGCCTGGACGCAGGTGGTCGAGGATGACACCTTGCCCAACGTCGTCGGGCGGTCGATCATCGCCGGGATCACCGCCCCCGGGCAGGGTGAGCTGCTCAAGCCATTCACCTCCCGCTACTTCGAGGCGATCCCGGGTGTGTGGCAGCGCCGATCCAGTGAGGTCGCCCAGACGGTGGTGGTCGGCCTGTATCCCTCCTGGGATATCAGCGAGGACGGCATCGCCGCCGCCGACGAGTTCCTGGCTTCCCCGGAAGTCCCGCCGGCACTGCGCAGGCTGGTGCTGGAGGGCCAGGCGGGCGTTAAGCGGGCGCTGCGGGCCCGCACGTTCGACGCCGCCGGCTAATCCGTGGGCGCAAGCGCCACCGCTGCGGCGGGCAGGGCCGACCGCCCTTGGGGTGCGTGGGGACAAGGAAGCCGGCGATGCGCGCCCACGCGGTGCCAGAAACGTCGGCGCGGTACCAGCGCCGCCGGCCGGGCGGATTTGGGGTTGCGAACTGTTGCGTGTTGAGTGTAATTAAGTGTGCGTAAGTGTGTTTGAATTGGTGTTGTGAATCTGGCGGATTGGGCCGAATCGGTTGGGGTGAACCGGCATACGGCTTATCGCTGGTTTCGGGAGGGAACGCTGCCAGTGCCCGCGGAGCGGGTGGGCCGGCTGATTCTGGTGCGCACGACGCCGGCCGGCGACGGCGCGGCGGACAGTGTGGTGATCTATGCCCGGGTGTCCGGCCATGATCAGCGCGCCGATTTGGATCGCCAGGCGGCCCGGTTGACGGCGTGGGTGATCGAGCGGGATCTGACGGTGGGGCAGGTCGTTACCGAGGTCGGGTCGGGGCTGAACGGCAAACGCCCGAAGCTGCGCCGGATCTTGAGTTCCTAACTGAAGTCAAGCCACTTGGGGGTTCGTAGGCTTGCGTTTAGCGGGCTGGGATGTTAGAGCGCGTGGCGACTCCTGTGACTCCTGGCCCGCCTTTTTGCGGCGCTGGCGCATGAGTTTGTGGCGGACGTGGTCGCGGCGGCGGGGATCGAGTTGGTAGCGCTCTTTGACGATGGCTCGGCCTTCCGATTCGGTGATCGCGGTGCCATCGACGTCGCGCAGTTGGTAGGGCTGCCCGTTGCGCATGCAGGTGGCGATGCGGGTGATCAGCATGGTGGCCAGGTGGCAGATCGCCGAGTCATGGTGGCGGTCCCCGGCCATTAGACGGTGGTACTTCGCGGCAAATTGGGGATCGACTTTGCGCGCCTGATCGGCTGCGGTGTAAAGCATTTCGCGTAGCAGCGGGTCGCCGGCCTTGGTGATCGACGACTCGGTCTTGACCACCCCCGATTGGCTGACTTTCGGGACCAGTCCGGTGTAGGCGCGGATCGCCGCGAGCGAGGTGAACCGGTGCGGATCACCGATCCGGCCGGCGATGACCGCGCTGATGGTGGCTCCGAGGCCGGGCGCGGACGCGACAATCCCCTGCGGGTCGGCCTGGGCGTAGAGGTTTGCGATCCGTTCGTCGATCTCTTTGATCTGACGGGTCAAAAACAGCGCTTGTTCGGCCTCGTGGGCGATGTCGGCGGCCAGTTCGGCGAAGCTCATCTCATCGGTGCCGTCGACATTCCACAGGGCGAGGGTTTCTTTGGCCGCGACGATCAGGCCGGCGGCATGCTCGTCACGCCAGGCGCCACGGGACCGCGTGGCGAGAAACCTGGCCAGCCTGGCCTGGCCGAGCCGGATCACTGCGTGGGGATTGGCGTAGTGCGCCAAAAACTGCAGCGCGGCGTTGCCGTAGTTCGACCCGAGCACCGCATACCAGGACGGTCCCAGCAGCTCGATGAGGGAGTCGAGGCGGGCATAGACCGCGGTGCGGCGCTTGACCATCGTGGAACGCTGCTTGGTGAGCCGCCGCAACGGATCAGCTGGGCCTTGCCCGGTGTAGGGACGCAATCCTTCAGGGTGCAGCAGCGGCAGCCGGGCCAACAGCTCTGAGTCGATCCGGTCGTTCTTGGCGTGCTTGGAGTAGTACTTGCGCAGGTCCGCTGACTGAGTCGTCGGCACCATCACCACCTTCGCGCCGCGCCGGCGAAACCACTTCGCCACCACAATCCAGGCGTTTCTGGTGGGCTCGAGCACCACCGTCAGCTCGCCCGGATCCTCGGCACCCACATCGGCCCACACCCGCTCCAGCTCGTCGGGGCGGGTCAAGAACTTACGGCCCCGCCACACCGTCTTGCCGTCACGGGCCAGCGCCGCCTGATGCGCCGCCCGGACCGCGACGTCGATCCCCAACGTCAATGCCACTGCACAACCCTCCTGCCACAAGCTCTTCCAGATCACCAGGTGACTGAGCGCCACGGCCACGGTCCAGACATTCTCTAAGCAGGAGTCCACACCACGGGCTGGCTCCAAGTTCCCGAACAACAACACCGCACGACCAGACACCAAAGTCCACGGGAGGCCGCTCAAATCTCAGGGATCACCAAATGTCCCAGTCGGACCCTCGGACCTGCCCGTGGACTCACACCGAGGCTAAATGTCGGACCCGGATGCGAAGGTCATTGTTGTGGAGCATCGCGACCGGTTGGCCCGCTTGGGGGTGAAGCATCTGGAGGCGGCGTTGGCTGCGCAGGGGCGGCGGATCGTGGTGGCCGATCCCGGGGAGACCACCGATGATCTGGTGCGCGACATGATCGAGGTCCTCACGTCGATGTGCGCCCGGCTGTGTGGGCGGCGCGGGGCACGGAACCGGGCGATGCGCGCGCTGACGGCCGCTAAACAGGGACCGGGCCAGGCGGCATGATCGTCGGGATGCGCACCCGGGCGCAGGCCGCGAAGGTGGCCGCGGCCACCGGCGGGGCGCATCTGGCGGGTAAGCCGAAACCCGATGGGACGCCGACGTGGTCCCGGTATGTCGATATCGGCGCCGATTTCGAGGCGCACCGGGCGGCGGTGGAGTCGGTGTCAGTGTTGTTCGAGCTGTTCGATGGGGACGCCGAGGGCTACGCCGCGACCGGGTCGCCGGGTGCGCTGTTGCCCACCGGGTGGATTATCACCGCGGCGAAGTTTGAGGTCGAATGGCCCGCCGAGCCGCAGCGGGCCGGGTTGGTGCGCTCGCATTTCGGCGCCCGGCGCAAAGCGTTCAACTGGGGCCTGGCCCAAGTGAAAGCCGACCTGGACGCCAAAGCTGCCGATCCAGGCCATGAGCCGGTGGGCTGGGACCTGGGTTCGTTGCGGTGGGCGTGGAACCGCGCCAAAGACACGGTCGCGCCGTGGTGGGCTGAGAATTCCAAAGAGGCCTACTCCTCAGGGCTGGCCGATCTGGCGCGGGCGCTGCAGAACTGGTCGGCCAGCCGCAACGGCACACGGCGAGGTCGCCGTGTGGGCTTTCCGCGTCTCAAATCCGCGCGCCGCGACGCCGGTCGGGTGCGTTTCACCACCGGAACCATGCGAGTCGAGGACGATCGGCGCACCATCACCGTGCCCGTGATCGGGCCGCTGCGATCCAAGGAGAACACCCGCCGGGTGCAACGGCATGTCGCTTCCGGGCGGGCCCGCATTCTGAACGTGACGCTGTCGCAGCGGTGGGGCCGGTTGTTCGTCTCGATCGGCTACGCGCTGCGCACACCGGCCACCGCGACCACGGTGGCCTCGCCGACCGTGGTCGCCGGCATCGACCTCGGGGTGCGCACTTTGGCCACCGTCGCCACCCTCGACACCGCCACCGGCGAGCAGACCATTACCGAGTATCCAAATCCGGTCCCGCTGAAAGCCACCCTGGCGGCGCGGCGGCGGGCCGGGCGTGAACTTTCCCGCCGCATCCGCGGATCGCGCGGCCACCGGGCAGCGAAAGCCAAGCTGACCCGCCTGGATCGCCGGTGCGTGCACCTGCGGCGGCAAGCCGCCCATCGGCTCACCACCGAGCTGGCCGGCGGCTATGGCCACATCGTGATCGAAGACCTCGACGTGGCCGCCATGAAACGCAGCATGGGCCGACGCGCCTACCGGCGCGCCGTCTGCGATGCGGCGATGGGTTCGATCAGGCCGATGCTGGCCTACAAAACCGCCCGCCACGGCGCGGTGCTCACCGTGGCGGATCGCTGGTTCCCATCCAGCCAGATCCATCACGGCTGCGCCCAACCCGACGGCACCGCGTGCCGGCTGATCGGCAAAGGGCGCATCGACAAGCTGCTGGTGTGTCCGCGCACCGGCGACGTCGTCGACCGCGATCGCAACGCCGCGCTTAATCTCCGTGACTGGCCGGATCACGCCAGTTGTGGTCCAGTCGGGACCACGGCCCCACCGGTACCCGGGCCAACCGCATCGGTTGGCACAGGCCATGGCGCGGACACCGGAACATCCGGTGCCGGCGGAGCATCCGTAAGACCCCGCCCACGCGGGGCCGGATGCGGAGAGGCCAAAACCCAAACCCCGCAAGGGGACACCGCATGAGCGTGCAACTCAAACACACTCAACGGCAACGGTTACATGACCGTCGATGGTGATCGGATGGGCGCAACGGCCGCCGGGTCGGGTTCCCGCGGTTCAACAAGCCGCACGGTTGGGGCGGCATCACCGCCCGGATGACGCGGGAACCGACGTTCACGCCGCACCCGCGGCCTGAACCAACAATCGCCCGAGAAGGGCGGAGCCGAACCTCAACCCAGTTGTTCGACACGCTTTAGGGTGGGGAAATGCCGGCGCTAAGCACACGGATCGCGCTGATCAGCCCATCCATCAGGTTGCCCTGCCGAAATGCCGACGCCGCAGCCGCTACGCCAAGCGGTGCCGCCGATTCGGCGCCGCGTCCCCGTACGCCCGAACCGTAGACCACCTCGATTGCGTGCTGGTTCGGCGAGACCGCTAGCAGCACAGCATCGTTGGGTGTCGGCACCCTAGCCAGGATCTCGCGGGCCCGCGAGGCGGTGTCATCACCCAGGTCGCCAATGTAGACGGCAAAACGCGCCTTAGACGCTCGCGAGCCATACGTCAGCGCATCGTCTAACGCGACGAGATCCTTGATGGGGAACGGGTAGCGCAGCGACAGTTCTCCGGGCTCGGTGACCCCGGAGATGCGCCCGCTGCTGGTGATGACCCAACCGTTGGGCAGTGCGGCGGGCTCGACCGTCGCGACCTCACCACGTGCCACTGGCGCCACCTCCCACGCTGAACTCCCCGGTGCCATGCCCGTGGTGGCGGTCGCTCACCCGCTCATCGGTCGCCGCCCACAAGATCGGCGGATGCGTCCACGGCTCGGACATCTTGTAGGTCGCCGGGTGGGGTCCCTTACGGGACCAGATCAGCGCCGCCAACACGGCCACCAGCAGCAGGGGGATTCCCACAAAGAGCAGGTGAATCTCCATCAAGCTCACGACGCAAACCGTATCCCATCGGCAAAGGACCGGCGCGCCGGGGCTCCAGCGCCCGGTGTGGCAGGTCAAGCCCTGCTCAAGCGCCCTACGCCGCCCCTTCGCCGAGGTAGCGCGCCCATGACGGATCCAGCTCCTTAACCGTCGACAACAGCCGCCAATGCTGGCCCCGGGGCGGCAACGGCGTTCGCCGTAGTGTCCAGCCCAGTTCGGCCAACAATCTGTCACCCTTGCGGTGGTTGCACGTCGAGCAGGATGCGACGCAGTTCTCCCAGGAGTGGTCGCCGCCGCGGCTGCGCGGAACCACATGGTCGACGGTGTCGGCCTTGGCCCCGCAGTACACGCACGAGAACCGGTCGCGGTGCATCAGCGCGGCCCGGGTCAATGGGACCCGAGCGCGGTAGGGCACCCTGACGTAGCTGCGCAGCCGGATCACCGACGGCACCACGATCGCCCTCGTGGCTGAGTGGACGACTCGCCCCGAGGAATCATCGTGCACCACATCGACTTTGCCGCAGATCAGCATCACGATCGCCCGCCGCACGGGCAACGCGGTCAGCGGCTCATAGGTGGAGTTCAACAACAGCACCCGGCGGCGATTCCACAGCGACCCGCCTTCGTAGTGGGTCGGCGGCGAAACGTCGACGCTGTGCAGACATGACGCAGTCGCCGGCCCGGTTAAGGCCGCCGCCGCACCGGAACTCCGGTGGTTGCGGCGGTTGTCGCGCTGCGCCATAGGTCCTCCGCCGAACAGTCCACCATGACTTGGCACCGACTGCATGCCAAATCGGGGTGTGTGCGCGATGTCGATCCGGTGAACAGCGGGTGCTAGGGCTCCGTAGACATGCGCCGCAAAGCACTATAGTGCGCGAGCATATGGAGGATTTGCCGGTTCCCCCTGGCGATGACGCTGCCATCGAGCGTTATCGGCAGACGGCGCTGAACCCGCTGGTCCCGCGCCGCGCCTCGGAGGAGCTGCTCGCCGCGATGAACCGCCTGGTCGAGGCGACAACCCCGGATCCGCGCTTGCCCGGCCCGCTGAACTTCTCACGGACCAGACCGCTGGCGTTGGGGATCAAACGGGCCATCGAGGAGGCGTTGGCCGAGCGGGATGCGGCCGACCGCGCCGAGCCGCGGCGGCGCGAGTTGCCGGAGCGGGTCGGCGGCGCACTGTCGGCCATGACCGGCTGCATCAGCCGGATGCAAGAGCTGGAACGCACCAGATCCGGGATCGAAACAGCCGCGCGCGCCCAAGGCTTCGCCGTTAGCGCCGACGGCACGGTCAGCCTTGGCGAAGAGCATAGGCGCGCCGGCGCGATCGGCGACGACCTCGGCAGGCAACGCGCCCGTTACGAACACCAGATGATGTCGGTGCAGGCCGAGATGATGCAGGTGCAAGAGCGCGCAGTGACCGCCATTCGGGAACGCCTGGGAGCCGACGAACCCGGCATACCCTGGGTCATCCTCGAATGCGCCCGCGGCGGATTCGATCTGAGCGCCACGTTCGAGTCTGGTGCACGGCTGCCGGCGTCTCCGCTGCGAGACCTGATGGAGCGGCTTGCTGCCGACACTGCGCGTGCCAAGGCGGCGGTTTGGCCCCAGCCACGGCCGAAAAGCTTTCCGGAGTGACGCTGGTGACCGTGAAACGAGGCTGCGGCCCGCCAGCCGCGCCAAGGTCTGCTTCCCTAAGAGAAGAGTTGTGTTGTCTTCCCCGGGGTCACGGTCCGGCGCGGTCAGCCCGGCTGCGCGGTGCCAACCCGCGCGGTCACGAACACGGCGCATCTCACCGGCGCCCGCCCCTGGCGGCGTCCACCTCCGCTGATGGCCCACAGTGGGAGGGCCACAATGGGAGGGATGGAGCAACCACCACAGTCCTTCTACGACGCCGTCGGCGGCGCCGAGACCTTCCATGCGATCGTCTCGCGCTTTTACCAACTGGTCGCCGAGGACGAAATACTGCGCCGGGTGTACCCCGAAGACGACCTGGCCGGAGCCGAGGAACGCTTGCGGATGTTTCTCGAGCAGTATTGGGGTGGTCCGCGAACATACTCCGAGCGCCGCGGCCATCCCCGGCTGCGGATGCGTCACGCGCCATTCCGGATTTCGCCGATCGAGCGCGACGCGTGGCTGCGGTGCATGCACACCGCGGTGGCGTCAATCGACTCGCGCACGCTCGATGACGCGCACCGCAAGCAGCTGCTCGACTACCTGGAGATGGCCGCCCATTCCCTGGTCAACGCGCCGTTTTAGGGTGTGCGTCGGTGGCTGACCGGACCGCTTCCGCCGGTGCGCAGGGCCCCGCGGGCTCCGCCTCCTCGAGCGCGCACGCTCATCGACCCCAGCCGTGGTGGTCGCGCGCGGTGTTCTACCAGGTGTATCCCCGCTCCTTCGCCGACAGCAACGGCGACGGGGTGGGCGATCTGGACGGGGTGGTGACCCACCTTGACTACCTGCAGGCGCTCGGTGTCGACGCCATCTGGCTCAACCCCGTCACGGTCTCACCGATGGCCGACCACGGCTACGACGTCGCCGATCCGCGCGACGTCGACCCGCTCTTCGGCGGCATGGCCGCCTTTGACCGGCTGATTGCCGCGGCCCACCAATGCGGCATTAAAATCATCATGGACGTGGTGCCCAACCACACCAGCTCACAGCACCCGTGGTTTCAGGAGGCGCTGCGCGCCGGTCCGGGCAGCGCCGCCCGGGATCGTTACCTCTTTCGCGACGGCCGGGGTCCTGACGGGCGGTTGGCCCCGAATAACTGGGTTTCAGTGTTCGGCGGGCCGGCCTGGACTCGGATCACCGAACCGGACGGCCGGCCCGGCCAGTGGTATCTGCACCTGTTCGATGCCGAGCAGCCAGACCTGAACTGGGACAACCCCGAGGTTTTCGAGGATTTCGAGAAGACGCTGCGGTTCTGGCTGGACCGCGGCGTCGACGGTTTTCGCATCGACGTCGCGCACGGTATGGCCAAGCCGCCGGGCCTGCCGGACATGGACACCGTCGAGAACGAGCTGCTGCGGGACGACGATGACGATCCCCGGTTTGACCACCCGAATGTGCATGCGATTCACCGTGACATCCGCCGGGTCGTCGACGACTATCCCGGCGTGGTGACCATCGGCGAGGTGTGGGTGCACGACAACGCCCGCTGGGCCCGCTATCTGCGTCCCGACGAGCTGCACCTGGGTTTCAACTTCCGGTTGGCGCGGGCCCGGTTTGACGCCGTACAGCTCCGCGACGCTATCGAGAACACGCTGGCGGCCGCGGCGATCGAGGGTGCCGCGCCCACCTGGACGCTGGCCAACCACGACGTCGGCCGGGAGGTGACCCGCTACGGCGGCGGGCGGGTCGGGCTGGCACGTGCGCGAGCGATGGCGTTGGTGTTGCTCGCCCTGCCGGGCGCGGCGTTCCTCTACAACGGCGAAGAGCTGGGCCTGCCCGACGTGGAGTTGCCCGACGACGCGCTGCAGGATCCCAGGTGGCGGCGCTCCGGATACACCGAACGCGGCCGTGACCGCTGCCGGGTTCCGCTGCCCTGGTCGGGGGAGGCGCCGCCGTTCGGGTTCTCCTCAGCCGCGAACACCTGGCTGCCGATGCCCCCGCACTGGGCGGCGCTGACCGTCGAAAAACAGCTCACCAATGCCGGCTCGACGCTGTCGTTATTCCGCAGGGCACTCGAATTACGCAGGGAGCGTCCTGAATTAGCGAGCGCTGAGCTCGAGTGGCTGGCCGGGCCTCGCGGCGCGCTGATGTTTCGGCGCGGCGGGCTGATCTGCGTGCTCAACGCCGGAACACGTTCGCTGACGCTGCCGGACGGGCGGCTGATTTTGTCCAGCGCGTCGTTGGTTGGTGGTCGGTTGCCGTCGAATGCCGCGGCCTGGCTGGTGTGAGAACGTAGCGCGTCCTCTGGGGTAGCAAAAGGTGAATTGACCGGCGCGGGAGCCGTAGTAGCCGTTATCGACAGCTCAGGAAGGGGTTGCGATGTTCGTCGATACCGGATTGCACGCTGGGTGCCGATGGCTCGCGCCACGCGGGCTTGCACGCCGACGACAGTGCTAATCGGCTGGCGCGGACCTCGCCGGTTCAGGGATGTTCGGGGACTTCGCCGGCTCCGGGGCGGTTCTGAGAACGACGGCCCCTGAGGAAACTCGTTGCCGCGCTTCTGTCGGGACCCACCCCAGCATTGTGCCCAGCCGTGGCACGACCCCGATGAAGGATAAGAATGCCCGTCGCTGACAGCAAACGAGCGATCACCTTGCGCTGGGCTATGAGCCGCCCTCACCGAGACGCAGAAATCCGCCGACCGGTGCATCTCGGCTCTCGATCACGACCTCGAAGTGGTCGATGCCGAGATTGGTGAAGCGCTCGCCGACGACGAAGATCACGATACCCTTTGCGAGGAAGCCGTTTACGTCACCCAAGCTTGTGCTGGCTCAGCTAGATCATAGCCGCAACTCCTATTCGGGCACGCTGCAGGGCGCGCTGGTGCTGTTGGGTTGCCCAGGAACCGACTTGGCGCGCAACGCCGCTGACTTCCATCTTGACGGCGGCCACGTGTATGTCGGCGACGCCTCCACCGACCCCGTCAGCTGGATCGACGAATCCGGCCACTTGCCCAGTTGGGTTAACGATGCTTTGGGTCACCCCATCGGGTCATTGGCGAGATTGGGCACCGACCCTGCAAGCGATCAGTTTGGTTCCATCCGCTTCCGCGCCGAGGTGCCCGGCTCAGATGGGATCCACGGAGCCGATCACTCGCACTACTATCATCCACGTAGCGAATCGCTAGCAGCCATGCGCGATATCGCCTCCGGGCACAGCGAAAGACTAGCCGGCGATCATCTGCTTGCCGCACACCGCCTGCAACCACATTTGGTCACTCCTGACCACGTCAACATTCCGGAGCTAGGGCGGGTGCGATATCACATATCGATGTCGCGATACCCTGCGCGCCGACTGCCATTGACCCGGAGTGGGGCCGCATGCCTGCTTCCATCGTTGGCAACCATTAACGGCTACGGCCGATTTCAGCGTAAAGGTCGCCCATTTTCGGCTCTTCTGACGCTTCCGTGGGCCGGTTGTTGATGTAAGGGGCGCACGTCGTTGTGGCTTAAGGTTTCTGGCTTGTGAAAGGTCAGGAACCAAAGGAGCCAACAACGACGTGCGCAATGTGAGGCTATGGCGTGCGCTGCTGGGTGTCGACCAGCGCACCGTGATCGAAGACATCGAGTTCGAGGAGTTCGGGCAGGAAGACGCCGACGGCGACACGCTGGTGGTGGCGCGGGTGCGGCCGCGAAGTGGTGTTTCGCGCCGTTGTGGCCGCTGCGGTCGCAGGGCGCCCTGGTATGACCGGGGTGAGGGTCGGCGCCGGTGGCGGGGCCTGGATTGGGGCACGATGCAGGTGGTGCTGGAGGCCGATGCGCCGCGGGTGAACTGCCCCGCCCATGGGCCTACGGTGGTGGCGGTGCCATGGGCGCGCCACCATGCCGGGCACACTTTGGCCTTTGATGACACGGTGGCCTGGCTGGCGGTGGCGTGCTCGAAAACCGCGGTGTGCGAGTTGATGCGGGTCGCCTGGCGCACCGTAGGGGCGATCGTGGCGAGGGTGTGGGCCGACACGGAGAAGAGGATCGACCGGTTTGCGGGTCTGCGTCGGATCGGCATCGATGAGATCTCCTATAAGCGTCACCACAAGTACCTCACGGTGGTGGTTGACCACGACAGCGGCCGGCTGGTGTGGGCCGCCCCGGGCCGCGACACCAAGACGCTGCGGCGGTTTTTCGACGCTCTGGGCGCCCAGCGGTGCGCGCTGATCACCCATGTGTCCGCCGATGCGGCGGACTGGATTGCCGATGTGGTCGCCGAGCGCTGCCCGGGCGCGATCCGCTGCGCAGATCCGTTTCATGTGCTGGCCTGGGCCGCCGAGGCGCTGGATGCCGAGCGGCGCCGGGCCTGGAACGACGCGCGAGCGATCGCGCGCGGCGAGCCCAAATGGGGCCGTGGTCGCCCCGGCAGGAACACCGCGCCGCGGCCGGGTCATGAACGGGCACGGCGGCTCAAAGCCGCCCGCTATGCGCTGTGGAAAAACCCCGAGGACCTCACCGAACGCCAGAGCGCCAAGCTGGCCTGGATCGCCAAGACCGACACCCGGCTCTACCGCGCGTACCTGCTCAAAGAGGGCCTGCGGCATGTGTTTTCGGTCAAAGGCCAGGACGGCAAAGACGCCCTCGACAAGTGGATCTACTGGGCGCGGCGCTGCCGCATCCCGGTCTTCGTCGAGCTGGCCGGCCGCATCAAACGCCACCGCGAGGCCATCGACGCCGCCCTCGACCACGGCCTGTCCCAAGGATTGATCGAATCCACCAACACCAAGATCCGCCTGCTCACCCGCATCGCATTCGGATTCCACAACCCCGCCGCGCTGATCGCCCTGGCCATGCTCGCCCTCGGCGGGCACCGCCCCACCCTGCCCGGCCGCGGCTAACACCCCTCCACCAGGGCACCCCTCGGGTTTCCCCTCTCAGACGTCGCCGATTCTGCGCTACCCGCTCGTCGGTGTCCATGTCGTTCCGCCTCGCTGCGCTCGGGGGCTCCACATGGACACCTCCCACCCGGGCAGCGCTACAGGCAACTATCGCGGAAGCGAGCACAAACGAATTCAACCATCAGATCACGGCCCCGAATCGGCCCCACCCACCCACGGATACGTCAGGAGGGCCCCATTTTCTGGCGCTGATTGCGGCGTCGCCGTCGCTACAGCCCACCTGCAAGGCGTTGCCGCCGGATTCGCGTTCGACTCATGCAACGACCAAGGCGGGCCAAGTCCGGAGTGGTGGTGTATGAGTTCGCTCGATGCGTGACCCTTCGGGTGGGAGTTTAGGCCATCAATGCCGGCGTGGTGGTGCCGGACTGGTCATCGACCGGTTGGTCGGTGGTGGCCAGCACTGCGCGGGATCGGGTGAGCACGTCGAGGCCAAGGTAGCGGCGGCCTTCGATCCATTCGTCGTGCTGTTCAGCTAACACCGCGCCGACGAGGCGGATGATCGCACTGCGATCGGGGAAGATGCCCACCACGTCGGTTCGGCGCCGGATCTCTTTGTTGAGCCGCTCCTGGGGATTATTCGACCAAATCTGGCGCCAGATCTGTTTGGGGAAGGCGGTGAACGCCAGCAGCTCGGCGCGGGCGGCATCAAGGTGCTCAGCCACTTTCGGCAGCTTGCCACTCAGCGCGTCGAGTACTCGATCATACTGAGCTGCAACAGATTCCGCGTCAGGCTGGTCGAAGATCGAGTGCAGCAGGGTGCGCACCCACGGCCAGGACGATTTCGGGGTGACGGTCATCAGGTTGACCGCGTAATGGGTGCGGCAGCGCTGCCAGGCCGCTCCGGGCAAGGTGGCGCCAATGGCCTCGACCAGCCCGGGATGGGCGTCACTGGTGACCAGGGCCACCCCGGACAGCCCGCGAGCCACCAGGTCGCGGAAGAACGCCAACCAGCCCGCTGCATCCTCGGCGGAGGTGACCTGCACGCCCAGGATTTCGCGGTAGCCCTCGGCGTTGACGCCGGTGGCGATCAGGGTGTGCACCCCGACCACCCGCCCGCCCTCGCGCACCTTGAGCACCAGGGCGTCCGCGGCCACAAACGTGTAGGGGCCGGCATCCAGTGGGCGGGTGCGAAACGCCTCCACCGCCTCATCGAGCTCGGCAGCCATGACCGAGACCTGCGATTTAGAAAGGCTTGTCACGCCGAGGGATTCGACGAGGCGCTCCATGCGCCGGGTGGACACACCGAGCAGATAGCAGGTCGCCACCACACTGGTCAGCGCCCGCTCGGCCCGCTTGCGCCGCTCCAGCAGCCAGTCCGGGAAATAGCTCCCCCGGCGCAACTTGGGAATTGCCAGCTTGATCGTGCCGACGCGGGTATCGAAATCCCGAGGCCGATACCCGTTGCGCCGATTGGTGCGACCCGGACTACGTTGCCCATAGCCAGCGCTGCACACCGCGTCGGCCTCCGCGCCCATCAGGGCCTGAATAAACGTCGACAACAGCGCCCGCAGCAAATCCGGGCTCGCCGTGGCGAGTTGCTCCTCCAACAGCTTCTCAACATCGATAGGGTGGTGGTTGGTCATCGCGTTGTTCTCCTTCGGGTGACTTGATCCGTCGTTTCGAAGGATCACGCGATGACCGCCCTCTACTGGGCTGCGACACACCCGCTAATCAGCGGGTCGTACACCACCTCCCTGGACGCAACTCCAAGGGCGACCCACCCTCTATGGGGTCACTGCAACTGGTGTTCGACCTACCGGCGGACACCAATAGCGATGCCTATTTTCAGAAAATCGCGTCAGCGATGAAGGCAGTTGGCTGGAGCGCCAATACGCGGCCAGTTCGGCGCGATAAGGTTGGACAAAGGCGGCATAACCACCGAAATTTCCCCGCTGGCAGACAATCCCGGCAAGGAACGCATCAACATTTACGGGGAATGCCGCAACATGACCGGCCATCACCATGACGGTAAAGCCAACCCCACCGATTCACTGGCGAAGTCCTCTGACAAGCTCCGCCCTGGTCGAGTCAGTGATTATGGTTGTGACGCCGACACGATGAGGTCGCCATCAATCACGAGCCGTGCGGAGGTGACCCCGACCACTGCCTGATCCAGCAGCGACACCGGCGGGCCATGAGAACTGCTGTGCTCTTCGGCTAGCTGATCGGCCAGCTGGGTTTCGGCGATGCTTCGACGAAGGCTCGGCGTTGACCGAGCGCACCTGATAGCCCAGCACCAACCGTTTCACCTATATGGCCACTTGCAGCTTCGAATCGGCTAGCCGCAGTTGATCTTTGTAGGTGACTCGCACATTGGCAATCAGTTGCCGATGGTAGTGATATCGGCGCCGAAGGGTTCCCGCAGAAACGGGACGCGGGCCTCTTTGAGGATCGTGGCCATCGTCGCGTGATTGATGTGCTGATACATGTCGACGTCCGACCAGCGCACCGGGACGGGTGCGACGAGCCCACGTGCTCACAAGGACGACCCTCGCCCGCCGACACACGAGATGACAGCGCTCACGCCGCGGGCCCTCGCCCGCTGGTGCGCGTCATACGGCGGATCTGTCGCGCAGCGACCGATAATGTCGCCAGGTCTTTCTGACCACTTTCGTAGATCTCGGTGAGCGTGCGCCGTGCCCGCTCCACCCGGGAGGCGTTGATGTGCTCCCACTCCGCGATTTTTTCTTCGCCGCTCTCATCCGGCTCCCCCACGGCGAGCACGTCGAAACACAGCGACCGCAGCGAGGCATAGATATCGTCGCGAAGTGCCAAGCGCGCCAGCGAATGCCAACGGTCATCGCGAGGCAGCTCCGACACCGCGGTCAACAGCCCGTCGGCTCCCAGGTGGTCCATCAGCGCGAAATAGGTATCGGCGACCTCGGCGGCGTCGATATCGGCGATATCACCGATGTCGATGATATCGAGCAAACTGTAGCGGTAGAGCCCGACGGCGACCAGATATGCCAGATCCTCCGGAGCGCCTTGCCTGGTGAATTCGCGTGCCTCCTTTTCGACGATCGCCTTGTCGTCACCCCGCAACCACTGCGACATGCGCGGAGTCAACGCTTTGACCTTGCCCGCGAATCGGTTGATCTCGGCACCGACCGCCAGGGGCTGCGGACGGTAGTTGAGCAACCAGCGGCCGGCCCGGTCGATCAGCCGTCGGGTATCCAGCGTCATCCGGTCGGAGACCGCGACCGGCATGTCGACCGCTCGGATGCGCCGCCACAGCTCCCCCACCCCGAAAATCGCGTCGGTGGCAACATAGGTGCGCACGGCGTCAACCGGCTTGACCCCGACGTCTTCGGCGATCCGAAAGGCGTAGGTGATGCCGCAGGTGTTCACCAGATCGTTGACCAGCATGGTGGTGACGATTTCGCGGCGCAGCTGATGCGAGCGGATCTCCGGACCGAAACGCTCTCGCAGCGGCGAGGGAAAATACCGGGGCAACCGCGACGCGAAAACATCCTGATCCGGTAAGTCGGTGGCCAGCAGCTGGTCCTTGAGCGCCAACTTGACGTGGGCCATCAGCGTGGCCAGCTCGGGCGAGGTGAGGCCGATCCCGGCCTCGGCTCGGCGGCGAATCTCCTTGTCCGACGGCAGGCCCTCGAGTTGGCGGTTGAGCCCGCGCTCGGCCACCAACTCCTTGATCTGGCGCTCGTGGACGGGCAGCAGACTCTTCGCGTTGGCCCGGCTGACGCCCAGCACATCATTCTGATCGGCATTGTCGGCCAGCACCAGCTCGGCGACCTCGTCGGTCATCGACTCCAGCAGCGGGGCTCGGTCCTCGGGCCGGATCTTGCCCGCGGTGATCAGCGAGTCGATCAGGATTTTGATGTTGACCTCGTGGTCGGAGCAGTCCACGCCGGCGGAGTTGTCCAGCGCATCGGTGTTGATCCGGCCTCCGCACAGGTCGAACTCGACCCGGCCCAGCGCCGTCACACCCAGGTTGCCGCCTTCAACGATCACCTTGGCGCGCACCTGATTTGCGTTGACCCGCACGGTATCGTTGGCCCGGTCGCCGACGTCGGCGTCGGACTCGGTTTCCGCCTTGATGTAGGTGCCGATGCCGCCGTTGTAGAGCAGATCCACCGGCGCCTGCAGGATCGCCCGAATCAGGTTTGGCGGGGTCATCTCGCTGACCTGGTCCTTGATGCCGAGGGCGGCCCGCACCTGCGCGCTGATCGGGATCGCCTTGTGCTCGCGGCTGTACACCCCGCCACCGTCGCTGATCAACGACTTGTCGTAGTCCTCCCAGCTGGAGCGGGGTAGTCCGAACATCCGTTTGCGTTCCTGCCAGGAGACCGCGGGATCGGGATTGGGGTCGAGGAAAATGTGCCGATGATCGAACGCGGCGAGCAGCCGGATGTGGTTGGAAAGCAGCATGCCGTTGCCGAACACATCGCCGCTCATGTCGCCGATGCCGACGACGGTGAAATCCTCGCGCTGGGGGTCGACACCCATTTCCCGGAAGTGCCGTTTGACCGCCTCCCAGGCGCCTCGTGCGGTGATACCCATCGCCTTGTGGTCATAACCCACCGACCCGCCGGAGGCGAAGGCGTCACCCAGCCAGAATCCGTAGGATTTGGCGACGTCGTTGGCGATGTCGGAGAACGTGGCGGTGCCCTTGTCGGCGGCCACCACCAGGTAGGCGTCATCGCCGTCGCGGCGCACCACCTCGGGTGGGGCGCTGACCTTCCCGGTGGCATGGTCGACGTTGTCGGTGACATCCAGCAGCCCAGAGATGAACAACCGATAGCAGGCGACGCCTTCGTTGCGAACGGCCTCGCGGTCGGCCGCCGGGTCATCGGTGGGCGGTGGCGGCCGTTTGACGATGAACCCGCCTTTCGCGCCGACCGGCACGATGACGGCGTTTTTAACCTCTTGGGCCTTGGCCAGGCCGAGGATTTCGGTACGGTAGTCTTCCCGGCGGTCCGACCAGCGCAGGCCACCGCGCGCCACCCGGCCGAATCGCAGGTGCACGCCTTCGACCCGCGGCGAGTAGACGAAAATCTCGAACTTGGGGCGCGGCAGGGGGAGCTCATCGATTAGCTGCGCGTTGAGCTTCAGTGCCAGCACATTCTGTGCACGAGCCGAATTCTCCCGTGTCACAAAGTAATTCGTTCTCAGGGTGGCCTGAATCAGCGAAGCGAATGCGCGTAGCACCCGGTCGGTGTCCAAACTCACCAGCGCGTCGATGTCCGCGGCCACCGCCGCAGCAGCCGCTTGCGCGTTGCGCCGCTTCGGCGAAGCCGAACGGTCCGGGTCGAACAGTGCCTCGAACAAGGCCACCAGTGACCGTGCGGTACGCGGGTTTTCATTAAGAATCGACTCGATATGCGACTGGCTGTAGGGGAAACCGGCCTGCCGCAGATATTTCGCGTAGGCGCGCAGCAGCATCACCTGCTGCCAAGTTAAATCGGCGCGCAGCACCAGCTCGTTGAACCGGTCGACTTCGATGCGGCCCTCCCAGATCGCGGTGACCGCGTCGGCGAAACGGCCTGCGGTCGCTTCCCGCTCCGGCCCCGGGGGCGCCAGCGGAACGCCGGCCTGTGGCGTGATCTTGAACTGGTAGATCCACACCGGCAATCCGTCGGGCCGGGTCACGCTGAACGGCCGCTCTTCCAATACCACTACACCCATGGACTGCAGCATCGGGAGCAGCTGGCTCAGCGAGGCCGTTTGCCCGCCCAGGTACCAGGTCAGTCGGGCGGTCTCACCATAGTCGTGGTCGGATAACACCAACTTCACCGAATCATGGCCGAGCTCTTGGATGATGGCGATGTCGTCGATGGCATCGGCCGGGGTGACGGCCTGCTTGTAGGCCTCGGAGAAGGCCGCCGCATAGTGCTCGGCCACGAGCTGGCCGATGGCGGCGCCGGCCGCCCCGATCAGCCGGTCCGACCAGGTTCGGGTGGCTTCGGTCAGTAACGCCTGGATACGGATCCGGTTGGCTTCCGAGGTGTCGACCGGCCCCGAACCTTCCGGCAGCTGGACCATGAAATGCAGCAGTGCCCAGGGTGATTCGGTGACGCGAGCGGTGAATTCCAGGCTGACCCCCCCGAACTCGCGCACCAGGATCTCTTCGATCTGCAAGCGAACGGCCGTGGTGTAGCGATCACGGGGCAAATACACCAGGCACGAGACGAAGTGCTCGAGCTTGTCGGCTCGCAGAAATAACAGTGTGCGCCGCTGCGATCCCAGATCCACCACAGCCTTCGCCATCTCCAGCAGCTGCTGCGCGCCCAGCGCGAAAAGCTCCGAGCGGGGCACGGTCTGGATGACGTCAAGCAGCAGCTGCGCCGGGTGGCCGGGGTCGGCTAATGCGAGCGCCTCACGAACCCGGCGCGAGATTATCGGGATTTCCAGAACGTCGGCGTTGACCGCGGCGACGGTGAAAAGCCCGATGAGGCGGTGCTCGAAGACGCCGCCGTCGGCGATTTCGCGGACCGCGACGACATAGGGGTATGCCCCGAAGCGCAAGTAGCTGGACGCGGTGGTCTGCGCCAGCCCCAGCAGCCTGGTGTCATCGGTCAGCCGGGGGCGGGACGCTTTGCGGCTCCGCAGCACGCCGAGGCTGGTGGTGGCCTCCGCACCCGAGACCCGTCCGTCGCGCACCGGGCAGCGCTGGTAGCCCAGCAGCAGGAAATGCCCGTCGGCCAGCCAGCGCAACAGCGCGGCCACCTCCAGGCGGTCGGGGCCGGCGTAGCGACCGTCCGGATCGGTTTCGAGATCTCCGGTCAATTCCTTGACGGTGCTGATCATCGCCGCCGAGTCCGCGGCGACCCGCTGGACGTCGGCGAGAACGCCGGGCAGTAGGCGTTCGACCTGCGCGAGGGCATCGCGGTCGACGTCCGGGGAGAGCTGGACGTGGATCCAGGCCTCCGCAACCGTTCCCGCTGCGCCGCCGGCCGTCGGCTGGACGCCGAGCAATTCTCCGTCAGGGCTGCGGCGGACGCCGAACACCGGGTTCATGATGCCCGTGTAGGCGACCCCAACCCGGTGCAGCAGCACCGTCACCGCGTCCATGAGCATGTCGCCGTGGTCGGTGACGACCTGCAGCGCGGGTCCAAAGCCGCCCGGGTCGTCGGCCGGGTAGACCGCCACCCGGCTCTCCCCGGCGGGCCGGTGTTGGGCCAAGCGGTAGTGCGCGCGCAGCAGGGCCGGCGCCACGGGCGCGGTAGGTACCGACTGGCCGGGCTCGGGGGGCGGCCGCTCGGACTCGTCGCGGCGCGAACCGCAATAGGCATCGCGGTAGGCCTGGGACACCCATCCCGGAATGTCTTCGGTGCGGGTGAGCGCGGTCCACTCAACCGCTGCCTTAAGGCCGCTCCGGCCCGGCGGCGACGCTGGCTGTGCAGCAGCCGGGCAATCCGCCCCGGCCCCCGGATCCACCGTCATGCAGCCTGCTCCTGACTCAGCGCTAGCACCAGCGCCGGCACCGCAGACATTAGTCGCGGGTGAGCTTGCGGTGGGTCACCCGGTGCGGACGGGCCGCTTCAGCACCGAGCCGCGCCACCTTGTTTTCCTCGTACGCGTCGAAGTTGCCTTCGAACCAGAACCATTTGGCCTCGTTGTCCTCGTCACCCTCCCACGCCAGGATGTGCGTGCAGATCCGGTCGAGAAACCACCGATCGTGCGAGGTGACCACTGCGCAGCCGGGGAAGTTGACCAGCGCATTCTCCAGGGAGCCCAGGGTCTCGACATCAAGGTCGTTCGTCGGCTCGTCGAGCAGGATCAGGTTCCCGCCCTGCTTGAGGGTGAGCGCGAGGTTAAGGCGGTTGCGTTCACCGCCGGAGAGCAGACCCGCGGGTTTCTGCTGGTCAGACCCCTTAAAACCGAACGCCGCCACGTAGGCGCGCGACGGGATCTCGGTGCGTCCCACCTCGATGTGGTCCAACCCGCCGGACACCACTTCCCACACCGTCTTGGTGGGGTCGATGCCGGCGCGGTCCTGGTCGACGTAGCTGATCTTGACGGTTTCGCCGACCCGCACGGTGCCGCTGTCGGGTTGCTCAAGCCCCACGATGATCTTGAACAGGGTGGTCTTCCCGACCCCGTTGGGACCGATGACACCCACGATGCCGTTGCGGGGCAGGCTAAAGGAGAGGTCCTTGATCAAGGGGCGGCCGTCGTAACCCTTGTCGAGGTGCTCGACTTCGACGACGACGTTGCCCAAGCGGGGCCCGGCCGGGATCTGGATCTCCTCGAAATCCAGCTTGCGGGACTTCTCTGCCAGGGCGGCCATTTCCTCATAGCGCTGCAGCCTTGCCTTGCCCTTGGCCTGCCGCGCCTTTGCTCCGGAACGGATCCAGGCCAGCTCTTCCTGCAGCCGCTTCTGCAACTTGGCGTCCTTGCGGCCCTGCACCGCGAGCCGCTCGGCCTTTTTCTCCAGGTAGGTGGAGTAGTTGCCCTGGTAGGGATACGCGTGGCCGCGATCGAGCTCCAGGATCCATTCGGCGACGTTGTCGAGGAAGTAGCGGTCGTGTGTCACCGCCAGGATCGCCCCTTTGTAGGCGGCCAGGTGCTGTTCGAGCCACTTCACGCTTTCGGCGTCCAGGTGGTTGGTCGGCTCGTCGAGCAAGAGCAGGTCAGGTTTGGACAGCAGTAGCCTGCACAGCGCCACCCGGCGGCGCTCGCCGCCGGAGAGTTGGCTGACCGGGTCGTCAGGCGGCGGGCAGCGCAGCGCGTCCATCGCCTGCTCGAGCTGCGAGTCCAGATCCCACGCGTCGGCGTGGTCCAACTCCTCCTGCAACCGGCCCATCTCTGCCATCAGGTCGTCGGAATACTCGGTGGCCATCAGCTCGGCGATCTCGTTGAAGCGGTCAAGCTTAGCCTTGATATCGCCCACACCCTCCTCGACGTTGCCGCGAACGGTCTTCGCCTCATTCAGCGGCGGCTCTTGCAAGAGAATCCCGACGGTGGCGCCCGGAGCCGGGAAAGCCTCACCGTTGTTAGGCGTGTCCAGGCCGCCCATGATCCGCAGCAGGCTCGATTTGCCGGCGCCGTTAGGGCCGACGACGCCGATCTTGGCGCCCGCGTAGAAGCTCAGCGTGACATCGTCGAGGATCACCTTCTCGCCGTACGCCTTGCGGACTTTCTTCATCGTGTAGATGAACTCAGCCATGCCGCAGTGTTACCTCTCTGGTCTGCACGATTGCTCTGGTCTGCACGATTGCTCTGGTCTGCACGATTGCCCCGGACCATCCTAGGCGCGACGCAACCGCACACCGCGACTCGGTTGTCCTGTCCGGCGGCTTCGCGGCGTGTGGGTGTGCCGGCAGGCAGCGTGTCCGCGTTTTGGGTTTTGAGCTGGGCGTCACCACGAGCTGTCGCCGATTGGTGCATTGCCGACGTGGTCTCCCGACGACAAGACGCCCGTCACCGCCGGCTCCCCGGCGCATGGCCTCGCGGCTGCGGTGCAGGCCGTTACGGCTGGCGGAAGATCATCGGCAAGTACAGCGGACCGCGGATTGCCGGGGTGTCGCGCCACGTCGCCGGCCCGGCCAAGACGGGATCGCGGGCCAGGATCTGGCGCAGCGCCACCGTAGTTTCCAGTCGCGCCAGAGCCGCACCGAGACAGTAATGCGCACCGTATCCGAATGCCAGCGGTGCCGGTCCCGTCCGGCTCGGCTGGAACTGGTTAGGCTCATCGAAAATACCTGGATCACGGTTGGCAGCGGCGATGACAACGACAGCGTGTTCACCGCAGGCTATTTCGGTACCGCCAATTACTTGCTCGTCGGTCGCGCTGCGCGCCGTGGCCTGTACCGGGCCATCGAGCCGGAGCAGTTCGTCGATGAGCGACGGGTCGGCCGGATCGAGAGCGTCAACGAGGCGGATGCCGTCAGCATCAGCCTCTAACAGCCGGATCATGGCGGCGCCCAGTAGATTTGCCGTCGTTTCATGGCCGGCGACGGCAATCAGGATGGCGGTGATGACGACCTCATCGAGACGCAGGTCCGGGTCCGAGGCGATGAAGCTGAGGAGGTCATCACCAGGGCGGCGGCGGCGCTCGGCGGCCACGGGAAGAAACTCGGTCACGAGTGTCGCCGAGGCTGCAGCGCCGGCTTTGATCTCCTCAGGGTCGGCGAGCGCACCCAGCATCCGAATGATCGCGGGTGATTGCTCGCGAACGAGTTTTGAGGCTTCGGCGTCCAGGCCCAGCCATTCCCCGACAACCGCGATCGGCAGCGGCTGGGCGATGTCGGCCATAAAGTCGAACACCTTGCCTGTCGTGGGGTGCTCGGTGACGGACGCGGAGATGGCTTCGACGCCGGCAGTAAGGCCGGTGAGAAAGGAGCTGGTGAACACGTCGCGCACCGATCCGCGCAACCGGGTATGGCCGGCTCCGTCGGCGAACAGCATGGACCGCTCGACCAGATCTGAACCGAGCGCATCAAACGCCGCCCGGGCATTGGGGTTGGCCAGCGGGTCACTGCTCCACCCCGATCCGCCGAGTACTTGGCGCGCGGCGTCGTAGCCGAGAACGAGCCAGGCTTGGGCGGTTTCATCCCACACCACGTTGCCGTCGCGGCGGCGGCGCTCGTAGAACGGATAGGGATCGGCTGCGTCCCACGGCAGGCGTGGTGCTGTGGTGCTACGGGTGATCATGGGGCTCCAATCCGTACGGCAGGCCACGGGCACGGACCCAGGCGTCGTGCTGCTTGCCCAATGGCGTGATCGGCTTAGCGACTCCGTCCAGGTCGTCAATGCTCGACCGTATGTAGACCGTCGCTCCTAAGATTGCGCATATCGGGTTCAGGATGAGGTTGAGCCGGGGGAAGAAGACCAAGTCATCAGGCGCCGACAGGCGGCGAAGCGGGTGATCGGGCGGACGGATATCGATCAGGGCGCGGATGGCACGTTGTGAGGTGTCCCGGGTAAAGGTGACCGGCTGGGGCGCGAGCACCTCATAGAGCAGCTCAGCCATCCACCGGTATGCCTCGTCCACGGACAGTGTGAAACCTCCTGCGAAGTAACCTAACTCGGCCATCAGATCGTGCAGGTCGCGCTTGCGTCCGTCGATGGCTGCGCGAACCATCCCGACGAACCTGCGGCGCGCGCGCTCAGGCAGCACCTTGACACAGCCGAAGTCGACGAATCCGACGCTCCCGTCCGAACCGAACCGGTAATTCCCCGGATGGGGATCGGCGTTGAACAGGTTCGCGTGCCGGTAAGAACCCCCGACAAA
The DNA here is from genome assembly GCF_018361265.1 of Mycobacterium sp. SM1. Taxonomy (GTDB): domain Bacteria; phylum Actinomycetota; class Actinomycetes; order Mycobacteriales; family Mycobacteriaceae; genus Mycobacterium. The sequence goes on from NZ_JAFLNH010000001.1 coordinate 483,342, forward strand.
CCGCCCGATCACCTCTACCCAGGTGTTCTTCAGGTCTTGGTCGGCATGTTGCGCCGCGGCCCAGTCCATTCCGTCGAGATAGGTCATGGTCAGCACCCGATCACCGGAGGCTTCACGAACGACCTCTGGTACCCGGATAAACGGGTGGCCGCGGTAGAGCTCGCTGAACGCGGTGATGTTGGCGGCCTCATGGCGGTAATCGATTTCCTCGGTGATGCGCGCGGCGATCTCCCGGGTCATCTGTCGTAGATCCGGCTGCATCCCGGTACCTGACGCGGATGCGGCGAACCGGACGAAGGTCGCCAGCAGTTCGGCGTTAGCCAGATCGTCGCGGATCGCCTCTGCCACACCGGGGTACTGAATCTTGACCGCTACCTCGCGGCCGTCGTGCAGCACCGCACGGTGGACCTGGCCGATGGAGGCGGCCGCCATCGGCTCGGCGGTGAACTCGGCGAAGACCTCGTCGACGGGCCGGCCAAGATCGGCGTGCACTAGTTCCTCCGCTAAGGCCCGATCCATGGGCGGCGCATCGGCCTGCAGCCGAGACAGAGCTTTCTGGTAGGGCGAATAGCCGCCGTTACCAATTGAACTGGCGTCCAGCATGGACAACACCTGGGCGGCCTTCATGAGCACGCCTTTGGAGTGACCGAGTAGCTCGGTGTATCGCTCGGCGGTGCGTTCGTGGAAGCGTTGTACAGCGCCGGTCTCGCCGGTCCTCTCTCGCAGGGCGGCCACCATCCGCCCGCCCACGGCACGCGCGGTGAACCCGGCCAGCGGCATGGTGCGGCGGACTCGACCACGAGGCACCGGATCCTGCCTGCCCGCCACGGCGACCTCCTAGCGGCACCTCGACATAGCCGTTAAAGTATTCAGTTGTTCATGCTAAGTGGATACTTTGGGGAGGTCAATGCAAGCGGCGTCAACCCGAGAACGCCTGGTCACCGAGGCAATGCGACTCTTCAGCGAGCGGGGATACCAGGCGACCAGCGTCGCGGAGATCGAGGCCGCGGCAGGGCTGGCACCGGGCTCGGGTGCCCTATACCACCACTTCAAGTCGAAGCAGGAGCTCCTAGAAGCCGGCATCGACCGGCAACTGGACCGCCGCCGTGCCATGCACGATATCCGCGCGTTGTTCGCCGGGCTGGGCGACCTGCGCAGCGAGCTCACCATGCTGGGCCGGTATGTGCTGAGCGTGCTCGATGAAGAATCCCAGCTGCTGAAGATCGCCTCCCGAATTCCCTCGGATCGGTCGGCACGACTCATCGACGCTTACGCTGCGCTGTTCGACGGCCTTTACGCCGAACTGGCCGATTGGATAAGGGGCTGGGTCCCGAGCATTGGCCAGCAGGACGCCCGGATCATCGCTGCCATCGGCGTCAACGCACTCCACGGCAAACGGGTAGCCGGTGATCTGTTTCGCATGCCGCAAGCAGACATACCCGACGAGCAATACATCGCGGAGTGGACGGCACTGCTCGCCAGCCGGATCGATGCTGTGCGCAAGAAGGGCGATGGCAATGATGGCAAGAAGGGCGGTGAATAACCCGCGGCCCGGTCGCCGTGTCTGACGGCCGTGCAGTGTGTGGGAGCCTTGCCGGGGTTCGTCCCGGTCACGCCGCGCTCGCCGGCCCCGGGCCGGCCGGTGGCCTCGCGCCGTCCGCTACCGCGGGCGCCGGCGGATCACCCTCACCGGCGGCCGGCTCGGAGCCGGCCTCCGCGGGGGTTGTCGCGTCACCGCCTGGGGCTGTCCCGGTAGCGGAGTGCCCGAGCTTTTCGACCCGCACGATCGCTCGGGACACGTCCGGCCCGACCGCGCTGGCCCGCATCTCCACGGCGGACCGCCGCACACCGTCACGGTCTTGGTACTCGCTGGTGTACACGCTGCCGAGCACGATCACCGGCGAGCCCTTTCCCAGCGCTGCGCCGACGCCGGTGACCAGTCGGCCCCAGCAGTTGACGGTGATGAACAGCGAATTACCCGGCTCCCAATTGCCATCAGCGCCGCGGCGGCGGGAATTGCTGGCCACCCGGAACTTCATGACCTCCTGTCCGCCGACCATCCGGCGCTTCGGGTCGGTGACGATGGTGCCCACCACGGCCAGGGGCGTCTCGAACATCGTTGAGTCCTTCCGTTTCGCAGTTGGCGACGCCGCGCTACCGCCTCGCCGCCCGTGACGGGTCCATTGACCAGCCCGTCACCGACACCCGGCGCCCGCCGCGGCCGGTGTTTGGCACCCCTGCGGAGAAAGTTGTGGAGAAAACCATGACTGTGAGCGAGACGCCGATCAGCGCCGCCCGGAGGTGTCGCGGCGCGCCAATTCGGCCAGCATCGCGTTGTAGGCCGCCAGTTCGGCGTCGTCGTCACGCGTGGCGGCGCGGTCCAACCGCCGCGCCATCCGCTGATCGCTGCGCGACCACTGCACCAGCAGCGCGATCATGACGATAACCAAGGGCACTTCCCCTGCCGCCCATGCGATTCCACCGCCGAGTCGCTGATCGCCCAGCAGGTCGGTGTGCCAGCTCAACTGCAGCGACCGGTAGAAGCTTTCGCCCAGGACCCGCTGCGTGCCCATCATCACCACCCCGAAGAATGCGTGCAGCGGCAGCGAGGCGAACACCACGGCCACCTTGGCCAGCGGTGGGATCAGCCGCGGCGTGGGGTCCACGCCGATCACCACCCAGTAGAACAGGTAGCCGCTGAGCAGGAAGTGCGCGTTCATCAGGACGTGCCCTAAATGGCTGCCCGCCGCGGCGTCGAACAGCCCGCTGAGGTACAGCCCATAAAACCCGGCGACGAACAGCACGGTCGCGACGATCGGATGGGTGTAAAAGCGGGAGAGCCGGCTGTGCAGGGCCGCCAGCAGCCACTCCCGCGGGCCCGGCGCGTCGCCCCGCCCGGCGGGCGGCAGCGCCCGCAGCGCCAGGCTGACCGGACCGCCCAGCACCAGCAGGATCGGCACCAGCATCGACAGCGCCATGTGCACGGCCATATGCATGCTGAACATCGCCGGCAGGTAACGGCCCATACCCGAGGAGGTGACGAACAGCAGCAGCACACATCCGAGCAGCCAGGCCAGCGTCCTGCCGGCCGGCCAGGCGTCGCCGCGGCGACGCAGCCGGCGCACCCCAGCCAGGTACAGGACAGCCAACCCGAGCGCCGCCGTGCCGAAGATCAGGTCGAACCGCCAGTCGAAGAGCACCCGCACCACGGTGGGCGGTCCGTCGAAGTCGTAGCCGATCGCCACTTCGGGAATCGTGGGAATCCCGATCGGCGGTGGCGGTGGCGGGGTGCGGCTTAGCCCGACGGCGACCCCAATGGTGAGGCCGAAGACCACCGCCTCCGTCAGCGACAGCCGGATCAGCGCCCCTCGCGCGTGCGGGTTCGCTTGCAGCACGGCGACCGCGGTGCGGCGCTGACGCCAGCCGAGCACGCCGAGCACGCCCAGTGCGACGGCCTTGATGACGATCAACCGCCCGTAGGCGGTGGTCAGCAGATCGGAGGGCAGCACCCGCACCAGCGCGTTGATCACACCGCTAAGCGCCATCGCGATAAAGCACCACAGGGCGAGCGCCGAGAAGCGCCGCGCGGCCAGGTCGGCGTGATCCCGGTGACGCAGCGCGTGCGCCAGCAGGGCCAGCAGGCCGCCGGCCCACAGGCTGGCCGCGACAAGGTGGATCAGCAGGCTGTTGGTGGCCAGGTCATGCGAGCCGCCGGCCGACGAGTGGCCGGTCAGCCCCAGGGGAACCAGAGTTGCCAACGACCCGAACAGCAGCAGTGGGACCCACGGCCAGCGCAACACCGGCAGGCTGGCCAACGTCACCGCAGCGGCCAGCAACGCCGTCCAGCGCCACGCGGCGGCGGTGTTGATCAGGCTGGCCAGCGACCAGACCGTCGCCGGGTTGAGGTGGTTCGCCAACCGATGACCCGAGACATCCGAAATGGTCAGCGGCACCAGCAGCGCAGCGCACACGGTCCACGCTCCCGACGCCACCGTGCCCCAGCGCAGCGCCCGGTACCCGGCGACGTCGAGCACCCCGCTGGCTTGGGGTGGCACCAGAAAGGCCGCGAACAGGAACGAGCCGACGGCGACCATGGCGGCGACCTCCCCGGCCGCCCGCACGAATGGCAGCCCGAGCGTGGTCGCCAGGCCCGGATCGGGTAGCCCAGTGGCGGCCAGCGCATCCGCCCACGACAACAACCCGATCCCCGCCGCGGTGCCGCCCGCGAGCACGGCGACGCCGCCCAGCAGCGGCCACACCACCGCGCGACGCTCGCCGGTGGGCGAAGCGACTGTCATAAAGCTAGCCTATGGGCGCGCCGGCAAAGCCTCGCGGTTGAGTTCGGTTGCCCACAACTATCCGGCCTGTCGCGCGCGCCGGGCTTCGATTTCGCGGGCGACGAACTGCTGGCGCGCGATCTGGCCGACATGGTCGAAATCGCGCACAATGCTCCGCAATTCCCGCCGAAACGCGGTGCGGCGCTCGGCGAGGTCCGCCGCGGGCTCCAGCAGGCGCTGATCGGCGGCGACCTGGCGCGCCGTCGCGAACAGCAGCGTAGAGACCGGCTCGCTGCTACGGACCCGGCCCTGCGCGACGTATTGGGCGCCGACGCCGAGCGCCAGCCGTGTCAGGTCCTTCTGGCTGATTTCCGCCGGGGCACCACGCAGCACGTCGGCGACAATCTCGTACGCCTCGAAGAACACCCGCAGCATGGCATCCGATATCAGGGGCCGCTTCGCATACAGCATCGCGTCGATCTCGTCGGCGCCGGCGGCGAGGCGAGACTCCCAATCATCAAACCAGGCCATCTCTGCGGCGATGTTGGCCTTAAACGTTGCCGAGTCGGCAAAGTAGAAATCGAATTTCAGCAGGTCACGAAGCCGCATCGCCTGCGCCCAGAAGGCCTGCCGGCGGTCCCCGTCGGCGTGGCGGGCATGCGCCAGCGCGAGCTCGACGATCGAGGTCTCCAGGAAGGCATGGATGACCGAATTGCGGTAGAACGCCGCGGCGTGCTCGTCCTCGGGCGCAATGCGCCACACGGGTTCCCGGCCGCCGTCCACCCTGGTGACCGGATGCCCGTTCGACAGCGCATCGACGGCCGCCCGAACACCTTCGGGCTTGCGTAGCCGCAATGCACTGGTGGTCATCGGGATCTGCCTGCGCTCCAGGTAGTCCAGCGAATCCTGCAGGGTGCGGTGCAGCTGACCGAGGGTCAACGCCACCCCGTGGGTGGCCAGCAGCAGCGCAGACACCAGCCCGGTCGCGTTCACCGGCGTGGCCTGCAGGATACGCCACGCTACCTCGAACGACATCTTCTGCAGGGCAAGGCGTTTGGCCGCTTGATCGTGAGCCATCCGACCGCCCGGCGCCCCTAGGTAGTGGCGCATCGAAACCGCTTCGGGGAACCGGACGTAGATCTTGCCGTAGTTGCGTTCACCCTGGGCTTTGATGAATTTGTAGAGCCAGCTCACGCCCTCGGGCGTCTTTTCGGCCCCGCGCGCGTAGGCTGCGTACTCGGCGATCTCGTGCAACTGGTCGAAGCTGATCGAGACCGGCTGCAGCAAGATATCGTCGGTGCGGCCTTCCAGGTAAGCATCGGCAACGTAAGTCAGTAGACCGAGCTTGGGCGGCAACATTTTCCCGGTGCGTGAGCGGGTGCCTTCGATGGACCAGCTGAGGTTGAACCGCTTCTCGACGAGATAGCCGACGTATTCCTTGAGCACATATCGATACAGCGGGTCGCCGTCGATGCTGCGGCGGATGAAGATGACGCCCGAGCGGCGCATCAGCGGCCCCATCAGGCCGAAGGCCATGTTGATCCCGCCGAACACATGCGTCTTGGGCAGGCCGTTTTCGGCGAGCGCGACCGTGAGCACGGCGCTGTCCAGATTGGATCGATGCGACCACAGCAGGACGGCGGGATGGGATTCCAGCGCCGCGCGCATGGCCGCCACCTGATACTGGTCGTAGTCGATCTGGGGATCAAAACCACGAGAAAACAGTGACTTGGCAAGCGCGGGAATCAGATCCACCGAAAGCCGGCTCCATCCGGTGGCCATCTCGTCGAGGATTTTGCCGGCCTCCTCGAGCGTTGCTCCCGGGATCTGTTGCAGTCCGGCACGAAATCGGGCCGACGCCAGCATCTCGGGCTTCACCAATCGGGGCGACTTGTACTCCGGGCCGAGCAGCCGGTAGGCGACGCGTTCCATGGCCAGGATCGCGCGGCGGGTGACAAACTGCGCGAAATCGTGCGGATGCTCGCCGACCGTGGTGTCACGCCACTGCTGGCGAAGTTCGGACACCTTGGCGGCCTCCCCGGCGACCACCCGGGCACGGCGGGGGTCGGCGCGCAGGATCCGGCGCTGCCGCCGTTCGCTGGGGTGGTAGGGATCCTGGCCGGGAAGCACCCCGACCCACTTGCTCAGTCGTCGCCTACCGGCGGGGGGGAGCCAGAACACCCGGACCGGCACGATCGAGCGGTCCTCGCCGGAGTCGAGCTGCTCGACGAGCGCACTTAGTGCCGCCGGCGGCGAATTGTGGTGCGGCAGCCGCACCACGTCGATCTTGGCCCCGGGATGGCGAGCCCGCTGCTGCTGCAGCCATTCGGAGAGCAGTTCGGCTTCTACCGCGGATGACACGGCCGCCAGCACCAACGTGTCCTCGCTCGTGGTGAATGTGCCGGTGTCGAGGGCCGGTTTCGTCACGATCGTCCTTTCGGGCGGGATGGCTCGGCGTTGTGGCTGACCGGGGTGGGCCTCGGCGGCACCCGGGCCGTCTTTTGGGCCGCCGTTCTGGCCGCAGCCGTCTTGGGGCGCCTGGCTTTGCTGGGCGCGGGCTTCCCGCGGGCGTGCGGACCCGCCTTGGGCAGCTCTCCGACCGGCCAGTTGGCCAGCGTGTCCACATACAGCCGGCGCACCTCGGCAATGCGATCGGACAACGTGTCAAGCGTCCAGTCGTCGACGGGGATCGGGGGAAGCACCGCCACATCCACGGTGCCGGGATTCATCGTGGTGGAGTTCCGGGCGGCAATGATCTCGGCGTTGCGGATCACGATCGGCACCAGGGGGATGCCCGCCGCCATTGCGATGCGAAACGGCCCCTTTTTGAACGGCCCCACCCCGGTGGTGTCCACGCGGGTGCCCTCGGGGGCGATCACGATCGACAGCCCGGCTTTCGCCCGCTGCTCGACCCGATGCAGTGCCGCCACCGCGGCGGCCGGATCGTCTCGGTCGATGAACACCGCGTCGAGTAATTTGCCCAGCGTGCCAACGATCGGGTCGCTTTCCAGTTCCTTTTTGGCTACGCCGGTCCAATCCTCGCGCACCAGCGCGGCAACAATGATCGGATCGACTTGGTTGCGGTGATTGAAGATGAACACCGCCGGACGTTGTGCGGTCAGATTCTCGGCGCCAATGACATTCAGCCGCACGCCGCTGGTGGCCAGCAGCAGCTGCGACCAGGCGGAGGTGAAAAAGTTCACGCCCCGGCGCCGGCTGCGGGTCAGCAAGCCCAGCCCGACCGCGCCGGCGGCGACCGGGAACAGCGAGCCGATCCCGGCGAGGGCCCGCAGTTGGCTGGCGATGCCGAAGTTGCCGCGGCTGGTGAACCGCAAGATCGGCCAGCCGCGGCGGCGCGCGACGGTGGCCATCTTGCCTTTCGGGTTGGTCGGCCGGGGATTGCCGACCAGGTACATCAACGCGACGTCCTCGTCACCGTCGGCGTAGAAATAGCTGTCATTCAGGTCGATGCCGTGCTCGACGGCAAACCGCTGCACGGCCTCGGCCTTGCCCGGTCCCCACAGGATCGGCTTGACCACCCTGCCGGTGAGGATCCCGTTGTCGTCGGTCTCGAACCGGTTGCTGAGCGTGTGCGGGATGCCCAGATAGCGGGCGACCGGGTCGACCTGGATGGTCAGCGCCGACGAGCTGAGCACCACGGTGTGGCCACGGGCCAGGTGGGCGCGCACCAACTCCCGCATTTCCGGGTAGATCCGGGATTCGATCTTCTGGGTGAAAAGCCGCTCCCCGATCTCTTCCACGTCGCTCAACGCCCGTCCGCGCAGCATCGCGGCCGCCCTGGTGATCAGCTCTTCGAACTCGATGCGCCCGAGTTGATGGTTGAGGCCGGCCTGAACCATGCCGATCAGCTCACCGACACCCATCTCGCGGCGTCGGAAGCGCTCCTGGGTGAGCATGACGCCGGTAAAGCCCGCGACCAGGGTGCCGTCCAGGTCGAAAAACGCCCCGATCTGGGGACCGGGCGGGCTGGCCATCACCTCGGCGACCGAGCCGGGTAACCGCACATCGGGGCGCTGGGCAGTCATGAGCCCGACAATGATGCCGACAACGAGTCGGGCGCTTCGACCGCGAACGACGCCGGCACCGCGTGTGGCGCCGGGTCACCGGCCAGCGCGAGGACCTCGTCGAAACCCTCCAGCAGGCACCGCGCGAACAGTGACTCGTGCCGGACCGCGGCCCTGTCGTAGCGCACGGTGACGGTGCAAAACCCGCCCCGGGAAATCAGTACGGCCATCATCGCCACACCCGGCAGCGGTCCAAAGCCGTACTGCCGCAGCACTTTGGCGCCGGCGATGTAGGTCTCGCCCGGGTAGCCGGGCAGATTGCTGGCCTGCACGTCTGACGCGATGATCGAGCCCGTGATGGCCTCCAGCACCGGTGTGGGCAGGACGCTCAGCACCGGAGCAACCGCACCGAGCACGTTAAGGGCCCGCTCTTCGCGGCGCTGCGTCATCTGGGCGCGGATCTTTTTGATGCGCTCCGCCGGATCGGCCGTGCCGACCGGTGCCGCCAGGTTGACGCCCGCAAACCGGTTACCGCCGGCAGGGTCGGCATCGCCGCGCAAGTTCACCGGCACCGCCATCGGCAGTGCGCTGACGGGCACGCCGAGGGCCACATGGTAGCGTCGCAGCGCGCCGCACAGGCCCGCCAAGTAGGCATCGTTGATTGACCCGCCGCCGGCTTTTGCGGCCTGGTGCAAATCGGAGAGCACCATGTCGAGCGCTTCGCTGCGGGTGGACAGGCTGCGGCGGCGCAGCAACGGCGACGGCTCGGCCGCCCGCCGCAGCACCCGGGCACTCGAGCGGAGGTAGCCAACGACCCCCGTCACCGCCGACGCCGGGTTGAGAACCGCCCGTCCCGCCAGCGATGCCGCGTCCCGGACACCGCCGGCCAGCGCGGCGGGCAGCTGGGCGACACCCCGCAGCATCAAGTCATTGGCAGTCAGGTCTTCGGGGATTGGTTGCGGGGGTGTCGGCTCGGGCGCGGGATCGCGCTCCAGGTCGTAGATGTGCGCGAACATCTCCAGGCTGCCGACCCCGTCGGTGACGGCATGGCTGAGATGCAGGAGCATCGCCGCCTTGCCGTCGGCGAGCCCTTCGATCAGGGTGGCCGACCACAGCGGCCGGGAGATGTCCAGCGGCGACTGCAGCACCACCTCGGCCAGGTCGAACGCTTCGCGCAACGTTGCCGGTTCGGGGACCCGCACGCGTCGCACATGGAAATCCAAATCGAAGTCGGGGTCCACCACCCAGCGGGGTCTGGCCGTCGGCAGCGTCGGCACCACGACCTTCTGCCGCAGCCGCAGCGCTCGTCGCGACGCGTGGTCGAATGCGGTCCGAAAACGTCCCCAGTCCGGCACGGTGTCAAGAAGTTCTAACCCCATGATCCCCGAGCGGGTCCGAGGGCAGGCTTCCCCCCGGTGCAGCAGATAGTCGAGCGCCCCCAACTCGGTGGGCAACCCGGCGGCATCGACGGATTCAGCCATGGCAACGCCCCCGCGCGGGTCCGGCCAGCCGAGTCGCCAGCCCGGTCATCGCCACTCCAGCCTCCCCTTTTAAAGGCGGGTCCATCCCCGGTGCCACCACCACGCTAACCCGGTTGACACGGCAACGGGAACCAATTGAGCGGATCCGGCCCGGCATGAGACACCGGATAGAGAGCTCACGAAACACCGTGAAATCAAGCCGAATTGGCAATTCGGCGACTCGCGTTCAGTCCCGATGCCACCGGAACCGGCAACGAAGCCGTGCGCGCACCAGCATAGCGGCCATAGACGACCCCCAAAAAGTCCGCGACGGCGCCGGCGGTCAGTCGCGAGCGGGCTGTGGCGACGGTGTCGAACGCGTGGTGGGCGTTGGGCAGCTCGGCATAGCACACCACCGCAGCTCCGGCCGCGCGCAGCGCGGCGCAAAAGGCCCGCGCCTGGGCGCTGGGAATCACCGAATCGCTGCGCCCATGCAGCACGAAAAATGGCGGCGCGCCACGGTGGGCATGGGTAATCGGCGACGCCGCCCTAAACAGCTCGGGGTCATCGGGGTAGCGGGTTTGCATGACGAAATGCTCCAAAAACGGCAGCATCACTTCGTGCATAGCCGCGGCACTGGTGAGGTCGTAGACCCCATAAAGCGGCACGGCCGCCTGCACGGTGGTGTCGGCGTCCTCAAAACCCGGCTGCAGTCGGCTGTCATTTGCGGTCAGCGCGGCCAACGACGCCAGATGCGCCCCGGCGGAACCACCGGTGATCGCGATGAAGCCGGGGTCTCCCCCGTAGCCGGCGATGTTGTCGCGCACCCAGGCGATCGCCCGCTTGACGTCGACGATGTGCGCCGGCCACGCGGCCCGCGGGCTGCGGCGATAGTCGATGGACACACAGATCCAGCCGCGTTCGACCAGCCGGCTCATCAGCGGATACGCCTGACCGCGTTTGCCGTTGACGGCCCACCCGCCGCCGGGAACCTGCACCAGCACCGGCGCCGGACGCTCGCTCGGCGATCCAGGATGCCGCCAGATGTCCAGCAGGTTGTCACGGCCGGCGGGGCCATAGGCGATATCCGATGTCTGCGCGGCGTAGCGGCGGCGATGCCCGGCCATGTGTAGCAGGCCGTCCCGGCGGGGACACCCGTGCTGCTCGTCGAGCGGATGACACACCGTATCGAGGTAGTTAGCCCCGAGCGCTTCCCCCAGCGCCGTGCTGAGAACCTGATCCGCCTGCTGCGCCGCCCAGCCCGCCGCCATGCGACCGACGGAGAGCGGGGCTACCCCGGACAACGCATGCCCGGTCAGCACCTGCGGGCGAAATTCCGCGGACAGCCAGCCCGCAAACCAGCCCACCGCCGACGGCGCGGCGCGCAACAACAACGCGCCGGTGCGGTACCCGGTCAGGGGTGCGATCGCCAGGTGCAGTCCGTGGTGTAGCACCTGGGAGCCCATGCGTGAGCACCGGCCCGTCACGGCCGTGGCTATGCCCATAGCGATGCCGCTCCTTGACCCAGGGCACGGACGTCGTTGTCCGCACACAGCTGGCGGCTCACTGTGACCGTGCCGTACCCGCGCTTGTTGGTGCTCGCCTGGATTTTTCATCGAATGTGGAGCTCAGGGGTGTCGCTAACGTGAAAGGTGCACTACCGCAAGGATAATCGGAGTATTCGAGGCACGGTTATCCAGGATGGGAGTGCACCTGTCAGATGCAGGATACTACGGGTTGGTCGAAGAATGTCCGAGTTGAGGTCCGTGGCGACGACGTGGTCGGGCACGCCGGTAACGTGATACCCCGGTTGCTGGCCGACAATCTGGGTTTGACCAGCGGTTTGTCGTCGGTGCTGTCGCGCCCAGAAGTCACCCACGACCGAGGCGCGGTGTTGCGCGATGTGGCGGTATCGATCGCGGGCGGAGCACAGAACCTGGCCGGCACCGCGGTGCTGCGCGATCAGCACCGGTTGTTTGAGGCGGTGGCGTCGGTTCCGACGATGTGGCGGTCCCTGGGCGAGATCGACAAGCAGAGCATCACCGAGGTCACGGCCGTGCGCAACAAGGTCCGCTCTCGGGTGTGGGAGGCGATCGAGGCCCGCCACGGTGCGATCCCGGCTTCGCAGACCTGCTATGGGGACCTCGGGGACACGATCGTGATCCGCATCGACGCCTCGCTGATTCAGTCGCACAGCGATAAGCAGCACGCCGCAGGCAATTTCAAAGGCGGGTTTGGCTTCCACCCGCTGTTGGCGTGGTGTGACAACACCGGCGAACTGCTGGCGGTGATCGCCCGTCCCGGCAACGCCGGCTCGAACACCGCGGCCGATCATATCGCGATCATCGACGCCGCGATCGCGGCGATCCCGGCCACGTGGCGCCGCAAGTTGCTGGTCACCATCGACGGCGCGGGTTCAAGCCACGCCGTCGTCGAACACCTGGAGAAACTCAATGCCCGGCCGGGGATGTCGGTGGGCTACTCGGTCGGATTCGACCTCGATGAGCGGGTCCGGGTCGCGATCGGCCAGATGCCCGATGCGGGATGGCAAGCCGCGCTGGATGCCACCGGGGCGGCCCGCGACGACGCCCAGGTCGCCGAGTTGACCGGGCTGCTGCGCCACAGCACCGGAGGGGATCAGCTGGTCGGCTGGCCGGCCGGCATGCGCGTCCTGGTGCGGCGCGAAGAAATCGAACACGGCACCCAGTTGTCGTTGTTCGAGCAGCTGGCCGGCTACCGCTACCAGGTCCTCGCCACCTCGACTGCCGGTGGACAACCCCAGCGACTAGAAGCCCGCCACCGCGTCCACGCCCGGGTGGAGGGCTTCATCCGCACCGGCAAAGACACCGGCCTGGCCCGCTGGCCCTCACACTCGTTCGCCATCAACACCGCTTGGGTCACCGCCGTCGCGATCGCCATCGACCTGCTGTGCTGGATGCGACTGCTACTGCTGGACGGCCCACTGGCCAAAGCCGAACCCGCCACCCTGCGCTACCGGCTGCTGCACGCCGCGGCCCGGCTGATCAAACGATCCCGCTACCTGATCCTGCGGATCCCCCAAACCTGGCCCTGGGCAAAAGAATTCGCCGACGCCCTCAACAGGGTCCGCGCCATACCCTGACCCACAGGCCCCTGTGCCCGCTCGACCCCAAGAAAGGAGTAACCACCCCCGGGATAAAGGACCCGGCGTCACCGCACGACACGCGGCGCCGCCGCCTACCCCCAACCTCAAAACCTCGACAAAGCTGCCACCTCGCAGACCGCCACAGCAGAACCCGGGCCACCGTGAAATTCTGAGGCTCGTCACACAATAGCCGAATAGGTCTTACGGTCAACACATTTCGGTCGGCGTTGCGTCCTCGGAATCGGCCCGCCATCGCCGTTGGATAGACTGACCTGCGCATTGCCTCCGTAGCTCAGTTGGATAGAGCAAGGGCCTTCTAATCCCTAGGTCGCAGGTTCGATTCCTGCCGGGGGCACCCGTGCTTATGCGGGCAAAGCCGTCCACAATGCGCCAACCCACAGGTGCTTCACACCGATTTGAGCTAAGTTAATATATCGTGTCATTCGCGTTTCGCAACCAGATCACGCTAGCCGACAAGAGCCTCCAATCGGACAAAACGAGTGTCCCGCTGACGGACAACGTAACGCTCACTGCCCCGGCTGGCTTCACCAATGCGGATAGGCTCACGCTCGAGGGACAGGGCTACCCGTGTGCAGATAAGGCTTATGAGGAGGGCAAACGGTGGCGGCATCGACTTTCCGTGGCGTTCGCACACGCAGGAATTGCCGCTGATTTCGATGCGCCGCCTTTTCCCGAGCGCCGCCAAAATGACCGGCCGGAATCACCCGAAGCCCCGGGCCTGCATGTCTTTCCTCAGGCTGGATTGATGGTGCATATCGGCATTACAATGAACGCCTTCGTCGGCCAATGCCTGGACACGTTCCTATCCCACCTATCCCAAGACCTGGATCCGGCGCTTGGATCTGTTCCCCAGGGCCTTGACCAACGACTAGAACTGGCCTACGCAACTTTTCACAGGGCACTCGCGACCAGGAATGCAGAACTGAAGTTCGTTTTTCTTGTGACGGCTGTCGAAGCACTAATCGAGGAAGGGGAAAAGCCACAACCGATCCGCGACGCTCTCAGGGTGCTACAAAAACACGTACGCGATCAATCAGCGGATTTCGCGCCGGACGTCAAGGAGAGGCTGATTCAGATTCTCGAGAATGCAGAGCAAGAATCGATCAGCCAACGTGGCGCACAACTGGCTTCACAGTTGAGCGGCACCTATGGCGACAAGACACCGGAAGGCTTTTTCAAGCATGTCTACGGGCGTCGAAGCCAAATCGTTCACGGCAGCACTGAGTACACAGGGAAAAACAAGCGCCCGTCAGCGCGACAGATTGCAGGCGATATCCCGGAATTGCAAAGATTCGTGTTGGATCTCTTGCACGCCGCCCGCTCTACATAACCGCCGGCCGTCATCACAGGCTCGATCGTCGGGTGCCGCGGCGAATGGCCTGGCAGAACGACTCGGATTCGCGGCCGGGAAGGTGCCAAGATGGTGGGGTCTAGAGTTCTGCGGACGAAGGAGCTGTCACGATCACCAGGACGCTCAACGGTGGCAAGTCCCCGCCGGCGGACCCGCTCACGTCCGGTGAACGCCGCGCCGCGCTGACAGCGCTCGCCGTGCTCGCCGGTGTCGTCGCGGTGGGCGTGCTCGCGTGGGTGCTAAGCGGCGGCGCGCCCACAGATCAGCGGTCCGGTGAGGGCTGCGTGACCATCGCGTTCCCGAGCACGATGGGTGGCGGCATCGAGCGCGCATGCGGCGCGGCCGCCCACGACTGGTGCCGCGCCGCCGGCGCCCGGCGGGACGCGCACGCTGCGGCGATTCAGGCTCAGTGCCGGGTCGCGGGGATCCGGCCATAGGGGCAACACCGGCGATCCGGTGCGGCCGGTTGGCTCAGGCGCGAGCGGTCAAGCCGTGGTTTCGCTTTCGCACCGCATACCACGGATTCGGATACTGCGGCGGGCCTCAGCCCGATCCAGTGGTCAAGCGATAGGCCCCTGGGCGATCCCGACAGCCGACTCATGTCGGCGTCTAAAACGACTGGGCACCAACAAGATTCGTCTGCGTCATTTCGGGCACCCGCAGGCACCCGCAAGCGGAAATTCAGATTTAACAACGCGTTATCTGGCAGAAACTCCCCGATGCGATAGTGTGACCGCCCGCCGCAGCCGGTGTGATTGAGAGGGTATGCCCAGATGAACCCTTATCCCGATTGGCTCAACTCAGGGGACAACGCTTGGCAGTTGGTGGCCGCGACGCTGGTCGGGCTGATGAGCATCCCCGGTATTGCGGTGCTGTATGGGGCTCTCGTCCAAAAGAAGTGGGCGGTCAACACGATGCTGATGGCCTTCACCGGGTTTTCGCTGGTGCTGGTGGTCTGGGTGCTGTGGGGGTTCAAGATGGGCTTTGGGGAGCCCCAAAAGCTCGGCCCGGGCATCCTGGGATCCGCGGTGGGTAAACCGCGGCCCATCCTGGGGGCCGGCAACCAGCATCGGGCAAGCATCCCGCTGCTCGACGCGGGCATGCCCAAGTTCCGATTCTCCGAGACCACGCTGGCCTACTTCCAGTTCGTGTTCGCGGCCATCACCCCGCTGCTGTTCTTGGGCAGCGTGGTGGGCCGGATGAACTTCAAGGTGTGGCTGATCTTCGTGCCGCTGTGGTCGACTTTCGCCTACTCCGTCAACGCGTTCCTGGTGTGGGGCGGCGGCTTTTGGGCGCAGCCGCACCCCGGCGCCACCAGCGCGTGGACCACCGGGGCGCTGGACTTCTCCGGTGGGTACGTGATCCACCTGGCCGCCGGCACCAGCGGGTTCGTCGCCGCCGCGGTGATCGGGCCCCGACTGGCGCGCGACCGCCAACGCGCGGTGCCCAACAACCTGCCGATGGCCGCCGTGGGGGCGGGCATCCTGTGGCTGGGCTGGAACGGGTTCAACGGTGGTGACCCCTACTTCGCCGGCACCAACGCCTCCCTAGCGGTGCTCAACACCAACCTGGCCACCGCGGTGGCGCTACTGACCTGGGTGATCTGGGACATCTTCGCCAGCCGCGACCGTAAACCCACCTTCCTGGGGGGAATCAACGGCATGATCACCGGCCTGGTGGCGATCACCCCCGCCGCCGGCTTCGTCAACAGCCTCGGCGCGATGATCATCGGCGTGCTGGCGTCCTCGCTGGTGTGGATGTCGTGGAACTGGCTCGGCCGCACCCGGCTTTTCCGCAAGGTCGACGACGCCCTCGGGGTCGTGCACACCCACGGGGTGGCCGGCCTGACCGGCGGACTGCTCGTGGGCGTGCTGGCCGACCCGCACATCGTCTTCTACCTCGGCAACGGCAAGGACGTCGCCGACGTCACCGCGGCGGGCTGGCTGTGGGGCCATCACCCCGCGCAAATCCTGATCCAACTCGGCGCTGCGCTCACCATCATCGCCTGGGACGGCCTGATCACGTTCGCCATCTTGCGAATCCTCGGCCTGTTCATGAATCTGCGGGCAGCCGACGATGTCTTGGAACTCGGCGACATCGCATTGCACCAAGAAGAGGCCTACCCCGACGAAACCATCGTCACCGGCCGTCTCGGCGAGACCTTGGTTCCCGCGACCCCCGCCGGCGGTGGCGCAGCACAGCACGCCCAGGCCGCGGAAAGCTGACGCACGATGAAGCTGATCACCGCGATCGTGAAACCCTTCGCGATCGACGACATCAAATCCGCCGTAGAGCAGCTGGGGGTGCTTGGCCTGACCATCACCGAGGTGCAGGGCTATGGCCGCCAAAAAGGCCACACCGAGGTCTATCGGGGCGCCGAGTACCAGGTGGACTTCATCCCCAGGGTGAAGGTGGAAGTGCTGGTCAACGACGAATCCGTGGACCGCGTGGTCGAGGGGATCATCAACGCCGCCCACACCGGCAAGATCGGTGACGGCAAGGTCTGGGTAACTCCCCTGGATGCGGTGGTGCGGGTGCGCACCGGCGAACGCGGCGCGGACGCCATCTAAGTTCCCATCTAAGCTCATTGCCCCACACCGCCATGTCGGCCGTCAACGGCACCGGGTGGGTCAAGTGTCCGGCCGCCAAGGCCGGCAAATCGGGTTTCCCGCGCCGGACAACGGGACAACGGGTGGGCCGCAGTCGACGACAGTGGCTCTCGGTTAGTCTGACGGCACCGTTGGTGGTGTCGGTCTGCGATGCCGGCGAGGCCCTTGGCATCTCCCCACACCGCTGCGCCGTCAGCGAATCCGAACGACGGAGGTGCCGCATGGGCCGATCAGATCTCGTGCTGCTCAGCGTCGATAACCACGTCGCGCTCCTCACCGTCAACGATCCCGACCGGCGCAACGCCGTCACCGCCGCGATGTCCGCCCGGCTGCGCGCGGCGGTGGCCCAAGCGCAAGCGGATCCAGACGTGCACGCCGTGGTGGTCACCGGCGCGGGCACCGCGTTTTGTGCGGGCGCCGACCTGTCCGCCCTGCGCGATGCGGGCGAGGCCGCCCTGCTGCGGATCTACGACGGATTCATGGCCGTGGCCGAGTGCCCGCTGCCCACCATCGCCGCGGTCAATGGCCCGGCCGTCGGCGCGGGGCTCAACCTGGCACTGGCCGCCGACGTGCGCATCGCCGGCCCCGGCGCGGTGTTCGACGCTCGCTTCCTGAAGTTGGGGCTGCATCCGGGCGGGGGTGCGACGTGGATGATGCAGCGGGCGGTGGGACCGCAGGTCGCCCGTGCGGTGCTGTTGTTCGGTTTATGCCTGGATGCCGGATCCGCCGTGCGGCACGGCTTGGCCTTGAGCGTTGCCGAGGACCCGCTGGCCGCCGCGTTGGAGCTGGCCGCCGGAGCCGCGGCCGCGCCGCGGGAGATCGTGCTTGCGACCAAGGCCACGATGCGCGCCACCGCCAGCCCGGGATCGGTCGACACCGAACTGCACGAACTGGCCAAGCGCACCGAACTGGGTCCCCAGGTGACCTCGATCCAATCATCGGAGTTCGCCAGCCGCTGGGCCGCCACCCGGCGCCGGTAACAGCGGTCCGGCCCGCCGGCGGCCGACGTCGCGCGCCCGTCACAGATCCAGCAGCGCAATCTCCGGTGCCTCGATGAGCTGACGAAGCTCACCGAGGAATTGGGCCACCTGAGCGCCGTCGGCGATTCGGTGGTCGAACGCGCATGTCAGCGTCATCTGCGGCCGGATGACGACCTCGTCGTCGAGGACCATCGGCCGGGGCTTGAGTGACCCCATGCCCAAGATCGCGGCCTGCGGATAGTTGATCACCGGCACGCCGTCATCGAGCCCGAGCGCACCGAAATTGGACACCGTGAACGTCGACCCTTCCAGCTCTGCCGGTGTCAGGGTGCCCGCGCGGGCTTCGCGGATCAGCCGCGCGACGCATTCGGCGAGTCGGCGGGTGCTCATGTGCTGCGCGTCGGCGACCACGGGCACCAGCAGGCCGCGTGTGGTGGCGACGCCGAAGCCGAGATGCACCGCATGGTGGCGGTGCACTTGCGGGCCGTCCGCACCGTCGACCCAGGTGGAGTTGAGGATCTTATTGTGGGTCAAGGCGATGACCAACAGCCGCAGGGTGAGCACGAACGCGGTGATCAGCTCCTCGCCTTCGGGGATGGCCGCGCGGAGCCGGTCACGCAGCCGCAGCAGGTTGGTGCATTCGACCACTACGCTCGCGTGGGCGTCGGGAATCTTGGTGCGCGACAGCGTCATCCGTTGCGCCATCTGGGCCTGGACCCCGCGCACCGGCACCACGTCGTAGGTGGCGGCTCGGGCTCTGGCCGCCGCCAATACGGCCTCCCGGGTGATCAGACCATCCGGGCCGGGGGGGACGGTGTTGAGGTCGACGAGCAACTCGGCGGCCAGCTTCCGCACCGCCGGCTTGGCTTTGGGGCGCCCCGGACCTGCGGGTGCGCATTCGGCCGGCGCCCTGCCGCGGCCGTCGGGCACGTCGTCTGGCCCGTATCCCACGAGTACCGGGGGGCGCGTAGCGGACTCGCCGTTGGGCGCTGTCGTCGCGGGTGGGCGGCGCTGATGGCCTGAGGCTACGGCGTCCGGGCGGGTGTCGATCCGCGCCAACAGCGAGCCGACCCCCAGGACCTCGCCTTCCGCGCCGCGGATCTCGACGATCTGCCCGGCGTACGGGCTGGGGATTTCGACCTCAGCCTTCGCGGTCTCCACCGAGCACAGGATTTGGTTGAGCTCCACCTGGTCGCCCACGGCCACGTTCCAGCGCGCCACCGTAACCTCTTCGAGCCCTTCACCGAGGTCGGGAACCAGGAACGACTTGATACGCTCCTCGTCGCCGGCCGCGCTCATGGCATCTCCAGCGCCCGCTCGACGCAGCCCAACAGCCGGTCCGGGCCCGGCAACCACAATCGCTCCAGTCGCGCCGGCGGGTAGGGGGTGTCAAATCCGCAGGCGCGCAGCACCGGTGCCTCCAGCTCGTAGAACAACTCCTCCTGGATCCGGGCGGCCAGCCCGGCACCGTAGCCCAGGCTGCGCGGCCCCTCGTGCAGCACCACACACCGCCCGGTGCGGCGGATCGATGTGGCGACAGTGTCAAAGTCCAGCGGCACCAGCGAGCGCAGATCGATGACTTCCAGGCTCCAACCGTGTTGCCGCTCAGCTATTTCCGCAGTGGACAAGGCGGTGGCGACCAGCGCGCCGTAAGTCAGCACGGTGACATCGGTGCCGCCCCGGCGCACCACAGCCCGGCCGATGGGCGGTTCCGGCCGGCTGGTATCGACGGCGCCGCGGGCCCAGTAGCGCCGCTTGGGCTCCAGGTACATCACCGGGTCGCGACAGCTGATCGAGTGCCGCAGCAGCCAGTAGGCATCCGAGGGCGTCGACGGGACGACCACCTTGAGACCGGCGGTGTGCGCCCAGTAGGTTTCGGTGGAGTCCGAATGATGTTCGGCCGCACCGATACCGCCAAACGACGGTATCCTCACGGTCACCGCCATGTCCACCTCACCCCGGGTGCGGGTGCGGTACTTCGCCAAATGGCTGACCACCTGATCGAACGCCGGGTAGGTGAACCCGTCGAACTGGATTTCCGGCACCGGCACGAAGCCGCGCAACGCGAGTCCTATCGCGATCCCGATCACCGCGGACTCCGCCAGCGGCGTGTCGAAGCAGCGGTCCTCGCCGAACGTCTCGGCCAGTCCCTCGGTCACCCGGAAGACTCCGCCCTGGGCGGAGACGTCTTCACCGAAAACCAGCACCCGCTCGTCGGCGGCCATCGCATCGTGCAGTGCCCGGTTGAGCGCCTGCACCATGGTCAACGGCTGCGCGTGCTGCGGGCCGGCCGGGGGCATGACCGCGGCCGCGGTCGAAGCCGACGGGGGGTCGGCGATCTGGGTCATCTCACCCCTTCCTGCCCAGTTCTGCGCGCAACTGGCGGCGCTGCGCTTCCAGCCCGGGAGTGATCTGGGCATACACCGTGGTGAACACGTCGTCGATGTCGATGTCCGGGGCCCCCACCACCGCGTCGCGCAGTTCGGCCCGCATCCGCGTCGACCGGGCGGTGACCCGGTCTTCCAGCTGTGGTGACCACAAGCCCACACCCTGCAGGTAGGCCCGGTAACGCGGTATCGGGTCCAGCGCGAGCCAACGGCTCACCTCATCCTGCGTTCGGTAGCGGGTCGGATCATCGGATGTGGTGTGCGGGCCGAGCCGGTAGGTGACGGCCTCGATCAGCGTCGGCCCGGCACCGGCTCGGGCCCGGGCCGCGGCGTCGGCCATCACCGCGTAGCACGCCAGCGGATCATTGCCGTCCACCCGGATGCCGGGCATGCCGTATCCGATCGCCTTGTGGGCGATGGACGCGGCGGCGGTCTGCTTGCGCACCGGCACCGAGATCGCCCACTGGTTGTTCTGCACGTAAAACACGCAGGGTGTGCCGAACACCGCCGCGAAGTTCAGCGCCTCATGCACGTCACCCTCACTGGTGGCACCGTCGCCCAGGAAGGCCACCGTTACCGAGTCCTCGCCGAGGCGCTGGGCGGCCATCGCCGCCCCGACGGCGTGCAAGGTGTGTGTACCAACCGGCACCGACATCGGGGCGCAGCACTTCTTGGTGAACTCCAGGCCCCCATGCCATGTTCCGCGCCATGCGGCCGCCACGTGCGCGGGCGGGATGCCGCGAACGAGAAAGACACCCAGCTCGCGATATTGGGGAAACAGCCAGTCGGTTTCGCGCAGGCAGGCCGCGGCCCCCACTTGCGCGGCCTCCTGACCGCGGCACGGCGTATAGAGCGCAAGCTCACCCTGGCGCTGCAGGTTGATCAGCTCCGCGTCCAGCTCGCAGGTGACCACCATCATCTCGTAGAGCCAGCACAGTGTCTCCGGCGGCAGGTCACAGCGGTAACGGTTTTCTGGCGTCGCGGACCCGTCCGGACTCACGAGTTGCACCGGCTCGAGGTCGACGGTCACCGGCACCGGAGCGCTGCCAGCCATACCGCCTCCCTATGTTTCGCGCCACGGCGAAGGTCACGCCGTCAGTGGGTGCCGTCCGTTCCCTAGGACATCTCGCCGGCACGTCACGTCGGGCACCACCGTCACCTCACGCGCTACCGGTCCGGCGATCCCGGGCAAACCCCGGGCCGGGACCGCTAGGAGCCGGAGCCGGCCGCCAGCCGCATGATCCGCTCGGCCCGCCGTAACACGGGCGCATCCACCATTATGCCTCCGAATGCGAAGACCCCGCGCTGCTCGGAGGCCGCGGCCAGCACGTGTCGCGCCCACCGCACCTGCTCGGGCGAGGGTGCGTAACCCGCGCGGATAACCGGCACCTGGCCGGGATGGATAGCGACTTTCGCGTCGAAGCCGACCGCTACGGCGTCGTCGACCTCGGCGCGCAGCCCCTCGTGATCCCCGATGTCGAGGTATACCGAATCCAGCGCCAGCCGACCGTGGGCTTTTGCCGCCAGCAACGACTGTGAACGCACGTGGCGGGCCACGTCGCGATAGCTGCCGTCCGGGTAGCGGTTGGCGGTGCCGCCCAGCACGGCGAAGAGATCCTCGGCCCCCCACATCACACCAACGGTGTTGGCGGCGCCCGCGCTCTCGGTGATGCTCAGCGCACCCCTCGGTGACTCGACCAGGACCACCACATCCAGCGGGGCCAGTGCGCTGACCTGGTAGGCCGCTTCACATTTGGGCAGCATCACGGTGTCATAATCGGTGCGCGCTAATGCGGTCAGGTCCAGCTGCTGATCGGCGGTGCCGAACGGGTTGATCCGCACCACGGTGCGTGCCGGGTCGAGGGGGACCCGGACCAGCGCCTCGCGGGCGGCGTCTTTGTCGGCGGCGGCAACCCCGTCTTCAAGGTCGAGGATCACGATATCGGCTGTGGCGGCAGCCTTTTCGAAGCGCTCAGGGCGGTCTGCCGGGCAGAACAGCCAGGCCGGCCCCGGGTTCGGCAACCCCATCAGCCGCCGTCCCGGTCATCCGGGCGCATGCGCACCAGCGTCTTTCGGGTAGCGGTCGCCACGACGTCGCCGTGCTGGTTACGCCCGGTGTGCGCGAACGTCACGATGCCCTCCCCGGGGCGGCTCTTGGACGCTCGTTTCTCGGTGACCACCGTCTCGGCGTACAGGGTGTCCCCGTGGAACAGCGGCTTGGGAAACGCGATCTCGGAGAACCCCAGGTTGGCCACGATGGTGCCCTGGGTCAGCTGGGCCACCGACAAGCCCACGAGTGTCGACAGCGTGAGCATCGAGTTGACCAGCCGCCGGTGAAACGGCGGCAGGGCATCGGAGAACGCGGCATCCAAGTGCAGCGCCTGGGTGTTCATCGTCAGCGTCGTAAACAGCACGTTGTCGGCCTCGGTGATGGTGCGCCCGGGGCGATGCAGGTAGCGCACCCCGGTCTCGAATTCCTCGAACCACAGTCCGCGCTGGACAACGACGCGCTCACCAGATGTCACAGCCCGACCTCACGGGCGATCAGCATCAACTGCACTTCGGTGGTGCCCTCGCCGATCTCCAGGATCTTGCTGTCCCGGTAGTGACGGGCGACCGGGAACTCGTTGATGAACCCGTAGCCGCCGTGGATCTGGGTGGCATCACGGGCGTTGTCCATGGCGGCTTCGCCGGCCACCAGCTTGGCGATCGCCGCCTGCTTTTTGAAGGGCTTACCGGCCAGCATCAACGCCGCGGCGTCATAGTAGGCGGTGCGGGCGGCGTGAGCGCGGGCCTCCATCCGTGCGATGGTGAACTCGATGTGCTGGTAGCGGCGGATCGGTTGGCCGAAAGCCTCACGCTCACGGGCATACTTGACGCTTTCATCCACACAGCCCTGGGCCGCGCCGGTGGCCAGCGCGGCAATTGCGATGCGGCCCTCGTCGAGGATGCGCAGGAAGTTGGCGTACCCGCGCCCGCGTTCGCCGAGCAGGTTTTGCTCGGGGACCCGCACATCGACGAAGGTCAGCGGATGGGTGTCCGAGGCGCGCCAGCCCACCTTGTCATAGGCCGGCTCGACGGTGAAACCGGCGGTGGGCACCGGCACCAAGATCGCGGAGATCTCTTTCTTACCGGCGCGCTCGCCGGTGACCGCGGTGACCGTGACCAGTTTGGTGATCTCGGTGCCCGAGTTGGTGATGAACTGCTTGGACCCGTTGATCACCCAGTGCCCATCCTCTAGGCGCGCGGTGGTCTTGGTGGCCCCCGCGTCGGAGCCCCCGCCCGGCTCGGTCAACCCGAACGCCCCCAGCGCACGGCCACTGGTCAACTGCGGCAGCCATTCCCGCTTTTGGGCCTCGGTGCCGAATCGGTAGACCGGCATCGCGCCCAGCGACACCGCGGCCTCCAGGGTGACGGCGACGCTCTGGTCTACCTTGCCCAGTTCCTCTAGGGCCAGGCACAACGCGAAGTAATCACCGCCCATCCCGCCCCATTCCTCGGGAAACGGCAAACCGAACAGGCCCATCTCGGCCATGCCCGCCACCACTTCATAGGGAAACGAGTGCTCGGCATCGTGGCGCGCGGCGGCGGGCGCCACCACGCTCTGCGCGAAGTCGCGCACCGTCTTGGCTAGTTGCCGGTACTCGTCGGGCAGCGCCCCGGTCGCCAGGAAATCAGTCATCCGCGCTGTGCCTTTCCGTCGCATCGTTTGCATCGCTGGGCTTTACGTCGCCACCCGCGCCGGTCATGACGAACCATCCTCCGGTGCCATCCGGGAGGTGTTCGCGGTGATTCGCGCCAGCGGTTGACCCACTGTGACCTGCTCGCCCACGGCCACCAGCAGATCGACCACACCGTCGACGGACGCGGCCAGCGGGTGCTCCATCTTCATCGCCTCCACCGTGACAACAACGGTTCCGGCCCGAACCTGGGCCCCGTTCTCCACACCGATCGCCACGACAGTGCCGGGCATCGGGCTGGTCAACTCGGCGTCGCCGCGGTGCTCGTCGTTCGGGCGCACCGGTGCTTCCCGCACCTCCTCGAGCACCGCGGTCGTTCCACGGCCGGCCAGCCAGATCCGGCCCGCCGCCGCGGCGACGGTGTATTCGGTGCGCAGCCCGTCCAACGTCATCACCAATCGTCGGCCGGCGAGATGCGCGCGCAGCGAATGGGCTTCGCCGTCTTCGACGCGGGCCACCGCGGTGGTGGGGGTGCCGGTGATGTGGACGTGCGCGGTGCGCTCGCCGGCACGCAACCGGATGCTGACGGGCGCCGGTGCGCCCAGCCGCCACCCTGAGGGCACCTCCCAGAGGTCGGCGCCCGGCGCCGGCCAGCGCCGTAACCACCGGTACGCCGCCGCGGCGATGAGCTGCTCGTCGCTCGGCGCAGCCGCCACAAAGTCGCCGGCTTTACGATCCAGCAGCCCGGTGTCCAGCCGGCCGGCGACGACCTCCGGGTCGGCCAGCAGGAAGCGGGCGAAAGCGACGTTGGTGACGACGCCGAGCACCGCGGTGTCCGCCAGCGCCCGATCGAGCGCCCGCAGCGCGGCCGGCCGATCCGGGCCGTGCGCAATCACCTTGGCCAGCATCGGGTCGTAGTCGCTGCCGACCACCATCCCGGCGGACAAACCCGAGTCAACCCGCACCCCAGGGACTTTCGGCTCCACCACCGCGAGCACCTCACCGCCGGTGGGCAAAAAGCCGCGGGCGGGGTCTTCGGCGTAGATCCGCGCCTCGATCGCGTGTCCGCGCAGCGCGACATCGGCCTGCCCGGCGGTCCCGGTCAGCTTCTCCCCCGCCGCGATGCGGATCTGCCACTCAACCAGATCCCAGCCCGTCACCATCTCGGTGACCGGGTGCTCCACCTGCAGGCGGGTGTTCATCTCCATGAAGAAGAACTCCTCCGGGCGGTCCGCGGCGACAATGAACTCCACCGTGCCGGCGCCGATGTAGTCCACGCTGCGCGCGGTGTCACAGGCCGCGGCGCCGATTCGCGCCCGGGCCGCGGCGTTCAGCAGCGGTGACGGCGCCTCCTCGATGACCTTCTGGTGCCGCCGCTGCAGGCTGCACTCCCGCTCGCCGAGGTGGATCACGTTGCCGTAGGAATCGGCCAGCACCTGGACCTCGATATGCCTGGGGTGGCGCACGAATCGCTCCAGGAACAGGGTGTCGTCACCGAACGCGGCGGCCGCCTCGCGGCGGGCCCCGGCCAAGGCGGTGGCCAGCTCGGTCCGGCGTTCGACCAGGCGCATGCCTTTCCCCCCGCCCCCGGCGGACGGCTTGATCAGCACCGGGAAGCCGATCTCGTCGGCGGCGGCGGTCAGTTCCGCGTCGGTCAGGCCCGGCCGCGCGATACCGGGAATTACCGGAACACCGAACGCCGACACCGTGTTCTTGGCGGCGATCTTGTCGCCCATCGTCCGGATGGCGGCTACCGGCGGCCCGATGAACGTCACCCCGGCGGATGCCAACGCCGCGGCGAAGTCGGCGTTCTCGGACAGGAATCCATACCCTGGATGCACCGCCTGCGCGCCGGTGCGCACGGCCGCGTCGACGACCGCGGCGATGTTGAGGTAGCTCTCGCGGGCGGGTGCCGGACCGATCGCGACCGCCCAGTCGGCCTCGGCGACATGACGGGCCGTCGCGTCGGCCTCGCTGTAGACGGCCACCGACCGGATACCCATCTTTTTCAGCGTCCGGATCACCCGGACGGCGATCTCTCCCCGGTTAGCGACCAGTACGGTGTCGAACGTCATGGGGTCACATCCGAAAGACACCGTAGGAGACCGATTCCACCGGGACGTTTGCTGTAATTGAAAGCGCAAGGCCCACAACCGTTCTGGTGTCAGCCGGGTCGATCACGCCGTCGTCCCACAGCCGGGCCGTCGAGTAGTACGGATTGCCCTGATGTTCGTATTGGGCCCGGATGGGTGCCTTGAACTCCTCCTGCTCACGCTCGGACCAGGCGATGCCCGCGCTTTCCAAGGCCTCGGCGCGCACCGTCGCCAGCACCGACGCGGCCTGCTCGCCGCCCATCACCGAGATCCTCGCGTTGGGCCACATCCACAGGAACCGCGGCGAATACGCGCGCCCGCACATCGAGTAATTGCCCGCGCCATAGGAGCCGCCGATGATCACGGTCAGCTTGGGCACCCGCGCGCAGGCCACCGCGGTCACCATCTTGGCGCCGTGTTTGGCGATACCGCCCGCCTCGTAGTCGCGGCCCACCATGAAGCCGGAGATGTTCTGCAAGAACAGCAGCGGCACCATCCGCTTGTCACACAATTCGATGAAATGCGTTCCTTTCAGCGCGGATTCGGAGAACAGCACGCCGTTGTTCGCGATGATGCCCACCGGGTGCCCGTGAATGCGGGCGAACCCCGTGACCAGTGTGCTGCCGTACTCCGCTTTGAACTCGGCAAACGCGCCGCCGTCGACTAAGCGGGTGATGACCTCGTGCACGTCATAGGGAATCCGCGGGTCGACGGGCACCACGTCGTAGAGCTCGGTCTGGTCGGCGACCGGCTCCACGGTCGGCAGCACCTCCCATGCCCGGGGCTCGCGGGGCCCCAGCGTGGCAACGATCCGCCGGATAATGCGCAGCGCGTCGCGGTCGTCGTGGGCGAGGTGATCGGTGACCCCGGAGACCTTGGAATGCAGGTCCCCGCCGCCGAGCTCCTCGGCGCTGACCACCTCGCCGGTGGCGGCCTTCACCAGTGGCGGCCCCCCCAGGAAAATGGTGCCCTGGTGACGCACGATCACCGCTTCGTCGCTCATCGCCGGCACGTATGCGCCACCGGCCGTGCACGATCCGAGCACGGCGGCGATCTGCGGGATGCCGTCCGCGCTGAGCTTGGCCTGGTTGTAGAAGATCCGGCCGAAGTGATCCCGGTCGGGAAACACCTCGTCCTGGCGGGGCAGGAAAGCGCCGCCGGAGTCGACCAAGTAAATGCAAGGCAGCCGGTTTTGCCCGGCGATCTCCTGGGCCCGCAGGTGCTTCTTGACGGTGATCGGGTAGTACGTGCCGCCTTTGACGGTGGCGTCATTGGCCACGACCATGCACTCGCGGCCGGAAATCCTGCCGATCCCGGTGATGATGCCCGCGCCCGGGCATTCGTCGTCGTACATGCCGTCGGCGGCCAGCGGGGCAATCTCCAGGAACGGGCTGCCCGGATCGAGCAGGCCGTTCACCCGGTCGCGGGGCAGCAGTTTGCCGCGGCCGACGTGCCGCTCCCGGGCCCGCTCCGGGCCGCCCAGCGCCACCGCAGCCAGCTTGTCGCGGAGCTGCGCCACCAGCGCCAGGTGCGCCTCGCGGTTCGACGCCGCAGTGCTCATCGGGTGTCCCACCACGATCGCCATGTCGAATCTGGTTAATAGCGACTAACTCATGTTATGTTAGTGGGGGTTAACCGACCTGTCCAGTGTGCACCGGAGGCCACCATGGCACCGCCGGCCGCCGCCGACCCCACTGCCCACGCCGGGGCGGCAAGCCGTCGCAGCAGGTTGAAGTCCGACCGGCGCGTGCAACTGCTGTCGGCGGCCGAGAGGTTGTTCGCCGAGCGTGGTTTTCTGGCGGTGCGGCTCGAAGACATCGGCGCCGCCGCCGGAGTCAGCGGGCCGGCCATCTATCGGCATTTCCCCAACAAGGAGTCGCTGCTGGTGGAGTTGCTGGTCGGGATCAGCACCCGCTTGCTCGCCGGTGCCCGCGACGTGATCGCCCGCGCGGCCGACCCGGGCGCCGCGCTGGACGGCCTCATCGATTTCCACCTTGATTTTGCGCTGAGTGAGCCGGACCTCATCCGCATCCAGGACCGCGACCTCGCGCACCTGCCGGCGGCGGCCGAGCGCCAGGTGCGCAAGGCGCAGCGCCAGTACGTGGAGGCCTGGGTGGACGTGCTGCGCCGGGTCAACCCCGAGCTTCGCGAAACCGATGCCCGGCTGATGGCGCACGCCGCGTTCGGGCTGCTGAATTCCACACCACATAGCATGAAGTCGGCCGATGGCGCGCCGGCGCCGGCACCGCGCGCACGCACCATCATGCGGGCGATGACCGTTGCCGCGTTACGAGCCGGGTGATCGCAGCCGCGGCCCCGGGTACCCTGCACACCATGAGGTGGGCATGACCGATCCGCGTCGGCCGGGGGGTTCCGGCCCTGCCGGACACCGGTCCGAGGCGACCGAACGGATGCGCCGGTTTTCTCCGCCGCGCACCGATCCGGCCTACGTCGGCGATGCGCCGTACTGGTCAACATACCCGCCGGGGTATTATTCCGCGCCGGGGCGAAGCCCGGCCGAATCCAACCCCACCGAGCGGCTGCCGCAGCACTGGAGTCAGGGCCAGGCCCCGGGTGAAGCAGCCCCGGAAAGCGTCATACCGCCGGAAGGCCCAAGGTCGCCGCGCTGGTTGTGGCTGCTGGCCGGTGCGGCGCTGCTGCTGGTTGTCGCGCTGGTCATTGCGCTGGTGATTGCCAACGGCTCGGCCAGGAAACAGACCGCCGTCGCGCCGTTACCGGCGATGCCGCGTCCGAGTTCGACGGTGTCGCCGCCGCCCACAAGCGGGTCGACCGCGGCCACCGCGACCGCACCGCCGAGCTCGCCCGCCCCGACGACCGGCGCCGCGCCAATGCAGGCCGTCGTCTACACCGTCACCGGTGAGGGCCGCGCGATCAGCATCACCTACGTCGACGGCGACGGCGTCCGCCAGACCGAGTTCAACGTGGCGCTACCGTGGAGCAAGGAAGTGAGCCTGTCCAGCCACGACACCGCCAGCGTCACCATCATCAACATCGGCCACGACGTCACCTGCTCCATCACCGTCGCCGGCACCCAGGTTCGCCAGCACACCGGCGCGGGGCTGACGGTCTGCAACGCGGGCTAAGCCGGGCTAAACCCTCGCGACGCTGGGGTTGGGGGCGCGGACGGCCAGCATTCCCAGCAGCCCCAGGCCAAGCACCAGGCACAGCCCACCCATGCCGGCGCGCACGGTGCCGAACCCGTCGACGAAAACGGAGAACAGCCAGGGCGCCAGGAACGACACCGCCCGGCCCGTCATGGTGTACAGACCGAACGTCACTCCCTCCTTGCCGTGGCGCGCCATCCGCAGCAGCAGAGTGCGCGCCGCCGACTGCGAAGGCCCGATGAACAGGCACAGCAGCAGCCCGCACAGCCAGAACGCCCGCGGGCCCGACAACGTCATCAAGGTCAGCCCAATCGTGATGATCGCGGCCAGCGACACCACGATCACCCGTTTGGATCCGACCCGGTGGTCGGCGAGTCCGCCCAGCACCGCCCCCACCGCGGCCACCACGCTGGCGCTGACCCCGAATATCAGCACCTCGGCTTGGGAGATGCCATAGACGGTGACGCCGAGCACGGCACCGAAGGCGAAAACCCCGGCCAACCCGTCCCGAAAAATCGCGCTGGCCACCAGGAAGTAGACCAGATTGCGGTCGCGACGCCATTCCGCGGTGATCTCGGCGTACAGCTTGCGGTAGCCTCCCAGCACGCTCCCGGTCGCCGGGCGGGGCGCCTCTGCAGGGGTCGGCAGCCGGTGC
Organism: Mycobacterium sp. SM1; assembly: GCF_018361265.1. Taxonomy (GTDB): domain Bacteria; phylum Actinomycetota; class Actinomycetes; order Mycobacteriales; family Mycobacteriaceae; genus Mycobacterium. Next base: position 513,129 of record NZ_JAFLNH010000001.1, read on the forward strand.
GCGGTGACCAGCAACGGCAGCGCGAACACGGCAAACCACGCCGCGGCCACCAGCATCGCGACCCGGACGTTGAGCCCGTCATGCGCGGGCACCCGCAACAGCCCGCGAACTGTGCCGGTTCCAGAGATAAAGCCCAGGTAGACGAGCACCAATAGCAGGACGCTGCCCACATAGCCGGCGGCCCAGCCGAACCCGGAGATCCGCCCGGAGGTCTGCGGGGTCGAAAGCTGGCGCAGCATCGCGTTGTATGGGACGCTGGCCAGGTCACCGCAGGCGGCGGTCGCGGCCAGCAACACCAGACCGGGCCACAGATAGCCGGGGTCATCGCGAATGAGGCTCATCGCGCCGGTCAGCACCACCGCCGAGCCGGTCAGCACGGTCAACACGCCGCGCCGCCACCGTGGGGCCTCCACCCACACGCCGATCACCGGTGCCAGCAGCGCGATAGTCAGCCCGGCGATCGTCAGGGCGCGGCCCAGCCAGCTCGCGGGCGTGGCACCGCCGGGCGCACCCCGCCCCACGCTGCCGGTCAGGTAGACCGAGAACACAAACGTCACCACGATGGCGGCCAGCCCGGTGGCGCCGCAGTCCCACAATGCCCACGCCAACACCGAGGATCGCCCGGATGCGCGCGGAGCCGACCCCGGGTCACCCATGGTCACTCATGCAGGGCACTCTAAATCTAGCGCCGACCACGCGAGCAAGGCCTTGGCTACGATGGCCGCATGCCGCTCCCCGCTCCCAGCCCCGATGCGCGTGCCGTGATCACCGGGGCATCGCAGAACATCGGCGCGGCGCTGGCCACCGAGCTGGCGGCGCGCGGCCACAACCTGATCGTCACCGCACGGCGCGAGGATGCGCTGAACGCCCTTGCCGCAGGCCTGACCGAAAAGCACGGGGTCACGGTCGAGGTGCGGGTGGCCGATCTCAGCGACGCCGCGGAACGCGCGAAGCTGGTTGACGAACTGTCCACCCGGGCCATCTCGATCCTGTGCGCCAACGCCGGAACCGCGACCTTCGGCCCCCTCGCGGCACTGGACCCGGCTGCGGAAAAGGCCCAAGTCCAGCTCAACGCCGTCGCGGTGCACGATCTGGTCTTGGCGGTGCTGCCGGGCATGATCCGGCACGGGGCAGGCGGGATTTTGATCTCGGGTTCGGCGGCGGGCAATTCCCCGATTCCCTACAACGCCACCTATGCCGCCACCAAGGCGTTCGTCAACACCTTCAGCGAATCGCTACGCGGTGAGCTTCGCGGCTCGGGTGTGCATGTGACGCTGCTGGCACCCGGTCCGGTGCGCACCGAGCCGCCGGATCCGCACGAAGCCTCCCTCGTCGACAAGCTGGTGCCGGATTTCTTGTGGATCTCCACCGAGCACACCGCCCGGGTAGCGCTGGACGCGCTGGCGCGCAACAAGATGCGCGTTGTACCGGGCTTGACCTCCAAGGCCATGTCGGTGGCCGGCCAGTACGCCCCGCGCGCTTTAGTCGCGCCGGTCGTGGGCAGCTTCTACAAGCGGCTGGGCGGTTAAACGCCGGTTAAACACGTTATCGCCGCCGCTTGGTGTTGGCGAGCATGCTGCGGATGAGCTCACGGCCCAGTGCGTTGAGAAAGGTTTGGAAACCGCGGCTGCTCACAAACCGCCTCCACCAGCTTGGCTTTGCGGGCGCGGGCTTCGATGACTGCCGCGCCGGCGCCTGATCGGCCGGCGTGGCCTGCGCTGCCCGTTCGTTCAGGATGTCGTAGGCGGATCTGGAACGGATGCTCTGACCATATGTGGTGTGCAGCGGGCTGGTTTCGGCCGCGGCTGCGATCGCCTGCCCACCGATGGCGGCCATCAGCGAGCGCGGTGAGCGCAGCCTGGTCCACGCGACCGGGGTCGGGGCTCCCCGTTCGGAGAGCACGGTGACGACGGCTTCGCCGATGCCCAGCGACGTCAGCGCCGAAGCCAAGTCGTAGACGTCGGTTTTCGGGTAGGTGCGGACGGTTTTGGTCAACGCCTTCTGGTCGTCGGGGGTGAAGGCACGCAAGGCGTGCTGGATGCGCGCCCCCAGTTGCGAGAGCACGTCGTTGGGCACGTCGGTGGGCAATTGGGTGCAGAAGAACACGCCCACCCCCCGGGAACGGATCAGCTTGACGGTCTGCTCGACCTGTTCCAGGAACGCCTTGGACGCGTCGGTGAACAGCAGATGCGCCTCGTCGAAAAAGAACACCAGCTTGGGTTTGTCCACATCGCCGACCTCGGGAAAAAACCTGAACAGTGTTGCCAGCAGCCACATCAGGAAGGTGGAGAACAGCACCGGGCGGGTCGCCTGGTCACCCAGCTCGAGCAGCGAGATGACGCCGCGGCCCTGGCTATCGACGCGCAACAGGTCCCCGGGCCGCAGTTCGGGCTCGCCGAAAAAGGTGTCGGCGCCCTGGGCTTCCAGGTTGACCAGGGCTCACGGTGTCGCGTCCTCTCGCCAACTGATGCGGGCACACCCTGACACTACGTGCCGCCGCCGGTCCCGGTGGGCGCTGGGGCGAACGTTTGCCTACTGTGAACGCTGTGCATGACGAACTGGTGTGGATCGACTGCGAGATGACCGGGCTGGATCTGCGCTCGGATAAGTTGATCGAGATCGCGGCCCTGGTCACCGACGGCGAGCTGAACGTTCTCGGCGACGGCATCGACGTGGTGATCCACGCCGACGAGGCCGCGCTGTCCTCGATGGTCGACGTTGTCGCGGACATGCACGCCCGCTCCGGCCTCATCGATGAGGTGCAGGCGTCCACCATCGATTTGGCGACCGCCGAGAAGATCGTGCTGGACTACATCCGTGAGCACGTCAGCCAGCCCAGGACGGCGCCGCTGGCGGGCAACTCGGTCGCCACCGACCGCGCCTTCATCGCCCGCGACATGCCCGCCCTGGACTCGTTTCTGCACTACCGCATGATCGATGTCAGCTCGATCAAGGAACTCTGCCGGCGCTGGTACCCGCGCATCTACTACGGGCAGCCGGCCAAGGGACTGACCCACCGCGCGCTTCCCGACATCCACGAATCCATCCGCGAACTGCGGTTCTACCGGCGCACCGCGTTCGTGCCACCACCCGGGCCGGCTACCGGCGAGATCGCGGCCGTGGCCGCCGAACTCGGGGGCGTGGCGGGCACACCGGAGGGAATCGATTCGATCGGCGAGCGTCCGAGCGATTAGTATCGACCTCGCCGCCCGTCGGTTCCCGGGGAACCGCCCGCGGCGATGGTGAGTGTAGTTCAGTTGGTAGAGCACCAGGTTGTGGTCCTGGATGTCGCGGGTTCGAGTCCCGTCACTCACCCTAACGAGCCCTAACGAGCGGGAGAGCCGGTGTTGGCGTTGCCGGCGCGCCACTGCCCCCACGGGATGTTCCAGTCGCCGAGGCCCTCGGTTCCGGACAGCGTCGGCCCGACCGTGTTGATGATTTCCACGACGTCACCGCGCTTGGCATGCTCGTAGAACCATTGCGCGTTGCTGGGGCTGACGTTCAGGCAGCCGTGACTGGTGTTGGTGTGGCCTTGCGCGCCCACCGACCATGGCGCGGAATGCACGAACACCCCGCTGTAGGAGATCTGCGTGGCCCAGTCGACCTCGGTGCGATACCCGTCGGGCGAGTTGACCGGCACCCCGTAGGTGGACGAATCCATGATGATGTGCTTGAACCGTTCCCCGACCACGTAGATGCCGTTAGCGGTGGGGGTCTTGTCCTTGCCCATCGACGTCGGCATGACCTTGACCACCTCACCGTTGATGCGCACGGTCAACATTTTGGTGGTGTCGTCCGCGGTCGCGATGAGCTCATCACCGATGGTGAAATGCGTGTGCACGTTGTCCTCGCCGAAAACACCGTCGCCTAAGTCCACGCCGTAGGTGTTGACCGCGACGTCCACGGCCGTGCCAGGCTTCCAGAAACGCTCTGGGCGCCAGCGCACTTCACGGTTGTTCAACCAGTAAAACGCGCCTTCGACCGGTGGCGTGGTCGTGATCTTGATTGCTTTCTCGGCGGCCGCCCGGTTGGCGATGTTCTCGTCGAACCGGATCGCCACCGACTGGCCGACACCAACCACCTCGCCGTCCTGCGGCACCACGTAGGGCATGGTCAGGTTCGCGGGGGAATGGGTCTGGAAGGTGATCTGACGGGTGGCCACACCGCCCAGCCCGAGCGCCTTCGCGTTGAGGGTGTAGCGGCGGTTGTAGCCCAGCGGCTCGGTGGTGGACCAGTGCACGCCGTCAGGGCTGAGCTGACCGCTGACCGACTTGCCGTTTTCGTTGACCATGGTGACCGACGCCAGGACTCCGTCCTCGGCGGCCACCGTCACCGGAGCGTCGACGGCGACACCGACGGCGCCGTCAGTCACCGACGCGGTGAGTTTAGGGACCAGCAAATCGGCGAACGGCGTGGCCTTGTCGGCGATAACCTTCGCCGGAGCGGTGCCGCCACCGCCACTGCTGCAGGCTCCGGCGCCCAGCACGATCGCCGGGACTAGCAGCGCCACAGACCAGGCTTGGCGCCCCCGGCGAGGGGCCATCGAACCGACCCGCCACATACCTTTCCCACCTCACGCCCGGGCTGAACCCCATAGACTTGGCAGTAGTCTAGGGACAAGCAGGCGATAGCGCTGTGAGGCTCCCCACGACCTCCATGCCGGGGATTTCAGCCTGCCGTGCAACGCCTGTTATTGTCGCAGACAGATCCCAGAACTATCCAGGCGCCGTTAGCTCAGTTGGTAGAGCAGCTGACTCTTAATCAGCGGGTCCGGGGTTCGAAACCCTGACGGCGCACCACGTCAGCAGTTCCACGTCGGCGGCGATGTCCGTCGGCAGCGATGCCCGCGTGTCGTTTGCGATCATCGATTCCTGATCTTGCGGATCACCAAGAAAACGACCACTGCGCCGACACCGGCCAGGGAAACGGCCACCACGGGTCTGGTGAGGAACTCGATCGCCCAGCCTTTGACGTCGTCGGCGACCCGGCGAGGATTGGCCCGTTCAACCAGTAAGTCCACGGTCGACGCCAACTGCTCGCGGGCCTGGTCGATCTCGTGCTTGATGGTGTCGGGATCCCGGTCCGCCACGCTGTCCTCCATGTCCGCCCGCGCCGGGCCGTCGACGGCTCGGTCTGAAAATGGTTTCTTGCCGAACTACCCTAGAGCAGCCGGTGCTCATTGCGACGCCGCGGTGAACAGAGAGGTAACGCCGTTGACCGAGACCCCACGCCTGAAGCCCGGCGACAAAGCACCCGCCTTCAGCCTGCCCGACGCCGACGGCCACACCGTGTCGCTGGCCGACTTCCGGGGCCGGCGCCTGATCGTGTACTTCTACCCGGCGGCCTTGACGCCAGGCTGCACCAAAGAGGCTTGCGACTTCCGCGACAACCTGCGCGATCTCAACGAATCCGGCCTCAACGTCGTCGGCATCTCCCCGGACCCGCCGGCGAAGCTGGCCAAATTCCGTGACACCCACCGGCTGACGTTCCCGCTGCTGTCCGACCCCGACCGTAGCGTGCTCGCCGCCTGGGGCGCCTACGGGAACAAGCAGATGTACGGCAAGACGGTGCAGGGCGTGATCCGCTCGACATTCGTCGTCGACGAAAAGGGCCGGATAGCGCTCGCCCAATACAACGTCAAAGCCACCGGCCACGTCGCCAAGCTGCGCCGGGACCTGGGTGTCTAACCCAGGCAAAACGGTGGATTCGCTTCAGCCCCGATAGTTTGTACTCAGAAACGGGGGAAGGTTTGCCCACCTTCGAGCGATTTCACAACTCGCTCGAAGGTGGGCAAACCTATACATCTCCAGGTACCTCTCCACACGAGGGCTCAGGTGAACGACCGGCCCGGTCAGGCCAGGGCCGCTAGCAGCAGCGCCTCGGCGGTTGCGGCGCGTTCCAGGACACCCAGGTGCAGGCTCTCGTTGACGCTGTGCGCTTGCGTGGCGGGGTCTTCCACCCCGGTCACCAGGATTGTCGCCTTCGGGAACGCGGCGGCGAACTCCGCGATGAACGGGATAGAGCCGCCCATCCCCATCTCGACCGGGTTGGTGCCCCACGCCCGGCGGAGCGCCGCCCGCGCGGCGTCATACACCGGACCGCTCGCGTCGATGGCGCAGGGCTGGCCGATCTCCCCGGGAAGGACCTCGACGTGCGCGCCCCACGGTGCGTGGGTGTGCAGATGCCTGCGCAGGGCGTCCAGGTGCGCCGCGGCGTCACCGCCTGGGGCGACTCGCATGCTGATCTTCGCCCGGGCCCGTGGGATCAGCGTGTTCGACGCCGCCGCAATCGGTGTGGTGTCGATGCCGATTACGGTGATCGCCGGTTTGGCCCACAACCGCTGCGTCACCGAGCCCGATCCGATCTCCGCGACCCCGTCCAGCAGACCGGATTCGGCCCGCACCCGCTCCGGCGGGTAGTCGATGGCCGCGGTGGTGCTTTCATGCAGACCGGCCACCGCCACCTCGCCGTCGTCGTCGTGCAGGCTGGCCAGCAGCCGCACCAGCGCGCTCAATGCGTCGGGCACCACGCCGCCCCACAGCCCCGAGTGCAGCCCGTGGTCGAGGGTGGCCACTTCGACGACGCAATCGACGAGCCCGCGCAGCGACACCGTCAGCGAGGGCACCTCCGTGCTCCAGTTGACCGAGTCGGCCAGGACGATCACGTCGGCGGCCAGCTCGTCGCGGTGGGCGGCCAGCAGCCGGCCCAGCGACGGGGACCCCGACTCCTCCTCGCCCTCGACAAACACGGTCACCCCCACCGGCGGCCTGCCGCCATGTGCCCGAAACGCCGCCAAATGCGTTGCGATGCCCGCCTTGTCGTCGGCACTACCACGTCCATAGAGCCGCCCGCAGCGCTCGGTGGGCACGAACGGCGGTGAGACCCACTGACGCGGATCGCCTTCGGGCTGAACATCATGGTGCGCGTACAGCAGCACCGTGGGGGCTCCCGGCGGCGCGGGATGGCGAGCGATGACGGCCGGCGCGCCGCCCTCACCGACGATCCGGACATCGGGAAAACCTGCCTGCGACAACAGCTCCGCGACCGTCTGTGCGCAGCGGTAAACCTCGGGCCGGCGTGCCGGGTCGGCCCACACCGATTCGATGCGGATCAGCGTCTCCAGGTCGCGCCGCACCGAGGGCAGCACATCGCGGACACGGTCGGCCAGATCGCTCACGGCTTTGAGGCTAACGGTCGCCCTCCCCGCGAGCAGTCGCAAAAGCACCCACCCGGACCCCGAATTGGGGGTTTTTGCGACTGCTCGCCGACGGTCACGGCGCTTCCAGAATGGCCACCGCCGCGGCGGTGTCCCCTTCATGGGTCAGCGACACGTGGATCGTCACGTCCGTCAAATGCTCGGCGATGGCCCCGGAGAGCCGCACCCGCGGCCGACCCCACACGTCGGTGACCACCTCGATGTCGCGGTGAATACCCTCCGGCAGCACCGGCCGCTGCGCGAACCGCGACCCCGACCACGCTTTGATCACCGCCTCTTTCGCCGCCCATCGCGCCGCGAGGTGCCGGGCGGCCGATGAGCTCTTGTCGGAGGCGTCACGGCGCTCGCCGGGGGTGAAGGTTTCAAAGAACACCGTTCCCGGCTGGTCGACTTGGTCAGCGAAATCAGGGATGGAGACCAGGTCGATCCCCACACCAACGATGCCCATGGTTGGACACGCTAGCTGATGGCGCAAGTCATCGGAGGTAGACGTCGCCGTCCCCCAGCCGCGCCGCCGGGTTAAGCAGCATCGCCGCCTCCTGCGGCTTCTCTGCCACCGCATGGTCGAAGCGACGGTCGGCGGGGCGCTCATATAGCGGCGGTCCGCCGGCGATGGCGGCGGCCAGCCGGCGCTGGCCGGCCAGCAGCCGGGCATCGGCCCGCCGTTGGTAGCGCTCGCGCTCCTGGGGATCCAGTGCGGCCAGGAAGGCCTGCGGGTGCACCAGCGCGATGACACCGGAGACGTGGCCGAACCCAAGGCTGGTGATCAGCCCCGCTTTCAGCGGGAACTTGTCGCCCAGTCGCAGCGTGTCACGGACCCACACCAAGTGCGCCGAGCCGGCCAGCTCGTCATCGACGCAGTCCAGGCTGCGGTTGGGTGGAATCACCCCGTCGCGCAGCATCTGGCACATGCCCATCATCTGGAAGACCGCCGCGCCGCCCTTGGCATGCCCGGTCAAACTCTTCTGCGACACCACGAGCAGCGGCGCTCCCGGTGAGCGGCCCAGCGAGTCGGCCAGCCGCTCGTGCAGCTCGGTCTCGTTGGGATCGTTGGCCAGCGTCGAGGTGTCGTGTTTGGAGATCACCGCGATGTCGTCAACGCCGACACCCAGTTTGGCCAAGGACCGTGCCAGCGGTGAGTCCTTGCCCCCGCGCCCGGCACCCAAAGCGCCGAGCCCGGGCGCCGGGATCGAGGTGTGTATGCCATCCCCGAACGACTGCGCGTAGGCCACCACGGCCAGCACGGGCAGACCCATCCTTAACGCGAGGTCACCGCGGGCCAGCAGGATTGTGCCGCCGCCCTGCGCTTCCACGAAGCCCAGCCGCCGCCGGTCGTTGGGCCGGGAGAACCGCGAGTCGCTGATGCCCTTGGCGCGCATCATCTCGGTGTCGGCGGTGGCCGCCATGTCACCGAAACCGATGATGCCTTCCAGGGTCAGGTCGTCCAGCCCGCCGGCCACCACCAGCTCGGCCTTGCCCAACCGGATTTTGTCGACGCCTTCCTCCACCGAGACCGCGGCGGTGGCGCACGCCGCTACCGGATGGATCATCGCGCCGTAACTGCCGATGTAGGACTGGACCACGTGCGCGGCAATGATATTCGGCAGCACTTCCTGGAAGATGTCGTTGGGTTTGTTCCGGCCGAGCAGGTTGCCGTGATACATCGTCTGCATGGAGGTGCCACCGCCCATACCGGTGCCCTGGGTGTTGGCCACCAGCGTGGGATGCACGTAGCGCATCACCTCGGCCGGGGTGAACCCGGCGGACAGGAACGCATCGACGGTCACGACGATGTTCCACACCGCCAGCCGGTCGATGGAGCTGGCGAGGTCTGCCGGGATGCCCCATACGGTGGGGTCGAACCCGGTCGGGATTTGGCCGCCCACGGTGCGGGACAGCTTGTTCTTCCGCGGAACCCGGATCTCGGTGCCGGCTTTGCGGGTAACTTGCCAGTCGGTGGAGTCGGGCACCGGGCGGATGATGGTGTGCTCCGGGTCGAACTGCACGAAAGCCCGCGCTTCGGCCTCGCTGGACACCACGAACGTGAAGTCCTTGTCCAAGAACACGCTGACCAAAAGCGGCGAGGCATGATCGGGGTCAATCGAGCCGTCATCGACCCACTCGCGGATCCCGACGCGTTCCACCACGGCGTCGTGATAGCGCTCAACGAGTTCGGATTCGTCGATCAGCTCACCGGATTCGGTGTCATACCAACCGGGCTGGGGGTCGTCGTGCCAGCGGATCAGTCCGGTGGTCCAGGCCAGCTCGAGCACACCGGCGGCCGACAATTCGTTGTCGACCTCCATCTCGAAACGGGTGCGCGACGATCCGTAGGGGCCCAGTTCGGCACCGCCGACGATGACCACCAGATCGGCCGGGTCGACATCGAGGTCGTCCCAGGGCGGAGGCGGCGCCGGGGTGTAGCCGCGCGGCGGGGACGGCAGTGCGGCGATGGTGGCCGCTGGCGCGGTGTCAACGGTCCCGGACTCCGACGCCGCCCGCTCGCGGGCGGTGGCCGCCAGCCCGGCCAGGTCGAGCTCGACGTCGCCCAGCCCACCGGTCAGGTCAACCGTGAGCGGAGCTTGGGCCGCCGCCGCTTTGGACTCCGCATCGCAGAGGCCCAGCAGCATCGCGGCCATCTCGTCGGTGGAATACGTTGTCACGCCCGCTTCTTCAACAGCACTGACAATGGCATCGTTGTGGCCCATCAGCCCGGTGCCGCGGGTCCAGCCGATCAGCGCGTGCGCGAGGGTGACGCGCGCCGCCCATGACGACTCCGCGCGCCAGCGCGCCACCACGGCATCCAGCGCCGACTTGGCCTCACCGTAGGCACCGTCGCCACCGAACATGCCGCGATTGGGCGAACCCGGCAGCACTACGTGCAGCCGCGACGCGATATCGCGCTCCGCGCCGATCTTCGACAGCCCACCGATGAGCCGCTGCACCGCCCACAGCAGCACCTTCATCTCCATCTCGGCGCGCGCGCCGGCCTCGGACAAGTCGCCGGCAACCCGGGGTGCCGCGAAGGGGAACAGCAGCGTGGGAGTGAGCGCGTCTTTGACGTGGATAGACTGCGGCCCAAGGCTTTCGGTCTGCTCACTGCCGACCCATTCGACCAGCGCGTCGATGTCGCTGTAGGAGGCCATGTTCGCCGGCACCACCCACAGCGCCGCCCCGTAGCGGGCGTGGTCTCGATACAGCGTGCGGTAGAAGGCCAGGCGCTCGTCGTCCAGCCTGGAAGTGGTCGCGACAACGGTGGCGCCGCCATCCAGCAGCCGGGCGACCACCGATGCGGCGATCGAGCCCTTCGACGCGCCGGTCACCACCGCCACTTCGTCGCTGTAGCACCCGTTGTCGGGGTTCTCCGCCCCGGCGGCAATGCGGGCGTACAGCGCGGCATGGATCTGGCGCCCGGCGGCCAGGGATTTGCCCTGCCACCAGGTGGCCTGGGTCGCGACGACGTGACCGGCACCCTCGAACCGCTCGGAGAGCCGCGCCCAGTCAGCGTCGATCTCGTCCTCATCGGCCAGCCACAGCCTGACCAAGTCCTCGCGCGCGCTGGCCCAGCGGTCGTCGAAGAGAACGGCTTTCTTGGCGTCAAACACCGGTGCCACCAACCGTGGCCAGTCCGCACCGAGTTCCGCGGTGACCAGGTCGACCAGCTCGGCGTCGGTCGCGACCGGCGACGCGGTGACCGGGTCGTCCAGCCCCAGCTGGCTGAGCACCAGGCGGGCCGCCGACGCGAGCACGCCGTCGCGGCCGGTGATCTGCTCGGTGAACTCGTTGAGCGCGGCCGCGTCGACGGTGGCACCGCCGCCACCCCCCGAGGACGGCAGGGCCACCGCGACGCCCCGGCGCGCGGCGACCGCGGTGACCGCGGCGTCGATCACCCTGTCGACGCCGGCCGCATCGGCCAACGCGCCCTCGTGCAGGTGTCCCAGGGCACCGCCACGAACGCTGGTGCCCTCACGGGTTCCCAGGGCGACCTCGACGGTGACGTGTTTCGCCCACCCGTCGCCGAGCTGCCAGACCTTCTTCACCCGCTCCGCGACAGCGGCGGGCCGCTTGCCGGCGGGCCCCAGGACCGTCCGCAACTGGTCGTTGATCGCGTCGGAAAGCACCGGCCCGTAAGGCTTATAGGTGCGCGCAAGCTTCGTCACCTGCGACCGCAGCGAGGCCAGGTCGGCCTCCGCGGCACCGTCGATGGCGCCCAGGCTCAGCTCGGAACCCAGGTCCACCAACAGCTGGTTGCGCCGCGACGAGGCGCCGTCGGTGATGGACTCGATGGAGTCCAGCTCCTCGATCTGGTCGATGCGCATTTTGGCCGCCAGCGCGATCAACGCCAGGGTGGCGTCGGCCGCGTCGAACGGGATGTCCTCCGGGCGGGGAGCGCCCGACGGAGCGGTGGCCGGCGCCGGCGCCGGGACTGCATCGCTCGTGACCGCCTCGGGCGCAGCCGGTTCCCCATCACCCTCGTCCCCGGGCTCCGGCTCGGGATCGGTGTCGGTGGCAAACAGCACCGCGGCATCGCGTTCCGCGTTGAGCACTTCGACTGCGCTGTGGGCATATTCGGGCAGCTTGAGGGTGTTGCTCGCCAATCCGGCCACGGTCGGCGCCGACTTCACACCGATCTCGACGAACCGTTCCACACCTAGCCCCCCGGCGGCCTCTTCGGTGAGCAACAGGTCCTGCGTCTCGATCCAGCGCACCGGACTGGCGAACTGCCAGGCCAACAGCTCGATGAACACCGTGCGCGCCATTTCGCGCGGCCGCTCCCTGCGCCAAGTGTCGTAGTCGGCGAGGATCGGATCGAGTGGCTCGGCCGGCACCAAGTCGCGGATCTCTTGAATGAAGTCGCGATCCAAGGAGAACGGCCGCGGCACTAGGTTGGGAATGTAGCGCCCGATGATCAGATCGGGATCCTTGTCGTGCGGCATGACCCGGTCCAGCGAGCGGCGGAATTCCGCCACACCGACCCGCAGCACACGCGAGTGGAACGGCACATCGATGCCCGGAACCAAAATGAATGACCGCTTGCCCCCCGTCATTTCGCGACGCTTTTCGACCTCGGCCTCCAGCGCTTCCAGTCCACGGACGGTGCCGACGATCGCGTATTGGGAGCCGCGCAGGTTGTAATTCACGATCTCAAGAAATTCCCCGGTGCGCTCAGCGATCTCGGCTACGAACGCCGGAACGTCGGCATCCGCGAGGTCGATCTGCGAGGGGCGGATGGCCGCCAGCCGGTAGTTGGAGCGACCCAGCTCGTCGCGCGGCACGATGTCATGCATCTTCGACCCACGGTGAAACACCGTTTCCAGCAAAGCCTCAAGCTCATAGATCCCGGTCACGCAGGCCAACGCGGTGTACTCACCCACGGAGTGCCCGCATGCGATCGCGCCCTCGACGAAGGCTCCGCGCTCGCGCATCTCGGCCACCTGCGCCGCCGCCACGGTGGCCATCGCCACCTGGGTGAACTGCGTCAGGTACAGCACCCCGTCGGGGTGGTGGTAGTGCACGCCGCGCGCAATGATGCTGGTAGGGTTGTCGCGCACCACATGCAGCACCGAAAAGCCCAGGGTCTCACGGGTGAACTTGTCCGCCGAGTCCCACACCTTGCGGGCGGCCTTGGAGCGCGCTCGCACCTCCATGCCCATGCCCTTGTGCTGGATGCCCTGGCCGGGGAACGCGTACACCGTCTTGGGAGCGGCCAGCCGTGCGCTGGCCGACATCACCAGATCCGGGCCGACACGAGCGGCGACCTCCACGATCTCGGCACCCTGATCGATCCCGACCCGATCGACACGGAAGTCGACCTCGTCGCCGGGGCGAACCATGCCCAAAAAGCGCGCGGTCCAGCCGACAAGGCGCGCCGGCGGGCGGGCCTGCCCGTCGGTGGCAGTCACCACGTGCTGCGCGGCGGCGGATAGCCACATACCGTGCACGATCGGCGATTCCAGCCCCGCCAGCAATGCTGCGGCGCGATCGGTGTGAATCGGGTTGTGGTCACCGGACACCACCGCGAATGGCCGCATGTCGACCGGTGCGGTGAGTCTGACGTCGCGCCGGCGTCGCCGGGGAGTCTCGGTCGCGTTATCCGACACCGCGCCTCCGGCCCGGACCGGCTCGGTGAGCTCGGCGGCGCCGGTGCGCCCACGGATCGCGAACCGCTCCTCGAGGGTGGCAAGCACCGCCCCGTCTTTTCCGGCTACCGTGACCGAGACCGGCACGACACGACCAACTTCGGTGTCGACGGCTGTTGAAACCGTTGCAGTGACAGTCAATTCGACAGGAACTGTGGGCAGTGGACCGACCAGCCGGGCGGCATGATCCAGGTGCACCAGGCTCAGCAGTCCCTCCACCACGGGCATCCCGGTTTCGGTGACCGCAGCGCCGATTGCCGCGAAAACCGCTGGCCAGCAAGGACCTACCAGTGCGTCAGGCACGGTGGTGAGCCCGGGTGCCAGCGGCTCGCCGAAGGTAGCCGTGACCCCGGTGTGGTCGGCGACCCGTTCCGGGTTCCACTCCACCGTTACGGTTGCTGTTCCGTCGTCTACTGGAGGCAGCGCTTCCGGCCCGTCGACACCGGCGGCGATGGCCAGCACCGAGCGCATAGCGCTGGTCGCGTCCGCTGTGCTGACAACCGGCATACCCCCGTCAATTGTGTTGGCGGCCAACGTGAGACGGATTTCGACCCAGGAACCGGACACCGGAACGCTCAGCAGAACCTGGTCGTCGGCGCTGGCCTGCAGCCGCGCACCGGTGGATGAGTGTGTAGCGCTGCGGTTTTCGTGGACTTGCCAGTCGCCGGGATCGGCGATGCGGTGCACCGGGTTAGTGGTGGCCCGGCCTGCCCACAGCACATCGGGAGAGTCGAGGACGACGGCCAGCGGCCCGGCCACATCGGTACGGCCCCGCCGGCGGGAAGCAACGGGTTGCGGCTGCCCACCGGCGGCCAGTATCTCGTCGATGGCGGCCTGCTCGAAGCGGTCCAGCAGCTCCCCGACGGGCTCATCCATGCGGGTGATGCCCGCCACGGACGTCGGGCCCGGAATGATGCACACCTGGTCGGCGTCGTAGCGGGCGTCGTGCGCCTGCCACAGCGAGTCGCTGCGCCACCAGCGCCGCACGTCCTTGTCGATGATCGGCACAAAGTTGACCGGCTTGCCCGGTGTCTTGCACAAGGTGACGAAGAAGGGCACGTCGGCGGGGTGCAGGTGCACGGTCGCGGCGTCGGGGTAGCGCGCCAGCAGGGCGGCGATCGCCTCGTGGGGAGTCTCCAGCAGCTGACGGTCTGCGAACAACGTCTCAATCGGACCGAATTCCTTTGGATGCAACCGCGCCTCGGTGCGCTGCAGCATCTTTTCGAACCGGTCGCGCCACGCGTCGGCCAGCCACGGACTGCCGGGCGCGGCGGTGTCGGCGGTGGAGTTGCCGTCGCCGATGGTCAGCTCGAGGTAGCGACGCAGCCACTGCAGATAGGTCATCTCGCCGACGTCGCCGAAGTAGGGTTTAGCGGTTTTGGCCATCGCGGCGATAATCTCGTCACGGCGCGCCGCAACCGCCTCGGCGTCACCGGCCACCTCGTCGAGCAGCCGACCACACCGGGAAGCCGCGTTGTCGATCTCGTGGATGTCGGCACCGAGCTGGCTGCGGCTAGAAGCCATGCCGCCCTGGGCTTGTCCGGCACCGACCCACTGGTCGGTGCCCTGGGTTTCCACCAGCATCCGCTTGACCGACGGCGACGTGGTGGCCTCTTTGGTCGCCATCGCCGCGGTGCCGACCAAGATGCCGTCGACCGGCATCGGCGGAAAGCCGTAGGACCGCGCCCACCGCCCGGACAGGTAGTCAGCCGCCCGCTCGGGCGTGCCGATGCCGCCGCCGACGCAGACGGTGATGTTGCCGCGCGAGCGCACCTCCGAGTAGGTGGCCAGCAGCAAATCGTCGAGGTCTTCCCAGGAGTGGTGCCCGCCGGCGCGCCCGCCCTCGATGTGCATGATCACCGGCTTGGTGGGCACCTCGGTCGCAATGCGGATCACCGCGCGGATCTGCTCGACGGTACCGGGCTTGAACACCACATGGCTGATGCCGACCGCGTTGAGCTCATCGATCAGCTCGACGGCCTCTTCCAGCTCGGGGATCCCGGCGCTGATGACCACGCCGTCGATCGGTGCGCCGGACTGGCGGGCCTTCTGCACCAACCGCTTGCCACCCACCTGCAGCTTCCACAGATACGGATCCAGGAACAAGGCGTTGAATTCGAAGGTGCGCCCGGGCTCCAGCAGCCTGGTCAGCTCGTCGATGCGGTTTGCGAAGATCTCTTCGGTGACCTGTCCGCCGCCGGCGAGCTCGGCCCAGTGCCCGGCGTTGGCGGCGGCGGCGACGATCTTGGCGTCCACGGTGGTAGGGGTCATGCCTGCCAGCAGAATTGGTGATCTGCCGGTCAACCGGGAGAATTTGGTGGAGAGCTTGACCCTGCCGTCGGGCAGGCGCACCAGCGATGGGGCGTAACTGGACCACGGGCGCGCCACCTCGGGAACGGCCCCGACGGTAAACAGGTTGCGCTGTCCCCCGCGGGTCGCCGCCGGCACGATGCCCACACCGAGGCCACGAATCACCGGCGCGGTCAGCCGGGTCAGGATGTCACCGGGACCCAGGTCGAGGATCCAGCGTGCCCCGGCCTCGTGCAGCCTGGTGACTTCCGCCACCCAGTCGACCTCGCGCACCAGGATGGCCTCGGTCATCGCGCGAGCCAAGTCGACGTCGAGACCTGCCTTTTCGGCCCAACCGGCGACAAGGCCGATCCCGTCGGCGAGCCGGGGGGTGTGGAAGCCGACCTCGACCTGTACCGGGTCGAACACCGGCGCGAACACGGCGCCGCCGCGCACCTTGTTCTTGCGCTCGGCCTCCTCCTTCTCAGAGATCTGCTTGCAGTAAAGCTCGAAACGCGACAGCTGCTCGGGGGTTCCGGTGATGACCACCGCGCGGCGGCCATTACGGATGGATAACACCGGGGGCAGCACGGTACGGACATCCTTGGCGAACTCGTCAAGCAGTGCGCGGATGCGCTCGGGGTCGGCGTTGGTGACCGACACCATAGGTGGGCGGTCGCCGAGAATGGAGATTCCGCGGCGACGCGCCACCAGCGTGCCCGCGGCCCCGATGAGCTGCGCCAAGGCCAGCAGCTCAACGTCACGGGCGCCGGCGGCCTTCAGCGCCTCGACCGCCAGCACCCCTTGGGAATGCCCCGCAACCGCTACCGGCGGCACGGCGGAGAAATCCAGGCCCTGGCGCGCCAACGCGCGCATCACCGCGATCTGGGTCAGCAGCACACCGGGCACCGACACCGCGGCGGAGGTTAGCTGCTTGGCCGGGGGCACCGGATCCTCCGCGGCCAGCGCGCGAATCCAGCCCAGCGGATCGAAGCCGATGGGGCGCACCACGACCAGTTCCTTCGCGACCGGCTCGAGGCGCAGTTCCGCCTCGCCGACCAGTGTCGCCAACTCGGACTCGATACCGGCCGAAGACACCAGCTCCTCGAGCGGCTCCAGCCACGCGCTGCCCTGGCCGCCGAACGCGATCGCGTAGGCCTCGCCCGCCATCAGGCGATCGACCAGAGTATGGGTGTGCGCGCCCTCCGGGGCACTGCCATCGCGGCCCGCTGACACCCTGTCGTGCTCATAGATCGTCACCTTGCGTATCTCCCTGTCGTGCTGCTGTTGCGTATCGGTTCGTTCCGCGTATCAGGCGCGCGCTGCCCCGCGGGTGTTGACAAGCTCGCACCGATCCCCGTCGAACCAGCCGGATCCTCACCGACCGGTATGTCACCGACCCCGACCCGAGGGCCAGACGCCGCGACGGAACTACATCGGCTGCCTTAAGGGTGTCATAGCCACGTTGGCGCTGCCGGGGTACGCAGCGGTTACTGATGAGTTCTACGCGCGAGTAGCGGTGGCGTGGGTAACACGGCGCCTCACCGCGACCGCCGCCGCCCGGGATAAATGTCCTGCGTGTCGATGGTTACGCACGAGTAGCGCAACACCGCAGCTCAACCCCATATTGTTATCAAATTGTTATGTTAAAAGTTTGTGCTGGCGCAGATCTTCGGCGCTACGCCTTATCCATAGTCCAACAGCCGTCGCACCCCACGCTTTTCCGCAGGATGTTTGCTGGGGCGGAGGCTTTCCGGGTTCCCTCAAACCCCCGGCCGAGCGACACAGGGGCGAGGGAGTCTGCTCGAGCGACGTTTCCGGTGTTAGTCCCACTGCCCGAATTGGGGCTTGAGAATGTTGTTGACGTCGACACCGACCCCGGCAACCGTGCGCTTATCGATCTCGACCTGGTGCAGATGGGCGGCCGGATGGGTGAACCCCTTGGGTGAGCCCCAATTGTGCTGCCAGAAATAGGAGCCCAAGCCGTCGTTCAGCGCCCAGTCGATCGTCTTGGAGTTGGCGTAGACGCCGACTCGTTGATGTCCGAGCACCGACTCCCAACCGCGCAGATAGGGAGCGACTTGCTGTTTGTACTGCTCATATGACGGGTCATCATCGATCGAGGCGTAGATCGGGGCACCGACCGGACCGCCGGCGGCGGTATGCAACTGCCAGCCCCGCGTGGCATGCGTCACACCGGCGCGATAACCGCCCAGCCAGTCGGCGGTGTTCTCCTTGCCGTATTGGTAGCACGATACGATCTTCAGCCCGTTGCGGTACAGGTCACGTGCCTCATCGAGCTGGATCGGCTTGCCAAGCATCCAGGTGCCGCCGGGCCGGCGATCGGAGACATACCGGATCGATCCGGCCGCACCGGCGGCCTTGATAGCGCTGGCGGGGATGACCCCGGCCGCGTAGTCCAACAAAACACCACCTGGACCCGCGGCCGCCGGCACGGAAAGCGGCGAGGAGGCCACCACGTCAAGACCCAGCATCACCGGCGTCGCAGCCGCGAGTTTGAGCACATCGCGCCGAGAGACTGACACGTGTCACAGAATAGGACACATACACCACCTGAACCATGAACTTCAGTGGTCACAGCTGTGTCAAAGGATAGGCGCCTGATGTCGGTAGAATCTGCCGATCGATGCTCGTCGGAGTTCGCCGCGGCGCGCCGATGCTCGCGCCGATGGTAGCAAGGAGCAATGCGGCTAAAAACCGGAGCGCAGTCGATACCGATGCTGACAGATAAACGCCATGGCTGACCCCGACGAGCGGCCCCGGGATTGCACCATGAGCGCGGCCGACGCCATGGCGCTGGCCGAGCTGGCCGAAGCGGAGGCGGCGGAAGCCGAGGCCCTGGCCGCCGCGGCCCGTGCCCGCGCGCGAGCCATCCGGCTACGGCGTGACGCGCAGGCGCAAGCCGCCGAGGAATCGGCCGACCCGGCTGCCCAGGCCGCGCCCGGCAGGGAGCCCGGTGCCGCGGCGGCCACGACCGAAAGGGCCGCCGAGACGGGTGAGGCCCACGGTGTCGGCGTGCCGTCCCCGCACGGGCCCGAGCGTGCGTCCCGGCGGCATCGGCCGCGGATGCCGCCGCTCTCCAGGACCGCCAAAGCGGCGGCGGTCATCGCCAGCTGCGGTTTGCTCGCAGCGAGCGCAGCCATGCTGTGGCATCACCACGGTGTCATCGAGCAACGGCAGCGCGCCGCAGCGTTTGCCGCCGGGGCCAGGCAAGGCGTGATCAACCTGACCTCCCTCGACTTCACGAAGGCAAAGCAGGACGTCCAGCGGGTCCTCGACAGCTCCACCGGTGAGTTCAAGGACGACTTTCAGCAGCGCGCCGCTGATTTCACGACAGTGGTCGAGCAGTCCAAGGTCGTCACCGAAGGAACGGTCAACTCCGTGGCCGTGGAGTCTATGGATAAAAGATCCGCTGTCGTATTGGTGTCGGCAACCTCACGTGTCACCAATTCCGCTGGCGCTAAAGAGGATCCACGGGCATGGCGGCTTAGGGTAACCGTCTCCGACGACGGCGGCCAGATGAAGATGTCGAAAGTTGAGTTCGTGCCGTGACAATCGAAGACAAGGCCGACGTGCAGGACGCCAGGTCCGCTGACGGGCTCGCTAAGGGCATCACCATCGGCGACACCCAAGACGAAGGCGCTCGGCCGGCGCCTGACGGTGGGATGCGTCGCCGACTGCCTAGGGTGAAACTCGTTCCCGTGGTTCTCGTTTTGTTGTTGGTGACTTCCACCGCGCTGGCGGCCTGGCTGTACGTCCACCAGTACCGGCCGGACCGGCAAACCGACTCGGGTGTTGCGCGGGCGGTACTGAGCGCCGCCTCCGACGGGACCGTCGCGCTGCTCTCCTATGCTCCCGATAGCCTGGACCGTGACTTCGCCACCGCCAAGTCACACCTGGCCGGAGATTTCTTGTCGTACTACGATCAGTTCACCCGGCAGATCATCGCGCCGGCGGCCAAGCAGAAAGCGTTGAAAACCACTGCGCACGTGATGCGCGCCGCGGTCGCCGAGCTGCATCCGGATTCGGCGGTCGTGCTGGTCTTCGTCGACCAGGCCACCACCAGCAAGGACAACCCCGATCCGTCTATGGCGGCCAGCAGCATTCGGGTGACCTTGACCAGGGTTCACGGCAACTGGCTGATCACCAAATTCGATCCGGTGTAAGAACGGTTATCACACGACGCTCGTCGGCGACCTACATCGCGCCACGGAGCGGCTTGATTGCCCCGGCCACGGGCCAAGACCTCCGAGCCCCGAGCACCGGTCTCAGCGGGGCGGATCAGCCGCGGGGGGTGTGCGCGGCAAGGCGACCCCGCCATCGAGCACCCCGCGCTCGGCAAGATGGCTGGTCAGCGAAAGAGCAGCGCTAGTAAGGTGTTTCGACATTGTTCGGCGCGCAAGTTTGTCATCGTGTTGCTCTAGCGCGGCCAGCAGGCGCCGATGATGCTTCGTGGATTGCTCAGGCCAGCCCACGATCATCGGAAACACCGATTCGGATGCGTAGCGGGTGATCTGTGACATCAACTGGGCGAGCTTGGGAGAGTCCGCGGCTATGTTGATGATTCGGTGGAACTCATGGTTGAGGCGCACCGCGCGGTCATTAGCCCGTTGGGCATAGGCTTTCTCGAGCTGAGTCTGGATCTCCTTGAGGTCGCGTAACTGCTCCTCGCCGATGTTGATAGCCGCCCGTGCGGCCAGTTCCCCGCCGACGTAGGCCTGGACATTCGCCACATCGGTGAGATCTCGGGCCGTCACCGGCAGCACCACAAAGCCCCGGTGAGGCTGTTGAGCCAAAAGCCCTTCGGCGCGCAGCTGGAAAAGCGCCTCCCGCACCGGCGTTACGCTGATACCCAACTCGACGGCCAGTTGATCCAGCCGAATATACCGTCCCGCAGCATAGGTTCCGTCGAAGATCCGCCTGCGCGCGAGGCGGGCCACGCCATCGGAGAGCTGTGGCCTGCTCTCGAACTCCGGAGACGTCACCGCTCAGATCCGGTATTCGGCAAGCAGTCGCTTACTGATGATGGACTTCTGTATCTCGCTCGTCCCCTCCCCGATGAGCAGGAACGGAGCATCACGCATCAGGCGCTCGATCTCGAACTCCGTAGAGTAACCGTATCCTCCGTGGATGCGAAAGCTCTGCTGGGTGACTTCCGAGCAAAATTCGCTGGCCAGGTATTTGGCCATGCCGGCTGCCAGGTCGTTGCGCTCCCCCGAATCTTTCAGGCGGGCCGCATTGACCATCATCAAATGGGCGGCCTCGATTTTGGTTGCCATCTCGGCCAGCTGAAACGCAATCGCCTGGTGCTCGGCTATGGGCTTGCCAAATGTGTAGCGCTGCTGGGCGTAGCGTACCGCAAGTTCAAATGCGCGGATAGCAACCCCGCAGGCGCGGGCGGCGACGTTGACCCGGCCGACTTCGATGCCGTCCATCATCTGAAAAAATCCCTGCCCGGGTGCGCCACCGAGGATGTCGTCGGCGCTCGCGCGATAGCCGTCGAAGATGAGCTCGGTGGTGTCAATGCCCTTGTAGCCCAGCTTGCCGATCCTGCCCGGTATCCGCAGACCCGGTGCCACATCGCCGAAGCCGGTGGGTTTTTCGACGAGGAACGCCGTCAGATTGCGGTGCGGTTTTTGCGCTCCCTCAGCTGTTCGTACCAGCACCGCGATCAGGGTTGAGCTCGCACCGTTGGTCAGCCACATCTTTTGGCCGTTGATGAGGTAGCTGCCATCCGGATTGCGTTGGGCGTGTGTCCGGATGGCTGCGACATCCGAGCCCAGCTCCGGCTCGGACATCGAAAAGGCGCCGCGAACCTCACCGGTCGCCATCCGCGGCAAGTACTGTTGTTTCTGCGCCGCCGTTCCGTGCTGGCGCAGCATGTATGCGACGATGAAGTGGGTGTTGATCACCCCCGAGATGCTCATCCAGCCGCGTGCCAGTTCCTCGACACAGAGCGCGTAGGTCAGCAGCGACTCGCCCAGCCCGCCGAACTCTTGCGGAATCATCAGGCCGAAGAGGCCCATGTCTCGCATCTGGTCGACGATGCCTTGGGGATAGGTGTCGGCGCGTTCGAGTTCGGGAGCGTTGGGAATGATCTCCTTGTCCACGAATTGCCTTACCGCGGATATGATGTCGGCTTGAAACTCAGTGAGGCCGAGTGTCTGGGCGAGTTTGGTCATGCGGTGCCTTTCTGTCTGCCCCACCCAGCGGGCTGCCCCGCTTAGCAGGCGATGGTCTTCGCCTCGGCCAGACGCGCGATGTCCGCCGGGCTTAATCCCAAGTCCTCGATGAGAACGTCGGCGGTGTCCTGCCCCAGCCTGGGTGCGGGCGTGCTGGGCGGATGGACACCGTCGAACGCCGCCGGCATGCCGGGGGCCAGATAGTCGCCGACGCCCTCCTGGCGCAGCCGGGTGAAGAGCGGGTTCGACGTCACCCGCTCGTCCGCGGCGACCTCGCCGAAGGTCCGGTAGCGCTCGAACAACACGCTGGTGCCCGACAGCGCTTTGGTGATCTCCTCGGCGGTGTGCTCGGCGAACCAGCCGGCGAACAGGGCGGTGAGCGCGTCACGATACCGGTAGCGCTCCCCTTCCTCGCCGAAGTCTGCGCCGACGGCGCCGGCGAGCGCCGTCACCGCCGCCTCGGTACCGGTTACCTGGACCAGGTCGCGAAAGTGGCGGCCGGTTAATGTCACCACCATGAACGCGACGCCGTCGCAACTGGTGAAGTCCTGCCCATACTGGCCGTAGACGGCGTTGCCCAGGCGCTGCCGTTCGGCGCCGGTCACCTGGGGTTCGGAGAGCAGCCCAAGGTTTCCGGCGGTGGCCAATGCCACATCCTCCAGCGCCAGGCTGATGCGCGCACCGGCGCCGGACATGTCACGGCGGCGAACGGCGGCGATGACCGCCAGCGCGGCATATAGCCCACAGCACACGTCCCACGCCGGCAGCACGTGGTTGACCGGCCCCGCGTAGTTCACCGGGCCGGTAACGAGCGGATACCCGGTCCCCGCGTTGACGGTATAGTCCACGGCCGTCGAGCCGTCGCGGCGGCCCAGCAGCTGCAGGTGGATGACATCGGTTCGCATCGCCGCGAGTTGGCCATACGCCAGCCAGGACAGGCCGGCGGCGTTGGTCACCACGATGCCGTCGCCTTCGACGATTAGTCGCTGAACCAGGCGCTGGCCCTCTGGTGACCGCAAATCGACTGTCACCGAACGCTTGCCCTTGTTCAAGCCGGTCCAGTAAATCGAGGTGCCGCTTTTTGCCAGCGGCCATCGGCAGACATCGGATGCCCCGCCGATTGGGTCCACCCGGATCACCTCGGCGCCAAGCTGACTCAACGTCATACCGCACAGCGGTGCGGCGACGAAGCTGGACACCTCGACGACCTTCACATCGGCCAGTGGCAACACCGCGGGGCGGCTCACCGGCCCGACACCCGTTCGAAAACAGCGGCGAGCCCCTGACCGCCGCCGATGCACATCGTCTCCAGGCCGTAACGCCCCTGTCGGCGGTTGAGCTCACGTGCGAGCGTGGCCAGCATCCGCGCGCCGGTCGCACCGACCGGGTGCCCCAGCGATATCCCGGAGCCGTGCACGTTGGTTCGCTCACGATCGGCGGCAGTGAAATTCCATTCCCGCATCACCGCGAGCACCTGCGCGGCGAAGGCTTCATTCAACTCGATAAGGTCGATGTCGCTCAGCCGCAACCCTGCCTTGCCAAGCGCTGCGTCGGTCGCGGGCACCGGCCCGAGCCCCATGACGCCGGGGCCCACGCCTGCCACTGCCCACGACACCAGCCGGACCAGGGGTGTCAAGCCCAGCTCGGCGGCCTTTTCCGGTGTTGTCACCACGCACATGGCCGCGGCATCGTTCTGCCCGCTGGCGTTGCCCGCGGTGACCGTTGCTTCCGGATCCTGCGCGAGCAGAACCGGTTTGAGCTTGCTCAACGATTCCATGGAGGTGTCTGCGCGGGGGTGCTCGTCGGTGTCGATCAGCTCCTCGCCCTGACGTGCTCGCACCGCGACCGGGATGATCTCCTCGGCGAAAATGCCGTCCTTTTGCGCCGCAACCGCGCGCTGGTGGGACGTCACCGCGAGCTCGTCCTGCTCGGCGCGGGAAATGCCGTATTGGCGGCGCAGGTTCTCAGCGGTCTCTAGCATGCCGCCCGGCACCGGATGATTCCTCCCGCCCGCGGTGATACGTCCCCGGGTCAGCCCGTCGTGCAGCATGATGCCGTCACGGTGCCCGCCCCAGCGCATAGCGGTGGAGTAGAAGGCGACATTGCTCATGCTTTCCGTGCCGCCGGCGATGACAAGGTCGTGCTCGCCGGCGCTCACCTGCAGACAAGCCTGAATGACGGCCTGCAGGCCCGACCCACACCGGCGGTCGACCTGCATGCCGGGCACCGTCACCGGCAGGCCGGCATCCAACGCGACCACCCTGCCGATCGCCGGCGCCTCGCTGTTGGGGTAGCAGTGCCCGAGGATGACGTCCTGCACCGACTCGGGTGGTATTCCAGTCCTCGCGAGCACTCCCCTCAATGCGGTGACACCGAGATCAACCGCGCTCTGCGACTTGAACACTCCCCCGTAGCGGCCGATCGGCGTGCGCACCGGCTCACAGATCACGGCTTGACGTGCACTCACATAAACCTCCCGCCGGTTACCTCGATGACGGTGCCGGTCATATACGAGGACAGATCGGAGGCCAGGAACAGCGCGACGTTCGCGACCTCGCGGGGCTCCCCGGCCCGACCCATCGGGACCTCGGCGATCTTCTGCTCCCAAATACGTTGCGGCATGGCTTCAGTCATCGCCGAGCGGATCAACCCCGGGGCAATCGCGTTGACCCGAACACCCAGGTGGGCAAGCTCCTTGGCGGCGGCCTTGGTCATGCCCACGATGCCGGCCTTGGCGGCCGAGTAATTGGTCTGGCCGACCAGGCCGATCTTGCCCGACAGCGACGACATGTTCACGATCGCGCCGCGTTTGTTCTCCCGCATGATCGCCGCGGCCGTGCGGGTACCGTTCCAGGTTCCTTTCAGATGCACGGCGATGACTTCGTCGAACTGCTCCTCGGTCATCGTGCGCATCGTCGCGTCGCGGGTGATCCCGGCGTTGTTGACCATGATGTCCAGGCCGCCGAAATGCTGGACGGCGGTTGCAACCAGCGTGTCCACGTCGGTCGCGATGGTCACATCGCAGCACACCGCCACCGCGACGTCGTCACCGAGTTGCTTGGCCGCGGTTTCGGCACTCGCACGATTCACGTCGCCGAGCACCACCCGCGCGCCCTCGGCGACGAAGCGCTCCGCGATGGCAAAGCCCAGCCCTTGCGCACCGCCTGTGACTATCGCGATCCGACCGCGCAGCAATGACACCGGCTGGCCTCCCGCCGTGCTCGACCTCGACTCGATGGGGCATCATATTTCATATATGATTTCCGCACGCATCCCGGCCCCTGTTTCTGGGTGCCGACGGTGTGAACATCCGTGCTGCTCGGCCCGGAAGGAACCGTGACTAGTCATGGCTGCTGCCGTCGACGATGAGGATTTCCGGGAAATCCTTACCCAAACGCGACGGTTCGTGCGGGACGTCGTGGTTCCCCGCGAGCAGGAGATCCTGGCCTGCGACCGGGTGCCCGACGACCTGCGTGACCAGGCCAAAAAGATGGGCCTGTTCGGGTATGCCATTCCCCAGGAATGGGGCGGACTCGGCCTGAACCTGGCCCAGGATGTCGAGCTGGCAATGGAGCTGGGCTATACCTCGCCGGCGGTACGCTCGATGTTCGGCACCAACAACGGCATCGCCGGTCAGGTTTTGGTCGGCTTCGGCACCGACGAGCAGAAAGCCCGCTGGCTGAAGCCCATGGCCGCCGGCGAGGTTGTCGCCTCCTTCGCGCTAACAGAGCCGGGCGCGGGATCCAATCCGGCGGGTCTGCGCACCACAGCTGTTCGTGACGGCTCGGCGCGAAACGGTGGTTGGGTGATCTCCGGGCAAAAGCGGTTCATCACCAATGCGCCGGTTGCCGATCTGTTCGTGGTTTTTGCGCGAACCCGCCCGCCCGACGACAACGGTGCCGGCATCGCGGTCTTCCTGGTGCCCGCCGACACGCCAGGGGTGGAGGTGGGCGCCAAAGACCCCAAGATGGGCCAGGAAGGCACATGGACGGCCGATGTCAGCTTGACCGATGTTCATGTCCCGGCTTCCGCTCTGGTCGGCGGCGACGAAGACATCGGCTACCGGGCGGCGATGATTTCGCTGGCGCGCGGGCGGATCCACATAGCCGCCCTGGCTGTGGGGATCGCGCAGCGGGCGCTCGATGAATCCGTCGCCTATGCCGCCAGTGCGACACAGGGCGGCACACCGATCGGGGAGTTCCAGTTGGTGCAGGCGATGATCGCCGACCAGCAGACCGGGGTGCTGGCCGGGCGCGCTCTGGTCCGCGACGCGGCGCGCCTGTGGGTCAGCGGCGAGGACCGCAGGGTCGCCCCGTCGGCGGCGAAGCTCTTCTGCACCGAAATGGCCGGCACGGTCGCCGATCTTGCCGTGCAGATCCACGGCGGCAGCGGATACCTGCGCGGCGTTGCGGTGGAGCGGATCTATCGCGATGTTCGATTGTTACGGCTGTACGAGGGAACCAGCGAGATTCAGCGCCTGATCATCGGATCCAATCTCGTCAAGGCCGCCCGGCCTCGACGCTGATCAACGCGCGCCGATTTTGGTTGCCCGGTTGCGCCGCCGGTCACATCGCGCGTCTGTCAGCCGTGGACGCCTGCTACCCCCGCAAGGTGCTCGTAGGTTGCGGGCCAAATGCGGGCACGCGATTGGAACGAAAGTAGCCAGCACACCAGGAAACCAGGCCGCAGCCGCGGCGATGCTGTCAACGACCTTCAAAGGCCTGCCAAAGACGAGGTGCGTGAGTACGGGTGCGGGCGGAGGGATTCGAACCCTCACGCTCTCTCGAGCACCGGCACCTAAAGCCGGCATGTCTGCCGTTCCATCACGCCCGCGGGCCGGCCAGCCGATCCTACCGCGGGGCTCGCCGGGGAATCCGTCGCAGGTGGCTCACCGCAGCGGTGGCAACATGGCCGAGTGATCGCGCCGCTTCCCGGTCCAAACCTTCACCCACGCCGAGCACCCGGCACGCCCGACACGACTGAGCGCCCGCCGACGACCCCGGGGTACCGTCTAAATGTGCCCCCTACGCCTCGCCGCAGACCTGCGCTGATCGTGCTGGTGATCATCGCCGCCGGTGGCTGCCTGGCGCTGGGCTGGTGGCAGTGGACGAGGTTTCAATCGGCGTCGGGAAGCTTTCAAAACCTCGGGTACGCACTCCAGTGGCCGCTGTTCGCCTGGTTTTTCGTCTACGCGTACCGCAAGTTCGTCCGCTACGAGGAAACACCGCCCGAGCCGCGTGAAAACCACGTTATGACCGAGATTCCGCCTGGGCTGTTGCCCGAAAGGCCCAAGCCGGCCCGGGGCGAACCCGACGATCCGGTACTCAGGCAGTACAACGCCTACCTGGCCGACCTCGCCCGTCGCGATGCCGAACAACAGCACCGGACCACTGCATGAGCGCACCGGAGACGCCGCAGACCGCAGCGGGCACGCCCGTGGCGAAGATTCGTGTGGCACTACTCGGCTACCGGGTGATGGCGTGGACGACCGGTCTTTGGCTGATTGCGCTGTGCTACGAAATCGTCTCGCACCTGGTCTTTCATCACGAAATCCGCTGGATCGAAATCGTGCACGGCTGGGTGTATTTCACCTACGTGCTGGCGGCCTTCAACCTTGCCGTCAAGGTCCGCTGGCCGATCGCAAAGACGGTCGGCGTGCTGTTGTCCGGAACGATTCCGCTGCTGGGCATCATCGTCGAACATTTCCAGACCCGCGCCGTCAAGACGCGGTTCAACCTGTAGCTGCGCGACGAGGCGTGAGCGGCGACGTCAAAAGCCCGGCAGTCACTCTCGAGCGAGCCCGCGCAACACCGGCAGCAACTGCGCCAAGGCACGGCCGCGATGGGAGACCGCGTCCTTTTCCGCCGGGCTCAACTGCGCGGCGGTGCGGTCGAAGCCTTGGGGAATGAACACCGGGTCATAGCCGAACCCGCCCACACCGCACGCCTGGTGCGCAATGGTGCCGGGCCACTCGCCGCGCGCGACCACCTCGCCGGATTCCGACACCAGCGCACAGACCGACACGAACACCGCGCCGCGGCGCTCGTCGGGCACATCACGCAACTGCGCGAGCAGCAGCGCAACATTGCCCGCGTCATCGCCGTGCCGGCCCGACCACCGCGCCGACAGCACGCCGGGCATGCCGTTGAGCGCGGCCACCTCTAGCCCCGAGTCGTCGGCGAGGCTCGCCAGGCCCGTCGCAGCGAACGCAGCACGCGCCTTGGCCAGCGCGTTGTCCTCGAAAGTCGCACCGATTTCCGGCGTGTCGGGGAAAGGGGCGACGTCATCGAGCGACAGTAGCGCCAACCGGGTGATACCTGCCCGCTCCAGCATCCGGCGCAGCTCGGCCAGCTTCTTCCGGTTACGGCTGACGACCAGCAGCCCAGTCAGCTTCCCGACGCCTTCTGAGTGGCGGGCCTTTCGGGCAATACCCCCCGATACGGCGAGGCCAGCGCATCGCGTTGGGCGGCGAACAGCGCGTCACACGCCCGGAACGCGGCGTCGAGCATTTTGTCTAACGTCGAGCGGGGGAACGTCGCACCCTCGCCGGTGCCCTGGATTTCCACCAGGGTTCCGGTGTCGGTCGCGACGACGTTCATGTCGACTTCGGCGCGCGCGTCCTCCTCGTAGGTCAGGTCCACCCGGATGCGGCCCTCGACGACCCCGACGCTGACCGCCGCGATCGCACACGATAACGGCCGCGGATCGGACAGCTGACCCGCCGCGGACAGGTAGGTCACCGCATCGGCCAACGCCACGTAGGCGCCCGTGATCGCCGCGGTGCGAGTGCCGCCGTCGGCCTGCAACACATCGCAGTCGATCACGATGGTGTTCTCCCCGAATGACCCCAAGTCGATCGCAGCCCGCAGCGCCCGCCCGATCAGCCGGCTGATCTCTTGGGTGCGTCCGCTGATGCGGCCCGTCACCGATTCCCGGTCGCCGCGCGGATATGTCGCCGCGGGCAGCATCGCGTATTCGGCGGTGAGCCAGCCCAAACCCGACCCCTTGCGCCAGCGCGGCACACCCTCGACGACACTGGCCGCGCACATCACCCTTGTCTGGCCGAATTCGACTAGCACCGAGCCCGCCGGATACGAGGTGAATCCGCGGGTAATGACGACCGGGCGAAGCTCGTCGTCGAGGCGGCCGTCTTCTCGTTTAGACACGCCGCCAACACTAGCCGCCGGCCGTTACCGGCTCGAGCGGCCTCGCCCGGCCAGCAGGCATCGGGCCGTGCTCCGTCGGGTTCAGCACCGCTGGATCAGCGCGGGACACCAAACGTCTCACCGCACACCACCGCGTGCACGGGACCGTCGAACTCGGCCTTGGCCTCGCTGATCACGTCCTCGCGCGACGTCCACGGCGGAATGTGGGTGAGCAACAGCTCGCGCACACCGGCCGCCGCCGCCACCCGCCCGGCCTCGGTTCCCGACATATGCAGATTGAAGGGGCGGTCCGGCGCATGCGTCCAGGATGCTTCGCAGAGAAAAACATCGGCATCCCGGGCCAACTCGACGAGCGTCTCGCAGGCGCCGGTGTCGCCGCTATAGACGAAGCACGCCCCGGCGGGGTCGGTGATCCGCAGGCCGTACGACTCGGTGGGGTGCGCCACGACCCGTGGCGTCACCGTCAACGCGCCCAGCGTCACCGGCTGACCGTCGACCCAGTGGCGAATGTCGAAGATGTCCGAGCAATCGTCGATCTCCCCGCCGTATGGCGATGACGCCGCGCCCAGCCGCGCCCAGGTGTCACTCGGCCCGTACATCAGCGCCTTACCAGTAGGCGGCGTCGGATGATAGCGGCGCCACACGAACAATCCCGGGAGATCCAGGCAATGATCGGCGTGCAGGTGCGACAGCAGCACATGCACCGAACCGGGATCGATGTGGCGCTGCAGGGCGCCGAGAACACCCCCGCCGAAGTCGATCACCAACGGCGGGGTGTCGGGCGCCTTCAACAGATACCCCGATGCCGGTGAGTCCGGGCCGACGACGCTGCCCGAACAACCGAGCACGGTGATTTCCACGGTCACTACTGTGCCATGCTCGGCGCCGCGATGGCGAACATCGCTTCTGCGACGGGGATCATTCTCCGCGCCTAACGCACATCCATGTGACGGCGAGCGGGTTGAACGCCGGTGATGGCCGGTCCCAAGAACCTGCTCGCCAGTTTAACGAATGCCTGCGGCTCACCGGTGGCTTCGAACAGCCGGGTTGCCGGTGGCGCGTGGTGCGGACGCAGCAGATCGAGTTCGGTCAGTACCCGCACCAGCTCTTTGGCCGTCTCCTCGGCGCTGGAGACCAGCGTGACGCTGTCCCCCATCGCCAACTGGATAATTCCGGACAGCAAGGGATAGTGCGTGCAACCGAGCACTACGGTGTCCACCCCGGCGCGCTGCAGCGGTTCCAGATAGCCTTCTGCCAAACCGAGCACCTGACGCCCGCTGGTGATGCCGCGTTCGACGAAGTCGACAAACCGCGGGCAGGCCACCGCGCTGATCTCGGTGTCGCGGGCGGCGGCAAACGCGTCCTGGTAGGCGCGTGAGGCGATGGTCGCCTGGGTGCCGATCACTCCGATGCGGCCGTTGCGGGTGGCTGCCGCCGCGCGCCGCACCGCCGGCAGGATCACCTCGATGACGGGCACGTCGTAGCGTTCGCGGGCGTCCCGCAGGCACGCCGCGGAGGCCGAGTTGCAGGCGATCACCAATGCCTTGACGCCGCGTGCGACGAGGTCGTCACCGAGCGCCAACGCGTGCGCGCGGATCTCGGGGATGCGCAGCGGCCCGTAAGGGCCGTTGGCGGTGTCACCCACATAGATGATGTCCTCGTCGGGCAATTGGTCGATGATGGCGCGGGCCACCGTCAGCCCTCCGACGCCCGAGTCGAAGATGCCGACGGGAGCGAGCGGCGATTTCACCGGCGCACCGCTTCGGCTCTGCGCCGGGCGCGAGCGGTGCGTTCCGGCCCGGATAGCAGGTAGGCCGCCAGCACGCCGGCGAGCGCGCCGCACAGATGCGCCTGCCAGGACACCCCTCCACACATGTGAAGCACCGGTATGGCGGCCCACAGGATGCTGCCGTACAAGAACAGCGCCAAAACACCGAGAACGATCTGCCAGACGGTGCGGGTGAAAAAACCGAAGGCCACCAGAAAGGCCAGCCAGCCGAAGATCAGGCCGGAGGAGCCGATGTGGTCGGTCTCCCCGCAGGTCGATCCCACATTGCCGATCAGCCAGGTGCCGACGCCGCCGAGGATCCATATGATCGCGGTCGCCCAGACGAAGCGGGCCAGACCCGACAAGGTCACCAAAAAACCGAGAAGCAGCGCCGGAGCGGTATTGGCAATCAGGTGAGCCCAGCTCGCGTGCAGCAGCGGGGCGAGGATGATCCCCCACAGGCCATCGGCTTCCAGCGGCCGGATACCGTCGTAGTCCAGCCGATGACCCGTCAGCTGGTCGACCAATTCGATCACATAGAGCAGCGCCACAAAAGTGACGATCGTCGCGGCACCGAGCATCCACCGGGGCGACTTCTTGTCGGGTGGTTGGCGCGCCGAAGACCGTCCGGCCGTCTGGGCGGCCATTTAGCGCCACTCCTTGATCCCGCCCGCGCCGGCGTCATCGTTGCCAGCGCGGATCATGCCCATAGCTGCCCTTCCAGGGCGCGCTCGGCCTCGGCCACGCTCCCGGAGTAGGCGCCGGTGGACAGGTACTTCCATCCGGCATCGGCGACGACGAACGCGATGTCGGCGCGCTGACCGCCCTTGACGGCCTTCGCGGCGGCCGCAAGCGCGGCGTGCAGCGCCGCGCCCGTGGAGATGCCCGCGAAGATGCCTTCGGCGTCGATCAACTCACGGGTGCGGCGGACCGCGTCGGCGGCGCCCACCGAGTAGCGCGCGGTGAGCACCTCGGAGTCATAGAGCTCGGGAACGAAGCCCTCGTCGATGTTGCGCAGCGCATACACGCCTTCGCCGTAGCGGGGTTCGGCGGCCACGATCTGCACACCGGGAACCCGCTCTCGCAGGAACCGGCCGGTGCCCATCAGCGTGCCCGTCGTGCCCAGCCCGGCGACGAAATGGGTGATCTCGGGCAAGTCGGCCAGCAGCTCGGGGCCCGTACCGTAGTAATGCGCGTCGGTGTTGGCCGTATTGCCGTACTGGTAGAGCATCACCCACGAGGGGTTGGCGACGGCCAGCTCTTTCGCGGTGGCCACTGCGGTATTGGAGCCGCCCTCGGCGGGGGAATAGACGACCCGTGCTCCGTAAAGCTCAAGCATCTGGCGCCGCTCCACGGACGTGTTCTCCGGCATCACGCAGATCAGCCGGTAGCCCTTCAGCTTGGCCGCCATCGCCAGCGATATGCCGGTATTGCCACTGGTGGGCTCCAGGATGGTGGCCCCGGGCTGCAGCAGCCCGTCGGCTTCGGCCTGCTCGATCATCCGCAGCGCCGGCCGGTCCTTGATCGAGCCGGTGGGGTTGCGGTCCTCGAGTTTGGCCCACAGCCGCACGTGCGGTCCGTCGGGCCCGTCGTCCCAGCGCGGTGATAGGCGCGGCAGTCCGACCAGGGGCGTGTTGCCCAGGGCCTGCAGCAGTGAGGCGTACCGGGTCATCTGCTCCCACCCGCCACCGCGGGCAGGATGGTGACCGAGTCGCCGTCGGCGATTGCGGTGTCCAGGCCGCCGGAGAATCGCACGTCTTCGTCGTTGACGTAAATGTTGATGAAGCGGTGCAGCCTGCCTGGATTAGCCGAGTCGATGAGGCGCTCGGAGATGCCCGAGTAGCGGGCCTCCAGGTCGCTGATGACGGCGGCGAGCGTGTCGCCATTGGCTTCGACGCGCTTCTTGCCGCCGGTGTGGGCGCGCAGAATGGTCGGGATGGACACGGTGACGCTCATAGCTCGGATTCTTCCTCGGTTTGATCCTGGGCCTGATACTGCTCGACGATCTTGACCGGCTCTTCGGTGACGGTGCTATTGACGATGCGAAAGCTGCGCACCTCGGGCCGGTCCGGATCGCGGGTGGACACCACGACATAGTGCGCATCGGGTTCGGCGGCCAGGCTCACGTCGGTGCGGCTCGGGTAGGCCTCCGTCGCGGTGTGGGAGTGATAGATGACAACCGGCACCTCGCCCGAGTCTTCCATAGCGCGCCACACCTTGAGTTGCTCAGCCGAATCGAACCGGTAGAAGGTCGGCGACCGCTCGGCGTTCGCCATGGCAATGTGGCGCTCGGGACGGTCGGAGCCTTCCGGGCCGGCGAGCACCCCGCACGCTTCGTCTGGGTGATCGGAGCGGGCGTGAGCAATCATCGCGTCCACCAGGTCAGCTCGAATCACCAGCACGTCAACGGTGTCCTCTCGGTTGCTCGAACGCTCCCGGCAACACGCCGCGATACGTGGGTATTCCGGCCACGGAGTCGGCGGCGAGCACACCGGCCAGCACAGCACGGGCCACGCAGTCGGCCGCCGCCACGCCGACCGCGCTCACCAACGCCGTCTCAGGAGAAAACGCCGCCGGCATGTCGAGGGCCGGCGGTGCCGCGGCGACGGCGCCGGTGGCCAGCGCGAACACCATATCGCCGTCGACCGGGGTGTGTGCCGGCCGGATAGCGCGGGCCAGTCCGTCGTGGGCGGCGCTGGCAACCTGCCGGCATGCGGCCGGACTGAGCGGGCCGTCGGTGGCCACCACCGCTATCGTCGTGTTCAGCAAGCTTGACGGGGCTTTCAGCCGCGCCAGCGCGGCGATCTGCTCGGCCGGCGGCGGTATCAGACCGAACTCGTCGACCAGGTACGCCAGCCACGGCAGGCCGGTAGCCCGGTCGATAACATTGCCCGCGCAGTTCACCGCGGCCAGCGCGCCGACGGTGACGCCACACGCCAGCGTCGTCGAGGCGGTGCCGACGCCGCCCTTAAGCGCGCCGGCGCGGGCTCCCACCCCGGCGCCGACCGTCCCGACGGCGGCGTCCACACCCGCCGCTTCGCAGGCCGCGTACCCAAACTCGGCGGTGGGTCGCTGCTTCCAGGCGCCGACATCCAAATCGAAAATCACCGCGGCCGGCACGATGGGCACTACCCCGCCGGCCAGCGCGACACCGCGGTCATGTTCCTCCAGCCAGCCCATGACGCCGTCCGCAGCCGCCAGCCCGTAGGCACTGCCGCCGGCGATCAGCACGGCATCGACGTATCGCACCGTGTTGGCTGGGTCAAGCAGGTCGGTCTCCCTGCTGCCGGGCGCGCCGCCCCGGGAAGCGACGGCACCCACCGTGCCGGGCGGAGCCAGCACGACGCTGACACCCGTCGCCCAACCGCTGCCCAGGGTCACATCGGGATCTAATCGCTGGTAGTGGCCGACGAGGACGCCCCCCACGTCGGTGATGGAATTCATCAGGCGGGCTTACCCATCAACGCCAACACCAGGTATTCCTGCAACACGGTCAGCCACTGATACACCTCAAGATGCACGGCCAGCGGATGGCCGGCGGGCAATCGCTCCGGGCCGTCGGGGCCGATCTCAAGCATGGTCCCCAGCGCCAGCCGGAGGTCGTTGACCGCGGCGATCCAGGCGTTCGCACCTTCCTCGGTTAGCTCGAACCGCCCGCCCGCGGCCGGTACGGTGTCCAATAGCTGTTGTGCGGCAACACGTTTGGCGTCGATAATTTCCGGCTCATGCAGGCTGCGCAGCGCGGCGTTCAGGCTGTCGGTGCTCTCGGAGCCGTCCGGCTTGTGGAAATCGGGTAACAGCCGGCGTAGTGTCGCGTCGCCGGGTGGTTCGGCGTTACCGGTGCGCATGCCGGTGATCTGCTCGAGTTCGTCTGGTGGCGTGGAGGCTGCTCGCTCATCGAGCATGGCGATCAGCGAGCCGACCATGTTCTTGAGCAACGCCGCCTCGTGCGGGTCGAGGGCGGATCGAAAACGGGGACCCTCGGCCGTTTCAACCCGCTTCCATTTGCGCACGGCGATCCCGCAAGTCCGGTGAGCGTTACCGGTCCTGCTGCATCGTTGCCCACAACCCGGCAGCGTGCAGCCTGGACACGTCGACTTCCATAGCCTCCCGACTGCCCGATGACACCACCGCCTTGCCTTCGTTGTGCACCTGCAGCATCAGCTTGGTGGCGTGTGGCTCGCTGTAGCCGAACAGCTTCTGGAAGACATATGTCACATAGCTCATCAGGTTGACAGGATCGTCCCACACGATGGTGACCCACGGACCGGCAGTGGCGTCGACCGCGTCGACATCCCGTTGCCCGGTGGTTGCGGGCTTGGCAGGCGCTGAGGCAACCATGGCTCCAGGATACCGAGCTGCGCGCGGCACCCGATACCGTTGCGGTGTGCATGGCGCGTCTCCCGTCGGGCTGCTGACCGACAAGTACGAGCTGACCATGCTGTCAGCGGCGCTGCGTGACGGCACCGCGAATCGCCGCACCACCTTTGAGCTATTCGCTCGCCGTCTGCCCGAGGGACGCCGTTATGGCGTGGTCGCCGGCACCGGCCGGTTTCTGGAGGTTCTACCCGAGTTTCGGTTCGATGACGTCGCCTTGGCCATGGTGGGAGAATTCCTCGACCGGGAAACAGTGGCGTATCTGCGTGATTTTCAATTTCGCGGCGACGTCGACGGCTACCGCGAGGGAGAACTGTATTTCCCCGGCTCACCGGTGCTTTCGGTGCACGGCAGTTTCGCCGAATGTGTGGTGCTGGAAACCTTGGCACTGTCGATTTTCAACCACGACAGTGCCATCGCGTCAGCGGCGGCCCGCATGGTCAGCGCCGCCCATGGCCGCCCGCTCATCGAGATGGGCTCCCGGCGCACCCACGAGCAGGCTGCCGTCGCGGCGGCCCGCGCGGCCTACATCGCCGGCTTCGCCGGATCGTCCAACCTGGAGGCCCAGCGCCGATACGGCGTGCCGGCGGAGGGCACTGCTGCCCATGCCTTCACCTTGCTGCACACCCGCGCCGACGGGCCTGACGAGCTAGCCGCGTTTCGCGCTCAGGTCGACGCGCTGGGTGCCGACACCACGCTGCTGGTGGACACCTACGACGTGACAACCGGAGTGGCCAACGCCGTGGCGGCCGCAGGGACAGCGCTCGGCGCGGTGCGAATCGACTCCGGCGAATTAGGGGTGCTGGCCCGCCAGGTACGCGAGCAACTCGACCGGCTGGGTGCGACCCAGACCAAAATTGTGGTGTCCGGCGATCTCGACGAGTTCGCCATCGCCGGACTGCGCGCCGAACCGGTGGATAGCTACGGGGTCGGCACGGCGCTGGTGACCGGATCGGGTGCACCGACCGCGAACATGGTGTACAAGCTGGTGGAAGTGGATGGTTGGCCGGTGCAGAAACGCAGCAGCCGCAAAGAGTCCCTGGGCGGGCGCAAGGAGGCTCTGCGGTTGGCACGTCCGACCGGCACGATCACCGAGGAGATCGTGCATCCGGCGGGCCGCCCGCCCGACACCGATGAGCCATACCGGGTGTTGACCACCCCGCTGGTCCGCGGCGGGCAAGCGGTGGTCGACGTGGACCTGACCGCCGCGCGCAAGCTGGTGGAATCCGGCCTGCGCAGCCTGCCGTGGGAGGGTCTGCACTTATCACACGGTGAGCCGGCGATCCCGACACTGCACATTCCCGCCTGACAACACCACCTCACCCCCAGGAGAAGCGACGCCAGATCCGTCCGTGCCCCGGCTGCTGGCCACCGCGGTGGCCGCGCTAGGTGGCGGCGAGCGCCGCGGCCAACTGGAAATGGCCGAAGCGGTCGCGGATGCCTTTGATAGCGGTGAGCACCTTGTTGTCCAGGCCGGAACCGGTACCGGGAAGTCGCTGGCGTATCTCATCCCGGCGATTGCGCATGCGGTGTCGGCCGGCGCGCCGGTCGTGGTGTCCACCGCGACTATCGCATTGCAGCGCCAGCTCGTTGATCGCGATCTGCCGTGGCTGGTCGACTCCCTCGCCGGCGAGCTTCCCCGCCGGCCCCGGTTCGCGCTCCTCAAGGGCCGGCGAAACTATTTGTGCCTGAACAAGATGCACAACGGCGCAGCGGACGACCCGGACTTCGGGCGCGACCCGTTGGATGCGCTTTTCGAGCCGCTCGCGCCCACCGCGTCGGGCCGCGAGATGCAGCGGCTCACCGCGTGGGTGTCGACCACCGAGTCCGGCGACCGCGACGATCTGACGCCCGGCGTCTCGGATCGGGCCTGGACGCAGGTCAGCGTCTCCGCGCGAGAATGTCTGGGCGCGTCACGCTGCCCGTTCGGCGGTCAGTGCTTCGCCGAGCGGGCGCGGATCCGGGCCGGCACCGCCGACATCGTGGTCACCAACCACGCGTTGCTGGCTATCGATGCCCTGAGCGAGTCGGCCGTGCTGCCCGAGCACCGGCTGCTCGTGGTCGACGAGGCCCATGAGCTGGTTGATCGCGTCACGGCGGTGGCCACCCGGGAGTTGACGTCGACCGCGCTCGCCGTCGCGGCCCGGCGGATCGTCCGGCTGGTCGAACCGGAACTGACCCAGCGGATGCAAGCGGCCTCGGCCGCCTTCACCGCGGTGATCGACGCGGTAACTCCCGGCCGCATTGATCGCCTCGGCGACCAGTTGGCGACACACCTCACCGCGCTGCGCGACGCGGCGAATGCGGCGCGGGCGGCGATCGACACGTCGCCCGCCGACACCGCGGCGGCGGCGGCACGCGCCGAAGCGGTCACCGGCCTGATCGACATCTCCGAAACGGCATCGCGAATCCTGGCGTCATTTGGCCCCGCGATCCCGGATCGCAACGATGTGGTCTGGCTGGAGCGCGAGGATGGCCACGATGTGCCGCGGGCCGCACTACTGGTGGCGCCACTGTCGGTCGCGGGGTTGCTGCGCAGCCAGGTGTTCGCCCGCTCGACGACCGTGTTGACCTCGGCGACGCTGGCGCTCGGAGGATCCTTCGACGCGATGGCCGCGACCTGGGGTCTCAGCTGCTCGCCCCCCGGTAAGCAGGCCGACCGCCCCCGCTGGCGCGGGCTGGACGTGGGCTCGCCGTTTCAGCACGCCAAGGCCGGAATCCTCTACGTCGCCGCCCACCTACCGCCGCCGAGCCGTGACGGCAACGGTGCCGCTGAGCAGCTCACCGAAATCAGCGAACTCATCAGCGCGGCCGGTGGGCGCACGCTGGGGCTGTTCTCATCGATGCGCGCGGCGCACGCCGCCGCCGAGGCCATGCGGGAGCGGCTGACCACCCCGGTGCTGTGCCAGGGCGACGACAGCACCGCCGCGCTGATCGAGCATTTCGCCGCCGAGCCCGCGACCTCCCTGTTCGGCACGCTGTCGTTGTGGCAGGGCGTCGACGTCCCGGGCCCGTCGCTGTCGCTGGTCATCATCGACCGGATCCCCTTCCCGCGGCCCGACGATCCGCTGCTCAGCGCCCGGCAGCGGGCGGTGTCCGCGCGCGGCGGCAACGGGTTCATGGCGGTCGCCGCCACCCACGCCGCGCTGCTGCTCGCGCAGGGAGCGGGCCGCCTGCTGCGCACCGTCGGCGACCGCGGGGTGATCGCGGTGCTCGACTCCCGAATGGTGACCGCCCGTTACGGCGGCTACTTGCGCGCCTCGCTGCCGCCGTTCTGGCAAACCACCGATGCGGTGCAGGTTCGCAAGGCACTCGAACGGCTGCGTGCCTCGCTGGAAGTCAAGCCAGGGTGACCAGGCCAAGTTCGCTGGGCGCGGCCAACAGCGGGTGCTGGGGCAGCACCCGAACCGTGTAGCCGACCGCCCCGGCTACCGGCAGCGCTGTGGTCATCGAGAAGATCTCTTTGCCGGCACCGGCGCCGCCAGCGTGGGTCATCTCGACGATAACCGGGTCCACCAGCGCATCGCTGGCATCAACCCTGCCCAGCACCGCCTGCACCACCACCTCATCGGGGCGCAGCCCGGCCAGCTGCACGGTCGCGGTCAGGGTCAGCTTCGACCCCAGCAGCGGCGTGTCGGGCAGTCCGGTGCTGTCGACGTCGGTGATCTGGATTTTCGGCCATGCCTCCTCGACCCGCCGCCGGTAGGCGGCCAGCTGGCGGGCCGGTTCGAACTCACCACGGGCGGGGTCGCCGCCACCACCGACGGTCCGGCGCAGCGACTGCGCCGCCGGTAGGTAGTACTGCTCGACATACTCGCGCACCATGCGAGAGGCCAGCACCTTGGGACCCAACCCCTGCAGCGTGTGCCGCACCATTTCGATCCACCGCGGTGGCACCCCGTGCTTGTCGCGCTCGTAAAACTTCGGTGCCACCGCCTGCTCCAGCAGCTCATAGAGCGCGCTGGCTTCCAGGTCGTCCCGGCGGTCTTCTGCCATCACGCCGTCGGCAGACGGTATCTCCCAGCCGTTTTCACCGTCGTACCACTCATCCCACCAACCATCGCGAATGGACAGATTCAACCCGCCGTTGAGCGCACTTTTCATCCCCGATGTGCCGCACGCCTCCAGGGGGCGCAGCGGATTGTTCAGCCAGACATCGCAGCCCCAGTACAACAACCGAGCCATCGACATGTCATAGTCGGGCAGAAAAGCGATGCGGTGACGCACCTCCGGGCGATCGGCGAACCGCACCACCTGCTGAATCAACGCCTTGCCGCCCTCGTCGGCCGGGTGCGACTTCCCGGCGACGATGATCTGAATCGGCCGCTCGTCATCGAGCAGCAGCCGTTCCAACCGGTAGGGGTCGCGCAGCATCAACGTCAGCCGCTTGTACGTCGGGACTCGCCGCGCGAACCCGATGGTAAGCACCTCCGGATCGAACGCCGTGGCGATCCAACCCAATTCGGCCTCAGCCGCACCGCGCTCCAGCCACGAGCGGCGCAGCCGTACCCGGACATCGTCGATCAGCAGCGCTCGCAGTTGCGAGCGGATTTTCCACAAATGCGCGGGATCGACCTGCTGCAGTCGCTGCCACGCCGCGGGCTCCCGCAACGCCGAGTCCGAGCCGGCCAGTTCGCGCCCCAGCTGCAACCACTGTGGCGCGGCCCAGGTGGGCCCGTGCACGCCGTTGGTGATCGACCCGATCGGCACCTCCTCGGGGTCGAACCCACGCCACAGGTGATTAAACATGTACCGGCTCACCCGGCCGTGCAGCCGGGAGACCCCGTTGGCCCGTTGCGCCAGCCGCAGACCCAGATGCGCCATGTTGAATGTTCCCGGATCATCCTCGGCCCCCAACGCGAGGACCTGGTCGGTCGGCACCCCGGGCAGCAGCGCAGCTGAACCACTGTCATCGAAGTAGCGACGCACCATGTCCACCGGGAAGCGGTCGATGCCGGCCGGTACCGGGGTGTGGGTGGTGAACACCGTGCTGGAGCGCACCACTGCCAGCGCGGTGTCGAAGTCTAACCCCGATTCGGTGATCAGTTCCCGGATACGTTCGACCCCAAGGAATCCGGCGTGCCCCTCGTTCATGTGAAACACCTCGGGCGCGGGCAAGCCTGCGATGGCGGTGAACGCCCGGATCGCCCGCACCCCCCCGATACCGGCCAGGATCTCCTGTTTGATGCGGTGCTCCTGGTCGCCGCCGTAAAGGCGGTCGGTGACACTGCGCAGGCCGTGCTCATTCTCCGGAACGTCGGAGTCCAGCAAAAGCAACGGAACCCGACCCACCTGTGCTACCCAGACGCGCGCCCGAAGCCGCGCAGCGTCCGGCAAGGCCAGCTCGATCAGCACCGGCTCGCCGCCGTCGCTCAGCAGCCGTAGCGGCAGACCCTGCGGATCCAGCGAAGGGTATGTTTCGCGCTGCCAGCCGTCAGCGGTCAACGACTGCCGGAAATACCCGGAGCGGTAGTACAGCCCGACCCCGATCAGCGGCACCCCCAGGTCAGATGCCGACTTCAAATGGTCTCCG
The DNA here is from genome assembly GCF_018361265.1 of Mycobacterium sp. SM1. Lineage (GTDB taxonomy): Bacteria > Actinomycetota > Actinomycetes > Mycobacteriales > Mycobacteriaceae > Mycobacterium. The sequence continues at coordinate 553,821 of NZ_JAFLNH010000001.1, forward strand.
GCAAGGATTCCAAGGCCCCCCGAGTAGTTGGGCAGCACCTCGGCCACCCCGAATTCCATCGAGAAATACGCGATCCCGGTGGGCATGGCCACGCCGTCACGCTGCTGCTGATACCAGAGCGGACGGCTCAAGTAGTCATTCAAGTCGGCCGCCAATTCGTCCAGCCTGCCCACAAAGTCAGCATCGACGGCCAACTCGTCGAGCCGGGCGGGGCTGACCGCGCCCAGCAGTGCTACCGGATCGCGGCCGCATTGTTCCCATAGCGTCGAGTCGATGGCCGCGAAGAGGTCCTGGGTCGGCTTTTCCCAGGACCACCGCAAGTTGGTCGACAGCTGATCCAGCGCGGCCAGCCGCTGCGGCAGGTGAGCGCGGACGGTAAACCGGCGGAGAGCTTTCACGGACCATTACCTTACTGACGGCTGAGCTGACCGCAGCGCATCGAAGCCGCCGCGTGGCACTCAGCGGGTGGCCGGACAGCACTACGGTGGGTATCCGTGGTGGGTATTGGCGTGACGAGTCTTGCCGGGCAATCGGAACCTCCGGCGACGATGCGGGCCACCAGCCGGCCCGAGGAGGAGCCGGGCAATCGGAACCTCCGGCGACGATGCGGGCCACCAGCCGGCCCGAGGAGGAGCCGGGCAATCGGATCGAAACGGAGTAGTGGGTGCCCGACCGCATCGTGATCGATGACGTCCAGCCCGTCGTTTCCTGCGGCCGGTACCCCGCCAAAGCGGTGGTCGGCGAGGTGCTGCCGGTTCGCGCCGCGGTATGGCGGGAAGGTCATGAGGCCGTCGCGGCGACCCTGGTCGTGCGCTACCTCGGGCCGCGCTACCCCCAGATGCCCGACCTGCGCGGGGTCAGGGCCGTGCAGGTCCTTGACACCGAAGCCGCCGAGGCGCGTCCCCGGGTCAAGCCAGTGCTACTCCCGATGACCATGGGTGCGGAGCCTTTCGTATTCCACGGCCAGTTCATCCCGGACAGCGTTGGATTGTGGACCTTCCGGGTCGATGGGTGGGGCGACCCGATCCGCACCTGGCGCCACGCGATGGTGGCCAAACTGGACGCCGGCCAGGGAGAGGCAGAACTGTCCAACGACCTGCTGGTGGGTGCCCGGCTGTTCGAACGCGCCGCCGCCGGGGTACCGCGCGCGCAACGCCAGCCGCTGCTCACCGCCGCGGCGGCGCTGCGTGCGCCGGGTGATCCGGTGACCCGCGCCGCGCCGGCGCTAGCGCCCGAGATCGGCGAACTGCTGGCCCGCTACCCGTTGCGCGAACTGGTTACCCGCGGTGAACAGTACGGGGTTTGGGTGGATCGGCCCTTGGCGCGTTTCGGCGCGTGGTATGAGATGTTTCCGCGCTCGACCGGCGGCTGGGACGCCGACGGCAGACCGGTGCATGGCACCTTTGCCACCGCCGCCGCAGCGCTGCCGCGCATCGCGAACATGGGTTTCGACGTGGTTTATCTCCCGCCGATCCATCCCATCGGCAAGGTTCACCGCAAGGGCCCCAACAACGCCGTGACCGCCGCGCCCGGCGACGTCGGCTCTCCGTGGGCGATCGGCAGCGATGAGGGTGGCCACGATGCTGTCCACCCCCAGCTGGGCACGATCGAGGATTTCGACCGGTTCGTCGCGGTGGCCCGCGACCTGGGTATGGAGGTAGCGCTCGACCTTGCGCTGCAGTGCGCACCGGACCATCCCTGGGCCCGAGACCACCGGCAGTGGTTCACCGAACTGCCCGACGGGACCATCGCCTATGCGGAGAATCCTCCGAAGAAATACCAGGACATCTACCCGCTGAACTTCAGCAACGACCCGGCCGGCTTGTATGACGAAGTGTTGCGCGTGGTGCTCTACTGGGTGGATCACGGGGTGAAGTTTTTCCGGGTTGACAATCCGCACACCAAGCCGCCGGATTTCTGGGCCTGGTTGATCGGTCAAGTCAAAGCGGTCGACCCCGACGTGCTGTTCTTATCCGAGGCCTTCACGCCGCCGGCGCGCCAGTACGGACTCGCGAAACTGGGTTTCACGCAGTCCTACACCTATTTCACCTGGCGCACATCGAAGTGGGAGCTTACCGAATTCGGCCGCGAGATTGCCGCACTCGCCGACTATCGCCGGCCCAACCTGTTCGTCAACACCCCGGACATCTTGCACGCCGTGCTACAACACAACGGGCCCGGCATGTTCGCCATCCGGGCCGTACTGGCGGCAACCATGGGTCCGGCATGGGGGATGTATTCCGGCTACGAACTTTTCGAGCACCAAGCGCTGCATGAGGGTAGTGAGGAATACCTGAACTCTGAGAAATACGAATTGCGTCCCCGCGACTTCGCCGGCGCGCTGGCCCGAGGTCGATCTTTAGAGCCATTCATCGGACGGCTCAATGCAATCCGCCGGCTACATCCAGCGTTGCAGCAGTTGCGCACGATCCATTTCCATCATGTTGACAACGATTCGCTACTCGCCTACAGCAAGTTCGACCCCATTACCGGAGACTGCGTTCTGGTGGTGGTTACGCTCAATGCATTTGCACCCGAGGAAGCGACCCTGTGGCTGGACATGGCCGCGCTGGGCAGGGAGCCCTACGAGCGGTTTTGGGTGCGCGATGAGATCACCGACGAGCAATACCAATGGGGGCAAGCTAACTATGTTCGCATCGACCCGGCTCGCGCGGTCGCGCATATCATCAACATGCCTCTGATCCCGGAAGAATCCCGATTCACCCTGCTGCGCAGGAGGTGAGCCGTGATGACGCCGACCGACCACTTTCAGGTGAGCAACTTGGCGCCGGATCCCGGTGATCTGGCACGCTTGGTGGCTGGCGTACATCACAATCCGCACAGCATCCTGGGAGCCCACGAATACGGTGACCACACCGTGATCCGGGCATTCCGCCCGCACGCGACCGAAGTCGCCGCGCTTATCGGCGGTGAGCGGTTCGCGTTGAGGCACATCGAGTCCGGGCTATTCGCAGTTGCGCTACCGTTCGTCGGCCTCATGGACTACCGCCTGCAGATAAGCTACACCGGTTCCGGTGTCTACATCGGTGCCGATGCCTACCGCTTTTTACCGACGTTAGGTGAGATCGACTTGCATCTATTCGCCGAGGGACGCCACGAGCGGCTATGGGAGGTATTAGGTGCGCATCCCCGCTCTTTCACCACCGCCGACGGTGTGGTCGACGGGGTGTCATTTGCGGTGTGGGCGCCAAACGCCAAGGGAGTCAGCCTTATCGGAGATTTCAATGGCTGGAATGGTAACGATGCTCCGATGCGAGTACTCGGCTCATCGGGAGTATGGGAATTGTTCTGGCCGGACTTTCCACGGGACGGTCTGTATAAGTTCCGTGTTCATGGCGCCGATGGTGTGGTTACTGACCGCGCTGACCCGTTCGCATTCGCCACCGAAGTGCCCCCGCACACCGCCTCGCGGGTCACGTCAAGCAACTACACCTGGGGCGATTCGGACTGGATGGCGCACCGCGCACGGAAAAACCCGGTGGTCGAGCCGATGAGCACCTACGAAGTCCACCTGGGCTCATGGCGTCCCGGACTGAGCTATCGCGAGCTTGCCCGAGAGCTAACTGATTATGTTGTGGCGCAAGGGTTTACTCATGTCGAGATGCTGCCTGTGGCCGAGCATCCGTTCGCCGGCTCGTGGGGATACCAGGTGACCTCTTACTATGCGCCGACCGCCCGATTCGGTACGCCCGACGATTTTCGCGCTCTTGTCGACGCGCTGCATCAAGCCGGCATCGGTGTGATCGTGGACTGGGTGCCAGCCCACTTCCCCAAGGACTCCTGGGCGCTGGGCCGTTTCGACGGCACACCGCTTTATGAGCATGCCGATCCGTCTCGTGGCGAGCAACTCGACTGGGGCACCTATGTGTTCAATTTCGGCCGGCACGAGGTGCGCAATTTCCTGGTGGCCAATGCGCTCTACTGGCTACAAGAGTTTCACGTCGACGGCCTGCGCGTGGATGCGGTGGCGTCGATGCTTTATCTGGACTACTCGCGCCCTCCGGGCGGATGGACGCCGAATATCTACGGAGGTAGGGAAAACCTCGAGGCGGTGCGATTCCTACAGGAAATGAACGCGACTGCGCACAGGGTAGCTCCCGGTATTGTGACCATTGCCGAGGAGTCGACTGCGTGGCCAGGTGTATCGAGACCGACCAGCCTAGGTGGCCTGGGATTTTCGATGAAGTGGAATATGGGCTGGATGCACGATACGCTCGACTACCTCAGCCACGACCCGATCTATCGCAGCTATCACCACCACGAGATGACGTTTTCAATGCTCTATGCGTTCAGCGAGAACTTCGTACTGCCGCTCAGCCACGACGAGGTTGTGCATGGCAAGGGCAGCCTATGGGCACGGATGCCGGGTAACGACCACGTGAAAGCCGCCGGGCTGCGCAGCCTGCTGGCTTACCAGTGGGCGCACCCGGGCAAGCAACTGCTGTTCATGGGCCAGGAGTTTGGCCAGCGCGCCGAATGGTCCGAACAGCGCGGCGTGGACTGGTTCCAACTGGACGAAGACGGTTTTTCCCTTGGTATCCAGCGACTCGTGCGCGACCTCAACGATATCTACCGTAGCCACCCCGCGCTGTGGAGCCAGGACTCGAGCCCCGAGGGGTATTCCTGGATCGACGCCAACGACTCGGCCAACAACGTGCTGAGCTTCTTACGCTACGGCAGCGATGGCTCGGTGCTTGCCTGCGTGTTCAACTTCGCCGGCACGCAACACACCGGCTACCGGCTCGGCCTACCCAGGGCCAGCCGGTGGCGTGAGGTGCTCAACACTGATGCCACGGCCTACCAGGGCTCCGGCGTCGGCAACCTGGGCGGCGTCGACGCCACCGACGAGCCGTGGCACGGCCGCCCGGCGTCGGCGGTGCTGGTGTTACCGCCCACGTCGGCTCTGTGGCTGGAACCGGCTTAGCAGCGCCCAGCGGACCCACGCAAATCCCTGACCCGATTTTCGGTGACCACCGCGCCACGTCTCAGTAAAGCGCGTTGGCGAGGTTGCGCCGCGCGGCGATGACCTCGGGGTCCGACGGGTCGAAGAGGTCGAACAACTCGATCAGCCTAGTGCGCACCTTGGTGCGCTCATCGCCGGACGTGCGTCGCACCAGTGCGATCAGGCGATCAAACGCGGCGCCTACGTCCTGGTTGAGGATCTGTATGTCGGCAGCGGCGAATGCGGCCTCGATGTCATCCGGGGCCGCGTCGGCAATCCCTACAGCGTCGGGCCGCTGTGCGGTGGCACGCGTCAGAAAGTCGATCTGCCGTATCGCCGCTTTGGCTTCACCACTGCTCGGATTGGCGTCCAGGATCGCCTGATATGAGTTACGGGCGGCCGCGAAGTCCCCGGCCTGCAGTTGTTCTCGCGCCTGCGCCAGCGCCGGGTCGACCCGTTCTTCGGAACCCGGCGCGCCGCCAAGCTTGCCGGCCACCGCAGACAGCAAGGAGTCCAGCCAACGGCGCAATTGCGCAGGGGGCTGCATGCCCTGAAAGCTGGACACCGGCTGTCCCGCGGCCAACGCAACCACGGTGGGGACCACTTGGATGCCGAAAACCTGGGCCACCCTGGGCACCGCTTCGACGTTGACCGTCACCAGTGACCACTTACCGCTGTCGGCGGCAGCTAGGCCCGCCAGGGCGTCGGCCAACTGGCGGCATACGTCGCTGCGCGGCGTCCACAGCAGCACCACCACCGGCACCTGGTTGGAGCGGACCAGCACCTCATCTTCGAAGTTAGCCTCGGTGATCTCGGTGCCGACCGCTTCCGCCGAGGCCCCTGCGGCCGCATTGCCACCGGCCGACGCCTTCCGTTGGGCCCGCTCTTTTAGAGCCGACAGATCGACGGCACCGGCCATGGCAGGTCCAATCCGGGGTCCAGGACGCGTCACAGGGTCAAGTCTGTCACGCGCCTCGGACGCCCCTCCACCCGGTCGCATCGACCAACGTCTCGGTGCCGACCCGACTTCGCGCCCTCGAGTGGCGATGCTGATCAGCCGTTGTGGCGGAGTTCACATGTGGCTCGCACCACACCGGCCAGCAAACGCCCGTGCCAGCCTCGTCGCTAGCCGGCCCGCAGGACCAGGGCATCACCCTGGCCGCCGGCGCCGCATAGGCCTGCAACCGCGTAGCCGGAGCCGCGACGCGCCAACTCAAGGGCGGCATGCAACGTGATGCGGGCTCCCGACATGCCAAGCGGATGCCCCACAGCGATCGCACCGCCGTTGACGTTAACGATTTCCGGGTCCACGCCGAGTTCCCGTATCGAGGCCAGCGCCACGGCCGCGAACGCCTCGTTGATCTCCACGACCGCGAGCTGATCGAGCGTAATGCCTTCCCGGGCAAGAGCCTTTTTGATCGCGTTGGCGGGCTGTGACTGCAGCGTCGAGTCCGGGCCGGCCACCACACCATGGGCGCCGATCTCGACGAGCCAGGTAAGCCCGAGTTTTCGGGCTTTGTCCTTGTTCATCACGACAACCGCGGCAGCGCCGTCGGAGAGCTGCGACGCCGACCCGGCGGTGATCGTGCCGTCTGGCCGGAACGCGGGAGGCAGCCCGGCCAGCGATTCGGCGGTGATGTCGGCGCGAATGCCCTCGTCCATGCTGAACTGCAGGGGATCACCCTTACGTTGCGGGACGCGGACCGGCACCACCTCGTCGTCGAACACCCCGTCCTTCCACGCCGCAGCCGCCCGCTGATGTGAGCGCGCGGCGTACTCGTCCTGTTCCCGACGGCTGAACTTATCGACATCGTTGCGCTGCTCGGCAAGCGCTCCCATCGGCTGGTCGGTGAAGACGTCGTGCAAACCGTCGTAGGCCAGGTGGTCCAAAACCGTTACATTCCCGTACTTGTAGCCGGCCCTGCTGTTCATCAGCAGGTGGGGCGCCTGCGTCATGGATTCCTGTCCCCCGGCCACCACCACATCGAACTCCCCTGCCCGGATCAGCTGATCGGCAAGGGCGATGGCATCCAGGCCGGATAGGCACATCTTGTTGATGGTCAACGCAGGCACATCCCAACCGATGCCGGCCGCCACCGCGGCCTGACGAGCCGGCATCTGACCGGCGCCCGCGGTCAGCACCTGACCCATGATCACGTACTCGACCAGCGAAGGCGGAACCTGTGCCTTCTCCAGTGCCGCCGCAATCGCAATGGCACCCAGATCAGTGGCCGGAAAACCCTTCAACGAGCCCATCAACTTACCGATCGGGGTGCGGGCTCCAGCAACGATTACCGACGTGGTCACGACTACCTCCAGGGCGGATAGAACGGCCGGTCTGCCCGGCCTACGAAGCACAATCTTCGCCGACAGGTTACCGTTAGGTTATGACCACCGACCAAATCGACGCTCGTCCCATCCTGGCGACCACGTTGGTTACGGCGATCGATCACGTCGGACTTGCGGTCCCTGACCTGGACGCCGCGATCGTGTGGTACCACGAGCACCTCGGCATGATCCTGGTTCATGAAGAGGTCAACGAGGACCAGGGAATTAACGAGGCGATGCTGGCGGTCCGAGGTGCCCCTCCCGGCAGCGCGCAGCTTCAGCTGATGGCCCCTCTCGACGGGTCGTCGGCGATCGCGAAGTTCTTGGACAAGCATGGGCCCGGCATGCAACAACTGGCATACCGGGTCAGTGATCTCGAGGCGCTGACCGAGCGGTTGCGCGCCCAAGGCGTTCGGCTGATCTATGAGACTCCCAGGCGGGGAACGGCAAACTCGCGAATCAACTTCATTCACCCCAAGGACGCCGGCGGAGTGCTAATCGAATTGGTCGAGCCGGCTTCGATGTCCGACTCCGGGGTCTAGAGCCACACTCTGGTCGGACGTCGCCGCGTTCGCGCAGCCCAGCACATCGTATGCCAGTGACGCCGGTCATCTACTCCGGCAAATGGTGAATCAACGGGCCATACCACTACATGTGCTGTGCCGGAGCGGATTTCGTGGTCACACCCTGGACACCGATAGTTCTTGACGGCACGAGCCCCGGCGACCGGTCGCACTTCATAGTCGTGTCCGTCGGGTCCGGTCTCCGCTCTGCGCGTAACCGGCAATAGCCAAATCGGCTGCTGCCGACGAGGCAGTCTGCGGCGGCGGGGCATTCCATCAGCTTAACCGAAACTCGCCGGAACACTCAGAACAGCCGGTACTCGCCGCTGTCCAGACCGCGCATTTTATCGTAATCGAGTGTGACGCAACGGATGCCGCGATCAGCAGCCAGCGTGCGTGCCTGCGGTTTGATTTGCTGGGCGGCAAGAACTCCCTGCACCGGTGCGAGCCTGCTGTCGCGGTTGAGCAACTCGAGATAGCGGGTTAGCTGCTCAACACCATCGATCTCGCCGCGGCGCTTGATTTCGACCGCCACCGAGTAGCCGTGTTCGTCGCGGCACAGTAAGTCGACCGGCCCGATCGCGGTCATGTACTCCCGGCGGATCAGCGTATATCCCGCCCCCAGCAACTCGATATGCTCGGCGAGCAGCGCTTGCAGGTGGGCCTCGACGCCGTCCTTGACCAACCCTGGGTCGATGCCCAGCTCGTGGCTGGAATCATGCTCGATCTCCGCAACGGTGATCCGCAGCTGCTCGCCGGCTTTGTTCTGCACCACCCAGACCCGCCGGGGGCCGTCGAGTTCCTCGGTAAGCCAGCACGGCGGGCTCATCCAGTTCAGCGGCTTATAAGCGCGGCCGTCGGCATGCACACTGACCGACCCGTCAGCCTTGAACAACAGCAGCCTGCGGGCCGGCGGCAGGTGCGCGGTAAGCCGGCCGAGATAGTCGACCGTACACCGGGCGATCACGAGCCGCACCCGACTCACCATAAGCCATGGGCTTCGAGCAAGCGGGAACAAATTAAGCTGGCGCCACCATGACGGCCAAGAAGACGGTCGCCCAACGCCTGGGCCGGGTCCTTGAGGCGCTGACCCACCAAAGCGGCCGACTCTCGGAAACCCCCGCCTACGGCTCCTGGCTGCTGGGCCGGGTGTCGGAAAGCCAGCGCCGGCGCCGGGTGCGCATTCAGATCATCCTCACCGTCTTCATCCTGGCTGCGAACCTGATTGGGATCGGTGTCGCACTATTGCTGGTAACGGTGGCTTTCCCGGTGCCCAGTGTGGTCAGCGACGCCCCGGCGTGGCTTACTTTCGCGGTTGTCCCACTTTGGCTGGTAATCGTGCTGGCGGTCGGCACCTACTGGATCACCCGCCGAACCGTGACGGCACTGCGGTGGGCGATCGAGGAACGCCAACCCACCCGCACCGATGAGCGCAACACCTTCCTGGCCCCGTGGCGGGTGGCGACGGTGCACCTCGTCCTGTGGGGGGTCGGTACGGCGTTTTTGACGACCCTCTACGGCCTGGTCAACAGTGGGTTCATCCCGCAGTTCCTGTTCTCGGTGAGCTTTTGCGGCGTACTGGTCGCCACCGGCTGCTACCTGTTAACCGAGTTCGCTTTGCGTCCGGTGGCAGCCCAAGCCCTGGAGGCAGGACCTCCGCCGCAGCGTCTCGCGACGGGCATCATGGGCCGGATCATGACGGTATGGCTGCTCGGCTCCGGTGTGCCCGTCATCGGCATCGCCGTCACCGCGATTTTCGTACTGTCGCTGCGCAATTTGACCGAGACCCAGTTCGCGGTCGCAGTGCTGATCATTTCGACGACGACCCTGATCTTCGGATCCATCCTGATGTGGATCCTGTCGTGGCTGATCGCGACGCCAGTGCGGGTGGTGCGGTCGGCCCTCAAGCGGGTCGAACAGGGAGATCTACGTGGTGATTTGATCGTGTTCGACGGCACCGAACTTGGCGAGCTGCAGCGCGGGTTCAACGCGATGGTCGACGGCCTACGCGAGCGGGAACGGGTGCGCGACTTGTTCGGCCGTCACGTCGGACGCGAAGTCGCTGCGGCAGCAGAACGCGAACCGCCGAAACTCGGTGGCGAAGAACGCCATGTCACAGTGGTTTTCGTCGACATCATCGGATCAACACAGCTTGTGACCGGCCGGCCCGCCACAGAGATTGTTCAGCTGCTCAACCGGTTTTTCGCGGTAATCGTCGACGAAGTGGACCGTCATTGCGGACTGGTCAACAAGTTCGAGGGCGACGCCGTGTTGGCGGTTTTCGGCGCTCCGAATCGCCTTGAGCACCCCGAGGACGCAGCACTGGCAGCCGCGCGCGCCATCGCTCGTCGCCTGAGCATCGAAGTGCCCGAGTGCGAGGCCGGCATCGGGGTGGCCTCGGGGAAGGTGGTCGCCGGAAACGTCGGCACCAAGGAACGGTTCGAATACACCGTGATCGGCGAACCGGTCCACGAGGCTGCACGGCTTTGCGAGCTGGCAAAATCGCACCGCACCCGGCTGCTCGCATCGTCGGCCACGGTCTGCAATGCGGGCGCAAGCGAGCGCCCACATTGGGTTTTGGGCGACGCGGTGACGCTGCGGGGACACGACGAGCCGATCCGGATTGCCACGCCCGTTTAACATCACCTTTAGGGCGGAGGGTGGCTAGCCGATGAAAACACCCCCGCACGCCGTGTGGGGTGGGGGGTGTTGTGGGGTGTTCGGCGGTGTCCTACTTTTCCACCCGTGCTGGGTAGTATCATCGGCGCTGGCTGGCTTAGCTTCCGGGTTCGGGATGGGTCCGGGCGTTTCCCAGCCGCTATGGACCGCCGTAACTTTTTGTGTTCTTTTCTTTTTGTTGTGGTGGTGTGGTGGGTGTGTGGTGGGGTGTGGGTTGTGCTGGTGTGGTTGGGTGTGTGTGGGTAAGTTTTCGGCCGGTTAGTGCCAGTTCCCTAAGCCCCTTGCGGGGTGTGCAGGTCTGGTCTATTGATCCCGTGGTCTGCGGGGGGCCTTATCCCTGTGTGGGTGAGAAGCCTGGTCTTGGAGGGGGTTTCCCGCTTAGATGCTTTCAGCGGTTATCCTTGCCGAACGTGGCTATCCAGCGGTGCCCCTGGCGGGACAACTGGTGCACCAGAGGTTCGTCCGTCCCGGTCCTCTCGTACTAGGGACAGGTTTCCTCAGGCTTCTAACGCGCGCGGCGGATAGAGACCGAACTGTCTCACGACGTTCTAAACCCAGCTCGCGTGCCGCTTTAATGGGCGAACAGCCCAACCCTTGGGACCTGCTCCAGCCCCAGGATGCGACGAGCCGACATCGAGGTGCCAAACCATCCCGTCGATATGGACTCTTGGGGAAGATCAGCCTGTTATCCCCGGGGTACCTTTTATCCGTTGAGCGACACCCCTTCCACTCGGGGGTGCCGGATCACTAGTCCCGACTTTCGTCCCTGCTTGACGTGTGGGTCTTGCAGTCAAGCTCCCTTGTGCACTTGCACTCGCCACCTGATTGCCGTCCAGGTTGAGGGAACCTTTGGGCGCCTCCGTTACGTTTTGGGAGGCAACCGCCCCAGTTAAACTACCCGCCAGGCACTGTCCCTGAACCCGATGCCAGGGTTCGAGGTTAGATGCCCAATACGATCAGAGTGGTATTTCAACGACGACTCCACACAAACTGGCGTTTGTGCTTCACAGTCTCCCACCTATCCTACACAAACCGTATCGAACGCCAATACCAAGTTGTAGTAAAGGTCCCGGGGTCTTTTCGTCCTGCCGCGCGTAACGAGCATCTTTACTCGTAGTGCAATTTCGCCGAGTCTATGGTTGAGACAGTGGAGAAGTCGTTACGCCATTCGTGCAGGTCGGAACTTACCCGACAAGGAATTTCGCTACCTTAGGATGGTTATAGTTACCACCGCCGTTTACTGGGGCTTGAATTCTCCGCTTCACCCCCCGAGGGGGGTTGACGGGTCCTCTTAACCTTCCAGCACCGGGCAGGCGTCAGTCCGTATACCTCGTCTTGCGACTTCGCACGGACCTGTGTTTTTAGTAAACAGTCGCTTCTCCCTGGTTTGTGCCACCCCCTGCCGCTGCCCCCAGCGGGTGGGTTCACGGTGTGGGGGTCCCCCTTCTCCCGAGGTTACGGGGGCATTTTGCCGAGTTCCTTAACCATAGTTGACTCGCACGCCTTGGTATTCTCTACCTGACCACCTGTGTCGGTTTGGGGTACGGGCCGTGTGTGCGCTCGCTAGAGGCTTTTCTTGGCAGTAGAGGGTCACCGAATTCGCCTCGACGGCTATGCATCACCTCTCGGGAGTGCTGGCGCCCGGATTTGCCTGGGCGCCTCCCCGCGGGTTTACCCCAGTGTTACCACTGACTGGTACGGCTACCTTGCTGCGTCACCCCATCGCTTACCTACTAGCAGAGCGGGTCCCACGCAGCGGGCGGCCCCCAGCGCCCCGAAAGGCGCCGGTGAGCCACCGTTTGGGTGGTTAGCGGATCTGATTCGGTATGGGCGCGCGCACACGGGTACGGGAATATCAACCCGTTGTCCATCGACTACGCCTGTCGGCCTCGCCTTAGGTCCCGACTCACCCTGGGCGGACTGGCCTGGCCCAGGAACCCTTGGTCTTTCGGCGGGCAAGGTTCTCACTTGCCTTATCGCTACTCATGCCTGCATTCGCACTCCCCTGACCTTCACACACGATCACTCCTGTGCTTCCCCGGTCAGGGGACGCTCCCCTACCCAGACCCACGCGTAACGCGTGGGTCTGCCGCGGCTTCGGCGGTGTGCTTGAGCCCCGCTACATTATCGGCGCGCAATCACTTGACCAGTGAGCTATTACGCACTCTTTCAAGGGTGGCTGCTTCTAAGCCAACCTCCTGGTTGTCTTTGCGATCACACATCCTTTCCCACTTAGCACACGCTTGGGGGCCTTAGCCGGCGATCTGGGCTGTTTCCCTTTCGACGCGCGAAGCTTATCCCTCGCCGTCTTACTGCCACGCTTGACACCGCGGCATTCGGAGTTTGGCTGACGTCAGTAACCTGGTCGGGCCCATCGGCCATCCAGTAGCTCTACCTCCGCGGTGAACCACGCGACGCTGCACCTAAATGCATTTCGGGGAGAACCAGCTATCACGGAGTTTGATTGGCCTTTCACCCCTACCCACAGCTCATCCCCTCAGTCTTCAACCTAAGTGGGTTCGGGCCTTCACGCGGTCTTACCCGCGCTTCACCCTGGCCATGGGTAGATCACCCCGCTTCGGGTCCACGACATGCCACTGCACACGCCTACGCGTGATACGCCCTGTTTAGACTCGCTTTCGCTGCGGCTACCCCACCCGGGTTAACCTCGCGACATGTCGGTGACTCGCAGGCTCATTCTTCAAAAGGCACGCCATCACCCGTCCTGACCCTTGCGGGCGGACTGTGGGCTTTGACGGATTGTAGGCACACGGTTTCAGGTACTTTTTCACTCCCCTCCCGGGGTGCTTTTCACCATTCCCTCACGGTACTTGTCCGCTATCGGTCATTGGGAAGTATTTAGGCTTACCGGGTGGTCCCGGCCGATTCGCAGCGGATTCCACGGGCCCGCTGCTACTCGGGAACGCCTCCTCGGAAGCCGTGATGTTTTCGCCTACCGGGCTCTCACCGTCTACGGCGGGCCATCCCAGGCCACTTCGGCTAACACCACGGTTTTTCACTCCCGCCCGGGCCGGCGGACCCGAGACGGACAACGCCCCACAACACCGCGCGCACAACCCCCGCCGGGTATCACATGCGCACGGTTTAGCCTCCTCCGCGTTCGCTCGCCACTACTGACGGAATCACCTGTTGTTTTCTTTTCCTGCGGGTACTGAGATGTTTCACTTCCCCGCGTTTCCCCCCGCACCCTATAGATTCAGATGCGGGTGACACGACATCACTCGTGCCGGGTTACCCCATTCGGACATCCTCGGATCCCTGCTCGGTTGACAGCTCCCCGAGGCTTATCGCAGCCTCCCACGTCCTTCATCGGCTCCCAATGCCAAGGCATCCACCATGTGCCCTTACACACTTACATTCACACACAACACCAAGGCACAAAACACGCTTTCGCGCCTTATAGATGCTCGCAACCACTATCCAGCTATCAAACACCACACCCCACCACCACGGTGAGGCGACAACACCGGCGGGTGTTGCCTCAAAACCCAACAGTGTGCCGATGGGTAAGCCCGCCACGCCCCGCAGCGGCTCACGTGCTTGTCGCGCATCCGCCCCGGCGCCCCCCAGCGCACCGGGTGCTTCCCGGCCCCCCAGGGGGGCCGGGCGGCGCTCCTTAGAAAGGAGGTGATCCAGCCGCACCTTCCGGTACGGCTACCTTGTTACGACTTCGTCCCAATCGCCGATCCCACCTTCGACGCCTCCCTCCCCAACCGGGGTTAGGCCAGCGGCTTCGGGTGTTACCGACTTTCATGACGTGACGGGCGGTGTGTACAAGGCCCGGGAACGTATTCACCGCAGCATTGCTGATCTGCGATTACTAGCGACTCCGACTTCACGGGGTCGAGTTGCAGACCCCGATCCGAACTGAGACCGGCTTTAAAGGATTCGCTGAGCCTTACGGCATCGCCACCCTTTGTACCGGCCATTGTAGCATGTGTGAAGCCCTGGGCATAAGGGGCATGATGACTTGACGTCATCCCCACCTTCCTCCGAGTTGACCCCGGCAGTCTCCCATGAGTCCCCACCATCACGTGCTGGCAACATGGGACGAGGGTTGCGCTCGTTGCGGGACTTAACCCAACATCTCACGACACGAGCTGACGACAGCCATGCACCACCTGCACACAGGCCACAAGGGAAGCGCTATCTCTAGCGCCGTCCTGCGCATGTCAAACCCAGGTAAGGTTCTTCGCGTTGCATCGAATTAATCCACATGCTCCGCCGCTTGTGCGGGCCCCCGTCAATTCCTTTGAGTTTTAGCCTTGCGGCCGTACTCCCCAGGCGGGGTACTTAATGCGTTAGCTACGGCACGGATCCTTCAGGAAAGAACCCACACCTAGTACCCACCGTTTACGGCGTGGACTACCAGGGTATCTAATCCTGTTCGCTCCCCACGCTTTCGCTCCTCAGCGTCAGTTACTGCCCAGAGACCCGCCTTCGCCACCGGTGTTCCTCCTGATATCTGCGCATTCCACCGCTACACCAGGAATTCCAGTCTCCCCTGCAGCACTCCAGTCTGCCCGTATCGCCCGCACGCCCACAGTTAAGCTGTGGAATTCCACGAACAACGCGACAGACCGCCTACGAGCTCTTTACGCCCAGTAATTCCGGACAACGCTTGCACCCTACGTATTACCGCGGCTGCTGGCACGTAGTTGGCCGGTGCTTCTTCTGCCCCTACCGTCACCACGGGACACCCCGCGGCTTCGTCGAGGCTGAAAGAGGTTTACAACCCGAAGGCCGTCATCCCCCACGCGGCGTCGCTGCATCAGGCTTGCGCCCATTGTGCAATATTCCCCACTGCTGCCTCCCGTAGGAGTCTGGGCCGTATCTCAGTCCCAGTGTGGCCGGACACCCTCTCAGGCCGGCTACCCGTCGTCGCCTTGGTAGGCCATCACCCCACCAACAAGCTGATAGGCCGCGGGCCCATCCCACACCGCTACCTCGCGCTTTCCACCACAGCACATGCATGCCATGGTCCTATCCGGTATTAGACCCAGTTTCCCGGGCTTATCCCAAAGTGCGGGGCAGGTCACCCACGTGTTACTCACCCGTTCGCCACTCGAGTGCCTCCGAAAAGGCCTTTCCGTTCGACTTGCATGTGTTAAGCACGCCGCCAGCGTTCGTCCTGAGCCAGGATCAAACTCTCCACACAAAACCCCACTCCCTTTACACAAGGAAGCCAAATACGAGGTACTGATCAGGAGAAATCCCGACAAAAACACCACACCCCAACACGGGGCCATCAGGATGCGGCAAAAACAACAACAAACAACACCATCAACACACTATTGAGTTCTCAAACAACACCCTTCAGCGGGCAACCCTGTTACTATACTCCGCGGTATCAGGAACGTCAACTTCACTCCGCTCCAGAGAAGCAGGGCGCGGTGTAACTCGCTTTTACTCTACCCGCTCAATCTCGGCACCCAGGCTGGTGAGGTTTTCCACGAAGAGCGGATAGCCGCGATCAATGTGGAAGACGTCGTGTACCTCTGTGTCGCCGTCGGCAACGAGCCCCGCCAGCACCAGGCCAGCACCCGCCCGGATGTCCGAACTCCACACCGGCGCGCTCGAGAGTTGCGGCAAGCCACGCACGACGGCGTGGTGCCCGTCGGTGCGGGCGTCGGCGCCTAGGCGGATCATCTCCTCGACGAATCGGAACCGTGCTTCGAACACGTTTTCGGTGATCATGGATGTTCCGTCCGCGATCGAGGCCAAAGCGATCGCCATCGGCTGCAGATCGGTGGGGAACCCAGGAAACGGCAATGTCGCGACATTGACCGCCTTCGGCCGCTCGTACTGCGTGACCCGGAAGCTGTCCGCAGTTTGCGTGACGGTGGCGCCGGCGTCGTGCAGCTTGTGCAGCACCACCTGCAGGTGAGCCGGATCAACCCCGGTCACCGTGATGTCGCCGCGGGTCATCACCGCAGCGATGCCCCAGGTGGCAGCCACGATGCGGTCGCCGATCACGCGGTGCTCGGTCGGATATAGCCGCGGCACGCCGGTTATCGTCATCGTCGGTGAACCCGCGCCTTCGACCTTCGCGCCCATCTGGTTGAGCATCGTGCAGAGATCGACCACGTCAGGTTCGCGAGCCGCGTTGTGAATGGTGGTAACGCCCTCAGCCAGGACGGCTGCCATTAGGATGTTCTCAGTAGCTCCCACCGATGGGAACTCAAGTTGAATCTCGGTACCGCGCAGGGTATCCGCCTGAGCCACAACGCATCCATGCTCAATATTGCAGTCTGCACCCAGTTGACGCAGGCCAGCCTGGTGCATGTCCAGCGGGCGTGAGCCGATCGCATCGCCACCGGGCAGAGCAACCCTGGCCCGTTTGCATCGGGCGACCAACGGTCCCAGCACGCACACCGAGGCGCGAAACTGCCGCACCGCAGCGAAGTCGGCATCGTACTTGGGTTCGTCCGGCGAGGTGATTCGGACCGTGTCGCCGGCGAGTTCTACGTGAGCGCCGAGCCCACGCAGTACCTCCGCCATCAACGGGACGTCGAGGATGTCGGGGCAGTTGGTGATCGTGCTGGTACCCTCGGCCAGCAAGGCCGCGGCCATCAGCTTCAGCACGCTGTTCTTGGCACCGCCGACAGCAACCTCGCCCGACAACCGATTGCCGCCAGTAACCACGAACCGCTCAGCCACTCGGGTTAGTTTAGCGAGACGGTGCCGCCCCTGTCAGTCAGCCCAGTCGCTGGCCCGGTACCGTTTGACGTATGGCTGTTCACCTGACGCGCATCTATACGCGTACCGGGGACGACGGCACCACCGGCTTGAGCGATTTCTCGCGGGTCGCCAAGACCGACGTCCGGTTGGTGGCGTATGCGGACTGCGACGAGGCGAATGCGGCAATCGGCCTTGCGCTCGCGCTTGGAAATCCTGACCAGCACCTCAGGGATGTACTCCAGCGCATCCAGAATGACCTGTTCGACGCCGGCGCGGACCTGTCCACTCCGATCGTCAAGAGTCCGAAGTATCCGCCCCTGCGAATCACCCAACGCTACATCGAACGGCTAGAGAAATGGTGTGACGAACACAACGCCGATTTGCCTGCACTGAATTCTTTCGTTCTGCCTGGTGGTTCCTCGCTCTCAGCCCTGCTCCACCTCGCCCGCACCATTGTTCGTCGCGCCGAGCGCTCTGCGTGGGCCGCGGCCGAAGCCTACCCGGAGAGTGTAAGTGCAATGCCCGCAAAGTATCTGAATCGGCTCTCGGATCTGCTGTTCATCCTGGCGCGGCGGGCCAACCCGGGCGGCGACGTACTCTGGAAACCAGGCGGTGGCACTCAGACAGCGCGGCCCGAGAGCTGAATACGGCAACCGATCACGGGCTGCGCCTGCGTGCGCGCGGCGACGGCCGGGATTCCAGCCATGACAAAAACGCGGTCAACGCACCCCGGTCCAACGCGAGCTCATAACCGCGCCGGTGAACCTGCGTGGTGTCGCGCAGCTCCAAAACCACGATCTCCTCGGTCATGATGTCAAACTCGTCGCCGCGCGGCGATCGCCGCGAAACAACTTCGACTCCCCGTCTGCTAAGCCGACGATCGGGCCACAAACGGACACTGGAAAGCCGATAGAACGCGGCCTCTCCGCCCTGATAACGAACGACGCCGTGCCGCCACCCCTGGCCCGCGGCCGCGGGGATGTCCCGCATGATCGCCGCGGTTCCGCCCTGACGCAACTTCCACAACCGATAGCTCAGCGCAACGACAATCAGCAGCAACACAGCGGCCAGCACGACCACCGCGATCATGGGCGCGCTCACCGGCCACGGCCTGCTTAGTCGAGCACGCCCAAGGCGCGTAACCTCGCCCGCCCCCGGGCCGCGATCCTAGGGTCCCCGGACTGGGCGTCATGCCTGGCGGTAGCCTCATCGATCTCCGACGCGAATTCCGCTGATTCGGCAAGGATGGTGACACCGCCGTCTTCGGTTACCGTCAAATATCCGCCATGCGTTGCGATGCGCAAGTCTTCCTGCTCTGCGCGCTCAACGCGAACCATGGCATCTTCGACCAGTTGAGCCACCAACGGGATATGGCGAGGCATGATGCCGATCTCACCGACGGTGGTGCGAGTGAAAATGAACGTAGCCTTACCCGACCACATCTTCCGGTCGACGTCGACGATGTCGACGTCCATTTCAGCCATGCCCACACACCACCTTTGCCCCTCGCGACATCACAGCTTGACGCCAAAACTCCTAGCCTTCTTAGCCAAGTCGTCAAGGCCACCGATCAGGAAGAACGCCTGTTCAGGAACGTGATCGAAATCGCCCTTGCACAACCGATCGAACGCCTCGATGGTCTCTTTCACGGGGACGGTCGAACCCGGCTGGCCAGTGAACTGCTCAGCCGCCATCATATTCTGCGAGAGGAACCGCTCAATGCGACGAGCCCGGTTGACCAGCTGCTTGTCCTCTTCAGACAGCTCGTCGATGCCCAAGATGGCGATGATGTCCTGTAAATCCTTGTAACGCTGCAAGATCCGAATGACTTCCTGTGCGACGCGATAGTGCTCGTCGCCCACGATGCTGGGATCAAGGATGGTCGAGCTCGATGCCAACGGATCTACAGCCGGGAAGATACCCTTAGAGAACACCGCGCGGGACAGTTCGGTAGTCGCGTCCAGGTGTGCGAACGTGGTCGCCGGCGCCGGGTCGGTGTAGTCGTCGGCTGGCACGTAGACCGCTTGCATCGACGTAATCGAACGGCCGCGAGTCGAGGTGATACGCTCCTGCAGCTCACCCATCTCGTCGGCCAGTGTGGGCTGATACCCCACCGCAGAGGGCATGCGGCCCAACAGCGTCGACACCTCCGAACCGGCCTGGGTGAACCGGAAGATGTTGTCGATGAACAACAGGACATCCTGGCCCTGCTCGTCGCGAAACCATTCGGCCATGGTGAGCGCTGACAGCCCCACCCGCATGCGAGTGCCGGGTGGCTCGTCCATTTGGCCGAAAACCAGGGCGGTGTCCTTGAGGACGTTGGCTTCTCTCAGCTCCACCCAGAGGTCATTGCCCTCGCGGGTGCGCTCGCCGACACCGGCAAATACCGAGGTGCCACCGAAGTTGCGGGCAATGCGGTTGATCATCTCCTGTATCAACACCGTCTTCCCCACCCCGGCACCACCGAACAGCGCGATCTTGCCGCCCCGCACATACGGGGTCAGCAGGTCGATGACCTTCAAGCCGGTCTCGAGCATTTCCGTGCGGGGCTCAAGATCCTCGAAAGAGGGCGGCTTACGGTGAATAGACCAGCGCTCGAAGTCTTTTCCGTATCCCGGCTCATCTAGGCAATCACCCAGCACGTTGAAGACGTGGCCCTTGACACCTTCACCGACCGGGACCGAAATAGGGCCGCCCGTATCGATCACCTCGACGCCACGCACCAGGCCGTCGGTGGGCTGCATAGAAATGCAGCGCACTAGGTGGTCGCCGAGGTGCTGCGCAACCTCCAACGTCAAAGTTTTAGCCAGCGATTCGAAGGTGACATCGACGTGCAGCGCGTTGAACAGCTCGGGTATCGAACCCCGGGGGAATTCGACATCGACCACAGGCCCGGTTACCCGAACCACACGGCCATTGGCGCTCGTGCCTTGCGATTTTGTAATCTTTTCAGCGGTAGTAGTCATATCTTCTGCGCTTCCTCGTGGGGACTATTGATAAGAGCTCACTTCGTGGCCTCGGCGAGCGCGTTCGCGCCGCCGACGATCTCGCTGATTTCCTGAGTGATCTGGGCTTGCCGCTCGCGGTTGGCTTCCAGCGTCAAGGCTTTGATGAGGTCGTCGGCATTGTCAGTAGCCGACTTCATCGCTCGTTGACGCGATGCCAATTCCGATGCCGCAGATTCTAATAGCGCCGCATAGACCCGCGTGGTCAGATACCGCGGCAGCAGCGACTCAAAGAGCGTGGTGGCGTCCGGTTCGAAAGAGTACAGCGTGCGTGGACCAATCTCCTCCTGCACATATTCCACCACCATCGGGGCGATCCGGCGAGCTTCCGCAGACTGCGACAACATCGATTTGAATTCGGTGTACACGATGTGCAACTCATCGACCCCGACGGAACCATCGGCCCCTGGGCCACCGTCAGCTCCGGCCATGAACGTCTCCACCAGAGTCGACGCGATCGCAGTGGCATTCTCGTAGTGAGGTTGCTCAGAGAACCCCGCCCACGACTCGGTAATGTTCCAATTCCGGAAACTATAGTAGCTCAACGCTTTACGACCCACCACATACAGTACCGGCGTCTTGCCTTCCTCCCGCAGCAAAGAGAACAGCTCCTCGGCGCGGCGGAAAATATTGGCGTTATAGGCACCGCACAGACCACGGTCGGACGACACCACCAGAACGCCTGCCCGTTTCGGCTCAGGACGCTCGACCAGCAACGGATGGTCCAGCGCGGATTCGGCAGCCAGAGTGGTAAGCATGCGAGTGATCTCAAACGCATAGGGCCTGGCGGCCGCGAGCCGGGCCTGCGCCCTGGCGATACGTGACGTTGCGATCAGCTCTTGGGCCTTGGTGATCTTCTTGATCGAACCAGCGGAGCGGATCCGTCCCCGCAATTCGCGAAGTGTGGCAGCCATGGTCGACTACTTCTTCTTCGGTGGCAGCGGCTTGCGGACCTGCACCGCTTCTTTGCCCAGCTTTTCTTCGTCAAGGGCTTCCACGTGCTCGTCGGGGACTACGGAGCCACCGGCCGTGGGAGCAAACCCTTTCTTGAAGTGATTAACCGCCTTGGCCAGCCTGTCGCTGAGCTCTTCGGTGAGCTTCTGCGATTCCCTGAGCTCCGCAAAGATGTCCTGTTCAGAGGCGCGCATGTGGTCCAGGAACTCTGTTTCGAAGCGGCGGACATCTTCGATGGGCACCGAGTCCAGATGGCCGGCGGTGCCCAAAAAGATCGACACCACCTGCTCCTCGACGGGCATCGGCTGGAACTGAGGTTGCTTGAGCAGCTCGACCAGCCTAGCGCCACGCTCCAACTGCGCTTTTGACGTGGCGTCTAGATCGGAAGCGAAGGCGGCGAAGGCTTCTAGTTCGCGATACTGCGAGAGATCCAGGCGCAGCGACCCTGCGACGTCTTTCATAGCCTTGATTTGCGCGTTACCGCCCACCCTGGACACCGACACCCCGACGTTGATCGCCGGGCGCACGCCCTGGTTGAACAGATCGGTCTCCAAGAAACACTGGCCATCGGTGATGGAGATCACGTTGGTGGGGATGTAAGCGGAGATGTCGTTGGCCTTGGTCTCAATGATCGGCAACCCGGTGAGCGAACCACCACCGAGCTCGTCGGAAAGCTTCGCGCAGCGCTCCAGCAAACGCGAGTGTAGGTAGAACACGTCGCCGGGATAGGCTTCCCGGCCGGGGGGACGCCGCAGCAACAGCGAAATCGCACGGTAGGCCTCCGCCTGCTTGGTCAGGTCGTCAAAGACGATCAGCACATGTTTGCCCTCATACATCCAATGCTGGCCGATCGCCGAACCGGTATAGGGAGCAAGCCATTTGAAACCGGCGGATTCCGATGCGGGGGCGGCAACGATGGTGGTGTAGTCCATAGCACCACCCTCTTCCAAAGCCCGGCGCACCGCAGCGATCGTGGTGCCCTTCTGCCCGATCGCGACGTACACACACCGGACCTGCAGCTTGGGATCCCCACTCTCCCAGTTCTTCCGCTGATTGAGGATGGTGTCCACGCAGACCGCGGTCTTGCCCGTCTTGCGGTCGCCGATGATCAGCTGCCGCTGCCCGCGACCGATCGGCGTCATCGAATCGATGGCTTTGATGCCGGTCTGCAGGGGTTCTTTAACACCTTGACGCTGTACCACCGACGGCGCCTGGACCTCCAGTGCGCGCCGGGTCTGGGCGTCGATGTCCCCACCGCCGTCGATCGGCTGCCCGAGCGGGTTGATCACCCGGCCGAGGAACGCATCGCCGACTGGAACTGACAACACTTCCCCGGTGCGTTTAACCTGCTGGCCTTCTTCGATTCGCTCGAAATCCCCGAGGATCACCGCGCCGACACTGTGCTCGTCGAGGTTGAGCGCTACCCCGAGGATTCCGCCTGGGAACTCGAGCAGCTCTTGGGTCATCACCGATGGCAACCCCTCGATATGGGCGATGCCATCCCCGGCGTCGATGACGGTGCCGACCTCCTCGCGAGTGGCATCTGAGGTAAAAGAGCTAACGTATTCCTCGATCGCGCCCTGGATCTCATCCGCGGAGATTGTCAACTCTGCCATAGCTTTTCGTCTTCCTGCTTGATGTTATTGCTCAGTCGGGTAATTGGGTTTCGGCGGCGGTCAGACGAGACGAGAGCGTGCCGTCGATCACCTCGTCGCCGACGCAGATCGACAATCCCCCCAGCAGCGCCGGGTCGATCTGCAGCTGCACGGTCACCGGATGACCGTAGATACGGCCCAATACCCCACTGAGACGGGTGCGCTGGGCTTCGCTGAGCTCGGCCGCCGCGCTGACGTGTGCCACGACCTCGCCTCGGCGAGCCACCGCCACCTCGGCCAGCTCCAGCACCGCCTCCTCAGCCGGCCGGCCCCGTATCAGCTCGATGGTCTGCGACAGCAGCGCCACGGTGATCGAGTTGACGCCGGCGCTGGCGCTCTCCAGCACGTTGCGCAGCAGCCGGATCCGGCCTTCGGCGGGCGCGCCGTAGTCGCCAAGCAGGAGGGCAAGACGGGGCTGCGCGTCCAGAATGCGGCTAAACCGGAACAGCTGATCTTCCACCTCGTCGACCTGACCCGCACGTTCGGCCTGAACCAAAAGCGCCTGCCGCGCAATGTATTCCACTGCATCGATCAGGTCGGACTCGGCCGACCAGCGCGCCGCCACGGCGCTCCGCAACAGCTCGAGTGCGGGGTCTCCGACTTTGCCGGAAACCAGCCGTTCGATCAACCGGATGCGAGGGGTTGCGTCCTCGCTCGGCTGGATGAGATACCGGGTGACCACGAGTTCAGCGTCCAGCAGTTTGGCGACCGATGCCAGCTCCTCGGCCAAAACGGCCAGGCCCCTGTCATCGAGGCCGGTCGCTATCTCGTCGAATCGCTCCAGCAGACCGGTCACCGCTTGTCGACTGGAGGTGCGCATTCTACCCAACACGGGATGCTTGACGTCCGCCGCCGAAGGCGCCATCGCATCCAGCTCGTCGAGGAAGCGATCAACGGTGGCCGACTGCCGCACCGGATTAGCGACATGTTCACGCACCAATTCCCTTGCGCGCTGCACCGATTCGTAACCGAGGTCTTGGCGAAGCTGCCGGATCAGCTGCGCACGAAGCAACTCGACCTGCCGCGCCCCCTGCACTCTAATGCGCTCTACCTCGGCGTCGGCCTGAGCCCGGAGCTGTTCGATGATGCGTTCGGCGTCAAGGCGTGCTTCTTCGGTTACCCGCTGCGCGTCAACTTTGGCGCCTTCCAGGGCCCTGGCATGAGCCTGGCTCGCTTCGGCCAGCAGTTTCGCCGCGCTAGCAGCCTCTTCCAACTCCGTGCGCACCGCGTTCTGCCGGGCCGTCATCAGCGAGCGTACCGGCGGCACGGCGTAGCGCCATACCAGGAACACGATAACCGCGAACCCGAACAGCTGCCCGATAAACGTTGACATGGCCGTTACCGCCCAGCCGTCCTGGTGATCGCCGTCGTCGAGGTCGCTGTGGTGATATCGATGCCCAGGATGCGGCTGGCGAGGGTCGCCGACATCGCCTCCACGCGCGAGCGCAGATCCGCGGCCACCGCATCGCCCTCCCGTTTCAGTTGCTCACCGGCGCTTTGCAGGGTCGCCGCTACCTGTTCCTCAGCGCGCGCCCGCATGTCCTCAAGGATTTTGCGGCCTTGCGCCCGGGCGTCGTCGCGCAAGGTCGACGCCCGAGTCCGGGCCTCACCCATCGCGCGTTCGTAGTCGGCTTGCGCAGCGGCCAACTGCTCGGCCGCCGTCTTGTTGTCTGCCAGGGTTTTGGTGACGATATTCTCGCGCTCCCGCAGCACCTTCATGATCGGCGGCACCACGAAGGTGCCGATCACGCCGAGCACGATCAGGAAAATAACCAGCACAAAGAAGAATGTGCCGTTGGGGATGAGGAAGTTGTTGCCACCTTCCGCCACCGCCCGACCGACGGCGAGAACGCTAGCGCTCACGTGAGCCTGATTCATGAGTTAGCGACACCCACCACAACTTGATTACTTGACCGGTGTTGCGAAAACGAACAGCGCCATGAACGCCAGGTTGATGAAGTACATGGCCTCCACCAGACCCACGGTGATGAAGAATGGGGTGAACAGGCGCCCTTGGGCCTCCGGCTGTCTCGCGATGCCGGAAATCAGCGCATTGCCCGCGACACCGTCGCCGATAGCGGCGCCGACGGCGCCGCCGCCCAAGATCAGTCCACCGCCGATGAGGGCGCCGGCAGCGATAGTGGGATCCATTCCTTATCCTCCTTGGTGTCTGGTAGAGGTCTACCAGTTTTCTTTTTCTGTTGTGTGCCCCGGCCGCTGGCCGTTCTATCCGTGTCCTTCTTCAAGCTCCATTGACTGGCCAAAGTACAAGATCGTCAATAACGCGAAGATGAAAGCCTGGATGAATCCGACAAACAAGTCGAAGGCCTTCCACACCGCGTTGGGTGCCCACAGGATATACGGCGGGAAAAGAGCGATCAGGGCGACCATGATCCCCCCGGCGAAGATATTGCCGAAAAGTCGAAGTGACAGCGAGATCGGCTTGGCGACCTCTTCGACTACGTTGATCGGCGAGAATATCACCCCAACCGCCTTGGGCAGGGTCTCCCATACGTGTCCCTTCAGCACCTTGGCGGGATACCCGGCGATGCCACTGCGCCAGACTCCCGCGAGGTGGTAGCAGACGAACACAAACACGGTGAGCGCCAACACATAGTTGATGTCCGCCGCCGCCGGCTTGAGCAGTTCGGTGGTTTGCCCGGCCGCGTCGGTGTATTGCAGCGGGAGGACCGACAGCCAGTTCGAAACCAGGATGAACACGAAAATCGTCACCGCTAGCGGCAGCACAAACGGTGCGATTCGCATGCCGATGGTGCTCTCAATCTGGTCCCGCATCTGGATGGTGATCGCCTCGAAGAACAACTGCACTCCACTGGGCACGTCCGACGACGTGACTTTGGCACGCAGGAAGAGAGCAAGCGCGATCACGATCACCGCGGCGATCGCGGTCGACAGAATGGTATCGACGTTGACGGTCATCCCGAACCATGTGGCGGTGGCATGCTCGCCGACCTCGATTCGGGCCTCTGCCAAGATCGTCTCACTCATTGCGGGTTCCTTTGCCATCAGTGCCTTCGCCGCCCGGACTCGGGTGACCCGGTGTCGCCGACGACTCCACACCAAAAGTGCGCAGCTTCTTCCACACCGGCACTACGGTCGATGCCACCAATATCACCTGGAAGAGCGCCATCCCGAAGACCACGGCGAGCCCGTCCGGCCGGAAGACAAACGCGATCGTCAAACCAATTACCGTGAGAATCAGCAGCCGTCCCGCGGAATTCACCGCCATCTTCTTTTTCAACGGATGCGCGTCGGCCGTGATCACCGCGACCGATCGCCGCACCAGGAGGGCATTGAGCAAACCCATCAACAGCCCGATGCCAACGAAGGCACCCACCATCGGGCGGCCGAACATACCACCGGTAATGCTGACCGTCAGGGTCAGCACGGCGCAGATGACAAGGAGGCGAAGCGGCCGGAAGACAGCAGAGGGCAACACCAACGGCGCGTCCTGCGCAGGTGTCGTCACTGCGGTACCTCGATCCCGGGTAGATGGAGCCTGACCGATAAATCGGTGACCCGCTGAGCGTATCGGAACGCGCTCCTGGCTCTGGAATCACCCAAGGGACAGCATCCTGTGTCGGTCGTCCATCGGCGCAATCGGGCTTGCTTCCAGCGGACCGCGGGCCGAGGCCGGAGCGGTTTTTCGGGTTCTACCTGCACCGTATCATAGTGGTCGAGCTGCTACTACCTGTCGTCGTAGAGGTCTTGACGCCGGCGCAGGAGCGGGATCAGCGTTGTGATCAGCGCGACCGCGAGCGCGCCCAACATCACCGCGGCGGTGTCGCGTGGGTTGAAGAAGATCGTGCTTGCGGTGCCTAACGCCACAATGCCCACCCACAGATAAATCAGCAGGACCACGCGGCGATGCGAATGTCCGATCTGCAACAATCGGTGATGCAGGTGCATCTTGTCGGGACTGAATGCGCTGCGACCGGCCCGGGTCCGGCGCACGATCGCCAGCAAAAGATCGAGCATCGGTACAAATATCACGGCCACCACCAAGAGAAACGGGGATAGCAGAGCAAACACGTCGCGAGCGCCGTACGCGTTCTGCGAGATGGGGCCGGCGGCGGTGGTCGATGCGGCGGCAAGCATCAAGCCGATCAGCATGGAACCGGAATCGCCCATGAAAATCTTGGCCGGGTGAAAGTTGTGCGGCAGAAAGCCTAGGCAGACCCCGGCGAGCACCACCGAAATCACCGCCGGCGGATAGAACAACACGTCACCACCGTGGTCGCGCAGCAGCCCAACGGAGAACATGCAGATCGCCAACGCCGTGATGAGGCCCAGTCCGGCCGCCAGCCCGTCGAGGCCATCGACAAAGTTCATCGCGTTGACGATCGCCACCGTCAGCGCCAGCGTGAGCAGGATCGAAGACACCTGGTCCAAGACGATGGTGCCGATACCACCAACCGGGATGTACAGCACACTCCAGGCGACCCCCATGGTGACGAGCACGCTGGCAGCGGTGATCTGACCTGCGAACTTCGTCAACGCATCCAGGCCCCACCGGTCATCGATCAGACCGATCCCCATGATCACCGCACCGGCTACAGCCACGGCCGGCATGCCGGAGGAATACATGAAACCCCGGGTGAGCGCCGGAAGCTGGGACGCCAGGAAGACGGCCGTAATGACACCGAGATACATCGCCAACCCGCCCATCCGCGGCGTGGGTGTCACGTGCACATCGCGTTCCCGCGGGTAGGCCACCGCGCCCAGTCGGGTAGCCAGCAGCCGTACGGGCCCAGTTGTGAAGTAGGTGATGATCGCGGCGGTGCCGCCGACCAGGGCGAGTTCACGCAAGGGGACACCCGCGGGCAGATCGGACAGGGCCAGCAGGCCGCGGGTATGACCGTCCATAGCGCTAAACACCGAAAAGACCGTACTGCAGCGGCGTCAGGCTCGGGAAAGTTGTCCGGCTGTTCCCACGCGGGAAATTCACACCGTCAAACTCGCGGGGTCTAGCCGGAGCACCGCGGCGATATCCTCGGCGCTCACCGGACCCGCTCGTAGGACGCGGGGGGCAAGCCCGGTCAGGTCCAGGATGGTCGAGGCAGCCTGCCGGGTAGCCGGGCCCGCGTCAAGATAGACCTCGACAAGATCGCCGAACTGGCGGCGGGCCTCATCCACGTCGGCTGCGGGTGGGCGACCGGAAACGTTCGCACTGGATACCGCCATCGGCCCCACTTCACGCAGCAATTCGATGGCGACCCGATGCAGCGGCATCCGCAGCATCACCGTGCCCCGCGCATCGCCGAGATCCCACTGCAGCGACGGAGCGTGGCGGACCACCAGGCTCAACGCACCCGGCCAGAAAGCCCGCACTAGATCACGGGCCGCGTCGGGCAGGGCGAAAGCCAGACCCTCGATGGTGTGCCAGGAGCCGACCAGCACACCCACCGGCATATCGCGCCCGCGACCCTTGGCCGCCAGCAACGCGGCAACCGCGGCGCTGTCGAAAGCGTCGGCACCGACCCCGTAGACGGTGTCCGTCGGCAACACCACCAGTCGCCCGCTTTTGACCGCACTGACAGCCGCTGCGATCCCGCGGGAACGCTGGTGGGGCTCAGTGCAGTCGAACAGGAGGGTCAACGGCGCTGCTCCTCCTCATCCCTTCGCTATCGCTTCGCTCTGCATCGTCGCCAGCGCAACTCAACGGCGCTGCTTTCCTGCGTGCTGTCACGAACCTCTGCCGGCCGGCCAAGTCCTTGCGGGCAACGATGTCATCGAAAAGTCCTGTGCGGAAGATCAATTCGACAGTACAGCTGGACTTTGCCTCATCGTGCTCAATGCCGAGCATTCCGCCCGGTCGCAGCCAGCGCCCGGCCAGGTCCGCCACCACCGAGATCACCGTCATCCCATCCGGGCCGCCGAACACGGCATGAGGGGGATCATATTGGGCCACTTCGGGTTCTAGCGCGGTGCCGTTGGGAACGTAAGGAGGGTTGGCCACCACGAGGTCGACCTGGCCGTTGAGTTCGGTGAGCAGCCCCGGGGTAGTGACGTCGGCGCGCACCAGCACCACCCCGGTGCCCGCGACGTTGTGCCGCGCGTAGTTCAGGGCGTCGTCGGAGTCATCAATACCGACCACCCGGGCTTCAGGCCAGTGATGGGCCAACGCGACCGCCAGCGCCCCCGACCCGGTGCAGACGTCGACGATCACCGGCCGGACCGGAAGCCGTTGCGCAGTCGCCCATGCCAGCAGGGCTTCGGTCTCCGGACGCGGTATGAACACGCCCGGCCCGACGCGCAGCACCACCGGCCCGAAGGCCACCGTCCCGGTGAGATGCTGCAGCGGTATCCGGCGCGAACGCGCACCCACCACGTCGTGGTAGCGCGCGAAGAACTCGTCAGGCGGATCGAGCAACGCCAGCCTGCCGCGATCGGTTCCCGCGAGGTGAGCCGCCAGCAGCTCGGCATCGCAGCGAGCCGAATCGATTCCCGCGTCGGCGAGCACCGCCGCCGCAGAGTCAATAGCGCGCCGTAGCCGGGTCGTCATTCCTGCCGCAGCCGGGACTGCCGGTCGGCGGCGGCCAGCGCATCTAATAATGCATCCAGGTCGCCGTCGAGAACCTGATCGAGGTTATGAGCCTTGTAACCGATGCGGTGGTCGGTGATCCGGTTCTCCGGGAAGTTATAGGTGCGAATGCGTTCGCTGCGGTCCACGGTACGGATCTGACTGGCCCGATCCGCCGCAGCCTCGGCCAGTGCCTGCGCCTCGGCCATTGCCTGCAAACGCGCGGCCAGCACCTGCAACGCCCGGGTTTTGTTCTGCAACTGTGAGCGCTCGTTTTGGCAGGTGACCACGGTCCCCGTGGGGAGATGGGTGATCCGCACCGCCGAGTCGGTGGTGTTGACACCTTGCCCACCCTTACCGGAGGAGCGGTAGACATCGATGCGCAGATCTGACTCGTCGATGTGCACCGCACCGACCTCCTCCGGCTCCGGGTAGACCAGCACGCCGGCCGCCGAAGTGTGGACGCGACCCTGGGATTCGGTCACCGGCACGCGTTGCACACGGTGCACCCCGCCCTCGAACTTCAAGCGCGACCACACTCCCTCGGCGGCGTTTACTTTGCTGGCAATAGACAGCGTCGCATCCTTGTACCCGCCCAAATCCGAGAAGGTCTCATCGAGCACGGTCACCGTCCAGCCGCGTCGCTCCGCATAACGGATGTACATGCGGGCGAGGTCGGCAGCGAATAGCGCTGACTCCTCCCCTCCCTCACCGGATTTAACTTCCAAGATGATGTCATCGGCATCGTGGGGGTCGCGGGGCGCCAGCATATCAGCTAGCTGGGTGTCCAGTTCGGCTACCCGGGTTTCCAATTCGGCTACGTCTGCGGCGAACGAGGTGTCGGCCACGGCCAGCTCGCGCGCGGTCTCCAGGTCACTGCGCGCGGACTCCAGCTTGCGGTAGGTGGCGATGATCGGCGCCAGCTGTGCGAATCGGCGCCCGGCCTTGCGGGCGGCGGCGGGCTTGCCGTGCAGGCCAGGGTCCGCCAACTGACGCTCGAGATCAGCGTGTTCGGCGAGCAACGCGTCAATCGCCTGCACGCTTTGCGTCATGTCGACCCTCCTAACCCCAAACACCAACCGACGCCCGGTCTGCGCGGGATTGGCGCACAGTTCGGGCGTCGGCAAGCCAGCTACTTGTGGGTCTTTCCAGACGGCCCTGCCTTCCCAGAGTTCTCCGCCCTCTCAGCACCCACCTTGCGCTTGCCGTAGCGCTTCTCGAAGCGGGCCACCCGCCCGCCGCTGTCAAGGATCTTCTGCTTGCCGGTGTAAAACGGATGACACTGCGAGCAAACCTCGACGTTGATGCGGCCACCCGGCTTGGTGCTGCGCGTCTGGAATGTGTTTCCGCATCCACAGACCACCGTGGTCTCGCCGTAGGCAGGATGGATACCAGATTTCATAAAGCCCTCTTCGGTCATCAGCCTCCGAGCCCCGGCAGTCGAGCTTAAGCCGGAAGCTGGGATGGTGGAGGTGGTCAACACCAATTATGCCAGGTCAACCACTATCATCCCAAACACCGGGATGAGCGTACGCATTCCCAACGCCCGGTTACCGGCACCGGATCTACCGGTTCCGGCCGTTCTCACCTAATAGGCCCCCGCCCTGAAGTCAGTCGTTATCCAAACCGCCCGGTGCCGTCTTGGACACCTGCATCAGGAATTCGTAATTGTTCTTGGTCTTGCGCAACTGCGAGATCAGCAGGTCGATGGCCTGGTGGGAGTCCAGACCCGAGAGCAGGCGGCGTAGCTTGTGCACGACGGCGAACTCGTCGGGCGACAATAGCAACTCGTCCTTGCGGGTGCCGGAGGGGTTCACATCGACCGCGGGGAAAACCCGCCGCTCGGCGATCTTGCGGTCAAGCTTGAGCTCGGCGTTGCCAGTACCCTTGAACTCCTCGAAGATCACCGTGTCGCCCTGTGAGCCGGTCTCGACCATTGCCGTGGCAATAACGGTGAGCGAGCCACCCTCTTCGATGTTGCGGGCCGCGCCGAGAAACCGTTTGGGCGGGTATAACGCCGTGGAGTCGACACCCCCGGAAAGGATGCGGCCCGATGCCGGCGATGCGTTGTTGTAGGCGCGGCCCAACCGGGTGATCGAGTCCAGCAGCACGACCACGTCTTTGCCCTGCTCGACAAGCCGCTTGGCACGCTCGGTTGCAAGCTCGGCGACCGAGGTGTGATCCGACGGCGGCCGGTCGAATGTCGAGGCGATGACCTCGCCCTTGACCGAGCGCTGCATGTCGGTGACCTCTTCCGGCCGCTCGTCGACGAGCACCACCATCAGATGGCATTCCGGGTTATTCGTGGTGATCGCATTGGCGATGTCCTTGAGGATCGTCGTCTTACCGGCCTTGGGCGGGGACACGATAAGGGCGCGCTGACCCTTGCCGATCGGCATGATCAAATCGATGACCCGCGTGGTCAGCTTGTCGCTCGTGGTTTCCAGCCGCAACCGCTGGTTGGGGTACAGCGGCGTCAATTTGCCAAATTCGGGGCGCTTCTTGGCGTCTTCGACCGGCCCGCCGTTCACGCTGTCCAGGCGCACCAGCGGATTAAACTTCTGCCGCTGGTTGGGCTGCTCGCCCTCCCTGGGCAACCGCACGGCGCCGGTCACCGCATCGCCGCGGCGCAGGCCATACTTGCGCACCATGTTCATTGACACATACACGTCGTGCGGGCCGGCAAGGTAACCCGACGTGCGCACGAAGGCGTAATTGTCGAGGACGTCGAGGACGCCCGCCACCGGCTGGATGATGTCGTCCTCACGCAGTTCCGCGTCGGCATTATCGGCCGATCGCTCACCACGGCGCCGACGATCACGGAACCGCCGTCCTCGCCGCCCTTGACGCCCCTCAACGTCCTCGTCGCCCCGGGCTTGCTGTTCACCCTGCTGGTCGCCGCCCTGATCGCTGTCTTTATCCGCAGTTTCGGAGGGTGCCTCCGCCTCCCGTGGCCCGGCGCCACCCGCTGACTCGGGGGCCCCGGTAACCGCTTCGGTTCGCACGTGGCCGGTCGGCCCCCCGGCGTCGTCCCGGGCACCACGGTCTTGTGCCGGAGCCTCGCCGCGCGGCTGCGCGCCGTCGGCCCGTTGTTGGCTTTCCCGGATCGCGGCGATCAATTCGCTCTTGCGCATCCCCGACGTGCCCTTGACGCCGGCCCGAGTGGCGAGCGCACGCAATTCGGGCAACACCATGCCCGCCAGTGAGCCATCCGACGAGATGCTGGCCTCCACGAGGGTGGGCGTGTCGGTGCCGGGCAAGGCAGGGCCGGGCCCAACAGGCATGGGTGCTTCCGCGCCGGACGGGGCGAGCTCGGAGGTGTGTGTGATCACGGAATTAGACAGCCGGTTTTTTTCGGTGCTATCGCCAGCCGTAATGAGGTCCGTTTCTGTCACGGATTTCCTTTCTTCCCTCGCTGATTGCGTCATGCAAGGGGTTCGTTACATTCAGCCAGATCGCTGAGTGCTCCCAGTCATCGACTCTGCGCCGGTGATCGCCCGGAGTGTCGGCTCAAACGGCGAACCATCGTCACGAGAGGAATTGGTGGTGGTCCTAGCGGCAAGACAGTATCGATGCAGATGCGGGCCCTGCGATTACTGGACGAGTCCGAGGATAACGCGCATCGGTGCCCGGCGCAAGGAGCCGCATTGCCCCGCACCCACGCAGGTTAACTGACGACGGTGACGCCGGAACTCCAGCGAACCCCTTCGCCGGCAGCCATCTCGCTGACGGTAAAACCGTTTGCGACCCCGTACTCGACCGTCTCCAAAGGCAGCTCCGGCTCCGTGCTCAGGGCGATCACCGCAGGTCCGGCGCCGGAAAGCACCGCTGCGATGTCATAACGCCGCAATAGCCGCAGGTATTCCGCCGACGCCGGCATCGCCGGAGCACGCTGGGGCTGATGCAGCACATCCTCGGTGGCCGCCATCAGCAGATCCGGCCGTTCGGTGAGCGCAACTACCAGCAACGCTGCACGGCTGAGGTTGAACCGGGCGTCGTCGTGGCTGACCTGCGCGGGCAGCAGCACCCGGGTCTCCGCCGTCAGCGAACGTTCCTCGGGAACCGCGAGGAACAACCGGATGTCCGGGTGAAGCCGTAACCGTACCGCTGCGTAGCCGGGAGGATCATAGGAGCGGTCGATCCACGAGACCACCGCGCCACCCAAGACGGCCGCGGCGGCGTTGTCCGGGTGACCCTCAAACTCCGATGAGAGCTGGATCAGCTCAGCCTCGCTGAATGGTATCGAATCTACTTGCGCAGCAAGACCATTGACTATCGCCAGCCCACCGACAACGGCGGCGGCGGACGAACCGACACCCCGGGAGTGCGGGATGGCGTTACGGCAACGCACCACCAAGCCCGCGGCGCTGATGCCTGCAGCCCGCAGCCCGCGCTGAATTGCCCGGACCACCAGGTGGGTCGGCCCCAGCGGCACCTGGCCGGCACCTTCGCCCTCGACCTCCACAACAAGGCCGGAATCCGTTGTCTCGACCATGATCTCGTCGTAAAGGCTCAGTGCCAGCCCGATGCTGTCGAAACCTGGGCCTAGGTTGGCGCTGGACGCCGCCACAATGGCGCCGGCCAACAGCCCGGGAGGCAACGGCTGAGTCAACGGCCACCCTTCACGAGAGCCCCAGTTGCTCGAGAACTGCGACCGGGTCCACGGGCACGGCTGACACGGTTGGCAAGTCGCGCAGCGCAGTGTCGGGATCCTTGAGACCGTTGCCGGTTACCGTGCACACCACCGTCGAGCCGCGCGATACCCAGCCGTCCTCGACGGCTTTGAGCAAACCCGCGATACTCGCCGCCGAGGCGGGTTCCACGAAGACGCCTTCAACGCCGGCCACCAGGTGGTAGGCGGCCAGGATCTCCTCATCGGTGGCGGCCAGAAAGCGCCCCTTTGACTGCTGCCGGGCGGCCACGGCCGACGCCCACGACGCCGGTACTCCGATGCGAATCGCGGTCGCGATAGTCTCTGGCCGGGGCACCGGCTTACCCGATACCAGCGGCGCTGCGCCAGCCGCCTGCGTACCCAACATCCGGGGCAGCGTGTCGGCCATGCCTGCGACGTGATACTCAACGTACCCCTTCCAGTACGCGGTGATGTTACCGGCATTGCCGACTGGAAGAGCATGCACGTCCGGCGCGGTGCCCAGGGCGTCGACGATCTCGAATGCAGCCGTTTTTTGTCCCTCGATCCGCAGTGGGTTCACCGAGTTGACCAACGAGATGGCCGGAAAATCGGCGGACAATTTGCGGGCCAGCTCCAGGCAGTCATCGAAGTTGCCGTCGATCTGGATAATCTTGGCGCCGTGCATGACGGCCTGCGCCAGCTTGCCCATCGCAATTTTGCCCTGCGGTATCAGCACCGCGCATGCGATGCCGGCGCGGGCCGCATACGCCGCCGCCGATGCCGAGGTGTTTCCCGTCGACGCACACAACACCGCCTGTTGCCCACGAGCCAGCGCGTCGGTGACCGCCAGTGTCATGCCACGGTCCTTAAAGGAACCGGTTGGATTGAGCCCCTCGACCTTTAGATAAATCGTGCAGCCCGTCTGCTCGGAGAGCCTGATCGCCGGGATGAGCGGGGTGCCGCCTTCGAGCAGTGTGACAGGTCTCCAGTTCTCGGCTACCGGCAGCTGGTCACGGTAGGCCGCGATCACCCCTGGCCAAGGCTGGCGAGTCGCCGTGCCGGGGGCGCTCATGGGCTGGATCC
Source organism: Mycobacterium sp. SM1 (assembly GCF_018361265.1). GTDB lineage: Bacteria > Actinomycetota > Actinomycetes > Mycobacteriales > Mycobacteriaceae > Mycobacterium. The sequence goes on from NZ_JAFLNH010000001.1 coordinate 588,930, forward strand.
TTCCAGCCGCAGCACATTGGCCACCCGCTGAACCACGTCGAGGTCGGCCAGCGCGGCTACGGTTTCCGACACCGCAGCGTCGGTGGCATGGTGCGTGACCACGACAATGCGCGCCCCCACTCGCTGGCCGCCGTCATCGACCACGCCTTCCTGGCGCACCTCGGCGATACTTACCTCACGCTTAGCGAATTCTGCTGCAACCGAGGACAATACACCCGGCCTATCGGCTACGTACATGCTGATGTAGTAACGGGCCGATATGAAGCCAATCGGCATGACTGGCAATTGAGCGTATTTGGACTCCCGTGGCCCGCGGCTGCCCAGGACCCGGTTGCGGGCAGCCATCACCAAATCGCCGGCCACCGCCGAAGCGGTCGGCGTTCCGCCGGCGCCCTGGCCATAGAACATCAGCAGCCCTGCCGCCTCGGCTTCAACCACCACGGCGTTAAAGGCGCCGTTGACTCCGGCCAACGGATGCGTCAAGGGAACCAGCGCCGGATAGACACGGGCCGAAACACGTTGGCCTGCGTCGGTAGTGATCCGCTCGCATATCGACAGCAATTTGATGGTGCAACCAAGGGCACGCGCGGAGGCGAAATCGGCCGGGGTAATCCCGGTGATGCCCTCGCGATAGACGTCGTCTGCGGTTACCCGGGTATGAAAGGCGATGGATGCCAGAATCGCAGCTTTGGCCGCAGCGTCGTAGCCTTCTACGTCAGAGGTGGGATCGGCCTCCGCGTAGCCGAGTGCGCTCGCGTCGGCCAGCGCCTGCGCATAATCGCGTCCGGTGCTTGCCATCTCAGAGAGAATGTAGTTAGTGGTACCGTTGACAATACCGACTACCCGCAGGACCGTGTCGCCGGCCAGCGATTGGGTCAGCGGACGGATAACCGGGATGGCGCCTGCGACCGCCGCTTCGAAATATAAGTCGACATTGGCGCTTTCGGCGGCCTGGGCCAACTCGCCGGTGGATGTGGACAACAAGGCTTTATTTGCGGTGACGACGGACTTTCCGCGCTCCAGTGCGGACAGGATCGCCTTGCGGGCCGGTTCCACCGGACCCATCAGTTCGACGACGATATCGACGTCCTCCCGCGAGACCAGTTCGTCGATGTTGTCGGTAAGCAACTCGACCGGAACGCCACGATCGGCGGCAACCCGGCGAACACCGATGCCACGCAGCACCAGTGGGGCGCCGATACGCGCCGCGAGGTCCTCAGCGCTGTTCTCGATGATGCGGACAACTTCGCTGCCTACGTTGCCCAGGCCCAGTACTGCCACACCGACCGGATTTTCCGGGCCAAACACGCTCACCTCGCCTCCAGACTCAGCAGGTCATCGACCGTCTCGCGGCGCAGGACAAGGCGAGCATGCCCGTCACGCACCGCTACCACCGCCGGACGGCCGATCATGTTATAGCGGCTCGACAGCGAATAGCAGTACGCACCGGTAGCGGCCACCGCAAGTAAATCCCCCGGCGCTATATCGGCTGGCACCCAGGCATCACGCACAATGACATCACCACTTTCGCAATGCTTTCCAACAATGCGGGCAGACACCGGTGGGGCATCGCTGGCTCTGGATGCCAAGCGCACGTCATAGCGCGCACCGTAGAGCGCCGTGCGGATGTTATCGCTCATGCCGCCGTCGACGCTGACGTAGCGGCGGTTGGTGGAAGCGCTCACGTCCACGTCCTTGACGGTGCCGACCTCATACACCGTTACGGTACCCGGTCCTGCGATGGCACGTCCCGGCTCGACAACCAGCCGGGGGGTCGGCAGGCCAATCGCCGCCGACTCGGTGCGCACAATGGCGCTGAGCTTCGCCGCCAACTCGCCCATCGGCGGCGGATCGTCGCATGGCAGATACGAAATGCCCATGCCGCCGCCAAGGTCCACAACTGAAATTTGGGTTGCCTTGTCGAGGCCGAACTTTCCGGCGATATCGCCCAATAGGCTGATGATCCGGTGCGCGGCGATCTCGAAGCCAGCGATATCGAGGATCTGGGATCCGATATGGCTGTGCAGGCCCACCAGTCGGAGATGTCTAGTGGCGAATATCCGCTCCACCGCACGCATCGCCGCGCCGCTGGCCAGCGAGAGCCCAAATTTCTGATCTTCGTGCGCGGTCGCAATGAACTCATGCGTGTGGGCTTCGACACCTACGGTGACACGCACCAGCACGTCCTGTACCACACCGGCGTCGGCCGCGATGGCGTCGAGTCGCTCGATCTCGGCCATCGAGTCCACGACAACAAGCCCAATACGGGCTGCGACCGCCATACTCAGCTCTGCGAGCGATTTGTTGTTGCCATGTAACACGATGCGCTTCACAGGGAAATGGGCGCGCAATGCCACGGCCAGCTCCCCGCCAGTGCACACGTCAAGCGAGAGGCCTTCATCGTCGACCCAACGTGCGATTTCTGTGCAGAGGAAGGCTTTCGCTGCATAGTGGACATTCTGCGGGCCGCCGAACGCCGCCGCGATGTCTCGGCACCGAGAGCGGAAGTCGTCTTCGTCGACAACGAACAGTGGTGTGCCGTATTCCCGTGCCAGCTGGGTCAGCAAAACTCCCGCAATACCGATTGCGCCATTCTCGTAGCGAAACGCGTTATGCGGCCATACGTTTGGTGATAGATACAACAGTTCGTCGGTTGATCGCGGCTGTGGCAGACTGCCACCGTAGTCGATCTCCTCGGCGTGGAAAGCGTGCAGGGGGCGGGCGGCGTGCGTGTTCACATTCGCTCCGGCGCGCTAACTCCGAGAATGGCCAACCCGTTGGCGATGACTTGACGGGCAGCTTGGCACAGTGCGAGACGGGCAGCATGCAGCTGGTTGGGTTCCTCCTCGCCTTGCGGCAGCACCCGGCACGAGTCGTAGAACCGGTGGTAATCGCCGGCGAGGTCCTCCAGGTAGCGGCATACACGATGTGGCTCTCGCAGGGACGCAGCGGTTTTCAGTATCCGCGGGAACTCGCCGATGGTGCGCACCAGCGCACCCTCTTTATCATGAGTGAGCACTTCAAGGTGCCCAGTGTCGGGGACCAACCCGAGTTCGGCCGCGTTACGGGCCAGTGCCGAGAGTCGAGCATGTGCGTATTGCACGTAATAGACCGGGTTGTCGTTTGATGCCGAGGACCATAGCTTTAGGTCGATGTCGATCGGTGTGTCCACCGACGAGCGGATCAAACTGTAGCGGGCGGCGTCGACGCCGATAGCCTCCACCAGATCGTCGAGTGTGATTACGGTGCCTGCACGTTTGCTCATCCGCACCGGTTGGCCGTCGCGCACCAGGTTGACCATCTGGCCAATGAGCACCTCGACGGTGGCCGGGTCGTCGCCGAGAGCGGCAGCGGCGGCCTTGAGCCGGGCGATGTACCCGTGATGGTCGGCGCCGAGCATGTAAATGCACAAGTTGAAGCCGCGCTGCCGCTTGTCAAGGTAGTAGGCCAGGTCAGCGGCGAAATAGGTTGGGGTGCCGTCGCTTTTGATGACGACGCGGTCTTTATCGTCGCCGAATGCACTGGTGCGCAACCACAGCGCACCATCTTTTTCGTAAATATTTCCGATCTGGCGGAGCCTTTGGATGGCCTGCTCGACGCGGCCACTACTGTGCATCGACTGCTCGTGAGTGTAGACATCGAAATCGGTGCCGAACTCGTGCAACGACCGCTTGATATGGGCGAACATCAGCTCGACACCGATCGCCCGGAACGTCTCCCGCATCTCGCCCTCGGGCAGCTGCAGCGCGTTAGGCGCCTGCCGCAGCACCTGCGCGGCGAGGTCGGTGATGTAGGTGCCCGCGTAGCCGTCAGGCGGCGTGGGCTCGCCCTTGGCCGCGGCGATCAGCGAGTCGGTGAAGCGGTCGATTTGCGCGCCGTGATCGTTGAAGTAGTACTCGCGCACCACTTCGGCTCCCTGGGTCGACAACAGTCGGCCCAAGGCGTCGCCGACAGCGGCCCAGCGGGTGCCGCCGATGTGGATGGGTCCGGTCGGATTGGCCGAGACGAATTCCAGGTTGATCCTTTGCCCGGCCAACTCGTCGGAGTTACCGTAGCTCTTGCCCGCCTCGATAACCTTGGTGATGACGCTGCCCTGCGCCGAGGCTTGCAGTCGCATGTTGACAAAACCGGGTCCGGCCACCTCCGCCGCCGCGATCCCGGCAGCGCCCGCCAGCGCCTCGGCGAGCCACCCGGCGAGTTCACGTGGATTTTTGCCGACCTTTCCGGCGAGCTGCAGGGCCAGGTTACTGGCGTAATCGCCGTGCTCGGGGTTGCGCGGACGCTCGACGATGACCGTCGCCGGCAACGCGGCCGAGTCCAGACCACGCTCGGCCAACACGGCGGCCGCAGTGGTCTTGAGCAGCTCAGCCAGCTCGGCAGGGGTCACGAAGGTCCATCCTATGGGCTGTTGTGGTCGCGTCCCGAATCCATCCGCTGCCTGCCCGGTGCCGATGCGTTAGGCTGGCGGGGCCCGATCGGCGCGGCACCATGCGCATGCGCCCCCGTAGCTCAGGGGATAGAGCGTCTGCCTCCGGAGCAGAAGGTCGCAGGTTCGAATCCTGTCGGGGGCACCATCTGACCAGCGGCGGTCTTCCGGCCGGGCCGCCCGGCCCGGCACTTCGGACTCCCGTCATCCCCACTGCAACGTTCGTCAGTCACATTAACCACATTAGTCATATCAGCCACATCGGCGCTCGGCGCCGGACCACACCAACGACGCTCGTGAAGCACGGTGCCGTCCCCCGAGACCAGGGCGGCCGGGCAACGTTTCGGCATTGCGCATTTGTGCTGAGAGTGCTTGACTGGCAAAGGCAATGAGTATCAGTTTTAACCACACCATCGTCGCCGCGCGGGACAAGCGGCAGTCGGCGGAATTTCTCACCGAGTTGTTCGGGCTTCCAGATCCAGTGCCGGTTGGTCCGTTTATGGCTGTGACGCTGGAACACGGGGCCACCCTCGACTACGCGGATACGCCCGCGGGTGAGGAGATCCGCCCGCAACATTACGCGTTCCTGGTTTCCGAGGACGACTTCGACGCAATTTACGCCAAGATCCGGTCGCGCGGGCTGCGGCACTGGGCGGACCCGGGGGGCGAGCAACCAGGCGAGATCAACCACCGGTACGGGGGTCGCGGGGTCTACTTCCGCGACCCGGTCGGCCACCACCTGGAGATTCTCACCCGGCCCTACGCCTCCGACGGCTGATCGCGGCGCTGGCCCGCTCCGTGCCGCCTGCGCTCCTGATTGCGATAATCGTCGGCGAGCTGTGCGACGTGTTTTGGCAGGGCGCCGGCAGCGACATCGGCCAGGGTGGTTTTCTCGAGCACCGAGCGCATGCTCGCGCGCAGCGCGCGCCAGACGTCGGTCAGCGCCGCGGTCGGCCCTGAGTACGGCAGATCGCCGAGCCCCATGTCGCGGACACTGGCGAGCGGGCCGTCGATGCAGCGCAGCACATCGGCGATGCTGATCTCGGTTGCCGGCCGAGCCAGCTCATATCCCCCCTCACGGCCCCGGTGGCTGCGTACGAGGCGATCGGTGCGCAAGTCGGATAGGATGTCGACGAGAAACTGCGGCGGTATGCCCTGTGCCTTGGCTAAATCGTCGGTCTTGATCACCTCACCTGGCTCGGCCGCAGCAAGCTGTATCATCGCCCGCACCGCGTACTCCGCCTTGGCCGACATGCGCATTCTGTGAATTGTGCCACCGGCCCGGGCGGCTGCGCGGACCGTCGAGCACCACGCCTGGTACGCCGCCCGGATCGTCAAACCGGTCGCCGTGCTGTCCGCCAGAGCGGACGTGCCCAGCCCGCTCCGGCGACGGATCCACCGCTGCGCACGCCACGTTACGGCCCGATCCTGGCTGGCGAGCCCCAAGAATGCCGTCTAACTAACGGGCGTGGTCATTCACCGTAGACTCGAGCAGGTCGATAACTTGTTGGGCCAGTTCCTCGCTGCTGCGGTCGGGGGTGAGTCGAAGATCCGGATTCTTCGGCCGCTGGTAAGGGCTGTCGATGCCGGTGAAATGAGTGATCAAGCCCGCACGCGCCTTGGCGTACAACCCCTTCGGATCACGCCGCTCGCAGTCTTGAAGCGGGGTATCGCAAAACACCTCGAAAAAGTCGATGCCGGCGTCGGCGTGCACCCGGCGGGCCAGTTCGCGGTGCTCGGCCAGCGGACTGATCGCCGGCACCAAGACCGTTTGACCACTGTCGGCGAGCAGCACCGCCACATGCGCTAACCGGCGCAGGTTTTCCGCGCGGTCGGACATGGAAAACCCCAGATCGGCGTTAAGACCATGCCGCAGGTTGTCGCCATCGAGAACGTAAGCGGGAACTCCTTTTTCGAGCAGCTTCTGTTCGACCAGCATAGCCACCGATGACTTTCCGGAACCCGACAGCCCAGTGAACCACACGGTGCGGCCGCGCGAGAGCCGGTCCTCGGCGGTGACCAGAGACCGGTGTCGCACCGTGTTCGGGCTTGACGCATGAACCGAGACGTCGCGCAGCACCATGCCCGCCGCCACCGTTCCGTTGGTGTCGGGGTCGATGAGGATGAACGATCCGGTGCTGGGGTTGTGGGTGTATTCGTCAAGTAGAAGAGGTATCTGGGTGCGCAGCGAGATACAGCCGAGCTCGTTGAGTTTCAGCGCCGTTGCGCTTCGGTCCCGATGCAGCGTATTGACGTCGAGCCGGTAGTCCAGCGCGGTCACCTTCGCGCGCGTGGTGCGGGTGGTGTGTTTGATGATGTAGCTTCGGCCCGGTTCCAGTGCCGACCCATCCGCCATCCAGCAGACGGTCGCGTCGAACTCCTGCGAGACCCGCGGCTGATTATCGGGGCGAACGATCATGTCACCGCGCGAGATGTCGATATCATCGGCAAGGCTCACTGAGATTGCCATCGGCGGAAAAGCTTCTCCGACCGGCCCGTTGGGCCCCTCAATCGTGGTGATACGGCTGACCTTGCCGGTTGGCAGCACGATCACCTCCTCACCGGGGTGCAGCACTCCGCTGGCCAGCGTGCCGGCGTAGCTGCGGTGGTCTTGGTGCTCGCGAGTGTGCGGCCGGATGACATACTGGACCGGAAACCGCATGTCGATGAGGTTGCGGTCGGCCGCGATGTCGACCTCCTCGAGGTGCGGCAGCAAGGCCGGTCCGTCATACCAGGACGCGCGGTCCGACTTGGTGACCACATTGTCGCCGTGCAGGGCCGACATCGGGATAGCGGTCACCTCGTGTGCGTCGAGGCGCGCAACGAAGGCACGAAACTCGTCACGAATCGCCTCGAAGGTTTCTCGGTCCCAATCGACTAGATCCATCTTGTTGACCGCGAGCACGATGTGCTTAATGCCCAGCAGCGACGCCAGGAAGGCGTGCCGGCGAGACTGCTCCTGCAGGCCGTGGCGGGCGTCGACAAGCACGATCACCAGCTGGGCGGTGGATGCTCCGGTCACCATGTTGCGGGTGTACTGGACGTGGCCCGGGGTGTCGGCGATGATGAACTTCCGCTTGGGGGTGTCAAAGTAGCGGTAGGCGACGTCGATGGTGATGCCTTGTTCGCGTTCTGCCCGCAGGCCGTCGGTGACCAGTGCCAGGTCGGTGTAGTCATGGCCGCGTTCCGCGGACGTTCGCTCCACCGACGCCCATTGGTCTTCCATTAGGGACTTGGAGTCGTAGAGCAGCCGCCCGATCAGGGTGGACTTGCCGTCGTCGACGGAGCCGGCGGTTGCGATGCGCAGCATCGTGGTTGACACAGCCATCAGAAGTACCCCTGTCGTTTGCGGTCTTCCATGCCGGCCTCCGAAATCCGGTCATCGGCCCTGGTGGCCCCGCGCTCCGTCAGACGTGACACCGCGGTCTCGGCGAGGATCTCCCCGACCGTGGCAGCCTCGGATTCCACGCAGCCGGTGCAGGTGACATCGCCGACGGTGCGGAACCGCACCGAGGCCTCGAACACCTCCTCGTCCGGGCGCGGTTGCAGGTGCCGGTGTACCGCCAGCAACATCCCGTCCCGGCGAAATACCGCGCGGCGGTGCGCGAAATAAATCGACGGCAGGGTGATCCCCTCGGCGCCGATGTACGACCAGACGTCAAACTCGGTCCAGTTGGACAGCGGGAACACCCGAATGTGCTCACCCTGGTGGTGGCGCCCGTTGTAGAGATTCCACAGTTCGGGGCGCTGGGCTTTCGGATCCCACTGGCCGAACTCGTCGCGAAAGCTGAACACCCGTTCTTTGGCGCGAGCCCTTTCCTCGTCACGCCGCCCGCCGCCAAATGCGGCGTCAAACCGGTTCTCGCGGATCGCGCGCAGCAGCGTCACCGTCTGCAGCCAGTTGCGCGACGGGAGGTTGTCCACGACACGCCCGGCGTCGATATCGTCCTGCACCGACGCCACGATCAACCGCACCCCGGTGGCAGCGACCAGGTCATCACGCGCCGCGATGACCTCCTCGAAGTTGTGGCCGGTGTCGACATGCATGACCGGGAATGGCAGCCGGCCCGGCCGGAACGCTTTAAGCGCCAGGTGCAGCATCACGATGGAGTCTTTGCCGCCCGAGAACAGCAGCACCGGCCGTTCGAACTCCGCGGCCACCTCCCGGATGATGTGGATGGCCTCGGCCTCCAGCGTGCGCAGATGGCTCAATTCGTATTTCCCGGCCGTCGGGCCAGCGGTCAGTTGGCTGGTCATCGGCCTCCTAATCACCGTCTTCGATAAAATTCTGGTAACGATGGTTAAAATTACCTTCTTTACGTGCCGCCATCCATGCAACCAGTCGGTGTCGCCACTGTCAAACGCGCCCGATCCGGCTCACGTCGTCGCCTGCTCAGCGCTTCGCCGCAGCCCGGCGCACCGGGACGTGCGTGTCGATTCGCTCCCGCGAGCGCGTCTCGGTCACCGGTGCCGTCCATAACAATTAGCTGCGCCTGCGGTAGCCCGGAATCCTGCGCTGGCACCCCGCGCGACGCGGTCCACAACAGCGCCATCACAACCGTTCTTACCCCCTTACTCCGTGACTTCGTTGAGTTTGCCGGTGGCCACGTCGAAGACGAACCCGCGCAGGGACTCATGCTTGGTGACGAACGGGCTGTAGTGGATGCGGCGCAGCGATTGCCGGACATCCTCTTCGGCGTCGGGAAACGCCTCGGCCGCCCACGGCGGCTTGACGCCGGTCTCGTCCTGGATGGCACGCTTGAAGTCGTCGTCGGTGAAGGTAAGCATCCCGCAATCGGTGTGGTGAATCAGGATGATCTCCCGGGTGCCCAGAAGCCGTTGGCTGATGGTGAGTGAGCGGATCGCATCGTCGGTGATCACCCCACCGGCGTTGCGGATAACGTGGGCCTCGCCCTCCTTGATCCCGAGCATCCGATACACATCGAGCCGGGCATCCATGCATGCCACGATTGCGACATGCTTACTCGGCGGCATCGGTAGCGGTCCTTTGCAGGTGCTCGCATATTCGGCGTTATTGGCCAGGTATTCGTCGGTAATCGTCACGCCAATCCCCTTGTGCTTCACGTGTTGTCGTTTTACACCATAGGTGTTCCAAAAACTCCGCGAGTCGGCGATCTTAACAATTCGCCGTCGGGTTATCACGCATTAAAATCAATTCGATCCAATTACGTGTCACGTATTAGGAACACGCCGCAGGGTGGACGGCTCGATCTCCCACCCCTTGCCGAGCGGGCGGTCGGGGGATCTATCTCTTACTCTGTGCCCATGCGACACGCGCGAGGCCGGCAGCTATGATCCGCTTTCTTGCGCGTCGATTGCTGAACTACCTGCTGTTGTTGGCGCTGGCGTCATTCTTGACGTACTGCCTGACGTCCGTGACATTTCATCCGCTGGACAGTTTCATCCAACGCCACCCGCAGCCGCCTCCCGAGGCCGTCCACGCTAAAGCCGTCGAGCTCGGCCTGGACAAACCCATACCCATTCGCTACGCGAGGTGGATTTCCGGAGCGGTTCGCGGTGACTTCGGCGCAACGGTAACCGGGCATCCCGTCGCGCAGGAGCTGTGGCGACGCGTCGGGGTCAGCCTGCGCCTGGTAGTCATTGGCTCGGTGCTGGGCACGATGATCGGCGTTGTGGTGGGAGCCTGGGGAGCGGTGCGCCAGTACCGGCTGAGCGACCGCGTGATCACCGCGGCCTCCTTGGCCATCCTGAGCATCCCGTCATTCGTGCTGGCCAGCCTGCTCATCCTGGCCGCGCTGCGGGTCAACACGTTGCTCGGCGTGCGCATCTTCCTCTACACCGGAGAGACCTCACCGCTCCCGCCCGGCGGGGTCTGGCGTCAGCTCGTCGACCGCGTGCAGCACATCGTATTACCAAGTCTCACACTGGCTCTGATGTCGATCGCGAGCTTCAGCCGCTACCAACGCAATGCGATGCTGGATGTGCTGCATGAGGATTTCATCCGGACTGCTCGCGCCAAGGGGCTGACTCACCGGCGGGCCCTGCTCAAACACGGGTTACGCACCGCGCTGATACCGATGGCGACGTTGTTTGCCTACGGGGTCAGTGGCCTGGTTGTCGGAGCGGTGTTCGTCGAGAAGATCTTCGGCTGGCATGGCATGGGTGAATGGGTGGTGCAGGGCATCTCGACCCAGGACACCAACGTCGTCGCGGCGATCACGATTTTCAGCGGCGCAGCGGTTCTACTCGCTGGCCTGTTATCCGACGTCATCTATGCGGCGCTGGACCCCAGGGTGCGAGTATCATGACGGCACCGGTGACCCCGGAAATCACCGACACCGCACCGCTCGGTGCCGGTATCCATCCCGCCGCCTTCGCGTCGCGGCGCAACCTTCTGGCACGCCGGTTCATCCGCAATATTCCCGCGGTGATCGCGTTGAGTCTGCTGGTGCTGCTGTTCATCGGCTGCTATGCGCTGCCGCCGCTACTGCCTTACGGCTACACCGATCTGGACTACGGCGCGCTGCTGCAGCCACCCTCGCTCAAGCACTGGTTTGGAACCAACGCGCTTGGTCAGGACCTGCTGGCCCGAACGCTGCGCGGCATGCAGAAGTCGATGCTGATCGGGTTTTGCGTGGCGCTGATCTCCACCAGTATCGCCGCCACCGTCGGGTCGGTAGCCGGTTACTTCGGCGGCTGGCGCGACCGGGCGCTGATGTGGCTGGTGGACCTGCTGCTGGTGGTGCCGAGCTTTATCCTGATCGCCATCGTCACTCCGCGCACCAAGCAGTCAAGCAGCATCCTGTGGCTCATCGTGTTGCTGGCGGTGTTCGGCTGGATGGTCAGCTCGCGGATGGTACGCGGTTTGACGATGAGCCTGCGTGAGCGTGAATTCGTCAGCGCGGCACGTTATATGGGAGTGTCGAGCCGCCGCATTATCGTGCATCATATCGTGCCCAATGTCGCTTCGATCCTTATTATCGACGCTACGCTCAACGTCGGGTTCGCAATTTTGGCAGAGACAGGTTTGAGCTTCCTGGGATTCGGTGTCCAACCACCCGACGTATCGTTGGGCACGCTTATCGCGGACGGCACGCCTTCGGCCACCACCTTCCCCTGGGTGTTCTTGTTCCCGGCCGGGGCACTCGTGCTTATCGTGATGTGCGCCAACCTCACCGGCGACGGCTTGCGCGACGCCCTGGATCCTGGCAGTGGCGCGTCACACCGCAAGAAGCGCCGCCCCAAGTGACAGCCCTGCTGGAGGTGACGAATTTGAGCGTCACCTTCGAAAACGGGGACGTGCGCGTGCCGGCGGTGCGCGGTATGAGCTATCACATCGATGCGGGCGAAGTAGTCGCCATCGTCGGAGAATCCGGTTCGGGTAAGACCACTGCCGCGATGGCCGTCGTCGGATTGCTGCCCGAGCACGCGCACGTGGCGGGATCGGTGAGGTTGCGCGGCAAGGAGCTACTCGGCTTACGAGATGCCGCCATGTCACGGATCCGCGGCAAGGCGATCGGCACCGTGTTTCAGGACCCGATGTCCGCGCTGACACCCGTCTACACCGTCGGGGACCAAATAGCCGAGGCCATCGAGGTCCACAATCACGACATCAGCCGGCGTGCCGCCCGCAAGCGCGCCGTCGAGCTGCTCGAACTGGTCGGCATCGCACAGCCGCACCGGCGTGCGCGAGCCTTCCCGCACGAGCTTTCCGGCGGTGAGCGCCAGCGCGTGGTGATCGCGATCGCGATCGCCAACGGCCCGGACCTGTTGATCTGCGACGAGCCGACTACGGCGTTAGACGTAACCGTGCAAGCACAGATACTCGACGTGCTAAGAACCGCGCGCGACGTCACCGGCGCCGGAGTGCTGATCATCACCCACGACCTGGGTGTGGTCTCGGCGTTCGCCAACCGGGCGTTGGTCATGTACGCCGGGCGCGCGGTCGAGATCGCCGCCGTCGACGAGCTCTACCGCGATCGCCGGATGCCCTACACCGTGGGATTGCTGGGCTCAGTTCCACGGCTGGATGCCCCGCAGGGCACCCGGCTGGTTCCGATCCCGGGCGCACCCCCGACGATGTCGTCGCTGCCGGCCGATGCCTGCTCCTTCGCTCCTCGCTGTCCGCTCGCTATTGATGAATGCCGCTTGGCGGAACCGGATCTCGTCACAGTGCGTCCGGGTCATCTAGCGGCGTGCATCCGCACCGACGACGTTTCCGGGCGCACTGCCGCTGAGATCTACGGGGTATCGACCGAACCGCCCAGCGCGAACACCTCAGCCGGCGAACCCCCGGTGGTGCTGCGGGTTACCGGTCTTGCCAAGACCTTCCGGCTCACCAAAGGTATCGTGTTGCGCCGGCAGGTCGGCGAAGTGCGTGCCGTCGACGGTGTTAGCTTCACCTTGGAACGGGGCCGCACCCTGGGCATTGTCGGCGAATCCGGATCGGGTAAATCGACCACGCTGCGCCAAATCCTCGAGCTCGTCAGGCCCCAAAGAGGTTGCATCGAGATTCTCGGCGCCGACGTCGCAACCCTCGACCCTGCAGGCCGGCGCACGTTGCGGACCGAACTGCAGGTGGTGTTCCAGGACCCGGTGGCGTCGCTAGACCCGCGGCTCCCGGTGTTCGACGTCCTCGCCGAACCGTTGGTGGCCAACGGGTTCGACAAACGCCGCTGCGAACAACGGGTCGCCGAGCTACTGGCGATCGTCGGTCTGGACCACGCCGACGCCAGCCGCTATCCGGCGGAGTTCTCCGGCGGGCAGAAGCAGCGGATCGGGATCGCGCGGGCGCTGGCACTGCAACCGAAGATCCTTGCGCTCGACGAGCCGGTGTCGGCGCTCGACGTGTCCATCCAGGCGGGCATCATCAACCTGCTGCTAGATCTGCAGCAACAATTCGGATTGTCCTATCTTTTTGTATCGCACGATCTTTCGGTGGTAAAACACCTGGCTCATCGGGTGGCGGTGATGTATCGGGGAAGGATCGTCGAGCAGGGCGACAGTGAGCAGGTGTTCACCGACCCACAGCACGAGTACACCGCGCGACTGCTGGCCGCGGTCCCGCGGGCACACCCCGATGGCGGCGGTTAGCATCTCACCGTGACGCCCCGGCCGACGATCCGCAGGTTTGCGCCGCTGGCACTGGTAGCTTGGCTGTTCGTCACCGGGTGCGCGGACGGATACCGAGACCTCCCCCACGCGCACGCCGCGCGCGTCGGGACCGCCAGCGACATCAACCCCCAAAGCCCGGCGACGCTGCGCGACGGCGGCAACCTACGGCTCTCCCTTACATCGTTCCCGTCGAACTTCAATGAGTTGAACATCGACGGCAACACCGCCGACGTCGCTTCGGTTGTTACCCCGACGCTGCCCGGGGCGTTTATCACCCAGGCCGACGGGTCACTGAAACTCAACACCGACTACTTCACCGGCGCCGAGCTGACCAGCACCAACCCGCAGGTCGTCACCTACACCATCAACCCGAAAGCGGTCTGGAGCGACGGCACCCCGATCACCTGGGAAGATCTCAAATCGGAGGTCGACGCGTGCAGCGGCCGCGACAAGCGTTACCTGATCGCCAGCAGGGCCGGCTTCGAGCGAGTGCAGTCGGTGACCAGAGGCGTCAACGACCGCCAGGCGGTGATCACCTTCGCGCAGCCGTACTCGGAGTGGCGTGGGATGTTCGCCGGCGGTATCCAACCCCGCAGCATGACGGCCGACCCCGAGGTCTTCAACAAGGGCCAACTCAACGCCCCCGGTCCGTCGGCCGGACCGTTCATCGTGTCCACGATCGACCGGACCGCGCAGCGCATTGTGCTGACCCGCAATCCCCGGTGGTGGGGTACGGCGCCGCGGCTGGACTCCATCACGTTTTTGGTGCTCGACGCCGCCGCGGTCATCCCCGCCCTGCAAAACCACGCCATCGATGCCGCCAGCCTGAGCACCCTCGATGATATGGTCATCGCCCAGCGCACTCCCGGCGTCGTGATCCGCCGCGCGCCGGCACCTACCTGGTATCAGTTCACTTTCAACGGCGCGCCCGGATCCATCCTGGCGGACGAGAAACTGCGGCTGGCGATCTGCCGGGGCATTGACCGCCAGGCTATCGTCGACGTCGTCCAGCACGGGCTGACCGACCATCCGACTCCGCTGAACAACCACGTTTACGTCGTCGGCCAGGTGGGCTACCAGAACAACAGCGCCCCCGCCGCCTACAACCCGGACCAGGCGCGGCGGGATCTGGACACACTGGGCTGGAAACTCCGCGGCACGGTGCGGGAGAAGAACGGGCAAAAACTGGTTATCCGCGACGTCTTCTACGATGCGCCCTCGAACCGGCAGATCGCGCTGGTCGCCCAGAACAACTTGGCGCAGATCGGTGTTAAACTGGTGCTCGACATCAAACCGGGCACCGGATTTTTCAGTCGGTACGTGAGCGTCGGCGACTTTGACATCACTCAGTTCGGATGGGTGGGCAACGCTTTCCCGTTGTCCGCGCTGCCTCAGATCTACACCTCAGACGGTGACAGTAACTTCGGCAAGATCGGCAACCCGAGGATCGACGCCAAGATCGATCAGACGCTGTCCGAGCTCAACCCGGACAAGGCGCGCGTGCTCGCCAACGAGGTTGACGCGATGATCTGGGACGAAGGCTTTTCCCTGCCGCTGTTCCAGTCGCCGGGGGATCTCGCCGTACGCAGCAACCTGGCCAACTACGGCGCGTTCGGACTGGCCGACGTGGACTACACCGCTATCGGGTTTATGCGCAGCTGACCTACTCGACAAAGGCAGCCCCGGGCCGTGTTTGGCTGGCCTTTGTGGTGCCGATCCTTTATTGCTATTGCGTCGAGGCGCTAGGCGCCTAGTTCGATCCGGTGTGCGCCCCGCACACCGTCGTAGCGGCCGGGCGTGCACGTCAGCACGATCACTTGTCCCTGGCCGCCCATCATGTCGAACACCTCTCCCATCTTGGCCAACCGATCCGGGTCGGTGAAGCCCAGGGCATCGTCGATCAGCACCGGAACGGTGTCCTCCTTGGCGATCAGCGCGGCTCCGGCCAGGCGCACCAGGATACCGAGTTGCTCCTTTGCGCCGTCCGACAACGACTCGTAGGGAACCGTTCGGCCATCAAGGGTTCGGGTAAGGATACGCAGATTGCCGTCGATGTCGACCTCGAAGGTGGGCCCAAATACCACCCGGCCCAGACGCTGCAGCTCAGCGCGGAACGGTTCGACGTAGCGCAGCCGGGTGATATCGCGGTGGCGTGCCATCACCGAGCGCAACAGCTCGGCGGCCCGGGCGCGCCGGCGCACCCGGGTGTACTCGTCGGCAGCGTGTTCCCGCTCGCTTTCCGCGGCGTCGAGCTTGCCCTTGCGTCCTTGGGTGCCCAACACCGCGAGCTCGACGCTGAGTTCCTGCAGCGCCCGGGAAACTTCGTCGTGACGGGCACGCACCGCCTCGACCGCCTTGGCGGCCTCAGCCAGTTCGTCAGCTACCGCGTCAGGCGCTGCGGCCTCCAGGAGCTCGGACAACCCGGCGACGCGCTGGCGCGCGGTTTGCGCTGCCCGCATCTCGGCGTCCGCCGCGCACGCTAGCTCCTCGTCACTGACCGCCGCGCGCTGCTGGGCCAGCCGCTCGGCGATCGCATCCAACTCAGCACGCTGAGCCGCCACCTTGTCCTGTAAAAGCATTGCGTAGGTGGATTTCTCAGTTAGGCTGCGGGCCGCCGCGGCCGCGGCCTGGCGGCGCTTCTCGCACTCCGCGTCGGCAACGACGCGAGCCACCTCGGCCGCGTTAAGCTCGGCGTGGGCGGCGGCGGCATCGATCGTGCAGGCGTCGGGCCCCTCCGGCAGACCGGCGCGCGCCCGCGCCAGCCTTGATCGCAGCTGCTCGACCTGATCGTCGCCACACAGCCCGGCCAGGGTCGCGGCCAGCTGCTCGCGGCGGCTCTGTAGGTCGTGACGGCGCTGGCCGGCGCGCCTTGCGGCGGCCACGTCGCTGACCTCGCCGGCGGCCAGGGCGCTGGCCAGCTCCTGTTGTGCCGCATCATATTTGGCCTGAATGTCCAGCACTGTCGCACCCGGGGTAACCCGCGCGGTCAGGACACCGGGAACCTGGAACTCGGTCGGGGCGGTGATCGTCGTCGACCAGCTCCGGCCGGCCGGCAACAACATCTGCTGGCGCTCGGCGCTGAGTTCGATGTCGGCGACGGCGGTGATTTCCACTGTCGCCGCGATCGCCGCAAGCTGCGCTTGGGCGCGATCGACCGCGGCCGCGGCGTTTTCGATCCGCTGCGCGAGGTCATCGGTGAGTGCGATAGCCGAGAGCTCGCCGCTGATGCGATCACAGTCACGCTGGACGGCCTCGATCTTGGCCAGCCGGGCACTCAACCGGTCGGCCTCGTCGCGAGCGCACAGCCGCTCGATGACGCCACGGGTGGACTCGAGGCGTCGTTGCGCGGCCGCGAGCGTCTCGGCAGCCTGCTCAAGCGCGGCATCGGCCGCGGCGGCAACCTCCCGCGCGGTGGACTGCGAATCGGCGGCCTCGTTCGCTTGGGCCTGCAGGGCGGCAAGCGTCGCGGCGCGGGTGTCGACCTCCGCTTGCAGACGACGCCGCTCGGCGTGCGCGACCGTCGCCGCGGTGCTGGTCGCGTCCGCGGCGGCGGCGATCAGCCGGGCGTCGTGGAGTTCCGCGGTGAGCTCGGCCACCTTCGCGGCGGCCGCTTGCGCCGCCCGGTGCCGGGCGTCGGCATCGCGTTGCTGTCGCGACAGCTCGGCGAGCTCATCGCTTAGGACGGCGTGCCGACGCACCCGATCGTCGATTTCGGCGACCGCCGCGGCCCACCGGGCCACCTCGTCTTCGGCGGCGGCCAGCCGAGAGATCGCCGCGGCCCAGTCGCCGCTGGGACGGCCGGTCGGGGTGAAATAGCGCGCATACTCGGCCTCGATCCGCTCGATGAGCAACGGCTCAGACCCGGAAAGCGTGCCAGCGTCACCGGCGGCAACATCGAGCGCACGCGAGAGTGCTTCGCAGCCGGACAGATCCACTGCAGCGGTCGACGCGGCCTGCAGCACCCGCTGGGCGCGCCAGAGCTCGATGTCGACCGTTTCGGCCAGCATCGCTTGCACCCGCTCGTGCGCCTCGTCGCCGGTCAGCTGCTCGCGGCGCGGCGCCAGCACGGTAAGCCGCGTCTCACACCTCTTGTGGAACCGCTTGTGGTAAACAAAATGATAACGGCCGCAGCTTATTTCGGCCGTGACTTCGGATCCGACGTCGGCGTGGGTGGGCTTGACCTGCTTGACTTCCTTTCTCGTGGAGCGATCCTTGGACTCCAGCAGCAGGTCCAGCGCCTCGATCATCGACGACTTGCCGATCTCGTTGGCGCCGGATACCACCACCACGCCGTGGTCCGGGAACTCGATCTCCCGGTGGGCGATGCCCCGGTAATTCGTCACGACCAGCCGGTGCAGCCTCATGCCGCCCCCCCGCCGGCGAGCCGCAACAGCAGCGCCAGCGCCGCCTGGGCGTCGTCGGCGGCCTCGGCATCGCTCGCGCGCGCCATCGCCACCAGCTCGTCGACGGCCGTGGCGGCGAACCCCCCGATGCCCAGATCGCTGAACTCGCCGTCGGCCGGGACTACCGCCAGGTCGGTGTGGCGCTCCCAGGCGCCCAGCCAGGCGAACAACCGCGCGTACTTATCCAGGCAGGCCTCCAGCGCGGCGCGATCGGTGACCGTCAGTGAACCGGTCAGGGCCAAGCGGATCACGGTGCGATCCTTGTCGGTCAGCGAGTCCAGACTCAGATCCAGGTCGGTGATGTCACGGCTGTTGTCCACCCGGCGACGCAGGGTGAGGAAACGCCAGCGCCCGACATGGCGGACATCGACGGTGACGGAGCGACCCGGATCGATGTCGTCGATGTCGACGACCAGGACATGGCCGGGGTGCGGTTCGATGTCGTCGAAGTTGGTCACTTCCGGAGTGCCGGCATACCACACCCGGCCGCCGCCATCGACCTGGGTGACCGAGTGTTTGTCACCCAGCGCAACATAGTGAACGGCGCCACGGGACAGCGCGTTCTCGACTGCGGCCAGCCGGATCAGCGCGGGCCTGCCCGGATCGGGGTCCAGCACGTCGACGCCGCCGTGGGCGACCAGCACCCGGGTGACACCGTCGGCCGGCAAACCCTCGAGCACGCCGGCGACCAGGTCGGTGGTGGGCGCCTTGGACCGCCACGGCGCGGCGACGATCTGCAACCCGGGCCGCACGTCGTAGACCCCCGCCCGATCCAGCACCATGACATTGCCCGGGCATTCGGCGGTGAACAGCGCGCCGGTGTATACCGATGATGCGTCCAGCGGATCGTGGTTGCCGGGCAACAAGTAGACCGGAATACCGATGGCGCGCATGGCTTCCAGGGACTGGCTGATCACCTGGGGGGCGAGCTGGTTGTGTTCGAAGACGTCGCCGGCGACCACGACGAACTCCGCCCCCACCTCAGCGGCCAGTGGGCCCAGCCCGGCCACCGCCTCGCGGCGGGCGGCGGAGTACCGCGGCTGAGCATCACCGGTAAGGAAGTGCCGGGTCATGCCCAGCTGCCAGTCGGCGGTGTGCACAAATCGCATCCCCGAAGCCCTCCCGACATTGCTCGGCTCTCACGGCAAGGCGAGTGTAGGTCTGGGTGCCGACAAGTCCGGGGATCTTGGCCGGCAGGTCTGACGCTCGTCGCAGCCGCTTGTCGCAGCGCGGCGCCCTGGCCATCCGCACCGCTCAAGCTCTAAGGTGGGCGCCGTGGGCGATCGCCACCACACCCTGCTGCTGCTGCGGCATGCTAAGTCGGCCTGGCCGGAGGGGGTGGTCGACCGGGACCGGCCGTTGGCGCCCCGCGGGGTCCGGGAAGCCGGGCTAGCCGGTGAGTGGCTGCGCGCCAACTTCCCCCGCATCGACCGTGTGCTGTGCTCCACGGCCACACGCGCCCGTGAGACGTGGGCCCGCGCCGCGATCCAGGCGCCGGTGCGCTTTGTCGAGCGGCTCTATGGCGCCAGTCCCGAGACGGTGATCGACGAGCTCAACCGCGTCGAGGAACAAGTGAACAGCCTGCTTGTCATCGGGCACGAGCCCACGACGTCAGCAGTGGCACTTCGCCTGGGCGGGGCTGAGGGCACCGATAACGGCGTCGTCGAGCGTGTCTCGGCGAAGTTTCCGACGTCGGCGATCGCCGTCTTGCAGGTGCCAGGCCGTTGGCAAGACCTCCACTGGGGCGGTGCTGCGCTGGTCGGCTTCCACGTGCCGCGCTAAGGCGTGTCGAATTGTCGCCGCACCCCAAAGCCGTCCCCGAGGCCGTCCCCAAAGCCGTGACGGTGGCCGCGGTCAGAAGCCGCAGCGGTGTTGCCGACGTTAAGAGTTGGTCGCGAGGGTCAGCTCCATGAGCTTGATGGCCTGCCCGCACGCGTCGATTCCGGGCGCCTGCGGATTGATCCACCAGCCAACCACGCCCGCGGCATCGCTGGCGACACCGCAGGAGCCGTTGGCGTCGTTCGGCCGCATGACGATCGAGTCCACACCCGCAATGGAACGGCTCTCGATCTGGTATTTGTAAAACACGGCGACCTTGCGCTCGTTGTTCAAGCTGCCCTGTTCGAACCAAAACCGGGTGATGTCGATGAGACCCGCCGGGTTGGCCGCTTGCCACCGGCAGATCGCGCCGACGAACGTGCTCTGGATGTCGAGCGGGTCGGCGCCCACGGTTTTGGCCAGGATGTCTGTGGTCAGCACCTCGCATTCCTTGAGCAGGTTCGGGTACTGCTGCTCGGAATTCTGGTTGCGTGGAACACCGGCTCCCCCCGCCTTGACCGGATTGCCCGCGACCGACCGCGAGCATCCAACCGCCACCGCCAGCGCGCTGATCGCAATCACCGCCGCGGCACGTATTCTTCCCCGGCGCACCGAATGCGTCATTTCGCGTTCGCGATCGACTGTCGCGTCAGTTGCTTGGCGACGTCGCAGGGATCCGGGAACGGTTTCTGACTGAAGCTCACCGACCATTCGATGAAGTCGTCGTTGAACTGGATTCCGATCTCGCACAGCGAATCGCCCAAAGTGGGCTCGCTACCGATGGCGATGAAACCACCGTGGCCGTCGATGTTGATGTCCTCGACACTGGTCCGCGAGAGCTCCTCGGTCTTGCGTTCCCGCCCGATCGGGCTGCCCCGATACCAGGAGAAGGAAAAATGCGGGCCGAGGATGCCGCCGCCCGCGAGCCACTGACAGCCCACGGTGTTCTGCGCGGTGTTGACCAGCCCGGTCACCTTGGTCAGGTCCGTCACCGTCTGGTCGCTGATGCCCCCGCATGGGGGGAACATCGGCCCGTGGTGGCCTTCCGCAGACGCCGGGGCGGACGACGGCGTCTGCTGGGCTTGGTGGGAACCGGAATGAGAGCACGCGGCAACCAGCGGAATCACGGTCGCGGCCGCCAGCGCCAGCGCCGTCACGTCTCGCCGCGCCATCACACCCGCCTCCTGCTCGTCACACGTTGCACTGTAGCGGCAGCCCGGAAGGTCAACCACCGACGGACCTGAGCAGGGCTTTCGCCAGCGCGCACGGCACACCGGGCGCAAGCCGTGCAGTGACCGGCGGCAACCGGATGTGCGACAGTTACCAGATGGTCCTGGCACTGCTGCGCCAGTACGTGCGGCCGTACCGGCGGTTGGTGGCGGTCATGATGGTGCTGCAGCTGATCAGCACCTTGGCGTCGTTGTATCTTCCGACGGTCAACGCGGTGGTCATCGACGACGGCGTCGCCAAGGGCAACACCGCCATCATCGTGAAACTCGGGGGGGTGATGCTCGGCGTCACCGGGCTGCAGGCGCTGTGCGCGGTCGGGGCCGTTTACTTCGGCTCCCGCACCGCGACGGGATTCGGCCGGGATCTGCGCTCGGCGATGTTTCATCACATCATCACCTTCTCCGAGCAAGAGACCGCGCGGTTCGGCGCGCCGTCGCTGTTGACCCGCACCACCAACGACGTCCGCCAGATCCAGTTCCTGGTCCATATGTCGGGCACCGTGTTCGTCGCCGCGCCGATCATGTGCATCGGCGGGATTGTGATGGCCCTGCGTCAGGACGCCGGGTTGTCGTGGCTGCTGCTGGTAAGCGTTCCGGTACTGATCGTGGCCAATTACTGCATCATCGCCCGCACCCTGCCGATCTTTCGGCGCATGCAACAGCTGATCGACGCCGTCAACCGGGTGCTGCGCAACCAACTGGCCGGTGTGCGGGTGGTTAGGGCATTCGCCCAGGAACCTTTCGAACGCCGGCGGTTCGCCGCCGTCAATGCCGCGCTGTCGGACACGGCGCTGAGCGCGGGCAACTGGCAGGCATTGATGCCGGTGGTGACGACCCTGACCATCAACTTCTCCAGCGTCGCGCTGCTCTGGGTCGGCGGCCTGCGCATCGATTCCGGCCGGGTGCAGATCGGCTCGCTGATCGCCTTTCTCGCCTATTTCATGCAGATCTTGATGGCGGTGCTGATGGCGACGATGCTGCTGGCGGTGCTGCCGCGGGCAACGGTGTGCGCCGAACGGATTGGGGACGTGCTCCGTGCCCGTCCCGCCGTCGCAACCCCGCGAAAGCCCTCGTTCCCGCCGCGCGGGGTGAGCGGTGAGGTGTGCCTGGATCGGGCCACCTTCCGCCATCCCGGTGCTGATCGTCCGGTGCTGCAAAATGTTTCACTGACCGCACTGCCCGGAACCACCACCGCGATCGTTGGCGCCACCGGTTCGGGCAAGTCGACACTGTTATCGCTGATCTGTCGGCTGCGTGATGTGACCGCGGGCGCGGTTCGTATCGATGGCGTGGATGTCCGCGACTACGACATCGAGCGATTGTGGGAGGCGATCGGGCTGGTGCCCCAGCGTGGCTATCTATTCTCCGGCACCGTCGCCGACAATTTGCGTTACGGCAAAGCCGACGCCACCGATGCCGAGATGTGGGAAGCCCTGCGCGTGGCGGCCGCCGACGGGTTTGTCCGCGCACACGATGATGGCCTGCAGATGCGTGTGGCCCAGGGCGGGATCAACTTCTCCGGTGGGCAACGACAGCGATTGGCGATCGCGCGAGCCGTGATTCGCCGTCCGGCGATCTATCTGTTTGACGATGCATTTTCCGCGCTTGATGTGCACACCGATGCGCGGGTTCGCGCGTCACTGCGGGAGATCTCTGCGAATTCAACAGTTATTATTGTTGCACAACGTATTTCAACTATCACGCAGGCCGATCAAGTGGTCGTCGTCGACGACGGGCGGGTCGTCGGGAGGGGTACCCACGAGTCCCTGCTGGCCGATTGTGCGACATATGCCCAGTTCGTCGAGTCGCAGTCACTGGGCGCCCGGGTGGGGGGCCAGCCGTGACCGTGCCAGTGCGCGGGGCCGTCTCGACCTCCACGGAGCGCTCTCGCGACTTCACCGGCTCGGTGATACGCCTGTTGAGACGCCTTATCCCGCAACGTGGGCTGGCCTGCGCGGTAGTCGCCCTGTCGATGGCCGGGATCGCTATCGGGGTGATTGTGCCGCGCGTCCTGGGTCATGCCACCGACCTGTTGTTCAACGGGGTGATCGGTCGGCGGTTGCCGCCCGGTGCGACCAAAGAGCAAGCCGTGGCCGCGGCCCGCGCCCGCGGCGAGGACACCTTCGCCGACTTGCTCTCCCGGATGAACGTGAGGCCGGGACATGGCGTGGACTTCGCCGCACTAGGCCACACACTGGCGTTTGCGTTGACGTTGTATCTTTTTGGCGCACTGTTACTTTGGCTGCAGAGCCGGATACTCAACGTTACCGTGCAACGGACCATGAGGGCGCTTCGCGGCGATGTCGAAGACAAAGTGCACCGGTTGCCGCTGTCCTACTTCGATGGCCGGCAGCGCGGTGAGCTGTTGAGCCGGGTGACTAACGATATCGACAACATCCAGACGTCGATCTCGATCACCGTCAGCCAGCTGCTGACCACGGTAGTTACCGTGCTGGCCGTACTGGTGATGATGATGTCGATCTCACCGCTGCTCGCCGGCATCACGCTGCTGAGCGTGCCGCTGTCGGTGGCGGTGACCCGGGCGATCGCCCGGCGTTCGCAACGGCTTTTCGTCGCGCAGTGGACCAACACCGGCCGGCTTAACGCCCACATCGAGGAAACCTACAGCGGTTTCACGGTGGTGAAGACGTTCGGTCACCGGGCCAAGGCGCAAGAGCAGTTCCGCAGGCTCAACGATGACGTGTACCACGCCGGCTTCGGTGCTCAGCTCGTCTCCGGTCTGCTATCACCGGCGGCGATGTTCATCGGCAACCTCAGCTACGTCGCGGTGGCGGTAGTGGGCGGGCTGCAGGTGGCAACCGGCCAGATCACCTTGGGCAGCATCCAGGCTTTCATCCAATATGTGCGCCAGTTCAACCAGCCGCTGACCCAGCTGGCGACAATGTATAACACCTTGCAATCCGGGATGGCCAGCGCCGAACGGGTTTTCGAATTCCTGGACGAGCCCGAGGAGGCTCCGGACCGGGCCGTGGCGCTGCCGTCGCCCAACGGTCAGCGACCGCGCGGCGACGATGCGGGCCAGCCAGCGGCCCGAGGAGGAGCCGCGCCACCCAACCCCAGCGGCCGGGTGGAGTTCCGCCACGTGAGCTTCGCCTATCGCACCGGAACACCGGTGATCCGGGACCTGTCCCTGATCGCCGAGCCTGGAAGCACGGTCGCGATCGTCGGGCCGACGGGTGCCGGCAAGACCACGCTGGTGAACCTGCTGATGCGCTTCTACGAAGTCGACTCCGGTCAGATTCTTATCGACGGTGTCGATATCGCATCAGTGAGCCGGCATTCGCTGCGCTCCCGTATCGGGATGGTCTTGCAGGACACCTGGTTGTTTGACGGGACGATCGCGGAGAACATCGCCTACGGGCGGCCGGATGCTAGCGAGGGCGAGGTGGTGCAGGCCGCCAGGGCCGCACACGTGGACCGATTTGTGCACACCCTTCCGGAGGGTTACCAGACCCGGGTCAGCGACGACGGCGCCAACATCAGCGCCGGTGAGAAACAACTGATCACGATCGCGCGGGCGTTTCTCGCCCGCCCGCAGCTGCTGATCCTCGACGAGGCGACCAGCTCGGTGGATACCCGCACCGAATCATTGATTGCGCAAGCCACCCATGAACTGCGCCGCGATCGTACCAGTTTTATTATCGCCCATCGGCTTTCGACTATCCGCGACGCGGACCTCATCCTGGTGATGCACTCCGGTCGGATCGTCGAGCAGGGCACCCACGCCGAGCTGCTGGCTCGGCGTGGCGCCTATTGGGAGATGGCGCGGGCTTAACTCGGACTTAGGCCGGGATTAGGTCTGACTTAGGTCGGACTTCGGTCTCCACACCCGGAGCTCCTGGGCCCCGACATGCAGGTCGGCTACACTGCCCGGCACGTGGCACTGCGGTATGCAACGACTTCTATAGCTCCGGTCCCTGCGCGCGCAGGTCGTCGACCTTTTCCATCGCCTCACGAAGCTTTGCCAGCCATTCCTGGGTGTGCTCACCGACCAGCTTGACCGCCCAGGCGAGCGCATCGGAGCGCGACCTCGCGACGCCCGCATCGACCAAGGTGTCGAGCACTTGACGCTCAGGCTGCCGCAAGCGAGTCATCACCGGTACCGCGATATGCGTGAACAGAATTCGCTCACCGCCAACCTCGACGCCCCAGGAAACCTTGCGGCCGTAGCGTTCTTGCGCCTCATCGGCGATGGCCATTCGCTCGGGCCGGGTTTCCTCGCGGAATCGGGAGACTCGGCCCGACGCGCGGGCCTTGCTTTGTTCGTGTCCGGAGCTGTCGGGTTCGGGCAGCTTGCCAATGACCGTGATCTCCTCACGGTCGACGATCACCGTCGGGTCGCCGTCAAACCAGCCGTCGGGCAGGCGCCCGGCGAACCAATCCGCCGCGTCGCTGGCGTCGGGTTGGTGCGCTTGCTGCCAGCCGCCGGGGCGGCCACATCCCCGCCCATACATATGGTGATGCGCCATGATTACATTATTACAGGTTTACAACCTGATACCAACGGCGTTCGCTCCCAGCGAACGCGATATGGTCGCCTGCGCCTCCCCACGATCACGACACCGCATGACACGGGAAGCACGATCGGGCACGCCAATGTAGGCGAGCTGGTGCCGGCCCGGCGAAAATCGTTGATCTGACGCGTTCGACGTTGTAGCTTTAGGTGCGAAGCAGGCCCGGAAAGGACTGATCCGAAGAGCCGGTAGGCGGGTGAAAGCCGGCCGCGTTGGACATGGTGAGACGCCCCCGAGTGTCCGCCGGGCCTGCCCTTTGCGTGTTACTGATGACCTTCGGCGCCGTCACCTCGCCGGACACGAAAGAGTTTCACCTCGTCTTTGATGCCTTTGAGGTGGCGCGCGCCGGCGAAAGACCAGCTGAATCCCGCGGCCTCGCCGACGGACTCGCGCACCGGATCGGCGACCAGCACGGCACCCGGCCGCGCCACCCCGGTGACCCGGCTGGCCAGGTTCACCGGACTGCCGAACCAGTCACCGGCGCGACTCACCGCCATTCCGGAGGCTACGCCCGCTCGCAGCCGCGGAAAGTCGTTGTCGGTGTCGGTGGTCTCAACGAGCTTCAAGACGGCGTCGAGCAACGACACCGAGTGGGTGCAGACAAACATCACCGCGTCGCCGATGGTCTTGATGAACCGCACCGGTGGCGCAGCCACGTCGCGGGCCCGATCGGCCAACCGGTTGGCGAGTTGCCCCAACTCCTCGGGTGATAGGGCCTCGCCCAACCGGGTGAAGCCGACCAGGTCGGCGAAGGCGACGGTGATCTGCCGGGCTCCAGGAAGCGGCGCGCCCGCGGCTCGCTCGCGGGCGTTCACCGCTTCGGTTTCCATCATGTGACGCAACTGCATGAACAGCATGTCCTGGATCATCGGGCCCAACAGCGGCGCGATCCGGCCCACCAGTGCTTGCGATCCCTTGGCGATATCCAGTTCGCTGGCCCCGGGCTTGAGGATGGCTGCCATCGCGGAGTGGCGCATCACCTCCGCGGCACGCGAGAGCCCTTCGCCCAGCACGCGCACCACCAGCACCACGTGCTCAGGATCCAGCCCGACCTCGACGAATCGCTGTGCATGCGCAGCAGCCACACCATCGGCCCGCATGTGCACGGCCGCGTCGGGATCATCGACCCGGGCCAGCCCGATGGCGCGTTGTACGCGCTGCAGCAAGTCCAAGTCGATGCCCGCTGATTCGCTGATCTCCCGCGCCGAGACATAGCTACCGTCGTCGCCCATCAGCCGACGGGTGGCCAGGAGCATGGGCACGAACTCGCCCCGGATCTGGCCGAGGCTGAAGCCCTGCTCGAGCAGCCAACCGATTAGCTCCGCGCGCTCGGCGCGCGCAACGCCCTCCAGACCGTCGAGCAGATCTTCGATATTCGGTTTCGCCGCGTCGTCCACCCGGTCAACGTATAACGCCGGCGACGGTAACCAACGACTTTGCCCAACCGTTTACCGACTACCCGGAGTTCGGGCGGGTGTATCTCAACGACGGCAACGGTGAGCGACGGACTGGCCGGCTGGCGGCTGCTCTGGTTTTGACGCCGGCGCCACCGCTCGAAGTCAGAACATGCCCAATGCCGCTCCGATGGCGTACATCAATCCGAGTCCGCCGACAAAAACGGCGACCCCCCAGCCGGCGATGGCCATTCGGCCCGAGATGGGCTGGCTGCCCATGACCGCGCTATCACGCCCCAGCCGGACCAGCAGCACCACGCCGAGCGGTGTGCCCAATCCCGCGATTACGCTCGCGGCCACCAACACGTCGATCAGGGAAATGTTGGCCAGGGTCGCCGCGAAAGCAAGGCCCACCGACGCCGCCAGCACACCATAGAAACCCCACGCGTTCTTGACGGGCTCGGAAAGGCCGCAGCGCCAGTCGAACTGCGAGCCGACCACATAGGCAGTACTGGCAATCAGCACCGGCAAGGCCACCACCGCGGACACCACGAGCCCGACGGCGAACAGGTTTTCCGCCAGCGGGCCGGCCAGCGGGCGTAGCGCCTCGGCGGCTTGCCGGGTGGAGGTGACGCTCTGGTGATGCTGACCCAGGGTGGCCGCCGACGCCACCAACATGGCCCAAAACACCACGGCGGTGTAGACAGCGCTTGCCGTCGCGCCCAATCTCGTCCGGGCCAGCCCACGGCCCTGGCTGACATCGGCCGGTTCTTCTACCCCCCGCTGGATGGTCTCCCACACATAGACGTAACTGGTCAGCGTGGTGCCGACCAGGGCCAGCGCCCCGGCGATCACGTCATGGCGCAGCGACAGCGTTGGAACCAGGCTGTCATAGGCCAGGTGCCACCAGTCCGGGTGGGCGAGGACGGCCGCGGCCACGAAAGCCGGGAAGCCCAGCAGCAGATACCGCAACACGCCGACCACGTCGTCGTATCCACCAGCCATCAGCAGCCCGATCAGACCCAGGCCCAGCGGCAACACCAACCAGCGCGCGTGCGCACCGACCAAAAGCCCGATTCCGGCCGCGCCGGCATGCAGATCGGCGGCGATGGTGACAACGTTGACGACGACCACCGAGACCATCAGGAGCGCGGCGACACCCCGCCCGTAGCGCTTGAGGGTCAGCGTCTGCAGGTCGCTGCGGGCCACCGAACCCACATGAGCGGCGATACTCTGAACGACAGCGAGCATGGGTGCCACCAGCAGCGCCACCCACGCCAGCTGATAGCCGGTGGCGGCCCCGACGGCGACGGCGGTCCCCACATTGGTCGGGTCGTTGTCGGAGGCCCCGGAGACCATCTCGGGACCGATACCGCGCAGCAAGCCCGGGATTCGCCAACGCCGTCGCGCCGCACCGTAGCTGGCGGTCGCTTGATTGATGGTCGTCGCAGTAACGTCCGCACACGTCATACCACAGTGGTCGCATCGCCCACAGGCATAGTTCCTGGACGGTGGCAGAATCTTGAACTCGAGTTGTACAGGACTCAACAACCAGGCACGACCGCGCCCACCGGCCCATGCCGTGAGCGTCGCGGCGGGAAGGTGGCGCAGACTACTGACATGAGCGACGCCGTCTTCAACCGGTTGACCGAAGAGCAACTCCGCCGGCGCAACACGATCAAGTGGAACCATTTCGACCCGGATGTGCTGCCATTGTGGATCGCCGAGATGGACTTTCCCACGGCACCGGCGGTGCTCGACGCGGTGCGGGAGTGCGTCGCCAACGAGGAGTTCGGCTATCCACAGTTCGGCGAGCAGACCCTGCCGACTGCGACCGCCGAGTGGTGCCAGCGCCGTTACGACTGGAACGTCCAACCGGAGTGGGTCCGCACCGTTCCCGATGTCCTCAAGGCAATGGAAGTCGTCATCGACTTCCTCACCAGGCCGGAAAGCCCGGTGGTCTTGCCGGTGCCGGCATATATGCCGTTTTTCGACGTCCTCCAGGTCACCGGTCGTCAGCGGGTGGAAATCCCGATGGCGCAGCATGATTCGGGACGGTACGTCCTCGACCCAGACGCTGTTGACGCGGCGTTCGCGCGCGGTGCGGGCTCGCTGATTCTATGCAATCCGAACAATCCGCTGGGCACCGCGTTCACCGAGGAGGAGTTGCGCACGCTCGTGGACATCGCGGCCCGCCACGGTGCCCGGGTCATCGCCGACGAGATCTGGGCTCCGCTGGTCTACGAACGCCGCCACATCGCCGCCGCCTCGGTGTCGGAGGGGGCCGCCGAAACGGTGGTCACCTTGATGTCGGCGTCCAAAGGCTGGAATTTACCCGGTCTTATGTGCGCTCAGGTGGTCCTGTCCAACCCCCGTGACACCAAAGATTGGGACCGAATCAACTGGCTGCACCGCATGGGCGCCGCCACGGTCGGTATCCGGGCCAACATCGCCGCTTACCAGCAGGGCGCACCGTGGCTCGACGAGCTGCTGGCCTACCTGCGGGCAAACCGCGATCACCTGGCGCGGACGCTGCCCGAATTGGCTCCCGGGGTGAAGGTCAACACTCCGGAGGGCACCTACCTGGCGTGGGTCGATTTCCGAGCCCTGAACCTGCCCGCCGAACCGGCCGAGTATCTGCTGTCGAAGGCCAAGGTGGCGCTCAGCCCCGGAATCCCGTTCGGCCCCGCGGTGAGCTCCGGTTTCGCACGGCTGAATTTCGGCACCACCCGCGCGATCCTCGATCGGGCGATCGAGTTGGTAGCGGCGGCGCTGTCCCGCTGATCGACTCCGCTACGGTGGCCTTGTGTCCTGTGTCTTCTGCGCGATCGTCGCCGGGGAGGCGCCCGCCATTCGGGTCTTCGAGGATCCCGAATACCTTGCCATCCTCGACATCCGGCCGTTCACCCGGGGCCACACACTGGTGCTACCCAAGCGGCACACCGTCGACCTCACCGATACCCCGCCGGAGACTGTGGCCCGCATGGTGACAATCGGTCAACAAATCGCGCGGGCGGCCCGCATGACGACCCTGGCCGACGCCACTAATATCGCGATCAATGACGGCCCTGCCGCCTTCCAGACGGTGTCGCATGTTCACCTGCATGTGCTCCCGCGGCGCAACGGCGACAAGCTCTCGGTCGCCAAGGGGATGCTGCTTCGGCGCGATCCGGACCGGGAGGCTACCGGGCGGATTCTGCGGGAGGCGCTGGCAAAGCTGGACGCGGCTGCGCAAGACTGACGTCGTGGAGATATCGCGGTGGGTTGAGCGCGAGATTGGTGGACGTCTGCTGCGGGTGCATGATGCGATCTACAAAGGCACCCGAGGGCGGATCGGTCACCGAATCCCGGGCTTGCCGCCAAGCTTGCTGCTGCACACCACCGGCGCGAAGACCGGAAAGCCGCGTACCGCATCACTGTCGTATGCACGCGATGGTGACGCGTACGTCATCGTGGCCTCCAAAGGCGGCGATCCCCGCTCGCCGGGCTGGTATCACAACCTCAAAGCTAGCCCCAATGCCGGGTAGTTAAGGCGTCGCGGGAGCTGTCAAGGTGACACGCGGTGCTTATGTGGCGCGTGTTGTGTAACGATATGGGTGCGACTCCTGGTAGAAGAACGGTCGACGAAGATCCAATTCTGCTACCGAGGAGTCGCGGTGCCGAATTCTGCCATGCCCGAATCCGTACGTCGTGCCGAACTCTTGGCTCCAGGTCATCTGGGCGAGCTGACCTGGCAGATCCCGGTGGAGTTGGTGGACGCGGTGCTGGCTGAGACCGGCAGCACCCAGCGGCGGCTGCGGGTGCTGCCCTCGCGGGTGGGGGTGTACTTCGTGCTGGCGATGTGCCTATTCCCCGGATTGGGTTACCGCAAGGTTTGGGCCAAGCTCACCGCAGCCCTGCCGGGCCGCCGCAGATCGTTGTCGGACAAGGCGCTTCGAGATCTGCGTCGCCGCCTTGGCGCCGCACCGATGCGGTCGTTATTCGAAGTGCTGGCCGGCCCGGTGGCCGCACCGGACACCCCAGGCGTGCGGTTCGGGCACTATCGCACCGTCGCGTTCGATGGGTGCGTGTCGTTCAAGGTCGCTGACAGCGACCGCAACCGCTGCTGGCTGGGCAAACTCAAGGCCTCGCTCGGTGTCACCGGGTATCCGGTGATCAGGCTGATGAGCGTGGTCGAGACCGGTACCCGGGCGCTGCTGGGGGCGGTGTTCGGACCGCCGTCCACCGGCGAGACCGACTACGCCCGGCGACTGTTGCACCTGCTCAACGCACAGATGCTGGTGCTATGCGACCGCGGATTCGACGGTGAAACCTTCCTGACCGAGCTGGCCGGCACCGGCGCGCAGTTCCTCGTCCGGCTGTGCGCCACCCGCCGCCTGCCCGTACTCGCGCGCCTCGACGACGGCTCCTACCTGTCGCGCATCGGAACATTGCCGGTGCGGATCATCACCGCCGATATCACCGTCACCTGCGCTGATGGCACCCGCTACACAGCGGCCTACCGGTTGGCCACCACCTTGTGCGACCCGCGCCGCTATCCCGCGCGGCGGTTCATCGCCGTCTATCACCAGCGCTGGGAGCACGAGATCGCCTACCTGGCGCTGCGGCACACTCTGGCCGCCGGCCGCGTGTTGCGATCGACCGACCCGGCCGGACTCGAACAGGAAATGTGGGCGCTGCTGACCGTCTACCAGGCGCTGCGGCGTGCCATGGTCAGTGCGGTCGAATCCCGCCCCGGTACTGACCCGGACCGGGCCAGCTTCACCACCGCTTTGGAAACGGCGAAAGACCTGCTGGTCAACGCCGCCAACGTGACCAACGACACCGACCTCGTCGGGCACATCGGCCGCGCCGTGCTCGCTGACCTGCTCCCACCCCGGCGACCACGTACCAGCGTCCGCAAGGTCAAATCCCCACTGTCGCGCTACAACAAGAAAGACCCCTATCGGCCCGAACGCAGCACACCGATCACCAGCATCACCGCCATCATCAACGACCCCGAACCCAAACATGCGACACACGAGTCGAAATCGTTGACAACAGCCCTCGGACCTTAACTACCCGGCATTGAAGCTAGCCCTGACGTCGAAATCAATGTTGGGCCAAAACGATTCCGCGTCACGGCGCGCCCGGTGCTACCCGGTGACCCTGACTACGCGCGGCTGTGGCAGCTAGTCAACAAGAACAACGCCAACCGCTACGCCCGGTATCAGAGCAGGACATCACGACCGATCCCGGTGATCGTGCTGACCCGTCGCTAAAGCGTGTCGCTAGCCCATCGCTAGCCCGGCGTCAACGCTCCTGCCCCACCGCTCTAGCCCGCGCTAGCCCAGAATCGACGCGCATGGGCATCGCCGCCGGTCCCGCATTGGAGCCGCCAGTCGCTGTCACCGAATTCCCGCTGCCTTTTTGGCGTGGGTGAAGACGGCGTCGAGCATGGCCGGGGTCAACTTGCCGGTGAACATGTTCTGCTGACTGGGGTGATAGCAGCCGAGCAGACGCAGACCCGACGGCAGCTGTGCGACCGCTCCGTGACCAAACGGCGGCTTGCGCCTCTCGCCGGCGTCCACCAACTGCAAGGCGACCCGCCAGGCGAAGCCGCCCAGCGCGACAATCACCCGGACGTGCTCGGACACCAGCCGCCATTCGGCGATCAGCCACGGCGAGCACGTCGCCCGTTCCGTGGGCGTCGGGGAATTCGCCGGCGGCGCACACCGTACCGGTGCGGTTATCCGAATCTGATTGGCCCGCAGCCCGTCCCCAGCGTCCACACTGATCGGCGCGCTCACCAGCCCGGCCCGGTGCAGGGCGGCGAACAACTGGTCTCCGGAGCGGTCACCGGTGAAGATCCGCCCGGTCCGGTTGCCGCCATGCGCGGCGGGCGCCAGGCCGAGAATTAACAGTCGCGGGCGATCCGATCCCCAGCCCGGAACCGGCCGCCCCCAGTACGGCTGGTCGGCGAAGGCTCGGCGTTTTACCACCGCGGCCTCCTCGCGCCAGGCAACCAGCCGTGGGCAGGCCCGGCACACACTGATCAGCGCGTCGAGTTTCGCTATCGAGCCAGCGGCGCTCGCCAGCTTCGATACCTGCACCCGATCGGCGGCAACCGGGGTCTTCGGCGTCGCCGGATCCCCTGGCCAGCCGGTGCCGGGCGCCACCGGCGAGTCGAAAGCCTGGCCGGTACGCGGATGCGGGAGCACCCCAACATCGTGCATGAGCGTGCTGGCCGCGTTGCGCCCGGCAACCAGCAGCCCTGCGTGCGGCAGCACCTCCCCAACGACGGGCGGGTATTGCCCCGACACCCAACCGCTTGCCGTTAACCGAACTCACGGCCGCCGCGACGGCTAGACGGCTAAAACGTAGGATCGGGCCGTGGGCGCTGAAGTGCTGGCCGGTCTGATTGCGGAGCTGCCGGACGGGATGGTGGTCTCCGATCCGGCCATCACCGAGGGCTACCGACATGACCGCGCCTTTGATCCTTCGGCGGGCAAACCGCTGGCCGTGGTGCGGCCCCGCTGCACCGAAGACGTACAGACCGTCCTGCGGTGGGCCAGCGCCAATCGGATAGCGGTGGTCACCCGGGGTGCCGGGACCGGACTGTCCGGCGGAGCCACCGCGCTCGACGGCAGCATCGTGCTCTCGACGGAAAAAATGCGCGACATCACCGTCGACCCGGTGACGCGGACCGCGGTGGCGCAACCCGGACTGCTCAACGCCGAGGTGAAAAGCGCCGCCGCCGAGCACGGGCTGTGGTATCCACCCGATCCGTCGTCGTATGAGATCTGCAGTATCGGCGGCAATATCGCCACCAACGCCGGCGGGCTGTGCTGCGTGAAATACGGGGTCACCACCGACTACGTGCTGGGCCTACAGGTAGTGCTGGCCGACGGCACGGCGGTGCGGCTGGGCGGACCGCGGCTCAAGGACGTGGCCGGGCTGAGCCTGACCAAGCTGTTCGTCGGCAGCGAGGGCACGCTGGGTGTCATCACCGAGGTGACGCTGCGACTGCTCCCTGCGCAACCGGCGTCGAGTGTTGTGGTGGCCACCTTCGACTCAGTGCAGCCCGCGACCGCCGCGGTGCTCGGAGTCACGGGGCGTATCCGGCCCGCGATGCTGGAGTTCATGGACTCGGTGGCGATCAACGCCGTCGAGGACAGCTTCCGCATGGGTCTGGACCGCGACGCCGCCGCCATGGTGCTCGCCGGCTCCGACGAGCGTGGCCGGGCAGGCGCCGAGGACGGCGAGCTGATGGCTACCGTATTCGCCCAACACGGCGCCAAGGAAGTGTTCACCACCAACGACCCCGACGAAGGTGAGGCGTTCGTTGCAGCGCGCCGGTTTTGCATCCCGGCCCTCGAGGGCAAAGGATCGCTGCTGCTGGAAGACGTCGGGGTGCCGCTGCCGGCGCTCGGCAAGCTAGTCACCGGGATTGCGGACCTCGCCGCCGAGCGCCAGCTGACGATCTCGGTGATCGCCCACGCCGGCGACGGCAACACCCATCCGCTGATCGTCTACGACCCCGGCGACGCCGCCATGATGCGGCGCGCCCATCTCGCGTTCGGCGAAATCATGGAGCTCGCCATCCGCCTGGGTGGCACCATCACCGGTGAGCACGGTGTCGGCCGGCTGAAGCGGCCGTGGCTGGCCGAGCAGATCGGACCCGACGCCATGGCGCTGAACCGGCGGATCAAGCAGGCGCTGGACCCCCTGGGCATCCTCAACCCGGGCGCGGCGATTTGAGGGCCTTGGCGCATGACGGTCTCTGTTGTGCCCTGCGCCCCTTCACCCACCGAGCGGTGTGGGTCAGCCCGGCACGCGTGTGAACCGATGCAGTAGCCAGGCAAGGGGGATTGTGATCGTCAGCGTCGCGACGACGAGCCACAGCATCGAGCCGGTGTAAATCGGGCGCCGCACCACGTCCACCATCGCGATCTCCATGGTCACAAGATGGATGAGGAAGATTTCGTAGGAGATCTCCCCCAACCAGACCATTGGCTTGGTGGCGAGCAGTCGGGCGTACCATCCGTGATCACCAAGGGCCAGTGGGGCCACGGCCAACGTGCCGATGACGCCATAGAATCCCGTCTTGACCAGCGCTTCCCCTAACGCGGTCGGCGATGTCGTCGGCGCGCCGGCGATCGGGGTGGAGGCGATGAGGTAACACGCCGTGGCCAGCGGTATAGCCGCCAGCGCATAGCAGCGAGCTCCCATCGCCTGCAGCACTGCCAGCGCCATGCCGCCGAGAAACCAGGCGAGATAGGTCGGCAACCACAGCCGAGCGCCGTTGGGCAGCCAAGTTGTGGTGTGTACCACGAGCAACCACGCCGGGGTGATCAACGCGAGCCCAGCCAGGGCGGCTAGCAGCCGCACGGGACGCCATCTCCGCCGGCACACCAAATCCAGCAGCAGGTATGCCAGCAGTGGTAGCACCAGGTAAAAAGCGACCTCCACGGCCAGGCTCCACATCTGGGTGAGGCCCTGATGCAGATACGACCCCAAATAGTTGTCGGTGTAGATCTGCGTCAACGTGAGGTTGCGAAACAACCCGATCCAGGTATGCCCGGGGTTCGGCCCGGCCGTGCGGAGCTGGTAGACGAGGTAGGCGAGCAGCACGGTGACGGCGTAGGCGGGCATGATGCGTCGCACCCGGTGCCGGGCGTAACGGCTGAGCGACGGGGGTAGACCGCCGCTGGCTGCCGCATGCACCCACGGGCGAAAGAGCAGGAAGCCGGACAATACAAAGAAGATAGGCACGCCTATCTCCATCCGCGAACACACCAAGCCGAGATAGCCATGGGTGTATTTGCCGGTGGTGTAGGCGGCGTGGGTACCGACCACCAGCAGGGCAGCGACCGCGCGGATGCCGGTCAGCGACGCGACCCGGTCTGCCCGGCTAACTGGTTGGTGTCCACCTTGGGCGGTGGCGAGCCTGGACAGCGTCATCCGCCGGTGATCCGCCGCACGGCCGCGGGATGGACTCGCAGATCAGCACACCCCACCCGGGACGTCGCACACAAATTTGCGGGGGAAGTCATTGGAACTGAAGTTTAGTGGTGATCGCCAGCTCGGCGAAGCCGAGCGCAGCGGGTCACCACCCGCGAAACACCGTGGTGGGCTTGTGCCGCCGCGCCTACCACGGCCGTGGGCACGGTAACGGTACGGTGCGCTTTGTGGTCTGCCACCTCCGGTGCTGCCTACTGACTGGCCTGGTCGCTGCCGCATTGTGTGCCGTACCGACCGGCTGCGGGCCGGGCGACTCCACGGTCGCTAAAACGCCACCGCCGACCACTCGTACGGCCGCTACCCCCCGCGCATCTGGTCCGCCCATCGCACCGACCAGCAGCGCACCGCCGACAGACCCGTGTGCAGTTGACTTGGCCGCACCCGCGATCGCCAGGGCGGTTTCCGAGCTGCCCCGCGATCCGCGCAGCCAGCAGCCGTGGAATCCGGAACCGTTGGCCGGCAACTACAACGAGTGCGCCCAGTTGTCGGTCGTGATCGTCAAGGCCAACACGAACGCCGAGAACCCCAACACCCGTGCGGTGATGTTCCATCTCGGCAAGTTCATACCCCAAGGAGTACCCGACACGTTCGGCTTCAACGGCATTGACACGTCCCAGTGCACTGGAGACACGGTGGCGCTGACCTACTCCGGGAGTATCAGGGGGCTGGCCAGCGTGGTGAAATTTCGGTGGAACGGCGCCGGGGTCGAGCTCATCGGCAACACCCGAAGCTAGGGGGGCGTCGATTGGATGCCGTTGCTCGCCTCACCCCAGGTACCGCGGTCGTCGCTGACCACACCCCTGAGCCACAGGGCGTCCGATCTCGCCGAGCGCAGCGCGCCGTGCACACCCCGTGGTCTTTAGTTAGCTTAGTTAGCTTAGGCGTCCTCGCCGTGAATATTGAGTCAAGTATGGCGAACGAGTCGCGAATGCTCAGGCGGCGTGTAGGGCCTGTCGGGTGAGTTCGTCGATGGCGGCTTGATATGCGCGGGAGGCGTTGTGCAGCTTGGATTTTCGCGGTGGGCTGGGGTCGCTGGCCTGGGCGAGTCCGGCGCGCAGCAGGTGGTCGTGGACGCGGGTGAATAAGAATGCGTGTTGCAGTCCGGTTGCGGTGACGGTGTAGCGGCGGGTGTGGGGGACGCGTTGGATGAGGCCGTGGGCGCGCAGGCGTCGCAGGTCGTAGGTCATCTGGCCGGCGGTGATGTGTTCGGCGGTCTTGCCGAGCAGGGGCGCGATCAGGGTGCGCAGGTCACGGCTGGTGAAGCCGTGGACCAGGAGCCGGTGGACGAGCAAAACCTGCAGCAGGGCGTGTACTCGGATGTCACCGAAACGCAGCCCGGGTATGCGGGTACCGGAGTCGGTGAAGACTGGTGTGGTCAGGTCGGTGAATGTTTTGGCGCCGCGGATCGGGTCGTGGCTGATGGTTTGGACGCCGAGCAGGCGCCGGTTGGCCGAAAAGCCGAGCTGCCGCAGGTCGGGCAGGCTGGTCAGCCGTTTGCAGATACCGAAGTCGCGGGGATTGTTGATGGTGGTTTCGGTGCGCAGCGCTTTCCCTTCTTTCTGGTATTGCTTGACTTTGCTGGTCTTGTAGTCCACGTGCAGTGACGGGACGACACCGTCGGTGATCACCCGGGTGCGAAACTGGCCCGGGGTCTTGCGTTTGCCGCTGCCCACGATGCGGCGGTTGAAGATCAACGAGACATGGTCGGGCCGGCCGATGTCGAGATTGTCGCGGATGACCTGCTCGAAGAAGATCCGGCCCGACACCGGGCGGTCCAGCATTTGGGTCAGCGAGAATTCGGCCTGCAGAATCGACAATTCGTAGCGCTAGCCGGCGGTGATGTCCTCATCGGTGAATGGGTTGGGCAGGATCCGCAGCCATTTACGTAGCAGCGCG
The DNA here is from genome assembly GCF_018361265.1 of Mycobacterium sp. SM1. GTDB lineage: Bacteria > Actinomycetota > Actinomycetes > Mycobacteriales > Mycobacteriaceae > Mycobacterium. The sequence goes on from NZ_JAFLNH010000001.1 coordinate 626,730, forward strand.
TCGATCTGGTCGGGGCCAAGACTGTCGCAGATCGCCTGCAGCCGGTCGACGTCGGCGACCGAGGCGAACCCGTTGTCGAGGGCTTCGAATGCGATCCCCGCCTTGGCGGCCTGGCGTTTAGCCCATTCGTTTCCGTTGATGCACAACTTGGCGGTGTAGGGGAAGTAGGTGCAGAACTTGATGAAGAACGGGCCGAAGTCCTCATCGACGCAGTAGAAATAGAAGTGGTTGACGAACGCGGTGGATCGCACGAGCCATGCGTAGGAAGAACCGTCGCGGCTGTAGCGGCGCTGAGTACGCCAGACCAGTGCCTTCTCCTGGGCCCGGCCCACGAACAGGACCCCTTCCGGATCGGTGAACCGGGCCAGGAACCGCTGGGCCAAATCGTCTTTGCGTTCCTTGCCGAACGACACCACCTCCAGGCCCCGCGCAGCAACGAAACCGTGGATATCGGCGACGAACGCCTTCGTCATCGGATCCATCAACGCAGTGGAGGCGTAGTGGTGGCCCCGGTGGCCGACGAAGAAGCCCTGAACCCCGCCGCCATAGGCCAGCCGTGGCATCCACACGTTCAGATACACCCGGTCGATGGACTCGACCTCGAACAGCGTGTGTTCGGACAAGACATCACCGGCACTGCGCGCTACGGTCATGATGGGCTCCGGTTCGGACGGGCGGCCAGCATTGGCCTACCAACCGCGTTATGCGGTTCATACACCCGATCGACACCAATCGACCAGGGTCTTCATCCCGCCCGGGTCGGAGCACCCAAAGCGCCACCAGACAACATGCCCGTCGGGATGGGGCGAAGCCCGGCTAGTTATTCCTTGTTGTCCATGCGGGGGGATTTCGGCATCAGAATGTCTCCGGATCGCAGTACGCAGGGTTGATCGTGCGCCCGGAAATGCCGGCCGAAGACCCACCCGCCACCGCCGGCCCGGTAGGCGCGGGCGCCGCTTACGCCGACGTCAAGCGATTGAGCCGGTGCCCCGGAAAGGCCCGGAGAGGCGGGCGCAACAACTCAACAAGGCTTAGGGAACGAATGCCGGCCATAGGCGGCCGACTCGTCCAGATCGGCACGGTAGTGGCTATTTCGCGGCGAGGCATTGTTGGTGAAATGGTGCCGCCCGGACCCGCCGTTCCCGAAGCGCTCGTACCAAGGGCCGTCGGCCGGCGATCCTTCATGCAAGGGTGTACCCACCCCTCCGAAATCGCTGCGCTCACGTGCGGCCAACGACCCCGGCGGGTCGTTGGGCAGCTCGCGCCGGGGCCAACCTCCGGCGCTGCCGCGATACCTCTCCACTCGGGGATCACTGGTGTCATCCGATCCAGAGTCGTTGGCGCTGCCCATCTCGCCGGCATCGCCCGGAGCCGTTGAGAGCACGGACGAGGAGAAGTCGACGACCCGGCGTGGAAGGTCAATATCTACATCAAAGTTATTGTGGGCGAAGCTAATTGAGTATGGCGCTGCATGCTGCCCAGGTGGGCTCGGCAAGCTGTGCCAAGCTTCGGTAGCTGCGTGGCGGGAACGCTCGCCGCGCGCTGCAATCGGCTCGGTGTCGTATTGGTCAGGCGCCGCTCCCCCGTGATGATGCGGCAATGCCGCGGTCTCGGGATCACGCAAAAGGGGGATCTCGACGTATTCGTCATCGTCTTCGTCATCGTCATAGTCGTCGCCACAACCCCCGCAATCATCCGACGTGACCGGGATTCGCTCGGTCCGATCATCGAATCCCCCGAAGCGACGGGTGGCCGCCGGCGCGGTGAAGCCGACCATGAACAGCGCGGCAGCTATGCCGAACAATGCGACGAACGCAGGCAGCAAAATGGACTGCGACATCGCCGCCGCGAACGGCTGCCTCAGAAATTCCGGTAGTTGCAGGCCTGTTCCTTCCGGACGCTGTGCCCGTGCTGGCATTGACGGCATTTCGGCGCTGATCCGCCCTGTCATGAACGCGGCCATGCTCGCGCTGCCTAAGACGGCACCGAGTTGGGTGGTCGTGTTATACACACCCGAGCCGGCGCCGGCCAGGTGCCGCGGCAGGTTCCGGGTGGCGGTGGCCACCAGCGGCGACCAGATGAACGCCGTCCCGATACCCATGGCGATGAACGGCAACACCAGCCACCGAACAGCCGTGGCCGGCGTCATCTCGATCGACAGCCACGTCAGCGTGATCGCCAGCACCGAGAAGCCGAAGCCGACAACCGGCCGCGGATGCGACCTGTCGACGAGCTTGCCGACCAACGGGGCCAGCAGTCCGCTCGAGATTGCCATCGGCGCGGTCAGCAGCGCCGAGCGAGTCGGTGACAGCCCGCATACCCCCTGGACGTAGAACATCACCGGCAATACCATCGCCGTCACCGTGAACCCGATGACCGCCACCGCGAGATTGGCCAAGCTGAAATTGCGGTCACGGAAAATGACCAGCGGTATCAGCGGCTCGCGCGTGTTCATCGACTGCCAGTAGACGAACATCGTCAGGCATCCGACGCCGGCGACCATCAGCGCCCAGATCCAGGGTGCCCAACCAGCGGACTGGCCCTCCTGCAGCGCAAAAACAAGAAGGAACACTCCGGCTCCGGATAAGGTCACACCCAGCAGGTCGAACCGGTGTGGGCGGGTGGGCAGCGCCGGGACCAGCCAGACCGCCAGCACAAAGCCGACGACACCGACGGGCACATTGACGAAAAAGATCCACTCCCACCCCAGCCTGTCCACCAGCACGCCCCCGGCCAGCGGCCCGACCAGCGTAGCCACGCCTGCGGTGGCACCCCAGACGCTCAGCGCCGCCCCTCGCCGCTCCGGCGGGAACGTCTGGGTGATCGTCGACAGGGTTTGTGGGGTAAGCAGGCCAGCGCCGATGCCCTGGACCACTCGGGCGGCGATCAGCGTCCCGATAGTTCCCGACAACCCAGCCCATAACGAAGCGGCGGTAAATACCGCCAGGCCAATCAGATAGAGGTTCTTGGTGCCGAAGCGGTCGCCGAGCCGGCCGGCCATCAGCAACGGCACCGCATACGCCAGCAGATACGCGCTCGTCACCCAGATCACCATGTCGTAGCCGACCTGAAGCGCGGCCATGATGCTGGGGTTGGCGACCGCAACAATGGTGGCGTCGAGCAATATCATGAAGAAGCCGAACATCATCGCCCACAGCGCATTCCACGGTTTTGGGCAAGTGTTGCGGCTGGTGCCGATCCCCGCCGGCGCGGCATCGATTCGTCGCGTCCCTCCGCGCGCCGTGATCATCGCTGTCGTCATGTCCCCACCTCGTTTCGGCTACCCTCCTTTCGGCTACCCGCGTTTCGGCTACCGTTGCGCGGTGTCGAGTCACGCGGCGTGCCGCCGTTGTCGATCACTGGATCACAGCAACACCGCAAACTCTTAACATCGTGCATCTCGCTAACTGTGATATTCAGCAAACACCTCGAGACGCGGGTTGCCGCTTGCCCGGGCACCCCGGCACCCGGACCGCCGCGGGGCCACTTCGTAGGTTATCGACAATCCGTCGTTTCGGTTGGCCGGCCCGCTTGCCGTGCGGCCCGCGGCGTTGCAGCGCAGCCCGATGTGACTGGCCCGGAGGTTTCCCGTGAAGCGACTGGCTGCGACGCCAGACGAACAAGGGTGTGGATTAACCCACGCCGCTTCCATACCCGAAAATAAACGGTGGTGGCCCACAGCCCCCAGCACCGGCGGCACTCGGATCGCCGGCGAAGCGTTAGCCTTTAGAGGGGCGGCTTCCAGAACCGCCGCTGGATAGCCGGATGCGGTAAGTCGCAAACGCCGAGGAGCGCGTTTGCTGGACAGAGGAATCGAGGCGTTAGTCCGCTGTGAGCAGTGCAAGTTCACCATTTGGGCAGAACGAATGGCTGGTCGAGGAGATGTATCGCAAGTTCCGAGACGACCCCTCCTCGGTCGACCCCAGTTGGCATGAATTCTTGGTTGACTACAACCCCGAGCCAACGGTCGCGACTCGACCCCCGACCGACGGGGAGTCGGCACCCTCCACGCCGGCCGTACCTCCCCCTGCCCAGGCGGGCGTCAAACTGTCGCCAACGCACCCGGAGACCGCCGCGGTGAGCAACGGCGCAACGACTGCTCCGATTGCACCGGCCAAGCCGGCCGGTCCCCCACCGGCCGAAGGGGACGAGATACAGGTGTTGCGCGGAGCCGCCGCGGCCGTCGTCAAAAACATGTCCGCGTCCCTGGGAGTGCCGACGGCCACCAGTGTCCGGGCCATTCCGGCCAAGCTGCTCATTGACAACCGGACCGTCATCAACAACCACCTCAATCGAACCCGTGGTGGCAAGATCTCGTTCACCCACCTCCTCGGCTACGCCGTCGTCCAGGCAATCAAGGCATACCCCAACATGAACCGCCATTACGCCGAGGTCGACGGCAAGCCCAGTGCCGTCACACCGGCGCACACCAATCTGGGGCTAGCGATCGACGTGCAGGGCAAAGACGGCAAGCGCTCCTTGGTGGTGGCGGGGATCAAGCGTTGTGAGAGCATGCGCTTCGCGCAGTTCGTCACCGCCTACGAAGACATCGTCCGCCGTGCCCGGGACGGCAGGCTGACTGCCGAAGACTTCGCAGGCGTGACGATTTCACTGACTAACCCGGGAACCATCGGCACCGTGCACTCGGTGCCACGGCTGATGGCCGGCCAAGGGGCCATCATCGGGGTCGGCGCGATGGAATACCCGGCCGAATTCCAGGGTGCGAGCCCCGAACGCATCGCCGAACTGGGCATCGGCAAGCTGATCACGCTGACCTCGACCTACGACCATCGCATCATCCAGGGCGCCGAGTCGGGTGACTTCCTGCGCGCCATCCACGAGATGGTGCTCTCGGACGGCTTCTGGGACGAGATCTTCCTGGACCTCGGCATCCCCTACGAGCCGGTGCGCTGGCGCCCCGACAACCCCGACTCGATCACCGACAAAAACCCGCGGGTCATCGAGCTGATCGCGGCGTACCGCAACCGCGGCCATCTGATGGCCGACATCGACCCGCTGCGGCTAGATAACACCCGGTTCCGCAGCCATCCGGACCTGGACGTGCTCACCCATGGGCTAACCCTGTGGGATCTGGAGCGTGAGTTTAAGGTTGACGGTTTCGCGGGGGCGAAGTACAAGAAGCTGCGCGATGTGCTGGGTTTGCTGCGTGACGCTTACTGCCGCCACGTCGGCGTGGAGTACACCCATATCCTCGAGCCTGAGCAGCAGGAGTGGCTGCAGCAGCGGGTGGAGACCGGACGCGTCAAGCCCACCGTCGCCCAACAGAAGTACATCCTGTCCAAGCTCAATGCGGCGGAAGCATTTGAGACCTTCCTGCAGACCAAATATGTTGGCCAGAAACGCTTCTCGCTGGAGGGGGCCGAGAGCGTAATCCCGATGATGGACGCCGTGATCGACCAGTGTGCGGAGTACGGCCTCGACGAAGTGGTTATCGGCATGCCGCACCGCGGCCGGCTCAACGTGCTGGCCAACATCATCGGCAAGCCCTACTCGCAGATCTTCACCGAGTTCGAGGGCAACCTCGACCCATCTCAGACGCACGGTTCCGGAGACGTCAAGTATCACCTGGGCGCTACCGGCGTCTACATCCAAATGTTCGGTGACAACGACATTCAGGTGTCGCTGACCGCAAACCCGTCGCACCTGGAAGCCGTCGACCCGGTGCTGGTGGGACAAGTTCGAGCCAAACAAGATTTGCTAGAGCTGGGCCGCACCACCGGTGAGAAAGAGCGGACCTACTCGGTAGTGCCGCTGATGGTGCACGGCGATGCCGCTTTCGCCGGCCAGGGGGTGGTCGCCGAGACGCTGAACCTGGCGCTGCTGCCGGGTTACCGCGTCGGCGGCACCATCCACATCGTCGTCAACAATCAAATCGGGTTTACCACCTCGCCTGAGCATTCGAAGTCCAGTGAGTATTGCACCGATGTCGCCAAGATGATCGGGGCGCCGATCTTCCACGTCAACGGCGACGACCCAGAGGCGTGCGTGTGGGTGGCGCGGCTGGCCGTGGACTTCCGCCAACGGTTCAAGAAGGACGTCGTCATCGACATGCTGTGCTACCGCCGCCGTGGCCACAACGAGGGCGACGACCCGTCGATGACGAATCCGGCCATGTACGACGCCATCGAAACCAAACGTGGGGTCCGTAAAAGCTACACCGAAGCCCTGATCGGCCGGGGCGACATCTCGATGAAGGAAGCCGAGGACGCGCTGCGCGACTATCAGGGCCAGCTGGAACGGGTGTTCAATGAGGTTCGTGAGCTGGAAAAACACGCAGCGCAGCCGAGTGCATCGGTCGAGTCCGACCAGCAAGTTCCGCGTGGCCTGTTCACCGGCATCGACAAGGCGCTGATGGCTCGCATTGGAGATGCGCACCTGGCCCTGCCGGAGGGGTTCAGCGTGCACCCCCGGGTCAAGCCGGTGCTGGAGAAGCGCCGGGAGATGGCCTACGAGGGCAAGATCGACTGGGCGTTCGCCGAACTGCTGGCGCTGGGTTCCCTGGTGGCCGAGGGCAAGCTGGTGCGGCTATCGGGGCAGGACACCCGCCGCGGCACCTTCTCCCAGCGACATGCGGTGATCATCGATCGCAACACCGGCGAGGAGTTCACCCCGCTCCAACTGCTGGCCACCAACCCCGATGGGAGCCCCACTGGGGGCAAGTTCCTGGTCTATGACTCGCCGCTGTCCGAATTCGCCGCCCTCGGCTTCGAATACGGCTATACGGTAGGCAACCCGGACGCATTTGTCGTGTGGGAGGCGCAGTTCGGCGATTTCGCCAACGGTGCCCAGCCAATCATCGACGAGTTCATCAGCTCTGGTGAGGCCAAATGGGGACAGCTGTCCAATGTGGTGCTGCTGCTGCCGCACGGCCACGAGGGGCAGGGCCCCGACCACACGTCCGCGCGGATCGAACGCTTCCTGCAACTGTGGGCGGAGGGTTCGATGACGATTGCGATGCCCTCGACACCGTCGAATTACTTCCACCTGTTGCGCCGGCATGCTCTCGACGGTATCCAGCGGCCGTTGATCGTGTTCACGCCGAAATCGATGCTCCGCCACAAGGCCGCGGTCAGCGAGATCAAGGATTTCACCGAGATCAAGTTCCGCTCGGTCTTGGAGGAACCCACCTACGAAGACGGCATCGGCGACCGCAGCAAGGTCACCCGGATACTGCTGACCAGCGGCAAGCTGTATTACGAGCTAGCCGCCCGCAAGGCTAAAGACAGGCGCGACGACGTCGCAATCGTGCGGATCGAACAACTCGCCCCGCTGCCGCGGCGGCGACTCAGCGAAACCCTGGACCGCTACCCGAACGTCCGCGAGTACTTTTGGGTGCAAGAGGAGCCGGCCAATCAGGGCGCGTGGCCGCGGTTCGGACTGGAACTACCAGAGCTGTTGCCGGACAAGCTGTCTAGGGTCAAACGCGTTTCACGCCGCGCGATGTCGGCACCCTCATCGGGTTCGACCCGGGTGCACGCTGTCGAGCAGCAGGAAGTGATCGAGGAGGCGTTCCGCTGAGCCGGCCTACCCGGCCGGATCGGATTGACGCCGCCACCGGCCGCCCGGTATGAGCAGCGGCACCGGTACCCACTAGCCTCGGAAGAACTGACGAGCAAGGAGTGCCCATGCAGGGATTTGCCGGGAAGGTCGCGGTGATCACAGGAGCCGGGTCAGGCATCGGTCAGGCGCTGGCCATCGAACTGGCCCGCTCAGGCGCTCGGCTGGCGATCAGCGACATCGACACCAAAGGAATGGCACAGACCGAGGAACGGCTGGCTGTCATGGGGGCCACGGTCAAGGCGGATCGGCTTGACGTGACCGAACGCGAAGCCTTCCTGGCCTACGCTGACGCGGTCAATGAGCATTTCGGCACGGTGAACCAGATCTACAACAACGCCGGCATCGCCTTCACGGGGGACGTCGAGGTCAGCGATTTCAAGGACTTCGAGCGGGTCATGGACGTCGATTTCTGGGGTGTTGTCAATGGCACCAAGGCCTTTCTGCCGCATCTGATCGCTTCTGGTGATGGCCATGTCATAAACATCTCCAGCGTGTTCGGGCTGTTCTCGGTGCCCGGGCAGGCGGCCTACAACTCGGCCAAGTTCGCGGTTCGCGGCTTCACCGAGGCGCTGCGGCAGGAAATGGTGCTGGCCGGGCACCCGGTGAAGGTGACCAGCGTGCACCCCGGCGGCATTAAAACAGCAATCGCGCGCAACGCCACCGCCGCCGCCGGACTCGACGCGGGCGAGCTGGCCGCGTTGTTCGACAAGCGGCTGGCCACCACCAGCCCGCAGCGCGCCGCCCGGATCATCTTGAGCGCAGTACGCAAAAACAAGGCCCGGGTGCTGGTTGGCCCGGACGCCAAGGTGCTCGACCTGGTGGTGCGACTGACGGGTTCTGGTTATCAGCGGCTGTTCACTCCGGTCATAGGCCGGATGCTGCCGCGCCGGTGACGATGCGGGCCGTCCACAACGGCCCGCCGAGGAGGCGGCGCCGTCAACCCCCGCCGGTGACGATGCGGGCCGCACACAACGGCCCGCCGAGGAGGCGCCGCCGTCAACCCCCGCCGGTGACGATGCGGGCCGTCCACAACGGCCCGCCGAGGAGGCGGCGCCGTCAACCCCCGCCGGTGACGATGCGGGCCGCACACAACGGCCCGCCGAGAAGGCGGCGCCGTCAACCCCCGCCGGTGACGAGGGCAGCCTGGTGACCGGGGCTGTTATGGGCTCGGGGATCTTTTTGGCCGCCGACTCGAACCCGTCGTCCCAATTGCTGGGGAGCGCGCTGATCGGCCTGCGGGAAGGCTTGGAAGCCAGCATCGTGGTCATGATCTTGGTCGCTTTCCTGGTAAAATCCGGCCGGCGCGACGCACTTAAATGGGTGTGGCTGGGCGTGGCCGGGGCTCTCGGCATGACGCTGCTGGTCTTTCTGGTGATTCAGTTGAGCGCGTATACGGTCACCAAGCTTGACGCCGAGGCTATCGGTGGTATCGCCTCGCTGGTCGCGGTGGCGATTGTCACGACGATGGTGCTGTGGATGAAGAAGGCCGCCGGCGGGTTGTCCGGCGAACTGCGTGCGAAAATGGCCCGCGCGCTGCAGACCGGTGCGGCAGCCGTGCTGTCGTTGGCTTTTTTGGCCGTCGGCCGGGAAGGCCTGGAAACCGCGTTGTTCATGGCCGGCTATGCCCAAGCCGAGACCGCCTGGCCGCTTGCCGGGCTGGCCATCGGTGTGCTGGCCGCGGCGGGCATCGCCTACGGCATGTACGCCGGCGCCATGCGCATCGATTTGCGCCGGTTTTTCACCTACACCGGCATTTTCCTGATCGCAGTGGCCGCCGGTATCCTGGGCCATGGTGTGAGTGCCCTGCAGTCAGTCGGATGGCTACCCGGGTCGGCGAGCAAGGCGTTCGACATCAGTTCGGCGCTGGACTGGTCCTCGTGGTATGGCTCGATTATCCGGGGTGTTTTCAGCGTCACGCCGACGCCGACCGTGCTGCGGTTCGCGGTGTGGCTGGCCTATTTGGTGGCGGTGCTGACCGCGTTCCTGCTGCCGGCTAAGGCACGTAACGTCTCCACGCGAACCTCCGATGTGTCGGGGGATGCCAATCTGCCCGTGGCCAGCCCGCCGCCCGAGGCGGCGCGGTGAACATGCCCCTCCGAGGGGTTCTGAGCAGTTGGCGGGATACCGAGTGCTAGTGAGCGTACGAGCGTTCTAGTGAGTACGCTGCTGGTGTGAATCTGACGGAGTGGGCGCGGGCTAAGGGGATTCATCCCCAGACGGCATACCGGTGGTTTCGGGAGGGGATGTTGCCGGTGCCGGCGGTGCGGGTGAACGAGCGCACGGTGCTGGTGTGCCCCGATGCGCCGGCCGGGTCGGCGCCGCAGGCCGCTTTCGGTTTGTACGCGCGGGTGTCGTCTGGTGATCAGAAGTCGGACTTGGATCGCCAGGTCGCGCGGCTGACGGGTTGGGCCGCCGAGGCGGGTGGGACGGTGGTGCGGGTGGAAGCCGAGGTCGGGTCCGGGATGAGCGGGTCACGGGCGAAGATACGCCGGCTGCTGGCTGATCCGAAGGTGACCGCCGTGGTGGTTGAGCATCGGGATCGGTTGGGGCGGGTGAACACTGAGCTGGTCGAGGCCGCGCTGGCCGCGCATGGTCGCCGGCTGGTGGTGCTCGACGACGGCGAGGTGACCGATGATCTGCTGCGCGACATGGTGGAGGTGCTCACACGTTTCTGTGCCCGACTCTACGGGCGGCGCGGTGCCCGCAACCGGGCGCTGAAAGCGGTCGGCTGCGCGCGGCGCAATATCGGACCGGCCGCTGTTGTCGGTGGCCGGGTGGATGATGCGGTACATGGGTGACATGCCGGTTGCGGGATCGGTGCAGGTCAGCGTCGGCGCTGCGCTGTCGTCGGTTGTCATCGACGCGGGGACTGGCGCCATTGTGGATGACACCCAGGGATATGGGTCCAGGGATATGGGTATAAGAGCGCGCAGAACGCGCACCGCGCGTACGCCTACAAGTCGATGCCGGCGACGAAAAGGCGGCAACGCGACGCCGCCCGGCGACAGGTCCAACGCTGGTGTGCTGCGCGCCCTGAATTCATGGGTGATGTGGAGAGCGCGAGGTGTCACGCCCTCACAAGCGGTGTGAGCCTCACCGAGGCAGATGCGCAAGCGATGCTCGACGAGCACGGTGCGAAGTTGCCGTTTTCGATCAAAGACCTGAGGCGGCATTGGGGCTGGTGATGTGGCGTGGGTGCCAGCCCTGGGGGCGCATGTCTGCGATTTGCAGGCGGCTCTCGCGGTGCTGGGCGCCAGGTGTGCGCTGCGCCCGGGTGCGCTTGCCGCCCCAGGCGAGGTGGCTGGTGCTCCGCGCCGGCAGTCCCGCCGTCCGCTGCGTGGCTATGCCAGTGCCGGGCAGCGGTTCTGCAAGACCCGTCGCCTGGCGGCGCTGAGTGACCGGCCGGCCCGGGCCCGGGCTGCGTTGTCAGCGGGCCGTCCGCCGATCACCGTAGGCGGCAACAGGTTGTGGCGTAGCCGGCAGTATCTCGATGCTGCTGGGCGATGGGCGCTCGTTACAGCTAGCGGCCGAGGGGGTGTTCGGCCAGCCATCCATCGGCAACCGCCTGTGGTTCGGCGCCGCCGAGCACCCGGCGGCGCATCTCCACCAGCGCGGCGGTGTCGAGTACGCCGGCCATCTCGTTGATCGCCAGCACCTGCCGCGCGGTCAGCTCATTGCGACGGTACAACGGCACCACGTTTTCAGCCTGCAGCAGCGCCGGTTTGCCGTCCGTCAGCACCACCAGGTCGGCCGGCACGTCAGGAGCAGTGGTAGTGGTCCATCCCGCGGTAAGCTGCCCTGCCTGCACCGCGGCGAACATGCTTGCACTGTCCGGGAATTCGCGCGCCGCAGGCAATCGGCACCCGCTCACCGCCGCCGGGGTCGCGACACCGGCGATTGACCCTATCACCAGCCCTTCGCAGTGCCGTGGTAGTTCGCTCAGCTCGTTGCCGCCCCAGGCCTTGGCGGTGGATTGGCTCACTGCCAGCGCAGGTTTGTCCTCCGCTGCGGTTGCGTAGTCGCCCGCGGCGATCCCTTCGGGCAGCGCCGCGACCATCGCACGGTACACCTGCGTATCCGATCGCACCGACGCGCCAGGTTGGAACGTCCGCAGCAGCTGGCCGGTCAAGCCGGGTACCACGTCCACCGCCCCGGAGTCCAGCTCGGTCAACGGATCCGATACCGAGACAACGCGAGCGGGGAATCCGTAGGAGCGCAGTGCTCCCGCGTAGAGATCCGCCAGCAGCACCGACTCAGAATCGGAACGGGATGCAACGACCAATTGGCGTGGGGTGTGATGACCCTTGCTGCACCCGACCATCGCCAGCGCTGCCGCCAGCACCAGCGAGGTCAACCGTCCTGCGGTCACCCCGCGTTGGCTGATGCAGCCGCCACCACCGCGGCGGCGACCGCCGTCCCGACCCGGGGATCCAGGGGGCTCGGCACGATCCGGTCGGGCGCCAGGTCGTCGCGGACAACAGAGAAGATCGCTTGGGCCGCTGCCAGTTTCATCTCCTGGGTGATCCTGGGCGCACCGGCGTCCAGAGCGCCGCGGAAAACCCCGGGGAACGCGAGCACGTTGTTGATCTGGTTCGGAAAATCGCTGCGGCCGGTTGCCACCACCGCCGCGTACTTAGCGGCCACCGTGGGGTGGATTTCCGGGTCGGGGTTAGACAACGCGAACACGATCCCGTCGGGTGCCATCGTCGCGATCAAATCCTCGGGCACTACACCCGCCGACACACCGATGAAGACATCGGCCCCGTCTAGTGCCTCCACCATGCCACCGGTGCGCCCGTTCGGGTTGGTGCGCTCGGCGAGTTCGGCCTTGACCGCGTTCATGCCGACGCGACTGGGATGCAGAATCCCGCGTGAGTCGAGCACGGTGATATCCGTGATACCGGTTGCGAGCAGAATGTTCGCGCATGCGATACCCGCCGCTCCCGCGCCGGAGATCACGACGCGCAGCGAGGGCATGTCGCGGCCGAGCAACGTAGTGGCACCCCGCAGCGCCGCGAGCACCACTATCGCGGTGCCGTGCTGGTCGTCGTGCATCACCGGGCAGTCCAGCGCTTCGACGACACGGCGTTCGATTTCGAAGCAGCGCGGCGCGGAGATGTCCTCCAGGCTGATCGCACCGAACGTCGGCCGCAGCCGCACCAACGTTTCGACGATTTCGTCGGGGTCCTTGGTGTCCAGCACGATGGGGATTGAGTCCAAGCCACCGAAAGCCTTGAACAACGCGCTTTTGCCCTCCATCACCGGCAACGCTGCCGCCGCGCCGATGTCGCCGAGGCCAAGGACAGCGCTGCCGTCGCTGACTACAGCCACCAACCGGTTCGCCCAGGTGTAGCGGGCGGCCAGGGTATGGTCGGCGGCGATCGCACGGCTGACCTGCGCCACGCCCGGGGTGTAGGCGATCGACAGGGCGCGCTGGGTATCCAGCGGGGCTTTCAGCTCGACCGAGAGCTTCCCCCCCACGTGGGCATCGAAGATCTCCTCGTCTCCGATGGCGATCTCGGGGACTTTCACCGCTTGCGGCACGATCTTGGGCACGGTCTTGAGGGTACTTCGCCGAATGCGCGGCCCACCGATGGGCCGCGTTGGTGGCGGGGGAACCATCCACGCCACAGTTCGCTACCCCCGCCGGGTCCGGCGCCACGCTTGCATCGGCTGCTGCCGGTGCGGCAAAGCCGCGCGAATCGGCGCATTGATCCGGGCGGTCGTGCCCGCCGAGCCGATCCCGCGCTCAGATCAGGCCGAGCTTTCTGACCGCGTCACGCTCATCGGCGAGCTCTGCGGTCGAGGTGTCGATGCGCGCGCGGGAGAACTCGTCGATGTGCAGGCCCTGAACAATTGACCAATTGCCATGCTTTGTGGTCACCGGAAAAGAACAGATCAGGCCCTCCGGCACGCCGTAGGAGCCGTCGGAGACAACCGACATCGAGACCCAGTCACCATCCGGCGTGCCCAACAGCCAGTCTCGGGCGGCATCAAGGGTGGCCGACGCGGCCGAAGCCGCCGAGGACGCGCCCCGCGCCTCGATGATCGCCGCGCCGCGCTTGGCGACCGTCGGGATGAAGCAGTTCTCGATCCAGTCCTGGTCGTTGACCACTTCGGCGGCGTTTTTGCCGCCGATCTCGGCGTGGAACACGTCGGGGTATTGGGTGTTCGAGTGGTTGCCCCAGATCGTCATTTTCTTGATGTCCGTCACCGCGGCGCGGGTCTTTTTGGCCAGCTGAGCGATCGCCCGGTTGTGGTCGAGACGGCTCAGCGCGGCGAACCGCTCGCGCGGGATATCCGGGGCGTTGGTCATTGCGATCAGCGCGTTGGTGTTCGCAGGGTTGCCGGTGACGAGAACACGGACGTCGTCGGCGGCGACCTCACTTAATGCCTTGCCCTGGGCGGTGAAGATGGCGCCGTTGGCCTCGAGCAGGTCGCTGCGCTCCATCCCCGGCCCCCGAGGACGAGCGCCCACGAGCAGGGCCAGGTTCGCCCCGTCGAAGATCTTGGCCGGGTCCGCTCCGATCTCCATGTCGACCAGCAGCGGAAACGCGCAGTCATCGAGTTCCATCACGGTTCCCTCGAGCGCCTTTAACGCGGGCTCGATTTCCAGCAGACGCAGCTGAATCGGGCGATCGGCACCGAGCAGCGCACCGCTTGCCAGACGGAACAGCAAGCTGTAACCGATCTGGCCGGCGGCGCCGGTGACAGCGACCTTGAGGGCAGGTGTGCTCACGTCGGCTACTCCTTATGCAGAGTTGGTTTCCGGTCGAAAGTAGCGCACCCGCTTCGGGCCGACACCGCCCGGCCCAGACAGTGCGTGGCCGCCCCGGTCACCCTGAGCGGGCGGCGTCCGGTGCGACGGCGGGACGCGTAGCATTGAGCGCGGCCCGTTCGGACCTGCGATGCGACGGGAGAGTGTCTATGCCATCGTTTCGCGCCTTGTCCCCATCACGTCGACCGGTGGCGCGGACGAAGGTCGCTGAGCCGGGACCCCAACTCGTTTCGGTTCCTGTTACGCACGCCATGGTGGATTGCGGCGTTTACGTCGACGGAACACGCCTGCCGGGCACGTACACGCACGCGGACGCCCTGGCCAAAGTGCGTGAGATCAAACAGGCCGGCCGGGACGCGTTTGCGTGGATCGGCCTGCACCAGCCCGACGAGCGTCAGATGCAGGAAGTGGCCGAGGTGTTCGGGTTGCATCCGCTGAGCGTCGAAGACGCCGTGCATGCTCATCAACGACCCAAACTGGAGCGCTATGACGAAACCCTGGTCCTGGTGCTGAAAACCGTCAACTACGTTCCACACGACTCGGTGGTGCTGGCCCGGGAGATCGTCGAGACCGGCGAGATCATGATCTTCGTCGGCAAAGACTTCGTGGTCACCGTCCGCCATGGTGAGCATGGAGGGCTCTCCGAGGTGCGCAAGCGGATGGACTCCGACCCGGAGCAGATGCGGCTGGGACCTTACGCCGTGAT
This sequence comes from Mycobacterium sp. SM1, assembly GCF_018361265.1. GTDB lineage: Bacteria > Actinomycetota > Actinomycetes > Mycobacteriales > Mycobacteriaceae > Mycobacterium. The sequence goes on from NZ_JAFLNH010000001.1 coordinate 641,795, forward strand.
GCACGCCATCGCCGATCACGTGGTGGACCACTACCTTGAAGTCACCAACCTGATGGCGAGGGATGTCGACGTCATCGAGGAAGTGGCGTTTACGCCCGGCCACCGGACCGACGTCGAGCCGATCTACTTGCTCAAACGCGAAGTGGTTGAATTGCGCCGCTGCGTGAACCCGCTGTCGGTACCGTTTCAGCGGATGCAATCAGAGCACAAAGATCTGATCTCCAAGGAGGTGCGGCGTTATCTGCGTGACGTCGCAGACCATCACTCGGAGGTCGCGGAACAGATTGCCAGCTACGACGAGATGCTCAGTTCGCTGGTGCAGGCAGCGCTTGCGCGGGTCGGCATGCAGCAGAACAACGATATGCGCAAGATGGCGGCCTGGGCGGGAATTCTGGCGGTGCCCACGATGATCGCCGCTATCTACGGTATGAACTTTGACTTCATGCCAGAGTTGAGCTGGAAGTGGGGTTATCCAGCGGTCCTTGCAGTGATGGCCGGTGCGTGCCTGGTGCTATACCGCAATTTCCGGCACAGAAATTGGCTCTAACGCTAGCCGTGATCAATAGGGCTGCACCGCCATGCACTCACCGTGGGGCATGCACTCACCATAGCGTGGCGAGCAGCCCGGCAGCAGGCCGCAAGTATCACTGGCCGCAGTCGGTGACGCTTCGAGCCCGCTCTGACCGGGCCAGGACCGCTGTCACCTAGGTGGCCGGCGGTGGAATGGTGAGGTTGATACCGGAGTCAGCGTCAAACACGGCCAGCTTTAGCGTGTCACATGCTAATTCGATTGACTGTTGTTTGACCGCCTTCGATTCCGGCGGTACCCGTGCTACGAACTGGCATTCTTCCCAGCCTGATTCAGCGGCCAACTCGTCCAACTGGGCTGCGTGCACATCACAACCAGCCACGTTGAAGTACAGGTATTTGTCGGAGCCAACTGATTCGACCATGTCGACTTTCACCTCGAATACCAGCGCCTTCAGACGTTGGTAGGCGTCGATCAGCGCGGCGTCGTAAAGGTGCTCCGGGCGTACCCCGACGATGACATGCTCTGGGACCGGATGCTGTGTGATCACGTCGTAGACGGGTTGGGTGAGCGTCACCTCGCCGAATGGCAAGACCAGCCCGGTCGGCGTGAGCACGGCTGGGAAGAAATTCATCGCCGGCGAGCCGATGAAACCGGCGACAAAAAGGTTCGCGGGGCGCTCGTAAAGCTCTTCGGGAGTTCCGATTTGCTGCGCAACACCGGCATGCATCACAACCACGCGGTCGCCCAGCGTCATGGCCTCGGTCTGGTCATGGGTCACGTAGACGGTGGTGGTGCCCAGTCTCCGCTGTAGCCGCGCAATCTCGCTGCGCATCTGAACGCGCAGTTGGGCGTCTAGGTTTGACAACGGCTCATCCATCAGGAATGCCTTGGGATGACGCACGATTGCCCGGCCCATTGCCACCCGCTGGCGCTGTCCACCCGACAACTGCGACGGCTTGCGATCTAACAAATCCGTCAAGTCCAGAATTCGGGCAGTCTCCTCGACCTTCTCCGCAATCTCGGTCTTCTTCATTTTCGCCAGGGTCAAGGGAAACGCGATGTTCTGCCGCACCGTCATATGCGGATAAAGTGCGTATGACTGGAACACCATAGCGATATCACGATCCTTGGGAGCCTTCTCGTTCATCCGCTCGCCGCCGATACGCAACTCCCCTGACGAGATATCCTCCAGTCCAGCAATCATATTCAGTGTTGTAGTCTTGCCGCAGCCGGAAGGTCCAACCAGAATGACGAACTCACCATCTGCGATGGTAATGCTCAGCTCCTTCACGGCCGTCGCACCATCGGGGTACCTCTTGGTAACCCTGTCCAACACGATTTCAGCCATCGAGCTATCCCTTCACAGCACCGGATGTCAATCCGGCAACGATCCGTCGATGGAAAATCAAAACAAAAACAATAATAGGGACTGTGATCACGATCGCACCAGCGGCGATCGATCCGGTTGGCTCCTCAAATTGCGAACTACCGGGGAAGTTGACAATTGCCACCGGCGCGGTGATCGAGGCCCTGGTGGCCGTCAACGACAGTGCGAGTAGCAGATCGTTCCAGGCGAAGATGAATACCAAAACAGCGGCGGTCACAATCCCGGGCGCGGCTAGCGGGGCGATCACCTTACGGAAGGCCTGTCCCGAGGTGGCGCCGTCCATCTTCGCCGCCTTCTCCAGATCCCACGGGATCTCCCGAAAGAACGTCGACAACGTGTAGATAGCAAGCGGCAATGCAAAGGTGATGTAGGGGATGATCAGCCCTGGCCACGTATTGAACAGGCCGACCGCTCGCTCGATGTTGAACAGTGGTGTGACAAGGGAGATTTGGGGAAACATGGCGATCAAAAGGGCGGTGCTGATCAGCAGCCTTTTGCCGGGAAAGCTCAACCGCGCCACCGCGTACCCCGTCATTGCCCCGATTATCACTGCGACCGCGGTGGTGATCAGGCCTATTCCGATCGAGTTGATCAGCGCTGACGTGAAAAAGTTTCCCCGGAAGATCGCGCGATAGTTATCGAAGGTTACCGACGATGGAATCAGCTTGCCGTCCTTAACCGTTGAAGTCGGCTTGAGCGAAAGTGACAGGATCCATAACACCGGGACCACGGCGTAGAGCACCACCAGGGCGTCGATGACCATCCAGCCGACGGCACGCCGGGTGCCGATCCGCTCACTCATGACCTGGCCCTCTCATTGTCAACAGCTCAACGGCCGGTGCCCTCGCCACCCGGTACTGCGGCACCGAACACCGTGATGAAGATGACCGCGATAACGCCGACACAGCCGAAGATCAAAACGGAGATCGCAGAGCCAAGGCCCACGTTAAAGCCCTTAAATAGGTTGTCATAGCCAAGGATCGACACCGATTCGGTGTTGTTGGAACCCCCGGTGAGCACATAGATATTGTCAAAGATCCGAAACGCGTCCAGCGTCCGGAAGAGCAGCGCAACAGCGATCGCCGGTTTGATGAGTGGCAGAATTACTTTGGTCAGGCGCCGCCATGGACCGGCACCATCGACTTGCGCCGCCCGCAGCAGCTCCTCGGGCACCACGGCCAACCCCGCCAGTAGCAGCAGCGCCACGAACGGCGTTGTTTTCCACACCTCGGCCATGATGATGACACCCAGCGACGGGATCTGCTCAGTCAGCGGCGCGCTGCCGTGCGGCAACAGGTTGGCAAGATAGCCGGTTCCCGGCGTCCAGGCGTAATACCAGCTGTAGGAAGCGGCCACCGTGACAATGCCATAAGGGATCAACACCGCCGTCCGCACCAGGCCTTTACCGAAGAGGGTGCGGTGCATCACCAACGCCAACGCCAAACCCAGCACGAACTCGATTGCCACTGAAATCACCGTGATAGTCACCGTCACCGTGAACGCCGTCCACCAGTACCGATCGGTCAACACGGTTCGGTAATTGCTCAGCCCGACGAACGCGGTGTCACCAGGGCTGGCGAAGTTGTCGCGCTGCAAGCTCAGCCACACCGCGTAACCGATCGGATAAGCCGTGACCGCCAGCATCAAAACCACCGCGGGCGCGATCAGCAGAAACGCCAATCGCCGCTCGGACTTGCGACCGCCCCTCGGTGCGATCACCCCGGCCGACGCTGTCGGCGCGGTCACGGAATCAGCCCCTGGCCGTCGATTGCCTTCTGCACCTGCACGGCGAGTTCGCTGGCCGTCTTCTCGGGATCGATCCGGTTGATCGGGGCCAGCGTCGCCGAGATCCGGGTGGACACCGCCTGATAGGCCGGTGTTACCGGGCGCACTGCGGCATCGGTGAGTTGTTGGCGAATGATGCCATATTGCGGATATCTGGCCTGAAATTGCGGGTCGGAATACAGTGAAGCGCGCACGGCGGGCAAACCGCCCTCGAGGGAGACGTACTTCTGGTTCCGCAGATTGCGCAGACAACGCACCGCTTCGAACGCCTCCGCCTTGTGACGGGTAGTTTTGGCCACCGCCAGGTTCAGCCCGCCGATGGTTACCTTGGCCGGCCGACCCGGCTGCACCGCGGGATACGGGGCAAAACCGAATACCTTCTTGCCGGCTTCGTAGGCGGCGCGGAATTGCTGCTCGGTGGGCGTAAACGCCCCGAAGCTGTCAATGCTGCCGGGCAAGTCGGGCGACTTGTTGAGCGGCAGGAAAGGCACACCGCCTTTCACCGCATTCTCCAGCAGGGACGTCAATACAAACGGCCAGTTGACTTCCAGTGCGGCCTTACCCTCTTCGAAGGCCAACCGCGCTGTGCTTTCGTCGGTCTGGGTGATCGACGGGTCGTGGCCGGGCGCTGTCGCCACCGACTTCATGATTTGCAGCGCCTTGACAGTTGCGGCTCGGTGCCCCGGGGTGTCCGTCAGCGTGACGGTCTTGCCGTCATCGGAGAGGACCTGGCCGCCGGCGCTAGCCAGCAAAGTGTTGAACCACACCACCAGACCTTCGTACCGCTTGGCCTCTACGGCGATCCAGCTGGGTTCGCCGCTGGCATGCAGCCGAGTCGCGTCGGCCACCATCGCGTCCCAGGTTGACGGTGGCGTTCCGATCAAATCCGGTCGGTACCACAGTAATTGGGTATTCGTGGTGATCGGTGCGGCGTAAAGCTTATGCCGCCAGGTGGCGGTCGCAAGCGGGCCAGGCAACGTGTCGGCAACGGCGTCGGCTTCGGCCAGCTTGGCTGGATCCTCCGACAACGGCAGCGCCCAACCCGCATCGGCGAACTCCGCGGTCCACACCACGTCGAGGCCCATCACGTCGAGGGTGCGGTCGTTACCGGTGAGCCGGCGGGCCAATTGGACCCGCTGATCGTCCGCTGATCGGGGCAGGCTGATCTGCTGAATGCCAAAACGCCCCCCGAACTGGTCGGTGCAGCTCTTGGCGATTGCGGCGTACGTCCCGCTGTCGTCAGCCGGGGTATAGAAACTGATGACCCGGCCACGGCCGGCGGACCCGCAGGTCGACACCGACACGGCGGCCACGACCGCCAGCGCGACCGCGCCCACCCGCTGTGCGCGCCCGCGACGACTCGCCACAACACCCGCCTCTCGTCCGTCGGCGATTGCCCCGCGCCAGAACCGTAGAGCCACGCCCATGCGATTCGCAACACCTTCGGTTCGCTTGTCCCTGAGGCGCGAGTGCTCCTGCTAGGAGCTCCTGGACGCTCGGCGGCGCAGCCCACAAAGTCGCGGTGAGCCGGCTCGGCTAGATTGCCAGGCGCGCCAGCAAATCCCGGGCCCTTTCAGCAGTCTGCGGATCGCAAAGCACGTCATAGCGGCCGGCGACCAATTGCATCGTTGAACTGAAATCCCTTGTGCCGCGGGCCATTGCATAGGGAACCGCGGAGGTGATCAACCCGAAGAACACGCCCGCGATAAGACCTGTCGCCAATGCGGCCCACGGGTTAGGGCTAAAGAAACCAAGCACCAATCCGATGAAAAGACCCAGCCAGGCGCCGCTGAGCACACCGCCCCCAAGCACTTTGGGCCAGGTCAGCCGACCGGTGACCCGTTCGACCTGCATGAGGTCGACGCCAACGATCGTCACCTGCTGCACCGGGAACTGCTGCTCGGATAGGTAGTCTACGGCGCGTTGCGCCTCCGCATAGGTGGGATAGGACCCAACGGGCCAGCCCCTCGGCGGGGTCGGCAACGCAGGGGTAGCACGACGCCGGCCCGCGGCCGAGGGGCCGGGTCGTACGCCGGGAACCTGTCCGGGCTGAAATGGGCTGGTCATAGCTCTCCATTCTGCTCTGCGCTGGCCAGTGATTCATACCCAGGCCGTCTTCTGCGGTCAGGTAAGTTTGCCAGTTGCCGGCACGGCCCGAACTGAAATTGCGCAGCCCTCAGCTTGCCCTTGGCTCGCAAGCCGGGCTACCTCACGAGGTCTGCCCCCTACGGTCTAGGTTGAACGCATGACAATTCCCGGCGGCAACTCCGGCGAGGAAACGCACAACGAAGCCAATGCCCCGCCAGCCGAGCCGACCGATACGCGACCCGGTCACAGCCCTTCATCCGCACCCTCGGGGATGCAGCCTCCGCCGACCTCCCCGCCCAGTGCCCATCCTCCACCGCCCTATCCGCCGCCGGCGTGCCCCGCCGTCTATCCGCCGCCCGGCGCCTACCCGCCGCCGGGATATCAATATCTGGAGCCGTCAGGTGATCGCGGGTCGCCATACCCGCCCGGGCCACCGGGCTACGGTACGCCTTATCCGCCCGGCTACGGCGAGCCCTATCCGGCGCCGGACTACCCGGGAGGCTACGGGCAGCCATCGTCACCCGGCACGAACAAGCTGGCCATCGCCGCGCTCGTCGCCTCGTGCCTTGGCCTGATTTGCGGGCTGGGCTCGATCCTCGGTGTCGTGCTGGGCACGGTCGCCCTCAACCAGATCAAGCACACTCGTCAGCAAGGCTCCGGGCTGGCGGTGGCCGGCATCATCGTGGGTATCGCCACCCTGGTGGTCTTTATGATCTACCTGATCTACGCGCGCCACCACATCGGGGCCAGCTAGCCCAGGCGCTGCCGACCTGCGCCGGTACCACGGGACACGACCCGCCCGGTGGTGCGAAGGGGCCGAAATGACCAGCATGCCAGCAGCCGGTTCCAGTCCCAATGACCCGACCCGGCTTGCTGCTGGCCGCGGCGATCTTTTCTTTTTGGTTTTCTTTCTGTTTGCGCTGTTTGCGCCGAGCGAGCAGCGGCCCGCGCCCGTCGAGCCGTCGCGGGTGAAAGGTTGTCCGCAGCTGCTGCAGCAGTGCGATGGACGGTGAACGGTTGAGGTAGCGAACGCCGTTCACGAACTTCTGCCCGGCTCGGTGGGGGTGGATTTCGGCGTAGAATTCAATTAAGCGAATGCTTCGACCTGGCGACAGGGAAGGTGGCGATTCGCGATGACCGAGGTTTCGAGCGCCGATGCGCTTCGCCCCGAGATTGCGATGTCGTGGCGACGGTCGATGCTTAGTGGCGTCAAACCGGACGCGCCGTTGAATCCCGAGCCAGCCGACGTCGAAAGCGACTCTCAGCTACTGCGATCCGCCCGCCCGGTCCTCGACGAAATGGGCGATCAGATCGCCGGCACGGGCGTGTGCCTTCTTCTCACCGACCGTGAGTGCCGGTTGGTACACCGGGTCTTTGACAGCTCGCAGGTGCAACGGCGAATGGAGCGGTTCGGCATCCTTCAAGGGTCACTTTTCAGCGAGGACGCGGTAGGCACCAGCGCATTAGGCACACCCGCCGAAGTGCGACACGCCGTCACCGTAAACGGAACCGAGCACTACGCCGAGCAACTAAAGAGCCTAAGCTGCTACGGGCATCCGGTCATTCACCCGGTGACGCGGCGATTCGAGGGAATACTCGACCTAACGGTCGAGGCCCCCGAGATGAACCCACTAGTCGTGCCCTTCATCAATCGGGCCGTCCACGATATCGAGCATCGGCTGATCGCCGGCGCCCGCGACTCCCAGCGGCGGCTGATGGAAGCGTTTCAGAGCGTCCCGCAGCAACCCGACGTCGCCGTCGCGGCCGTGGGTGCTGACATGCAGCTGAGCAACCAACTCGCACTCGATCTGCTCGACTCCAGCGATCACGCTAAGCTACGAGCTGTCGCCGCCGGCCTGCGGCCAGGGCAGGTCCGGAGACTGGACCTCGAACTCTCCAGCGGCGAACCGGTCAGCGTCGAGGCGCGATCGGTAGCCGGGACTGACGGCGGCGCCGTGTTCCTGGTCCGGCCTGCACGCAGGCCGGCCAGGCCATCGATATACAGCACCCCTGAGGCTGTCTCGGCCCACGGGCGATGGTTGAAGCAGTTAGGTGCCGCCGTTGTGACACGCCGCAACAAAGCCGCACGCCGACGCGGGCAGACCCTTTACCGGATCACCGATCGCCTGCATGAGGGCCGAACAGCATGCGTGCCGGGTGATCAGATTGCCACAACGGTGTCTTCCTGGCTGGCCGAGCTAGGGGTGCACAGCCCATTGGTGGAGGATCTTGCCGGGGCCGTGATGACTGCCGACTGGTCCGCCGCTTACCGTGTCGCCGACTTATTGGCGGTGTCCGTGGAAGTTGCCGCGACCGGATAACACCGGAACGACGGTCCCTCCGGCGAATGCCCCGGCTCCTCCTCCCGCCGCTTCACGGCAGGCATCGTCGCCGGGCAGGACCCGATAGCCCGGCTCCTCCTCCCGCCGCTTCACGGCAGGCATCGTCGCCGGGCAGACTCGCCATTGTTGCCACTGCAGTCACCAGAGTTATGTATGGTGACCTAGTTCACCAAACCAAAAACGTGGTTACTCGACAGATCGGATTTTTAAGGACGGGCGAGTGCGCATAGGGGGATGCTGGGGTGCACACCCGGCCCTGACCAAGATCTGGCAGCGAATACAGCGCGCGAGGCAGATGCCGGTGCGCGTTAAGCGTGTGGTGTCCCCGCTATGGCCACGGATAGTCCGCGTGACGCAGAGGCCCATGTTCGGTGTGGCGATGATCATCCCGCTGGTATTCGCCGGTGCTGTCGGCGCCACAGCTCCCCGATTTCACACGAGGGGCCCCGGCGTTCGCGGCGCGACGATCACACCGGTAGCCGCGATCGCCGCGACTGCCAGCGACCCGTCGGGCCCGGCCGTCATCGCAGTTAACCGTCCCCTGAGCCGCTTTCACTTCGCTGCACCCACCATCTCTGCCCCACCGCCGGTGGCGGTGAGCTCGCCAGGTGCGCTCGGCATCCCGGTAATGGCGCTGGCCGCGTACCGCAATGCTGAGCGAATAATGGCCGCCTCCGACCCATCTTGCGGGATCGGTTGGAGTCTGCTCGCCGGGATTGGGCGGATCGAGTCCATGCATGCTAACGGCGGCGCCACCGATGCGCGCGGTACCGCGATCCGGCCGATCTACGGGCCCGCGTTAGATGGCACGCTGCCCGGAAATGCGATCATCGTCCAGGGCAACATCGGCGGTCGAACCGTCTATGCGCGCGCGATGGGCCCGATGCAGTTCTTGCCCGGCACTTGGGCGCGGTACGCTGCCGACGGCGACGGCGACGGCGTCGCCGACCCGCAAAACCTGTTCGATGCCACGCTGGCCGCCGCACGCTACCTATGCAGCGGCGGGCTTAACCTGCGAGACCCGTCGCACGTGATGGCCGCGATCTTGCGCTACAACAACTCGATGCCCTATGCCCAAAACGTTCTGGGCTGGGCCGCGGCCTATGCGACCGGTGTGGTCCCGGTCGACCTGCCACCGCTGATCGGGCCGGTACCACCGCTAGGTGACCTGCACCTGGAGAACCCGGAGGGGCTCGGACCGGCGCTGCCGCTCAACATCCACGGCCTGCCGGCCACCGACCCCATGGTGCGGATGCCGCTGATCGACCTGGGTCCATCCACGGTCGTTAGCCAGTCGCCGATGTGGCCGTGGCTGCCGCGCCCCACACAGACACCGTCGTGCACGCTGATCTGCATCGAGTCACAAGACCCGCCGCCCATGCCCCCAGCCGAGGGGCCATCACCGGCGGCCAGCCCTCCGCCGGAGGCGCCGCCGCCAGCGGCATCGCCGGCGCCAAATCCTCCAGCGGCGCTGACGGGCCCCGCAGGGTCGTCGTCAACGTCGTCCGCTGGCGCAACACCGCGTGCACAAATGGCCGTCCCGCCGGCCGAACAATCGCCCGGGTCGCAGACTCCCGGGTAAGGTGGCCACAAAGAGAGCGGGCCGCCGTCGATACCCGTTCCGAGAACGGGACGCACCCGGGCCGCCCAACTGAACAGCTCGCAGACGCGGCCGCCTACACTCGGTAGTGATGCCTGAAATTCCCTCCGTTGCTGAGGACCTGAGTACCGCTGTTCGTGCCGCCCTGGCCAAGGTGATCGACCCCGAGTTGCGCCGCCCGATCACCGAACTCGGAATGGTCAAAAGTGTGGAGGTTGGCTCCGACGGCGACGTGCACGTCGGGATTTACCTGACCATTGCCGGCTGCCCGAAGAAGACGGAAATCAGGGAGCGCGTCACCGAAGTGGTTGCCGACGTCCCTGGCACCCGCGCGGTGAAAGTCAGCCTGGACGTGATGAGCGAGCAGCAACGTACCGAGCTGCGCCAAAAATTGCGCGGCAACACCCGCGAGCCCGTCATCCCATTTGCACAACCCGGCTCGCTGACTCGGGTGTACGCTGTCGCCTCTGGCAAAGGTGGCGTCGGTAAGTCCACAGTGACCGTCAACCTGGCCGCGGCAATGGCTGCGCGCGGCCTGTCGGTCGGGGTGCTCGACGCCGATATACACGGACACTCCATTCCCCGAATGATGGGCACCACCGAGCGGCCCACCCAGGTCGAGTCGATGATCCTGCCACCGATTGCCCATGAGGTGAAGGTCATCTCGATAGCGCAATTCACCCAGGGCAACACTCCGGTGGTCTGGCGGGGTCCAATGCTGCATCGGGCGCTGCAGCAGTTCCTGGCGGACGTCTACTGGGGGGATCTGGACGTGCTGCTCCTCGATCTGCCGCCAGGTACCGGCGATGTAGCTATATCGGTGGCTCAGCTGATACCCAACGCGGTAATCCTGGTGGTAACCACCCCACAGCTCGCCGCGGCCGAGGTAGCCGAACGGGCGGGCAGTATCGCACTGCAGACGCGGCAACGCATCGCCGGCGTCGTGGAAAACATGTCATGGCTGGTACTGCCGGACGGGTCAAAACTGCAGGTGTTTGGCGAAGGAGGCGGTCAGCAGGTCGCCGAGCGGCTCTCACGGGCCGTCGGTGCCGATGTCCCGCTGTTGGGCCAGATCCCGCTTGATCCCGCCCTGGTGGCCGCTGGCGACGCCGGCGTGCCGATGGTGCTGAGTGCGCCCGACTCTGCTGCGGGCAAGGCACTCCTCAGCATCGCCGACGGCTTGTCCGTGCAGCGTCGTGGACTAGCCGGAATGCCCCTGCGCCTGGACCCGACACGGCGTTAACCTGGCTACTTCCCCGCGCCGTTCCGTCCCGCATCCTCGCCGGCTCAAGTGGCGTCGATGTCAAACGGAGCGGGCTCGTCGCCACGGCGGTCGGGTGCCGTCGGCGCGGGCTCTCCTGGCTGAGGCACGACCGGCGGAACGCCCCTGCCCGTGTCGTCGACCGGAAGGTCGAACGCGAGCAGGGAGTCATCGCCGTCAAGTAGATGCTTGGTCAGCATGGCGCGCGGCGTCATACCGCGTAGCTTTTGCAGCTCACGCAGCGGCTCCCGCAGGTCGTCGAATTCGGGCCCGATGTCCTCGCGAAGCTGGCTGGTCACACCGCTGATATAGTTGCGAGCCTGCCGCAGCGCGTTAGCCGTCCATCGAATCGCACCCGGCAGCCGCTCCGGCCCAAGGACTACCAGGCCTACCACCAACAGTACGAGCAATTCCCCCCAGCCCACGTTGGCGAACACCTCAGCCGCTGTCTGGGCCGGGGGTAACCGTCAGCGTGAGATGCCGACCGTCGCGAATCACCTCGACCGGGACCGGCTTCCCGATGGTCAACTCCCGCACGGCGACCACGAACTCGTCGGCGTCAGCGACCCTGCGGTCGCCGACCTTGACCACAACGTCGTTCTCCAGAATCCCGGCCTTTTGCGCGGGGCTGCCGGCCTTCACATTGGCCACCTGAGCGCCTTGCGCGATCGCGTTGCTTACCGAACGGGTGTTTACACCCAGGGTCGCGTGCACGATCTTGCCATCTCTGATGAGGGTTTGCGCAACTGTTTTCGCCTCGTTCACCGGGATTGCAAAGCCCAGCCCGCTGGCGCTGTCCGACAACGATTTACCGGCAGTGTTGATGCCGATCACCTGAGAATCCATGTTGATCAGCGGGCCCCCGGAGTTGCCGTGGTTGATTGACGCATCGGTCTGGACGGCGTCGATGACGGTGTCGGTATCCGAACCTTCACCCGACAATGGCACCGGCCGGTGCAGCGCGCTGATAATGCCGTGGGTGACGGTGCTGCGCAGCCCGAGGGGCGCACCGGCCGCAAGAACCTCATCACCGACGCGGAGCTTGTCGGAGTCGCCGAGGCGTGCCACGGTGAGGTTGTTGACGTTATCTACCTTGAGAACAGCCAGGTCGGTTTTGGGGTCGCGCCCCACGAGGTTAGCCGGCACCTCCTTGCCGTCGTTGAACACTACGGTCGTCTTCCACTGGCTGGGGTTGTTGGCAGCCTCGGAGATGACGTGGTTGTTGGTGACGATGTAGCCCCGGCCGTCGACGACGACACCGGACCCCTGGGTGCCCTCCTGGTCGCTGACAGATTCCACCGTCACCACGGAGTCGGCCGTCGCGGCCGCTACCTTGGCAAACCGACCCGCAGGCTCTTGAGTGTTGCCGTTTGTCGCCAACGTCACCTTCGACGTCGTGAACGCTTCGACAACTTGAGCCGTCGTGCGGCCGACCCAACCGCCCGCGAAGCCGATCACCAGCGCGGCAACGGCCAAAACGGCCAGCGCCCGGTAGGACACCCTGCCACCAAATAGCACCTCGCGCACCCCAAGCTTGCCGCCGTGTCCGGCGACCGGGCGCGGTCCAGTGGGGGCCAGTGCCGGGTGCCCAAGAGCTACCGCCGCCCCCGGGTCGCGCCAGGGATCATCGGAGTCTTCCAGCAGGTCTTTGTCCTTTTCCCCATCCAGCGCGCCGGCATCAATCGGATGCCGCTGCAACGACTCAGCGCCCGGGAATGGGCGACCGAACGCCTCCTGTAACACCGGGTCGGCTGGCTGATCGTGTGGGGTGAACTCGCTTTCGTCCCGGTATTTCGGCGGGCGCACACGCTCGGCGACAAAAGATCCCCGGACCCCGTAGGGACGACCGAATGCCTGGCTTGATACGGGATCGACCGGAGGCCGGGAAATGGGCCGTGGAGCTAGGCGGTGACGGCCATAGCTGTCCTGGTCGGAACTCACCTCATCCTCTTCTGAGCATTCGAATTCTGGGCATTCGAAAATACACGCGCCGTACGTTATCGCCCGACTCGTCCACCCTACCGGCGCTTAAGCCTGTCCGGCGCACTACCGTCATCGAACCGCCTGGAGGGGTCGTGCAGCGGCGACTGCGGAATCCGGGACAACAATCCAAGCAAAGTACTCGGGATGCTGACGGGGCTGGAATCGCGTAGCGCCGCGCGCGCCCGTTGTTGATCCTCCACTTCGGCGGCACATTGGACGCACAACGAAAGGTGATGCGCCGCCCTCAGGTGCGCACTCATCCGTAGCTCGCCATCGACGAATGCCGCGATGGCCTCGGTCGATAGGTGCTCGGTCGAGCCGAACTGCCTGGGTGCGCCTACCGGCGCATCGCTCTGGGAGGCAAACGGAGATGGCAGCCAGGAGAACGCACGGCGGAACACTTGGCCCGGGTCGGCCATCGCAGCTCCTTTCGGTATCGCATCGGTTTGCGCAGCGATACCTCGAATGTAGCGCGTTGACCGGTGCCCGACACCGGTCACCAACAGCCTAAGCGCCCACCTGGTCGGCCCGGCTGACCAGGGAGTCTGGTGCATGCGAAGGCACACCATGCTCAGGATGCGAGGCTAGGTAGTCGCGCAGCGCCTGGCGCCCACGGTGAATACGGCTGCGCACAGTTCCGAGCTTCACGCCCAGGGTGGCACCGATTTCTTCGTAGGACAAGCCTTCGACATCGCAGAGCACCACCGCGGCGCGGAATTCCGGCGGCAACGAATCCAGCGCCGCCTGCAGGTCCGGTCCAAGTCGCGAATCATGGTAAATCTGCTCGGGATTGGGATCGGCGGCGGGCACGCGATCGTAGTCTTCCGGAAGCGCTTCCATCCGGATGCGAGCGCGTCGGCGCGCCATGTCGAGGAACAAGTTGGTGGTGATGCGGTGCAGCCAGCCCTCGAATGTTCCGGGCTGGTAGTTTTGGACCGATCGGAAGACGCGGATGAAGGTCTCTTGAGTCAGGTCCTCAGCATCATGCTGGTTGCCGGATAGCCGATAGGCCAGTCGGTATACCCGGTCGGCGTGTTGGCGCACCAACTCATCCCACGAGGGCATAGTGGCCTTATCTCCGGTCGCGTCGAAAACGGCGGTACCGTACGGCTCGTCGGGTGCCTCCACCCAATCGGTGCCGCGATACTGCCCGGCATGCGACATACTTGTCGGGCTCATCAACATGGTGATGATCAAATCCTCCGGACTGGGGTGGCCTTCCAAGCTCTCTGGGTTTGGCAACTGCTCACCGCGCGTAACGCCCGGTCGCCATGACGTATTCCCGGGGCAGCATTGCGCACCTTCCATGCAGATACCGTTGCGTATCGGCGTGTGGACCGTATGTGATCGAACTGAACTTTCGCTGAGAAACCGGCCCCGATGACATTAGGCCGTGTTGTCTCAGTATGACAGGAATCGCCATACGCTTCCCGGTCGGGGCGGTGAATAGCGAGTGAATTGACCATCTGCGGAATCGGGCGCGCCTGCCCGGCGCCAGCGCCAGCGGGACTTACGCTGCGGGCATGGCCAGCATCGACCACACGCTCGGGGAGACGCCCCTCGCTCGTGCCGAGGCCCTCGCCGCTCACGCTGAAGGGTCGATATTTGAGGATGCGATCCTGGCGGCGGCCCGCGACCGGGCCCTGGACATCGGAGCCGGGGCGGTCACGCCCGCGGTCGGTGCCCTGCTAAGCGTGCTGGCCAAGCTCAGCGGGGGCAAGGCTGTTGTCGAGGTGGGTACCGGAGCGGGGGTTAGCGGGCTGTGGTTGTTATCGGGCATGAGTGACGACGGGGTGTTGACCACGATCGACATCGAGCCCGAGTATCAGCGCATCGCAAAGCAGGCGTTCTGCCAGGCCGGCATCGGGCCATCGCGCACGCGGCTGATCAGCGGCCGCGCCCAACAGGTGCTGACCCGGCTGGCCGATGAGTCGTATGACCTGGTTTTCATCGACGCCGACCCGATCGACCAGCCCGACTACGTCGTCGAAGCCGTGCGGCTGCTACGGCCGGGCGGTGTCGTCGTCGTCCATGGTGCCGCGCTGGGCGGGCGCGCCGGCGATCCCACAGCGCACGACGCCGACGTGACAGCGGTCCGCGAGGCGGCGCGGCTCATCGCCGAGGACGAGCGGCTCACTCCGGCCTTGGTGCCACTCGGCGACGGCCTGCTGGCGGCTGTGCGCGACTGACGACCCTTACGGATTCCTGACGGTGCGTCTCCTTGACCGCGGACTGAACGAACGTTTAGTGTCCCGAACATGCGTTCAGCCGATCTGACCGCGGCCGCCCGAATCCGCGACGCGGCTATCGAGCAGTTCGGCCAGCATGGCTTCGACGTCGGTCTGCGGACCATCGCCAAGGCGGCGGGCGTGAGCGCGGCATTGGTCATCCACCATTACGGCTCCAAGGAGGGCCTGCGCAAAGCCTGCGACGACTATGTCGCCGAGGAAATCCGCAGCAGCAAGTCGGAAGCGATGCGGTCCACAGATCCGGGCACCTGGCTTGCGGCGCTGGCCGAAATCGATTCCTACGCGCCGCTGATGGGCTATCTGGTGCGCAGTATGCAGTCGGGCGGCGAGCTGGCGAAAACGTTGTGGCGAAGGATGATCGATGACGCCGAAGCGTACCTCGACGAAGGGGTCCGCGCCGGAACACTCAAGCCCAGCCGCAACCCCCGGGCACGGGCCAGGTATCTGGCCATCACCGGTGGCGGCGGCTTCCTGCTCTATCTGCAGATGCACGAAAACCCGACCGACCTGCGCGCGGTGCTGCGCGACTACGCCCGCGACATGCTGATGCCGTCACTCGAGGTCTACACCAACGGCCTAATGGCCGACAGCACGATGTATGACGCATTCCTCGCGGAAGCCACGAAAGAAGGAGAATCCCATGACAGCGGTATCGCGATCTGACCACGCCGGCGTGGCAATCGAAATCCATGGCCTGAGAAAGTCTTTCGGGCCAGTGCGGGAGCTGGACGGGTTGGAGTTGACGGTACGCGAGGCGAGGTACACGGCTTTCTGGGCCCGAACGGCGCCGGCAAGTCGACGACCATCCGCATCCTGCTCGGGGTGGTCAGGGCCGACGGCGGGATCGCCCGGCTGCTGGGTGGCGACCCGTGGACCGACGCCGTTGAATTGCATCGCCAGATTGCTTACGTGCCGGGCGATGTGACCCTGTGGCCTAATCTCACCGGCGGCGAGACCATCGACTTGCTGGCCCGCATGCGCGGCGGCTGTGACGAGAAGCTGCGCGATGAGTTGATCGAACGCTTCGACTTGGACCCGCGCACGAAGGCTCGCTCCTACTCGAAGGGCAATAGGCAGAAGGTCTCTTTGATTTCAGCCTTTTCGTCGCGTGCACGGCTACTGCTGCTCGATGAGCCGAGCAGCGGACTGGAGACCCCTTGATGGAGAACGTCTTTCAGCAATGCGTCGGTGAGGCCCGCGACCGCGGCGTGACGGTTTTGCTGTCGAGCCACAACCTGGCCGAAACCGAGGCGCTGTGTGACCGACTAACCATCATCCGGGCCGGCAAGACGGTCGAAAGCGGCTCGCTGAAATCCATGCGGCACTTGAGCCGCACCTCCATCAAAGCCGAGATGTTATGTGCCCCAGGCGATCTCACGCGGATCAAGGGCGTTGAAGATGTCAGCGTCGAGGGCCACACGGTGCGTGCCCACGTCGACAGCGAGAGCCTGGGCGAGCTGATACGGGTCCTCGGCGACGCCGGGGTGCGCAGCCTGGTCAGCCAGCCACCGACCCTGGAAGAGCTCTTCTTACGCCACTACGGCATCGACGGCCAGCGGGCGCGCCGCGAGCACGAGGTTTCGGCATGAGCGCGATCACCCTCGACCGGCCACAACGGCCTGCCCACCACGCGCCTCAACGCCAAGGATCGAACTTTTCGGGAACACTCGGCCTGTTGCGGCTGTACTTGCGCCGCGACCGCATCGTGCTGCCGCCCTGGGTCATGCTGCTGTCGGTGCCGCTGGCCACCGTGTACGTCGGGAGCATCGAAAAGGTCTATCCGGACCAGGCCGCCCGCGACGCGTTCGCGGCCTCGATCATGGCCAGCCCGGCTCAGCGAGCACTCTACGGGCAGGTCTACGCGGACAACCTGGGAGCCGTCGGCATCTGGAAAGCCGGAATGTTCCACTTGCTCATCGCGATCGCGGTGATCCTCACCGTGATCCGCCATACCCGCGCCGACGAGGAGACCGGTCGCACCGAATTGGTCGATTCGGCGGCGGTCGGCCGGTGTGCCAGTTTGACCGCCGCACTGCTGTTGTCGTTCGGGGCGTCGGTCATCACCGGCGTGATCGGCGCCGCGGGGCTGCTTACCACCGACGTTCCGCACAGCGGGTCGCTGGCTTTCGGCGCGGCGCTGGCCGCATCCGGTCTGGTGTTCACCGCTGTGGCTGCGGTGGCGGCGCAGCTCTCGCCGAGTGCGCGGTTCACCCGCGGCGCGGCCTTTGCGGTGCTGGCGGTCGCCTGCACGCTCCGCGCCGTCGGTGACGCGGGCTCGGGCAGCCTGTCGTGGTTGTCACCGCTGGGCTGGTCGCTGCAGGTGCGGCCGTACGCCGGAGACCGCTGGTGGGTGCTGGCGTTGCATCTGGTGACAACCGTCGCGCTCACCGTCATGGCCTACCTGCTGCTGGCGCGACGGGACGTCGGCGCGGGAATGATCGCCGAACGTCCCGGCGCCGGTGCGGCGGGCTGGTCGCTGCGCGGTACCGGCGGCCTGGCATGGCGGCTGGACCGAGGTGCAGTGCTGATTTGGACAGTGGGGCTGTGCCTGTTCGGGTTGCTGGTCGGCAACGTCGTGCATGGCATCGGCGAGGAGGTGGGCAGCTCCGCTGCGCGCGACATCGTGGTGCGGATGGGCGGCACCAGCGCGCTGGAGCAGGCCTTCATCGCGGTGGCATTCTGCATGCTGGGCATGGCAGCCGCCGCGTTCGCCGTCCCGCTTAGCCAGGAAGAGAACAGCCAGCGGGCCGAAACGCTGCTGGGCGGTGCGGTTGGCCGAAACCGTTGGCTGGCAACGTATCTGGGCATTGCGCCGGCCGGACCGGCGGTCGCGATACTGGTCGCTGGGCTGGCGGCGGGACTTACGTACGGCGTCGCCGCCGGCGATATCGCCGGCAAGCTCTCCACAGTCCTCGGCACCGCGGCGGTACAGCTGCCCGCCGTGTGGCTGCTCGCCGCGGTGACGGTTGCCTTGTTCGGTGTGGTACCGCGGTTCACGCCGGCGGCTTGGGGTGTGCTGGTCGGGTTTATCGCGGTGTACCTGCTCGGCTCGCTGTCGGGTGCTCCGCAGTGGGTGCTCGACCTCGAACCCTTCGCGCACATCCCGCGGGTCGGTGGCGGCGACTTCAGTGCCGTTCCACCGCTCTGGCTCCTGGCGATCGACACGGCACTGATTGCGCTGGGATCCATCGCCTTTCGGCGCCGCGACATACGGAACTGAGGAGGCTGTCATGAAACCACTTGGCAAAGGAGTAGTTTCAGCAGCTTTGGGCATCGCGGCCTTCGGATTGATGCTGTTCCTGCCGGCATGGACGTTCCAGTACTGGCAGGCGTGGGCGTTCCTGGCTGTATTCGCCCTCTCGACGTGGATCCCGAGCATCTACTTGGTTCGGACGAACCCGGCCGCACTTGAGCGCCGCATGCATGCGGGGCCGTTTTCGGAGACGAGGATGGTGGAGAAGATCATCATCTCTGCCGTGTTCCTCTTGTTCGTGGCAATGATGGTGGTCAGCGCCCTCGATCATCGCTTCGGCTGGTCGTCGGTGCCGACGACGGTCTGCCTGGTCGGTGATGTTCTGGTGGCGCTCGGACTTGGGCTGGCGATGCTGGTCGTCATCCAGAACAGTTACGCGGCCGCCAACATCACCGTCGAGGCGGAACAGAAGGTGGTCACCACCGGGCTGTACGGCATCGTCCGGCACCCGATGTATGTCGGCAACGTGATCTTGATGCTGGGCGTACCGCTCGCCTTGGGGTCGTATTGGGGACTCGTCTTCCTCATCCCGGGACTGGCCGCTCTTGTCCTGCGCATCCGCGACGAAGAACAGGTCCTCGAAAACGAATTAGCCGGATACGACGAATACCGGAAGAAGGTGCACCACCGCTTGGTGCCCTTTATCTGGTAGGCCGATCTACCCCGACGCGACCTAAGGTATTGGGCATGGCCCGACAACCCGTGCCTGCACTGGACCGGCCATGGCGCCGCTCCGGCGCGGTCCGTTATGCGCTGTCCCGGCTGCGCGGCATCGCCAAGCCACCGATCACCGTCACCGATCCCCCCGCCGACATCGTCGTCGACCGCGACGTCGAAATCCGAATGCGCGATGGAACCCTATTGCGGGCCAATGTCTTTCGCAGTGCCGACGACGTTGGCCATCCGGTCGTGCTGAGTATCCACCCGTACGGCAAGGACAACTTGCCGACTCGGCGGGGTAAGTGGTGGACCTACCCGCGGCAATATCGCATTCTGCGCCAGCCGGATCCGGTCACCTTCTCGGCGCTGACCGGCTGGGAGGCTCCGGACCCGGCCTGGTGGGTGGCGCAGGGCTTCGCGGTGGTCAACGCCGACCTGCGCGGTTGCGGTCACTCCGGGGCACCGCCCAGTTGCTGTCGCAGCAGGAAGGCCAAGACACCTACGACGTCGTGCAGTGGGCGGCCGGCCAGCCGTGGAGCGACGGACGGGTGGTCATGCTCGGGGTGTCATATCTGGCGATCACCCAATACCGCGCCGCCGCGCTGCAGCCGCCGGGACTGCGGGCCATCTGCCCGTGGGAGGGTTTCACCGACATTTACCGGGATCTGGCGTTTCCCGGCGGTATTCGAGAAAAGGGCTTTACCCGGATCTGGGCGCTGGGAATACGTCGCACCACCCGGCAGGCGTACGACATCCTGCGGATGCAGGATGCCCACCCGCTGCGTGATGAGTTCTGGAGCTCGCTGGTGCCCGATCTGTCGGCGATCCGGGTGCCGATGCTGGTCTGCGGCAGCTTCTCCGACAACAACTTGCACAGCCGCGGTTCCATCCGCGCGTTCACCCACGGTGGCTCCTCGCACGCTCAGCTGTACACCCATCGCGGCGGCAAGTGGTCGACCTTCTACTCCGGGCCCGCGCGCGCCGAACAACTAGTGTTCATCCGCGCCGCCCCGGACGGCGCACGCGACGCCCGTAGCGTTCGGCTCGAGGTGCACGAAGACCGTGACACCGTCACAGCGGTCCGCGAAGAGAGCGAGTGGCCGCTGGCGCGCACCCGCTGGCGGCCACTGTATCTCGCCCGGCCTGGCATGTTAGCGACCCAGCAGGCGTCGACGCCGGGACGCATCACCTTCAAAACCCGTTCCCGCGCCGCGGCGTTCAGCTGGACAGTTCCCGACGATATCGAGCTGACCGGCCCCATGGCCGCACGGCTGTGGCTCGAATTGCACGGTTGCAACGACGTGAACCTGTTCGTCGGACTGGAGAAGTGGCGCAATGGACGGTTCGTCGGATTCGAAGGGTCATACGGCTACGGCCGCGACCGGGTGACCAGCGGATGGCAGCGCGTGTCGCTGCGCGCACCGGATCCCGGGCTGTCGCAGCCATGGGAGCCCGTCCCAGCGTGCACCTAGCCGCAGCCGCTGCGCGCCGGCGAAGTGGTCGCGGTCGATGTGGCGCTCGGTCCGTCGGCGACCCTGTTCCGCGCCGGAGAGCAGCTACGACTGCTCATCGCCGGCCGCTGGTTGTCGCCGCGCAACCCATTCACCGGCCAGTTCCCGGCCAACTATGTTCGATCACCGCGCGGTCGCACCATCTGCTGGTGCCAGAAATCCCGGCCTAGCAGGCCGAGCAGACGCAAAATCACCCGTTTCAGCAAGCAAACGGATGATTTTGCGTCTGCTCGCGCGGATTAGATCCAGACGCCCTTGCCGACCGCGACCACGCCGCCGGCGCTGATGGCGAAGCGTTCCCGGTCCTTCTCCAGATCCACTCCGACCATCTCGCCCGGCCCGACCACCACGTTCTTGTCCAGGATGGCGTGCCGCACCACCGCGCCGCGGCCAACCCGGGTGCCCGGCATGATCACGCTGTCTTCCACGATCGCGCCGTCGTCGACGACCACGTTCGACGACAGCACCGAGTGGCGCACCGAGGCTGCGGAGATGATGCTGCCTGCGCCTACGACCGATTCCTGAGCCGATCCACCCTTGACGAATTTAGCCGGTGCCAGATTCTCCATCGCGCCACGGATCGGCCAGCGCTTGTTGTAGAGGTTGAACACCGGGTGCACCGACACCAGATCCATGTGGGCGTCGTAAAACGCGTCCAGGGTCCCGACGTCACGCCAGTAACCGCGGTCACGGTCGGTGGCGCCGGGCACCTCGTTATCGGCGAAGTCGTAGACCGCGGCTAGCCCGTCGGCAACCAGCCGCGGGATGATGTCACCGCCCATGTCGTGGTCGGAGCGGTCATCCTCGGCGTCGGCCCGGATAGCGTCGATCAGCACCTTGGTGGTGAAGATGTAGTTGCCCATCGAGACGAACGTGAACTCGGGGCTGTCCGGGGTTCCAGGGGGATCCATCGGCTTCTCGATGAAGCTGCGGATGCGCCCGGACTCGTCGGCATCGAGACAACCGAACGCGCTCGCCTGCGCGCGTGGCACCCGAATGCCGGCCACCGTCGCCCCCGCCCCGCTTTCGATGTGAAACCGCACCATTTGCTCGGGGTCCATGCGATACACATGATCAGCCCCGAAAACCACGACGTAGTCCGGGTCTTCGTCGTAGATCAGATTGAGCGATTGGTAGATCGCGTCGGCCGAGCCGGTGTACCAGCGCGGGCCGAGGCGTTGCTGGGCCGGCACCGGGGTGATGTACTCACCGGCCAAACCCGACAGCCGCCAGTTCTGTGAGATGTGACGGTCTAGCGAGTGCGACTTGTATTGGGTCAGAACACAGATTCTCAGGTACCGGGCATTGACGAGATTCGACAGCACGAAGTCGATCAGCCGGTAGGCGCCGCCGAAGGGAACCGCGGGCTTGGCCCGGTCTGCGGTCAGCGGATAAAGCCTTTTGCCCTCCCCACCGGCCAGGACGATGCCCAGCACGTGCGGCGAGTCCCTCATAAAACAAACCTATCGGCCGCCGAGAACCGTTGCCAGGGCAATCGGAGGATTGATCGCTGCGCGACGGCCTGTCGGTCAAGGTGTTTGGCTCGGTTGGACCGTCCTCTCCTTCGCAGCGCCGGGGCGCAGCCCTTCACAGAACTGCGCGGCGCCCTTTAGCGTTCCGGTATGCGGGTGGCGATGATGACCCGGGAGTACCCACCGGATGTCTACGGCGGTGCCGGGGTGCACGTCACCGAGTTGGTCGCGCACCTGCGCCACGTGTGTGAGGTAGACGTGCACTGCATGGGTGCGCCCCGACCGGACGCGGTCGCACATCAGCCCGACCCGCGATTGGGGGAGGCGAATCCCGCCCTGTCGACGTTGTCAGCCGATCTGCTTATGGCCAATGCCGCCGCGGCCGCCAGCGTCGTGCATTCGCACACCTGGTACACCGCCCTGGCCGGGTATGTGGCCTCGGTGCTCTACCAGATTCCGCACGTCGTGACCGCGCATTCGCTCGAGCCCCTGAGGCCGTGGAAAGCCGAGCAACTCGGCGCCGGCTACCGAGTGTCGTTGTGGGTGGAGCGCAGCGCAGTGATGGCCGCCGACGCCGTCATCGCCGTGAGCTCCCGGATGCGCGACGACCTGCTTCGCGTCTACCCCACCCTGGAGCCAAGCCGGGTTCATGTCATCAAAAACGGGATCGATACCGACCTTTGGTACCCGACCCGGCCCCGCCCGGGCGAGTCGATACTGGCCGAACTCGGGGTCAATCCCGACCGGCCCATCGTTGCGTTCGTCGGGCGGATAACCCCGCAAAAGGGCGTCACGCATTTGATCGCAGCCGCCCATCGATTCCGCCCGGATGTGCAACTGGTGCTGTGCGCCGGGGCGCCCGACACACCGCGGATCGCCGCCGAAGTACGTGCCGCCGTAGCCGAACTGGCCCGTTCTCGCACCGGTGTGTTCTGGGTCCGGGAAATGCTGCCGGTCCAGAAAATCCGTGAGATACTGTCGGCGGCAACAGTTTCAATATGCCCATCGGTGTATGAGCCATTCGGGATTGTCAACCTGGAGGCAATGGCCTGCGCAACGGCGGTGGTGGCCTCCGATGTCGGCGGGATACCGGAAGTGGTCGCCGACGGCATCACCGGTTCGCTGGTGCATTTCGACGCCGAGGACCCGGCCGGATACCAGGCCGGCTTGGCCGAGGCAGTCAACGCCCTAATTGCCGACGCCGGCACGGCGGAGCGCTACGGACGTGCCGGGCGCCAGCGTTGCATCGAGGAATTCTCCTGGACACACGTCGCAGAGCAGACGTTGACCGTCTACCAAAAGGTGTGCGCGTAGCGCCAGCGGACCCCGCAAGAGAACGCGCCGCTAGCTGGTGACGCTTTTGAGTTCCTCACCCAGTGCGGCGGCCTCGTCGGGTGTCAGCTCAACGACGAGTCGACCGCCGCCCTCGAGTGGTACTCGCATCACGATGCCGCGCCCCTCCTTGGTCGCTTCCAGAGGACCATCACCGGTCCGGGGCTTCATCGCCGCCATCGAGTGCTCCCTCCACATTGGCCCGCCGTCACGAGTCCTGTCGGTGCCGGGCATGCCCCGCCGTCCCCATACCCGACGTTGAACTGCCAATTCACGCCTCTATTGTTCACTATTCCCGTCGGCTGGTGCATCCGGCCCGGTTTTGGCGAGTCTCACCGCGCCGCCGGCGGTACCCAGCACGTGCGAATGTGGTCGTCGACCATCCCGGTCGCCTGCATCAGCGCGTAAGCGGTGGTAGGGCCCACGAACCGAAACCCGCGCCGTTTCAGCTCACGTGCCATGGCCGTTGATTCTGCGGTGGCCGAAGGAATTTCCGACGCATCGGCTGGTCGGGGCCGCGGGTCCGGGCGGAATGACCACAGCAGCTCGGAAAGGTCGACGTCGGCGGCGGCGCGCGCGTTGGCGATCGTCGCTTCGATCTTGGCCCGGTTGCGGATGATCCCGTCGTCGGCCATTAGGCGGGCCACGTCGGCGTCGCTGTAGCGGGCGACCACCTCGATGTCAAATCCGGAAAAAGCGCGCCGGAAATTCTCCCGTTTGCGCAGGATGAGCAGCCACGACAAGCCGCTCTGGAAGGCTTCCAGGCTCATCCGCTCGAACAACGCCACCCGGCCGCGCAAGGGGCGACCCCACTCGTGGTCGTGATAGTTACGGTAAAGTTCGCGGTCCGTCCCGTGTCCAGCATCAGCCCAGGCGCAGCGAACCAGCCCGTCACCGCCCGGCACAGTCACCTCGCGATCTGGTCGTTTCCGGGCTGGCTGCCCGCGGTGCTCACCTCGTTGGGGGGGACCGACGCCGCGTGAGCCGCTGCCAGCTGGCTACGCAGCAAATCCAGCTCGCGGCCCAGCCGGTCCAGCACCCAATCGACCTCACTGGTCTTGTACCCCCGCAGCACCTGGGTGAACTTGACCGCATCGACGTCGGCACGCGTAACACCCGACGCCGGCAGCATCGTCGCGGTGGTTGCTCGGGGAAGAGGCGGCAGCTGTTCACCGCGGCCGAACAGCAGACTGGCGGCGCCGAACAGCACGATTGCCGCCAGGATCAGCACCGCCAGGTACAGCAACACCAATACCACGCCATCGATATTGCCTCATAGCGCGCCAGCAGTGGTCAGCGTGGTCGCAAGGCATTCATCGGTGGGCGGTCCGCCAGCGAGACCGGCCAAGTGCGGGACGTGTAGCCGTCGTCGTCGACGAAGAACTGGGTCAAGCCCACCCCGGAGTCTGGGATTCCGCATCGGGAGAGCAGGGTGGCGATAACCTGCCGGCTCATCGCTCCCAGCTCGGTCAGCGGACGGTTGCGATGGGCACGGACGCCGAGGTTGACCTGCGCGATCGCATCAAGGCCCAACCGGTCGTAGGTGTCGATCAGCAGGCCGATCTCTACTCCGTATCCGGGGGCGAAGGGCACCGAGGTGAGCAGTTCGCGGGTAGCCGCGTACTCACCGCCCAGGGGCTGCAGCACACACCCCAGCTCGGGCCGCAATGCAGCCAGCAGCGGGCGCGCCACCAATTCGGTGACGCGCCCGCCGCCGGTTGTGCTCTTGGTGTCGCTGCTGTCGCCGACAATCAACGGCCGCCGGTAAAAGCTTTTCACCAGGTGAATGCCGTCGCCGGTAAGCAGCGGACCCACCAGCCACGGCACAAACATCGGGTGCGGGTTGATCAGGTCGGAGTCGATGAACACCACGATGTCGCCGCTGGTCGCCGCCAGCGACCGCCACAACGCCTCGCCCTTGCCGGGCCGTGGACTCACCTCGGGCAGCGCCTGTTCCCGGCTGACGACGCGGGCCCCGGCGGCGATGGCCCGGATCTCGGTGGCATCGGTGGAGCCCGAGTCCAGCACGATTAGCTCATCGACCAGCCCCCCGACCAATGGCGAAATACTGTCAATGACCGCGCCGATGGTTTCCTGCTCGTTGAGAGCGGGCAGCACCACCGAGATCGTTCGCCCGGCTTTGGCGGCCTCCAGCTCGCCGGTCGTCCAAGCTGGACGGCTCCAACTGCGGTCGGACAGCCAGGTGTCTCCGGGCAGTCCGGCGAGGGTGTCCGTCTCGGCCAGCTCTGATGCCGTCACGCCAGCCCCCTTACCGTGCGCGCCGGCGGGCGTTTTCCGTGGATGGAGGCCACCATCTCGAGCACCCGTCGAGTCGGAGCGACCTGATGCACCCGGAACATCCGGGCTCCCGCCGCGGCCGCAAGCGCGGTAGCCGCCAGTGTTCCCTCGAGCCGTTCCGTGAGATCCACGCCCAGAGTCTCCCCAACGAAGTCCTTATTGCTCAAAGCCATCAGCACCGGCCACCCGGTCTTCACCAGATCGTCCACGTGACGCAAGAGCGCCAGCCCGTGGAAGGTGTTCTTGCCGAAATCGTGGGTCGGGTCGATCAGCACGCGATCCCGCGCTACCCCAGCGGCTACCGCCCGTGTGGCGGCCGCGGTCAGCTCGCGGATAACCTCGTCCACCACGGCGCGAGTGGTAATGCCGTAACTCACCCGGAACGGGCGGGTGCGCGGCGCCGCACCGCCGGTGTGCGAGCACACCAAACCGGCTCCGAACTCAGCCGCCACCCCGGGTAGGTCCGGGTCGGCCCCACCCCAGGTGTCGTTGACCAGATCGGCACCCGCCTGGCACGCCTTCCTGGCCACCGCCGAACGCCAGGTGTCGACACTGATCAGTTGGTCCGGGTATGCGTCGCGCAGCCATTCGATGAACGGCACCACCCGGCCGGTCTCGGTCTCGATGTCGACACTCTGGCCCGGTCCTGCCTTGACACCGCCGATGTCGATGACGTCGGCGCCCTCGGCGATCGCGCGGTGGGCGGCGGCCTTGGCGGCATCGTCGCTGAAGGTGGCGCCCCGGTCGTAAAAGGAGTCCGGGGTGCGGTTGACGATGGCCATAATCAGGGGGCGGTCCGCCGCGACCGGACGACCGCACAGGGTGGAGTGCACGCGTCTATGGTGCCCGCTCAGGATGAGGTGGTGTGGCTCAGGCCGCAGGTGGAGCGCTATCAACCCGGCTAGCTGGCCCCGGTGGACGCCTCGGGTGGTGCGAACGCCCAGTTATCGGGGTTTCGCTGCGAGTAGACCACCGGCAGCAGCTGGCCGACACTCGGCCACTTGTCCACGTTGATCGCCATGCGCTCATACACCGCGTGCTCGTTGACCGTGGGCCCGTTGATGACACCGCTTATTGTGACGTATTGCTCGCCCGTTGCGTCGGGTCGCGGGCTGACGCCGGTGACCAGCAGCGTCCCGGCCACAGCATCGGCGCGCGGGCCGCGGCGGATGAGCCGCGGCGCCAGTAACACCACCATGGTCGCGATGAGCAGGAGCAGCACGCCGATTTCCCACATGCTGCCATGGTAGGACGGCGCACATGATCCCCCGACGAGAATAATGCCGGCGCAGTCGGCATTAAGGAGTGGCGCGCATGACCCCCCCGGATGATCTGACGCTCGCGTTGACGCTGGCCGACCGTGCGGACGTGGTGACCCTTAGCCGGTTCGGCGCGGTCGACCTGCGTGTCGGCGCCAAACCGGACCTGACGCCGGTGACCGACGCCGACGAGGCGGTCGAATCCGACCTGCGCGTGCGCCTTGGCCGCGACCGGGCCGGCGATAACGTGGTCGGCGAAGAGTTCGGCGGCCTGGCGACTTTGATTGGGCGGCAGTGGGTCATCGACCCGATCGACGGCACCAAGAATTTCGTGCGGGGGGTGCCCGTGTGGGCCAGTTTGATCGCGTTGCTGGAGGACGGTGTGCCGTGCGTTGGTGTGGTCAGCGCTCCCGCGCTGCGACGACGCTGGTGGGCGGCCCGCGGCCAGGGTGCGTTCGCGGCGGTCGACGGCGCCCCGCCACGACGGCTGTCGGTGTCCTCGGTGGCCGAGCTGGATTCGGCGAGCCTCTCATTCTCCAGCCTGTCGGGGTGGGCGCAGCGCGGCTTGCGTGACGCATTTATCGATCTCACCGACGCGGTGTGGCGGGTACGCGGCTACGGCGACTTCTGGTCTTACTGCCTGGTGGCCGAGGGAGCCGTCGACATCGCCGCCGAGCCCGACGTGTCGGTGTGGGACCTGGCGGCGCTGGACATCCTGGTGCGCGAGGCGGGCGGGACGTTTACCAGCCTGGACGGAACGCCCGGACCGCACGGCGGCAGCGCCGTGGCCACCAACGGTCATTTGCACGACCGGGTGCTGGCAAGGCTGGCCGCCGAGTAGCCTGGGCTGCGGAAGCACGTCATGGGCCACGACGATCCGTTTACCATCGCCACCGCGCACTGGCACCGCCTTGATGACGGCCGCATCCAGTGCGATGTGTGCCCGCGGGCTTGCAAGCTCCATGAGGGCCAGCGCGGTCTGTGTTTCGTCCGCGCGCGCATCGACGATCGGCTTGTGCTCACCAGCTACGGACGCTCCAGCGGGTTTTGCGTCGACCCCATCGAGAAAAAACCGCTCAACCATTTTCTGCCCGGCTCGGCGGTGCTGTCATTTGGCACCGCGGGCTGCAACCTGGCGTGCAAGTTCTGCCAGAACTGGGATATCTCAAAATCCCGCGAGGTCGACACCCTTGCCAGCCGGGCCACTCCCGGGGACATCGCCGCTGTGGCACACCAATTAGGTTGCCGCAGTGTTGCTTTCACTTACAATGACCCGACGATCTTCTGGGAGTACGCCGCCGACGTCGCCGATGCCTGCCATGAGCGGGGCATCAAGGCGATAGCGGTGACCGCGGGCTATATGTGCCCGCAACCACGCGCGGAGTTCTACCGGCATATCGACGCGGCCAACGTCGATCTCAAGGCGTTCACCGAAGACTTTTACCGGCGGCTCTGCGTCGGACACCTGAACGACGTTCTGGACACCTTGGTGTATCTCCGCCACGAAACCGACGTGTGGTTCGAGATCACCACGCTGCTGATACCGGGCCACAACGACAGCGATACGGAGATCGCCGCCGAATGCGTCTGGATCCGGGAAAACCTGGGCGTCGATGTGCCGCTGCATTTCACCGCCTTTCATCCCGACTACAAGATGATGGACACCCCGCCTACTCCCCCAGCGACACTGGCTCGCGCCCGCGCCATCGGCATCGGCGAAGGCTTGCGGTTCGTCTACACCGGCAACGTCCACGACACCGAGGGCGGCACGACAACATGTCCGGGATGCGGGTCGGCGGTTGTGGTTCGCGACTGGTACGCAATGCGCTACTACGGCTTGACCGATGACGGCCGGTGCCAGGCATGCGGCGCCCGGCTGCCGGGCGTCTACGACGGGCCGCCCGGGCGGTGGGGGCCGCGCCGACTCCCCCTGCTGACCAGCCTGTCGGACGTGTGAAGTAAATAACCAGACCCGACTATCTTACTGCGGAGTAAGATAGCGTTATCGGATAGCTACCCCACCTGCGCTTCACCAAGAGGCGGCACATCATGGCCAACACCGTCCCCGCCACCAACGGCTCCCGGGGCTCCCGGGCCCGGCGCAAGCCCACCGGCCGCGCGACCGCCATCGGGGAGCAGAGGCACAAACGGACCGGGATCGACGTCGCACTCGGACTGCTTACCCCGATTGTCGGCCAGGAGTTCCTCGACAAATACCACCTGCGAGATCCGCTGAATCGGACCCTGCGCTACGGGGTCAAGACCGGCTTTTCCGTCGCCGGTGCCACCACTCGCCAGTTCAAGCGGGTCCAGGGCCTGCGCGGTGGCCCCGCCCGGCTGGGCGCCCGCGGCACCAGGGGCACCGACTACTTTGACCTGACCCCCGACGACGACCAGAAACTCATCCTGGAAACCGTCGAGCAATTCGCTCGGGAGATCGTACGCCCGGCAGCCCCCGGCGCCGACGAGGCCGCAGCCTATCCTCGCGAGCTGACCGCTAAGGCGGCCGAACTCGGCATCACCGCGCTCAACGTCCCCGAAGGCTTCGACGGGATCGCGGCGCAGCGTTCCTGTGTGACCAACGTTCTGGTCGCCGAGGCACTGGCGTACGGCGACATGGGGCTCGCATTGCCGATTCTGGCCCCGGCGGGTGTCGCGGCAGCGCTCACCCATTGGGGTGGCGCCGATCAGCAGGCCACCTATCTGAAGGAGTTCACCGGCCAGAATGTGCCGCAGGCCTGCGTTGCCATCGTGGAGCCGCAGCCGCTGTTCGACCCAACCAACCTGGCGACCCGGGCGATGCGCACGCCCAGCGGGTATCGGCTCGAGGGGGTGAAGGCCTTGGTGCCGGCGGCCGCCGACGCCGAGTTGCTCATCGTCGGCGCCCAATTTCAGGGCAAGCCGACGCTGTTTATTGTCGAATCCTCGGCCAAGGGCCTGACCGTCAAGCCCGACCCGAGCATGGGCATCCGCGCCGCGGCGTTGGGTCAGGTCGAGCTGGACAAGGTGTCGGTGCCGCTGGGCGCCCGCCTGGGTGGCGAGGATATCACGCCCGCCGAATCCGCGCGCATCTATTCCGAGGCGATCGCGCTGTGCCGCTTAGGCTGGGCGGCGCTCGCTGTGGGCACCTCGCATGCGGTGCTCGACTATGTCGTGCCCTACGTGAAGGAGCGTGAGGCCTTCGGCGAACCGATCGCCCACCGGCAGTCCGTGGCGTTCATGTGCGCCAACATCGCCATCGAGCTCGACGGGCTGCGGCTGCTCACGTGGCGCGGCGCGGCTCGCGCCGAGCAGGGCCTGCCGTTTGCCCGGGAGGCGGCATTGGCCAAACGGCTTGGCGCCGACAAGGGCATGCAAATCGGCCTGGACGGCGTGCAACTGCTCGGCGGACACGGCTACACCAAAGAGCATCCCGTCGAACGCTGGTATCGCGACCTGCGGGCCATCGGGGTCGCCGAGGGTGTGCTGGTGATTTAACTGCAGTACTTCACAACCGAAAGACTAATTATGGCAATCAATCTGGAACTGCCCCGCAAGCTGTTGGCGGTGATCGACAAAGCCCATCAAGGCGCGGCGGAGATGATGCGGCCGATCGCCCGCAAATATGACCTGAACGAGCACGCCTACCCGGTTGAGCTGGACACCCTGGCCAACCTGTTCATGGGCGCCGCCGAGTCCAACGCGTTGGGGCTCACCGGGGCCGAGGCGTTTCGCAACGGCGAGGGCAAGGACGGAAACCGCAACGGCGCCAACATGGCAGCGGTGTTGCAAACCATCGAGGCCAGCTGGGGCGACGCCGCGATGATGCTTTCGATGCCCTATCAGGGCCTCGGCAACGCGGCGATCTCCGCGGTAGCCACCGGCGAGCAGCAGAAACGGTTGGGCAGGCTCTGGGCGGCCATGGCCATCACCGAGCCGGCCTTCGGGTCGGATTCTGCCGCGGTGTCCACCACTGCCACGCTCGACGGCGACGAATACGTGATCAACGGCGAAAAGATCTTCGTTACCGCGGGTTCGCGGGCCAGCCACATCGTGGTATGGGCAACGCTGGACAAGTCCAAGGGCCGCCCGGCGATCAAGCCGTTCATCGTTCCACGCGAGCATCCCGGTGTCATCGTCGAGCGGCTCGAGAAGAAGCTCGGCATCAAAGGCTCCGACACCGCGACCATCCGCTTCGACAACGTGCGCATCCCCAAGGACAACCTGCTCGGCAACCCCGAAATCGAGCCGGGTAAGGGGTTTGCCGGGGTGATGGAAACCTTCGACAACACCCGCCCAATCGTCGCCGCCATGGCGATCGGCGTAGCCCGTGCCGCGCTGGAGGAACTCCGCAAAATCCTGACGAGCGCCGGGGTGGAGATTTCCTACGACAAGCCCTGGCACACCCAAAGCGCCGCGGCGGCCGAGTTTTTGCGCATGGAGGCCGACTGGGAGGCCAGCTACTTGTTGGCGTTGCGGGCAGCGTGGCAGGCCGACAACAACATCCCCAACTCCAAGGAAGCGTCGATGAGCAAGGCCAAGGCCGGCCGGGTGGCCAGCGACATCACCCTCAAGGCTGTCGAACTGGCCGGCAGCGTAGGTTATTCGGAGCAGACGCTATTGGAGAAATGGGCGCGCGACTCCAAGATCATGGACATCTTCGAGGGCACCCAGCAGATCCAGCAACTGGTGGTGGCGCGGCGATTGCTGGGCCTGTCGTCCTCCGAGCTGAAGTAGCGTACGTCATTTCCCGATTTCCCGTCTTCATTTCCCGTCCGCGTCCGGTCCGGCGTCCCGTCCGCGCGAATGTCCTCGAGCCTCTGGCTCGATGTCAGCGGCCAAAAAACCGTGCTCCCACGCGGTTGCCCGGTCCGCCGCAACGCCATCAGGGCCTGGCCGTGGTCTTCGGGCGCGCCAAGCACCCCGGGGCGGGGCGGTTGGATGGCGGCGAAGCCGAGCGGGCGACGAAGGCCTCACCTAGTGGAAAACGCTGCAGAGGAGGCGGCTAGCGTCGACGGGATGAACAACTTTCGGGCACTGGTCGCACGCCAAGAGGATGACCGGATAACCACCGCGGTCGAGACGCTGACGCCCGCCGACTTGCCGCCGGGTGAGGTGACGATCCGGGTGCTGTATTCCAGCGTCAACTTCAAAGATGCGCTGGCCCTGACACCCGGCGGCGGGGTGGTGCGCAACTACCCGGTTGTGCCGGGCATCGACCTCACCGGTGAGGTAGTGGAGTCGCAGTCACCCGATTTCGCCGTCGGCGACACCGTCCTCGCCCATGGATACGACATCGGCACCGCCCGCCCCGGCGGTTATGCCGAATACACCCGGCTACCAGCCGACCAGGTGGTCCCGCTGGGGGCTCTCAGCCCGCACGACGGCGCGGCGATCGGCACCGCGGGCTTTACCGCCGCGATGAGTGTGCAGGCGCTCATCGACTGGGGGATCACGCCCGGCGCCGGGCCGGTCGTGGTGACGGGGGCCAGCGGTGGCGTCGGCTCTGTCAGCGTCGATCTGCTCGCCGCCGCCGGCTATCAGGTTGTGGCGTCCACCGGTAAGCCCGAGGCCGCCCAACGACTGAAACAGCTTGGCGCCACCGAGGTTATCGGTCGGTTGCCGGCCGATCCCGACGCCAAACCCCGCCCGCTGGCCAAGGCCCGCTGGGCGGGGGCGGTGGACTGTGTCGGCGGTGCGACGCTGGCCGACGTGCTCAGCGCCGTCAACTACCGGGGCGCAGTGGCCTGCAGCGGCCTCACCGGCGGCGCGGCACTGCACACCACGGTGATGCCGTTCATCCTGCGGGGCATTGCGCTGCTGGGTATGGATTCGGTCACTATGCCCATCGGTCCGCGCCGGAAGCTGTGGCAACGCCTCGGCGATTCGCTGCGGCCCCGTCATCTTGCGGCGATCACCACCGAGGTCGACGTCAAAGATGTGGTGAGCGTCATCGATCAGGTGCGTGCCGGGGCCTTCTCGGGCCGCGCGGTGGTGCGGGTCGCCGGCGGCTTCTGACAAGAACCGCGCACGGACGCTCCGTACGCGGTCAACCCCCATCCTGGGCGCGGCCCGCATCATCGCCGGGCGATCGTCGGGCAGTAGCATCGGCAGCGTGCCCGCATCGACCGCCAACCTGCGGATCCTCGTCTACAGCGACAACGCCAGAACTCGCGAGCAGGTGATCCGTGCGCTGGGCAAGCACCTGCACCCGGACCTGCCGGAGCTGAGCTATATCGAGGTGGCGACCGCGCCGATGGCGATACGGCACATGGACGACGGCGGGATCGACCTCGCCATCCTCGACGGGGAGGCCACACCCACCGGGGGGATAGGGCTTGCCAAGCAACTCAAAGACGAGATCGCGGACTGTCCGCCGATCGTGGTGCTCATTGGGCGCAAAGATGACGCCTGGTTGGCCAGTTGGTCGCGGGCGGAGGCCGCCGTCCCGCACCCGATCGACCCCCTCGTGCTGGGCCGCACAGTGCTCGGATTGCTTCGCACCCCGGTCCGCTAAGCCGCGGATTTCCCTGTCGGCGGCGATCGTTCGCGGAAGCCAACCAGGGGTCGGTGACCCCTTTGATCCCGGCGGTAAACCCGGGCGCCCGGCGCGCCGCCTTCGCTACGGTGTGGCCGAGGTCATAGCGAGGCCCGTGAGAAGAGCCCCACCCACGATCGCTAGGCTGACCTTGAAGGACCTTAACGCGGCAATGACGACATCGAGGGAGCGGCTGCGCGGGATGAACGTCTACACACCCATCCTGGTGTTGGGGGGGATCGCCGCTGCGTTCGCGGTGTTTTCGGTGATCGTGGCTACCGTTGTGGGCCCATCCCGGTATAACCGGTCGAAGCTGCAGGCCTACGAGTGTGGGATTGAGCCCGTGGATCGGCCGGTTAGCGGCGCGCGCGCTGGGGGCCAGCGTTTCCCGGTGAAGTATTACCTGACCGCGATGCTGTTCATTGTTTTTGACATTGAAATCGTGTTTTTGTATCCATGGGCGGTCAGCTACGACGCGTTAGGCGTGTTCGCGCT
The DNA here is from genome assembly GCF_018361265.1 of Mycobacterium sp. SM1. Taxonomy (GTDB): domain Bacteria; phylum Actinomycetota; class Actinomycetes; order Mycobacteriales; family Mycobacteriaceae; genus Mycobacterium. The sequence continues at coordinate 675,819 of NZ_JAFLNH010000001.1, forward strand.
CGGGGAGATGGCGGTGTTCATACTCACGGTGTTTGTCGCCTACGCCTACGTGTGGCGCCGCGGCGGCCTGACGTGGGATTGAGGTAGGACATGGGTTTGGAGGAGAAACTGCCCAGCGGTTTCCTGCTTTCTACCGTGGAGACGCTGGCGGGGTATTTCCGCAAGAACTCGTTGTGGCCGGCGACGTTCGGGTTGGCGTGTTGCGCGATCGAGATGATGTCCACGGCGGCGCCGCGGTTTGACATCGCACGATTTGGCATGGAACGTTTCTCGGCCTCCCCCCGGCAGGCGGATCTGATGATCGTGGCCGGGCGGGTCAGCCAGAAGATGGCACCGGTGCTGCGCCAAATCTATGACCAGATGGCCGAGCCCAAATGGGTGCTGGCGATGGGGGTGTGCGCGTCCTCGGGCGGAATGTTTAACAATTATGCGATCGTGCAGGGTGTCGATCATGTGGTTCCGGTGGACATTTACCTGCCCGGATGCCCGCCGCGCCCCGAGATGCTGCTGTATGCGATCCTCAAGCTGCACGAGAAGATCGCCGAAATGCCACTTGGTGTCGACCGGGAGCGGGCGATCGCCGAGGCCGAGCGGGCGGCGCTGGCGGCCCGGCCAACCATCGAGATGCACGGATTGTTGCGATGAGCCCAGCCGAACGCAACCCAGGGCCCGCCACCGGCCCGGATGACCAGGAAGTAATCGATGTGCGGCACGGCATGTTCGGGGTCAGCGACAGCGCGGACACCTCGGGCTACGGGCGGCTGATACAAAAGGTCACGCTTCCCGGCGGCAGCCCGCGCCCCTATGGTGGTTATTTCGACGAGGTGGTCGACCTGCTGGACGACGCCCTAAAACGCAGCGGGGTGGAATTCGCCGAGGCCATCGAGAAAGTCGTGGTGTTCCGAGGGCAACTGACGGTGCATGTGCGCCGCGAGCACCTCCCGCAGGTCGCCCGGCTGCTGCGCGACGAGCCGGGGCTGCGCTTTGAGCTGTGCCTGGGTGTGAGTGGGGTGCATTATCCGCACGAGACCGGCCGCGAATTGCACGCGGTGTATCCATTCAAATCGATCACCCATAACCGGCGCATCCGGCTGGAAGTGTCTGTGCCGGACAGCGATCCGCACATCCCATCGCTTTTTTCGGTGTACCCCACCAATGACTGGCACGAGCGGGAGACCTACGACTTTTTCGGCATCATCTTCGACGGGCACCCGTCGTTAACCCGCATCGAGATGCCTGATGACTGGCAGGGGCACCCGCAGCGCAAGGACTACCCGCTCGGCGGTATTCCGGTGGAGTACAAGGGCGCCCAGGTCCCCCCGCCCGACCAGCGAAGGGCATACAGCTGATGAGCCAACCCACCGGCGGGACACGCAGCCGGCAGGACACGCCCGACACCGTCCTGAACGTCGGCGGCCAGGACTGGGACCAGGTCATCGAAGCTGCCCGCAGCGTGGATCCCGGTGAGCGCATCGTGGTCAACATGGGCCCGCAGCACCCGTCCACCCACGGCGTGCTGCGGCTGATCCTTGAGCTTGAAGGCGAAACGGTCACCGAAGCCCGCTGCGGTATCGGCTACCTGCACACCGGAATCGAGAAAAACCTCGAATACCGCTACTGGGCTCATGGGGTGACCTTCGTGACCCGGATGGATTACTTGTCGCCATTTTTCAACGAAACCGCCTACTGCCTGGGCGTGGAGAAGTTGCTGGGCATCACCGATCAGATTCCTGAGCGGGCCAACGTCATCCGCGTGCTGCTCATGGAGCTCAACCGGATTTCCTCGCACCTGGTCGCAATCGCCACCGGGGGCATGGAGCTAGGTGCCATGTCGGCGATGTTCTACGGGTTTCGGGAACGTGAGCTGATACTTAAGATCTTCGAGTCGATCACGGGCCTGCGGATGAACCATAACTACATCCGGCCCGGCGGGGTGGCGCAGGATCTGCCACCCGACGCGATCCCCCAGATCCGCGATCTGCTCCAACTGATGCCGCACCGGTTGCGCGACATCGATGAACTGCTCAACGAAAACGACATCTGGAAAGCCCGCACCTGCGGCGTCGGCTATCTGGATCTGGCCGGGTGCATGGCGCTGGGCATCACCGGCCCCATTTTGCGCTCCACCGGGCTGCCGTACGATGTGCGCCGCGCCGATCCCTACTGCGGTTATGAGGACTACGAATTCGACGTGATCACCGATGAGGGTTGTGACGCGTACGGCCGCTACATGATCCGTATCAAAGAGATGAAGGAGTCGCTGAAGATCATCGAGCAGTGCTTGGACAAGCTGCGGCCCGGCCCCGTCATGATCGAAGACCGCAAAGTCGGTTGGCCCGCGGATTTGGCGCTGGGCCCCGACGGCTTGGGCAATTCCCCGCAACACATCGCCCGCATCATGGGCCATTCGATGGAGGGTTTGATCCACCACTTCAAGCTGGTCACCGAGGGCATCCGGGTTCCCCCCGGCGAGGTCTACATCAGCGTGGAATCCCCGCGCGGCGAGCTCGGCGTGCACATGGTGTCCGATGGCGGCACCCGGCCCTACCGGGTGCATTTCCGGGATCCGTCGTTTACCAACCTGCAGGCGGTGGCGGCGATGTGCGAGGGCGGCATGGTCGCCGACGTGATCACCGCGGTGGCCAGCATCGACCCGGTCATGGGCGGAGTCGACCGATGAGCGCGCCCGGGGTGGGCGCCGGGGGTGAGCGGGTCGTGCTGCGGCTCGGCCGCCCGCCCGAGGAGCCCGGCCAGTTCAACGCCCCCGGGGCCCCGCGCTGCTACCCGCCGGAGGTGCGTGCTCGACTGCAGACCGACGCCAAAGAGATCATCGGGCGCTACCCGCAGGCCCGCTCGGCGATCGTGCCGCTGCTGCACCTGGTGCAGGCCGAGGACTCCTATCTGACGCCCGCCGGATTAGCGTTTTGCGCCGAGCAACTGGGGTTGACCGCGGCCGAGGTGGCCGCGGTGGCCAGCTTTTACAGCATGTACCGCCGCGAGCCCACCGGGGAGTACCTGGTGGGGGTGTGCACCAACACCCTGTGCGCGATCCTGGGTGGTGACGCGATCTTTGAGGCCCTGGTCAACCATCTCGGGGTGCGCCACGACGAAACCACCCCCGACGGCAAGATCACCCTACAGCACGTGGAATGCAACGCCGCCTGCGATTACGCGCCGGTAGTGATGGTCAACTGGGAGTTCTTCGATAACCAGACGCCCGAATCGGCGCGTGAGCTTGTTGATCTGCTGCGCGCGGGCACCCCGCCTAGGCCCACCCGCGGCGCGCCGCTGTGCCCCTTCCGCCAGGCCCAGCGCATCTTGGCCGGTTTTCCCGATGACCGTCCCGATGACGGCCAGGGTGGGCCGGGGCACGCCACGCTGGCGGGCCTGCGGGTCGCGCGGCAATACGGCATGCCGGCGCCGCCACCGGCCGGCGGGTCCCCCGCGCGGGAGGAGCGGTGATGGCCACCCTAGGCGGCGGGGCGACACCGTTGACCCCGGTGTTAAGCCGCTTCTGGGACGATCCGCAGTCCTGGACGCTGCCGGCCTACCGCCGCCACGACGGGTATGTGGCCCTGCAGAAGGCCCTTGAGATGGATCCCGACGCGGTGATCGGGCTCGTCCGGGATTCCGGGTTGCGCGGGCGCGGGGGCGCGGGCTTTTCCACCGGCACCAAATGGTCGTTTATTCCCCAAGACGCGAACGCCGGCGCCAAACCCCACTACCTGGTGGTCAACGCCGATGAGTCCGAGCCCGGCACGTGCAAGGACATGCCGTTGCTGCTGGCCACCCCGCATGTGCTCCTCGAAGGCATCGTCATCTGCTGCTACGCGATCCGGGCCAACCACGCCTTCATCTATGTGCGCGGTGAGGTCATGCCGGTGCTGCGCCGGCTGCACAACGCGGTGGCCGAGGCCTACGCGGCGGGCTATTTGGGGCGCAACATTTGCGGCTCCGGCTTTGACCTAGACGTTGTGGTGCACGCCGGCGCCGGGGCATACATCTGCGGTGAGGAGACCGCGCTGCTGGACTCGCTGGAAGGCTTCCGCGGCCAGCCGCGGCTGCGGCCCCCGTTCCCGGCCGTGTCCGGGCTCTACGGGTGCCCCACGGTGGTCAACAACGTCGAATCGATTGCCAGCGTGCCGCCGATCATTTTGGGCGGGGTGGACTGGTTCCGCTCGATGGGCAGCGAGAAGTCACCGGGGTTTACGCTGTATTCGCTGTCGGGGCACGTCAATCGCCCCGGCCAGTACGAGGCCCCGCTGGGCATCACGTTGCGGGAGCTTCTTGACTACGCCGGCGGGGTGCGCGGCGGACACCGGTTGAAGTTTTGGACACCGGGGGGCTCATCGACCCCGATCCTGACCGACGAGCACCTTGATGTGCCGCTGGATTACGAAAACGTCGCGGCCGCCGGCTCGATGCTTGGCACTAAAGCCCTGCAGATTTTCGATGAGACCACCTGCGTGGTGCGCGCGGCGCGCCGCTGGTCGCAGTTTTACCGCCACGAGTCCTGCGGCAAGTGCACCCCATGCCGCGAGGGCACCTACTGGCTGGCCCCGATCTATGAGCGGCTGGAAACCGGCAGGGGCACCCGTGAGGACCTTGACACCCTGCTTGACATCGCCGATGTGTTGTTCGGGAAATCGTTTTGCGCGTTAGGTGATGGCGCGGCCATGCCGGTGATGTCCTCGATCAAATATTTCCGCGACGAATACCTCGCGCACATCGAGCAGGGCCGCTGCCCGTTTGATCCGAACGCCAGCATCGTCGCCCCGACAGGAGGCACGCCATGACGCAGGCGGGGCACCCCCGGACCGACGGTGACATCCGCCAGCCGGAGATGGTGACATTCACAATCGACGACCAAACGCTCGCCGTCCCCAAGGGCACGTTGGTGATCCGCGCCGCCGAGCTGATCGGTGTGGAGATACCCCGGTTTTGTGATCACCCCCTGCTGGATCCGGCGGGCGCGTGCCGGCAGTGCCTGGTCGAGATCGAGGGTCAGCGCAAGCCGATGACCTCGTGCACCGTCACGGCGACCGAGGGCATGGTGGTGCGCACCCAGCACACCTCGCAAGCCGCCGACACGGCCCAGCACCTGGTGATGGAGCTGCTGCTGATCAACCACCCGCTGGACTGCCCGGTATGCGACAAGGGTGGTGAATGCCCACTGCAGAACCAGGCCATGACCAACGGCCGCCCGGAGAGCCGTTTTCGGGACAACAAGCGACGGTTTCCCAAGCCCATCAACATCTCCTCGCAGGTGCTGCTGGACCGCGAGCGGTGCATCTCCTGCGTGCGCTGCACCCGGTTTTCCGACCAGATCGCCGGCGACAAATTCATTGACGTGCTCGAGCGGGGTTGGCGCCAACAGATCGGCATCGGCGCCGACGAGCCGTTTCAGTCCTACTTTTCGGGCAACACCGTGCAGATCTGCCCGGTGGGTGCGCTGACCGGCGCCGCCTACCGCTTCCGCGCCCGCCCCTTTGACCTGGTCAGCAGTCCCAGCGTGTGCGAGCACTGCGCCTCCGGGTGTGCCCAGCGCACCGATCACCGCCGGGGCAAGGTGCTGCGGCGCCTAGCCGGCGATGATCCCGAGGTCAACGAGGAGTGGAACTGCGATAAGGGCCGCTGGGCGTTCACCTACGCCACCCAGCCCGACCGGATCACCGCTCCCCTGATCCGCGACACCGACGGGCGGCTGGTCCCCGCGGCATGGTCGGACGCGCTGGCCGCCGCCGCCGAGGGGCTGGTGTCGGCCCGCGGGCGCGCGGGTGTGTTGGTGGGGGGGCGAATGAGCTGGGAAGACGCCTACGCCTACAGCAAATTCGCGCGGATCGCCTTGAACACCAACGACATCGACTTTCGTGCCCGCCCGCACTCGGCGGAGGAGGCCGAGTTCCTGGCCGCCCGCGTCGCCGCCAAGCCGCCGGTGGTGAGCTACCGCGGCCTGGAAAGCGCCCCGGTGGTGTTGCTGGTGGCGTTCGAACCCGAAGACGAGTCGCCGATCGTGTTCCTGCGGTTGCGCAAAGCCGCGCGCAAGCGCGGCACCCGGATCTACGCGCTGGCCCCGTTCGCCAGCCGCGGGCTGCAGAAAATGGGGGGCACGCTGCTGGCCACGGCACCCGGCGAGGAGGCGGCGGTGTTGGCTGGGCTGCGCGGCGAGATCGTCGAGCTGCTGCGCCTGCCCGGTGCGGTGATCATGGTCGGGGAGCGCCTCGCGACGGCGCCCGGCGGGCTCTCGGCGGCGGCGCGGCTGGCCGAGACCACCGGGGCCGGGCTGGCCTGGGTGCCCCGGCGCGCGGGGGAACGCGGGGCGTTAGACGCCGGCGCACTGCCGAACCTGCTTCCCGGTGGGCGGCCGGTGGCCGACGACGCCGCCCGCGCCCAGGTGTGCAAGGCCTGGCATGTGGACGACTTGCCGGCCACCGCGGGGCGAGACACGTCGTCGATTCTGGCTGCCGCCGCGGATGGGACGCTGGGCGCCCTTGTGGTCGGTGGTGTCGAGCCGGTGGACCTGCCCGATCCCCACGCGGCGCTGGCCGCCCTGGATGCCGCCGGCTTCGTGGTCAGCTTGGAGATGCGGCACAGCGCCGTCACCGAACGCGCCGACGTGGTGTTCCCCGTCGCCGCGGTGGCCGAAAAGTCGGGAACGTTCCTCAACTGGGAGGGCCGGCGGCGCAGCTTCGACATCGCCTTGCGCGACGGCTTGCCGTGGGCCCCGCAGCCGGACGTGCGGGTGCTCGACGCGCTGGCCGGTGAAATGGGTGTCGTTTTGGGGCTGCCCAGCATCGCCGCCGCCCGCGAGGAACTGGTTGGCTTGGGTGCCTGGGACGGCGGGCGCGCCGCCGACCCCGACGTGGCCGCCGCGGCCCCCTCGCGACCCGGGCCGGGACAGGCGGTGCTGGCGGGCTGGCGGATGCTGCTCGATTGCGGGCGGCTCCAAGACGGCGAGCCCTACCTGGCCGGCACCGCGCGCCCGCCGGTGGCGCGGCTCTCAGCCGACACCGCAGCCGAAATCGGTGCCACCGACGGCGGTTCGGTCACGGTCAGCACAGCGCGCGGCGAGATCACCCTGCCGCTGACGATCACCGACATGCCCAACCATGTGGTCTGGCTGCCGCTGAACTCGCCGGGCTCGCAAGCACACCGCCAGCTGGGCGTCACCGTCGGCGCGATGGTGCAGATCCGCGCCAGCGACGAGGCAGAGCGCAGCGATGCGCAGGAGCGGCGCCGATGACTACGCCAGCGACGAGACAGAGCGCAGCGATGCGCAGGAGCGGCGCCGATGACTACGCCAGCGACGAGACAGAGCGCAGCGATGCGCAGGAGCGGCGCCGATGACTGCGCCAGCGACGAGGCAGAGCGCAGCGATGAGGAGGAGCGGCGCCGATGACTACGCCAGCGACGAGACAGAGCGCAGCGATGCGCAGGAGCGGCGCCGATGACTAGTCTCGGGCAGGACACCTGGTGGCTGATAGCCGCCAAGGCGATTGCCGTCTTCGCGTTTTTGTTGCTCACGGTGTTGGCGGCGATTCTGGTCGAACGTAAACTGTTGGGCCGCATGCAGATGCGGTGGGGCCCCAACCGGGTGGGGCCGCACGGTCTGCTGCAGAGCCTGGCCGACGGGGTCAAGCTTGCGCTCAAGGAGGGCATCACTCCTGTTGGTGTCGATCGCCCGATTTACCAACTGGCGCCAATTATCTCGGTGATCCCCGCGATCACGGCGTTCGCGGTGATCCCACTGGGTCCCGAGGTGAGTGTATTCGGCCATCGCACGGCCCTACAGGTGACCGACCTACCGATCGCGGTGTTGTTCATCCTGGCGATGTCGTCGATCGGTGTGTACGGCATCGTGCTGGCCGGCTGGTCCTCAGGCTCCACGTACCCGCTGCTGGGCGGGGTGCGGTCCACCGCCCAGGTGATCTCCTATGAGATCGCAATGGGGTTGTCGTTCGCGGCGGTGTTCCTGTACGCGGGCACCATGTCGACCTCGGGGATCGTCTCCGCGCAGGACCAGGTGTGGTACGTGTTTTTGCTGCTGCCGTCGTTTTTGGTCTACCTCGTTTCCATGGTGGGTGAGACCAACCGCGCGCCCTTCGACTTGCCCGAGGCCGAGGGCGAACTGGTCGCGGGCTTTCACACCGAGTACTCGTCGCTGAAGTTCGCGATGTTTTACCTGGCCGAGTACGTCAACATGACTACCGTCTCGGCGTTGGCCAACACGTTGTTCTTTGGCGGCTGGCATGCCCCGTTTCCGTTTAACGTGTGGAGCGGCGCCAACCATGGCTGGTGGCCGGTGCTCTGGTTCACGGTCAAGGTGTGGGGCTTCCTGTTTTTCTACATCTGGTTGCGGGCGACGCTGCCGCGGCTGCGCTACGACCAGTTCATGGCGCTGGGCTGGAAGATCCTCATCCCGGTGGCGCTGATGTGGGTGATGGTGGTCGCGGTCATCCGTAGCGTCCGCGATGTGGGCTATCCCCACTGGGAGGCCATCATGATCGTCACCAGTAGCCTTGTCACCCTGATGCTGCTGGTGTTCTTGCGCAAACTGTTCAGCGCCTTGACGGTCCAGCAGCTGCGGGGGGCGCCGGCACGGGTGGCGGTGTCAGAGCCGGGGTTTCCGACGCCGCCGCTGCCGGGGCAGCCTGCGGAGTTCTCCAGCCCCACTCCGGCCGGCGTGAGCAGGGAGGATGCGAGTGGCTAGCTTCATGAAAAAGTCCGTGGAGGCCGTGGCGGGATTCGGCGTCACGCTGGCGACGATGTTCAAACGGCCGGTCACCGAGGAGTATCCGGAAAAGCCCGGCCCGGTCGCGCCGCGCTTTCACGGGCGTCATCGGCTCAACCGCTATCCCGACGGCCTGGAGAAGTGCATCGGTTGCGAGCTGTGCGCCTGGGCCTGCCCCGCCGACGCGATCTATGTGGAGGCCGCCGACAACACCGACGAGGAACGCTATTCCCCGGGTGAGCGCTACGGGCGGGTCTATCAGATCAACTACCTGCGCTGCATCGGCTGCGGGTTTTGCGTGGAGGCCTGCCCGACACGGGCGCTGACGATGACCAACGAGTATGAGATGGCCGGCGACAACCGCGCGGAGCTCATCTACGACCGGGAACGCCTGCTGGCGCCCCTGGAGCCGGGCATGGTGGCGCCGCCGCACCCGATGGCGCCGGGAGCCACCCATTTCGACTACTACCTGGGCAACGTCACCGCAGAGGGGTTGCGCGCCCAGCAGAGCGCGGGTGAGCCCCGGTGATCGCACTGCTGGCCGCGGAATCTTTCAGCCGCACCTCCACCGGTGAGGCGATTGCGTTTTGGGCCCTGGGCGCGCTGGCGGTGATCGGCGCGCTCGGGATGGTGATGGCCGCCAAGGCGGTGTATTCGGCCATGTTCCTGGCGACAACGATGATCGTCTTGGCGGTGTTCTACTTTGTCCAGGACGCGATGTTTTTGGGCGTGGTGCAGATCGTGGTCTACACCGGCGCGGTGATGATGCTGTTTTTGTTCGTGATGATGCTGATCGGCGTGGACTCGGCGGAGTCGCTGGTGGAGACGATCCGCGGACAGCGGGTTGCCGCCGTAGCAGCCGGCATCGGATTCGGAATGCTGCTGATCGCCGGGATCGGCGGCACAGCCACCGGGGCGTTCACCGGCCTGGCCAGCGCCAACGCGGCCGGCAACGTCCAGGGTGTGGCGGCGCTGCTCTTTTCGCGCTACCTGTGGGCGTTCGAGTTGACCAGCGCGCTGCTGATCACCGCGGCGATCGGGGCGATGGTGCTGGCGCACCGGGAACGCTTCACCCCCCGCAAGACCCAGCGGGAGCTAGCCATCGAACGCTTCCGTCTGGGCCGATACCCCACGCCGCTGCCCAGCCCCGGCGTCTACGCCCGCCACAACGCCGTCGACGTCGCCGCGCGGTTGCCCGACGGCTCCTATTCGGAGCTGTCGGTGCCGCAGGTCTTGGCGCATCGCAGGGCGTCAGCCAACGGCTCGGATCCGGACGGCACGTCATGAACCCCGCGAACTACCTCTACCTCTCGGCGCTGCTGTTTACCATCGGGGCCGCCGGGGTGCTGTTGCGGCGCAACGCGATCGTGATGTTCATGTGCATCGAGCTGATGCTCAACGCGGTCAATCTGGCGTTCGTCACCTTCGCGCGGATGCACGGGCATCTCGACGGTCAGGTGGTCGCGTTTTTTACGATGGTGGTCGCCGCCTGCGAAGTTGTTGTGGGCCTGGCCATCATCATGATGATCTTCCGTACCCGCCGCTCGGCCTCGGTCGACGATGCGAACCTCCTGAAAGGCTAAAACGGCCCGATGACGTATCTGAGCTGGCTGCTGGTGGCGCTGCCGTCGGCGGGTGCGCTGACGCTGCTGCTCGGCGGCAGGCGCACCGACCGGTGGGGACACCTGCTGGGCTGCGCGGCGGCGCTGGCGTCATTCGCCGTGGGCCTGGCCCTGCTCGCCGGGCTCCTGGGCCGGCAGGGACCCGATCGGGCAATTCACCCGAACCTGTTCAGCTGGGTGCCGGTCGGCGGGCTGCAGGTCGACTTCGGGCTGCAGATCGACCAGTTGTCGATCTGCTTCGTGCTGTTGATCACCGGTGTGGGTTCGCTGATCCACATCTATTCGATCGGCTACATGGCCGACGACCCGGACCGGCGCCGGTTTTTCGCCTACCTCAACCTGTTTCTGGCCGCGATGCTGCTGCTGGTGGTCGCCGACAACTACCTGGGGCTGTATGTCGGCTGGGAGGGGGTGGGGCTGGCGTCTTATCTGCTGATCGGCTTTTGGTATCAGCGCCCGTCGGCGGCGACGGCGGCCAAGAAGGCCTTCGTGATGAACCGTGTCGGCGACATCGGGCTGTCACTGGCGATGTTTGCGATGTTCGCCAGCTTTGGGACACTTTCGTTTTCCGGCGTGTTCGCCGCGGCGCACACGGCCAGCCGGGGGATGCTGAGCGCGATCGGGCTGCTGATGCTGCTGGGCGCCTGCGCAAAGTCCGCGCAGGTCCCGCTGCAGGCCTGGCTGGGTGACGCGATGGAAGGCCCTACCCCGGTGTCGGCGCTGATCCACGCCGCCACCATGGTGACCGCTGGGGTGTATCTGATCGTGCGTTCCAACCCGATCTTCGACCTTTCCCCGGACGCTCGCCTGGCGGTAGCCGTTGTCGGCGCGGTGACCTTGCTGTTCGGGGCGGTCATCGGCTGCGCGAAGGACGACATCAAACGGGCGCTGGCCGCCTCGACGATCAGCCAGATCGGCTACATGGTGCTGGCCGCCGGGCTGGGCCCGGCCGGTTACGTGTTCGCGATCCTGCACCTGCTCACCCACGGCTTTTTCAAGGCCGGCCTGTTCCTGGGGTCCGGCGCGGTGATCCACGCGATGAACGATGAGCAGGACATGCGCCACTACGGCGGGCTGCGCGGCGTCCTGCCGATCACCTTCGCCACCTTCGGGTTGGCGTATCTGGCGATTATCGGGGTGCCGCCGTTCGCGGGCTTTTTCTCCAAGGACGCCATCATCGAGGCCGCGCTGGGCGTCGGCGGTGCCCGCGGCGTTCTGCTCGGTGGTGCGGCGATGCTGGGCGCGGGCATCACCGCGTTTTATATGACCCGGGTGATGCTCTTGACGTTCTACGGCGAAAAACGTTGGGCCGCAAACGCGCATCCGCACGAGGCGCCGCGCGTCATGACCTGGCCGATGATCCTGCTCGCGGTTGGCTCGGTGTTCTCCGGCGGGCTGCTGGCCATCGGTGGCACCCTTGCGCATTGGCTGCAGCCCGTTGCCGGGCTGGAGGAAGCCGCTCACCCCACCCCGACGTGGGCCAGCAGCACAACGACGTTGGTCCTCGTCGTCGCCGGCATCACGGTGGCCTACCGGATGTACGGCACTCGGCCGGTGCCCCGCACGGCCCCGGAACGGGTGTCTGCGCTGACGGTGGCCGCGCGTAACGACCTCTACGGTGATGCCTTCAACGAGGAGGTGTTCATGCGTCCCGGTGCGCATCTGACCCGTGCGCTGGTCACGATCGACGACGCGGGCGTGGACGGCTCGGTCAACGCGCTGGCGGGGCTGGTCAGCCGCACGTCAGACGTGTTGCGCAGGGCGCAAACCGGCTTCGCCCGCTCCTACGCGCTGACGATGCTGGCCGGCGCGATCCTGGTGGTCGCCATGATCCTGGCGGTGCGACTGTGGTGAGCAGCTTTCCGTGGCTCAGCGCGCTGTGGCTGGTTCCGCTGGCCGGCACGGCGATGGTCATCCTGCTGCCGGGGCGGGCGCAGCTGCTCGCCAAGGGGGCCGGGCTGGTGGTCGCCGTGGTGACGCTGGCGGTGGCGATCGTCATCACCGCCGGGTTCGATACCGGCGGCGCGCCCTACCAGTTCGTCGAATCACGGTCGTGGATACCGGCGTTCGGGGCCGGCTACACCCTGGGCGTGGACGGTATCGCGGTGGTGCTGGTGCTGCTCACCGCGGTGCTGGTGCCGCTATTGATGCTGGCCGGCTGGAACGACGGCGGTGATCGCCCGCGCGGGCCACACGCATACGCGGCGTTGACGTTGACCGTTGAGTCGATGGTGCTGATGTCGCTGATCTCGCTGGATGTGCTGCTGTTCTACGTGTTCTTCGAGGCCATGCTGATCCCGATGTACTTTTTGATCGGCGGCTTCGGCCAGGGTGACGGGCGCTCGCGCGCCGCGGTGAAGTTCTTGCTCTACAACCTGTTTGGCGGGCTGATCATGCTGGCCGCGGTGATCGGTGTGTACGTGGTGAGCGCGCAGCACGGCAGCGGAACGTTCGATTTCCGCCATTTGGTCCCGGCGTTCTCCCGTGGTGCTATCGACCCGCTGGTGCTCAAGGCGCTGTTCGCCGGCTTTATGTTCGCGTTCGCGGTCAAGGCCCCGCTGTGGCCGTTTCACCGCTGGCTGCCCGACGCCGCGGTGGAGGCCACACCGGCGACCGCGGTGTTGATGATGGCGGCGATGGACAAGGTCGGCACCTTTGGCATGCTGCGCTATTGCCTGCAGTTGTTCCCCGACGCGTCACGGTATTTCCGGCCCTCGATCGTGGTCTTGGCGGTTATCGGTGTGGTCTACGGCGCGATCGTGGCGATCGGCCAGACCGATATGATGCGCCTGATCGCCTACACCTCGATCTCCCATTTCGGGTTCATCATCCTGGGGATCTTCGTGATGACCAGCCAGGCGCAGAGCGGCTCGGCGCTGTATATGGTCAACCACGGCCTGTCCACGGCGGCGGTGTTTCTGATCGCGGGATTCCTGATCGCGCGCCGGCGCACTCGCGCGATTGCCGACTACGGCGGGGTGCAGAAGGTGGCGCCCGTGCTGGCCGGCACCTTCCTGGTGGCGGCGATGGCCACCCTGGCGCTGCCCGGCCTGGCCCCGTTCATCAGTGAATTCCTGGTGCTGCTGGGCACGTTCAACCGCTACTGGCTGGCGGCGGTGTTCGGTGCCAGCGCGCTGGTGCTCTCGTCGATCTACATGCTCTGGCTCTACCAGCGGGTGATGACCGGGCCGGTTACCCACGGCAACGAGCGGATCCGTGACCTGGTGCCGCGCGAAGCCGTCGTCGTCACCCCGCTCATCGCGTTGCTGCTGATCCTCGGCGTCTATCCCAAACCGGCGCTGGACATCATCAATCCCGCGGTCAGCCACACGTTGACCACCATCGACGAGCATGATCCCTCGCCGCATAGCGCCCAAGGGCCGCACCGATGAGCATGCCCGCGCCCAGCGTCGAGTATTCGCTGCTCAGTCCGCCGCTGATCGTCTTCGGGGTCGCGGTCACCGGTGTTCTGCTGGAGGCGTTTTTGCCCCGCCGGCTCCGCTACGCCGCGCAGGCGACCCTCGCCCTCGGCGGGCTGCTCGCCGCTTTCGCCGCCGTCGTCAGGCTTGCCAGCAGGATGGCTCCGCCCGGTCGCACCGCGGTGCTGGGGGCGATGGCCGTCGACCGAGTGACGCTGTTTTTGCAGGGCACCGTGCTGTTGGTCGCGATGATGGCGGTCGTGTTCATCGCCGAGCGCCGCGCCGGGGTGAACGGCCCGGGCGCCGCGGCCGCCCCGGCCGTCGCCCGCCCGGCGGGTTTGGACGCATTCACCCCGCAGGCCTCGGCGGTTCCCGGCGGTGTCGCCGAGCTTCAGGCGATGCGGGCGGGGATGATCCAGACCGAGGTGTTTCCCCTGACCATGCTGGCGGTCGGTGGAATGCTGGTGTTCCCGGCCAGCAATGACCTGCTGACGATGTTCGTTGCCCTGGAAGTCCTGTCACTGCCGCTGTACCTGCTGTGCGGTCTGGCCCGCCACCGCCGTGTGCTCTCCCAGGAGGCGGCACTGAAATACTTTCTGCTGGGTGCGTTCTCGTCCGCGTTTTTCCTCTACGGGGTGGCGTTGCTCTACGGCGCGACCGGCACGCTCGCGCTGGCGGGGATTCGCGACGGGCTGGCGGCGCGCCCGAGCAACGCGCTGGCGCTGCTCGGTGTGGCGTTGCTGGCGGTCGGCCTGCTGTTCAAAGCCGGCGCGGTCCCGTTCCATTCGTGGATTCCCGATGTCTACCAGGGCGCGCCGACACCGATCACCGGGTTCATGGCGGCAGCCACCAAGGTCGCGGCGTTCGGCGCGCTGGTGCGGGTGGTCTATGTCGCGCTGCCCCCGCTGCACCATCAGTGGCGGCCGGTGTTGTGGACGATCGCCATTTTGACCATGACGATCGCCACCGTCGCCGCCCTAAACCAAAGCGACGTCAAAAGGCTGCTGGCCTATTCGTCGGTCTCGCACGTCGGTTTCATTCTCACCGGGGTGATCGCCGACAACCCCGCCGGGGTGTCATCAACGATGTTCTACCTGCTCGCCTACGGCTTCAGCACGGTGGGCGCGTTCGCCGTTCTGGGCCTGGTGCGCGACGCCAACGGCCGCGAGGACGCCGACATGACCCACTGGCGCGGGCTGGGGCGACGCTCACCGATTGTGGGCGCGCTGTTTTCGCTGTTCTTGCTGGCGTTCGCCGGGATCCCGCTGACTAGTGGATTCGTCGGCAAGTTCGTGGTGTTTCAGGCCGCGGCCGCGGGCGGGGCGGTGCCGCTGGTGATCATCGGTGTGGTGGCCAGCGGGGTGGCGGCCTATTTCTACGTGCGGGTGATCGTGCAGATGTTCTTCACCGAGCCGTCCACCGACATGGCCCACGTGACGGCACCCGGCGGGTTGAGCACGGCCGCCATCGCGGTGTGCGCCGTCGTCACGATAATCCTCGGCGTCCTGCCGCAGCCGGTGCTCGACCTCGCCGACCACGCCGCCCAATTGGTGCGCTGATGATGCCGCACCGCCTCACCGGCGGCGCCGCGACGCCGCGGCCCGCCGGTATTCCCGTATCACTCCAGGAATGGCCGGGTGGCCAGGACGTAGATCCCTAACACCGCCGGCGGTGCCAGCAGCGGCAACCACGCCAGCTGCAACGGAAACGACGCTGCGACCACGCCCACGAACGTGAAGCCTACGGCGGCGACGATCGTCGGGGTGGTGACGACACCGGTGGGCCCGCGGTGCGCATACCGCGCCACCAGATAGCTAGCGGCGGACAGCCCGGAGCACGCGGCAAGCACCGGGGACAGTTGGTTTGAGAGCACCATCGCGGCCACGCTGAACAGCACCGCAAGCGTCGCGGCCGGGCGATACACCGTCCCCGCTAGCACCGCAATCACCCCGAGTGCTTGGGCCCCGGCCGCCGGCCCGTGCGATCCGGCCGCCGCTAGCGCCACCATCAGCAGCCCTGACGCGGTCGAGAAGACCCGGATGATCGCTGTCATCGCCGTCCCCGCAGCCGACGGCGGCGCTCAGGTACCAGGCGCATTGCTTGCTCCAGCGCGCGATCGTCACGCCAAGCCACCACATCCACGCCGATGGTCGCCATGTCGCGATACATGGCCGAGCGTTGCAACTGCCACATCCGATCGATCAGCGGATCGTGCGGTTCCGCGAACGGGGAACGCCCGAGAACATCGACGGCAACCACGACATGACCACGCTTGCGCAAGTCGATCAGCGCGAGCGCAAACTCGGTTTCCAGCAGCGTAGAAAATGCCACGACGATGGCGCCGGGAGGCACTGCCGCGCGCGGCGCCAGTGTCCCGGTGGTGGTTTCGGAAACGCCGCCGGCGCCGAGCACGGTGTCGAGCACGCGGTAGAACTGGCGCCGCCCGAGGTCCGGACCAAGCCATCGGGGATGGCGGCCTCCGAGTGCGACGATTCCGGCCCGATCGCCGTTTCGCAGCGCGGTTTGCACCACCTGAGCGGCGCCGCGCGCGACTCGTTCGGTGGCCAGCGTCGCCGGTCCCGGAGCCTGAGGATACGTGTCGATCAGCACGACCACGTCGGCGGCGTGTTCGCTCTGCCGCTGCGTCACATGCAATTTGGCGCGCCGCGCGCTCACCGGCCAATTGATGCTGCGCAGCTGGTCACCGGACACGTAGGGGCGAATGTCGGCGTATTCGACGCCCGGCCCGATGCGGCGGGTCAGGTGGGTGCCCAGCCGTTCGAGCAACTCGGTCTGCGGGGTCGGCGTCGGCTGCGGTGGCGCCAACGGGAACACGATCACCTCGGCGGCGTCCACCGTTGCCGTACCCGCGACCAATCCACCCCGCCCAACGGCGTCGATTTGCACCCGGATCGGAAATCGTCCCCAGCGGCCGGCCACCGCGGTCACTGCCTGCCGCTGGGGGGATGCCGAGTCGGCGACTTCGAGTCGCATCCCGGAGGCACTAGAAACCGTGAAAGCCAAGGTGGCGGCCTTGGATTCCGTTGTGACCCAGACGTTCAGCCGCACCTTCTCGGCCTCAAAGCAGCGCTGCACGCTCGGCTCGCAGTGCACCCTGACAACGGGAACCGCCGGCTGCCAGCCGATCGAGCCCAGCACACCCAGCAACGGTGCGGCAAACGCGATCAGCTCCCAGCGAGACGCGATCACGGCCACCGCCAACGCCACCCCCGCACAGGTGGCGATCGCTAGCGTTAGCGGCGATGCGCGCCAGCGTAATCCGACGTCACGAGATTCGGTCACCATACCCCTACCCGGCGTCCCCGCGTGCCCGGGGCACCGGTACCCGGCGCAGCAATTCCTCCACCACGTCAGAGCTTTGAATCTTTCGGACCCACATTTCGGGCCGCAGGGTTATCCGGTGCGCCATGGCCGGGGTGGCGAGCGCCTTGATGTCCTCGGGGATCACATAATCGCGGCCGCACAGCAGGGCGCGCGCCCGGGCGAGCTGGACCAGGTCGAGCTCGGCCCTCGGGCTGGCGCCAACGGCGACTTGAGGATGGTGCCGCGTGGCGTTGGCCAGCGCCACCACATAGCGCAGCACGTCCTCGTGCACGCTCACCTGCTCCACGGATTCGCGCATTGCCAGCACATCATGGGCGTCCACCACCTGGTTCACCGTCGGCACGGCCGAACCTCGCTCCAGGCGCCGGCGCAGCATCAAGGCCTCGTCGCGCTCGGAGAGGTACCGCAGCTCAAGCCGGATCGCGAACCGGTCCAGCTGGGCCTCGGGCAGCGGATATGTGCCCTCGTACTCGATCGGATTGTCGGTGGCCAGAACGATGAATGGCGTTGGCAGCCTGTGGGTCTCACCGTCGATACTGACCTGGTTCTCAGCCATGGCTTCCAGCAGCGCCGCCTGGGTTTTGGGCGGAGTCCGGTTAATCTCGTCGGCGAGTAGCAGATTGGTGAAAATGGGCCCGGGACGAAACTCGAAACGGCCCGACTGCATGTCGTAAATGGTGGAGCCGAGCAAATCCGCCGGCAGCAGGTCGGGGGTGAACTGCACGCGAGTGAATCCCAACCCCAGCGCCGCGGCGAAAGACCGCGCGATCAGCGTCTTGCCCAGGCCGGGAAGATCCTCGATGAGCACATGGCCGCGCGCCAGCACCGCGGTGAGGATGAGGGTGAGCGCGAAACGCTTTCCGACTACGACACGTTCGATCTCGTCGAGCACCGCTTCGCAGCGGGCGGTGGTCGCCGCGGCCGGCATCGTCATATCTGCTCCAAGCGTTCCAGAATTTCCTGGAGTACCGTCCGGCCCGGACCCGGCCGGTGGCCGCCGGCGCCGGCGACGCCGTCCGGATTCACCCATTCCCACAGTTGCGGGCCAAACAGCATTCGGCCCACGGCTTGATAGGCTTCCGGATCTTTTGCCCTCCGCTGGCCGGTCACGATTTCGAAGCGACGCGCGAGCATCGGACGCAGGTGCCGGTCCCAATTCGCTCGGGTGGATTCCGACCAGCGGATCAGGGTCTCGGTGTTAGCCACCCAGCGGCGCAACGCCTCCCCCAGAGCATCCGAGTCCGGTTGGGCCACGGGCTCACGGTCGCGCCCCAGGTACCGGCGGACCGCTACCAGCACCAAGGCCACCGCGGCGCCCGACGCCCAGAGCACCAGCCGGCGATCGGGCAAGAGCAGCGCGACCAGCTCGCCTCCGATGACAAGGATGATGCCTGAGGTCATCAGCCTGATCATGCTGCGGCGCTCCGCAGTTCGGCGAGCACCTGCCGGAGGGCATGCACGGCAATTGCGCGATGCCCCTCGTCCATCACGTGCGGGCTGAACCGCGCCTCTTCGAACACGCCGACCAACGCGGCGGCGTGCTGCGCTTGCAGCGCACGGTGTGCAACGGCTCGGGCCAGTACCTCGGTCGGGGTGTCGAAGTCCCGGGGGCCGGCGCCGGGGACCCGCGCGAGCGCGCGTTCCATCGCCGTGTAGCAGGCGATAATCGCATCGCGGGGTTCACGGCTCAGGTTGCCGATCTCGACCAGCCCCTGCTCCGCTGCCCGCGCAAGCGTTTCCGGGCCGGCCGCGCCGGCGCCACAGGCGGCGGTGATCGCCGAGGGGAGAATGCGTTGCCGCCGGCGCAGCACGACAACCGCGGACGCGGCGAGGAGAAGCAGCACGGCCGTGCTCGCGGCAAGGTAGCCGATCGCGTCAGCGCCGGTGCTCTGATACCCGGGCGCAGCCGCAGGGGCGGCGGGGCTTTCAGGTGTCGGGGCCCCCGTTGGCGGCGCGGGCACAAGCTGAGCGACACGGTATTGGGCTGCCAATCGGGTCATGAGCATCACGATCACCAACCAGGCAAGGATCACCCCCAGTCCGATCAGCAGCACCCGCCAGCTCGGTCGCCCGCGAAGAGCGCCCACGCTCTCCACACGAGCTCCGCTGCGGGCGGGCTTGGCTCGCGGCGTATGCAGCCCCGCAACCACCGACATCGCCATGAGCACTAGCGACACACCCAGCAGCACGGCAACAATCACCAGGGCCGCCGGATGCCAGGGCGGCGCCCGGTGCGCAGCGCGCTCGGGGGCCGGAAGATAGCCGCGCAGCGCGGCAGCAACCAGGATCAACAGCACGATCAGCGCGATCACGCGCCACGTAGGCTTGTCCATGCCGGGCATCGGCGCCCCACTCGACGGGTTGCCCGCCGCCGTTGCGGCGGCCTGTCTCATCCTGGCATGCCCGCCGACCGTGCCGCCAGCACATGGCCGTCGTGAAGTGCGCAATCATCGACATCAGCGGCTGGGCTACGGCGCGGATGCCACGGAGCCGGGTGGGCCGCGGTCAGCTGCGCTCGGCGATCTCGGCCAGCCGGTCCAGGGATGCCCGCAGCCTCTCGGTGGTTGTGCTGCGAGCGCGCGGCAGGCGGTTCGGGTCGGTTAGCTGCGACCAGTCGTAGGTGTGCGTCACGCGGGTATGGGTGTCGTCGGTGGGCTCCAGTTCCCAGCGCCACAGGTGTCCCGGTGGCTGACGACCGGGCTCCGCCGGACGCCACGCGATACGACGCCCCTCCTCGAACTCCACGACGTGGTTCTCGCGGATGCTGCCGAGAGTGAGCCTCATGGCGAACACATCACCGGCCCTGCGGACACGCTGTCCCGGTTCGGCCGTTGCCAAGTTGTCGTTGCCGTCCCATCGGGGCTGTTGCGACGGATCGGCGATCAACTCGAAGATGCGATCCGCCGCGGCGGCGATCTCACGGCTCGCGCTTACCACCCGGGGTACGTCGGAGTCATCCGTCATAGCCCGAGCAAAGCACGGGGCCGTTGTCCTGTCCACGCGTTCGCCTTAGCCGCTGACTCGCCTCAGTGGCGACCGGCAACCCAGGAGGTGATCAGCGCCCAGAACGAGCAGATCACCGCGCCCAGCGCGCTCGCAGCGCCGACATAAAGCCCATAGGCGGCCGAGACCGGCGGACGGACGTTGAGGGTGTAGTACCACACCGTGAGCGCGCCAATGAGCAGCGAGATGATAAGCGCGGCGGCGGATGCCAGCCTGACCGATAGGCCGCGACCGACCATCGCGCCGGCGACTAGCAGCGCCGCAGACAGCAGCACGATCAGCTGGCCGGCGCCGAATCCCGGCGGAAGTTCCAGGCTGCCGATGCTACCGCCAACGGCATTTGCCCACCCCCCACCGTTGACGGAGGTCGTCAGCCACGGCAGCCAGGCACTGACCGCCAGGATCACCGCGAAC
The DNA here is from genome assembly GCF_018361265.1 of Mycobacterium sp. SM1. Taxonomy (GTDB): domain Bacteria; phylum Actinomycetota; class Actinomycetes; order Mycobacteriales; family Mycobacteriaceae; genus Mycobacterium. Next base: position 696,353 of record NZ_JAFLNH010000001.1, read on the forward strand.
AGCGCCACCAGCCAGCCCGGCCGCGGGCGGGTCATCGCTGGGAGATTAGCGCGCCGGCCGCCGCGCACCACCGGTCAAAGCGGCGAGAAAGCCGCGACAAAGTTCTGCAGCGATTCGCGGATATCGCTTCTCAAGGCGCCCGCAACCACCATCCCGATCGGACCGAACAGCGCCGGCCCACCCAGATGCACGTCGAAGCTGACCACCGACCCGTCGCCCTTGGGCGTCACCCTGGCGAGCAGCTTGACCTTGACGCCACCCTTGCCGTCACCGTTGAGCGTCATCACTTCCGGCGGTTTGTAATGCACGATCGTCCATCTGATCCGGTTGAGCATGCCCTTGACCTCGACGATCGACTCGACAACGGTGCCCTTCTGCAGCTCCTCGGGCAGCTTGCTGCGCCAGACGCGGTGAATGGTCAGCCACTCGTGGTAGCGGGACAGGTCGGCGGCACACGACCAGGCCTCTTCGGGCGGCAACGGTACGTCAATGGATCCGGAAAGTTTCGCCATGGCTCAGTTCTGCCGGTCGATGCGCAGCCCGTCATCAACGGCCGGTTCGGCCGCTGGCGTCGTGTCGATGGTGTCGCAGCGGTCATCAGCGCTTGTGTCCGCGGTGTCGATTACCGAGTCGATCCCCTCGGAGTGCCGCGCCTCCCAGTGCCTCGTATCCGCGATACCCATGCGTTCGTCCCTTCCCGTCACCGCCCCGGGTTTCCCGCGTGGCGCGTCGGGAAGCGGAGCGTCAGCGCGACATTCTTCCACGGCCGTGCGCGGCGGCGGCGCACCGGCGGACCGGCCGCCAGGTGACTGGTGGGTGTCTGCGCCGCCGGGCGGAGCGGTCAGCCGGGCCGGCTTGGACCCCGCCGCGCACTCACGGCGCCACCACGGGTCGAATGTCCCGGGCTCAGCCGCATCCACCCGCCCGCCCGGCTTGGGCGCCGCCACCCGCACGTGCGCGGTGGCGGCGGCGGCCAGCAGGCGCTCGACCGGCTCGGCCCAGGGGTGAGGGGCCAGCCGGAAGGTGCACCAATGGATCGGGACCAAAAGTCCTGACCGGCTATCGGTGACATCCAGATGCGCGCGGACCGCTTCCTCCGGGGTCATGTGGATGTCCGGCCATGCCGAGTTGTAGGCGCCGATCGGCATCAACGTCAGGTCAAATGGTCCATGCTCGGCGCCGATCCGCGCGAAACTGGTGGTGTACCCGGTGTCACCGCCGAAATAGACCCGATGGCCCGGCCCGGTGAGCACCCATGATGCCCACAGGGTGTTGTTTCGCTGGCGGAAGCGTCCGGAGAAATGCCGCGCCGGGCTGCAGGTCAGCGTCAGCTTCGCCAATCGATAGCTTTCCCCCCAGTCCAGTTCCACTATGCGGGCCTCGTCGATACCCCAACTGCGCAGATGTGCCCCCACACCCAGGGGCACGACGAACGGCGCCCGCTGGATGCGCGCCAGCGTGACGACGGTGTCGAAGTCGAGATGGTCGTAGTGGTCGTGGCTGATCACCACCGCGTCGATCGCGGGCAACGTCTCCAGCGGCGTCGGGACCGGGTGCGTGCGCCGTGGGCCAATGGCTCCCGACGGCGAGCAGCGCGTGCTCCACACCGGGTCGCTGAGCACCCGATAGCCGTCGATCTCCACCAACGTCGTCGAGTGGCCAAACCAGCTGACTGCCAAATCGGTTGGGCCACCGGTCACCGGGACCGGTGTGGCCAGCGGGATGGGCGCCGGCGGCCGGCTCGTCACCCGGCCGTCGATCACCTCGCGCAGCAGCAGCCACCCCCGCTCGCGGTCCAGCTCAAACACCGACGTCGGATCGATGTTGACAAACACGCCGCCGCGATAGTTCGGCGAGCGCCGGCACACCGCGCGAATTTCCATTGGGCTGGCGCCAAGGGCGGCGGACGCGCCGTGCAAGGCGCGTAGCACCCAGCCACCGGTCGCCACAGCGGCGCTACCGAGTCCCAGCCGCACCGCGCTCCGCAGCATGCCGATCAGACCCCCTGGAACTTCGGTGGTCGTTTTTGCATGCGGGCCACCTGCGCTTCGATCGCGTCTTGGCTGGCCCACGCCTTGTCGAAGAGCTCCTTGTGGATGGGCAGGGCTTCTTCAATGGCGCCGTCATCGTTGAGCACTCGTTTGGCGTGCCGCAACGCCAGCGGCGCCAGGCCGGCGATTTCGGCGGCCCAGGCCTGCGCGTCGGCCACGGTGCCGATCCTATTGGCCATCCCGGTCTGCAGGGCCGCCTCCGCGGTCAGCTTCTCCGCGGCCAGCAGCATCGCCCGGGCACGGCCGTGGCCAACCAGCGAACACAACCTGCGGATACTCCAATTATCAAGGGCTAAACCGTATTTGGATGTCGGAAACTGAAAGAACGCGCCGGGGGACACCACTCGCAGATCACACTGCATCGCCAGCTGCAGACCGGCGCCGATGGCGGGTCCGTTGACGGCGCCGATTATCGGCATGGGCGCGGCGTCCATCGCCTGGTGCAACGCGATCAGCCGGTCGGGATAGTCGGCGCCGAAGGCGTCACCGCTCAGGTCGGCGCCCGCGCAAAACGCCGTGCCTTGACCGGTCAGCACGACGGCCCGCACACTCTCGGCGGTGGCCTTCTCCACGGCTTCCCGCAGCTCCTCGACAAGCTGGGTATTCAGCGCATTGCGCCGCTCGGGGCGCTGCAGCTCGATGGTGGTGACGGAGTCGACCTGGGTGATACCGATCATGGCACCACGATAGCCAGACCCGCCCTCAGCCCGACGGTGTCACCAGGTGCCAGTCGACCGGCAACCCGTGGGTCTTGACTTGCGTGCCCTCGGCCTCCAAGTGCACGGTCAGCCCGCCCAGCCGCAGATCGGTCAGGGCGATCCGGCCCCACGCGGCCGGCAGGCGCGCCGACACGGACAGGGTGCGCTGGGGCACATGCGGCTCAAGTCCCAAAAACGAGCGCACCAACAGCAGCGGCGCGGCGCTGGCCCACGCCTGCGGTGAGCACGAGGTGGGATAGGGCACCGGAAAGCGGAACTGGGACCGCGGGAATCCGCAGAACAGCTCGGGCAGACGGGCGCCGAATGCCTCGGCCGCGTCGAGCAGACCGGTCGCCAGATGCTCGGCCAGCGCCACCGCGCCGGCGACCTGCCGGTAGCGCAGCAACCCTGCGACGGCAATCGCGGTGTCGTGCGGCCACACCGAGCCGTTGTGATAGCTCATCGGGTTGTAGGCCCCCATCGTGGTGGCCAGCGTCCGCAGCCCGAATCCGGAGTCCATCTCGGCCCCGGACAACCGCTCGACGATGGTGGCGGCGTGCTCCTCGGACGCGATACCGGTCCACAAGCAGTGGGCGACATTGCTGGTCAGCGCGTCCACCGGACGCTTATGCCCGTCCAGCGCTATCGCGTACCAGCCCTGTTTCGGCAACCAGAACGCGTCGAGAAACCGCGCCCGCAGCGCCTGGGCGCGCTCGCGCAGCCGCGCCGCGGTGGGGGCGTCGCCGAAGGCGTCGGCGAGCTCGGCCCGAGACAGCAGTGCGGCATACACGTAGCCCTGCACTTCACACAGCGCTATCGGCGGCTCGGCGGCGCGCCCGGAGGCGTCGTTGATGCCGTTGAAGCTGTCCTTCCAGCCCTGGTTGATCAGTCCTCGGTCGGTCGCTCGCTGGTATTCGACGAAGCCGTCGCCGTCGCGGTCGCCGTACTGCTCCATCCACGCCACCGCGGCGTCGGCCGCCGGCAGCAGCGCCCGCACCGTCGCTTGGCTGGCCCCCCACCGCCAGCACTCGCCGAGCAGCATCACGAACAACGGCGTAGCGTCGACCGAGCCGTAGTAGCGCCCGCCACCGCCCAGCACGTCGTCGCTGGCCGGGCCGCGGCGAATCTCATGCATGATCCGGCCCGGCTGTTCCTCGGTGATGGGGTCGACCCGCCGTCCCTGCTCGGACGCCAGCTGCTGCAGGGTGCCAACCGCGAGTCCCACATTCAGCGGCAGCGCCATCCAAGCAGTCAGCAAGCTGTCGCGGCCGAAAAGCGTCATGAACCACGGTGCGCCGGCGGCCACGAAACGCCTCCCGTGACCACTCTCGTCGTGCATGAGCAGCGCCCCCAGGTCGCTTTCGGTCTGGCGCAGCACCTGCGCCAACACCGGGTGGTCGGTTTCGACATTGGTCGCGGTGTCGCGCCACGCTTCGATCTTGCGGGCCGGCGCGCTCGCCCCCACCTCCTCGCCGCGGCGGAAACGGGTACCGATCTTCTTTTTCGCCCACGTCGGCTGTGCGACTATCTCGGTTTGCCAGCGCTCGCCGGGAGGGACCACCACCCGCCAGCTCAACCACCCCGGCAGCACCAGCGGATCCCCGGTCGCGGTCACCGTCAGACCGCGCAGCTGCTCTCCCCGCTCATCCAGCACCAGCTCCCCGTCGGCCACCGACATGTCCGCGCCGCCCAACGGAGCACGTCCCTCCTTGACCGCGAACAGGTCGGCGAAGTCGGCATCGACGTGCAGTTCGAGGGAGACCACGGTGCTTTCTTTGTCGAGATTGTGCAGCGAGATGGTTTCTCGCAGCCCGTCGGCGATGAGCCGCTCCCGGACCACCAGCAGGGTGCTGTCGATCCGCCCGGGACGCGGTGCCCGGCGCAGGATGAACTGCGCGGCGAACGCCTCGGTGGACTCCACCGACAACGATTCGGCCACTTGGCCGTCGACGCGCAGCTCCCAGCGTGACAACACCCGGGCGTCCCGGAAGAACAGCCCATGCGATCGGCCGACATGCATATCGCCGTACAGGTCCGACAGGCAGAATGTCGCGCCTTCCACCAGCGTCACCGTCTCGGTGCCCGACCCGATCCGGGTCGGTGCGCCACTGTTGAACGCCGCCGGGAATGTCACGCGGTGGCTCGCCGGCTTTCCTCGTCGGAGAATCCCCCGCGCGCCGCGGCCGGGCGCGCGCTGGGCATGGTGCGGGAACCGGCCACCTGCTGGTAGATCCTTTCGTATCCGGAACCTAGCTGCGCCACACTAAAGTTGGCCGCGACGTGCCGTCGGCAGGCGGCCGCGTCCAGCTCACGGGACCGCTCGATCGCCGCGGGCAACTCGGCCGGCTCCTCGCAGATCAGCCCGGTCACCCCGTCGACGACCACTTCGGGAACCGCGCCACCGCGCAGTGCCACCACGGGTGTGCCGCAAGCCATCGCCTCGATCATCACTATCCCGAACGGCTCCTCCCATTGAACCGGGAACAGCAGGCATTGCGCGTCCGCCAATAGTCTGCGCTTGCTGACGGCATCCGCAACCCCGAACACATGATCGTTTTCGGTGAGTAGCGGGCGCACGCATTCCTCGAAGTACGCTTTCTCCGCCGGCTCGGTGCATTTGCCCGCCAGCACCAGCCGGATACCGGCCTCGTGCGCGGCCTGCACCGCCAGATGGGCCCCCTTGTAGGGCGCGAAACGGCCCAAAAACAGGGCGTAGTCACCCTTTTGGGCCTGAAACGGCCACTCCTCTACCCGCAGCGCATTGTGCACGCGGCCAATCCAGTTCAGGTCCGGGGCCAATTCCTGCTGGCGATCGCTGATGGCGACCAGCCCGACGTCGTCGGCGAGCTCACGGTAGTACGGGTACAGGTCCTCGTCGATCGGGCCATGCACCGTCACCACCGTCGGCAACCCGAGACGGTGATACGACGGCGCGTTCAGCGCGCCGGCGAAGGTGTGGTCGTGGATGACGTCGATCCCGTCGGTGGCGGCGATCCGGGCGATGGCGCGGCGGACTTTTAGCGCGTGCATCACCTCGGGATAGGGCTCGCCCAGCCGATCCGGAACGGTCCGATCCCACAACGCGACAAAGCGCGCCGCGGTGCCGGATGTGCCCGCGCCGAGCACGGTGACGTCATGACCGCGCGCGACGAGCGCGTCGGCAAGATCGGCCACCACCGCTTCGACGCCGCCATACCCGTTCGGGGGAACATCGAAATAGGGGGGCACGACGAGCACGATCCGCAGCGGGTCGCACACCACGGAGATGAAATCGCCGGCGCGCATCGCCAATTCATCCTTTCTCTCGAGTCTCTCGAGCACACGAGTTAGCACTCTCCGCTAACGAGTGCTAATTATGGGTCATTCGGGGGAGCTTGCGCCAGCTGGGGACGGCAACGGGCGGGCGACGCCCAGCCGGGCGCCAGACGACCCGGCGGGTGATCTTCCCACCGCTATGTGCGCCAATCAGGCAAGATAGGCTGCATGGACAGTGGTGGGACTTCGCCTCGCGTGTTGGTTGTCGACGATGACTCCGATGTGCTGGCATCGCTGGAACGCGGACTGCGGCTGTCCGGATTCGAGGTGTCGACGGCCGCCGACGGCGCCGAGGCGCTGCGCAGTGCGACCGAGACCCGCCCGGACGCGATCGTGCTCGACATCAACATGCCGGTGCTGGATGGCGTCAGCGTCGTCACCGCGTTGCGCGCGATGGACAATGACGTCCCGGTGTGCGTGCTCAGTGCCCGCAGCTCGGTCGACGACCGGGTGATGGGCCTGGAGGCTGGGGCCGACGATTACCTGGTCAAACCGTTTGTGCTGGCCGAGCTGGTGGCGCGGGTGCGGGCCCTGCTGCGCCGGCGCGGGTCGACGGCAACGTCCTCCTCGGAGACCATCACGGTGGGCCCGCTGGAGGTGGACATTCCCGGTCGGCGGGCCCGCGTCAACGGGGTCGACGTCGAGCTGACAAAGCGCGAGTTCGACCTGCTCGCGGTGCTGGCCGAGCACAAGGCGGCGGTGCTCTCGCGAGCACAGCTGCTGGAGCTGGTGTGGGGTTATGATTTCGCGGCCGACACCAATGTCGTGGATGTGTTCATTGGGTATCTGCGCCGCAAGCTCGAGGCCGGAGGCGCGCCGCGGCTGCTGCACACCGTTCGTGGAGTGGGGTTCGTCCTGCGCCTGCAGTGATGGGAAACAGATGAGCGCCGAGCCATGAGCCTGCTATCGCGGATCTTCGCCCGCACGCCGTCGCTGCGCACCCGGGTGGGGCTGGCGGTGGCCGTGGGCACGGCGATCGCGGTGCTCATCGTCGGCATCAACGTTTGGTTCGGCATCACCAAGGACCGGCTGTATTGGCTGGACCGGCGCCTGGACGAGGCGGCGGGTTTCGCGATCCCGTTCATCAGCCTCGGCGAGGTGCCCAAATCCTCCAGCGACCGGGGCGCCGTCATCACCGTGCGCAAGGGCGATCAGGTCACATCCAATTCAAAGGTCACGCTGCCGCGGCTGCCTCCCGGTTATGCCGACACCTATGTCGACGGCAAGCGCTACCGGGTGCGCACCGTCGACATTCCCGGGCCGGGACCGATGTCGGTGGAAGTCGGCGCCACCTACGACGAGACCATCAAGGAAACCAACGACCAGCATCGCCGGGTAATCCTGATCTGCGCGCTCGCGATCGGCGCGGCCGCGGTGTTTGGCTGGTTGCTGGCCGCCTTCGCGGTACGCCCGCTCAAACGGCTCGCGCAGCAAACCCGATCGATCGAAGTCGGCGGCGAAGCGCCCGAGATCGAGGTGCGCGGCGCCACCGAGGCCGTCGAGATCGGCGAGGCGATGCGGGGCATGCTGCAGCGCATCTGGAAAGAGCAAAACCGCACCAAGGAAGCGCTGGCCTCGGCGCGCGACTTCGCCTCGGTGTCCGCGCACGAGCTGCGCACCCCGCTCACCGCCATGCGCACCAATCTGGAGGTGCTGGCCACCCTGGAGCTGCCCGATGAGCAGCGAAAAGAGGTGCTGCACGACGTGATTCGCACCCAGTCGCGGATCGAGGCCACGCTCAGCGCGCTCGAGCGGCTCGCGCAGGGTGAGCTGTCGACATCCGAGGATCATGTGCCGGTCGACATCACCGAGCTTTTGGACCGCGCCGCTCACGACGCAATGCGGGTCTACCCCGAACTCAACGTCTCACTGGCGCCGTCGCCGACCTGCATCATCGTGGGATTGCCCGCGGGATTGCGGCTCGCCGTCGACAACGCCATCGCCAACGCCGCGAAACACGGCGGCGCCACCCACGTGCAGCTGTCGGCGGTCAGTTCCCGCGCCGGGGTGGAAATCGCCATCGACGACAACGGCATCGGGGTGCCCGAGGAGGAACGCGAGATGGTGTTCAAGCGGTTCTCCCGCGGCTCCACGGCCTCGCACTCCGGCTCGGGCCTGGGGTTGGCGTTGGTGGCCCAGCAAGCCCAATTGCATGGCGGGACGGCGTCGTTGGAGGACAGCCCCCTCGGCGGGGTGCGGCTGGTGCTGCGACTTCCCGGCCCGAGCTGAGAACCGGTAACCGGCCCGGTCCGGTCTTGCGGTGCACCGGCACGGCCCGGTGCTGGGCCGCCCGGCAGATGTCCCAGCAGCGGCCGGATCCAGGGCAGGTTGGCAGGCCGTCTAGACTCTTGAGCGCAAGCGAGCGGAACAACGGTCGGGCGATCTACCTACGCACCGCGCGAAGGGGCTCTTGAACGGGCCCGCGAAGGACTTTTGAAGCACTTTTGAAGGGCTCCTGCCCGCTGCGGGGACTACATATGCCAGAGACCACCAAGCACCTTGATTACCTCAAGCGCCTCACCATCGATCTACGCCGGACACGGCGACGCCTCGCCGAGTTAGAAGCAAAATCTTCACAACCGGTCGCCATTATCGGGATGGCGTGCCGGTTCCCGGGTGGGGTGAATTCCCCGGACGACTTGTGGGAGATGCTGGTCGAGGGCCGTGACGTGGTGTCGGATTTCCCGCGGGATCGGGGCTGGGACGTCGAGGGATTGTTTGATCCGGATCCCGATGCGCGCGGCACGTCCTACACCCGCCACGGGGGGTTTGTCGATGACGTCGCGGGTTTTGACGCCGCCTTTTTCGGGGTGTCGCCGGCCGAGGCGCTCGCGATGGATCCGCAACAACGGCTGGTTTTGGAGTTGTCGTGGGAGGCGTTGGAGCGGGCCGGGATTGACCCCACATCGCTGCGGGGCAGCGCCACCGGGGTGTTCCTGGGGATCATGGGCTCCTATTACGGCCTGGCGGGCCAAGATTCGGCGAGCCTAGAGGGGTTTCGCCTGACCGGCACGACCTCCAGCGTGGCCTCGGGCCGGGTGGCCTATGTGCTGGGGTTGGAGGGCCCGGCGGTGTCGGTGGATACCGCCTGCTCGTCCTCGCTGGTGGCGCTGCATATGGCGGTGGCCTCGCTGCGCTCCGGTGAATGCGACCTCGCCCTGGCGGGAGGGGCGACGGTGATCGCGACCCCGGCGATTTTCGTCGAGCTGAGCCGGCAGCGGGGGTTGGCGCCGGACGGGCGGTGCAAGGCGTTCGCCGCCGCGGCCGACGGGGCGGGGTTTTCCGAGGGTGGGGGGATGCTGGTGGTGGAGCGGTTGTCGGATGCGCGGCGGCTGGGGCATCCGGTGTTGGCGGTGGTGGCTGGGTCGGCGGTCAATCAGGATGGGGCCTCTAATGGGTTGACCGCCCCTAATGGGCCGTCGCAGCAGCGGGTGGTGCGCGCGGCGTTGGCCGGTGCGGGGTTGTCGGGGGCCGACGTGGCCGTGGTGGAGGGGCATGGCACCGGCACCACGTTGGGGGATCCGATTGAGGCGCAAGCGTTGTTGGCGACCTATGGGCGGGATCGGGGGGAGTCCGCGGAGCCGTTGTGGCTGGGGTCGATCAAGTCGAATATGGGTCATACCCAGGCGGCCGCGGGGGTGGCGGGGGTGATGAAGATGGTGTTGGCGTTGCACCATGGGTGGCTGCCGGCGACGTTGCATGTGGATGCGCCTAGCCCGCATGTGGATTGGTCGGCGGGGCGGGTGGAGTTGTTGACCGAGGGCCGGGCGTGGCCGGCGGGGGGGCGGGTGCGCCGGGCGGGGGTGTCCTCGTTTGGGATTAGCGGCACCAATGCGCATGTGATCCTCCAGGAGGCCCCGCCGGCGCCGGCGCGCCCGCCGGCGCCGTGGCGCCCGCCGGTGCTGGCGTGGGTGGTGTCGGCGAAGACCCAGGGGGCGCTTTGCGCCCAGGCGGCGCGGGTGGGGGGGTTTGTGGCCGCGCACCCGGAGCTGGATCCGCTGGATGTGGGCTGGTCGCTGGCGGGGCGCTCGGTGTTTGAGCGGCGCGCGGTGGTGCTCGGCGCCGATCGGGAGGCGCTGCTGGGCGGGTTGGCGGGGCTGGCCGGCGGGGATCTGGGCCCGGGGGTGATCAGCGGCGCCGCGGGGCCCGCGGGCAAGACGGTGTTTGTGTTTCCCGGCCAGGGCTGCCAATGGCTGGGCATGGGGGTGGAGTTGCTGGAGTGCGCCCCGGTTTTCGCGGAGCGGCTGGAGGAATGCGCGCGGGCTTTCGGGGAGTTCGTCGATTGGTCGCTGCTTGAGGTGCTGCGGGGGGCGCCGGGGGCGCCGGGGCTGGATCGGGTGGATGTGGTGCAGCCGGCGCTGTTTGCGGTGATGGTGGCGCTGGCGGGGTTGTGGGAGTCGATCGGGGTGCGCCCGGATGCGGTGATCGGGCATTCCCAGGGGGAGATCGCCGCCGCGTATGTGGCCGGTGGGTTGTCGCTGCGGGATGCGGCGCGGGTGGTCACGGCGCGCAGCCAGTTGTTGCGGGAGTTATCCGGGCCGGGGGGCATGGCCGCGTTGGCGTGCGGCGTCGAGCGGGCCCGTGAGCTGCTGGCCCCGCTGGGGGGGCGGGTGGGTATCGCCGCGGTCAATGGGCCCTCGGCGGTGGTGGTCTCCGGGCAGGCCGAGGCGCTAGAGGAGCTGCTGGGGGGCTGCGCGGCCCGCCAGGTGCGGGCCCGGCGCATCGAGGTGGACTACGCGGCGCATTCCGCGGCGGTGGAGGCCATCGCCGGGCGGCTTGGGGAGCTGTTGGCGGGCATTGAGGCGCGCTCGTCGCGGACGGTGTTTTTTTCCACCGTCACCGGCGCGGCGTTAGACACCGCCGGGTTAGACGCCGCCTACTGGTATCGCAACCTGCGTCAAAGCGTGCAGTTTGAGGCCGCGGTGCGCAGCGCGTGCGCGCAGGGCTATCGCAGGTTTATCGAATCCAGCCCGCATCCGGGCTTGATCAGCGGGATCGAAGAGACCGCCGCTGACTGCCTGGGCGGCGCCGGCGCGGTGGTGGTGCTGCCCACCTTGGGCCGCCACGACGGGGGGTGGGGGCGGTTTTTGGCCTCGGCGGCGCAGGGGTTTGTGGCGGGGGTGGGGGTGAATTGGCGGGCGGTGCTGCCCGGTGGGGGGTTGGTGGGGCTGCCGACGTATGCGTTTGAGCGGCGGCGGTTTTGGTTGTCTGCTGAGCGCGGCGGGGGTGATGCGGCGGGGTTGGGGCTAAAGGCGGGCGGGCATGCGCTGTTGGGCGCGGTGGTCGAGGTGCCCGAGGGGGGTGCGGTGGTGTTGACGGGCCGGGTGGGGCCGGGTGGGCAGCCCTGGCTGGGGGATCACCGTGTTTTTGGTGTGGGGGTGTTTCCGGGGGCGGGGTTTGTGGAGTTGGCGGTGCGCGCCGGGGATGAGGTGGGCTGCCCGGTGGTGGAGGAGTTGACGGTGCGCGCCCCGTTGCGGGTGCCGGAGTCGGGCGCGGTGGGGCTGCAGGTGCTGGTGGGGGCCCCCGGGGAGGGTGGTCAGCGGCGGGTGGCGGTGTTTTCCCGGGAGCGCCCCGAGGCGGGGTGGGTGTGTCATGCCGAGGGGCTGCTAAGCCCCCGGGGGCGGCGCCCGGGGGAGCTGGTGTCGGCCTGGCCGCCCCCGGGGGCGGTCGCGGTGGATCTCGCCGAGGGCTATGCGCGGTTGGCGGGGCGTGGCTATGGGTATGGGGCGGCGTTTCGGGGGCTGCGCGCGCTGTGGCGCCGCGGGGAGGAGCTGTTCGCCGAGGTGCGGTTGCCGGAGGCGGCCGGGGGGGCCGAGGGGTTTGGGATCCATCCGGCGCTGCTGGATGCCGCGCTGCATGCGCTGCTGCTGGCCGGTGGCGACGCGCCGGTCGTGGTGCCGTTTTCCTGGCAGGGGGTGTGCCTGCACGCCGCGGGCGCCACCGCGGTGCGCGCGCGGCTGGCCCCGGTGGGTCCCTGGGCGGTCAGCGTGGAGCTCGCCGACGAGCTGGGGTTGCCGGTGCTGTCGGTGGGGGCGCTGCGGGCCCGCCCCATCACCGAAGAGCAGCTGCGGGCGGCGGTGTCGGCCGCGGGCCCGGATCGGCTTTTTGAGCTGCGCTGGTCACCGGCCCCGCCGGCCGGCAGCGCGGGCGCGGTGGCGTTCGAGGTGGTTGACTGCCCGCCCGCCGAGGGGCTGGGCGGGGTCTATGAGCGCACCCATCAGGTGCTCGCGGCGCTGCAGTGCTGGCTGGCCGACCACCACGAGGGGGTGCTGGTGGTGCTCACCCACGGGGCGGTGGCCTTACCCGGTGAGGATGTCACCGATTTGGCGGGGGCCGCGGTGTGGGGGCTGGTGCGCTCGGCGCAAACCGAGCATCCCGGCCGCATCGTGCTCGCCGACCTCGACACGCCCGGCCCGGCGGGGGCGCGGGCCGCCCTGGCCGCAACCGGTGAGCCCCAGCTGCTGATCCGCGGCGGCACCATTTACGCCGCTCGGCTCGTCCCCGCAATCACCCACACCGTCCCGGCGTCTTCGGAGTCCACGCCGGAAGACGCCACTACCGCTGGGGTGGCGGTGTGCGATCCGGCGGGCACGGTGTTGGTGACGGGTGGCACGGGGTTGGTGGGTGGGGTGCTGGCCCGGCATGTGGTCACCCGTTATGGGGTGCGCGATGTGGTGTTGGCCAGCCGCGCTGGGCAGCGCGCCGCGGGGGCGGCCGAGGTGGTGGCCCAGCTGGCCAAGGCGGGGGCGCGGGTCCGGGTGGTGTCTTGCGATGTGGCCGATCGGGACGCGCTGGCGCGGTTGGTGGCCGGGTTGCCGAAGTTGACGGGGGTGATCCATGCCGCCGGGGTGCTCGATGACGCGCTGGTCACCTCGCTGACAGCCGAGCAGTTAGACGTGGTGTTGCGCGCCAAAGTGGATGGGGCCTGGCATCTGCATGAGCTGACCCGGGATCGGGATCTGGGGATGTTTGTGCTGTGCTCGTCGGTGGCCGGCACCATCGGCTCCCCCGGGCAGGCCAATTACGCTGCGGCCAACACGTTTTTGGATGCGTTGGCCACCCACCGGCGCGCAAGCGGGCTGGTGGGCCTGTCGCTGGCGTGGGGGCTTTGGGAGCGGCCCAGCGCGCTGACCGGGCGGCTGCGGGAGCGCGATCTGGCCCGCATGCAGCGCGGCGGGCTGCTCCCCATGAGCGCCGAGCAGGCCGTGGAGTTGTGCGACGCCGCGCTCGCCCTGGGCCACCCCACCGTGGTGGCCGCCCGCCTAGACGCCACCGCCCTGACCGACCCCACCCACAGCGCCCTGCTGCCGCCCTTGTTCAACGAGCTGATCCGCCGGCCCCGCCGCGCGGTGCTCGCCCCTGACGCCGCGGCGGCGAGATCCACCCTGGTCCAGCGTCTGCGCGGGCTTTCCACCGACCAGCAACACCAACTGCTGCTGGATCTGGTGCGCTCGCACATCGCCGCGGTGCTCGGCCGCCCCGACCCCACCGACATCGACGCCACCCGGGCCTTCCAAGACCTCGGCTTTGACTCGCTAAGCGCCATCGAACTTCGCAACCGCCTCAAAACCGCCACCGGGCTCCCCTTGTCCCCCACCCTCATCTTCGACTACCCCACACCCGCCAGCCTCGCCGAGCACATCGGGCGGCAACTCGTCGGCGGCGAGGACTCCGGGGCCGCCGACGACGCCCGCGACGCCGAAATCCAGCGGCTGGTTGCATCCATTCCGGTGCAGCGACTTCGCGAGGAAGGTGTCCTCGACATCTTGCTTCGCATGGCTGGTCGCGGACCCGAGACGGCTCACAGCAGCGACAAAGCCGCCATCTCGGACATGAGCCTCGACGAACTAGTGAACATTGCCCTGGGCACCGAGGACTGAGGAACCGCCGCAGCGATGAACAGCCAACTTGCCATGGCAACCAAAGCCCTGCAAAAGGCGCTGACACAACTTGAGCGGCTGAGGGAGCAGAATCATGCCCTCATCTCGCGTTCGTCTGCGCCGATCGCGATTGTGGGGATGGGGTGCCGGTTTCCGGGTGGGGTGAATTCGCCGGAGGACCTCTGGGAGGTGGTGGCCGAAGGTCGTGATGTGATATCGGAATTCCCCCGCGATCGGGGCTGGGATGTGGATACCCTGTATGATCCAGACCCCGACGCGGTGGGTAAGTCCTATACCCGCTATGGCGGATTTTTGGACGATGTAACAGGTTTTGACGCCGGGTTTTTCGGCATCACCCCGCGTGAGGCGCTGGCGATGGACCCGCAGCAGCGGTTGATGTTGGAGGTGTCCTGGGAGGCGCTGGAGCGGGCAGGAGTGGACCCGAATTCGTTGCGGGGCTCGGCAACAGCGGTGTTCATCGGAATCATGGATTCCGATTACGCGTTTCTGGGCCGCGGCGCGACAGAGGTGGAGGGCCTGCGGCTAACGGGCGCGACCTCGAGCGTGGCCTCGGGCCGGATAGCCTACGTCCTGGGGCTGGAGGGCCCGGCGGTGTCGGTGGATACGGCGTGTTCGTCCTCGCTGGTAGCGCTGCATCTGGCGGTGCAATCGCTGCGCTCGGGTGAGTGCGACTTGGCCCTGGCCGGCGGAGTCACGGTGATGGCGACCCCGGCGGTCTTCATCGAGTTGAGCCGGCATCGGGGGCTGGCCGGCGACGGGCGGTGCAAGGCGTTTTCGGCGGCCGCCGACGGCACCGGGTTCTCGGAGGGGGCGGGAGTCGTCGTGCTGGAACGGCTTTCGGATGCCCAACGCTTAGGTCATCCGGTCTTGGCGCTGGTGCGCGGGTCGGCGGTCAACCAGGATGGGGCGTCCAATGGATTGACAGCACCCAACGGGCCCTCCCAGCAGCGAGTGATTCGGGCGGCGTTGACAAACGCCGGACTCAGCGCCGCCGACGTGGACGTGGTGGAGGGACACGGCACCGGCACGACGTTGGGTGATCCGATTGAGGCCCAAGCACTGTTGGCAACCTACGGGCACAACCGCGCCGTGCCGCTGTGGTTGGGCTCGATCAAGTCGAACATAGGTCACACCTCCGCGGCCGCGGGCGTGGCCGGGGTGATCAAGATGGTGCAGGCGATGCGTCACGGGTTGATGCCCAAGACGTTGCACGTCGATACACCCAGCCCGCACGTGGATTGGTCCGCGGGCTCGGTGCGGCTTTTGACCCGGACCCAGCCGTGGCCGGGAGAGGGCCGAGCACGCCGGGCGGGGGTGTCCTCGTTTGGAATTTCCGGCACCAACGCCCACGTGATCTTAGAGCAGGCCCCCGACGACCCTGAAAGTAACGGAGACGTCAGCGATTGTGGTGTGAGGTGGCCCGTGGTGCCGTGGGTGTTATCGGGCAGGACACCGACGGCGCTGGCCCATCAGGCGAGCCGATTGTCGGCTTTTCTGCGAGCCCATGAGCGGTTGGGCGTTGCCGATGTCGCGGTGTCGCTAGCGAGGCGGTCAGCATTCGAGCATCGGGCGGTGCTGGTTGGCGCCGAGCGGAAACAACTGCTGACAGGGTTAGCAGAGTTATCGTCCGGCCGGGCGCAGTCCGATGTGATAGTGGGTCGTGCGCAACCAGTAGGCAAGACCGTCATCGTATTTCCCGGCCAGGGTTCACAATGGGTGGGAATGGGCGTCGAATTGCTAAATGCTGCACCGGTTTTCGCTAAGCAAATCGATGCATGCGCTGAGGCTTTCGCAGAATTCGTCGACTGGTCGCTGACCGAGGTGCTGCACGGCCGGCCAGGAGCCCCTGGCATGGATCGCGTCGACGTGGTGCAACCGGCGCTGTTCGCGGTAATGGTGGCGCTCGCCGAAATGTGGAAGTCCGTTGGGGTGCGCCCGGATGCGGTGATCGGTCACTCTCAGGGCGAAATTGCTGCCGCCTACGTGGCGGGTGCGTTGTCGCTGCGCGATGCCGCACGGATAGTCACCATGCGCAGTAAACTTTTGGCGGCACTGCCCGGTGACGGTGGCATGGTTTCTCTGGCGTGTGATGCCGAACGCGCCCGAGAGGTATTGGCACCATTCGACGGCCGGATCAGCGTCGCTGCGCGCAACGGACCTTCGTCGCTGGTGGTCTCCGGCACGGTGAGCGCGCTGGATGAACTCGTCCAGCGCTGCTCTGACCGGGGCCTGCGGGCACGCCGCATCGAGGTTGACTATGCATCGCATTCCGCGCAGGTAGAGGCCATCCGTGACGACCTGATCAGGGTGCTGGCCGGAATTGAGCCGCGGTCCTCGACGATCGAGTTCTTCTCCACGTTGACCGGCGAGCTGGTCGATACCGCCGGCTTAGATGCCGCCTACTGGTATCAGAGCATCCGCAAGCCGGTGCAGTTCGAGGCAGCGGTGCGCGCCGCTGCCCGGCAGGGCTATGGGGTGTTTGTCGAATCCAGCTCGCATCCGGTGTTGCTCACCGATATTGCGATGACGTTCGCCGCCAGCAGCGAAAGCGCAGCCGGCAACCCGGTGGTGATCCCATCGCTGGGGCGCAACGACGGCGGGATGCAACGATTTGCCACCTCGGCGGCGCAGGCGTTCGTCGCCGGCATGGCAGTCGATTGGCGCGGCCTGCTGCCTAAGGCAAGGTTTGTCGAACTGCCGACGTATCCTTTTGAGCGGAAGCGATTTTGGCTGCCCAGCAGGG
This sequence comes from Mycobacterium sp. SM1, assembly GCF_018361265.1. GTDB lineage: Bacteria > Actinomycetota > Actinomycetes > Mycobacteriales > Mycobacteriaceae > Mycobacterium. The sequence continues at coordinate 713,061 of NZ_JAFLNH010000001.1, forward strand.
AGGAGGTGGGCGCCGACGCGGCCGGGTTAGGGCTCGAAACCAGCGCCCACGCGTTGTTGGGTGCGGTGGTGCAGCGGCCCGACTCCGGCGCGGTGGTGCTCACCGGCCGACTCGCGGTGTCCTCGCACCCGTGGCTGGCCGATCACGTGGTGGCCGGAATGGCCATGTTGCCGGGGGCCGCTTTCGTGGAGATGGCGATTCGCGCCGCTGACGAAGTCGGCTGCACGGTGGTGCAGGAATTGATGCTGCAGACACCGCTTCCCATATCCCACGACGGCGCGGTACAGCTTCAGGTGATCGTGGGTGCCGCGGGCCACTCCGGCCAGCGGACAGTGTCGATATATTCGCGCGACTGCCGACCCGACGCGCACTGGGTGCTGCACGCCGAAGGCATGCTCGGCACCGGCGTCACGCAACCGGCAGCCCAGATGACGACTTGGCCCCCACCCGATTCCATACCCGTGGACGTGTCCGATGCCTATCACCGCCTGGCCGGGCAAGGCTACCACTACGGCCCGGCGTTTCAGGGGCTGCAAAAGATGTGGCGGCGCGGGCTGGAGATCTTCGCCGAAGCCGCCGTCCCCGACGGCGTCCAAACCAGCGGCGTGGGCATTCACCCCGCACTGCTGGACGCGGCGTTGCACGCGGGCATCTTGAGCATCGGCGACGCCCAGCAGACCGCGTTATCGTTTTGCTGGCAGGGAGTATCGCTGCACGCCGCCGGTGCGTCGCGGGTGCGGGTGCGCATCGCCGCCGCCGCCGACGAGGACGCCGTCTCGGTTGAATTGGCCGACACCACCGGCCAACCCGTACTGTCGGTGCGCTCACTGCTGGTCCGCCCGGTCACGGCCGAGCAACTGCAGGCCGCGGTCTCGGCCGGGGCCAGCGGTAACGCTGGCCTAGGGCTCATGGAACTCACCTGGTCACCGATCACACTGCCCGGCCCCAGCACCGATGACCCCCGGGTGATCTCCTGGGAAACCCGGAACCCCCATTGCGGGGCCGGGGAGCGCCCCGGGGGCACGGAGAACGCCGTGGTGGTCTGGAAGCCCGAACCTGCTGAGCAGCACGGCACGCTGTCTTCGGTCTATGCGGCCACTCACCGCGCCCTCGAGGTGCTGCAATCCTGGCTGGCCGGCGACCGGGCCGGCACGCTGGTGGTGCTGACCCGCGGGGCGGTGGCACTGGCCGGCGAAGACGTCACCGACCTGGCCGGGGCCGCGGTCTGGGGGTTAGTGCGGTCAGCGCAAAGCGAACACCCCGGCCGGATCATGCTCGTCGACAGCGACACCCCCATCGACGCTGCCGCCCTGGCCGCAACCGGTGAACCCCAGCTGCTGATCCGCGCCGGCGCCACCTACGCCGCGCGGCTCGCGCCAGCCACCACCGAGCCCGTGCTGCGCCTTCCTGCCGGCGAATCGGCCTGGCGGTTGAACACCGGCGGTGGGGGGACGTTCGAGGACTTGACTTTAGAGCCCCATCCGGAAGGCCAAGCCCCGCTGCAGGCCGGGCAGCTGCGGGTGGCGGTCCAGGCCGTCGGGCTCAACTTCCGGGATGTTTTGGTGGCCCTGGGGGTCTATCCAGGGCCCGCGGTGCTCGGCGCAGAGGGCGCTGGGGTGGTCGTCGAGCTGGGCCCGGGTGTTAGCGGCGTCGCGGTCGGTGATCGGGTGATGGGGTTGCTCGGCCCGGCGGCCTCGATGACGGTCGTTGATCGCCGCGCGATCGTCCCGATTCCGCTGGGTTGGTCGTTTGCCCAGGCAGCCAGCGTGCCCGTGGTGTTCTTGACGGCCTATTACGCGTTGCGGGATCTGGCGGCGATCCGTCCCGGTCAGTCGATACTGGTGCACGCCGCCACCGGAGGAGTGGGTATGGCCGCCGTGCAGCTGGCCCGCCATTGGGGCGCAGAGGTTTTCGCAACTGCTAGCGTTGGCAAATGGGATACCTTACGGCGCATGGGCTTTGACGAAGACCATATCGCCGACTCACGCACGCTGGAGTTCGAGAAGAAATTCCTAAGCACCACCCGGGGACGTGGTGTGGACGTGGTATTGAACTCGCTGGCTGGTGATTTCGTTGATGCCTCGCTGCGGCTGCTGCCGCGCGGCGGGTGTTTTATCGACATGGGCAAGACCGATATCCGTGACGCACAGATGATCGCCCAGCAACATCCCGGCGTGCGTTATCAGGCGTTCGATCTGGCGCAGGCCGGTCCGCAGCGCATCGAGCAGATGCTGACCGAGTTGATGCGGCTGTTCGACACGCGCGCCCTACATCGACTGCCCATGACCGTCTGGGATGTGCGGTGCGCCCCGGAGGCGTTCCGCTTTGTCAGCCAAGCGCGCCATATTGGCAAAGTCGTTCTAACGATGCCCGCCGCACTGGCCGCGGGCACGGTGTTGGTGACGGGTGGCACGGGGTTGGTGGGTGGGGTGCTGGCGCGGCATGTGGTCACCCGTTATGGGGTGCGCGATGTGGTGTTGGCCAGCCGCGCTGGGCAGCGCGCCGCGGGGGCGGCCGAGGTGGTGGCCCAGCTGGCCAAGGCGGGGGCGCGGGTCCGGGTGGTGTCTTGCGATGTGGCCGATCGGGACGCGCTGGCGCGGTTGGTGGCCGGGTTGCCGAAGTTGACGGGGGTGATCCATGCCGCCGGGGTGCTCGATGACGCGCTGGTCACCTCGCTGACAGCCGAGCAGTTAGACGTGGTGTTGCGCGCCAAAGTGGATGGGGCCTGGCATCTGCATGAGCTGACCCGGGATCGGGATCTGGGGATGTTTGTGCTGTGCTCGTCGGTGGCCGGCACCATCGGCTCCCCCGGGCAGGCCAATTACGCTGCGGCCAACACGTTTTTGGATGCGTTGGCCACCCACCGGCGCGCAAGCGGGCTGGTGGGCCTGTCGCTGGCGTGGGGGCTTTGGGAGCGGCCCAGCGCGCTGACCGGGCGGCTGCGGGAGCGCGATCTGGCCCGCATGCAGCGCGGCGGGCTGCTCCCCATGAGCGCCGAGCAGGCCGTGGAGTTGTGCGACGCCGCGCTCGCCCTGGGCCACCCCACCGTGGTGGCCGCCCGCCTAGACGCCACCGCCCTGACCGACCCCACCCACAGCGCCCTGCTGCCGCCCTTGTTCAACGAGCTGATCCGCCGGCCCCGCCGCGCGGTGCTCGCCCCTGACGCCGCGGCGGCGAGATCCACCCTGGTCCAGCGTCTGCGCGGGCTTTCCACCGACCAGCAACACCAACTGCTGCTGGATCTGGTGCGCTCGCACATCGCCGCGGTGCTCGGCCGCCCCGACCCCACCGACATCGACGCCACCCGGGCCTTCCAAGACCTCGGCTTTGACTCGCTAAGCGCCATCGAACTTCGCAACCGCCTCAAAACCGCCACCGGGCTCCCCTTGTCCCCCACCCTCATCTTCGACTACCCCACACCCGCCAGCCTCGCCGAGCACCTGCACAGCAGAATCGACAGCTCCGTCGACGGCGGTGAAACCCGGATGACGAAGATCCACACCATCCTCAATGATCTGAAAACCCTTGCTGGCAAATCGGACTGGAGCGCCGCACAGCGATCGGAGATCGCCGCTCAGCTGGAGACCCTGCTGTCATCGTTGAGGCCTACCGATGGTCAGGACCATCGGCACGCCGATGATCAAGACATCCAATCAGCGACCGACACGGAGCTTTTCGCTATCCTCGACGAGGAACTGGGCCAGTAGGCGCGGTAACCCCATGCCCGCGCCGTGCTACGTAATCCGGGTGACCCGTCCAGTTGAGCCATCGACCTCGACCAACTGCCCGGTGCGCAGCACCCGGCTAGCGGCAGTCGATCCCACCACGCAGGGAATCCCGAATTCCCGCGCCACTACCGCCGCGTGCGACATCTCAGCTCCGGTGTCGACGACCACCGCCGCGGCATAGCTGAAAAACGGTGTCCAGCCGGTGTCGGTGGACTCGGCCACCAACACCTCGCCCGGCTGCAGATCGTCGATCGAATTCGCCGTCAGCACCCTTGCGCGTCCCTGGGCCAAGCCCGCCGAGACCGGGATTCCGGTCAATGACTCTCCGGGCTTTAATTCCACGGTTGTGTCGCAGCGGGGTTGCCAGCGCTGCACAAAATACGCCGGTGGCCGCGACTGCTCGAGCCGCATCCGCTCGGCTTTGCGTCGCGAAATGCGGGCCCGGATATCGGCCGGGGGGTGGATGAGCTCGTCGCGGATCAGATAGCAGACATCGCCGGGCTGCTCGATGATGCCGCGGGCGACCAGCCGTGAGCCAAGCTCGCGCGCGATCAGCCGGTAATTGTGCGTATATCGCATGGCCGCGTCTCGCGCCCGCTCCCGGGACTGCTGGAACGCGGTGCCCAAGGGTGCCAAAATGCGCATTCTCGGGCCCATCGACGGCGTCGGTGTCGCGGGCCGCTCGCGCAGGCCGGCGAGTTTCGCGGCGATATCGAGCAACCGCGTTGGTGTGTCAGCGAACACCGGGCTTGATAGCTCGGTTTCGTAGGGTCCGCGGTGGCCCCACTCGGCGATAACGGCGTCCACTCGCGCGGCGAACTCCGGATGGTTGACGCGCAGTAACCGTAACGCCTGGGCGGCATCGGTTTCCCGCAGGATCGTGGCGATCGACGCGTCGGCGCGGGCACGTTTGCCCAACTCGTGCGCGCCGCGCATCAGCCCGGCGCTGGCCAAATTGTCGGCACCACCCCTTAACCGGAAGGCGAAACGCTTGCCGCCTAGCCGCCCGATAAGTGCCATGACCGGAACAACTCCCGCTGACCCGAGCGCGGCCACCGCCCATGAGTTGGCTACTGCGTCACGGACACAACGTAATTGGCTATATAGCTCGACGTCGGTGCAGGACGAGTAGTACGCGCCGTCGCGCTGCCGCTGGCGTGCCTCACGCTCGATCCGGCGGGTTTCCCGGCCAGCCGCTGCCAGGAGAACGCCGATTTTCGGCAGCCGGCGGGCGATATCCCATGCGCTGATCTTGGGGGGCGCGCCAACGTCGATGCCGGAGGCGGTCCCGAACAGTATGCCTCGCCAGGCCGCAGGATCGGCCCCGGGAAGCATTGCGCTGAGAACGCGTGACACCGTGAGGTTGACGTAGATGCTGTGCCCGAAACAGCCGACATGCTCCTCGGTCATCGCCCGGCGGATGGCCCCCGTCAGTTGCATGATTTGGGCGGCCAGGATTCCGGTGGCGCGCATCGCCTCCATCGCCAGCTCCAGCGATAGCGGGGTCATCGGCCCTGGGAATGCTTCGGCGACATTGGCGCAGGTGAATTCCGGCCACTGCGGGTCTACGGTGGTGTCGAACTCGCCGCCGGCGCCACTGTCGTTGGCGGGGTGGCGGTGTGGCCCGTCATGCCGTGACGGCGATGTCGGCGTCCAAGGCAGCCGCCACGGTAGGGCCACCCTCCTGGTGCCGAGGAAGACATGCTCGCGGTTGGCTAGCCGAAAGTCGGCCACACAGTCCCGGCTGGTCCATACCGGAGCAAAGCCGAGCTCGGCAAGCCGGGTGGTGTCGAGCGGCGGCTGGGTGGCCGCCAAAAGGGGTGCTTTCAACCAGCGCGCCGCGCGGGCCCATCGCGTCGCGTCGAGTTCGATGTAGGGCTTTCCCAAGATGTCAGCCACGTCGCGAAGTTGAAGAGCGTCGGCGTTAGCGACGTCTACTTGACCGGTCCATTCCGGGTGCTCCACCGCGTCGGCGATGAAGCGGGACAGATCGTCGTGATGGATGAACTGCACGGTGTTTCGGTGGCCCTTCACCCCGACAACGATGGGGGCCGCGAAGCGCTGCCGAACCGCGCCGTCCGTATCACGGCCCATAACGTGTGCCGTCCGCGCCAACAGTGCGCTGGCCCTGGCACTCTCGCTGCGCAACAACGAATCCCAGGCGCACCCGCGATCGCCGGTGGGCCTTGAGGCCGGTGCCGATGAGATCACCACGATGCGGGGCACTGCGCCGCGGTCCGCGGCGCCGATCACCGCACGGAGCTCGTCGACCTCGGCGGCGAAGGCGGCGGCGCGGTCACCGGTGCGGCCGGCACCCGCTGCCACGAGTACCACAGCGTCGCACGCACACCGACCACGATGCGGCCCGCTCCAGTGCCGGTCGTGCCACACCTCGTTGCCTCGCCGCGATAACTCATCGACCACGCAGGAGGCCACATCTCCCGCGGTGCCGGTGACCACCACCCGCATGTTGCCCACCTGTGTTCGAGCGTCCGCCGATCCGAAGCGCAACCACCACCAGCCTTTGACACCAGACAATCCACGGTACCTGCCGGCGTGGGGCAGCCAATCCTGGTGAACCCAGCTCCAGGGCGGGCTTTTCGGTGCTTTCAGGCAGGAGCCTTGACGCTGCGGCCCAGCGCCGCCAGCGGCTTGGGAGCCCACCAGTTGGCCCGGCCCAGCACATGCATGAACGCCGGCACTAACAGCATCCGCACCAGCGTGGCGTCCATCAGGACCGCCAGTGTGAGACCGACACCGAACATCCGCATGATCGACACATTCGAAGCGCTGAGCACCGCGAATGAAATCGACATCAGCAGCGCGGCCGCCGTGACCACCCGGCCGACGCGCGCCAAACCCAGAGCGATGCATTCGTCGTTGTCGGCGGACGTTCGCCGGGCCAAGGGTAGCGCCAGCCAGTGTTCCCGGATGCGGGACACCAGGAAAACCTCGTAGTCCATCGACAGGCCAAAGGCAATGCAGAACAACAACACCGGGACATTAGCCACCAACGTTCCGGTCCTGGTGGTACCCAACCCGGCCAGGTGCCCGTCTTGGAATACCCATACCAGCGCGCCAAACGTCGCGGTCAGCGACAGCACATTGAGCACAAGCGCCTTTACCGGAAGGATCACGCTACCGGTCAGCAGGAACAGCAGCACGAACGTGATCGCCGCGATCACCGCCAGCACGGCCGGCAAGCGGCTGCTAATCGCTGCGGCGCTGTCGCGGTTGATCTGCGCCGTCCCTGTCAGCAGCACCCGCCGCCCGGCGGGCCCGGGGATGGCGTGCAGCCGGTCAAGTTGGGCATCGGATGCCGCCGAGAACAACGGCGCCGCGCTAGTGACCGTGACGAACGCGCTGCCGCCCGACATCGCTGTGGGAGCGGATGGCGGTCCCACGCGGGCGCCGTCGACGTAGGTTCCTCCCGGCGCGGACACCGACGCCACGTCGGGCACCCGCGACAGCGCCGTCGCGTAGCCGTCCAGTTGACCGGGGGTGAGACCAGCGGCGTCAGGGATGACCGCGATAACCGCGGCGGCCAGATCGGCGGCAAAATCGCGGCGAAGCTCATCGCCCACCTGGCGGGCCGGCGAGGAGAGGGGCAGCACCCGGTCGTCGGGATAGCCCAGCCGCGCGCCGACAAACGGGGCCCCAAGCACCGTCAGCAACACCAGCACGGGCACCCCGAGAAGAACCGCGTGGCTTACGGCGAACTTCGTCCAGCGATACCAGAAATAGCGTTCCACCGGACGCGGGGCCGGCTCGGCGCGACCCAACAGCCGCCGGGCCGCCCGGCGCAGATCCAAAGCGTCGATTCGGTCGCCCAGGAGCACGATGAGCGCCGGCGTCACCAGTAGGGCGGCGGTAACGGTGAGGGTCACCGTGGCGATGCCGGCGAACGCAAATGATTTGAGGAAGTACATCGGAAAAAGCAGCAGCGCGATGATCGAAAAGCCCACCGTCATCCCCGAGAACAACACGGTGCGCCCGGCGGTGGCCATCGCGGTGATCAGCGCGTCGTCGGAAGCGGCGCCCTCGGCCCGTTCGTCGCGGAATCTGCTGACGATCAGCAGGGTGTAATCGATAGCCAGCGCCAGCCCCATGGCGACGGTGAGGTTCAGCGCGAACGTCGACACCTGCGTCGCGGACGCGATGACCCGCAGCACCGCCACCGCGCCGATCACCGCGGCGATACCCACCGCGATCGGCAGCATGGCTGCCGCCAGGCCGCCGAACACCCAGACCAAAACCAGGAAGCTAAGCGGGATGGCAAAGGTCTCGAAGAGCAGTAGGTCATGCTTGGACTGATGGTTGATTTCCACGTAGGCCATCGCGCCGCCGGCCTGTACGCTGACGCCGCCGTGATCGCCGACAAGGTGTCTGGCCAGAGCCTCCGCGTGCTTCTGGCCCCCGCTTCCCCCGCCCTTGATGCCGGCGATCACCAGACCGGACTTGCCGCTTTTGCTCACCAGCCCGGCCGCGGCGGACGGGGGGACGGTCCAGGGCGAGATCACCTCGCCGACGAAAGGCGAATGCTTCAGCTGCTCGACGATCTCGGTGCCGACCGCGCGAGCGGCGGGACTTCGCGCGCCGTCCTGCGAGGTCACCACGAAGAGCAGCTGCACGTCGCCGCGGCCGAACTTGGCGGACAACAGGTCGGCGGCATGCGCTGACTCAGACGTCGGGTCCTGAAAGCCGCCCGCCGAAAGGCTGCCGGTGACCGGAAGGCCGAGCACCGCGGCACCGGCGGCCACCAGCAGCGCCGTGACCACGATCAGCCGTGGTGCGCGAAGAGCCAGTCGAGCGATACTTTCCAGCACGCTAATCCCCTTCGGTCTAACCTGCACGGTAACGATGCGCGGGTGCGCGTCCGCCTCCGGCAACCCGCCGGGGCTGCCCGACGGCTAACGCTCGGGCAACCGCCGTGCCGGCGACCGCGCGACTACCGGGCGGGGCTGGCACGGCACGGGGCCACGCATCCGCAGACTTTTCTCACGCGTCTCACGCGAGCCTGGCATATCCGGCACTGTGACACCCAGGCTGACCGCGCCGGTGAGCGCGGCTGTTCCCGAGACGGGCTCTTGCCGATACGGGCAAGAGTCATCGGGCACACTGAAGCGGTGAGTGACGAACCGAAACCGACCGACAGCGACACGCTGACACGCATCCGCGACCTGGTGGCCGAGGAGAAGGCGCTGCGGGAGCAGTTGCTGCGCCACGAGATCACCCGTTCCGAGGAGCATGAGCGGCTGCGCCGGGTGGAGATCGAGCTCGACCAGTGCTGGGATTTGCTGCGGCAACGTCGGGCGCTGCGCGAGACCGGCCGGGACCCCAGTTCGGCGACCGTGCGCCCGCCGGGCCAGGTCGAGGACTACGGCGGCTGAGGAGCGGCCCGGGGATGGCAGCCGGCCCGGCACGGGGTTTCGACGCAATTGTCGTGGGCGGTGGGCACAACGGCCTGGTGGCCGCCGGCTATCTGGCCCGGGCGGGCCTGCGGGTGCGACTGTTGGAACGGCTGGACCATGTCGGGGGCGCGGCGGTGTCGGTGCGGGCGTTCGAGGGTGTCGACGCCCTGTTGTCGCGCTACGCCTATCTCGTCAGCCTGTTGCCGCAACGCATCATCGACGACCTGGGCGCTCCCGTGCGGTTAGCCCGGCGGGGCTATTCGTCATATACCCCCGACCCGGCCACCGGCGGCAAGACGGGCCTACTGATCGGACCGCCGGCGATGGGAACGTTCGAGGCGATCGGCGCCGCCGCCGACAAGCCCGCGTTTGCCGAGTTCTATCGGCGCTGTCGGCTGGTGACCGAGCGGCTGTGGCCGACGCTGACCGAGCCGCTGCGCACCCGGCACGAGGCCCGCCGGCATGTCCTCGGGAACGCCGACCCCGGGGCCGCGGCCGCGTGGCACGCCATGACCGAGCAGCCGATCGGGCATGCCATCGCCAATGCAGTGGGCCATGATCTGGTCGGCGGCGTGATCGCCACCGACGCGCTGATCGGCACCTTCGCCCGCCTTGAGGACCAGTCATTGCAGCAGAACATCTGCTTTCTGTATCACCTGCTCGGCGCCGGCACCGGAAGATGGGATGTCCCGATCGGCGGGATGGGTTCGGTGACGACGGCCCTGGCGGCCGCGGCCATCGGCTACGGCGCCGAGATCATCACTGGCGCGGATGTTTACGCAGTGAGCCCCGACGGCGAGGTGCGCTACCGCCACGGCGGCCAAGAGCACCTGGTCCATGGCCGATTCGTCTTGGCCGGTGTCACCCCAGTGGTGCTGGCGCGTTTGCTGGGCGACCCCCCGCCACCGCTGGCCCAGGGGTCGCAGGTCAAGGTGAACATGCTGCTGCGGCGGCTGCCCCGGTTGCGCGACAACCGGGTGGCGCCGCAGCAGGCATTCGGGGGGACATTCCACGTCAACGAGGCCTGGAGCCAGCTGCAAACCGCGTACTCGCGGGCCGCCGCCGGATGCCTGCCGGATCCGCTGCCGTGCGAGGCCTACTGCCATTCAGTGACCGACCCGAGCATCCTGTCGCCCCGACTGCGTGACCTTGGCGCTCAGGCGCTGACCGTATTCGGCCTGCACACACCGCATTCGGTGTTTAGCCACAGCGACCCCGGCTCGTTGCGCCAGCAGCTCACCGAGTCGGTGCTGGCCTCGCTGAACTCCGTTTTGGCCGAGCCGATTCAGAATGTGTTGATGGCCGATGCGCATGGTCAGCCCTGTGTCGAGACGACGACCACCGTGGATTTGGATCGCACGCTGATGATGAGCAATGGCAACATCTTTCACGGCGCATTGTCCTGGCCGTTCGCCGACGACGACGAGCCGCTGGATACCCCGGCGCGGCGATGGGGGGTGGCCACCGGCCACGAGCGGATCCTGTTGTGCGGCTCCGCGGCCCGCCGCGGCGGAGCGGTCTCCGGTATCGGCGGTCACAACGCCGCGATGGCGGTGCTCGCGTCGCGTTGACGCGGTGCCCGCGCGTAGACCGCCCGCCGGCTTCGACTACCGCGCGTCAATGGTGATGTAGTCGCGCTTGCGGTGCCCGACGTAGATCTGGCGCGGACGGCCGATCTTGCTGTCACCCTCGTCGTGCATCTCGCGCCAGTGCGCGATCCAGCCCGGCAGTCGGCCCAACGCGAACAACACGGTGAACATGCGGGTAGGAAACCCAAGAGCCCGGTAGATCAGCCCGGTGTAGAAGTCGACGTTTGGGTAGAGCTTGCGCTCGATGAAGTAGTCGTCAGACAGCGCCGCTTCCTCCAGAGCCTTGGCGATCTGCAGCAGGTCGTCATCGCCGCCCACCTTGGCGAGGATCTTGTCGGCCTGCTCCTTGACGATCCGCGCCCGCGGATCGTAGTTCTTGTAGACGCGGTGGCCGAAGCCCATCAGCTTGACACCGGCCTCGCGATTCTTCACCTTGCGGACGAATTCGCCGACGTTGCCGCCACTTTCGCGGATCTGCTCGAGCATCTCGAGCACCGCCTGGTTGGCGCCGCCGTGCAGCGGTCCCCACAGCGCGTTGATTCCGCCCGAGATGGATGTGAACAGGTTAGCCCGCGACGACCCGACGAGCCGCACCGTGGAGGTCGAGCAGTTCTGCTCATGGTCGGCGTGCAGGATGAACAGCATGTCAAGCGCCCGGGCGACTTCGGGGTCCACCTCATAGGGCTCGGCCGGCAGCCCGAACGTCATCCGCAGGAAGTTTTCCACCAGTGTCAGGGTGTTGTCCGGGTAGAGGAACGGCTGGCCGACCGACTTCTTGTAGGCGTAGGCGGCGATCGTGGGCAGCTTGGCCAACAACCGGATCGTGGACAGCTCGACCTGACCGTTATCCATCGGGTCCAAGGAGTCCGGGTAGTACGCCGACAATGCGTTGACCACGCTGGACAGCACCGGCATCGGATGCGCATTGCGGGGAAAGCCGTCGAAGAAGCGTTTGAGGTCCTCGTGCAGCATGGTGTGGCGCTGGATTTGGCGGGTGAAAGCCGCCAGCTGCTCCATGCTCGGCAACTCGCCGTAGATCAGCAGGTAGCTGACTTCGATGAAGGTTGATTTCTCGGCGAGCTGCTCAATCGGATAGCCGCGGTAGCGCAGGATACCGGCGTCGCCGTCAATGTAGGTGATCGCACTTTTGGTCGAGGCGGTATTGACGTAGCCGAGGTCGAAGGTGGTGTATCCGGTCGTTGCCAGCAGCGAGCCCAGCGCAATGCCGTCGGCTCCCTCAGTGGCGTGGACAATCGGCAAGTCCACCTCGCCTCCCGGGTACCGGAGGGTGGCGGTGTCGGTGTCGTCGGTAGCGGCCACAACAACCCCTTTGCGCTCGTCTCACTGCTGACAACGCTGGCCTTGCCAGGTTTTACTAGGTTTTACAGGTGCGTTTTACTAGGTGCGCACCGTCGAAGGTAGTCGCTGTCGCGGCAGCGCGCCCGCCCGGGGCGGCGATAGCGCCGTCTGAGCTGCACCACCGACGATCCCCAGCCCGACCGGGTAAGGCCCGTTCACGGCGCGCATCGTCGCCACGCCCGGCTCAATCGCGCAGCTCCTCCTCGCGCCGCTTCACGGCGCGCATCGTCGCCACGCCCGGCTCAATCGCGCAGCTCCTCCTCGCGCCGCTTCACGGCGCGCATCGTCGCCACGCCCGGCTCAGGGCTGGAGCCGCTCGACACGATCGCCGATGACCCGAATCCGGTTGTGCAGCCGGTTTTCCCGGCCCTGCCAAAATTCGACCACGTCGGGCGCGATGAGATAACCGCCCCAATCCGGTGGCACCGGGATGTGCTCTTCGCGCGCGAAGCGTGCGGTCACCTCAGCCAACTGATCGAGCAGCGCCTCGCGCGACGCGATGGGCTGGGACTGGTGTGACGCCCAGGCGCCCAGCTGGGAGCCACGCGGCCGCTTGGACCAGTACTCCTCGGTGGCCCGCCGGCTGACCTTACTGACCCGCCCGCGGATGTGGAATTGACGGCCCAGCCGGTACCAGGGAAACGTCGCCGCAGCATACGGCGTCGCCGCCAGCTCGGCGGCCTTCGCCGATTCATAGCTAGTGAAGAAGGTGATGCCGCTCTCGTCCGCGTCTTTGCACAGCACCGATCGGGTAACCGGCCGACCCGACGCCACGGTAGCCAGCACCATGGCGTTGGGCTCGGCGATTCCGGCGCGTTCGGCGTCATCGATCCACCGGCGGAACAACGCGAGCCAGCCGTCCTCGAGCCAATTAACGTCGAGATCGCCGCAGCCGTCTTTTTCCGGCCCATATTCCACCCGCATTGCCGCTAGCCGCTCCCTCTCCGGACCCGCCACCAGCCCAACGCTACTAAAGCGTGCCGAACAACTGGCTGCGATCGAGGCGTGTGAGCAGTAAAGCGATTTGGCTGAGGTAGAGGAAGCCTTCGTGGGCGGCCAGCGTGGTTTCGTAGTGGCGGTCGAGGCGGCGGCAGTGGTTGATCCAGCCGTCGGTGCGTTCGACCATCCAGCGGGCGGGGTTGGTCGATGAACCCGTGACCGGGTTTGGGCCCGGACACCACATCCACCCTGGCGCCGGGCCCGGCGGCGGCACGGGTCACCGACTGGCCGGTGTGGCCCTTGTCCACCCACACGTGGCTGATGGTCGGCGCGACCCGCTTGGCCTTACCCAGCAGCGTGGGGAATGCTGCCCGGTCCTGCACGTCGGCTGCGGTGACGATAGCGGCGACCAGCACAGCGTTGGTGTCGACGAGGACATGGCGTTTGACACCGTCGACCTTCTTGGCGCCGTCGAGCCCGCGTGGCCCGGCCACCGGGAACGCTTTGAGGCTGGAGGAATCACCGACGGCTGCGCTGCGTCGTCGGCGCCGCCCCGATCGGGCGCGGACCTCGCCGCCGACCGTGGTGGGGATTCGCGCCACCGCTGCGGTGGGCGGGGCCGAGCGCCCTTGGGGCGTGTGGGCACCAGGAAGCCGGCGATGCGCGCCCACGCGGTATCGGACAGATCCGAGCGGTACCAGCGCCGCGAGCCAGGTTTGGGGTCACATGAGCGCACATCGCCATCAGGAGTACCGACACGCTTGCGCCGTGTTGTCGGTGTCGTGTGAGACGCTGGTCGGCGATGGCGCGGTCCGAAGACGCCGGCCGGGTCCTCGCCGTCGATGCTCACGGCGGGGTCGAGGTGGTGGTGACCGGCTTGTGCTGGCGGGACGCGGTGTGCCAGCAAGTATTCGAGGAAGCCGCCGTCGATTTGGGCAAGGGCCTTGGCCAGCGGGCTCAAACAGCAACGACGCTTGTCGAAGTCGTTGTCACGCAAGAAGAAAGGATCACGCAACCGCAAGGATGCCGCCGCCCGGTTGGGCCGGCGTCACCACCGTGTGGCCAATGTGCGCCGCCATGTCCTGCACCACCTACCCGGCGGGCTGGTCAAGACCCACGACCGGATCGTCATCGAAAACCTGAACGTGACAGGAATGCTGGCCAACCACCGGCTGGCCCGCGCGATCTGCGATGCCGGCTGGTCAGAGTTCGCTCGAATGCCGCGCTACCAGCAGGCCTGGCGCGGCGGGCGGCTCGTCGAGGCCGACCGCTGGCATCCCTCGACCCGGCTGTGCCCGTTGACGCGGGGCGGTCAAACACCGAGCTGGCCCTGGCCGATCGGGTGTTCAGCTGTGGGTGCGGGCATACCGCCGACCCAGACACCAACGCGGCGACGAATCTGGCCCGCCGGGGCCGCACCCATCACCCGAACCGATCCCCGGGCCCCCAAGCAGGAGGCCGGGCCACCACTGCCCGCCGACGGGACGGCGCTGGCCAACACCCACGTGTTGGTGAAAACCAGCCCGGATGACGCGGGAACCGACCTTCACACCGCGCCCGCGGCCTGAACCCAGGAACGCCCGAGAATGGCGGCGCCGAACCTCAACCCAGTTGTTCGACACGCTTTAGCGGCCGCTATCCTCGACCGGACCGGTAGCGATGGTCGAAGAGCGGGGTGCGAGAATCCCCGTATGACGGTTGTCCCTGAGAATTTTGTCGCCGGCCTGGACGGGGTGGTGGCTTTCACCACCGAGATCGCTGAGCCGGATAAGGACGGCGGCGCGCTGCGCTACCGCGGCGTCGACATCGAGGATTTGGTGAGCCGACAGGTCACCTTCGGCGATGTGTGGGCGTTGCTGGTGGATGGCAAATTCGGTCGCGGGCTGCCCCCGGCCGAGCCGTTCCCGCTGCCGATCCACAGCGGCGACGTGCGCGTCGACGTCCAGGCCGGGCTGGCGATGCTGGCACCCATCTGGGGATATCAGCCGCTGCTTGACGTCGATGACGCCACCGCCCGCGAGCAGCTAGCCCGGGCATCGGTGATGGCGCTGTCGTATGTCGCGCAGTCAGCGCGCGGCATCTACCAACCGGCGGTTCCACAACGGATCATCGACGAGTGCCCAACTGTCACAGCACGTTTCATGACACGCTGGCAGGGGGAGCCCGACCCACGCCATATCGAGGCCGTCGACGCGTATTGGGTGTCGGCCGCTGAGCACGGGATGAGCGCCTCCACGTTCACCGCACGGGTGATCGCCTCGACGGGTGCGGACGTGGCAGCGGCGTTGTCCGGAGCGATCGGCGCGATGAGCGGCCCGCTGCACGGGGGTGCACCGGCCCGGGTGCTGCCCATGCTGGAGGAAGTTGAACGGACCGGTGACGCCCGCGGCCTGATCAAGAGAATTCTGGACCGCGGAGAAAAGCTGATGGGGTTCGGGCATCGGGTCTACCGTGCCGAGGACCCCAGGGCGCGGGTATTGCGGGCAACCGCTAAACGGTTGGGTGCGCCGCGCTATGAAGTGGCGCTGGCCGTGGAACAGGCGGCGCTCTCCGAGTTGCGGGAGCGGCGTCCCGACCGGGCGATTGAAACCAACGTCGAGTTCTGGGCGGCCGTGGTGCTGGACTTCGCCCGGGTGCCGGCCAAGATGATGCCCGCGATGTTCACCTGTGGCCGCACCGCCGGATGGTGCGCTCATATCCTTGAACAGAAAAGGCTGGGCAAACTGGTGCGCCCGTCGGCGATCTATGTGGGCCCGGGCCCCCGCAGCCTGGAGTCCGTCGAGGGCTGGAACGAGGTTCGCATGCCCTGAGGCTCGGTTGTCGGTGCCCCTTGGTTGGCTAGGCCACGCCGCGATAACAGTTCATCGCGGGCGGGGTCAATACCCGTAGGCCCGCCAGGGCCACCACGCCCACACCCAGGAGGCCATTATGGCGATCCATGTTGAACCCGCCCTGTCCCCGCACCTCGTCGTCGACGACGCCGCCGCGGCGATCGACTTCTACGTCAAAGCATTCGACGCCGTCGAGCTGGGGCGCGTGCCCCGCCCCGACGGCAAGCTGATCCACGCCGCGCTGCGCGTCAACGGTTTCACGGTGATGCTCAACGACGATTTCCCGGAAGTGTGTGGCGGCAAATCGATGACGCCGAAATCACTGGGCGGCACCCCAGTCACCATCCACCTTACGGTCACCGACGTCGACGCGAAGTTCCAGCGCGCACTTGACGCCGGCGCCACCGTGGTAGCGCCGTTACAGGATCAGTTCTGGGGCGATCGCTACGGTGTGCTGGAAGATCCGTTCGGCCACCGCTGGTCGCTGGGACAGCCGGTACGCGAGGTCAGCATGGACGAGATCGCCGCGGCGATGGCCGGGTCTTAACCCCACGATGGCGATGGTCACATCGGCTACATGCGTCGCCGGACAGAAGATGCGCTATATGCCCGTCTCCGAGCGATTTCACGGCGGACTCGCTCGGAGACGGGCATAGCGCATTCCCGTCTGAGTGGGGCTCGTGTGCCAGATGTGGCTAAGCTAGGCTCGTGTGCCAGATGGGGCTAAGCTAATTGGCGCAGCCTGTCGGCCAGCCGGCGCCGCAGCGGCGGCGCCGGCGCGGTCGCCGCGGCCGCCAGCATGTCGGCGACATCGGTGAACTTGTTGCGGGGGCGCCCCGCGAGGTTGCCCCGCGCGATCTCGGCGGAATCGATGGCGTGCCATCCCGCGGCGTCCACGACGTCCGGCTGCCGTTCCCGGACCAGTTTGGCTAGTGCGCCCGGCCCGGCCACCGGATCAGACAACAGGCCATCGTTGAAGTCGGCCACCAGGGCCTGCACGGTTTGCAGCGAGCAGGACTTGTTGGTGCCGATAAATCCGGTTGGCCCCCGTTTGATCCAGCCCGCCACGTAGGCACCGCGCACCGGTCGGCCAGAGCCAGGGTCGATCACACGACCACCGTCGTTGGGAACTACGCCACCGGCCTCGTCGAACGGCAGATCGCGAATCGGCTTGCCGCGGTATCCGATCGACGTCAGAACCAGGCCTGCGTCTAGCCAGTGCACCCGGTCGGTGCCGGTGACGGTGAACTCTATGCCGCTGGCATGCTGCTCACCGAGGACACGCCTGGGCGTGAGCTGGTAGGCCAGCCGGATTCGCGGCCTAAGCGCCGGAGCCGAGCCGTCAGAAAGTTTGCTGAGGATCTGCAGCTTGGCTCTGGTCAACGGGTCGGACACCATGGTCAGATCGCGCAGCACCAGCTTGCGGTCGGGGGCGTCGATCACGACATCGGCGGCGCTCGTCAGCCCGATCAACTCCGGCAGCGTGAACGCCGAGTGCGCTGGGCCGCGCCGCGCCGCAATCACCACCTCGCGGATTCCCGAGGCGCGCAACGCTTCCAGCGCATGGTCGGCGATGTCGGTGCGTGCCAGCTCACCCGGGTCGGCGGTGAGCACCCGGGCCACATCGAGGGCAACGTTGCCGTTGCCGATGACGACGGCGCGTTCGTGGCTGAAATCGACTGGCAGGCTGGTGAACTCGGGATGGCCGTTGATCCAGGCGACCAATTCGGTGGCGCTGCCGGTGCCGGGCAAGCCCATCCCGTCGATGGTTAGCCGCCGGTCATGGGGCGCGCCGACGGCATACAGCACGGCGTGATGGTGGGCCAGCAGATCGGCGTGGCTCAGGTGCTTGCCGACCTCGACGTTGAGGAAAAAGCGAAAGCCACGCAGGCCGGCGATCCGGTCGAAAAGCCGGGTGAGCCGCTTGGTGTTCTGGTGATCGGGCGCCACCCCGGCCCGCAGCAGCCCGTAGGGCGTGGGCAGCTTTTCAAAGACATTCACCCGCACACCGTGCTGGGTGAGCAACTCGTCGGCGGCGTACATCGCCGCGGGCCCGGAGCCCACGATCGCCACGGTCAGCGGCCGGCGGCCGGTGCGCACCTCGGCGGCCGGCATCACCGGCGCCAGTTTCGATGTCGGCGGTAATTTCACGCCGGCCGGACGCGGCGGATAAAACGACGCGTTGAGCGCCACGAACGGCCACTGTTCGGGCTGCAGGCGGGTGTCGGGGACGATTGCGCCCACCGGGCAGGCGCTTACGCAGGCGCCGCAGTCCACGCAGGCAACCGGGTCGATGTAGAGCATCTCGGCGGTGGCGAACCCCGGCTCGTCGGGGGTCGGGTGAATGCAGTTCACCGGACAGGCGAAGACACAGGATCCGTCGTTGCAGCACGACTGGGTAATAACGTGCGGCATGGACCGGCGTGTCTCCTAGCTTCCGTAGCGCGTCCGCAGGCGTCCTACGCGGCCGCGGCCGGGTGTTGCCGCTGTGGTTCGCTGCGATAACGGGACGGCTTGCCGTTGATCTTGCAGATCCGCCACACGATCTTGGCGGCGGGGTTCATCAGTCCGGTGTCGTAGCAGAGCATGCGGACGTCGGCGAACATGTCGCGCAGCATCTGGCGCGACTCCGGTGCGCGGAAGAACACTTCCTTCTTGACCTCGCGCGGGATGCCGAACTCCTGCCAGAAAGCCTTCGGCGGCACCACGATCGCTGAACACAGGACCCGCATCACCAGCGGGACGTACAGCGACAGCCAGAACCGCTTGCGCGGCGGCAGATGCGGAACCCGCTTGCGCAGGTACTCGTGGGCAAACGAGATATGCCGGGCCTCCTCGGCCACGTGGATCGCCATCACCCGCTCCATGATCGGGTGCAGCGTCTTGCCCTCGCGCAGCACGTTCTTCTGGGTGTGGTCGATGGGCTCCTCGCCGGCCAGCACGCCGAAGAAGAACGGAATCGGCAGCGGGCCGGCGACCAGCGGGATCACCTGTGCCGCCCAGCGCAGCAGCCGGGGCATGCCCGGCACGTCGGCACCGATGCGATTCACCATCTCCTGAAACATCATGGTGTGGTTGCACTCTTCGACCGCCTCGTGCAGGCAGTAGCGGTACTCGGGCGACCCGTTGGGCACCCAAAACGAGTACTGCATCAGGCCCCGAATCAAGATGTTCTCGAATTGCTGGCCGACCTTGGCCACGTTGGCCTGCCGATACCTGCCGATCTTGATCTGGCGCTCCTGCGATTGCGCCTGGTACCAGGGGTGGCGGCCCAGCGGGTCGGTCTGCGGCAGAATCCACCGCGGGTCGTTCTCGGTCACCGCGAATTCTGGCGACTTCCAATCGATGTCGGTGTACGGGTTGAAATTGCGCCGCACCGACCCCTCGGACAGGGTGGTCAACAGAGCCACATACTCGGCGTCGTCGCGCACCTCCATGTTGCGGCGCCACCGGTGCACCATTTTCGTCCGAGCCATGTCAGCAGTCCCCAGGTAACGTTGAAAACTAGGCGTGTTATGCGGACACGGTACCGCCGGTATCGGCAATTAGCCAGATCTCGTCGGGCTGCTGTGACGAAACCGCCCCGAAAGGCCATCGGTGTGGGCTGGCTCACAGTGCTGCGGGGGCGGGCTTAGGCGTGGCTTAGGCGCGGATTGCCGGGCTCCTACCCGACTGCCCCGGGCCGGGTCGCCCCCGGGTGGGCACCCCACACTACCCTGAGATCATGGCTGACCCGCTGACGATTCCCCTCCAAATTCCCGAGACCATCAAACCCCGCGACGGCCGCTTCGGCTGCGGCCCATCAAAAGTCCGGCCCGAACAACTGCAGGCCCTGACGGGCACCGCAGCCGGACTGTTTGGCACGTCACACCGGCAATCGCCGGTTAAGGATCTGGTCGGCCGGGTGCGGTCGGGGCTCGCCGAGTTCTTCTCCCTGCCCGACGGCTACCAGGTGATCCTGGGTAACGGCGGCGCGACTGCGTTTTGGGACGCCGCGGCGTTCGGGCTCATAGACCAGCGCTCACTACACCTGGCTTATGGCGAATTCACGTCGAAGTTCGCGAAGGGTGTCGCCAAGAATCCGTTCGTCGGCGACCCAATCATCATCGAGTCTGCTCCTGGCAGCGCCCCCGAACCGCGCAGCGATCCGTCGGTCGACGTTATCGCGTGGGCGCATAACGAGACGTCTACCGGGGTGGCGGTACCGATACGCCGGCCCGTCGACGCCGGGGATGCGCTGGTTGTCATCGACGCCACCTCGGGTGCTGGCGGCCTGCCGGTCGACATCTCCGAAGCCGACGCGTACTACTTCTCGCCGCAAAAGAACTTCGCCGGTGACGGGGGACTGTGGGTCGCCATCCTGAGCCCGGCGGCGCTGGGCCGGATCGAGACGATCGCCGCCAGTGGGCGATGGGTGCCCGACTTCCTGTCGCTGCCGATCGCGGTGGAGAACAGCCTGAAAAACCAGACGTATAACACCCCGGCGATCGGGACGCTGGTGCTTCTCGCCGAACAGATCGACTGGTTGACCGAGAACGGTGGGCTGGAGTGGGCGGTCAAACGCACCGCGGACTCCTCGCAACGGCTCTACTCTTGGGCGCAGGCGCGCCCTTACACCACGCCGTTCGTTGCCGACCCTCAGCTGCGCTCCCAGGTGGTGGGCACCATCGACTTCGTCGACGGCGTGGACGCCGCCGCGGTCGCCAAGGTGCTGCGCGCCAACGGCATCGTCGACACCGAGCCGTACCGCAAGCTTGGCCGCAACCAATTGCGGGTTGGCATGTTTCCTGCGGTCGATCCCGACGACGTCAGCGCGCTGACCGACTGTGTCGACTGGGTGGTCGAGCGGCTTTAACGGCCCCACCACGGCCCTGAAGCGAACCGTTGACGTGTCACATCACGGCGGACGGTAACTCGATCGACCGGAAGCAATCGGCCGGCGGATTCCTATTCGTCTGGTTCGTCTGGCGGCCAGGTCGGACCGATGCGTACTGGCCTCTTCCCCGCAGCCCTTGCACCAACAATACGTGATAAATACGTGTGTGGCCGACAGCCTTCGAGCCGGGCCAATTCCGGCGCGCGATCACTCGGATCTCTTGGGCGAGTTAGCGTTCCGTGGGCCGTTGACAATGGCTGGCAAGCCCGCTCATGAGCATGTGCAACTCAAAACACACCACGGCAACGGAACTGTCCCGCGGATAACAGCGACTAACGATATATGAACACCGAACTGCCGGGAGATGACATGGCCGCAACGCCACGATCCTTCCCGCCGGGCCGCCAAGGAGAAGCTTTGCGGCAGGTGCAGCCGGCAAAGCACCGGTCGGTGCGCGTTCCGGTGGCAGGCCGGGTGCCGGTGCCTCCGCCCGATCAGCTTGCCCTCTTTGGGGCGCTCGGCGTTTTGGCGGCTGCGATCGCCATCAACTGGCCGGCGGCGCTGGTAGTCGGCGCGAGCATGGCCGTTGTGGTGCAACGGGTGAATGCGCGACCGACCACCCAACCAGCAGAGAGTGCCCCGCACCTCACCCAGGCCCAAGCCGCCCCAGCGCTGGCCGCGTAATACGAGCCCGTTCCCCGGTGCAGGCCGCGCTCGACAGGCCCGGCAGCATGACCACCCGCTGACGCCGGGTTGACGACGCCGTTCCTCAGGTGCGAGACGCAGCGGCGATCGCCCGGCCTCGACGAGTGCCTCCGTAAGCGGGCGCTCGCCCCGACCACATAATCGCTCGGGGCGGCGTTGCTGTGGGCATGGGATGAGAACTCCCGAGCACTCAACTCGCACCAGCCGCCTGCCCCGCGTGTCAGCGCGGCTCCGGCCATTCCGTGCGTTACAGTGCGCTCACAGGCCCGGCGCTGGTCTGCCAAGAGCCTCCCGAGGAGAAGCCATGCGGGAACTCAAAGTCGTCGGCCTTGATGTCGACGGCAAACACATCATCTGCGAGGGTGATGACCCAGCCGAGAAGTTCAGGCTGCGCGCGGACGATCGGCTGCGCGCGGCCGTGTGCGGCGACGGAATGGCTTCACGGCACGCCCAGATCGGCATCGAGGTTCCCAATATGTTGAGTCCCAAGGAGATTCAAGCGAAAATCCGGGCCGGCGCCTCTGTTGAGCAGGTGGCGGCGGCGGCCGGGGCCGATGTCGGTCGGGTCGCGCGGTTTGCCCACCCGGTGCTGCTTGAACGTTCCCGCGCTGCCGAGCTGGCAATGGCCGCACATCCGGTGCTCGCCGACGGTCCCGCGGTGATGACGCTGCTGGAGACCGTCACCGCCGCGCTGGCGGCCCGTGGCCTGGACCCCGATGACACCAGCTGGGACGCGTGGCGCAACGAAGACGGGTGCTGGACGGTGCAGTTGGCCTGGAAGGCCGGCCGGTCTGACAATGTCGCGCATTTCCGTTTCACCCCCGGTGCCCATGGGGGAACAATCACCGCCGTCGACGACGCGGCCAGCGAGCTCATCGACCCGGACTTCGACCGCCCGCTGCGGCCACTGGCCACCGTCGCCCAACTCGACTTCGACGAGCCCGGTGCCGCGCCGGCCCCCGACGCGCCGTCCGACGGGAAGGCCGAGCCGACACGCGCCCGCCGCCGCAGGCCGCCGGTTCCCGCATGGGAGGACGTGTTGCTGGGGGTGCGCTCGGGAAGCCCACGGTAAACCGGTCAGCCCACACCCTGGCACGGCCAAGGTCGGGCTAGGTCAGGCTTAGAGTTGGCCCGACGCCCCAAGAGCGAGCAATATCAGCCAGGCGCCGGCCACCCCGGTCGCCGCTCCCAGTACAAACCAGCGCAGTACCGGGATGCGCCGCCAACCCCACAGGGTCGGCGCCAGCCCAGCGGCCGCGATGATGTTGAGGCCAACGGCTACCAGCGGGTGCACCCGAACCAGCCCCAGGCTCAACACCACCACTGCCGCCGCGATCACCGCGGCGACAAACCCCGCCACCGTCAGCCCGGTTCCCCACGGCGTGGGCTCGTCGCTCACCAACGCGAGCCTAACTGGGGTGGCCGGCTCGTCCCGGGGCCGCCAGGGAGCGCTCGTAGAACGCCAGCGCGGCCGCGGTGGCGACGTTGAGGGAGTCGGTGCCGCGTGACATCGGGATGCGCACCCGCGCATCGCAGATCCGCATGGTGGCCGCGGTCAGCCCCGGACCCTCGGCGCCCACCAGCACCGCGACCCGATGGTCCCGCCGGGTAGCCATGACCTCCGGCAGCGGGAGGGCGGCACCGTGTGGTGTCATCGCCAGCAAATGAAAGCCACGTTGGCGCAGCGCCATGAGATCCGCCGGCCAATCGCGGGCGCGAGCATACGGCACGAGCAGCGCGTGGCCCATCGAAACCCGGACAGCCCGACGGTACAGCGGATCAGCGCAGCCGCTGCCCAACACCACCGCGTCCACACCCAGGCCGGCCGCGTTACGGAAAATCGCGCCCAAATTCTCGTGGTCGTTGACGCCCTCGAGCACCGCGACGGTGCGCGCTCGGTCGACCACCTGGGCAACACAGGGCTCCGGCACCCGCCGTGCGGCCGCCAGCACCCCGCGGTTGAGGTGAAAGCCGATCACCTGCGCCATCACCTCGGCAGACACCCGGTAATACGGCGCGCAGCTGCGCTTCAGATCAGCTTTGAGTTCGGCGAGCCTGCGGTCGGTGCCGAGCAGGGCCAACGGCCTGAACCGAGACGCGAGCATACGCCGCACCACCAGCACGCCCTCGGCGATCACCAAGCCCCTGCCGGTCGGCAGATCGGGACGGTGGTCAACACTGTTTAAGTCGCGGAAATCGTCGAGCCGCGGATCGGCCGGGTCGCTCACGTCGAGGACCCGCACGCTGTCCCCGTCCGCAACGCTCCCGGTGTCCGCAGCGGCACCCCGTGTGCTCACGGGCTTTCGTCAACCAGCGCCAAGATCAGCCGGGCGGCGTGGCGTAGCGTGTCGCGCTGGGCGCTGTCCAGGGACGCAAGGCGTTGGGCCAGCCACTCGCGACCGGCGCGGCGCTCCGCCTCTAGCAGCTGAGCACCGGCAGTGGATACGGAGACCAGGACTTGGCGGCCGTCGACCGGATGGGCGCTGCGGTGCACCAAGCCCAGCTCCACCAACGACGCAACCACCCGAGTCATCGACGGCGGACGCACCCTTTCTCGGACCGCGAGTGCGCCGGGTGTCATCGGGCCCTCGGTGCCCAACGTCGCTAACGCCGACAGCTGCGACAACGACACCGGCGACTGGGAGCGGCGGAACCGCAACTGACGGGCCAGCCGCATGACCGCCAGCGACAAGTCGCTGGCCAGCCGCGTGTCCGCATCCATCACAGCGCGAAGGGTACAACGGAATCAAAGAACGGGGCGTATTAACGAGCAGGGTCGTGCAGGCGCTAATGCGCCCGGGGCGCATACCCGCGGCGCGGCGCCGGCACCCCTTGCGGCCCCGGCGCCGCGCCGCCGCCGATATCGATATGTTGATCGCGATGCCTGTGAACCGCGGTAGCAGTCCCCAACCGCCACCGCTGCCCGCGGCGCTGCTGGCGGTGTGGCCGGTCATCGCTGTCGGCGCGCTGGGCTGGCTGGCGGCCGCGGTGGTCGCGTTCGCCATCCCCACGTTTGAGAGCTGGCGGCCGGTGACGCTGGCCGGACTCGGCGTCGGGTTGCTCGGGACGGGTATCTTCCTATGGCAGCGCGACGCGGTCCGCCGCGGCGCGCGGGGAGCGCAAACCGGACTGGAATCGCCTTGCGACCGAACATGAACGGCGGCCGAGTGCAGGCCGTGACCAGACCGTAACCAGGAGGTGGGGCCCGATGCCAGCGCCGCTCTTGCAAGCACGGATCGATGTCGCGGCGCCGGTCGCGAAGGTCTGGGCGCTGATAGCTGATGTGCGCCGAATGCCGCAGTGGAGTCCGCAATGCCGCTGGATGATGCCGCTCGGTCCGTTGCGCCAGGGTGCCCGAACCGTCAACGTGAACCGCCGCAAGTTCCTCTTTTGGCCCACGACCTGCACGATCACCGAGATCATCCCGGAGAAAAAGCTGGCGTTCAAAGTCAACGCCAACGGCACGATCTGGAGCTATGAGCTGGAGCCGACCGGCCAGGGAACCCGGGTGGTCGAAAGCCGGCACGCCGAAGCCGGCGTCAAACCGGTGTCGACTCTGGCCGTGAACGCATTTTTTGGCGGGGTCGCGAACTTCGAGCGTGAACTCGTCGACGGGATGCACGCCACGCTGGCCAACATCAAAGCCGCCGCCGAGAACGGTTAGTCAGCCATCCCCCAGGCCCACGACGCTGGCCGCAATGGCTTAACCGTCCACGATTTCCAGGACACCATCGTCGTACGGCTCATAGACCGGTGAGCCGCTGCCGGCCGGGGCGGGGGTATCGGAATGCGCCCCGCAGCCATACTCGATATCGACGACGTGCCCGTCGGCGGATATCTCGTTGCCGCAGACCCCGAACATCGCCCCCAGCGATCCGGCCAGCGGCAAGAAAAAACCGCAGGTGCGGCACACCCGCGTGGTGGACTGCGCCATCGGCGAACGGGGGCCGTAGTCACCGTCGTGCCAGCGTTGGGCCGCCTGCGCGCGGCCCCAGGCGCTCATCACCCAGCGCCGGCCCAGCCCGATTTCGGCGGCGGTGTCATCGACCTGGGGATCCCCGCTGGCGGTGTACCCCGGAACCAGCCGCGGATCCTCGGGTGGCGGCGCGAGCAGGTCGCCAGGGCCCAAATCCCCCGGCCGGACCCGCCGCTGCCATGGCACCCATTCCGGGGCCAACAACGCCGTCGGTCCGGGCAGCAAGACCACCTCGCTGATCGTGGCATGATCAGCGCCCGGGTAGGCCGCCACCACGACCGCCCACTGCCAACCCCGATAGCCCGGCAGGTGCGCGAGGAACCGGTGGGTGGCGGCGACCTCGTCTTCGTAGCTGACTCCCAGATAGTCGCCGACCGTCTCGGGGCCGCTGAACTCCTCAACGGCCGCCCGGGCCTGGGCAACGGCGCCCTTGAGCACTGCGGCGAGCCGTTGCGGCCACGCGGCGGCAGCCGGTGCAGTGGATTGCTCGCTGGGGCTGGTCACGATGGTCCTTCTTTCCGGTACATCATCAATACTGCCCGACGACCAGGCCAGCGAGCCACACCCCTGGCGCCTGCGGCCCCGGACAGCCGGCATGGGGGAGAATGAACGCGTGACTGCGCGGCGCCGCAATCCCCCGGGTCGGCTGGCGGCTCCATCGGGGCGCCGCGGTGGCAGCCGACCCCTCGGCGAGCACCCTGGCATGGCCAACTATCCGGCTCCCGCGGCCGATGACACCTCGGGCTATCGGCGACTGCGCCGTCCGCCGCCGATGCCCAGTGCCAATCGCTACCTTCCGCCGTTGCACCGCTCGGCCGAACCGGCCGGCGGCGAGCCACCGCCACCTTCCGGTTCCGGCGAACGCGCCACCGTCACTCGGGCCGCGGCGCAGCGCAGCCGCGAAATGGGATCCCGAATGTATTGGCTGGTCCAGAAGGCCGCCACCGCCGACGGTGCCGACAAGTCCGGGCTGACGGCGCTGACCTGGCCGGTGGTAGCGAACTTTGCCGTGGATTCCGCGATGGCGGTCGCACTGGCCAACACGCTGTTCTTCGCTGCGGCCACCGCGGAGAGCAAAGATCGGGTCGCGTTGTATCTGTTGATCACGATCGCGCCGTTCGCGGTGATCACGCCGCTGATCGGGCCGGCCCTGGACCGGCTGCAGCATGGCCGCCGGGTGGCGCTGGCGACGTCGTTCGGACTGCGAACCGCGCTGGCGCTGACGTTGATCATGAACTACGACGGGGCCAGCGGCAGCTTTCCGTCGTGGGTGCTCTACCCGTGCGCGCTGGCGATGATGGTGCTCTCGAAGTCGTTTTCGGTGCTGCGCAGCGCGGTGACACCGCGAGTGATGCCGCCGACGATCGACTTGGTGCGCGTCAACTCGCGCCTGACGGTGTTCGGCCTGCTCGGAGGCACCGTCGGCGGCGGTGCGATCGCCTCCGGGGTGGAGTTCGTGTTCACCCATTTGTTCGCGCTGCCCGGTGCGCTGTTTGTCATCGTGGCGGTCAGCGCTGCCGGGGCCTGGCTATCGATGCGGATTCCCCGCTGGGTCGAGGTGACCGCCGGCGAGGTGCCGGCCACCTTGAGCTATCGGCGTCGCCGCGATCGGCCCCGCGGCAGCTGGCCGGAAGAAGTCAGGCGGGTAGCCGGCGTTCGACAACCCTTGGGCCGCAACATCATTACCGCATTGTGGGGCAACGCGACCATCAAGGTGATGGTCGGTTTCCTGTTTTTGTACCCGGCGTTCGTCGCCAAAGCGCACGACAGCAGCGGATGGGTGCAGCTGGGCATGCTGGGCCTCATCGGCGCCGCCGCCGCGATCGGCAATTTCGCCGGCAATTTCACCAGTGCCCGGCTGCGGCTGGGCAGGCCTACGGTGCTGGTGGTGCGCTGCACCGTGGCGGTTACCGCGGCCGCGCTGGCGGTTGCGGTGACCGCAAGCTGGGTGGTGGCCGCCGGTGCCACGCTGATCACCGCCGGCGCGAGCGCTATCGCGAAAGCCTCGCTGGACGCCTCGCTGCAGGATGATCTTCCCGAGCAGTCACGGGCATCGGCGTTCGGGCGTTCGGAGTCGATATTGCAGCTGGCCTGGGTGCTGGGCGGCGCGCTGGGCGTGCTGGTGTACACCGAGCTATGGGTCGGCTTCACCGTGGTCACCGCGTTGTTGATCTTGGGCCTGGCCCAGACGATTGTCAGCTTCCGCGGCGACTCGCTGATTCCCGGCTTGGGAGGCAACCGGCCCGTTCTGGTTGAGCGGCAGGGGGCCCACCGGGGCGGCAACGGCGCAACGGTGCCCTTTGAGTGAGGCAGGCTTTCGCGTGGCGCCCCCGCAGCCCCGCACCTACCGCGTAGGGTGGTCGCCGTGGCTGAAACCCTGGACACCGGGGCGATCCTCGCAGATGTTCTGGCCGCACACGGTCCATTGCACGAAGACGAGATCGCACGCCGGCTGCACGAGTGCGGGGTCGCTGATCCGGACGGGGTGCTGGATCAGCTTCTCGATGAAACCGAATGTCCGGCAGGGCAGCTGGTTGACGACCGGTGGGTGTGGCTGCCGAGGGTGCTGGCCGGGCGGGTGTTCACCCACCGGCTGAGCGCCGACGAGGCGGCGCACGACCTGCTCACCGTAACCCCGGATTTGGACCCGATCACCGCGCTCTGCGGGCACGAGCGGTACCGGCGGCTCGCCGACGGGTCACCCGTGCTGATCGTGCTGGCCGGGTTCGACGGGGAACTCCTCGAGCAGCGGGGTGTCCCGGCGGAAGCCGTCGACCGGAACGGGGCGCTGTTGTTGGCGCCGGGCACGCTGGGGGCGCTGGGGGTGGCCGCAGGGGATCTGGTCGGGGTGCGGCTCAGCGAAGAGGGGCTGGTGCTTGAGCGGGTCACCGCGCTCGCGGACGCCCCCCTGGTGGGCCGGCGGCTGGCCGCGACGCTCGGCGACGATGAGCCGGTGTATTTCGATGCGGCGGTGTGGACGGCATGCGTCGAGGAGCCGAAGGGGTTCACCGAGCCGCTGGCGCCGTTGTGCGAGCTCATCGGCGAACACGGGTTGTCGCATCGCGGCGAGTGGCTCGCATCCGGCGGATTCGATTTCGACCGATGGTTTTTCGAGCGCGGGTGCGCCGCCCTGGCCGAGCGGCACGAGCTGGAAGCCGCCGACGCGGTCGCGCTATACGCCCTGCTCCTGGTGTATGACCAGATGGCGCTGCTGCTGATGGCGGCGGCCGCGGCGCACGAGTCCCCGCCGCATGACGGCCCCGCCACCACCATGGCCGCGGAACCATCCGCGCCGGAGCGCTTCCTCGAGCTGGTGGGTGAGCTTGGGGCCGCGCTCGCCGAGCCGCGGCTGGCCGAGCTGCTGGTGGCCGAGACGGTCGGTGCCGGCCACGCCGGAGCGGTCGCGCTGGGCGTCTTTGCCGAGGCGCTGGAACCCCGGGTACCGCGCCCGGCGCGGGTGGCGTGCCGCTGGCTGCGGGCGGTGGCACTGGAGCGGCTCGGCGATCTCGAAGCGGCCGAACGTAACCTGCTGGCGGCAGAGTCGATGGATCCGGGCTGGCCGCTGCCGCTACTCGATCTGGCCCGCATCGCCTCCGACCGCGGCGACGCCGAGCGTGGGCTGGCGTTGCTGCGCCGTGCCGGCGCCGAGCCGGACCACCCGCTGGCGGAGTTGCTGGAGCGGCACCGACCCGAACCGCGGCGCGACCTGGGCCGAAATCAGCCCTGCTGGTGCGGCTCTGGACGCAAGTACAAAAAGTGTCATCTCGGGCGCGAGCGATTGCCCCTGGCCGGGCGCGCGGACTGGCTGTATGCGAAGGCGATCCAGCACGCGCTGCTCGGCGGGTGGAACGGCCTGCTGGTCGAGGCGGGCTACCAACGCTACCGCTACACCCACCAGGATCCCGACGCGCTGGCCGCGGCGCTGGCTGACCCCCTGGTGATCGACGCGGTGCTATTTGAGGGTGGCGCGTTCGCGGAGTTCGTGGCGGCGCGCGGGTCGCTGCTGCCCGAGGACGAGCGGCTGCTGGCCGAGCAATGGCTGCTGGTGGAGCGCTCGGTGTTCGAGGTTGAGCGGGTGCGGGCCGGGCAGAGTGTCACCGTACGCGATGTCCGTAGCGGCGACCGCCACGAGGTTCGGGAGGGCGGCCGCGGTCTTCGGCCGGGGCAGCTGATCTGCGCCCGGGTGCTGCCCACCGGGGACGGCGAGCGGTTCGTCGGTGGGCTGGAACCGGTCGCGCTGCACGAGCGCGACCACCTGATCGATCTGCTCGACGCCAAAGCTGACGCGGTGACGCTGGTGGCAACGCTGAGCCGTCGATGCACGCCACCGGCGTTTGCCAGCACCGAGGGGGATGCCGAAGGGAACGAGGTCCGGCGCGCATCCGGGCCGGCCTGATGAGCGACGGCGGCACCCAACGGGTGGTGGCAGCTCGCGATTGTGGTGGCCGGTGGTGACCGGGTGGCGGTCGTCGGACCTGTCCGGCAGTAACGGGTGCCGGGGACACCGGCATATGGGCGGTGGACGTTTGGCTGGCCGACACACCGGATGGGCACAGTGCTGGTGGGCGATCGATCTTGCGGATCGACGAGCCGGATGCCGTCGCAGGCAAACCCCGGGCAGCAAGGCGGTTGGGTGTGAAACCCGCTGGGGATCGGCTGCCGGTGGGACATCCAGATCGACTGGTACCGAAAAGCATTGGCCAACAAACCCGCCCGGCGAAACTGGCAACAAATCCGGTCACCGGTTTCACGCCAGCGGCTCCACGCCGTGACCGGCGGGCACCCGCTCGGCCTCAAGTGGCGGCCCGGGAGGCGAACCGTCACCGAATGGATTGCCGCCCAAAGCCTCCCGGCCATGGGGTGTCAGCCAGCCAGCTAGCTCCGGGCCTTTGGGCACGATGCGGGTGGGGTTGATATCGGCGTGCACGACGTAGTAATGCTGCTTGATCTGGACGAAATCGACGGTGTCGCCGAAACCCGGCGTCTGGAACAGGTCGCGGGCGTAGGCCCACAGCACCGGCATCTCGGTGAGCTTGCAGCGATTGCACTTGAAATGGCCGTGATAGACCGCGTCGAAACGGACCAACGTGGTAAACAGCCGGACATCGGCTTCGGTGATGGTGTCGCCCACCAGATATCGCTGGCCCGACAGGCGATCGCTCACCCAGTCCAGCGCGGTGAACAGCCGGTCGTAGGCCGCGTCATAGGCCTGCTGCGAGCCGGCGAAGCCGCAGCGGTAGACACCGTTGTTGATGTCGGCGTAGACCCGTTTGCTCACATCGTCGATCTCCGCGCGCAGCGGCTCGGGATACAACTGCGGAGCGCCGTCACGGTGATAGGCGGTCCACTGCGTGGAAAAGTCCAGGGTCATCTGCGCGAAGTCGTTCGTGACCACCTTGCCGGTGGGGATGTCAACAATAGCCGGGACGGTGATCCCCTTCGGGTAGCCGGGAAATCGTTTGAAATAGGCGTCTTGCAGCCGCGCGATCTTCAGCACCGGGTCCACACCACCGGGATCGAGGTCGAAGGTCCAGCTGCGCTGGTCGTGGGTCGGGCCGCAAAACCCGATGGACAGCGCGTTTTCCAGCCCCAGTAACCGTCGGACGATGATTGCGCGGTTGGCCCACGGGCAGGCCCGGGCCACGACAAGCCGGTAGCGGCCGGGCTCGACGGGGTAGCCGTCGCGCCCGTCTGCGGTGATGCGGGTGGTGATGTAGTCGGTGTCGCGGGTGAACTCGCCCGCCTCGGCGACATAGGATCCCATGCCTCCCATGGTGCCCGGATGACGATGCGGCGATTGCGCTCGTCAGCTTCGCCTCAACCTGTGGACCAGTGGTTTGGTGTGGTCGCGGGCCTGATTTTCGGCATGGTTGAGGCGTTTGGGATGGTGTAGCCAGAGGTGATCTGTCGAGCTGAACCAGCTACCTGATCGACATTTGGCGTGCCTCCCACTTTCCGGACTGCGGACCAAATAAGGTTCGATCCGGAAAGGGTGAGAGGAATTGTTTGGGAAATACACGAAAGATAAGCCCGAGTTTCGGGACGAGATTGCGAAGCTCGTGGTGGAGTCGAATAGGTCGATCGCCGAGGTGGCCCGCGAGTACGGGCTCAATGAGACGACGGTGGGGGTGGGTAAAGAAGTATCGCGCCGCGCACGCCGCCGACGAGCCGCAGGTGGAGTTGTCTGAGCGTGCCCGATTACGGGAACGTGAACGCCGCACCCGGGAACTGGAGATGGAAAGCGCCTTTTTAAAAAAGCGCGGCGTACTTCGCGAAGGAGCCACGGTGATCGAGCAGTATGCGTTGGTGGCCGCGAAGCACGCCGACCGGGTGCGCGCCGGCGCCGCTGGGCCGGCCATCGCGGTGATGACCACGCTGCTCGGGGTGTCGAAGTCGGGCTCCTGCGAGTGACTGGGCCGCTCGCCCAGTCACACCTGGCGGCGCCGCGAGGAGTTGGCCGCCAAACTCACGGCCCGGTGTGACTGCTTCGCAGGTGTCTAGGGGTATCGGCGCATCCACGCGCCGAGTTGCCCCGCGCCGGCGAGCGCGTCGGCGCTGAGTTGCTCCGCCACCTCATGCGAGAAATGCATCGTGTTGCAGGGCGGCCGCGGCCATATACACGCACGACCATTCCTGGTGAGACCCAACACGACGTGCCCGACCTGGTGGGCCGTGATGTCACCGCGCAACGGCCCAGCGTAGGGCTGCTCGGCGACATCACCTACATCCCGACCTGGCAGGGCTGGCTGTGCGTGGCGACCGTCATCGACTGCTTCAACACGGAGGTGGTCGGCTATGCGATGGCCGAGCACATGCGCACCGAGCTGGTAGCCGACGCGTTGGCGATGGCCGCTGGCGATCACGGCCTTGAACCCGGTTGCATTACGCATTCAGACCGCGGCGCTCAATATAGGTCATCCGAATACCGTGCGGCGCTCGAGCGTCTCGGGTTGCGCCATTCCCTGGGGCGGACCGCAGTGTGTTGGGATAACGCGCTGGCGGAATCCTTTTTCGCCAGCCTGAAAAACGAGCGGGTGCATCACATGGTGTATCCGACAAGAAAGAAAGCGCAGGAGGATATTGCCGCTACATCGAACTGTTCTCCAATCGACGCAGAATTCATTCCGCACTCGGCTACCGGGCACCGCATGAAGTCCGCACCGAATACCTGAATTCACAGCTCGCGGCGTAAACTACCGAGAAAACCGCAGTCCGAAAAATGCGGGGCAGCCCAATTGCCCGCGCTCACCTACTGACCCACTGCGGGCGCGGCGCACTGCTGGCCCTGCTCAAAGCCGAACAGATAGCCCCTGAAGAACTCGCCGAATCACCCATGTCACTGAACTCGTCGACGACATCGAAGTCCTCAACCGACGCGCGCACCTACCCGGCCTACGTGAACTCCGACAACGCCTCTACGGCTGACCGGACCAGATGCTGCACGGCCCCGACACATCAGCCAGTAACCAACGCCGGGCGGGCGCTGCCACCGCAGCCCCGCCCCGCAACGGAACTCCCGCAGCACACCACCCACCCAAGCTGATCCACAGGGCGGGCGGCCCCTCCGGGCTTCGCTGTGCTCCCTTCGCTTCCGTCCGCTGGCGCTCCCGTCCGCGCCGGTCGCTGCGTCGCGTCCTGCGTTCGCCGCCCGCCAACCAACTTGCGGTTCGGCCGTGTCAAAACTCTTCAGAGTAGCACTACGCCCACGACGGCAACACGCACTCACACCGCCTCGGGCCTTAGTTGCGTCCAGGGAGGTGGTGTACGACCCGCTGATTAGCGGGTGTGTCGCAGCCCAGTAGAGGGCGGTCATCGCGTGATCCTTCGAAACGACGGATCAAGTCACCCGAAGGAGAACAACGCGATGACCAACCACCACCCTATCGATGTTGAGAAGCTGTTGGAGGAGCAACTCGCCACGGCGAGCCCGGATTTGCTGCGGGCGCTGTTGTCGACGTTTATTCAGGCCCTGATGGGCGCGGAGGCCGACGCGGTGTG
The DNA here is from genome assembly GCF_018361265.1 of Mycobacterium sp. SM1. GTDB lineage: Bacteria > Actinomycetota > Actinomycetes > Mycobacteriales > Mycobacteriaceae > Mycobacterium. The sequence continues at coordinate 746,473 of NZ_JAFLNH010000001.1, forward strand.
CAGCGCTGGCTATGGGCAACGTAGTCCGGGTCGCACCAATCGGCGCAACGGGTATCGGCCTCGGGATTTCGATACCCGCGTCGGCACGATCAAGCTGGCAATTCCCAAGTTGCGCCGGGGGAGCTATTTCCCGGACTGGCTGCTGGAGCGGCGCAAGCGGGCCGAGCGGGCGCTGACCAGTGTGGTGGCGACCTGCTATCTGCTCGGTGTGTCCACCCGGCGCATGGAGCGCCTCGTCGAATCCCTCGGCGTGACAAGCCTTTCTAAATCGCAGGTCTCGGTCATGGCTGCCGAGCTCGATGAGGCGGTGGAGGCGTTTCGCACCCGCCCACTGGATGCCGGCCCCTACACGTTTGTGGCCGCGGACGCCCTGGTGCTCAAGGTGCGCGAGGGCGGGCGGGTGGTCGGGGTGCACACCCTGATCGCCACCGGCGTCAACGCCGAGGGCTACCGCGAAATCCTGGGCGTGCAGGTCACCTCCGCCGAGGATGCAGCGGGCTGGTTGGCGTTCTTCCGCGACCTGGTGGCTCGCGGGCTGTCCGGGGTGGCCCTGGTCACCAGTGACGCCCATCCCGGGCTGGTCGAGGCCATTGGCGCCACCTTGCCCGGAGCGGCCTGGCAGCGCTGCCGCACCCATTACGCGGTCAACCTGATGACCGTCACCCCGAAATCGTCCTGGCCATGGGTGCGCACCCTGCTGCACTCGATCTTCGACCAGCCTGACGCGGAATCTGTTGCAGCTCAGTATGATCGAGTACTCGACGCGCTGAGTGGCAAGCTGCCGAAAGTGGCTGAGCACCTTGATGCCGCCCGCGCCGAGCTGCTGGCGTTCACCGCCTTCCCCAAACAGATCTGGCGCCAGATTTGGTCGAATAATCCCCAGGAGCGGCTCAACAAAGAGATCCGGCGCCGAACCGACGTGGTGGGCATCTTCCCCGATCGCAGTGCGATCATCCGCCTCGTCGGCGCGGTGTTAGCTGAACAGCACGACGAATGGATCGAAGGCCGCCGCTACCTTGGCCTCGACGTGCTCACCCGATCCCGCGCAGTGCTGGCCACCACCGACCAACCGGTCGATGACCAGTCCGGCACCACCACGCCGGCATTGACGGCCTAAACTCCCACCCGAAGGGTCACGCATCGAGCGAACTCATACACCACCACTCCGGACTTGGCCCGGGCCTTTGCATCCGCCACGCAGCCTCACCGCAGACCACCAACTACACCAGAAACAGGCCCTGACCTCGCGCGTGAGAACTTTCGTTACTGCTATTAAAGAGCCCAAAAATCACACCAGCCACACTGATCAAACTGCGAAACTCAACGTCATTGGTTCAGCGTAAAATCACCAAATAGCTCTCAAAGTTCAACGACGAATATTGGGGTCCTATGTCTCAGTGTGAACCACTTTTAACACAGCGGCAAACGAAAGATCCCGTAACCACCGAGCTGGATGTCCTGGCTTTTCAAGACGCCCAGGAAATCGGTCGCGGGTCCGTTGTGCAGGCGCGTGTCGAACTCAGAAAGCCAGCTACGCGGGCGCTGATTACCAGATTCGTCGGACGTCGCCGCGAACTGGCGGAGGTCAAGACCGCGATAGCCGACTCTCGTCTCGTCACGCTTGTCGGACCCGGCGGTATGGGAAAGACGCGGATAGCGTACGAATTTGCCGAGCGCTCCCGCCGGGCTTTCCGCGACGGTGTCTGGATCGTTGATTTGGCAAGTGTGGAGGATGAAGCGAGTCTCGCGTTGGCTGTCGTGTCGACGTTGGCGGTGCCAGATCAGTCCAATCGTCCGGCGATCCACAAGCTCACCAACCACCTGCGCCAGCGGCAACTGCTTCTCGTGCTTGACAACTGCGAGCACTTGCTCGCGGCAGTCGGGGCATTGGTGTACGAGTTGCTTGCCGGATCGCGAGGCTTGCGGATCCTCGCAACTAGCCGTGAACCCCTCGGCATCACCGGCGAACACCTTTGTGTGATTCCACCGATGACAACGCCGCCCCCCGACAAGAAACAAACACCGGAAAGTCTCGACCAATTCGAGGCAGTGCGTCTACTGATCGATCGCGCTCGTGAAGTCATACCGGAATTCGCCGTGACACAGAAGAATTCCATGCAGATTGCGCAGCTGTGCAACCAACTCGACGGCATGCCACTGGCCATCGAACTCGCCGCATCCCGGCTGCGATCATTGTCAGTAACGCAGATCGTGCAACGATTAGACAAGCGGTTTCGGCTGCTGATCGGAGGCAACCGGGTCGCGCTGCCCAGACATCAGACCCTACGTGCGCTCATCGACTGGAGTTACGAATTGTGCTCCGACACGGAAAAGCTTTTGTGGGCACGCCTTTCAGTGTTTACCGGGAGTTTCGACTTGGATGCTGCCGAGCAGGTTTGCGGATTCGGCGACTTGGCGCGCGAGGAAGTCGTTGACGTGCTTGACCGGCTGGTTGCGAAGTCAATTCTTGCCATCGAGCGCGACGGTGAGTGCGTTCGTTATCGGCTACTGATGACCATTCGTGAATACGGAAGTGAACTGCTGCAAAGCACTGGCGAGTCAGCCACGGTGCGGCGACGTCACCGTGACCACTACCTGCGCCGTGCCACCAATATGGTGCATCGGTGGTGTGGATCCGGACAGGCCGACGCGCTGGCGGCGATGCGACGCGACCACCCGAACCTGATGGCGGCGCTGGAGTGGTCGGTTACGACATCCGGCCAGCTCGGCCCAGGCGCCGCACTCGCCTCGATGCTGCGGTATCACTGGATCGCCGGGGGCTACCTCGCCGACGGGCGTCGCTGGCTGGAACAAATCTTGACGGTGGTCGCACCATCGAATCCTCAACGCGGCGCGGTCTTGTGGGTCTCGGCGTGGGTGGCACTGATCCAGGGCGATCGTGGCGCGGCCGCGATCTGGCTCGACGAGAGCGGAGAGTTGGCCCGAGCCAATTGCGACGACCGCTTGGCCGCCCACACCGAGCATTGGACCGGCCTCCACCGTTTGTTTTCGGGCGACACGGCCACCGCGGTTGACCTGTTTGAACGGGCCGCCGCGCGTTTTGTCGAGCTGGGTGATCAGGCCTCGCACCTCGCCGTATTGTTCATGCTGGCTACGGCGCAGACCTATGATGGTCGGCATCAAGATGCGTTACGTACCTGCGCCAAGGCTCAGGCGTTGAGCAGCGCGCACGGTGAGCGGTGGGCGTATGCCTACTCGCTGTGGATAAGTGGCGTCACCCGATGGCATCTCGGCGATCTTGACGGTGCGGAGCGTAACGCGCGTAGTGCACTCACCTTGCAGCGCGATTTCAAAGACAGTATATGCGTGGCGCTCACTATCGAGCTGCTCGCCTGGATTGAAGTATCCCGGACAAATGTCCAGCGTGCCGCCGAACTGGTTGGGGCGGCACGCTCCGTGTGGACCGGGCTCGGCACGACGGTTGACGCGTTCGGGCCTGGCATCCGCACCGATTCGGTCACTGCGATCGAGCAGATCACCCGGGCATTGGGCCATAAGCGGATAGACGACGTCTTCGCCCGGAGTGCGAACCTTGGCAAGGATGCAGCGATCGAGCTGGCCCTTGGCGGCGTTCGCACCGTGCAGCGCATCACCGAACCCGCATCATTGACCAAGCGTGAACGCGAGATCGCCGAGCTCATCGCGCAGGGCATGAGCAATCGAGCGATTGCCGAGGCGTTGGTCATCTCGCCGCGGACCGTAGACGGGCACGTCGAGCGGATTCTGGCTAAGCTCGACTTCACCTCGCGCACCCAGATCGCGTCGTGGGTAGCAAGTCGTGCCAACACACACCCATTGATCGAACGGGGGTAGTCAATGGGGTGATTTGCCCCATGTTCTTCGCGGCCGGAAAGCCGATAGTGGAAGCCAGCACCACCATCACTGGCTCCACTACCCGGAAAGGGTCGCCAATGACCGTACAAAATACCCCGCCTGCCCATAACTGCCATGATGTTATTGTCGTCGGTGCTGGGTTCGCAGGTTTGTACGCCGTGCACCGGTTCCGCGACACAATGGGCTTCGATGTCCGGGCATTCGAGGCTGCGAACGACGTCGGGGGAACCTGGTACTGGAACCGCTACCCCGGCGCCCGTTGCGATATCGAGAGCGTACACTACTCCTACTCATTTGACGACGACCTGCAGCAGGAATGGCACTGGACGGAGAAGTTCGCCAGCCAGCCCGAGATTCTGGCTTATCTGAACCACGTGGCCGATCGGTTCGACTTGCGACGCAGCTTCCTGTTCAACACCCGGATCATCTCCTTGGCCTGGGACGACAGGGAGTCGCTATGGACCGCCACTACCGACGCAAGCGAGCACTACCGCGCCCGCTACGTGATCTCCGGGGTCGGCACTCTTTCGGTGCCCAAGAAGCCGGAGTTCCCAGGAATCGAGGACTTCAACGGCGAAGTTTTGATGACAGGCAAGTGGCCGCATAAGCACGTCAGCTTCGAGGGCAAGCGCGTCGGCATTATCGGCGTAGGCTGCTCCGGTATTCAGGCGATCAGCGAGATCGCGAAGGCCGCCGGACACCTAGTCGTCTTTCAACGCACACCTAACTACGCCACGCCGATTGGCAACGCACCCACCGACCCGCGGCAGGAGGCTTGGGAGAAGGCGAATTATACCGCGATCCGTGATGCCTCCCGAAATCATTTGCTGGGTGTGCCCTATAGCGACGTGCAGCCTTCGGCATTGGCCGTCACCCCCGAGGAGCGTCGGCGGGTGTTCGACGACCGCTGGAATCGCGGCGGTTTCCGCCTGTTCTGCGATAGCTTTCAGGACATTCTGTTTGACAAGGCCGCTAACGACACAGTGGCGGAGTATGTCCGCGAACGCATCCGGGAGCGCGTGAAAGACCCCGCAACAGCCGAGTTGCTGTGTCCGAAAGACTACCCGTACGGGACCAAGCGACCGCCACTTGAGACCGATTACTACGAGGCCTACAATCGGCCCAACGTCGAGCTGGTTGACGTGAAAACGAATCCGATCGACGAGGTTGTCCCCGACGGTGTCCGACTGGCCGATGGGCGCGAGTATCAGCTGGACATCCTGATCCTTGCCACCGGGTTCGACGCTTGCACTGGCCCGCTGTTGGCCATGAACGTGACCGGACGGAACGGCTACCACCTGGCCGACCACTGGGCGAATGGACCCCAGACATATCTCGGTTGGATGTCTGCTGGCTTCCCCAACCTGTTCATGATCACCGGACCACAGAGCCCGTCGGTGCTCTACAACATGCCGTTGGCCATCGAAGATCACATCGATTATGCCGTGGCGGCCATCACCTACCTGCGCGAGCATAACCTCGATATCATCGAGCCGAGCCCCGAAGCGGAGGACGCCTGGGTCGCCCATACCAACGAGTTGGCGCAGGCCACCTTGATGCCTGAATCGCCCACTTCCTGGTATATGGGTGCCAACATCCCCGGCAAGCCACGCCGCGTGCTGGTCTACCTTGGCGGTGCCCCGGCCTACCGTGCCAAGGTGGACGAGGTGATTGCGGCAGGCTGGGACGGCTTCACCCTGACTACAGCCGCCCAGCCTGCGGCCGCCCGAATCTGAGGAGCACGATCATGCCAATTGACCCACAAGTTCGCACGCTGCTCGACGGTCTGGCTGAGCAGGGAATGAAATCGTTCGAAATGGCCGGCGTTGCGACGACCCGCGAAGTCATCGAGACCTTCACCGGTCTGCAACGCCCGGCGCGAGCTGTGGCGCGGGTGATCGATGGCGATTACCTGGGACCCGCGGGCGGACAGCCATTGCGCATCTACGTTCCGGAGAACAACGAGGCCCCGCAGCCAGTGGTGGTGTACTTCCACGGCGGCGGGTTCGTCGGCGGCGGGCTTTCGGTGGTTGACGAGCCCGCGCGGGCACTGGCCAATGATGTGGGCGCGATCGTGGTTACTACGAGCTACCGCCTCGCACCGGAACACAAGTTCCCGGCGGCGACCGATGACACGTTCGCCGCGCTGCGGTGGGTCGCTGAGCATGCTAAAGACTTTGAGGGCGACCCGTCCCGCATCGCCGTGATGGGCGACAGCGCCGGGGGCTGTTTGGCGGCCATCGCCGCGCAACGCGCCCGCGATGGAGGCGGGCCGCAGTTAGTAGCGCAGGTCCTTATATATCCCATCATCGATCCGACCGCACGGCTACCGTCCCGGGACTTGTTCCGGGAGGGGTATGTGATCACCGCCGCCGATGTTGATTGGTTTTGGAAGCAGTACCTAAATTCGCCGACCGAGGCGGAGAACCCACTCGCGGCACCGGCGAAGGCCAGCTCGCTGGCAGATCTGCCACCTGCGTTGGTCCTTACGGCCGAGTATGACGTGTCTCGAGACGAGGCGGAGGCATACGCAAAGCGGCTCGCCGACTCTGGCGTCTACTGTGAATTAATCCGGTTCGATGGGCTCGTCCATGGTGTCTACTGGATGTCTGGTGCCGTGCCGCGCAGCAGTGAACTCTACGATGCGGTAAGCGGCTTCCTGTCGAGGCGATTCCATCAGGCCAACGTGTGACTGTTGACCGGCACTCAGGATGAGCACGATGGCGGCATTGACGGTGAGGATGTGTGGGTATGAAATGGCCCCGCCGGAAGGCGTCCGGCGGGGTCAGTGGTGTTTGGGGTGTTGGTTTGGTGTTCAGTCTGCCGTGACTTCGGCGACCGCTGTGCGGGTGGAGGATTTGTCGACGATGGCTTTGTCGGCGGCGAACGCGGCGACGAGCGGCGTCTTTGATGTCAGCGGTCACGCAATTCCCCAGGTTTGAGGGGTTGTCCGTCACGGAATTCCCCACCCTGGCTGTCAGGTAATTCCCCACCCTGGGCGGCGTGTCTACCGGGTGTGGGCCTCGCACACAAGTTCGCTCTGAAGTCGTCGGAGAACGGCGGACGGAAGGGCGCTGATGGCGAGGGGAGATATCGAGATGTTCGATCTGATCGAGTTGTACACGCATTGGCAAGCTGGCCGCTCACAGGTGCAGTTGTGGCAGTCGCTGGGGATGGATCGCAAGACGATCCGCAAGTATCTGGCCCCGGCAATCGCCGAGGGCATCGATCCTGGCGGCGAACCATTGACCGCCGGGCAGTGGGCTCAGCGGATCGCGGAATGGTTTCCCGGACTGGATGATCGGGGTGCACGGGCGTCGACATGGCCGCTTATCGAGCCGCATCGCGACCGGATCAAGGCTTGGTTGGACGCCGATGTCACGGTCGCGACGATCGCGCAGCGGCTGCGGGATGACCACGGGGTCGAAGCGTCGGAGTCATCGGTACGGCGTTGGGTGGCGACGCAGTTCGCTGAGGAGGTGGCCCGGGCGCGGGTAACCGTGCCGCGTGGTGAAGTGCCACCGGGCAGTGAGGCGCAGATCGACTACGGCAAGCTGGGGATGTGGCTGAACCCGGAGTTGCGTCCAGGGAGGTGGTGTACGACCCGCTGATTAGCGGGTGTGTCGCAGCCCAGTAGAGGGCGGTCATCGCGTGATCCTTCGAAACGACGGATCAAGTCACCCGAAGGAGAACAACGCGATGACCAACCACCACCCTATCGATGTTGAGAAGCTGTTGGAGGAGCAACTCGCCACGGCGAGCCCGGATTTGCTGCGGGCGCTGTTGTCGACGTTTATTCAGGCCCTGATGGGCGCGGAGGCCGACGCGGTGTGCAGCGCTGGCTATGGGCAACGTAGTCCGGGTCGCACCAATCGGCGCAACGGGTATCGGCCTCGGGATTTCGATACCCGCGTCGGCACGATCAAGCTGGCAATTCCCAAGTTGCGCCGGGGGAGCTATTTCCCGGACTGGCTGCTGGAGCGGCGCAAGCGGGCCGAGCGGGCGCTGACCAGTGTGGTGGCGACCTGCTATCTGCTCGGTGTGTCCACCCGGCGCATGGAGCGCCTCGTCGAATCCCTCGGCGTGACAAGCCTTTCTAAATCGCAGGTCTCGGTCATGGCTGCCGAGCTCGATGAGGCGGTGGAGGCGTTTCGCACCCGCCCACTGGATGCCGGCCCCTACACGTTTGTGGCCGCGGACGCCCTGGTGCTCAAGGTGCGCGAGGGCGGGCGGGTGGTCGGGGTGCACACCCTGATCGCCACCGGCGTCAACGCCGAGGGCTACCGCGAAATCCTGGGCGTGCAGGTCACCTCCGCCGAGGATGCAGCGGGCTGGTTGGCGTTCTTCCGCGACCTGGTGGCTCGCGGGCTGTCCGGGGTGGCCCTGGTCACCAGTGACGCCCATCCCGGGCTGGTCGAGGCCATTGGCGCCACCTTGCCCGGAGCGGCCTGGCAGCGCTGCCGCACCCATTACGCGGTCAACCTGATGACCGTCACCCCGAAATCGTCCTGGCCATGGGTGCGCACCCTGCTGCACTCGATCTTCGACCAGCCTGACGCGGAATCTGTTGCAGCTCAGTATGATCGAGTACTCGACGCGCTGAGTGGCAAGCTGCCGAAAGTGGCTGAGCACCTTGATGCCGCCCGCGCCGAGCTGCTGGCGTTCACCGCCTTCCCCAAACAGATCTGGCGCCAGATTTGGTCGAATAATCCCCAGGAGCGGCTCAACAAAGAGATCCGGCGCCGAACCGACGTGGTGGGCATCTTCCCCGATCGCAGTGCGATCATCCGCCTCGTCGGCGCGGTGTTAGCTGAACAGCACGACGAATGGATCGAAGGCCGCCGCTACCTTGGCCTCGACGTGCTCACCCGATCCCGCGCAGTGCTGGCCACCACCGACCAACCGGTCGATGACCAGTCCGGCACCACCACGCCGGCATTGACGGCCTAAACTCCCACCCGAAGGGTCACGCATCGAGCGAACTCATACACCACCACTCCGGACTTGGCCGAACCCGGCGACAGCCAAGCGGGTCGCGGTGTGGGCGTTCGTGATGGTGTTGGCGTGCTCGCGGCACCTGTTCGTGCGACCCGTGATCCGCATGGACCAAACTACCTGGTGTGCTTGCCATGTCGAGGCATTTGAATTCTTCGATGGTGTCCCGGCCCGGCTGGTGTGTGACAACCTGAAGACCGGGGTGGACAAGCCCGACCTGTATGACCCCAAAATCAAAATCAATCGCGCCTACGCCGAACTCGCCGCCCACTATGACTGCTTGATCGACCCGGCGAGAGCGTTCAAACCCAAGGACAAACCGCGCGTCGAACGGCCAATGACCTATGTGCGGGACTCGTTTTGGCGCGGCCGCCAGTTCACCTCACTGGCCCAGATGCAGGCCGAAGCACTGCGGTGGAGCCGGGAGGTGGCCGGGCTACGGCATTCACGCGCCCTCGACCGCGGTCAGCCACTGCGGGTGTTCGAGGGTCGTGTCCCTGCGGCGGTGTAAAAGGGTTCGGACGTAGGTTCCCTCGAAGACCAGCAAGTCTGAAGGAAGGAGCCTACGTCCGTGTCGAAAAGAGTATCGCCTGCCGAGCGGTTGCGCGCGGAGATTGATGGGGTGTTCGCCGGTGGTGAGGATTTGTCGCGTGCAGTCGAGCGGGTGGCCCAGTTGGGCGCGCAGCTACTGCTGCAGTGCGCGTTGGAGGCCGAGGTGAGCGCGTTTTTGGGCCGGGATCGCTACCAGCGGGCCGCTACCAGCGAGGATCCGCGGGCTGGGATGCGTAACGGGTATTGCCCGACCACGGTCAAAACGACCGCCGGCCCGATCACGCTGCACCGGCCGAAGGTGCGCGGCACCACCGAGCGGTTCGCCAGCCAGTTGTTCGGCACGGGGGTGACCAAGACCAACGCGCTGGAGTCGCTGGTGATCGCCGGGTTCGTGCGCGGGTTGTCGACCCGCGATGTGGAGGCCACCTTGGTCGAGGCGCTCGGCGAGGGCGCGGCGGTGTCGAAGTCGACGGTGTCGCGGGTCTGCGAGGACATCAAGACCCAGTTCGAGTCCTGGAGCCGTCGGCGCCTCGACGAGGTGGAGCTGGACTACCTGTTTTTGGACGGCAGCCATTTCACGTACCACGCCAACGCCTCGGCCGAGCCGGTGCTCGCGGCGTGGGGCATCGACACCGACGGCAAACCGGTGTTCGTCGGGCTGGAGGCCGCCGCGAGCGAGTCCGGGGATGCCTGGGAGGGGTTTTTGCGCGGGCTCGGCGAGCGCGGGCTGGCCTGCCCGCTGCTGGTGATCAGCGACGGCGCACCGGGGTTGATCGGCGCGGTGGAGCGCACCATGGGTGCCGCGCTGCGCCAGCGGTGTCTGGTGCATCGCGCCAGAAACATCCTTGCCAAAGTGCCCAAAAACGCCCAAGCCGAGGTGAAGGCCGACTACTGGGCGATCTTCGATGTGCCCGAGAACATCGCGCCTGGCCGCGACGCGGTCACCTACGTGCACAAGAGGATCGACGCGTTCGCCAAGCGTTGGCGCGACTCGTATCCGGCGGCGGTGCGCTGCTTGATGACCGTGACTCGCGGACGGTCTACCTGCGGTTCCCACGGGAGCATTGGGCCCGGGTGCGCCACTCCAATTTCATCGAGCGCACCTTCGGGGAGACCCGCCGCCGAGTCAAGGTCATCGGCCGACTGCCCGGCGAGCACTCCTGCCTGAAGCTGGTGTGGGCCGTACTCGACCGCGCCTCGGCCGGCTGGCGCGGGTTCACCATGACACCGGCCGGGCTACGGCTACTACAGGACCTGCGAAGGTCGTTGCATGACCCACCGACCAAACTGCCGCAACGAAATTCGGAAGTACGCGCCGAAACCGGAGCGGCGCCGGCCGATGCTGTCGGCGCCATCGCATAAAATCACAATCGCAAGTGAGCGGAATCTATGCCCGAACTTTTACACCGCGATTGGGACGCCACCTGTTCGAGGCGTTCGAGGCACAAGCATTGAAGCCATCGCCGCGCGACGCGTTCGAACTCGCCACCTGGTCCATCGGCACCGTCGGTGTCGACACGCACCTATTGACTGAACTAATCACAGCCTCTGGGCATGTCGGCGGGGTTGCGGCCGGACAGGTGCTTACCGTCTGTGGCCGTGTTCGACGAAGCATCAGAGGTGTCCAGGGATCTGGCCGGCTTACGAATTCCGGCGGTCGGGTCAGTTGTTGCGACCGGTTCGAAGTGGGAGCCGTATCGGTTGCTCGACCCGGCTGGGGAACCGGTGGAGTCGGCAACGGCCTTCTTTGGTGACCTCCTGGCGGCGGGGCGCAGCGGGGCGACGGTTCGTTCGTATGGGATGGACTTGCTGCGCTGGTTTCGATTCTTATGGGTGTTCGGGGTGTCGTGGGATCGGGCGACCCGGGTCGAGTCGCGGGACTTCTGCCGTTGGTTGGCGATCGCCGGTCGCGGCGGTGGGCCGTACTCGGCGTCGGTGCGCGCGCACAGCGAGACGGTGCTCCGCGGGTTCTACGACTTTCACCGTGATATCGGCACGGGGCCGATGCTGAACCCGTTTCCGCTGGACCGGTCCCGGCGCGGTGGTCGAGCGCATGCGCACCACAATCCGATGGAGCCATATGGCAATGAGAAGCTCGGCTTGTATCGGCCGCGGCTGCCGCGGCGGATTCCGCGAAGTATTCCCGATGCACAGTTCAACGAGATCTTCACCCGGTTGCCGTCGCATCGGGACCGGGCGCTAGTGGCGTTCTACGTCTCCACCGGGGCGCGGGCATCGGAGTTGTTGTCGACGACCCAGGGCGGGGTGGATCCCGGGCGTCAGTTGATTGCGGTGGTGCGCAAGGGAACCCGAGAACTCCAGGAGTTGCCGGCGTCGTCGGATGCGTTTGTGTGGCTGCGGTTGTATCAGGTTGAGATGGAGGGGCTGATCCCGCGCGGGCGCACCAAGCCGCTGTGGTGGACTCGGCGGCAGCCGGTTCGCCCGCTGACCTACCATGCGGTGCACCGGATGTTCGAGCGGGTCAACGCCGAGGCGGGCACGTCGGCGACATTGCACGCGTTGCGACACACCGCCGCCTACCGGATGGCCGACGATCCAGCGATGCCGTTGACCGATGTCCAGTACGTGTTGGGGCATGCTCGGCTGACCACTACCCAGATCTATACGACACCCCGGCAGGAGGACGTCATCGCCCGAGTGTTGGCTCATCATGCCGAGCGAACCCGTAAAGCCAGCCTGCCACCTGCGCCACCGGCCCCGGGTTACCGGGCGGAGACCATGGAGGTGCTGTTCGGACGGAGCAAGCGGTGACCATTGCCGGCGTCGAAGCGACAGCGACCCGTATACCAACATCGGAATCTAGTGAAGCACAGCCGCATTGGCGGGACCGTTACCCCGCTCGGGCAGTCGGATCGGCATGGGCGACGACCCAGCTCGACCGCGCAAACGTCGATCGGGTGGTGGCCTCAGCGACCAGAGCGATGGCCTCGGAGCGGGTGCGGGACAACCGCCGGTTGGGTCTGCCACTGCTACTGGACTGGCTTGACGAGCAGCCGGGCGACACCTGGCAGGACCGCTGGCTGGCCAGCGGCGCTGACGACGCCGGCGAGGACTGGGCACAGATCCCTGGGCAGTGGCTGCGCAGCCGCGGTCAATACTCCGGGCACAGGCTGGGGTTGATGACCAGCTCGCTGCTGCTCGTCGTTGGCGCCGATGTGATCCGGCCCTCCCTGCACTGGTTGTTGACCGCGGGCAAGAAACGCAAACTGGTCCGCAACATGGTCCACGGCCGCGACCGGGCCGGGTTCGACATGCTGCGGCAGCGCTGCGAACAGGATCCCGCACTGCGCAAAGACGTCAGAGTCGACGTCCTGTTCCGATCCGCTGTGATCGTCGCCGCCAAGGGCGGATGCCTGTCGGATGTCACCGTCGGTGACGTCCTTGAGATCCTCGATGCCGAACGTGAAATCCGTGGCCGGGCCAGTTCGGCGATTGCGACGTTTCGGATGCTGCGCAAAGCAGGCATTTTCGGCGCCGACGTGCCCACACTGCGTGAGATCCGCAGCTTCGGTCAGCGCACGGTTGAGCAGCTCGTCGACCGATATCCGATCGCCTGTCAACCGATGCGGGATCTGCTGGTGGACTATCTGCGTGACCGCCAACCCGCCGTCGACTACTCCCGGCTGACCGGGCTGGTTCATCACCTGGTCCCATGTTTTTGGGTCGATCTGGAACAACACCACCCCGGCATCGACTCGCTCAAGCTGCCGCGCGACGTGGCCGGAGCGTGGAAGCGGCGACTGCGCACTAAGACGACCACGGTGATTCGCGACGGGCAACGCGTTGAGGTCGTTCGCGAGCGGATGGGCTATCTCGACGTGCTCTCCTCGGTTCGGGCGTTCTACCTGGATCTGGCGGAATGGGCACTGGAAGATCCGGCTCGCTGGGGCCCGTGGGTCGCGCCGTGTCCGATCAGCCAGGAAGACCTCGTCCGCCGCAAGTTCGTCCGCCGCCGCAAGGCCCGCATGGACAGCCGAACCCGCGACCGGCTACCTGTGCTGCCGATCCTCGTCGAAACCACCGACCGCTGGCGCCGCGAATCTCAAGAGCTGTTCGCCGCCGGCCAGCAGACCCCGCCCGGGCAGGCGTTCACCGTCGCGGGAAGGACCTTCACCCGGGTCGATCGGCCCCACGCGCCTGCCCGCAATATCTGGGCTCGCGAACCTGACACCGGCAAGCTGTTACTGCTGAATCGGGCCGAGGAGCATGCGTTCTGGGCCTGGGCGGTCGTCGAGGTGTTGCGGCACACCGGAATCCGCGTCGAGGAACTGCTCGAACTCACCCATCACAGCCTCGTTCAATACCGCCTACCCAGCACCGGCGAACTCGTGCCGCTGCTACAGATCGCGCCGTCGAAGACCGACGCCGAGCGGCTGCTGTTGATCAGTCCCGAACTCGCCGATGTCTTCAGCGCAATCATCTGCCGCATCCGCCGGCCCGACGGAACAGTCCCACTGGTGAAAGCTCGCGACAGCCACGAACGGATATGGATGCCACCGGCCGCACTACTGTTCCAACACCCCATCGGGGGCGAAAACCACTCGTTTAGCCATGCATTCGTCAGCGATCTACTGGATGAGGCCCTCGCCAGAACGGGGCTGACCGGCCCCGCCACCGGCGAACCGCTGCGGTTCACCGCTCACGACTTCCGCCGCATCTTCATCACCGACGCCGTCCTCAATGGGCTGCCACCCCACATCGCCCAAATCATCGCTGGCCATCGCGACATCGGCGTCACCATGGGATACAAGGCGGTCTATCCCGACGAAGCCATCACCACCCACCTAGCCTTCCTCGCCCGCCGCCGCAGGCTGCGCCCCACCGAGGAATACCGTCAGCCCACCGACGAGGAATGGCAGCAGTTCCTCGGCCACTTCGAACGACGCAAGGTCTCCGTCGGCACCTGCGGTCGCGCGTTCGGCACCAACTGCATCCATGAACACGCTTGTGTCAGATGCTCGTTGCTCTGGCCCGACCCTGCCCAACGAGCCCGACTGCTCGAGATCCGCGACAACCTCAAAGCCCGCATCGCCGAGGCCGAACGCGAAGGCTGGCTCGGCGAAGTCGAAGGACTCCGGGTCAGCGTCGCCGGCGCCGAAGACAAACTCGCCCAGATCGAAAGACGCCACCACAAAACGGACCTCGGCATCCCACGACCCTTCACAGACTGACGAACCGCAACCAGAATCTCGAAAATCTGTTCGGTTCAGAGAACACCTCAAAGTCGGCAAGGCCCTCTACAGCGTGCCGTGGCGGCTGATCGGGCAGCGCCTGCACGCCCGCACCGCCGGTGACATCGTGCAGATCTTCGCCAGCAACGAGGTCGTCGCCACCCACGCGCGGCGGCCCTCCGGGCGCTCCACCGACTTCGCCCACCACCCGCCGGAAAAGGCCGCCTTCGCGATGAAAACCCCAACCCGGTGCCGGCACACCGCCGCCAAGATCGGGCCGCACTGTGAGGCCGTGATCGCCGAATTCATGCGCGACAACGCAATCCACCACCTGCGGGCCGCGCAAGGAGTGCTCGGGCTGCGCGACAAACACGGCTGTGACCGCCTCGAGGCCGCCTGCGCTCGCGCGCTCACCGTCGGCGATCCGGCGTATCGGACCATCAAAGGCATCCTCACCGCCGGCACCGAACACGACGGCGCCACCCAACCGGCAACCGGCGCCGCCGCCACCGCAGCGTTCCTGCGCGGCCCCGACCAGTTCGGCGCAGGCGACACCACCGGCGTCGCCTGAAGATCAACCAATCCCGGAATCTAACCCAAGCGTGCAGTCAGCGGCAAGCCGCTGATACTGACCTCCAACCGTGCCCCGAGCGACTGGTACGGCCTGTTTCCTAACCCCGTCGTCGCCGAATCACTACTTGACCGCATCGTCAACACCAGTCACCAGATCCTCATGGATGGACCCAGCTACCGGCCCCGTAAACGGCCCGGACGCAACACCGGCTAGACAACACCACCGCGGGGCACGGTAAGACCTACCATCGAGGCCCGCACCTGGGGAATTCCGTGACGGCAACCGGGAAATCCCCCGAAAGTGTGGAGGCATGCACTATGAGGTAAGGGCATGTCAGAGACGCGCAGGAAGTTCGACCGGGAGTTTCGGGAGGGAGCGGTACGGATAGTCCGGGATACCGGTAAGCCGATCGCGCAGGTGGCCCGAGACCTCGGGATCCATCCGGGCACCCTGGGTAATTGGGTTGCCAAAGATCGTGCTGAGCGGGAAGGCGCCCAGGGGCTTTCCACCGCTGATATCGCCGAGTTGAAGCGGCTGCGCGCCGAGGTCGCCGAGCTGCGCATGGAGCGTGATGTGCTCAAGCGATCCGTGGTCGGCTGGGTCAAGGAGGCGACGAGGTGAGTGTGGCCCGCTTTATCGCCGACCAGAGGACCGTGCATCGGGTGCCACACACGGTGTGCTGCGCGCTTTTGGGGGTCAGCGTTTCCTGGTTCTATAAGTGGCTGGACCGCGAGCCCACTGAGCGGCAGCGACGCCGCGCGCGGCTGGATGCGCGAGTGGCGGAGCTGTTCGAGCGCTCCCAGCGCACGTACGGCTCGCCGCGGATCCACGCCGACCTGCTCGCTGAGGGCTGGAAGGTCAGCGTGAACACGGTGGCCGACTCGATGCGCCGGCAAGGGCTGGCCGGGCGCAAGCCTAAGCGCCCCAGGGGGTTGACCCGCCAGGACAAGAAGGCGCCTCAGTTCCCCGACCTGCTCAAACGGGACGTCACCGCCGCAGCGCCCAACCGGGCGTGGTGCGGTGATATCACCGAAATCCCCACCGATGAGGGCAAACTGTCTTTGGCTTCGGTCTTGGACCTGTGCGGGTGACGTTTGCTGGCTTGCCCGATGTCGGAGCACCCCGATGCGGAGCTTGCCAGCGACGCGATCAAGATGGCCGTCGCAGTACGTGGCGGGCGCGCAGCGATCGCTGGCGTGATCTTTCACACTGATCGCGGATCTACCTACACCGCCAATGATTTCACTAAGCTGTGCCGCAAGCTCGGGGTGCGCCAATCGATGGGACGTGTCGGGTCGTGCTTCGACAACGCCGCCAGCGAGGCGTTCTTCTCCACCCTCGAACACGAGGTGCTGTCCCGCCACCACTTCGCCACCAAGGCACAGGCACGCGAGGCCATCACCACCTGGTGCTACGAGTTCTACAACACCCGACGTCGGCACAGCTCAGCCGGGTTGCTGCCACCCGTCGAATACGAAAAAATCACGGCCATCCAACCGGAGGCCGCATAACGGAAACCTCCACGTTTTCAGGGGAAACCCAACCCCTGGGGAATTATGTGACGGTCGACACTTTGACGCCGATGGCAGTCAGCGCATGGTCGAGGTAGCTGCGGAGCGCCCGCTTAGACACCGTGCGGCTTTCTAGCCGTCGGCGCCATTGGAACAGCAGCGGCAGGGGCGGATTGTAGACGCGTTCGTTGTTGTCGGAGGACACCACCAGCGGCACGTCGGGCCGATCGCCGCGGATACGGGCCACGATGGTTGACAACACCTCCGCCAGCTCCGGTGAAATCACCAGCAGCCTCTCGGCGTCGGTCTTCGACGGGGTGATCTGCAGCAACGGGATCAGCTCCCCGGTGGCCGGCAGCCGGTATTGGATGAGGCTGTGGTGTGACAGCTCGGTCAGTTCCTCGATTCGAATCACGGTGTGGCGCAGTACTTCTACCACGGCCCAGGTTCCAGAACCCGCGGTGTTCTTCGAAGCTGAGGTCGCGGCGCCGACCGCTGTCGGGATCCTCGGCCCACACGCGCCCGCTCGTCTTGGTCTTCATCACCGACCGGCGCAACGTCACCCCGGCGGCGGTGAACACCTCGCCGGGCCGGGCCTGCTCGGCGGCGGCGAGCAGCTCGACGCCGCGGGTGCATTCGGCCGCCACCCAGGACATCAGCGCGGGCAGCACCGGGAGCCGCTCGCGGGTGCGCGCGTCCATGCGCGACTTGCGGTGGGGGCGGTCCTTCGTGTGCGAGGCATCGCTGGCGCTGACCGGGCAGCGCACCGCCCACGGGCCCCATCGGGCCGGGTCGTCGTCGGCCCACTCGGCGATGTCGAGGTAGAAGGCCCGCACCGCGGTGAGCACGCTGCGCCCGTCTAATCGCGGCGCGGTCATCGTGAGGTGTTCGCGCTCGGGTGTGGTCGTGGTACGGGAGCGGAACATCACCCGCTGCTTTCACGCCGCGGCGACTTCGCGGGACAGTTGCAGCGAGTCGATGCCGCGGTGGTGGGCCTCCAGGTCGGCCCAGAAGAGCTTGCCCAGCAGGTAGGCATGGTGTTGCAGCGAGGAGAACTCCATCGACGGCTGACGTTCCCGCAAGTAGTCCACAAGCACGTCGCGCACCGGGCGGCACGCGATGCGGTAGCGGTCGATGAGTGCTCACAGCTGGAGTGTCCACGGCCGGAGAACATCTCGATGGCGGCGGGCGCATCGGGACCGAGGTCGCCGTGCGCGCGCAGCAGTTGATAGAACAGCGGGCTGTTGAGATGGCTGGGGGTGGTGGCCCGGGCGCGGGCCGCGGCAGCGAGCAGCTCCACGCAGTCGCCGACCCGCACCCGCTCGACTGGGCCGCCCTTGGCCGCCAGGATGATCGCAACATTGGTCAGGGCCTGCTGCTGGCTCTGCAATCCGATCTGGCCGGTGCGACACAACGCGCTCAGCGCGGCGAACGCACCCGAGGGGTCACGCGTGCGGGCCATCTCCGTGGCAAGGTTGTGCCGGGCCGGGGCGAACCCCAGCAGCCACTGGATATTGCGGCTGGTGAGAGCCGGTGTTCCGCTGTGGGGTGAGCCACTGTTCCGTTGGCTGGTGAGCCACTGCGACGTTATCGGGTGAGCCGTGGCACCGCTGCTGGTGTTCAAGGTGCGACCGTTCGTCGGTCCGTGTCGCTGGGGCGCGGACGTGACGAAAGGGGTCACCTTCGATGGTCGACTACAAACAGATCCTGCGGCTATGCGCCGAAGGGGTGAGCCAGCGCGGTATCGCGGATGTGTTGGGCTGCTCCCGGAACACGGTGGCGGCGGTGTTTTCTGCCGCGAGTGCTGCCGGTGTGGGTTTCGGGGAGGTGACCGACCTCGCCGCCGATGAGGTCCGTCGTCTGTTATTGGGCGAACCTGCCAGACCGGACTCAGACCGTGTGGTGCCGGATTTCGAGCATGTGCACCGTGAACTGGGGCGTCCGTCGGTGACGCTGTGTCAACGGCATGTGAAAACTGACCCCCTGGCGGCATCTGAAAATTGACCCCCCCTAGGTCCGGGTGGTTGGTGGTTATTCTTCGGTGGTTGCGGCTGGTGGGACGCGGCCGAGGTCGCGGTCTTTGAGCCGGTAGCTGTCGCCTTTGAGCGCGACGACTTCAGCATGATGGACGAGGCGGTCGATCATGGCGGCGGCCACGACGTCGTCGCCGCCGAAGACCTCGCCCCAGCGATTTGGAGCTCGCATATGTTCGTCTCCTCGGATTCCTGCTGCTAGTGTCCCGCGCCGTTAATTCGTTTCAATAATCGTTGGATGGACTGGAGGATCTGTTCAGCGGTTTTGGTCCACACGAACGGTTTTGGATTGTCATTCCAGTTGGCGACCCAGGCCCGGATGTCTTTTTCCAGGGCTTGCACGTTGCGGTGGTCGCCGCGTTCGACCAGTTGGCGAGTGAGTTCGGCGAACCAACGCTCAACTTGGTTGATCCAGCTGGAATAAGTTGGCGTGTAGTGCATGTGGAATCGGGGGTGCTTGTCTAGCCAGGCCATGATGGTGGGCGCTTTGTGTGTGCCGTAGTTGTCGCAGACCAGGTGCGCGTCCAGCTCGGCGGGGACCGCGGTGTCGATCTTTGTCAGGAACTTCTTGAACTCCACAGCGCGGTGGCGGCGGTGCAGTGAGGAGATGACAGTGCCGCCGCTGATGTCGAACGCGGCGAACAGGCTGGTAGTGCCGTTGCGGACGTAGTCGTGGGTGCGCTTTTCGGGCATGCCGGGCATCATCGGAAATGCTGGCTGGCTGCGGGCCAGCGCCTGGATCTGGGACTTTTCATCCACGCACAAAACCACTGCCGACTCGGGCGGGTCCAGGTAGAGCCCGACAACGTCGTAGGCCTTCTCCACGAACAGGGGGTCGTTTGAAAGCTGGTAATGCTCGCTGCGGTGTGGTTGCAGCTCGAAGGCCTTCCAGATGCGCCCGATCGTCGACTTGCTCAAGCCCGACCGCGTGGCCATCGATGCGCCCGACCAGTGCGTGGCGTTGTCCGGGGCGCACTCCAAGGTGGCCACTACCACGTCTTCGACCTGTTCAGCGGTGATCGTGGCTGGTCGACCCGGGCGCGGTTCGTCGACCAACCCGTCACAGCGCGCCTCGAGGAACCGGCTGCGCCACTTACCCACCGTTGGTTGCGACACGTGCTCTTGGGCGGCCACCTGCTTGTTGGCCAGGCCCTGCGCGCAGGCCAGTACGATCCGCGACCGCAACGCCAACGCCTGCGAGGATTTCCGCCGCCGCGACCACCGCGTCAACGTCTGATGTTCCTCGTCGCTGAGCACCAGTTCTGCTGTTGGCCGTCCACGTCGCGTCATAGATTGAATTATTCTATAGCCCAACGTAATTGGGCTTGACCCGTTTGGTGGACACACGGTCGGGCGGCTTGTGCCGTCTGAGTGAGTCGGTTCTCGAACTCGACGGGGCAAATCATACCCAGGGATGAATGGCGCCTGCGTCGGTTGTAGACCCGCTCGATCCAATCGCCGACGGCGAGTTTGGCGGCGGCTTTGGTGGGCCACACGTAGCGGTCGTAGAACTCGACTTTCAGTGTCGCCCAGAATGATTCCTGCTGGGCGTTGTCCCAACACACCCCTGTACGGCCAACCGAGCGGGCCAGGTTGTGCTCGCGGGCCAACCGCGCGAGCTGCGCTGAGGTGTACTGGCAGCCGCGATCAGCGTGCACCACGACCTGCTGGGCGGGCTCGCCGCGCATCGCCACGGCCATCTCCAAAGCGCCCTGGACCAGATCGGTGCGCAGGCAATCGTCGATGGCCCAGCCGATCACCTTTCGTGAGCAGCCATCGCGCACGGCACACAAATACAGCCAGCCCTCACCAGTGCCCAAATAGGTGATGTCGCTGGTCCACACCCGGTTGAGGATCGCGGTGTCGAAACGGCGCGTGAGCGGGTCTTTGGGCACCGCAGCAGCCAGGTCAACCACCGTGGTCGCCGGCGCGAGCCGGCGGGGGCTGATCCCGGCCAAACCCCGCCGGCGCAGCGAGGCCGCCACCGTTTTCCGTGACACCGTCTCACCGTCGTCGCCTAGATCGGCCAGGATGCGTGGGGCGCCGGACACACCGTCAAAGGCCGCGTGAAACGTCGCGACCTTGGCGTCCAGCTCGGCGCGCCGCCGCTGAGCCTGGACTCGGTACGCGATCACGGGATGTGCGCCACTTGTAGTACCCCGAGCGCGACACCTCCAGCAGCTCGCACATCCGCTTGATCGGGTCGGTGGCCTGCTGCGCCTCGATCACCCACTAGGCTGCTACCGGTGCTGCTCGCAGGCGAAGAAGGCCGCGGGTCGAGTAGCCCGGGGGAATCGCACCCCCGGGCCCTCACAGAACCGTGCGTGACAGTCTCCCGTCACACGGCTCTTACCATCCAGTCGCCATGAAGCCGCGGGTGTATTGCCACTGCGCGAGAAGCCGAGGGTAGTGCTCGCCCAAGGCTTTCCACCACGCGTGCGCTCTCTTGAACCCGTGCAACCGCCGGTATTCCTTGCGAGCCCACCGCATCAGGTAGGTGTTGATGCGTTTGCACAGCGCATACAGTTTCGACCGGTAGAACCGGCCGTAGTACTGCAGCCAGCCCCGCACGATCGGGTTGATCCACCGTGCGATCTGGCCCAGGGACCAGTCGGTGTGCCGATGTAGCCTCCAACCGCGCACGTCGCGGTTGATCCGCTTCTCGGCTTCCTTGCTGATCGCGGGTAGAAACGAGCCGAACTTACGTCCGTGTCGGTCCCGCGCGGTCCGCGCCCGGAATTCGTACCCCAAGAACGTGAACGACGTATGCTCATAGGAGCGTGTGCGCCGATTCCAGTCCTGGCAATACACGACTTTCGTCTTCTTCGGGTGCAGCCTTAGCCCGACTTCGGTCAGGCGTTCGGCGATGGCGTCGCGCACCATCAGCGCCTGCTTCTCGCTGGCGCAGTGCACGACAGCGTCGTCCACGTAGCGTTCGAACCGCACGGTCGGAAATTCCCGTGTCATCTAGGTGTCGAACGCATAGTGCATGAGCAGGTTCGCCAGAATTGGTGAGACCGCCGACCCCTGCGGGGTTCCGCGGTCTCGTTGTTCTAGCGTCCCGTCCGGGCGCTGCAACGGCGCCGAAAGCCACCGCTGCGCATACAACACCACCCAGGCCTGATCGGTGTTGGCCCGAACCGCCTTAGCCATCAGCTCGTGGTCCACGGTGTCGAAGAACTTCGCGATGTCCAGATCGATCACCCACTCGTTCTTAAAACACCGCTCCCGGCAGGCCGCGACCGCATCCAGCGCCGAGCGCTTCGGGCGATAACCGTAGGAGTCGGGGTGAAACATCGGCTCCACCCGCTTTTCGAGCTCCATGGCCACCACCGTCTGCGCGACCCTGTCAGCGACCGTGGGGACCCGAGAGTGCGGACCCCGCCGCTTGCCTTCGGGATCTCCACCGCCCGCACCGGCGGCGGAAAGTACGTCCCCGACGACATCCGATTCCACACCTTGTAAAGGTTGTTTTTCCGGTCGGCCTCGAACTCCTCGATCGACACCTCATCGACCCCAGCCGCACCCTTGTTCGCCTTCACCCTGCAATACGCCTCGCGCACCGCCCATTTCGAAATCTCGAACGGCTTGCCCGACGACCTTGATTGACTCATCCAGCTCCTCCCGGCACACGCCGGTTGACTGCTTCACCAACCCGAATGGTCCGGCCCCTTGGCTCCACGCCCATTACAGACGCTTCCTCGCTACTACGAGCCGGTCCGCCGGCCCGCCCCGCATCGGTACTCCACGCCTCACAGTTTCTGCTGCTCGACGCGCTCCCTCTCGCTACCGCCCGGCAGCATTATCGGAGCGCGCCTTCCCACGTTCCGTGCGAACGCCGCAGATCAGACTCACGTCGCCTCCATGCCGGACACCTCCTGGCCAGAAGTTCGGACACCCGCCAGACTCGTCCCGGAGCCAAAAAGACGCCCCGGTTTCGATGCCACATAATTTAATTTCGACATGTCCTCAGCGATTCACTTGCGTTCGTCTTGCTGATCCCCATCTGACGCCTCTACCAGCGCCTTTTCCTCATCGCTCACCACGACGGTCTTCAGCCAACGCAGCATGAGGTGATTTGAAGCCTCCCCCGAACGGGCGACTTCGAAGGGCCACAACCCCTTCATCATTCGCACAGCACCACGTTCAGCGACGCGACCTACCTCATGCCACCTCCTGTGTTCGTGGCGCACCTTTTTTCAGAAACTCACGGTCCACACGTAATTCGGCGTTTTCGCGGCGCAGCCGCTCCAGCTCTGCGCGTTCATCAGCATCGAACACCGCGCCAGCATCGCCAGCCGATAGGGCTCGGCGTTGCAGGCGCACCCAACGCCCCAGCACTTGTTCACCAACACCGATCTCGGCGGCCACATGAGCCACCGGCCGGCCGGTCTCAATCACCAGGCGGGCAGCCTGCTCCCCAAACTCCGGGGTGTACTTGCCACGCTTGCCCGAGACACGGACATCCTTCCCGCGGGACCAGCAGTCCCACCAGTCAGGTGTCCACCATCAGGGGTCAACCCCACTGTGCGCTTGGTGTTTTTGATTTTCAGGTTCAAGGATTCGGTTGGCCCGTTTGAGACGTCGGTGTGGGCGAAGTATGCGAGAAACTCTGCCCTGCAGGAGTGCAATGTCTTTCCCAGGCGGGCGATTTCGGGAGCTGGGCAGTCGCGGGCTGCGGTGATGACCGCTGCCGCGGCGCTGGCGTCACGGAGCTGATAGCAACGCATCAAGTCCTGGGCGATGCTGCAGGCTGCGGTGAGCTGCCCGCCCGGGTCGCCGGCGAGGAGTCCGTTTCGTAGGCGGTCCCAGGCCCGTTGGGAGAGCCGCTCGGCGCGGCAGCGCAACGGCGCACCCGGTCGAGCGCGGTCAGCGCCAGCTTTGTCACATGGAACGGGTCGAGCACGCCAACCGCTTGCGGCAGTGGCTGGTTCAACGCGGTAGCGTAGCCGCGACATGGGTCTAGTGATGCGGTGGTGATCTGCGCCTTGCCCGTGTCCTCGCGCTGGTGTAGCCAGCTGGCCAACACCACGCCGCAGCGCCCGTCGACCACGTCGAGCAGCCGCGCGGGCCGACCCGGTGTCAAATCGGCGATACCGCTCGCATACCTGGTTGGGTGCTGCCCGCTGGCACGCAGGAACGAGGTTTCCTCCACCCCGATCGCCCTCGGCGCGTCCAACCGTGCCGGGTCGTCGATGATCGGCTCACCGCGCGTGCTGGCGATCCGCATGATCGTCGCCCAGCCCACACCCAGCGCCGAGGCGACCCGTGACGCGGCGCCGTCGCGGGCGCCGACCTGCTCGAACGCCCACGCCCGGGCGCGCTCGGTCACACCCGCGCGGGGCGCGATCGCAGGATGCCGCTTCGTCCAGGTCTTTTTGGGGCACAATGCGCGCGGACAACACCAGAGGCGTTTATGCCAGCACACCACGACCGGTCGCCCGCCGATCGGCAGGTCGCCTACCCACACCGGGCGGCGATCCTTGGCCCGCGCCACCGCGCCGCATTCGGGGCAGGGTATGACCTCAGCGATGGTCTCCACCAGCAGCTTCAGCTCACCGCCGGCATCGGCGGCGACCAGCACGCGAAAACCGTCCAATCCGAACAACGCCGCAACAACCGAACCGGTACCCTCTGCTTGCAACCTGGGACTCCTCGGCAATCCGTGTGATCTTGGTTGTGACCACGGATCGTGCGAGCCCCAGGCCCACAATCAGGTCATTTCAGGGCCCACGGCGTGTCGCCCGAGCCTCCCCATTCCCAGGTTCGTGGAGAAGAGCCAGATAACCGGTGTGCACGAAATCCGGGGCGATTCACGCCGTCCTCAGAAGCTCGCCTATCACGCCCCCTTCGACGTTCGTGACACACACCGATTTAGGCCTAGATATCGACCGCGAGCAGGTCACCAAGATGCCGGTCAATCTGGGGCATGTATGTGGGAGTGAGGCCGAACAGGGCCAAGTGGCCGAGTAGATCTTCGATTACCCGCAGTTCGCTGTTTTTGATCATCTCTTGTTCGGCTCGGCAGTCACGGACCGGGAACAGCTGGTCCTCGTCGATGGGCATCACAAAGGTTTTAGCCGTGATCCGCCCGAGAGCAGCGGCCAAATCACCACCGGTATGGCGGGCTACATCGCCACGCTGCCAAGCCCAGGACTGGGTAAGCAGATCGTTAGGGTCCATTGCGGTGAAATAAGGCTCCAGAAACCCGCTCAGGAATGTCTCCTTGGTCTCAAACCCTAAACCGCGCCACACTTCTTGTTTCCAGAACTCGGTAGATAGACCGACCACGGCCCAGATGTGGGCCTCCCTGACGAGACCATTGAATACGTCGGTGTTGGACGTGTATTCACCACCAGCCCAGCCCGGGTCGGACTGGGTGGCCTCGCGTAGGATCTGCGCGATTAGAAAATCACCGGGGGTATTTTGCGCGGTACCAGCGATCGGTGCAGCACGCCGCACCTTATGCGGGAACCGAACCGCCCATTCATAGGTTTGCTGGGCACCCATTGAGCCACCAACCACCAGGGCAAGCTGATCAATCCCAAAGTGATTTCGCAACAGCCGTTCCTGGGCGACCACGTTGTCCCCGATACGCACGTTCGGAAATTTCGACATGGCGATGCGCGCATTTGCGCCGCTGGCATTATGCGGCGACGTCGACAGACCTGAGCCGATCTGATTGACGCAGACAATGAAATACTGCTCAGGATTGAGCGCGTGATCGGGTCCGATATAAATGTCACGCCAGATCTGATGGGTGCCCGAGTACCAGGTTGGGATCAAGATGGCATTATCCTTGCCCGCGTTAAGCTGCCCGAAAGTCGCCACCGCAAGCTGGCAGTCGGGGATCACACCACCGTCTTCGAGGTCGAGTGCCCCGACGCTGATCAGGTCATAATCGCCGTGAACCTCATGGCTATAGAATGGATTGTCGATCATGCGACGACCTCTTGGGTGACGGTTGCGTCGAAGGTGAAACCCTCATAGCCATTGGCAACGATCTCATCGCATTTGGCTCGGTAGGGTCCGACGAAATCGAGGTTGGGTAAAAATACACGGGGTTTTCCGGGAATGTTGGCGCCCATATACCAAGTGGCGGCGGTGGTGAACAGGGTTGCCTCGGCGACCTCTTGGTTGTGGGTCACCCAGGCGTCTTCGGCTTCGCGAGTGGCTTCGATAGTGCCTGCGCCCCGATCGGCCATGTCAGAGATGATGCGAGAGACTAACTCAACATGCTGTTCGATAGAGACCGTCATGTTCGACAGCACCGACGGGCTTTGCGGGCCCGTGATTAAGAACAGATTGGGGAACCCGGCGGTCATCAAGCCCAGATAGGTGCGCGGGCCCTCCGCCCATTTTTCTTTCAATCCCACGCCTCCGCGACCACGAAAATCGATATCGGTAAATGGCGCGGTGAGCGCGTCGAAACCGGTCGCAAATACAATCATGTCGAATTCGTAATCGGTGCCGTCAGACAACCGCAACCCGGTATCAGTGATAGTGGCAATTGGGTTAGCTTTCACGTCGACCAGGCGTACGTGCGGAAGATTGAACGTCTCGTAGTAATTGGATTCCAGCGGAACCCGTTTGACACCGAACGGATACCCCTTGGGCACCAACAACTCAGCGGTGGTCGGATCGTTGACCCGTTCTCGGATTCGCTCTTCCAAGAACGCGCGAACCTTGGCGTTAGCCTCATCGGAGACTAGGATATCTAGATAGCAGCCAAGCCAGCCCCCGAATCCGCCCTGGTTGTATCGGACCCTCATTTCGGCGTTAACCTCCTCCTGAGTGGACTCGGAAGCCCCCTTTTCCAGGAAGTAAAGTTCGAACCCGGTCGCGGACTCACGGATCCTCTGCTTTATCCCCTCGTAATCGGCCTTGCGGGCTTGCTTGATCACCTCGGGCACCGGGCCATGAGCAGCCGGAAGAGTGTAGTTGGCGGTGCGTTGAAACACTGTTAGCTCTGAGGCTTCCTGCGCAATACGTGGTATGGCCTGGATAGCGCTGGCACCAGTGCCGATGACGGCCACCCGCTTGCCGACGAAGCGCACTGGCCGGTGCGGCCAGCGCCCGGTATGATAGGCCTCGCCGCGAAACGCGCCCAAGCCCGGGAATTGCGGCGTGTTGGGCACCGAGAGCGTGCCGACAGCGGCGATCACGAAACGCGCGGTTAGGCGCTCACCACTTGCAGTGGTCACCGTCCAAGTACTATTACGCTCGTCGAATCGGGCCCCCGTGACCCGGGTGTTAAATCGGATATCGCGGTAGAGATCGTACCGCTCGGCGACATGCTCGATGTAGGAGCGGATCTCGTCTTGCTCGGGGTAGCGCTCACTGTATTCCCACTGCTGCCACAACTCTTTGTCGAACATGAAGCAGTAAACATAGCTTTCCGAGTCACACCGCGCCCCGGGATACCGATTCCAATACCAGGTTCCACCGACACCGTCACCAGCCTCAAGGACTCGGACCGACAAACCTAAAATGTTGCGTAGCCGATGCAGCGCGTAGACGCCGGAGAATCCAGCGCCGATGACGATGGCATCGAAATCGACGTCTGCACTCGTGTGCTGTCGGCAGGTACGTGGTGTGGCTGCAGTCATCCTTCACCTCCTACGCGTCCGAACAAAATGAGCGACGCAGCTTCGTCACCCGCTGAAAGCGACGTTGGAAACAGATTGTGGTGGTTCGGCGCCATTCGAATCTTGAACGTCCGGGCGAAGCCGTTGAACAAACGTGCGCAGTCCGACAGGTCCGCCAGTGAGCAACCCAACCAAAAATCGTTGTGCGTTAGCTCACTCTGGTCTTAGCCTGGCACCGTGGATCGGTGGTTTCACCCCACTTGCCAGGACTAGGAGACCAGCCAATGCCCCCGCCTCTGATCGTTCCGGAACAAGTTCCGCTCTGGGTGCCCGGCCAGCTCACCGTACGCAGCCCGACGATATGGCGTGGTCTGTCGGTACGGGGCTACCGCTACCGGAGCTCGGACGTCGAAGTACCGCCGTTGCGGGACTTTTTGATCGTCGCCTATCTACGGGGAAGTACCGCGATGCGCCGCCGCGTCGACGGTGCGTGGGTTAACGAAACGCTACGCCCCGGTGACGTCTCGCTGTTGACGCGTGCGGCAGCGTCACACTGGATCTGGCCGAACGATATCGAAGTCGTCCATGTCTATCTCACCCGCGACGAACTCGCAGCCACCTGCCGGCAGATGTATGAGCGCGACGTCGAAGAGGTCGAATTGCGTGACGAGGTCAGAGCTGATGATCCCGCTATCCATCACGTTTCGGTGGCTCTCGCAAACGAGGCCACCCACGGTGGCGTCGGCGACCAGCTATTGGTTGACTCGCTCTCTGTGCAACTGTGCGTGCACATCCTGCGCCGCCACGCCGATGTGATCTTCCGAGACGCGGCCGGGCACGATGGCCTGACCTTCGCTCAGCAGCGCACCGTTTATGACTACATCCAAGAGCACCTCAGTGAAGCAATCACACTAGACGACCTCGCCGCGTCAGTGGCATTAAGCCGGTATCACTTCGCCCGGCGCTTCCGACAATCCACGGGCACCAGTCCGCATGATTTCGTGCTTCGGCAGCGAGTCGAGCGGGCCAAAATCTTGCTGGCCCGCACCGGTGACCCACTGGCGCACATCGCGACACGCTGCGGCTTCGCCGACCAGAGCCACTTAACCCGCGTGTTCAGCAAATATGTCAGCGTCACCCCGGGTCGTTATCGAGCCACCTGTGGAAACGTGCTGAATCCTGATTGCACGACGCCAGCGTCGTAGTACAGATGCGGTGCTTGCACAAAATCAGGTACTTGGTCCGTCGATGCCGGCGGCTGACCGGTGTGATGTCATACGCTATGAAGTGGTTGTATGACACAACTGGTAGACAAGTGCGGATCTCGCTGGCGCGACGACCGGTGAGGATCTGCAACAGAAGCATCCGCATGGCCTGCCGGTCGTCGAGTCCGTCGGCGGTGATGGTCTGGCCGTCGCCGCGGGTAAGGGTCATCTGCTCGGTGCGGGGCATCCCGATCAACGGCAGCGTGACGGTCGACACTGGGCCAGCGCGTGCTCGTCGATGTAGTTGCAGGAACGCGCTTGCCGATGTGGCGAGTGTCGGATTCTCGGGTGGCACGGTTACGGGAGTCGGGGTCCAGCGCGCGAACGCTGCGGCCTGCTCGACCGCCACTGCGGGTCAATGAGGACCTCGGCTGGATCCGTGTAGCAGGCGGTCAGCCACTTATCGAAGCGACGAAGGCTGGGCAGCCTTTCCTGGCTGACGGTGGTCCAGCGCAGCGCACCGGATTCGAGCATCGTGCCCAGGTGCCATTGAACCGTCCCGCAGCCAGGGCTGGGTAATCTGCCCTAGTGTGTAGCCATGGTTTGCGACTGGCTCACGATTGGTTAGTGGGATGCGCGGGTCGCAGCGCGGGTGCCACTCGTCGAGCTGCCACCACGGGTCGTCATGGCAGGCAGCGATCAGCGCCAGCCGCGCGAACCCGAACACGATGCGCATCCGGGCGCGGGCTTGTCGTGACACCAACCGCTTCCACCTGCTGGCATAGAGCTAGCCCTGCAACGCGGCGGCAGTGTCCCAGTCCATCGCGCGGATCGATGGTGGGATCGGATGGGCCTCACGAATCGCATAGCGCAGGATGTTGGCCAGTTGCGCCATCGCCAGCACCGACACGCGGGTGCCATCACTGGCCTGCCAGTGCGCCATCCACGCCAGCTCGGGCGCGAAGGGATCGGGTAATCCGCTCAGATCGAGTTGTGCCCAGTCGTTTTGGGTGATAAACGCCCAGGTGGGGATGCCTTCGCCGATGACGGGACCGTGCCACTGCGGTGGCAGTGCCTGCCACAACCGCCAAATCGGATCGGTGTCACCGACCAGCCGAAGATGCTGGGGCCCCTGCTCATTGGTCCCTCGCTGACCTGCCAGCCGCTGGCGTAGGAGGTCCAGTTCGCCGCAACCCGCAGCGCCTCGTCCTCACGGACCCACCCGTAGAGGTCAAGGGTGGTCTGCGCGTGGGCGTGGCCCAGCCGACGAGAGACCACCCATTCCGGGATCCCGGCCAGCAGCAATGCGGGGACAATGTGCCGAAACCAATGCGGAGTCCAGGAAGTCGGGCCGATCCCGTGTCGCCGCAGCGCCGACACCTTCTCCCGTACCGTCGTCTCACGCATCGCGGCAAGCAGCGGTGGGCGCGCCACGTTCACCAGAAGCGGGCTCTGCTCGGTCAGTGCGATACCGGCTTCAGCTACCCGGCAAGCGATATCGGTGAGATAGTCGGCGAACAACCGCTCCAAGTCAGCACCGAAATACACCCTGCGGCGCCGCATCATCTTCACCCGCGCCCCGTTGGGACGCCACCCTCTCGAGGCACGATCTCCACATAGGCGGTGCCGCCGCGGCCGAGCACGAACTCGCCGACTCTCAGCCCCAACGCCTCGCCTAAACGTAGGCCGGTCTCGGCCAGCAATGCCAACAGGAACCGGTCACGCAGATTGCCTCGCCACAATCCAGCGTCAGGGTCGAACACCGCGCAACCGTCCAGAATCGCCTGGATCTGCTGCGGCGCAGCAGCGGGGCCTGTCCCGTGCCCTAACGCGGCGCACCCGCACCAGCGACGACGCCGCAGGGGCAGAACGCGCATCAAGGTGCGCCAGCAGCCCTCGCGCCGGTCGGCGGCGCGGTGTTCCGCGCAGCAGCCGACCTGCCACCTCTACCCCGGACACCGCCTGGTGCCATCGATAGAACGAAATCAGCGCGGCCAGCCGGGCTTCCAGCGTCACAGCCGACGGCGCATCGCCTGACTCGGCAAGGCTGGTTTCGACCGTTCGGCCGTTACGTTGCCACGACAGGAACGCCGTGACCGCCGGCACCCCGACATCACGCCAACCGTCGGCCTGCCCCCGCTGCTCCAGAAAGCTCCACCACTGCGCCAGCGAGGTCGCATACCCGCGAACAGTGTTCGGCGACCATAAGTGCCGATGCGCCTCGATCCACTCCTCCACGGCCTCGACCGTCGCACAGTCCTCCCCGAGCACCGTCCAAGTCCGCTGCCCAGCCGCCGGGGCCAGCGCCACCGGATACGCCATTGCTGTCGTTCCTTCACGTCAAAGAACACCCGCCGATAAACCGGCAACAACAATGACGAAGCCCTGATAACCCCTGAACCGTCCCCGGTTTTATGCGCACTTCCTTTGTTGGGAAGGATGGCGCGATGCCGAGCAAGTACGACGAGAACACCAAGACCAGGGCCGTGCGGTTGGTGCGCGAACACCGCGACGACTACGACTCAGAGTGGGCGGCGCTCAAGGCGATCTCCGGCCGGCTGGGGATGCATACCGAGACGCTACGCAAGTGGGTGCGTCAAGCCGAGATCGACGCCGGTGAAGCAGCGGGGATGTCCAGCGAGGAGAGCCGGGAGCTGCGGGAGCTGCGTAAGAAGAACCGGGAGCTTGAGCAGACTATCGAAATACTCAAGGCCGCAACGAGTTTCTTCGCGCGGGAGTGCGACCCGCTACACCGCTGATCTGTGCGTTCATCGACGAACATCGTAAGGAATTCGGGGTCGTACCGATCTGCCGCGCCCTGGGTATCCAGGGCGTGGCGATCGCCCCGCGCACCTACTGGGCGCACCGCTCGTCGGCGCCGTCGAAACGGGCCCTGTGGGACACCACGATCACCGAGATCCTGGCCGGCTACTACGAGCCTGACGCCGACGGGAAACGCCCACCGGAGAGCCTCTACGGCAGCTTGAAGATGTGGGCGCATCTGCAGCGGCAGGGCATCCCGGTGGCCCGGCGCACGGTGGAACGGATCATGCGCCGCAACGGTTGGCGGGGTGTCACCCGTGCTCGCCGCCCGCCGCGTACCACCGAGCGCGACTCGGCCGCGGCCCGAGCGCCGGACCTGGTGGGCCGGCGGTGGCGCGTTGCCGCACCCAACCTACTGGAGGTAGCTGACTTCACCTACGTCGCGCTCGACACCGGCGGGTTCGGCTACACCGCGTTCGTCGTCGACGCCTACGCCGGGCTGATCCCCGGCTGGGAGTGCTCGATGACCAAAGACACCGGCTTCGTCGAGCGCGCCCTGCGCCACGCCGCGGCGTTCCGCGCCCGTCAAGGCTATCCGTTCAACGACACGATCCATCATAGCGACGCCGGAAGCCAGTACACCGCAATACATTACGGTGAGACGCTGATGCTTGAGGGGCTGATACCGTCGATCGGTACCGTCGGCGACGCCCTGGACAACGCGCTCTGCGAAACCACGATCGGGCTCTACAAAACCGAGTGCGTGCGCCCAGGCTCCCCGTTTCGCACCGGCCCGATCCGCACCCTCTCCGACCTGGAGAACATGACCTCGGCGTGGGTCAGCTGGTACAACGACCGCAGGCTGATGCACCGCCTGGGCCGCATCCCGCCCGCGGAAGCCGAGGCCGAGCACTACGCTCGACTCCAGGCCGGAAAGCACACCGGTCACACGTAACCAGGTGTGCATGAAACCGGGGATGCTTCACCCCTCGTCGCAGACATGGATGCGAGCTATCGGCACATGCTGATAACACCCGGGACCGGTAAGACGCACCTGGCGATCGGCCTGGCATGTGTTTCCCCTGAAAACGTGGAGGTTTCCGTTATGCGGCCTCCGGTTGGATGGCCGTGATTTTTTCGTATTCGACGGGTGGCAGCAACCCGGCTGAGCTGTGCCGACGTCGGGTGTTGTAGAACTCGTAGCACCAGGTGGTGATGGCCTCGCGTGCCTGTGCCTTGGTGGCGAAGTGGTGGCGGGACAGCACCTCGTGTTCGAGGGTGGAAAAGAACGCCTCGCTGGCGGCGTTGTCGAAGCACGACCCGACACGTCCCATCGATTGGCGCACCCCGAGCTTGCGGCACAGCTTAGTGAAATCATTGGCGGTGTAGGTAGATCCGCGATCAGTGTGAAAGATCACGCCAGCGATCGCTGCGCGCCCGCCACGTACTGCGACGGCCATCTTGATCGCGTCGCTGGCAAGCTCCGCATCGGGGTGCTCCGACATCGGGCAAGCCAGCAAACGTCGCCCGCACAGGTCCAGGACCGAAGCCAAATACAGTTTGGCCTCATCGGTGGGGATTTCGGTGATATCACCGCACCACGCCCGGTTGGGCGCTGCGGCGGTGACGTCCCGTTTGAGCAGGTCGGGGAACTGAGGCGCCTTCTTGTCCTGGCGGGTCAACCCCCTGGGGCGCTTAGGCTTGCGCCCGGCCAGCCCGTGCCGGCGCATCGAGTCGGCCACCGTGTTCACGCTGACCTTCCAGCCTTCAGCGAGCAGGTCGGCGTGGATCCGCGGCGAGCCGTACGTGCGCTGGGAGCGCTCGAACAGCTCCGCCACTCGCGCATCCAGCCGCGCGCGGCGTCGCTGCCGCTCAGTGGGCTCGCGGTCCACCCACTTATAGAACCAGGAAACGCTGACCCCCAAAAGCGCGCAGCACACCGTGTGTGGCACCCGATGCACGGTCCTCTGGTCGGCGATAAAGCGGGCCACACTCACCTGCTCGCCTCCTTGACCCAGCCGACCACGGATCGCTTGAGCACATCACGCTCCATGCGCAGCTCGGCGACCTCGGCGCGCAGCCGCTTCAACTCGGCGATATCACCGGTGGAAAGCCCCTGGGCGCCTTCCCGTTCAGCACGATCTTTGGCAACCCAATTACCCAGGGTGCCCGGATGGATCCCGAGGTCTCGGGCCACCTGCGCGATCGGCTTACCGGTATCCCGGACTATCCGTACCGCTCCCTCCCGAAACTCCCGGTCGAACTTCCTGCGCGTCTCTGACATGCCCTTACCTCATAGTGCATGCCTCCACACTTTCGGGGGATTTCCCGCACGAGTCGCCGCCCCCGCCGGCTGCCGCACCTGCTTCACCACCGCCGCCGACCTGGCCGCCCGCTGCCACCAGGCGGCCATCAAGGGACGCTGGGCCATCAACATGCGCTTCTACAACGGCCCCAACCTGCTCGTCATCGACGAACTGGGGTACCTTCCGCTGCCCGCCGAGGCCGCATCCGCGCTGTTTTTCAGGTTGTCTCCCAACGATATTTGAAATCCTCGATCATTATCACAACCAACAGAAGTGTTGGCTCCTGGGGAGAGGTCCTCCTCGGCGACACCATCGTCGCCGCCGCCATGCTCGAGCGACTCCTGCACCGCTCAGTCGTCATCAACACCAACGGAACGCAAACCGTCTTGATTAGACACTACTGATGCTGGGCGCGGGTGGAGTGACTGTTTGCCTGTTGGTTAAATCTGGCTCAGGGCGGCTTAGGACGGTGGCTTTGGCAGCTGAGGCGGGGTAGGGCGGCTTAGGGCTTTGCTTCTGGGACTCTCAAGAACCGCCGCGCCACGTTGGCTTCGGTGGAAGGCCCCGGCTCCCACGACGCGATCCAGGGGCCGGTGCCCTCCGACTGATCGAGTATCCCCTCTTCCAGCCAGATGTAGCGGCCCTCCAGCACATCGTGTGCCAGCCGCACATCGGTGCTGTCGGTGTTGGTCCACAACGCGTGAAACAGCGCCTCGACCCGCAGGGCGGCCTGGCGGCAGAACGCGTCGGCCAGTTCGTGGGCCTGCTCACCCTCGACCGGGTCCGCTGCCCGTTGGGCCTCAGCCCGCACGCACACCGCTGACATGGCAAACAGCTCCGCGCCGATGTCGACAATGCGCCCGAGGAAGCCCTGCTTGTGCTCCAAGCCGGCCTGCCAGCGCGCCATCCCAAAGAAGGTGTTACGCGCCAGCTTGCGCGCAGAGCGCTCGACAAAGCGTAAATGGCTCGCCAATCTGCCGAACTCACGATAGGACGTTGGCCGCTGTCCCTCACCAAAGACCAATTGCGGCAACCATTTCGCATAGAACCCGGTGGCGCCGACGGCCGCCTTGGCCCGGCGCCGCAGATCAGCTTTGGGGTTGGCCAGATCCCCCGCGGCACTCAGGTGGGCATCGACCGCCTCACGCGCGATGAGCAACCGCATGATCTCGCTTGAGCCTTCGAAGATGCGGTTGATGCGCAGGTCACGCACCGCCTGCTCCGCCGGCACGGCCCGCTCCCCACGTGCGGCCAGCGACTCGGCGGTCTCATAGCCCCGGCCGCCGCGGATCTGCACCAGCTCATCTGCGATGACGCAAGCCATCTCGCTGGACCACAATTTCGCCAGGGCCGCCTCGATGCGAATGTCATTGCGGCCTTCGTCGGCCATCTGGCCGGACAGCTCCAGCACCGCTTCCAGCGCGTAACAGCTCGCGGCGATAAACGCGATCTTGCGGGCGATCGCCGCGTGTTTGCCGATGGGCTTGCCCCACTGCACCCGTTCCCGCGACCATTCGCGCGCTATTTTCAGCGACCATTTGCCCGATCCGGCTGCCATCGCGGGAATGGACAGCCGCCCGGCGTTAAGGGTGGTTAGCGCGATCTTGAGGCCGTCGCCCTCCCGGCCGATCAGGTTTTCCCGGGGAACGCGGACTTTGTGCAGCCTGGTCACGCCGTTTTCGATACCGCGCAGTCCCATGAACTGGTTGCGCCGCTCCACGGTAATCCCCGGGGAATCCGCTT
Organism: Mycobacterium sp. SM1; assembly: GCF_018361265.1. Lineage (GTDB taxonomy): Bacteria > Actinomycetota > Actinomycetes > Mycobacteriales > Mycobacteriaceae > Mycobacterium. Next base: position 781,790 of record NZ_JAFLNH010000001.1, read on the forward strand.
CGACGACAAAAGCGCTGATGCCACCCCGGTGCCCGGCACCGCTGGGCACGCGGGCCATGACCACTAGCAGATCGGCGACCACGCCGTTGGTGGTCCACAACTTCACGCCGTCGAGTTCGTAAGCGGCCCCGTCGTCCACCGGCGTCGCCGTCGACGCCAGCCGTGCCGGGTCCGAGCCCACATCCGGTTCGGTGAGCAAAAAGGCCGATATCGCGCCGGCGGCGCATCGGGGCAGGAACTTCCGTTTCTGTTCTTCGGTCCCCGCAAGTTTGAGCGGCTCCGGTACCCCGATCGACTGATGCGCCGACAGCAGCGCGCCGAGGCTGGGATGAACGGTCGCGACCATCATCAGTGCGCGGTTGTAGGCGACCTGCGACAGGTTCAGGCCGCCGTACTCGGCGGGAATTTTCAACCCGAAGCATCCCAGTTCGGCAAAGCCTTTGACGTATTCGTCGGGAATCCGGGCATCGCGCTCGATGACACTGCCGTCGATCGTTTCGAGGAATTCCCGTAGCTTGCCCAAAAACTCCCGGGTCCGGGCGTCCTCGTGATCGGATGGCCGGGGAAAGGGGTGAATTAACCCCAGCTGGAAACGGCCCAAAAACAGCTCCTTGGCAAAGGAGGGCTTCTCCCAACCGGTTTCGCGTGACTCCTCGGCCACCGCTCTCGCCTGCTCCGCGGTGACCTGTGCTTGTTGTGCCATCGGGACACTCCCTCGTGTTGGCCGGCCTGTTGCCTCTTAGCCGAGGCTTCAGCTCCCAGTCTGCGCGCTCGCCGGCACACCGGGATGACCCAGCGGCGGCGCCGGCCGCTAGGCATCACGCCGGCCGCTAGGCATCAAGCTCCCGGGCGACCGCCTTGACCACCTCCGAAACCCGCCTGGCCGTTTTTCGATCCGGGTAGCGGCCCTTGCGCAGCTCGGGTTGCACCGCGCTCTCCAAGAGCTTGATCATGTCCTCGACCATGCCGTGCAGCTCATCGGGGCTGTGCTTGTGTTCGGCGTGGCCCTCACGACGCGCCCGGGCGAGGCTGGGAGGCGGCTCGATCAGCTTGACGCTCAACGCCTGCGGGCCACGGCGACCGGTGGCCACGCCGAATTCGACGCGCTGCCCCGCTTTGAGCCCCTCGACACCCGGCGGTAACGCCGAAGACCGGATGTAGACGTCTTCGCCGTCCTCTTGGGACAGGAAGCCAAACCCCTTTTCAGGGTCGTACCACTTCACCTTGCCAGTCGGCACTGGTCTCACCTGCTTGTCTGACAGACCACTGGGCGGACAACAAAAGGACGCGCCCTACCTGCGCAGGGCGCGATAGTGCCGATCCTACCCGGATGGCGGCCCGCCGAGCACCGTTCCGGGTAGTCGGTAGGCTGACGATACGGCTGGAGGAGATATGCGCCCGATGATGAACGCCATGTGGCGGCTTTGCGGCGGTTTCGGGGTGGTCATCGGCTACCTGCGCGTGGGGCGTGTCTGCTTCCCGCCCAGCAGCACCGCCCCACCCGGCGCCGGGGCACCAATCGCGCGGTTCGCTCCATGGCCGGCCCGGCCCACGCCCCGCGGAGCGCTGATCACCGCCGGTACCAGCATGCTCCCCTCCGAACGGGTCCGCAGATGACACTGACCGCCCTCGGTTTGCCGAGGATAGGGCACCACCACGGCGAGGGGGCCGTGCATGGCGCCGTCCCCCCCGCCGGCCCCCTGATAGATGCTCTCGGGCGGATCGCCACCGACCTGCGGGTGTCGCTGACCGACCGGTGCAACCTGCGGTGCCGGTATTGCATGCCCGCGGAGGGCCTGGAGTGGCTTCCCGGCGAGCAGTTGCTGCGGCCTGACGAGCTGGCCCGGTTGTTACACATCGCCGTCAGCCGCCTCGGTATCACCAGCGTGCGATTCACCGGCGGCGAGCCGTTGCTGGCCCGTCACCTCGAAGAGGTGGTAGCGGTAGCGGCGAGCCTGCGGCCGCGCCCGGAGATCTCGCTGACCACCAATGGCCTAGGGCTCGAGCACCGGGCAGCCGCCCTGGCCGAAGCGGGCCTGGACCGGGTCAACGTGTCGCTGGACACCGTGAGCCGTGAGCACTTCGCGGCCATCACCCGCCGCGACCGGCTAGCCGATGTGCTGGCGGGTTTGGCGGCCGCCAAGGCCGCCGGTCTGGAGCCGGTCAAGGTGAACGCGGTGCTCGACCCCGCAACGGGCCGAGACGACGTGGTGCACCTGTTGCGGTTTTGCCTCGAACACGGCTACCAGTTGCGGATCATCGAGCAGATGCCGCTGGACGCCGGGCACCAGTGGCGCCGCGCCGCGGTGCTGAGCGCCGACGACGTGCTGACGGCACTGCGGGCCCACTTCCACCTCGAGCCGGACCCGGCGCCGCGCGGCTCGGCTCCCGCCCAGCTCTGGCTGGTCGATCCGGGCCCGAACGGGCCGGCCGGAAAAGTCGGCGTCATCGCGTCGGTGTCGCACGCGTTCTGCTCGTCCTGTGACCGCACCCGGTTGACGGCCGATGGCCAGATCCGCAGCTGCCTGTTCGCCACCGAGGAAACCGACCTGCGCGGGCTGTTGCGCGGCGGCGCGGACGACGACGCGATCGAGGCGGCGTGGCGCGCCGCGATGTGGGGCAAACCTGCGGGGCACGGCATCAACGACCCCGACTTCGTCCAGCCCGACCGCCCGATGAGCGCGATCGGCGGTTGAGGTGTCCGCGGAAATCCGGGTCACCGTCCGCTACTTCGCGGCCGCGCGGGCGGCTGCCGGCACCGAAGCGGAAACCGTGACGCTGCCATCCGGGGCCACGCTGGCCGAGCTGGTCGACGGCCTCGCCCAGCGCAATGCCCGGCTGGCTACGGTGCTTACCCGTTGCTCCTACCTCTGCGACGGAATCGCCGTGCGCGATGACGCGGCACCGCTGCGCCCCGACGACACCATCGACGTTTTGCCGCCCTTCGCCGGGGGCTAAAGCATGTGATCTTCGTCACATAACGGGAAGATCACGGGCCAGCAACGAACCGATTGCGATGCCAAATGACCTGCGGCGATGACCGCCTTTGCTGGCGTTTTCACCGGCCGCAGGCGAACGCCACGCCGAACTCGCCCCGACATGACGACGGCATAGTGACCCGCTAGCCTCATGCCCGGCTCGCCACACCTGCCGAGTGGCCGGCCGCCCCGCGCCTACAGCGCCGAGCTCCATCCGGTAAGCGCGGGGACACCGAACAGCGGATGGAGGCGAGGGATCCACCGGGCCCACCGGATACGGACATGAAGCCGGTCGTGGCTGCCCGGGCGACGCCGACGCCGGTGGCGAAAAGCACGACGGGGCCGGGCATTTTCTGCGGCCCGAACCCGACAGCCGGCCTCGCGGGCGCCCACCGAGGAGGACGTTTTCGACGCATGAGTGGACGGCATCGTAGGCCCACCAAACCCGCTGTCCGTGTCGCCAAAGTCGCCGTCACCGGTGCGGTGATCGGCGGCGGCGGTATCGCCCTCGCGGGCCAGGCATCGGCCGCGACCGACGGCGAATGGGATCAAGTCGCCCGCTGCGAATCCGGGGGCAACTGGTCGATCAACACCGGTAACGGTTATCAGGGTGGACTGCAGTTCACCCGAGGCACCTGGGCGGCCCACGGCGGCGGGGAGTTCGCGCCGGCGGCGAACATGGCCAGCCGCGAACAGCAGATCATCGTCGCCGAGCGGGTTCTGGCGACCCAGGGACGCGGCGCGTGGCCAGCCTGCGGGGGCGTGCTGTCGGGCCCGACGCCGCGCAGGCTGGTCCTCGCCGACCCACCACCGGCGGACGTGGCGGTGGATGAGCCGGCGGTCACCGGCGAGCCGGTGGCGGTCACCGCACCCGATGACACTTCGGCGGCTCCCGACGCCGAAGCCGCGGATGGCGCAGACGATCATGGGGCCACCGCCGAGGAGGTGGGCTGGGCCGCCGACGACACGTCCGGCCCTGCGGACGCCCCCGGCTATCTGGATCGGCTGTGGCAGGCGATCCGGGCGCAGGGTGTCGGCGACAACGACGCGCTCACCGCACTGGCCCCGCCGCCGTCGGACGAGCCGACCGCGGCCACGCCGGTTCGCTAGCGCACCGGTCGGGTGCGCTCGACCACACTCCCGTATACGGCGGGTCAGGCCGAGCCCACCCATTCGGTGGTCCCGTCGGCGAAGAACTGATGCTTCCACACCGGCAGCCGGGCCTTGATGGCGTCCACCACACGCGCGCAGGTGTCAAACGCCGCCTGCCGATGGTCGGCGGCGACCGCGGCCACCAGGGCCGCCTCCCCGACCTCCAGGGTGCCGATCCGATGACTTGCCGCGATGGCCCGCACACCACAACACCGCTGGGCAATCTCCGCCAGCACCTCGGCCATGACCTGCTCGGCCGACGGATGCGCGCAATACTCCAGTCGCGCCACCTGCCGCCCGCCGTCGTGGTCGCGGACCACGCCGGCGAACCCGACGACAGCCCCGGCGGCCCGCTGGCTCACCAGTTTTTGGTGCTCGGCGAGCACGATCGGCTGGTCGGTCACCGTCGCCCGAAGGACCGACGTCATCGTGGGTGATCTTTGCCGGCGAGTTGGTCCAGCGCGTGGTCCAGCACATCGGCGAGGACCGCAAGGCCGTCACGCACCCCGCCGGGTGACCCGGGCAGGTTGACGATCAGGGTCCGGCCGGCTACCCCACACACCCCGCGCGACAGCACCGCGGTGGGCACCTTCGGCAAACCCGCACGCCGGATGGCGTCGGCCAGTCCGGGGATCTCGTAGTCCAGCACCGCCATGGTCTGGGCGGGAGTGTCGTCGCTGGGTGAGATGCCGGTGCCACCGGAAGTGATCACCAGGTCAACTCCGCTGGCAACGGCCTCGCGCAGTGCCCGGCCCACCGGCTCCCCGTCGGCGACCACCTCCGGCTGTACGGGCGAAAATCCGTGCTGCCCAAGCCATTCCACGATAATCGGGCCACACCGGTCGTCATAGGTCCCCGTCGAAGCGCGAGTGGAGGCGATCACGACCCGTGCCGAGCGGGCGCTCATGGCCGCACCCAGGCTCCGCTGCGTCCGCCCTCCTTGCGCAGCACCCGGATGTCGTCGATACGAGCCGCCGGGTCGACCGCTTTGATCATGTCGTAGAGCGTGAGGCCCGCGACACCGACCGCGGTCAGGGCCTCCATCTCCACACCGGTGCGGTCGGTGCTGCGCACCGTCGCCGTGATCTCGATATCGGTCTCGCCGACGGTGAAATCGACGTCGACGCCGGTGAGCGCGAGCTGGTGACACAGCGGGATCAGCTCGCTGGTGCGTTTGGCGGCCAATATCCCCGCGACCCGGGCGGTGGCCAGCGCGTCGCCCTTGGGCAGACCGGCGGCCGAGATCAGCGACACGACGTGCGCCGACGTGCGCACGACCCCCGCGGCGACGGCGGTGCGCTTGCTGGCTCCTTTGCCGCTGACATCGACCATGTGCGCCGCCCCCCGCTCATCGAGGTGCGAGAGCGCACCCGTGTCCGGTTGCGGTGTCACCGAGGCCCTGGGCATCTCGCCAAACCTATCGATTGACGACGGTGACCGGGTGCACGTAGGGCAGTTCGTCGGACGGCAACGGGAACACCAGGTCACCGTAGGGCGACAGCGCACCGGTCCGGTCGGTTCGCAGTTCGCTCACCGCATGGTCGCTGGGATCCGTCGTCGGCCAGCCATTGTCGATATACCTGGTCTTATGCGCTTTGTTCTCGGCGTTGTCGGTCACGGCTCCATTCTGACAGGTCATGGGCGGCGGTGCTGCTTGCCGTCGTGCCCGTACGCTGGTCGGCGATGACCGAACACACCCCGGACATCCCGCTGGGGTCCTGGCTGGCCGACTTGCCCGACCAGCGGCTGGTGCGTCTGCTGGAGTTGCGGCCCGATCTCGCCCAGCCAGCGCCGGGCAGTATCGCAGCGCTTGCCGCGCGCGCGCAGGCCCGGCAATCGATTAGGGCGGCTACCGATGACCTCGACTTCCTGCGGCTGGCGCTGCTCGATGCGCTGCTGGTGCTGCACGCCGACACCGCCCCGGTGCCGGTCGCCAAGCTGCTGGCGCTGATCGGCCGGCGCGCCCCGGAGAGCGAGGTCCTCGGGGCGCTGGATGACCTTAAGGACCGCGCCCTGGTGTGGGGAGATCCCCAGCTTCGGGTGGCCGCCGACGCGGCCGCGGGCCTGCCGTGGCATCCGGGGCAAGTGACCCTGGAGGACGACTCCCAGACCGGCGAGCAGATCGGAAGGCTGATCGCAGAGCTCGATGATCAAGAACTCGCCGTGCTTGACAAACTGCGGGACGGGTCGCCGCTGGGACGCACCCGCGATGCCGCGCCCGGGGCGCCGCCGGACCGCCCGGTGCCGCGGTTGCTGGCTAAAGGGTTGTTGCGGCGAATCGATGCCGAGACGGTGATCGTGCCCCGCCTGGTTGGGCACGTGCTGCGCGGCCAGGAACCCGGCCCGACGCAGCTCAGCGCGCCCGATCCGGTAGTTGTCAGGACCACCCAAGCCGACGTCGACGCCGCGGCGGCCGGGGCCGTCATCGATCTGCTGCGCGAGCTCGACGTGGTGCTGGAAAACCTGGGCGCCGCACCGGTTGCAGCGCTGCGAAGCGGCGGGCTGGGGGTGCGTGAGGTCAGGCGGCTGGCGAAGGCAATCGGTATCGGCGACGCGCGGCTGGGGCTCATCCTGGAGGTCGCGGCCGCTGCCGGCCTGATCGCCTGCGGCACACCCGATCCGCGACCACTCGACGGCCGGCGCCTTGAGGAGTCCTATTGGGCGCCGACGGTGGCCGCCGACCGCTTCGCCGAGGCGCCCACCGCCGACCGCTGGCGGCTGCTGGCCCGCGCCTGGCTGGATCTGCCGGCTCGGCCGGGGTTGATCGGCACTCGCGGTCCTGACGCCAAACCCTATGGCGCGCTGTCAGATTCGGTATATTCGACGGCGGCTCCCTTAGACCGCCGGCTGCTTTTAAGCATGCTCGCCGAACTGCCGGCGGGGGTTGGTGTCGACACCATCTCAGCGTCGAAGGCGCTGGTGTGGCGGCGGCCGCGCTGGTCGGCGCGGCTGCAGCCCGGACCGGTAGCCGATCTGCTGGACGAGGCGCATCGCCTGGGATTGGTGGGGCGCGGGGCTATCAGCACGCCCGGGCGCGCGTTGCTGGCCGACGACAGCGACGACGCTGCCGTCACGGCGATGGCACAAGCCCTGCCTAGGCCGATCACGCACTTTTTGGTGCAGGCCGACCTGACGGTCGTGGTTCCCGGTCCGCTGGAGCGTCGGGTGGCCCAGGAGCTGGCCGCTGTCGCCACCGTTGAATCGGCTGGCACCGCGATGGTGTACCGAGTTAGCGAGCAGTCGATCCGGCACGCCCTGGATATCGGCAAGACCGCCGAATCCCTTCATGCGCTTTTCGAGAGGCATTCCAAAACACCGGTGCCGCAAGGGCTTACCTACCTCATTGATGATGTGGCACGTCGCCATGGGCAGCTTCGGATCGGCGCGGTGGCATCGTTTGTGCGATGTGACGACCCGGCACTGCTGGCCGCCGCGGTCACCTCCCTGACCGAACGGCTGCACCTGCGGGTCTTGGCGCCAACGGTGGCGGTGTCTCCCGCGCCGGTCGCCGAGGTGCTCGGCGCGCTGCGCGGCGCAGGCTTTGCCCCCGCCGCCGAGGACTCCTCGGGCGCCATCGTCGACATCCGGAGTCGGGGAGCCCGGATAACCACACCGCAGCGCCGCCGCGCGCCCCGGTTGACGCCACGCCCGAGCCGTGAAGCCCTAAGCGCAATCGTCGCGGTTCTGCGCAGGGTGTCCGCCGCGCCTTTGGCCGATAGGCACGTTGACGCAACGGTCGCGATGTCGCGGTTGCAGCGGGCCGCGCGTCACCAGGCCACGCTGGTGATCGGCTACGTGGATAGCGCGGGTGTGCCCACCCAGCGGGCGGTCGCGCCGATCACCCTGCACGGCGGCCAGTTGGTCGCCTTCGATTTGACCTCCGGGCGGCTGCGTGATTTCGCCATCCATCGCATCACCTCAGTGGTGCCGGCCGACGACGGATAATCGGCTTTATGGACACACAGCGCAGCGATGAGGCGGGGGCATCTCCCGCGCGCGGGGAAGAGCGGCGCGGATGAGCGACGGCCCGCTGATCGTGCAGTCCGATAAGACCGTGCTGCTCGAGGTGGACCACGAGTTGGCCGGTGACGCGCGAGCCGCCATCGCGCCGTTCGCCGAGTTGGAACGCGCGCCCGAGCATGTGCACACCTACCGCATCACCCCGCTGGCCTTGTGGAATGCCCGTGCCGCCGGGCACGACGCCGAGCAGGTTGTCGACGCGCTGGTCAGCTACTCGCGCTACGCGGTACCGCAGCCGCTGCTGGTCGACATCGTCGACACCATGGCCCGCTACGGCCGGCTGCAGCTGGTCAAGAATCCCGCGCACGGCCTAACGCTGGTCAGCCTCGATCGCCCGGTGCTCGAAGAAGTCTTGCGCAACAAGAAGATCGCACCGATGCTCGGCACACGCATCGACGACAACACCGTGGTCGTGCACCCCAGCGAGCGTGGCCGTGTCAAGCAGATGCTGCTCAAAATAGGATGGCCTGCTGAAGATCTCGCCGGTTATGTCGATGGTGAGGCGCACCCGATCAGCCTGCGGCAAGACGGCTGGCACCTGCGCGACTACCAGCAGATGGCGGCCGAGTCGTTCTGGTCGGGCGGCTCCGGGGTGGTGGTGCTGCCGTGCGGCGCCGGCAAGACACTCGTCGGAGCGGCGGCGATGGCAAAGGCCAGCGCGACGACGTTGATCTTGGTCACCAACACCGTTGCCGCGCGGCAGTGGAAACGCGAACTTGTCAGGCGCACATCGCTAACGGAGGGCGAAATCGGAGAATACTCCGGCGAGCGCAAGGAAATCCGGCCCGTCACCATCTCCACCTATCAGATGATGACCCGGCGTTCCAGAAAGGGCGAGTACCGCCACCTGGAGCTGTTCGACAGTCGCGATTGGGGACTGATCATCTACGACGAGGTGCATCTGCTTCCGGCGCCGGTGTTCCGGCTGACCGCCGATCTTCAGTCGCGGCGCCGGCTCGGGCTGACAGCGACACTGATCCGCGAGGACGGTCGCGAGGGTGACGTGTTCTCGCTCATCGGACCCAAACGCTATGACGCGCCCTGGAAAGACATCGAGGCCCAGGGGTGGATCGCGCCGGCGGAATGCGTCGAAGTGCGCGTGACGATGACCGACAGCGAGCGGATGATGTATGCCACCGCCGAACCAGAGGAACGCTACCGGGTGTGCTCGACAGCGCATACCAAAATCGCGGTGGTCAAGGCGATTCTGGAGAAACATCCCGACGATCAGCGACTGGTGATCGGGGCATACCTCGACCAGCTCGATGAATTGGGCGCGGTGCTGGGCGCCCCCGTGATTCAGGGTGCCACCAAAACCGCCGAGCGCGAGGCGCTGTTTGAGGCTTTTCGCCGTGGCGAATTGTCCACGCTGGTGGTGTCCAAGGTGGCGAACTTCGCCATCGACTTACCCGAAGCCTCCGTGGCGGTGCAAGTTTCGGGAACATTCGGCTCGCGTCAAGAGGAGGCCCAACGACTGGGCCGGCTGCTGCGGCCAAAGGCCAACGGCGGCGGCGCCATCTTCTATTCTGTGGTCGCCCGCGACAGCCAGGATGCCGAGTACGCGGCGCACCGCCAGCGGTTCCTCGCCGAGCAGGGCTACGGCTATATCATTCGTGACGCTGACGACCTGCTAGGACCTGCGATTTAGATCGTGGCGAGCAGCCGCAAAAGCCCCCGAAAGGCGCGTTTCCGGCGGCTTTTGCGTCTGCTCACCCTAGGTCGTCCTGCCGGCTGGCCGGATCGGGCCACGCGAGGCACACCCGCGAGACGCGGCGGCCGGCGTAAAACCGGGCAAGAGCCCATTCCCCGGGAGAGTATCACTAGCCGCCTGCTGGGCTAGCTCAACTCGGCAATCACCTCTCGTTCGAACAACTCGATGCCGAAGCGGTCATAGGCGGCCTCGGGGAAGTAACAGATCGCATAGTCGCACCCGAGATCGCGCATGCGCCGCAGCCGCTCGATCACCTGCGCCGGCGTGCCCGTCGCCGACTGCGACCCGCTGACGCCGGCCACCACCGAATCTGCCGCAGCCGCAGGAATATAGGAGGCCATCCGGTCACGTATCCGCCGCAGACGCGATTGAACGTCAGCCTCCGACGAACCGATGACAACGTTGAAGTTGGCCGAGCGGACAATCGCATCGAAGTCGGTGCCGACATCGCGGCAGTGTGCTGCGAGGATACTGGACTTGCGGGCGAAATCCTCTGGCTCGCAGGAGAAGTTGGTGTACTGCGCGTATTTCGCCGCGATGCGTAGGGTCCGCTTTTCTCCACCGCCGGCGATCCATAGAGGAATTCCCTGGTCCTGCAGTGGTCTCGGCTGCACAATCGCACCGGCGACTTGATAATGCTTACCGGTGAAGCTGACTGTGCCGTCGCGCCAGGCGTCGCGCATGATCTGCACACCCTCGTCCAGCCGCTCCAGGCGCACCCGCGCCGGCGGGAAACCGTAGCCGTATGCCCGCCACTCGTGCTCGTACCAGCCCCCGCCGATGCCCATTTGGATTCGGCCGCCGGAGATGATGTCGGCGGTGGCGGCCACCTTGGCCAGGTAGACGGGGTTGCGGTAGCTCATCGCCGTGCACATCTGGCCCAGCTTGATCCGCGATGTGGTCGCCGCATACGCCGCCATCAGCGACCACGCTTCATGCGTTGCCTGCCCGGTCGGCATCGGCACCGTGTGAAAGTGGTCATACACCCACAGCGAGTCCCACGCGCCGGCGTCGGCATAGTTGGCCAGATTGCGCATCACCGCCCAGTGCTTTTCGGGCTCGATGCCGACCAGATCCAATCGCCAGCCTTGCGGGATGTACAGTCCGAAACGCATAGCTTGCTACTGTAGGCTGCCCACTCTGGACGTGTAGGCTGCCCACTCTGGACGGGGCCACTTTAGGCGGGCAGTGACCCGGTCGCCGAGCGGTGCCATCGGTCTAGCGCGGCCGGCGCCGAGGTCGTGCGCAACTCCTCGCAGGGTGCGTCGGGCAATTGTCGGCAGGTGGCTCCGCGCGTGTTCGGCATTGCCATCTCTGCGTCCAGGTGTCGGCGGCCGACCAGGCGGCATTCCCGCGGCCGCGCCACGTCCGGCACCGATGAGCAGCGCGTCGAGACGAGCCGACCTGGCACGCTGTAATCAACGGCGGCCGGGGAATACCGTGATGTTATGGCCTCTCGACAGACACTGTTTCGGATCTTCTACGGGCTCGGGTTTACTCCCTGGGACGGTCATCCGCAATCCGCGACGCTGCGGGAGCTCATCGAGGGAGCCGATGCGCTGCCGTCGGGGTCGGCGCTTGATGTCGGATGCGGCACCGGAGACGCGTCGATCTATCTCGCCCAACACGGCTGGCAAGTCACCGGGGTTGACTTCACGCCAAAGGCGCTCGACAAGGCGCGCGCCAAGGCCCGCGCCGCCGGCGTGGAAGTCAACTTTGTTCGCGCCGACGTCACCCATTTGAGTCGGGCCGGCATCGACGGAGGCTTCCGGTTGATCGTGGACAACGGTTGCTTCCACGGCATGAGTGCCGCCGATCGCGATCTTTACGTTCAGCAGATCACCGCGGCCGCCGCCCCCGACGCACGGCTGGTCATGGTCGCCTTCAAACCCAGCGGCCGCTTCGGACCGGCGGGAGTCGAGCAACCCGAGATCGAGCGCCGGTTCACGCCCGCATGGGCGCTGCTGTCGGCGACCGATGAACCGCGGCGGGCAAACGGAAACGGGTTTGCGGCGCGATTTGCGGCGCGATTTCAGGCGCGCGCGTATCTGCTGCGGCGCAACGGGTAGCGCGCTAGCGGACGCGAAACCCCCAAACCTCGCTGTTGCGGGGCTTTTGGGTCTTCGCGCGCTAAGAAGTCAGCGACTCCGGCGGCAAAAAGCGGTCGCCGTATTTGGCCGCCAGCTCGCGAGCCCGCGCGACGAACCCTTCCCGGCCCCCAGGGTAGCCGACGATGTACTGGGCGGTGCCGCCGGTCCAGGGCGGGAACCCGATCCCCATGATCGATCCGATATTGGCGTCGGCGGTGGAGGTCAGCACGCCCTCATCGAGGCACTTCTGGGTTTCCAGTGCCTCGATGAAGAGCATCCGATCGATCAGGTCTTGTAGCGGCGGCTTCGATGAACCCGAGCTGAACGTCTCCCGCAGGCCGGGCCACAGTCGAATCCGCTTGCCGTCGGCATAGTCGTAGAAGCCCGCGCCCTTGAGCTTGCCGGGCCGCCCGAGCTCGAGCATTGTAGCGATGACGGCTTCCGCCGGATGTGGGGTGTAGGTTCCCCCCGCGGCCTCGACACCCTCGCGGGTGGCCTTGGCGATCTTGGCCATCAGCTCCAGGTTGAGCTCGTCGGAGAGCTGCAGCGGCGGCGCCGGGTAGCCGGCTTGTCCCCCGGCGTGTTCGATGCTGGCCGGCTCCACCCCTTCGCCGAGCATCGCGATCGCCTCGTTGAGAAACGTGCCGATCACCCGTGAGGTGTAAAAACCGCGGCTGTCGTTGACCACGATCGGGGTCTTGCCGATCTGTGACGCCAGGTCGATCGCCTTCGCCAGTGTGGCATCAGAGGTCTTCTGCCCCTTGATGATCTCCAGCAGCGGCATCTTGTCCGCGGGGGAGAAAAAGTGTAGGCCGATGAAGTCCCCGGCCCGTTTGACCCCGGTGGCCAGCTCGGTGATCGGAAGCGTGGAGGTATTGGTGCCCAGCACCGCATCGGGTGCCACCACCGGCTCGATTTCGGCGAACACCTTGTGCTTGAGCTCCACCGACTCGAATACCGCTTCGATTACCAGGTCGGCGCCGGTGGCGTCGGCGACGTCGGCGGTTGGGTGGATGCGAGCGAGGAGCGCGCCGGATTTCTCCTGGGTGGTCTTGCCCTTCGAAAGCGCCTTGGCTTCCAGCTTTTCCGAGTATCCCTTGCCCCGCTGCGCGGCTTCCAGGCTGACGTCTTTGAGGATCACCTCGAGACCGGCCTTGGCGCACACGTAGGCGATGGCGGCGCCCATCATTCCGGCGCCGAGCACCGCGACCTTCTTAAACGTGGTCTTTTCGTAGCCGGATGGCCGCGAGCCCCCGGAGTTGATGTGCTGCAGGTCAAAGAAGAACGCCTGGATCATGTTCTTGGCGACCTGGCCGGTGACCAGCTGGGCGAAATAGCGGCTTTCGATGCGGGTGGCGGTGTCGAAGTCGACCTGCGCGCCCTCGACCGCGGCGGCCAGGATGGCGCGTGGCGCGGGCATCGGTGCCCCCTTGAGTTGCTTGCGCAGGTTCGCCGGGAACGACGGCAGGATAGCCGCCAGCGATGGTGAGCTGGGTGTGCCGCCGGGTATCTTGTAGCCCGGCTTGTCCCATGGCTGCACGTGGTCATCGGGATGGGCTTTGATCCACGCCTTGGCGGCGGGCACCAGTTCGCCGACGGTGGGCAATACCTCGTCGACCAACCCCATGTCCTTGGCCTCGGCCGGCGTGAACCGGGTGCCGCTGGCGAGCACGTTGACAACGGCGTTCTGGATGCCGAACATCCGCACCGCGCGGGTGACACCCCCGCCGCCGGGGAGTAGGCCCAACGTCACCTCCGGCAAGCCGATCCGGCTGCCCTTGACGTCGGCGGCAATGCGGTGATGACATGCCAGCGCGATCTCCAGTCCGCCGCCGAGCGCAGCGCCGTTGATGGCCGCCACCACCGGTTTCCCGAAGGTCTCGAGCGTGCGTAGCTGCTTCTTGACCGTCTCCACGGTGTCGAAGAACTGCCCGGCGTCTTCCGGTCTGGCCCGCACCATGGTGGTGAGGTCACCGCCGGCGAAGAACGACTTCTTCGCGCTGGTGATCACCACGCCGGTGATCGCATCCTTTTCGGCGACAAGGCGATCGACGGCTTTGCCCATCGACTCGATGTAGGCCTCGTTCATCACGTTGGCCGACCCGGACGGGTCGTCCATGGTCAGCGTGACGATCCCGTCGGCATCTTTGTCCCACTGAATAGTGTTGTCGGGCATTGGCTTTCAGCTTCCCTTTCGCGAGGCTATCCGATACTGGCGGCGGCAATGCAAAGCAATGCGGGAACTGCGCCGGTGTTTCCTAGACTCGTTCGATGATGGTGGCGACCCCCATGCCGCCGCCGATGCACAGTGTGACCAGGGCACGCCGGGCGTTGCGGCGCTCGAGCTCGTCGACCATGGTGCCCAGGATCATCGCGCCGGTGGCCCCCAGCGGGTGGCCCATCGCGATCGCCCCGCCGTTGACGTTGAGCTTCTCGTCGGGGACGCCCAGGTCTTTCTGGTACTTCAACACCACCGAGGCGAACGCCTCGTTGAGCTCGATCAGGTCGATGTCATCCAGCGTCAGGCCGGCCCGGTCGAGCACCTTGCGGGTGGCCGGTTGCGGACCGGTCAGCATGATCGTCGGCTCGGCTCCGCTGGTCGCGGTGGCGACGATACGCGCGCGCGGTGTCAGGCCCTGTGACGTGCCGGCGGCCTCGGAACCAACCAGCACCAGGGCCGCGCCGTCGACGATCCCGGAGCTGTTGCCGCCGGTGTGCACGTGGTTGATCTTCTCCACCCAGTGGTACTTCTGCAGCGCGACATCATCGAAACCGCCCATGGCGCCGATGGTGTCGAAGGCGGGCTTCAGCTGGGCCAGGCCTTCCATCGTGGTGTCGGGCCGCATGTGCTCGTCGTGGTCGAGGATGACCAGGCCGTTTTGGTCGCGCACCGGGACCACGGATTTGGCGAAATAGCCGCCCGACCAGGCCGCGGCCGCCCGCTGCTGAGAGCGCAGCGCATAGGCGTCGACGTCCTCGCGGGAGAAACCCTCGAGGGTGGCGATCAGGTCGGCGCTGATGCCCTGCGGCACAAACCCGATGTCATAGTTGGTGGCCGGATCCAGCGCCATCGCGCCGCCGTCGGAGCCCATCGGCACCCGGCTCATCGACTCGACGCCGCCGGCCAGCACCAGGTCGTCCCACCCAGAGCGCACCTTCTGCGCAGCGATGTTCACGGCCTCCAAACCCGATGCGCAGAACCGATTGAGCTGCACACCGCCGGTGGTGTCGGGCAGTCCGGCGGCCAGCACGGCCGCGCGGGCGATGTCACCGCCCTGATCACCGACCGGCGACACCACACCGAGGATGACGTCGCTGATCAGGCCCTCATCGAGATCGGGAAAGCGTCTGCGTATCTCGTCGATCAGGCCGACCACCAGGCTCAGCGGCTTGACCTCATGCAGCGACCCGTTTTTCTGCTTGCCGCGCGGGGTGCGGATGGCTTCGTAGATGAAGGCTTCCTCGGACATGACGGGCTCCTCTTCGGAGTGCGGTATTTCGTATCGCCACCCTAACAGCATCCCCGATCAACCTGTTGGTTGGGAGCTTGGTTGCGGCCCGAAACGGGCTGCCCGGGACACCGGGCGCCGGGTGCGCACCGCGGCGCGTTCGAGGGCCCAAACGCTTTACGCTCGATGATCATGACGGTTTCGCGATTGCAGCCGTACGCGACCACGGTGTTCGCCGAGATGTCGGCCCTGGCGGCGCGCCTCGGCGCGGTGAATCTCGGACAGGGCTTTCCCGACGAGGACGGACCGCCGGCGATGCTGAAGGCCGCACAAGACGCCATCGCCGCGGGCGCCAACCAGTACCCGCCCGGCATGGGCATCGCGCCGCTGCGCCAGGCGATCGCCGCCCAGCGCAAACGGCATTTCGGTGTCGAGTACGACCCGGACACCGAGGTGCTGGTGACCGTCGGGGCCACCGAAGCCATCGCGGCCGCGGTGCTCGGCGTGGTCGAGCCGGGCTCGCAGGTGCTGCTGATCGAGCCGTTCTACGACTCGTACTCGCCGGTGGTGGCGATGGCGGGCGCCGACCGGGTGTCGGTGCCGCTGGTGCCCGACGGCCGGGGCTTCGCCCTCGACACCGACGCGCTGCGGCGCGCGCTGACACCCCGAGCCCGTGCGGTGATCGTCAACTCGCCGCACAACCCGACCGGCACGGTGCTCGGCCCGGCGGAGCTGGCGGCGATCGCCGAGATTGCGACGGCCGGCGATCTGGTTGTGATCACCGACGAGGTGTACGAGCAGCTGGTCTACCCGTCCCCCGCGGGGCATCGTCACATTCCGCTGGCCACCTACCCCGGCATGGCCGAACGCACCATCACCATCTCCAGTGCGTCCAAGATGTTCAACTGCACCGGATGGAAGATCGGCTGGGCCTGCGGGCCAGCGCAGCTCATCGCCGCAGTGCGGGCGGCCAAACAGTACCTGAGCTACGTCGGCGGCGCGCCGTTCCAGCCCGCGGTGGCGTTGGCGCTGAACACCGAGGATGCCTGGGTGGCCACGCTACGGACCCTGCTGCAGGGCAGGCGCGATCGGCTGGCGGCCGCGTTGAGCGACATCGGCTTTGGTGTGCACGACAGCTTCGGCACGTATTTTCTGTGCGCCGACCCACGGCCTCTGGGCTACCACGACAGCACGGCATTCTGCTGGATGCTACCGGAAAAGATTGGTGTAGCGGCAATCCCGATGTCAGCGTTTTGCGATCCAGCGTCCCAGCATGCCGATGTGTGGAATCACCTGGTGCGCTTCACGTTTTGCAAGCGTGACGATACCCTCGAGGAGGGTATCAGGCGCCTTGCCCTGCTGCGTAACGGATTAGCCATCTCCTCCGGCTGACGGGAGCTGCCGGGGGATCGCGGTCAGGCCCAGCTGGAGCCGACGGCGGCGTCGGTGTCGGCCATGTTGGCGCCGGCGGTTTGCACCTTGGCGCCATGGGCGTTGGCCTGCTCGTAGATCACCTGAAAGTTGCGGCCCAACTCGGTGATGAACTGCTGGCAGGCCGTCGAGCCCGCCCCACCCCAAAAGTCCCCGGCGGCCAGCACATCACGAACAATGGCCTGATGCTCGGCCGCCAGCGCCATCGCCTGGGCGCGAATCGTGGCCCCGTGGGCGTCCACATCCCCGAACTGGTAGTTAATCGTCATGGTGTTCTCCTGAAAGTCGTGTAGAGGTCTTGGCTCCGCTAGCTGCTCAGCAGGTGCTGGGAGGCCTGCTCTTGGGCCTCATAGTTGTTGGCGTCACGGATCAGCCCGTCACGCACCCCGTGCAACATGTTCACGATGTTGCGAAACGCCTGATGCATCTGGGCCATGGTGTCATAGGAGGTGGCCTGCGCGGCCCCGCTCCAGCCCGCCCCGGCGATGTTTTGGCTAGACGCCCACATCCTGCGGGCCTCGTCCTCCACCGTTTGGGCGTGCACATCAAAACGCCCCGCCATCGCCCGCATCTGATGCGGATCGGTCATAAAACGCGTCGGCATTTGACTCTCTCCTTCCTGGGTAAGCCTTATGTGCTCACCGTCGTCAGCACCGGCATCCCGGCGGGCGTGGCGCGCCCCAACCGGTCAATGCGAAGTCTGAATGGGCCCCCTTCGACTACCCGGCGGCCGGCGGGCGGGCGATCACTTCGGGGCGGAACCCGTATCGCGGAGCAATACCGCCCACACCGGGTCCGGCCAAACTCGCCAGCACGCGATGGAGCTGTTCGGGCAGCTGATTCAGGCTGCCCAGCATGCCCTGCCCGCCCAGCGTCCTGACCGGGGCCATGGGCGATGCGGCAGCCTCCACCCAGGGGGCAATACCGAGACCGGTGGGCGATAATTCGGCGGCCACCGGGTTGATCGCACGACCCGCCGCCCCCCAGGCCTGCGGCACCGAGAGGGCGCCGACCGAGGTCGCCCGGCCTAAACCCGCAGACACCGCTCCACCACTGCCGCCGATTCCCAGGCTTGCCGGGCTAACGGACCCCAACGCGTCTGCCCCTGAACCCATCCCGCCCGTCAGGGCCGATCCCACCGGCGCAATCCCCTTGGCGGCGCCAGTCGTCGACAGCAGAGACTTGAACATGTTAGCCATCGACATCCCCCGCATCGGCATCATCGATAGCTCCGACATGGGGAACATGGCGGACTTCAGGCTGCTCATTGGTGACGTAAGCGATGAAAGCGATGAATCGGACGACATCGAGGACGTAGACGACGTGGACGACGTCGTTGACAGGGGCGAGGAGAGTCCCTGCAGCGTCTGTGGCACCGCCGACATCGCCTGGGAAGCCGACATCGCCTGGGTCGCCGTCATCGCCTGAGACACCGTCATCTGCGTGCCCACAGTGGCCGATGTTCCGGTGGCCTGGGCGACCGCCGCATCCTGGGCGCTCAGTGCGGCCGGGTTGGTGGCCTGGTGGGGTGGCGTAAAAGGCGTCACCGCCGAGGCGGCCGCCGACGCCGCAGCGTAGCCGTACATGGCCGCGGCATCCTGCGCCCACATCTCGCCGTACTGGGCTTCGGTGGCCGCGATCGCCGCGGTGTTTTGCCCGAGGAAATTCGTCGCAATCAGCGACATCAACAAACTGCGGTTGGCCGCAATCACCGGCGGCGGCACCGTCATCGCAAACGCCGCCTCATAGGCGGCCGCCGCCGCGCGCGCCTGCACGGCGGTCTGCTCGGCCTGGGCGGCGGTGGTGCTCATCCATCCCGCGTAGGGCGCGGCCGCGGCGGCCATCGACACCGACGCCGGACCCAGCCACGAGTCCGCGGTCAGCCCCGCGATCACCGCGCTATACGACGCCGCCGCGGAGTGCAGCTCGGCGGCCAGCCCCTCCCAGGCGGCCGCGGCGGCCAAAAGCGGACCCGCACCCGCGCCGGCATACATGCGGGCAGAATTGATCTCGGGCGGCAGCATACCGAAATCCATCGCCACACTCCTCTCGGTCTTTAGGCTCCCGGTCTTTAGGCGGCCGGTCTTTAGGCGGCCGCGATCGCGTTGGCGGCCTCCGTGGCGGCATACGACCGGGAACTGGCCGCCAAGACCGCCACGAGCTGCTGATGAATCGCCGCTGCCTGGGCGCTGACCGCCTGGTAGACGCCGGCGTGCGTGGCGAACTGCGCCGCGGTCAGCGCCGAGACCTCGTCGGCGGCGGCGGGCGCCAGGTCGATGGTGGGTGGTGCCGCAGCCGCGTTGGCGGTGGCGATCACCGAGCCGATGTCCTCCAAATTGCCGGCCGCGGCGGCCAGCATTTCCGGCTGTATGGTCAGGAATGTCACGTGCGTTCCTCCTTGTCTCCGGGTCAGACTCGCGGTGTCGGACGTGGTGGCGGCCCCGACGCTGGGGTGTTGTCGCGAGCTCGACGCCAACGCTGCGAGGTGAGGCTGAAGCGGAGCTGAAAGAGCTGCGATACGAGGCGTTTTGCTCAGACTCCCTTCAGGAAAGTGGCGGCTCCCGTCAGGAAGGTGGCGGCACAATAGGCGGTGTGCATGGCGCCCGGCATCGGCCGAACCCGGACATACGCCCGCCCCGAGTGCTGGTGGTGGAGGACTACGGCGCCATCCGCGAGATGGTGGTGGAGGCGCTTGCCGATGCCGGCTACATCAGCGGCGGACGGGCGGACGGGCGGGGGCTGGAGGACGTGCTGGCCGCGTTTCGCCCCGACCTGGTGGTACTTGACGTGATGCTGCCCGGCCGCGACGGTTTCGCCCTCATCGACGTGGTGCGCGGCTACGGTGACGTCGGCATCGTCTTGCTGACCGCCAAAGACGCGCTCCCGGATCGCGTGCGTGGGCTAGACTCCGGCGCGGATGACTATGTGATCAAACCGTTCGACGTGGCCGAGTTGATCTCCCGGGTGGGCGCTGTGTTGCGCCGACGAGGACGAGTGCCGTCCGCCATGCAGGTCGGTGACCTGGTCTTAGACGTGGAGGCTGGTGTGGTGAGCCGTGCCGGTGTGGTACTGGATCTCACCGCCACCGAGTTTAAGCTGCTCAGTTACCTCGTTGAACAGCGCGGCCGGACGGTGAGCAAGGACCAGATCCTAACGGCGGTGTGGGGATACGACGCCTATGACACCAACCTCGTCGAGGTCTACATCAGCGCGCTGCGGCGCAAGCTGGAGGCCCGCGGGTCACGGATACTGCACACGGTGCGGGGACTTGGCTATCAGCTATCGGCAGGTCAGCGATGACCGCGGCGACGACACCCACTCCGTCGCTGCGGCGACGGGTGACGGTCGCCACGGTCGGTGTGATCGCGACCTTGCTGATCGTGCTTGGTGCGGCGATCGACCACGTGGTTGGCGTGCAGCTCAACCGCGACCTGGAGGCCCGGCTGAGCGACAACATCGTTCGCGCCGCCAACCTGGTGAAGGCCGGAGTCGGGCCGGCCGAACTGGTCACCCAATTGCAAGGCCACCAGATTCGCGTCCAGGTGATCGGTCGCGACGGCACCCGCTACGGTGACCGCACGCTGGTGCCCGTCTCGTCACCGCCCTTGCCGCGGGTGGGGCCGCCGCCCCCACCGTCGCGGGGTGAGCGCACCAGCAAGACGGTGACCCGCGTTCTGCGGGACGGCTCGAAACTCACCATGGTGGCAAACACAACCGGAATCCATGCCCGCCAGGCCGAGTTGCGCCGCGACTTGCTCGTCGGCGGCACCGCCGCGCTGGTGGTGGTCACGCTGCTGGTCAGGCTCGCTGTTGGGCGCGCGCTGGCGCCGTTGCGGCGGATCACCGCGACAGCGGAAAGGATCACCAACGGTGACCGGGGGCGCCGTCTTCACCCGGACCGGCCCACAACAGAACTCGGTCACGCGGCCGCCGCCTTCGACAACATGCTCGACGCCCTGGAGGACGCCGAGATCAACGCCCGCCGGGCCGCCGAGAACGCTCAACAAGCCGAGGCAAAGACCCGCCAGTTCCTCTCCGACGCGGCGCATGAGCTGCGCAGCCCGGTGGCCGGCATCCAGGCGGTGGTGCAGCAACTGACCGCCACCACCGAGGCAACCGGTGACGCCGACGACGCGACGACCGCCCGACGACGCCGCTACACCGCGCTGCTGGACCGCGAGGCCCGCCGAGCCGCCAGGCTGGTGTCTGACATGCTCGACATCGCCAGCATCGATGCGGGCATTGTGCAGCCCGACGAAGAGGTTGACCTGTTGGACATCGTGGCGGCCGAAGTGGACCGAGCCGCCATGCTCGCCCCGGCCTTGACCGTGCGGCTCGTCGGGGACGGTAACCGGTTGCCCATCTACGCCGACCCCAGCCGGGTCTCGCAGATCCTGTCCAACGTGCTGGACAACGCCCGCCGATACACCCCGTCCGGCGGCGCAATCACGGTGTGCACCGCCGTTCGCAACCACAACGCCGAGGTGCTGATCACCGACTCCGGTCCCGGTATTCCGCCCGCCGACCGCGAGCGGGTGTTCGACCGGCTGGTCCGGCTCGACGGCTCCCGGGGCCGCGATTCCGGTGGTGCCGGCCTCGGCCTGCCGATCGCGCGGGCGCTGGCTCGAGCGCACCACGGTGCACTGGAGTGCCTTCCGCGGGCCACCGGAGCACAATTCCGACTGACCCTGCCGTTGGCGCCGGCCGCGGTGCCGCCTCGAGGCGGCGGGTCCATGGCAATTCCTCGGACAGTTTCTCGGACACTGTCTCGCGGAGCCCGTACACCCGCTGCCGCCACGGCCGGCGACCGCGAGCCGGAGGGCCCGTCAAATGCGCTTTCGCCCAAATGGCGTCGCGGCCGGGGCGGCTTCACGCCGCCACCGCCCCCCACCAGCCGCCCCAGGGGATCCTAGGGATTGCTTTTCCTGCCCAGGACCCGCGTACGCAGGCCCGCGGTCGCGGTGTCCATCACGGCGTTGACGGCGCGTTTGAGCAGGAAGCCGGGCAGCGGCACCAAGGGCTCCACGGTGATATCGAACCTCACCCGGGTGCCCTGGCCCTCGGGCGTCACGGTGTAGGCGGCGTCCTGAGAACGCTGTCGGGTGGCGCTGACCAGCGTCCAGCTCACGGTGTTGTCGCCCCAGGTGTAGGCCACCACCTGCTCGTCGGTGATACCGGCGACCTTGACTTTCATCCTTGCCACGGTCGGCCTCCCGTCTTCTCCCGTCGCTATCACCTCTGCGCTCTGGTGCGCCGAGGACCACTCGGGCAGCGACTCGAGATCGGCGATGACGTCCAGGACCTCCTCCGGGCTGGCTTCGATGACGACTTCGCGCGATTCGCTGATTGCCATGGCCCGCACCATAGCGAGGCCGCGTCTTGCCCGGAGCGGTTTCGGCCCGACGGTACCGTCGTCGTTGTGACTGATGCCAACGAACGCGTCTACACCGTCGGTGACTACCTGCTCGACCGCCTCGCGGAACTCGGCGTTTCGGAGGTCTTCGGCGTTCCCGGCGACTACAACCTGGAATTTCTTGATCACATCGTGGCCCACCCGCGCATCCGGTGGGTGGGCAACGTCAACGAGCTGAACGCCGGCTACGCCGCCGACGGCTACGGGCGGCTGCGCGGAATCTCTGCCGTGGTCACGACATTCGGGGTGGGTGAACTATCAGTGGCCAATGCGATCGCGGGCAGCTACGCCGAGCACGTGCCGGTGGTGCATATCGTCGGCGGCCCGTCCAAGGACGCTCAGGCCACGCGCCGTGCCCTGCACCATTCACTCGGCGACGGAGATTTCGATCATTTCCTGCGGATAAGCCGTGAAATAACCTGTGCCCAAGCTAATCTCATGCCTGCTACCGCTACCAGAGAGATCGACCGGGTACTCAGTGAGGTGCGTGAGCAAAAGCGGCCGGGATACCTGCTGATCGCCACCGATGTGGCGCGTTTTCCGGTCGAGCCGCCAAGTGCCCCGCTTCCCCGCTACCCCGGCGGCACCAGCCCCCGGGCGCTGTCGTTGTTCATCGACGCCGCAACCGAACTCATCGCCGACCACCAGGTGACCGTGCTGGCCGACTTCCTGGTCCATCGGCTGCATGCGGTCAAGGAGCTCGAGGCGTTACTGGCGGCCGACGTGGTTCCCTATGCCACCCTGATGTGGGGCAAAAGCCTGGTCGATGAGAGCGCGCCCAACTTTTTGGGCATCTACGCGGGAGCGTCCAGCGCCGAACCGGTGCGCCGAGCGATCGAGCAGGCCCCGGTGCTGGTGACGGCGGGGGTGGTGTTCACCGATATGGTCAGCGGGTTCTTCACCCAGCGCATCGACCCGGCACGGACCATCGACATCGGCCAGTACCAGAGCACCGTCGCCGGCCGGGTGTTTGCCCCGCTGGAGATGCCCGCCGCGCTGAATGCCTTGGCCACCATCCTCAAGCAGCGCCGGCTGACATCGCCACCGGTCGCGGCGACATCAGACGACCCGTGTCCGTCGCGGCCCGCGCGCGAGCAGCCGCTCACCCAGCAGATCCTCTGGGACCGGCTCGCCGAAGCGTTGACGCCCGGCAACGTGGTACTCGCCGATCAAGGAACCTCGTTCTACGGCATGGCGGCCCATCGGCTTCCGCGCGGTGTGACCTTTATTGGACAACCTCTTTGGGGATCAATCGGTTACACGCTTCCGGCAGCGCTCGGGGCGGCTTTAGCCCACCCGGACCGCAGAATAGTGCTGCTGATCGGGGACGGGGCCGCGCAACTGACCGTGCAGGAGCTCGGCACGTTCGCTCGCGAAGGGCTGGCACCGGTTATCGTGGTGGTCAACAACGAGGGCTACACCATTGAGCGGATGATCCACGGAGAAACGGCCTCATACAACGACATCGCCAGCTGGAAGTGGGTCGAGATCCCCGACGTGCTCGGAGTTGCCAAGCACATGGCTTTTCGGGCACAGACCTACGGGCAACTCGA
Source organism: Mycobacterium sp. SM1 (assembly GCF_018361265.1). GTDB lineage: Bacteria > Actinomycetota > Actinomycetes > Mycobacteriales > Mycobacteriaceae > Mycobacterium. Next base: position 805,587 of record NZ_JAFLNH010000001.1, read on the forward strand.
CGACGCGCTCACCGCCGCCGGCCGGCATCAGGACCGGCTGATTTTGGTCGAGGCAGTTGTGCCGCGGCTCGATATTCCCGGCCTGTTAACCGAGCTGACACAACCAACGTCGCCGGACGGCACCGCGCGCCGATGAAAAGCTGCTGCGCCCGCCTGGCGCACATGTGAGCTACCGTGATGCGGACAGCCGACCCGGTCACTGCCCGACGGACATCATGTCCATGAATCTCCCGGCGAACAGTGGCGGATACGCGCCCCCGCCGCCGGCCCGGATCATCCACCGTGCCACCGTGTCCGGGTGTTCGATCCAGCGTCGCGCCTCGTCCTCGCCGCCGATGTCCTGCAGGATCAAGACCTCATGGCGGTCATCGAAAGCCCGGAATACCCACGTCCTTCGGACACCGGCAGCCTGGAATCTGCCCAGCGCGCCGCGGATCTCGGCGATCAAAGCGGCCACGTCGTCAACCGATGCGATCGCGGCCACTGCGAACCCGTGCGCTGTCGGCGCAAGAGAGGGCGCCGAATCGAAGCTTTCGGCGATCTCGCCGGCGAAGACCGCGGGGATATCGTCGACGCCGAGTGCGTCGAACCAGTCGAAGAAAACGCGCGATCGCAGCAATTGCACGACCGGTTCCCGGCTGCGCACGCCGATCAGCATCAGGACCCGCCGGTAGTCGTGTGTCGACCGATAGACCAGTACGTGGTGGGCGCCGATGCGGGCGAGACCGGGCTCGCGCTGTCGAAGCAGCGGGCAGACCCGCTCCGGATCGGGGACGCGGCAGTCCGAGGCAATCACCATCGAACGCAAGCCGGTGGTGATCACCGCAGTCGGCCCGTCACCACCGTGGCGGCTGTGCCTGCGCCCGGCAACGGCACCCCATCGAGAAATCCCCCGTATCGGGCTGCCTCAGCAAGGCGCGCGTTGGCGCTGTTAGCCTTCATAATCGAGATAATCAAGAATATCCGAGAATGCCGACGCCGTCTGGCGGAAATGCCACCATGCGTGTGCCTGCGTCACCGCGGCGCCTCCCGCAGCGGCGGTGCCGGTGGCGCGGTTGTGACCGGCGTCGGGGCGCCGACGCGCGGCCGACGGCATGATGAATCACAATCTCAGTCCCCGATAGCGAGCGGAGGAGCGCGGTGATGAGCACCCGGCGGCTCGTAGTGGGTGCGGCGCTAGCGCTGGCGGCGACGTCTAGTGTCATGGCAAGCGCGCACGCCGATGACCCGCTCACTCATCGCGTCAAGTACAGCGTTAGCGCACAGAACCCGGTCTACGCGGACATCTACTACCTGGCTCAAGAGCCGGCGATGTTCTCCGATTACAGCCACAACCCGTACCAGTTCGTCCCCAACGTGAAAGCCGACATCGCCCCGGGCAAACCGTGGACCTACGAGTTGGACCTGGTGAACCCCGATCAGTGGGCACTGGTCACGGCCAGCACCGGGACCGAGCCGGGCGCGCCGATGCTGCACTGCGATCTCACGGTGGACGGCAAAGTCGTCGTGGCCAAGGACGGCCCCAAAGGTGTGCTCTGCTCGATACGCCACTGGTGAGCGGCCCCAAATCCCAAATTAAGTGTCCGCACGCGTCCAGAAGGTGCGGCCATTCTGCGCTATGCAGGTGAGGAACAGCCCATCCGGCGCCTGCGCGACGTAATTCGACCACCCGGTGCAGTCAGCGTTTTCCTCCTTGATGCCCGCCATTGGCGGTGACCGGAACCATCTGGGCTGATACCTGCGCGGCGAGCCGCAAAACACCAGCCGCCCCCAGTCCGTGACCCCGAAGACGTAATAGGTGGTGTTCTCGCACGGCGCGCCGAGCACGACACCCGGGGCGATACCCGGCGTGCAGTCCGGGTAGTCGCAGACGGTCGGCCCGGCCCCGGCGACTGGTGCCGATGAGATACCGGCGCCGATCAGCGCGGCCAGAAGTAGCGCAGCGCGGCCCGCTTGACGCCGGTGCCGGCGCCTCAACCGCACTGCACTGCCTTGCCCGCACCCAACTGCGCACACCACCCGAGCGACCCTATCGCCCACTCACAGACACTCGACACACAACGGATCACGATCCCCACGGTGTCGCCACCGACAAAGTGCGCACCCAGTGTAGGGCCTACCGGGGCAGCACCGGGAGGAGAGCCCGGTCTCCCAGGCCCGAGTGATAATGTGGTGCTTCGCGCACCACCCGCAGCGACCAGGAGGCCACCATGCCGCCGCGGCAGCGTCCACTGCAGGCGCGTGGCGCCGAGAGTGGTGATACCCCGGAAGCGGCGGCCGATGCCCACCCCGGGCACCCCCACGGCGATGAGGTCAGTGCGATAGCGCAAGCAGAGCAAGAGGCGGCCCGCGCCGAAGCGCGTGCCGCGCAAGCCCGGGCACGTGCAATCCGGCTGCGCGAGCAAGCCGAGGCGGCCGTGCGGGACCGGCGGGGGGTAGGGGTCACGGGTGCGGCCACGGAAACCCCCGAGGCCACCGTCGACGAGTCGCGACCGCCACAGTTGCGGGCGGGGCGATCGAGGCTTCGGTTGCCGGGGCGCAAAGCGGCGGCCGCCGGCGTCGCCCTGACGCTGATCTGCGCCTCACTCGGGGCAAGCGCCGCCATGGTGTGGCAGCATCGCAGCCTGGTGCACAACCGGCAGCTTGCCGCGCAATTCGCCGCCGCGGCCCGCGCCGGCGCGCTGACACTGATGTCAATTGACGCCGCACATGCCAAAGAGGACTTCCAGCGGATCATTGACAGCTCCACGGGCCAGCTGAAAAACCAGCTGGAAGTCACCGCGGCCTACTTGGCCAAAGGTGTTGCGGATTCTAGGGTCAGCACCAAGGCCACCGTCGAGGCGGTGGCGGTCGAGTCGATGACCGATGACTCGGCGGTAGTGCTGGTCGCCGCCAGATCCGACACCACCGATCCCGATAACACCAAACGGCCGCCGGCCTTGTGGCGGCTCAGTATCAATGTCACGCGCGACGGCGGTCAGCTCAAAATGTCGAAAGTCGAGTTCGTGCCGTGACACTCGGACAGCAGTCGCCAAGCAACCGCGCGGACACACCGTCCGCTGGCGCGAGATCCGGGCATTTCACCGCCCTGGAAGGCCGCATTCGTCGATGCCTGGCGAGGTGGCGTGCAATCTCGATGGTGGCGCTGACCGTTGGCGCCATCGCAGTTGCCGTCGGGCTGTTTCTCTTTCAGTTCCGTGCGGATCAGCAGCTTGGGGAGGCGGCGGCCCGCCAGGCGATCCGGGCGGCGTCAGATGGTGCCGTGGCGCTGCTGTCGTACTCCCCCGAGAATCTGGACCGTGACTTCGCCACCGCCAAATCACACCTCACCGGCGATTTTTTGGCCTACTACAACAAGTTCAGCGAACAAGTCGTTGCGCCGGCGGCGCGGGAAAAGCATATCGCTACCACCGCCAGGGTGGTGCGGGCCGCCGTGTCGGAGTTGCACCCGGACTCAGCCGTCGTGCTGGTGTTTCTCGATCAGACCACCACCAGCAAGGAAAATCCCGCGCCGGTTGTCACGGCCAGCGGTGTCCGGGTAGCGCTGACCAAGGTCAGGGGGTTTTGGTTGATCGCGCAGTTCGACCCTGTCGGGTGAGCACAGTTGTCACACCGAATCTTGGGCCCGAATCGGTGCCCGGCCGCCCGCGGCCGGCGTGGTTTTCCGCGCCGGCCAATACCTCGCCGATACCCGATGACGCTATCGGTATCCTGAGGCCGATGCACCCCAAGGACAATCCGATGCATTCGCTTCGACCGACGGGCACCGCAATACTGGTGGCCCTCACCGTGTTCGGCGCATCGGGCGGAACGCCGGCCCGCGCATCCAAGGACGATATCGCCATCAGCGGGACATACCGTGCCACGTCGATCGGCGACTGGGCCAAGACAAATGAGCAGTATCACGACGAGGTGACGACCACCAGCATATGGACGATCAGCTCTAGCTGTACGACATCTCAAGATTGCACTGGCACGGTAATCAGCGACCAGGGCTGGAGTGCGCCACTGACCATGCACGACGGGGCGATGTGGTACGTCAAACGCGATGTGCCCAATTGGGAAACATGCCCCGACGGCACCAGTTACCCAGGCCGGCAGACATTTTATTTCTATCCGGTCAACGCCGACGGTCTTGAGCAGGCCGGCTCGCCGACACTGGCCGGCAAGGACCGCACGGTCGGCCCGAGCGGTGCCTGCGGGCAAAACACCGCACTTGCCGTCGAGATGCCGTTCCGGCTGGACAAGATATCCTGACGAGCCATTCGCACGCCCCGCGAAGCCGGCTCAGCTGCGCGCGAGCCCCGCTCGGCTTCAGGTGGGAAACAAGTCCTGCCATGTCTTGGGTGTGGCTGGATTGACCAGATCTGACTGCCGGTAGAGCCGGCCGTCCGGACCGACATAGCGCCCGGTACGCGGATCATATCGGGCGATCGCGACCGATGGTCGAGCCGACTTGGCCGGGAATGAGCTGGTAGCGCCGTGCGGTCGGGCATCGCGGGCCGCGCCGGAGGAGGACGCGGCGGGCGGGGGAACCGCGGGGGGCGAGGACAGCGATGGCGCTGAGGGAATCTCACCCGGCGAGGGAACGTCAAGTGGCGCTATCGGGGCAAGATCAGCCGCGGGCGCTGGGGTACCCGCCGGGGGAGGCGCCGACGAGGCCACCGGTGGTATGGCGGCCCCAAGCGTGCCCGGTGGTGGGGGCTCACCCCGCGGTCCCGGGGGGGTGCCCCGCGGAACCGCTCCCGGCGGCAGCGGTGTGCCCTGGATCGGGGCATAGATCCTGTCGTTAAAGGTGACCCGGTCATCGGGTGGGATGCCTTGGGAGAGCAGGTTCGGATCCAGCGGATAGGGGCCGAGAACGTGCTGGCGCATCGCCAACGGCTCATACGGTTTGTCGCTGTTGCAGATTTCGACCGTCGGCGCCCGCTTGCCGGGGTGTCCCATGCAGGGATAGTTACGGGCGCCGCGGACCGCGAGCGGTGAATCCTGCGGCAGTTTGCAATACACCCCGTCCGGAGCGTCGGCGTCACTGGTGTCGGCCGGGGAGCGCCATTGGCTGGGGGGGATGAAGCCGACCGTGCAAATAGGCGGGTCGTCGATGGTAATTGAGAAGTCGCCGACGGGCAGACCGTCGGGATGATTTGTGTTCCCGACCGTTTGAATGATGGCAACCGCCGGCGGCAGCAGCACCAGAAGTTGCTCCAGTGAGGGGTGGTAGGTGATGGCGACCTGGCCGACGGTACTCAGGTTGGCCAGCAATATCGGCAGCGTCGGTTTGATCTGGGTGAGCAGGCGAGACGCCTCGTTGGCGGCCTCGGGCCCATTGCGTAGCAGGGTCCTCGACCGGGAATCGTCGGCTACCAGCGCATCGGAGATCCCGGCGAGGCTGCGCGCCCACGCTCTGATCGCATCGGCCGTGCTCGCTTGTGAATCCAAGAGCGGCCCAACATCTTCGGTGAGGGTCCGGGCGCGGTCGGCGACACCGTTCGCGTCGTGGGACAGCAGCGCTGACGAGTCGAACAGCGAGCCCAGATCGTAGCCGGATCCGTTCAAGCCCCGGAAAGCCTCATCGAGCAATTGTCCGAGCTTGTTTTTGGGAATGCTGTCGATCAACGCGCTGACCTGATCGAGCATCGGGGCGACCGCTTGGGGGATGGTGGTGTCGCGCCTGGCGATCACCGAGCCGTTGTGCAAGTAGGGCGGCGAGTCGGCTCGGGGCCGCAGGTCCACGTACTGCTCACCGACAGCCGAGATGCTGCGCACCTCCGCTTTCAGATCGGCCGGGATTTTGGGCGAGGTGCCCAGCGACAATGTTGCTTTCACGCCATTGGGCGTCAACCCGACCGAGGTGACCTTACCGACTTGCACACCGCGGTAGGTCACGTTGGCAAACCGATAGAGGCCACCGGCGGCCGGCAACTCCAGCGTGACCGTTATCCGGCCGATGCCTAGCAGGGTCGGCGCTTGGATGTAGAAGAGGATCATCGCGATCACCCCGACGATCCCGACGACCGCGAAAATCGCCAGCTGAGTCCGGACGAACCGCGACAACATCTATCCGCCCTCCTTCGGTGGGGTAACCTCCGGGGCGGTGGGCGAAGGGCCCGTTGGAGCCACGACCGTGCCGGCCGGACCCGCGTCCGGCGGCGGGGGCGTCACCCCGGCCCGAAGCGGATCGAGCGTGTAATTCAGGTAATACGGGTCCCCGGGAGCAGGTGGTTCCTCGGCGTGGATCTGCCCCCAGTGGGTTCCCAGCAGCAGTCCGCGCTTCAGCCGCGGAATCGTCAGATCCAGGTGGGCCCATAGGTTGAAGTAGTCGCCACGGACACCTCGGTCAATCAGGTTCTGCGGGAACGGGAAACTCAGCGCCATGGCGAGGGCGGTGTCGATCTCGGGTCCCACGTCGGCGAGCGCGCGGATCGTTGGCTCCAGGTTCCGCAGGTTTCTGACCAGGTCCGCCTGGGTGTCGTTGACCAGCGTGGTGGCGGTGTCGCTGAAGGTGCGCAGTTTGTCCAGGGCCGTTATCAGCCGCGGGCGTTCCTGGAGCAGCACGTCTAACGCCGGCGGTAGCGTGCGCAGCGCCCGGGCGAGGACGTCGCGCTGTCCGGCGAAGGTTGCCGACAGCCGGTTCAGCGCCTGGATGGACGCGACGATGGTGCCGCGCTGTCGATCCAGTGTGCCCACGAACGTATCCACGCGGGTAAGCAGATCGCGAACGGTGCCCTCGCGCCCGGACAGGGCCGCGGTGAAGTCGTGGACGATCTCGGCGATCTGTCCCAGCCCCCCACCGTTGACGACCGCCGCCAGCGACGACAGCGTTTGCTCCGTCGACGGGTAGGTCGACGCCCGGGTCAGCGGGATAGTGGCTCCGGGTTGCAGCCGTCCGGTGCCCGGCTGGCCGGGCGGCGGATCGAGCTGCAAATGCATGGAGCCCAGCAGGCTGGTCTGACCGACCCTGGCGACCACATTGGCGGGGATGACGACATCACGCTTGACCGAAATCTCGACGTCGGCGTGCCAGCCCTGCACCCGCATCGCGCGGACACTGCCGACCACGACATCGTCGATCATCACCGGCGAATTCGGCTCCATCGTACCGACGTTCGGGATCTCGACGTGATAGCTGACGGCTCCCGGCCCCCGTCCAACCGCGCCGGGCAACGGTAACGAGTTCAGGCCGTGGAAGCTGCAGCCGGTCACCGTCAGGATGACGCAGACACCGATCGCCAGCACGCGGCGCAGCGGGCTCATCATGGTTGTGGCCCTTCCGCGGGCAGCAGCATGCCCGGCAAGCCCGGTGGCGGCGGCTGCGCGGGGGTGGTTGGCGCCGGCGGCAGGGGCATCGCCGCTCCCGGGATTCGTGCCGGCGGCACCGAGCCCGGCGGCCCCACCGGATCACCCGGCAGGCCGCTATACGCGGAGACCGCGGGGGGGATGTCCGGCGGTCCGGGTTTGGGGCCCTCGCCACCGGGCGCCAGTCGCGGCTCGCTGTAGATGATGTTTTCCGGGCGCGCCGACGGCTGCAGGAACGGGTTGATGGGAACCGGCAGGTTGTTGTAGTTCAGCAACCGCAACCCGGGGCCAATGAACAGCGAACAGAGTTTGGCCGATTCCACCGCGGTGACGTTCTCGATGCTGCCGGTTATCGTGCAGCCCGGCACCGGAGGAAAGACGCTACCCGAAAACACCGGATTCGCTTCGTTGATGAACCCGAACCCACCGACGATGGTTCCGGTGTCGGGGTTGTAGTTATTGAAAAAGTTGCCTAGCGCGTTCGGCGCGACATGCAGCACGTTCTCCAGCGCCATGCGCTTATCGACGAGAATCTGGGTGAGATCGGCCAGCCGGGTGATCTGCTCGCTGGCCCGGTCCCGGGTTCCGGCGATGAATCGCTGCACCTCCCCGACCGCCGTAGACAGATCGCTCAGCGCCGCGTCCAGCTCGGACCTGCTGTCATTGACCACGCTGGTGAGCGTGGCCAGGCGATTGTTGAACCGCACGAGCTGAACATTGCTGTCACGCAACGCGGCAACGAAGGTTTGCAGATTTTTGACGATGTCGGCGATGTTCCCGCTGCCGTTGGCGAGGATGCGCCCCACCCCGGACAGCTGGTTCAGCGCCTGCCGCAGCTTGTCGCCGTTGCCCTGCAGCGCATCGGCGGCGCTGTCGATGAACCGCGCTACCGACGGCGTGGCTACCCGGCTGTTAGGACCCAAATCCGTGGCCAACCGCATCAATTGCGCCTTGACTTCGTCCCACTCGACGGGTACGGCCGTGCGTTCCTCAGGTATCACGGCGCCGTCAGCCATGACCGGCCCGCTGGTTCGGTAGGCGGGAGTGAGCTGCACATAGCGGGCAGCAACCAGATTCTGGGCGACAATGACGGCTTTCGCGTCAGCAGGAATCGGCACGCCGCGATCGACACTCATAATGATCTTGGCTCGGGTGCCCTCCGGTTGAATGTCCTTGACCTTTCCGACTTTGACGCCGGACACCCGTACCTCATCGCCCGGGTAGATCGCGGTGGCGGAGGCGAAGTAAGCGGTTATGGTCTTAGGGCGAGACAACGTGTCCCGCAGGATCAATGCTGCGCTGGCAACGATGAGCCCAGTCAGGACAATCGCCGTCATGGCCACCAGCCTGGTGCGCGGGATCATTGGGATCCTCCGATCCGTGTTCCCAAGGTGCAGCCGGGGCACGGTGGGATGCCGTTGTACGGCCAGGGCACCAGCGATCGCGGTATGGGCGAAGGAAAGCCGGGACCGCGGGCCGTATCGAAGGTGCGGAATCCCCATAGGTAATCGAGGAACGGCTGGAAGAACTGCCCGAGAAAGATGTTCGGCACGAAGGCTGAGTAAGCAAACATGCTGGAGACGGCCTCGCCGAGGGTGATCTGGTATTTCGCGAGGCGAGGCAGCGCTTCGCTGATATTGTCGCGGTTTTTCTCCAGCATCGCGGTCACCGAATTCAGCTTCTGCAACGCCGGCGCCAACGCGCTTTCGTTGTCGTGCACCAAGCCCGACAGCTGTTTGGCCACCGCCGACGTGTTGGCAAGCAGCTCGACGATCTCCTGTCGTCGGGCAACCAAGACTTCCAGCAGATCGTCGGCATTGAGGATAAGCGTGTTGACCTGCTGACTGCGCTCTGATAGCACCCCCGTGAGGTCGGCGGCACTCTTGAATAAATCGCCGAGAGCTTTGTCGCGACCGTTGAGAGTTCGCGATAAGCGGGTCAGCGCGTCAAAAGACGGGCCTAATTGCGGCGCGATCTGGTTCAGCGTTTCCGACAGCGCATCCAGCGATTGATTCAGCGTCTCGGTGCGGGTTGCGGCGGCGTTGGAGGTAAAGTCGCTGACCGCCTCGGTCAATGAATACGGCGAGGAGGTGCGCGAAACCGGGATGACATCCATCGGATGCATCGTCCCGCCGCCGGCCGACTCCAAGGTCAGCACCCGCTCACCCAATAGCGTCCCGGTGCGGATGTGCGCGGTCGTGTCCGATCCCAGCGGGACGCTGCCTTTCATGGTGAACGTCACCAAGGCATCACCGTTGCGCAGCGATACCTCCGACACGGTACCGACCTTGATTCCCGACACCGTGACATCGTTGCCGACCGTGATTCCACCGGCTTCGGCAAACAACGCCCGGTACCGAACCTCCGTGGCCAGCGAGATCAGCTGCTGCGGCGATAATCCGACCAGGACAACCAGCACCATCAGCGCGGCGCCGATGAACCCGAACCGGATGAGGCTCGCTCCTCGATACTTGAGCATCAGGGTTCTGTGCACCTCCCGGCGTCCGATCTGAACCACGGGGCAACTACCGTGTGACCCTGAAGGTCGGTACCACGAATCCACAAGCCGCAGACATAAAACGGGATGGTGCTGCCCATGGTCCCGAGCCTGGCCAGCTTGCGGTAGTTCTTCGGCGCCTTCTGGATCGCGACATCCAGGCGGTCCTTATCCTGATCGAGCGCCGGCGCCAACCGGCTCAGCTGCTCAACCGTGCCGGCCAGCGGTGGCCTAGCCCGGGTCAGCAGATCCGCCAATGACGCGGTTCCTTTGGTCAGCGAGTCGATAGCGGCGCCGATAGTGTTGCGGTCGTCCGACAGGCCGCTGACAAGTCGTTCGAGGCGATCGATCGCGGCGGAGAATTTATCCCCGTCCCGGGAGAGATAGGCCACCACGGTATTCAGGTTGTCGATCAGTTGCTGAACCGTTTTATCGTTGTCGGCCAGCGCACTCGCGAATGACGTCGTCTTGGAGAGCAGCGACTCGAGGGTGCCGCCCTGGCCTTGAAAGACCTCTAGCAAGGCCGATGACAGCGCGTTGACATCATGCGCATTAAGGCCCTGGATAACGGGTTTCAGGCCGCCAAGGAGCAGATCAAGGTCAAGTGCCGGTGAGGTGTGGTCAACCGGGATCTGCGCCCCGGGCGCCAGCCGCTTGGTCGATCCCGGGCCTTCCGTAAGCTCGAGGTAGCGATCACCGACCAGGTTGAGGTAGCGAACCGCTGCCCTGGTGCCCTCGGTGAGCACGATGTCGCGGTCGGCGTCGAATTTCACCACTACTTTTTTGTCGGCACGCAACGACACACTGCTGACCGTCCCCACCCGAATGCCCGCAACCCGCACCGATTGTCCCGCTTTAAGACGTGATGCGTCGGTGAATACTGCCGAATACCCGGTCGTCGCGCCGCTGCGGTACTGACCGAAGATAAGAAACAAAAATGCGGTCAGCACCGTCATCACGACGGCGAAGACGCCGAATTTGATGAGTGTCGTGCGCATTTAATCCCTCACCCAGGTTGGCCGATCTGCGCGGAGTTCCGTGGCGGTCCGGCGATCGGCCCATACAGAAGTTGTTTGAGCAAATCGGAGTTGATCAGCAGCTGCTGGTTTCCGTACTCCCAGGGGTTGGCGCCGATATCGGTGACGAGGAACGGCTCATTGGTGTTGAAGGGCACCTTCGGAAGATCCAGGCACTGCGGTCCGCCCGTCGCCGCCACTTTGGGCAGGTGCGTCGGATACCGGTAACGCTCGACACCCCATGTCAAGCTGGCCGATAACACGACGCCCGGTTCCGGCAACGGCGGAAAATGCGCGATCGGCACGAGGCCGCTGAATCCGCAGGTGAGAGCCTTGTGGTACTGGTTGGTCAGATCGGTTGTCGGCACCAGTGAATGCACGACGTCGGCGAGTGCCTTGCGGTTGGCATTAAGAACGCTTTCGCCGATGTCGGCCAAGCCGATCGCACTGACCAGCAAGGCGTCTAAATTCCGTTGCTCGTCGATGATGGTCTGGCTGATCTTGGTCGCGTTGTCTGCCGTTCTCACCAGTGCCGGTGCCGCATCGGCGTATGCGTTGAGCACCGCGGGGGCGACCTCGATGTCATGGCTTAACGCCGGAAGGCTCGGAGCTAGCTTGGCCAGAAACGCATCGAGGTCGCCAAGGGCCTGGCCGAGCTTGGCGCCCCGGCCGCTGAGCGCCTGCGCCAAAGCACCTAGGGTCTCATTCAGCTTGGCCGGCTCGATCTTCGAGAGCACGGCAGTCAGTTGCTGGAATACCGTGTTGATTTCGACCATGACGTGTTTCGCGTCAAGCACCTCCCCGGCCCGCAGGTGTCGTGGCGCGGGCTCCGCAGGCGGCACCAGTTCGACGAACTTGGCACCGAACACCGTCGATGAGGTGATCTCAACGAGCACATTGGCCGGGATGAAGCGCAGCTGTGCGGGATACATCGCCAGCCGCAGGGCCGCCTGGCCGTCGGGCAGAGATTCGATCGCCGCGACTTTACCCACCTGCACGCCACGCATCTTCACCTTCGCGTCCGGGTTCATCACCAGGCCGGCGCGCGGCGCCACCACGGTCACCGGTACCGTGCGGGTGAATTCACCCTGATACAGCGCGGCCGCCAACACGAAGGACCCGGAGACCGCCGTAACGGTCGCCAGGCCCGCCAACGGGCGCGCATACCCGTGCCCTCGGCGCTGCCTTCCCGCCCGCCGTCGGTGACGTTGGCGTGTCGAGCCGGGGGATTCGCCCCGCAGCGGGCCACCGGCGGCGCCCGCGATACTCCTTGTCACCAGCCCTCCCTCACCCGGACAGGTTGAAGTTACCGTTGGAGCCGTAGATGGATAGCGACACCAGCAACGTCACCGACACCACCACCACCAGTGACGTGCGCACCGCATTGCCGACCGCCGTGCCCACGCCGGCCGGCCCACCGGAGGCGAAATAGCCGTAGTAGGTGTGAATCAACAAGATTGTCAGCGCCGTCAGAACCGCTTGCAGAAATGACCACAGCAGATCGATCGGGTTCAAAAATGTGGTGAAGTAGTGATCGTAGAGTCCGCTTGACTGCCCGAATAGGAACACCGTGACCCCTCGGCTGGCGATGAACGACAGGATCACCGCGATCGAGTACAAGGGGGTGATCGCGATCATGCCGGCGACCAGCCGGGTCGACACTAGATACGAAATCGGCTGGATCGCCATGGATTCCAGCGCATCGATTTCTTCGTTGATCCGCATCGCGCCCAGCTGTGCGGTGACGCCCGCGCCGAAAGTAGCGGCCAGGCCGATCCCGGCGACCACCGGAGCCGAGATACGCACGTTGATGAAGGCCGCCAAAAACCCGGTCAACGCTTCGATGCCAATGTTGCCCAGCGAGCTGTATCCCTGTACCGCAAGCGTGCCGCCGGCTGCGAACGTGAGAAATCCGACGATCACTACCGTACCGCCGATCATCGCTAAAGTCCCTGCGCCCATGCTTATTTCAGCAACCAGGCGCACGACCTCGTGCCGGTAGTGGGTGGTCGCGAAGGGCGTCAAGCCAAGCGCCTTCCCGTAAAACAGGCTATGATCACCTATCCGGCTCAACACGGTCACCATGGCGGTGACCGGCTTCGCGAGTTCACGCGATAACTGCAGACACGTAGCTCGCAACGTCACAGCCCTACTTGACCGTCAACTGAATACCGATGGCGGTGACCACCACGTTGACGACGAACAGCGACATGAACGCGTATACCACTGTTTCGTTCACCGCATTTCCGACGGCTTTGGCACCCCCGCCGCTGATGATCAGGCCGCGATAACAAGCCACCAAGCCGGCGATCAGTCCGAAAAGCGCTGCCTTAACACAGGAAATAATCACCTCGGGCACGCCGGTCAGCAAGGTGGTGCTCGCCGCGAACGCGCCGGGGTTGACATCCTGGATGAACACCGAAAAGGTATAGCCACCGACGATACCGACGATCACCACCAAGCTGTTCAACAGCAAGGCCACCAGGCCGGAAGCCAGCATTCGTGGCGTCACCAGCCGCTGCACCGGGTTGATGCCCAGCACCTCCATGGCGTCGATTTCTTCGCGGATCGTGCGCGCACCCAGGTCCGCGCACATCGCGGTCGCGCCGGCGCCCGCCACAATCAGCACAGTCACCAACGGGCCGACCTGGGTGACCGCACCGAATGCGGCGCCGGCGCCGGACAAATCAGCGGCACCCAGTTCGCGCAACAAGATGTTGAGCGTAAAGCTGACCAGCACGGTAAATGGAATCGCCACCAACAATGTCGGTGCCAGCGAAACGCGAGCGACAAACCAGGCCTGCTCAAGCAGCTCTCGCCAATAAAACGGCCGGCGGAACACGAACCGCACCGCGTCAAACGACATGGCGAATAGCCCCCCAATAGCCTGCATCGAGCCGGCGAGATCCCGCCCGACCGTGACGCCCGCAGACCAGCGGTCGGCCCCACTACTCGCCATCGCTACCAAGCCTCCCCAGATTCGTGACGGCGGCCATCGCCTCCCACCCCGCAGCGGATTTTTTCACTCCGGCTTCGCGCAGCTTAACCGCATCGACTACCGCAACGAAACCGAATGCACCTTATGAGACACCAAGTCTCGAATCGAGCGCCACGTCGTCGCCGGTCGCGCAGCAGCTCTGCGCTCTACCCCGGCGCCGCCGAGCCGATGGAGGCGATCCGGCCACCCGCTGCCGACCCGCGATCAGCGGCGGCCGGTGCGGTGCTGCCGGGCGTGCCGTGGCGGCCGGGCGGGAGGGTCTTGATGCCGTCGTGATGCGGAATCCACCGCGCGGTCAAACCGGTCGAGCCGGGGTCTCTCGTTGCCCAGATCGATGGCTGCCGGTGTGTCTGCGCTGGCACAGGGGCTGCAGCAGCTTCCGCAGCACGGAGAACCGGCAAACGACAGTGATGCATGTCACCGAAATCGGGACCCGGCCACTCCGGCGGCCAAAACACCCCCGCCCGAGCCGTGTCAGCCACACCGCAATGAAAAATCAATACCGAGCACAATCCACGGTCTCGCTAGCTGACCAGCTCGACCAGGGTGGCATTGGCGGTGCCCCCGTCCTCGCACATTGTTTGCAGGCCATAGCGAATTGCGTTGTCGCGCATGTGATGTACCATGCGGGTCATCGACACCGCCCCCGATGCGCCCAGGGGATGGCCGAGTGCGATCGCTCCGCCCAGCGGGTTGAGCCGCTCGGGGTCGGCGCCGGTTTCGGCCAACCACGCGAGCGGTACCGGCGCGAAGGCCTCATGCACCTCGAAGACGCCCACCTCCGCCAACGAGACCCCGGCCTTGGCGAGCACCTTCGCGGTGGCCGGGATCGGCCCGGTGAGCATGAGCACCGGGTCCGCGCCGGTTGCCACACCAGCGCGGTAGCGCACGATCGGTGTCAACCCCAGCTCAACTGCCATGGCGGTGGTCGTCACCAGCACGGCCGCGGCGGCGTCGGCGATCTGGCAGGAGTTGCCGGCGTGGATTACGCCGTTGTCGACGAACGCGGGCCGGAGTGTGGCCAGTTGCTCGACGGTGGTTCCACGGCGCACCGTCTCATCGGCGGTGACGCACCGATCGTCAACCCACACCGGTACGATCTGGGCGTCGAAGGCGCCGCCGTCTTGCGCGGCGGCGGCACGTTGGTGTGACCGCGCCGCGTATTCGTCGAGCCGGGTGCGCGAGAATCCCCACTTCTTGGCGATCAGCTCAGCCGATACACCTTGATTGAAAGAGAAATCACCATAGCGGGCAAGGACTCTCGGGCCATAGGGCATTCCGGTGGTGCTGGCTGCGCCGAGCGGAACCCGGCTCATCACCTCGACACCTCCGGCGACGACGAGATCCTGCTGTCCCGACATGACCGCGTGCACCGCGAAATCGATAGCCTGCTGGCTGGAGCCGCCCGCCCGGTTGACGGTAGCGGCGGGAACAGCCTCGGGCCATCCGGCGGCGAGCACCGAGAAGCGCCCAATGTTGCTCGACTGGTCACCGACCTGGGAGACACAGCCCCAGATCACGTCGTCGATGATCCTTGGATCGACACCGGTGCGTTCCACCAACTCGTTCAGGACGATCGCCGACAGGTCGGCGGGGTGAACGGCTGAGAGCGCCCCGTTAGGCTTGCCGATCGGAGTGCGCAGCGCCTCCACAATGACCGTTTCACGCATCCGTCCGCTCCGATCTCGATGACGCCCCTCGGCCAGGTAAAATGCTCACCGGCACGACGGCCACCCGGTCAGCCCGCCGTCAGCTTGACCACCCGGTCGTTGCCGCGGTCGGCGACATACACGGCCCCGGCGCGGTCCACCGCCACCGCCAACGGGGTGTTGAGTCCGGTGAACGGCAGCGCACTCGGGGTGCTCGACCCCGCCGCCAGCTTCAGCACCCGATTGTTGTCGTGTTCGGTGACATAGACGTTATCGGCGGTGTCCACCGCGATGCCCCAGGGCTCGCTGACACCGGTGAACGGCAGCACAGCCGGGGTGCTCGACCCCGCCGCCAGCTTCAGCACCCGATTGTTGTCGGTGTCGGTGACATAGACACTGCCGTCGGTGCCCACCGCCACCCCATCGGGGTGATTAAGGCCGGTGAACGGCACATCGGTGGGACTGGCCGACCCGGCCGCCAGCCGCACCACCCGGTTGTTGCCGCGGTCGGCGACATACACGTTGCCCTGGGCGTCCACCGCAACCCCTTCGGGGTAGTTGAGGCCGCTGAAGGGCAGCACGGTCTGGTTGTTCGACCCCGCCGCCAGCTTCACCACCCGGTTGTTGAAGTCGGCGACATACACCGCGCCGTTGCTGTCCACCGCCACCCCCTGGGGCTGGTAAAGCCCCGCGAACGGCAGCACCGTCGGCACACCCGACCCCGCCGCCAGCTTCACCACCCGCCCGTACATGGTCTCGCTGGCGACATACACATTGCCGGTGCCGTCCAGCGCCACCCCGCCCGGGGACAGGCGGAAGTCGATGCCGGTAAACGGCAACACGGTTTGCGGCGATGCCGGCCTCGTTGAGCCCGGGTGGTGGGTAACCAGGTAGCCGGTGGCACCGATGACGGCGATGAGCACGAGGGCGGCAGCGCCAATGGGAATCCACTTGCGTTTGGGATGGGCACCGCGTGCCCCCGCAGAGCCGCGATACCCGGCAAAGTCGGGGGGCGTTGCCGGGCGTACCGGTCGGGCTGACATTGACCGCCACCCCCGTGCCGTCTCGGGAGCCCCCGGCATCGTGGCATCCGCCCAGGCACCGGCCAGGCCGGTATCGGCGGAGGCGCGCACGGTTGCTTCCGCGCCGTGCCGCAGAATCGCGGTGGCCTCGTCCTGCTCGGGGACGGTCAGCGCCTGGTGGGCAGCGGCGGCCAGCTCACCGGCGCTGCGGTAACGCTCCTCGGGGTTTTTCGCCATGCCCTTGGCGATCACCTGATCCAAGGCCGCCGGGACCGTCCCGGGCAGCAGCTGGCTGGGCCGCGGTGGGGGCGCCGTCAGATGCGCGGCGATCAGCCGCTCGATGCTGGCGGCCCCAAACGGTGGCGAGCCGGTCACACACTCGCTCAACACACAGGCCAGCGAATAGATATCGGCGCGATAGGTGACCTCATCGCCGGTGAACCGCTCCGGGGCCATGTAGTAATAGGTGCCCATCGCCATCCCCGTCTGGGTCAACCCGGGATCGGCGGCGGCGCGGGCGATGCCGAAATCCAGGAGATAGGCGAAATCATCGCGGCTGATCAAGATGTTCGCCGGTTTAATATCGCGGTGGGTCACCCCCACGGCGTGCGCGGCATCCAGCGCCGCGGCGACCTGACGCACGATGGCCACCGCCCGCGGCGGGCTCAACGCCCCGGAATGGTTAAGCAGCGTGGCCAAGTCGGTGCCCTCGACCAGCCGCATCTCCAAATACAGGTGGCCATTGATCTCCCCGTAATCATGGATCGGCACCACATGCGGCTCGCTTAACCGCCCCGCCGCCTCGGCCTCGCGTCGCAGCCGCGCGCGAAACACCGGGTCAGCCGAGAACTGCTCCGAGATCAGCTTCACCGCCACCAACCGGTGCTTGCGAACGTCCTCGGCCTCATAGACCTCGCCCATCCCGCCACGGCCCAGCAGCCGCCTCAGCCGATAGGGCCCCAACTGAGACCCCACCCGCGATCCCGGCTCGCCGCCGCCTACCATCGAACCCCCTTCACCCGATCAAGAGATAGCATTCACCGCCGCGACCAGCCTTCGTCGGAACTTCGCGACTTCCCCCAGAACTCTTCTCACAAATCACGGGAGTCAGCGCGACGAACGCCCCCGGCGATGCCGAATCGGCCCACGCCGCGAAACCGGGCTCCGTCACATCCATACGTCGGCCGGTCGGCAAACGCCGGAACTTCGTCCTGAATAGCAAATCCGTGAGCCCAGTCGCGAATATACAAAACCGTTGGCCGAAAATTGGAGGCATCAGAGCAGCTGACCGCGGGTGTGGCGGGAGGAAGTAGCATCGGGTGTTGATGGATTCTGAACAGCTCGACGCCCGCGCGGGTGCCGCCGATGCCGGGGTCGCTGCGGGGGTCATGCAGGCGGTGAGCCTCACCCTGGGTTTTGGCGCGAAAACGGTGCTGGATCAGGTGAGCCTGGATTTTCCGGCGCACGCGGTGACGGCGTTGCTGGGGCCCACCGGGTCGGGCAAGACGACGTTTTTGCGGACCCTAAACCGGATGAATGACAAGGTTTCGGGGTATCGCCGCCGCGGTGATGTGTTGCTGGGTGGGCGCAGCATCTATGGTGAGCAGCACGACCCGATGGAGCTGCGCCGGCGGGTGGGGATGCTGTTTCAGCGCCCCAACCCGTTTCCGATGTCGATCCTTGACAATGTGGTCGCCGGGGTGCGTGCGCACAAGATGGCGGCGCGCAAGGAATTCGCGCTGATCGCCGAGGATCGCCTGCGCGAGGTCGGGTTGTGGGAGGCGGTCAAGGATCGGTTGGGGGATTCCCCGTTTCGGCTTTCCGGGGGCCAGCAGCAGCTGCTGTGTTTGGCCCGGGCGCTGGCGGTCAACCCCGAGGTGCTGCTGCTTGATGAGCCCACCTCGTCGCTGGATCCGACCGCGACCGAAAAGATCGAAGAGTTGATCCGGTCGCTCACCGGGCGGCTCAGTGTGATCATCGTGACCCACAACTTGGCGCAGGCCTCCCGCATCGCCGATCGCACGGCGTTTTTCTTTGACGGCAGGCTCATCGAGGAAGGGCCCACCGAGCAGGTGTTTCTCTCACCCAAGCGGGAGGAGACCATCCGCTATGTCTCCGGGCGTTTCGGCTGACCCCAACCGCGTGCCGGCGGTGTCGAGGCCACCAGGTGTGGCGGATAAGAAAGGTAAGCAATGGTGAGCATTCGTTTGCGCGCGATGCTGGCGGTCTCGGCCGCGGCTTCGCTGGTTGTGGCCGCGGCCTGCGGGTCGAAGCCGGCCAACCCGCCGTCGGCCCCCGCGGCCGCCCCCGCCGGCAAGATCGCCACCACACCGGCGACCTCGCCGGTGGCGTTATCGGAAACCGGTGCCTCCGAGCTGTATCCGCTGATGAATCAGTGGCGCGACGCCTATCACTCGAAATTCCCGAACGTCACGATCACCACCGAAAACAGCGGGTCCGGTGCCGGGATTTCCCAGGCCGCTGCCGGGGCGGTCACCATCGGCGCCTCCGGCGCCTACCTGTCCGCGGGTGACGTAGCACAACACCCGGGGCTGATGAACATCGCGCTGGCCGTTGACGCCTGGCAGGTCAACTACAACCTGCCCGGCGTCACCGAGCACCTCAAGCTCAACGGCAAGGTGCTGGCCGCCATGTATGAGGGCAGCATCAAAGCCTGGAACGACCCGCAGATCACCGCGCTTAACCCGGGGGTGAACCTGCCGGCCACCCCGGTGATTCCGCTGCACCGCTCCGACGGCTCCGGTGCGACTTTTCTGTTCACCCAGTACCTGTCCAAGCAGGATCCCGACGGCTGGGGGAAGTCACCGGGTTTCGGCACCACCGTCGCCTTCCCCGCGGTTCCGGGCGCGTTGGGTGAGCACGGCAACGCCGGCATGGTGACCCGCTGCGCCAACACCCCCGGCTGTGTGGCCTACATCGGCATCAGCTTCTTGGACCAGGCCACCCAGAAGGGGCTCGGTGAGGCCCAGTTGGGCAACGCCTCCGGGAAGTATCTGCTGCCCGACGCCAAAAGCATTCAGGCCGAGGCCGCCGGCTTTGTCTCCCAAACCCCCGAAAACGAGGCGATCTCGCTGATCAACGGGCCCGCCCCCGACGGGTACCCGATCGTCAACTACGAGTACGCCATCGTCAACAGCAAGCAAAAAGATGCCGCCACCGCCCAGACGCTGCAGGCGTTTCTGCACTGGGTGATCACCGACGGGAACAGCCCCGCGTTTTTGGACCGGGTGCATTTTCAGCCGCTGCCGGCCCCGGTGGTGAAGCTATCTGACGCCCAGATCGCCAAGATCACCGGCTAAAGGGGGCGCGTGCGATGGCCCATCACCTAACCGCCGATGCGGTGGCCGACGCGGCTGCGCTGGCGGGCCGGGCTCGTGGGGTGCGCCGCGGTGGGGTGCTGCTGCGGTGGGCCGGCGGGCTAGGCGCGGTGGTCCCGCTTTTGGCGCTGGTGTTTGTGCTGGCGACGCTGCTCATCGAGGCGCTGCCGGCGATCCGGGTCAACGGGCTGCATTTTTTCACCGCCACCGCCTGGGATCCGGGCAACACCTACGGCGCCAGTGACACCACCCACGGGGTGGCCCACCCGGTGGGCGCCTACTACGGGGCGCTGCCGCTGATCGTGGGCACCCTGGCGACCTCGGCGATCGCCTTGATCATCGCGGTGCCGGTGTCGATCGGGGCGGCGCTGGTGATCGTGGAGCGCCTCCCCAAACGGCTGGCCGGCGCGGTGGGCATGACCCTGGAGCTGCTGGCCGGCATCCCCAGCGTGATCGTCGGGCTGTGGGGAGCGATGACCTTCGGGCCGGTGATCGCCCACCACATCGCCCCGCTGATCGCGCGCCACACCCCCGACGTGCCGGTGCTGAACTACTTTCGCGGCGACACCGGAAACGGGGAGGGCCTGCTGGTCTCGGGTCTGGTGCTAGCGGTGATGGTCATTCCCATCATCGCCAGCACCAGCCGGGACCTGATCCGCCAGGTGCCGCTGCTGCCCCGCGAGGGCGCCATCGCGCTGGGCATGTCCGAGTGGGAGTGCGCCCGGCGGGTCACCCTGCCCTGGGTGTCCAGCGGCATCATCGGCGCGGTGGTGCTCGGGCTCGGGCGGGCCCTGGGGGAGACCATGGCGGTGGCCATGGTCTCCGGCGCGGTGCTGGGCGCGCTGCCCACCAACATCTATGCCACCATGACCACCATCGCCGCCACCGTGGTCTCCCAACTGGACTCCGCGCTGACCGACTCCACCAACTTCGCGGTGAAAACCCTCGCCGAAGTCAGCCTGGTGCTCATGGTGATCACCCTGCTGACCAACGTCGCCGCCCGCGCGCTGGTGCGCCGGGCGTCGGGCACCGCCCTGCCCGTGGGACGAGGAATCTAACAATGAGCGAAACCGGCGCGCAACGAACCGGTCGGGGATGGATCGCGGGTAGGCGGCTATGGTCGGTGTCCACTCGGCGCAAGGTCATCAACACGCTGTGGTGGACCGCCTGCTACTGCTGTTTGGCGCTGGTGGTCGGCCCGACCTTGTGGATGCTCATCGGCGTCGTGGGCCGTGCTGTGCCGGTGTTTCACTGGAGCGTGCTGGTGCAGGACACCCGGGGTGCCGCCGGCGGTCTGCGCAACGCCATCGTCGGCACCGCGGTCCTGGGTCTGGGAGTCCTGCTGGTGGGCGGCACCGTGAGCGTGCTGACCGGCATCTATTTGTCCGAATTCGCCACCGGCCGCACGCAGTCGGTGCTGCGGGGCGCCTACGAGGTGCTCTCCGGCATCCCGTCCATTGTGCTCGGCTACGTCGGCTATGTGGCGCTCGTGGTCACATTCCAGTGGGGGTTTTCCCTGGCGGCCGGGGTGCTGACGCTGTCGGTCATCAGCATTCCGTATATCGCCAAGGCCACCGAGGCGTCGCTTCGTCAGGTGCCAACCTCGTATCGGGAAGGGGCGGAGGCACTCGGGCTGCCGGTCGGCTGGACGCTGCGCAGAATCGTGCTGAAGTCCGCAATGCCCGGAATCGTCACCGGCATGCTGGTGGCGCTCGCGGTAGCCGCCGGCGAGACGGCGCCGATGCTGTACACGGCGGGCTGGTCGGATTTCCTCCCAACTGGCCAACTCACTCACTCCGCGGTCGGTTACCTGACCTACCCGATCTGGACCTTCTACGACCAGCCGTCGAAAGCAGCCCAAAACCTGTCCTATAACGCGGCCTTCTTGCTGATCGTGTTCTTGCTGCTGTTGATCACCCTCGGACGGGTGATCACGTGGCTCGCGCGGCGGCATTCGGAATCTTGAGCAACGACGGGTGATCGCTGCTGCGCCGGTAACCCCACCGGATGAGCCGATCGCAGGGCCGCTCGGCGCACACCGCGGGGCACCTCTCAACCCACCAGCTTGACCACCCGGTCGTTGCCGCGGTCGGCGACATACACGGCCCCGGCGCGGTCCACCGCCACCGCCAACGGGGTGTTGAGTCCGGTGAACGGCAGCGCACTCGGGATGCTCGACCCCGCCGCCAGCTTCAGCACCCGATTGTTGTCGTGTTCGGTGACATAGACGTTATCGGCGGTGTCCACCGCGATGCCCCAGGGCACGCTGACACCGGTGAACGGCAGCACAGCCGGGGTGCTCGACCCCGCCGCCAGCTTCAGCACCCGGTCGTTGTCGGTGTCGGTGACATAGACACTGCCGTCGGTGCCCACCGCCACCCCATCGGGGTGATTAAGGCCAGTGAACGGCACATCGGTGGGACTGGCCGACCCGGCCGCCAGCCGCACCACCCGGTTGTTGCCGCGGTCGGCGACATACACGGTCCCGGCGCTGTCCACCGCAACCCCTTCGGGGTAGTTGAGGCCGCTGAAGGGCAGCACGGCCTGGTTGTTCGACCCCGCCGCCAGCTTCACCACCCGGTTGTTGAAGTCGGCGACATACACCGCGCCGTTGCTGTCCACCGCCACCCCCTGGGGCTGGTAAAGCCCCGCGAACGGCAGCACCGTCGGCACCCCCGACCCCGCCGCCAGCTTCACCACCCGCCCACGCATGCCTTCGCTGGCGATATACACATTGCCGGTGCCGTCCAGCGCCACCCCGCCCGGGGACAGGCGGAAGTCGATGCCGGTAAACGGCAACACGGTTTGCGGCGATGCCGGCGTCGTTGGGTGCGACGGCCGCGTCACCAGCAGGGTGACGACGGCGGCAACAACCAAGAGCGTGACCGCGCCGACGATCGCCAGGCCGCGCCGAATCCGGGGCCGGGGCGCGCCGGGCGTGAAGTCGGGTCCGTGGGGGTGAGGCGGCTGACCAAACGTCGGTGCACCCACGGGCCCGACTGACGACGACGGTCCTGGCGCGCTGCGCCAACTGCCACCGCCGGCTCCCGGTGACACCGGCCCAGCCATCGTCTCCGTGCCAGCGCGCACGGTTGCTTCCGCCCCGTGCCGCAGAATCGCGGTGGCCTCGTCCTGCTCGGGGACGGTCAGCGCCTGGTGGGCAGCGGCGGCCAGCTCACCGGCGCTGCGGTAACGCTCCTCGGGGTTTTTCGCCATGCCCCTGGCGATCACCTCATCCAAGGCCGCCGGGACCGTCCCGGGCAGCAGCTGGCTGGGCCGCGGGGCGGGCGCCGTCAGATGCGCGGCGATCAGCCGCTCGATGCTGGCGGCCCCGAACGGTGGCGAGCCGGTCACACACTCGCTCAACACACAGGCCAGCGAATAGATATCGGCGCGATAGGTGACCTCATCGCCGGTGAACCGCTCCGGGGCCATGTAGTAATAGGTGCCCATCGCCATCCCCGTCTGGGTCAACCCGGGATCGGCGGCGGCGCGGGCGATGCCGAAATCCAGGAGATAGGCGAAATCATCGCGGCTGATCAAGATGTTCGCCGGTTTAATATCGCGGTGGGTCACCCCCACGGCGTGCGCGGCATCCAGCGCCGCGGCGACCTGACGCACGATGGCCACCGCCCGCGGCGGGCTCAACGCCCCGGAATGGTTAAGCAGCGTGGCCAAGTCGGTGCCCTCGACCAGCCGCATCTCCAAATACAGGTGGCCATTGATCTCCCCGTAATCATGGATCGGCACCACATGCGGCTCGCTTAACCGCCCCGCCGCCTCGGCCTCGCGTCGCAGCCGCGCGCGAAACACCGGGTCAGCCGAGAACTGCTCCGAGATCAGCTTCACCGCCACCAACCGGTGCTTGCGAACGTCCTCGGCCTCATAGACCTCGCCCATCCCGCCACGGCCCAGCAGCCGCCTCAGCCGATAGGGCCCCAACTGAGACCCCACCCGCGATCCCGGCTCACCGCCGCCTACCATCGAACCCCCTTCACCCGATCAAGAGATAGCATTCACCGCCGCGACCAGCCTCGATTGAAATGAGCCCGGCAGCGGAATGGATCCGTACTGCGCCAGGCCCTCTTGGCCCGGACCGATCGCTGCCTGCATAAACGCCCGTACCGCTGTGCCGGTCGCGGCGTCCGGATATTTCGAGCAGACGATCTCATATGTCGGCTCCACGATCGGGTAGGCGCCGGGCTGCGACGGCTTGTAGAACGATGACGTGTCCAGCACCAGGTCGTTGCCCTGGCCCGTGAACCGGGCCCCAGCAATCGTCTTGTCAACCGACTCGGTGGTGATCGGCACGGGGTCCGGGCCCGCCGACGTGATGATCTGGGCCATGTTCAACTGTTTGCCCACCGCGAACGACCACTGATTGTAGGTGATCGCCCCGTCGGTTTGCTGCAGCAGCGCCGAGTTGCCGTTATCCCCGACGGCGCCGTCACCGACGGCGCCGTGGAACGTTTCGCCGTCGCCTTTACCCCACGCCCCGTCGGATGCGGCCTCGAGGTATTGCTGAAAATTGGCAGAATTAGCGGATTTGTCGCTACGGAAAATCACGTGGATAGGCGTTGGAGGCAGGTTGCTGTCCGCGTTGAGCGCCTTGATCGCGGGATCATCCCACCTGGTGATGGTGCCGTTGAATATCTTTGCGGTCGTGGGCGCGTCCAGCTTCAGCGAACTCACGCCGTTGATGTTGTAAGTGACGGCGATCGGTTGAAATACCACCGGCAAATTCCACGCCGGTGAACCGCATCGCTCCGCCGCTCTGTCGGGCTCACCCTTCGACGGGTCCAACGGCACTCCGGAACCCGCTAAATCGGTTTTGCTATTGATAAAGTCGTTCACCCCGGCGGCAGAGCCGTTTGCATTGTAGTCCAGCGTGTATCCCGGGCAGGCATGGACGTAGGCGTAGACGAATTGCTCTATCGCGTTCTCCTGGGCGGTGGCCCCGCTGGCCTTGAGTTGCTTTTTGCCCCCGCAGTTCACTGTCACCGACGAGCCCGGCGAGGTCTTCGGGCCGCCACCGCATCCCGATAACACCAGCGCGCCGACGGCCAGCAGGCTCAGTACGGCAGCGGCTCGGTTAGACTTCACAACACCTCTCTCCGAAAAATCAGGGCTCTCCGAAAAAGCAGGGCGACGAACATGTGCCCACTCTGCCACCTGGGCGAGCCAAGCTGTCAAAACCGCCAAACCACGGTGTTGGCGGTGATGGCGCACACGGCGATTACGGTAGCTGAATGACCGTGCATTGCCGCGCATGTGGGGCTATTTAGCTCGTACCGATGCCGGTGGGGCCAGGTGCTCCGTCGAACTCGACGCGAACACCAGGAAAGTAAACTGTGCTAATGGATTCTGAACGGCTCGCCGCCGGCTCCGGCGCCGCGATGCCGGTGTCCGTTGCCGGGTCGCTAACCGGCCGTCTGCGCTTTGCCGACGATCACGGCGCTGGGCGGTCCGTGCGACGACGCGGCGCTGCCCGGCGCGCCGGCGCAACCCCGCGTTATGTCGGCCAGGCCGGGCATGCCGGAAACTAAGTCCACCGCAGCGTGTGCGGAAACGCCGTACCGAAAGCATCTTGGCCGACACCGGAAGGAAATCCCCAACAATGACTGATCTTTCCCGCTTCGGCGAGCTCGCGGCCGCCGATCAGGGGCTGTGCGTGGTGAGCACCTTGCGCGACGACGGCACTATTCAGTCGTCGGTGGTCAACGCGGGCATCCTGCGACACCCGCTGACGGGCGTCCGCGTCGTTGGGCTCGTGGCCTACGGCGGGGCCCGCAAGCTGCGCAACCTCCGCGCCCGTCCCCAAACCACGATCGTCGCCCGAGCCGGCTGGCAGTGGGCGGCCGTCGAAGGTCCGGCGCAGCTGATCGGGCCCGACGATCCCCATCCCGATGTGGATAGCGAACGGCTCCGGCTCCTGCTTCGTGACATCTTCACCGCGGCCGGGGGAACCCACGACGACTGGGACACCTATGACCGGGTCATGCGCGACGAGCGCCGAGCCGCCGTCCTCATCACCCCGACCCGGGTGTACTCCAACCCCGCATGAGGCATGTTGCCCTCGTATCGCCCGGCCGGCGCAGCTGCATGCGCTGTTGGAACAACGTCGGGTTGGATGACTCAAGCGCGCGCCAAGCGGGTTGAGAACAGCTGGTGATTTTGTTGGCCGGTAGCGGTCGGCCGGTTGTTGTCGGACTTGTTTGAGAGTATGTGACTGCTGGACTCTCGCCGGTCTGGGTTCGGATGGTTTTGTTGGTCATTATTGGCCACGTTGGTGGTACGTTCGATGCGTGATGGAGGAAATGCGATGAGCGCGAAGGTTGTCGTCAGCGCCTCGCTGTCCAGCAGCTATGACAAGCGGTATGTCGTCGTCGACGAGGCGACCGGTGAGGTGCTCGATGATGCTCAGGGCTACGGATACAAGACCGCGCAAAACGCGCACCGCGCACACGCCTTTAAGTCGATGTCGGCGAAGAAGAAGCGCGAGCGCGCCGCGGCGAAACGACGTGTGCAGCGTTGGTGTGGGCAGCACTCAGAATTCGTGCAGCACCTCGAACAGGCGGCGTTCTACGCGATCAAGGACGGCGAGAACGTCACCGCAGCGGATGTGCGGGCGATGCTGGCCGAAGATGGCCTCGAATTGCCTTTTCCGGTCGAAGACCTGATGAGGCATTGGTGACATGGCTCATCGTGGCCCTGATGATTATGTGTCGGCGACCGCGGCGGCCTACCGGTTGGGGGTGTCGACGCGTACGTTGCGCCGCTACACCCAACAGGGCCGGTTGCCCGATGCCCGCAGTGCTGGTGGGCGACGGATCTTCCGGGTCGGCGACCTCGATGCGCTCACGCGTAAACCTCGAACAGGCACGGCTGTTGGGTACGCGCGGGTGTCGTCGCGACGGCAGCAGGCCGAAGGTGGCCTTGATCGGCAGGTCGCGCGGCTACTGGAACATGGCATCGATTTGATCGTGTTTGCCGATGTCGCGTCCGGGTTGGCGGACCGCCGGGCGGGGCTGGGTAAAGCGTTGAGTGAGTGCATGAAACCTGGTGTGGATCGGCTGGTGGTGGAGCATCCTGATCGGTTGGCGCGGTTCGGGGTCGGGGTGATCGAACACTTGTTGGCCGGCTATGGGGTGTCGGTGGTCTACATCGGCCGGCCTGAGAATGAGTCGGCTGAATCAGAGCTGGCGCGCGACATGCTGGCTATCGTGACCAGCTTCGCCGGCCGACTGTACGGGCAGCGCTCAGCGAAGACGAAGCGGCTACGGGCCGCGGTGTCAGCTGAAACCGAATCCGGTGATGCGGCATGACCGATCGTGAGTTGCGCGCGTGGCGCGGGGTGAAGCCGGTCGCTGCACCGGTGGGCGTGGCGATCAGCACCCGGGTGCGCACGACATCGCAGGACGATCAGGTGTTAGAGCGTGTTGCTGAGCATTTGGGCCGGTTGCGGCGCGCTGATCTGGCTGTGGTGTCTCGGCCCGGTCCGGTCGACGCGGCGCTGAACGCCGATGAGCGGCGACAGGTGCGTCGGGATCGGTTGAATACCCGCAAGAAAGGGTTGACGGCGCTTCGTCGGCGCGGTGGGCTAATGCGATCATCGCCGCCAATGATGATCGGGTCCGCCTGGCCCGTGATGCCCAGTACCGTCATGTGGCGGGGTTACGGGCGGCGATCGCCACCATCGAGGCGCGTCTAGCGGCGCCGACCGCGGACATGCTGTCCGCCGCTGAGCGTAAGGCCCGCCCAAAAGCCAAGGCCGCCAGAGGGTATGCCAACCAAGCGGAACGTTTCCAGAAGCAACGTCGGCTGCAGCATCTACGGGGCGAGCTGGCCCGGGCGCAACGGGATCAGGCCGCCGGTGTGGTGCATGTGTTGGAGGGCGGTAAACGCCTGGCTGCGACGCGCCATCACCTCGACAAGGCCGGTCTGACCGAAGCGCAGTGGCGCCGGCGGTGGCAGGCATCCCGGTGGCGAATCAGGGCGAACGGCTCGCCCGATGAACCGTTCGGGAATCTCACGATCACAGTGACCCCGGCCGGGCAGGTCAGTATTCGGTTGCCGAAACCGTTGGAACACTTCGCGAACGCCCCACGAGGCCGTTACGTCCTCTCCGGCAGTGCGGTGTTCGCGCACCGCGGCGGTGAATGGGTCCAGCGGATCATCGGCGCTAACTCGGTGTCCTACGCGATCAGCCGCAAACCCGGCAGGGCTGGGGTGTATCTAACCGCGGCGTGGGCGATCCCGTCTGTGCCGTACTGGGTAGGCCGCGACAATTGCGCAGTCGGCGACGGCGTCTACGCCATCGGGTCGGTGGTGGGAGTGGATCTCAACGATGGGCACCTGGCGGTGCGCCGGCTGGACGCCCACGGCAACCCCGTGGGTGCGCCCAGGCGGATCGACATCGACCTCACCGGGTCGGCGTCGCGGCGTGACGCCCAGGTCCGCCACGCCATCACCGCGCTGATCAAGTACACGCGCCGCCGCGGTGTTGCGACGATCGCGGTGGAGGACCTCGACTTCGCCGACGCCAGGATGAGCGGGCGGGAAACTATGGGCCGCGGCGCACGCGGGAAACGGTTCCGCCGCACCGTGATATCACGCATCCCGACCGCGGTCTTCCGTACCCGGCTGACCGGTATGGCCGCGGTCGCCGGCATCCAACTGCTGGCAGTCAATCCCGCTTACAGCAGCATTTGGGGCGCCCAACACTGGCAGCGCCCCTACCCCAACGTCACCCGACACCAGGCAGCAGCCACCGTGATCGGGCGTCGCGCCCAAGGCTTTTCAGCCCGGCGGCGGGAAGGTGTGACACCACAGCGACCAGAGGATCATGTGGTGAGAGCTACCAACCAGGCCGGGCCCGACAGCCGACAGGTGACCACCGGTAGCCGCCACCGACCAAGGACGCGAGGAACCGAATCTCGCCCACCTTGCCGGAACGTACGCGGTGATCCGGACCGGGCAACCGTTACCCCGGCACAGTTGGCCAACAACGGCCAACTACGTTTGTAACGGTTCGGGAGACATCGCGTAACGCCCGTTTGAGCCGGCAACGACTCATTGCTCGCCCGGATCCTCGGCGCTCTCGTTCAGCTTCGGCGGTCGACGGTAATCGCACCGATAACCGGCGACCCGGATCGGATTGCCGACGAGGCGGAAATCACCTGCCGTGACAACCACCTCCGGGGTCGCGGTCAGCGCTTCGGGCAGCGTTCGAACGGCCGCTGCGGGCACCCCCAGCGGACGAAGCCGCTGTTCCCAGCCGGCCGCGGTGTCGTTCGCGAGCGCGGATGTGACCGCTGCAAGCACCTGCTCGCGGTGCGCAACCCGCTCGGCCATCGTCTCGAAGCCACCGATGCCTGCCTCGGCGGCAAAGGACTTCCAGAACCCGTCGTGGGTGATGAACAGCGCCAGATAGCCGTCAGCCGTCGGGAATAGCTGCGCCGGAACGTAATACGAGTGGGCCCCGAAGGGCCGGCGCCGCGGTTCGATGCCGTCGTTGAGGTAGGCGGATGCGTGATAGTTGAGCTGCGAGAACATCACGTCGCGCAGCGACACGTCCACCTGACCACCGCGTCCCGAAACGATCTGCGCCAATAACCCAAGCGCCGCACTAATTCCGGTCGAGTTATCCACCGAGGAGTAGCCGGGCAGCGTCGGCGGGCCGCCGGGCTCGCCGGTGAGGGCCGCCACCCCCGTGGCCGCCTGAATGATGTAGTCGAAGGCCGGGTCATCCCCGCCATCCAGCCCGTAACCGGTGATGGCGACACAAACTATTCGCTCGTTGAACCGCCGCAGCGAATCGTAGGTCAGTCCCAGCCGGCGGATCGCCGATGGTTTCAGGTTCACCAGCAGCGCATGGGATTCCGCAACAAGATCACCCAGCCTCGTCTGGCCCTCCAGCGAGTTTAGATCAAGGCAGACACTGCCCTTGTTGCGATTGAGGCTGGCGAAGTAGCTGTCTGAAACCTGTCTCGAGATCTCCCCGCCGGGTGGCTCGAGTTTGATGACCTCCGCCCCGAGGTCGGCCAGCAGCATGGTGGCGTACGGCCCCGCCAGCATGGTGCCGACCTCGAGGATCCGTATCCCCGTCAGCGGCCCGGTCATCGCACTTCGGCACCGGTCGCGGCGATTCCCACCAGGCCGCCGCGCTCTGCCCCGGCCAGCACTTCCAGACGCACGGTTCCTCCAGGGTCGGTTCGAGGGTGCCGGTGGGCCTGGGATCTCACGCGGAAGGACACCTGGTGGTGTCTCGTGGGAGACACCGCGGCAGCACCGGCAGCCGGCAGCTTGGGATTGCCGGCCTGGGGTATTGTCCCACCGACGAGAACGGCGATGTCGGGGCATCACCGGCCCGCCGCGACGATGACGGAGGTCGGCATGGCGATTTCGAAGCCGTCAAGAGCGGATATCGACTCTGCGGCCCGGCATTTCGGCTTTCACCTCGACGCCGATGCCCAGCGGGACTATCTCGGGGCTGTCGAGGCCATGTTGGCCTCCTACGACGCGCTCGACGCACTCTACGACGAGGTTGCGCGTCCGCGGGTCCCCGAACGGGCCTACCGATTCCCGCCGCCCGCAGCCAACCCGCTGGGCGCCTGGTATGTCACCACCGAGATCACGTCCGGCGCCCAAGGGCCGCTGTCCGGCAGGGCGGTGGCGGTCAAGGACAACGTCGCCGTGGCGGGCGTTCCCATGATGAACGGATCGCGTGCCCTGGAGGGTTTCCTCCCGAGCCGTGATGCCACCGTCGTGCAGCGGTTGCTCGACGCGGGCGCGATCGTCGCCGGCAAGAGCGTCTGCGAGGATCTGTGCTGCTCGGGTTCCAGCTTCACCTCGGCGTGCGGTCCGGTGCATAACCCGTGGGACCTGACCCGTGAAGCGGGTGGATCGTCCAGCGGCAGTGCGGCGCTCGTCGCCGCCGGTGAGGTGGCGCTGGCGCTCGGCGGCGATCAAGGGGGGTCGGTGCGCATCCCGGCGTCGCTGTGTGGCGTCGTCGGGCACAAGCCGACTTACGGCCTGGTGCCCTACACCGGGGCTTTCCCCATCGAGCGAACGCTCGATCACCTCGGTCCTATAACACGCACCGTCGGCGACGCGGCGCTCATGCTCACGGTGCTGGCTGGAACCGACGGGCAGGATCCACGCCAGCCGAAGGACGTACCGGTGATCGACTACCGGGCCGCGCTCACCGGCGATGTCTCCGGCCTGCGGGTGGGTGTCCTCAGGGAGGGCTTCGGGCAGCCGGGCTCGCGACCCGAGGTCGACGAGCTGGTGCGGTCAGCGGCGCAGCGGTTCACCGAGATTGGTTGCACCGTAGGTGAAATCAGCGTGCCCTGGCACCGGAAGGCGGTTCATCTTTTCACCGTCATCTTCACCGACGGGGCCTGCTATCAGATGCTTGACGGCAACGGTTACGGACTCGGGGTAGAGGGACTTTACGACCCAGAGCTGATGGCGTACTTCGCAACCCAGCGGGTCGTCCTGGCGGATCAGTTCTCCAGCACCATCAAGGCAACGGCGTTGTGTGGCCATTACAGCCTGAAGGCACTTGGGGGCGCCAGCTATGCCAAGGCGCGCAATCTGCTGCCGCATGTGCGTGCCGCCTATGACGACGCGTTAAAGCAGTATGACGTGCTGGTAATGCCCACGGTTCCTGGCACAGCGGATACCCTTCCGGCCGGCGGCCCGCAGGATGTCAGCGTGCTCGCCAACGCACACAACAAGGCGATCAACACCGCGCCCATGGACATCACCGGTCATCCCGCGATCTCGGTGCCGGCGGGCCTTCTGGACGGATTGCCCGTCGGAATGATGATCATGGGCAAACGATTTGACGACGTCACCGTGCTGCGGGCCGCCCATGCCTTCGAGAAGCTGTGCGGGGGTTTCCCGGCGGCCCCGGGAACACCGGCATCTATGCCCTAGCCAATGCCTGTCAGCCGATGCCTGTTAGCCGATTCCTGCGGGAATTCTCGCCGACGCGTCGCCGCTGTGCGGCCCACCGCACACGCACCCATGAGGCCGCGCCCGGTGCCGCCTCGAATCGGCAGGCGTACCGCGGTCGGGCACACCGGCGGCGTCGGTGGCGATGTCGGGGCCGGGTGGGCCGCGATCATGCGGTCGGGGAAACTGGGAAACTCGGGGGGCGTCGTCCTTTGAGTTGATCGGCTGGGGCGGGCCCGGGCGCGTCACCGTGATGCAGTCGACGACCACTTAGTCGACGGGCACGTCGAGAATCGGGCGCTCGACGGCGGCTCCGGGGCCGTCGAAATGCCACCACTCCCCCGAGTACCCGGTTAACCCACCGACACCCATGGCGTCGCGCAGCAGGGCCCGGTTTGCCTGAGCATCCGCGCTCACACCGTCGGTGGCGAAAGCCAAAGCGCGGGGTGAAAAGTCGTCGAAGTCGGTTCCCATGTCCAGGAGGCAGCGCGCACCGGCCTGCTCAACGGGGCACCGTGCACGGGCTACCGTCACGTCAACCGAGCGACCGGCCTCGTGGCTGCGCGCAAACGGACCCGGGCGCGCCACCCAGGCAGGGTTCGGCACGGCCTGAAACATCCTGACCTGAACGTCATGGGGTCGGTAACAGTCCCAGAAAACCAACACGTCGCCGCGCTGGCGAAGCGCCGTCGCGGCGGCAACCAACCCCGGCGCCATGGATTCATGCACAAGGCACCGCGCGTTGCCGGGATAAAGCTGCGTGCCGACGACGTTGTGCGGCGTCGCATAGCGCAGGGCAATGATCGCATCCGCAACAACGCTTCGGACGTCGACAAATCCCGCCGCCTGCGCCTGCGGGCCGAGCGGCGGCACGTCGGCATCGGCGCGTGCACTGCGGCCGGTGCCCGCCGTCGCGACGACGAGCGCGGCCAGCAACACCCGAAGAAGCCGCATCTCCGTATTGTCGCCGGTGCCCGAGCCGGTGCAAAACCCGAATTGGATGTGGGTCCGCCGTGGGTACGCAGTCTCCACGGTTTCAGGGGATTGTCACAGCCCCTCTTGCGGGACTCGCGGTGCGCATCGCCGATGCTGCGGCCGTCTCGGCCGGTGACTTGATTGCTCGATGCGCGGGATGAGTCGGGTCTTCGCGCGCCATCGGGACACCCACTTTCGTCAACGGCGCACTGATCGTAGCCCGGCGCTTTCACAGAGGGTCGCGCGCGGTCGTTACGGTCCCGCTATCCACGACACTTCCTGTCGCCGTGTGAGAGACAAGCGACGCAGGCGGAATTCCGCTAAGGATTTCCGGCCCTCCTGACGTATCCGTGGGTGGATGGGGCCGATTCGGGGCCGTGATCTGATGGTTGAATTCGTTTGTGCTCCCTTCCGCGATAGTTGCCTGTAGCGCTGCCCGGGTGGGAGGTGTCCATGTGGAGCCCCCGAGCGCAGCGAGGCGGAACGACATGGACACCGACGAGCGGGTAGCGCAGAATCGGCGACGTCTGAGAGGGGAAACCCGAGGGGTGCCCTGGTGGAGGGGTGTTAGCCGCGGCCGGGCAGGGTGGGGCGGTGCCCGCCGAGGGCGAGCATGGCCAGGGCGATCAGCGCGGCGGGGTTGTGGAATCCGAATGCGATGCGGGTGAGCAGGCGGATCTTGGTGTTGGTGGATTCGATCAATCCTTGGGACAGGCCGTGGTCGAGGGCGGCGTCGATGGCCTCGCGGTGGCGTTTGATGCGGCGGGCCAGCTCGACGAAGACCGGGATGCGGCAGCGCCGCGCCCAGGAGATCCACTTGTCGAGGGCGTCTTTGCCGTCCTGGCCTTTGACCGAAAACACATGCCGCAGGCCCTCTTTGAGCAGGTACGCGCGGTAGAGCCGGGTGTCGGTCTTGGCGATCCAGGCCAGCTTGGCGGTTTGGCGTTCGGTGAGGTCCTCGGGGTTTTTCCACAGCGCGTAGCGGGCGGCTTTGAGCCGCCGTGCTCGTTCATGACCCGGCCGCGGCGCGGTGTTCCTGCTGGGCCGACCACGGCCCCATTTGGCCTCGCCGCGCGCGATCGCTCGCGCGTCGTTCCAGGCCCGGCGCCGCTCGGCATCCAGCGCCTCGGTGGCCCAGGCCACCACATGAAACGGATCTGCGCAGCGGATCGCGCCCGGGCAGCGCTCGGCGACCACATCGGCAATCCACTCCGCCGCATCGGCGGACACATGGGTGATCAGCGCGCACCGCTGGGCGCCCAGAGCGTCGAAAAACCGCCGCAGCGTCTTGGTGTCGCGGCCCGGGGCGGCCCACACCAGCCGGCCGCTGTCGTGGTCAACCACCACCGTGAGGTACTTGTGGTGACGCTTATAGGAGATCTCATCGATGCCGATCCGACGCAGACCCGCAAACCGGTCGATCCTCTTCTCCGTGTCGGCCCACACCCTCGCCACGATCGCCCCTACGGTGCGCCAGGCGACCCGCATCAACTCGCACACCGCGGTTTTCGAGCACGCCACCGCCAGCCAGGCCACCGTGTCATCAAAGGCCAAAGTGTGCCCGGCATGGTGGCGCGCCCATGGCACCGCCACCACCGTAGGCCCATGGGCGGGGCAGTTCACCCGCGGCGCATCGGCCTCCAGCACCACCTGCATCGTGCCCCAATCCAGGCCCCGCCACCGGCGCCGACCCTCACCCCGGTCATACCAGGGCGCCCTGCGACCGCAGCGGCCACAACGGCGCGAAACACCACTTCGCGGCCGCACCCGCGCCACCACCAGCGTGTCGCCGTCGGCGTCTTCCTCCCCGAACTCCTCGAACTCGATGTCTTCGATCACGGTGCGCTGGTCGACACCCAGCAGCGCACGCCATAGCCTCACATTGCGCACGTCGTTGTTGGCTCCTTTGGTTCCTGACCTTTCACAAGCCAGAAACCTTAAGCCACAACGACGTGCGCCCCTTACATCAACAACCGGCCCACGGAAGCGTCAGAAGAGCCGGATTTCCCGGCATTCTTGAAGGGCGTTCCTGCAAGGTAAATTTGTCTGATGCGTACCTGCTGCGCGGAGTCGAGTGGGCCCCGGGCTTTTCATCGCGCTTTTCATTGCGAAATTCGCTGCCCGGACGATACCACTGACATGTCTTACACCGACGAGCACGAGTCAAGCGGCCACCTATGACGATTCCGGCATACTCGACCACCATCGGTTGCGGGAGCAATCGATGACAACGCCAGCGGACGATCCCATTGCACAGCAACGGTTCGCATTCAGGATGAAGCCCCAGGTCGAGCACACCAGCGATGGGTGGCGTGCATGGTACCCGGGTTCGGACTGGTCGGTGACTGCGCCGAGTGCGGAGGAAGCGCGACAGAAGTTGGTAGCCGAGGTCAATCGGCGCCGTGAAGCCGGCGAAGACCCGAAGGCCTTCCAGGAGGCCGTCTACCGTAGGCACTTGCAAGAACCCGTCCCTGGGGTTTACGCCATGGACAACGAGCTGTACCGCTATGTGGCGCGAGAAACGGGGTACGACCAGGACGCTCTGCAAGAGGTCTTCGAGGAATCCGAGCACCGCCGGGCGTTGGGTGAAAGCTTCACCAAAGCCGATTATTTGGCGTGGATGAACCGGAAAAATTGACCGCCAGTCTGGCGGTGCGTATGTACCGTGACTACGTGAGTCGCAATGGTGTGCAAGGTATTTCGGTGCTTGGTAGTGCCGGTGGTGCTGGGCTACTAGCAGGGGACCTGAACCTAGCGTTCCACCTTTCCGGGCTCGTATCGCACGGGAGGGTCCGGGACTTTCTCACCGAGAGCCACCACGGACCGATCGGCGAGCGAATCACGTGATCCTCGATCGCCTCCCAGCGCTTGGCGAGACGTTCCAGCTGCAGCGACGCTGCGGCGTGTCCGACACCGCCCTGCAAATGCACCACCTTCAGGTTGTGGTCGATCGCCTTCTGCGCCTCGACGGGGCGCGTCCGAATGCGTTTGTCATTAGTGATCACCACCCAGCCGCGCTCCCCGACAACGGGGATTCAGTCCAGATCGTCGATGCGCTCAGGAAGTAGCGCGTCCGGGGGTTCCGCGCGCCAGCGGGCGGTGTCGTGGCGGACGGCTGCCATGCCTTTGCCCATCCGAAGCAGGATCTCGTCCACGACAACCGTTGATGTTTTAGGGCACGTTAGAACGCTGATATCGGCGACCGCGAGCCTTGTTTCACACGGCGATCCCGCGGCCCGCTCACAATTGGCCGACGCCACCATCGACCTTAAGAGCGCTCTCGACAAACGTCAGGAAGCTCGAGATGAGCTACTGAAATCCGCTGGAGCCGAACCTATTACCGAGGATGATTGAGGACGGAAGCCGCCAACCCGCCGAACGATATCGCGGCAACGCGTCTAGGATGGCGATGCTTGCGTGTCCCCTGACAGCGCTACCCCAATGTCTGAGTCAAACTGTGGCGCAGTAGACCTCAGCAAGGAGGGGGGATGTTGAGGCTAATCGAGTCGTTGGCCTGCTCAAGAGATGAGTCCGTGCTTGTGGTGGAGATGAGAGATACCTGACCGTTAAGGGCGAATGTCCCACCGCGCCGGTGTTTGCGGCGGAACCGCCGCCACTTGGGCCAGACTGAGGAGTGCGCCGACATCACCGCATCGACGCATTTCACCCACCCCGGCTGCGTAAGGGCGTTCGCCAATGCTCTGATAACCTCCTCTGGCACACCCGTCGTGGGCTTGTGCGCATCCAACCCGGCTTCTTCCCGGGTGTAGAAGCCGTTGAGCGCTTCGCAGGAATATCCGATGAGGATGCGTGTGTCTTTCCTAGCCGTCGTGCTGTGCACGATGCTGAGGCGATCGCGGAGGTAGGCGCCGAGGGCATCGGCCTCGGCGACCACCAAGGCCCTCATCGAGTGCATGGCTGCCCGTGTCCGCGCGTAGTAGTGAAACGCCACAGGGTCCGCGAGGATGTCAGCGACCATCAGCAGGTCGGTGAGCGACACGACCCAGGTCGGACGGTTGACATTGCCGACCACCGCCAGGTCGGCCGAAGCCAGTGGGTCTATCCGCTCGAACGTCACGACAATTGCGGTGCCACCAGGGACGTCGCGAGGAAGAAGCTCGACCGGCGGCCCGCTCGAAGTGGGCGCAAACGACCGCCCACCTTCATCGAGAATGTAGGTAAGGGCGCGATCGGTCTGGTCGACCGCCTTGCCGAGGATCTCCTTGACCTTCGTGTCGACCCTGCGCGGCGCCCCGCGTCGACCAGATTCGGTCAGTGCGATTGCCTTGGCCTCGACGACCAGCGGCCACTCCGCGGAGACAAGGGAGTCGATCTCTCCCCGGTCTCCGGAAGCGAGCGCGTAATGCTGCGTCGAGTAGACGTTCGCGGTCCCGAACACCTTCTTCAATGCGCCGGCGACCAAGCGTTGATGCGCGTCCTGGCGGTGCTTGTAGTACTTCTGCGGGTCGAAGCCGTTGCGCTTGGGTTCCACCGTGAGGCGCTGGTGGATGACAGCCGACAACGACCACGGGTCCGGAACGAAATACGTCCCGTCGTCGAGCTTGATGCAGGGATGGGTGCGCGCCCGGTTCTGGTCTCCGAGCTCGCGGAACTCCGGTTGGCAGCCGTACTCCGTTGAGAAGAAGTCGAGCATCGCGGTGATCTGCTCAACGGCAATGCCGCTGCTGGCCGCTACTTCCTTGGGGTCCCACAGCGTTATCCCGTCGAACGCCTTCCGCATCGCTTCCCCGACCGCGGGGTTGCGCGCGCCGCTGTTCAGTGCGGCGGTCACTGCGTCGAGCGCCGACCTGAACGTCTGGTTCACTGAACGGTTGTGCCGCCGAGTGGCTCGAATCACGTCCGCGGGATCGAAGCCGAGTCCGGTTATGTAGTAGTCGCGGTGTCGTCCGAACACCTCGGCGTCGACCTGTTCGAGATGTACCGCGTAGCCGGGCATCCGGTCTGCCTGGTCCTCCAACCTCAGCTGCAGCAGCAGCTCGCGGTCCCCGTCCTTGGCGTCGGCGTTCGCGTAGGACGCGGTGATCATGCGTGCTTGGTCGGCATCGAAGATGTCGCTGATCAGTTGGCTCACGCGTTGCGTTACCTCGTGCGGGGTGGCCGCGTCGCCGGCAGGATCCACGGACAGTGCGACACCCACCAGGTACTCGACCTTGGCCGCCCACGTCGATGTGGCATCCCCATCGGCGAGGCTCTCCGCACAGCTGAACGGGGCGGTCATGGCGGGCACCACTACTGAGTTGATGAGCTGAGTGAGATCCCGACCGGCCACCAGGTTGCGGAGCTCCTCGATCAGCGCGGGCAGCCCGCCCGCCCGAGTCTGGAGCGCCTCAATCATCTCGTTGATGACTGCGTCACGTTCAGGCCCCGGCGGCAGCGACATCCGCACTAGTCCGGACCCAGAGCGTGTCGTGCAGTGGTACAAGGCATCGAGATCGAACGGCCGATTCTGCGGGAATCCACCAAGTCGGGACATGACGTGATCGTAAAGATGACATCCGACAGTTGAGCGCGGCCCGCGGCGATCGTCACCGCACTGCCAGGACGAGAAAATAGCAGTGCGAGCAGGATGTTTTCGAGCTGAAAGGATTGTTGTAGTCGCCGAATAGGCGCAAGATCGATACAGTCGAGGTCTGGTCAGTTCGGTTTCAGACATGGTCGACGGTCAGGCGACTTCTGCTGAACTGTCACAATTCCGTCGCCCTATCAATCCGCTCGATGAACCTCTGCACGGCCGCGGCGGCTTGCTCGACCGTCGGGGAAAGTTCGAGGTGGTCCAGTCCCTCCAGCGCGCCTGCGTAGATCGGCGGCCAGTGGCGGCAACGTGGCGACTCTCGGTGGCCACGTATGCTGGGCGCGCGCTTCGAATATCGCGATGCACGCGCTGCGCGTCGGCACGAGGTCGGCATCGGGCAGCAGTGCTTCGAGAAGCTGCAAGTCCACCAGGTCGTGAGCGCGGTCGTTGACCTTCGGTTCTTCGAGCACCGCAGTTACCGCGTGCAACTTCTGCGCGATTTGCCACGGAAGTGTCATACACGGCACCGCGACTGCTGCGGGCACGCCAACGAGGCCGAGCGCATCGGAGGTAAGGGTGTCGAACTGGTCGGCATTGCCGGCTTCGACGGCGGAGACCTCGATCGGAACAGTTGCGAAAGCCCGGCCTCGGTAGCTCAGCTTGGCGGTGAATCGGCGCGGCTTGATGGGCATGCCAGGTACATCGATCTCTTCGGGGGCAGTGAAGGTCGCAGCGAATCCTTCCCACCCCGTCTCACCTGCCTCAGCAAGCTGTTCATGGATCGATTCGATGTTGCGGCGCGCGACCGTGTCAAAGTCTTTGGAGGTCCGTGAATTCGGTATTCCCCTCCGCAATTCCAGCGACGATCCGCCTTTCACGAGCAGCAGCGGAGCACCGTTGTCGTCGGTGAGCATGGCTGCGAACTGTGCTACGACGATCATCGCGACGTGCCGCTGGAGGCGACCGAACACGACGCCCTGCCGTTCTGCTACTTGGGTGAGCCGATCTCGTAGTGAGCGCAGATTTGTTGGCGGCGACGAATAGGGCTTGGTCACGCCGATGCTCGCTTCGTCCGAACGCGAAATGCGCTGGTGGGCTTATCGAGTGCGGCGCGTAACTCGGCTGCTGGCCCACGGCGGAGCGCGCCCTCGGCTTCGGCCCGCTCGATCGCGGCCCGAAGCTGATAAGGATCGGTGCCCGTCTTCAGGCAGTCTTTGATGGTGCGCGCAACCGTCGTGACGGGTATGCCGTCGACCGTTGTGACTTCGGTTGCCTTGAGCTCGCGGCGGTGCAGCCGATACAGTCCGCCCCCGGCTGCGCGTGGATGGTTGTCGCGCGGGACGGTGAGATGGATGCGCGACGGGTTGACGTCCGCGAGGGCATGAAGGGCCAAGGCCGACCCATGCGAGATCACACCACGGCCCAATGTCCACGAGACAGCGGCAGCGAGATCGTCGTGCTCACCGCGGGGCAGGACTGGTACTCGGTACACACCGCGGCCGGCACGCTCAAGGCGTCCGCGCGCGGCAAGGAGCCGGAGCTGCGTCGGGTCCACGCCTATGTCTCGCGCATCGCGGGTCGTGACGTAGCCATGCTGTTCGGCCGCAACTGCGACGAGCCGATCCCAGATCGTCATGTGCGCAATCGTATCAAAAAGATACGCTTCTGCACACAGCTTGGTCCGGAGGTCAAGCTTCGACGAATGCGGGCACTGGGCTCGTCCAGATTAGGTGCGCCTAGTTCGCGCCAAGCGAACACCGCCTCAGCATCTCGAGGCACCACGGCTGCCCTTGTCGCAGATAGCGTGGATGGACCATGACAGGAGTGACGGCGGACGGCGCGGAAAATACGTCGCCGCCACGGCCCACGGTGGCCGAGCTGAAGCCCGGGACCCCTGCGTGGCGTGTGAACGTGGCGATGTGAGCCCACCAGTTTCTTTGGGCTGATCCACAACCCCGCGATGGCGGCGGCGCTCGGAAAGCCCGAACCTCCAGCCGATCCGGCTGGCGGGCCACCCAAGACCGTGCCCTTCGACCCGTGGTCGGTCGCAGATTTCTCCCGATACCTGAGCACCCTAAGCCTGCCCGCCGCGGGCGATGCGGTGACCCTCCACCGCATCCTTAGACCGTATGTGGTGACTGCTCGCGGAGTGGAGTAGTTGCTGGCCGGGGCCTCGCTCACGCAATCTCGTGGGTTACCGAGCGCGGTTCCGTGCTCGGCCTTTCCGACAGGTGTGAAGGAGGCCCCGGTGTTCTGTGAGCATACGAGTGTTGGTTTGGATGTGCACGCGTTCGGTTGTCGCGGCGGCGATCGATGGGCGAAGCGGCGAGGTGTTTCGGGCGCGGTTGACGTCGTCGCATGCGGAGGTCATCGAGTGGGTGGCCAAGCTGCCGGGTCCGTGCGCGGTGGTCTATGAAGCCGGTCCGACGGGTTTCGGGTTGGCGCGGGCGTTGTCGGCGGCGGGGTTGCGATGCGAGGTCGCGGCGTCATCCAAGCTGTTTCGCCCTGCTGGTGATCGGGTGAAAACCATGCGCGCGACGCGCTTAATTTGGCGCGGTTGTTGCGGTTGGACGAGGTTGTGCCGGTGCGGATTCCGAGTTCAGCCGAGGAGGCTGCCCGGGATCTGGTCCGCGCCCGGGAAGCCGCCCGAGCGGATTTGATGCGGGTCCGACATCGGTTGTCGAAATTGTTGCTGCGTCACGGGGTCGTCTACTACGACGGCAAGGCGTGGACCGAACGGCGCGACCGGTGGCTGCACCACCAGCGATTCGACGCCGCCCCCACACACTCGGCGTTCGAGGATGCCTACGAGGCGGTGGTGCTGGCTACGGCGCGGCGTGCCCGACTCGATGAGAAGATCACCGCGCTGGCCGCTGACAGCGAGTTCGGCCCGATGACGCGACGGCTGGCATGTCTGCGCGGCATCTCGACGTTGACTGGGTTCGCGCTGGCGGTTGAGATCGGCGACTGGGACCGCTTCACCGGCGCGAGCATC
This sequence comes from Mycobacterium sp. SM1, assembly GCF_018361265.1. GTDB lineage: Bacteria > Actinomycetota > Actinomycetes > Mycobacteriales > Mycobacteriaceae > Mycobacterium. The sequence continues at coordinate 846,867 of NZ_JAFLNH010000001.1, forward strand.
GGCGCCTATCTCGGCCTGGTTCCGAGCGAGTATTCGTCCGGGACCAGCCGGGCGCAGGGCGCGATCACCAAGACCGGTAACACCCACGTGCGGCGGCTGCTGGTTGAATCTGCCTGGCACCACCGCAGCGCCTACCGGCCTGGAGTGGCACTCAGGCGTCGCTGGGATCAGGCTTCGGCTGCGGCCCGCGCCCGTGCTCACGCCGGCAACCAGCGCTTGCATGCCCGCTGGGTTGACTTGAGCCTACGCAGGAAACGAGCGGTGGTCGCCAACGTCGCTGTCGCCCGTGAACTTGCCGGCTGGTGCTGGTCGCTGGCGGTGTTGCCCGACTGAAACCCACCAGCCCCCGAGCCGACCGTGGAGGGATCGAATCATCCAGGTCACAACGCGAGGAGCAACGCGTCCCGAGGCTATGAGCAACCGGTGGCCCCGTGCCCTTGGCCACGCTCGTCCTTAGACCCGCGCTACGCTCCCAGCCGAACACCGGTCCTGCGGTAATCAACCCGCGCATATCAGCCTCGACCACGCGTCGCGAAACGACACGCTGACCTCGACCCTCGATCCCCCCACGGCCCTCCCCAATTCCTTATTCCCCCATAGCCGCAACACAATGACGTCGTCCTACGCCGGCGTCAAGGCCAAGCCCCTCCGGGGTGGGGCCTTGACGGCCCCAGCCTTGACCTCGGCTACGGCCGACGTCCACGACAGCAGCTACGGGGGAAACAGGAAATTCCTGCCCTGCAACGAAATCAGGGCCGAATCAGCGTGTCCGCTTGACAAACGGTCCCTACATATCAGCCTCAATCCGTGGACCAGTGATTTGGTGTCGTCGGGGGCCTGGTTTTCGGCATGGTTGAGGTGGTTGGAATGGTGTGGGCAGGTGTGATCTGCTGGCCTGGACCAGCTTTCCTTGGGGTTTCTTGGGTCGGGCCTGGTAAGGGGGAGCGGATAGGGGCTGGCTGGACGGGTCAGGCGGCGCGGGGTTGGGCGGTGGGGTAGCCGGTGACGTTGTCCCACAGCGTTGTCCATTCAAACTTGCGTGGCCAGTGCGCAGGTAGGTGCAGCATCGGTTTGCGGGCGGGCGCGGCGAAGCGGGCCGGCGCGGTGACCAGGTCGCGGCGCAGGGTCGCTTCGCGCGCGACGGCGTGCTGACCGCCGGCGATGGTCCCGGCGGCGCGCAGCAGGTTGTGCGCGATGACCGCGCAGGCCAGCCAGGCGCAGTTGGCGGCGAACAGGCCCGAGGGGATGAGCTAGCGGCCCGTCGATCAGGTCGGCGAAGGTGGTCTCGATGATGGCGTGTTTGCGGTGGGTGAGGTCGGCCTGGTCGGTGGGCAGGGTGGAGTTGGTCAGAAACGGGTGATAGCGCCACACCGGGAACAGCGCGTCGGGGTAGCGGGCGTCTTTGACGCGGCGCACCACCAGCCGCGCGGTCACCCGGCCATGGCCCCGCACGGTCAAGGTGTACGGCGTTTCGGCGACCTGGGCATCGGAGATCAGCGCGCCGGTGTCGGGGTCAACGACGGCGCCTGGGTAGTGCACCGGGGTGAACGCGGCCTCGTCGATGGTTTCGGTCGCGGCGCTGACTCGGCGGTTGCGGCTGAGGGTCAGCGAGAATTCGACTTGCTCATCAAGGCAGGCCCCAATCACCTTCTTGGTGCCAAACGCCGCATCGCCGCGGGCCATGATCTTTGCGTGCGGGTCGATCACACGAGCGGTGGCGATCGCTTGTTTGAGCTGGCGGGCCGCGCCACGGCTGGAGCCGGTCTTGCCGCCGCGCAGCCACGCCTGGGCGATCACCGCCGCCGCGGTCGATGTGCACAACGTTGTCACCAGGGGCGAGAGTCCTCTGCGCAGCAGCGCGTGCCCGGCGATCTTGGCGTGGCCGAACGAGGCGCCTTGTTTGTGGTGGCCGTAGACCGGGCGCGGCAGCGAGTCGATGTCGACAAACATCCGCTCGTGGCTGCCGGGCAAAAGCGGTGTGCGGGCCGCGAGCGCGATCAAATGCTCGCGGGCTACCGCGGCGAGCTGGTTGGCGTGCCCGAAGGTGAACTCGCGCAGAAAGATCCCCAACGTGGAGGGCGCATACACCTCGTGAAACACCCGGGGTGTGCCGCCGGCGCGCAGCACGCCCGCATCATCGATGCTGTCCGCCCCGCACATCATGGCGGCGATAATCGTGGTCAGTTTGCCGGCCGGGTTGACCGCCCCGGAGGCCCCCCGGGTCGATGGCAGATCCACATGCTGATCGATCAACCGCGAAAGACCAGCCTGCTCAGCCAGTTCCAACACCGGAACCAACCCGGCCGACGACACCAGATTCTGCTCGTCAAACACCGCAGACTCGACGCTGAACGTATGCGATGAGTGCGCCGAAAATGCCTTCCGGGGACAGGACTTTAGCAATCCCATTGTCCCAGTTCAGAAGGCATTTTCGCTGTTCACACGCCGATGAAATCACCGGCCCATCCACGAATTGAGGCTAAAACTAAACTGCCAGCCGAAGGGTCACGCGATCGAGAGAACTCTTACACCACGCCTCCGGGTTTGACCCAAAAAAGAAGGTGTACACGAAACCCGGGATGGTCCAACCCGATAAGCTGTCTCTCATGGCGTGCCGCGGTGGGGAGAGGTGAGCGCGTATATGCCTGGGCCAATCGACCAGACTCTGTCGAGTAGGCGGGACACCCACCTGCTCAAGTACGACGGCGGCGTACTTGTCTCTCAGTTATCAAACGCCGATCGCTACGAGTTCGCAAATCCACTGCATAGGTTTAACGGCGTCAAACCATGGGCTCTTGGGCTAGCACCCCTGCCACCCGGCATGGATTACGCCGACATGGTGGAAGCCGGCATTGACTCGACGGAATATTTGCAGGCCGCCGGCAGCGATCCAAAGACGATCATGGTTGAGATCCGCAAACCGGGCGGCCAGCAGTGGGCCGTGGAGTGGGTGCGCTACGCCGTGGGTCACCCCCACCAGGGCGACAAGGAGCCCGCTGCAGTGGCGGTCAAACTACCGGTCGGCACCTACACCATCCCCTGCCACGAGGTATTCGACGCCGACGAGGCCACCGAGCTATTTTGGACCTACTACAAAACCGGCGACATCCCCGACGACTACAGCCTGCGGCCCATCGAAGGCTACACGACTGACGGCGCGATCTTTGACCTGCGTGACGGCACACCGCGAATGGTATACGCGGGCAAGAAGCATTAACGCGCTCATCGTCTGTCGGTGCTGTTCAAGAACGCCCCCTGAACAGTGTTGCTGAGCTGGGCGATGTCCTCAGTCAAAGTTGCTTGGTGATCGATCTTGACGAAGATGCCGTGCTCAACAAGCAGCCCCTTCATGCCACCGCCAGTCATGTAGGTGCTGTATTGGGCCCAGATACGTTGTTGGTCGCCGAGGGTGATGTGTCCGCTGCACCGCACCGCCGTGACTCCAGGGATCAGCGAGGCTATCGGCGTGGAGACGACGATGTCATCAGCGCCAAGGGCGCGCAACGTGCAATCAGCGTTGTGCCGCAGGACTTCCTCCGGCGGTTCACCGGTGAATTCGAAGACGCTGATCGTCTCGCACGCGTCCCAGCCTGCGAGGGGATCGTGGCGGTAAACCGCGGTGCGGGTGGGTTGAACGGGGCTGTTTTCGGCGCGGCCGATCTGCCAGCCGGCAGGAATAGGTAGTGCGGCCAGCCACCCGGGCGGGTGGTCTGGGCTGATCAGTGTCAGGTCGGTGACGTAACGGCCGATCGCGTCAACAACTGATTCCACCGCCGGGCGGTGGCTGTCGGCGGGTGGGTCGGTTGGTATCAATTCTGTTGGAAGACCAAGGTAAGCCAAGGCAGCAGACTCGCGACCCCGGTTACCCCAACCGCTCCGCCCGCCTTCGCGGCGTCCTGACCGGAAAACACTCAAGGTGACCACAAGTTGGTGAGTGCGGTATTGGGCGACACGCCGCTGTTAAGAGGCGAGATCGGCTGCTGCGGTATGTGATTGAGGGTCTCGGTTTAGGTTAGGCGGCGGCCTGCAGGGTGACTCGGTAGCCCATCGCGGTCAGTTGTGCGATGTGGTTGCGTACCCGGCGTTCGACGGCGACGCGGTTGGTGTGGTAGTCGGAGCCGAGGTCGCAGAAGCGGGCGGCCGGGTTGGAAAGCAGATGCCAGATGACGACCAGGATGGAGCGGGCGACCGCGACCAGGGCTTTGAGTTTGCCGCGGCGTTTAACGATGCGCCGGTAGCGTTCGCCCAAGAAGGTGTCGGTTTTGGCGGCCGCGACCGCGGCCTCACCGAGCGCGCCTTTGAGGTAGGGGTTGCCTTTGCCGGTCTTGCCGCCGCGGGTGATTGGCCCGGACTGGATGGTGCGTGGGCACAGCCGCGCCCACGACACCAGATGCTCAGGTGTGGGAAATCTGCTCATATCCAGTCCGATCTCGGCGATGATCGCCTGCGCGGCGCGTTGGCCGATGCCCGGGATCTCATCAAGGCGGCCGATGACACCTGGCAGGTCATCGGCCGCCGGGGCGGGATCGAGCGGGGCCGAATCGCTGCCGCCGGCGTCAGGATCGGCGTCGGTGCCCGCACCCGCGCTGGTGCCGGGCCCATCGCCGCTGCCGGAGGAATCGATGGCCACAGCATCGTCGGGCAGTTCGGCGATCAGCTCCTCGATGCGCGCGGTCAGGGTGTCGATCTGGGCGCACAGTGCATCGATTTGGCCCAGCAGCATCCGCGCCAGTTCGGCGTGATGGTCATCAAAACGGCCGTCGAGCGCGGCGATCAGCTCCGATCGCTTGGTTTTCATCCGCCCCCGCGCCAGGTCGGCCAGCCGGCGCGGGTCGCGCTGCCCGGCGATGAGCGCCTCGATCATGTCCCGAGTGGACAGGGTGTCCAGCGTGGAGGCCACCGCCGACACCTTGATCGCGGCGTCCTCGAGCAGCTTTTCCAGCCGCTGCCAGTAGCGCGAGCGTTCCCGGGTCAGGTCTTCGCGTAGCCGGGTGTAGTCCCGCAGCCGCCGGATCGGCGCCGGCGGCACGAAACTTGGCCGCAGCAGGCCTTTCTCGGTCAGCTTAGCCAGCCAGACAGCGTCGAGTTTGTCGGTTTTAGGCCGGCCGGGCACGTTCTTGACATCGCGGGCGTTGACCAGCTGCACATCCAAACCCTGGTCTTCGAGCAGGTAATACCAGATCCGCCAATAGTCCGAAGTCGATTCGACAGTCACCTTCTCGATACCCTGCTGCCTCAGCTGCTGGGCCAATTCTCCGATCGCGCCGGTGCGTGCAGACACCTCCCACACCCGAGAAAACCGCCTCCCGGACTTGCCGGGCAGCCGCACACACACTGTGCCGGTCACCTTGGCCACGTCGACCGCCGCGGCCCGCTCGATCACCACCTCATGGTCGCCGTCGGGAATCTCCTGCGGCGTGGCTGTCACTACCTGCTTCTGCTTGCTCCTGCGTCGTGCCGCCACTTCTGTTACCCTCCCATCGAATCCATCCATATCGGGTGGGTCGCCTGGGGCCTCGGTCAAGGGAACCGAAATTCTGACCGGCGTGCTCGAAGCAACAGTGCGTGACCCTTCCAGGTCGGGCCCCGGCACCAAACTCACATGCGGGCTCACACGCCCAAGGAAACATCGGCGTCGGCAGGCGACCCGACCCCATTTTCACGCCCGCAAGGCGTCCCCCGGAAGGGATAGGGAACTCATGTGAGATCGGCGGCAAACTGATGATTGGCCCGCTGGGTGGTGGCGTATACGTCGGACCGGCCGCAGCGGGCAAGTCTGGCTGGTCGAGCGGGGCGAATAGCGGAGGCTCGCTGGGGTGAACATCAAAACCCGGCGGTGACGGGTTCTGCAGCCACGGCGGCAGCGGCGGATGGTCAAGCACAGTCGGCGGTATCGGTGATGACGGGTGATGGCCAGGCTGCACCAGCTGAGGCGCAATCGGAGGATGCTCCAACGCCGGCGGCAGGTTCCGCGGTGCGCTGATCATCGGGGTCGACCCTGGACCTGCCGGCGCAGCCCCCGGCGGCCCCGCTGCGGGCGGCGGCAAAGGATTCGGCGTGCTCATTACTCGTGTCTTGAGGACCTCAATAGGGTCACCGTTCAACGTGCCCTGCGCTGGGATACCGGCCTTCACCAGGTCGTCGAACCGGGACTGATTAGGAGTAAGACGCGCAGCTCCCAGTTTGTGTTCCAGCCCTAAGTATTTGCCGGGCTGCCCGGGAATTGGTTGAAGGCCATCGTAATAGCGCGTGAGTGTTTCGCCGGTGTTCGGGTCGGTCAGGGTCACTCGAATCTTCTGCCGGTCCACCGGGATACCCGTTTGTTGTTCAAGGTCGTCGAACGCCCGCTGGGCCTCTAGGTCCCCGTCTACACCGCTATTGCCCGGAGCCCACTCCCCGTTGGGTTTGCGGTCCGGATACTTCGGATGCCGGCCTGGATCGTCGGGTCCGGGCGCCGGGTCTCTCTTCCAGGTTCTGTCGACGGGGTGCACGTTCTTGCGGTCGTCTTCGCCAACAACTTTGTCGTCCGGCCCGGCTTTCGGCTCGTCGAAGGTGAAGGTCTCCAGCGCAGAGAGCGCCTCGTCCATCTTCTGGGCGTTGTCGCGGTCATGGGCGACCATTGCCGCGACCCGGTGCCGGATGTAGTTGCGGTGCTGTTTAGCTTCCTCCAGGCGTTTCTCGTACTCGGCTTCGCTCGCGACCGTGCCGGTGTAGGCGACGGTGTAGTCCGGCCCGACCGAAAACCCCGCCTCGCGCACCTGCTGCACCGCGTCCAGCACCGTCTTGCGGCTGGCGGTCATGTGGTCGAAGGCGGCCACGCACACCTTCTCACCCGCACGCAAGGGGTTGATCGCTCCGACGCTCACCCACTGCAAGTCGCGCTGGCGGGTTTCCAGGTCGGCGTGCTGCGCCTGGCCCTGCCACTCGGTGCCGCCGGGGTGCTGCGCGGCGTCGCGGGCTGCGGTGAAGGTGTGCTCAAGCCAGTCGGCGGCACGGCGGAAATAGTCTGTGGAGTCCAAGTAGTGCTGGAAGCTGGCAGACTCGACCTCCGGCAGCGACGGCAGCTCGGGTGGCTCCGCGAGCATCAGCGCCGCTCGGACTCGCCCACCGCGCGCAGCTTGGCCGCCGAGACGGCTTCGTTGTTTTCGAAGCTCTCCGCCGTGTTGGTGAGCCCGTCGGCGGTGGAGCGCTGGCGGGTACTTCCCGCTGTCAGGGCTTTGGCGGTGGCGGCACGGTACCGGTTGGACCGCCCGGCGGCGGACTGCCAGGGCGACACCGCCGGGTTCAGCGGGGGTGTGACCGCAGCGCGGCTGCTCTCCCCTCGGATTGGGCGGCCTCCACGCGCAGCCCGGCGGGGTCGACCTTCAGTGAGCTCACGGTGAGCATGCCCGGATTCTAGCCGTCGTAATTATCGGAGGGGAAAGGCTGGCGGAGCAGGCGACAATGCGACGAATTCCCCAGGCACCAGGCGCGCAGGCCGCTTTCAGCGTCGGTCTGCGGGCATCACCGCCCGTGCGCCGAAAGCGTGCTGGCACATGCCGAATCGTGCACGCGGGCCACGTGGTGACCTATGGCACGTCGCCGACTGGTGCGACCACATCTCAGGTAACGCCACGAGCACCTTGCCGCAGCTAGCACGTGACGTACGCACCCCGGTAGTGTGAATGCGGACTCCGCGCAAGGTACGAGCATTCCTGGTCCAGGCGTGGATTTTCCTTCGGTCACCGCGGTCCAGAAGATGTCCGTTAGGCGGGGCCTTCGAGACCCTCACCTGTAACGCCTTCATAAGAGCTGTAACGCCTTCGAAACTAGATTGACGCCATCATGCGCCCGAGACTGGGGCGCGTCCTCGAACGCATCCAAGACACGCACGCCGAACGTGGGCGTCATCGCAGACTGTACTTCTTCCTTTGTCATCCAACGGATTTCACGAGTTTCCTCTGTCGCATGCGGTTCACCACTAGCCGGCCGGCAGCGGTAAGCCAACGCGACGATGCCTTGAGTCAGGTTCTTGTAGACACCCGTAAGGCGCTCGACAGTTACCTCAAGTCCTGTCTCTTCCAGCACCTCCCGCTGAACGCCAGCCTCAAACGACTCGTCAAGTTCCAGGATGCCGCCCGGCGCTTCCCAGTGGCCGTTGTCGTCGCGCCTGATGACCAGGACGCGGCCATCGTCGCGGACCACGATGCCGGCGACGCTGACCGAGTGCTTCGGTGTAGCTGCCATGCGAGACTCCTCCTCGGCGCCCGACTCCGGTCGTGACATCGGCGTGTCTTTCTCATGGACTAGTCGTCTAGACGTGCATGGGAAGGCTCTCAGGTGCTGCAACTTGGTCAGATCGACCGGTCGAATGACAAGCCGCCGTATCGGCAGATCGCCGGCATGCTGCGCGAGGCCATCAGGTCTGGCCAACTCGGCGCGGGACAACGCGTCCCGTCCGAAGCGGCGTTGAGTGAACACTGCGGGGTCGCGCGGATGACAGTACGCCAGGCCGTGCAGGATTTGCGCTCGGAAGGTCTGGTGGTCTCCGAGCATGGTCGTGGAGTGTTTGTTCGCCCCGCACCGCCGATCCGGCGGCTCGCCTCTGATCGGTTTGCACGGCAACATCGTGCCGGCGGGAAAGCGGCGTTTACTGTGGAAGCGGAGCAGTCTGGCTACACACCACAGGTAGACAACATCACCGTAACGCGGGAGAAGCCAGATTCGGCGGTTGCCGAACGTCTTCGCTTGACCTCCGACGACGACGTGATCGTGCGGTCACGGCGCTACCTCGCCGATGGCCGACCAGTCGAGACCGCGACCTCCTACATTCCTGCCGCGTTTGCGCAGGGCACCAAAATCGAGCAAGTCGACACCGGGCCTGGTGGCATTTACGCGCGTCTCGAAGAGGCTGGCCACACACTCGCCCGATTCACCGAAGAAGTCAGTGCACGGATGCCCACCCCTGAAGAGCGCCGCACGTTACAACTTCCAGCCGGAGTGCCCGTCCTGACCGTGGTTCGGACGGCCTACGACACGAACGACGTCGCCGTCGAACTGTGTGACACGGTCAAGGTGGCGTCCGCCTACCTGCTTGAATACGAGTTCTCGGCACGCTGAACCCTTAACGACACAGATAATCGGCCGCCCCGGTTCGGTCATGTGCCCGTCGACGAGATCACCCGCGCCAACATCCAGGCGTTCGTTGACGGCCTGACGGTTGGCCCGTGGGCGAAGGTATCCACGCTGCGTCTGCTGCGATCGATTCTCGACGTCGCCCATCAGGACGGCCGAATCCACCGCAACCCCGCCGTTGGTGTTTCAGCGGGTCGCATTCCCGAGGGGGAACGGCACCGCTACCTGACCGCCCAGGAAGTCCAGACCCTTGCCGTCGCGTGCGGCGACCAAGGCGACGTCGTGACCATCCTCGCCTATACCGGCCTGCGCTGGTCCGAACTCGTCGGCCTGCGCGTCAAGGACGTCGACCTTGATGCTCGCCGCCTCTACGTCCGGCGGGCGGCGCCAGAAGTGGAGGGCCGCATCGTCGTCGGACCGCCGAAAACCCGGGCCGGCATCCGAACCATCCCGCTCCCCCAGGTCGTGGTCGACATCCTCGAACGGCGCATCAATGGCCGAAATCCCGACGAGCCCGCCGTCACCTCACCCAACGGAAAGCTATTGAGATCCAACAACTGGCGGAGACGTACCCACTGGAACAAAGCCCTTAAGGAAACCGATCTGGAACCGCTGACGATCCACGACCTACGACACACCTATGCAGGTCAGATAGGGTGGCCAGGGGCGGGATCGAACCGCCGACCTTCCGCTTTTCAGGCGGACCGGATAGCCACTGACCTGCGGTTTATTTCATTCTGTGCGTCCTATGCGCCACATTGAGCTGGGCTGACGTTTTCAGGCTGTCCGGCGAACGGACATAAACCGGACACGGTGACTGCACTCCCGACAGGGAGCTTCGGCGCTGCCGCGTGCGTTGTGGGCGGCGTCGGGGCCTCCGGGGAGCAGGCACCCCGATGCCCAGCATCGAATCATCAGGCACCGGACCGACGCCGTCGACACACGGCCCGGACTCGGCAAGACAACAAACGTCGTCACTGCACGGTTCTGCCGGTGCCTCGGTTGACGGGAGGTCGCGAGCGCCCGAGGCCGCCCCGGCCGCAGGGCGCGAGAGCGACAGTATTGTGGCAGCGACCTGGCTGTGGACCTGGCCGATTCTGGGGTGTCTATGGCCTCAAAAAGGCTATTGCGGTTGTGGAGGTCGCTCAGGGCACATACCTGGCTGCCCGGCGGATCGTGCGACGCTGGTCACGTAGCCAGGCGATCTACGGCGATCCCGCCAGCAGCTTCCCGACTGCCGTCGTGCCACGCACGGCCTCTCGGCTGGTCCCCCGTGTTGATCAGAACACCGGTGTCGTGACTCATCGGAGGATGCGACGACGGCGAGCCTTCTGCAACCAAGGTGGCCTGGCCGGCGGGTACGCGCTTGTGAATGACGGTCCGGCTTTTGCATCTAATCTTGCCGCGGCATTGTCGGCGGCCGGTCCGTAAGTGAAGCCAGCCGACCTCACCATTGCCCACTATGCGCAAGTCGGGTTGGTCGCCGGAAAGTTTTTTCGTTCGGCCGTCGAAGTCGCCGGTTTCGGGCCTTAGCCTGAATCCGTGGATGGGCCGGTGATTTGATCGGCGTGTGAACAGCGAAAATGCCTTCTGGCCTGGGATAATACGAGTGCTTAGGTCGTATTTGTCCACGGTCCAAGAAGGCACTTTCGATGCACTCATCCTACACGTTCACCATCGGGTCGGCGGTGTTTGACGAGCAGAATTTGGTGTCGGCCGCCGGGTTGGTGCCGGTGCTGGAACTGGCTGAGCAGTCCGGTCTTTCGCGACTGATCGACGAGCATGTGCAGCTGCCGTCGACCCGGGTGAAATCCGGAGCGGCCAACCCGGCCGGCAAGCTGACTGCAATCGTGGCCGCGATGGCCTGTGGGGCGGACAGCATCGATGATGCGGGCGTGCTACGCGTGGGTGGCACACCCCGGGTGTTTGACGAGGTGTATGCCCCGTCGACGTTGGGGATCTTCTTGCGTGAGTTCACTTTTGGGCACAGTAAACAACTCGCCGCGGTGGCCCGGGCGCATCTGGTTGCGCTGGCGGCGCGCACCCCGCTGCTGGCCCGGGCACAAGAGCGGATGTTCTTGGACATCGACTCGCTGCTGCGCCCAGTCTACGGCAAGGCCAAGCAGGGCGCCTCGTTCGGGCATGCCAAGATCGCCAGCCGCGCGCTGCTGCGCCTGGGCCTATCCCCGCAGATCACCACCATCTCCACGGCCAGTGCCCCGCCGGTGATCGCCGAGGCGCAGCTGCGCAGCGGGCGGGCTGCCTCCGGACGCGGTGGCGCCCGCCAAGTCAAGCAGGCCATCACCACCGCGAAAGCGATCAACCCGCACGCGCCGATCATGGTGCGCGGCGACTCGATGTTCGGCACGAAAAAGGTGATCAGCGCCTGCGTGGCCGACGGCGTGGAGTTCTCCTTGTCGGTGAGCCGCAACAAGCGCATCACCGCGGCGATCCAGAGCATCGACGAGGCCGCCTTCACCCCGGTGCACTACCCGGGCGCGGTCGAAGACCCCGATACCGGGATGCTGATCTCCGATGCCCAGGTCGCCGAAACCCCCTACACCCTGCGCCTGAGCCCGGGCGAACACTGACCGTGCGGTTGGTGGTGCGCCGGGTCAAAGACGCCCGCTACCCGGATGCGTTGTTTCCGGTGTGGCGCTATCACCCGTTTGTGACCAACTCCGCGCTGCCGGTCGACCAGGCCGATATCACCCACCGCCGCCACGCCATCATCGAAACCACCTTCGCCGATCTGATCGACGGCCCGCTGGCTCATATCCCGTCAGGACTTTTTGCAGCCAATTGTGCCTGGCTGGGCTGCGCGGTGATCACCCATAACCTGCTGCGCGCAGCGGGGACTCTCGCCGGCGGTCACCACGGCGTGGCCCGCGGCGCCACCCTGCGCCGCGACCTGATCAACGTGCCCGCCCGCTTCGCCGCCCCGGCCCGCAAACCGATGCTGCACCTGCCCGCCCACTGGCCCTGGCAAACCAGATGGAAACCCTGTGGGACAACGTCATCGGCTCCTGCTACCCGACCGCCCAACCCCGCGCCGCCTGACCCCACCGACCAGGCCCTGTTCACCCCGCCATCCGAGGCCCGAACCGAGGAACCCGCAACAAGGAAAAGCTGGTACAGGCCAGCGGATCACACATGCCCACCGCGTCACACGCGGCCGCATTTCAGAACAACCGCATCAACAGCAACACGAAATCACCCATCCACGGATTCAGGCTTAGAGTTGCGACCATGGTTACCCCTCCTCTCGCGCTCCGGACGTCATCGGGACGCCCACCGGCGTGGCAACGCTGGGTGCTCAACGCGATGTACAACTTCGATCGATACACGATCGAAGACTGGCTGGGTCTCATGAGAGACCATCTCCAGCGACCCGGCGGTGCCACCCCGATGCGGACCGCTCGTTACACCGTTGATGTCTTGGGCCACGTTAGGGCGCTCACATCGGCGACCGCGAGCCTTGCGTCACATGGCGATCCTGCAGCTCGCTCTCAATTGGCCGACGCCGCCCTCGACCTGAGGAGCGCTCTCGACAGACTTCACGAAGCGCGAGATGAGCTTCTGAAAGCCGCCGGCGCCGAACGCATTACTGATGCTGATTAGAGACAGGCATCCATCACCTTGGCAAACGACACGACGGCAACGCGTCGAGGATGTCCATGCGCGCCAGTCCCCTGACAGCGCTGACCAAACGTCCGATCAAATAGCAAAGAACCCGGGTCGGCCGCGAGGGTCGAATACCGGGCTCTTCTGAGATCTCAACCAGAACATCCTTTGGGATGCGACTCTGGCCTTGTGTAGAGCAGCCTATATGGCCGCTCGGTCTCAGTTGCCTGCGTCGATGAACGCGTCGATCGCAGTGATGGCGTGCTTGATGTCGTAGACGACCACCAGCCCCGCGTTGCTCGGAACTGTCAGCCCGGTGTTGCCCTGGACCGCGCCGCCCGCGATCTCGACGGCGATCCTGTGCTGTACGTAAGCGCTAACGACTCCGAGCACATGCCAGTTCGATCCAACCCCGCCGTGGCTGGCGAAGACGAGGGGACCTCCAGAGAAGCCCGGCAGGTTGTGGCCGTCGATGATCCAGGCTACGACACCATTGGAGACGGCCCGCTGTGACACGATGCCCCTCCTCACTGCCGGCAGACGGCCAGACAACGGGAGGGTGCCCGGCATCGGGTACCCGAGAAAGAACACCTCCTGGCTGAGCGCCAAGCTGTCTGCGGACGGCACCAGCGGCAAGTCGTCGCGGACGATCTTGTGATCACCGATGCTGAACACCGCGATGTCCGGTCCGTCATCGGCCAGGGGAACGAATTCCATCGGCGTCTTGAGGTCCACGCTCAGCCCGTTCTCGCCGGTGAGTTCGAGAGTGTCGGCACCGTTCTTCACCGCGGCGTCGACCACGTGCTTCGCGGTGATCAGCCACTGCCGATCACGATGCGTCACAACGAAACCGGAGGCGGACCCGCCGGTGAACCCGACCTTGAACGTACGCATCCAACACTGGACCGGAACCACTGACATGGGCAGAGCGTAGCACCTCGCTCTGACAAGCCCCGATTCACCGTTGCGCACAGCTTGCGGCGGCATCGTCGGCAGAGCAAACCACCACAGCAGATCGTTCGGGTTAAATGTCCGTTCCGCCGCCAGCGGAACAATCCCATATTCCGAACATAGCCATGGGGTGGCCGTCCAGCTGCCGGTCTACATGCAACGACGCAAACGACGTTCGGGTAAATAGCTTGTTCCGGAGCCACCGGAACATGTATATTTTCCGAACAGGAGACTCTATGACCAAACCAACCACCACACCGCCGAGCTCGGAAGCAGAGATCCTGACCCAGTGCACCGAGCTGCTGCGCAATCGCCTGCCTGATAACTGGCGCGTCGACGTTCAGAGACCGCCGATGGATGCTGCGATTGACGCAATACTTGCACTTACCGCACCTTCAGGCGAGCAGGTTCGTTACCTCGTGGAGGCGAAGCGGCTGCTCGTCGGCCGGGACATTCCCAGGGTCTCTGAGCAGTTGCGGTGGGCGGCAGATCGCGAGCTCATCGACACCGAGACCATGGTCATGTCGCGATACCTCGCTCCCCCAATTCGCGAGCGGCTGTCGGAAGGCGACATGTCTTTTATCGACGCCACCGGCAACATTCTGGTCCAGTCATCGCGTCCCGCGCTGTACGTTCGCGACCGGGGCGCCGACAAGGATCCCTGGCGAAGCCCGGGTCGGCCACGTGGGTCACTGGCGGGTGAGCCGGCCGCTCGTGTGGTTCGGGCGCTCATAGGAGGGCGGGGTCCGTGGTCGGCACGCGATCTGGTCAGCGCATCCGGGGCATCTACCGGCGCAACGTACCGGGTGTTGGAGTTCCTTCAAGAAGAGGGGCTGGTGCAAAAAACGGGCACAGACTACGTCCTGAAGGACTGGCCCAAGCTCCTACGCCGATGGAGCCGTGACTACAGCTTCTTCCGCAACAACCGAACATCAAGCTACATAGAGCCTCGCGGCCTAGAAGCGCTGCAGAGCAAGGCTGCCAACTCCCAGTACTCGCAATACGCGATAACCGGAACGATCGCGGCAGCGCAGTGGGCACCATACGCTCCCGCCCGCGCGGCGATGGTCTACGTCGACGATGCGGCGCGCGCGGCGAAGGAATGGGGGCTACGGCCGACGGACAAAAGTGCGAACGTGATTCTTGCCGAACCGAAGTACGACGTTGTGTTCAGTGGTGCGAGCACTAATCGTAACGGCGCGCGCATCGTCGCGGTCGAACAGGCAGCGGTAGATCTCCTCACGGGTCCAGGCCGAAACCCTTCCGAGGGAGAGGAACTCATCAACTGGATGGAGCGCCATGAAAGTGAGTGGCGCCGTGGATGACCTCCTCATCAAAGCCCGTTCAGCCCTACTGGATGCCCTCGAAGCCCTGAATGAACTACATGACTCGATCGTCGTGGTCGGCGCGCAAGCCATCTATCTGCACAGTGGCCACGCAGACGTTGCAATCGCCGAGGCAACGAAGGATAGCGACTTGGCGGTGGATCCTCGGGAACTGCCCGACGAACCACTATTAGAGGAAGCGATGAAAAGAGCAGGCTTCTACCCGAACGTCAACCGGCAGCCTGGTGCATGGCTAAACCCAGCAGGCATCCCGGTCGATTTGATGGTTCCTGATGCGTTGTCGCAAGGCGGTAGGTCTCATCGCGGCGCCCGAATCCCACCCCACTCCAACCAAGCAACAAGGCGGACCGTCGGATTGGAAGCCGCCGTGGTCGACAATGAGGTCCGTACGATATCTGCGCTCGACCCAGATGACACAAGGACTTTCGAAGCTCGAGTTGCTGGACCGGCGGCACTCCTGATTGCGAAAGTCCACAAAATCCATGAACGGCGCGACCAACCCGACCGACTCAACGATAAGGACGCTCACGACGTCTATCGCCTGCTCGTGGCCACGACCGACACGGCTGGACTCGGCTCAAGTTTTCAGCGCCTACTATCCGACCCCATCTCCAAGTCCGTGACGCAGCAGGCTCTTGATTGGTTGCCCGCGCTATTCGCGGACGGCCCCGATGCACTCGGATCAGTCATGGCAGGTCGCACAGAAGAAGGAATCGGAGACCCCGACCTGGTGGCCGCCTCCGTCGCCGCACTTGCAGCCGATGTGCTCGCAGCCGTCGCAGACGCATCCGACGATGATTCGCCGGTTTGACCGGATTTGGTGTCACAACCGGGCTCATTCGTGAATAGTAGGCTCAATACCTGATGACGTGGCTCTCAGCTGCCCTGCCTTACGTCGGCGGCGGCGTTTTTGGTGCTGCGGTGACGTACGGGCTGACCTGGGTTCGTGAACGGCGACGCACCCTCGACGCTTACCGCGCACCGCAGCGCGAAGCCATCGGCGACATCGTCGCCGCGACCCACGAGCTTATGCTCCGCGAGCTCGAATCGCGGACGACCCAGGCCGGAATGCTCCAGGACGTTCGCCGGGATGTACTTCCTAGCAGCCAGCTCGTAGGGCAGCTTTGGGCCACGGCCGCAGCGCTGGGTAAAGCGACTCTCGACGCAGAACGGGCGCTCCAGATGGGAAGATTGACCATTGTCGACGCGCCGTGTTGGGAAGCGATGGGGGCCGCCTACATCGCGCTCAATTGCCTGCGCCGCGCGATGGCTGCGAGGGTCGACGCGCCCGACATGCAAAGCCCTGAGGAGATAGAGCACTACGTTGAAGGCATCCGGGTGCTCGCCGATCAGTACAACGAAAGCGTCCTGGCGTTAGTAATCGCGGCAGCTGACCGAGTATCGCCGGCGGAGACCATATGCAACCGCAGACGCCGACGCGCCGCCCGTCGCCGGCTGGGCGAGCGCTTCGGAAGTGCAACTCAGGCACTGCAACGCACAGACGAACCGCGGCAGCCGCAAGACGCTGGCTGAGCAGACGTTGGATTCGACTTGTGCACCCTTCGCGTCGCCAAAACAACAGCGGAGATGGCAGGCCTCATCTTGTCGGTGGCCGCTGGCAGTGTTTGGCCGTAAGCCGGCCGCAATGCCGGGAGGACTTTCAGCCGAGGGGAGCACGCCGTGGTGCAACGAGCCTTCATCAGCTTCGACTACGACAACGACGCGCGGTTGAAGGACCTGCTGATCGGCCAGTCAAAGAATCCTGACTCGCCGTTCGCCGTGCATGACTGGTCCATCAAGACGGCCTCTCCGACGTGGCGCGAAGAGGCACGACGCCGCATCCGGGCGAGCGGGTTGGTGATCGTCTTATGCGGCAAGTACACACACCATGCGACGGGTGTTGGCGTTGAGCTGGGCATCGCCCAGGCCGAGGCCGTGGACTACTTCCTCCTCGCCGGATACCAGCAAGGCTCAACACGTCCGACAACGGCGAGGACGACCGACAGGATGTACGACTGGACCTGGGAGAACCTCAAGAAGCTTGTGCACGGTGCGCGATGAATGGATCAGGTGAAGCACTGCCTGACCCGCGGGTGCTGGACATCTACAAGCTGGCGGTCGAGATGGCGGACCGTGTCTCTGCCCGGCGGGCGCTGGCCAATGCCTTCTTTCTTACCGTTAATACCACCCTTGTTGCGGTCGTCGGGTTGTCAACCACGCAGCCGGATTCCACCGTGCGGTTCATCGCAGTGTGCGTGGCTGGTGTCGCGGGGTCCGTGTGCTGGTGCCTCCTTCTCCGCGCGTACCGGAGGCTCAACTCGGTCAAGTTCGCGGTGATCAACAAGATCGAGGAGGAACACCTCCCTTTAAGGTCATACGTCGATGAGTGGAAGGTACTGATGCCTGACAACGTGGCCACTAGCCGCCGAGAACGGCTTGGCAAGAGCTTGGGCGAACTGGGCGGTGTCGAGCGCATTGTGCCCGTGGTCTTCGGTTTGCTGTACATCGACAGCCACGAAGGTCTCAGTCACTTTGGCTTGTACGACACAGTCGTGGCCAAAGAGGCCTAGAAACAATCACGGCGAAGTGCGAAACACCGTCTCCGCGTGACGCCTCATTACGCTCCGGCCCGCTGCGCCGCCTGGTCGGCGGAGAAATGTAAAGGCATGAAACCCGGCACCGCCTATATGAGATTGACCCCATCATGCGCCCGCGACTGGGGCGCTTGCTCGAACGCATCCAAGATACGCATAGCGAACGCCGGTACCATCGCCGACTGTACTTCCTCCCTTGTCATCCAACGGATTTCACGAGCTTCCTCGGTCGTGTGTGGCTCTCCCCCGGCTGGCCGGCAGCGGTACGCCAACGCAACGATGCCTTGAGTCAGGTTCTTGTAGACACCCGTAAGGCGCTCGACAGTCACCTCAAGTCCTGTCTCTTCCAGCACCTCCCGCTGAACGCCAGCCTCGAACGATTCGTCGAGTTCGAGCACACCGCCCGGCGCTTCCCAGTGACCATTGTCATCGCGTTTGATGACCAGGACCCGGCCATCGTCGCGGACCACGATGCCGGCGACGCTGACCGAGTGTTTCGGCGTGGCTGCCAAGCGAGACTCCATCCTCTGCGTCCGACTCCAGTCGTGACATCGGCGTGTCGTTCTCATAGACTAGTCGTCTAGACATGCAAGGGAAGGCTCACGGTGCTGCAACTTGGCCAGATCGACCGCGCGGACGACAGGCCGCCATATCGGCAAATCGCCAGCATGTTGCGCGAAGCTATCAATTCAAACCAGCTGGCCGCGGGGGAACGTCTGCCGTCAGAGGCTGCCCTGATCGAGCACTTCGGGGTCGCCCGCATGACAGTGCGCCAAGCCGTCCAAGAACTGCGCTCAGAGGGACTGGTGGTCTCCGAACACGGCCGCGGAGTATTCGTCCGGCCCTCGCCCCCGATTCGCCGCCTCGCATCTGACCGGTTCGCTCGCCAACATCGCGCCGCCGGCAAGTCCGCGTTCACGGTCGAAGCGGAGAAGTCCGGTTTCACACCACAAGTCGACCACATCACCGTGACCCGCGTGAAGCCCGATTCCGATGTCGTCGAACGACTTCGGCTATCACCAGACGATGACGTTGTCGTGCGATCGCGACGTTACCTTGCCGATGGTCGGCCAATCGAGACAGCAGTCTCCTACATCCCTGCGGAATTTGCCGGAGGGACCCAGATCGAACAGGTCGACACTGGACCTGGCGGGATCTACGCCCGACTCGAAGAGGAGGGTCACAAACTCGCTCGCTTCACCGAGGAGGTCGGCGCGCGTATGCCCACCCCCGAAGAACGCCGGGCCTTGCAGCTCCCGGCCGGAGTGCCTGTTCTGACAGTGGTGCGGACGGCTTACGACACCAACGACGTGGCAGTCGAGGTCTGCGACACCGTAAAGGTCGCATCGGCCTACCTGCTCGAATACGAGTTCCCCGCACGCTGAGCCCAAACGAAACAAGAAAAAACTCCCATCACTTGGCATACTCCTCTAGACGACTATGGTACCTAGTCATCTAGTTCATATGACTACTGAAAGGCCTCCCCATGTCTATCCCCAAATGGCTTCACCTCACCCACGACCAGGTGTTCCCGTACGGCGCGTTCCTCGTCTCAGAGGTGACGCCGATGATCGACTTCGACAAGTCATCCGGCGACAACCGCGTACAGGCCACCGACCGCGACAGCGGCTCGCCGATGTGGCAGGTCGAGGTGCTCGATGGCGATCCGTCCGCACCGAAGCGCAGCCGCACGGTAACCGTCAAGTTCGCCGCGCAAACGCAACCGGTCGTTCCCACCAACTCCAGCGGGACACCGCTCACGCCTGTGGTGTTCGAGGGCCCGATGGCCCTGCCCTACATCGAGCGGTCCGGCGATTTCTCCCGGATCGCGTGGTCGTTCCGCGCCTCGGGCATGACCGCACCAGGCAAGTCCTCGGCTGCTTCGAACACGAGCCTGGCATCAGCATGAATCCCGATCCGTTCGCGCCGGTCGATACCGACACCCCACATCCCTTCGACCACCTGCTGGACTTCCTCACCAACTTTGCCCTGTGGGCGGCGGTCATCATGGGCGTCATCGCCACTGCTCTCATCTACTGGCGGCTGCACTCACCGGAAACCTACGAGAAACACTTCGCGACACCCGCCCGGCTTCTGCGTTGGCGGCTCTGGGTGCACATCTCGTGGCAGAAGCTGTGCAAGCGCTGCGGCTTGTCCGCCTCCGAGCAGGTCACTCGCCGCGACAAAGAGGGACGGCAGGTCATATCGACGCGTTGGTTTCATCCGAAGCTCGTGAGCACGGACGTATCGCCCACCAGTCTGCGTTTGACGGTGCGGGCCAGGATGGGGCAGACCGTCGAAGATTTGGAGCGCGCCGTTCCCGCGATACGCGATGCTGCGGGCGCACACTCGGCGCGGTCGGTTGTCGTTTCGCCCGGCACGCTTCGGATCGAGCTGGTCATGCGCGAGCAGTTGTCGACGGTACGTACCGCTGCTCCACCGGCGGCAGTGGAAGCAACACGAGTAGCACTCGGGCGATGCGAAAACGGGTCCGCCTGGATCCTGCCTGTGAGCGGCCGGCACACCCTTACCGTGGGCTGCTCAGGTGCAGGCAAAGGTTCGGTGTTCTGGGGCATCGCTGGTGGGCTCGGTCCCGCTGTTGCCGCCGGCCTGGTGCGCCTGGTGGGCATCGATCTGAAGTACGGCATCGAGTTGTCGGTCGGCTCCGGTCTGTTCACCAAGATCGCCACCACCGAGGTCGATGCCGTGCAAACCCTTGCCGCGCTGGAGAAGTTGATGGACAACCGCGGCGCGGCGATGGCAGGTCGCACACGCGAGCACCGTCCGACCCAGGCCTCACCTCTCGTGGTCCTGCTGATCGACGAGTTGGCCGGAGTGACCGCGTACATGAGCGACCCGACCCTGCGTAAAGAAGCCGCCGCCTCGTTGTCGCGGATTCTCACGAAGGGGCGCGCCCTGGGCATCGTCGTGGCCGCTTTCCTGCAAGACCCCCGCAAAGAAGTCCTGCCGATGCGGGGGCTGTTCACCCAAACCATCGCGCTTCGACTGCGATCCCGCGACGAGGTGGCGATGGTTCTCGGCGACGGCATGGCCGATGCCGCACCCGCACACCGGATCAGCCCCAGTGCGCCCGGCACGGGCTACGTCATTGCCGAGGACGGCCATGTGACCAAGGTGCGATCTGACTTTTGGAGTGATGACCAAATCCGTACCACTGCAAAGCAATACGGACGGTCACAGACAACCGGAGAACGCAATGAGTGACAACTGGGCGATCTTCGAGCCACCCGATCAGGATCAACTGGCGCGGCAAGCTCAAGAATTGATCCACCGTGCCAATCTGGTCCGCCGACACGGATGGGATGAGTACCGGCGGCTCTGGTCGCGCGGTGAAGTCGTCGGCACCGCCCTGGTCCTCGGTGATGACGCCGAGCTCCAGCGATGCGACGAGACAACGGTCTCGGCACTGCAACGGTGGGCGTTCGACTTGTGGGGAATCACCGGCGGTCAAGCCGACACCGATGCCGGATTGCCTCGCACACGAGCCTGGTTCGACTCGATCCGTGCAATGAGGTGAAGCGATGGTCACTAACGGCCTCCGGGAGGCCCTCGTCGCCGCAGGTAGCTTTCCTGAGCTGCTGACCGCAGAGCAGGTGTCGGCGCTGCTCGGTGTCTCAGCCGCGACGCTTAACCGCTGGGCGGCGATCCGCGAAACGACCGGCGAGCAGATCGGCCCACCCTGCTACACGTTGTCAGAGCGGGTGCGCCGCTGGGACTGCGCCGAAGTCCGGGCCTGGCTCAAGCAGGTGCGCCGGTAATGGCAGGCAACACCCCGCGCGGCATCCGAAAGCGCCTCAACGCGGCCGGGGAGCCTCGCTATCAAGTCCGGTACCTAATCCGTGATCCCGACGCACCGTCAGGCTGGGTCGAGACCTCGGCCACCTTTTCGACTTTGCGCGAGGCGAAGGCGTTCAAATCCGAACGCGACAATGAGGCCGGTGCGCGTCGGTTCGATCCCCGCCTCGGTCGGACGCCACTCAAAAGGATCTGGACACAGTTCTCCGACTCCAAAAAGCCGGCTGTGTCGCCGAAGACATGGAGCGGTTATACACAACATTGGGAGCTGCGGATCGCGCCGCGGTTCGGACACATCCCGGTCGACGAAATCACCCGCGCCGACGTTCAGGCGTTCGTTGACGGCCTGACAGTCGGCCCGTGGGCAAAGGTGTCGACGCTGCGACTCTTCCGGTCGATTCTCGATGTCGCTCACCAGGACGGCCGAATCCACCGGAACCCCGCCGTCGGCGTCTCAGCGGGACGCATCCCCGAGCGGGAGCGTCACCGATACCTGACCGCTCAGGAGGTTCAGATGCTCGCCACGGAGTGCGGCGATCAAGGCGACGTTGTCACGATCCTCGCCTACACCGGCCTGCGCTGGTCCGAACTCGTCGGCCTTCGCGTCAAGGACATCGACCTCAACGCCCGCCGGCTCTATGTCCGAAGGGCAGCGCCAGAAGTCGAGGGCCGAATCGTCATCGGGCCTCCGAAGACCCGCGCCGGCATCCGAACCATCCCGCTCCCCCAGGTCGTCGTCGACATCTTCAAACGGCGAATCACCGGCCGCGCCCTGGACGAGCCCGCCGTCACCTCACCCAACGGAAAACTATTGCGATCCAACAACTGGCGCCGGCACACGCACTGGAACAAAGCCCTCAAGAAGACCGGCCTCGCCCCGCTGACGATCCACGACCTACGACACACTTACGCCAGCCTGGCCCGAAAGTCCGGTGCCGACCTTCGCTACGTGCAGAAAACCATGGGCCACTCCACACCGACCGTCACCGCCAACATCTACAGCGACCTCTATGCCGATGAACTCGACCAGGTCGCCACCAACCTCGATCAGCTTCACGCAACCGAGATTCACACACGGAAGACCGGACAAGAACCGGACGAATTAAACCAACCACCGAGTGCATAAACCGTGTCTATGCAGGTCGACCCCGGTGGCCAGGGGCGGGATCGAACCGCCGACCTTCCGCTTTTCAGGCGGACGCTCATACCGACTGAGCTACCTGGCCGGAAGGCACCATGTGCCAGGCCGTGACGGCGACCCTGACGGGACTTGAACCCGCGACCTCCGCCTTGACAGGGCGGCGCGCTAACCGACTGCGCCACAGGGCCTTGTCATAATTGTTAAATGTTTGCTCCGCGTCGCCGCGTCGCGGTACCCCCTACGGGATTCGAACCCGCGTTACCGCCTTGAAAGGGCGGCGTCCTAGGCCGTCTAGACGAAGGGGGCCAGAACCGAATCTCTCCGGGGTACTCGCAACATGGGTACGTTGGGAGCCAAGCCAGCTTAGGCCACCGTCGACCCAACTCTCAAACCAACTCCGCTCCGACGGCAGTATCCTGACGGTCGCGGCCCCTATAGCTCAGTTGGTAGAGCTACGGACTTTTAATCCGCAGGTCCCAGGTTCGAGTCCTGGTGGGGGCACCGTGGCGCCCGCGCCGCGCTCGACCCGGGCAACGCGTCGCTGGGCGGCTGGGCGACCACCCGCCTCGATCACCGGACGGTCACGTCGCGACCTTGACGTCGGGTCGGCTGGTGGGTAAGCCAGCCCCATGGGACATATGTCACGGCGCACGTTCGGAAGGCTCACGGCGGGGTGCGGCGTGGTGGGCGCCACCGGCGTCGTCGCTATGGGCGCCGGCTGCGGTGCAAGACCCGCCACCAAGCCGGCCACCCCCGCCGGCTCGCCACCGCCGCCGGGCCCGGTTGTGGGTTTTGTGCTATCCCACGAGCAATTCCCGACGACCGAACTGGTCGAGCAGGCCCAGGCCGCCGAGCAGGCCGGGTTCCGCTGCCTGTGGGCCAGCGACCATATCCAGCCGTGGCAGGACAACGAGGGCCACTCGATGTTTCCCT
The DNA here is from genome assembly GCF_018361265.1 of Mycobacterium sp. SM1. Taxonomy (GTDB): domain Bacteria; phylum Actinomycetota; class Actinomycetes; order Mycobacteriales; family Mycobacteriaceae; genus Mycobacterium. The sequence goes on from NZ_JAFLNH010000001.1 coordinate 870,386, forward strand.
GGATCACCTTGGCGCTGGTGGGCCAGCGAGCCAGCCATGTGCCCTTCGGCACCGGTGTGACCTGCCCCAGCTATCGCTACAACCCCACGACGGTCGCCCAGGCGTTCGCCTCACTCGCGGTCCTCTACCCCGGGCGCGTCTTCCTCGGCGTCGGAACCGGAGAGCGACTCAACGAACAGGCCGCCACCAACCAGTTCGGGTCCTACCAAGAGCGTCACGACCGCTTGGTCGAGGCCATCGAGCTAATCCGCCAACTGTGGAGTGGTCAGCGAGTTTCGTTTCAGGGCCGCTATTTTCAGACCGACCAGCTTAAACTCTACGACCTGCCGGCGTCACCGCCACCGATCTTCGTGGCCGCGAGCGGCCCGAAAAGCGCGCGCCTGGCCGGGCGCTACGGCGATGGCTGGATCAGCGAGGCTCCGGACATCAAAAACCCGAAGCTGGTGGCCGCGTTCACCCGGGGCGCGCAGGAGTCCGGCCGTGATCCCGCCACCCTGGGTAAGCGAGCCGAGATGTTCGCCGTCGTGGGGGACCACGACGAAATCCTCCACGGTGCCGAGCTGTGGCGGTTCACCGCCGGCGCCGTCGACCAACCCAACCCCGTCGCCATCCAGCAGGCCGCCCAGGCCAACCCGCTGGATAAGGTGATAGCCGGCTGGACGACAGGCACCGACCCGGCCACTCACATTGCCGCGGTGCAGGCTGTTCTCGACTCCGGCGCAACGCCTTTCATGCACTTTGCCCAGCGAGATCCGAAAACCGCTATCGAGTTCTATCGCACGAAGGTGCTGCCGCGGCTGCACTGATCCCGCTCGAGGCCCCCGGAAGTCCGGGGCCTCACCAAACGGCGGCTCGGCGGCTTGCCGCGGATGTCGCACCGGCGCACCGGCGCACCCGGCCCTTGACAGCGGCAACAACTTCCGCACCGGGCCCTTGAGTGCGGCGACGACTTCCGCGCGGGCCTTGACAACGGCAACCGCTTTGCTATTATCTTCGTATGCATGCAGATAATAAAGAACGGAGGTTGCCTGAGGATCAGGTCAGCCTGGTCGTTGAGGTGTTCCGGATGCTGGCCGACCCGACCCGCGTGCAGGTGTTGTGGTCGCTGACCGACCGCGAAATGTCGGTCAACGAGCTCGCCGAACACGTCGGCAAGCCCGCGCCGTCGGTCTCACAGCACCTCGCGAAGCTGCGGATGGCCCGCCTGGTGCGCCCCCGTAGAGAGGGAACCACGATCTTCTACAGCCTGGAAAACGACCACGTGCGCCAACTGGTCATCGATGCGGTCTGCAATGCCGAGCACGCCAGTCCCGGGGTTCCACGGCACCACCGCAGCCAGTCCGGTCTGGATGCCGGCCTGCACGCAGTTGCCCTACATGCCGATGCCCAACCCGTGCAAAGCCGGTGAGCCACTCATGCGCCGGCCTGACCCGTCGACGGCCATGGCTTATCGTGGCCGGCCAACATCCATCACATCGTTAGATCGCCAGATCGTAAGTCAGACACAAGGATAGAAGGAAAGGATGATCATGACCACACAGCACACCCACGAGGCGCCGCACTCGCACGACCATCAGCACGGTGGCGTTTCCCACGTCCACGCCCACACCGCCCACGAGCACGAGCATGTCGAGCACGAGCACACTCACACCCACGACGACGGGACCCAGCACACCCATGCGCACGTGCACCAGTCGGGGGTGGAGGAAGCCCACAACCACACCCACGGGTAATCCCGCGCCGTCGCGCCGGACCTGGCGACCAGGTGGTGGGCCGCAGCTCTGCTGGGCGCCCCGGGGATGCGCGGGCGGGCCCGGTGCGCCCCGCGGATACCCCGGTGTGGGGGCCCGATCCTCGGCGGTGCCCATGCTGGCCGGCGAGCGCGCCTAGACGTATGTTGAGTCATTGGCGAGGTTTCTCGCCGACACACCACGGTGAGACACGGTGAGGAGTGTTGCTGAGGAGTGATGTGCCGTCCGGTCAACGAGGGGGTCGCTGGTCCGGAGTCCCTCTGGAAGATCGCCAGGCATTGCGCCGAGACAGGCTCATCGCCGCCGGGGTGCAGCTGCTGGGCGGCACGAACGGCCCGGCGCTGACCGTCCGTGCCGTCTGTCGCGAGGCGGGCCTAACCGAGCGCTACTTTTACGAAAGCTTCGCCGACCGTGACGAATTCGTGCGTGCGGTATACGACGATGTGTGTAGGCGCGCGATGGCGGCTCTGGACTCGGCGGGCACTGCGCGCGAGGCCGTGGAACGGTTCGTCACGCTGATGGTGGACGATCCGGTTCGGGGGCGCGTGTTGCTGCTGGCACCGGCGGTGGAACCGGTGCTGACCCGCTCGGGCGCCGAATGGATGCCCAACTTCATCGAATTGCTGCAGCGCAGGCTGACCCGAATCGGCGACCCGGTGCTGCAAAGCATGGTCGCCACCAGCTTGATCGGCGGGCTGACCGCCCTGTTCACCGCATATCTGAACGGGCGGCTGGCCGCCACCCGCAGCCAGTTCATCGACTACTGCGTCGACATGCTGCTCACCCGCGCCGCGACCTGCTAGGGCGAGCAGTCGCAAAAGCCCCTTTTCCCTCGGCGTGTCGGAGACATTTGCGACTGCTCGGCACGCCGACAGCGGGCCGAACTTGTATGCTACCGGAATACACAGATATATTGACTGGCACCAACAGACACAGATAAAGGGAGGCGCCGTGCCGGACCCGCAAGACCTGGACCTGTTGCGTGAACTCGAGCCCGTTGTCGAGAAGAACCTCAACCGGCATCTGAGCATGCACAAGAACTGGAACCCGCATGACTACATCCCGTGGTCGGACGGCAAGAACTTCTACGCGCTGGGCGGGCAGGACTGGGACCCTGAGCAGTCCAAGCTTTCCGACGTCGCGCAGGTGGCGATGGTCCAAAATCTGATGACCGAGGACAATCTGCCCTCCTACCACCGCGAGATCGCGATGAGCATGGGCATGGACGGCGCCTGGGGTCAGTGGGTGAACCGCTGGACCGCCGAGGAGAACCGGCACGGGATCGCGCTGCGCGACTACCTGGTGGTAACCCGCGCCGTTGACCCCGTCGAGCTGGAGAAGTTGCGCATCGAGGTGGTGAACCGCGGCTTCAGCCCGGGCCAGAACCACCAGGGTGACCTGTTCGCCGAGAACATCTTCGACTCGATTCTCTACGTGACGTTCCAGGAACTCGCCACCCGCGTCTCACACCGCAACACCGGCAAAGCATGCAACGACAAGGTCGCCGACCAGCTGATGGCCCGGATCTCGCACGACGAGAACCTGCACATGATCTTCTACCGCGACCTCAGCGAAGCCGGCCTGGAGATCGCGCCGAACAAGGCGATGCGGGCGTTACACCGCGTTCTGCGCAACTTCAAGATGCCCGGGTTCACGGTGCCGGAGTTTCGCCGCAAGGCGGTGATGATCGCCGTCGGCGGCGTATACGACCCGCGCATCCACCTCGACGAGGTGGTGATGCCGGTGCTGAAGAAGTGGCGCATCTTCGAGCGTGAGGACTTCACCGGCAAGGCAGCCGAGTTGCGCGATGACCTTGCCGTGCTGATGAAGGAACTCGAGGTGGCCTGCGAGAAGTTCGAGGTCTCCAAGCGGCGCCAACTGGAGCGGGAAGCCCGCACGGGCAAGAAGATGACCGCCTACGAGCTGCATAGAACCGAGGGCAAGCTCACGATGAGCCGCCGGTAGCGCCGTTGCGAATCGGCTCGATCGCGCCGCGCAGCCCCGTGGTGCTGGCCCCCATGGCCGGGGTCACCAACGTCGCATTCCGGACCCTGTGCCGTGAGCTCGAGCAAGCCAAGGTTGGCACGGTCAGCGGGCTGTACGTCTGCGAGATGGTGACCGCGCGCGCCCTGGCCGAACGCCATCCCGCCACGATGCGGATGACGGCGTTCTCCGACGGGGAGTCACCGCGATCGCTGCAGCTTTACACCGTTGACCCCGCCACGGCGTACACGGCCGTCAAAATGATCGCCGACGAAGGCCTGGCCGACCACGTCGACATGAACTTCGGCTGCCCGGTGCCCAAGGTCACCCGCCACGGCGGCGGCGCGGCGCTGCCGTTCAAGCGGCGGCTTTTCGGGCAGATCATCGCGGCGGCCGTCCGGGCCACCGCGGGCACCGAGATACCGGTGACCGTCAAATTCCGGATCGGTCTCGACGATCACCACCACACCCACCTCGAGGCGGGTCACATCGCCGAAAACGAGGGCGCGGCGGCGGTCACTCTGCATGCCCGTACTGCGGCGCAGCGCTACTCCGGGACCGCTGACTGGTCACAGATTGCCCGGCTCAAAGAACACGTAACCACCATCCCGGTGCTGGGCAACGGGGACATTTTCACCCCCAGCGATGCGCTGGCGATGATGGCCGTCACCGGATGCGACGGCGTCGTCGTCGGCCGCGGGTGCTTGGGTCGGCCATGGCTCTTCGCGGAGCTGTCGGCCGCCTTCACCGGCGGCGCGGCACCGGCCCCGCCGACGCTTGGCGAGGTAGCCGCCATCATCGGCCGGCATGGCGCCCTGCTGGCCGCGCATTTCGGCGAAGACAAGGGGATGCGTGATCTGCGTAAGCACATCGGCTGGTATCTGCATGGCTTTCCGGTGGGATCGGCGTTGCGGCGGGCGTTGGCGCTGGTTAACACACTCGACGAGCTCGAGCTGCTGCTGAGCCGGTTGGACGCCAACGCGCCGTTTCCCGCCGCGGGATACGGGCCGCGGGGCCGGCAGGGCTCACCCGCGCGCGTGGCCCTGCCCGAGGGTTGGCTGAACGACCGCGATGACTGCACGGTGCCGAGCCGGGCGGACATCATGCACTCCGGTGGCTGAACGGCGATGGTCTCGACGTCGCGGCGCCGTGGAAGTCTCAGTACCATGTGGTATTTGTTGCAACTCGCTCCGGCGGTGGTGCGCTGTCCGCGCCGCACGCTCGAGCATGACGGCTAGGCGCGACCTGAGGATGGCGTGGTTGGCGGCACTGCGCAGTTGTGCGCACGGAAGCGGCGGGCGGTTTCGGGGGCCGGCAGGCGATGAGTGACGGCCATGACGCCTTCGCCGATCGCGGGCGCGCACCCGGTGCCGACGACGCGGATGACCGGTTCGCCCGCACCCCGCGGCGATCGCTGGGCGCCGCGCCCTGGGAACGATTCGCCGCGGTCCCGTCACGTGGTTTCGCCGGTACCCGCCAACGGCTGGAGGCCGCCGCGCCCGACCGGGGAGAGGGCCACACCCGGGCCTCCGGCTGCCACACCACCGGTGAGCTCACGGTCGCCGACCTGATCGCCAAGCTTGGGAGCCCGGCCGCCGGCCAGCCCCGACATCGCCGCGCCGTGCCGGACGCCGAACCAGTGGACACCGGGCCGCGAGGATCGTTCCGACCAGATGGCCCGCAACGCACGGGTCGCACGATCACCCCGTCGCCTGACGGCCCCGACCCCCTCTCGGATCCGGCCGATCTCGACCCCGCCGATTACCCGGATGACCCCCAGTACCACCGCGAACCCGGGCAAACCGCCGTGCTGCCGACGGCATCGGCGCGGGTGGCGCCGGTGCGCATCCGGGCGGCGGCTACCCAGGAGCCGCCACCCGAACCCAAAGCCGCACCCCGGCGCCGCCCGGTCTTGCTGGCCGGCAGAGCGATAGCAGCGTTGTTTGCGGTGGCGGCGCTGGCCCTGACCGGCGGGGCATGGCAATGGAGCACCTCGAAGAACAATCGCCTCAACACGGTCGTCGCGCTGGACCCGCAGTCACACGACATCGTCGACCCCGGCGCGCAGCTCGGCGACGAGAACTTCTTGATCGTCGGCGTCGACAGCCGCGCTGGGGCGAACAGTCAGATGGGCGCCGGCGACACCGAAGAAACCGGGGGCTCCCGATCCGACACCGTCATGCTGGTCAACATTCCCGCGAGCCGCAAACGTGTTGTCGCCGTGTCGTTCCCGCGTGACCTCGCGATCACCCCGACTCGGTGCGAGGCCTGGAATCCGGACACCGGCGCCTACGGTCCGCTCTACGACGCGGACACCGGAAAATACGGCCCCCGATACGTTTACACCGAGACCAAGCTGAACTCGGCCTACGCGTTCGGCGGCCCGAAGTGCCTGGTGAAGGTCATCCAGAAGCTCTCCGGCCTTTCCATCAACCGTTTCATCGCCATCGACTTCGTCGGCTTCGCCAAGATGGTCGACGCGCTCGGCGGCGTCGAGGTGTGCACCCCGGCCCCACTGCAGGACTACAAGCTGGGCACGGTGCTCGCCCACAGCGGACGTCAAGTCATCGACGGGCAAACCGCGCTGAACTATGTGCGCGCTCGCTCGGTCACCACCGAGGACAACGGCGACTATGGCCGCATCAAACGCCAGCAGCGGTTCTTGTCCTCGCTGCTGCGCTCACTGATCTCCAAGAACACCTTTTCCAGCCTCACCAAGCTCAACAACGTCGTCAACATGTTCATCAGCGAAAGCTACGTCGACAACGTCAAGACCAAAGATCTGGTGGACCTCGGCCAGTCGATGCAGGGGGTGACCGCCGGGCACATCACGTTCGTGACCGTCCCAACCGGCGAAACCGACGAGAACGGCAACGAGCCACCCCGCACGGCCGACATGCGGGCGCTGTTCGACGCCATCATCAACGACGATCCGTTGCCCAAAGAAAACGATCAGAACGCCCAGAGCCCCGGATCGGAGCCGGCGGGATCGGCGCCGGCCACCAAATCGACCGCCGGCACACCACCGACGCACCACCCCGAAAGTCCCGAACAGCTCCAGGCGGTGACCACCGCTCCGCAGGACGTCACGGTGCAGGTGTCCAACTCCACCGGCAAGTCCGGCCTGGCCACCACCGCCACCAACGAGTTGGCTCGCCGCGGCTTTAAGGTCTTGGCCCCGGATGACTACCCCAGCCCGTTGAAATCAACCACGGTGTTCTTCTCACCCGGCAACGAGCAGGCGGCGGTCACGGTGGCATCGACGCTGGCCAATCCCAAAATCGAACGGGCCACCGGGAGCGGCCACGTCGTTCAGGTGGTGCTGGGCCCGGACTTCTCCTCGATTACCGCTCCCCCGCCGAGCGGCTCGTCGGTGCGGGTGCTCGTCGACCGCAACCCCGGCAGCGCACCGGCCAAGCTGCCCGAGGATCTGACCGTCACCAACGCCGCCGACACCACCTGCAAGTAGCCCCGCCGACGACCGGTACCACGGTGGAGCTGCTCCGTTGCCGACATTCATCGGTAATTCATCGCGCACGTGCTGCACCGCCGACGGTTGACCACGTACCCTGGACCACATGCGGGCCGCCTACCAAGAGCAACTCTCGGAATTGACCGGTCTGCTCGGCGAGATGTGTGAGCTGGCCGGGGTTGCCATGGAACGGGCAACGCAGGCACTGCTGCAGGCCGATCTGGTGCTGGCCGAGCAGGTTATCTCCGACCACGATCGGATCTCGGAGCTGAGCACCCGCGCCGAGGAAAGCGCCTTCGTGCTGCTGGCGTTGCAGGCGCCGGTCGCCGGTGATCTGCGCGCGATCGTGAGCGCTCTGCAGATGGTCGCCGACATCGACCGGATGGGCGCGCTGGCCCTGCACGTCGCCAAGATCGCCCGCCGTCGGCATCCCCAACACGCGCTGCCCGAAGAGGTCAACGGTTACTTCGCCGAAATGGGAAGGGTTGCGGTCGAATTAGGTAACAGTGCCCAGGAGGCCCTGTTGACTCGTGACCCCCAAAAGGCCGCCCAAATCCGCGACGAAGACAAAGCGATGGACGATTTGCACCGCCACCTGTTCACGGTGCTGATGGATCGCGAATGGAAACACGGCGTGGCGGCGGCCGTCGACGTGACGCTGCTGGGCCGGTTCTACGAACGGTTCGCCGATCACGCCGTCGAAGTGGGGCGGCGGGTTGTGTTCCAGGCGACGGGCCGCTTCCCCGAGGACGACAAGGTGCCGGCCTCAGGGTAGGCCCCCCATCCGGGGCGATCACGCCCCGGTTAACCGAAGCGTCCGGAAATGTAGTCCTCGGTGGCCTTCTGGGTGGGGTTGGAGAAGATCTTCTCGGTGTTATCGATCTCCACCAGCCGGCCCGGCTTTCCGACCGCTTCCAGGTTGAAGAAGGCGGTCTGGTCGCTTACCCGCGCGGCCTGCTGCATGCTGTGGGTGACGATGACGATGGTGTATTCCTGCTTGAGTTCTGCGATCAGGTCCTCGATCGCCATGGTTGAGATGGGGTCGAGCGAGGAACACGGCTCGTCCATCAACAACACATCGGGTCGAACGGCGATGGCCCGCGCGATACACAACCGCTGTTGTTGCCCCATCGACAACCAAACCCCGGGCTTGTGCAATCGATCTTTGACCTCGTTCCAGAGGTTCGCGCCTCGTAGCGCGTATTCCGCCGTTTCATCCAGCACCTTGCGATTGCGCACCCCTTGCAGCTTTAGCCCGGCCACCACGTTGTCACGAATCGACATGGTGGGAAACGGGTTCGGTCGCTGAAACACCATCCCGACGGCCCGGCGCACACCAACGGGGTCTACACCGGGCGCGTAGATGTCCTGGTCGTCGAGCAGGACCGTGCCCTCCACCCGAGCGCCCGGGATGACCTCGTGCATGCGGTTGAGGGTGCGCACCACCGTCGTCTTCCCGCAGCCCGACGGGCCGATGAACGCGGTCACGCTGCGCGGCAGAATCGACAAGGACACATCGGCAACCGCATGAAACGATCCGTAATAGACATTGAGCCCCTTTAGATCCAACCGCTTAGCCACCGAAAGCCCCTAAAACCTCTTGGGAGCAAATATTTTAGCGACTATCCTGGCCGTGACGTTGACCGCGGCGATCAGCACGATCAACGTCAGTGCGGCACCCCAGAGCCGCTCGGTGGGAATCGAACTGACGCCAGCACCGGCTGATGTCTGGTCATACATCATTCCCGGAAGCGAGCCCATAAACCCGGTGAACATATTGAAGTTAATCGCCGGCGAGTAGCCCACCAGGATCAACAGCGGTGCCGTCTCACCCATCACCCTAGCCAGTGCCAGCAGAATGCCGGTGATAGTTCCCGACAGCCCCGTGGGAATCACAACCATAGCAATGGTTTTCCACTTCGCCACACCCAGCGCGTAGCTGGCCTCGCGCAGGTCCAGGGGCACGATCCGCAGCATCTCCTCGGTCGCCCGCACGATCACCGGGATCATCAACAACACCAATGCCAGCGACACCGCGAACCCGGAGCGGGGAAGCCCCAGTGTGGCGACGCAAAGCGCGTAGATGAACAACGCCGCCACAATCGACGGCACCCCGGTGAGAATATCCACCATGAAGGTGGTCAGTCTGCCCAGGCGGGTTCCGCCACCGTATTCGACCAGAAAGATCGCGACCAAGACGCCGATCGGGATGGCGATGATCGCGCATACCAAACCCAGCAACACGGTGCCGACGATCGCGTGGTAGGCACCTCCACCGGTGATGAACGGTGTCATCCCGGCCTGGGAATGTGTCCACCACGCACCGGAGACGACTGCCCGAAAGCCCTTGGCGACCACCGAGTACAGCACCCACAGCAGCGGCACGAGCGCGACGGCCATGGACAGGGTGGCCAGCACGGTCACGAGGTGGTCGACGACGCGGCGATGCCGGCTGACTCCGGGGATTGTCCGGGCCTTGACGGGGCGGTCCAACATCGACGTCATCGGGTTCCTTTCCCGGTGGCAGCGGCGCGTGCCAGTGCGTTGACCACGAAGGTGAGCACGAAAAGCACCAAGCCGGCGGCGACGTAGGCCCCGGCCTTGTACTGGTCGTTGAATTCCGAAGCGGTAGAGGCGATCTTGGTGGCGAAGGTGTAACCACCGTCGAATAGCGACCAGCCGAACCGCTGTTGGGTGCCACGCAAGATGATCAGCAGCGCGATCGTCTCACCGAGGGCACGGCCCAGGCCCAGCATCGCGCTGCTGATGTAACCGGACCGGCCGAACGGCAACACCGCGATTTTCACCACTTCCCACCGGGTTGCGCCGAGCGCCAGCGCGGCCTCGATGTGACTCTGGGGTGTCTGAACGAACACTTCGCGGGTGACCGCGGTGATGATCGGCAGGATCATCACCGCGAGCACGATCCCTCCGGTGAAGATGGTGCCGCCGCCGGCCACCGACACGTTGCCCGAGCGGAACAGAAAGCACCAACCCAGGTTCTCGTTGAGCCACGTTGCAATCGGCCGCAACCGTGGTGCCAGCACGTATAGGCCCCAGGCGCCGTAAATGATCGACGGCACCGCGGCCAGCAGGTCGACCATGTAGGCCAGCGGCCCGACAACTCGCCGCGGTGCGTACTGGCTAAGAAAAATTGCGATGCCCAAGGCTATCGGCATCGCCAGAGCCAGCGCGAACAGTGCCACGTAAACCGTCACCTCGATTAAATCGAGGATTCCGAAGTGCATCGCCGCGGTGTTGGTGGTGACCCAATTGCCGCCGTAGCTGAAAAAGTTCTCTTCGTTGCGAGCCAGGGCCGGTATCGCGCGCCACAGCAAAAACACGCCGATCGCGCCGATCAGGACGACGATCAGGACACCGGAGCCCACTGCCAGCACTCGAAATATGCGATCGCCCAAGGGTGGTTTGGCTTTGCCCCACGGGCTGAGTGGCGCAGGGGCGGGCTGAAGAACGGGCACAGCGACGACATCGGCCGAACCCGCATCCGCTGGATTTGGTGTGCTCATTGCGGTCCCATCGATTCCCACACGTTTCGGTCTGCCTTTCATCGTTCGGCGCCGTCACGGACAGGTCAATTGCTTCATACGAATTATTGGATCGCGTTGATGGCAGCCACGAGCCGGCGTTTGAAGTTATTGGGCAAAGGGACGTACCCGGCCTGGGAAAGGCCGCTTTGGCCATTGTTGGCGGCGGCCATCAAAAACGACTTCACCGCGGCAGCGGTGCCCGGATCGTAGCCCTTCGAGCAGACGATTTCGTACGTCGCCAGCATCACCGGGTAGGCCCCAGGCTCTTTGGCGGTGTACAGCGAGCTCAGGTCCAAGATCAAATCGTCACCCTTCCCGGCGAACGTAACGCCGTCAATGGCCGTGCGTGCCGCTTCCTCGGTGAGCTGGACCGTCTGGCCGCCGACGTGAATCCGGGCGTAGGGCATGCGGGCTTGATCGGCAAAGCCTTTCTCCACGTAGCCGATGGCGCCCGGGCTCGCCCGGACCGCTTGCACGACCCCCGCCGATTTCTGCGCGCCTTCGCCCACGCCGCCCTGGAACTCGGTGCCGCCACCCTTGCCCCAGCTCTCGGGGGCAGCGGCGGCCAGGTAGTTCTGGAAATTGTCGGTCGTACCCGAAGAGTCTGACCGGTAGACCGGTGTGATCCCGGCGTCGGGCAGGGCAACCCCGGGATTCAGCGCGGTGAGGGCCGGATCGTTCCAGGTGGTGATCGCACCGCTGAAGATCTTGGCCAGCACGTCGGCGTTGACGACGAGTGGGTTGACGCCTGCCAGGTTGTAGACCAGCGCGATCGGCCCGAATACCAGTGGCAGGTGCCAAGCAGGATGCCCCGCGCAGCGCTTGACCGCGGCGTCGATCTGCCGGGGGGCCAGCGGCGCGTCGGAGCCAGCGAAATCAACATGACCGGCGATGAACTGCTCACGGCCCGCGCCCGAGCCGGTCGGGTTGTACGACACGTTCTTGCCGGGGCACAGCTGGCCCCACACCCGGTTGAACACCGCGATCGCGTTCTGTTGGGCGGTCGACCCCTCAGCGGTCAGCTCACTCTTGCCACCGCAGCTGATCTGCGCAGCCGCCCCCGATGCTCTCGTTGCCGCCGCGCCGACATTGTCATCGCTGCCGCACGCGGTCAACGTCATAGTCGCCGCCGCCGAAACCACCGCGACTGCTTTGCCAACCGTATTGAGCCTCACCTGATCTCACTCTCGTTACGCTGGCCGCCCGGCTTTCACGTGACTTTTCGGATATCGAATTCGCCCGAGAGCGTGCCGGGGCTATCGGGAACGTATGTCGCGCTGGTGGCCGAAACCAACATGGACGGTGAACAGGGGGTAAACAGCTCAGCTCGCCGCGCCGAGTGTCGCCGCGTAGGCGGTATCCACGCTGTGCCGGGTGAAACCCAGGCGCTGATAGATGCGAATCGCGGCCCTGTTGTCCGACGCCACATAGAGCATCACCGTGGGTGCCTCCGCACCGGCCAGCCGGCGCGCCAGCCACGCGACGCCAACCGCCGTCAAGGCCCGACCGAGCCCGCGACCCTGTGCCGCGGGGTCGACGCCGACAATGTAGACCTCACCCAGGCCTGGCCGGTCGGAATGGACCTTGGTCCAGTGAAAGCCCAGCAGCCTGCCCGTTTTCTCGTCGAAGGCCAAAAACAGTCCGCGCGGATCGAACCAGGGCTCGCTGCGCCGCTCCGCTAGATCGGCCTCGACCCAGCCGCCCTGCTCCGGGTGACCGGCGAATGCGGCATTGTTGACCCGCAGCAGCTCGGCGTCATCGGTCGCGCCCGCGTAGCTTCGGAATCGCACCCCGCGTACCCGGCCGAGGGCCGCCAGGTCCCCGATGTCGCGCAGCGAGCGTCGCATCTGCATCAGCTCGCGGACCGGCACCAGACCCAGCGCCGAAGCGGTTGCCCGCGCCGGTATCAGGGTGCCGTGCGCCCAGAAATGCGCCCGCCCGCCCGTCTTCGCCAGCGCGGCACGGACCAGCGCGGTGCCAATCCCGCGCCGACGAGACCGCGGGTGAACCACCAACTCCGCCATCGGGGCAACCCCAGCACGCGAGCTGAGATTGAGGTAGCCGATGAGAATGCCGGCTGCGGCGTCCGCCTGCGGGTCGGTGACCAGCAGATGCTGGGTGCGTTCGTGGGCTACTTCGCGCAGCACCTGCTCACCTACGGGTGCTACGCCATCGAATTCGCTTGCGATATCGACAAGTTCGCGCACCTGCTGCTGCTCATCGGCGGTCAGGGCGCAGCGCCACAGATACCGCGTCACTGACTGGGTAGCGGATGGGCCAGCGGATCGTGACCGCGGTTCTGTTCGGGTTCGGTGTCTGCGGTGTTATCGGACTCCCCGCCGGGCGGTCGCCCACGAACCGGCCGCACCGCCTTGTACCCCACGTTGCGGACGGTGCCGATCAACGATTCATGCTCGGGCCCGAGCTTGGCCCGCAGCCGCCGTACATGGACGTCGACAGTCCGGGTGCCGCCGAAAAAGTCGTAGCCCCACACCTCATGCAGCAGTTGCGCGCGGGTGAACACCCGCCCGGCGTGCTGCGCCAGGTATTTCAGCAGTTCAAACTCCTTGTAGGTGAGATCCAGCGGACGGCCACGCAACCGCGCGGTATAGGTGCTCTCGTCGATCACCAGGTCCCCTAAGCTCACCTTGTCCGCGCTTTCCTGGCCGGCCAGGTCGCTGCGCCGGCCGTTCACGAGCCGCAGCCGGGCATCAATCTCGGCGGGCCCGGTGCTGGGAAGCAGGATGTCGTCGAGCCCCCAATCGGCGTTGACCGCCACCAGTCCCCCCTCGGTTACCACCGCCACTAGGGGAACCAGCCTTGCGGTGTTGCCCAGTAACCGGCACAGACCGCGCGCTGCCGCCAAATCCAGGCGAGCATCGACGATCACCACGTCTGCGTCTTTTGCGTCCAGCAAAGATGAGACGTTGGGCGGTGCCGTCCGCACGGTGTGGGAAAGCAGCGACAACGACGGCAAGACCGAGTCGGCGTGCGCCTCGGCGGTGAGCAACAGCAGTTCCAACTGGCCCCTCCAGCGCCCGGGAAAGGCGTCTCCCGGTTGTCTCCCGGTTCGTGGCTACCTCGTTAACGGCAGGTCAACTAACGATAGCGTGCCACCTGGCCATTAGCCCCGCTCGGCGTCCGGCGGCCCGCGCTGCGCTCCGCGGAGGGCTGCTAGCTGTTGCGGGTTGAGTGGTCGGTAGTTGTCGGTGGTGTGCTGTAGGAACAGAAGCATGAATCTGGCGGCGTGGGCGGAGCGAAACGGTGTGGCGCGGGTGACTGCGTATCGCTGGTTTCGCGCTGGGTTGTTGCCTGTCCCGGCGCAGCGAGTGGGTCGGCTCATTCTGGTGAACGATGCGGTAGCCGAGACGGCCCCGCGTAGACGGACGGCGGTGTATGCGCGGGTGTCGTCAGCGGATCAGAAAGCTGATCTGGATCGGCAGGTGGCGCGGGTGACCGCGTGGGCCACGACCCAGCAGATCGCCGTCGACAAGGTCGTGACCGAGGTTGGTTTTGCGCTCAACGGGCATCGCCGCAAGTTTCTTACTCTGTTACGCGATCCGGCGGTGACGCGAATCGTGGTGGAGCATCGGGATCGGTTCTGCCGGTTCGGCTCTGAGTACGTCGAAGCCGCACTCGCCGCCCAGGGCCGTGAGCTGGTGGTGGTCGACTCGGCCGAGGTTGACGATGACCTGGTGCGGGATATGACAGAGATTCTGACCTCGATGTGCGCTCGACTCTATGGCAAACGCGCGGCGGCCAACCGTGCTGGTCGTGCCGTGGCTGCTGCTGCAGCCGATGACGCGGAGGCGGCCTGATAGCCAGATTCGAGGTGCCCGACGGCTGGTGTGTGCAGGCGTTTCGGTTCACGCTGGACCCGACAGATGACCAGGCCCGCGCGTTGGCGAGGCATTTTGGCGCCCGACGCAAGGCGTTCAACTGGACCGTGGCCACCCTGAAAGCCGACATCGAAGCGTGGCACGCAACCGGGATCGCGACCGCGAAGCCGTCGCTGCGGGTGCTGCGCAAACGCTGGAACATCGTCAAGGACGAGGTGTGCGTCAACGCCGAGACCGGGGCTGTGTGGTGGCCGGAATGCTCGAAAGAAGCCTACGCCGATGGCATCGACGGCGCGGTTGAGGCGTACTGGAACTGGCAGACGTCGCGGGCGGGCACGCGGGCCGGCAAGCGTGTCGGCTTCCCGCGTTTCAAGAAGAAGGGACGCGACGCCGATCGGGTGTCGTTTTCGACCGGGGCGATGCGGGTCGAGCCCGATCGGCGACACCTGACGCTGCCGGTGATCGGCGCTGTCCGCACACATGAGAACACCCGCCGCGTCGAGCGTCTTATCGCCAAAGGCCGGGCGCGGGTGCTGGCGATTACGGTGCGGCGCAATGGCACCCGTCTGGATGCGGGTGTGCGGGTGCTCGTGCAGCGCCCGCAGCAACCCAAGGTTGCGCAGCCCGACTCACGGGTGGGTGTTGATGTCGGGGTCCGCCGGCTGGCGACGGTCGCCGACGCTGACGGTGTCGTGATCGAGCGGGTTGAGAACCCACGCCCGCTTGATGCCGCGCTGCGGCAGCTGCGCCATGTTTCCCGTGCCCGGTCGCGCTGTGTGAAAGGTTCACGCCGTTACCGTGAGCGCACCACCGAACTGTCCCGGCTGCACCGCCGGGTCAACGATGTCCGCACCCATCACCTGCATGTCCTGACAACGCGTTTGGCCAAAACCCACGGCCGAATCGTTGTCGAAGGTTTGGACGCGGCGGGAATGCTGCGGCAAAAGGGCCTGTCGGGGGCGCGCGCCCGCCGGCGCGGCCTCTCCGATGCGGCCCTGGGCACCCCGCGCCGGCACCTGTACTACAAGACGGGCTGGTACGGATCGCAGTTGGTGGTCGCTGATCGCTGGTTCCCGTCGAGCAAAACCTGCCATCAATGTGGGCATGTGCAAGACATCGGCTGGGACGAACATTGGCTATGCGACGCCTGCTTGGCACGTCACCAGCGTGACGACAACGCCGCGGTCAACCTCGCACGCTCCGAGGAAACGGTTAGCGTCGTCGGCCCAGTTGGGGCCGCCGTCAAGCGTGGAGCCGACCGTAAGACCGGGCCTCGCCCGGCAGGTGGCTGTGAAGCGCGGAAGGGACGCAGCCGCAAGGCTGCAGAACAACCCCGAGATGGGGTGCAAGTCGCGTGATCACTAGAGATCACTCACTTGCAACGGGCGGCCCGTTAGCCCCGTTCGGCGTTCGGCGGCCGTGCGGCAGAATATGCGGGTGCGCAAGGTGCTGATGGGTGTGGCCGGGGCGGTGCTCGCGGTAGCCGTTGCCGTCACCGCGGCCATCGTCGTGGATTTTGGGACCAGCATCTATGCCGAATACCGGCTGTCGCGCGCCGTGCGGGAGGCCGCCGGCCTGGGATCGGATCCGTTTGTCGCCATCTTGGGAATCCCGTTCATCCCCCAGGCGATCAGCCATCACTACAACGAACTGGAGATCAAGGCCAACGCCGTCGACCATGCGATGGTCGGCAAGGCCACACTCGAGGCCACCATGCACTCGATCAACCTGGCCTATGCATCGTGGCTGATCAAGCCTCATGCGAAGCTTCCCGTCGGCAAACTCGAGAGCCGCATCATCATCGACTCCGTTCACCTGGGGCGGTATCTGGGTATCAGCGACCTGATGGTCGAAGCACCGCCGCAAGAAACCAACGACGCCACCGGCGGCACCACCGAGTCGGGGATCTCCAGCAGTCATGGCCTGGTGTTTACCGGAACGCCGAAGTCAGCCAACTTCGACAAGCGGGTCAGCGTGTCCGTCGACCTCTCCATGGCCGGCGACGACCGAACCACCCTGGTGTTCACCCCCACCGGCATCCTGACCGGCCCGGACACCGCCGACCAGAAAGTTCCGGTCGATAAGAAGGATGCGGTGCTCGCGGCGTTCCGCCAGCGGTTGCCCGATCAGAAGCTCCCATTCGCGGTGGCGCCCACCGCCCAGGGGGCCCGCGGCTCAGATGTCATCATCGAAGGCATCACCGAGGGGGTCACGATCACGCTCGACGAGTTTAAGCAGTCATGATCACCGCCATCGTCGCGATAGTCGGCGCCGGAGCGCTGTCGGCCGCGGTCGGCTGGCTGCTCACCCGGCATTCCGGACGGCTGCGGGAAACCGTTCCAGACCCGGGTCCAAGCGACGCGGAGCCCGCAACTCTGGGCTTGTCCGACTCCGGCCCGACGGTCGTGCATTTCAGTGCCCCCTGGTGCGGACCATGCGCCCTGGTGCGCCGGGTGGTCAGCCAGGTCTGCGGTGACCTCGGTGACGTGGCCCATGTGGAGGTCGATTTGCAGGCCAATCCGCTGGCCGCGCGCCGGCTTTCGGTGCTCTCGCTACCGACGACGGTGATCTTCGACGCCAACGGCCGGCAGCGGTACCGCGCCGTCGGCGTCCCCAGCGCAGACGATTTGCGGTCGGCCCTAAAACCCCTATTGGCGTGACCGCTACCTCATTGGGTAAGCTGTCCGCCGTGTCAGCCCGCCTGGAGCCCATGCTCACCAAGCGCCGCGCTATCGATTTGTGCCGCGTCGCGGGTTGTTGTTGTAGCTGCTGAGTAGCCGCGCCTTCCGGGCCGTGCTCGAAGCAGCCGTTGTGGTCTGCTTTCCCTTCCCGTATCAACAGGAGTAGCTGCGTGTCGACCACCAACACCATCGCCCAGGTAGACGTGCGGGGGCCGCGGTTTGCCGCGTGGATGACCGCGGCGGTTCTGGTGGGGACGTTGGCCATCTCGGGATGCAGCAGCGGGGCCGCCGCCGTGGTTTTGGCCTTGCAGGCCGCCGTCTTTGGCATCGGCGCCCGCTATGGGCCGCGCCGACACCCCTACGGGTGGTTGTTTCGCGCCGCCGTTGCGCCTCGGCTGGGCCCAGTAGGTGAGCGCGAACCGGTGCCCCCGCTGAAGTTCGCGCAATTGCTCGGCTTTGTCTTCGCGGTCGCCGGCACGGCCGGCTTCGCCGCCGGCATTCCGCTGCTAGGGGTCATCGCCACCGGGGCTGCGCTAGCGGCAGCCTTCCTGAACGCGGCCTTTGGCATCTGCCTGGGCTGTCAGCTCTACCCCCTCATCGCGCGCCTGCGACACGCCGCGCGCGCTGACGACGCACCACGTGCGATCGCGCGTGCGGCAGCCGGGCAACCAGGTCGAGCCCGGCCGCGACGCGAGTCCCAACGGCCCGAGAAGGAGCCGGGGTGTCCCGGCCCGACCCGGGTAACCCCGTTTTCCCCGTAAACAACCGAAAGGAACCCGCCATGGCACGCTCCGATGTCCTGGTCTCTGCCGACTGGGCGGAGAGCAATCTCGACACGCCCGGCGTCGTCTTTGTCGAGGTGGACGAGGATACCACCGCCTACGACAAAGGGCATATCGCCGGCGCGGTCAAGCTGGACTGGCGTACCGATTTGCAGGACCCAGTCCGGCGCGACTTCGTCGACGCCCAGCAGTTCTCCAAACTGCTCAGCGAGCGCGGTATCGCCAACGACGACACCGTGATCCTCTACGGCGGCAACAACAACTGGTTCGCCGCCTACGCGTACTGGTATTTCAAGCTGTACGGCCACGCCGGCGTCAAGCTGCTCGACGGCGGCCGCAAGAGATGGGAGCTCGACGGCCGCCCGCTATCCACTGACGCGGTCAACCGGCCGGTCACGCGGTACACGGCGAAGCAGCCGGACAACAGCATCCGGGCGTTTCGGGACGAGGTGATCGCGGCAATCAACGTCAAGAATCTGGTCGACGTGCGCTCCCCGGAGGAGTTTTCCGGAAAGATCCTGGCGCCTGCGCATCTGCCGCAGGAACAAAGCCAGCGGCCCGGTCACATTCCCGGCGCGATCAACGTGCCGTGGAGCAAGGCCGCCAACGAAGACGGCACCTTCAAGTCCGATGATGAGCTGGCCAAGCTGTACGCCGACGCCGGGTTGGACGGGTCAAAGGAGACCATCGCCTATTGCCGGATCGGCGAGCGGTCCTCGCACACCTGGTTCGTGCTGCGCGAACTGCTCGGACACCGAAATGTCAAGAACTACGACGGCAGTTGGACCGAATACGGCTCCCTGGTGGGAGTCCCGATCGAGTTGGGAAGCTGACTATGTGCACACCGCCAACACAAGGACAGACGCTGCCGGCCAGCGTTGACCTGGAGAAGGAGACAGTGATCACCGGCCGTGTCGTGGACAGTTCCGGTGCGCCCGTGGCGGGCGCGTTCGTTCGGCTGCTGGACTCTGCTAACGAGTTCACCGCCGAGGTCGTGGCGTCGGCCACCGGTGACTTCCGGTTTTTCGCCGCGCCCGGAACCTGGAGGCTGCGCGCGCTCTCGGCGGCCGGTAACGGCGACGCCGTGGTGACACCGTCGGGTGCGGGTCTTTACGAGGTCGACATCAAGATCGCCTGACGAACCGGTCGGCGAACCCAGGCGCCGCCACAGGCCGATTAGACTCGTCGCGTGGTGCTGTTTTTCGAGATCATGCTGGTCGCCTCGATCGGGGCGATCGCGTGGTTAGGGCTGTACGCGCTGTACCGACTCATCACCGACAGTCGTGACCGCTAACGAGCATGCCGACCGGCCGGCCCGCCCTCTGGGCTCGGGCAGTCGTGCGGTCGCCGCTGCGGCGGAACGCGCCAAACTGACCGCGGCCCGCAACATCCCGGTCTTCGACGATCTCCCGGTCCCCGCCGACACCGCCAATCTGCGCCACGGCGCAAACCTGCACGATGCCCTGCTGGCGCTGCTGCCCCTGGTCGGCGTCTGGCGGGGCGAGGGTGAAGGTCGTGACGCTCACGGCGACTACCGCTTCGGCCAGCAGATCGTTGTCTCGCACGACGGCGGGGACTATCTGAACTGGGAAGCTCGATCGTGGCGGCTGAGCGCGTCCGGGGACTACCAGGGACCGGACCTCCGGGAGACCGGCTACTGGCGCTTCGTCAACGACCCCTCCGACCCGACGGAGTCGCAGGCCATCGAGTTACTGCTGGCGCACTCGGCCGGCTACGTCGAGCTGTTCTACGGCTGCCCGCGCACGCAGTCGTCGTGGGAGCTGGTTACCGACGTGCTGGCACGCAGCAAATCCGGAGTGCTGGTCGGCGGCGCCAAGCGCCTCTACGGCATCGTCGAGGGCGGGGACTTGGCCTACGTGGAGGAGCGTGTCGACGCTGATGGCCGGCTGGTGCCGCGGCTGTCGGCGCGGCTGTCGCGGTTCGCCGGATAACGGCACGGGCATTTCCCAAGCCACTCCTCAGCGGTCGCTGACGATCGCAGCGTCGACGAGTTCGGCAAACTCGGCAGCCATGACGGCCCGGGGCAACGGCTGGCCGTCCAGGGTGTGCACGCGCGCGGCCAGCGTCATCGCGGACACCAGCCAGATCCCCTGCGCGGCAAAAAGGTCGGCGACCCGGAGGGCGCGGTAGTCGCAGTCGTAGCCCTTGGCGCGGGCGACCTCGAATAGCGCTTGCTGGGTGGTGCCGCGCAAGATCGGGTGCCAGGGCGGCGGGGTGAGCAGGCCCGGCGCACCATCGACGTCGGCGGCGATCACCACCGTTGAGCGCGGGCCTTCCAGGACGTAGCCGTCGGAGCTGACGAAGATCACGTCATCGGAGCCTTGCCGGGCGGCATACCGCAGGGCGGCCATGTTGACGGCGTAAGACAGCGTTTTGGCGCCGGCAAGCAGCCACGGCATCTCGTCGGCACCGACGGCACGCAGCCCGCGCTGTAGGGTGATCGCGGCCACCCCGTCGCGGCGCACCGTCGCGACCCGCTGCGGCAAGGCGTTGACCATAACGTAGGCCGTGGGCGTCGAGCCGCTCTCCCGGCCACGGCTGTAGATCAGCCGCATCGCACCCTCGTCGGCGGTGCCCATTGCCCACTGGTTTGCTGCCCTGTCGATCGCGTGCCGCCACTCCGGCAGCTCCGGCTCGGGCAAATCCATCAGCTTGGCGGAGTAGGCCAGGCGCCGCAGATGCGCCTCGACCAGGCAAGCCCGGCCATCGCGGACCAGAAGCGTCTCGAAGACGCCGTCGCCACGCACCACGGCGAGGTCGTCCGCGCACAGCAGCGGGGTGCCCGCGGCGAGTACCTCGCCGCGGAGCGTAACGACGACACCCGTTTGGCCTGCCATTGACGAGAAGCCTAACGTGACGGCGATACGGGCCGGCACGGCCCGGGAAAAGCATCCGGCGCCAGCCCCGCAGCCCCGTAGAGTGGGGATGTGACCGCAGTTTTTGCCCCCGATGCCGGACCCGACGCGGGCGCGGTCTGGCACTACGGCGACCCGCTGGGTGAGCAGCGCGCGGCGGACACCGATGCCGTGCTGATCGACCGTTCGCACCGCGCCGTGCTCGTGTTGACCGGCGCCGATCGCCAAAGCTGGCTGCACAGCATCTCAACGCAGCATGTCAGCGAACTCCCGGAAGGGGCCAGCACGCAAAACCTGATCCTCGATGCGCAGGGCCGGGTCGAGGACCATTGGATTCAGACAGAATTGCGGGGCACCACCTATCTCGATACCGAGCCGTGGCGGGGTGAGCCGCTGCTGGCCTATCTGCGCAAGATGGTGTTTTGGGCCGAGGTCTCTCCGGGCGCTGCCGAGATGGCGGTGCTCTCGCTGCTGGGTCCGCGGCTGGCTGAGCCACGGGTGCTCGATGCGCTGGGCGTCGATGCCCTGCCCGCCACGGCGACGGCGACGGCGCTGGCCCACGGCGGTTTTGTGCGCCGGATGCCCGGTGCCCGTGACGACCGGATCGAGCTGGATGTCGTGGTGCCGCGGCCTGACTCGGTCGAGTTGAAGCGGCGTTTGACGGCGGTGGGGGTGCGGTTAGCCGGAGTCTGGACCTATGAGGCGCACCGGGTTGCGGCGCTGCGTCCGCGGCTCGGCGTCGACACGGATGACCGCACGATCCCACACGAAGTGGGCTGGATCGGCGGACCGGGTGTCGGGGCCGTCCATTTGAACAAGGGCTGCTATCGCGGGCAGGAAACCGTCGCGCGGGT
This sequence comes from Mycobacterium sp. SM1, assembly GCF_018361265.1. Classification (GTDB taxonomy): domain Bacteria; phylum Actinomycetota; class Actinomycetes; order Mycobacteriales; family Mycobacteriaceae; genus Mycobacterium. The sequence continues at coordinate 892,172 of NZ_JAFLNH010000001.1, forward strand.
GCATAACCTCGGCAAACCGCCCCGGATGCTGGTGCTGGTGCACCTCGACGGCTCGGCGGACCGGCCGTCCACCGGAGACACGGTGCTGGCCGGCGGTCGCGTTGTGGGGCGTCTCGGAACCGTGGTCGAGCACGTGGATCTTGGCCCGGTGGCGCTGGCCCTGCTCAAACGCGGTCTTTCGGCCGATGCCGCCCTGGTCACCGAAGGTGCGGGGCGGACCGCCGCGGTGATCGACGCCGATTCCCTGCCGCCGGCCGAGGGGCCCGGTGCCGGACGGCTGGCCGTGGACCGGTTACGCGGCGTCGCGCGATGAGCGTGACGGGGCCCATCCCGGCATCCGACCGCGGGGCACGGTAAACTGTCGGCAGGACAATAACGACACCGACAGATCGGAGCCGCCTGCTCGTTGGGCCGCTCCGTTATTGTGCGAGGGGGTTCCCCCATGGGCCGCGGCCGGGCAAAGGCAAAGCAGACCAAGGTTGCTCGAGAATTGAAGTACAGCTCCCCACAGACCGACTTCGAGCGGCTTCAGCGCGAGCTATCGGGATCGCGAGCGGACGAACCGGATCGGTCGGACGTCAGCTACCGGTTTTCCGACGAGATACGGGACGACGCGGACGACTGGCGCCGCTAAGGGCCGGTAACCGCCGGCCGTTCGCGCCGTTGTCCGGCCGGGGCTGCCCACCTCGGACCGTCCCGGTCCCCATCGTCGCCGCAGGTTCCCCGTTAGAAGCGGGGGTGCTCTCCGACGAGTCTGGCCCGCGGTCCCTCTTTACCGCCCTTGTTGACGGTTCCCAAGACCCAGCAGTCCAGGTGCCGGGCGGTCAGAATGGCCAGGGCGCGGTCGGTGTCCTCCGGAGCGACCACAGCGACCATACCCACCCCCATGTTGAACGTCTTTTCCATCTCCGCCCGGCTGACGCGCCCCCGCTGCGCGATCATCCCGAAAACGGGCGCGGGTGTCCACGTGCCGCGATCGACCTCGGCCACCAAGCCGTGGGGGATGACACGCTCTAGGTTGCCGGCCAGTCCACCTCCGGTGATATGGCTAAACGTGCGGACCTGGGTTTCGGCGGCCAGCGCCAGGCAGTCCTTGGCATAGATTCGGGTAGGCTCCAGAAGTTCTTCGCCCAGGGTGCGGCCGAACTCCTCCACGTAGCCGGTCAGGTTCATCCGGTCGATCTCCAGCAGCACCGCGCGGGCCAGCGAGTAGCCGTTGGAATGCAGACCGGAGGAGCCCATCGCGATGAGGACGTCCCCAGGTTTGACGCGGTCAGGTCCTAAAACATCGTCTGCCTCGATCACGCCGACGGCGGTGGCCGACAGGTCATAATGGGCCGGTTCGATCAGGCCCGGGTGCTCGGCGGTCTCACCGCCGAGCAGCGCAACACCGGCGCGCATACACCCATCGGCGATCCCGGCGACGATCGCGTTGAGCCGTTCTGGCACGATCCGGCCCACGGCGATGTAGTCCAACAAGAACAATGGCTCGGCGCCGCAGACCACGAGGTCATCGACCACCATCGCCACCAGGTCCAGGCCAACGGTGTCGTGTTTGTCCATTGCCTGGGCGACGGCCAGCTTGGTGCCCACACCGTCACTGGACGCGGCCAGCAGCGGTTCGCGGTAATCGCCGCGCAAAGCAAACAGTCCGGCGAATCCGCCCAGCTGGCTGCGTACTTCAGGCCGGGTGGCCTTGGCGGCGAGCGGCTTGAACAGTTCGACTGCGCGTTCACCAGCTGCTATGTCCACCCCGGCCGAGGCATAGGTGATGTTCTGATTGCCGGGGTGTTTTCCGCGGTCCGTCATCGCCCTACAGGCTACCGGCCCGTCGACCGCCGGTTGCCTACGCACACGGCAATCCGCGCGGGATCTGCGCGGCCGGCGCTACCCAGCCGGAGCCCCGATCCGCCGGCTTCGCGCCGTCGGCCGCCCCGTCATCGAGCAAGACCACTAAGGATGGCGCAGCGTGGCGGCGCTTTCGGTGTCGAGCGCGCTGTCCTCACCCTCGCGGCCGGCCTCGCCGCCCGCCCGGCCAGCAACGCCGGCGCCGCGTGCGGCGCTGGCAAGCATGTGCTCGATGACGTTTTTGCCCAGCGCGGTCTCGCCGGGCAACTCGATCGGATACTTGCCGTCGTAGCAGGCGGTGCAGAGCCGCGAGGCGGGCTGCTCGGCCGCGGCGATCAGGCCTGTCAGCGAGATGTAGCCCAAGGTGTCGGCGCCGATCGCGTGGCGCACCGCATCCAGCAGCTCGTTTTCGTCGTCGGCAGCGTTGGCGATCAACTCGGCCGGCGACGGGAAATCGATGCCGTAGAAGCACGGCCATTTCACCGGTGGTGAAGCGATACGCACGTGTACCTCAACGGCCCCTGCTTCGCGCAGCATTCGCACCAGGGCGCGTTGGGTGTTGCCGCGCACGATCGAGTCATCAACGACCACCAACCGCTTGCCGTGGATGACTTCTTTGAGCGGATTCAGCTTCAGCCGGATGCCGAGCTGCCGGATGGTCTGCGACGGCTGAATGAACGTGCGCCCGACGTACGCGTTTTTCATCAAGCCTTGCCCATAGGGGATGCCCGCCTCCCGGGCGTAGCCGATCGCGGCGGGGGTGCCCGATTCCGGAACGCCAATCACCAAGTCGGCGTCGGCCGGGCATTCGCGGGCCAGCCGGCGACCGATCTCGACTCGCGCGCCGTGCACCGAGCGGCCGGCGATCGTGCTGTCGGGCCGCGCCAGGTAGACGTACTCGAATACGCAGCCCTTAGGGGTGGGGCTGGCGAAACGGCTGGAGCGCACCCCGTCGGCGTCAATCGCCAGCAACTCGCCCGGCTCGATCTCCCGGACAAACGAGGCCCCGACGATGTCGAGCGCGGCGGTTTCGGAGGCCACTACCCAGCCATGATCCAGCCGGCCCAGCGACAATGGTCGCACCCCGTAGGGGTCACGGCAGGCGTACAAGGTGCTCTCGTCCATGAATGTCAGGCAAAACGCTCCCCGCACGGTCGGCAGCAGGTCCAGCGCCGCCTGCTCCAGGCTGAAGTCGGCGGCGCCGTGGGCCAGCAGCGCACCGAGGAGATCTGAGTCGGTGGTGGCCGCACCCGGCACCCGCGGATGGATCAACCCCGCCTCGCGGGCCCGGGCAAGCAGTGCGGCGCTGTTGACCAAGTTTCCGTTGTGCCCCAACGCGACCCCGGTGCCAGCCGCTGTGGTGTGAAACACCGGCTGGGCGTTCTCCCACGTGGGGTGACCGGTGGTGGAGTAGCGGCAGTGCCCGATGGCGACGTGGCCCTCCATGGCCGCCAGCGTCTGCTCGTCGAACACCTGGCTGACCAGGCCCAGATCTTTGAACACCAGCACCTGTGCGCCGTCGGCGACGGCGATCCCGGCGGCCTCCTGACCGCGGTGCTGCAAGGCGTACAAGCCGTAATAGGTGAGCTTGGCGACGTTTTCTCCGGGGGCCCAGACACCGAAAACACCGCATTCTTCGCGGGGGGAGTTCTCGAACTCCGGTGTGGTCACGGTCGGCGCTACTCCCTAGGCCGGGGTGCTAACGACAGCGAGTCTACGTGCAAAGCCGCCGACGGCGAACCGGCACTCGCCGTGTCGTGTCATCAATCTCGGCCGCCGAGGTTCACGATGGGCAGCCGCGACGCGATGGCACCGGCGCGCGATCCCGACAGCCGCAGCGCTCCCGTCGACACCGCCTCTGGAAACGGCAGCAGGCCCGTGGCCACCAGCAGCCAGGTCCGGGGATCGGCCTCCACCACGTTGGGAGGAGTCCCGCGGGTGTGCCGGGGCCCGGCGATGCACTGGACGGCGACAAACGGCGGCACTCTGACCTCGACGCTCGCCCCGGGTGCCAACGCGGCCAGGGTGCGCGCGGTAAGCCGAACGGCGGCGGCCAGCTCGGCCCGGTCGGGGGCGGGAACGGTGTCGTCGCGCAGCCACTGCGCGACAGCCAGGACGGCCTGGCGGGTCGTGGCGGGATCAGCCTTCTGACGGGTGGCCATGCCCCTATGGTCTCAACGCCAAGACCGCACCGCTCACCGGATCAGATCGCGGGTGGCGACGGTTCAGGTACGGGGTGCGTACATGATCACGGCGACGCCGAGGAGGCATATGGCCGCACCGAGGTAGTCCCATCGGTCGGGGTGGAATTTGTCGACGAGCATGCCCCAAGCGAGTGATCCGGCGACGAAGATGCCGCCATAGGCGGCCAGGATCCGGCCGAAGTGCGGGTCGGATTGGAATGTTGCCGCGAAGCCGTAGGCGCCCAGGGCGACTATCCCGGCGAGGATCCATGCCGCACCGCGTTGTTCACGCCAGCCCTGCCAAACGAACCATGCGCCGCCGATTTCCGCGATTGCCGCGACGATGAAGAGCAGGATAGATCTGGCAACCGTCATAGCAGCGAGCGTACGCAGCCGAGATCGGTTACCTTGCGGGCTGTTCGCCCCACCTGCGCCCGGCTGGCCGGCTCGACCTGTGGGGTAACCTCACCGGCCATCGGCTGCAGTCCGGCGATCCCAGCGCCCACCGTCCAACTACCCCGAGCTGCCACGAGGACGTCGGTCTGCTGCCGGCGCCGGGCCGGCTAAGCGCCCGGGGCCGCCATGACGGGGGACCCGGTGCTGCCCGGTTCGGTGCGGACCGCGTTGGGCAGCAACTCGCTGAGCCGACACGACCGTATCCGGGTTGGCAAACCGCCCAGCCCTCAGGACGCAGCACGCCGCCGGATCGTCAGCACGGCCGCCGCCGCGGTCTCGTTGATCACCAGGTGCGCCAGCATCGGCGCCACCAGGCCGCCGGAACGGTCGGCGAACCAACCGAATAACCAGCCCGCTAGGCCGGTTGCCAGCACGGTGGCCGCCACCGGCTCGCCATGGGCGCGGGCGTCGGCGATGTGGGAGAGCCCAAAGGCCGCGGCCTGCGCGATCCGCCCCGCCTTGGGGCCGAAAGCCGCGGCTGCGGCGGTGGCCAGTGCCCCGCGGAACGCGGCTTCCTCGGCCCACACCGTGCCCAGGGGTATCTGCAGCGCCAGCCACACCGGCGCCGAGGTGGCGGGTTCCCGGGCAGACATCGACAACCGGACCCTGCGCACCGCGGTCGTCGCCGCGACCACGATTCCCGCCGCCACCGCGCCCGCTGACCCTAGCCGTAACCCCGCCCCCAGCCGCGGCGGAGTCAACCCCAGCGGCGCCCCGGTGACCAGCACCAGCAGACCGCCGGTGATTGCCTGGGCCGGCACCCGCCACCGCGTCGGCAACCGGGGACCCGCGAAACTCCAACCGACCAGTGCCGAAGCCAGCCCCAAGGCAACGATGCTGCGAAACACCTTGTCGCGCATCACTGTTCGGTGCCATCAGCACTCTGTGACTGTTTCAGGGCCGCCCGGATGCGCTCGGTGTCGGCGGGAGTCCAGCCATCCGGCGGCACCACCGCGACCCAGCCGTCCAGGATGGTATTGCGGTAGTTGTGGCCGTGCCCGGCGGGCATGCCCATGGCGTTGGTCAGATCCGCGCTGACTTGCCAAAACGTGACAACCGGATACCAGCGCATCGATGCGCTGCGGTCCCGGCCCGGGGGCTCGATAAGCCAGTCCGGGCGGCGGAACAGCAGATCGGAGGACCACCAGACAACCGGGTCGGACGGGTGTTGCAGAAACAGCACCCGGGTCCCCTCCCACGGCGGCGCTGCGGTCCGGGCCACGTCTGCGGGATCGATGGCCTCGGAGAACCGCACGGTTCGCCCGTTGTCGTAGCGCGGTTGCACCTCGGTGGTGCCCGGATCGCGGCGCACAATCAGCGCATGCCACAACGGGCTCGCGTGCGGCGGGCCCACCCATAGCACGGCGTCGAAACCCATCCTCGCGATGTCGGGCAGAAAGCCGAACGCGGCCTGCCCGGCCATCGAGCCCAGGCTCTCCCCGTAGAGCACCAGCTTCGGGCGGTGGTCCGCCGGCAGACGTTCCCAGCGCTGATGGATGGTGTCGATCAGCTGACGGCCAGAGTCCATGGACTTCTGACGGTCGGCCAAAAACGAGATCCAGCTCGGCAGATACGAATACTGCACACCGGCTATCGCGGTGTCGCCGTTGTACATCATTTCCAGCGAACGCGGGGCCACCGCGTCGATCCAGCCGGTGCCGGTGGTCGGGGCGATGACCAGCAGCTTTCGGTCGAAGGCCCGGGTGCGTTCGAGTTCTGCGACCACCAGCTTCATCCGGGAGCGATCGTCGCCGGCGCTTTGCAGCCCCGCGTACACCCGGATGGGCTCTTTGGCGGGCCGGCCATTGAGCCGAGTGAGTTCCGCGGCATGCGGGCCGGTGGCGACGAAATTGCGGCCCTGGAAGCCGAGCGTGTCCCACGGCGCCAATGATGCTGGGCTACCAGACTTTTCGGGAAGCAGCGGCTGGGTGATACCGGCCCGGGTGCTGCTGTTTTGCGTTTGGAAGAACGCGCTTGCCGCCGCGAAGAAACCCCGGACGAGTACACCGTTGATCAACGTGACCAGCAGCGCGACGACGATCGTGGTGCCGATGAACAACGCCACCTCGTCGTTGACGTGCCAGCGCCTGATGAACGTGCGCGCAAGCAGCCTGACGGAGTCGATGAGCGCCCGCGACGCGCTTACCAGCAGCGCGCCGACGGCGACCGCGATCAGCAGGGTACGCAGATACCCCAGCGTCGCCGGGCCCTCGATGCCCATCAGCGCCGACACCTGCCGTTGCCAGGAGGCGGCGGGGATGAGCATCAGCGCGCACCCGGCCGCCGAGAGCCCGACGACGGCCGCCTTCATCCCAAACACCACCCGCGCCGAGGGCGGCCACCAGCCGACGTTGCGCAGCACCACGCGCTGCGCCAGCCATCCGATCACCACGCCCAGGCCGTAACCGAATGCGGCATTGATGCCACCGATCAACCCCTGAAACATCCAGTCCCGGGGCAGCAACGACGGCGTCAGCGACAAGCAGAAGAACAGCGCCCCGAACGCAATTCCGACGAACTTCAGCCGCAGCAGACTCCAAGCCCACACCAGCAGCGGGTGCCGGCCACGGGCCTTGGCCGGCTGGCTGACCACCTCCCCGGCGATGTCGGACACGGGCATGCTCATGATCACCCGAACAGTCGCGGCAGCACCGCCTCCGCGGTGCTGCGCAGCTCCGCCAGGGACACGGTGAACAAGCCCCGGACCTCGACGGCGTCTGACTCCCGGTCGACGACACCGATTGTGGTGGCCGGCAATCCTTTTTCCTCGCACATCGATCGGAACCGGTTCTCCTCGCTGCGCGGCACGGCCACCAGCACCCGGCCGGCCGATTCGGAGAACAGCATGACGAATGGGTCAGCGTCCTCGGGCAGCACGATATGGCAGCCAGTTTTACCGGCGAGCGCCGATTCCACGATGGCCTGGGCGAGCCCGCCCTCGGAGAGGTCATGCGCGGCGGACACCAGCCCCTCGCGCGACGCGGCGGACAGCACATCGGCCAGCAGCCGCTCGCGGGCGAAATCAACGGCGGGCGGCAGGCCTCCAAGATGATCCGCGGTCACCTGCGCCCACACCGAGCCGTCGAATTCGTCGCGGGTGTCGCCCAGCAGGATCAGCGTCTCCCCCGGTTGGCCGCCGAAGGACATCGCCAGACGTCGGCTCACATCCGCGATGACACCCAGGACGCCGACCACCGGGGTGGGCAGGATCGCCGTCGAGCCGGTTTGATTGTAGAAGCTGACGTTGCCCCCGGTCACCGGAATGCCCAGCGCCGCACAGCCATCGGCCAGGCCGCGTACCGCCTGGGCGAACTGCCACATCACCCCCGGATCTTCCGGAGAGCCGAAGTTGAGGCAGTTGGTCACCGCGACCGGGGTGGCGCCGGTGACGGCGACGTTGCGGTAGGCCTCGGCCAGCGCGAGTTGGGCGCCGGTGTACGGATCCAGGGCCGTGTAGCGACCGGACCCGTCGGTGGACACCGCGATACCGCGGCCGGTGGACTCGTCCACGCGTAGCATGCCGCTATCGGCGTGCGCGGCGAGCACGGTGTTGCCGCGGACGTAGCGATCATACTGCTCGGTGATGAACGCGCGGCTACACAGGTGCGGGCTGCCCAGCAGGGCAAGTAAAGTCGCCCGCAGCTCAGCTCCCGTTGCCGGCCTGGGCAGCCTCGTCGAGCGGTCGGCATTCAGGGCGTCCTGCGATGCGGGGCGGATAACCGGGCGCTGATACACCGGGCCCTCATGAGCCACGGTGCGCGGCGGCACGTCCACCACCGTCTGGCCGTGCCAGGTGATTCGCAATCGCTCACCGTCGGTGACCTCGCCGATGACGCTGGCCGGTACCTCCCATTTGCGGCATACCGCCAGAAAGGCGTCCACGTTCTCGGGCGCGACCACCGCGCACATCCGCTCCTGCGACTCGCTGCACAGCACCTCCGCGGGCGTCATGCCGTTGGTCCGCAGCGGGACGCGGTCCAGCTCGATGGTCATCCCGCCGTCCCCTGCTGAGGCAAGTTCTGATGTGGCACAGGCTAATCCGGCACCACCGAGATCTTGGATGCCGATCACCAGACCCGCGGCGTAGAGCTCCAGGCAGCACTCGATCAGCACTTTTTCCATAAACGGGTCGCCGACTTGCACCGACGGCAGCTTTTTGCGGGACCCGGCTGCGGGATCGAGCGCCGATCCCGTCCCGGGTCCGTCCTCGTGGTCGTCGAAGGTGTCCGACGCCAGCACCGACACCCCGCCGATACCGTCCAGGCCGGTGCGCGCCCCGAACAGGATGATCTTGTTTCCGGCGCCGGAGGCGAACGCCAGGCGCAAATCCTCTTTGCGGAGCACCCCGACGCACAACGCGTTGACCAATGGGTTGCCGGCGTAACTGGCATCGAAAACCGTTTCGCCGCCGATGTTGGGCAGGCCCAGCGAGTTGCCATAACCGCCGATGCCGCGCACCACACCGTCGAACACCCGGCGGGTATCCGGAGCGTCGGCGGCGCCAAAGCGAAGCTGATCCATCACGGCGACCGGCCGGGCGCCCATGGCCATGATGTCGCGCACGATGCCGCCCACGCCGGTGGCTGCGCCCTGATAGGGCTCGACATAGGAGGGGTGGTTGTGCGACTCCACCTTAAAGGTGACCGCCCAGCCATCGCCGATGTCCACCACGCCCGCGTTTTGCCCGATGCCGGCCAGCATGCCGGCGCGCATCTCCTCGGTGGTGGTGTCGGCAAAGTAGCGCAGATGCGCTTTCGAGGACTTGTAGGAGCAGTGCTCGCTCCACATCACCGCGTACATGGCCAGCTCGGCGTCGGTGGGCCGGCGACCCAGGAGTTCGTGGATGCGCTGGTATTCGTCGTCTTTGAGGCCCAGCTCGCGAAACGGCTGCGGATGCTCGGGCGTCGCCGCGGCCCGCTCTACGGTATCGACCGCGTGGGTGAGCCCGGACGTCACACAGACAGTCTAGATTCCGCGTCGGCGCAGGCCCGGCGCGCGCGTGTCAGCCGGGCGACAAAAACGCCTGCAGCGCCGCCGCGTAGGCCCCGACGTCGTGGGCGCCCATCAGTTCCCGCGCCGAGTGCATCGCCAGCTGCGGGGCGCCGACATCGACGGTCGGGATGCCAGTCCGCGCCGAGGTGATCGGGCCGATGGTCGTGCCGCAGGGCAGATCGGCGCGGTGTTCGTAACGCTGCAACGGGACGCCGGCCTGGCGGCAGGCCAGCGCGAACGCGGCGGCCGTGCGGCTATCGGTGGCGTAGCGCAGGTTGGGCTGCACCTTGAGCACCGGGCCCGCGTTCACCTCGATGAGGTGACCGGGCTCGTGGCGCTCCGGGTAGTTGGGGTGGGTGGCGTGCGCCATATCGGCCGAGGCCAGCATCGATCCCGGCAGCCGTCGCAAGAAATCCTCCCGAGAGCCCCCGGCGGCCACCACGATCCGTTCCAGCACGCTGATCAGCAGGTTGGACTGCGCGCCGTGGGCAGAGATGGAGCCGACCTCCTCGTGGTCGAAGAGGGCCAGCACCGGCAGGTAGCCGCGCGGCTGGGCCGCCAGCAGCGCCTCCAGCCCCGCATAGCAGCTGGCCTGGTTATCAAGCCGAGGCGCGCTCACCAGGCTGGCGTCGCCGCCGATCACCGCCGACGGGGCCAGGTCGTGGGTCATCAGGTCGGAGCCGAGCACGTCATCGGCGTGGACGCCGGCGCGCTTGGCGACATAGCGAAGAAACGGGCGGTTGTCCTCGCCGACTCCCCACACGGCGTTGACGTGGCGTTGCGGATCCAGGGTGAGGGAGTTGCGGTCCTCGGCCAGGTGGATGGCCAGCTGCGGCACCCGCAGGATCGGGTCGTCTATCCGGACGAGCCGGTGGGCTATCCGGTCGCCGTCGCGCACCGACACCCGTCCGCTGACCCCCAGATCGCGGTCCAGCCAGGAGCTCAGCCAGGCCGCCCCGTAAGGCGCCAGCGCCACCACCTGCCAACCCGCGACCTGGCGGTCGTGATGCTGTTTGAGTCGCAAATTGGGGCTATCGGTGTGAGCGCCGACGATGCGGAAGGGACCGTCCGGGCCATCGGTGTTCCAGGCCACCAGCGAGCCGGCACGCACGGTGAAAAATCGGCCCCGCCGGTCGGGCCAGCGCTCTACCTCATCGAGCTCGGTGTACCCGGCCGCGCGCAGCCGGCCGGCCACGGTGGCGCAGACATGAAACGGCGACGGGGATGCGTCGATGAATTCACACAGGCCCGATGCCGTGGCCGCCATGCACCCATGTTTAGCACCGCGGCGGGCGCGGGAACGCTAGGGTCGTGGTTGTGTCCCCCGCGCGACCGCAACCCATCCTGGTGCCCCTGACTTCCGCTGCCATCTTCCTGGCGGCGGTGATCGACGACGGGGGCGAGGCGCCCGCAGTCACCTTCGGCCAGGTGTCATTCACCCCGCACGCGACTTCCTTGATAACAGCCACCACCGACAATCCCGCCGCATTCGCGAACGCGGTCATCCGCTGCGCCTGACGAGCCAGATCCTCGCGCTGCTTATGGGTGGAAACCCGGGCATACACAGCGGCTTTCCCGACCAGGGCGTGCTGCCGGTCAGGCACCACCACATGCCCCGAGTCATCGAGGCACGCGCCCGCAATCTTGCCCGCCCTCTAGCGGTTCCAGGCAGCACGCTATTTGATCCCGTTCCGGGCCGCATACTCCGACAACGTCACCTAAAAATAGGAGCACCTACCATACAGACACCATGCGAAGCGCCGATTTATAAAGAACTAGTTGTCACACCGTAGCCTGATCTTTAGGAGTGTCCATGGGAACCCAAGACGGATTCCACCTCGACTTCGACGCAGCGCATGCCGCGGGCAATCGTCCCCGTGTGCATCACGTCAAGGCGTCGGAGATCGATTCTGATACGGCGCAAAGCGACGGCATGCGGCGTTTCGCCGCTCTCAGCGGTCGCTCCGTGGGCGCGCGGAAGCTGTGGATGGGCGAGACGCATGTCGCCCCGAACACGGTGTCGGCCAACCATCACCATGGCGACTCGGAGACGGCGATCTACGTGCGAAGCGGTCACCCGGAGTTTGTGTTTCACGACGGCACCGACGAGGTTCGCATCTCGGCCCGGCCCGGGGATTACATCTTCGTCCCGCCGTACCTGCCGCACCGGGAAGAGAACCCCGACCCCACGATGCCCGCGGAGGTGGTGATCGCGCGCAGCACCCAGGAGGCCATTGTGGTCAATGTGCCGGAATTGTATCCACTTTGAGCGCCGATGCCGGCAACGGCCGAGACCGGAAAACGTGCTTAGAGATCTTCTCGCGCCGGCTCGGCCAGGCCCGGGTCGAATTGCGATCGAGCGTTGACCGATGCGGCCGCTGCGGCAACGATCAGCGCCGCGTCCGAAGCGTGGCCTTTTGGGATCCGAATCGCTGCGCTGTCGGGGTCTTCGCGGTGGGCCATCAGCCAGTCGTAGAGCAGCCAGTCCAGGGCAGAGGCCAACACAACGTTGTCAACGTCGGGCGCAGTTGCCGCGGCGATGCAGGATTCGATAGCCTCGCGGTGCTCGCGGCGGGCGGCATCCTTGTTGACGCCGGAACTGTCGAAAAGAATCATCGACAATGTGAGCGGAAAGCGTTGTCCTGACTCGCATTCTAAAACCCATCGGCCGCCCTTCCATGGGTGCGCTGGGTCACTGTAACGCATCCGCGCGAATCCGCTGGCGATTCCGATCTCCGGGTCGTCGAGCTGGCCGTCCAAAGGGGCCGGGCCGAGAAGGCCCAGGGGCTGGCGAGCGCGGATCGAGAACAGTGCTGCCGTGCCGATAATTTGCCCCGCCCGCAGATCGGCGGCTATTTCAGTCGATTCGAGCGCTCGCGCAAAGTCACGACAGAGGTGATCAAGCCTGCGATACAGGATAATTAGTGCTTCACGTTCGTGGTCGTCCGGATGTTTACCACCGCCGAGCAATTCCCCGAACCGTGCGGCGGCGATGATCAATGCGTCATCAAGGGCCTCAAGATGGGTGGCCACCAGCCGATCCGGCTCGTCATCGTCCAGGACCAGCTTCGGCAACGAGGTGGGCTTGTTGTCCGGTGTCACCCAGTAGAAGCCGATCTGGCCGTCACGCTGAACGATTCGGGGTCTCACGGTCGCTGCCTTGCCAGGCGCCGGTTGGTGACCCGGATCTGACGGTGTGTGCTCTGTGCCAGCTTGTCAACCTGCTGGGGCGTAAGGACATCGCATATCCTGCCCCAGTGTATGGCGACATGTTGACGGGGGGCCAGGCGAGGCAGACCGCTGTCGTCGTCGCCGCCGATCCCGATGTCACGGGCGATCGGTGCCGTCAACCCTAGTTCGCTGCCGTTCCAGGATAATCGGCGAGAATGGACCGTAACGGTCGTAGCGTCGACAGACAGCACCTTTCCCCAGGTGATTCGGCAGTTGTCGAGCACGTTGAGTGGGTGCTCGTCGATGCCGCGGCCCAGCAGCCTGGTCCAGGGATAGACCCCGAAGACGTGAAAGCAGTGGTTGGCGGCCGCCTCGCATGCCAGCTCGGGGGTCAGATGCGCCCAGTAGTGGCCGGCCTGGGGGCCGATGATGGCGAGCAACTCGGCGGTAAACGCGCGCCGGTCGAGGCTCGCCCCGACGCCCCCGCCGAGCCAGTAGGACTCGACGAGCCGGTAGTCCAGCGGGTCGGCGATACCGGTCATGCGGGAAAGCACCTGCAGGTAGGGCCAGGCGCCGGAAAACCTCGCCGCCGCGCTTCGCACGTCTTGGACCGACCCGTCGCGCAACGTCGCCCCCAGCGGCGGGCCGCAATAGCCCAGCGCGTTGGGGGCATAGGCGTAGCGGGCGAACATCTCCGCCCCCCGGCTAGCCCACCGGTCCACGGTCGGCGCCGCCACCGTCACGCCCGCCTTGGTGATCCCACCAGCTTGGCGGCGTCGCGGTGCATCCGGCCGAAGTTGTAGTAGGCCGCGCAAGCGCCCTCCGGTGAGACCATGCACGTGCCGATCGGGGTCTCCGGGGTGCATGCGGTTCCGAAAACCTTGCATTCCCAAGGCTTGAGGACACCCTTGAGCACCTCACCGCACTGGCAGGCCTTCGGGTCGGCGACCCGCACACCGGGCATCTGGTAACGCAGCTCGGCGTCAAAGCCGGCGAAGTCGTCACGCAGGCGCAGCGCGCTTTGCGAAATAAACCCCAATCCCCGCCATTCGAAGTGCGGGCGCAGCGCAAACACCGTGCCCATCAGCGCCAGCGCCGCCGGGTTGCCGTTTTCGGGCACCACCCGCTGGTACTGGTTTTCCACCTGGCAGCGGCCCTCGCGGATCTGGCGCAGCAGCATCGCCACCGACGCCAGGATGTCCAGCGGCTCAAAGCCGGACACCACCAGCGGCTTTCCGTAGACCTCGGGCACGAACCGATACGGTCGCACACCGACCACCGTGGAGACATGCCCGGGCCCGATAAACCCCGACAGCCGCAAATCCGGTGAATCCAGGATGGCCTTGATCGGCGGAATGATCGTGACGTGGTTGCAAAACACGCTGAAATTGGTCACACCCAGCTCACGGGCCCGCACCAGCGTCACCGCGGTCGACGGCGCGGTGGTCTCGAAACCGACCGCGAAAAACACCACCTGCTTGCCCGGGTTATCCAGCGCGATCTTCAGCGCGTCCAGCGGCGAGTAGACAAACCGCACATCGGCGCCGCGGGCCTTGGCGTCCAGCAGGTTCCCGGTGGAGCCGGGTACCCGCATCATGTCGCCGAAGCAGGTGAAGACCATGCCGGGTTGCCCGGCCAGCCACATGGCGTCATCGATGCGGCCCATCGGGATCACGCACACCGGGCAACCCGGGCCGTGCACCAGCTCCACGTTCTCGGGCAGCAGATGCTCGATGCCGTGCCGGTAGATGGTGTGGGTGTGCCCGCCGCACACCTCCATGAACTTGAAACGCTCACCCCCATCGCCGGCCAAATGCTCGATGGCCACCAGCAGTTTGCGCGCCGCCGCCGGATCCCGGAACTCGTCAACGAATTTCATATCTGCCCCTTCCCGGCTACACGATCGCCGAGGAGTCAAAGGCCGCCACCTCGGAGCTATAGGCATCCCCGAGCTTTTGGACCGCCGCCAGCGTGAGCAACGCCTCGGTCTCGTCGATCTTGGCCATCGCGAAGCCGACATGCACCAGCACCCAGTCGTCGGGTTGGGGCATGTCGCCTTCCAGCAGCCGCACGCTAATCGTGCGCCGCACACCACTGACATCCACCGTCGCCAAATAGTTTTCCGGATCGCTGATCTGCACGATCCGCCCCGGAATCCCCAAACACATGCGCGTCACGTCCTCTCAACAGATCCGCGGCAGCGGGTCACCAACGAGCATGTCCACGATGCGGGTACCCCCAAACCCGGTGCGCACCACCACGGTGTCCGCGGGCTCTGCGACGATCTGCCCGATCTCGGCCGCATCCGCGCCCAGCGGATGCGAGCGCAACGCCCCCAGCGCGGCTTCGGCCTCCCCCGGCGCCACCACCGCCAGGACCTTGCCCTCGTTGGCGACATACAGCGGGTCGATACCCAGCAGCTCACACGCGCCGGCGACCATCGGGCGCACCGGCAAGCGCTCCTCCTCGAGCACCACCCCCAAGCCGCACGCCCGCGCCAGCTCATTGCACACCGTGCCCACCCCCCCACGGGTGGGGTCACGCAGCCAGCGCGTCGACGGCGCCGCCGCCAGCAGCAACTCCACCAGCGGGCTCACCGAGGCGGTATCAGAGCGGATATCGGCCTCCAAAGCCAAATCCCCGCGGGCCAGCATCACCGCCATCCCGTGATCACCCATCGACCCGGAGAGCAGCACCTTATCACCCGCGCGCACCGACCCCGCGGACAGCCGCCGACCCTCGGGAATAACACCGGCGCCCGTGGTGGTGATAAACACCCCATCGGCCGCGCCCCTAGGAACCACCTTGGTGTCCCCGGTGACGATCTGCACACCGGTTTGCGCGGCCGCCGCCGCCATGTCGGCCACGATGTCTTTCAGCTCCGCGATCGCAAAACCCTCCTCGAGCACAAACGCCGCCGAGATCCACTGCGGCACCGCCCCGGCCACCGCGAGGTCGTTGGCCGTGCCACACACGGCCAACTCGCCGATCGAACCGCCCGGAAACCACCTGGGCTGCACCACAAATGAATCAGTGGAGATCGCCACGCGCTCACCACTCGGCAACCCCAGGACCGCGCTATCACCCAGCGACTCCAGCAGCGGGTTACGAAACGCCTCCACAAACACCGCATCCACCAAAGCCGCCGAAGCCTTGCCACCAGCACCGTGCGCCAAGGTCACATGCTCATCAAGCAGGCGCGGACGGCGCCGGCGAAACGACTCGATCCGCTCGATCACCTGACTCTCATCGAATCCCGGGCCCGACGCCTTGTAGTGGCCGATCGCCTTATCCATCGTCAACACTCGCCCCTGGTTGAGGCGCCGGCAGCGCCGGCAGTGCCGGCGCCGCCTCATGCGATGCGCACCCTGCGAACCCGCCCACACCACGCGCATCGATGCCGGTGCCGGTGCCAAACGAACCGCCGCCAGAGCACGCACTCTCGCCGGCCCTGGTCTGAACCGATGCGGCCGGCCCACCCACAGCCGCCGGTGGCGGGTGCCCATCACCGTCTGGAACCCGCGCCGCGCCCGTGCGCGCGGCCGTTCGGCTCGAGAGGCCGGGGCGCTCGAGGCAGACCGTGCCTAAATCCGGAGCGTTCACTGCGCCGGTAACGCGCCCTTGCCAACAGTCACCGGATGCGCGAGCACTGCAAAGCGCCGCGGGTATCGCGGCCGCGCCGTCGACCACCCCGTCGCACCACCGAAACATCATGGCGCCAAAGCCAGGGGCGCGCAGGCGAAATCAGCGGACGGGCCCTCTTCGATCCGCACGGGCGCCCTCATGCCGTCGGCCGATCACCAAACACACCATACTCACGCATGGTGACCAGTGTTTGCAGCGCCGCGGTCTCGTCGATGCGAGTCAGGGCGAACCCGGCGTGCACGATGGTGTAGTCGCCGACCTGAAGGTCCGGAAGGTACGCCAGACAGGCGGTCCTCACCTCGCCGGGAAACCGGACCTTGGCGAACCGCCCGCCGTCGGCGGCATCCCAGATCTCGGTGATCCTGCCCGGTATGGCTAAACACATCGCGTGATCCCTATCCTTTCGTCGGCTTCGGTGCGTGGCAGAACGCCCACCGCCCGGCGGCCGGTGGCTCCGCGGCGCTGCGGGTCGACCCGGCCGGGGTCCAGCGCTGCCACATCGGGAAGTCAGCCATCGTGGTGCCGCGCAGCGCACTCCCGGGAGGGCCCGCGCCCCCAGATAACCACCCGATTGTTGCCGGAGTCGGCCACCGCCAGCCGATCGCCCCGCAACCACAGCCCATAGGGCCAGCACAATGTGTCGGAGGTGACGCGACTCCAGCGGTTTTCGCCGTTGGCGCCGAAATTCGGCTGCGCCAGCACGAAATCGGCGCCGCGCCCGTCGAGCGGGACGCCGTCCCACAACAGGATCCGGTTGTTGGCGGTGTCCGCCACCGCCAGCCGATCGACGTCACCTTGGGTGTCCAGGCTCAGCGCGTAGGGGAAGCGAAACCGGTTCCCGCACTGCGGGCCGTAGGGCCATTCCCGCGCGGTGGCGAAGTCGGGCTGGCCGATCAGCAGATCGGCATCACGGTCGTGGGCCGGAGGCGGGGACCAGCCCAGCACCCGGTGGTTGCCGGCGTCGGCGACCAGCAGCAGGTCGTTTCGGCCGGCGATGTCGTGCGGCCACCGGAAGCTGGCCGGGCCCACCTGATCGCCGCGGTTTTCCCCGCGGCTGGCCGGGTCGGGCTGACCGAGAACGATGTCCGCCGGCCGTCCCGGCTCCGGAATCCCGCCGTCCCAGCCGAGAACCCGCCGGTTACCGGTGTCGGCGACCCAGAACCGGGAGGCCACGACGGCGATTCCGAAAGGCCAGTACAGCGAGGACGCCGAGCAGGCAGCGCCCGCGTTGGGCTCGACCGTCCCGGTGTCCGGTTGACCAAGAACAAGGTCGGGCGGGGTGGAGCTGGTTTGAGGGATGTCGTTCCAGATCAAGATGCGGTGATGCCACGCGTCGGCGACGAGCAGGCGCCCGTCGTGCACGAGCACTCCGGTGGGCAGGTTCATCCCGTTCTCGGGACCGCGGCCCGCGGCGGCACGGCCCTCCGTGGCGCCATCGGGCTGGCCGAGCACGACGTCGGCGGGCTGCTCGTCTGCTGTCGGCAGCTCATGCCAGATGAGCACCCGGTGGTTGCCCGAGTCGGCAACCACCAGGCGGCGTTCGTCGATGAAAACGCCGCGCGGGGAATACAGCCACGCCATGGATGGTGTGGCGGCCGGCAGCGCCAGCCCGCCGGGGGCGGGGGCGCCCAGCCACACCAGCGGCGACCAGCCGCCGCATAGATCCGCGCCCGCAGCGCCGGCGGTTCCCGACACCGGTTCTGTGGGGGTGATCCGAGCGGTCAGCGACGTCACGCGCCCACCCGTATCCACAATCGGCCGCCGTCGACGCGCAGGGGTAGCTGCTCGAGCTGCGCCTCGGGTGCGCTGAGGCATTCGCCGGACGCGGCGTCGTAGCAGAAGCCATGCCACGGGCAGGTCAGGGTGCCGTTGTCGACGTCGAGCACCGCGTTGTCCAACGGCATCGCCTGGTGGGCACATTCGTTGACGTAGGCGGTCAGCCTGCCGTCGATGTTGACCACGAGAACCGAGATCTGCCTCCCGGACACCGGAGTGGTCAACGACACCGCGGCGAGATCTCCCTCGGGGATCTCTGTCGCCGCGCCCGCGTCGACCCAGCCGTCTTCGGCCGGGTGGCGAGTGGCGAACAGCGCACTCACCGGGACCAGCGTGGGCTCCGGCTCATCCGGCAGCACCTGCACCCTGGTGATCCCCGGGACACCCTCGACCAGTGCGGTTTCCACCATGTTGCGCAGCGTCACCGACGACATCGAGCAGCCGTTGCAGGCGCCCTGCAGCCGCACGTACGCGGTGCCGTCCTCGATGCGCACCAGGGTCACGTCGCCGCCGTGGCCCTGCAGCTGCGGGCGCACCGACTGCAGCACCCGGCCGGCCTGCGTCATCGGGTCGGGCCGCACGATCTCGTGCAACGAAAACAGCAGGCGCACCACGGGGTCGTCCACCAGCTCGAACAACACCGCGCGGGCAGCGTCATCGGCCCGCAGGCGTCGCACGATCGTGACCAGCCCCGCCCGGTGAATGGCTTCGATCGCGGCTTTCAGGTTTTCGGCGACCGCACGTGACGACGGGTCGAGCTGCCGCACCGCGGCGATGGCGTCATCGACCCGTTTGGCCAGCTCCTCGAAGCCGGGTTCCGGCGGGGTTGTCGCTGGGGCCCGCGACATTTCGGCTATCTCTGTTGTCATGATGCCCTCCCGTTGCCGTTCGTTTTGGAAAGCATTGTCTGGCGCGCGATTTCATCGAGCACGCCGCGCACAGCGCGTACCGACTCGTTGTCGCCGAGTTCTTCGAACAAGAACCGGGCTTCGTAGAGTTTGGCTTTGGCGTCGTCGAACACCCCCAGATGCGCCAGCACGTTGCCCTGATTGGCCAGCACTCTGGCGCGGCCGAGCGGATCGGTCGCGCGGTCCCGGGTTGCTAGCACCCCCTCGTATAGTTCGACCGCTTCGACCAGGTTGTCGGCGTGGTGCCGCGAGGGCGTGTACACCAGGGAGTTCGCCAGGTTCAGCTGAACGCTGGCCCATTCCCGCGGATGCTGGTCGCGGGTGTAGACGGTCAGCGCCGATCGCAGCGACTGCGCGGCCACGCCCAGTCGCAGCTGGCTGGACGCCTCGACCATCGGCATGGTCAGATACGCCGCCGCCAGCCCGGCATGCGCCGCCGCCCATACCAGCGGCGCGTCGTCCCGGGTGATCAGCTGCAGCGCCGAATGATAGTGCGGGATCGCCTTTGCCAGCAGCGCCGGATTGGACTGCGCCTGCTCGTGCAGCACGGTGGCCAGGCATAGGTGGATCTCGGCACGGGCGGTGTGCAGGCCGTCGGCGCCGTCGAGTGCCCGCAGCGCGCGGCGCAGCCTTGCCTCGCAGCTGGGGTCGGCGGTGTCGCGGCAGATCGCCGCCGCGGCGCCGAGCAGGACGCCGGCCAGCGGTGCGCAGGCGGGGAGGGCAGCCTCGATCGCCCGATCGAGCAGCCCGATCGCGGTCTCGCTCTCGCCGTCGTCGAGCGCGCGCGTTGCCTGGGCCGCCAACACGGCCGCGGCCAATTCGCCATCTGCGGCGCCGCATTCGGGTGGCAGCTCGCTCCGCCCGAGCATGAACAGCACGATGTCCACCAGGACCGCGAACTCGCCGAGAGCGCCACGCAGGCTGTCGGGATCTTCGCCGGCGGGGTCGAGAACGAAGCGGTTGTACCGCGTCACTGGGTCGTCGGCGCCTGACCTCAGCGCCGCGATCGCGGCCTCTCGCTGCCCGCCGAGGGCGAGCGCGTGGGCGTGCAGGGCCGGCGGCCAGGTTTGGGGGAGCCGGCCGGCCAGCATCTCCCGGCGGACCGCCTCGGTGTCTGCACCGGCGGGGATCAGCAGGTAGCCCAGCGGGAGCGGGAACAAGCCCAGCGGCTGCGGCCGAACCGGCGGGCTCGGCGAGGCCGCGGCCGAAGTGGAGGTGATGTCTGCCTCAGCCATGCAGTGGTCCTCGTAGGTCACGTTCGGCGGCTCGTTTGATCAGCCGGGCCGATAGCTCTGCGCGGGCCCGGGTGTAGTAGTAGGTCTCAATCCGTTTGCGCAGCACGCCGTCGGCGAACACGACGACGATGTCCACGGCCCACCGGCCCCGCTCCTCGACCACCACGGTCTGCACGTCCAGAGCGTCGGGGGCTGGGCTAGCCGCCCGACGCGCCGGGTGATGCCCGCCGGTATGCGGCTCCTCGGTCACGATCATCACGCCTGCTGCTCTAACGGGATGCGCAGTGCGCCCTGAGCGGCATCCCAGTAGGCGTGGCGCACGCCGGTGGGGATGTTGTCGCCGAGCACTTCCCGCACCAGCACGGCCCGGTCACCCGCCGCGTTGCGTTGTTTGAGCAGCAGCCCACCGCTGCTCGGCCCGCGCAGCGGCAGCAACCACAGTTGTCCGTCACGAAGAGCGCCGGCGGCGACGTGGGCGGGAAAGTGTGCCGCCGACAGCGCCGCGCCCAGCCGGAGATAGCCGTCGGCGGTGAATTCGACCGTCAGCTCGCTCGGCGACGTCGGCTTCGGTGGTCGCAGCGGAGTGACGTAGACGGCCTCGATCATGTTCATCACCTTCTCCATGGCGGCGGCTACCGGCGCCGAGAGCTCGGCGCCGAAAGCGACATCACCGGCTTCGATGAGAAACACGGTGACATCGGTTGGGCATTCACCGGCCAACGCCCAGCGGGCGAACGCGATCGCGTGGTCCCACCGAAACGCATGGGTGTGCAGACCCTGCAGCGGCGGGAGTTCTGCCAGCTCGTCGCCGGGTAGTCGATAGATCGTGCCCGGCGCCGCGCCGGTGACCGACGCGTCGATGATGACGACCCGCTGCGCGCCACGCATCTGGAACGCGACGTCCATGCCGGCAGTGCCCCCGTCGACCAGCCGGACGCCGTCGGGCATGCCACGCTCCCACAGGTGGCGCACCGTGACCGGCCCCACCCCGTCGTCCCCGCGTAACAGGTTGCCGCAGCCGATGATCAAAACCCCGCAGCCCGGCGGCCGGACTGGTGTGTCTGACGCGGCGGGCCGGGCGGCCTCGTCCGAGGAACTCGACGTGATAATCACACCATTCCGTTGATCACGAACTGCGACAGCTCACGCCCGGTCTTGCCGTCGTAGGCGTGCACCGTGCACACCAGGCAAGAGTCGAAGCTGCGCGCCACGTGCCCCAGCTCCACCGGGTCTTCCGGGTCGATGATCGGGGATCCCACCATTGCCCGTTCGATCGGCCCCAGCGCCTCGGTGCCATCGCGGGGACCGATGTTCCACGCGGTCGGCGTGACCACTTGGTAATTCTTGATCTTGCTGTCCTCGATGACGATCCAGTCCGACAGCGCCCCGCGGGCCGCCTCGGTCGAGCCGAATCCCATGCCCTCGGCGTGCTCGGTGGGCTTGGTGTAGAAGCTTTCTTTGAGCTCGAGCCGGCCAAGCCACTCCCGCACCCAGCTGTAGTACTTGGGCGCCTCATGCATGCGCGCCAATTGACGCACGAACACGCTCGGGCCGATCTTGTTGTAGATGTCGACGAACAGCGGGTCGTCGTCTTGGTGCGGGGCGGCATTGGGCCCGCCGGCGGCGATCCGCCGGGCCAGTGGGCCGGCCTCCAGCGGAATGTGGCCCAGCTTTGGCACGTTATAGCGGGGCGCCTTGGCCCAGCTGTACTTGCCTTGCTTGCGGCCCTCTTCGGGATCCACCGGGATGGTCTCACCCTCGAACGGGTGCAGCGCGCCGGTGCCCTCGTAGAACGAGTGGGTGACGTCCTCACGCACCCGGGCCTGGTCGAACTCGTGCCACTTGCCGCCGGCAAAGACCCCAGAGCGGCCGATCAGGGCGGCGTTGCGGCCCTCGATGGTGGGGTTCTCATACAGCGACGGCTCGAAGTAGGTGCCGGTCGCCAGGTAGTTGCCGACGCCCTGGCCGTATTTGTCCAGCCCGACGTCAAGACAGTAGCGGATGAAAAACCCGCAGTCGCTGTTGTGCTGGGATTCGTTCTCGTCGACCCAGGCCAGCACGTCGTCCCAGGTCTTGTTGGCCAGCCAGCGGTCTACCGAGCAGCCCAGCCACTGTTTTTCCAGCCACTCGTCTTTCCAGTGTTCGAGAATGGAGATCGACCGGGTCACATCGGCCAGGGTGGGGGCGCACATCACCCCACCGGGCACCATGAAACTGGAGTGCGGCCACTGCCCACCGAAGATCGCATACACCTCAACGGGTTTCGCTGACAGCACCACGCCCGGCTGGTAACTGGTGCCCACGTAGGGCGCGAATCTGCGCACCGATTCGGCGTAGAGCTTGGACTTCGCGTAGTTCTTGTTGGTGAGGTCGATCGCGAAAAGCGCGTAGAAATAGCGGGGAATCGACTGCAACGTCTCAGCTGCCTGGCAGATGTTACGCACCAGCGTGGCATTGGGCGGGACGTGGGTGCGCCACGCGGTGTCTAGAGCATAGGCCGACTTGTAGAGGTGGCTGCCGCCGCAGATGCCGCAGATCCGCGGTGTGACCACCAGGCCCGCCTGGGGATCTTTTCCACGCAGGATGATCTCGAAACCGCGGAACATCGCGGCCTGGGTCCACGCCGAGGTGACGACGCCGTCCTCGATGGTCACCCGCACGTCGAGGTCGCCCTCGACGCGGCCGAGCGGGCTGACGAACAGGTCTAATTTGGTGCTCGAGTCCAATGCGGTCACTGGTAAGTCCTTTCGCAGGCGGTGCGGGAAGTAGGGGCTGGGCTAGACGTGGGCTAGACGACGAACATGTCTTCTTTGGACCACTGCGGCGCTGCGATCCGCGCGGCGGCGGCGTGCGCCATATAGGTGAGGTGGTCGCTTCCTTCGGGGACTTCCTTGGGGATCATGCCACTGACCTTCTGCGTCTTGAACACCGTGCCGGGGGCCAGGTCGAAGTGCGGGAATTCCGGTTCGGTGCACCCGATGCACGGCATGCCCGCGCGGGTTTTGGAAGACTGGCGATTCCACAAGATCCGGTTGCACGGCGAGTGGGTCATCGGGCCGCGGCAACCAAACTCGTAGAACAGGCAGCCCGTGCGGGTGCCCTCGCCGAACGACAACGTGGACTGCTTGTATTCGAAGAACTGCACACGAGTGCACCCGGTTTGGGTGAAGGTCTTGAAAAATGTCTCCGGCCGGTGCAATTCGTCGAGCGTGATATCGCCGGCCCGGCCGGTGGCCAGCGCGACGATGATCTGGGTGATCCAGTCGGGGTGCGCGGGACAGCCCGGGATGTTGATCACCGGCAGGCCCATTTTCGAGCGGAAATCCGGCCCGAGGAACCCACCCTTTTTGCGCTTGTGGAACTGCAGTCCGGTCGATGCCGACGGGTTGGGTTCGGTTGCCGGGATCCCGCCCCAGCACGCGCAGTCACCGATCGCCACGACGATCTGAGCCGCGGCGCACAGGTCGCTGACCCAGTCTTTCATCGGGCGGTCGGCGAACATGTCCATCCGACCGGTGCCGTTGGGCGCCTCGATCACGGTGCCCTCGAATACGAAGATGTCCAGGGGGCGCTCGCCTCGCGCGCAGTCCCAGAAGATTTTTTGAGCGTTATCACCGAGTTCCAGGCCCAAAGACGGATGCCAAAGCACGTCCAGCCCGAAGTCGACGATCAGATCGACGACGTTGGGTTCGTCGGCGTTCAGAAACGACATCGTGTTGCCACTGCACGCGCCGCCTTGAAGCCAGAGCACGGACGCCATGAAAACTCCTCTCAAGAGTTGTGATTGCGCAAATCCGGTTATCTCGTGTGATCAGTTATTCCGCGGAGTGCTTGGGAGCACGCCTCTTCGGCGCCTCCGGCGCCAGCTTCTGGCCGAACGCTCGGGCGATGTGAATCATGAAGCCGAGACCACGCGACACGTCGGGGTCTTTCATCGCGCGCATGAGCGCAAAGACCCCCTTGGGTCCACGGGGGTCCGCGGCGATGGCCTCCCGGCCCTCCGATAGGGCCTCGCCGACCTGGGCGAGCACCTCTGCGGTTTGGGGATCGGCCAGTGGGGAGCGCAGCACCCGTTCCACCGCCGGGGTGCAGGCGATGAACGCCGATGACAGGCGCGTCACGCTGTCGCTGATCGCCGCGATGTCCACGCTGGGCCATGCCCGCTGCCCATTGGCCGATGCGGTCGCCTCTCGCAACTCGGCGACACCGCACACCACCGAGTCGCTGATCACCTCGGCGCGCCTCAGCAGGCCGTCGAGGCTGGCGATGATGGTCGCCAGCAAATCGGCATGGTCAAGGATCGCCGACAGCGACGATGCGATGCGCGGGTCGTCGAGCCGCTGGATCAGGTCGTCGCCCGGCGACGGCGCTACCACGCCGTCGATGTCATACGGCCCGATAAGCGAAGTGTCCGCGATCACCCGATCCTCCTGCGCCTGTGTGTCAGTGGTCACACACGTTAACGGCGGGTGAGTGTTCGGCCTAGCGCTTTCGCGCAATCGCTGTCAGAATTGCGCAGACTTATGCGCGCGGATGCGCGTGAAACAGCGAGGACTATTGAATGATCGCCGCGAAATATTCAACGAAATCTCAACTGGGCATGATGGCTTGTCGTTGGTGGCGCGGATGTCCCGGTTGACAAGGCTGGGGTTCATCGACACGCGGCGCACCGGCAACCCGGTGCGCCGAAAGATTCGCTCCCGCGGGGTTCCGCCCGCCTTGGCCGACTGCGAGATCTTCTACACCGAAAACGTCCGCGAGGCGGCTTCGCTGATCGGCAAGGTGCTGGCGCCGGTGCGCATCACCCTGAAGGACAATCAGCCTGAGTTCGCGGCCGCCATGCACGGTGTTCGATTGCGTAACGTCAGCATGCTGTATCTGGACTTGCGCATTCGCGCCACGTTCGAGGTCCCCGCCCTCGGGCACTACTTCGGCGTGCACATGCCCACGAACGGGTACTCCCGATGCCGCCACAATGGCCACGAGTTCGTGGCGAACACCGTCCGCGCGTTGGTGACCAGCCCGAAAGCCCCGCTTTCCATGGATTTCGAGGAAGATTCCCCGCAGCTGCTGATCCGCATCGAGGAGCAGGCCCTGGTCGAGTATCTGACCCGGCTGCGCGGTCGGCGGCTAGCGCGGCCGCTGGTCTTTCATCCCGAGTTCGACCTGACGACCGATGTGGCGGTCCGCTGGCACGCGGCCGTGCAACTGCTGCACACGGAGGTGTATCAGACCGGATCGCTGGTGCAGTCCGGTCACGGCATCAGCGGCATCGAGGAGCTGCTGATGAACAGCCTGCTGCATGTGCAGCCGTCCAACTACCATGACGAACTTGTTCGCCCGGCCAAAAAACCCGGCCGCCGCGTGGTCCAGGCCGCAATCGACTACATCGAGAATCACCTGGCGGAGCCCATCACGATGGAATCGATCGCGCGCAACGTCCACATGAGCATCCGATCGATCCAGCAGGGCTTTCGCGACGAGTTAGGCCTCTCCCCGATGACGTATCTGCGCGACCGGCGGCTCGAGCGGGTTCACGAGGAGCTTGCCGACGCGATGCCCGGCGACGGTGTGACGGTCACCGAAGTAGCCACCCGGTGGGGATTCAATCACCTTGGCAGCTTCGCCGCGGAGTACCGGAAGCGGTGGGGAGTAGCTCCCTCGGAAACCCTGCGCCGGTGACGCGGCCAGGAGGTATCGTCGTCGACTGAATCCAGGAGGCTGACGATGCACGAGCTTTCGATCTGCAACTCGATGCTGGCCATTGTGCGACACCACGCCGTCGGCCGCCAGGTCCGGACCGTGCACGTGCGGATCGGCCAGCTGCGACAAATTGTCCCCGACACCTTGGCCTATTGCTGGTCACTGGTCACCGAGGGCTCTGAACTGGCCGGGACCGAGTTGCGGATCGAGCGGGTGTCAGCCAAAATCCGCTGCGGCGATTGCGGTCGCGAGCAGGTTCTCTCCGCGCCGTTGCTGCACTGCGCTACCTCCACGGAGCACGCGGTCGAATTGCTCGCAGGTGACGAATTTTTGATTACTTCCCTCGAACTGGCAGGGGTGTGACGACATGGGCCGATTCCACAGGCATGACCATGACCACGACCACGAGCACGGCCATGACCACGACCACGAGCATGAGCACGGCCTCCCACACGGCCATGATCATGATCATGGCCACGAGCACGGCCACGCGCACAGCCCTCAGCATGATCACGGTGACGCCATAGGATCGGCCGCCCTCGGTGATCACTCCGGCTATCAAACCGGAGCTGAGCGGATCGTGGTCCTCGAGCGGATCTTCGCGGAAAATGACCAGACCGCCGCCGCCAACCGCCGCGACTTCGACAATGCCGGCGTCGCTGCGGTCAACCTGATGTCCTCCCCGGGAGCCGGGAAAACAGCGGTGCTGCAGGCGACCCTGCGTCGACTGCAGGGTCAGGTGCGCATCGGTGTCATTGAAGGCGACATCGAGACCAGCCTCGATGCCGACCGGCTCGACGGTTTCGGCGCGGCTGTCGCGCTGATCAACACCGCCAACGGATTCGGCGGCGAATGCCACCTCGATGCCCCGATGGTGCGGTCTGCGGTTCCACGGCTGCCGCTGTCGGAACTGGACCTCGTGATCATCGAAAACGTCGGCAACCTCGTATGCCCCGCTGAATTCGAGGTCGGTGAGCACGCCCGCGCGATGGTGTACTCGGTGACCGAGGGTGAGGAAAAGCCGCTGAAGTATCCGGTCATGTTCCGCTCGGCCGACGTGGTGCTGGTGAACAAGGTGGACTTGATCCCGCACCTGGACTTTGACACGCAACTCTTCTATGCGAATCTGCGGGCCGTGAATCCCCGCGCCACAGTGATCGAAACGAGCGCACGAACCGGACTCGGTCTCGATGCGTGGTGCGACTGGCTGCTGGCCATGCGTGCGGCCCGGGGCATGCCGAAGGCGACGGCAACCTGATGCGCTGACAGTCGGCAAAACACCCACGTTCCCACCCAAAAGGGGGATGGCCGGGAGCGTCCGCTTGGGCATCCTGTTAGCTATGTTTGCCGAGCACACCACGCTGGTGCAGTTTCTGATCGAGGAGCGCCGGCGTCATCCCGAGGCATCCGGTGACCTCAATGGCTTGATCCTCAACGTGGCGTTGGCGTGCAAGGCGATCGCGAACCGGGTCGCCGCAGGGGCCCTGGCCGGTGTGCTGGGCTCGGCAGATCACACCAACGTGCAGGGCGAGGTGCAGCACAAGCTCGACGTGCTGGCCAACGACGACTTCTTGCGCGCCACCGAATGGGGCGGGCAAGTCGCCGGGATGGTCTCCGAGGAGTTGGAGGAGCCTTACCTACTGCCGGCCCAATACCCCAGGGGTAAGTATCTGCTGGTGTTCGACCCACTGGACGGCTCGTCAAACATCGACGTGAACGTGTCTGTCGGCAGCATCTTTTCGATCCTGCTGGCGCCCAACCCCGGCACGGATGCGCGACCGCAGGATTTCCTGCAACCGGGTACTCGGCAGGTGTGCGCCGGGTATGCGATCTACGGCCCGTCGACCATGCTGGTGCTTTCGGTAGGCACCGGGGTTCACGGGTTCACCCTGCACCCGACGCTTGGTGAGTTCATCCTTACCCGGGAGTCTATTCAGATTCCACCCACAACAAAGGAATTCGCGATTAACGCCTCTAATCAGCGGTTCTGGGAGCCGGCTGTGCAACGCTACGTGCGCGAGTGCCAGGCTGGCCGGTCCGGGCCGCGTCGCAAGGACTTCAACATGCGCTGGGTAGCGTCGCTGGTGGCGGAGACCCATCGGATCTTGACCCGCGGCGGGGTGTTTCTCTACCCGCGCGACTCCCGGGATCCGGCCAAACCCGGCAGGTTGCGGCTGTTGTATGAGGCCAACCCGATCGCCTTTCTGATCGAGCAGGCCGGCGGTGCCGCGAGCACCGGACGCGGCCGTATGCTCGAGGTCGTTCCCATGGATGTGCACCAACGCATCGCTTTCATCTTCGGCGCCCGCGAGGAAGTCCAGCGCATCGAAAGCTATCACGGGGAGGCTTACGAAGCGCCGAATTCCTGGCCGCTGTATGGAACTCGCGGCCTGTTTCGTTCTCCCGCCGATTAGCAGCGATGTCACGCAAGCACCCCATCATCTCGGTAACCGGATCCTCCGGCGCCGGCACCACGTCGGTGATGCGCACCTTCCAGCAGATCTTTCGCCGTGAGGGTGTCACGGTCGCGTACGTTGAAGGAGACAGCTTCCATCGCTACGACCGTGCCGGGATGAAAGCGGCCATGGCCGAGGCGCATGCCCGGGGCGATCATTCTTTTAGCCATTTCGGCCCCGAGGCGAACCTTTTCGAAGAGCTGGAAGAGTTATTTCGCGTTTACGGTGAGACGGGTTCGGGGAAGGTCCGCAAATACCTGCACGATGAGGAGGAAGCCGAGCCCTACGGGCAACCGCCAGGCACTTTTACGGCGTGGGAGCAGCTGCCCGCCGGTACCGATATGTTGTTTTACGAGGGCTTGCACGGCGCCGTCGTGACCGACACCGTCGACGTTGCTCGCCACGCCGATCTGCGTATCGGCGTCGTTCCGGTGATCAACCTGGAATGGATTCAGAAATTACACCGCGACAAAACCGTTCGTGGATACACCGAAGAAGCGGTGACCGACACCATCCTGCGCCGAATGCCGGACTACGTCAGATACATATGCCCGCAGTTCTCCATGACTGACATCAACTTTCAACGAGTTCCGATGGTTGACACATCAAACCCATTCATTGCCAGGACGATTCCCACCGCCGACGAGTCGATGCTGATCATCAGGTTTCGCAACCCGCATGGCATCGATTTCCCCTATCTATTGTCCATGCTGCACGATTCGTTCATGTCGAGGGCGAACACAATCGTCTGTCCCGGCGGCAAGATGGATCTTGCGATGCAGCTCATCTTCACCCCCATGATCCTGCGGCTTGTCGAACGGCGCAACGCCGAACTCGCTGTCCGCTAAGCGACCTCGCTGTCCACTAAACCTAGGCGACCGGACCATCTCATTCTCAACTGCTGACTCAGCCAGGCCAGGTGTGCCTGCGTAGCAGGATCTCGGTGACGAGTTGAGTCGCGAAATGCCGGGAGCCACGCCATCCGGCCAGTTCCCTCAGCCGGAATTCGCCATGTACACAACGTCTGCTTGCCCGGGCAACCGCATCGGCCGCGCAGCTGCTAACCAACGCCGTAGTGTCAGCGTGGACGTCGGGACAACGCTCATCGCGGATCACACCGTTCACGTCGGCTACCCGCGGATGTCCGGCGTCGATCACTACCAGTCCGGTGAAGCGATCGTGGTAGGTCGCGGCCAGCTCCCACGCCAACGCGCCACCGCCCTGGTCGCCGACGAGCACGGCTGCCCTCACCTGCAGTGCGTCGAGGATGCCGGCCGCCGACTTGGCCGTCAGGCGCCGGTCCGCTGTGATCAGCACGGTTCGTAGCCTTGCCACGTGTAGCCGCCGGCACACCGCTTCATGCCATGACGTCGTTTGCTCAGGATCATCGAAAATGACAACGTGACGGCCATGCTCAGGCCCTTGTAAACTGACCGGAATCCGGGCGCCGTCGACCGTGTCGAGGTGTGTCACCGGTCTTGGCGATGTCGGCATAACCGCAGCGGTCATAGCGGTCATGATGAGGCGTAGCGCTCACCGGCGGGTTGTCGTGTCGCGTAAGCGAACGTGGTGTATTGGATGTGGCGGTCGTTGGCTTCGGCGCGGTCGAGCCGGAAACCTGGTTCCGCGGCCGGCCGTTGCACGATGAATGACAACGCGGTGGTCTGTCGCCCCAGGCTGGCGTCGTAGGCGTTGAGCCGCACATAGGCGTTGGGATAGGCGTTGCGGCAGGCGTTGACCTCCGCCAGCACCCCTGCGGGGTCTTTAAGATCGAACATCGGCAACCCCCACATCTCCCAGTAGGTGTTGCGTGGATGAGGGTCGTCGGTGAATTCCACCGACAACGGCCACCCGTTGGACAGGGCATAGCCGATCTGTGCGGTGATCTCCTCGTCGGTGAAATCCGGTAGATAGGAAAAGGTGCCCTGGGTGATGCGCATAATTGGTTCTCCTGTGCTGTCAGACGACCGTCGGGGTCGCCACGACGTCGGGGGTATCGGTGGATTCGTAGTTGAAGCTGATGTCGCCCCAGGTGGCCAACGCGGTGTCCAGCGCGCGGTTGCGCGACGCGGCCTTTTTGAGGATGTCCAGACCTTCCTTGTAGTAGTCGCGTCCCTCGTTGCGGGCCTTGATCATCGCCTCGACCGCGACCCGGTTGGCCTCGGCCCCGGCCGCGATCCCCATCGGGTGACCGATGGTGCCGCCGCCGAACTGGAGCACCACGTCCTCACCGAGATAGTGCAGCAGCTGATGCATCTGCCCGGCGTGGATACCCCCCGAGGCGACCGGCATGACACCGGGCATCGACGCCCAATCCTGGTCGAAATAAAGGCCCTTGACCGGGTCTGCCTTGACGCTGCCGAGCCGCAAGGTGTCGTAGAAGCCCGCGGTGGTGTTGGGGTCGCCCTCGAGTTTGCCAACAACGGTGCCGGCGTGGATGTGGTCGACGCCGGCCAGCCGCATCCACTTGGCGATCACCCGGAAGCTCACACCGTGGGACTTCTGTCGGGTGTAGGTGCTGTGCCCGGCGCGGTGCAGATGCAAGATCACACCGTTGGCGCGGGACCATTTCGCCATCGACTGGATCGCGGTGTAACCGATCGTCAGGTCGATCATGATGATCACCGAGCCGAGCTCCTTGGCAAAATTGGCCCGCTCGTACATGTCCTCCATGGTGGCCGCGGTGACGTTGAGGTAGTGGCCCTTGATCTCGCCGGTGGCGGCCTGCGCGCGGTTCACCGCCTCCATGCAGAACAGAAAGCGGTCCCGCCAGCGCATAAACGGCTGCGAGTTGATGTTCTCGTCGTCCTTGGTGAAGTCCAGACCGCCGCGCAGCGCCTCGTACACCACCCGGCCGTAGTTACGTGCGGACAAACCCAGTTTGGGTTTGGTGGTCGCACCCAGCAGCGGCCGGCCGAACTTGTTGAGGTACTCGCGTTCCATCACGATCCCGTGCGGCGGGCCCTGAAATGTCTTGACGTAGTGCGCGGGAATGCGCATGTCCTCCAAGCGCAGCGCCTTGAGCGCCTTGAACCCGAACACATTGCCGATGATCGAGCTGGTCAAGTTGGCGATCGAGCCCTCCTCGAACAGGTCAAGATCGTAGGCGATCCACGCGATGAACTGTCCGGGAGCGTTCGGCACAGCCTCTACCCGGTAGCACTTGGCCTGGTAGTGCTCATAGGTGGTCAACCGGTCGGTCCACACCACCGTCCAGGTGGCGGTGCTGGATTCGCCGGCGACCGCGGCGCCGGCCTCTTCCGGGGGCACACCCGGCTGCGGAGTAACCCGGAAAGCACACAGCACATCGGTGTCCTTGGGTTGGTAGTCGGGTTGCCAGTAGCCCATTTCGGCGTACGGAATGACGCCGGCGTTCCATCGATCTGTCATATTGGGAATGCTGCCAGCCGATTATGTAGATGTCTATCGGGTATTCTGCATCGATACTAAAGCTTTTACTTAAGCGTCGACTTAAGCGTCGGATTCACCCGACGCATCCACCTCCTAGGTGAGGCCCGTCGCCGCTAAGCCGGTTACCGTCCGTGCAAGGATCTGAGGACCACCGATCGGAGGACGACGACAATGACGACTTGCCGGCAAACCGCGGCACGAATGATGGCGCTCGGCAAAGGGATTCTGGCTGCCGATGAAAGCATCGGCACCATGTCGAAGCGACTGCAGGAGGCCGGCGTCGAGCCGACAGCCGAAAACCGCCGCAGCTATCGGGAGCTGCTGGCGACGGCGCCGGGGCTCTCTGACGGCATCTCGGGCATCATCTTCTGCGATGAGACACTGCGCCAAACCGTGAGCGATGGAACACCTTTCGCACATGCGGTGCATGCGTTGGGCATCCTGCCCGGCATCAAGGTCGACACCGGCGCCAAGCCCTGCCCCGGTTTGCCCGGCGAGACCGTCACCGAGGGCTTGGACGGGTTACCTGGCCGACTGGCCGAATATGCCGCGATGGGCGCGGCATTCGCCAAATGGCGCGCGGTCTTTGCGATCACCGCCGGCACGCCGTCCGCCGGGGCGATCCGCTCCAACGCCAACGCTCTGGCGCGCTATGCGGCCGCCTGCCAGGAGGCGGGTCTCGTCCCGATCGTCGAGCCGGAGGTGCTGATGGACGGTGACCACACCCGCGACGTCTGCCGAGACGTCACCGAGAAAGTGCACGCGGCCGTGCGGGCCGAACTTGCCTTGCTTAACGTCGATTTGGCCGGCGTCGTGCTCAAGCCGAACATGGTCCTCGAGGGCGAGGATTACCGCGGCCGGCGCTCCACGCCGCAGGAGGTGGCCGAGGCCACCGTGGATGTGCTGCGGGGATGGCCCGATGATCTGGCCGGGGTGGCGTTCCTGTCGGGTGGCCAATCCCCGCAGCAAGCTACCGCCAACTTCGAGGCGATGCAGCGGCACAAGACCCCGTGGCCGCTGACGTTTTCGTTCGGCCGCGCTCTGGTGTCGCCGGCGCTGACGGCGTGGCGCGGCGACCCTGCCCGGGTAGCCGCGGGTCAGGCCGCCCTCATGGACCGCGTCACCGCCAACGCGGCCGTGGCGCGGATGCGCGAGCGGCACGTTGCCTGAGCGCGCGGGCAGCGATTAGGGGTATCACGGTGACGATCCGAGTAGGCATCAACGGCTTCGGCCGCATCGGACGCAGCTTCTTCAGGGCGCTACGGGCGCAGCAGGACCAGGGCATCAGCACCGATGTCGAGGTGGTGGCCGTCAATGACATCACCGACAACGCGACGTTGGCCCATCTGCTCAAGTTCGACTCGATCCTGGGCCGGCTGCCGCACGACGTCGGCCTCGAAGGCGCGGACACCATCGTTGTCGGCACCTCCAAAATCAAGGCGCTGGCCGTGTCCGAGGGCCCAGCGGCTATGCCGTGGGGCGAACTCGGTGTGGACATCGTGGTCGAGTCCACCGGCCGCTTCAATGACGCCGCCACGGCCAAGGGCCACCTGCAGGCTGGTGCCAGCAAGGTCATCATCTCCGCGCCGGCCAGCGACCCGGACATCACGATCTGCATGGGCGTCAACCACAGCCAGTACGACGGCAGCCAAAGCATCATCTCCAACGCGTCGTGCACCACGAACTGTCTTGCCCCGCTAGCCAAAGTGCTGCACGATGAGTTCACCATCGTCAACGGGCTGATGACCACGATCCACGCCTACACCCAAGACCAGAACCTGCAGGATGGCCCGCATAAGGATCTGCGCCGGGCCCGCGCTGCCGCGCTGAACATCGTCCCGACCTCGACCGGCGCGGCCAAAGCGATCGGACTGGTGTTGCCGGAACTGCAGGGCAAATTGGACGGTTACGCGCTGCGGGTGCCGATCCCGACCGGCTCGGTCACCGACTTGACCGCCCAGCTCGGGAAATCGGCCGGCGTGGAGGAGATCAACGCAGCGTTCAAGGCCGCCGCCGAGGGCCCGCTCAAAGGCATCCTGAAGTACTACGATGCCCCGATCGTGTCAAGCGACATCGTCACCGACCCCCACAGCTCGATCTTCGACGCCGGCCTGACCAGGGTGATCGACGGCCAGGCCAAAGTGGTGTCGTGGTACGACAACGAGTGGGGCTACTCCCACCGCCTAGTCGATCTGGTGGCCCTGGTGGCCAGAGGGCTGTCAACTGTTGCGGGTTGAGTGGTCGGTAGTTGTCGGTGGTGTGCTGTAGGAACAGGGGTGTGAATCTGGCGGTGTGGGCTGAGCGCAACGGTGTTGCGCGGGTGGCCGCGTATCGCTGGTTCCACGCCGGGCTGTTGCCGGTGCCGGCGCGGCGAGTGGGTCGGCTGATTGTGGTGGATGAGCCGATCGGCGCGGCTGGCCGAAGATCACGCACGACCGTGTACGCGCGCGGCTCCTGGGCTGATCAGAAGGCTGATTGGGATCGGCAGGTGGCGCGGGTGACCGCGTGGGCCACCGCCCAACAGATCCCGGTCGACACGGTGGTGACCGGGGTTGGTTTCGCGCTCAACGGGCACCGCCGGAAGTTTCTCGCCGTACTGGGTGACCCGACGGTGAGTCGGATCGTGGTCGAGCGCCGGGACCGGTTCTGCCGGTTCGGCTCGAAGTACGTGCAGGCGGCGCTGGCCGCCCAGGGCCGTGAGCTGGTGGTGGTCGATTCGGCTGAGGTCGATGACGACCCGGCGCGGGATATGAGCGAGATCCTCACCAGTATGTGCGCTTGGTTGTATGGCAAACGCGCTGCGCAGAACGGGGCCAAGCGCGCGCTGGCGGCCGCGGCGTCCGACGAGGTGGGGGTGGCCTGAGATGCCGCGTTTTGAGGTGCCCGACGGCTGGTGTGTGCAGGCGTTCTGTTTCACCCTGGACCCGAACGGGGGCCAGGCCCGCGCGCTGGCGCGGCATTTCGGGGCCCGCCGCAAGGCCTACAACTGGGGCGTCGCCACGCTGAAAGCCGATATCCGGGCGTGGCACGCCGCCGGTGTTAAGACCGCGAGGCCCTCGCTGGGGGTGTTGCGGAAACGCTGGAATCAGGTCAAAGACGAGGTGTGTGTCAACGCCGAGACGGGCCAGCCGTGGTGGGGTGAGTGCTCCAAAGAGGCCTACGCGGACGGGATCGCCGCCGCGGTGGACGCCTACTGGAACTGGCAGAGCTCCCGATCGGGCAAACGCGACGGCAAGCCGATGGGCTTCCCCCGGTTGAAGAAGAAAAGACGCGACGCCGACCGGGTGAGGTTCACCACCGAGGCGATGCGCGTCGAACCCGACCGCCGGCATGTCGCCTTGCCGGTGATCGGCACTGTCCGCACTCATGAGAGCACCCGCCGCATCGAGCGACTCATCGCCAAGGGCCGCGCGCGGGTGCTGGCGATCAGCGTGCGGCGCGACGGCGCCCGACTCGACGCGAGCGTTCGGGTGCTGGTGCAGCGGCCGATTCAGCCCGGCGTGGCGCTGCCCGAGTCGCGGGTCGGTGTCGACGTCGGGGTGCGCCGGCTGGCGAGCGTGGCCAGCGCCGGCGGCGGCGTGATCGAACAGGTGGCTAACCCGCGCCCGCTTGGCGCGGCGCTGCGCGAATTACGGCGGGTGTCGCGGGCCCGTTCACGCTGTGTGAAAGGCTCCCGCCAATATCGTGAGCGCGCCACGCAGATGTCTCGGCTGTATCGCCGGGTCAACGATGTCCGCACCCATCACCTGCACGTTCTGACAACACGATTGGCCAAAACCCACGGCCGGGTCGTGGTGGAAGCATTAGACGCCGCCGGGATGCTGCGGCAAAAGGGCCTGCCGGGGGCTCGCGCCCGGCGGCGGGGACTCTCCGATGCTGCCCTGGGCACCCTGCGGCGGCATCTGTCCTACAAGGCTGGCTGGTACGGGTCACGGCTGGTGGTCGCTGACCGCTGGTTCCCGTCGAGCAAAACCTGCCGCCTTTGTGGGCATGTGCAGGACATCGGATGGGACGAAAAGTGGCAATGTGCCACGTGTTTGGCGGTCCATCAGCGCGATGACAACGCCGCGATCAACCTCGCGCGCTACGGGGAAACCATTAGCGTCGTCGGCCCAGTTGGGGCCGCCGTCAAGCGTGGAGCCGACCGTAAGACCCGGCCTGGCCGGGCAGGTGGCCGTGAAGCGCGGAAGGGACGCGGCCGCAAGGCCGCCGAACAACCCCGAGACGGGGTGCAAGTCGCGTGACCACTAGCCGGGCTTCGCCCCATCCCGGCGGGCATGTTGTCTGGTGGCGCTTTGGGGGCTCCGACCCGGGCGGGATGAAGACCCTGGTCGATTGGTGTCGATCGGGTGTATGAACCGCATAACGCGGTTGGTAGGCCAATGCTGGCCGCCCGTCCGAACCGGAGCCCATCATGACCGTAGCGCGCAGTGCCGGTGATGTCTTGTCCGAACACACGCTGTTCGAGGTCGAGTCCATCGACCGGGTGTATCTGAACGTGTGGATGCCACGGTTGTCCTATGGCGGCGGGGTTCAGGGCTTCTTCGTCGGCCACCGGGGCCACCACTACGCCTCCA
This sequence comes from Mycobacterium sp. SM1, assembly GCF_018361265.1. Taxonomy (GTDB): domain Bacteria; phylum Actinomycetota; class Actinomycetes; order Mycobacteriales; family Mycobacteriaceae; genus Mycobacterium. The sequence goes on from NZ_JAFLNH010000001.1 coordinate 928,533, forward strand.
CTGCGTTGATGGATCCGATGACGAAGGCGTTCGTCGCCGATATCCACGGTTTCGTTGCTGCGCGGGGCCTGGAGGTGGTGTCGTTCGGCAAGGAACGCAAAGACGATTTGGCCCAGCGGTTCCTGGCCCGGTTCACCGATCCGGAAGGGGTCCTGTTCGTGGGCCGGGCCCAGGAGAAGGCACTGGTCTGGCGTACTCAGCGCCGCTACAGCCGCGACGGTTCTTCCTACGCATGGCTCGTGCGATCCACCGCGTTCGTCAACCACTTCTATTTCTACTGCGTCGATGAGGACTTCGGCCCGTTCTTCATCAAGTTCTGCACCTACTTCCCCTACACCGCCAAGTTGTGCATCAACGGAAACGAATGGGCTAAACGCCAGGCCGCCAAGGCGGGGATCGCATTCGAAGCCCTCGACAACGGGTTCGCCTCGGTCGCCGACGTCGACCGGCTGCAGGCGATCTGCGACAGTCTTGGCCCCGACCAGATCGAGGCGCTGCTACGTAAATGGCTGCGGATCCTGCCCAACCCATTCACCGATGAGGACATCACCGCCGGGCTACCGCTACGAATTGAGTTGCGTCCAGGGAGGTGGTGTACGACCCGCTGATTAGCGGGTGTGTCGCAGCCCAGTAGAGGGCGGTCATCGCGTGATCCTTCGAAACGACGGATCAAGTCACCCGAAGGAGAACAACGCGATGACCAACCACCACCCTATCGATGTTGAGAAGCTGTTGGAGGAGCAACTCGCCGCGGCGAGCCCGGATTTGCTGCGGGCGCTGTCGTCGACGTTTATTCAGGCCCTGATGGGCGCGGAGGCCGACGCGGTGTGCAGCGCTGGCTATGGGCAACGTAGTCCGGGTCGCACCAATCGGCGCAACGGGTATCGGCCTCGGGATTTCGATACCCGCGTCGGCACGATCAAGCTGGCAATTCCCAAGTTGCGCCGGGGGAGCTATTTCCCGGACTGGCTGCTGGAGCGGCGCAAGCGGGCCGAGCGGGCGCTGACCAGTGTGGTGGCGACCTGCTATCTGCTCGGTGTGTCCACCCGGCGCATGGAGCGCCTCGTCGAATCCCTCGGCGTGACAAGCCTTTCTAAATCGCAGGTCTCGGTCATGGCTGCCGAGCTCGATGAGGCGGTGGAGGCGTTTCGCACCCGCCCACTGGATGCCGGCCCCTACACGTTTGTGGCCGCGGACGCCCTGGTGCTCAAGGTGCGCGAGGGCGGGCGGGTGGTCGGGGTGCACACCCTGATCGCCACCGGCGTCAACGCCGAGGGCTACCGCGAAATCCTGGGCGTGCAGGTCACCTCCGCCGAGGATGCAGCGGGCTGGTTGGCGTTCTTCCGCGACCTGGTGGCTCGCGGGCTGTCCGGGGTGGCCCTGGTCACCAGTGACGCCCATCCCGGGCTGGTCGAGGCCATTGGCGCCACCTTGCCCGGAGCGGCCTGGCAGCGCTGCCGCACCCATTACGCGGTCAACCTGATGACCGTCACCCCGAAATCGTCCTGGCCGTGGGTGCGCACCCTGCTGCACTCGATCTTCGACCAGCCTGACGCGGAATCTGTTGCAGCTCAGTATGATCGAGTACTCGACGCGCTGAGTGGCAAGCTGCCGAAAGTGGCTGAGCACCTTGATGCCGCCCGCGCCGAGCTGCTGGCGTTCACCGCCTTCCCCAAACAGATCTGGCGCCAGATTTGGTCGAATAATCCCCAGGAGCGGCTCAACAAAGAGATCCGGCGCCGAACCGACGTGGTGGGCATCTTCCCCGATCGCAGTGCGATCATCCGCCTCGTCGGCGCGGTGTTAGCTGAACAGCACGACGAATGGATCGAAGGCCGCCGCTACCTTGGCCTCGACGTGCTCACCCGATCCCGCGCAGTGCTGGCCACCACCGACCAACCGGTCGATGACCAGTCCGGCACCACCACGCCGGCATTGATGGCCTAAACTCCCACCCGAAGGGTCACGCATCGAGCGAACTCATACACCACCACTCCGGACTTGGCCACGAATTGTCGATTCTGCAGGCCGAATTCTCGCTGACCCAAATGCTGGACCGCCCGGTGTCGGGCCGGATCTTCTTCGAGCAGGTCATCCGCGACAATCTCGACATCGGCCGACCCGACCATGTCTCGTTGATCTTCAACCGCCGCATCGTGGGCAGCGGCAAACGCAAGACCCCGGGCCAGTTTCGCACCCGGGTGATCACCGACGGTGTCGTCCCGTCACTGCACGTGGACTACAAGACCAGCAAAGTCAAGCAATACCAGAAAGAAGGGAAAGCGCTGCGCACCGAAACCACCATCAACAATCCCCGCGACTTCGGTATCTGCAAACGGCTGACCAGCCTGCCCGACCTGCGGCAGCTCGGCTTTTCGGCCAACCGGCGCCTGCTCGGCGTCCAAACCATCAGCCACGACCCGATCCGCGGCGCCAAAACATTCACCGACCTGACCACACCAGTCTTCACCGACTCCGGTACCCGCATACCCGGGCTGCGTTTCGGTGACATCCAAGTACACGCCCTGCTGCAGGTTTTGCTCGTCCACCGGCTCCTGGTCCACGGCTTCACCAGCCGTGACCTGCGCACCCTGATCGCGCCCCTGCTCGGCAAGACCGCCGAACACATCACCGCCGGCCAGATGACCTACGACCTGCGACGCCTGCGCGCCCACGGCCTCATCCAACGCGTCCCCCACACCCGCCGCTACACCGTCACCGCAACCGGACTGCAACACGCATTCTTATTCACCCGCGTCCACGACCACCTGCTGCGCGCCGGACTCGCCCAGGCCAGCGACCCCAGCCCACCGCGAAAATCCAAGCTGCACAACGCCTCCCGCGCATATCAAGCCGCCATCGACGAACTCACCCGACAGGCCCTACACGCCGCCTGAGCATTCGCGACTCGTTCGCCATACTTGACTCAATATTCACGGCGAGGACGCCTAAGCTAACTAGCTAAAGATCACTCACTTGCAACGGCTGTAACGTCGCCCACCGAGGACCGCGCTTGCGCCTTAGGGCTATATCGGTTCCCTCCGGCTGCGGGCAAATCTGGCATCGCAGTACCGAATCATCATAATCGCAGCGGCGATCGCCACCACCAACAGCGCCAACACACCAAGCTCGAGCAGCAGGCGGTCCAGCTGCGCATTCGACTGCGGCTCCTCAAATCTCGCGGTCACGATTAAGATCCGCCGCACGGTGGCGATCAGTCCAACGAACAGGAACGGTTCGGCCGCGATTTCGTGGCTGACGATCACGGTCCGTATCGTGTAGGCGAGTTCGGCAATGATGAGCACCAGCAAAATCCGGTCAAGGACCAAGGTACCGCCTTGCATTGCGGTGGTCCGCAATGACGCGGCCTCGATTACCGCCTGCGCAGCGCCGATCGCCGCCAGAATGGCTGCCGCGATCAGAAACGTAAACGCGACGCCGTTGACCATTGTCTCGAAACGGCGGGTGACCGCCGTACTCAACCGGCCACCGAGTCCACCCTGTGGTCCATCGCCATCTGCAATCATCATTCCTCGTCTTTGACGCCAATATCGATTCATCGTGGCCACCGGTGCTGACAACGTGATCCGCCGCTGCCACGACCGCACTGGCCGTTGGCGTTGACCGGCGCTGGGATGCGGTGGGGTCTCGACTTCCTGGCGGTGATCATCATAACGGTCGGGAACGCGACCGGCTGCGGTGGAGAAGATGCGCCAAAACCGGCGGTGCGCCTGCAGGCCGCAACGAATTTGACAACGCACGGCTTAACGCTGAGGCCGTCCGGCCCCTCCTCGCCGGGTGCCGTGGCGGCAGCGTGCCCGCACTTTTCTGCGGCCCGCGGCCGGGCCAGCGCTGCGTCATGGCGTGCCTCCTGTCGGGGCGACGATGCTGGCGTTCGGATCAAACGGGCAGCGGCCCTGCTCGATGTGCGCGAGGTATTCGTCGCGGAAATATTTGATCGAGGACATCACCGGCATGGCCGCGCCATCACCTAACGCGCAAAACGATTTCCCGAACAACACATCGGCGATGTCAAGCAGGGTGTCAAGGTCCTCACGGGTGCCCCTGCCGGTTTCCAGCCGCTCATAGATCGGGGCCAGCCAGTAGGTGCCCTCGCGGCATGGGGTGCACTTGCCGCAGGACTCGTGGCGGTAAAACTGCGACCAGCGGCGCGCCGCGCGCACCACACAGGTGGTCTCATCGAAAATCTGCAGGGCTTTAGTGCCAAGCATCGAGCCGGCGGCCGCGACGTTTTCGTAATCCAGCGGCACATCAAGGTGCTCGTCGGTCAGGATCGGGGTCGATGAGCCCCCCGGTGTCCAAAACTTCAACCGGTGCCCGCCGCGCACCCCGCCGGCGTAGTCAAGAAGCTCCCGCAACGTGATGCCCAGCGGGGCCTCGTACTGGCCGGGCCGAGTGACGTGCCCCGACAGCGAATACAGCGTAAACCCCGGTGACTTCTCGCTGCCCATCGAGCGGAACCAGTCCACCCCGCCCAAAATGATCGGCGGCACGCTGGCAATCGATTCGACGTTGTTGACCACCGTGGGGCACCCGTATAAACCTGCCTCGGCCGGGAACGGGGGCCGCAGCCGCGGCTGGCCGCGGAAGCCTTCCAGCGAGTCCAGCAGCGCGCTCTCCTCACCGCAGATGTATGCCCCGGCGCCGGCGTGCACCACAACGTCTAGGTCAAAGCCGGAGCCGCAAATGTTGCGCCCCAAATAGCCCGCCGCGTAGGCCTCGGCCACCGCGTTGTGCAGCCGGCGCAACACCGGGATGACCTCGCCGCGGATATAGATGAAGGCGTGGTTGGCCCGGATCGCGTAGCAGCAGATGACGATGCCTTCGAGGAGCACATGCGGGGTGGCCAGCAGCAACGGCATGTCCTTGCACGTGCCGGGCTCGGACTCATCGGCGTTGACCACCAGGTAGTGGGGTTTGGCGCCGGCTTTCGCGTCTTGGGGAATAAACGACCATTTGGTGCCGGTGGAAAAGCCCGCGCCCCCGCGCCCGCGCAACCCGGAATCCCGGACGAGCCCGATCACCGCGTCGGGATCCATCTCAAGGGCCTTCTGCAGGGCCACATACCCGTCGTGGCGGCGGTAGGCCGGCAGCGTCCAGGACTGCGGATCGTCCCAGAAGCGGCTTAACACCGGGGTCAACGGTGTCGCCCCGCCGCCTAGGGTGGCCATCACCGCTCCTCCCGCGCGGGGGACCCGCCGGCCGGTGGCGGCGCCGGCATGCGGTATTGCCGCGCGACCCGCAGGCCCGCCAGCGTGGCGTGCCCCGGCCCACCCTGGCCGTCATCGGGACGGTCATCGGGAAAACCGGCCAAGATGCGCTGGGCCTGGCGGAAGGGGCACAGCGGCGCGCCCCGGGTGGGCCTAGGCGGGGTGCCCGCGCGCAGCAGATCAACAAGCTCACGCAACGCCAACCCCGCGGTCAGCGCGGTGGCGATGGTGGCCGCGCCCCGAGATGCTGCGGCCCACGGACACAAAACCACGATCCCGCGCCCATAGGCCTGCAGCTTCGACCGGTTACCCCGGGATGCGCCCACACCGGTAGCCGCAATCACCGAAAACGCCCTGAACACAGCGACAATCCCCCCAACACCAAGATGGGTGTGTAGGCGCTCATCGGGTGACCTCTCGTCTACAACATCGCCACGTCCACGGTGCGGAGTCAGCCGCGAAGCGCGGCACCCCGGCATGGGGGAAATATCAGGGGATGGCTGTCAGGTGGTCACGGGCGCACGCGGCCGTCTCACCAAGACTCAAACCTATTGCGTGAAGCGAGACCCCCGGGCCGCCGTTGCGAAGCGGTGTCCTCGGGTGGGAAGGGCCGCGACGGCGCCAGGGGCGGCACGGTTGGCTTGCTTGCCTGCTGCGCAGTAAGCCACCGGGTTTCGATGCGCAGCACCCGGCGGTGCTCCAGAATGAGCCAGGAGATGCCTCCGCCGATTGCGAGAACGCCGACCACCGCTGTGGTCGGGATCCACTCCTGATGGCCATATGCCGCCGCAGCCAGGCAGCCAACGAGCGAAAACGCCCCGAGTGCAATCGAAATCAGGCCCGGCCAGCAATAGATGTCGACGAAAAACTCGCCGGCGTGCTGGCCGGTGGTCCGGAAATGATCTATCGGATCGTGATGGGTGTCTCCCACGGCCCCTCCCCGGTCGAGATGTCCGAGATATCTGCAGACCTAGCCGCAGAGGCTATCCGGCGCCATCCCCATCCTGGGTGGTCTTCGGGGTGACTCAGCGCACGGGGAGCCAGCCGAGCTCGCGATGCGCAAGCAAGTGCTGGACCAGTAATTCGGTTGGCCCGGTACATGGTGACTGGGTGACGATGTGCCACGGTCGATCCAACGGGGTGCCGGCGACGGGCAACTCGACCAGAACCCCGGCGTCCAACTCCTTTCGTACCGCTTGCCGGTGGACCAATGTCACACCCAGCCCTGCTACCGCCGCGGCCACCACCGCCCCGTGTGACCCGAGCACCATTTGCGGCGGCGAGATTTCCAGTTCCTGCAGCAACATCTCGGTTGTGGCCCGGGTTCCGGAGCCTTGTTCACGCAGCAGCCATGTCGACGTGGCTGGCGTGAAGTCCCGGGCCATCTTGCGCGGTCCGACCACCACGAGGGTGTTGGGGCTGACCGCTTGGACCTTGATCTGGCGCAGGTCGGCCGGGGGGCGCCCGGCCACGACGACGTCGACCTCGTGGCGGGCGAGCATCGGCCACAGCGCGGTGCGCGATCCGACTTCCAGTTTGTAGGCCACGTCGGGGTGTTCGGTGGCAAACGAGGCCAGCAACGCCGGGATCAACAGCTCTCCGGCGGTGGTGACCGCGGCCAACCGGATGGATCCGTGCTCGGGATCGGCTTCGCCCCGGGCCGCCAGAACCGCCTCGTGGTGCAGGCCGAGAATTTGACGCGCGTACTCCACGTAGCGCTGCCCGGCGGGGGTGAGCCGCACACCGCGGCCGTTGCGGTCCACCAGCGGCACCCCGACCTCGGCGCTGAGCGCACCGACCGCCGAGGAGATCGCCGACTCCGTGACCACGAGGCGCTGCGCGGCCCCGCGCACCGATCCCGTCTCGGCCAATTCCACCAGCGCACGCAGCCGGGCGTTGGTGCTCACCTCGCGGCCACCGTGGCCTGGTTGTCGTCGAACACCCTGCTGGCCAGCAAGTCCGGCGCTTCGATTGTGGTCAGCGCCGCCAAGTCCACCCGGGTGCTCGGCCCGGTCAACAGCCGCCGCGCGTGACGCAGCCGGGCCCGCTCGATGGCGTTGCGCACGCTGCGCGCGTTGGCGAACCAGGGCTGCTGGATTCGCCGGCGCAGGTAGCGACGCAGCACTTCCTGCGCATCGGCCGACAACGAGTAACCGATTTGGCTGGTCATCAGCTTCGCGATCTGCTCGAGCTCATCGACGGTGTAATCCGGGAACGTGATGTGGTGCGCAATGCGGCTTTGCATGCCGGGGTTCGCTGAAAAAAACTTGTCCATTTTGTCGGCGTATCCGGCCAGGATGACAACCAGGTCGTCGCGGTTGTTCTCCATGACCTGCAGCAGGATCTCGATCGCTTCCGACCCGTAATCGCGTTCGTTCTCGACTTTGTAGAGGTAATACGCCTCATCGATGAACAGCACCCCACCCATTGCGCGCTTGATCACCTCTTTGGTCTTAGGCGCAGTGTGGCCGATGTACTCGCCGACCAAGTCGTCGCGGGTGACGCTGACCAAATGGCCCCGTCGCAGATACCCCAGCCGGTGCAGCAGTTCGCCCATCCGCACGCCGACCGTCGTCTTGCCGGTGCCCGGGTTGCCGGTAAAGCACATGTGCAGCGTGGGCTGCGGCGCGGTGATGCCGTAGCGGGCACGCATCCGGTCGACGAGCAGCAGCGCTGCGATCTCGGCGATCCGGGTTTTCACCGGGACCAGTCCGACGAGCTCACTGTCAAGCTTGGCCAACACCTCATCGACGCCGGACTCCCTGCGCGCCTCCGCGAGATCCACCACGGCCTCCGCCGGCAGGGTCGCGATCTCCGGCGCGTCCGTCTCCGGTCCCAACTGGGGCCCCGACGCCGACGCACCACCGAGACGAAATGACCGGCGGGGCGCCTCGGTGGTTGAATACATCGCCGTCATCGGTGGTGCCCCTCGCGCACGAGCGGGCGCATTGTCAAGGTGCACAAGTCTTTTGCATCCCCACAGAGGTCATCGGGCATGCGGTGTCCGCTCTCGGCAGGGGGAATCAAAGCCCCGTTGCATCCTGTGCTCATACCAGGAATGCTGCCATGTAATTATCAAGATGTCTATTAACACTTACCTGGATTTTCTAAACTAAACGGTTGATAATAACCCTTGGTCTCCCCCACCTGAGTGAAGCCGCAAGCCCAGGCCGACGATAGCGTCACACAACACCGGCGCGGGGCAATGGGCGATCGGCGAGCCGTGCCGGGCAGCGGGTCAGGAGGTGAGCCAGGCATGGCCAAATGGGCGTTGCAGGGGAACCTGGAGCGCGCGGTAATGGAGCGGCTGTGGTCGGCTTCCGAACCCCAAACGGTCCGCCAGGTGCAAGCAGGGCTGCCGGGCCGCTCTTTGGCCTACACCACCATCACGACGGTGTTGCGGCGTTTGACGGCCAAACACCTTGTCGTGCAGTATCGCAGCGCACGGGCCTACCGCTACGCAGCTGCGCGTAGCCGTGGGGATCTGGTCGCCGAGCTGATGCTGGATGCGCTGCAAGCCGTCGATGATTCCGAAAACCGGGCAGCGGCCATCGTCCACTTCGTCGAGCGTGTCGGAACCGACGAAGCGTGCGCCCTGCGGCGCGCACTTGCGGAAATGGAACACAAGCGGCGCTCCTGCGCACCGGTTGAGGCTTCGCGGGCGCACTGGGCGGCCGGTGGCTAGCGGAAGCGTGTTATCAGCGGGATGGTCGCGGTGACGGTCGTGCCGGAACCGACACGCGACCGGATATAAAGGCGGCCCCCAGCGAGCTCAGCGCGCTCAGCCATCGACAGCAAACCATAGCCACCCCTGTCGTCATTGCCCAACGGATGCTCTAGGGCGTTGAAGCCGATTCCGTCGTCGGTGACTTCGAGTCGCGCGGTGTCATTGGTCACGCTGAAGCGCAGCCGTGCCGTCGTCGCGTTGGCGTGTTTGACCACATTCTGCAGGCATTCCTGGGCGATGCGGTACAGCGCGATCTCGATGTGCTCGGGCAGGCGGGTATCGACCAGGTCCACCTGCAGGTCGCTCAGTGGAATCGAGCGTGCCAGGCTGGCCAATCCACCGGCCAGGCCAAGATCGTCGAGAACCGGCGGTCGCAGGCCGCCGATCGCCGCCCGGGCTTCCTGCAACGTCAGGTTGACGAGTTCACGTGCCGCGTCGAGTTGCTCGGATGCCCCGGCCAGATCGTCACGCATGGCTCGTGCCGCGGCGTCGAGCCGGTATGACAACGTGACCAGCCGTTGCGAGATGCCGTCGTGAATATCGGCCGCCAGCCGGCGGCGCTCGAACTCTTGAGCCTCGATCACCCGCTCGACGAAGTTCTCATGGGCGCGTTCGCGGGCCACCAACCGACGATGCAGCCGCGCCTGGTGCAATGCCCCGGCGATCAGCCGGCCGATCACCAGCAGCAACTCGACGTCTCCCGGCGTGAACTCGCGTCGGCGAATCGTGTACACACTGAGCACGCCGACCAATCCGCCCGGGTCGGTTTCCATCGGCACCGATATCATCGATAGGTAACCCGGTCCCGGCGGGGATTCGATCGGCAAAAAGCGTGGGTCAGAGCGCGGGTCATCGTTGATCACGATCGGCTCGCGTCGGCTGGCCACCCAGCCCGAAACGCCACATCCCAACGGTAGCTGGATCTTTCCCACCTGACCGGCAATCGGTGGCTGGGCGCCGGCCAGCGTAAGTGAGCGGTCGGTGTCGTCGAGCACATGCACGAAGCACACATCGGCTCCGGTGGCTTCGGTGATGATCCGCGCCGTGGCCGCGGCCAGCGACTCGACTCCCGGCCCGCTGGAAGCCGCATGGATCAGCTCGCGCAGCAACGCCAGCTCACGTTCGGTGCCGACAAGATCACGCACCGCATTGCGGCTATAGCTGGGTGGCTTAGGCGCCGGCGCGGCGGCAGTCGGCGTCACCGGTGCCGGCTCGGTCATTGGCACCCGGTCATTGATAGATGCCCTCTCGCAGTGCAACGGCCACCGCGCTGGTACGGTCGGTCACCCCAAGCTTGCGGTAGATCGACCGCAGGTGGCTTTTGACCGTTTCGTCGCCGATGACCAGCTTTTTGGCGATACCGCGATTGGATAGGCCGGTCACCACGTACGACAGGATCTCGCTTTCCCGCTGCGTCAAACCTTGGCGGGCGCCGGGCCAGAACTCGCCGCGCCGCAGCCGCGCCGCGGTGTCAACCGATCGTGCCGCCATCCCAGGGTCGATCGCCGTCTGCCCGGCGCGGACCAATTCCAGTTGCCGGACCAGATCCTCGCTGCCGATGCTTTTGAGCAGATAGCCCGACGCGCCGACGCGCAAAGCCTGGAACAAATACTGCTCGTCATCGTATACCGAGAGCATCACAACCTTGCGCTGCGGGTCACGTTGGTGCAGCGCAAAGCAGAGGTCCAGGCCGCTGGCGTCCCGCATCCGCACATCGCACAGCACCACGTCGGGGTCGAGGCTTTCGATGACCTTGAGAGCACGGTCAAAATCCACCGCATGCCCGACGACGCGTACCCGGTCCTGAAAGCCGGCCAGCATCGCCTTGAGGCCCTCGACGACCATCTCGTGGTCATCGACTAACACCAGCCGGATAGGTCTCGTGATATCCGCCGCCATGGCCACACGATAAAGGCGGCAAACTGCGATGTCATCCGCCTTTCGCGGTCAGCGCAGCATCTACCCCGGTCAATCCCCCGCAACGGGGGAACGTACGCACGGATCTGCTCCCTAGGATCGCAGTAACCACGAGGAGGGTTTGAGTGCATAACCGCGCGCCGACGCTGGTCGCCTCAGTGCTGCCGGCGGACTTTTCGGAACTCGGCCAGCAAGTCACGCTGCTGGAGAAGTCCGGTGTGGACCGGATTCAGTGGGACGTGATGGACGGCCGCTTCGTGCCGAACCTGACGTTCGGGCCCGACGTCATCGCTGCCAATCGCGGACACGTCACGCTGGGTTTCGAGGCGCACTTGATGGTCGAGGATCCCGATCCCATGCTGCCGCGGTGGGTCGAATCCGGTTGTGAAATCGTCATCGTGCATGCCGAGGCCACACGGCACCTGCATCGCACGCTTTCCGCCATCCGCGATCTCGGCGCGCGACCCGGGGTCGCGCTGAACCCGGCCACACCCCTGGAAGCCGTCGCACACGTCCTCGACTTGGTCGACCTGCTGCTGGTGATGACCGTCAATCCAGGCTTTGGCGGCCAACAATATCTTTCCGGAATGGAACCCAAGATCGCCGCAGCTCGAGCCGAAATCGACCGTCGCGGTTTGGAAATCGAACTCGAAGTCGACGGCGGCATTGCCGGCGCCACGATTGGCGCCGCCGCACGCTGCGGTGCGGACGTGTTCTGTGCGGGGTCGGCGCTGTTTAGCGGCCCGGGCACAATGAGTCAGCGGGTGGCGGCGTTGCGTGACGCGGCCGCCGTGGAGATGGGGCGGCGATGAGCATCCCCGCCGGCACGGCCACCCGCCGCGGGGTCGGGGTCTTGACCGACACGGTCGACCGGTTGGCCATCGCCACGCTGCGGTTCCTTGCCGCCGACATGGTCCAGGCGGCCAACAGTGGGCATCCCGGGCTGCCGTTGGGCACCGCGCCCGCCGCGTGGGTGCTGTGGTCGCGGCACCTGCGCCACGACCCCGCCGACCCGCGCTGGCCCGACCGCGACCGGTTCGTGCTGTCGGCGGGACACGGCTCGGCGCTGCTCTACGCGCTGTTGCACGTGTTCGGCTACGACCTCTCCCTGGATGACTTGCGTCAATTCCGCCAGCTTGGCTCGCGCACCCCGGGCCATCCCGAATACGGCCGCACACCGGGCGTGGAGACGACGACCGGACCCCTGGGTCAGGGCCTGGCGAACGCGGTCGGGATGGCGCTGGCCGAACGCATGTTGGCGGCGCGCTGCAACACCGAGAACACCGAAGACCCCCCGATCATCGATCACCGCACCTGGGTGCTCGCCAGCGACGGCGACCTGATGGAGGGGATCAGCCATGAAGCAGCCTCGCTGGCCGGGCGTCTCGGGCTGGGCCGACTGACCGTCATCTTCGACGACAACAACGTCACCATCGACGGTCCGGCGGAGCGCTCCTGCCGCGACGACGCGATCAGGCGATTCGCCGCCTACGGGTGGCACACCCTGTCAGTCGATGACGGTAACGACATCGCGGCCATCGACGAGGCACTGGCCGCGGCCCGCGAGGTCGAATCGGCTCCCACATTCATCCGGCTGCGCACCACCATCGGCTACGGCGCCGCCGGTGTCGAAGGTACGCCGAAGGCGCATGGCGCCCCGCTGGGGACCGAGACCATCGCGGCGATGCGCGACCGTTTCGGCTGGCCGCACGAGCCGTTCCAGGTGCCCGAGGCGGTGCGATCGGCGACGGCCGCGCTGGCGGCCGAAGGCGCGGCGGCGCGGAACCGATGGCAGCTGCGCTATGAGCGGTGGAGCGCAACGCATTCCCGGCTTGCCGCCGACTTCCCGCTTGATCGCGCGCCCGCGCCACCACACACCACGGGATTGGCCCCGCTCATCGATGCGCCCGCGGGTGGTCGGGTCGCGACGCGGCAGGCATCGGGCGCGGCATTGCGGGCACTGGCACCGATATACCCTGCCCTGATCGGTGGGTCGGCCGACCTGGCATCGTCGACTAGCACCGCGATCCCAGGCGGCGATGTGAGCGCCGATGACTATTCCGGGCGCATCATCCATTTCGGCGTCCGCGAACACGCGATGGCCGCGATCATGAACGGCATAGCGTTGCACGGCGGCCTGCGCCCGTTCGGCGGCACTTTTCTGGTCTTTGCCGACTATCTGCGCCCGGCGCTGCGGCTCTCGGCGCTGATGCGCCAACCGGTCATTTACGTCTTCACCCACGACTCCGTCTACGTCGGGGAGGACGGCCCCACGCACCAGCCGATCGAACACATCGAAGCACTGCGTCTCATACCGGGATTGACCGTGTTGCGCCCGGCGGACGCTGCCGAGACCGCATTGGCCTGGGAGATCGCCGTCACCAACACATCCGGTCCGACCGCGCTGATATTGACTAGGCAGAATGTTCCGGCGCTAGGAGGTGCCGGGATCGATCAGATACGCCACCACGGTTTTCGTGTCGTGGGCGAAGACACGCAGGAGGCAGACGTTGTGCTGGCGGCCAGCGGATCGGAGGTGTCGCTGGCGCTGGAGGCGGCGGACCTGCTGGCCACTCGGGGCGTGCACAGCAAGGTCGTCTCGGTCATGTGGCGAGAAAAACTGCAGGAGGTGTTCTCCCGTGAACGCCACGTGTGGGGGGATGCCCCGGTGGTGTGGGCAGAAGCCGGGGTGCCGACCGGATGGCGCGCGATCGGCAGCGATCGCGACACGGTCATCGGCGTGAACCGGTTCGGCGAAAGCGGCGTGGGTTCGCAGGTGGCCGCGCATCTGGGGTTAAAACCGATCGCGATCGCCAACGCAGCCTGCGCCGTGCTCGGTCTCCCCGCTAGCTGGGGGTGATTTATCCCATTGCCGGACAAGACTTTCCGGATTCGCCGTGCCGGCACTGGCCGTCGGCCCGTGATGCTCGCGGTCGCCGGCGACAGCGCCGCAGGCAAAACCACCACCACTGCGGGATTGGTCGAGGCACTCGGACCGGAGCGCTGCGTCTCGGTATCAGCCGACGACTACCACCGGTTCGACCGGGCGGAGCGGCGCAACAAGCCGTTCACGCCGCTGCACCCGGACTGCAACTACATCGAGATCCTCGAACAACACCTGCAGCTGCTGGCCACCGGTCAACCGATCCTCAAGCCTGTCTACGATCACTCCACCGGCCGGCGCGTACCCCCAGAACTCGTTGAGCCGAAAGACGTCATCATTGTCCACGGCCTGCTGCCGCTGTACAGCAAGCTTACCCGGGCCTGCTTTGACGTGACCGTGTTCCTTGATCCGCCCGAATACATCAGGCGCGCTTGGAAAATACAACGCGACACCCTGACCCGCGGCTACACCAGAGAACAGGTAGCGGCGGAAATCGCGTCTGCCGAAGCCGAATCCACGAGGTTCATCCGCCCTCAACGAGCCCATGCCGACATCGTCGTCCGGTTCGCCCCGATCGTCACACGCGACGACCCACCCGACACTCCCCTATCCGCCGAGTTGGTGCTGCGCCCGACGATCCGCCAGCCCGACCTCACCGAGGTCCTCCAGCCTGACGTTGCCCGGACCATTCACCTACGGCTGGCTCGCGACACCGACGGCCGGCCCGTTGACACGCTGCACATTCACGGCTACTCCACGGCGGAGGAAAACGCGGCCGCGGAGAAAATGGCCTGGGAGGCGCTGGGAGAGCCCCGTCGGGCGGCACCCGAATGTCTCGGAATGGTCAGCCCGGGCCGGCGCAGCACGCCGTTGGCGATTACCCAGATGATCCTGCTGCACCATTTGCTGTATGGCGCCCGATAGCCGCCGTAACGCCGCAGACCCACCGATGCCGTCATGCTCCTTGAACCGCCGGGCGGCCTGAGTCACGAGCCCAAGGCCGTCGGCTGTCATCGTCGAGGTGGCAGGCACCCTCGTCGACACCGAGCGAGCCGGGTCATCGACCATGAAATCCGGATCGCGGTGGCTACCACCGGGGGCGAGGTGATGTGTGGGCGGAAAATGCGCTAGTGCAGCGAGATTCGCAGCTGCGATTGCGAGCTGCCGCGGCTGCCGGCCTTGCGGCGATCGTGGCCACCACCGATTACACGGCCCGCCAGGAATGCACCGGGGCGGCCATAGTGCGCCTGTCCGTTTGCCCGGCTAGGAGGGGATCGTTTCCTGATCGAGTTCGCCCGGTTGCAGCTCGTGCGATCCAATTCATGCAGCCAGAACGGAATCCAGCACCGAATAAAACACGCCGAGTCCGTCGTCGGACGGACCGGTGAGGGTGTGGATAGCGTGCTCGGGATGGGGCATCAGCCCCACGACGCGTCCGTTGGCCGAGCTGATGCCGGCGATATCGCGCAGCGAGCCGTTGGGGTTGTCGAGGTAGCGAAACACCACGCGGCCTTCGCCTTCCAGCTCGTCGAGCACCTTCTCGGGAGCCACGTACCGGCCCTCGCCCGACTTCAGCGGCACCAGCAAATCGGTCTCCGCCCGCAGGCGCGAGGTCCACGCCGTCGCCGTCGACACCACTTTCAGCCACACGTCTCGGCAGATGAAGTGCAGCCCAACGTTTCGGGTAAGTGCCCCGGGCAGCAAGCCGGCCTCGCAGAGCACCTGAAAACCGTTGCAAATTCCCAGTACCGGCATGCCGCGACGGGCGGCATCGAGCACTTCGCCCATCACCGGGGCGAATCTGGCGATCGCGCCGGCCCGCAGGTAGTCGCCGTAGGAAAACCCGCCGGGCACCACCACCGCGTCGACACCCTTCAGATCGGCGTCGGCGTGCCACAGGCCGACCGCTTCGGCGCCGACAAAACGCGCCGCGCGCGCGGCGTCCACGTCATCGAGCGTCCCCGGAAAGGTGATGACACCGATCCGGGCCGTCACCGCGTCTCCCGGCTGATGGTCCAGTCCTCGATGACGGTGTTAGCCAGCAGCGACTCCGCGATTTCGGCGAGCGTGGAGTCGTCAACGGTGTCATCAACCTCTAACTCAAACCTCTTGCCCTGCCGGACATTTGTGATACCGGTGTGCCCGAGCCTTCCGAGTGCGCCCATGATCGCCTGGCCCTGGGGGTCGAGGATCTCGGCCTTGGGCATCACGTTGACAACCACCCGGGCCACAGCAGTCCTCCTAAGCTCTCAGCGCCGACTCTACCGGTGCCCCGCCGTGCGGGCGCCAAGGCGGCAGCGGATACCGGCCGGGTGCGGCGGCGCCGGCGCGCCCGCGGCGTAGGCACCGGTGACCACCGGCCACGACAGGCTTTCGATCCATGGGGAGCGCGGTCGGCGCACAATCGTAGACATGCAATTGACGCATTTCGGTCACTCCTGTTTGCTTGCCGAATTCGAGCGCACTCGCGTGCTGTTTGACCCCGGGACCTTTTCACATGGTTTCGAGGGAATCAGCGGCTTGTCGGCGATCCTGGTCACTCACCAACACCCCGACCACCTCGACCGCTCCCGACTGCCCGCGCTGCTGACGGCCAACCCCGCCGCCGCGCTGTACGCCGACCCGCAAACCGCTGCGCAGCTCGGTGAGCCGTGTCGGGCGGTGCACGTCGGCGACGTGCTCGCGGTCGGAGAGCTGACCATCCGCGCGGCCGGTGGTCGCCACGCCGTCATCCACCCGGAAATCCCGGTGATAGATAATATCTCGTATCTGGTGGGCGACGGCGAGCATCCCGCGCGGTTGATGCATCCCGGCGACGCGCTGTTCGTCCCCGGCGAGCCGGTGGAGGTGCTGGCCACTCCGGCCGCGGCCCCCTGGATGAAGATCGCCGAGGCGGTCGACTATCTGCGGACGGTGGCGCCGGCGCACGCTGTGCCCATCCACCAGGGGATCATCGCGACCGAGGCCCGGGGTATCTACTATGGCCGGCTTGCCGAGATGACCACCACCGACTTTCAGGTGCTGCCCGAAGAAAAAGCGGTCACCCTTTAGCGCGAGCAGACGCACTCGCTAATCGATAACCGTCACTCGTGCATTGTCCCGAAGAAGGCGGACATGCACGCAACTGCTGACCTTGCGTTGAATCGAGCGCAGCAGCGGTGCCGCCTTCTCGTCGCGGACGTTGGTCGCGAAATCGATTCCCGCGCCTAGCACCTGGCTTGCCCAACAGATCTCGGTGAGAAGTAATGCACGCGCCCAGTCAAGCTCAGACAGCGGCTTGTGGCCCTCTATCGCGTCCATGAGCTGATGGAGAAGCGTGCGAAAGTCGTCTGCCTCAGAATTTCACGGTGGCCCGGGTTCTGCTGTGGCGGTCTGCGAGGTGGCAGCTTTGTCGAGGTTTTGAGGTTGGGGGTAGGCGGCGGCGCCGCGTGTCGTGCGGTGACGCCGGGTCCTTTATCCCGGGGGTGGTTACTCCTTTCTTGGGGTCGAGCGGGCACAGGGGCCTGTGGGTCAGGGTATGGCGCGGACCCTGTTGAGGGCGTCGGCGAATTCTTTTGCCCAGGGCCAGGTTTGGGGGATCCGCAGGATCAGGTAGCGGGATCGTTTGATCAGCCGGGCCGCGGCGTGCAGCAGCCGGTAGCGCAGGGTGGCGGGTTCGGCTTTGGCCAGTGGGCCGTCCAGCAGTAGCAGTCGCATCCAGCACAGCAGGTCGATGGCGATCGCGACGGCGGTGACCCAAGCGGTGTTGATGGCGAACGAGTGTGAGGGCCAGCGGGCCAGGCCGGTGTCTTTGCCGGTGCGGATGAAGCCCTCCACCCGGGCGTGGACGCGGTGGCGGGCTTCTAGTCGCTGGGGTTGTCCACCGGCAGTCGAGGTGGCGAGGACCTGGTAGCGGTAGCCGGCCAGCTGCTCGAACAACGACAACTGGGTGCCGTGTTCGATTTCTTCGCGCCGCACCAGGACGCGCATGCCGGCCGGCCAGCCGACCAGCTGATCCCCTCCGGTGCTGTGGCGCAGCAGCCCGGTCAACTCGGCGACCTGGGCGTCGTCGCGGGCCGCCCCGGTGGCATCCAGCGCGGCTTGCCATCCCGCATCGGGCATCTGGCCGATCGCGACCCGGACCCGCTCATCGAGGTCGAATCCGACCGAGTAGCCCACCGACATCCCCGGCCGGGCATTGAGTTTCTCCAGGTGTTCGACGACGGCGTGGCTTGAACCCGCGCCGTCGATGGTGACCAGCAACTTGCGGCGCCACGTGGCCGGGATCGCCGCGATCGCGGCGTCGATGATCGCGATATGATCGGCCGCGGTGTTCGAGCCGGCGTTGCCGGGACGGGCGATCACCGCCAGCAGTTCGCCGGTGTTGTCACACCACGCCAACAGCGGGTGGAAGCCAAACCCGCCTTTGAAATTGCCTGCGGCGTGCTGCTTATCGCTGTGCGACTGAATCAGCGAGGCGTCGATGCGGATCACGATCGTGTCCCCGAGGTCCCCATAGCAGGTCTGCGAAGCCGGGATCGCACCGTGGCGGGCCTCGATCGCCTCCCACACCCGAGAGCGGACCTTGTTGCGCACGGCCGTGACCTCGGTGATGCTCTGCTTGTCGATCTCGCCCAGGGACCGCCACATCGTCGGAACCGACGCCACCGCCTCAAACAACCGGTGCTGATCGCGCAGCACCGCGGTGCCGGCCAGGTTCTGTGCTCCGCCCGCGATCGATACCGCCACATCGCGCAACACCGCGCCTCGGTCGTGGGTGACTTCTGGGCGCGACAGCACCGACGACAAACCGCTGGTCAAACCCAGATTGTCGGCCAGCAACCGGGGTATCACGTTACCGGCGTGCCCGACCACGTCGTCGCCACGGACCTCAACTCGGACATTCTTCGACCAACCCGTAGTATCCTGCATCTGACAGGTGCACTCCCATCCTGGATAACCGTGCCTCGAATACTCCGATTATCCTTGCGGTAGTGCACCTTTCACGTTAGCGACACCCCTGAGCTCCACATTCGATGAAAAATCCAGGTCTGTGCTAGATAGTCCCAGCAGTGGGATAAGCAGCGGCCATCCCTGTTGCGCGGCCCCGAAGTACTCGTTGAGGGCAAGAACCATCAGCATGCGCTCGTCGTCGGTAAGGTCGATGGCGACGAACTGGGGATCTGCCATAGTCAGCCTCTGCGCGAAGGCTGTCGGCGCTAACCTGCAGGTCGGCGTCTAGGGACGATTTCATCCACCGAGCTTACACCGAGGTTATGTGAGCGCGTCCCCAACCGAGGTGCCTGCGAGCTGCTCAACGCCCCGTCTCGCTCACCATCGTCGCATCGCCAGAACCACCCCGGCCGGAACCGACAAACCATCAGGCCAACTCCAGATACGCCCAGTTTGGTCGCAGCACCGTCGTTTTAGGCGATGTCGTGGGCGGCGCCGCGCCCCGCGGCGCGGCCGGAAAAAATGCAGCCCCCCAGAAACGTTCCCTCCAGCGACCGGTAGCCGTGCACCCCACCGCCGCCGAACCCGGCGACCTCACCGGCCGCGTACAGCCCATCCAATGGGGTGCCGTCGGCCTTGAGCACCCGTGAGTCCAGGTCGGTTTCCAGCCCACCCAGCGTCTTTCGGGTCAAAATGTGCAGCTTGACCGCGATCAACGGCCCCGCCTTCGGGTCGGTCAACCGGTGGGGCGCCGCCACCCGTCCCAGCCGGTCACCCAGGTAGCTGCGAGCGGCCCGGATCGCGATGATCTGACTGTCTTTGCTGAACCGGTTGGCGACCTCGCGGTCGCGCGCGGTCACCTCGGCCTCCACCGTCGCGTAGTCCACGGGCGCCACATCGGGCAGCTTGTTCATGGCGGAAACCAGCTCGCGCAAGGAGTTTGCCGTAACGAAGTCAGCTCCGCGGTCAAGGAAGGCCCGCACCGGGCCCGGGGCGCCGCGCCCGGCCCGGGAGCGCAGCAACTCGCGCACGCTGCGCCCGGTCAGATCGGGGTTCTGCTCTTGCCCGGACAGGGCGAACTCCTTCTCGGCGATCCTGGCGTTTAACACGAACCAGGTGTAGTCATAGCCGGATTGGGTGATGTACTGCAGCGTGCCGAGGGTGTCGAAACCGGGGTAGAGCGGGGCCGGCAACCGCCTGCCTTCGGCATCCAGCCACAGCGAGGACGGACCGGGAATAATGCGGATCCCGTGGCGCGGCCAAACCGGGTCGTAGTTGGTGATGCCCTCGGTGTAGTGCCACATCCGGTCACGGTTGATCACCCGGGCACCGGCCTTCTCGGCGATGCCGATCATCCTGCCGTCGACGTGGGCCGGTACCCCGCTCAGCAGTTGCTCGGGAACCCGGCCCATCCGCCGCGGCCAGTTCTGCCGCACCAACTCGTGGTTACCACCGATCCCGCCGCTGGCAACGATCACGGCGGACGCGCGGAATTCAAATTTCCCCACTGCTTTTCGTGACGACTCTACCCCCCGCGGTGCGGTCGATGGCTCGAGCACTGTCCCTCGGACCCCCGTCACCGTGCCGTTCTCAACGATGAGCTCGTCAACCTGGTGACGGTGCAGGAAGCGCACCGTGGACCGGCCTCGCAGCCGGCGGGCGAAGATCTCGACCAGCGCCGGCCCGGTGCCCCAGGTGATGTGGAAGCGTGGCACCGAATTGCCGTGCCCGCGTGCGTCGTAGCCGCCACGCTCGGCCCAGGCCACCAGCGGGAAAATCTGCAGCCCGCGGGCCCGCAGCCAGCTGCGTTTCTCCCCCGCCGCGAAATCGACGTAAGCATGCGCCCATTGGCGGGGCCAGTAGTCTTCGGGACGATCGAATCCTGCCGCGCCTAGCCAGTCCTGCAGCGCCAGTTCGTGAGTGTCGCGGATGCCCAGACGCCGCTGCTCGGGACTGTCAACGAAAAACAGACCACCAAAAGACCAGAAGGCCTGGCCACCGAGGTTGGCGCGGCTCTCCTGGTCGACGATCAGCACTTGCATGCCGCGGTCCACCAGTTCGCAGGCGGCCACCAAGCCGGCCAGCCCGGCTCCGACGATGATGACGTCAGCGGCTGACCCGGCCCCGGAATCGCTCATGGCGCTACAGGGTAGTAAACCCGGGGATCAGGCGGCGTCGAGAATCGCCCCGTCGGGCTCCCACCGGTAGACCGTGGCTGCGCAACCGTGCATCAAGGCCAGGTCCACCGCATCCAGCATCGCCTGCGATGGCCCGGACTTGCGCAGGTGCCGGGCCGCGACCGCGAGCCGGACGATCCCGCCGCGGCGGGCGACGCGCTCTGCGGACAGCACCAGCATCCGGCACCACCAGGGCTCCGCGAGGAAGCCTTCTCCGATACCGAGGACCCGGGCGCGCACCGTGGTGTGCCGCACCAAGTCGGTGATCCCATGCAAACCGGCTAACAGACGAAAGCCGTTGCGCGGCAGTGCTTTAACAGTACCAGGAGACACCACCCAGCCCGGTGCCGCAAACAGCCGGGTGCGCAGTCCGAGGTGCTCGAGCACCCGGTCGGCAGCCATCAGGCGCAAGTTTGCCTCGTGGGCGGGCAGCAGCGCGAACTCGCCCCGAAGTCTCTTGGTGGCCGCCTCGTCATAGCCGTGCAACACGATCGCGTCGCCGCGGGCGCGCCGCGCGGTCAGCCACGCGACGGTGCCCGGATCACGCTCGAGCGCGTACCCGCCCTTGAGCCGCGGCGCCACTAGCAACGACATCGGCACCGAGCGGGCGTCCATCTGCGCGCAGAACTCCTCGACGTCGGCGAGGGTGTGTTGGCCTATCCCCGAGACCGAGACAATCAATTTGCCAGGCACACCCGCAGTCTGGCGATCGCAGGTGTACAAATAGTGACAAACACGCAGACGGCAGGTGTCCAACCCAATCCCATGGTCAGCTAAGCTGTCGGCGCGCTCGCCGTGGCGACGGCAACGTCCGGGCATCGGCCGCGGTCTGCGACCAGAAGGGGTGACGAAAGCCGTGCCGCGGGGCTGCTCCGATGGCACATTCCGATGGCACACTCCGACGGCACATTAGGTTTGGTCAGCTAGCTAATCGACGCTACCCTCGAACCCGTGGCACACCGCGGCGTCAATCCCCCGGCCCGGAAACCGCCAGCACCCACACCCAGCGGACACTCCTCCGGCCCCGCGCACGGTGGGGCTCCCAGCGGCGCGGTCCCGGCTCGGGACGTCGCGACGCAAGACCGGATCTACCCCGACAAGCTCGACGCCCGCCTGCTGCGGATCGCCGGTGTGTGCGTGCTGGCCATGATGATGGCGATTGTGGACACCACCGTCGTTGCCGTGGCCCAGCGCACATTCATCGCCGAATTCGGCTCCACCCATGCCGTCGTCGCCTGGACGATGACGGGCTACACCCTCGCGTTGGTCACCGTGATCCCGCTGGCGGGCTGGGCGGCCGACCGGTTCGGCACCAAAAGGCTGTTCATGGGTTCGGTCACCGCGTTCACGGTGGGCTCGCTGCTGTGCTCGATGGCGCCGAATATCGTACTGCTCATCGCATTCCGGGTGGTGCAAGGCCTCGGTGGTGGCATGCTGATGCCGCTGGCCTTCATCATTTTGACGCGGGAGGCGGGTCCGAAGCGCCTCGGCCGCCTGATGGCGGTACTGGGCATCCCGATGCTGGTCGGCCCGATCGCCGGCCCGGTCCTGGGCGGCTGGCTGATCGACACTTACAGCTGGCCATGGATTTTCCGGATCAACCTGCCGATCGGTGTGATCACCGTCATACTGGCGGGGATCGTGTTCGGCAGCGATCGCCCGGTGCCGTCGGAAGCATTCGACTTCGTCGGGATGCTGCTGCTGTCGCCTGGCCTGGCGACGTTCCTCTATGGGGTGTCATCCATCCCGGCCCACGGGACGGTCGCCGATCGCCACGTGTGGATGCCGGTGATCGTCGGCGTGGCGTTGATCAGCGGATTTGTTTTCCATGCCCTCTACCGCGCCGATCACCCGCTGATCGACTTGCGGCTGTTCAAGAATCGCGAAGTCACCGCCGCTAATGCGGCGCTGTTGTTCACGGTGGTGGCGCTTTTCGGCGTCGGGCTGCTGCTCCCGAGCTGTTTTCAGCAGCTGCTGCACCAGACGCCGACGCAGTCAGGGGTGCACCTGATGCCGGAACGGCTGGGCGCGATGCTGACCATGCCGATCGCCGGGATGGTCGTCGACAGGCATGGCCCGGGCAAAATCGTGCTGGCCGGGATCACGCTGATCGCCGCGGGCATGGGCACCTTCGGCTACGGTGTCGCGACGCAAGCCGGATACCTGCCGATACTGCTGACGGGGCTGGTGATCATTGGCCTGGGCCTGGGGTGCACCATAATGCCACTATCGGCGGCGGCGGTGCGCACCCTGGCCCCGCCGCACATCGCGCGCGGCTCGACATTGCTCAGCGTCAACCAGCACGTTGCCAGCTCGCTGGGCGCCGCGTTGATGTCGGTGATACTGACCGGCCAATTCAATCGCAGCGAAAGCATTACCACCCTAGACAGACTCGAGAGTCTGCACGGAAGGGTACGGCGCGGGGTGCCGCCCGACCCGTCGATGATACCGGGGCGAGCCCTTGGCCCCCACTTCATAAATACGGTGTCGCACGACCTGTCACATGCCTACACCACGGTGTTCGTGGTCGCCGCGATCCTGGCGGTGGCGGCCTACATCCCGGCGGCCTTTCTGCCGAAGAAGCCCATTCCCGCGGCAGCGGGTCAGGGGCCGATGCCGCTGCCGTGACCCGCATCAGCCTTCGAACAGCATCCCCGCGATCCGCTCGACAGTTCGCTTCGGATCGGCGGCCTTCACGCGGGCATTGACGGGTCATTGAATCACGATGGAGGTCTGCTGCTGCCCGCCACCCGGGTCGTGGCGGCCATCTGCCTACTGCTGCTGATGCTGGCGATGTTCCCCGTCAACGTCTACGCGGCCCGCATGCCCAACCCGCCGAAGTCGATGACGACGCGGGATGACGACGCGGCTACCCCTGCGCACGGCTATAGAGGTCGTCTTCCTGGCCGCTGCCGTAGTGGTCGCGATCGGCGGCGGCTAGCAGCCAGGCGTATTGGAAGGCCGTTTCCTTCCAGCGCTCGTAGCGGCCACTGACCCCGCCATGCCCGGCGCTCATCTGGGTTTTCAACAGCACCGGGTTGTCGTCGGTCTTGGCGTGCCGCAGCGCCGCGACCCACTTCGCGGGCTCCACATAGTGCACCCTGGTGTCGTGCAGCGACGTCATTGCCAGGATCGGCGGATAGGCTTGGGAGGTGATGTTCTCATACGGTGAATACGACTTCATGTAGAAGTAGACATCGCTGTCGCTCAACGGGTTTCCCCATTCCTCCCATTCGGTGACCGTCAACGGCAACGAGGGGTCCAAGATGGTGGTCAGCGGATCGACGAATGGCACCTGCGCCAGGATTCCGGCGAACAGCTCCGGTGCCATGTTGGCCACCGCGCCCACCAAAAGCCCACCGGCGCTGCCGCCCATGGCCACCAGGTTTTGCGGCCGGGTCAGCCCCGTGCTCACCAGGTGCTTCGCCACGGCGATGAAGTCGGTGAAACTGTTCTTTTTCTCGAGCAACTTGCCGTGCTCGTACCACAGCCGACCCATCTCGCCGCCGCCACGGACATGGGCGACGGCGAACACCATCCCGCGATCCAGCAGTGAAAGCCGCGCGATGGAGAACCGCGGGTCCTCGCAGATCTCGTAAGCACCGTAGCCATACAGCAGGGTTGGAGCGGGGAAGGCGATACCCGTACGGTGCACGATCGACACCGGAATCCGAGTGCCGTCCTTGGCGCGGGCCCACTCCCGCCGCTCGGTGTAGTCCTCGCGCCGGAAGCCGCCCAGCACCGGCTGCTCACGAAGCAACGTGCGCTCACCGGTGCGAAGATCGATGTCATAGACCTGCATTGGGGTCACAAATGAGGTTGCGCCAATGCGCAGTTTCGGTGAATCCCAGATGGGGTTGGGCCCCAGGCCGACCGACATCAGCTCAGAGTCAAAGGCGATCTCCTCGGGCTGTCCGTAGCTCCCGTCGGGAGCGATAGGCCACACTTGCAGACGGGGCAACGCCTCACGCCGGTAGCTGACCACCAGGTGATCGGCGAAAGCATCCACTCCGTCCAGCCGTACATCATCACGGTGAGCAATCAGGGTGCGCTGCCTAGCCGGATCGCTCACCGGAGCCTCCGCCAGGGTGAAGTTAATCGCATTATCGTTGTGCAGCAGTAAAAACCGATCCTCACCACTAACGACCGCGTGCTCCACCGAGTATTCGACGCCCTCCCGTCGTGGCAGCACGACGGTGAATGTGCCGTGCGGGTCGGAGGCATCCGCGTAACGCACCTCGGAGGTGACGGCCGATCCCGAGACGATCAGCACGTAGGAGTCGCTGCGGGTCCGGCCCACCGCGAGCCAAAACCGTTCATCGCGCTCGTGATACACATCCTCGGCCGGCTCACCGGAGCCGAGCCGATATCGCCACACGGTGTCGGGACGCCACGCCGCGTCTAAGGTGACGTAGTACACGGTGCGGTTGTCGGTTGCCCAGGTGACACCGGGCCCGATGCCCACAATCTCGTCTGGGTACCGCTCCCCCGTACGTAAGTCCTTGAAGCGCAGCGTATATCTCTCATCGCCGACGACATCGACCGAGTAGGCCAGGATGTTGCCGTCGGGGCTGACGCTGGCCGCTCCCAAGGTGAAAAACTCATGCCCCTGGGCTTCGTCATTCTCGTCGAGCATGACCTGCTCCCCAGGTATCTCGGTGTCCTCATCGAATTGCGGAGGTTGCCAATCGTCTGGACCTGCCACCGGGCACCGGCATTGCACACCGTACTGCTTTCCCTCGAAAGTACGTGTGTAGTACCACCATCCGCCCCGTCGGGTCGGCACCGACAAGTCGGTTTCCTTGGTGCGTGTCTTGATTTCATCGAAGATTCGCTGCCGCAACGGCTCCAAGTGGGCGGTCATCTGCTCGGCGTAGTCGTTTTCAGCTTTTAGGTAGCTGATGACGTCGGGGTCGGATTTGTCGCGCAGCCATTCGTAGGGGTCGATGAGAACATCGCCGTGGAACTCACGCCGGCTTTCGACCCGCTTGGCGACAGGGGGGGCGCCCATCATGCGCCGGGGCCGATCCAGTCGTCGAAACTCCGGCCGGAAATCCGCTCGTAGGCCTCGAGGTAGCGCTTCCGGGTGGCCGCGATGACATGATCCGGAAGCGGGGGTGGAGGCGCTGAGCCGGTTCGGTCCCAGCCCGACTCGGCGCTCATGAGCCAGTTGCGGACGAACTGCTTATCGAAGCTGTCCTGAACGACGCCGGCCCGATACCGCCGGGCGGACCAGTATCGTGACGAGTCGGGGGTGAAGATCTCGTCGGCCAGCACCAGAGTGCCATGGGAGTCGAGACCGAATTCGAATTTGGTGTCGGCGATGATGATTCCTTTCGTCAATGCGTGGTCAGCGGCCCGCGCATAGATCTGCAGGGTACGGTCCCGCAATTGGTTGGCGCGCACCGCCCCGACCATCTCGATCAGCCGCGCGAACGGAATGTTCTCGTCGTGTCGTCCCGGCGCCGCTTTGGTCGCCGGGGTGAACAGCGGCGAGGGAAGCCTGCTGGCCTCGACCAGGCCCGGCGGCAAGCGGATACCGCAGACTTGACCGGTCCGCTGGTAATCCAGTAGCCCCGATCCGGTCAAATAGCCGCGCGCCACACACTCCACCGGGAGCATCTGAAGCTGTCGCACCACCAGCGCGCGCCCGAGCACCTCATCGGGGATCCGCGGGTCGTCGGGCGGCCCGGCCAGGTGGTTGGGGACTTCAACGAGGTTGAAGAAGAACACGCTCATCGCGGTTAAAACGCGGCCCTTGTCCGGGATGGTGCTGTCGAGCACGTAGTCGAACGCCGAGATCCGGTCGGTCGCCACGAACAGCAGGTGCTCGTCGTCGATGCGGTACAGCTCGCGGACCTTGCCGCTGGCCAGATGCTGGTAGTCGGACAACGCCGGGCGCACCGGGTCAGCGTATCGGGTGGCTCTGTGGCCACCCCGCAGCCACACCGCCGGCCCAACAAGGCCCAACAACGGCCCATCAAGGCCTGAACGCCCATTCAGTGCCTTAGCGCTCGCCGTAACCGCAGCAGCCCGGCGACGACCACGATCAGCCACGCCGCCAGGGCGTTCCAGAAGAACACCAGCGAAACCGTTCGCAGCGACCGTAAACCCAGTTCGGTCGCCATGGCATGGGTCGCCGCCGAGTACATGCCGAGCGGAAACACCAGCGCCCACCACACCCCGGCGAACCTCAGCACCTCGGACCGCCGGCTGATGCGGTGCAGACCGAAATAGATCAGCGGCGGTATCCACACGGTGGCCAAAGTCCAGGTCACCACGGTGGCCGCGCGCATAGGGCCGGACAACCAGCCGGAAGCCATGCGGCGACGAAGGTGAACAGCCGCAGCGTGACATCCGGATCCGTGAGATCCCAGACGGCAAGACGACATTCGGCGACGGCGGTAGCGACCGCCAACGCGACGAGGGCTACGAGGGCGAGGATGGCCAGAGCATCGAGTGCGCCGCTGATTCGCGTGTAGTGGTGAACGCGGGCGGCGATCGACAAGACACCGGTGGCCATCACCGCGGCGAACACGTCGGGTGTCGGCGCGAGTCCCCGAAATCGAGCCCCGGCCATCACGCCAGAGCTAGAGGATCGTTTGCGGCGCGTACTTCGCCGCATCCGGGTAGCGGGCGACCAGGGCGTCCACCGCGGCGACCACTTGGTCGACTTGGTCGCCGGCGGCGCCGGTGAACGCCTGCTGGTCGGCCAGCGCGGCGTTCAGCGCCGCCCGGTCCAGCGGCAGCCGCGGATCGGCGGCCAGCCGGCTCATCAGGTCGGGCTCGCCGGCGTGCTCGCGCATCGCCAACGCGGCCGCCACCGCGTGTTCTTGGATCACCTGGTGCGCCGCTTCCCGGCCCATCCCGGCGCGCACCGCGGCGATCAGCACCTTGGTGGTGGCCAAAAACGGTAGATAGCGGTCCAGTTCGCGGGCGATCACCGCCGGGTAGGCGCCGAACTCGTCGAGCACGGTCAAAAAGGTCTCGATCTGCCCGTCGACGGCAAAGAAGCTGTCCGGCAGCGCCACCCGCCGCACCACCGAGCAGAACACGTCCCCCTCGTTCCACTGGGCCCCGGCGAGCTCGGCCACCATCGAGGCGTACCCGCGCAGCACCACCTGCAGGCCGTTGACCCGTTCACAACTGCGGGTGTTCATCTTGTGCGGCATCGCCGAGGACCCGACCTGCCCCGACGCGAAGCCCTCGGTGACCAGCTCGTGTCCGGCCATCAAGCGGATGGTGTGCGCCAGCGAGGATGGCCCCGCGCCCATCTGCACCAGCGCGGAGACCACCTCGTGGTCCAGCGAACGCGGGTAGACCTGCCCGACACTGCTCAATACCGTTGGGAATCCGAGAAAGTCGGCAACACGTCGCTCGAGGGCCGCCAGCTTTGCCGGGTCGCCGCCGAGTAGGTCCAGCATGTCCTGCGCGGTGCCCATCGGGCCCTTGATGCCGCGCAGCGGGTAGTGGTCGATCAGCTCCCGCAGCCGCTTCAACGCGATCAGCGTCTCCTGCGCGGCGGAGGCGAACCTTTTACCCAACGTGGTGGCCTGCGCAGCGACGTTGTGACTGCGCCCGACCATCACCAGGTCGCGGTAGGCGACCGCCCGCTCGGCCAGCCGGGCCGCCACCGCGACGCCGTGGGAGAACACCAGCTCCAACGATCGGCGGATCTGCAGTTGCTCGACATTTTCGGTCACATCACGGCTGGTCATCCCCCGGTGAATGTCCTGGTGGCCGGCCAGCGCGTTGAACTCCTCGATGCGGGCCTTGACGTCGTGGCGCAGCACCCGTTCACGCGCCGCGATGGCAGCCAAATCAACGTCTTCGAGCACCCGCTCGTAGTCGGCGATCGCGCCCGGCGCGACGTCGACACCAAGTTCCGCCTGCGCCCGCAGCACCGCCAGCCACAGCCGCCGCTCCGCGACGACCTTGGCCCGTGGCGACCAGATCGCCGTCATCTCGGCGCTGGCGTAGCGCTCGGCCAGCACATCGGGGATGCTCACACCGAGTCAGCTTACGGTCGCGGTGCGGCAAGCTAGGGCAATGTACTTCCTGGGGGTCGACCTCGCGTGGGGAGAAATCAATCAGAGCGGTGTCGCGGTGGTCGACGAGGACGGCCGACTGCTGCACGCCGGCGCGGCGCGCGACGACGCGAGCATCGAGGAAGCGCTGTCGGCATACCTGGGCGGGGAATGCCTGGCCGCCTTCGATGCGCCGTTGGTGGTGACCAACGCCACCGGGCACCGGCCCTGCGACCAGGCGCTCAACCGTGACTTCCGCCGGTTCGAAGCGGCCGCGCGCCCGGTCTACACCGGGCGGCCCGAGTTCGCCGGGACGCCGCGGGCGGCCAGGCTGGCCGGCGCGCTCGGCCTCGACCTGGATCCCGATTCCCGGGCGATGCGACGAGCCATCGAGGTGTATCCGCATCCGGCGACCGTGGTGCTTTTCGGCCTGGATCGCACGCTGAAATACAAGCGCGGCGCCTTTCGCACTCGCCGACGCGAGATGCTGCGCTTGATGAGGCTGATCGAGGGGCTTGGTGAGGCGACTCCCCGACTGTGCGTACACCACAACACCGCCTGGGTCGAGCTGCGCAACAAGGTCGCCGCGGCGACCCGCCCGGCGCAGCTGGATGCGGCCGAAGATCCCGTCGACGCCGTGCTGTGCGCATACCTCGCGCGCTACCGCCAGCACCGCCCGAAGGATGTGACCATCTACGGCGATCTCACCACGGGCTACGTCGTCACCCCCTCGCTTCCACCGCCACCTCGCCGTGGTGCGCCGCAGCGGGCGCGCGCCCGGCCGCCGGCCAACAGCACCCGGGCAAGATCACCCGCGGCAGTCAACGACTCACAGGTCTCCGGCCGGGGGCGCGAGCACATCGACGATGCCCAGCAGCGTCGCCCGCACCGCGGCGCGCGGGTCTCGCCGGTCGTCGACCAGCGCGGAGACCACCGCGCCGTCGGCAGCGGAGATCAGTGCCGCGACCAGGCCCAGTTGCGCGGAACGCCCTGATCGCTCAAGAGCCTCGGCGACGGCATCGGCACGCTGGCGCAGGGTCCGCTGCTGAATGTCGCGTAAGGCGGGGAGGCGCACGCACGCGATGTAACGCTCGTAACGGCAGATCAGCTGCTCGGTGAGCTGCGAGGCCGGCCCGTCACCGACGAGCAGGTCAACTAGGACATCGACGGTCCTCTCGGCGCTGCGGCGGCGCCGGGACAGGCCCGCGACCCGGGCCCGCAGCTGCGCAACCTCCAACATCCCGATATGCTCGACCGCCCTGGTGATGAGGTCGTCCAGCGACGAGAAATAGTACGTGGTTGAAGCCAGCGGCAAGCCGGCCCTGCGGGCGACCGCCCGGTGCCGCACCGCATCCAACCCGCCCTCGCGCAGCAGCTCGGCGGCGGCACTCACCAGCGCGTACCGTCGGCGTTCTCCCTTGGGAGTAACCGCTGCCGTCACGCCTCCCCATGCTGCCAGTCCGCCCGGTGCCGCATTGCGCTTTCAGTTAAACCCCTCCGGGTTAAACGCCTCTGGCATGATGACCGGCATGCCCGAGTTGACCCGCCGTGCGCTGCTGCGGCTTGGCGCCGGCATGGCCGCGGGTGCGCTCGGCGCCCAGACGCTCGGCCTGCTGCTGACCCCCCGGCGCTCGCTGGCCGCGCCGGGGTCGATGACGGCCGCCCAGGTTCCCCTGGCACCGGCCACGCCGCTGGCGCCGGCGGCTGCGCCGACGATGGCGACCGGCTCGTTCGTGTCGGCGGCACGCGGGGGAGTCGTGACGAATTGGGCGATCGCCCGCCCGCCGGGTCAAACGAGGGCCCTGCGGCCGGTGATCGCCCTGCACGGCAAGGGCTCCGACGCGGCGTCGGTGATGGCGGGCGGCGTCGAGCACGGCCTGGCACAAGCCGTTGACGCCGGCCTGCCGCCGTTCGCGGTGGTCGCCGTGGACGGCGGCGGAAGTTACTGGCACAAAAGGGCTTCCGGCGAGGACTCCGGCGCCATGGTGCTCGAGGAGCTCATCCCGCTGCTGGGCACGCAGGGCCTGGACACCTCCCGGGTAGCGTTTTTGGGCTGGTCGATGGGCGGCTACGGCGCGTTGCTGCTCGGCGGTCGGCTGGGAGCGGACCGGACCGCGGCGATCTGCGCGGTCAGTCCGGCGCTGTGGCTCTCCCCCGCCGCGGCCGCGCCCGGGGCGTTCGACGGTGCCGACGACTGGGCGGCGAATTCGGTGTTCGGGCTGCCCGCCCTGGCGTCGATCCCGATCCGGGTGGACTGCGGCACCAGCGACCCTTTCTATGCCGCGACCCGCCAGTTCGTCACCCAGTTGCCGCACCCGCCGGCGGGCGGTTTTTCCGCCGGCGGGCATAACCCCGCGTATTGGAGCGCACAACTGCCGGCCGAGCTGACGTGGATGGCACCGCTGCTGACCGCTTAGCACCCGCCCGGACCTCACCCAGAACCGGGGTCTGGATTCTTCGGCGCGGGTGTGGCCGCGCTCCTCGGGTTGAGGGTGGTCAGGTGGCCGCTTTCCTGGCCGGCGGCGGGGTCCAGTTCGCAGTCGACGATCGCCGGGTCGCCGCAGGCCAGCGCGTCGGTGAGCGCGGAGCGCAGCCCAGCCGGGGTGGTAACGTGATAACCCTTGCCGCCGAAGGCTTCTGCGATTAGCTCGTGTCGCGCGTGGGCGCTCAGGACGGTGGGTGCCGGGTCCGTGCCCGAGATGGTGGGCTCATCGCCGCGGTAAATGCCGCCGTTGTTGAGGATGACGACGGCGACCGGCAGCCGGTAGCGGCAGATGGTCTCGAAGTCCATGGCGCTAAAGCCGAATGCGCTATCCCCCACGATCGCCACCACCGGAGCGCCGGTCTCGACGGCGGCGGCGATCGCGTAGCCCATGCCGATACCCATCACGCCCCAGGTCCCGGCGTCGAGCCGGTGCCGCGCCATCTGCATGTCGAGGACGTTGCGGGCGACATCCAACGCGTTGGCGCCCTCATTGACCACGTAGACCCGAGGGTGCCGCTCCAGCACGTCGCGAACCGCGCGCAGCGCGCCGTAGAAGCGCATCGGGTGGGCATCCTCGTCCAGCCGCTCGCGCATCGCCGCGTCGTTGCGGGCCCGCCGCTCGGCGAGCTCGCGAGTCCAGGCCTGCGGCACCACGATCGGATGGTCCCGCAGGCCGTCGAGCAGCGCCACCATCACCGAGCCGACATCGCCGGCCAGCGGGGCCGCGATCGGTTGATTGCTGTCGAACTCGGACGCCTCGATGTCGACCTGGATGAATTTGACGCCGGCGGACCATCGCGGCGGGTCGCCATGGCCCAGCAGCCAATTCAGCCGGGCACCGACCAGCATGACCACGTCCGCGCGGGCTAGGGCCAGCGAGCGCGCGGCCGCGACGGACTGCGGATGGGAATCCGGCAGTAGCCCCTTGGCCATCGACATCGGCAGGTAGGGAACCCCGGCGGTCTCCACAAACTGGCGAATCACGTCGTCGGCCTGAGCATATGCCGCGCCCTTACCGAGCACGACCAGTGGCCGGCGGGCCTGCGCCAGCAGCTTCAGGGCGCTCTCGACCGCCTCGGGCGCCGGCAGTTGGCGCGGAGCGGGATCGACCACCCGCCATAGCGTCCCGGCGGCGGTGGCGGCGTCGATCGCTTCGGCGAGCACGGCACCGGGGACGTCGAGGTAGACGCCGCCCGGCCGCCCGGACACCGCGGTGCGGATGGCGCGCGCGACACCACGCCCGATGTCCGCCGCCCGGGTGATTCGGTACGCCGCTTTCGCGAACGGCCGGGCAGCGCCCAGCTGGTCGAGTTCCTCGTAGTCGCCGCGTTGCAGGTCGACCAGCGCCCGATCGCCGGATCCCGAGATCTGAATCATCGGGAAGCAGTTCGCGGTGGCGTTCGCCAGCGCCACCAGACCGTTGAGGAAGCCGGGCGCGGACACCGTCAGGCACACGCCGGGCCGCCGGGTCAAAAACCCCGCGGCGGCGGCGGCATTGCCCGCGGAGGTCTCATGCCGAAAACCGATGAAGCGGATTCCCGACGCCTGCGCCAGCCGGGCCAGGTCGGTGATCGGGATGCCGACCAACCCGTAGATGGTGTTGACCCCGTTGAGCTTGAGGGCGTCGACCAGCAGGTGGAAACCGTCGGTCAGCTCCCCGGGCCCGGATGGGGTCGCCGATAGGCTGCTCATGCCCTCCAGTCTCATACCGGCGCCCCCGGCTTTTCCGTCTAGCCTGGCAACGATGACATTCACCGCCGAGGATTCGAGCCCCCCCATCGCCGAGCTGGTCGCCGCAGCGGCACACCGGCAGCCGCAGGCGCCTGCGCTCGTGGTCAGCGACCAGCGTGTTCCCATCAGCTACCGCGACCTGCTGCGGCTGAGCGACGACTTGGCCGCTCGGCTCACCCGTGACGGCTTGCTGCCCGGTGACCGGGTGGGGTTGCGGACGCGCGGCGGCCCCGAGTTTGTCGCCGGATTACTTGCCGCGTCCCGCGCGGGGTTGGTGGTAGTCCCGCTGGATCCGGCGCTGCCCGTAGCCGATCAAAACGCCAGGATCACGGCGGCCGGAGCGCGGGTGGTCTTGATCGAGGCCGACCAGGCCGGCGAAACCGCCCAGCCGCCGTTCCCGTGCTGGCCGATCTCGGTGACCGCCGCCGCGAGCGCCACCCGTGTCCGGCTAAACGCCGCGGCCGCCCCGCGCCCCTCGACCGCGGCGCCCGAGGGACTGCTGCCCGATGACGCCCTGATCATGTTCACCGGGGGGACAACCGGGGTGCCGAAGATGGTGCCTTGGACGCACGACAACATCGCCCGCGCGGTGCGCAGTGTTATCGCCACCTACCGACTCGGTCCGCGGGACGCCACCGTCGCGGTGATGCCGCTGTTTCACGGCCACGGCTTGATCGCCGCGCTGCTGGCGACCCTGGCCTCGGCCGGCACGGTGCTGCTTCCCGCCCACGGGCGGTTTTCCGCGCACACGTTCGCCGATGACCTCCAGGCCGTGCGCGCCACCTGGTTCACCGCGGTACCGACGATCCACCACATTTTGCTGCACGCCGCGCCGGCGCCGCGCGCCACCCGGCTGCGGTTTATCCGCAGTTGCAGCGCAGCGCTGAATCCGGAGACCGCGCGAGCGTTGCGCGCCGTGTTCGGGGCCCCGGTGCTCAGCGCCTACGGCATGACCGAGGCCACCCACCAGGTGTCAAGCACGAAAGACGCCCGGGAGATCCCGGCGGCCGGCCTTGTCGGCCGCTCGACCGGACCCGAAATCCGGATCGTCGGGGACGACGGCACACCGTGCCCGCCCGACACCGTCGGCGAGGTCTGGTTGCGCGGCCCTACGGTGGTGCGCGGCTACCTCGGCGACGCCGCCGCGACGGCGCGCACGTTCACCGACGGATGGCTGCGCACCGGGGACCTGGGATCGCTGTCGGCGGGCGGTGAGCTGACGCTGCGCGGGCGCATCAAGGAGCTGATCAACCGCGGCGGCGAGAAAATATCACCGGAGCGCGTCGAGGCCGTGCTGGCCGGCCACCCGGACGTCGCCGAGGCGGCGGTGTTCGGCGTCCCGGATCCGGTCTACGGGGAAATCGTCGCGGCGCTGATCGTGCCGACTCCGTCCGCCTCGCCGAGCCCCGCCGCGCTGGCCGCGTTCTGCCGGGAGCGGCTGGCGGCCTTCGAGGTGCCCGCGACCATTCGGCTGACCAACGAGCTGCCGCATACGGCGAAGGGTTCCGTCGACCGGCGCGCGGTGGCCGAGGGATTCCGGCGGTGACCGCGCCTTTTGCCTGGGACTTTCCCTACGCCTGGCCGCGGAAACCGGTGCTGGGTCGAAACGTGGTGTGCACGTCGCAACCGCTCGCCGCCCAAGCGGGCTTGGCCATGCTGGCCGACGGCGGCAGCGCGGTCGACGCGGCCATCGCCGCGGCGATCACCCTCACGGTGGTGGAACCGGTGTCCAACGGTATCGGCTCGGACGCCTTCGCCATCGTCTGGGATGGCACGCGGCTGCACGGGCTCAACGCTTCCGGCCGCTCGCCGGCGGCGTGGACCCCCGAGTACTTCCGCGGCAACGGTGTTCCCACGCTGGGCTGGAATTCGGTCACCGTGCCCGGCGCGGTGTCGGCCTGGGCCGAACTGCACGCCAAGTTCGGCAAGCTCCCGTTCCCACGGCTTTTCGAGCCCGCAATCGCCTACGCCCGGAACGGCTTTCCGGTTTCACCGACGGTCGCGGCGCAGTGGGCGGCCCAGGCGCCGCTGTTGCGGTGCCAGCCGGGGTTCGCCGAGACGTTCCTGCCCGGCGGCCGCGCGCCGAAACCCGGCCAGCTCGTCACCCTCGCCGACCACGCGGCCACGCTGGAGAAGATCGCCGCGACCAACGGCGAAGCGTTCTACCGCGGGGAACTGGCGGCCCGATTGGAGGCGCATGCGCGTGCCCACGGTGGCGCGATGCGGGCCAGCGACCTGGCCGCCCATCGCCCCGACTGGGTCGACACCATCAGCATCGGCTACCGCGGCTACACCATCCACGAGATCCCGCCCAATGGCCAGGGGATCGTCGCCCTGATCGCCCTGGGCATCCTCGAGCACTTCGACCTGGTGTCGCTGCCGGTGGATTCCGCCGACAGCGTGCACCTGCAGATCGAGGCGGTGAAGCTGGCGTTCGCCGCAGCGCGGCCCCGCCTCGCCGACATCGATCACATGCCGCTACGCCCGGCGCGCCTCCTCGACACGGAGTACCTGACGGGCCGCGCGGCGCTGATCGACCCGACGCGGGCACGGCCGGGGCCGGCCGAAGCCCCGGGCGGCGGCACCGTGTATCTGGCCGCCGCCGACGCCTCAGGGGTGATGGTGTCGATGATCCAGTCCAACTACCTGGGCTTCGGCTCCGGTGTGGTGGTGCCCGGCACCGGTATCGCGCTGCACAACCGTGGAGCGAATTTCCTTGCCACACCGGGACATCCGAACCAAGTCGGACCCGCAAAGCGTCCGTACCACACGATCATGCCGGGTTTTGTCACCAAGGACGGCACACCGGTGATGAGTTTCGGGGTGATGGGCGGAACGATGCAGCCGCAGGGACACGTGCAGGTGATGGTGCGCATCGTCGACCATGGCCAAAACCCCCAGGCCGCCTGCGATGGCCCCCGGTTCCGGTGGGCCCAGGGCATGCAGGTCAGCTCGGAGCCCGGGTTTTCGGAGCCAACGCGCGAAGAGCTGCGTCGGCGCGGGCACGAGCTGATCACCGCGGACGGCTACCAGTTCGGCAGCTGCCAGGCGATCTGGCGGCTCGATGACGGCTATCTCGCCGTGAGCGACCCCCGCCGCGACGGGCAGGCCGCGGCCTTCTGATCCTCGTGATCTCTCCCGGGGTGTGGCGCTCCCCCGGGGCGTGACGGGGTGGTGCCCCACCCGGCGGGCCGGCGGGCCGGGTCAAGGGTTGCGAACTGTTGCGTGTTGAGTGTAGTTAAGTGTGCGTAAGTGTGTTTGAATTGGTGTTGTGAATCTGGCGGATTGGGCCGAATCGGTTGGGGTGAACCGGCATACGGCTTATCGCTGGTTTCGGGAGGGAACGCTGCCGGTGCCCGCGGAGCGGGTGGGCCGGCTGATTCTGGTGCGCGCGACGCCGGCCGGCGGGGGCGCGGCGGACAGTGTGGTGATCTATGCCCGGGTGTCCAGCCATGATCAGCGCGCCGATTTGGATCGCCAGGTGGCCCGGTTGACGGCGTGGGCGACCGAGCGGGATCTGACGGTGGGGCAGGTCGTTACCGAGGTCGGGTCGGGGCTGAACGGCAAACGCCCGAAGCTGCACCGGATCTTGTCGGACCCGGATGCGAAGGTCATTGTTGTGGAGCATCGCGACCGGTTGGCCCGCTTCGGGGTGGAGCATCTGGAGGCGGCGTTGGCTGCGCAGGGGCGGCGGATCGTGGTGGCCGATCCCGGGGAGACGACCGATGATCTGGTGCGCGACATGATCGAGGTCCTCACGTCGATGTGCGCCCGGCTGTATGGGCGGCGCGGGGCACGGAACCGGGCGATGCGCGCGCTGACGGCCGCTAAACAGGGACCGGGCCGGGCGGCATGATCGTCGGGATGCGCACCCGGGCGCAGGCCGCGAAGGTGGCCGCGGCCACCGGCGGGGCGCATCTGGCGGGCAAGCCGAAACCCGATGGGACGCCGACGTGGTCCCGGTATGTCGATATCGGCGCAGACTTTCAGGCGCACCGGGCGGCGGTGGAGTCGGTGTCGGTGTTGTTCGACCTGTATGACGGCGACGCCGAGGGCTGCGCCCAGACGGGTTCGCCCGGTGCGCCGTTGCCCACCGGGTGGACGGTGACAGCGGCCAAGTTCGAGGTCGAATGGCCCGCCGAGCCGGATCGGGCGGGTTGGTGCGCTCGCATTTCGGCGCGCGGCGCAAGGCGTTCAACTGGGGCCTGGCCCAAGTGAAAGCCGACCTGGACGCCAAAGCTGCCGATCCAGGCCATGAGCCGGTGGGCTGGGACCTGGGTTCGCTGCGGTGGGCGTGGAACCGCGCCAAAGACATGGTCGCGCCGTGGTGGGCTGAGAATTCCAAAGAGGCCTACTCCTCAGGGCTGGCCGATCTGGCGCGGGCGCTGCAGAACTGGTCGGCCAGCCGCAACGGCACACGGCGAGGTCGCCGTGTGGGCTTTCCGCGTCTCAAATCCGCGCGCCGCGACGCCGGCAGAGTACGTTTCACCACCGGAACCATGCGAGTCGAGGACGATCGGCGCACCATCACCGTGCCGGTGATCGGGCCGCTGCGATCCAAGGAGAACACCCGCCGGGTGCAACGGCATGTCGCTTCCGGGCGGGCCCGCATTCTGAACGTGACGCTGTCGCAGCGTTGGGGCCGGTTGTTCGTCTCGATCGGCTACGCGCTGCGCACACCGGCCACCGCGACCACGGTGGCCTCGCCGACCGTGGTCGCCGGCATCGACCTCGGGGTGCGCGCTTTGGCCACCGTCGCCACCCTCGACACCGCCACCGGTGAGGAGTCGATCATCGAATACCCAAATCCGGTCCCGCTGAAAGCCACCCTGGCGGCGCGGCGGCGGGCCGGGCGTGAACTTTCCCGCCGCATTGCCGGATCGCGCGGCCACCGGGCAGCGAAAGCCAAGCTGACCCGGCTGGATCGCCGGTGCGTGCACCTGCGGCGGCAAGCCGCCCATCGGCTCACCACCGAGCTGGCCGGCGGCTATGGCCACATCGTGATCGAAGACCTCGACGTGGCCGCCATGAAACGCAGCATGGGACGACGCGCCTACCGGCGCGCCGTCTGCGATGCGGCGATGGGTTCGATCAGGCCAATGCTGGCCTACAAAACCGCCCGCCACGGCGCGGTGCTCACGGTGGCGGATCGCTGGTTCCCATCCAGCCAGATCCATCACGGCTGCGCCCAACCCCACAGCGCCGCGTGCCGGCTGATCGGCAAAGGGCGCATCGACAAGCTGCTGGTGTGTCCGCGCACCGGCGACGTCGTCGACCGTGATCGCAACGCCGCGCTTAATCTCCGTGACTGGCCGGATCACGCCAGTTGTGGTCCAGTCGGGACCACGGCCCCACCGGTACCCGGGCCAACCGCATCGGTTGGCACAGGCCATGGCGCGGACACCGGAACATCCGGTGCCGGCGGAGCATCCGTAAGACCCCGCCCACGCGGGGCCGGATGCGGAGAGGCCAAAACCCAAACCCCGCAAGGGGACGCCGCATGAGCGTGCAACTCAAACACACTCAACGGCAACGGCCACAGGTTGACTCATTATGGCGGCCACAACAAGCACAGCGACCGCCAAGCGCCAGGGCGAGCCCGCCGCCGGCTAGAGCCGGCTACACGTGGATCTTGCCTTCCGCGGCGGCTAGAGCGATGTCTCTACGAAAATGGCTGCCCGGCAACCGGATTGAACTCAGCTTCTGGTAGGCGTCAGCGCGGGCAGCGGCCAGGTCGGGGCCGGTACCCACCACCGACAACACCCGCCCACCCGACGACACGATCGCGCCATCGTCGCGGCGGGCGGTGCCGGCGTGCAGCACCCCAGCGGTCTCCCAGCCGACGATCACATCACCGACCCGTGGCCGTCCGGGATAGTTTTCCGCCGCCAGCACCACCGTCACGGCGGCGCCATCACGCCAGCGCAGTTCGCCCAAGCCCGCCAGCGTGCCGGTGGCCGCCGCATACAGCAGCTGGCCGAGCGGTGAGTCCAGCAGGGCCAGCACCGACTGAGTCTCCGGATCGCCGAAGCGGCAGTTGAATTCGAGCACCGCGGGCCCGTTTTTGGTGATCGCGAGCCCGGCGTACAGCAGACCGCAGAACGGGCTGCCGCGCCGAGCAAGCTCAGCGGTGACCGGTTCGACGATCTCGCTGACAATCTCGTGGCGGAGTTCGGCCGGTAGCCACGGCACCGGGGCGTAAGCGCCCATTCCGCCGGTGTTGGGTCCGGTGTCGCCGTCGCCGACCCGCTTGAAGTCCTGCGCGGCCAGCAGCGGAACCACGGTAGTGCCGTCCACGACGCAGAACAGCGAAACCTCGGGCCCGTCGAGGTAGGCCTCCAACAGCACGGGGTGGCCGGCCTCCAGCAGCGCGACGGCATGGCCGCGCGCGACATCGCGTTCGGGCGTCACCACCACGCCCTTGCCGGAGGCCAGCCGGTCGTCTTTGACCACCCACGCCGGATCACCGGCGGCCACCCCGAACCGGTCCAGCGCCGCGTCCAAATGCGCAGGGTTGTCGACGATCTCACTGGCGGCGGTGCGCACCCCGGCCGCGGCCATCACCTCCTTGGCGAACGCCTTGGAGCCTTCGATGCGCGCCGCGTCCCGCGACGGCCCGAAGCAGGCGATGCCGGCATCGCGTACGGCGTCGGCGACCCCGAGCACCAGCGGCATCTCCGGACCGATGACCACCAGGTCGGCGGCGACCCGACGAGCAAGGGCGGCAACGGCTTCACCGGAGGCGATGTCGACGTTGTGCTGCTCGGCGATCAAAGCAGTACCGGCGTTGCCCGGGGCGACGGCCAGCGCCTCGACTTGAGGATCCTTGCGCAAAGCCAGCAGCAGCGCATGCTCACGGGCACCTGAGCCGATCACCAGGACGCGCACACCCGTCACCTTATCGCCGGTCGGGACACCGCCCCGGCCGGTGAGCTTGACGCGCGCCGCGGCGGGCCATCATGCTCAGGCGCATGGCCACCGTCTTCACCAGGATCATCAACCGCGAGCTGCCCGCCCGATTCGTCTACGAAGATGACGAGGTCGTGGCATTCCTGACGATCGAGCCGATGACGCAGGGCCACACCCTGGTGGTGCCGCGCGCCGAGATCGACCACTGGCAAGACGTCGACAGCGCGACGCTCGGCCGCGTCATGGCGGTGGCGCAGCTGATCGGGAAGGCGGTGTGCCGGGCATTTCACACCGCTCGGGCCGGGGTGATCATCGCCGGGCTGGAGGTGCCCCATCTGCACATCCACGTATTCCCGGCCCGCAACCTAACCGACTTCGGCTTCGCCAACGTCGACCGCAACCCGTCACCACAATCACTCGACGAGGCCCAGGCGAAGATCAAGGCGGCGCTCGCCGAGCTCACCGCCGCGCAGCTGTCCGGCGCGACCCCGGATCCGCAGCCCGACCCTTAAACCCGGACGTGGTAAACCCGGACGTTGCCGCTTGCCCGGCGCGTTCCCACCGGCCGGCGCCGATGGGGGCGGCCGCGCATACACTCGGGTGATGACCCTGGGCAAAAGCCTGCTGGCGGTCGCGAGCACCCCGGCGCGGATAGGTCTCGCCGCCGCGGACGCAGGCTTGACCGCTGCGGCTTCGGCGGTTGGCCTGGCACGACGCGCGTTAGGCCCGACCGGCACACCGGATGGCCCGAACGCGATGGCTCACATGCTGGGGATCGACGACGCGATCGCGCGCGCACATCAGGTGGCGCGGCTGCTGGACCATGACGCTCCACTGGGACGCGCCCTCGCGCCCGATGGGCCGGTGGACCGGTTGCTGCGCCCCGGAGGTGTGATCGACCTGTTGACCGCACCGGGCGGTCTGCTCGACCGTCTGACCGAGGAGGGCGGTGCGCTACAGCGCGCTCTCCAGCCCGGCGGACTGGCGGATCAGCTGCTGGCCGAGGAGGGGCTGATCGAGCGGCTTGTCGGCGAGAACGGGCTCGCCGAACGGTTGCTCGCCGACGGCGGCTTGATCGACAAGCTGACGGCGAAAAACGGGCCGCTCGAACAGCTCGCCGACGTCGCCGACACCTTGAGCCGGCTGGCGCCCGGGATGGAAGCGCTGGAGCCGGCGATCGCCACCCTGCAAGAGGCCGTCATCTCGCTGACCATGGTGGTCAACCCCCTGAGCAACATCGCCGAGCGCATCCCGTTGCTACCGCGCCGGCCCGCACGGCGCTCACCACCGCGGACCGTGCGCCCGCAACGCCTCATCGACCACGACCGTCCACGCCCAGACGACACGCTTTGATATGTAATCCGTTTTGTCAATAGGCAGGGGGAAGCGGACACCACAACCGTCGTCGCGGTGTCCGCTTCCGTTGACCGATCCGACCCGGGTTGGCGAGCGTGTCGAGGTTGTCGACGCGGGTGTCAAGTCTGATATTCGTGGGTTGGTTACCGCAGCACGAACTGTTCTGCTGGAGTGGATGAATGCCCGCAAGAAAGGGTTGACTGCGGCGTCGTCGGCGCGGTGGGCTAATGCGATCATCGCCGCTAATGATGATCGGGTCCGCCGGGCCCGCGATGCCCAGTACCGCCATGTGGCGGGGTTACGGGCGCCGATCGCCACCATCGAGGCGCGTCTAGCCCCTCAGTAAGCGTGTCGGCTGGGGTGGATAGGGCAAAGGCCTTACCCTGACTGGGTTTGCGACATCAACGCAGCCCAGCAAGAAAGGCCTTTGTGGTGAAGAAGATACCGCATGAGCAGAGTCGGCGAAACATTGCGCGGCGGCGGCGTCGGGTGGCGGCGCGGCACGCGCGGGCGGGGCGTTGGGGCGCGCGGCCCAAGCCGATGCTGAACTCGGGTCCGGTGCGCTACGAGGTTGGCGCCAACATCGACGCCACCGCCTTCGGGGGGATCGCCGCGGTGCACCGGCTGGTGACCAAGCTGGGGCTGGTCGAGCGGATCGACGAGGATCTGCAGTTGTTGAAGGTGCACCTGCCCTATCACGAATCCGACCATGTGTTGAACTTGGCCTACAACGTGGCCTGTGGCGGCACCCGCCTTGAAGACATCGAGCGGCTGCGCCACGACAGCGCCTACATGAACGCTTTGGGCGCGCAGCTGATCCCGGATCCGACCACGGCCGGCGATTTCTGCCGCCGGTTCAGCGAGGCCGACGTGGCCACGTTGATGGAGGCCATCAACGCGGTGCGCCCGCAGCTGTGGGCGGGCCGGGGCGCTGAGCTGCTGGGCCCGATCGCCTACCTTGACGTGGACGGCACCATCGCACCCACCTACGGCCAACACAAGGCCGGGATGGACATGTCCTACAAGGGCATCTGGGGCTACGCGCCGCTGATCGTGTCGCTGGCCAACACCAAGGAAGTGCTCTACCTGGTCAACCGGCCCGGCAACGCGCCCAGCCACGCCGGGGCGGCGCAGTGGATCGACAAGGCCATCGAGCTGGTCACCCCGCACGCCGCACGGGTGTGTTTGCGCGGGGACACCGACTTCTCGTTGACCGCGCACTTCGACCGATGGGCCAAGCAGGTCGACTTCGTGTTCGCCATGGACGCCAGTGCCGCGCTGCGCTCGCGCGCCGAGGCGCTGGCCGAGGCCTGCTGGACACCGCTGCAGCGGCCCGCAGCCGCGCCGCCGCGCAGCGGGCAGCAGCGCCGGCGCGAGCCCAACCACAAGCGGCGCATCGTCGCCGAACGCGGCTATGTCAACCTTGAACTCAACGGCGAGGATGTCGCCGAGTTCACCTACCAGCCCGGCAAGTGTGGCCGACCCTACCGGGTGATCGCGCTGCGCAAGAACATCAGCAAGACCCGCGGTGAGCAGGCGCTCATCGACGAGGTCCGCTACTTCTTCTACATCACCACCCGCACCGATCTGACCCCCGCGCAGGTCGTGGCCTGCGCCAACGACCGCTGCGACCAGGAAAACGTCATCGAGCAGCTGAAAAACGGTGTCAACGCGCTGCGGGTGCCCCTTTATGACCTGGTCTCCAACTGGGCCCACATGGTCATCGCCGCCCTGGCCTGGAACATCAAGTCCTGGTTTGCGATGATGCTGCACCACAAGGCCGACCGGCGCGACTGGATCAACATGGAGTTCCGCCGCTTTTGCACCCAGGTGATCCTCATCCCCGCCATGATCATCCGCCGCGCCCGTGCCATTACCGTCCGGATCATCGGCTACCACCCCAGCCTGGACCGATTCTTCAGCGCCTACAACACCATTGAGCGCACTCGCTTCGGCTGACACCCACACCCGCCACTCGCCTACGGCCCTGCCGCACCCCACAGCACGCCAGCCCTGTCTCCGTTGCCCAAACCAGCGCACCTGGCGGCGTCCCCGCATGCCCTCACACCCGAACAACCCACGCAGAAGCAATAATCCAGCCAATCGACGACCGCTCACCCATCCGAAAACAGTCATCGACGCCCCAGACACCGCCCGACCGCCAAACCAAATCGAACTCCCGCACAATCCTGCAATCCGCTGGCAGCGACTCGCTTATTTAAGGTCTAGCGGCGCCGACCGCGGACATGCTGTCCGTCGCTGAGCGTAAGGCCCGCCGAAAAGCCAAGGCCGCCAGAGGGTATGCCAACCAAGCTGAACGTTTCCAGAAGCAACGTCGGCTGCGGCATCTACGGGGCGAGCTGGCCCGGGTGCAA
Source organism: Mycobacterium sp. SM1 (assembly GCF_018361265.1). Taxonomy (GTDB): domain Bacteria; phylum Actinomycetota; class Actinomycetes; order Mycobacteriales; family Mycobacteriaceae; genus Mycobacterium. Next base: position 972,284 of record NZ_JAFLNH010000001.1, read on the forward strand.
CGGGATCAGGCCGCCGGTGTGGCGCATGTGGTGGAGGGCGGTAAACGCCTGGCTGCTACGCGCCATCACCTCGACAAGGCCGGTCTGACCGAAGCGCAGTGGCGCCGGCGTTGGCAGGCATCCCGGTGGCGAATCAGGGCGAACGGCTCGCCCGATGAACCGTTCGGGAATCTCACGATCACAGTGACCCCGGCCGGGCAGGTCAGTATTCGGTTGCCGAAACCGTTGGAACACTTCGCGAACGCCCCACGAGGCCGTTACGTCCTCTCCGGCGGTGCGGTGTTCGCGCACCGCGGCGGTGAATGGGTCCAGCGGATCATCGGCGCTAACTCGGTGTCCTACGCGATCAGCCGCAAACCCGGCAGGGCTGGGGTGTATCTAACCGCGGCGTGGGCGATCCCGTCTGTGCCGTACTGGGTAGGCCGCGACAATTGCGCAGTCGGCGACGGCGTCTACGCCATCGGGTCGGTGGTGGGAGTGGATCTCAACGATGGGCACCTGGCGGTGCGCCGGCTGGACGCCCACGGCAACCCCGTGGGTGCGCCCAGGCGGATCGACATCGACCTCACCGGGTCGGCGTCGCGGCGTGACGCCCAGGTCCGCCACGCCATCACCGCGCTGATCAAGTACACGCGCCGCCACGGTGTTGCGACGATCGCGGTGGAGGACCTCGACTTCGCCGACGCCAGGATGAGCGGGCGGGAAACTATGGGCCGCGGCGCGGCCGGGAAACGGTTCCGCCGCACCGTGATATCACGCATCCCGACCGCGGTCTTCCGTACCCGGCTGACCGGTATGGCCGCGGCCGCCGGCATCCAACTGCTGGCAGTCAACCCGGCTTACAGCAGCATTTGGGGCGCCCAACACTGGCAGCGCCCCTACCCCAACGTCACCCGACACCAGGCAGCAGCCACCGTGATCGGGCGTCGCGCCCAAGGCTTTTCAGCCCGGCGGCGGGAAGGTGTGACACCACAGCGACCAGAGGATCATGTGGTGAGAGCTACCAACCAGGCAGGGCCCGACAGCCGACAGGTGACCACCGGTAGCCGCCACCGACCAAGGACGCGAGGAACCGAATCTCGCCCACCTTGCCGGAACGTACGCGGTGATCCGGGCCGGGCAACCGTTACCCCGGCACAGTTGGCCAACAACGACCAACTACGTTTGTAACGGTTCGGTCTCACGCGTGGCTGCACGTCCTGCCACCGGGCCACTCCCGGCGGGACTCCACCGCGTGTCTTGAATCCGTTGCCGTTGAGTGTGTTTGAGTTGCACGCTCATGCGGCGTCCCCTTGCGGGGTTTGGGTTTTGGCCTCTCCGCGCCCGGCCCCGCGCGGGGGTCTTACGGATGCTCCGCCGGCACCGGATGTTCCGGTGTCCGCGCCATGGCCTGTGCCAACCGATGCGGTTGGCCCGGGTACCGGTGGGGCCGTGGTCCCGACTGGACCACAACTGGCGTGATCCGGCCAGTCACGGAGATTAAGCGCGGCGTTGCGATCGCGGTCGACGACGTCGCCGGTGCGCGGACACACCAGCAGCTTGTCGATGCGCCCTTTGCCGATCAGCCGGCACGCGGTGCCGTCGGGTTGGGCGCAGCCGTGATGGATCTGGCTGGATGGGAACCAGCGATCCGCCACCGTGAGCACCGCGCCGTGGCGGGCGGTTTTGTAGGCCAGCATCGGCCTGATCGAACCCATCGCCGCATCGCAGACGGCGCGCCGGTAGGCGCGTCGGCCCATGCTGCGTTTCATGGCGGCCACGTCGAGGTCTTCGATCACGATGTGGCCATAGCCGCCGGCCAGCTCGGTGGTGAGCCGATGGGCGGCTTGCCGCCGCAGGTGCACGCACCGGCGATCCAGCCGGGTCAGCTTGGCTTTCGCTGCCCGGTGGCCGCGCGATCCGGGGATGCGGCGGGAAAGTTCACGCCGCCGCCGCGCCGCCAGGGTGGCTTTCAGCGGGACCGGATTCGGATACTCGGTAATGGTCTGCTCGCCGGTGGCGGTGTCGAGGGTGGCGACGGTGGCCAAAGCGCGCACCCCGAGGTCGATGCCGGCGACCACGGTCGGCGAGGCCACCGTGGGCGCGGTGGCCGGTGTGCGCAGCGCGTAGCCGATCGAGACGAACAACCGGCCCCACCGCTGCGACAGCGTCACGCTCAGAATGCGGGCCCGCCCGGAAGCGACATGCCGTTGCACCCGGCGGGTGTTCTCCTTGGATCGCAGCGGCCCGATCACCGGCACGGTGATGGTGCGCCGATCGTCCTCGACTCGCATGGTTTCGGTGGTGAAACGCACCCGACCGGGATCGCGGCGCGCGGATTTGAAACGCGGAAAGCCCACACGGCGACCTCGCCGTGTGCCGTTGCGGCTGGCCGACCAGTTCTGCAGCGCCCGCGCCAGATCGGCCAGCCCTGAGGAGTAGGCCTCTTTGGAATTCTCGGCCCACCACGGCGCGACCATGTCTTTGGCGCGGTTCCACGACCCGCCGCAACGAACCCAGGTCCCAGCCCACCGGCTCGTGGCCTGGATCGGCAGCTTTGGCGTCCAGGTCGGCTTTCACTTGGGCCAGGCCCCAGTTGAACGCCTTGCGCCGCGCGCCGAAATGCGAGCGCACCAACCGCGCCCGATCCGGCTCTATGGGCCATTCGACCTCAAACTTGGCCGCTGTCACCGTCCACCCGGTGGGCAACAGCGCACCGGGCGAACCCGTCTGGGCGCAGCCCTCGGCGTCGCCGTCATACAGCTCGAACAACACCGACACCGACTCCACCGCCGCCCGGTGCGCCTGAAAATCGGCGCCGATATCGACATACCGGGACCACGTCGGCGTCCCATCGGGTTTCGGCTTGCCCGCCAGACGCGCCCCGCCGGTGGCCGCGGCCACCTTGGCGGCCTGCGCCCGGGTGCGCATCCCGACGATCATGCCGCCTGGCCCGGTCCCTGTTTAGCGGCCGTCAGCGCGCGCATCGCCCGGTTCCGTGCCCCGCGCCGCCCATACAGCCGGGCGCACATCGACGTGAGGACCTCGATCATGTCGCGCACCAGATCATCGGTGGTCTCCCCGGGATCGGCCACCACGATCCGCCGGCCCTGCGCAGCCAACGCCGCCTTAAGATTCTCCACCCCCAAGCGGGCCAACCGGTCGCGATGCTCCACAACAATGACCTTCGCATCCGGGTCCGACAAGATCCGGCGCAGCTTCGGGCGTTTGCCGTTCAGCCCCGACCCGACCTCGGTAACGACCTGCCCCACCGCCAGATACCGCTCGGTCACCCACGCCGTCAACCGGGCCACCTGGCGATCCAAATCGCCACCACCGGCCAAGACCTCGATGCGCAGCTTGCGGCGCTGACCGCCGCCGGCGTCGACACCGGCCGAGTGTTCAGCAACAAACTTTCTGGATTGGCTAACACTGAGCGCCCCGCCGCGATGCTCGACTACGCCCGTGCCGGCGACACCGTCGTCGTCACCGCCATCGACCGCCTCGGCCGCTCCGCGGCCGCACCCGCACCATCGCCGACGTCGCCCGGCTCCGGATCCTGTTGCGTTCCTGACCGGAAAACACTCAAGGTGACCACAAGTTGGTGAGTGCGGTATTGGGCGACACGCCGCTGTTAAGAGGCGAGATCGGCTGCTGCGGTATGTGATTGAGGGTCTCGGTTTAGGTTAGGCGGCGGCCTGCAGGGTGACTCGGTAGCCCATCGCGGTCAGTTGTGCGATGTGGTTGCGTACCCGGCGTTCGACGGCGACGCGGTTGGTGTGGTAGTCGGAGCCGAGGTCGCAGAAGCGGGCGGCCGGGTTGGAAAGCAGATGCCAGATGACGACCAGGATGGAGCGGGCGACCGCGACCAGGGCTTTGAGTTTGCCGCGGCGTTTAACGATGCGCCGGTAGCGTTCGCCCAAGAAGGTGTCGGTTTTGGCGGCCGCGACCGCGGCCTCACCGAGCGCGCCTTTGAGGTAGGGGTTGCCTTTGCCGGTCTTGCCGCCGCGGGTGATTGGCCCGGACTGGATGGTGCGTGGGCACAGCCGCGCCCACGACACCAGATGCTCAGGTGTGGGAAATCTGCTCATATCCAGTCCGATCTCGGCGATGATCGCCTGCGCGGCGCGTTGGCCGATGCCCGGGATCTCATCAAGGCGGCCGATGACACCTGGCAGGTCATCGGCCGCCGGGGCGGGATCGAGCGGGGCCGAATCGCTGCCGCCGGCGTCAGGATCGGCGTCGGTGCCCGCACCCGCGCTGGTGCCGGGCCCATCGCCGCTGCCGGAGGAATCGATGGCCACAGCATCGTCGGGCAGTTCGGCGATCAGCTCCTCGATGCGCGCGGTCAGGGTGTCGATCTGGGCGCACAGTGCATCGATTTGGCCCAGCAGCATCCGCGCCAGTTCGGCGTGATGGTCATCAAAACGGCCGTCGAGCGCGGCGATCAGCTCCGATCGCTTGGTTTTCATCCGCCCCCGCGCCAGGTCGGCCAGCCGGCGCGGGTCGCGCTGCCCGGCGATGAGCGCCTCGATCATGTCCCGAGTGGACAGGGTGTCCAGCGTGGAGGCCACCGCCGACACCTTGATCGCGGCGTCCTCGAGCAGCTTTTCCAGCCGCTGCCAGTAGCGCGAGCGTTCCCGGGTCAGGTCTTCGCGTAGCCGGGTGTAGTCCCGCAGCCGCCGGATCGGCGCCGGCGGCACGAAACTTGGCCGCAGCAGGCCTTTCTCGGTCAGCTTAGCCAGCCAGACAGCGTCGAGTTTGTCGGTTTTAGGCCGGCCGGGCACGTTCTTGACATCGCGGGCGTTGACCAGCTGCACATCCAAACCCTGGTCTTCGAGCAGGTAATACCAGATCCGCCAATAGTCCGAAGTCGATTCGACAGTCACCTTCTCGATACCCTGCTGCCTCAGCTGCTGGGCCAATTCTCCGATCGCGCCGGTGCGTGCAGACACCTCCCACACCCGAGAAAACCGCCTCCCGGACTTGCCGGGCAGCCGCACACACACTGTGCCGGTCACCTTGGCCACGTCGACCGCCGCGGCCCGCTCGATCACCACCTCATGGTCGCCGTCGGGAATCTCCTGCGGCGTGGCTGTCACTACCTGCTTCTGCTTGCTCCTGCGTCGTGCCGCCACTTCTGTTACCCTCCCATCGAATCCATCCATATCGGGTGGGTCGCCTGGGGCCTCGGTCAAGGGAACCGAAATTCTGACCGGCGTGCTCGAAGCAACAGTGCGTGACCCTTCCAGGTCGGGCCCCGGCACCAAACTCACATGCGGGCTCACACGCCCAAGGAAACATCGGCGTCGGCAGGCGACCCGACCCCATTTTCACGCCCGCAAGGCGTCCCCCGGAAGGGATAGGGAACTCACGTGAAAGCATCCACACCGCCACCCCGGCCAGCCGTGCCGTCGACGCCATCATGGCCACCATCGCCGAGCTGGAACTCGAACTCGGGAAAGAGCGCCGTGCCGCAGCGCGGGAGTCGCGCCGGGCACGGCAACTGCCGCCCACCAAACCTCCCAAGCTCAGCGCGGAACGGCAAGAACAACTCCGCCGCCTCGCCACCAGAGGTGAGCCGGTGCGCGAACTCGCCGCCGCGTTCGGCATTGGACGCGCCACCGCGTACCGCTATCTCGCGCAGTAACCGTTGCATCGGAGGATCGATCTCCCGCTCCTGCGTCTACCGCACACTGGCCGGCTTCTCGTAACCACGGCCCCTCCCCCGCTATCGGCGGGATTGTGGCGCCCCCGCGGGGGAGGGGCAGGATGAGGTTGTGGCCTGGCCGGGCACGGGTTACGATCCCCCCCATGCCAGCCGATATGCCGGGTCGGCGTTTGCGGGTGCTGACCGGCGGGTTGGCGCAGCTGGGCGCGACCTGCCAGACGCTTAGCGCCTCGCTGGCCGGTGCTGCCGGGGTGCCGGTGGTGGCGGTGTCGGGCTGGCAGTGCAACGCGGGCGCGGTGAATCGCGCCGCCGCCACGGCGCGCAAGGACCTGGGCGCGATCACGGCGCGGATAGCTGGCCGTGGTGGCCGCTACAGCGCGGCGGGCGGCTGCTATGCGGGGACCGATCGGGGCAATGCGGCCGCGTTGGGTGAGCTGGTGCGCTGATGGCGGCGGTGGCGCAGGGCTGGCCCACGCTGTCGGAGTTGCAGGCATCGACGTTTGATCATTTGGGGCGGTTCGCCGACTGGTGTGAGCGTGTTGGCGGTGAGGCCGAGCGCGCCTTAGAGCGGCTGGCCCGTGAGGTGCGCGCCCCCGGCGGGGTGGAGTGGGAGGGCGCGGCCGGGGATGCGGCGATCACCCAGGCCGACGCCGATGTGATCACCGCGCGCCCGTTTGTGTGGGGCTTATCCGATGCGGCGGCGATCGCGCGCCGCGGCCAAGACGTGCTGCAGGCCGGTCAGCGGCTGGCGCTGGATGCCGTTGATGACGCCCACCGGGACGGCTTTGAGGTCGGCGAAGACTACAGCGTGACCGACACCCGCGAAGCCGCCACCCTCCAGCAGCTGGCCCAGCGGCAAGCCGCCGCCCAGGCGCACGCGGATTTCATCCGCTACCGCGTGGCCCAGCTGGTCGCCAACGACCAGCATTTGACCGCCGAACTCAACGAGGCCACCGCAACCTGGGGCACCCTGACGTTTCCGGAGTCGGGTGGCGCGAACACGCAGCCGCTGGACCATCATTGGAAGCAGGGCGGGCCAGATGATTTGCCGCCGGAGGATCCCAAACAGTTTCACGACTGGTGGCAAAGCCTGACACCGCAGCAAAAAGACCAGGCCTACGACCATGACCACAACATCGGCAACCACCCCGGGATGCCGTGGGACCCGCCGGATGGTCTGGGCAAAGACCACTACGACCAGCTACGTCTGGGTGAACTAACCAACAGCGCTCAGGCCGACGTTGACCGCCTGCAGCGCCGCGTCGATGAGCTGGCGCGTCAGGTGTATATGGGTGACCACAGCACCGCCACAACCGGCGAGCTCAACGCGTTGACGCCGCAACTGTTAGCGGCCAGACATAGTCTGCAGTGCTACAAGGCCGTGCAGGCCGAGTTGGCCCGCAACGACGGGCTCAAACGTTACCTCGGGTATATCGACGACAAGGGCCACGCGGCGATATCGATCAACAATCCCGACACGGCCACCCGCAACGCCATCTTGGTGCCCGGCACCGGCCAGGACGTCACCACCATCGGCGGGGCCGACAATAAAGCGCTGGCCATGTACAACGCGGCGCACAGAGCCGACCCCAGTCAGATGGTCGCGGTGACGACGTGGATGGGCTATGACCGCCCGATGAGCCTTGAGCACGCGGCATTCCCTGATCCGGCGCGGGCGGGCGCGGCCAGCCTGGATGCGTTCGAAAACGGCCAGCGCGCCTCCCATGTGGGTGCGCCCTCGATTGACACCATCATCGGGCACAGCTACGGCTCCACGGTGGTGGGCGCGGCCGCCTCGGGCGGGCATCACCTGGGCGCCAACAACGTCATCGCGGTGGGCAGCCCGGGCATGCTGGTCGGGCATGCCGGGGATTTGAGCCTGGATTCCGGCGGACAGGTGTATGCGATGCGCGCGCAAAACGACATCATCGGCGCAGCCGGGATCGCCACCGAGTGGACGCTGGGGCCAGAGCCCGACACGCCGGGTTTCGGGGCGATCCGCCTGCAGGCCGACCCCGGACCGGCCGGCCCGCTCGGCCTTCCCAGCGTCGACGCCCACAGCAGCTACTGGGACCCGGGAAACAAGGCGCTGCTGAATATGGGGGCGATCATCGCGGGCAAACCCCCGCCCTTTGTGATCGGGGGCCGATGAGGCATTCCCGTTTGGCGCGCGCCGCCGTCGTCCTGCTGGCGGGGGTGCTGGCCGGGGGGTGCACGCATCCCAGCAGGCTCGGCCCGCCGATCCCGTCTGGGGCAACCATCATTGGAGGACCAGATATGACGTCGTATCCACCACCGCCGCCGGGCTGGAAAGAGCGTCCCGTGATCCCGACTTCCCAGCAGCAAGCCCAAGACACCATTCTCGGCTACCTGAAGAAAACACTGCGGGCGCTGCCGGCCGGCACCACCTTAGACGCCACCGGCTACGGCGTTCCCAATACACCTCCCTGCGAGGACGTCGAAACGGGGATTCCACCTGTCACGTTTTCGACGATCGGCGCGCTCAAGCTTCCTGCCGGCGTCGATCCGGACGCCATCATCGCCAAGGTGGGCGATATCTGGAAAAGCTGGGGCTGGTATGTCATCGAACGCGAGGGCTTCTACAAACCCAATCGCTTCGGCTATGGCCCCGACGGCTACCGCCTGCAGATCATGGCCCCAGCGTCGCCGGGTTATCCGCCAACCTTTGAGGGTATCTCCCCGTGTTTCCCGGGGGATCTGCCCGATGACCGTAGCGCCTTCCCGATGGTGCTTAAGGCCGACTGAGCTGGATCGTGCCGCCTCACCGGGCATCGCGTGGCCTACCATCTCGCCCAACCATCGGGCACAGCTACGGCTCCACGGTGGTGGGCGCGGCCGCCTCGGGCGGGCTTCACCTGGGCGCCAACAACGTCATCGCGGTGGGCAGCCCGGGTATGCTGGTCGGGCATGCCGGGGATTTGAGCCTGGATTCCGGTGGACAGGTGTATGCGATGCGCGCGCAAAACGACATCATCGGCGCAGCCGGGATCGCCACCGAGTGGACGCTGGGGCCAGAGCCCGACACGCCGGGTTTCGGGGCGATCCGCCTGCAGGCCGACCCCGGACCGGCCGGCCCCCTGGGGTTGCCCAGCGTCGACGCCCACAGCAGCTACTGGTTCCCCAGAAACAAGGCGCTGGACAATATGGGGGCGATCATCATGGGGGCGATCATCGCGGGCAAACCCCCGCCCTACGTGATCGGGGGCCGATGACTCATCCCCTCATGGCGCGCGCCGCCGCCGTCCTGCTGGTGGCGGTGCTGGCCGGGGGGTGCACGCATCCCAGCAGGCTCGGCCCGCCGATCCCGTCTGGGGCAACCATCATTGGAGGACCAGATATGACGTCGTATCCACCACCGCCGCCGGGCTGGAAGGAGCGTCCCGTGATCCCGACTTCCCAGCAGCAAGCCCAAGACACCATTCTTGGCTACCTGAAGAAAACACTGCGGGCGCTGCCGGCCGGCACCACCTTAGACGCCACCGGCTACAGCGGAGGCACCAGCACAGCTCCCTGCGACGACAACGCAACCAGCCCGAAGTCCCCGAAGGATATGGCAACTATCGGTGAACTCAAACTTCCTGCCGGCGTCGATCCGGCGGCCATCATCGCCAAGGTCGGCGATATCTGGAAAAGCTGGGGCTGGTATGTCATCGAACGCGAGGGCTTCTACAAACCCAATCGCTTCGGCTATGGCCCCGACGGCTACGGCCTGCAGATCATTGCCCGACCGCCACCGGGTATTCCACTAACCCTTGAGGGTATCTCCCCGTGTTTCCCGGGGGATCTGCCCGATGACCGCAGCCCCTTCCCGATGGTGCTTAAGGCCGACTGAGCTGGATCGTGCCGCCTCACCGGGCATCGCGTGGCCTACCATCTCGCCCAACCATCGGGCACAGCTACGGCTCCACGGTGGTGGGCGCGGCCGCCTCGGGCGGGCATCACCTGGGCGCCAACAACGTCATCGCGGTGGGCAGCCCGGGCATGCTGGTCGGGCATGCCGGGGATTTGAGCCTGGATTCCGGTGGACAGGTGTATGCGATGCGCGCGCAAAACGACATCATCGGCGTGGCCGGGATCGCCACCGAGTGGACGCTGGGGCCAGAGCCCGACACGCCAGGTTTCGGGGCGATCCGCCTGCAGGCCGACCCGGGACCGGCCGGCCCCCTGGGCGTGCCGTCGGTGGCGGCCCACAGCAGCTACTGGGACCCGGGAAACAAGGCGCTGCTCAATATGGGGGCGATCATCGCGGGCAAACCCCCGCCCTTTGTGATCGGGGGCCGATGAGGCATCCCCTCATGGCGCGCGTCGCCGTCGTCCTGCTGGCGGGGGTGCTGGCCGGGGGGTGCACGCATCCCGGCAGGCTCGGCCCGCCGATCCCGTCTGGGGCAACCATCATATTGGAGGACCAGATATGACGTCGTATCCACCACCGCCGCCGGGCTGGAAGGAGCATCCCGTGATCCCGACTTCCCAGCAGCAAGCCCAAGACACGGGATTGCGATACCTGCAGCAAACCCTTGACATACTGCCTGCAGGCAGCGACTTGGACCGCACGCGATACCGCATCAGGAAGATGACGCGGTATTGCGCAAACGACCCCAGTGGCCCTGATGCGCCAGTGCATGTTGAAGTCTGGCGCGATGTGAACCTACCGGCCGGCACCGACTTCGACGCAATGATCAGCCGCACAGGCCAAATTTGGCAACAGTGGGGGTGGCAGATAATCGAACGGGCGGGCTTCGAGAAGCCGAACCGCTTCGGGTACACCCCAGACGGCTACGTGCTGCATCTTGAGGCCAGGAACGCTGCATCTTGAGGCCAGGAACAAAGCGGGCCCGACCCCGTTTCTCATCGGTTCATCACCGTGCTTTCCCGGCAACCTTCGCCGCGACATTCTTTGGAATCCGCCCGTCATCACGCAAACTGGCACGAGCAGTTAAAGGAATCTCTAGTTCCCAGCAGTCAGCAGCAAGCGCAAGACACGGTAGTTCAGTACCTGCAGAAAACCGTCCATGGGTTGCCGGCCGGCACCGTGCCGGGTGAGCCACCGACCGAGTATGAACACTGGACGCAACTTCAACGGTCCACACCTCAGCCTCGTCATACCGTCTAGGCTGGCACCGGTCAGACCGGCCTCCTTAGCTCAGCGGTAGAGCACTCGCCTTGTAAGCGAGCGGTCGTCAGTTCGATCCTGACAGGAGGCTCAACAACTGCGGACACCGGCCGGCACCAGATCGATAAGCGCCTCGCTCGGCGCACGGCACGCGCCGGCACCTCGTAGGCCAGGCGCGGAGCAGCCCCACCGGCACTTTGCGGGTAAACCGGTGATTTCCCATGGTCCACTGGGGATTTCGTCCAGACCACCGGGATTCGGCCCGGGCACGCCTCGGGCACTCAGAGCTTGTAACCGATGGTGCGCAGCAGGTCGTGGCGTTCGGCCGCGTCCCGATCGCTTTCCACTGCAAGGGGCGTCTCGCCGTCGACAACGGCCGCGATGCCCCGGCCACGCGGCGTCACCGCGACCACGATGTCGACCGGATTCGCGGTGGCGCAGTAGATCGTGCAAACCTCCGGCACCGCCTTGACCGGGTTGAGGATGTTCACCGGGAACCCCGCACGCAAGAAAATCACGAAACAGTGCCCGGCCGCGATGGCCAGCGCATTGCGGGTCGCGAGGTGAACCAGCTCGTCGTCGTTGCCGGTGCGGCGAACCAGCCGCGGCCCGGACGCCTCGCAAAACGCCAGCCCGAACCGCAGGGACGACGCCACCCCAACCATCGCCTCGTGCAGGTCTTCGACCGTTTTGATGAAATGCGCCTGCCCGATGACGACGTTGACGTCGTCCGGCTTCTCGATGGAAACCACATCCCAGGACAGTGTCCCCGTCACCACGCACCCCATGCTGCCACCGGCACGGTGCGGCCGGGCGCACACTCACCTATCTGGCAACGAGCAGCGCCCACCGGTCAGTCGGTGGTGTGAACGATCAGCGCATCGGCCTTGGCCGTGCTGGCGACGCCGGCGGGAACCGAGAAAACCCGCGCGATGAGCGCGGATCGCGCATCCAGGCCCACATTGCCGACCACCAACAGGTCGGCGTGCACCTCTTCGGCGAGATCCACCAGCGCATGCACCGGGGTCTCCTGAATCGGCCGCTCCTCGATGTTTTTCGCCCCGGCCGCCTTGGCCCGGTCACGGGCATCGCGCAGGATCGCGTAAATTGGGGCGTTGCCGCGCACCATGTAGGCCTCGTCTCCGAGGATGTCGGCGGCGCGCAAATCTTCTTTCTGGGGAAGGTACCCCGTCGCAATGATCAGCTTCGCGTCGCACTCGGCGGCAATCTGGCCCGCCCGGTCGACCGCGCGCAGCGACGACTCGGAGCCGTCGGTCCCGACGACCACAGTCTGGTAAGCCTTCATCCACCCTCCCGGCCTCGTCTGCATTGCCCGTTGAAGACACTAGCGCTCCGATGCGGGAGGGCTCGCAAATTCCGCGAACTATAAGCTACCCGTCCGTCCGCGGACCCCAAAAGATCGGCAACGGTGCCGCGCGAACCCAGCGGGCCACGCACCGTGCGCGCCGCGTCGCCCCGGCGCTGTTGGGGTTGGCCGCCGGTGCGGCGGTGGCACGGCGACGCCGACCCGCTGGTGCCGGTGTCCGCCGGTCCGGGCCACAACGTGCGAGGAGCGGGTGCAGCGTTTATGGCACAGTCGAAAGTGTGGCGGAGAAATCGACGCGATCGCGCGGCAGGCATCGCCATCGGGGGGTTGGGCCGGTGGCGCGGGCCCGTCGCGGGCTGGCCCGCGGCGGGATGGCGCTGGTGTCGGTCGCGGCACTGGCGCTGACCGGAGTGGGCTGGTGGGTGGCCCACGGTGCGCTGGGTGGGATCACCGTTTCGCAGGCGCTGGGTTCGGACGCCGCGCATTCCAGCGACGACGCCGTGAACATCTTGCTCATTGGGCTGGATTCGCGAAAGGATCAAAACGGCAACCCCCTGCCCTGGTCGATCTTGAAGCACCTGCATGCGGGGGATTCCGATGCGGGCGGCTACAACACCAACACGTTGATCCTCGTGCACGTGGGGGCCGACGACAAGATGGTCGCCTTCTCGATTCCCCGCGACGACTGGGTGCCCTTCAGCGCGGTGCCGGGATACCACCACATCAAGATCAAAGAGGCGTACGGGCTCACCAAGCAATACGTCGAGCAAAAGCTGCTGGATCAGGGGGTGAGCGACCAGAAGGAACTAGAGACCCGGGGCCGGGAAGCCGGCAGGGCGGCGACAGTACGGGCAGTGCGCAACCTCACCGGCGCTCCGATCGACTATTTCGCGGAGATCAACCTGGCCGGCTTTTATGACCTGGCCCAGAGCTTGGGCGGTGTACAAGTGTGTCTCAAACACGCCGTTTACGACCCATATTCCGGGGCCGACTTCCCGGCGGGCCGGCAGACGCTCGATGCCGCGCAGGCGCTGGCGTTCGTCCGGCAGCGCCAGGGATTGGACAACGGCGACTTGGACCGCACCCACCGCCAGCAGGCCTTCTTGTCCTCGGTCGCGCGGCAACTGCAAGACTCTGGCACCTTCACCGACCTCGGCAAGCTCAAGAGCCTGATGGCGGTGGCGCGCAAAGACGTGGTGCTGTCCGCGGGCTGGGACGAGAGCCTGTTCCGCAGAATGGGTCGGCTCGCAGGCACCAGCGTGGAGTACCGGACGCTGCCCGTGGTCCGCTACGACACCATCGACGGTCAAGACGTCAACATCGTCGACCCGGCCGCGATCAAGGCCGAAGTGGCGGCGGCGTTCGGCATCACGCCGCCCACGACCACCACCGTCGCGGCGCCCCATCCCTCCGCCATCGTTGATGTGGTCAACGCCGGCAGCACCAGCGGCCTCGCCGCCGCAGTGTCGCGCACGCTGAAGAAAAACGGCTACACCACCGGCCAGGTCCGCGACCGCCTCTCCGGCGAACCGGCCGCCACCGCAATCGAATACGGGGTGGGCGCGGACGCCGACGCGCGCACCGTGGCGGCGCTGCTGGGAATCGACGCCCCCGAGCGTCCAGATTCCGCCGTCAAAGCCGGCCTTGTCGTCGTCCTCGTCGATGACGACTACACCCTCCCCGCTCCGGACGGGGCCTCAGCAGCAACGGCGGCTTCCGGCTCCCCGCGCCCACAGCGCCCTGCCACCACCGAGCCCACGCCCGACCGGGGCGCGCCCATCGACGGCGGCGGCGTGCCCTGCGTGAACTAGCCGCTCGACACGATCACGCCGGCGCCCAGCAGAAACGCCGGCGTGCCACCACCAAAGGTGGTGCCACTACCAAAGGTGGTGCCGTCTTGAGCATCAGCCGTGCGGCTCACCGGCCGAAAACACGGCATGGTGGACTCTATGGACATCGGATTTATCGGGCTGGGCAACATGGGCCGCGGCATGGCCGCCAACCTGGTCGCCGCCGGCCATAACGTCACGGTCTATAACCGCACCCCCGGCAAAGCCGACGCCCTGGTCGGGCAGGGCGCCACCCTGGCACGCACCGTAGCCGATGCTTGTGGCGGTGATGCGGTGGTCACCATGCTGGCCGACGACCGGGCCGTGGAGACTGTGACCTTCGGCGAGCACGGCATCCTCGCGTCGCTGGCGCCGGGCGCCACCCATGTCTCGTCGAGCACCATCAGCGTCGCGCTCTCCAAGCGCCTGGCTGCAGCGCACGCCGCGACCGGCCGGCACTACGTCGCTGCACCGGTGTTCGGCCGACCCGAAGCGGCCGCTGCCGCGAAGCTTTTCATCCTCGCTGCGGGTGCCCCGCAGGTCTTGGAAGCGCTGGCCCCGCTGTTCGACGCGATCGGCCAGCGGACCTTCGTGGTCTCCGAGCACCAGCACACCGCCAACCTGGTAAAGCTTTGCGGCAACTTTCTCATCGCCTCGGCCATCGAGTCCCTCGGCGAAACGATAGCCCTGGTCACCAAGGCCGGGGTGGACCCGCTGCAGTTCGTCGACATCCTCACCTCGAGCCTGTTCAGCGCCCCGGCCTACCAAACCTACGGGGAGTTGATCGCGCGCGGGCGGTTCGAACCCGCCGGGTTCGCCGCGGCGCTCGGCCTCAAAGACGTCGAGTTGGCGCTGGCCGCGGCCGAGGAGTTGCGGGTGCCGCTTCCGGTGGCCAGCCTGCTCCGCGACCGGTTCCTGGCGCTGCTGGCCGCCGAACGGGGGCACCTGGACTGGTCGGCGATCGCCGCGCTGGCCGGCCGCGACGCAGGAATGGTCGCCGACCGTTTCGCGTGAGCCGCTGCCCGGCCCGCCGCCGTCAGCACCGCACGGCGATCCGTGGTTGCCCCCGGCCCGCCGCCGTCAGCACCGCACGGCACACGCCTGGCCATGCGCAGTTCGCCCGGAGTTTCGCCTACAGTTAATGTCATGGCCGCTAAATCTGATCCTGGCGATATCGGCGACGTGGAACCGATGACCGACAGCGCGGCACGTCAGGCCCGGCGTGTCGTCGCCGCGTACGCCAACGATGCGGATGAGTGCCGGATCTTCTTGGCGATGCTTGGCATCGGGCCGTCGAAGCTCGAGACGTAATGCCCTCCGGGGATTCCGGCTTCGTGGTGGTCGCCAACCGGCTGCCGATCGATATGGAGCGGCTTCCCGATGGCACCACGACCTGGAAACACAGCCCGGGTGGGCTGGTCACCGCGTTAGAGCCGCTGTTGCGCCGGCGGCGCGGAGCCTGGATCGGCTGGCCGGGCATCATCGACACCGACGTGGACGTCATCGAAGAGCCCCTCGTCGCAGAAGGCCTGCGGCTTCATCCGGTGCGGCTGAGCGCCGAGGACGTCGCCGAGTACTACGAGGGTTTCTCCAACGCCACCCTGTGGCCGCTGTATCACGACGTCATCGTCAAGCCGATCTACCACCGGCAATGGTGGGATCGTTATGTCGACGTCAACCGCCGGTTCGCCGAAGCCGCCGCGCGCGCTGCCGCCCCGGGTGCGACGGTGTGGGTGCAGGACTACCAGCTGCAGCTGGTCCCCAAAATGCTGCGCACGCTGCGGCCCGATGTGACCATCGGTTTCTTTTTGCACATTCCGTTTCCGCCGGTAGAGCTGTTCATGCAGCTGCCGTGGCGGACCGAGATCGTCGAAGGGCTGCTGGGCGCCGATCTGGTGGGCTTTCATCTGGCGGGCGGCGCGCAGAACTTCGTGATCTTGTCCCGGCGCCTCATCGGCGCGGAGACCTCGCGGGGAGCGGTCGGTGTGCGGTCGCGCCTGGGTGAGGTGCAACTCGGATCGCGCACCGTGCGCGTCGGTGCCTTCCCCATCTCGATCGACTCCACCGCGCTTGACCGCAAGGCCCGTGACCGCACCATCCGCCGGCGGGCCCGCGAGATCCGGGCCGAGCTGGGCAATCCCCGCAAGATCATGCTCGGTGTCGACCGGCTCGACTACACCAAAGGCATCGATGTCCGGCTGAAAGCCTTCGCTGAGCTACTCGCCGAGGGTCGCGTGAAACGCGACGACACCGTGCTGGTCCAGCTGGCGACACCGAGCCGGGAACGCGTGGAGAGCTACCAGCTGCTGCGCAGCGATATCGAACGGCAAGTGGGCCACATCAACGGCGAGTACGGTGAGGTCGGCCATCCGGTGGTGCACTACATTCACCGGCCGGTCCCCCGCGATGAGCTCATCGCGTTCTTCGTTGCCAGCGACGTCATGCTGGTGACACCGTTTCGCGACGGGATGAACTTGGTGGCCAAAGAGTATGTCGCCTGCCGCAGCGATCTCGGCGGCGCGCTCGTCCTCAGCGAATTCACCGGGGCCGCAGCCGAACTCAAGCAGGCCTATCTGGTCAACCCGCATGACTTGGAAGGGGTCAAGGACGCGATCGAGGCGGCGCTTAACCAAACCGCCCAGGCGGGCCGGCACCGCATGCGCGCGCTGCGTCGCCAGGTGCTCACCCATGACGTGGATCGCTGGGCGCGATCTTTTCTTGATGCGCTCGCCGACGCGCATCCGCCGGGCCCGAGCGGCCGGCCGCGCAGCGCGGCGGCGTTACCCGAACAGTGAGGGCACTGCCGCGTCGATGAGATGCGGCCCGGGTTCGGCGATGGCCGCGCGCAGGGCCTCGGCAAACCCCTCGGCGGTAGTCACGCGGCGCCCCGGCACTCCCAGGCCCTCGGAAATCTTGACGAAATCCATTGCGGGATGGGTCAAGTCAAGCATTTCCCGGGCCTTTGGTCCCGGCGTGCCCTCCGCCCCCACACGCTGCAACTCGAGCCGCAGGATGTCATAGGACCCGTTGTTGAAGATGACGGTGGTGATGTCGAGGTGCTCCCGTGCCTGCGTCCACAGCCCGGAGATGGTGTACATCGCCGACCCGTCGGACTCCAGGCACAGCACCGGGCGATCAGGCGCGGCGATCGCCGCGCCGATCGCCGCCGGGATGCCGTAGCCGATGGCCCCGCCGGTCAAGGTCAACCAGTCATGGGCCGGGGCTCCCGCGGTGGCGTGCGCCAACCGCCGGCCTGAGGTGTTGGACTCGTCGACGATGATCGCCCGTTCCGGCAGCAGCGCGCCGATGACGTCGGCCGCCGATTCGGCCGTCAGGCTGCCCGTGGGCAGCTGGGGACGCGACGGCGCGGCAAGCGGCGCCCCGGTTCCCGGCGCTATCTCCTCGGCGAGGGTGACCAGCGCCTGGGCCGCCCCGGCGTGCTCGGCGAGCACATGAACCTCACAACCCTGCGGAACCAGGTCACTCGGCTTTCCCGGGTAGGCGAAAAACGACACCGGCGACTTGGCGCCGGCCAGCACGAGGTGCTTGGCGCCCGCAAGTTGCACCGCGACGTCCTCGCTGAAGTAGGCGAGCCGGCCGACCGTGGGGATGCCGGCGCCGCGCTGCAGCACCGTCGGGAAGGTCTCGCAGTACCAGCGCGTTCCGGTGGCCGCGGCGATGCGGGCGGCCGCGGTCAACCCGGGCTCGCGGGTGGCATCCCCACCCACCAAGATCACCGTCGGTTCGCCCGATCGCAGCGCCTTGGCCGCGCGGTCCGTCTCGGCAACCGGCGTCGGCCGCGCGGACACCACCGCGTTCGCGGTCTGTGCGGGCTCGGACCAGGACACGTCCGCGGGGAGGATCAGCGTCGAAATCACGTGGCCGGCCCGGCTCGCGGCGACGGCCGCAGCGGCGTCGGACGCTACCTCGGCGACGTCCCCGCTGCGGCGCATCCAGCCCGAGACACTGCCCGCCAGCGCGTCGATGTCGGATTCCAGTGGGGCGTCATACTTCTTGTGATAGGTGGCGTGGTCGCCGACAATCACCACCATCGGAACTCGGGCACGACGGGCGTTGTGCAGGTTGGCAAGGCCGTTGCCCAGCCCGGGACCCAGGTGCAACAGCACCGCTGCCGGCCGCTCGGCGATGCGGGCATAGCCGTCGGCCGCGCCGGTGGCGACGCCTTCGAATAACGCCAGCACCCCGCGCATGCGCGGGACGGCGTCCAGCGCCGCCACGAAGTGCATCTCCGAGGTGCCGGGGTTGGCAAAGCATACCTCGACCCCGGCGTCGACCAGCGTGTTGATCAGCGCCCGGGCACCGTTCATGTGCCCATTCATGTGTCCACCTTCCGCTCCCCACGCCGATGATCTGATCGGCGTTCCTGTGCTGATGGCCGCGGGTGTGCTCGGCGGACCCGGGCCCGTCGAGCCTGCCGGGGGCGCCTACCGGGCGCACGAATATCACAAAATCGGTTGGCGCACAATAGAATCCTCCAAGACGTGGCGTCGGTCACGCAAAACCGCTGTGCCGGATGCGTGCGTACGTCGACCGTCATCAGCCTCGACTGTAGCCGGTGGGGGTGTCACGGATGCCGTCCAGGCCGCGCGGCGACACCCAGGCGCCCTTGCCCGTGCCGGTGCCTGCACGGCGTTTTGTAAGGTGGCTTCCGGGGCCATCCCCAGGCGCAAGGGCATCGCGATCCCCCGGGAGCGGACAGGCATGGGTATTTCCATCCCGCTGGCAAGCCTGATGGCGATCCTGGTGCTCATGCCGCACCTAACCAGTGCCCAACCGCCCGGACCGCCACGAGAGCAGCCGAAAACGACTGGCATCCGAGGGGTTCTGACCACGTGAATGACCACGTCGCGCTGCGCGCCGGCATCCCCCCGTTCTACGTCATGGACGTGTGGCTGGCGGCAGCCGAACGCCAACGCACCCATGGGGATCTGGTGAACCTGTCCGCGGGCCAGCCCAGCGCGGGAGCCCCCGAACCGGTGCGAGCCGCCGCAGCGGCCGCTTTGCATCTCAACCAACTGCGTTACACGGTGGCGGTAGGCATTCCCGAGCTGCGCGAAGCGATCGCCGCGTCCTACCGGGTTCGATACGGGCTACAGGTCGGCGCGGACGAGGTGGTGGTGACGACGGGTTCGTCGGGCGGCTTCCTGCTCACGTTTCTGGCCTGTTTCGACGCCGGGGACCGAGTCGCGGTTACCAGGCCCGGATACCCTTGTTACCGCAACATTCTCACGGCGCTCGGGTGCGAGGTCGTCGAAATCGAATGCGGGCCACAGACCCGATTCCAGCCCACCGTGAGAATGCTCGCCGAACTTGACCCGCCGGTGCAGGGCCTGGTGGTGGCCAGCCCCGCCAATCCGACCGGGACCGTCATTGCACCCGCCGACCTCGCGGCTATCGCGTCTTGGTGCGAGGCGTCGCAGGTAAGACTGATCAGCGACGAGATCTACCACGGGCTGGTCTACAACGGCGCGCCGAACACCAGCTGCGCCTGGCAGGCATCGCGAAAAGCCGTGGTGATCAACAGTTTTTCCAAATACTACGCGATGACAGGGTGGCGTTTGGGCTGGCTGCTGGTGCCGCCGGAATTGCGCCGCGCGGTGGACTGCCTCGCCGGCAACTTCACCATCTGCCCGCCCGTGCTCTCCCAGTACGCCGCCATCGCGGCGTTCACGCCCCAAGCCGTCGCCGAGACCGACGGGCACCTGCGCCAATACGCGCTCAACCGCGAGCTGCTGCTCGACGGCCTGCGCGGCCTCGGCATCGACCGGCTGGCACCCACCGACGGCGCGTTCTACGTGTACGCCGATGTCTCGGACTTGACCACAGATTCAATGGCATTCTGTTCGAAGTTATTGGCCGACACCGGCGTTGCGATCGCGCCCGGCATCGACTTCGACACCGCACATGGCAGCTCATTTGTCCGGTTGTCCTTTGCCGGTCCGACAAGCGATATCGAGGAAGCGCTGCGCCGCATGGCATCCTGGCTCAGCTAGGCGCGGTGGCACGCTTTGCCCGGCGTCCAACGCACATGCTATTCGCGTATCCGTCTCGTCTTGGTCACCCGGTGTTTACCCGAAGTCCCTAGCGTTAGCCCGCGAGCGGCTGGCGGGGTAGTTGCCCACCCCCCATTGGCAGATCAGTAGGACGTGGGGCTATTAGGGAGTAGCAGATGCTGATGGATTCTGAGCGGCTCGACGCCCGCGCGGGTGCCGCCGATGCCGGGGTCGCTGCGGGGGTCATGCAGGCGGTGAGCCTCACCCTGGGTTTTGGCGCGAAAACGGTGCTGGATCAGGTGAGCCTGGATTTTCCGGCGCACGCGGTGACGGCGTTGCTGGGGCCCACCGGGTCGGGCAAGACGACGTTTTTGCGGACCCTAAACCGGATGAATGACAAGGTTTCGGGGTATCGCCGCCGCGGTGATGTGTTGCTGGGTGGGCGCAGCATCTATGGTGAGCAGCACGACCCGATGGAGCTGCGCCGGCGGGTGGGGATGCTGTTTCAGCGCCCCAACCCGTTTCCGATGTCGATCCTTGACAATGTGGTCGCCGGGGTGCGTGCGCACAAGATGGCGGCGCGCAAGGAATTCGCGCTGATCGCCGAGGATCGCCTGCGCGAGGTCGGGTTGTGGGAGGCGGTCAAGGATCGGTTGGGGGATTCCCCGTTTCGGCTTTCCGGGGGCCAGCAGCAGCTGCTGTGTTTGGCCCGGGCGCTGGCGGTCAACCCCGAGGTGCTGCTGCTTGATGAGCCCACCTCGTCGCTGGATCCGACCGCGACCGAAAAGATCGAAGAGTTGATCCGGTCGCTCACCGGGCGGCTCAGTGTGATCATCGTGACCCACAACTTGGCGCAGGCCTCCCGCATCGCCGATCGCACGGCGTTTTTCTTTGACGGCAGGCTCATCGAGGAAGGGCCCACCGAGCAGGTGTTTCTCTCACCCAAGCGGGAGGAGACCATCCGCTATGTCTCCGGGCGTTTCGGCTGACCCCCAACCGCGTGCCGGCGGTGTCGAGGCCACCAGGTGTGGCGGATAAGAAAGGTAAGCAATGGTGAACATTCGTTTGCGCGCGATGCTGGCGGTCTCGGCCGCGGCTTCGCTGGTTGTGGCCGCGGCCTGCGGGTCGAAGCCGGCCAACCCGCCGTCGGCCCCCGCGGCCGCCCCCGCCGGCAAGATCGCCACCACACCGGCGACCTCGCCGGTGGCGTTATCGGAAACCGGTAGCACACTGCTCTATCCGCTCTTCGCCCTGTGGGCTCCGGCTTATCACCAGAAGTATCCGAACGTCACGATCACCCCGCAGACTACCGGTTCGGGCACCGGGATCGCCCAGGCTCTTGCCGGGGCGGTCAACATCGGCGCCTCCGATGCCTACCTGTCGGAAAGCGACATGGCCGAGCACAAGGGGCTGATGAACATCCCGTTGACCATTTCGGCCCAGCAGATCAACTACAACCTGCCCGGCGTCACCGAGCACCTCAAGCTCAACGGCAAGGTGCTGGCCGCCATGTATGAGGGCAGCATCAAAGCCTGGAACGACCCGCAGATCACCGCGCTTAACCCGGGGGTGAACCTGCCGGCCACTCCGGTGATTCCGCTGCACCGCTCCGACGGCTCCGGTGACACCTTCATCTTCACCCAGTACCTGTCCAAGCAGGATCCCGACGGCTGGGGGAAGTCACCGGGTTTCGGCACCACCGTCGCCTTCCCCGCGATCCCGAGCGCGCTGGGCGAAGACGGCAACGGCGGCATGGTGACCGGCTGCGCCAACACCCCCGGCTGTGTGGCCTACATCGGCATCAGCTTCCTGGACCAGACCAACCAGAAGGGGCTAGGTGAGGCCCAGTTGGGCAACGCCTCCGGGAAGTATCTGCTTCCCGACGCCAAAAGCATTCAGGCCGAGGCCGCCGGCTTTGTCTCGCAAACCCCGGAGAACGAGGCAATCTCGCTGATCAACGGGCCCGCCCCCGACGGGTACCCGATCGTCAACTACGAGTACGCCATCGTCAACAGCAAGCAAAAAGATGCCGCCACCGCCCAGACGCTGCAGGCGTTTCTGCACTGGGCGTTGACCGACGGGAACAGCCCCGCGTTTTTGGACCGGGTGCATTTTCAGCCGCTGCCGGCCCCGGTGGTGAAGCTGTCTGACGCCCAGATCGCCAAGATCACCGGCTAAAGGGGGCGCGTGCGATGGCCCATCACCTAACCGCCGATGCGGTGGCCGACGCGGCTGCGCTGGCGGGCCGGGCTCGTGGGGTGCGCCGCGGTGGGGTGCTGCTGCGGTGGGCCGGTGGGCTAGGCGCGGTGGTCCCGCTTTTGGCGCTGGTGTTTGTGCTGGCGACGCTGCTCATCGAGGCGCTGCCGGCGATCCGGGTCAACGGGCTGCATTTTTTCACCGCCACCGCCTGGGATCCGGGCAACACCTACGGCAACACCGAAGTCACCCACGGGGTGGCCCACCCGGTGGGCGCCTACTACGGGGCGCTGCCGCTGATCGTGGGCACCCTGGCGACCTCGGCGATCGCCTTGATCATCGCGGTGCCGGTGTCGATCGGGGCGGCGCTGGTGATCGTGGAGCGCCTCCCCAAACGGCTGGCCGGCGCGGTGGGCATGACCCTGGAGCTGCTGGCCGGCATCCCCAGCGTGATCGTCGGGCTGTGGGGGGCGATGACCTTCGGGCCGGTGATCGCCCACCACATCGCCCCGCTGATCGCGCGCCACACCCCCGACGTGCCGGTGCTGAACTACTTTCGCGGCGACACCGGAAACGGGGAGGGCCTGCTGGTCTCGGGTCTGGTGCTAGCGGTGATGGTCATTCCCATCATCGCCAGCACCAGCCGGGACCTGATCCGCCAGGTGCCGCTGCTGCCCCGCGAGGGCGCCATCGCGCTGGGCATGTCCGAGTGGGAGTGCGCCCGGCGGGTCACCCTGCCCTGGGTGTCCAGCGGCATCATCGGCGCGGTGGTGCTCGGGCTCGGGCGGGCCCTGGGGGAGACCATGGCGGTGGCCATGGTCTCCGGCGCGGTGCTGGGCACCCTGCCCACCAACATCTATGCCACCATGACCACCATCGCCGCCACCGTGGTCTCCCAACTGGACTCCGCGCTGACCGACTCCACCAACTTCGCGGTGAAAACCCTCGCCGAAGTCAGCCTGGTGCTCATGGTGATCACCCTGCTGACCAACGTCGCCGCCCGCGCGCTGGTGCGCCGGGCGTCGGGCACCGCCCTGCCCGTGGGACGAGGAATCTAACAATGAGCGAAACCGGGGCGCTACTATCCCTCGGGGTGCTGCGACCGCCGACGCTGGCCGCCCGGCGCCGGTCGATCGCTACCCGGCGCAAGATCGTCAACACGCTGTTCTGGGCCGCATGCTTCGGCTGTCTGGTGGTGGTGGTCGGCCCGACCTTGTGGATGCTCATCGGCGTCGTGGCCCGTGCTGTGCCGGTGTTTCACTGGAGCGTCCTGATCGAAAACACCCAGGGCAATGGGGGCGGTCTGCGCAACGCCATCGTC
This sequence comes from Mycobacterium sp. SM1, assembly GCF_018361265.1. Classification (GTDB taxonomy): domain Bacteria; phylum Actinomycetota; class Actinomycetes; order Mycobacteriales; family Mycobacteriaceae; genus Mycobacterium. Next base: position 995,755 of record NZ_JAFLNH010000001.1, read on the forward strand.
GGCACCGCGGTCCTGGGTCTGGGGGTCATGCTGGTGGGCGGCACCGTGAGCGTGCTGACCGGCATCTATTTGTCCGAATTCGCCACCGGCCGCACGCGGTCGGTGCTGCGCGGCGCCTACGAGGTGCTCTCCGGCATCCCGTCCATTGTGCTCGGCTACGTCGGCTATTTGGCTCTGGTGGTGTATTTCGGCTGGGGGTTTTCCCTGGCGGCCGGGGTGCTGACGCTGTCGGTGATGATCATTCCGTATATCGCCAAGGCCACCGAGGCATCGCTGGGTCAGGTGCCGACCTCGTATCGGGAAGGGGCGGAGGCACTCGGGCTGCCGGTCGGCTGGACGCTGCGCAGAATCGTGCTGAAGTCGGCAATGCCCGGAATCGTCACCGGCATGCTGGTGGCGGTCGCGATCGCGATCGGTGAGACGGCACCGCTGCTGTACACGGCGGGCTGGTCGGACTCCGCGCCCACCGGGAAGCTCACCGGCTCGCCGGTGGGCTATCTGACCTACCCGATCTGGACCTTCTACAACATGCCGTGGAAGTCAGCCCTCGACCTGTCCTACGATGCCGCCTTGCTGTTGATCCTCTTCGTGCTGGTGCTGATCATCATCGGGCGGGTGGTCAGTTGGTACGCGCGACGGCAGACGGAATCTTCTTAGGCAGCCACATCAGGTTAGACAGCAGCATCGGGGCTCGATTGCCCGATTCTGCCCCACGCTGCCGGCGAGATGGTGGCAGGCGCGCGTCTTACCGAACGCACCCGATAAGCGGGGCGCGTCCATGCGCATCCCGGGAGAGCTGGCCGCTTCGGACACTACCGCGCCGCGGCTGCCGATACGGCGCGCCGAGGATCCCTGGGGCTGAGCATTGACACTGACCGTTGCGCTGTTGCTTCTTGGTGTCGTCCTGGCATTCGCGGTCGCACGCCCCCGGGGCTGGCCGGAGGCCTGCGCGGCGGTGCCCGCGGCGCTGGTCCTGATCCTCATCGGCGCGGTCCCCCTGCCCGAGGCGGCCGCCGAGGCGGCCCGGCTGCTGCGGGTAATCGCCTTTCTAGGAGCGGTGCTGGTGCTGGCCAAAATGTGCGACGAAGAAGGCCTGTTCGAGGCGGCCGGCGCGGCGATGGCACGGGCGCGCGCCGGATCGGGTCAGCTGTTGCGTCGGGTGTTCGTCATCGCGGCCACCATTACCGCTGTGCTCAGCTTGGACGCCACCGTGGTCCTGCTGACCCCGGTGATACTGGTCACTGTCCGCCGGCTGCGGGCACCGGTGCGCCCGCACGCCTATGCCAGCGCACACTTGGCCAACGCCGCCTCGCTGCTGCTGCCGGTGTCGAATCTGACCAACCTGCTGGCCTTTCACCGAACGCAGCTGCCGTTCACGAAGTTCACGCTGGTGATGACGCTGCCCTGGCTGGCCGCCGTCACAACCGTCTACGTGGTCTTCCGCTGGTTTTTCGCCCGGGACCTGCGCGTGGCACCCGCGCAGCGGCGGACCGGGCCCGCGCCGCGACCGCCGGTATTCGTTGTGGTGGTGGTGGCGCTGACACTGGCCGGCCTCGCGGGCGCCGAGGCAATTGGCGTCGCTCCCGTATGGGCGGCGCTCGGGGGCGCCGCGATCTTGGCCGTCCGCAGCCTCGGCCATCGGCGCACCTCGGTCGTGGCGATCGTGCACGCGGTGAACCTGCCGTTTCTGGTGTTCGTGCTGGCGCTGGGGGTTGTCGTGCGGGCGGCCACGCGCAACGGGCTGGGCACCGGCATGGGCGCGATACTGCCCACCGGCTCCGGGTTGCCCGCGTTGCTCGGTATCGCGGCGATGGCCGCCGTGCTCGCCAACATCGTCAACAACCTGCCGGCAACGCTGGTGTTGCTGCCGCTGGTGGCGGGAAGCGGCCCCGCGGCGATCCTGGCGGTACTGATCGGGGTGAACATCGGCCCCAACCTGACCTATACCGGCTCGCTGTCCAACCTGCTGTGGCGCCGCGTGCTGCGCCGGCATAACGTGCGAAGCGGCGTTGGCGAGTACACCCGGCTCGGCCTGTGCACTGTGCCCGCGGCCCTGGCGGCGGCGGTGCTGGCACTGTGGGCCAGTGTGCGGGTCCTGGGCATCTAAAGCCCCCCGCTACTTTGGGTGATACGCCTGCGGCAACGGCATCCCGTCACGGGCCATCAGGCTGCGCAGCAACGCGGGATAGTCGGTGATAATGCCGTCCGCACCCGCGGCGATCTGCGCGCGCATGGTATCCGCGTCGTTGATCGTCCATGGAATCACTTTGAGGCCCAAGGCATGTGCCCTATCAACAAATGGCTTGTCGGCTACCAGGGTGAAGCCCGGATCCCGGGTCGTCTGACCGTATGGCACCGAGTACCCGGGCGAGAGAATATTCGCGCCGACCATCATTGCCCCGAGAATCGGATCACCGACGACAGCCGGATCGATCCCGCCCAGCCACGGCGAATCCGGTGCCCACGTCGTCTCATTCCACAGGGCTGCCACGGGAATCGACGGCTGCACCTGATGCACCATCGGCAGCACTCGCCAGTCGAAGCTTTCGATTTCAACGCAATCGGCTTTGCCTGCGGACCTGGCCGCGGCAATGATCGTGTCGACGAATTCCCGGGGGTCTGCCGATGCAGCTGGGTGCTCGGCGTCCACCTTGGCTTCGATGTCGTAGCGCACCTTCGCCCGATACGAGTCGGCGAGCGCAAAGACTTCCGGCAACGTCGCTATCTTGGTGCCCCACACCACTTCAGCGCGGGGAAATTCGCCGGCCGGCTTGCCGCAGTCAAGGGTGCGCAGCTGCGCGACGGTGAGATTGCGCACGAGCTTCCCCACGTAGGGATATTGCGGGTCACCGGCGAGCACGGGCGCGGTGTCGGCGCACTTTTGCGGCAAGATCCTCTGATCGTGCCACACCAGAGGCTGGCCGTCTCTGGTGATCACGACGTCGAATTCCAGTGTGCTCACCCCAAGTTCGAGTGACTTGGCGAAGGCTCTCAACGACTCCCCGGTCGCCTCGCCTTGACCACCCTGGTGGGCCACCAGATCGAATACCGCCGGCGCCGCCCCCGCCGGTGGCCCCGGTAGCCCCAATACCTCCGGGAGCCATGCGACGACCACCACCGCGAACCGCAAAGCTCGAAGGCGCACCCGCACCTCAACGCCTACGCTGACGGGCGATTTCGGCGAGCACCACCCCCGCGGCCACCGCAGCGTTCAGCGATTCGGCGGGTCCGGACATCGGGATCGAGACCACGGCGTCGCAGTTTTGGCGGACCAGCCGTGATAGCCCCTTGCCTTCCGAGCCGACGACGACCACCAGCGGATCGGTGCCGTCGAGGTCATCCAGGGGTGTCTCGCCTGCCGCGTCCAGCCCGACCACCCGCAGCCCGCGATCCGCCCAGTCCTTCAGCGTTCGCGTGAGGTTGGTGGCCCGCGCCACCGGAACCCGGGCGGCCGCGCCGGCGCTGCTGCGCCACGCCACTGCCGTCACCGACGCCGAGCGTCGCTGCGGAATCAGCACGCCATGGCCGGCGAACGCCGCCACCGACCGCACGATCGCCCCGAGGTTGCGCGGATCGGAGATGTTGTCCAATGCGACCAGCAGCGCCGGCGGCGAGTCGATGGCGGCGGCGAGCAGATCGTCCGGATGGGCATAGCGGTACGGCAGCACCTGGAGCGCGATGCCCTGATGGCGCCCATTGCCGGCGATCCGGTCCAAGTCGGTGCGCGGCACCTCGAGGATAGCGAGACGTAAATCTGCTGCCCGCTTGACGGATTCGGAGAGGCGTTCGTCGGATTCGGTGCCCAGGGCAACGTATAACGCGGTAGCAGGGACCCCGGCGCGCAGGCATTCCAGCACCGGATTGCGCCCCAGCACCGTCTCGGTGTCCTCCCCGCGTTTGACCGGGCGGCGCGGCTGCTGTTGTTGGCCGGCGCGCCGCGCCGCGGGGTGGTACGGGCGCAGCTGCGCCGGCGGTGTGGGGCCGCGGCCCTTCAGGGCGCGCCGGCGCTGTCCACCCGAGCCGACGGTCGGACCCTTCTTGGTGCCGGGTTTGCGCACCGCCCCCCGCCGTCGCGAGTTACCGGCCATCGCCTCTGGTGCCCAGCGACCACTGCGGCCCGTCGGCGGTGTCGGTGACCTCGATGCCGGCCTTTTTGAGGCGGTCGCGGATTTCATCGGCCAGCGCCCAATCACGTTGCGCACGAGCCTTTTCTCGTCGCTGCAGCTCGGCCTGCACCAGCACCTCCAGGGCGGCCAGCGCGGCCGTCGCCTCGCCGTGGGACTCCCACCGCTCGTCGAGCGGGTCGCACCCCAGGATGGCCATCATCGCCCGGATAGTTCCGGCGATCTCCAGGGCGCCCTCGTGGTCGCCGGCGTCAAGTGCCCGGTTGCCCTCGGCGCGAGCGTGATGTACCTCGGCCAGCGCCGCCGGCACCGCCAGGTCGTCGTCGAGCGCTGCGGCGAAACGCGGGGTCCACCGACCCGGAGCGACGGCGCCGACGCGGCTGCGCACCCGGTGCAAGAAATCCTCGATGCCCGCGTAGGCCTTGACCGCGTCCTGCAGCGCCGTCTCGGAGAATTCCAGCATCGAACGGTAATGAGCGCTGCCCAGGTAATAGCGCAGTTCGGCGGGCCGCACGCGCCGCAAGACCGCTGGTATGGCAAGCACGTTTCCCAGCGACTTGCTCATCTTCTCCCCACCCATGGTGACCCAGCCGTTATGCAGCCAGTAGCGGGCGAACCCGTCGCCGGCCGCCCGGCTTTGCGCGATTTCGTTTTCATGGTGGGGGAACACTAAATCCATTCCACCGCAATGGATATCGAACTCCGGGCCGAGGTAGGCGCGGGCCATCGCCGAGCATTCCAAATGCCAGCCAGGACGTCCGCGGCCCCACGGCGTGGGCCACGACGGCTCCCCGGGCTTGGCGGCCTTCCACAGGGTGAAGTCACGCTGGTCGCGCTTGCCGCTCGCCACTCCCTCCCCCTGGTGGACGTCATCGATCCGATGGCCGGACAGCCGACCATACTCGGGATAGCTCAGCACGTCGAAGTACACGTCACCGTTGCCGGTGTAGGCGTGCCCGGTGCGGATCAACCGTTCGATCAGCTCGACCATTTGCGTGATGTGACCGGTGGCCCGCGGCTCGGCCGACGGCGGCAACACGCCCAGCGCGTCATAGGCGGCGGTGAACTCGCGCTCGTAGGTGGCCGCCCATTCCCACCATGGGCGTCCCGCCGCGGCGGCTTTGCTGAGGATCTTGTCGTCGATATCGGTCACGTTGCGGATGAACGCGACGTCGTTGCCGCGCGCCATCAGCCAGCGGCGCAAAATGTCGAAGGCCACCGCGCTACGCACGTGACCGATATGCGGCAGGCCCTGCACGGTGGCGCCGCACAGGTAGATCGAGACGTGCCCGGCCCGCAGCGGAATGAAATCACGCACGGTGCCGGTCGCCGTATCGTGTAGCCGCAGGCCGGCCCGATTGGTCACGACCTGCCAGCTTACCGGCTAACTCAGATTGCCCCGGCGCTGTGCGGATTACTAACCCGGGTCACCCGGTTCAGCGCGGATTACTCGCGGATTACTAAGGCCGTCGCGATTGCGGCCAGGCCTTCGCCACGCCCGGTCAGCCCCAGCCCGTCGGTGGTGGTAGCCGACACCGAGACCGGCGCGCCCAGCAGGTCCGAGAGCACATCCTGCGCCTCGGCCCGGCGCGGAGCGATTTTCGGGCGATTGCCGATCACCTGCACTACCGCGTTGCCGACGCGATAGCCGTGCCGGGCAATCAACTCGGTGACATGGCGCAGCATCTCGGCGCCGCTGACACCGGTCCAGCGCGGGTCATCGACGCCGAACACCTCGCCGATATCACCCAGCCCGGCGGCCGACAACACCGCGTCGCACAACGCGTGCGCGGCGACGTCACCGTCGGAGTGCCCGGCACAGCCGTGGCCGTCGGGAAACAGCAGGCCCAACAGCCGGCATGGCCGTCCCGGCTCGATCGGATGCACATCGATGCCCAAACCGACGCGGGGTAACGGGTTCACTGGCTTAAGATCGCCCGGGCGAGCAACAAATCCAGTTTGGTCGTGATCTTGAATGCCAGCGGGTCTCCCGCGACGACGTGAACTTCGCCGCCCACCCGCTCGACCAAAGTCGCGTCGTCGGTGAAATCGGCCCCACCAGCACTGTGGTAGGCCCGCAATAGCAGCTCGGTGGTGAATCCCTGGGGCGTTTGCACCGCACGCAAGCCCGCCCGCTCGGGCGTGTCCAGCACCACCCCGGAGGCGTCCACGGCCTTGATGGTGTCACTAACCGGCAGCGCGGGCACCACCGCCGGATGGCCTGCCCGCAACGCGGCAACCACGCGTGCGATCAACCCGGGTGGCGTCAGCGCCCGTGCGGCGTCGTGGACCAGCACGAATTCCGGGAGTGCCGCTCCGGAGAACTCTGTCAGTGCCGCCAACGCCAGGCTCACAGATTTGCGGCGGCTGTCCCCGCCGGCCACGACGGTGGCGTGCTGCCCGAGAATCGACTCGGCCTGACCGATGCGGTCGGCCGGCACCGCCGCGACGACCCGGCCCACCCCCGCCGCCAGCAGGCCGGCAACCGCCCGTTCGAGCAGGGTTTGCCCGTCCAGCGAAAGGAACGCTTTCGGCACTGCGGCGGCGAGCCGCTGACCCGTGCCCGCGGCCGGCACCACCGCGACAACCGCGGGGGCTCCCCCGACCACTCCAGCCCCAGGGCTTCAGGACGCCGCGGCCAGAACCTCGTCGAGAATGGTCTCTGCCTTGGCGTCGTCGGTGCTTTCGGCCAGCGCCAACTCGCCCACCAGGATCTGCCGGGCCTTAGCCAGCATGCGCTTCTCACCGGCGGACAGGCCGCGCTCCTGTTCCCGCCGCCACAGGTCACGCACCACCTCTGCCACCTTGTTGACGTCACCGGAGGCAAGCTTCTCCAGGTTGGCCTTGTAGCGACGCGACCAGTTGGTGGGCTCCTCGGTGTGCGGAGCGCGCAGCACCTGGAACACCTTGTCGAGGCCCTCCTGCCCGACCACGTCGCGAACACCGACGTACTCGGCGTTCTCGGCGGGCACTCGAACCGTGAGGTCTCCCTGCGCCACCTTCAAGACGAGGTATTCTTTTTGCTCCCCTTTGATGGTTCGGGTTTCAATCGCCTCGATCAACGCGGCACCGTGGTGTGGATAGACGACGGTGTCTCCGACCTTGAAAATCATCTGATTCGAGCCCCTTTCGTTACTTCATGCTAACACGTGGCCCCGACCCGCGGGCAACAACGGTGCAGGTCAGGGGCACCGCCTGGAAACAATTAGGGGAAAGTGGGGGTTGACAAGAGAGCAATTTCGTGCAATAGGCCAGCGGGCCAGCGACAAGTCGAGGGCCTCTCCCAGGGCGGTTGCGCTGGTCTTACGCCCTCGGCTACGGTCGCTAAGACCCTAGCTACTACAGTGGATAGTCGAATCCGCCGCACTCGCGATGGTGGCCGGCTTGCGGTCGTCCCAGTCGAGTCACGAGGCCCAGCAGGAGGCATCGAGTGAACCCTTTCGGCAGCCGCCTCTCGACCGGTGTCAGCGCGGTGGCCACGGGCCTGATCGCGATCGTCTTGGCCGGCGCGCTGTCGGGATGCAGCTCCGGTCAAATAGCCCAGACCGCGACCGTCGAGTCCGCAGTTAACGGCGCCAAGCTCAACGTCAACAACGTGGCGCTGCGTGATGTTCGCATCCAGGCCGTGCAGACCGGTGACTTCCTGCCACCCGGTCAAGCCGTCGACCTGGCGCTGGTGGCCGTCAACCGGTCACCCGATGTCGCCGACCGGCTGGTGCGCATCACCTCCGAGATCGGCGCGGTGGCCCTCACCGGAGATACCCGCCTGCCCGCTAGCGGCAAGCTGCTCGTCGGCGCCACCGCAAGCCAGAACGTGCGGGCGTTGCGCACGGTGGAACCGGCGAACGCGGCGAGGGCAACGGTGGTGCTGGCCAAGCCGATCACCAACGGGCTGACCTACAACTTCACCTTCGAGTTCGAAAATGCAGGGCGCGCAAGCTTAATGGTGCCGATCTCGGCACCGGCGACGGCACCGCAGGTGCGGGCACTGGCTTTCGCCCAGCTTTAGCCCCGGCTAACCATCCCTGAGTTGAGTTCCTAACTGAAGTCAAGCCACTTGGGGGTTCGTAGGCTTGCGTTTAGCGGGCTGGGATGTTAGAGCGCGTGGCGACTCCTGTGACTCCTGGCCCGCCTTTTTGCGGCGCTGGCGCATGAGTTTGTGGCGGACGTGGTCGCGGCGGCGGGGATCGAGTTGGTAGCGCTCTTTGACGATGGCTCGGCCTTCCGATTCGGTGATCGCGGTGCCATCGACGTCGCGCAGTTGGTAGGGCTGCCCGTTGCGCATGCAGGTGGCGATGCGGGTGATCAGCATGGTGGCCAGGTGGCAGATCGCCGAGTCGTGGTGGCGGTCCCCGGCCATTAGACGGTGGTACTTCGCGGCAAATTGGGGATCGACTTTGCGCGCCTGATCGGCTGCGGTGTAAAGCATTTCGCGTAGCAGCGGGTCGCCGGCCTTGGTGATCGACGACTCGGTCTTGACCACCCCCGATTGGCTGACTTTCGGGACCACTCCGGTGTAGGCGCGGATCGCCGCGAGCGAGGTGAACCGGCGCGGATCACCGATCCGGCCGGCGATGACCGCGCTGATGGTGGCTCCGAGGCCGGGCGCGGACGCGACAATCCCCTGCGGGTCGGCCTGGGCGTAGAGGTTTGCGATCCGTTCGTCGATCTCTTTGATCTGACGGGTCAAAAACAGCGCTTGTTCGGCCTCGTGGGCGATGTCGGCGGCCAGTTCGGCGAAGCTCATCCCATCGGTGCCGTCGACATTCCACAGGGCGAGGGTTTCTTTGGCCGCGACGATCAGGCCGGCGGCATGCTCGTCACGCCAGGCGCCACGGGACCGCGTGGCGAGAAACCTGGCCAGCCTGGCCTGGCCGAGCCGGATCACTGCGTGGGGATTGGCGTAGTGCGCCAGAAACTGCAGCGCGGCGTTGCCGTAGTTCGACCCGAGCACCACATACCAGGACGGTCCCAGCAGCTCGATGAGGGAGTCGAGGCGGGCATAGACCGCGGTGCGGCGCTTGACCATCGTGGAACGCTGCTTGGTGAGCCGCCGCAACGGATCAGCTGGGCCTTGCCCGGTGTAGGGACGCAATCCTTCAGGGTGCAGCAGCGCCAGCCGGGCCAACAGCTTTGAGTCGATCCGGTCGTTCTTGGCGTGCTTGGAGTAGTACTTGCGCAGGTCCGCTGACTGAGTCGTCGGCACCATCACCACCTTCGCGCCGCGCCGGCGAAACCACCCCGCCACCACAATCCAGGCGTTTCTGGTGGGCTCGAGCACCACCGTCAGCTCGCCCGGATCCTCGGCACCCACATCGGCCCACACCCGCTCCAGCTCGTCGGGGCGGGTCAAGAACTTACGGCCCCGCCACACCGTCTTGCCCTCACGGGCCAGCGTCGCCTGATGCGCCGCCCGGAGCGCGACGTCGATCCCCAACGTCAATGCCACTGCACAACCCTCCTGCCACAAGCTCTTCCAGATCACCAGGTGACTGAGCGCCACGGCCACGGTCCAGACATTCTCTAAGCAGGAGTCCACACCACGGGCTGGCTCCAAGTTCCCGAACAACAACACCGCACGACCAGACACCAAAGTCCACGGGAGGCCGCTCAAATCTCAGGGATCACCAAATGTCCCAGTCGGACCCTCGGACCTGCCGGTGGACTCACACCGAGGCTAAATGTCAGACCCACCCGGTACCGTCACGGCGTGGCCAAGACCCGTTCGCAGTACCGCTGCTCGGAGTGCCACCACGTCACCGCCAAGTGGGTGGGCCGTTGCCTGCGGTGCGGCACCTGGGGAACGGTTGGCGAGGTGGCGGTACTCGCCGCAGTCGGCGACACCCGGAGGCATCCACGCAGCACGGTGTCGCGGGCGATTCCGCTCAGTTCCGTGGAGGCGGGTCGCGCCCGCCACCACGCCACCGGTGTCGGTGAGTTCGACCGGGTGCTCGGGGGCGGCCTGGTACCCGGCTCGGTGACGCTGCTGGCGGGTGATCCCGGGGTGGGCAAGTCGACACTGCTGCTCAAGGTCGCCCACCACTGGGCGCAGTCGGGGCGGCGCGCGCTGTATGTATCCGCCGAGGAGGCCGCGGGCCAGATCCGCCTGCGCGCCGACCGGACCCGCTGCGGCCACGACGAGGTCTACCTGGCCACCGAATCCGACCTGCATCTGGTGTTGGAGCACATCACGGCGCTACAGCCGACACTGGTCGTCGTGGACTCGGTGCAAACCCTTTCCACCACCACGGCCGACGGCGTCGCCGGCGGCGTCACCCAGGTGCGCGCTGTCACCACGGCACTGACCAGCGCCGCGAAGGCCACCGGGGTGGCGCTGATCCTCGTCGGGCATGTCACCAAAGACGGGGCGATCGCCGGGCCACGGTCACTGGAGCACCTGGTCGACGTGGTGCTGCACTTCGAGGGCGACCGCAACGGTGCCCTGCGAATGGTCCGTGGGGTCAAAAACCGGTTCGGCGCAGCCGATGAAGTCGGCTGTTTTCTGTTGCGCGACAGTGGCATTGAAGGCGTCGCTGAGACTTCTGGCCTGTTCGTGGAGCAACGGCGCGCACCCGTCGCCGGGACCGCGATCACCGTGGCCCTGGAGGGAAAGCGGCCCCTTGTCGGCGAGGTCCAGGCGTTGCTGGTGGCCCCATCGGGCCAGTCGCCGCGGCGGGCCGTCAGCGGTATAGACCACGCCCGGGCCGCAATGATCGCCGCCGTGCTAGAAAAGCATGCCGGGCTCGCGGTGGCAGCCAACGACATCTACCTGTCCACGGTCGGCGGCATGCGGCTGACCGATCCGTCGGCGGACCTCGCGGTGGCGATCGCATTGGCCTCGGCATACGCCAACCTCCCGGTGCCCGCCGCCGCGGTGATGATCGGTGAGGTGGGGCTGGCCGGCGACCTGCGACAAGTCACCGGAATGGAACACCGGCTCGGCGAAGCCGCTCGCCAAGGGTTCACCACCGCGGTGATACCGCCCGGATACCAGGCCGTGCCGTCGGGGCTCCGCGCGCTGGTGGCGGCCGACATCGTCGCCGCGCTGCAACACCTGCTGGACATCGCCGGCCATCCCGGCAGTCCGCCGGCGCCGCCGCTTCGGCTGACCGCGCCGCCACCTCACGATCCCGACGCATAGCGGAATGACGCCCAGCGGAATGACTCCGCCACCGGCAACCCAATTGCCGTCAGTTCCCGGCGGGGCCGGGCGCCGCCGGGGGTGGCGGAGGCGGCGCCATGGGCGGCGGGGGACCGCCGGCTTCCGCCGGAGGCGGCGGCGGGGGCGCAGCCAGGATGAACGGAACCGGTGCCGAACGCAGATTGCCCAGTTGCACCACCAGGTTGTAGGTGCCGGGGCCGATGGCGGGCCGCGGCAGCGGACAGCCCGGTGCCGACCCCATTCCGGTCCAGGTGACCGCGGTCGTGACTTGCTCGCCCGGGGTAAAAGTCTTCACCAGAGTCTCGTTCGATGGCGCGCAGTCCAGATTGGACCACAGCCGTTTATTGTCCAGGGTGTAGACGTAGGCCGCGAGCACCGCGGCCCCCACATCGCGTTTGCACGCCACCAGGCCGATGTTGGTGACGACCATGGTGAATTTCGGCTGGTCACCCAGGACGTACTGGGGTTGGTTGGTCAAACCCTTGACGGCCAGGGTCGAGTCGGGACAGTCGTCGCCCTCCTTGAGCACCGGGGGCGGTTGCACGGCCCCGGTCGGCGTCGGAGCGGGAGCCGCGCTCTGCGCCGCCGGGGGAACCATCGGAGTCTTGACCTCGGGCTGCGCGGCCGGCGGGGGCGCCTGGGGGGTGGTTGCGGGGCCGGGCTTGGCGGTGTTGGTGGTCTTCGCGCCGGCGCTGCCGTCCAGGAGAGCAACAATGGCGGCGACCACAATCCCGATCACGGCCACCGCGATCGCCAGTGCCAGCCCCCGGCGCCGCCAATAGACCTGTGGCGGTAGCGGGCCACGTGGTTCCAGATCCAGCACGGTCACACCGTAAGCCCAGGTCATACCAATAGCAGCTACCCGGCTCGGCGTGTCGCCGGGTCAGCTGACACCGCCGCAATATCCCTTCGATGGTTCACGACCGCCCCGCCCGGCCGCAAGCGAAAGACCCCCGGGACCGCTCCGCCGCCCCGCGGCGGCCATTCAGCTATGCGGCTCGTCGCCGATCTCGCCGATGCGATCCCGCAGCAGCACCTGGCCCTCGGCGAGACGATAGGTGACACCGGCGATGGCCAGCGTACCCGCCGCCACCCGCTCGGCGATGACGGTGGAGCGCGCCATCAGCAGCGCCAGCGTCTCGCGCACGTGCCGCGCCTCGAACTCGTCGACGCGACTCAGGCCGTCACGGCGGCCCAGCAGGATCGAGGGCGTCACCCGTTCCACGACGTCGCGCACGTACCCGGCCGGCAGGGCACCGCCGTCGAGTGCCGTCAGCGCCGCCTGGACGGCGCCGCAGCCATCATGACCGAGCACGACGATGAGGGGGACGCCGAGCACCGACACCGCGTACTCCACCGAGCCCAGGACCGCGGAGTCGATGACGTGCCCAGCGGTGCGCACCACGAACATGTCGCCCAGGCCTTGATCGAAGATGATCTCCGCGGCCACCCGGCTGTCCGCGCAGCCGAAGATCACGGCAGTGGGTTTCTGCGCGGCGGCCAGGCTGGCCCGATGCTCGGCGCCTTGGCTGGGATGCTTGGGCTTGCCGGCGACGAATCGCTGGTTACCCTCCTTAAGTGCCTTCCATGCGGCCACCGGGTCGACATCGCGCATGGCAGATATTCTGGCCCAACCACCCATGACCATCTCTGCCCGTGAACTGCTCGACTGGTATGGCCGGTCACGGCGCGACCTGCCGTGGCGCGGTCCCGGTGTCGGCGCGTGGCCAATCCTGGTCAGCGAATTCATGCTCCAGCAGACGCCGGTGGCCCGGGTGGTGCCGATCTGGCGCGAATGGGTGGCGCGCTGGCCTACCGCCTCGGCCACCGCCGCGGCCACCCTGGCCGACGTGCTGCGCGCCTGGGGCAAACTGGGTTATCCGATGCGGGCTAAACGGCTGCACCTATGCGCCACCGTGATCGCCCAAGATCACGGCGATGTGGTTCCTGAGGACGTTGACACCCTGCTGAGGCTGCCGGGCGTCGGCAGCTACACCGCGCGTGCGGTGGCCTGTTTCGCTTACCGCAAGCCGGTCCCTGTTGTCGACACCAATGTGCGCCGGGTGCTGGCCCGCGCCGTGCACGGGTGCGCCCAGCCCAGCGCGCCGTCGGCTGCCCGTGACCACGCTGAGGTTGCCGCGCTACTCCCGAACGACCAACGAGCACACCAGTTTTCGGCAGCACTGATGGAGCTGGGCGCCACGGTGTGCACCGCCCGGGCACCAAAGTGCGGGTTGTGCCCACTGAGCACGTGCAGCTGGCGAAACGCCGGGTATCCGCCCGCGGGCGGGCCCGCTCGCCGCGTGCAGCGCTACGCGGGGACCAACCGCCAGATCCGGGGTCGGCTGTTGGATGTGCTGCGCGCCCGGGACTCTCCGGTCACCCGGGCCGAGCTGGATGTCGCATGGCCGAGCGATAGCCACCGGCGCGACCGGGCGCTGGAATCACTGCGGGCCGACGGGCTGGTCACCCAGACGGCCGACGGCCGGTTCGCGCTGGCGGGTGAAGACGGTTAACACGCCGCCAAGAAAGACGCTACCGCCCGCCGATATATCTGCGCCGCCTCGTCGTGAACCAGATGACCCGCTCCAGGGACGTGCAAATAGCTTGCTTGGCAAGAGCTTTCGCGCATCTTACGCATCTGGCCAGGTGGTGTGACGGAGTCACCGGCCTCGATGAGCAGTGCCGGGGACCGCACCTCCTGCCACTGCGCCCAATAGTCGCGAGTACCCCACTCGGCGGCGATCTCGATCCAGCGCTCGACGTGGCCGTGCAGCCGCCAGCCAGTGTCGATGCGATCGAACGATTCCATGAAGTACCGGCCCGCGACCTGGCCGAATAGGGCGAATATCTGTTCAGCGGAGTCGAATTCGACTGGCAGGGCCTGCAGCCACGGCTCCCATGGAGCAGTGCTGCGGCCCCGGAAATCCGGTGCCATATCCTCGATCACCAGCGCTGAGACCAGTTCGGGACGTTCCGCCGCCAGGCACCACGAGTGCAGGGCGCCCATCGAATGCCCGATCAGGACCACGGGTACCCCCAGGGTGGCCACCGCGTCACCCAAGTCGGCCACGAAACGCTCGGTGCTGATCGGGTACGGGCCGGGGACGTCACGGCCCCGGTGCCACGGCGCGTCATAGGTGTGGACGGTGCCCAGCCGGGTCAGCCACGGCAGCTGACGCGACCAGGTGCTGCCGCGCCCCATCAAACCGTGGACCAAGACCAGCGGCGTGCCGCGGCCGCCGCGGCGGCTCAGCAACTCGGTGGCCATGCACCCTATCCTCGCGTGACGTGCGCCGTGGCGCTGTCGTAATCCGGTGATAGCACCGGAGTTCTCCCGGGCCGGCACGGTAGCCTAGCTGGCATGCCAGTGGTAAAGATCAACGCAATCGAGGTTCCCGCGGGCGCCGGCCCCGAACTGGAGAAGCGCTTCGCCCATCGCGCGCACGCCGTGGAGAACGCGCCCGGCTTTCTCGGGTTTCAGTTGCTGCGCCCGGTCAAAGGCGAGGACCGCTATTTCGTGGTGACGCAATGGGAGTCCGATGAGGCCTTCCAAGCGTGGGCGAGCGGGCCCGCTATCGAAGCCCATGCGGGGCATCGGGCCAACCCCGTGGCGACCGGCGCGTCGCTGCTGGAATTCGAGGTTGTGCTGGACGTTGCCGGTAGCGGCGCGCGGGCATAGCCCGAGGCGGCCACGCCGCCGGGTGGTGGCGCTGGTGGCCATCTCGCTGCTGGCCGTCGTCCCGCTGGCAGGGTGCTCGCCGCCCCCCGCGGCACCCGCGAACGCCGCGAATACCCGGGGGCGGATCGACATCAGAACACCGCCGGGTCTGCGCGCCCGGCAGATCGTGGACATGCTCAACTCGGATTGGCCGATCGGCCCCACCGGTGTTCGCACCCTGGCCGCGGCCGGCATGGTCGAGCGGGTCGAGGGCATGATGGAGGCGCTGTGGTGGGACCGCCCCTTTATCGTCGACGCCGTCGACGTGCGGGCCGGTGCCGCCACATTGCACCTCACCAGCTCTTACGGCGCTCGCCAGGAGATCAGGATTCACACCGATGACGACAGGCTCGTCGACGGTTTCGACGTCACCACCCAGGCGCCCACGATCACGTCCTGGCGGGACGTCGACACCGCGTTGAGCCGGACCGGTGCCCGTTACTCGTATCAAGCCGCCAAGGTCCGCGAGGGCCGCTGCGAACGGGTCGCGGGCGCCAACAGCGCCCAATCCCTGCCGCTGGCGTCGATTTTCAAGTTGTATGTGCTCTACGCCGTGGCGGACGCGATCACAGCGGGGACGATGTCCTGGAATGACGAGCTGATCATCACCGCGAAGAGCAAAGCCGTCGGCTCTTCCGGGCTGGAGCTGCCGGTCGGAGCGCAGGTAACGGTTCGCACCGCCGCCGAAAAAATGATCGCCACCAGCGACAACATGTCCACCGACCTGCTCATCGACAAGGTGGGCACCCACGCAGTCGAGAATGCGCTGATCGCAGCCGGCCATCACGATCCGGCCAGCATGACCCCCTTCCCCACCATGCACGAGCTGTTTTCGGTCGGCTGGGGCATCCCGGATGTTCGCGACCAGTGGCGTCAGGCCTCCCCACAAGTGCGTGCGCAGCTGCTGCAGGAGGCGGATTCGCGTCCCTACCAACCGGACCCAGCTCGAGCCCACGCCCCGGCGTCTAGCTACGGCGCGGAATGGTACGGCAGCGCCGAGGACATCTGCCGGGTGCACGCGGCATTGCAGGCGGGCGCGACCGGTGCGGCCGCGCCCGTCCAGCAGATTCTGGCCGCTGTCCCGGGCCTTGATCTGGACCCCCGCGAGTGGCCGTACCTCGGTGCGAAAGCCGGCGGGTTGCCGGGCGATTTGACTTTCAGCTGGTACGCCGTCGACAAGACGGGACAGCCGTGGGTGGTCAGCTTTCAGCTGACCTGGCCACGCGATCATGGCCCGGCCGCGACCGGCTGGATGCTGCAGATCGCCAAGCAGGCTTTCGCGCTGCTGTCAAGGCGCTAACCGGCCGCCCGGCGAGGTTACTGCGCGTTCAGGCCGCTGGCGCTGTGGGCCGCCGCCTTGGCCAGATCCGACTCGGTGGGCACCGCCGACTTAGGGGTTCCGGTGAACGTGAACACCGCATCCTCGCTGGGGCCTTCGCCGTCCCAGTTGTCAACGTCGACCGTGACGACCTGCCCGGGTCCGACCTCCTCGAAGAGGATCTTCTCCGAGAGTTGGTCTTCGATCTCGCGCTGGATGGTGCGCCGCAGCGGGCGCGCCCCGAGCACCGGGTCGAACCCGCGCTTGGCCAGCAGCGCCTTGGCCTTGTCGGTCAGCTCCAAGGTCATGTCCTTGCTCTTGAGCTGGTTCGCGACCCGGTTGATCATCAGCTCCACCATCTGGATGATCTCATCCTTGGTCAGCTGGTGGAAAACGATCACATCATCGATGCGGTTGAGGAACTCGGGCCGGAAGTGCTTCTTGAGCTCGTCGTTGACCTTCTGCTTCATCCGCTCGTAGTTGTTCTCGCCACCGCCCTGGCTAAACCCGAGACCGACCGGCTTTGAGATGTCCGCGGTGCCCAGGTTGGACGTGAAGATCAGCACGGTGTTCTTGAAGTCGACCGTGCGGCCCTGCCCGTCGGTGAGCCGGCCGTCCTCGAGCACCTGCAACAGGCTGTTGTAGATCTCCTGGTGCGCCTTCTCGATCTCGTCGAAGAGCACCACCGAGAACGGCTTGCGCCGCACCTTCTCGGTGAGCTGACCGCCCTCCTCGTAACCCACGTAGCCCGGTGGGGCGCCGAAGAGCCGCGACGCGGTGAACCGGTCGTGGAACTCACCCATGTCGATCTGGATGAGCGCGTCGTCGTCGCCGAACAGGAACTCCGCCAGCGCCTTGGACAGCTCGGTCTTGCCCACACCGGACGGCCCGGCGAAGATGAACGAACCCGACGGACGCTTAGGGTCCTTCAGCCCCGCCCGGGTACGGCGAATCGCCTTGCTGACGGCCTTGACGGCATCGTCCTGGCCGATGATGCGCTTGTGAAGCTCCTCTTCCATGCGCAGCAGCCGCGACGTCTCGGCCTCGGTCAGCTTGTACACCGGGATGCCGGTCCAGTTGCCCAGCACCTCGGCGATCTGCTCGTCGTCGACCTCGGCAACTACGTCCAGATCGCCGGAACGCCACTGCTTTTCACGCTCCGCTCGCTGGGCCACCAGCTGTTTCTCGCGATCACGCAGGGCGGCGGCCTTCTCGAAGTCCTGCGCGTCGATGGCGGACTCTTTCTCTCGGCGCGCTTCGGCGATCTTCTCGTCAAACTCACGCAGGTCCGGCGGCGCCGTCATCCGGCGGATCCGCATCCGCGCACCGGCCTCGTCGATCAGGTCGATCGCCTTGTCCGGCAGGAACCGGTCGTTGATGTAGCGGTCGGCCAGCGTCGCGGCGGCCACCATCGCGGCATCGGTGATCGACACCCGGTGGTGCGCCTCGTAGCGGTCGCGCAGCCCCTTGAGGATCTCGATGGTGTGTTCCACCGTCGGCTCACCGACCTGCACCGGCTGGAACCGGCGCTCCAACGCGGCGTCCTTTTCGATGTATTTGCGGTACTCATCGAGCGTGGTCGCCCCAATGGTCTGAAGTTCACCGCGAGCCAGCTTCGGCTTCAGGATCGACGCGGCGTCGATGGCGCCCTCGGCGGCACCGGCCCCGACCAGCGTGTGCAGCTCGTCGATGAACAGGATGATGTCGCCGCGGGTGTTGATCTCCTTCAACACCTTCTTCAGGCGTTCCTCGAAGTCACCGCGGTAACGGCTGCCGGCCACCAGCGAACCCAGGTCCAGCGTGTAGAGCTGCTTGTCCTTCAGCGTCTCGGGAACCTGGCCATGCACGATGGCCTGTGCCAGGCCCTCGACGACCGCGGTCTTGCCGACGCCGGGCTCGCCGATCAGCACCGGGTTGTTCTTGGTGCGCCGGCTCAGCACCTGCATCACCCGCTCGATTTCCTTCTCGCGACCGATGACCGGATCGAGCTTGCCTTCCATCGCCGCGGCCGTCAGGTTGCGGCCGAACTGGTCGAGCACCAGCGACGTCGACGGGCTGCCGGATTCACCGCCACGGCCGCCGGTGCCGGCTTCGGCGGTCTCCTTGCCCTGGTAGCCGGACAGCAGCTGGATCACCTGCTGGCGCACCCGGGTCAGCTCGGCGCCCAGCTTGACCAGGACCTGGGCGGCGACACCCTCGCCCTCGCGGATCAGGCCGAGCAGGATGTGCTCGGTGCCGATGTAGTTGTGGCCGAGCTGCAACGCCTCACGCAGGGAGAGCTCCAAGACCTTCTTGGCGCGCGGGGTAAACGGGATATGCCCCGACGGCGCCTGCTGGCCCTGGCCGATGATCTCCTCGACCTGGCTGCGGACACCCTCCAGCGATATCCCCAGCGACTCCAGCGACTTTGCGGCTACGCCCTCGCCCTCATGGATCAACCCCAGCAGGATGTGCTCGGTGCCGATGTAGTTGTGGTTGAGCATCCGGGCCTCTTCTTGCGCCAGGACGACGACCCTGCGGGCACGGTCGGTAAATCTCTCGAACATCGGTGGTTACCTGCTCTCCCTCACCATCGGTACTGTGGTCGGCCCTGGTCGGCCCCTGCGTACCTGCCATCCACTGTAATGGCCGACCGCCCCGGGTTCCTAACCTTGCGTGTCAGACCACCACACGTATCCCCGGTGTAACACGGACGCAATAGAAGAACGCGGCGAATCGCCAAATCGTTTCCCTATCGGCCGGTGACTGGTTTCGCTACCGGCGAACAAAAGCGTCGCTCAGGCCCGCTGGGCGGCCGCCCGGGCGGTCAGGTCGCCGCGTGGAATGCCTCGATGATGTCGGCCGGGATACGGCCCCGACTGGAGACGTTGTGGCCATTGCGGCGGGCCCACTCCCGGATCGCGGCGCTCTGCTCGCGGTCGATGGCGCCCCGGCTGCGCGTCGCGCCGGAACGTCCGCGGCGCCGGCCACCGACGCGGCGCGCCGCTTCCACCCATTGCTTCAGGTCGTTACGCAGTTTCGCGGCATTCTTAGTCGAAAGATCAATCTCATAGGTAACCCCGTCGAGCCCGAATTCAACCGTTTCGTCAGCGGCAGCCACGCCGTCGAAATCATCGATCAAGGTGACGGTCACTTTCTTCGCCATTAGCTCACCCTCACGCTGCTTCCTGTGCACATCCTGTGCAAGCTGGATTGGCTTTCCCGCAGACCAATCTGCCATAAGAGAGCGCCTTATTCAATCCCGAAACCGCCTATCGTAGCGAAGCGGTTCAGTTGCCAAGCGGGCGAACAAGCGGGAACAAAACTGTCTCCCTAATTGACAGGCCGGTCAAAACCATCAACAATCGGTCGACACCCATTCCAGTTCCCGTGCACGGCGGCATCGCGTACTCCAAGGCGGCCAGAAAATCCTCATCGAGCGCCATGGCCTCGTCGTCGCCGGCAGCCGCGGCTCGCGCCTGGGCGGCAAATCGCTCCCGCTGGATCACCGGATCGATCAATTCGGAGTATCCGGTGGCCAGTTCGATTCCGCGCACATACAAATCCCATTTCTCGGTGACGCCGGGGATACTTCGGTGCTGGCGGGTCAAAGGCGTTGTCTCCACGGGGAAATCCCGCACGAACGTGGGTGCCGTGAGGCTCTTGCCGACCGTGTGCTCCCACAACTCCTCCACCAGCTTGCCATGCCCGTATCCGCGCTCAGCGGAAATCTCGACGCCAAGCGCCCCGGCGATGGCGCGCAACCGCTCGACCGTCGTGTCGGGCGTAATCTCCTCACCGAGGGCAGTGGACAGAGACGGATACATTTGTATCGACGCCCATTCGCCATCGATGTCATAGACACTGCCGTCCGGCAGCGGCAGTTGCCGGGTTCCGAACGCTTCATCGGCGACATGTTGAATAAGCTCCCTGGTGACGATGGCCGAATCGTCATAGGTGCCATACGCTTGGTAGGTCTCCAACATGGAGAATTCCGGGGAATGCGTGGAATCGGCCCCTTCGTTTCGGAACACCCGATTAAGTTCGAAGACCTTGTCGAACCCGCCGACGACGCAGCGCTTTAGGAACAGTTCGGGGGCGATTCGTAGGTACAGATCGATATCGAGGGCATTGGAGTGGGTGATGAACGGTCGGGCCGCCGCCCCTCCGGCCAGAGTCTGCAGCATCGGGGTTTCGACCTCGACAAACCCCCGGCGTTCCAGCCCGGTGCGTATCGCCCGAACGACCGCGATCCGCGCTCGGGCGAGCGTGCGGGCCTGCGGGCGGACGATCAAATCGACGTAACGTTGGCGGACCCGCGACTCTTCGGTCATGTCCTTGTAGGCGACCGGCAGCGGCCGCAACGACTTCGATGCCATCCGCCAGGAATCGGCAAGCACCGATAATTCGCCGCGGCGGGAGCTGATCACCTCGCCGTGCACATAAACGATGTCGCCGATATCGACATCGGTCTTCCACGCATCAAGCGCCTGCCGGCCGACGCTGGCGAGGCTGAGCATGGCCTGCAGTTGCGTGCCGTCGCCGTCCTGCAAGGTCGCAAAGCACAGCTTGCCCGAGTCGCGGGCGAACATCACCCGGCCGGCAACCCCGACGATGTCCCCGGTCCTCGAGTCGGTCGGCAGGTCGGGGTAGGCGGCGCGGACCTGGGCCAGCGTGTGGGTGCGCTCGACCGCCACCGGGTAGGGATCGCGGCCCTCCGCTAACAGGCGAGCGCGCTTTTCCCGGCGTATCCGGAATTGCTCGGGAATGTCTGTATCGGCCGCGCTCACGACGTGCCAGCTTAAATTAACCAGCGCGGGCCGATATCAACCTGGCTGGGGTGGTCGGGTTGGGGCCGGGGACGCGTTGAGAACGGCGGCGACCTCGCGGGCCGCCCGGTGCCCGGATTCGACCGCGCCGTCCATCGAAGCCGTCCATCGAACAAGTCCAGCGACGGGCCGTCTCGCTGCCTGCCCAGTGCAGCGGCCCAACCGGCGGATGCTACGGCGCGGTGAACGCGCCGTAGCATCCGCCGGTTTATGGTTTGGTCGTGGGATATAACGAAATTACAAGGGCCACAACGTGGCACCTTCTATCAACTGTATGTGATCATCGACATCTTCTCGCGCTACGTCGTCGGTTGGACCGTTGCGGCCACCGAGACCGGTGAACTGGCCAAGCAGTTCATCGACGACACCTTGGTCCACCACAGCGTCGAGCCCGGCCAACTGGCTCTCCATGCTGATCGCGGCACCTCGATGACGTCCAAGCCGGTCGCCCAACTCCTGACCGACCTGGGCGTGGACCGCAGCCACAGCCGCCCGCATGTGTCCAACGACAACCCCTACTCGGAGGCCAATTTCAAGACCCTCAAGTACTTGCCGGGAAATCCCCCGAAAGTGTGGAGGCATGCACTATGAGGTAAGGGCATGTCAGAGACGCGCAGGAAGTTCGACCGGGAGTTTCGGGAGGGAGCGGTGCGGATAGTCCGGGATACCGGTAAGCCGATCGCGCAGGTGGCCCGAGACCTCGGGATCCATCCGGGCACCCTGGGTAATTGGGTTGCCAAAGATCGTGCTGAACGGGAAGGCGCCCAGGGGCTTTCCACCGGTGATATCGCCGAGTTGAAGCGGCCGCGAGCCGAGGTCGCCGAGCTGCGCATGAAGCGTGATGTGCTCAAGCGATCCGTGGTCGGCTGGGTCAAGGAGGCGACGAGGTGAGTGTGGCCCGCTTTATCGCCGACCAGAGGACCGTGCATCGGGTGCCACACACGGTGTGCTGCGCGCTTTTGGGGGTCAGCGTTTCCTGGTTCTATAAGTGGCTGGACCGCGAGCCCACTGAGCGGCAGCGACGCCGCGCGCAGCGGGATGCGCGAGTGGCGGAGCTGTTCGAGCGCTCCCAGCGCACCTACGGCTCGCCGCGGATCCACGCCGACCTGCTCGCTGAAGGCTGGAAGGTCAGCGTGAACACGGTGGCCGACTCGATGCGCCGGCAAGGGCTGGCCGGGCGCAAGCCTAAGCGCCCCAGGGGGTTGACCCGCCAGGACAAGAAGGCACCTCAGTTCCCCGACCTGCTCAAACGGGACTTCACCGCCGCAGCGCCCAACCGGGCGTGGTGCGGTGATATCACCGAAATCCCCACCGATGAGGGCAAACTGTATTTGGCTTCGGTCCTGGACCTGTGCGGGCGACGTTTGCTGGCTTGCCCGATGTCGGAGCACCCCGATGCGGAGCTTGCCAGCGACGCGATCAAGATGGCCGTCGCAGTACGTGGCGGGCGCGCAGCGATCGCTGGCGTGATCTTTCACACTGATCGCGGATCTACCTACACCGCCAATGATTTCACTAAGCTGTGCCGCAAGCTCGGGGTGCGCCAATCGATGGGACGTGTCGGGTCGTGCTTCGACAACGCCGCCAGCGAGGCGTTCTTTTCCACCCTCGAACACGAGGTGCTGTCCCGCCACCACTTCGCCACCAAGGCACAGCCACGCGAGGCCATCACCACCTGGTGCTACGAGTTCTACAACACCCGACGTCGGCACAGCTCAGCCGGGTTGCTGCCACCCGTCGAATACGAAAAAACCACGGCCATCCAACCGCAGGCCGCATAACGGAAACCTCCACGTTTTCAGGGGAAACCCACATTCTTCGATTACTACAACCATGAACATCGACACAGCGGCGTCGCACTACACACCGCGGCGTCGGTCCACTACGGCACCGCAACCCAGATCCAGGCCCAACGCGCCGCCACACTCGACGCGGCCTATGCCGCCAACCCCGCCAGGTTCCGGCATCGCCGACCCACCCCACCGAAACTGCCAACCGTCGCCTGGATCAACCAACCAACCCCCGAAGCGCTCATCAAATCCGCATAAGAAACTGTCTCACCGACCTTGACACGTTCCGAGCAGCCACCGGCATCTTGCCCTCCCGAAACCACCTGTAAGCGGTCTGCGGGTGAACACCGCTGCTACGAGCCCACTCAGCCAACTTCACACACTCAGCAAAACATACATTCGATCACATTTACTCACACATCAGTAAACAGTTCGCTACCCTCGGCGCCGGTGACGTCCACCGGTGTGACACTCGAGATCTGAACGCGCGGAGCGCGCATGAGTCGGCTATTAAGGCCAGTACCGTATGATCTAAAGCCAGGCTCGGTTTGCTGAAGCCCTTGGCCGTTTGCGGCTTTCACCGCTGTCTTCGGCGTAGACTCAGCGCGCTGTCTTCAGCCGACCGCGCTGGCTGTCGCGGTTGCGCTCGAAGACTAGCCGCAGACCATGCAGGGTCAGGTGCGGGTCGTAATGGTCGACGGTATGCAGCTCAGGCATCATCAGGGGCGCGGTGTGCCCGGTGGCCACCACCGCCACGTCGTCTCCGGCGAAGCCGTTCACATCGTCACGGATGCGCTGCACCAAACCGTCCACCAGCCCGGCGAATCCGAACACCGCGCCGGCCTGCATGCATTCGACGGTGTTCTTGCCGAGCACCGAACGGGGCCTGGCCAGCTCGACCCGGCGAAGGGCGGCCGAGCGGGCCGCGGCGGCGTCGGACGACACCTGTACCCCCGGCGCGATGGCGCCACCCAGAAACTCGCCATTGGCCGACACGACGTCCACACATATCGATGATCCGAAGTCGACCACAATGGCGGCGCTCCCGAACTTGTGAAACGCCGCAAGGCAGTTAACGATCCGGTCGGCACCCACCTCCTTGGGATTGTCCACAAGCAGCGGGATACCGGTGCGTACCCCGGGTTCGATCACCACGTGCGGCACCGACGGCCAGTACTGATCGAGCATGATTCGCACCTCATGCAGCACCGAAGGCACAGTGGACAGGGCGACCGCTCCGGTGATCCGCTCGGCATCCTCGCCGATAAGGCCGTCGATGGTCAGCGCGAGCTCATCGGCGGTGATCTCAGGTTCAGTGCGTATTCGCCACTGTTGCACGACTTTTGCCTGCTCCTTCGATCCGGAGAGCAGTCCGACGACGGTGTGCGTATTGCGGACGTCGATCGCCAGTAACACGGCTATCCCCCACTGATCCGGGATGAGGCCAACCCGACCGCATCCGCCGGCACAAACGCAGCGTCGTGACCCAGGTCAATCGGGTGGTTATGCGCGTCGACGAACACGATCCGCGGTTGATACGCGCGGGCCTCAGCGTCGTCCATGACGCCATAGGCGATCAGGATCACCGTATCACCTGGATGCACGAGATGCGCTGCGGCGCCGTTGATGCCAATCACCCCGCTACCTCGCTCGCCGGTGATCGCATAGGTGATGAGCCGGGCTCCGTTGTCGATGTCGACGATAGTCACCTGCTCACCGTCGAGCAGGTCGGCGGCATCCATCAAGTCAGCGTCGACGGTCACCGAGCCGACGTAGTGCAGGTCCGCCTGCGTGACGGTGACGCGGTGGATCTTCGACTTCAGCATCGTGCGTAACATCAATTCCTCCAAGATGATTCGGAAGGCCGATTGCTGTCCTACCACGCGGTGGGTGCAAGCGCGTCGGTGCCGGCATGAGTCTCTATCGCCCCGATTTCAATGGCGACATTGTCCAACAGCCGGGTGCTACCAACCCTGGCGGCTACCAGCAGCCGGCCAACGCCCTGGCGGGGAGCGGGGCCGAGCGCGGCATCGCGCACCTCCAGATAGTCGACGTCTATCGCAGGCACCGCGTTGAGCACGGCCCGCGCAGCGTCCAGCGCCGCTTCCACCCCGCCAGGGGCTGCGCGCCGTGCGGCCAGCAGCGAAGCCGCAAGCGCGCTGGCGGCTTCGCGCTGCTCCGGGTCGAGGTAGCGGTTTCGCGACGACATCGCCAGCCCGTCGGCCTCGCGGACGATCGGCACCCCGACGACCTGCACGTCGAGGTTGAAATCGGCGACCATCTGGCGCACCAGCACCAGTTGCTGATAGTCCTTCTCGCCGAAGAACACCCGCTCGGGCCGCACGATCTGCAACAGCTTCAGCACGACGGTCAGCACGCCCGCGAAATGCGCGGGCCGGGAGGCTCCCTCCAGTTCGGCGCCCAGCGGGCCCGGATGCACCGCGGTCCGCGGTCCGTCGGGATACATCGCCGATACCGTCGGGGTGAACGCGATCTCCACCCCTTCCCGGCGCAGTTGCGCCACGTCGTCATCGAAAGTGCGCGGATAGGTATCGAGATCTTCACCGGCGCCGAATTGCAGCGGATTGACGAAGATCGAGACCACGACCACCGAACTCGGCACCCGCTTGGCGGCGCGGATCAGGGCGAGGTGCCCGTCATGCAGCGCGCCCATGGTGGGCACCAGCATCACCCGCCGCCCGGTGTGCCGCAGGCCACGGCTGACGGCGGCGACATCACGCGGGGTCGAGTACACGTTGAGCTCGCCTGCGGCGAACGCCGGGATGTGGTTGACAATCACCTGGCCAGTACCTCGAAAACGTCGTCGGGAGCGTGCGCCCGCTGCGCGGTGCGCAGTGCGTTTGCCCGGTACGCCTGCGCGAGCCGCGGATCGAGCCTCGCTAGCGCCGCTAGATGCCCAGCAACCGCGGCCGCGTCGCCGCGTGCGACCGGGCCGGTGAGCGCGGCTTGTCCTCGCTGCAACGTGTTCTCCAGCGCCGCGCGCGCCAGCGGTGCGAGGATACGTGCGGCAAGACCGCTCGGCTGGTCTTCCCCCCGCTCGGCCCGGCAGGCGGCGCGCAAGGCCTCCAGTGCGTCCGCGAGCACCGTGACGAGATGGTTGCCGGCGTGGGCTAAAGCGGCGTGGTAGAGGGTGCGGTCCTCTTCATCGACCCGGAACGGCTCGCCACCCATCTCCAGCACCAACGCCTGCGCGATCGCGTCGCCGACATCATCGGCGGCAGTGATCCCGAAGCAGGTGCCCGGAAGGCGCGCGATGTCGTCGTCGGATCCGGTGAACGTCATCGCCGGATGAATGGCCAGCGGGATGCACTCCTGCCGGGCCAGCGGCTCCAGCACATCGATGCCCATCACGCCCGACGTGTGCACCACGATCGTCCCGCCCCGAACCGCCGATGTGGCGGCCAAACCCGACACCAGGCCCGCAAGTTCGGTATCGGTAACGGCCAGCAGTAACAACTCGGCGCCGGCGGCAACGTCGGGAACCGGCACTACGGGGGTATCCGGCAGCCAGCGCTGCGCCCGTTGCCGCGACGCCGGGGAGATGGCACTGCACGCCACCACCACATGGTCGGCGCGCTCCAGAGCGACCCCTAAGGCGGTGCCGACCCGGCCGGTCGAGATGATCCCCACCTTCAACCGGGCCGGACGCAAACCGTTGAACTGCACCATCGCAGACGGCCTCGCAAGTCTCCATGGTCGTTCCAGTCCCGCGTCGCAGGTACCGGACGGTCCCCAAGACTCTACCCCGGCGACGATGCGCCCCGCCAAGCGGGGCGAGGAGGAGCGGGGTCAGATAGCCCGGCCCCGGCGACGATGCGCCCCGCCAAGCGGGGCGAGGAGGAGCGGGGTCAGATAGCCCGGCCCCGGCGACGATGCGCCCCGCCAAGCGGGGCGCGCGTTACTCCTCGCGACGGCGCCGCCGGCCACCTCCGGTCGGCTCGGTTTGGAGCCGCGCAAGCAAGTCCGCAACCGACTGCCCAGCGCTTTGCGCGGCATCGCCAGCCCGCGATGATCCCCTGCCGTGGTGCCGATGCGGGGTCGCTGACGGCTGCGCCGCATCGGTTGCCGGGGGTGTGTGCTGCCCACGCGATGACCACGACATCCCTGGGTCTGATCGTGACGACGATAACGGCGGGTCGTCGGCGGCCCGGCCGGAGTAGTCCGTCGAATGACGCCCCTGAGCGCGACGGCCGGTCGCGTTGTAGTGCCAACCGGGCTCGTCGTCGCTGGGCTGAGCAATCCTGGGCTCGTCCGAGCCGGCGTGGCGACCGCTGCGCTGCTCTGGCGGGGTAGCGGCCGCCGGGGATGCGCCGGCGGCCGTGGCGCGGGCCGCGTCAACCACGCCGTCGGAGGGTGGGGGCACCCAAGTGCCGCCCGGTGTCTCGGGCTCCGGCCACCGCCCATCCGCCCTGCCCGACTGCCAATTGGTGAGTTGTGGGGCCTCGGCAGGGCTCGTGTCCCATCGCGGCCACTGCGGCTCGGGTGACGCCGATGGCGAAGCGTGCGCTGGCTCGGATTGTGCCGGTGGCGCCTCGTGCTGAGGCGGGGCCCACCGCTGCGGCTGGGTGCCGTATCGCGTTTGCTCCGACCAACCGCGGTCTTCTGACCCACGCTGCTCCGCGCGCTGGCCAGTGTTCTCCTGCTGTCGGGGCTCCGTACCCCAACCGCTGTCCCCCGGCCCGCGCCACTGGGATCGGTGGTAGAACGCGGCATCCTCAGCGGCCTCACCAGCGGCGGTGTCCGCCGCCGGCCGGGGAGGCAGCGGCTCCTCGGGAACATCGATGATCGAGCCTTCATCAGCGCGGCCGGAGAACTCGTCCGAACGCACCGATGTCACCCGATTGCTAAAACGGTCATCGGGCGTGGCATGGCTGGTACGCGCCCAGTCACGGTGGTCGTGCCCGGGTGCGCGGTCGGTCTCCAAGGCCGGGCGGTGCGTCAGCTCGGTGCCGAAGACGATCTCCAGATTGGCTCGCAGCGCAGCCAACTCGGCCCGCAGCGCCGCCACCTCGTCTGCCGCCTGGGCCCGCAATTCGGCGGCCAGCTCGCGGCGCAGCTGGGACTCCACGGTCAGTTCGTACTCGCGCCGCGCCGATATCTCCCGATCCAGCTGCAAGTCATAAACCAGCTTCAGATCACGCACCCGAGCCTGATCCACATCGCTTTGCCGACGATAGATCACCGATACGAACGCCGCGACGATAGCGGCCCACAGGGCCAGGATCACCGCGAGCCTTAACAGCTCCACCCGACTGGTGAACACCAGCGCGGAACTGGCGCCGATGGCAAGCACCAGCAACGCGGTCAACAGCAGCCAACCCGGCCTGCGGCCGCTGCTCCGGACCCGGGCGCGGCGGGACAGAACGGTCATGGCCCGACTGTACCGGGCCGAGGTCAGTCCGCATGTCGCCGTCTCCGGCGATTCTCACCCGGTCCATCGCCGCAGCACCACAGCTACCGCTCGGCGACCTTCACGGCGTCGAGTCGGCTAATTGTGCGGCCCCGCTTCACCGCTCCCGTCGGCGCCGCGACCGGCTAGGTTTCGGCACCCTCCGCGCTCCGATCCCCCTCGGCGGAGTCGGGCGGTGACTTGCAGCAATGCTGTAGCCACAGCGCCGCAACCACCAGAGCCAAGGCGCTGATGACCGCAACCACCGTACCGGCGGTGTCCTCACCGGCGACCCGGATCGATGACCGTCGGGGCAACAAATACGCCAACACTCCAACCCACCACCCCAGCGCCAGCGCCCCCACCCACGCCGACGCCTTGGCGATCATCACACTGCGGGCCACCGCAAGCGGATGCAACCAACCCGGTCCGTCGCCGATCTCGCCGTTGTTGATTTTGGCCCGCACATAGCGACCCCAGGCGGCCTCGACGACAGCGACCACCAGCAGCGACAGGCCGGTCCACACCGTGATGGGAGGAAACCACCGGTACAGCAGCACCACCAGCAGATAACCGACCACAGCGGCGCCGATCACGCCGACTGTCAGGTCACGCTTGCGAGTCGGTCCCATCAGATTTCCGCTACCGAGCCGTTTCCGCGTCGGCCTCGCGGTGAAAGCTCAGCATCAGCCCGGTCGGCCGCACACCGGCGCGATCGACCGGCTCGAGCTCAGCCAGCAAATCGCTGGCGGACCTCTTTCGTCCGCCCACCGTCAACGCGGCGCCCGGGTCGATGGCCAGCCACGGAACCAGCACGAAGGCCCGCAGATGGGCCAGCGGGTGTGGCAGCATCAGCCCGTTTTCGCGGGAGATCAATTCGGTATCGCCGTCGTAGCAGGCAACCAGGTCTACGTCGAGGGTTCGTGGGCCCCAGCGCTGGCCGCGCACCCGATCCGCCGCCCGCTCCAACTGCTGAGCCCGGTGCAGCCAGCCACGCGCGTCAAGCGCGGGATCGTCGGCGATCAGCGCAGCGTTAAGGAAAGGCCCCTGGTCTATGCCGCCCCACGGGTCCGTCTCGTATACCGGCGAGACTGCCCGCACCGCCCCGCCAAGGCCCCCGACGACCGACTGCAGCCGAGCCAGCCGGTCACCTAGGTTAGAGCCGATCGACAACACCACCCGGGTCATGGGCGCCACGCTCCCGTGGGTGCGGCGATCCCCGCGATCCCGGCCACTCCGGTGTCGGCGTCGCACGTCATGGTGTCTCTCCGCGCGGTATTGCCCAACCGCGGTCAGCGCACCGGGAGCGCCGGGCCGCCACCGCCACATCGGTGAACATCTGGGGGATCGGCGCCTGTGGTTTGTGTACCACCACCTCGACGGCGCGCACCCGCTCATCGCGCATCACGTCGTCGGCGATGTCGCCAGCGACGGTTTCAATCAGGTTGCGGGCCGGCCCGGCGACGATATCGGCCGCGCGCTGGGCCAGCACACCGTAGTCATAGGTATCGCAAAGGTTGTCGCTTGCGGCGGCGTGAGCCAGGTCGATCCACACGGTGATGTCGACCACGAAATCCTGCCCGCCAGCCCGTTCGTGCGGGCAAACCCCGTGATGCCCCCGAACAGTCAAGCCGCGCAACTCGATTCGGTCAACCATCACCGTGTCCCCGCCTGTGTCCAGGCCGCGACCACTTTGAGCGCGTCCATCGAGGCCCGTACGTCATGCACCCGCACGCCCCAAGCCCCATGCAGGGCGGCCAGCGCGGTGATCACCGCGGTAGCTGTTTCCCGGCCGTCGGCGGGCCGCGCCGTCCCGTCCGGACCGGCGAGCAATGTCCCGAGGAACCGTTTACGCGACGCCCCGATGAGCACCGGCACCCCGGTGGCGACAAACTCAGGCAACGCGTTTAGCAACGCCCAGTTATGTTCTCCCGTTTTCGCAAACCCGAGACCGGGATCGATCACCAGCTTGGCCGGGTCGACACCGGCGGCGATCGCGTGATCGACGCTGGCGAGCAGCTCGGCGCGCACCTCGGCCACCACATCCCGATACTGCGGCACCCGGTGCGGGTGATCGGCGGACAGCGGCCGCCAGTGCATCAGCACCCACGTCGCGCCCGTCTCGGCCAGCAAAGCGGCCATCGCGGGATCAGCCCGACCGCCGGACACGTCGTTGACGATCTGCGCACCGTTGTCTAACGCCGCACCTGCGACACCGGCGTGCATGGTGTCAATGCTGACGATAATGCCCTGTGCTGCAAGGCGTTTAATGACGGGAACCACACGGGCCGCTTCCACCTGGGGGTCGATCCGGGTGGCCCCGGGGCGGGTCGACGCACCGCCCACGTCAATAACCGCCGCACCCTCCGCGGCCAACGCCAGGCCATGGTCGACAGCGCGGTCAGCGTCTAGGTAGCGCCCACCATCCGAGAACGAGTCATCGGTGACGTTCACCACCCCGATAACGCGTGTCGGGCTCACTTGCCTCACTTGCGCAAGATCAGATCGAGTGCTTCGGCCCGGGATGAGGGGTTGGTCTTGAACAAACCGCGCACCGCCGACGTCGTGGTGATCGCCCCCGGCTTGCGGACACCGCGCATCGACATGCAGAGGTGCTCGGCCTCGATCACGACGATCACTCCCCGCGGATCGAGTTTGCGGGTCAGCGCGTCGGCGATCTGCACGGTAAGTCTTTCCTGCACCTGCGGCCGCTTTGCGTAGAGGTCGACCAGTCGCGCGATCTTAGATAGACCCGTCACCCGGCCGTCGTGCCCCGGAATGTAGCCCACATGCGCCAGGCCGTGAAATGCCACCAGATGATGCTCGCAGGTGGAATACAGCGGGATCGCCTTGACCAGCACCAACTCATCGT
The DNA here is from genome assembly GCF_018361265.1 of Mycobacterium sp. SM1. Taxonomy (GTDB): domain Bacteria; phylum Actinomycetota; class Actinomycetes; order Mycobacteriales; family Mycobacteriaceae; genus Mycobacterium. The sequence goes on from NZ_JAFLNH010000001.1 coordinate 1,026,960, forward strand.
GCTGCTCATCGAATGTCGTCTCCAGCACGGTGTCTGGATCGGTGTAGAGCCCGGCGAACATCTCACGAAAGGTTCGCGCGACCCGCGCCGGGGTGTCCTCCAAACCATGCCGATCCGGGTTCTCGCCAATCGCCAACAGCAACTCCCGAACCGCCGCCTCGGCACGCGCCTGGTCGAACACCGGCGTGCGCAGTTCTACCGGGCGTGCATTCGACTGGGCCATCGGATCTCCGTTCGTCAACGGTGGGCCGGCGGGTTGGGCTGGCCCGCGTCCTGGCTCCGCTGGCCAGAGGGCTTCTGCTGGGACGAGCTGTCCTGAGGCGGTGACTGGGCCGGCGGGGGATACGGTGGGTAGGGCTGAGCCGGATAGTTCGGTACTGGGTGCTGCGGCCAGTACGGCGACTGCGCTGGCGAGGGGGGCGGGGGGTACCAGTAGTTTGGTGGCTGTTGCGGTGGCCATCCCGGGGCGCGCCAACCGGCCGGAGCACCGTAATCGGGCTGGGTGGGACGCCGCAACGGCGCACCGTCACCCTCGGCGGAGCCCTGGCTGCCTGGGAAGTGGTGAGAGCCGTTGGCGCCCTGAGGGATTCGATCTCCCTCCGGCTGCTGGCCGGCTTCACTAGCCGCCCGGGCGATCGCCGCCTTGAGCGCGGGTTCGGGCGCCGGCTGCGGCCACGGCTCACCGCGCTCGATGGCTAACTCGCCGGGTGTCTTGATCGGCGGCTTGTCCGAGGGGACGCGGCCACCGAAGTCGTCGAACATGGTGAGCCGGGGCCGCTTTTCGACCCTGGCGAAGATCACTTCCAACTCGGCGCGGTGCAGCGTTTCCTTCTCCAGCAGCTCACCGGCCAGGGTGTCGAGCACGTCGCGGTATTCGGTGAGGACCTCCCACGCCTCCGTGTGCGCGGCCTCGATGAGCTTGCGCACCTCGTCGTCGATGTCGCGGGCAACCTCATGCGAGTAATCCGGCTGGGTACCGATCGCACGGCCGAGGAAGGGGTCGCCGTGCTCGGTGCCGTATTTCACGGCGCCGAGCTTAGAGCTCATCCCGTACTCGGTGACCATGGCACGGGCAATTTTGGTGGCCTGCTCGATGTCGGACACCGCGCCGGTAGTCGGCTCGCGGAACACCAGCTCCTCAGCCGCGCGCCCGCCCATCGCGAACACCAGCCGCGAGATCATCTCCGAGCGGGTCATCAATCCCTTGTCATCCTCGGGCACCGAGACCGCGTGCCCGCCGGTGCGGCCGCGAGCCAGGATGGTCACTTTGTAGATCGGCTCGATATCGGGCATCGCCCACGCCGCAAGCGCGTGACCGCCCTCGTGGTAGGCGGTGATCTTCTTCTCCAGCTCGCTGATGACCCGGCCCTTGCGCCGCGGCCCGCCGATCACCCGGTCCACCGCCTCCTCGAGGGCGGCCGCGGTGATCACGGTGCCGTTTTCGCGGGCGGTCAACAGCGCCGCCTCGTTGATGACGTTGGCCAGGTCGGCTCCGGACATCCCGACGGTGCGTTTTGCCAGCCCGTCGAGGTCGGCGTCGGGCGCCAGCGGCTTGCCCTTGGCATGGACCCGCAGGATCGCCTTGCGCCCGTTGAGATCGGGGTTGGACACCGGAATCTGGCGGTCGAATCGCCCCGGGCGCAACAGCGCCGGATCCAGAATGTCGGGCCGGTTAGTGGCCGCGATCAGGATGACGCCGGCCCGCGGGTCAAACCCGTCCATCTCGACCAGCAGCTGGTTCAGCGTCTGCTCACGCTCGTCGTGGCCGCCGCCGAGGCCCGCGCCGCGCTGACGGCCGACGGCGTCGATCTCGTCGACGAAGATGATGCACGGGCTGTTCTGCTTGGCCTGCTCGAATAGGTCACGCACCCGGGAGGCGCCGACGCCGACGAACATCTCGACGAAGTCGGAGCCGGAGATGGTGAAAAACGGCACCCCGGCCTCTCCGGCGACGGCGCGGGCCAGCAGCGTCTTGCCGGTGCCGGGTGGACCGTAGAGCAGCACACCCTTGGGGATCTTGGCGCCGAGCGCCTGATAACGACCCGGGTTGGACAGGAAGTCTTTGATCTCGTAGAGCTCCTCGACCGCCTCATCGACGCCTGCGACGTCAGCGAAGGTGGTCTTGGGCATGTCTTTGGTGAGCAGCTTGGCGCGTGACTTGCCGAAGCCGAAGCCCATTCGGGCACCGCCCTGCATGCGGGAAAACCCGAAGAACAGCCCGACCAGCAGCAGCAGCGGCAGCAGATAGATCAACAGCGATCCCAGGATGTTGCCCTGGTTGACGATGGTGCTGACCTGGGCTTTCTTACTGGTGAGGGCGTTGAACAGCGGGACGGCGTACCCATTGGGGTACTTCGTGATGATCTTGTCGGAGCCGTCGGTGTCAGGGTTGCCCTGTTTGAGCGTCAACCGGACTTGTTGCTCGCGATCATCGATCTGGGCGCTCTTGACGTTGTCGGCATTGATCTGGGCCACCGCCACCGAGGTGTCGACGGGCTTGTAACCGCGGGTGTCGTCGCCGAAATAGAAGAACGACCAGCCGAGCAGCAACACGACGGCGATCGCCGTGAGTGTGCGGATTACGTTTTTCCGGTTCATCAATCATCGGCCGTAGCCGGCCATGTCCTTCCGCGATACATGCAGCTGGGATAGTTCAGGCTACCGCTCGTGGCGATCGCCAGCCCGGCGGAGCCGGGCGCAGCGGGTCGCCACCATGCAACCCGATGGCGATCGCCAGCCCGGCGGAGCCGGGCGCAGCGGGTCGCCACCATGCAACCCGATGGCGATCGCCAGCCCGGCGGAGCCGGGCGCAGCGGTCGCCACCATGCAACCCGATGGCGATCGCCAGCCCGGCGGAGCCGGGCGCAGCGGGTCGCCACCATGCAACCCGATGGCGATCGCCAGCCCGGCGGAGCCGGGCGCAGCAGACGCCACCATGCTGCTTACACCAACGAACGGTGGTTCCAGGAGGTGCCCGGTGAGACGGAGCAGCGGCGTGGCCAGGACATCACCGTGTCCACCCCACCTGGACCGGGTTCACCGCAACCTGCTTTGGCATCGCAACACACCAGAAGGCCGCCCCGGCGTCACCGGGCTTGCGCCGCTCGGGCCACCCACCTCGCCGAACTAGAGTTGCGATGAACCGCTTGCGCGAAAAATGTTAGGTCCTTGCGAGGAGCGTCCAGCACCGATGAGCGCGCCACTGCGTTTCGGCGTCTTTATCACGCCGTTTCACCCGATCGGGCAGTCACCCACGGTGGCGCTCGAATACGACCTGGACCGGGTAAGCGCACTGGACCGCCTGGGGTTCGACGAAGCGTGGTTCGGCGAGCACCACTCCGGCGGCTACGAGCTGATCGCCTGCCCGGAGGTGTTCATCGCCGCGGCCGCGGAGCGCACCAAGCACATCCGGCTGGGCACCGGGGTGGTGTCACTGCCTTATCACCACCCGCTGATGGTCGCCGACCGCTGGGTGCTGCTGGATCACCTGACCCGGGGCCGGGTGATGTTCGGCGCCGGGCCCGGTGCACTGCCCTCAGACGCCTACATGATGGGTATCGACCCCGTCGAGCAGCGGCGCATGATGCAGGAGTCCCTTGAGGCGATCCTCGCGCTCTTCCGGGCCGCACCCGGTGAGCGGGTCAACCGGCACTCCGACTGGTTCACCCTGCGCGACGCCCAGTTACACATTCGTCCCTACAGCTGGCCCTACCCGGAAATCGCGACGGCCGCGATGATTTCACCGTCCGGCCCGCGACTGGCCGGGGCGCTGGGCACATCGCTGTTATCACTGTCGATGTCGGTGCCCGGTGGATACGCGGCGGTAGAAAACGCTTGGGAGGTGGTCCGCGAACAAGCGGCCAAAGTCGGCCGCGAAGAACCGGATCGCGCCAACTGGCGGGTGCTGGGCATCATGCACCTGGCCGACAGCCGGGAGCGTGCGATCGATGACTGCACATACGGGCTGCGGGATTTCGCCAAGTACTTCGGCGCGGCCGGGTTCGTTCCGCTGGCCAACCTGGTCGACGGTGCGCAGTCACCCCGAGAGTTCGTCGAAGAGTATGCGGCGAAAGGCAATTGCTGCATTGGCACACCTGATGACGCGATCGCCTACATCCAGGATCTGCTGGATCGATCGGGTGGCTTCGGCACGTTCTTGTTGCTGGGCCACGACTGGGCCTCCCCGGGGGCGACCTACCACTGCTATGAGTTGTTCGCCCGCAAGGTAATTCCACATTTCAAAGGACAACTAGAAGCACCGCGGGCATCACATGACTGGGCCCAAGGTATGCGCGAGCAATTGCTCGGCCGGGCCGGCGAGGCGGTGGCGAAGGCGATCAGCGAACACACCGACGAGCTCAAGATGGAACGCGAGCAGAGCTGATACGCGAGGCGGTGCTGCGTGAGGGGTTCCGCGCGACTAACTCCATCCGGGTCAAGATCCACCCACCGACGCGGCGTCACTCACTTGCAACGGCAGCATCGTCAGCACCGGAGGCGCTGCCACCCGGATCAACTCAATGCGTTACTACATCGAGGACGACTCGAAGCTGGTGAAGGACGCGCGTGCCCGGGCGTTCAACGATGCCAAGAACCGCGCTGAGCAGTACGCCCAGCTGTCAGGGCTCACGCTGGCCAAGGTGATCTCGATCTCGGAGGCTGCCGTGTCGCCCGCATCGACTCCGATGCCCCGGATACCGGTGGCCGTGAATGTCCCGCTGGAACCCAGCCGGCAGACGATGAGCTTCCCCGTGACGGTGGTCTGGGAGCTGAGGTAGCGCCTAAGCCTCGCCTAAGCCTGATAGACCCGCGGGTCCAGGGTTCCGATGTATGACAGGTCACGGTAGCGCTCGTCGTAGTCCAGCCCGTAACCCACGACGAACTCATTGGGGATGTCGAACCCCACGTAGGCGATGTCCACGTGGGCGCGCAGCGCGTCGGGCTTTCGCAGTAGTGCGCACACCCGAAGCGAACGCGGACGCCGGGTGGCCAGGTTGCGCAGCAGCCAGGACAACGTCAGCCCGGAGTCGACGACGTCCTCGACGATCAGCACGTCGCGGTCGTTGATATCGCGGTCGAGGTCCTTGAGGATGCGCACCACGCCCGACGACGACGTGGATTTTCCGTAGGATGCGACGGCCATGAACTCGAACTGGGTGGGCAGCGGGATCGCACGCGCCAAGTCGGTGACGAACATTACCGCGCCTTTGAGCACGGTGATCAGCAGCAGATCCTGGCCGGCGGCCACCAGGCCACGGTAGTCGTTACCGATCTGGGCGCCGAGCTCGGCGACACGCGTGCGAATCTGCTCCTCGGTCAGCAGCACCGATTTGATATCCCCGGGGTACAGCTCGGCCGACTGGGCTGTCACGTCCACAGCGTGCCACGTTGGCGGCCGGCGACCAACGCCGGGCCCCGACTCGTCAGATCGGCTGACGACGCAGCGTGAGCACGCCGTCGCGGCGGCCCGCGATCAAGCGCTCGCCGCGCAGCGCGGACCCCACCGCCACCCCGCCCTGACCGCGCCAGGCGGTGACCAGTGTGTTCACCCGACGGATCTGCTTGTCGGTCAGCCCGGTCGCGCCGCCGGCCAGCAACCAGGCACGAATGACCTGGCGGCGAACCGGATCGGGTAACGCCCGCAACGCGCGAGCATCTAGGCCCTCGTCGGTCGACGCCGTGGCCAGCGCCTGCGCGGCGAGCGTGTCGATCAGCTCGATGTCTTCGCGCAGCGCGGTAGCGGTCCGCGCCAGTGCCTCAGCGACGCCGCCCCCCAGCACCTCCTCCAGCAGCGGCAGCACCTCCCGGCGTAGCCGAACGCGGGTGAAGCGGCGATCGGTGTTGTGCGGGTCCTGCCAGGCCGCCACCCCTAGCTGGGCGCACGCCGCGTGGGTCACGCTGCGGCGCACCCCCAGCAACGGGCGGCACCACGGCGGATCGTAGGGGCGCATCCCCGCGATCGAGCGAGCACCCGAACCTCGGCCCAGCCCCAGCAGCACCGTTTCCGCTTGGTCATCCAGCGTGTGCGCCAAAAGCACCGGATCACTGCCGCGGGCGGCATCCAGCGCCGCATAGCGCGCGATGCGCGCCGCCGCCTCCGGCCCTCCGCGCTCGCCAACTTGTACGCAAAGCACCTGGGCAGCAACGCATCCCAACGCGAGGGCTTGCTCACGAGCGGTCGCGGCAACCGCGGTTGAGCCGGTTTGCAGGCCGTGATCCACGATGAGCGCGGTGGTGGGCCGCATCGCAGCGGCGACCGCGGTGAGCGCCAGCGAATCCGGGCCACCGGATAACGCCACACACCACCGGCCCGCGGTGGCCACATACGTTTTTGCGAACGCCGCGACGGCCGAATGGAGCTGAGCTAGAGCACCCGATCGATCCATCGTTGCGGGTCTTCGATCTCGGCGGGCAGCGGCAGCGTGGCGGGACTCGACCAGATGGTGTTGAAACGCTGCATGCCGACCCGGCCCACCACGTGGCCGACGAATGCCTTGCCACGCGTGTACTGGTTGATCTTGGCGTCGATGCCCAACAGGCCGCGCAGCAGCCGCTGCAATGGGGGTTGCCTGCGGTGACGGCGCTCATCAAACCGGCGCCGGATGGTCGCCACCGACGGCACCACCCGCGGCCCGACGGCATCCATCACATAGTCGGCATGCCCCTCAAGCAGCGTGCCGAGCACCAAAAGCCGATCCAGGGCTTGGCGCTGAGGCTCGGACTGCACAGCACGCAATACCCCGAGGATTCCCGCGGCGCCGGCGTTAGGCGCCGTCGGAGCGGCCGGTGCCTCGGCGCGGCTGCGGACGAAATCGGCGATCCGGGCCACCACCTGCCTGACGTCCTCACCACTCTCCTGCGTCAACACGCCCAGCGCCTGCGACATATAGCCGGCCAGCCACGGGTTAGCGGTGAACTGCACGCGATGGGTCACCTCATGCAGGCACACCCACAACCGGAAATCAGCGGGATCGACCCGCAGCTCGCGCTCGACGGCAATGACATTTGGGTACACCAGCAGCAGGCGACCCTGCTCACCGGTTCCGAACGGGTCGTACTGGCCGAGGATTCCGGAGGCAACAAAAGCCAGCACCGCACCGGTCTGCGCGCCGGTGATCCGGCCGGTGAAAAACCCCCGGGGTTTGTCGGTGCCGCCCGTCATCACCCGCATGGATTCGGCCGCCGCCCGGATCCACTCCGGACGGTCGACAATGCAGGCCTCAGGCACCGCAGCACCGGTGTCCAGCCCAGTGACCTCCCGCACCAGGGACTCCGCCGCTTTGGCGCCCGCCACCAGGTCGTCGATCACTTTGCGGCGGGTGTACTCGGTGGAGGGCGGAGCCGGGCGGGCCAGCCACTCCCCGACGGTAGCCGCGAACCGCCAATCAACGGCGCGCCCGATGGCCAGCTCGGAAGATGCCGTCACGTTAGGCACCCACATGTTCGCAACCGGGCGGCCAGGGCATCGAGCGCGATACGGCCGGTGGGCCCGGCGTCATTGGAGATGAGCGCGAATGTCAGCACCCGCCCACTGCTGTCGGTCACCACGCCGGCCAGCGCATTGGTCGCGGTCAGCGAGCCCGTCTTGGCCCGTAACCAGCCGGCGGCATCGGCGTCTGTGCTCGGGTCGTGGAAGCGGTTGGTCAGGGTACCGCTACCACCGGCGACCGGAAGCAGATCCAGCAGCGCCCGCAGCTGCGGCGCCCCCGGTCCCGCCGCCGCTTGCACCACGTCGTCGATGGTCTTGGCGGTCAGGCGGTCATCGGCCGACAACCCGCTGGAATCCGCCAGGGCGGCGCCCGCGGTGTCGACGTGTATGGCGCGGAGCCTGTCGGTCACGGCATCAACGGCGCCGGCGAAGCTGCGCGGCCGGTGCATGGCCGCCGCGACCTCACGGGCGATGCATTCGGCCAGCACGTTATCCGAGACGCTCATCATCTCGCCCAACCGCTCGATGAGCGGCGCGGACCGCACCGCGGCGAGCTCGCGGGCACCGGGCGGCGCAGCAGCGATGCTGACGGCCGCCGGATCAAGCCCGAGCGCGCCGGCAAGCGCGCGACCGGCGTCCAGCGCGGGGGTGTGTGAGCGGGTGGACTCCGCGGTCGCCGGTTGGATGCGGCCGGCGTCAAGCATCACCGACTCGATCGGAGCAACATCACCGCCATCGATGTCGGCAGGATCCCAGCCCGGCGCTGTCGTCGGGCCGGTAAACGCCGTCGTATCCACTCGGACCGCGGTCGGCGTGACACCGCTGCGGCGGATCTGGTCGGCCAGGTCACTGATGCGCGCCGCACCCCGATACCAGGTGTCCTGGCCGGGCGGTGCCGCGGACAGCGTCGGGTCCCCGCCGCCCACCAGCACGACCACGCCCGGCTCATCCGCGGCGACCACCCGAGTGGTGACCTGGGCCTCGCGATCCAGCGTCAGCAGCGCCGCGGCCGCGGTCAGCAGCTTATTCGTCGACGCGGGCTGTAGGGGGACGTCGTCAAGCTGACGCCAGAGCGTTTTGCCGGTCATCGCGTCGGTGACCCGGCCCCCCAGCCTGCCCAGGTTCGGATCCGCCAGTTGGGCTGCCAGTGCCGCCGCCAACCCGGCTTCGCTGGGCGCGGGGGCGCCGGGCGCGACGGGAATCACTCCCGGCGCCGCCGTGACCGGGTGCGGAGGCGGCGGGATCCGCACGGTCTTGGTTTCGCGACCACCCGCGGTGAACACCGCTGCCGCCGCCACCACTGTGGCGACACAGGCCAGCGCTGCCGCTCCGAGAACCGCGCGGGTAGATCGCCGCCACCGACTGGGACGCATCACACTCCTGACTCCTTGGTCCCATTCTGCCCAACCCGCCGAAACGCCGGACACCGTCGACGGCTGTCGCCGCAGCCGAAGCAGCGCTTGCACTAGGGTGGACACCCGATGACCAGCGACCCTGCGAAGGAGCCGACACGGTGCAATTCGACGTGACCATCGAAATCCCGAAAGGGCAGCGAAACAAATACGAGATCGATCACGCGACGGGACGGGTCCGGCTGGACCGCTACCTTTACACCTCGATGGAGTACCCGGCCGACTACGGCTTCATCGAAGAGACCCTCGGTGAGGACGGCGACCCCCTCGACGCCTTGGTGCTGCTGCCGCAGCCGCTGCTGCCGGGCGTGCTGGTGGAGGCCCGACCGGTGGGCATGTTCCAGATGGTCGACGAAAAGGGCGGCGACGACAAGATACTGTGTGTGCCGGCCGGAGACCACCGATGGGATCACGTCAATGACATTGGGGACGTGCCGGCCTTCGAGCTGGAGGCCATCAAACACTTCTTCGTGCACTACAAGGATCTGGAACCCGGCAAGTTCGTCAAGGCCGCGGATTGGGTCGGTCGCGCCGAGGCCGAAGCGGAAGTGCTGCGCTCCCAGGAACGGTTCAAGAGCAGCCGACACTGAGCCGCCCCCGCCGGGCTGTGTGTCGTCGATGATGCTCACGATTCGGTGGGTCTTTCGGCCCGGCGAGGCGGCACGAAGTCTTGACCGCGCTGAAAGACGGTCACGTGAATTCCCGACGATGAGGCAGGAATTCCCGGTGGCACAAAGGGTTTTGGCACCGATGACGGGTAGACCCGGTGGTGGTTGTGACGGTTGGGCCGATTGATGGGTGTCATCAATCGGCCCGGTTGGGTGTGTGGTTGTGGGTGCGGCGCCTGCGGGTCGGGCCGGCGGTGTTGTGACGGTTAAAGGGTGAAGGTTTGCATGGGCCAGGGCGAGGCCGGCACGACGCTGCGTTCCACCCGGTGCACCACCGACTGCCAGGCGCTGGGTGAGTAGTGGGTGGTGGTTTCCTCAAAGCCATCCACACGTGACACCGTCACCACACCGGTGGCCGGGTTCAGGTCGAAGACATCGCCTTTGGATTCCTGGATTTCTGACCCATCAAGCAGCCGGATCACATACATGGGGGTGTTCCTTCTTTCTTGCTTACTGGCTTTTTGGCTTTTGCTTTTTGGCTTTCTGGTTTTTGTTGTGTTCGTGGTGCCGCGGTTGGGTGCTGGTGGTGCTCACCCGCGGTGGGGCCCCGGTTTTCGCCCCCGGTGATGGTGAGGCGCCCGCCGCGGCGATTGTGGTGGTGTGGCGCTGTGGTGGCGCGCTCGCCGCGGCGGGGCCGTCTGGGGGCTATTCGGGTGCCCGCCGGGGTTAGGCCCAGCTGGCGCCCACCGCGCTGTCGGTGCTGGCCATGTTGGCGCTGGCGGCTTGCACCTTGGCGCCGTGGGCGTTGGCCTGGTCATAGATCACCTGAAAGTTGCGGCCCAACTGGGTGATGAACTCCTGGCAGCCCGCCGAGCCCGCGCCGCCCCAAAAATCCCCGGCGGCCAGCACATCGCGGATGATGGCCTGATGCTCGGCCTCCATGGCGGCGGCCTGGGCGCGAATCAGCGCCCCGTGGGCGTCCACATCGCCGAACTGGTAGTTGATCGTCATGGGTGTTCTCCTAACGTGTTAGTGGGTTACTCGGTGGGCTACTAGCTGCTCAGCAGGCGCTGGGAGGCCAGCTCTTGGGTCTCGTAGTTGTTGGCGTCGCGGATCAACCCGTCACGCACCCCGTGCAGCATGGTGACGATGTTGTTAAACGCCTGGTTCATCTGCCCCATGGTGTCGTAGGAGGCCACCTCGGCGGCCCCGCTCCAGCCCGCCCCGGCGATGCTTTGGGTGGAGGCCCACATCTTGGCGGCCTCCCCCTGAACGGTTTGCGCGTGGCCCTCAAAGCGGGCCGCCATCGCGCGCATCTGGTCGGGGTCGGTCATAAAACGCATCGGCATTTTCTTATCTCCTTATCGTGTTGAGAAATCGATTCGACAGTTTCGACAGTTTCGACAGTGACGACGTGTGGATTGGCTCGAACTGGATGACCCCCTTCCCTCATCCGGCCGCCGGCGGGTGCGGAACCACCGACAGCTGGAACCCGTAGCGAGGCGCCGGACCCCCGGCCACCCCCCGCCCAAGCCCCCCCACCAGCGGCACCCCGCCGAGCATGTCGGCCGGCCCACCCGCGGCCTGCGGCACCCCCGAGGGGAGGGCCTCCGGCAACGCCGTGGCCGGTCTTACCTCCGCCGGGATCGCCGCGGCCCAACTGCGCGGCACCGACAACGCCCCGATCGAACCGGCCCGGCCCAACCCGGCCGCCACCGGCAGCCCACCGGCCACCCCGCCCAGCCCGGTGATCGGGGGCATGTTGTTGACGATGCTGGGCAGCGCCGCAGCCGCCTTGGCGGCCGAAGCCGCTGGCTTAAACAGACTCTCACCCTGGCTAAGCTCCCACCCCAGGTCGTTGATGACGTTGTGCTCATCGCCGATCAGGGTGCTGCCCATCGCCGCCGGGCTGGAAAAGCCCAACTGATTCATCAGCGAATTAGAGCCAAACAGCGAACCCAGCAGCGAAGAGGACGCGGCCGTCTTAGACGCGGTGGAGGCCGCCGTGGAGGCCGTGGTGGCGGCGCTAGTTGCCGCGGCCGAGGCCGTGGTGGCCGCCAGCGGCGCGGCCGAGGCCGTGGTGGCCAGCGGGGTGCTCATCGCGCCCAGCGTGGCCGGGGCCGCCGACAGCGTCTGGATCCCCGAGGCCCCGGCGGCCTGGCCGGCCGCGGCCGCCGGGGCGGCCAGCGCGGCCCCGGTGGTGGTCTGCGGGGCCGGGCTAAAGGTGGGCAACGCCGACGTCGCGGCCAGCGCGGCCCCCTGATAGGCATACATCGTGGCCGCGTCCTGGGCCCACATCTCCAAATACTGGGCCTCGGTGGCCATGATCGCCGGGGTGTTTTGCCCCAAGAAATTCGTGGCGATCAACGCCATCAGCAACGCCCGATTGGCCGCGATCACCGGCGGGGGCACCGTGCCCAAAAACGCCGCCTCATAGGCCGCCACCGCCGCCTGCGCCTGCGCGGCGCTCTGCTCGGCCTGCGCGGCGGTGCTGCTCATCCAGCCCACATACGGGGCGGCCGCGGCCGCCATCGCCGCCGACGCCGAACCCTGCCAGGGCCCAGCGGTCAACCCCGAGACCACCGACCCATAACCGGCCGCCGCCGAATACAACTCACTGGCCAGCCCATCCCAGGCCGCCGCCGCCGCCATCAGCGGGCCCGCCCCGGGACCGGCATACATCAACCCGGAATTAATCTCTGGGGGCAACACCGCGAAATCCATCCCCAACACCCCCTCACAACGCCGCGGTGTTGGCGGCCTCGGTGGCCGCATACGAGCCCGCGCTGGCCCCCAAGGTGGCCACGAACAACTCATGCACCGCCGCGGCCTGCGCCGCCACCGCCTGATACATGCCCGCGTGCGCGACGAACTGGGCCGCCGTCAACACCGACACCTCATCGGCGGCCGCCGGCACCACCGCGCTCGTCGGGCCCGCCGCCGCGCCGTTCGCGGCGGCCACCGCCGACCCGATACCACCCAAATCACCGGCCGCCCCAAGCATCATCTCCGGCTCGGTAAACACAAAAGACATCGCAGTTCCTCTCCTTAATCATCCAGCGCCCATCTGCCAAATTCGGTTGCGCTATTCAAGTAGTCGCCCCCCACCACCAAAGAGTTCCCCACCCAAACACCACCACCCCCACACCCCGCAAACCACTCGACAAAAAGGCGTCAAATGCCCAGAGTTACAACAGGTTTCAAAGACCTACACAATCCAGCCATACATCCGAAATATTGTGCTAAGCCGGGCGAATTTATGAACAGATGGTATCGAAGGTGAACGTCAGAACAACACAAATTAAATGGCATGGCACACTATTTATCGCGGCGGACTCCTGGCCGCTCAAGAAAGAGTCTGCCGCGCTTTCACGCGTCGTGTCTGCGGTGTTCTGTCTCACGGCGGGTGTGGCGGACATCGGCCACCTCGGGCAGGCATTGCCATAACGCTTCGGCGGCGCGCAAATCCTTAGGAGCGCTTGGCCTATGGGCTCAGGGTAGCCTAGGTGCTTCGGATCGAGCGTTGCACGACCGTGAGCCGGGTGCTGAGATCGTGCGCGTCGCCCCTTAACCAGGGGCCGGGCACCCCAACAGTGTCCAGCGTGCGCCCGGCACCCGGCAACGTCAGGCCACATCGGGCGTGCAGGGATCGAAAATCTCAGTCGCGCACACGTGTCGGCTCTACGCAGGACGTAGCGTGTCAGCGAGCCAGTTCGTGCATGCCGAATCCGCTTGCTATCGCGGGTGCTAAGTCAGCGATAAGCCTAATTCCTCGGCATACCAACGTATAACAGGTTACGGCTACGGACGCCACTTCTGCACGATGCACTGTCTACGCCGTGACCTTCCGCGCAGGTGTGCGGCAGGACCGCAAGACGGCCGCGGCCCGATACCGAAACTCACGCGATCCCAAATACGAACGTTATCGGTGGTTCGAACGTTGCAGCGGTGCTGTGTAGCATCGGCGCCGCCGGTCTCACCGCCGGGACGGAGATCGCCCATACGCGCGGCACCGACAATGTGCCGACACGCGCGGCCTGACCCAGGCGCACCGACATATCCGCGCCGCTGCCACCAGCCGGCGCGGCCGTATCAGCGCCACCGGCTGCGGAATTCACTTCCGGCGCAAGAGCTGTGATTGCAGCCGCCAGCAACTTGATCGCCCCGACAACAGGGCTGCTGTTCACAGTAGACGTAGACCGGGTGTGAGGTGGCACGCCGAACTCTGCATCCAAGGCGTCCAGCCTGGACGCCAGCGACGACAGCTGCCGCCTTGGGGAAGACAGCGGGGACGCCAGGCTGCCCAGCGCCTCGGGCACGGCGGACATCAGCTCTGAGAGCACTGTGTGCGCACTTGTGCCCGCCTGGGCGGCGGTTTCGGCAGATGCGGTGCGCGCAGCAGGCTCCCCGGGCACGCGCGTGGCGTCGCTGCCCGACGGGGGCAAGGTAAACGGAGCCAGCGCCGACGCGGCGGCCGCGGCACCGGCATAGCCGTACATCGCCGCGGCATTCTGAGCCCACATCTCCCCGTAGTGGCCCTCGGTGGTCGCGATCGCCGGTGCGTGCTGGCCTAGAAAGTTCGACGCGGCAAGCAGCTTCAGCAGGCTGCGATTGGCCGCAATCACCGCCGGGGGCACCGTCATCGACAGCGCGCTCTCAAACGCGGCCGCCGCCGCTTTAGCCTGCGCCGCAGCCTGCTCCGCCTTGGCGGCAGTGGCGTGCACCCACCGCAGGTAGGGAGCGGCTGCCGCCGTCGCCAGCGCTGACCGGCCGCCCTTGAGTCCCGACACCACCGAATCGCAGCCGGCGGCAGCCCAATTCAACTCGCTGGCCAGCTCATCCCAGGCTGCGGCTGCGGCGAGCATCGGCCCTGAGCCGGGACCAGTGTGCATCCGTGTGGAATGAATCTCTGGCGGCACCGCCGCGAAATCGGCGACCAATCCCTGACCCTGGGTTTGCGGTATGGCGGCATCGGTGGCCTCGGAAGCTGCGTGCCACCCCGCACCGCTATCCAGGCTGGCCAGCAACATCTCCTGGAATACCTCCTGGAACCCCGTTTGGGCCCTGACCGCTTGGTACACCCCTGCGTGCGCGGTGAACTGCGCCGCCGTCAGCACCGAGACCTCGTCCGCGGCGGCAGGAGCCACCCCGGTGGCAGGGGCGGCCACGGCCGCATGATCGACGCGGCGGGCCTTCGCCGTCGGCATTTCCGGCTCAGTAACCACAAGAGACATCACGTATCCTCCCCAATTGCTGCTGAGCGGACACAGTGTCGGTCCGCGGGATTCGGTCGTGTCTAGTTAGTCGCACACGAGTGCCGAAGAGTTCCGCGCGTCAACGCTGGCCGGGCAATTCGGGGCAATACGGACGGTGTTCTGTTGCGTGGGGGGCCCGGATCGGTGGTCACAACCGCATCGTCACCGCCGGATTCGTTGGCAAGGGTCCGTCAGCATCTGTCAGCATTTGTCAGCGGAAGAGTCAGCGCGATGTCGTTGCGCCGTGCACGGCATGTCACGGCCGCACATCGACATCATCGGCTATCTCCGCATAGGTGCGGCCGTCAATCTCAGGGCGCCCCCGTGAGGAATGGCTGAGCGCAGGAAAGCCCAGTTGCCGGCGTGATAGCTATCAGCCGGCGCCTCCAAGGTCACGGTTATATGCGCTTGCCTCATACCACAGTGGTCGCGCGGTCGCAACGCAAAGTTCCGGATCGACCCTGTGGGCCTGCATCATCGGAGGGGGCGGCGGTTATTCGAATCCGGAGACGCGCGACCACCACCGGGCGCCCGAGGGTCAGCCGGTCTGCGCGCCACCGGTGCGCGCGGCGATCAGCTGCTCGCGGGCGGCGGCGACGCGGGTGCGGATGGTGCTTACCCGACACCCCATGACGCCGGCGGCCTGCGCGTAGGACATGCCGATCACCTGGGTGAGCACCAGCGCCTCGCGCTGCTCTGGGGTCAACGCACCCAGCAGCAGGTTCAACTCCACGAAATCGTCGTGCTCGGACGGCGTGTCTTCTGCGGCGCGGTCGGCCATCGCCGACCAGTCAACGCGTGCCGAGATGCGCGGGCGCGCCACGCGGCGATGGAGGTGATCGATGCCGACCTGGCGTGCGATCGCCAACAGCCAGGCGCGCGCGCTGGAGCGGCCGGTGAACCCGGGAAGTCTGCTCAGCGCCTGCAGATACGTTTCCTGAGCAAGGTCTTCGGCGCAGTCTGCGCCGGATACGTGCGCATGAAAGCGCCATAGATCGTCTTGCGTCGCGCGCACGAACGCCGCCAACGCTGTACGGTCGCCACGGCCGGCCGCTTGCGCCAGCCTGGCGGTATGGATATCTGTAACGTCTCGCGCCACCACATGAGCAGCGTATTCACAAGTCAGCCCGGAAAATTCGGAGGTTGGCAATGTTCACGATGTTGGCCGGTAATGTTCAGAAGACCAACACCATTGAGCGGGTTGATGAACAGCGGCTAAACATCCCTGCCGCTGAGCGGAAGCCGGCCGTCGCCGCGATGGCGGTAGGCGGTATGGACGCTGGGGCTAGGCACCCCCGCTGCGCTGGGACCGCTCTTCGTCATCGCCGCCGGCCGGCATCTCCTGGGCCGCGGCAAGCACCGCGTCGACCAAATCGGGTGTCTCAACCACGGGGCGCACCCGCAACGCGCGGGTCAGTCTCGCGGCCTCAGCCTCCCAGCGCCGACATGCCGGACACTTGCTCAGGTGTTCGTCAACCACAGCCGGGGCGACGGGCTCTGCCTCGCCATCGAGCCGAGCCGACAACGCCTCCCGGCACATCTCACAGTCCACCGCACACCCCAGTCCCTCTAGCGCAACACACGCATCTCCGGTCGGAGTCCCGCCCCCGCCGGAGATCGATCGGGGCATTCCCGGGCCAGATCTGCCAGAATCCGAACCGGCAACCACGACTTGGCGATCGGAGTAGCGCTTTTCGTCCCTGTTTTCCCTCTTGAAAGGCCAAACTTCCCGGTACTCGACCGGACACCTGACTCGACCCCCATTGTTCGCACAACGGGCCACCCTCCGCATCGTGGTCTGCAACGCGCATGCATGACGCCCACCACAATGATGGTAGACCGTTGCTAGCACATAACCACGAGCGGCGCAACCGATACTGAACGCGTGAGGTCCGGCCGGACGCCTAACCGACCGCCGGGCCGATGGTTGCTTTGACCCCGGGAATCCCCGTCGGCCACGCGTGGCCGAGCCATCGGCGGGTACCGACGCCGCGCGTCATCCCTGGCCGCAGACGACGGATCTGTAGCATGGTGGTGTGGATTGTAAAAGTTGCCGCGAGGCTCTTTCGGCCCGGCTCGACAATGAGGAGGAGTTCGCCTCGTCGGCCGCGGTCGATGATCATTTGAGCGAATGTCCGGCGTGTCGTCGCTGGCAGGCCGAAGCCATCGCGTTGACCCGGGCACTGCGAGTGCGCCCGGCGGTAAAGACACCCGATTTGGTGGCGGAGGTTCTTGGCGCCGTCCAGGCGATCCCCGCCCGCGGAACTGGAACTGGTGAGGAAAGCCAGGCTTGGCCCGGTAGCGGCGCTTAGACCGTAGGTGGATCCAGACCGGATGTGGATCCACCGGCACCATCTGGCATGCAACCCCGGTGATTGCAGCCCGGTGGTCGACATCACGCCTTGTTAACAGATCGAAAACAATCCCGACTACCACGTGAATACCACTGGTATTTCATGATTATTCGAGATCTCAGGACCTGATTCGGGTTTACGCTGCTGCTGTGAGCACCCGTGAGATCGCCGATTGCCAGACCACCGAGCTGGCGTTGGCAGCCGGACGTGGCGACCGGGACGCGCTGGCGGAATTCGTGCGCGCAACGCAGCATGACCTGTGGCGTTTCCTTGCGCATCTGTCCGGCGCCGATGCCGCCGAAGACCTCGCCCAGGAAACCTACCTGCGCGCGATCACCAGCCTGCCCAGGTTTGCCGGCCAATCCAGCGCGCGCACCTGGCTGCTGGCGATCGCACGCCGGGTCAGCATCGATCACACCCGCCGGGAAATGGCCCGTCCGCGCATCGCGGCGCGGGCCGACTGGGCCGCCGCCGCCGACCGGGCGGCAGCCCGCCGCTCCTGCGGCCATGAGGACATCGTCGAGTTGGGCCTGCTGCTGGACGGGTTGTGCCCGGAGCAGCGTGAGGCGCTGGTGCTCACCCAGGTGATCGGCATGTCCTACGCGCAGGCCGCCGACGTCATGGGATGCCAGGTGGGCACCATCCGCTCCCGCGTCGCCCGGGCCCGCGAGGAGCTGATCGAGGCCCGCAGCGCCGCCGCGGACGCGGGCTGACCCCCGCAGCGCCGCCGCGGACGCGGGCTGACCCCTTCGGCGCCCGCATTCGGTTGCGCGGCGGTGCCCGAAACCTCGGTAAGCACCGTTTCGACATTTCCGCTGATTTACACCGCCGAGTTACCCACAGATTTGCGCGCTGATTTAGCCACAGAGCGGTCCCGGGAACTTCGCCGGTGCATGGTGCGACCACTGAGGTATGACGTGCACGCACATCCCCGCCCAGGTGGCGATCGGCCTACCGCCACCTAGCTGGCTACTCAACCGGCGCATCCGCCGGTGCACCGCGACTCGCCCGTCGGCACCACACCCGGGCACGGCCGCGAACCCAGGGCCGGCGTGCGGCCACTGTGGCCGTCAATCGCGTCGATCGAGAGGCGGCCATGAGGACGGTCCGGGGGATGAATGGGGGGATCGGCCGGGCACATGCCCAGAGGGCCGGCGATGACCGGTGGGTAACAGGAAACGGGTGGCGGTACAAGCCGGCGGCAAAAGCCAGCCAGGAGCCAGCCAGGAGAGGAGAACGAAACGATGTTCACCGCACAATCGCCCTACGACCAACCGACGGGGCGTATCGACGTCCGCAGGCTGCAGGCCTGGTGGGCCGGTCAGCAGCGCGAGGTGCGCGTAACCACCAGGGCACGTTGGATCGACCGACCGGCCAGCCAAGTAACCAAGTAGTCGACCAATTGGTCGACGCCGTGAAGCGGCCACATGGAAACGCAACGAGTCGAAATGGATTAGCGAAGTAAGAAGTAATGATAGGTAAGCAATGATAGGTGTTGTAGTAGTTGTAGGTATTGGAGTTCTGTTGGGCGCCGAGATCGCCGTGTTACATTTCCTTCCCAATCACCCGACGGCAACTCGGGCGTCGGTGCGTGGTGGTGATGGCTATCACGGCGTTCCCCGCCGGCTGCGGCACCCATTTCGGGATAGATTGGCGCACAGCATCGTTGGACAAAAGCCGAAAATCCGTGACGCGGTCTTGGGTTCCCCTTAACTGGCGGTCGGGGTAGCCCGATCACGGTTTCGTACCGCGGCCCACGCGTCGTCCTGCGGTCACGGCCCTTGTTCGGCGCCTTCTCTTGCCCGCGACGCGCGCCTGGCGGCGCACGCCTAGTATTTTCATCCTGTGGCTAACCCTGAGGTCACCGCGGCACACCTGTTGGCACTCCACGCACCGGCCCGGCCCGCGTTAGCCGGCAACGGCATAGCGGCAACCACCCGGCGGGCGTGGCCCGTTCCCGCTCGGAAACGAAGCGCAGACGAATTGGTTTGCAACCGGCGAAACGTCGGTGGGTACCGCGGCTGCTTTCCCGCCGCTGGCTTCGGCTTGGGAGTTGTGTTGCGGCGTTTGATGTTTGGACGGCACGACTGAAGCGCAGTCGCGGTGGCTGAGGTTGGCGGTGATCACGGTTCCCCCGGATTAGGGCGAGCCGCCGCCGGGCCAATCGCGCGGGGCAGCGTCGCGCGGGTCGGCACGGCAACCGTACTGACCGCCATCTGCGGCTACGCGGTGATCTACCTGGGGGCCCGCGACCTCGCGCCCGCCGGCTTTTCGGTATTCGCGGTGTTCTGGGGCGCGTTCGGGCTGGTCACCGGCGCTGCTAACGGACTTCTTCAGGAAACCACCCGCGAGGTCCGCTCAACACGCGACGTGGACCGTGACGCCGCTTGCCACGGCACGCATCCGCTGCGGGTGGCCGCCATGGCCGGAGCCGCCGCCGCCGTGGTGATCGCCATCAGTTCGCCGTGGTGGAGCCCGCAGGTGTTCAGCGCCGAACGCGGGCTGTCGGTAGGGCTGCTCAGCGTTGGGTTGGCCGGATTTTGCCTGCACGCCACCCTGCTGGGCATGCTGGCCGGCGCCAGCCGCTGGGCGCACTACGGGGCGCTGATGGTGACCGACGCCGTCATCCGGGTGGCGGTCGCGGTGGCGACGTTCGTGATCGGATGGGGGCTGGCGGGATTCTTGTGGGCCACCGTCGCGGGCGCGACGGCGTGGCTGCTCATGTTAGTAGCCTCGCCCACGGCGCGGGCTGCGGCCCGGTTGCTGGCGCCCGGGGGCACCGTGACGTTCCTGCGCGGCGTGGCGCATTCGATCACCGCCTCCGGCGCCAGCGCGATTCTGGTGATGGGGTTCCCGGTGCTGCTCAAGGCGACCTCGAAAGAGCTGGGGGCCGCCGGCGGCGTGGTCATCCTGGCCGTCACGTTGACCCGCGCGCCGCTGCTGGTGCCGCTGACCGCAATGCAGGGCAACCTTATCGCGCATTTCGTCGACGAGCGCTCCGAACGGCTTCGGGCGCTCATCGCACCGGCGACGGTGGTGGGCGGGATCGGGGCGGTCGGCGTGGCGGCCGCCGGGCTTACCGGCCCCTGGTTGCTGCGTGCCGGATTCGGCGCCGAGTATCACGCCAGCGGGGCGCTGCTGGCGTGGTTGACGGCGGCGGCGGTCGCGATCGCCATGTTGACACTCACCGGTGCCGCTGTGGTCGCCGCCGCGCTGCACCGGGCGTATTCGCTGGGGTGGGTCGGCGCGACGGTAGCGTCGACGGCGTTGCTGTTGCTGCCGTTGCCGCTGGAGCCACGCACCGTGATCGCGCTGCTGTGCGGTCCGCCGGTGGGAATCGCCATCCATTTGGCCGCGCTGACGCGGCAACCCGGCTGATCCGCGGTGTACCTTGTGGGATCGACATGGGTTACCCCAACACCTGGATCGTCGTTCCGGCCTTTAACGAAGCCAGCGTCATCGGCGGCGTCATCGCCGAGCTGCGCTCCGTTTTCGATCACGTCGTCTGCGTAGACGACGGCAGCAGCGACGGCACCGGCGAGATCGCCCTGCGGGCCGGGGCGCACCTGGTGCGCCATCCGGTCAACTTGGGCCAGGGCGCCGCCATCCAGACCGGTGTGGAGTATGCCCGCCGCCAGCCCGGTGCCCAGGTTTTCGCCACCTTCGACGGTGACGGTCAGCACCGCGTCAAGGATGTGGTCGCCATGATCGACCGGCTTGCCATCGGCGATGTCGACATTGTCATCGGAACCCGGTTCGGCCCCGGTGTCAGCAGACCGCCATTGCTGAAACGGCTCGTGCTGCAAACCGCCGTGCGGTTGAGCCCGCGTGGCCGCCGGCTCGGGCTGACCGACACCAACAATGGGCTGCGGGTGTTCAACAAGACGGTGGCCGACGGGCTCGACATCACCATGAGCGGGATGAGCCACGCCACCGAATTTGTGATGCTGATCGCCGAAAACCGTTGGCGTGTCGCCGAAGAGCCGGTCGAGGTGCGCTACACCGAGTACTCGAAGTCCAAGGGACAGCCGCTGCTTAACGGCGTCAACATCATCTTCGACGGGTTCCTGCGAGGAAGGATGCCACGATGAACTGGATCCAGGTGCTGCTGATCGGGTCGATCATTACCCTGCTCATCTACCTGCTGCGTTCCCGCAAAAGCGCGCAGTCGCGGGCCTGGGTCAAGGTCGGCTATGTTGCCTTCGTGCTGGCCGGTGTGTACGCCGTGCTGCGGCCCAATGACACCACGGTCGTCGCGCACTGGGTCGGTGTGGCCCGAGGTACCGATCTGATGCTTTATGCGCTGATCATCGCGTTCAGTTTCACCACGCTAAGCACCTACCTGCGGTTCAAAGACTTGGAATTACGCTACGCGCGACTCGCCCGTGCGGTGGCGCTTGCGCAGGCACGCACACCCCAAGAGCACTAAAACACCCGCGCAGGTCGAAATGGTGTCGACGCCCACGGCGACGGCGCCGTCCAGATCACCACGTCACGGATTCGGGGGACTTTCTGCCTTGCGGGCCAGCTCTTTGACCGCAAGCGGGTCGTTGTCGGTCATCCCGATTTTCGACGCGCCACCGGGGGATCCGAGGTCTGCGAAGAAGTCCGCGTTGATCTGGCGGTACCCGCTCCAGCTATCGGGCAGATCCTCTTCGTAGTAGATCGCCTCGACCGGGCACACCGGCTCGCAGGCGCCGCAATCGACGCACTCGTCGGGATGGATGTAGAGCATCCGGGCGCCCTCATAGATACAGTCGACGGGGCATTCTTCGATGCACGCCTTGTCTTTAACGTCGACGCAGGGTTCGGCAATCACATATGTCATGAAACGGTCCTTCGTCCTTCCATATCGTTATCAAGCGTTATCAGCCGTTATCAAGCGTTATCAAGAGCGGCCCGTCATGCTCGCCTGGGTGCGCCCAAGCGGAATCAGCCGTGCGCGATCCGCAGCAGCCCGGCCAGGCTGGGCAACTTGACTCGGGGGCGCCCGTACGGCTCGCCGGCTTCGCGCTCAAAGCGGTCGATGGCCCGCCATTGCGCTGCGGTGACAAGCTTCGGCTGACACGACGACAACCACCGTTCCAGCTCGCCGGAATACCCGCTCCCGCGATCGACGAGGCTGGCTTTCGACAGATCCGCCAGCAGGGTGTCGACGGTGTCCTGGGAGTCTTTTTTGTTGGTGCCGATCACCCCGCTGGGCCCCCGTTTGATCCAGCCGACGACGTACTCGTTACGGCTTCCCACCACCCGTCCTCGGGCGCTGGGGATGGTGCCGCTTTTGTCATCGAACGCCACCCCAGGGATAGGCACGCCGCGGTAGCCGACCGAGCGCACCACCAACTGGACGGGTAGCTCCTCACGGTCCCCGGTATCCTTGGCCACCACCCGCCCGCCGGCATCGTTCACCAACTCGTTGCGCCCGAGAACGATCCGCTCGACCTTCCCATTACCCTTGATTTCTATCGGAGAGGTCAAGAACCGCAATACGATTCGGCGGTTGCCGGGTCTGGCGGCGCGTCCGGCATAGTCGCGCAGCACGTGGAGGTTCTGCTTCGCCGTCCTGCCGGCCGCGGCGGCGTCCTCATCGGTGATGCCCTGCAGCTGCGCTGGATCCACCACCACATCGACACCGTGAAGATCGCCAAGCTCACGCAACTCCAGCGTGGTAAACGCCGTCTGCAACGGTCCGCGCCGGCCGATGATCAGCACCTCCTCGATACCGCGCGCACGCAGCGGCTGCAGTGCGTGATCGGCGATGTCGGTGCGTGCCAGCACGTCGGGATCGGCCACCAGCATGCGGGCGACATCGAGTGCGACGTTGCCGTTGCCGATGACGACGGCGCGCCCCGTCGACAGGTCGGGGCTTAGCTGGGCATAGTGCGGGTGGGCGTTATACCAACCGACGCAATCGACAGCCGAGATGCTGCCCGGCAAATGTTCACCGGGAATGTTCAGCGAGCGGTCCGCTTGCGCCCCAACGGCATAGATCACCGCGTCATAGCGCTGGGAAAGATCGGTGGCTTGAATGTGCTCGCCTACCCGGATGTTTCCGAAGAAGCGGAAACGAGGATCTTCGGCGGTCCTTTCGAATTGCTTGCTGACTGATTTGATCTTGGGATGGTCAGGAGCGACGCCAGAACGCACCAATCCCCATGGCGTCGGAAGCATCTCGATCATGTCGACCGCCACCTCGATCTCATCGGAGGTGTCGGCGGCCGTTAACAGCGACGCCGCGGCGAAAAAGCCCGACGGGCCGGAGCCCACGATCGCGATGTGATATGGGCGCATCCTCACTTCCTCCTCATCGGCGCATACCCAGACGACGGCGCAGAGCCGGGGCAGCCTCGTCAATTGGGTCGATTGGGTCAATTGGGCGTGTCCTAGTTTTGATGGTTCCCTCATTAAGGCTCCGCCGGTAGCGCCCGTATTATTGTGGATACACAAGCAGCAGTTGTGACTGCGTCGCAGCAGTCCTCCTTGGCAATGACATTCGTAGAAGTAATAGCAGCATGATTGCCCGGCTTGCCGGCAAGCTGCCAGCGGCCCACCTATTGCGCCCGCTCGTCGTTATGATGGGGGTAAGTCTTGGGTAAGCACTCAACGCTTATTTGTGGGTGATCACGCATGATGCTCAGCTCTCGCATGCCCGAACTTGCCTCATTCGAAATGTTTCTGGCAATCGCGAGAACCGGCAGTCTCGGTGCCGCCGCCCGTGAACTGGGGTTGACGCAACAAGCGGTATCAGCGCGACTGGCATCGATGGAGGCCCAGGTCGGAGCCGTGCTGGCCGCCCGGAGCACCCGGGGCACGACACTCACGCCTGCAGGAGTCCTCGTCGCCGAGTGGTCGGCCCGTTTGATCGAAGTCGCCCATGAGGTCGATGCGGCCTTGGGCTCGCTGCGAGCCAAAAGTCGCCAGCGAATCAAGGTGGTAGCCAGCCAGACGATCGCCGAACAACTCATGCCGCAGTGGCTGGTGTCCTTGCAAGCCGCCGCGGCGCAGCGCGGCCAGACCATCCCCGAAGTGATTCTGACCGCCACCAACAGCGACAAGGCAATCGCTGCCGTCCGCGACGGCACAGCCGATCTCGGATTCGTTGAAAACCCAGGCCCTCCTGGGGGATTAGGTAGCTGCGTGGTGGGACACGACGAACTGGTGGTGGTCGTGCCGCCGAATCACAAGTGGGCCCGGCGCCCGCGAGTGGTCAGCGCCCTCGAACTCGCGCAAACGCCCCTTGTGACCCGTGAGCCCCGGTCCGGGATACGCGATACGTTCACCGCGGCCTTACGTCATGCGCTGGGCGAAGAAATGCAGCAAGCACCCCCCGTGCTCGAATTGTCATCCGCCGCGGCCATGCGCGCAGCGGTCCTCGCGGGCGCGGGACCGGCCGTCATGAGCCGGCTGGCGGTGGCCGACGACCTGGCGGCCGGCCGGTTGCGCGCCGTCGCTGTTCCCGAGTTGAACCTGCGGCGTCAGTTTCGGGCTGTCTGGGTGGGCGGGCGTACCCCGCCCGCCGGTGCCGTCCGAAACCTACTCAGCCAGCTGCGGCTCTGCGCGTCGCCGGCCCGCCATTCCCGCGCCTAGGGAGAATCACCCGCGGCGAGGGGCCTTGCTCCGGCGGCTGTGGCAGCGCCACTCAACGGGCCTTACGCCACGGCTTGGGTGGTCACCGCATGCTCGAAGCGGTCGAGCACGGTCTCGGCCACCAGGCGATGCGCCCCCAAGGGGGGCGCCATCGCGATGCCGGCGTCTCGCGCGTAGGCCCGTATCCGGTCGATCACCCGTCCGGGAGCCAAAAACCAGGGCGCGATCACCAGCCGACGGGCGCCCCGGCGACGCAACCATTCGCTGGCCTGCGCCAGCGACGGCTCCGGCCCGGTGGCAAAGGCCAGCGCGGCACCGGCCCAACGGGTGTCCGCGGCCAGCTTGGCCGCCACCGCCGCGCTCCGCGCGTTTGCCGCCGCATTCGATGACCCGATAGCGACCACCAGCACACCTAATGCGCTGTCGCGCTCGGAAACACCCAGCCCGCCCAGCCGCTCACGCAGCACCGCGACCAGCCGATCGTCCTCACCGAGCACGTCGGCTTGCCGCACGCCAGGCGCGCCGGCCCGCACGATCTGCCTGGGGATGTCGATGCGCGCGTGGTAGGCGCTGGCCAGCAGCAACGGCGACACCACCGTTTCGGGGCTAGCCGCCAGCCCGCTAAGCACGCTGTGCAGGCTGGGCAGGTTTTGCTCCAGAAACGCGACGCGCACCTCCAGGTCGGGACGCATCCGGGCCAGCCGGCCGGCCAGCGCGCGCGCGTTGGCGGCCGAGCGGAGATCCTTGCTGCCGTGCGCGGTCAGCACCAGGGTGCTCATGGGGCGTGCAGCCCGCATTCGATCTTCGACCGCCCCTGCCAGCGCCCGCTGCGCGGGTCGGCGCCCGCGGCGGGCTTGGCCGTGCAGGGGGCGCAGCCGACGGACGGGTAGCCCTCCTCGACCAGCGGGTTGACCAGTACCGTGTGGTCGGCTATGTAGCGGGCCATGTCCTGGTCGCTCCAGGCGGCCAGCGGGTTGACCTTGACCAGCTTGAACTTCTCGTCGAAGCTGATCAGCGGGGCGCCGGCGCGGGTGGGTGCCTCCACCCGGCGGATCCCGGTCACCCACGCCCCGAAGCCGCGCAGCGCCGCAGCCAGCGGCACGACTTTGCGCAGTCGGCAGCATTCATTGGGATCCCGGGCAAACAGATCCTTGCCCAGCAACGCGTCCTGCTCGGCCACGGTGTGCTCGGCGGTGATGTTGAGTAGCTGGATGTCATACACCGCCTCGACCGCATCGCGGGTGCCGAGGGTTTCCGCGAAATGGTAGCCGGTGTCTAAAAACAGCACCGGCACCCCCGGGCGCACCCGCGCCGCGACATCGACCAGCACGGCGTCTTGCATGTTGGAGGCCACCACCCAGCCGCACGATGCCCCGTTCGGCGACCCGGTTACGCCGCCGAAATGCTCATCGGTCCAGCGCAGCAGCTCGGTGGCGCCGGCGCCATCCAGCTCGGCCGCCCCGCGCGCGGCCAGCTCGCGCAGCTGCGTTTCGGTGAATGCCGTCACCGGATCGCTCACCGCAGTTGGGCTTCCTCGGCGCGCATCGCCCACTGCGCGAAGCGTTCACCTGGTTCGCGGTGGTGAAGAAAGTTGCGCACCACCCGCTCGATGTAGTCGCCAAGCTCGTGGCTGAACACCTTGTGCTGGCGCAGCTTACGGCCGAACCCGCTGTCCAGGCCCAGGCCCCCGCCCAGGTGCACCTGAAAGCCCTCCACCGAATTGCCGTGACCGTCATCGACCATTTGGCCCTTAAACCCGATGTCGGCGACCTGGATGCGGGCACACGAGTTCGGGCAGCCGTTGATGTGGACCGTGATCGGCACATCCAGCTGGCCGTTGAGGTCCGCCAGGCGCTGCTCCAGCTCGGGAACCAGCCCTTGGGCTCGCCCGCGGGTTTCGGCGAACGACAGTTTGCAATACTCGATACCGGTGCAGGCCATCAGGTTTTTGCGCCACGGCGACGGCCGCGACGGCAATCCCAGCGCGTCCAGGCCAGCAACCAGCTCATCTAGCGCGTCGTCGGGCACATCCAAGATCACCAGCTTCTGATACGGGGTGAACCGCGCCCGATCCGACCCGGCCCGCTGCATCAGCTCGGCCACCCGGGTCAAGATGGTGCCCGACACCCGCCCGGCAATGGGCGCGACCCCCACGGCGTTGAGACCGTTTTTCAGGCGCTGCACCCCCACGTGGTCGATCGGGTGCGTGACCGGCTCGGGGGCGGGGCCGTCGATGAGCCGGCGGCCGAGGTATTCGGTTTCCAGCACCTCCCGGAACTTTTCCACGCCCCAGTCTTTGATCAGGAATTTCAACCGGGCCTTGGAGCGCAGCCGCCGGTAACCATAGTCACGGAAGATCTTCGTCACCGCTTCCCAGACGTCGGGCACCTCCTCCAGCGGCACCCACACCCCGACCCGCTGGGCCAGCATCGGATTGGTGGACAAGCCGCCACCCACCCACAAGTCCATCCCCGGGCCGTGCTCGGGATGATTCACCCCGATGAACGCGACATCGTGGGTCTCATGGGATACGTCCTGCAGGCCCGATATCGCGGTCTTGTACTTGCGCGGCAGGTTGGCGTACTCGGGATTGCCGAGAAAGCGCCGCACAATTTCCTCGATCGCCGGTGTAGGGTCAAGCACCTCGTCAAGCGATTCCCCGGCCAGCGGGGAGCCGTGGATCCCGCGGGGGCAGTCACCGCAGGCCATCGTGGTCTGTAAGCCCACGGCTTCCAGCCGCCGCCAGATCTCGGGAACGTTCTCGATCTCGATCCAATGGAATTGCACATTCTCCCGATCACCGATATCGGCGGTGTCGCGGGCGAACTCGGTGGAGATCTGACCCAATGTGCGCAACGCTTCGCGGGACAACGGCTTGCCATCGGAGCGCACCCGCATCATGAAATACTTCGCTTCGATCGTGTCGATGTGCTCATCGCCGGTCCAGGTGCCGTCATAGCCCTGCTCACGCTGGGTGTAAAGCCCCGCCCAGCGGAATCGGCCACGCAGATCCGTCTTGTCGATGCTGTCGAATCCCTGCTTGGCGTAGACGTTGAGGATACGATCCCGCACGTTGAGCGGCGCGTCATCGCTTTTGAGTTGCTCGGTTTCATTGAGCGGCTCGCGCTCACCGAGCGCCCACTGGCCTTCACTGCGCGTCTTGACGGGACGCGGTGTGCTCATCTCACGGCCTCCTTAACATGAATCGCTGACCTGCGCCATGCGCGTCACCGGAAGTCAGCTCCCGGCAACAGCGAACCAGGCAAGTGCGTACCGGCATCAACATCGCGGGTGATCAGCCGGTGGTGCCGCAGGCAACGGCGCTTCAGTCGCTTCATTTAGCTCATTTAGCTCTAGCTCGGTTAGCTCAAGCTCGGTCAGCTCATGTGGCTCGATGGGTTATGCCTTCCATACTCTACTTCCCGCGAAGCCCCCGGTAGCTGGCCGAATGTTGTGGGATCACAATATGGCGTTGTGTGCGAGCGCCCACCGGCCGCTATTCACCCGCTCATCCCTTCCCACAGCGGACCGGCACGCTCACCCGTCGCCAAGTGGTTGTCCCGTTGATATCGAAAGTACTCCACCGTCCGCCGTATCCCCTCCGCAAGCTGAACCTGCGGGCGCCAACCCAAAACCCGTTCCGCCAGTGTGATATCCAAGCAGGAGTGCCGCAAATCACCCAGTCGTGGTGGATGGAACTCGGGCTCATCGGGCGCGCCCACCGCGGCAGCCACCGCTGAATGCAGTTTCCGGTCCGAGGTTGCCACGCCGGTGCCGATGTTGAAACGCTGCCCGTCCCCGACGGCGCCGGAAGCCCGGAGGAACGCCTCCACCACGTCGTCGACGTACACATAGTCGCGGGTGTTGCAGCCGTCGCCGAAGATCCTGGTGGGCCTTCCGGCTAGCAGCGCCTGGGCAAAAATCGCCACCACCCCGGCCTCCCCGTGCGGATCCTGGCGTGGGCCATACACGTTGGCCGGTGCGATATGCGAGCATTGCAGACCGTAAAGATGACGAAACGTGTTGAGGTAGATTTCGCCCGCGATCTTTCCCGCGGCATACGGCGATACCGGGTCTGTGGGTGCCTCCTCGCCGGTCGGGTACCTCGGTGCCCGGCCGTAGATCGATCCCCCCGATGAGGTGTGCACGATCTTGCGGACATTCGTCTGCCGCGCGGCTTCGGCGAGCCGGATCGTGCCGACGACATTGACCGAGGCGTCGAACTGCGGGTCGGCCACCGAGCGGCGCACGTCGATCTGCGCGGCCAGATGAAACACCACCTCGGGTCGGTGCTGGTCGAGGATCGCCCGCAGATCGGCGGTGACGATGTCCGCCTCAACGAAGGCAAACCGCGGGTGGTCGGCAAGATGAGTCAGGTTACCGGGGCGACCGGTCGCGAAGTTGTCCAGGCCCGCCACCCAATGACCGTCGGCCAGCAGACGGTCGACCAGCGTCGAGCCGATAAATCCGGCTGCCCCGGTCACCAGTGCGCGCACCAGCCCACCCTACCGGCGTTCCCCGCCGGCCCCGCCGCTGCGGCAGGCACCGGTAAGAAGGCTCTATGACCATCGCGACGAGCGCCCCGCGCGACGGCACCGCCTGCCCGGCCCCGGCGGCACGCGTGTCGTGGGTCGTTGTGGCCGCGGCGGCGCTGATCGCGGCGCAGGTGGCGATCCGTGCGGTGCTGGCCTTCGGTGGCTACTTCTACTGGGACGACCTGATCCTTATCGGTCGGGCGGGCACCCACGGGCTGCTCTCGGCGTCGTACCTGTTCGATGACCACGACGGCCACGTGATGCCGGGCGCTTACCTGCTGGCCGGGGTCATCACCCGCATAGCCCCCCTGGACTGGGCCGCACCGGCGATCAGCCTGGTGGTACTGGCACTGCTGGCCTCGCTCGCGCTGCTGCGGGCGTTGCATGTGATCTTGGGCTGGCGCCCGGCGATACTCGTGCCGTTGACCTTCGCGCTGTTTACCCCGCTGGGGGTTCCGGGGTTCGCGTGGTGGGCGGCGGCGCTGAACTCGCTGCCCATGCTGGCGGCGCTGTCCTGGGTGTGCGCCGACGCGATCCTGCTGGTGCGCACCGGCGATCGGCGCTACGCGGTGACCGGCGCGCTGGTCTATTGCGCTGGTCTGCTGTTTTTTGAGAAGGCCGCGGTGATCCCGTTCGTCGCGTTCACGGTGACCTGGCTGCTGGGCCATGTGCACGGGGACCGGGATGCCCTGAGAACCGCGTGGCGGTCCGGTGCGCGGTTATGGACGGCATCGCTGGCGCTGACCGCCGCGTGGGTGGGGGTGTACCTCATTGTCGTGGACCAGCGGCGGTGGAGCTCGGATCTGCCGATGACATGGAACCTGCTGCGCCGCTCGCTCACCCACGGGATCGTCCCCGGGCTGGCCGGTGGGCCGTGGGCCTGGGCCCGCTGGGCGCCGGCCTCGCCGTGGGCCACGCCGCCGCCCCTGGTGCGGGCGCTCGGCTGGCTGGTGCTGGGCGCCGCGGTGGCGGTCTCGCTGGTGCGTAAACAGCGCATCGGTGCGGTGTGGCTGGCAGGCGCGGGCTACGCGATCGCCTGCCAGGTGCCGATTTATCTGATGCGATCTTCCAAATTCACCGCGCTCGAGCTGGCGCAGACCCTACGCTATGTCCCCGATCTGGTGGTGGTGCTGGCGCTGCTGACGGCCGTCGGCTGCGGCGCACCCAACCGCCCGTCCGGCGGGCGGCTGAAGCGGTGGCTGGACACGCTGACGTCGCACCCCGTGGTGCCGACGGGTTTGGCGCTGGCGTTCGTGGCCAGCAGCCTGTATTCGACGGCAACGTTTCTGGCCTCCTGGCGCGACAACCCCGCTCAGCCCTATCTGCAGGACGCGCGGCGCAGTTTAGCCGCGATGCACGCGGCCTCGAGGGCGCCGCTGCTGGACCAGGAAGTCGACCCGCTGGTGCTGCAGCGGATCGCCTGGCCGGAAAACCTTGCCAGCCACATGTTCGCGCTACTTCGGGACCGCCCCGAATTTGCCTCGGCCACCTCTCACCTGCGGATGTTCGATCGTTCCGGCCGGCTCATCGACGCCAGGATCGCGCAAGTGCGAACCATCACACCGGGACCGATGCCGCGGTGCGGATATTTTGTCCAGCCCGATACGCCGGCGCGATTGGCCCTCGACGGGCCGCTGCTGCCCGCGGATTGGACCGCCGAGGTCAACTACCTGGCCAACAGCGAGGGTTCGATGACGCTGTCGCTGTCCGAGGGGCCCGCGGTGAAAGCTCTGGTGCACCCCGGACTCAACCGGGTTTATGTCCGGCTGCCGGGTGCGGGCAATGCGATCGACGTCCGCGCCAACACCGCCGCGCTGGCGCTCTGCCTCGCGTCCGGACCGGTGGGATTTGTAGCGCCGCGCTAAGCACCGCCCAACATCCGGTGTCATGGACCCGTCCCTGAAGGGACGGGCTTGCGGGGCTGTCCCGTGGTTGCGGGCTGCCGTGAATTTCTCGCGGCGCTCTCTCACCGGCGTGCACAAATCGGAGCCACCTAACGGAATCGAACCGTTGACCTGCTCATTACGAGTGAGCCGCTCTGCCGACTGAGCTAAGGTGGCGCGCCCGGGCGGCACTCGAGTCTACGGCAGACCGGGCAGCTTCCCCAAGCCGGCTAACCGCGGCTAACCGCGCAGCGCCTGGCCGAGCGTGGCGACCATGGCGTCGACCGCGAACTTGGGTTTGACGTTGGCGGCCAACGCTTCACGGCACTGCAGTACCGCTTCGATGCAGCGCAGCAGCCGCTCGGGGGAAGCGTGCGCGGCCAGCGCCGCCACCCGCTGGGTCATATCGGGGTGGTTGGGCCGCACCGGGCCGGCGTTCGCCGCCACCAGCAGGGCATCCCGGAAATAGGTCGCCAAGTCGATCAGCGCGCGGTCCAGCGCATCACGCGAGGCCCGGGTCAGGCGAGATTTCTGGCGCCGCTCCAAATCCCGGATCGCACCGGTGGCGCCGCGCAGCATCCCGGCGGTGCCCCTGCCGCTGCCTCCGGCCCCCAGCGCCGTGCGCAACTCCTCGGTTTCGGCCTCGGCCCGCTCCGCGGTCAGCGCCTGCGCTTCGGCCTCGGCGGCGGCCACCAGCCCTTCGGCCGCCGCGTAGGCCCGCGACGGTATCGTGGCCTCACCCACCAGGTCCAGGGCGCGCTCCCGTCGCGCCCGGGCCTGCGGGTCGGTGGCCAGCCGTCGTGCACGTCCCACGTGGCCCCCGCTGACCGACGCCGCCCAGTTCGCCGTGGCGGCGTCCATGCCGTCTTCCTCGACCAGCACCCGCGCGATCGCCGCTGCGGTCGGGGTCACCAGCGCAACATGGCGACACCGGGACCGCAGCGTGATCGCGATGTCGTCAGGGTCCACCGACGGCGCGCACAGCAGGAACACCGTCGACGGCGGCGGCTCCTCGACGACCTTGAGCAGGGTGTTCGCCGCGCCCTCGGTCAGCCGGTCGGCGTCCTCGATCAGGACGATCTGCCAGCGTCCGGTAGTTGGCCGTCGCGACGCGCTCTGCACGATGGCGCGCATCTCGTCCACGCCGATGGAGAGCCCCTCCGGGATCACCCGGCGAACATCGCCGTGCGTGCCCGCCATCGTCGTCGTGCACGCGTGACACCGGCCGCAGCCCGCTAGGCCGGGAGAAGTGCATTGCAGCGCGGCGGCGAAGCATAAGGCCGCGACCGATCGCCCCGAGCCGGGCGGGCCCGTGATCAGCCAAGCATGTGTCATAGCGCCGGTGACGGCCACGCTGTGAGCTGAATCACCGCGGGCTGACTGCGCGGCGGCGGCCAGCTCGGCTACAACTGGTTCCTGACCGACCAACCGCGAAAAGACCCCGGACATTACCGCCAACAGTAGCCTTCTGTGCCGACAAGACCGATACGAGACCGATGATGAGCAACGCGGCTACGCCGTTTGGGGCGCCGGTTCGTCCCGCTACCACCCGGTCGACCGATACGGTGGGCTGGTGGGCACCGTAACGGCACTTCCCGGACGGATCAGTGGATTCGTCCGGTGGTTGGTGCGTACACCGTGGCCGGTGTTCTCGCTGAGCATGATGCAGGCCGACATCATCGGCGCTTTGCTGGTGCTCGGGTTCCTGCGCTTCGGCCTGCCGCCGGAGGACCGGGTTGAGCTGCAAGACCTGCCCCACGCCAATCTGGCGATCTTCGCGCTGGTGGTGATCGCGCTGTGGGCCACGGGGTTTTCGATCAGCGTCCGGCTGCTGGTGCCGGTCTTCCGCTGGCAGCGGCGCGACGGCATGCTCGATGACGCCGACCCCGCCACAACCGAGCTGGCCCGTACCCGGGCGCTGCGGATGCCCTTCTACCGCACGCTGATCAGCCTGGGGTACTGGTTTGTCGGCGGTGTGGCGTTCATCATCGCCAGCTGGCCGGTCGCCAAGCACGCCGCGCCGGTGGTGGCGGTCGCGACCGCCCTAGCCGCCACCACTACCGCGATCATCGGCTACTTGCAGTCCGAGCGCGTGCTGCGTCCGGTGGCCGTCGCCGCCCTGCACGGCGGCGTCCCGGAGAATGTCAGGGCTCCCGGCGTCATTCTGCGGCAACTGCTGACCTGGGCGCTATCCACCGGTGTGCCGCTGCTGGCGATCGTGCTCGCCGTGGTGGCCGACAAAGCGTCGCTGCTGCGGGCGGCCCCGGAGAAGCTGTTCACCCCGATCTTGCTGATGGCGCTGGCGGCGTTGGTCATCGGGCTGATCAGCACCTTGCTGGCGGCCATGTCGATCGCCGACCCGCTGCGCCAGCTGCGCTGGGCGCTCGGCGAGGTGCAGCGCGGTAACTACAACGCGCACATGCAGATCTACGATGCCAGCGAATTGGGCCTGCTGCAGGCCGGCTTCAACGACATGGTGCGCGACCTGGCCGAGCGCCAGCGGCTGCGCGACCTGTTCGGTCGCTATGTCGGGGAAGACGTCGCGCGGCGGGCATTGGAGCGCGGCACCGAATTGGGCGGACGCGAGCGTGACGTCGCGGTGCTGTTCGTCGACCTGGTGGGCTCCACCCAGCTGGCCGCGACCCGGCCTCCAGCCGAGGTCGTCAATCTGCTCAACGAGTTCTTCCGGGTGGTGGTGGACACCGTCGGCCGGCACGGTGGTTTCGTCAACAAATTCCAGGGTGATGCCGCGCTGGCGATTTTCGGTGCGCCCATCGAACACCCCGACGCCTCCGGCGCGGCGCTGGCAGCCGCCCGTGAGCTGCACGACGCCCTGCTCCCGGTCATTGGCTCGGCGGACTTCGGCATCGGGGTGTCGGCCGGCCGGGCTATCGCCGGCCACATCGGTGCGCAGGCCCGCTTCGAGTACACCGTCATCGGTGACCCGGTCAACGAGGCCGCGCGGCTCACCGAGCTGGCCAAGCTCGAGGAAGGCCACGTGCTGGCCTCGGCCGTCGCCGTCAGCCGTGCGCTGGACTCCGAGGCGTTGTGCTGGAATGTCGGGGAAGTCGTCGAGTTACGCGGGCGAACCGTGCCCACCCAGCTGGCCCGGCCGGTGCGTCTTGCCGCCCCCGAAGAGCTCTCCAGCCAGGTCACCTAGCGGGATGACGAGGCTGGGGCTCGCTCACCGGTGAACGTGGGCAGTCTTCGCTCACCGGTGAACGTGGGCAGCCGACAGGGCGACACGGTGGGTCCTGGCCGGCAGCGCCGCACGGCGTGGCGGGAGGCCCCAGCGTCCCCCCAGACCGGTTAGCGGTTGCCGGATCTCTTCGCCGGCGCTTTGCGGGCGGCCTTCTTGGCCGGCGCCCTGGCCGGACCTCGGGCCCGCCGTTCGGCCAGCAGCTCTGCGGCACGCTCGACGGTGATAGCCGATACGTCATCACCCGCGCGCAAACTCGCGTTGATCTCACCGTCGGTGACGTACGGGCCGAAACGGCCTTCTTTGATCACTATCTGGTGACCGGACTCCGGGTCGGTCCCCAGCTCACGCAGCGGTGGCGCCGAAGCCCTTTGCCGGCCACGGCGTTTCGGCTCGGCATAGAGCTGCAGCGCTTCCTCGAGCGTGATCGTGAAGATCTGCTCCTCGGTTGCCAGCGAGCGCGAGTCACTGCCGCGCTTGAGATACGGTCCGTAACGACCGTTCTGCGCGGTGATCTTCTCGCCCGTGGCCGGGTCGATGCCGACCACCCGCGGCAGCGACAGCAGTTTCAGCGCGTCGTCGAGCGTGACGGTCTGCACGTCCATGCTTCGCAGCAGTGAAGCGGTACGCGGTTTAGGCTTCCTGCCGCGCCTCGCCGCGGCCCCCTCCTCGGGTTCCTCGGGTTCCTCCGGCAGGATCTCGGTGACGTACGGCCCGTAGCGGCCGTCCTTGGCGACGATCTGATGGCCAGTCTGCGGATCCACACCAAGGACTCGTCCCTCTTGCGGTGTGGCGAAAAGCTTTTCGGCCACCTCCAGCGTCAGCTCGTCCGGGGTGAGCGTGCCGTCGAGGTTGGCCCGCTGCGGGGTGAGCTGGCCGTCGTCTCCGACCACCATGCGTTCCAGGTAGGCCCCGTTCTTGCCCACCCGGACATAAACCGGGCGGCCCTGTGCATCATCGAAAATTTTGATGGAGTTGACTTCCCGGGCGTCTATCCCTTCGAGGTTGACGCCGACGAGCTTTTTCAGGCCACCGGAGCGGGCCACCGAGTTTGGCGCGCCGTACTCGCCGCCAAAGTAGAAGTGGTTGAGAAAGCTGGTGCGCTGCTCATGCCCGGCCGCGATCTCATCGAGCTCGTCTTCCATCGCCGCGGTGAATCCGTAGTCCACGAGCCTGCCGAAATGCCGCTCGAGCAAACCGATGACCGCGAACGCCACCCACGAGGGCACCAAGGCGCTGCCTTTTTTGTGCACGTAGCCGCGGTCCTGGATGGTCTTGATGATCGATGAGTAGGTCGACGGGCGACCGATGCCCAGGTCCTCGAGCGCCTTAACCAGCGAAGCCTCGGTGTAGCGGGGCGGCGGGCTGGTGGAATGCCCGTCCGGGGTCACCTCGACGACCTCGAGCTGCTGGCCAGCTACCAGGTGCGGCAGCCGCCGCTCGGCGTCGTCGGCCTCCCCGCCGGCCAGCTCGTCCACGGTTTCCACATAGGCCTTGAGGAAGCCGGCGAACGTGATGGTGCGCCCACTCGCGGCGAACACGACCGGGTGCTCCCCGGATTGACCGGCGATCCGCAGGCTTAGCGTAGTGCCGCGGGCATCAGCCATCTGAGAGGCCACCGTGCGCTGCCAGATCAGCTCGTAGAGCCGGAACTCGTCGTCGTTGAGCTCCCGGCGCACCGCGTCCGGTGTGGCGAACGTCTCACCGGCGGGGCGGATGGCCTCGTGGGCTTCCTGGGCATTCTTCACTTTTCGGGTGTACTGGCGCGGCGACGGGGAGACGAACTCATCACCGTAGAGTTGACGCGCTTGGGTGCGCGCGGCGTTGATCGCCGCCTCCGACAGCGTGGTCGAGTCGGTGCGCATGTAGGTGATGTAGCCGTTCTCGTAGAGCCGCTGCGCCACGCTCATCGTCCGTTCGGCGGAAAACCGCAGCTTACGGCCTGCTTCCTGCTGCAAGGTCGACGTCATAAACGGCGGATACGGGCGCCGGGTGTAGGGCTTCTCCTCCGCCGACACCACCGTCAGCCGCGCGCCGCGCAAGCCCGCTGCCAACGCGCCGGCACCGGCCTCGTCGAGCACCACAACCCCGTCGAGCTTGCGCACAAGTCCCTGCGAGTCGAAATCACGGCCGGTGGCGACCCGCAGGCCGTCGAGCGTGGTCAGCCGGGCAACGAAGGTGGGCGGCTGCGCGGCCGGGTCGGACACGCTGGCGTCGAGTTTGGCTGCCACGTCCCAGTAGCTTGCGCTGCGAAACGCCATGCGCTCGCGTTCGCGCTGCACGATGATGCGGGTAGCCACCGACTGCACCCGGCCGGCCGAGAGTTTGGGCGCGACCTTCTTCCAGAGCACCGGGCTGACCTCGTAACCGTACAGCCGGTCCAGGATGCGCCGGGTCTCCTGGGCGTCGACCAGGTCGTTGTCCAGGTCGCGCGGATGTTCGGCTGCGGCCCGGATCGCCGGCTCGGTGATCTCATGGAAGACCATCCGCTTTACCGGGACACGCGGCTTGAGGGTCTCCAGCAGGTGCCAGGCGATGGCTTCACCCTCACGGTCGCCGTCGGTGGCCAGATAGAGCTCGTCGGCGTCTTTGAGCAGGCCCTTCAGCTCGCTAACGGTGCGCTTCTTGTCGGGGCTGATGATGTAGAGCGGCTCGAAGCCGGCATCGACGTTGACCCCGAGCCGTGCCCACGGCTCCGATTTGTACTGGGCGGGGATGTCTGCGGCGGCGCGCGGCAGGTCGCGGATATGCCCCCGCGAGGATTCGACGACATACCCGGACCCCAGGTAGCTGGCTAATTTGCGCGCCTTAGTCGGCGACTCGACGATGACGAGTCGCCGCGCGCGCCTATTCTTGCCGCCGACGCGGCCGCTGTCAGCCACTGCGCTTACGCTCCACTTCTCTTGCGTCCGTCCGGCAGAGTGAACTCCCGGCGTGCAGTGCGGTGGTCCCCTCGGCCCTGTGGACAACTGACAATGTGGCATCCGGGCCGGGCCAACGCAAACCGACTGCCGGAGCGCGGGCACCGCCCGAGCCCCTACAGGTGCGGCCACTGCGACAACGCGTCGGAGTCGTCGGGGGATTCCCCCACGTGCTCTACCAGCCGCGATAACCTGCGCCGGCCACTGATCCGCAGCGCCGGGCGACCGCCGCGGGTACCGACGAGCGTCGGGGCCATCCCGATCCGCATCAACGCCGACGCCAGCGGCGAATAGGTCTGCGGAGCGTGCGGATCCAGGCCCAGCAGGTAACGACCGGCATCCGCAGCGCCGGCCGCCAAGGTCCATGCCCGTAGCGCCCGGGGCCCGGGCAGCCACAGCGGGGGCACGGTCTTAACCGCTCCCCGGGTCCACTGCGTGAGGATCTCGCGCAGGCAGGGATCGACAGCGGTGCGGACCAGGGGATGGTGCTCGTCGGTGCGGGTGATCTCCGCCACCAAGCCGGCCTCGCCGATCATCTCGGCAAGCGCGTGGGCCCGCCACAGCTGAGCGACCACGACGGACAGCCGCGCACCGGGGCCGATCCGCACGATTTGGCCCGGAGCGGCCAGCACCCCGGTGAGGTCGGCGACGCCGGGCGGCACCGAGTTTGCCGAGAAGAGAGACAGCTGACCCACGTGACTGACAGTAAGCCCGCTCGGTGACGAGACCCGCCCGCCGGGCCGGGACGCGGCTGGACGGGCGGACCGAGCCGGTGAAGCGGACCGGGTATAACCGGTGCATGCGGGCGAGCCGCCGCGCGGGCGAAGCGTCGGGCGTCGTTGCTGCCGGTGAAACGGCCGGTGACCGAAAACCCCCGGCCGGTCCCGTTGTCGGGCCCTTGCCGGGGGTTTCAGAGCCAGCCGGCTACCAGCGAGCCGGCTGGTTTACATAGCTGGTTTAAATAGAACGGACGCTCGTGGCCTGCGGGCCCTTGGGGCTGTGGCCGATTTCGAACTCGACCCTCTGGTTTTCTTCAAGGGTGCGGAAGCCCGTTCCCTGGATCTCCGTGTAGTGGACGAACACGTCGGCCGAACCATCCTCGGGGGCAATAAAGCCGAACCCCTTCTCCGCGTTGAACCACTTCACAGTTCCCTGTGGCATTTCTTGATCTTTCCTTACTCTTCTGGTGCGGTGCACCGCCCTCCGGTGCACCGGGCCCGCCGTGACCGCCATCCCGCGCGGAGCCGCCGGACCTTCACCCGGCGTCAACCCCGCAAGAACCGCGGCCGCAACGTCGATCCTGCGAAAGTTTGACACGAACACAGAAGCTGTTGCCGTCATTAGTCAACCATGTCCGGTGTGTCGGCAACAGCCCCCACGTGATCGATCCGACAGCGGGCCGGTGAACAATTCGGGTACCGGCCGGCGATGGCGTGGGGCCGGCCGGGTGCTGAGCTGGCCCGGCACCCGATGCTGCGCTTCCGCCGGCACCGACAGCCACCAAGCCGGGGAGGGCGAATGATGGCGAGTTTCGGTGAGGAACTGCTCGCCGCGGCGATCGCCGGGACCCAACCGAACGAGCATCCGCTGCGCCATGTCACCGAGCTGCCGCCGCGCACCGGCCGGCCACGCAGTTGGCCTAGATGGGCCGAGCCCGACGTGGTCCGCGCGTTCACCGATCGGGGGATCCGCACGCCGTGGTCACACCAGCGTGATGCCGCCGAGCTGGCGTACGCGGGCCGTCATGTGGTGGTGAGCACCGGCACCGCCTCGGGGAAATCCCTGGCCTATCAACTTCCGATCCTCACTGCGCTGGCCACCGACCCGAAAGCCCGGGCGCTGTATCTGTCGCCGACGAAAGCGCTCGGCCACGACCAGTTACGCGCGGCGATAGCGCTGACCACGGCGATCCCGCGGCTGGCCGATGTGGCGCCCACAGCCTATGACGGGGACAGCCCCCGCGAGGTGCGCCGGTTCGCACGCGAGCGCTCCCGGTGGCTTTTTTCCAACCCCGATATGGTTCATGTGTCGATCCTGCGAAACCATCCCCGGTGGGCCGTCTTCCTGCGCGGCCTACGCTACCTGGTCGTCGACGAATGCCATTACTACCGCGGCATTTTCGGCTCGAACGTGTCGATGGTGCTGCGCCGCCTGTTGCGGTTGTGCGCGCGCTATTCGGCGGCGCCGACGGTGATCTTCGCCAGCGCGACGACGGCCTCGCCGGGCGCGACGGCATCCGAGCTCATCGGCCGGCCGGTCGAGGAGGTCACCGAGGACGGCTCCCCCCAGGGAGCACGCACGGTGGCGTTGTGGGAGCCCGCGCTGCGCACCGACCTGACCGGGGAGAATGGGGCGCCGCTGCGACGCTCCGCCGGTGCCGAGGCGGCACGGGTGATGGCCGACCTGATCGCCAGGGGAGCGCGCACGCTGACGTTTGTCCGTTCGCGGCGGGGTGCGGAGCTGACCGCGCTGAGCGCCCGGGAGCGGCTGGCCGATATCGCCCCGCAGCTGGCCGATCGGGTGGCGTCCTACCGAGCGGGTTATCTGGCCGAGGACCGCAGCGCGCTGGAGCGGGCCCTGGCCGAGGGCCGGCTTTGTGGGCTGGCCACCACCAGTGCGCTTGAGCTGGGCGTGGATATCGCCGGGCTGGACGCCGTGGTGCTGGCCGGTTTTCCCGGCACGGTCACCTCGTTCTGGCAGCAGGCCGGGCGCTCGGGGCGGGGCGGCCACGGCGCGCTGGTCGTGCTGATCGCTCGCGATGATCCGCTGGATACGTATCTGGTGCACCACCCCGCCGCGCTCTTGGACAAGCCGATCGAGCGTGTCGTGATCGATCCCGGCAACCCGTACGTCCTCGGGCCCCAGTTGCTGTGCGCGGCCACCGAATTGCCGCTCGAGGACGCCGAAGTCCGGGAACTCGGCGCCGAGGGGGTGGCAGCGGCGCTGGTCGACGACGGGTTGCTGCGGCGACGGTCCGGCAAGTATTTCCCCGCACCCGGGGTGGAACCGCACACCGGGGTGGACATCCGGGGCCCGACCGGTGGCCAGATCGTCATCGTGGAGGCGGACACCGGGCGCGTGCTGGGCAGTGTCGGCGTCAGCCAGGCGCCGGCCACGGTTCATCCCGGAGCGGTGTATCTGCACCAAGGCGACAGCTACGTCGTGGACTCGCTGAATCCGCACGACGGGATCGCCTTCGTCCGCGCGGAGGACCCCGGTTACGCGACGTTCGCCCGGGAACGCACCGACATCACCGTGACCGGTGCCGGGGAACGCCTGCGGTTCGGGCCCGTCATGCTGGGCCTGGTCCCGGTTGCGGTCACCAGCAGGGTCGTCGGTTATCTGCGCCGCCGGCTTAGCGGGGAGGTGATCGACTTCATCGAACTCGATATGCCGGCACACACCTTGGCCACCACCGCCGTCGTGTACACCGTCACCCCCGAGGCGTTAGCGCGCGGCGGTGTGGACGCCCCCCGGATTCCCGGCTCGCTGCACGCGGCCGAGCATGCCGCGATCGGGCTGTTGCCCCTGGTGGCCAGCTGTGATCGCGGCGACATCGGCGGCCTGTCCACCGCGGTGGGTCCCGATCCCCTTGCCCGGTTGCCCACCGTCTTCGTCTACGACGGCTATCCGGGCGGGGCCGGTTTCGCGGAACGCGGCTTTCGCCAGGCAAGCGCGTGGCTGGCTGCGACCGCGGCGGCGATCGAGGCGTGCGAATGCCCGCAAGGGTGCCCGTCGTGTGTGCAATCCCCGAAGTGCGGCAACGGCAACGACCCGCTGGACAAGGCGGGTGCCGTGCGGGTGCTGCGCCTGGTGCTCGCGGAGCTGGCCCGTGGCTCGGGCTGAGTCGCCAGGCAGTGACTGACATGGCGGGCAGGCCATCCGGCACGACCGGTGGGCGGACGGCGCGATCCGTTCCCGAGCCCGGCAACGCGGGCGCAGCAGAAGGTATCTGCGTCGCCGCGGCATGCGCAACCCGCTGGCTCAGCCGGTCACCCCGAAGGCAGGCCTGCCGGACGCCGAATGCCGGCAGCGATCGCTGCCGCACCACATCGGGAATATCGGGTCAGGCCGCTTGCGCCCATCACGGGTTGCCCCGGGCGTGGTTGGCTGCTCGTCGAGGCGCTGCGCCCCCAACGATCCGTCGGGGCGCGCCGGCGCGGCGACCACCACGGCAGACAATGCCGAGGTGCGCTTGTTCGGCCACGCCCCGGATTCGGGTCCGGCTCGCGCCGTCGCCCGCGCTGTGCCGGCGAAGGCGACAGCTACCTCGGCGGTGACGACAACGTCGAGACCATGCACCGCGCAGTGCGCGCCGTCGGACCGCATCTGGCGGGCCACCGCCGCCGCCCGGGCACAGGCGGCCGCGGTCCCGCCCGGCAGCTGTGCCGCGCCGGCCAATGCGGCCAGGTCGGCCGCCGCCTGCGCACGATGACGGGCCACCACGATCGCACCCAGGTAGGCACCGGCACCGGTGATGCTCAGCAATACGCCGGCCATCGCCACCGCCACTATGGTCGCCGACCCGCGATCACCGCGGCAGCTCAGATGCCGAAACCCCCTGAGCCGCGATGACCACCGTGGGCAGCAGGTTCGAGCGCGCGGTAACCGTCGCGACGATGAACTCCCCGCTTCGGCGCACCTGCACCGCGGCCCCGCCGGGCGCGATGCGGCGCGCCACAGCGACCGCCGATCTGTCGTCGCCCCGCGCTGCCAGCCGGGCGGCCTCTCGGGCCGCGTCCACGCAGCGCACCTGCATCGATACCGCGGTGATACCCGCCAGGCACAACACCAGAACCACCACCAGCGCGGCGATCGCCAACGCCGCCTCGACGGTGCTGGCGCCGGCGTCATCGGCTACACCTTGGTGTTCAGCGCGCGGCCGATGATCTTGGTCAACGCCGAGACGACGGAGTCTCCGGTGACGACCGTATAGAGGATCGCGCCGAAGGCCGCAGCCGCAATGGTCCCAATGGCATATTCGACTGTCGACATCCCCGACTCGTCGACCGCCAGAAGTGCCAATCGCGCGCTCACGGCCCGAAACCTGTTTAATAGCACTGTTTTTCCCTCCTTTATCACCCTGGTCTCGCCAAGGGTCATTCGCGGTCAGCCCGCGAAGCGTAGGGGCCGCGCCGGTACCCGGGCTCACAGCACGCCCGATTTCAGCACGTCGCCGGCCAGCCCGGCCACCACCGGAACAATGCCCAAACACACGAAGGCCGGGAGAAAGCACAACCCGAGCGGGCCGGCGATCAGAACGGCGGCGCGCTCGGCGGCGGCGCCGGCCGCATGTGTGGCGTCCTGGCGAGCCTGAGCAGCAAGTGCGGCCACGCCATCGGCTAGCGCCGCACCCGATGCGGCCGACCGCCGCGCCAGCCGTAGCAGCGCAGCGGTCTGGGTGTCGATCGACCCGGGCGGCAGGTCCGGGGGTGCCGACCATGCCACGGCCGGGTCGGCGCCCAGCGCTAATAGATCGGCGGCGCGCCGCAAAACCCGGGCCAGCCGCGGCGGTGCGCAGTGCGCCGTCGCGGCCGCAGCGGCCGACACCGCCATGCCCGCTCCCAGGCAGACCGCCAGCACATCCAGGCTGGACGCGACCGCCAGCGGGTCCGGATCTTGCGCAGCCCGGCGTCGCGCCCGATTGAGATGTGCCGGTACCCCGGCCCGCGCCCTCGCTATCGACGGGCGGACACCACTGAGCACAGCAACGGCCAGCAACAGCGCCGCGGCGCTCACCGGTGGACCATCCCTGCCCGTATCGGCGGGCGCCGTACAGCCTTCGCGACCACAACCACCAACCGGTAGCCCGGCCTGGGGCGATCGCCCGGCTGTCGCTCGTCACCCGCCGCGTCCATCACGCCACCCGCTCGGTGATCCGGTCCGACCACAGCAACCCGCCGCATGCCAACGTGAGTCCCGCCACCAGCAGCCACCCACCGGCATTCCCGCCGAACAGGAAACGCAGCGGCTGTGCCCCGATCAGCTGGCCCAGCAGCACCCCGGGCACCGGCAGCGCCGCCAATATCGCCGCAGTGGCGCGCGCACCGGCCATTCTTGCTAACACGTGCATCGAAAAACGTTGGCGCTCAGCAATATCTCGTTGAGCAGCACGCATCAGGGTAGATATCGCCAACCCGTGATCGCAGGCCAGTTGCCAGCACACGGCGATCCGATCCCACTGCGCAGGCAGTGCCGACGATGCGGCGACGCCGCGCAGCCCCGAGCCGACATCGGCGCCGAGCCTGGCGCGCGCCGCGACCTCCTGCAAGCGGGCCCCGACCGCTCCACCGGCCTCGTCGGCGGCCACCGAAAACGCTTGCGCGGGATGCGCACCGGCCCGCAGTTCGCCGACCAGAACATCAAGCGCGGTTTCCAGTGTCCGGCTCTCGTTGGCGGCATGTCGTCGGCGTCGGCGGCGGTGGTACCGCAGCGTGCCGGTCGCCGCCACGACCGCGGCGGCGAGAGCCGTTGGCGGTGGCGCCAAAGCCATGGCGGCCGCCGCGGCGCATCCAGCTGCGCACCAGGCGAAAACCGGCGGCACCCGCGAGTGGGCGGGTGAGCGCGGGGCGAGCCGGCGCCGCGATGCTGTCGGCCAGACCACGAGCGCGAGTGACAGCATCAGCGCGGCCGCCATAGCGTACCTCATGCCGACAGCCGTTCCCGCAGTAGTTGGCGCAGATCCATTGCGTCGCTGGTTAGTCCGTGCTTTACGTGCCACGCCGTGACGGTGTGGACCCGCCCGCTGGGCGATTGACGCAGCACGGCGATCTCGCAAAGCCTGCGACGCCCGGTTCGGTCCCGCGCCACATGCAGAACCACTTGGACTGCCGCGGCGAGTTGGCTATGCAGCGCGGCCCGATCGAGGCCTCCGAGAGCCCCCAGCGCCTCCAGCCGAGCGGGAACCTCGCCCGGGTTGTTGGCGTGTACGGTGCCCGCGCCGCCCTCGTGGCCGGTGTTCAGCGCCGCCAACAGATCCACCACCTCGGCGCCCCTGACCTCTCCCACCACGATGCGGTCCGGCCGCATTCGCAGCGCCTGGCGCACCAGTTGACGCACGGTCACCTCGCCCACGCCTTCGACGTTGGCGCGCCGCGCGACCAGCTTCACCAGATGGGGATGCCGGGGGGCCAGCTCGGCGGCATCC
The DNA here is from genome assembly GCF_018361265.1 of Mycobacterium sp. SM1. Lineage (GTDB taxonomy): Bacteria > Actinomycetota > Actinomycetes > Mycobacteriales > Mycobacteriaceae > Mycobacterium. The sequence continues at coordinate 1,071,290 of NZ_JAFLNH010000001.1, forward strand.
TCGACGCACACAATCCGCTCGCTCGGTGCCACCGCACCCAACATGGCCGCCAGCAGCGTGGTTTTGCCGGCGCCGGTGCCGCCGCAGACCAAGAATGCCAGCCGGGCGGCGATCAAGTCGGTGAGCAGCGCGGCGGCCTGCGGCGCAATCGCCCCTGCGGCGATCAGCCCCGCCAGATCCTGAGTGGCTGGCCGCAGCACCCGCAGCGACAGGCAGGTACCTGCGGGCGCGACCGGCGGCAGCACCGCATGCAGTCGCACCGCGAACTCTCCGGTGCCTATCCCCGTCAGCTGGCCGTCCACCCACGGCTGCGCGTCATCGAGACGACGCCCGGCCGCCAGCGCCAGACGCTGCGCCAAACGCCGCACCGCCGCTTCGTCGGTGAAGCGAATACTGCTGCGGTGCAATCCGTTTCCATCATCAACCCAGACGGCATCCGGCGCGGTGACCAGGACGTCGGTGGTACCGTCCGCGCACAGCAGCGGGTCAAGGATGCCGGCGCCGCTCAGCTCGGTCTGCAACACCCGAAGACTGGTCAGCACCTCGGTGTCGCCGAGCACCCCACCGGACTCGGCCCGGATCGCGGCGGCTACCACGTTCGGGCGCAGCGGCCCGGGTTCGGCCGCCAAGCGCTCACGCACCCGTTCGATCAGTGAGTCGGTCATGCTGCCCGGCCGCTTTGACTCATCGACTGGCGTGGCGGCAGCATGGCGAGCACCCGGCGAGCGGCCATCGCCAGCGCAGATCGCCGGCGCAAACGAAGGCCACCGCGCTCTAGTTGCTCGGCGAGCCGCGGTTCGGCTCGCATCGACGCCAGCAACGGCACACCGGCGATCTCGGCGATTTCCGCAGCCCGCAGTCCGCCCGGTGACGGTCCCCGCACGACCAGGCCGACGTTGGGATTGATCGCCGACAACACCGGGGCGATGGTTGCCGTGGCAGCACATGCCCGCACATCACACGGGCTGATCAAGACCACCAGATCCGCCGTGTAAAGCGCCACTTGGGCCGCCTCGGTCAGCCGCCGGGGGAGATCGCAGATCACAGTCACGCCGCCGCGGCGCCCAGCATCGACGACGGCTTCCACGGGCCCGGCCTCCAACTCGTATCCGCGCCGGACGCCGGAGAGCATGCTGATCCCGCGGTGACGCGGCAGCGCTTGGCGCACCGCCGACCAGGTCAGCCGCCCGCCCTGCACGGCCAGGTCCGGCCAGCGCAGGCCGGGTGCGGTTTCGCCGCCCAGCACCAGATCGATGCCGCCGCCCCAGGGATCGACATCGACCAGCAATGCTTCGGTGGCGAGATGGGCCAGCGCCGCCGCGAACAGTGACGCGCCGGCCCCGCCGCGTCCGCCGATGACGGCGAGAACCTCGCCGCGCGGCGTGATGCCGCCGTGCGCCGACTCGGCGGCGTCCGCCAACTCGCGCACCAGTTCGTCCTCCTGCGCGGGCAGCCGCAGAACCTGTTGGGCGCCCACCGCGATGGCCGCCGCCCAGCTCGCCGGCGCTGGTTCGCCGCGGGTCAGCGCGATGACGTGCGCGCGCCGGGGCAAGGCGCTGTGTCTGCAGCGCTCCATCGCCACCTCGTCGAGCACCACGGCCGCCGCGGCCGACCAGGATCGTCTTGTCGGCGGCGCCATGCCCGGTGACCCGGCATCGGCGTGCACCACCCGCACGCCGACGGCCGCGGCGATCCGATCCACTTCCTCGCGCAAGGCGGGGTCGGCCAGCAGAGCCAAGACGCCCGAGGTGCCGGCCGCGCCGCCGGTGCCGATGGAACTCACCCATCCACGATGCGCGGGCGCGGCGGTTGACCGCCATTCAGAGAGCAGGATCTGGGGACGAAACGAGATCTGTGCACAAACTCGTTGACGCTCGCCGGCGATCAAGCGATTCCGCAACGAAGGGCCGCCGGGCCGGATGCCGAGACCCCGTCGACGGCGAACGGCGCCGGCGAAGCGGAGACACGAAGCAAAGACACCAAGCAGAGACAATTGCCCCGATAAAAGGGACGACCCCCGCCAGGGGGGGAGGAGGCGAGGGTCGTCGTGTATCAGCTCCGGGGGGTCGAGCTGATACACCTCGGCACAGGCCGAGTAACTCTTACTATACACACGACAGCGCCGGCTGGCGCAAGTGTTGCGCGCCGTGGGAGGCGCAGCCCGGTTGGCTTGATCGGACCCGAGAGAGACCGCCCCACCATCGTCGGCACTCTCCTTGAGCTGCGGCTCCGGCGCACCATCGCGACCAAGCGACGGCTCCGCCCTATGCTGGGCCGGTGACCGCTTCCGACTCGGCCGCACAGCAACACCCCGCACCGCACCCCCTGCCACCCCTCGCTCGCAAGACCCGTACCGCCGCCTTTTTCGACCTGGATAAGACAATCATCGCCAAGTCCAGCATGCTGGCGTTCAGCAAACCATTCTTCGATCAAGGACTGATCAACCGCCGCGCTGTGCTCAAGGCCAGCTACGCCCAGTTCATCTACCTGCTCTCCGGAGCCGACCACGACCAGATGGACCGGATGCGCGCCCATATGGCCAACATGTGCGCCGGTTGGGATGTGGCGCAGGTCAAGTCGATCGTCAATGAGACCCTGCATGACGTCGTCACTCCGCTGATCTTTGCGGAAGCCGCGGACCTGATCACCGGCCACCGGCTGTTCGGCCGTGATGTTGTCCTGGTATCGGCATCCGGCGAAGAGGTGGTGGCCCCGATTGCACGCGCGCTCGGTGCCAGCCATGCGCTGGCGACCCGCATGCTCGTCGAGGGCGGCAGGTACACCGGAGAGGTTGCGTTTTATTGCTACGGCCAGGGCAAGGTGCGCGCAATCCGCGAGCTGGCCGCCCGTGAGGGTTACCGGCTGGAGCACTGCTATGCCTACTCGGATTCGATTACCGACCTGCCGATGCTCGAGGCCGTCGGGCACCCCACCGCGGTGAATCCCGATCGCGCCTTACGCAAGGAGGCGACCGCGCGGGGCTGGCCGGTGCTGACGTTCACCCGGCCGGTGTCCCTGCCCGATCGCCTCACCGCACCGCCGAGCGCGGCGGTTGCTGCCACCGCCGCGGTAAGCGCGCTCGCAGCGGGGGCGATCACCTACTCCCTGCTGCGCCGCTTCACGTTTTAGCAGCCGGTAACGACGCAGCCCGGGATTCCCGGATGGGTGATAACGCATCGCCCCTCGGGGAATCGACTTGGGCCGGTGATGGGCCACGGCCACGGACAGCAACGGACGGCAATGGGCCGCCGCAATAGACGGCAGTGGGCCGGTGATGGGCCGCCGCAAACGGGTTTGCCGATGTCGCCGAAGTCGTTGCGGGCGGATTGGGTCTTGATGTGACGGGGCCCACGTAGTACAAAGGAGTCACGGAAGCCCGGGGAGGCCAAGATCGATCCGGAAGAGAAGGCTCGATCTCCCGATCCGGGCGGCCCAGCACGGTTCCCGGCACCCACGCGGAGCTACAGCCGCGAAAATGGCAAAAGTGTTGCGGGCCTGCGTAATTGCGAAGAGTGACCGGCGCTGATAGCCCTTTGGGTGGGGCTGGAGGTAGTCGCTTCGCAAGATCGCCGAGGCCAACCCACGCAGCCCGGGTTGCACGCATGGTAACCGAGTACCGTGCTAGCGGGCGACGGGCCGGAAGCTTCGGATCGTCGCCCGCTTTACATCTGTCAGCCGGTTTGCGGGACGACTAGCGGCTCGGCAAGGACTCGGCGATCTGCAGCGCCTCCTGCGCGCCGGCGTACATCGCGCGGCAACACAGCAGCAGCCAGGTTCTCAGTCCCTCGGGCGAGCCGGTGGCAAACCCGCGCGCCGCGGCACGGTAGTCCGCCGCGCGGCGCATCCAGGCCACCTCGGGTACCCCCAGCCCGTGCGGGTCGAGCCCGGAGGCGATCGACACCAGCCGCGACACCCCACGGGCCACCACCCCGTCCGCGCTGCCGAACGGCGCTAGAGTCAGCAGCTCGCCATGCACGACGGCCGCCAGCACCGGTGCCGGCGCACGGGTGGCGCCGGTCACCAGGTCCGCTAGCAGCTCAAGGCGCGGCGCGACGTGACCGTCGGACCGCGGCCGGCCCAGCCGGTCCTCATCGACCTGACCGGTGGCCGCCAGCATGTGCAGCCGTGCCAGCGCCTGCAGCGGCGCCCGTCGCCACACCCCGACCAGGCTGGTTTCGCCGCCCTCCAGGGCCTGGGCCACCCGCAGCGCGCCGGCCAGCACCGTGCTGGCGGTCGAGTCCTCCGATGGGTCCTCCGGTTTCGAGGAGGAACCGCCGTCGAGAACCGACGAAGCCCGCGCCGCCCGCATCGCCGCCTCGGCGGCGCTAACCGGCCAGCCCCGCAGGTTGGCCCGATGCCGGTGCGCCCGGCTCAGCGCTTCTCGAGCCCGATCGCTGGCCACGGCCACACCGGGCAAGTCCATCAGCGGAGCCAGCGGATCGGCGCTCACAAGACGCCAACTTAGCGGGATCGCCGAGCTGGATGGGGCCCGGCCGCGGTGAGCTGGATGTTCCGCCGGGACGTAATTCGTGGAGATCCGGGCATGTGCGTCAGGACGGGACGGGAACGAACCCGGCTCCCGCACGGTTTTTGCGGTTGACGTCGGCCAGCACAGCGTTGATCGACGTCACCACCGCCGGCGTGTGCAGTGGAATGTATTTGATGACGCACATCGGCAGGTTTTCGCTGAAAGCGCCGTGGAGCAGGCCCACCAGCAGATTGTTGACGGTGACCGGGGCGCCGGAGTCACCCGGTTGCCCACAGACCTGCATCACGATGGTGCCCGGATCCTGACCCGGCCCCCAGGTGACGCCGCAGGAGTTGCCCGTAGTGCGGCCCTGTTTGCAGGCGACCTCGCCGAACGCCGGGTCGGGGCCGATGCCGTTGATCAGAAAGCCGTCGTAATTGGCCACCGGTGCCACCTTTTCCGGATCGAAACGGATCACCGCGTAGTCGAGGGTGTCGTTGCCGGCCACCATCGTGCCCACGATGCCGTGGCCTTGCGCCGCCTCGGCGGCGACCTGCGCCCCGGGGCCACCGCAGTGCGCGGACGTGAAGCCGACCAACTCGCCTTTGTTGTCGCTGCCGATGGTGGTCAGGGTGCAAAACGTGTCGCCGTTGATGACGATGCCCGCACCACCCCCCAGGGGAACCTTGCCGTCGGCGGCCGCAGTGCCGCCGGCCAGGCCCGCGAGAACGGGCAGCACCGCGGCCATCGCCGCCGCGACACGCGGCAACCAATGGTGCGTCGCCTGCACAGCAAGGTTCCTGTCGAGGTCGAAAGTCCAGAGCGGCCGCGCCAGTCCAATGTGAACGGCCCGCAACGGCAGTCTAGTTCAGGCGGCGCGCATCCGCGGGCAGGTCCGTCGCGGCAATCGGCTGGCCTCGTCGGGCACCGGGCGACATGGCAACATGAACCGCGACGGCAGTGCCAACTGGGAGGAGCGTCGGTGAGCAAGGCTGATCGTAAGAACGCGGACAGCGGTTCAGGCAACGCCGCACGGCTGACGACGATCCCGCTGGCAGATCCGCATGCCACCGCCGGGGAGCCGTCGATCGGTGATCTGGTCAAGGAGGCAAGCGCCCAGGTATCGACACTGGTGCGGGCCGAGGTCGAACTGGCCCGCGCCGAAATCACCCGTGACCTCAAAAAAGGCCTGGCCGGTAGCGTTTTTTTCATCGCCGCGCTGGTGGTGCTGTGCTACTCCACCTTCTTTTTCTTCTTTTTCCTCGCCGAGCTGCTCCACACCTGGCTGTGGCAATGGCTGTCCTTCCTGATCGTGTTCGGGCTCATGCTCGTGGTGACGGCGCTGCTGGCCCTGGTGGGCTTCCTCAAGGTGCGCCGAATCCGCGGACCTCGGCGGACCATCGAATCGGTCAAGGAGGCTCGCACCGCACTCAGCCCTGGGCACGACCGGGTCCGCCAGCGTGCGCCGATCACGCCCGACGGCAAGGCTCCCGCGGATCCCGCCGGCTGGTAGATGGCACCGCCAGATCCGTCGGTGACCCGAATCAGCGGGCCGTGGCGCCATCTGGACGTGCACGCAAACGGCATCCGGTTCCATGTGGTCGAGGCGGTGCCGCCCAGCCAGAGCCCGACTGCCCCGTCCGCAGCGCGGCCGCTGGTGATCTTGCTGCATGGTTTCGGCTCCTTTTGGTGGTCCTGGCGTCACCAGTTGCGCGGAATCGCCGGACCCCGGGTGATCGCCGTCGACTTGCGCGGCTACGGTGGCAGCGACAAGCCGCCACGGGGCTACGACGGCTGGACGCTCGCCGGCGACACCGCCGGGCTGATCCGGGCGCTCGGGCATTCGTCGGCGACGCTGGTGGGTCACGCCGACGGCGGGCTGGTCTGCTGGGCCACCTCGGTGCTGCACCCCCGGCTGGTGCGCGCGATCGCGCTGATCAGCTCGCCGCACCCGGCTGCGCTGCGCCGCTCCGCGTTGACCCGGCGTGCTCAGGCTCGCGCGTTGTTGCCGTCGTTGCTGCGCTACCAGGTGCCGATCTGGCCGGAGCGCTCGCTCACCCGAAACAACGCCGACGAGATCGAGCGTCTGGTCCGTCGCCGCGCCGGTGCCAAATGGCTTGTATCCGAAGACTTCTCCGAAACAATCGGCTATTTGAGGCAGGCGATACAGATTCCCTCGGCGGCGCACTGCGCTTTGGAATACCAGCGCTGGGCGGTGCGCAGCCAGCTGCGTGACGAAGGCCGCCGGTTCATGCGGGCGCTAACCCGGCAACCCGGAATCCCGTTGCTGCATCTGCGCGGCGACGCGGACCCTTACGTGCTGGCCGATCCGGTCGAACGGACCCAGCGCTACGCCCCGCACGGGCGCTACGTATCCATCTCCGGGGCAGGGCATTTCAGCCACGAAGAGATGCCCGAGGAAGTCAACCGCCACTTGATGCGGTTTTTCGAGCAGGTGCACGGACCGCAGCTCAGGTGACGCACGCCTCGGTGCTCACCGGCTGGGTGTCACCGATCTTGGCCAGCTGAGCGGCCACCTCCTTGGCCGTCAACACGAAACCGGTGTCGTTCTCATCGACCGCGGCCCCAAACACCACACCGAGCACCTGACCGTTCAGGTCAACCAACGGCCCGCCGGAATTGCCTTGCTCCACGTTGGCCCTGATGGTGTAGACCTGGCGGGTAACCGTTGCGTTGCGGTAAATGTCGGGCCCGTTCAATTCGATGACGTCACGGATCCGGGCCGGGGTTGCCACGAAGGCACCGCCACCGGGATAGCCCAGCAACAAGGCATCGGTACCCGTGCTCGCGGTGGCGTCGGCGAACGCCAGTGGCCCCGAAGACAGGTTCGGGACGGCGAGGATGGCGATGTCGACCGCCGGATCATAGGACACCACCGTGGCCTCGTAGGGGGTACCGCTGGCCGCCACGGTGACGGCACTGGACCCGGCAACCACGTGGGCGTTCGTCATCACCCGTTCGGGTGCTACGACGAACCCGCTGCCCTCTAACACCTTCTGACATTTGGGCGCTACCGCGCGAACCTTGACCACACTCGGCCGGGCGGCAGCCACCACCGGGCTGTTGGCCAGCGCGGCGTCCGGCGGCGCGACCGCGACGATCGGGGTGCGGCTGAACGGCTCCAGCACCGCCGGCAAGCCGGAAGTGTCCAGCAGCGAAGACAGCCGCTTTGGCACGGTCTTCAGCCAGCTGGGGGCGTAGTGGTTCACCTCGGCCAGCACCCGCGAGCCGCGAACGGCGGCAGCAAGAGCGGGCTGGTCGCGCGACTGTGTCAGGGGCGTCGCGAGCAGCCAGGCCGCGATCAGCACCACCACCACCTGCAGTCCCACCCCAACGAGCGAATCGATAAACCGGATCGCCCGGCCCCGCAGGGCGCCGCGGACGGCGCGGCCCAGCACCACGCCCGCCACCTCACCGACCACCACCAGTGTCAGGATCAAAAACAGCGCGCTAAACAGCTTGGCGCGCGGCGCGCTGATGTGGCTGACAATGTGGGGGGCCAGCAAAACGCCGGCGATGGCCCCCAGCACCACGCCGACAAACGACAGCAGCGAGCCCAACGCCCCCGAGCGCCAACCCGAGATGGCCGCGATCAATGCGATGGCCAGCACGGCAATGTCCAACCACTGCGATGCAGTCATCGAGGTCATCGCCATCATCACCGGGCACCGCCTGGCTCGTCGACCAGCGCCATCGCCTCGTCCAACTCACGCACGTCGGTGAGATCCCACGGCTGCGCCCAGCCGGCCACGTCCAACATCGCCGCAATCACCTGGCCAGTGAATCCCCACACCAGCATCTCGTTCAACACGAACGCCGGCCCGGCGAGGCGGCGGCTGTGCGGTCGGTGGTAGACCATCAGCCGGTTGGCCGGGTTGATGAAGGCGCGCACCGGAACCCGGGCCACCGCCGCCGTTTCCGCCGCATTGACCACCGTCACCGGTCCGGGGTCCGGTGAGTACGCCAACACCGGCACGACGTGAAAACGCGATGGCGCGATGAAGGTCCGCTCCAGCGTGGCCAGGGGACGCAGCCGGCGGGGATCGATACCGGTCTCCTCGTGTGCCTCGCGCAGGGCGGTGGCCACGGGTCCGTCATCAGCCGGATCGGCCGCGCCCCCGGGGAATGCGGCCTGACCCGCGTGGTGGCGCAGTGTCGAGGCCCGCACGGTTAGCAGCAGGTCGGCCTCATCGGGAACCCCACCGCCGGCCGGTGCCGACTCCGGGCCGGAGAACAGCACCAGCACGGCGGCGTCGCGTCCCTGGCGGGTCACCGTCGCGCTCGCCTTCGCGGCTGTCACCATCGCCAGCACATCGGCGGGCAGCCGGCGGCGGTAGGCGTCGGGGATCCGGCCAACATTGTCGACGAGCGCACGCAGCCAGGGCGGGCAAGCGTCAGCAGCCAGCAAAACCGTCCCCCGCGAGAAAACCGCCCTCCGGGAGCGGGCGGCGCGGGCGCGCGCCGGCGCGCCGCCCTTTAGCCCCGTCACCTGCCTCTCGCCCGGGCGCTGCCCCGTGGCGGCCAGGGGTGCTCTGGGGCCGCGCCACCGCCAGGCCCCGACCGGACCACCCACCGCACGTACCGCACGTATCGCCCCCGGCCGTCACGATTGGTCTCCAACTGCAGCCGCGATCTCATCCGCACTGGCGAACGGCCGCGGCAGTATCTGCGCCACGCTACCGTCCGGCCGCAGCGCCACGGTCAGGGGCATCACGTTCGGGACCCGCAACGCCGCGGCAACCCGACGCCGCCCGTCCTGCAGGGTTGGCAACCGCACCCCAAGCTGCGCCAACCGCAGCAACGCCGCGGTCTCGTTCTCGTCCTGATGCACCGTCACCACCGTCACCGTCGCACCCGCCCGTCGTTGATACTCCGCCAGCGCAGGCAGTTCGGCCGTGCACGGTGCGCACCAGTATGCCCATAGGTTAAGCACTGCCCGGCGCCCGGCCAGCGCCCGGGCGACGTCGACGGGCGAGCCGTCCGCAGCGCATTCCACGATCACGCCGCGCAGCGCCGCCGGACCGGGCCCGGCTGCGGGCGCAGGGCACGCCGGCAGCTTTGCCTGCGCTCGGGGCGCTGCCAACGCCGCCGGAGTGTCGGCGTCGCGGTGCTCACGACCGGCACTGGCCGGCTCCGCCGGGATCCGCGGGTTCGGCGGGGGCACAAAGGTGCTGCGCAGCTCGATCATCAACCCGACGAGCAGGGCGATGACCACGGCGAGGATGGCAATGGTCCAGCGTGTGGTCATTGCGGCCTCGGTGCGGCAGGGGTGACTGGAGGTGGCATGGCGCTCTACAGCCCGGCAAGGGCCAGCAGGTGCTCGGCTTCCGGACCTTTGACAAGGGCGGCGGCGATCGACGGCTCGGTGGGCCCGATCCCGTAGGACGGGCAGTCCTTGGCTAGCACACACACCCCGCACGCCGGTTTGCGCGCGTGGCACACCCGACGGCCGTGAAAGATCACCCGGTGGCTCAACGCGGTCCATTCGCGGCGCTCGATGAGCGCGCCCACCGCGTATTCCACCTTGACCGGGTCGGTCTCGTCAGTCCAGCGCCACCGCTTGACCAGGCGCAGGAAGTGGGTGTCGACGGCGATTCCCGGGATTCCGAAGGCGTTTCCGAGGATGACGTTGGCGGTCTTGCGTCCGATGCCGGGCAGCGAAACCAGCTCGTCCATGGTGGCCGGCACCTCCCCGTCGAACCGCTCGACCAGGGCCTGCCCGAGGCTGATGAGCGCCGCCGCCTTGTTGCGGTAGAAGCCGGTGGGGCGGATGAGCTCCTCGAGTTCGGCGCGATTGGCCCGTGCGTAGTCCAGCGCGGTCCGGTAGCGGGCGAACAAGGCCGGCGTGATCAGGTTGACCGTCTTGTCGGTGCTTTGCGCCGAGAGGATAGTCGCCACCGTCAGCTCGAGTGGGGTCGTGAAATTCAGCTCGATGTGGGCGTTTGGAAAGGCTCGTGCCAGGGCACGGTTCATCCGGCGGGCCCGGCGCACCAGAGCGAGGCGAGTTTCCGATGCCCAGCGGCGACTCACGTCGGTGCCGGATGTGGCGAGCGCCGGCGCAGAGCGCCGGGCAGGCTTGGCTGTCACCTTCGACAGCGTACTGTTTCGTAATCGCGCTGAGACCTTGACCGTGTTTACTTGCACCTTGTGTCTTGGTTGCTGGTCACCCTGGTGCCGGGGCTGTTGATGCTGGTGACGCTCGGGTTGGGGCGGCTGGAACGGTGGCTGGCCCACGACGCCGTCACGGCCAGCGACGTCGCAGAGTTTCTCGAGCATGCCGAGGCCGTCGACGTGAGCACACTGGCCCGGGAAGGGATGCCCAAGGCCCTGGACCACCTGCATCGGCGCCGGGCTGAGCGACTCACCGACGCCCCGGCGCGCAACCCCACCGCGGGCAAACATCACGCCGACCCGTTGTCCGCCGCCACCGTGATAGCCCTCGGGCCCGCCCCGACCACCCGGCGACATCGGCGTTCCCAGCCCAATCCGCAGTTTAAGCCGACTCGTCACGCCGATCATGTGTAGCGTTGGCACGTCGAACCGATGGCCTACCTCTAGACTCAGTCTCACCAGCGGATGGATGGCCGAGCGGCCAACGTGGTGACCGCGCAGCGCCGGAGGATGACAGGGCGATCGGCTCGCGGGTACCGCAACCATCCAACCAGCAATGAATAAGGGGCAACGTGGACGAGATCCTGGCGAGGGCCGGAATCTTCCAGGGAGTGGAACCCAGCGCCGTCGCCGCGCTGACTAAACAGCTGCAGCCCGTCGACTTTCCGCGCGGGCACACGATTTTCGCTGAAGGGGAACCCGGCGATCGGCTGTACATCATCATTTCGGGCAAGGTCAAGATCGGCCGCCGCTCCCCGGACGGGCGGGAAAACCTGCTGGCCATCATGGGGCCGTCCGACATGTTCGGCGAGTTGTCGATCTTCGACCCAGGGCCACGGACCTCCAGCGCTACGACGATCACCGAGGTGCGGGCGGTGTCGATGGACCGCGACGCGCTACGCGCATGGATTGCCGATCGTCCCGAAATCGCCGAGCAACTGCTGCGTGTGCTGGCCCGCCGACTGCGCCGCACCAACAACAACCTGGCCGACCTCATCTTCACCGACGTGCCCGGGCGGGTCGCCAAGCAGCTGCTGCAGCTGGCCCAGCGTTTCGGCACTCAGGAGGGTGGCGCAATGCGGGTCACCCACGACCTGACGCAGGAAGAAATTGCGCAGCTGGTGGGGGCGTCCCGGGAGACGGTGAACAAGGCCCTGGCCGATTTTGCCCACCGCGGCTGGATCCGCTTGGAGGGTAAGAGTGTGCTGATCTCGGACTCGGAACGCCTGGCCCGCCGGGCCAGGTGAGCCCGGGCGCGGTGAGTTCACGCAGAGCCACGACCGTGGCCCCGGCCCCACGGCCGGCGCGCCGGGGGCAGGCTCAGCGTCGGCGCAGATAGTCCAACTGCGCCCGCACGGACCATTCGGCGGCATCCCAGAGTTCCTCGTCGACGTCGGCGTAGACGTGCTCGACGATCCGACGGGGGCTGGCGTCGTCGCCGAGTTCGGCCAGCGCCGAACGAATCTGCTGCAGGCGCTCTTCTCGGTGCGTCAGATATCCCGTCGCCGCAGCGTGCAAATCCGGCAAATCGGGCCCGTGTCCAGGCAGGACGACACGCCGGCCCAGGCCCTGCAGCCGCCGAAGCGACTCCAGATAGTCGGCCAGGCTGCCGTCCTCGGTGTCGATGACGGTGGTGCCGCGACCCAGCACGGTGTCACCGGTCAGCACCGCATCGTCGAGGACGAATGACAGCGAGTCGGCGGTGTGACCCGGGGTCGCCAGCACGGTGATCGTCAGACCTGCCGCGTGGATTACCTCCCCGTCGGTTAGCGGCCCCCCCGGTCCCCGCAAGAACGCGCTGCCGGCCGCCCGCACGGGCGCACCGGTGCGTTCGACCAGCCCGTCGATGCCGCCAGTGTGGTCACCGTGGCGGTGACTGATCAGAACCAGCGCGATGCGGCCGGCACCGGCGACGCGGGTGATGTGGTCATCGTCGTCGGGGCCGGGATCGACGACGAGGACCTCGTCGCTGCCGGGTCGGCGCAACACCCAGGTGTTGGTGCCGTCGAGCGTCATCAACCCGGGATTGTTGGCCAACAGCACCGATGCGGTCTCGGTGACCGGCCGCAGCCGGCCATAGGCGGGATGAGTCAGCGACTGGGCGGCCTCGGTCACGCTCGTCAACCGACCTCTACGATCAACTCGATCTCCACCGGCGCGTTCAGCGGCAACTCGGACACACCGACCGCCGAACGGGCATGCGCGCCGTGATCCCCGAACACCTGGGCGAGCAGATCGGACGCGCCGTTGACGACACTGGACTGGCCGTTGAAACCCGGCGCCGAAGCGACGAACCCGACCACCTTGACCACCCGGGTCACCGCGTCGATACCGACCAGAGAATCGACCGCGGCCAGCGCGTTAAGCGCGCAGACCCGTGCCAGCGCAGCGCCTTCTTCGGGGCTGACCTTCGCGCCGACCTTGCCGGTGCGCACCAGCTCGCCGGCCTTCATCGGCAGCTGGCCCGCGGTGTAGACGAGGTTTCCGGTGCGCACCGCCGGCACGTAGGACGCCAGCGGCGTCACGACTTCCGGAAGCGTGACACCGAGCTGCCCGAGCCGCTCCGATGCACGCGGCGCGTTCACTTCGGGCGTTTCAGGTAGGCGACGTGCTGCTCACCGGTCGGACCGGGCAATACCGCAACCAGCTCCCAGCCGTCGGCGCCCCACTGGTCGAGGATCTGTTTGGTGGCGTGCGTCAATAGCGGAACCGTGACGTACTCCCAGGCGGTCGGTCGGGTCATAACGCGAGCATATTCGCCCGGCCGTGCAGCACCGCTGCCCCCCGGCAACGCGCGCGGGGTCGGGCGAGTCCCCGCTCGCCAGGGCGGGGACGGAACTCGGGCTAGCATGCACTGGTGGCAACCACGCTCGGTGACGGCGGTTCCCCCTGCTGGCCGACACGCCTATCGAAGGCCCGCCTGCATTTCGTCACGGGCAAAGGCGGTACCGGCAAGTCGACTGTCGCGGCCGCGCTGGCGCTGGCGCTGGCATCGGGCGGCCGCACGGTCTTGCTCGTCGAAGTCGAAGGGCGTCAAGGGATTGCGCAACTCTTCGACGTTCCGCCGCTGCCTTATCAGGAGGTGAAGATCGCGACCGCAGAACATGGCGGTCATGTCCTCGCGCTGGCGATCGACATCGAGGCGGCATTTCTGGAATACCTCGACATGTTCTACAACCTGGGCATCGCGGGACGGGCGATGCGACGCATCGGTGCCATCGAATTCGCGACGACGATCGCCCCCGGTCTGCGTGACGTGTTGCTCACCGGCAAGATCAAAGAAGTCGTCACGCGTGTCGACAAAAACGGCCTGCCGGTCTATGACGCCGTCGTCGTTGATGCGCCCCCAACCGGACGCATCGCGCGCTTCCTCGATGTCACCAAGGCGGTTTCCGAGCTGGCGAAGGGCGGGCCGGTGCACGCGCAGAGCGAGGGCGTGGTCAAGCTGTTGCACTCCGACCAGACCGCCATCCATGTGGTGACATTGCTGGAGGCGCTGCCGATGCAGGAGACCATGGAGGCAATCGACGAGCTCGTCGCGCTGAGCCTGCCGATCGGCAGTGTCATCGTCAACCGCAACATCCCGGCCTATCTGCGGCCGGACGACTTGGCAAAGGCCGCCGAGGGTGATGTGGATGGCGACGCGGTGCGGACCGGGCTGGCCAGGGCGGGAATCACGTTGAGCGACGCCGACTTCGCCGGTCTGCTCACCGAGTCCATCCAGCACGCGACCCGGATTACCGCCCGTGCGCAGACCGCAGAGCAACTCGATGCGCTGCACGTACCGAGGCTGGAGCTGCCGACGATCACCGACGGGGTTGACCTCGGAAGCCTCTACGAACTCTCCGAATCCCTTATCCAGCAGGGTGTTCGATGAGTCATTCGATGCACACACCACCGCCTTTGGACATGGCGTCAATCTTGGCCGACGTCGGTACCCGGGTGGTGGTGTGCTGCGGCGCCGGCGGCGTCGGCAAAACCACCACCGCCGCGGCGATGGCCCTGCGGGCCGCCGAATACGGCCGCACCGTGGTGGTGCTGACGATCGATCCGGCTAGACGACTGGCGCAAGCGCTGGGAATCAACGACCTCGGCAACACACCGCAGCGTGTGCCACTGGAGCCTGAAGTTCCGGGCGAGCTGCACGCGATGATGCTCGACATGCGCCGCACGTTCGACGAGATGGTAATCCAGTATTCCGGCCCGGAACGCGCGCAGGCGATTCTGGATAACCAGTTTTATCAAACCGTCGCCACGTCACTTGCCGGGACGCAGGAGTACATGGCCATGGAGAAACTGGGCCAGCTGCTCAGCCAGGATCGCTGGGACCTGGTGGTGGTGGACACCCCTCCGTCGCGCAATGCTTTGGACTTTTTGGACGCACCAAAACGGTTGGGCAGCTTCATGGATAGCCGACTGTGGCGGTTGTTGCTGGGCCCGGGGCGGGGAATCCGGCGGCTGGTAACCAGCGCGATGAGCTTGGCAATGAGGGCGTTATCGACGGTGCTCGGTTCGCAGATGCTTTCCGATGCAGCGACGTTCGTACAGTCGCTGGATGCCACCTTCGGTGGCTTCCGGGCGAAGGCGGATCGCACCTATGCGCTCCTGAAGCGGCACGGTACCCAGTTCGTTGTGGTGTCGGTGGCCGAGCCGGATGCGCTGCGGGAGGCATCCTTTTTCGTCGACCGGTTATCGGAGGAGGGCATGCCGCTGGCGGGTCTCATCTTGAACCGTACCCATCCCATGTTGTGTGCCCTGCCGGTGGAGCGCGCGATTGACGCCGCCGAAACGTTGCAGGCTGAGGCCGGCGACACCGAAGACCCCGCTACGACCCTCACAACCGCGGTGTTGAAAATTCACGCCGACCGCGCGCAGGTCGCCAAACGGGAAATCCGGCTGCTGTCACGATTCACCGCAGCAAATCCACACGTCGCGATTGTCGGGGTGCCGTCACTGCCGTTTGACGTCTCCGACCTGGAGGCACTGCGCGCAATCGCCGACCAGATGACTTCGGCCGGTGACGATGCGGGCCGGGCACTGGCCCGCTGAGGAACCGGCCCCACGAATCCCGGCGGTGACGATGCGGGCCGGGCACTGGCCCGCTGAGGAACCGGCCCCACGAATCCCGGCGGTGACGATGCGGGCCGGGCACTGGCCCGCTGAGGAACCGGCCCGGCTCAGCCAGCGTTGCGATGCTTGCGCTGCGCGGCGAAGAACTCCGCCCACGACACCACTTCCGGGTGCTGTTTGAGCAGGGCGCGGCGCTGGCGCTCGGTCATGCCGCCCCAGACACCGAACTCCACCCGGTTGTCCAGCGCGTCGGCACCGCATTCCAGCATGACCGGACAGTGCCGGCAGATCACCGCGGCCTTACGTTGCGCGGCTCCGCGGACGAAAAGTTGGTCAGGGTCGGCGGTGCGGCACAGCGCCTTAGACACCCAGGCGATGCGGGACTCGGCATCAATGCGACGTAGTGTAGTGTGAGCGGACGCGGTGTTGGTCTTGCGCGCCGCGGTTCGTGTACCTGACACCAGCGTTCCCCTTCGCCTCCGGCCGCTACTGCGTAACGGCATCATCCTGGCGTGCAGACCACGATGCGATCTACGCCACATCATCCCGACGTCGGTGTTACCTATGTCTCAGTGTGTGTCTAAGTTAGGTGCTCAGGTGGCAATTGCGCAACAGTCCGATACAGGCTTTTTTGGGACAAGCGTGCCGTCCGAGATGGACGCACGGGCCTGGTCGGCTCGATCAGGCCGCTAGACAAGGCGCTGACCAGTGACGCTGGCGATAATATCGGCCCGGCTATCGCCCGAGGACCACCGATCACTGCACGCCAATCCTGGCGAATCATGCTGACTGGTTCGTAGAGGCCGCCCCCGAGTCTCGCTACTGTGGGAGCCATGTCGGAGCGCTCCGGGACCACGATCACGGTCCTCAAGATCGCCGGATGCTGCCTGCTCGCTGGGGTCATTGCCGCCGCGCTCATGTTCCCTGTGGCCGGCGGAATCGGTCTGCTGTCCAACCGGGCCTCAGAGGTCGTTGCCAACGGCTCCGCTCAACTGTTACGGGGCGACGTGCCGGCGGTCACGACGATGGTCGACGCCAAGGGAAACACCATCGCCTGGCTGTACTCGCAGCGCAGGTTCGAGGTGCCCAGCAACAAAATCGCCAACACCATGAAGCTGGCGATCGTGTCGATCGAGGACAAAAGATTCGCCGAACACAACGGGGTGGACTGGAAGGGAACGCTGACCGGGCTGGCCGGCTACGCATCCGGCAACCTTGACACCCGAGGCGGTTCGACCATCGAGCAGCAGTACGTGAAGAACTACCTGCTGCTGGTAACCGCGCAGACCGACGCGGAAAAACGGGCGGCCATCGAAACGACTCCGGCACGCAAGCTGCGCGAAATCCGGATGGCCCTTACCCTCGACAAGACGTTCAGCAAGCCGGAGATCCTGACCCGATACCTGAATCTGGTGTCCTTCGGCAACAACTCGTTCGGCGTGCAAGACGCCGCGCAAACCTACTTCGGCGTGAACGCGTCCGACCTGAACTGGCAGCAGGCGGCGCTGCTGGCCGGGCTGGTGCAATCGACCAGCGCGCTTAACCCCTACACCAATCCTGAAGGCGCGCTGGCCCGGCGAAACCTCGTGCTGGACACCATGATCGAGAACCTGCCCAAAGAAGCCGACGCGTTGCGGGCGGCCAAGGCGGAGCCGTTGGGGATCCTGCCGCGGCCCAAGGAGCTCCCGCGTGGCTGCATTGCCGCAGGTGACCGCGCATTCTTCTGCGACTACGTGCAGGAGTATCTAGCGCGCGCCGGGATCAGCAAAGAGCAACTGGCGCGGGGTGGCTATACGATCCACACCACGCTCGACCCCGACGTGCAGGCCCCGGTCAAGCAGGCGATCGACAAGTTCGCCAGCCCCGACCTGCCGGGGATCGCCAGCGTGATGAGCGTGATCAAACCGGGTAAACGCTCCCACAAGGTGCTGGCGATGGCCAGCAACCGCAGATACGGACTGGACGGCGACGCCGGTGAGACCATGCGGCCACAGCCGTTCTCCCTCGTCGGCGACGGCGCAGGGTCCATCTTCAAGATTTTCACCACCGCCGCCGCGCTGGACATGGGGATGGGCATTAATGCCCAACTCGAGGTTCCGGGCCAGTTCCAGGCCAAAGGGATGGGAAGCGGTGGCGCCAAGGGGTGCCCTAAGGAAACCTGGTGCGTGGTCAACGCGGGCAGCTACCGCTCGCCGATGAGCGTGACCGACGCGCTGGCCACCTCGCCCAACACCGCCTTCGCCAAACTGATCTCGCTGGTTGGGGTGCCGCGCGCGGTCGACATGGCCGTCAAGCTCGGCCTGAGGTCCTACGCCGAGCCCGGGACCGCTCGCGACTATGACCCCGACAGCGATGAGAGCCTGGCGGATTTCATCAAACGGCAGAACATCGGGTCGTTCACCTTGGGGCCGTTCGAGCTCAACGCCCTGGAGCTGTCCAACGTGGCGGCGACCCTGGCATCCGGCGGCGTGTGGTGCCCACCGAGCCCGATCGACAAGCTGGTGGATCGAGACGGCAAAGAACTTGCCGTCACCACCGAGCCCTGTGAGCAGGTGGTCCCCGAAGGGCTGGCCAACACGCTGGCCAACGCGCTGAGTAAGGACTCTCAGGCCGGCGGCACCGCATCGGTGTCGGCGGCGGCAGCGGGCTGGAACCTGCCGATGTCCGGCAAGACCGGCACCACCGAGGCGCACCGATCCTCCGGATTCGTCGGTTTTACCAATCAATACGCGGCCGCCAATTACATCTTCGATGACTCGAGCACACCGTCGGATCTGTGTTCCAATCCGCTGCGCCGCTGCAGTGACGGCGATCTGTTCGGCGGCAACGAGCCGGCGCGCACCTGGTTCACCGCGATGAAGCCGATTGCCAACAACTTCGGTGAAGTTCACCTGCCCCCGACGGACCCGCGCTACGTCGACGGCAACGCCAACTCGCGGGTCCCAAGCGTTGCCGGCCTCGACCTGAACGCGGCGCGGCAGCGCCTGAAGGACGCCGGTTTCCAGGTCGCCGACCAACCCACACCAGTCAACAGCAGCGCGAAATACGGCGAGGTGGTCGGCACGTCACCGAGCGGCCAAACCATCCCGGGTGCGGTGATCACCATCCAGACCAGTAACGGCATCCCGCCGGCCCCGCCGCCACCGCCGGAAGGCCTGTCCTCGCCGCCGGGCTCGCAAGTCGTGGAGATCCCCGGCCTGCCGCCGATCACGATTCCGCTATTGCCGCCACCCCCGCCCCTGGCGCCATCGCCACCATAAAACTGCAGGAACGCGCTGCGGTGCCATACCGCGAGCGGCAGTAGGCTGGCGATCATGGCTGTCGTCTCAGACCCTGTCGCCCTGAAACGCGCCGGCGCCGTCGTGCTCGGCTCGGCCATTGCCGGCATCGGTTACGCCGCGCTTATCGAGCGTAATGCGTTCGTGGTGCGTGAGCTGACCCTTCCCGTGCTGACCCCTGGTTCGTCACCGCTGCGGGTGCTGCACATCAGCGACATCCACATGCGACCCGGCCAGCGTCGCAAACAGGCCTGGCTGCGGGAGCTGGCGAGCTGGGAGCCCGATCTGGTGGTGAACACCGGCGACAACCTGGCGCACCCAAAAGCGGTGCCCGCGGTCGTGCAGGCGCTCGGTGACCTGCTCTCACTGCCCGGCGTTTTCGTGTTCGGCAGCAATGACTACTTCGGGCCGCGGGTGAAGAACCCGCTGAACTACGTGGTCAACCCGTCCCACCGCGCGCACGGTCGGCCGCTGCCGTGGCAGGATTTACGGGCGGCGTTCACCGAGCGCGGCTGGCTGGACCTGACCCACACTCGTCGCGAGTTCGAAGTGGCCGGCTCGCTCATTGCCGCCGCCGGCGTGGACGACCCGCACATCGGCCGGGATCGCTACGACACCATCGCCGGGCCGGCGAATCCGGCTGCCAACCTGCGGTTGGGGCTGACCCATACGCCGGAGCCGCAAGTGCTGGATCGTTTCGCCGCGGACGGCTACCAACTGGTTATGGCCGGCCACACCCACGGCGGGCAGCTGTGCTTGCCGTTTTACGGGCCCGTGGTGACCAACTGCGGTCTGGACCGGTCCCGGGTGAAGGGGGCGTCGCGCTGGGGTGCCAGCATGCGATTGCACGTCTCGGCCGGCATCGGCACCTCGCCGTTCGCGCCGCTGCGGTTTTGCTGCCGTCCCGAAGCCACGTTGCTGACGTTGATCGCCGCGCCGATCGGAGGCCGTGACTCGCGCACCACCCGGGGACGGTCGCAACCCATAGCGTCGGTGCGTTGAGCCAACGCACCCAAGTTGCGCTGCGCTGCCGTCCCCGCGACTGGACAGACAACGCGATCCGGCTGATCGAGGCCGACGCCCGTCGTAGCGCCGACACCCACCTGTTGCGCTATCCGCTGCCGTCGGCGTGGTGCGCAGACGCTGACGTTGAGCTCTACCTCAAAGACGAGACGACACACATCACCGGCAGCCTCAAACACCGGTTGGCGCGGTCGCTGTTTCTCTACGCGCTGTGCAACGGCTGGATCGGCGAGGGCACCACGGTGGTTGAGGCGTCATCGGGCTCAACCGCGGTGTCCGAGGCGTACTTCGCCGCACTGCTGGGTCTGCCATTCATCGCGGTGATGCCCGCATCCACCAGCGCCTCAAAGATAGCTTTGATTGAATCGCAAGGCGGACGTTGCCATTTCGTGCAACACTCGAGTCAGCTTTACACCGAGGCCGAGCGCATCGCCAAGGAGACCGGCGGGCACTACCTCGATCAGTTCACCAACGCTGAGCGGGCCACCGACTGGCGCGGCAACAACAACATCGCCGAGTCGATCTATGTGCAAATGCGCGAAGAAAAGCACCCCGTTCCCGAATGGATTGTGGTCGGCGCCGGCACCGGCGGCACCAGCGCGACGATCGGCCGCTACATCCGCTACCGGCGGCACGCCACCCGGTTGTGCGTGGTCGACCCCGAAAACTCCGCGTTCTACCCCGCCTACTCCGAAGGCCGCTACGACATCGTCATCAACGCGTCGTCGCGCATCGAGGGTATCGGCCGACCGCGGGTGGAGCCGTCTTTTCTGCCCGATGTCGTCGACCGCATGGTCTCGGTGCCCGACGCCGCGTCAATCGCCGCCGCTCGCCATGCCAGCACCGTCCTGGGCCGTCGCGTGGGGGCGTCGACAGGCACCAACCTGTGGGGAGCGTTCGGGTTGATCGCCGAGATGCTCGCCGCCGGTCGCCAGGGTTCGGTGGTCACTCTTCTCGCCGACAGCGGCGACCGCTACGCCGACACCTACTTCTGCGACGAGTGGGTCGCCGCCCAGGGGCTGGACATCGCGGCGCCGGCTGAGACGCTGGCCGAGTTTGAGCGCTCCGGCCGCTGGGAGTAATCCCCCGTCCGCGACCGCGGCTTTCGCGCCGCGGTCCCATCATCGTACGGGCCGGTCAGCACCAGCCACAGCACCGCCAGGCCGAAAAGCCCGTGGAAACACCGCCACACCCAAGGCCGTCATGGGCCGTCTCGCTTTCCTACGCGGGCGTCTGATGAGAGGGGTTAACGCTCATGTTGGGCCCTCGGCCGGGTATTCGGGGGTGACGCGCTCGCAACGGTGGGTTGATGCGCTCGCGGCGATGGGTTTGGCCAGTCGGCGAACCGGTGCGATAAGCTGTCGTGGCTTGCGCGGGGTGTGGCGCAGCTTGGTAGCGCGCTTCGTTCGGGACGAAGAGGCCGTGGGTTCAAATCCCGCCACCCCGACTTACGAGAACGCGGCTTACGAGGGCATCGCTGGTCAGGTTATGTAGTCGAGCGTGGTCATCATCCCGGCCGCGATGTGGTAGGTGTTGTGGCAGTGCAGCATCCAGACACCCGGGTTATCGGCCGCCAGGACGACGGTGAGTTTCTGCCTCGGTAACACGATCACGGTGTCCTTGCATGGTCCCGCGCCGCCGTCGGGTTTCATCACCTGGAAAACGTGGCCGTGCAGATGCATGGGATGCCACATCGTCGAGGTGTTGTCGAACGTGATGGTGGCTTGCTGTCCCTGGCGAACTCGCAGTGGCCGCGTGTCATCGAAGTGATGGCCGTTGATCAGCCAATCGTAGGGCATCATCTGGCCCGACAACCGAACGTGAAGATCGACATCGGCCGTCCGCGGTGAGGCGGCAGCCGGTGACGGGCTGAACATCTCGACGGTACCGACTCGCCGCTTCAACTCCGGCGGCCGAAAGGCCGCATCGGGTGCGTTGCCGGCGCCCGTGGACAGCAGTGCCCGCGCGAGCCCGTCTTTGCCTTCGGCAGCGGCCACCAGCGGAAAAACCCCGTCGCCGGCGGTGATGATCACGTCGTAGCGCTCGCCCATGCCCAGCAGCACCGCATCGACCTCGGTCGGAGTCACCGGGTTGCCATCTGTGTGGGTCACCGTCATCCGGTGCCCGGCCAGCGCGACCCGGAACGCAGTGTCCGAGCCGGCGTTGATGAGCCGAATCCGTACTCGCTGGCCCGGTTTGGCGCTAAACGTGCTGGGCGATAACGGAACACGACCGTTGATCAGGTAGTAGGGGTAAGCGACGTCTCCGCCGTCCCCGCCCAACAGGTCGCTCGAGCCGACACCACCCATGCCGGAGGAACCCGCCATGCCGCTCATCGTGGGCATATCGCTCATGCGCTCGTCGGACATTGCGCGCAGCCCATCGAAGATCTGCCGTGGGCTGGGCCCGACGCCGTCGGTCCAGTCGTCCAGCATGACGATCCATTCGGCGTCATACGCAGCGGGCTCGGCTGGGTCATCGACAAGCAGCGGCAGATACAACCCGGCATCGAGATCGAAATCGTGGGTGTGCGGGTGGGCCCAATACGTACCGGGGCGCGGCACCGTGAACCGGTAGGTGAAAACCCGGCCCGCATCGATGTCGGGGGTGACGGGGGCAGCACCGTCCATGTCACAACGCAGCGTGACACCGTGCCAGTGCACCGAAGTCGGGTGATCAAGACCGTTTTTCACGGTGACGGCCAGCTCGTCGCCGACATTGGCCCGGATCAGTGGGCCGGGTACCGTGCTGTTGTAGGCGAGCGTGCGCGCGATAATGCCACCCAGGTCAATGTCGGCCCGCGCCGGCGCCAACGTGGCGCTCACAGTGCGTCCGGTGTGCGGGCGCGCAGCCTCGCCCGCGGCGATCGCAGCGGTGGGTATCCCCGCGCTCGGCATGCTCTTCGGGGAGCGGGTGCATGCGGCCAGCGCCACCCCCCCAGCGATCGCCGTAATAAAGGTGCGCCGGTTGAACTGCCCCAGGCCCGCCCCAAACCCGGTTCCGGGAGGCGTTGTACCCATCAAACGGTCTCCCTCTCTGCGCGGGGACAAGTCCGGTCGGTGACAGGCTCGACAGCAGCACCACTTCCGTGCGCCCATTCGGTTCCGAGCCGATTACTGGCCGGCGCGGCTCGGGCCGCGAACCCTACGAATCGCCGATGGATCGCCCGCTGAACCAGCCTTGGCCTTGAGGTTGCAACCGCTAGGTGTAAAACCTGGGTCTAGCGGTGTGCTCGTTAACGCCATGCCATCAGTATCGCGATGCCGAGGCGGTGCACCAGGGACGACCTTTCGCCCTGCCTGCGGGGACCAAAGTCACCACCGGGCGGTAGCGGCGCGTATCGAGACGACCGCTGTGGCCGGTCAGCGGCTGGCGGTTCGAAGAATCGCGCCCTCGAGCGACCCGGTTGACGAAACCTTCGCTGGCACCGGATGCCTCGATCTGCGCATCATTCGCTCGCACCCGCAGCACCCGAAAACCATTGAGCCAGTAGATTTGCCTTGCCCACCTTAAGGCGAGCCCTCGGTTGCCCGTCGGCCGGTCCCGGCCACCCGGACCCGAGCGTGAGCCGACGGGGCGCGAACGAACAGCTGCTACAGACGTTCTCGCACCGCCGCTGCCAGGCGTGCGCCGTCCGCTTTGCCGGCCGCCATCGCAGTGGCCGCCTTCATCACCAGGCTCATCTGCTTCCTGCCGGGCCGTTCGCCGAGTTCTTCGGCCACCTGGGCGATGGCGGTGTCGACGATGTCGGCCAGCTCGCCCTCGGTCAGCGGCGGCGGGAGATACTCCTCGATGATCCGCGCCTCGGCGTGCTCCTCGGCGGCCAGTTCACCACGCCCGTTCTGGGTGTAGACCTCGGCCGCTTCACCGCGTTTCCGGGCTTCCCTGGCCAATACCTTGAGCACCTCGTCATCGGAAAGCTCGCGGGCCTGCTTACCGGAGACCTCCTCGGTCCGGATCGCCGCCAGCAGCAGGCGCAGGGTCGCGATGCGCAACTTGTCCCGCGTCTTCATCGCCTCGGTCAGATCCGACCGGAGCCGCGATTTCAGTTCGGCCATGACTCGAACGCTACCCGCCCGGCACCGGGAGGTGTGATGAACAACCGGACGCACGTACGGACCGCAACGTTGAGAATTGCCCCGATGGCCGACAGGATGGGAGCCATGATCGACGACGACGGCGGCGGCTTTTAGTGGGCATGCTGCCGCCTGGTTACCCGGGCTATCCGGAACCCGGTGATCAGCCTCTCAACCACGATGCCGCGGGCTATCCGCCGCCGGGCCAGCTGCCACCGGGCTATGGTGGCCCGCCGGGCTATCCGCCACCGAGCTACGGTCCGCCACCGGGCTACGGTCCGTCACCGGGCTATTCCCCACCGGGCTATTCCCCACCGGGCTACGGCCCACCACCGGGCTATCCGCCACTGGGCTACGGTGGCCCGCCGCTGCCCCCGGGAGCATTCACACCCGGAATCATCCCGTTACGGCCATTGAGCCTCGCCGATATCTTCAACGGCGCGGTCGGCTACATCCGGGCCAATCCCAGGGCGACGCTGGGACTGACCACCGCCGTGGTGCTGATCATGCAGGTCATCGCCCTGATCGCCGAGACCGGGCCGCTGGCCGTTACCCGTCGGATGCGGACAGAGCCGTCGTACCAGCCGACATGGGGGGACGTCGGCACGTGGATGCTGTCAACCGGTGTCACCGGCCTCGCCACCTGGATAATTAGCATTCTGCTCAACGGGGTGCTCACCGTTGTCGTCGGGCGGGCCGTTTTCGGCTCGTCGATTACCGTCGGTGAGGCATGGTCCAAGGTCCGCGGGCGGGTGCCGGCATTGATCGGCCTGGTGGCGCTGGAAGCCGCCGGGACGGTCTCACTCATCGCGCTGGTGGCGACAATCATCGCCGCCATTGCCGCGACCGGCGGCGGCGCCGCCGCCGTTCTGGTCGGCTTGCCGCTGACACTCGCTCTGCTTGCGACGATGGCCTACCTCTTCACCTTGCTGTTGTTTGCGCCGGTGCTCATCGTGCTGGAAAGGCTGCCGCTTGCCGACGCGATAATCAGATCGATCGCGCTGGTGCGCCACAGCTTCTGGCGGGTACTCGGCATCCGGCTGCTGGCTGCGGTCGTGGTCGCCGTGGTCAGCTTTGCGATCGCGGCGCCGCTCAGCCTCGCCGGCCAAGTGCTGCTCGCCGGGGCGTCGGCCACCGGTCCGCTTCTCATCGGCACCACGTTGAATCACCTCGGATTGGCCATCGGCCAGATTGTCACCGCTCCCTTTAGCGCGGGCGTCGTCGTCCTGTTGTACACCGACCGCCGGATGCGCGCCGAGGCGTTCGATCTGGTGTTGCAAACAGGCGCCGCCAGAGGTCCGTTCGCGACGGCCTCCACCGACTACCTCTGGCTGAGCCGGCCGGCATGAGGACCGGCTGAGGATGCCCACTATCGACATTGACCGCGACACCGCCCGCAAGGCCGCACAGCAGGAACTGGCCAAGGCGATCTATCCCAAACAGTCACCGGTCCAACGATTCCACGACTGGGGTGATGAGCTGCTGTACCGCCTGATACAAAAGGGGGCCTCGATACCCGGCGGATGGTTCGCGATCACCGTACTGGTTGTCATGCTGGTGATCGCGGTCATGGTCGCCCTACACGCCATCCGCCGCAGCATGCGCACCACCCCCGACCGCCAGCTGCTCGACACCACCCAGCTCAGCGCCGACCAACATCGTATTGCCGCTGAAAACTATGCGGCGACAGGAAATTGGGCCACTGCGATCCGGCACCGGATGCGCGCCGTCGCTCGCCAGCTGGAGGAAAGCGGCGTGATCAACCCGGCCGCCGGCCGAACAGCCATCGAGCTTGCCCAGGATGCCGCGGCTTCCTTGCCGCACCTTGCTCACGAGCTATACCAGGCAGCGACGATTTTCAATGACGCTGCCTACGGCGAATGCCCGGGAACCCTGGCCGCATACCGATTGATCGTCGACCTCGACGATCAGCTCCGGTCCCGTTCATCCACGGGGCCGTCCGGTGGCGCCCGGGCGGAAGCGTTGACCTCGTGGACACCGATCCGATGACGGTCGCCGGACCGCGGTCCCAACCCACCGCCCACCGCGTGCTGCGACGGTGGCGTACCTGGCGGGGGCCGGCGGCAGCGCTGATCGCCATCGTCGCCGTCGCGGCGCTGGGCACCTTTTTGGCCGCGCCGCGGCCCGGCGGCCGGATGGACGCGGCGGCCACCGGACCCGACGGCGCTCACGCCCTGGCAGCGCTGCTGCGCGACCACGGCGTCGAGGTGGTCGTGGCCACAACTGTCGCCGATGTCGAGCGCGCTGCGCGCCCCGGCGCACTGCTGCTGGTGGCCCAGACTCAGCACCTGACCAGCGACGCACTGCTAGGCCGGCTGGCGAGCGCCCCCGGCGATGTGCTGCTGGTGCAACCCACGTCACACGCTCGAGCGGCGCTGGCGCCAGAGCTACGCAGCGGCGGCATCAGTGTTGTCGATGGTATGCCGAATTGCTCTCTGCGGGAGGCGGATCGGGCTGGGTCGGTGCAATTTGGGCCGAGTGCCACCTATGTCGCCGCCAACGGCACCGCGTTGACCAGCTGTTACGGCGGGGTGCTGGTCCGCTACCGCGACGGCGAGCGCACCATCACCGCGATCGGCAACAGCGATTTCATGACCAACAAAGGGCTGCCGCGTGCGGGCAATGCGGCGCTGGCGATGAACCTCGCCGGTGCCCACCCTCGCCTCGTCTGGTTCGCCCCCCAACGAGCTGAGAGTGAAACACCTTCTTCAAGAACAATTTTCGATGTCATTCCGGACAATGTTAGTTGGGTTTTCTGGCAGCTATGGCTGGTGGTGGCACTGCTCGCACTGTGGCAGGGCCGGCGGATCGGCCCGCTGGTTGCCGAGGACTTACCCGTCGTCGTGCGGGCATCGGAAACGGTCGAAGGGCGTGGCCGGCTATACCGATCCAGACGCGCCCGCGACCGTGCCGCGCAAGCACTGCGCACCGCGTCCCTGCGGCGGCTACTACCCCGGCTCGGGCTGGGTGCCGGCACACCCGCTTCGGTGGTGGTAGCCGCCGTCGCGCAACGCACCGGGATAAGCTCGGACTGGTTGGCGCACCACCTGTTCGGCCCACCGCCGGCCACCGACACCGATCTTC
The DNA here is from genome assembly GCF_018361265.1 of Mycobacterium sp. SM1. Taxonomy (GTDB): domain Bacteria; phylum Actinomycetota; class Actinomycetes; order Mycobacteriales; family Mycobacteriaceae; genus Mycobacterium. The sequence continues at coordinate 1,098,442 of NZ_JAFLNH010000001.1, forward strand.
TGCAGCTTGCCCGCGTACTCGACGAGATCGAAAGGCAGGTCACCCGCTTGTGACACAACCCGCTTCCGCATCGGCACTCGGCGCGACGGCAGAATCGGCGCGAAAAGCATTGCTGGCGTTGCGCGCCGAGATCGCCAAGGCCGTTGTCGGGCAGGATGCCGTGGTCAGCGGCCTGGTGATAGCGCTGTTATGCCGGGGCCACGTCCTGCTGGAAGGCGTTCCCGGAGTGGCGAAAACACTACTGGTTCGTGCCCTGGCCGCGGCCTTGCGGCTGGAGTTCAAACGGGTGCAATTCACCCCGGACCTGATGCCCGGCGATGTCACCGGTTCGCTGGTCTACGACGCACGCAGCGCCGCGTTCGTGTTCCGGGCCGGTCCGGTGTTCACCAATCTGATGCTGGCCGATGAGATCAACCGCACACCCCCCAAGACTCAGGCCGCGCTGCTGGAAGCCATGGAAGAGCGTCAGGTCAGCGTTGACGGTGAACCCAAAGCGCTGCCCGACCCGTTCATCGTCGCGGCCACCCAGAACCCGATCGAATACGAGGGCACCTATCAATTGCCCGAGGCCCAACTCGACCGGTTCCTGCTCAAACTGACCGTGCCGCTGCCACCGCGAGACTCGGAGATCGCAATCCTGGGCCGGCATGCCCGCGGCTTCGACCCGCGCGACCTCTCCGCGATCAACCCGGTGGCCGGGCCCGCGGAGCTGGCCGCCGGCCGTGATGCGGTGGCACAGGTGCTGGTCGCCGACGAGGTGCTAGGTTACATCGTCGACATTGTCGCGGCCACTCGCGGCTCCCCCGCCCTGCGCCTGGGTGTTTCACCGCGCGGCGCTACCGCCGTGCTGGCCTCGGCCCGCTCGTGGGCATGGCTGTCTGGGCGTAATTATGTCACCCCGGACGACGTGAAGGCCATGGCGCGGCCAGCGCTGCGACACCGGGTGGTGCTGCGCCCGGAAGCCGAGCTCGAAGGTGCCACGGCCGACGGGATTCTCGAGGGAATCCTGGCCTCAGTTCCCGTGCCGCGCTAGTGATCATCACCGGGCGCACCGGACTTGCGGCGCTGATCGGCGTCCTTCCGATAGCTTTGTCACCTTGGCCAGCAACGTCTTTCGCTGCCCTGCTGATAGCGTTGGCGGCCGCGGTAACCCTCGACGCCGGATTAGCGGCCAGCACCCGCGAGTTACGGTTCACCAGGACAGGCCCTGCTATGGCCCGGCTTGGCGAGCCGGTGCGCGCCGGCCTGATAATCCACAACGGCGGCCGGCGCAGGTTCCGCGGCCAGGTTCGTGACGCTTGGACACCCAGCGCGCGCGCCCATCCGCACATCCACGCCGTAGACATCCCCGCTGGGCACAGCCTACGCGTCGACACCCAGCTGCGGCCGGCTCGCCGTGGCGACCAGCGTTCGGCCGCAGTCACTGCGCGCTCAATCGGCCCACTGGGGATGGCCGGGCGGCAACGCTCGCAACTCGTACCCGCCCAGCTCCGGGTGCTGCCGCCGTTCTTGTCCCGCAAGCACCTGCCGTCGCGGATGGCCAAACTGCGCGAGATCGACGGCCTGTTGCCTACGCTGACCCGCGGGCAGGGCACCGAATTCGATTCACTGCGGCAGTATGTCGTCGGCGATGACGTCCGCTCGATCGACTGGCGCGCCACCGCACGTCGCGCCGACGTCATGGTCCGCACCTGGCGGCCCGAACGAGACCGGCGCGTTGTCATCGTGCTCGACACCGGTCGCACGGCGGCGGGCCGCGTAGGTGTCGACCCCACCGCCGACGATCCTGCCGGCTGGCCCCGCCTGGACTGGTCAATGGACGCGGCGCTGCTGCTGGCCGCCCTCGCGTCACGAGCCGGCGACCATGTCGACTTTCTGGCCTACGATCGGGTCGCTCGCGCCGGTGTATTCGGCGCGTCACGCGCCGACGTTCTCCCCCAACTCGTCGAGGCGATGGCCACGCTCCAACCGGCTCTCGTCGAACCGGATTGGCGTGCAATGGTGGCCACCATAATCCGGCGTGCCCGCAGGCGTGCGCTGGTGGTGGTGCTGACCGACCTCAACGCGACCGCACTCGAGGAAGGTCTGCTACCGGTGTTGCCGCAATTGACGGCCAGGCATCACGTTCTGCTGGCCGCGGTGGCCGACCCACGTGTCGATGAACTGGCCGGTGGGCGAGCCGACGCCGCCGCGGTGTACGACGCGGCGGCAGCCGAACGGACCCGCATTGACCGGCAGGTGATCGCGTCGCGGCTGCATCTCGGCGGGGTGGCGGTGGTCGATGCTGCGCCCACGGCACTCGCGCCGGCGCTGGCCGACCGCTACCTGGCGATGAAAGCCGCTGGGCGGCTTTGAGGTTCCACCGCCAAAGGCTCACACATTTTGCGTGGCCTGGTATGCATACCGTCGCCTCCGGCACGGTGTTTAGCTCGTCGGGATGACATCGGGCGCGTCCTCGATATCGCCGGTTCTGCCGGCGCGCGCCGCCCGGCCCCCGAAGTAGACAACGTAGGACAAAAAGGCCACCTCCGCGATGACGCCGATGGCGACCCGAAGGACCGTCGGTAGCGGTGACGGAGTCACCAGCGCCTCGATCAACCCCGATACCAGCAATACGGCCACCAGCCCCACAGCGACTGCGATCACGGCACGCCCCTGCTCGGCGAGCACCTGCCCGCGCGGGCGGTAACCGGGAGAGATCACCAACCATCCCAACCGCATTCCGGCGGCCGCCGCCAAGAACACCGCTGTCAGCTCGAGCAGCCCGTGCGGCGTGAGCAGGCCGAGCAAGATGGCACCCTTGCCGGCCTGAACCATCAAACCGGCGATGACTCCCAGATTGGCGGCGTTTTGCAACAGCACGAACGGGATCGGCACGCCCAGCAGGACGGCGAACGCGATGCACTTGGCGGCCACCCAGGAGTTGTTGACCCAAACCTGCAGGGCGAACGACCCGGCGGGATTCTCATGGTAGTAGGAGGCAAAGTCGTGGTTGACCAATTCGTCTATGTCGCTGGGTGCTCCGATAGTGGACTGCACCTCCGGGCTGCCGGCCACCCACACGGCGATGAGCAATACAACGGTAAAAAACGCCACTGCCGTGGCCAGCCACCACCGCCACGCGCGATAGGCCACCACCGGGAAGGCCACCGTCCAGAAGCGGGTGAACGAAGCGGCCAGCGGGGCGTGCGCACCCGTGACCACCGCTCGGGCACGCGCAACCAGTGTCGAGAGCCGCCCAATCAACACCGGATCCGACGATGCCGAGCGCAGCATCGACAGGTGAGTGGATACCCGTTGGTAGAGCTCGACCAGTTCGTCGACTTCGGCGCCGCTGAGCCGCCGACGGTTATCGATCAACCGCTCGAGCCGATCCCACACGGCGCGGTGGGCCAGCACGAACGCGTCGACATCCACCCTGCGCAGCCTACCGTGGCGGTCGCAAACTCGGCGCAGCCGAGGGCGGCGGGTCGCCACGCGACAAACCCGTGGCGATCGCAAACTCGGCGCAGCCGAGGGCGGCGGGTCGCCACGCGACAAACCCGTGGCGATCGCAAACTCGGCGCAGCCGAGGGCGGCGGGTCGCCACGCGACAAACCCGTGGCGATCGCAAACTCGGCGCAGCCGAGGGCGGCGGGTCGCCACGCGACAAACCAGGTAGCGTTTGCTGTATGTCGGAGGTGGTGACCGGCGACGCCGTCGTGCTTGACGTGCGCATTGCGCAGCTGCCGGTGCGCGCGCTGGGCGCGCTGATCGACATCGCGGTAATGATCGTGGGCTACCTGCTCGGTTTGATGCTGTGGGCGGCTACCCTGACCCGGTTTGACGACGCGCTTACCGCCGCCGTTCTGATCATCTACACGGCAGTGGCGCTGGTTGGATACCCGCTGATTTTCGAAACGGCAACCCGGGGTCGCTCGATCGGCAAAATCGTGATGGGCTTGCGAGTCGTGTCCGACGATGGGGGTCCGGAACGCTTCCGGCAGGCGCTGTTTCGCGCGCTGGCGTCGGTGGTGGAGATCTGGATGTTAGCGGGGAGTCCGGCGGTGATCTGCAGTCTATTGTCGCCGAAAGCCAAACGTATCGGCGACATCTTCGCCGGCACGGTGGTGATCAACGAACGCGGTCCACGGTTGGGCCCGGCCCCGGAGATGCCGCCGTCGCTGGCATGGTGGGCATCCTCGCTGCAGTTGTCCGGCCTGAGCGCGCGCCAAGCCGAGGTTGCGCGCCAGTTCCTTTCGCGGGCACCACAACTCGACCCAAAGTTGCGCGAGCAAATGGCCTATCGGATCGCCGGCGATGTACTGGCCCGCATCGCGCCACCGCCACCGCCGGGTACTCCACCGCAACTGATGCTGGCCGCCGTACTCGCCGAGCGGCACCGCCGCGAGCTGGCGCGCCTGCGGCCGCCACCTACCGGGCCCGCCGCTTGGCCACCTGCCCCGCAGGCGCCGTGGCCACCGTCCAGCGCACCCGTTGCTTGGCCTTCGCCGGCGCAGTTGCCACCCCCCGCGCAACCCCCGCCAATGCAGCCGCAGCACGCTCCACCGCCCAGCGGTGGTGGGGCCTTCCCGCGTCGTTAAGCCGCGGGAACAGAGACGGGAACAGTCACGGGAACAGACGAATAGACAATGTCACATCCTCGCCGTGGCAGCGAGGATGTCGAGGCCGCTGCGCCGCCAGCATCGCCATCGCGCTGCACGTAATGGCGGCGCACCGCATCAGGACACGTCGACCCAGTTCAGTGTGCGTTGCACCGCTTTGCGCCAGCCCGTGTATCCGGCGGCGCGCTGCTCGGCGGTCCACGTCGGCCTCCACCGCTTGCCCTCCTGCCAGTTAGCCCGCAGGTCGTCCGGGTCCGCCCAGAACCCGACCGCAAGGCCCGCCGCGTAGGCGGCGCCCAGAGCGGTGGTCTCGGTGACCCTCGGTCGCACCACCTGCACCCCGAGCACATCGGCCTGAATCTGCATGCACAAGTCGTTGGCGGTGACGCCGCCGTCGACCTTCAAAACCTCAAGGCGAACACCAGAATCTGCTTCCATCGCGTCGGCTACATCACGACTTTGGTAGCAGATCGCCTCCAGCGTCGCGCGCGCCAGGTGCGCATTCGTGTTGTAGCGCGAAAGGCCCACGATCGCACCACGGGCATCGGATCGCCAGTACGGAGCAAACAAACCGGAAAATGCGGGAACAAAATATATTCCACCGTTGTCCTCGACCTGACTGGCCAACATTTCGCTTTGAGCCGCACTGCTGATGATTCCGAGCTGATCACGAAGCCACTGCACCGCAGATCCGGTTACCGCTATCGAACCTTCCAGAGCATAAACGGGTTTCGCGTCACCGAATTGGTAGCAGACGGTGGTCAGCAGTCCATTGCGTGACCGCACGATCTTCTCGCCGGTGTTGAGCAGCAGGAAATTACCGGTTCCGTAGGTATTTTTCGCGTCTCCCGGGGCCAGACATACCTGGCCAACCATCGCCGCGTGCTGGTCGCCAACGATTCCACTGATTGGCACCTCGCCGCCAACAGGCCCGGATTTCAGCGTAATCCCGTAGGGTTGCCGCGGCGACGACGGCGCGATCGCCGGCAGCATCTGCCGGGGAACACCGAAAAACGACAGCAGTTCATCGTCCCAGTCCAGGGTTTCCAGGTTCATCAGCATGGTCCTGCTAGCGTTGGTGACATCGGTGACATGTACCCCGCCGCGCGGACCACCCGTCAGGTTCCACAGCACCCAGGTGTCGGCGGTGCCGAACAGGGCGTCACCGCGTTCGGCAGCCTGACGCACCCCATCGACGTTCTCCAGAATCCACTGCAATTTCCCGCCCGAGAAATAGGTCGCCGGCGGCAGGCCCGCCTTGCGGCGGATCACTTCTCCGCGGCCGTCGCGATCCAGAGCTGCCGCAATGCGGTCGGTGCGGGTGTCCTGCCAAACGATCGCATTGCAATAAGGCCGTCCGGTGTGCCTGTCCCACACCAGCGTAGTCTCACGTTGGTTCGTAATGCCCAGTGCAGCAATATCTTTAGCCGATAAATTACCGGAATTCAGCACCGACATCACCGCTGACCCGGTGCGCTCCCAGATCTCGACGGGGCTGTGCTCGACCCAGCCCGCGCGCGGCAGGATCTGCTGGTGCTCGAGCTGATGGCGGGCCACTTCGGTGCCACTGTGATCGAAGATCATGCAGCGGGTGCTGGTGGTGCCCTGGTCGATGGAGGCGACGAACTCGGCCAACTGTTCCTCTCCTTCGGGTGACGGGGCTCACTGCATGCAATCGTCCATCATGGCCCAGGTGGTGGCGTGAACCACCCGAAGGGTTGGCGCCGGCCGTGACGCGTTGCGTCCATCGCAACGGTGAGGTCAAAGGTGGCACCCCGGTTGCGTAGCCGCCGGTGAAGCTGTTGCATCGACGGTGTGGGCGAGAAAGTCAAGCGCACCAGCTACAACGACGCGCACCGCGAGGAATACCGGCGCAAGCTGCAGCTGTGTGTGGACGTCTTCGAGACCATGCTCTCGCAATCCAGCTTCGAGGTCGATCGCCCGCTTACCGGCATGGAAATCGAATGCCACCTCGTTGACGCCCACTATCAGCCCGCCATGTCGAATCAACGGGTGCTGGCCGCTATCGCCGACCCGGCCTACCAGACCGAATTAGGCGCCTACAACATCGAATTCAATGTGCCACCCCGGCCCCTTGATGGACATGCCAGCCTGGAACTGGAAGCCGACATCCGTGCCAGCCTGAATGCCGCCGAGGCCAAGGCCAATGCCGGCGGAGCCCATACCGTGCTGATCGGCATCCTGCCCACACTGATGCCCGAACACCTGACCGGGGAGTGGATGAGCGAGTCGGCACGCTACCGGGCACTCAACGACGCCGTGTTCGCCGCCCGCGGGGAGGACATCCACATCGACATCGGCGGCCCGGAGCCCCTAAGTTTGCACTCCACGTCCATCGCTCCTGAATCCGCTTGCACCAGCATGCAATTACATCTTCAGGTGTCTCCTGATGATTTCGCCGGCAAGTGGAACGCCGCGCAAGCGCTGGCTGGGCCGCAGCTGGCGTTGGCCGCAAACTCGCCGTACTTCTTCGGACACCGGCTATGGGCCGAAACCCGCGTCGAACTGTTTACCCAGGCCACCGACACCCGCCCGGAGGTGCTGAAGGCGCAAGGCGTGCGACCGCGGGTGTGGTTCGGTGAGCGCTGGATTACCTCCATCCTCGACCTGTTTGACGAGAACATCCGGTACTTCCCGTCGCTGCTGCCCGAGATGTCCGACGAGGATCCGGTCGCCGAGCTGGCCGCCGGACGCGCCCCGCAACTACCGGAGCTGCGCCTGCACAACGGCACCGTCTACCGGTGGAACCGCCCGGTATACGACGTCGTCGATGGGCGTCCGCATCTGCGGGTGGAAAACCGGGTGCTGCCCGCCGGACCTACCGTCATCGACATGCTGGCGAATTCGGCCTTCTACTACGGCATGCTGCGCGCCCTGTCCGAGGAGGAGCGCCCGCTGTGGGCCACGATGAGTTTCGGAGCCGCCCAGGCTAATTTCCTCGAATCCGCGCGCCGCGGTCTGGGTGCCCGGCTGTACTGGCCGGGTCTTGGGGAGATGGCGGCAAAGGAGTTGGTGCTGCGGCAGTTGCTGCCGATGGCCGACGAGGGCCTGCGACGGTGGGGTGTTGCCGTCGAGATGCGAGACCGTTTCCTCGGTGTCATCGAGGGCCGCGCAAGGACCGGCCGCACCGGCGCCGACTGGCAGGTGTCCACCGTGGGCGCCCTGCAAGAGCGCGGGATGACGCGGCTCGCAGCGCTGGCCGAGATGCTGCGACGGTACTGCGAGCGCATGCACACCAACGAGCCGGTACATACCTGGGAGGTGGCGGCGTAGGCGGGCCCCAAAACGTCATGCGCACCGGCACCGCGGCCATTAAGGCCGCGGCGAGGGCCGAGCGAGACACGGCCACAGGAGCTCATTTGACCGCCAGTGACACCCCGAAGTCGCCGGCGGCATCGGTCCACCAGCGAGTCTGACGCAGTCCCGCCGCGGCCAGCTCTGCGGACACCGCCTCGGGCCGGAACTTACACGACACCTCGGTGAGCATCTCCTCACCCACGGCGAACTCGACGGTGAGGTTCAAAGCCCTCACCCGAACTTGCTGCGGCGTGTCTGTGCGCAGCCACATCTCGACGCGCTCTTCGGTGGCGTTCCAGCGTGCGACATGTTGATAGGCGCCGATGTCAAAATCGGCGTCAAGTTCGCGGTTTATGACGGCAAGCACGTTGCGGTTGAACCGGGCGGTCACCCCCGCGGCGTCGTCATAGGCCCGCAGCAGCCGGTTGGCGTCCTTGACCAGGTCGGTGCCGAGCAGCAGGCTGTCCCCGGGGCGCAATACAGCGGTCAGCGTCGCCAGGAAGTCCGCACGGGGTCCCGGCGTGAGGTTGCCGATCGTGGAACCTAAAAACACGAACAGCCGGCGGCCACCGCCGGGAATCTTTTCCAGATGTTTCTCAAAATCCCCACAGACGGCGTCGATTTCGATATTCGGGTAGTCGCGTGCGATGGCGGTCGCGGTGGCCTCAAGCATACGCGCGTCGACATCGAACGGCACAAAGCGCCGCAGCGATCCACACTCGAGCAGCGCGTTCAGCAGTATGCGGGTTTTCTCCGACGTGCCGCTGCCCAGCTCGACCAGGGTGTCGGCTCCGCTGATGGCGGCGACTTCCGCTGAACGGGCACGCAGGATTTCGGCCTCCGTGCGTGTCGGGTAATACTCCGGCAACCGAGTTATCTGGTTGAACAGCTCGCTGCCGACGGAATCGTAAAACCATTTGGGCGGGAGCGACTTCGGTGTTTTAAGCAGACCTTCGGACACGTCGCGGCACAGTGCGCGATACGCCGAGTCGGCGCCCAGATGATTCGACAGCGACAGCGTCATCGGGATCCTCTCCCGTCCAACGTGGTCACCGTGACGCGTTGCGTGGTGACCTCGACGAGGCAACGGTCCGGCACGTCCTCCCATTCGGCGTCATCATCGTAGGGCTCGCTGGCAAGCACCACGCCGTCGTCGCGACGCAGAATCGACAGCGTGTCTCCCCACGTGGTTGCCAGCATCCGAGAACCATTTGCTGCCAATATGTTTAACCGAGAATTTCGATCAGCAGCCCCGACTTGCCGAATGGTTTCCGCTAGCTCGTCCAGACCGCGTGAGAAGATCAGAGCCGCTAATAGCGCACTGTCGCATATAGATTCGGGCATCGTCGTAGTCCGCAGCACTGCCCGGTCGACGATTCCGTTGTGTGCCAGTAGCCAAACACCGTCGGTGAACGGCGCGGTGGCGCTGGGCTCGATCGGCATCCCTGCGCTCGCCGAGCGCACCGACGCGACCACGCACCGGCTGCGCAACGCGGGTGCAACCGAGGCGAACGACGCGTCACCCCACAGCGGTGCGGTGCTGCGCCAGCGCCGCGGCGTGCTCCCGTCGAAAAACCCCACTCCCCACCCGTCGGCGTTGAGCATGCCGTGCTTTTGCCGGCGCGGCGCATAGGACTGCACCAGCAGACCCTGTGGCGGATCCAAGACCAGCGAGGAGATGCTGACCTCCCGGCCAAGCCACCCCAAATGCCGACACATCAGCCGGTGTCCCCGGCATCGGGGACGTCCCACGCCAACCGGACTCCGCAGAAGATCTGCCGGCGATACGGGTGATCCCAGTTGCGAAAGCTGGGCCGCAGGATGCCCGGTTCCACCGCCCACGAGCCGCCGCGCAGCACCCGGTAGTCGCCGCCGAAGAATGGTTGCGAATAACGCTGGTAGATCATCGGGACGAATCCCGGCCAGGGTCGCAGCGGTGAGCTGGTCCATTCCCAGACGTCACCTAACATCTGCTCGGCTCCGTACGCGGAGGCACCGGCCGGGTAGGCGCCGACGGGTGCGGGGCGCAGCGCTGCGCCACCGAGGTTGGCGCGTTGTGCGGAAGGTTCCTCCGATCCCCACGGGTAGCGGCGGCGGATGTTGGTGGCGGGATCCCAGGCACACGCCTTCTCCCATTCGATTTCGGTGGGTAGCCGGGCGCCCGCCCAGGCGGCGTAGGCCTCGGCCTCGAAATAGCTGACATGCTGGACCGGTTCGTCGGGGGGAATCTCCTCCACGCAGCCGAACCTGGTGCGGGTGCCGTCGTCGTTCCAGAACTGCGGCGCGGTCAAACCGGCCCGCCGACGGTGCTCCCACCCGCGCTCCGACCACCACCGCGGCTGGTGGTAGCCGCCGTCGTCGATGAAGTGCTGCCATTCGCTATTGGTGACCGGCACCCGGCCGATCCGGAAGCTCGGCACGTGAACCACGTGAGCGGGGCGTTCGTTGTCCAGCGAGAACGGCTCGCTCCCGGCGTCGACGCCGAGCACGAACAGCCCCCCCGATACCAGCACCGACGTCCCGGCCAGCCCGGGACGTCCAGCCGGCAGCGTGGCCGTCGACTGGAGCAGCGGTGCCCCTGGACGCAGGTTTAACGCCTGCAGCATGGTCTCGTCGTGCTGGTGCTCGTGGCTGATCACCATCCCGAACGCAAAGCCCGCATCCCCGGCCGCGCTGTCCTCGGGCAGGGCATCCAGGGCGTCCAGGGCGGCGGCTCGCACCGTCCGGCAGTACGCTCGGGCCTGGCCCGGGGGCAACAGCGGGAGGTTCGCGCGGCTGGCCCGTGGGTGGGCAAATGCGTCGTAGAGGCCGTCGATCCCCGGCGGCAACATCCCGGGCCGGTTGAGGTCGCCGCCGCGCAACAGCCACAGTTCTTCCTGCTGACCGATGTGCGCAAGATCCCACACCAGCGGGCTCATCAGCGGGTCATATTGCCGGCGCAGTTCAGCGTCATCGAAATCGACCAGCCGCAGCGTCCGCTCGCGAGCCCGTGTCAGATCACGGGCCAGCCCTTCCCGCAGGCTCATGGGCGCCCCCGCGCCAATTGTGCGACCACGGGCGCGACGCCGTGGTTGAGCACTCGCTCGGAGAAGTCGTCGGCCGGGCAGCGGCCCCGCTCGACGGCGCAGATCAACCGTTGCATCGTCTCGCTGAGTTCTGCCGGTGCCCGCTCGGCAGCGGTCGCCACGCATCGGTTGGCCGCCTCATACAGCCGCGGGTCACGCAGGCCGATGCGCGCCGCCGTATCCCAGGCGGTCGCGACCGGTTCGACCGCCTCGGCGGCGACGCCGGCGGCTGCCGGGTCGTCAAGCAACACCACCAGCATGCACACCACCGCCGGCCACAGGGCATCGGGAACGGCGTCGAGGTAACGGATCTCCAGCCAGCCTCGCGGACGCACCGGCGGGAACAGGGTGGTCAAGTGATAGTCCAAATCGGCTGCAGTGGGCCGGCGCCCGCCCAGCGGGACCCGCCCATCGGCCCAGTCAGCGAACGGCACATACGCCGTCACCGGCACGGCGACACCACCCGAGGGGTTGCGCACCAGCATCACGGGCGCCTTGAGCGCGTAGCGCGCCCAGTCGGTTGCGGGATCTTCTTCGCCGACGCTCAGGACGGGTCCGCAGCGCGCGGAGTCCAGCTCCCCCCACACCCGTTGGCGGGTTGACAGCCAACCGGAGTACCGCCCGTTGAGCAGCGGTGAGTTGGCGGTTACGGCGATCATCATCGGCCCCAGTGCGTGCGCCAGCCGTACCCGGGCCGCCCACCCGGCCTGCGGACCGGCATCGAGATTCACTTGGATCGACGCGGTCGACGTCATCATCGCCGCGCCGGCCGCCCCGGTGCCGGTGGCAGCGAAAAACTGCTCCATGGCGCGGTAGCGTGCGCCGGGGTTGACCCGCTGCGGCGGTCGCAGCGGGTCGCTGCCCAACAGCACCAGTCCCAGGCCGGCCTCGCTGAAAGCCGTCCGCAGCACCGCCTGATCGCGGGTCATGTTGTCGATCGCCGCCGCAACCCCCGCGACGGGCGGACCGGATAGCTCCACGGCGCCGCCGGGCTCAACGCTGACCGCGCTGCCGCCCGGCAGCACCGGAAGCCCCCCAAGAACGTCGGTTATTTCGTCCCAGCCCGGCCGGCGATGCGGATCGTCCGGGTCATAACAGTGGGCTTCCACCTCCAAACCGACCCGTCCAAGCGGGGCATCGGCCAAACACGTCTCGGCGATGTAGTCCGCGGCGGCCTGCGAGCCGGCCAACTCGTTCGCCCCCACGCGGGCGCTATCCAGCTGCGGCACCAACGCCATGTCCTTGATCCCTTCGAGTCCGCGCCGCGTGCGTGCTGCACTGTTGCGCGGTTAGCCGCACAATACCCACCCGGTCCCTCTGTCAGCGGGCACCGACACCTGCCGAGAACGTCGGGACGTGCCGCACAGCGGATTCTCAACTCGGCGCCGCATTACTGGCCGAGGGTGTTCTGCATGGCTCCGGCCAGCGCGTTGACCGCCGGACCGCCGTTGCCCGACTGGCAAACTTTGGCCTGTAACAGCACATTTTCCCGCAGCCGGGTTTGGGTAAAGCAGCGACGGTCGGTACCGGCTTCCTGTTTGGTCCACGCCTCGTCGGTGGCGGTCGCCGGCCCGCCCTCAAAGGACCACACCTGGGTGGTGCCGTTGTCCAGATGCATCGCCGTCGTCTGCCCGGAGCAGCCGATGGTCCGGTCAACCACCCGATGGAAGGCCCGGTTCGCCGCGTCAATGGTGGCAAAGACCCCGACAGCCTGCTTGACGTAGTGTGCCTGGTCGGTCGCCGACGTCTGCGTGACCGCGCTGTTGAACGACGCCAGGTCCGGGTCGTTGTACACCTCGGGCAGCCCGATATCGGCCCAGTTATTGCAGACCGGATCATCGACCCAATACGCCTGGTACGGCTCGGTCGACACCGATTCCCACCGCATTGGGGCGCCAACGATGTTGCCCACCGACCCCTTGCCCAGCACCGCGTAGTTCACCACACCCGGCTCCGATAGGCCGGCCGCCGCGGACACCACCGGCCCCGCCGCCAAGCCCGTCAGCCACCCCGCCGCCACGGCGGCAGCGGCCACGGCGCGAAAACCCGGGGCGACCACCACTAGACCTGCGCGGAGATCGTTGCGTCCACGTTCCCATTGGTGGCCTTGGAATACGGGCACACCTGGTGGGCCTGGCGCATCAGATCGTCGGCGACGCTCTGCTGCAGGCCGGGCAGGTAGCCGACGATGTTTCCGGTCAATCCGAATCCGCCCTCGGAATCCTTGCCGAAACCCACCCGCACGGTGACGGAGGTCGCGTCGTCAAGCTTGACGTTGGCGTTTCGGGCGACCAGCCGCAACGCGCCAAGGAAGCAGGCCGCGTATCCGGCCGAGAAGAGCTGCTCGGGGTTGATGCCCTCGCCGCTGCCGCCCATCGCTTTCGGCGGTGTCGTGTCAAAGTCGATGCGGCCGTCCGCTGACCTGACATGACCGTCGCGGCCGCCGCCGGTCGCCGTGGATTCTGCCGTGTAAACGACTTCGATGCTCATGGGTTGATCATGCCAACCCCGGCGACCAAACAGAAGCTGGAACCGCCAGTCCGTGCTTTCCAGCGTAACCAGCCGGATCAGCCCGGTGTGGGAGCCGGTCGGTGAACCGTTGCTATCGAGGTGTCGAGCGCCGGGCCACCCGTGTCGCGCGTGCCGGCCGGACACCGGCAGTTACGAGCATTTACGCGCCGGTCAAGTCACCGGCCCATCCAGAAATTCAGGATCAGGGACGTGGTGCGGGAGTCGACGGACTGGTGGTTCCAGCCCCTCCCGGGCCCATACCCGGCCCCATACCAGGACCTCCCGGCCCCATGCCCGGGCCCATACCCGGACCTCCCGGCCCCATGCCCGGGCCCATACCCGGGCCCATGGGACCCGCCGGTCCGCCGGGAAAGACGAACAGCCACTGTCCCGGGCCCATTGGGCCCATCGGGGATCCGCCCGATGGGCCGCCGGGCATAAACATGCCGTGGCGAGGATGCTGATACCAGTACCCGTGGGAGTGCCTACCGAGCGTAAAGCCGCTAAAAAAGATCACCGTGACGATGAAGACAACACCGGCGACAATTGCGACCCACGCCGCAACTTTGTAAAGCCCGCTCGGCCGTGCCGGCTGCCATGGCGCCGCGGCCCCTGGTGGGCCACCCGCTGGCGGTACCTGCGGGGCGGCAGAAGTCGGCTTCTGTTGGGTCGGGGTTTCAGGTGTTTCACTCATGCCTTGAATCATGGTCCATGTGCGGGACCGCTCAAACGGTTTCCGCCATGGAACCTGATTTTGTGGACCGAATAAGAAGCCGTTGCAAGTGAGTGATCTTTAGCGGTCACGCGACTTGCACCCCGTCTCGGGGTTGTTCGGCGGCCTTGCGGCCGCGTCCCTTCCGCGCTTCACGGCCACCTGCCCGGCCAGGCCGGGTCTTACGGTCGGCTCCACGCTTGACGGCGGCCCCAACTGGGCCGACGACGCTAATGGTTTCTTCGTAGCGCGCGAGGTTGATCGCGGCGTTGTCATCGCGCTGATGGACCGCCAACACGTGGCACATTGCCACTTTTCGTCCCATCCGATGTCCTGGACATGCCCGCAGGCATGGCATTTTTTCGACGACGGGAACCAGCGGTCAGCGACCACCAGCCGTGACCCGTACCAGCCCGTTTTGTAGGCCAGGTGCCGCCGCGGGGTGCCCAGGGCGGCATCGGAGAGTCCGCGCCGTCTGGCGCGAGCCCACGGCAGGCCCTTTTGCCGCAGCATCCCGGCGGCGTCTAATCCTTCCACCACGACCCGGCCGTGGGTTTTGGCCAATCGTGTTGTCAGAGCGTGCAGCTGATGGGTGCGGACATCGTTGGCCCGGCGATACAGCCGAGACATCTGCGTGGTGCGCTCACGATATTGGCGGGAGCCTTTCACACAGCGTGAACGGGCCCGCGACACCCGCCGTAATTCGCGCAGCGCCGCGCCCAGCGGGCGCGGGTTAGCCACCTGTTCGATCACGCCGCCGCCGGCGCTGGCCACGCTCGCCAGCCGGCGCACCCCGACGTCGACACCGACCCGCGACTCGGGCAGCGCCACGCCGGGCTGAATCGGCCGCTGCACCAGCACCCGCACGCTCGCGTCGAGTCGGGCGCCGTCGCGCCGCGCGCTGATCGCCAGCACCCGCGCGCGGCCCTTGGCGATGAGTCGCTCGATGCGGCGGGTGCTCTCATGAGTGCGGGCGGTGCCGATCACCGGCAAGGCGACATGCCGGCGATCCGGTTCGACGCGCATCGCCTCGGTGGTGAACGTCACCCGCTCGGCGGCGCGTCTTTTCTTCTTCAACCGGGGGAAGCCCATCGGCTTGCCCTCGCGTTTGCCCGATCGGGAGCTCTGCCAGTTCCAGTAGGCGTCCACCGCGGCGGCGATCCCGCCCGCGTAGGCCTCTTTCGAGCATTCGGGCCACCACACCGCGCCGGTCTGGCTGTTGACGCACACCTCGTCTTTGACCTGATTCCAGCGTTTCCGCAACACCCGCAGCGATGGCCTCGCGGTCTTGACACCGGTGGCGTGCCACGCCCGGATATCGGCTTTCAGCGTGGCGACGGCCCAGTTGTAGGCCTTGCGGCGGGCCCCGAAATGGCGCGCCAGCGCGCGGGCCTGGTCCCCGGTCGGGTCCAGCGTGAAACAGAACGCCTGCACACACCAGCCGTCGGGCACCTCGAAACGCGGCATCTCAGGCCACCCCCACCTCGTCGGACGCCGCGGCCGCAAGCGCGCGCTTGGCCCCGTTTGCGCAGCGCGTTTGCCATACAACCGAGCGCACATACTGGTGAGGATCTCGCTCATATCGCCCACCAGGTCGTCATCGACTGCAGCGGAATCGACCACCACCAGCTCACGGCCCTGGGCGCCCAGCGCCGCCTGCACGTACTCCGAGCCGAACCGGCAGAACCGATCCCGGCGCTCCACCACGATCCGACTCACCGTCGGGTCACCCAGTACGGCGAGAAACTTCCGGCGGTGCCCGTTGAGCGCAAAACCAACCCCGGTCACCACCGTGTCGACCGGGATCTGTTTTGCCGTGGCCCACGCGGTCACCCGCGCCACCAGCCGATCCAAATCAGCCTTCTGATCAGCCCAGGAGACGCGCGCGTACACGGTCGTGCGTGATCTTCGGCCAGCCGCGCCGATCGGCTCATCCACCACAATCAGCCGACCCACTCGCCGGGCGGGCACCGGCAACAGCCCGGCGTGGAACCAGCGATACGCGGCCACCCGCGCAACACCGTTGCGCTCAGCCCACACCGCCAGATTCACACCCCTGTTCCTACAGCACACCACCGACAACTACCGACCACCCACGCCGCAACAGTTGACAGCCCCCGGAAGATTGCCTCGCTCTTCGCGGCGTTCGGGGTGCTCGTCACCACAGCTATTCGGATTCAGCGAGCAACGTGTAGATCTCGCGGCGGGCGTTCTTGAGAATGGCCAGAATGCGCTGCTGCTGTTGCGGACTGGCCCCATCCGCGGATTGCGCCACCGCCCCGAACAATTGACCCAGCGCCGTGCGCAGGTCGACCTGACCTGAGTCGACGCCCTCGGTGATTTCCTCCCACGGGGGCCTCCTGATCTTCTCAGCGGCGGCACGACCTTCATCGGTCAACTCAAAAAGCTTTTTGCTGCCCTCACTGTCGGAGCCGGTGATTAGTCCTTCGTCATCCAATAGCTGCAGCGTCGGGTAAACCGAGCCCGGGCTGGGCCGCCACAGGTCCTGACTGCGTTGGGTAATCTCCTGGATCATCTCATAACCATGCATGGGGCGCTCGGCGAGCAGAGTCAAGATGGCCGCGCGAACATCGCCGCGACGGCCACGGCGGCTGGAGCCGAAGCTGCGCTGGCGAGCGCCAGTGCCGCCCAAGCCGAAGCTGAAACCAAAACCGGGGCCGCGCCTGAGGTCGAAACCCGCTTCCCCGGCACGCTCAGGTCCGTGCTCGTGCGGCGGTGGCGGGGGATGCCCAGAGCCGGCCTCATGCGGTGGTCGCGGAGGGTGGCCAACGTGCCCCTTCGGCCCTGGCACCTTCTTGCCAAGGGCCTTCTTTCCGGGAGCCTTCTTTCCGGGAGCCTTCTTTCCGGGAGCCTTCTTTCCGGGAGCCTTCTTTCCGGGGAGTTTCTTGAAGCCGGGACCGTGTTCGTGGGGCGGTCCTGGATGGCGGCCAGGACCATGTTTGGGGCCTGGGGCGAGCTTAGGTTCGAGGCCGCGGCCCGGGCCGGGATGGTGGCCGGGCCCTGCATCGCGGTCGAAGGGGCCGAAGCCAGGGCCGAAATCGGGCTCTTCGTCATAGCCGGGCTTGAATTCGGACTCCTCGTCGTAGTCGGGCTCCTCGTCGTAGTCCGGTTCCTCAACATCATCGGGCTCCTCGCGGTCATCGGATTCCCACTCGACCGGACCATCGCCCGCATAACCGGCATAAACGTCAGAAATATCAGAAATATCAGAAATATCTACGTCTTCATCTACGTCTTCATGAAGCTCTTCATAAAGCTCCGCGCTGGCTTGCGGCCGTGCTTGTTGTTGCGCACGAGGGGGCTCGGCCATCGCCTCAAGCTCGACCGGTACGTCGTCACCGCTGCTTGCTGGCTCGCCGCGGGTAAGAGGATCGGTCAGCGCCTCCGCTTTCCCTGTCTGCTGTTCTGTCTTGGTGCGTCCGCGCTGCCATCCGCTCGGTGCTGGTGGTTGGCTCATGGTCGTAGGTCGCTTTCCCACAGGAGACGGCACATCATTCCGATATGTAACGATATATCGAATACTATCGCCATGCAACCAAGCCGGCCGATCCGGTCTTGATGGCGATTTCCCAGGCTGAGGCCGCGGAGACGAGCAGGTCGTTGTTGTGGTCGGCCAGTTGGTCGCGAACAGACGACGGGATGCGCTCGGGCGCTGCGACCAGCCCTAGCAGGAGGTGTGTGTCGAGCAGAATTGCCGTCACGGCGCCCACTCCCGACACGCCGTCGGACGGGCGCGGCCCGGCGCCCTCTGGAGAGCGCCGGGCCGCATCCGATTGCCTGACGTTCGGGTTAAGGGGCCGACGGTGCGATGGAGGCCGGCGGCTGGCCGGGGCCGGGAATCTGGCCGCCCGGCCCACGGGCCGGGCCTCCCGGTGTCACCGGCCCTGGCCCCCGGTGCGCATGGCGCGGGTGAAACACGGCGTTGTGGTGCTGGTGACGGGGAAGGAAGTGGTGTGGCCCAGCGTGCCTGCCCAGGACGAAGCCGCTAAAGAACACGACCGCGACGACGAACACGGTGCCGGCGACGATCGCCACCCAGGCCGCAGCCTGGTAGAGCCGATTGGGTTGGTGCGGTGCAGTAGTGACGGGCGGGGTTCGCCCGGTGATGGGTTCTGGTGTTTCGGTCATGTCTCACACACTGTCCGGCAAACCATAGCGGTGACTATGTGCTGGCTATGCAATTGCTATGAGGCAATTGCTATGGGCAAGCTCGCCTAGCTTTGCTCGGGCTTATACGGGTTGACGGCAAACTGGATGACCCGGTAGGGCGCACGGGCGCGCGGATCGGTGTTGTTCCACTGGCTGACAAATACCCGCACTTCGTCGAGTGTCGAGCCCGGCGAGATGTAGCCGCCATAGGGCTGCGCGAGCCGGTTGTCGTAGGGTGGCGGCAGGCTGTCGGCGGGTTCAGGCCACTCGTCGTGCCGCACCACCGTGGTCACCGGCGCGGTGCCCAGCGCCGTCGGGTCATCGGCCACTCGGATTTCCATGTCGCCGGTGCTGGCGTTGAAATACGACAGCACCGCCTTGCCGTCGATCTGCTTGAAGCTCATCTCCCCGACCTTGTCACCCCACAACGGCGTGGGCGGCTTGTTCCAGCCGCCGTCGGACGCCCAGCCCTGCCAGCGGGAGCGGTCGGTGAACGCCTCCGGCGTGGCGCGGTACAGCACCACGGGCTGGGTGCGCTCAAAGCTGTCGGCCACGATGTACACCCAGCCGCTCGGAGAGTCGGCGGTCGGGATCGGGTCGTAATATCCGCTGATCTGCGTCTGCCGGCCATCCTGGTAGGACGCCTCCCGGATGGATCCGGGAACTGTCGGCCAATTACCCTCCGCGGGGTTGGCTTTCACCAGCCGCGAATTCTGCGGCACCAGGTTGACGGCGGTGGTCACCAGCAGGTAGCTCTGGCGGTTGATTTGCACCACACCGGCGGGCAGCTGAGATGCGCCCGGTGGCGTGGGGTCGGCCAGCAGAGGCTTATCGACGCCCATGACGCCGAAGTAGCGCACCCCAGCCGGGTTGTCGACGGAGCCGGTCTCGACACGCAGCGCGATCGGTGCGTATCCCCGGCCGAAGCCAACCCCCTGCCCCGGGAAGCTGTCGCCGCAGATTTGCAACACTCCGGCGGGGAATTCCATGAAGGCGCACAGGTCGGTGGCGCCGATGCCATAGTCACGGGTGGGGGTTCCGGTGCCGGCTGCCGGGCCGATGCGCAATACCTCACCGGGCGCCAACGGCTGCAAGATCGGCTCGGGCCTGGGTGCGGGAGGATCGGCATTTGCCGCCCATACTCCTTGGGGTACAAGGAAACACGCCATCGACGCGGCCATCAGCGATGACCGTGTGACCCGGCGGGCGTGGGCCGAGCTCACCCGCGGGTCACAAGTCGGCGAGCAGCAGCTCGGCGATCTGGATGGTATTGAGTGCCGCCCCTTTGCGCAGGTTGTCACTGCAGACAAATAGCGCCAGACCGCGCCCGTCGGGCACGCCGGGATCCTGTCGGATCCGCCCGACCAGCGACTCGTCGACACCGGCGGCAGCCAACGGCGTCGGCACCTCGACCACCTTCACACCGGGGGCGCTGTCGAGAAGTTC
Organism: Mycobacterium sp. SM1; assembly: GCF_018361265.1. Lineage (GTDB taxonomy): Bacteria > Actinomycetota > Actinomycetes > Mycobacteriales > Mycobacteriaceae > Mycobacterium. The sequence continues at coordinate 1,118,268 of NZ_JAFLNH010000001.1, forward strand.
GCGGGCTCGTCGGGGGGAAAGCGGCCGGGCGAACTCGGCGTTGATCGACAGCGAGTGGCCGGTGAACACCGGAACCCGCACGCAGGTCGCGCTGACCAGCAGATCCGGAATGGCGAGGATCTTGCGGCTTTCGTCACGCAGCTTCTGGTCCTCGATGGTCTCGCCGGAGCCGTCATCGACCAGGGCGCCGGCCAATGGAACCACGTTGAACGCGATCGGCGCGGCGTAGGTGCTCGGCTCCGGAAACTGCACGGCGCTGCCGTCGTGTACCAGCTGCTCGGCGTGGTCGATAACCGCGCGGCTCTGCTCGGCCAGTTCGGCCACCCCGGCCACACCGCTGCCGGAGACCGCTTGATAGGTGGCGGCCACCATGCGCACCAGGCGGGCCTCATCGTGCAGCACCTTGAGCACCGGCATCGCGGCCATCGTGGTGCAGTTGGGGTTGGCGATGATGCCTTTCGGGAGGGCGCGGGCGTGCCGCACGTCCCTGTCGAAGTTCACCTCGGAGACCACCAGCGGGACATCGGGATCCTTCCGCCATGCCGAGGAGTTGTCGATCACCGTCACCCCGGCGGCGGCGAAGCGCGGCGCCTGCACCCGCGACACCGCCGCCCCGGCGGAGAACAAAGCGATGTCTAGCCCGCTCGGGTCGGCGGTGGCGGCGTCCTCAACCTCGATCTCCTGGCCGCGGAAGGCAAGCTTGCGGCCCCGTGAGCGAGCGGAGGCGAAAAACCGCACGGTCGTGGCGGGAAAGTCGCGCGCCTCAAGCAGGGTGCGCATCACCTGGCCTACCTGACCGGTGGCGCCGACGATCCCGAGCGCGACCATTACCGTCCCGTCCCGGCATACACGGTCGCCTGCTCGGTGCCGCCAAGGCCGAACGCCTCGTGCAGCGCGCGCACCGCCTTGTCCAGTTCGGTGTCCTTGATCAGCACCGAGATCCGAATCTCCGAGGTGGAAATCAGGTCGATGTTGACCCCGATGGCCGCAAGCGCTTCGCAGAACGTGGCGGTGACGCCGGGATGGCTGCGCATGCCCGCCCCGATCAGCGAGACCTTGCCGATGTGGTCGTCGTAGAGCACCTCGGTGAAGCCGATCTCATTCTTGAGCGAGTTCAGCTTGGCCACCGCGGTGGGCCCGCTGCTGCGTGAGCAGGTGAAGGTGATATCGGTCTTGCCGTTTTCGGCCTTGGACACGTTTTGCAGCACCATGTCGATGTTCACGTCGGCATCGGCGACCGCGCGAAACACCTTGGCCGCATAGCCCGGAAGGTCGGGCAGTCCGACCACGGTCACCTTGGCCTCGCTGCGGTCGTGGGCCACTCCGGTCAAGATAGGGTCTTCCATGGGTTTGTCCTCGATCGATCCGGCAACCAGGGTGCCGGGCTTGTCCGAATACGACGAGCGAACGTGCACCGGGATGTTGTAGCGGCGGGCATATTCCACGCAACGCAGCATCAACACTTTCGCGCCGCAGGCCGCCATCTCCAGCATCTCTTCGAAGGTGACGGTGTCCAGCCGGCGGGCGTTGGGCACGATCCTGGGATCGGCGCTGAAAATACCGTCCACATCGGTATAGATCTCGCAGACGTCGGCGCCCAGCGCGGCGGCCAGCGCGACCGCCGTGGTGTCCGAACCGCCGCGGCCCAGGGTGGTGATGTCCCGGGTATCCTGGCTGACCCCCTGGAAACCCGCGACCAGCACGATCTGGCCCTCGTCGAGGGCGGATCGAAGCCGGCTCGGGGTGACGTCGATGATTTTCGCGTTGCCGTGGGTGCTGGTGGTGATGACACCGGCCTGCGAACCGGTGAACGAGCGCGCCTGAGCGCCGAGCGACTCGATGGCCATAGCCACCAGCGCGTTGGAGATGCGCTCACCGGCGGTCAGCAGCATGTCCAGTTCGCGGGGAGGCGGTACCGGACACACCCGCTGGGCCAGCTGCAGCAGGGCGTCGGTGGTGTCACCCATGGCCGACACCACCACCACCACGTCGTTGCCCTGCTTCTTGGTCTCTACGATGCGCTCGGCCACGCGGCGGATTCGCTCGGCGTCGGCCACCGACGAACCACCGTACTTCTGCACGACGAGCGCCACTGTCACCCTCTCGGATTCACCAGCATCGCTGGGTGTAGGTCCACAACAGGATACGTGGGCCCGTCCAGCGACAACGCGGGCCAGGCGCGGCACCCGGCGCGCCGGTGAACGCCGCCGGTGGCACCGGCACCCCCGGGCCGGACCGGCGTTTCGGTAGCGGGACCCGCCGCGGTAGAGTACACACTGTGCAGCGGGTGCTCCTTCTTGGACGCCGCGGCGGGGTCTGATCCGGACCGGCTTCCCGTCGCGGGTGTTGGCGATGCGCCGGTCTGAGGTCCCTTTCCCGTATCCCTGGAGCAATTCACTGTGACAAGCTTTTCCCCGACTTCTGCCGCCGACGCGGACACGTTTACATCGGTTCGCACCATCACCAAGCCTGTGGGGGCGCCTTATCCCGGCCAGCCCGCCTGGAACACCCAGCGCGGTTCAAGTATGCCGATCCACCGCTACCGCAGTTATGCCGAGGAGGTCGAACCGATCAGCCTGCCCGACCGCACCTGGCCCGACCGCGTCATCGACAAAGCGCCGTTGTGGTGCGCGGTGGATCTGCGCGACGGTAACCAGGCCCTGATCGACCCGATGAGCCCCGCGCGCAAGCGCCGCATGTTCGACCTGCTGGTGCGTATGGGTTACAAGGAGATCGAGGTCGGCTTCCCGTCGGCGAGCCAGACCGATTTCGACTTCGTCCGCGAGATCATCGAGCAAGACGCGATACCCGAGGACGTCACCATCCAGGTGCTCACCCAGTGCCGTCCGGAGCTGATCGAGCGTACCTTCCAGGCATGTCGTGGCGCGCCGAAAGCGATCGTGCATTTCTACAACTCGACGTCAATCCTGCAGCGGCGTGTGGTGTTTCGAGCCGACCGCGCCGCCGTGCAGGAGATCGCGGTGCAGGGCGCCCGTAAATGCCTCGAAGAAGCGGCCAAATATCCCGGCACGCAGTGGCGATTCGAGTACTCCCCGGAGTCCTACACCGGCACCGAGCTGCAGTACGCGAAGCAGGTGTGCGACGCCGTCGGTGACGTTATCGGCCCGACTCCGGACAATCCGATTATCTTCAACCTGCCCGCCACCGTCGAGATGGCGACCCCCAACGTCTACGCCGACTCCATCGAATGGATGAGCCGCAATTTGAAATGGCGTGAGTCCGCCATCCTTTCCCTACATCCGCACAACGACCGCGGAACCGCCGTCGCTGCAGCCGAATTGGGCTACCAGGCGGGTGCCGACCGAATCGAGGGCTGCCTGTTCGGCAACGGGGAGCGCACCGGCAACGTCTGCCTGGTGACGCTGGGGCTCAACCTGTTCTCCCGTGGCATCGATCCGCAAATCGACTTCTCCAACATCGATGAGATCCGGCGCACCGTGGAGTACTGCAATCAACTGCCGGTGCACGAAAGACACCCCTACGGCGGTGACCTGGTCTACACCGCGTTCTCCGGCAGCCATCAGGACGCCATCAACAAGGGGCTGGACGCGATGAAGAGCGCCGCGGATGAGGCCGGCTCCGATGTCGATGACATGCTGTGGCAGGTGCCCTATCTGCCGATCGATCCGCGCGATGTTGGGCGCACCTACGAAGCAGTGATCCGGGTCAACTCCCAGTCGGGCAAGGGTGGGGTGGCCTACATCATGAAGACCGACCACGGCCTGGCGCTGCCACGGCGGTTGCAGATCGAGTTCAGCCGCGTTATCCAGAAGATCGCCGACGGTGAGGGCGGTGAAGTCTCGCCGAAAGAGATATGGGAGGCCTTCGCCGAGGAGTACCTGGCACCGGTTCGCCCGCTGCAGTGGATGAAGCAGCGGGTTATCGCGTCGCAGGTCGACGGGGGCACGGACCGTATCGAAGCCGTGGTGAAGGTTGACGGCGTGGAGACCGAGATCAGCGGCACCGGCAACGGCCCGCTGGCCGCGTTCGTTGACGCGCTGAGCCACATCGGCTTCCACGTCCACATCCTGGACTACTCCGAACATGCGATGTCCGTCGGTGAGGAGGCGCAGGCTGCGGCCTATGTCGAGGCTTCCGTGGTGCGGATCGCCAGCGCGGCGCAGCCGGGCGCAGCGGGTCCGCACCCAGGGAGTCCGGGCAGCCAGCCGGTGTGGGGTGTGGGCATCGCGTCCTCGATCACCACCGCGTCGCTGCGTGCGGTGGTCTCGGCGGTGAACCGCGCCTGCCGGGGCTGAACCGCACTGAGTTCGGTTGTCGAAGGCCGCCGCTTTCGCCGAACCGTGGTCAGAACAATGCGTACTGTCCCCCTGCCTGTCCCCCTGCGGCCCTCGCGTCGGCGATCTGCGGTGTGCACGTGCCGGCGACGACGTCCTCGGCGTGCGCCATGAAATACCCATCGGAGACCACCGGCACGCCCAGCTGACGGGCCAGATGACCGTTGCCACACTCGGGACAGGGCTCGTTGCAGATCACCAGCGAGGTGTCCGGGTCGACGGTATCGGCATAGGCCAACCCAGCATGCAGGATGCGCTCGATGAGCTCCTCTTGCGTCCGTGTCACCTGCGCTGTCAGCGCCACTCGCATCCCTTGGATCAGCGGCTTACCCCGGACATACCGGCCCGGGTTGAGATAGGGGCACGGCATCCGTGACGCCAGCATCTTCAGTGGTCGCAGCTCCTCGTGGGTGACCCGGCCATTGGGCCAGTAATGACGGGTGACCGGACGCACGGGCAGCCACACACCACGCTCACGAGCCCGCCTCAGCGCCGCGGGAAGAACCCGGCTCAGCACCAGCGCGTCGTCGAGCGCGTCATGCGGTCGCTGCTGCGCTACGCCCCAATACGCGGCGATCGTCTGCAACCGCAAATTGTCAACACCGAGGTCCAACCGGCGGGCCAGTTCGACGGTGCACATGACGGTGTCGACCGGCAACTCCGCACCCGCCATCTCGGCCTCGGCGGCCAGGAACGCGTAGTCGAACGCGGCGTTGTGCGCGACTAGGGTGCGGCCGCGCAGCAATTCGACCACCTGATCGACGATCTCGGCGAACCGTGGCTGGTTGTCGAGCATCGCGGCGGTCAGCCCGTGCACATGGGTCGGGCCGGGGTCAACCCCGGGGTTGAGCAGGCTGACGACGGATCGCTCCAGTCGCCCGCCGGCGTCCAGGCCGAGCGCGGCCAGGCTGATGATCCGCGCCTGACCGGGCCGGAAACCCGACGTCTCGACGTCGACGACGGCCCAGCCCCCGCTGGGATCGGTGGCCGGCCGACCCCAGCTCATCCCCGGGCCTTCCACCGGAGCATCCGCATGAATTGAGGATGGCACGCCGCACCGACGTCGCCGGGTCACGCTGACCCGTGTCGTGAACGTAAGACGTGTCGCACGCTTCGGCCCACTACCTCGGCCAAATCGCCCTGCTGCGACGCCGCCTCTGCCGCAGCCAGGTGTTCGGCGCGCTTTAGACTGCGCCGGTGATCACCACCCGGGCACGTCTCGCCCTCGCCGCAGGGGCGGGCGCGCGATGGGCGTCGCGGGTCACCGGGCGCGGCGCCGGAGCGATGATCGGTGGTCTGGTCGCCATCGCACTGGACCGCTCGGTTCTGCGCCAGCTCGGTGCCGGGCGGCGCACCGTCATCGTCACCGGCACCAATGGCAAGTCGACCACCACCCGGATGACCGCCGCCGCCCTGCGGACGTTGGGCGTGGTGGCGACCAACGCCGAGGGCGCCAACATGGACGCCGGCCTGGTGGCCGCCCTGGCCGCGGATCGCGACGCCAAGCTGGCGGTGCTGGAAGTCGACGAGATGCACGTGCCGCACGTCTTGGATGCGATGGAAGCCGCCCTCGTCGTCCTGCTCAACCTGTCGCGCGACCAGCTGGACCGCGTCGGCGAGATCGCCGTCATCGAACGCACCCTGCGGGCCGGTCTCGCCCGGCACCCGAGGACCGTCGTCGTCGCCAACTGCGACGACGTGTTGATGACGTCGGCGGCCTACGACAGCTCGCAGGTGGTGTGGGTGGCGGCGGGCGGCGCGTGGTCACGCGACTCGGTCAGCTGCCCGCGCAGCGGCCAGGTCATCGTTCGTGAGCACGGCCAGTGGTATTCCACGGGAGCGGATTTCAAGCGGCCCAACCCGCACTGGTGGTTCGACGACGACACGCTTTATGGGCCCAACGGGCTGGCGCTGCCGATGCGGCTGGCGCTGCCCGGCTCGGTGAATCGCGGCAACGCCGCCCAGGCGGTAGCCGCCGCCGTCACGCTGGGGGTGGATCCGGCGAGCGCGGTGACGGCCGTGTCAAGGGTCGACGAAGTCGCCGGACGCTACCGGACTTGGCGCCTCGGTGAGCACGTCATCAGGCTGCTGCTGGCCAAAAATCCCGCGGGATGGCAGGAGGCGCTGTCGATGGTGGACACGCACGCGGACGGGGTGGTGATCGCCGTGAACGGGCGAGTTGCCGACGGCGAGGACCTGTCGTGGCTGTGGGACGTGAGCTTCGAACGGCTGGCCGATCAGCCCGGCGGGCCACGAGGCGCTGGCGCCTCCCGAGGCGAAGCCGACGAGGATAAGCGGCGCGAGCACCCCCCGGTGGTAGCCGCCGGCGAACGGGGCACCGACCTGGCGGTACGGCTTGAATACGCCCGCGTGCGGCACACCCTGGTGCACGACCCGGTGGCGGCCATCGCGTCATGCCCGCCCGGGCGGGTGGAGGTCGTCGCCAACTACACCGCGTTTCTGCAGCTCCAACGGCGCTTGGCGCGGCTCAAATGACCCGCGTGACCGACTCGGCGGTGCGGATCGGGCTGGTGCTGCCGGACGTGATGGGCACCTACGGCGATGGTGGCAACGCGGTGGTCCTGCAGCAGCGACTGCTTTTGCGGGGCATTGCCGCGGAGATCATCGAGATCACGCTGGCCGACCCGGTTCCCGAGTCGCTGGATCTCTACACGCTGGGCGGTGCCGAGGACTATGCGCAGCGACTGGCCACCCAGCACCTCATCAGGCATCCCGGGCTGCAGCGCGCCGCCGCCCGGGATGTGCCGGTGCTGGCCATTTGCGCGGCGATCCAGGTGCTCGGGCAGTGGTATGAGACCTCGGCGGGGGAGCGGGTCGCGGGGGTGGGCCTGCTCGACGTGACCACGTCACCGCAGGCGAAACGCACCATCGGCGAGTTGGTCAGCGAGCCCGTGCTGGCCGGCTTGACCCAGCCGTTGACCGGTTTCGAAAACCACCGCGGCGGGACGGTCCTGGGTGCCGGGGCGTCGCCGCTGGGCGTGGTGCGCAAGGGCACGGGCAACCGGCTGGGCGATGGCTTCGACGGCGTGGTGCAGGGCAGCGTCATCGCCAGCTACATGCACGGCCCGTGCCTGGCCCGCAATCCCGAGCTGGCCGACCTGCTGCTGACCCGAGTGGTTGGCAAGCTGGCGCCGCTGGAGCTCGCGGAGGTGGAATTGCTGCGCCGCGAGCGGTTGCGGGCGCAGGCGCCTAAACCATGGCGCGCCGGCCGGTGAGCGCGCGGCCTAGCGTCAACTCGTCGGCAAACTCCAAGTCGCCACCCATCGGTAGTCCGGATGCCAGCCGCGTCACGGTCAGCCCCGGAATATCGCGCAGCACCCGCAGCAGGTAAGTAGCGGTCGCCTCACCCTCGGTATTGGGGTCGGTGGCGATGATGACCTCGGTGATCTCCGCACCGTCGGCCGGCTCGCCGATCCGGTTGAGCAGCTCGCGGATGCGCAGCTGCTCGGGGCCGACCCCGGACAGCGGGTCCAGCGCACCGCCGAGCACGTGATAGCGACCGCGGAATTCGCGGGTGCGCTCGATGGCCTGAATGTCTTTCGGCTCCTCCACAACGCACACCTGCGAGCCATCACGGCGCGGGTCGGCGCAGATGCGGCAGCGCTCGGCGTCGGAGACGTTGCCACACACCGCGCAGAACCGTACTCCGTCACGAACCTTCGCCAGCACCGCAGTCAGCCGGTCGATCTCCGGCGGCTCGACAGATAACAAGTGAAAAGCGATGCGCTGCGCGCTTTTCGGCCCGATACCCGGCAGCTTGCCGAGCTCGTCGATCAGGTCCTGGACCGGTCCTTCGAACAACTCAGGACTCCGGGATGCCTAGCGCGCTGCCCATCCCACCGGCCAGCGGTGCCAGCCGGGCCTGCGCCATGCTGGTGACCTGTTTGGACGCGTCGGCCAGTGCACCCACGATCAAGTCCTGCAAGGTTTCGATGTCCTCGGGGTCCACGACTTTAGGGTCGATCTGCACCGCTACCACCTCACCGTTGCCCTTCGCCGTGACCTGCACCAGGCCCCCGCCGGCTTGACCGTGTACCTCGGTGCGGGCCAGCTGCTCCTGGGCTTCGACCAGCCGTTGCTGCAGCTGCTGCGCCTGGGTGAGCAACGCCGCCATATCGGGTTGGCCTCCGGGTTGCATGACGGTTCCCTTGCAGTGTGGTCTCGACTTGGTGTCACCTGCGGTTCTCACGCGGTTCGAGACATCTAGCGTAGCCGGCGTCACGCTAGGGTAGCGCAGTGCACGCGCTCGTTTGCCCACGTGTCGGCGTCGCAATGGCCGCCGGTGTACTCCTCGGTGCCTCGATGCTGAGCATCCCCGCAGCAACCGCGATGCCCGCAACGATCGCCGGCATGATCGTGTTCCTCGACCCCGGGCACAACGGCGCTAACGACGCCTCCATCACCCGCCAGGTGCCCAACGGCCGCGGCGGCACCAAGGACTGTCAGGCCAGCGGGACCTCGACCAGCAGCGGCTATCCGGAGCACACGTTCGCCTGGGACACGACACTGCTGATCCGCTCCGAGCTGAACGCGCTGGGGGCACGAACCGCCATGTCACGCGGTGACGACACGTCAGTGGGCCCGTGCGTCGATGAGCGCGCGGCCATGGCCAACGCGGTGCACCCCAACGCGATCGTGTCCATCCACGCCGACGGCGGCCCGCCGACCGGACGCGGTTTCCACGTCAACTACTCGGCCCCCCCGCTCAACCAGGTCCAGGCCGGCCCGTCGGTGCAGTTCGCGCGGATTATGCGCGACCAGCTGGCCGCCTCGGGTATTCCGCCGGCCAACTACATCGGTCAAAACGGCCTGTACGGGCGATCTGACCTGGCCGGACTCAACCTGGCGCAGTATCCGGCGATCTTGGTGGAGTTGGGCAACATGAAAAACCCTGCCGACTCGGCACTGATGGAGACCCCCACGGGCCGGCAGAAATACGCCGACGCCGTGGTTCGTGGCATTGTGGGCTTCCTGGGTACGCAACCGCAGGCCCGCTGAGCTAGCTTTCGAGCTCCTTCTTCAGGTTGGCCAACACCTCGGCCTGGATCTTCTTCAGTCCCAGCGGCGCAAAGGTCTTTTCGAAGAAACCCTTGACACCGCCCGCGCCGGTCCACGACGTCTTCACGGTGACACTGCACCCGGCTCCGGCCGGAGCCACCGTCCAGTTGGTGACCAGGGAGGAGTTCGCGTCCTTTTCGATCACGGTGTGCCCGGCGACGTCGACGCTGGCTTGTACGTCACGGACACGTGATTTGGTGGCGTGCAGTTTCCATTTGGCAACCGTGCCCGGACCCTTGCCGCCCTGCACCACCTGATACTCGCTGAAGTGCCGGGACAGGATTTTCGGGCGGACGGTCTGATAGTCGGCGAGGGCGTCAAGGACGGTTGCCGGCTCAGCGTTGATCACCACGGTGCTGGCTGCGCTGATCTGTCCCATATGGCAAGACTCCCCTGTCCTCCGTCGCGGTAGCGGCACGCTGGGTGTCGGCGTCGTGCACGAGCCGCCCCTGGGCACTAGGGTATATGTGATGCCCGATGCAGCGGTCGGATCAGCGGCGTACGCGGCGGGCGTCGAGCGGTTGTTGGCGAGCTATCGAGCCATCCCCGCAACGGCGTCCGTCCGGCTTGCCAAGCCCACGTCAAACCTGTTTCGCGCCCGGGCGAAACGCACCGCCCCGGGTCTGGACACCTCCGGTCTGACCAGCGTCATTTCCATCGATCCGGAGGCCCGAACGGCCGATGTGGCCGGAATGTGCACCTACGAGAACCTGGTGGCCGCAACCCTGCCCTATGGCCTCTCGCCGCTGGTGGTGCCGCAGCTGAAGACCATCACCCTGGGCGGTGCGGTCACCGGTTTGGGTATCGAGTCCGCGTCGTTTCGCAACGGTCTGCCGCACGAATCCGTGCTGGAGATGGACATTCTCACCGGTGCCGGCGAACTGCTCACGGTATCGCCCCGCCAACACGCCGACCTATACCGCGCTTTCCCGAATTCGTATGGCACACTAGGTTATTCGACGAGACTGCGTATCGAGCTGGAGCCCGTCACGCCGTTCGTGGCGCTGCGGCACGTGCGGTTTCACTCGTTGGCCGAGATGGCCGCGGCGATGGACCGGATCGTCGACACAAAGGGTTTCGACGGCGTTCCCGTGGATTATCTCGATGGTGTGGTGTTCAGCGCCGGCGAAAGCTATCTGTGCGTCGGTGTGCGGACCACCACCCCCGGCCCGGTCAGCGACTACACCGGGCAAAACATCTACTACCGTTCGATTCGGCATGACGCCGGGGTCAAAGAAGACCGGTTGACGATTCACGACTACTTCTGGCGCTGGGACACCGACTGGTTTTGGTGCTCGCGTTCGTTCGGCGCCCAGAACCCGCGGGTGCGCCGTTTGTGGCCGCGCCGTTACCGGCGCAGCAGCGTCTACTGGAAGCTGATGGCCTTAGACCGGCGCCTTGGGATTGCCAATCGCATCGAGAAACGCCGGGGCCGCCCGCCGCGCGAGCGCGTGGTGCAAGACATCGAGGTGCCGATCGAGCGGTGCACCGAGTTTCTGGAATGGTTCTTAAAAACCGTGCCCATCACACCGATCTGGCTGTGCCCGCTGCGGCTGCGCGATCGTGACGGCTGGCCGCTGTACCCGATCCGGCCCGACCGCACCTACGTCAATATCGGGTTCTGGTCGTCGGTTCCGGCGGGCGCGACCGAGGGCGCGACGAACCGGTTGATCGAGGCCAAAGTCGGCGAGCTCGACGGCCACAAGTCGCTGTACTCCGACTCCTACTACACCCGCGAGGAGTTTGACGAACTCTACGGCGGAGAAACCTACAAAACCGTGAAGAAAACCTACGACCCGGATGCGCGTCTGCTCGATCTCTACGCAAAGGCGGTGCAACGACGATGACGACGACCAAGGAACCCACCCGCACCACCGCCGGCAAGCTCAGCCTGGCGGAGATTTTGGCGCTCTTCACCCGAGGCGGACCGCAACCGCTGAAGCTCGCCGCGTATGACGGCAGCTCCACGGGGCCCGACGACGCGGTGCTGGGCCTGGACCTGCGCAGCCCGCGCGGCCTGACCTACCTGGTCACCGCGCCCGGCGAGCTCGGGCTGGCCCGCGCCTACATCGCCGGCGACCTGGACCCGCGCGGTGTGCACCCCGGTGACCCGTACGAACTGCTGAAAACACTGGCCGAAAGGCTGGAGTTCAAGCGGCCGTCGCCGCGAGTGCTGGCCGCCGTCATCCGCTCGGTCGGCTTCGAGCACCTGGTGCCGATCGCGCCGCCTCCCCAGGAGGCGCTACCGCGGTGGCGGCGGATCGCCGAGGGCTTGCGGCACAGCAAAACCCGCGACGCCGAAGCCATCCACCATCATTACGACGTCTCCAACGCCTTCTACGAGATGGTGCTCGGCCCGTCGATGACCTACACCTGCGCGGTCTACCCGCACCCGGACGCCACGCTGGAGGAGGCCCAGGAAAACAAGCACCGGCTGATTTTTGAGAAGCTGCGCCTAAAACCCGGCAACCGGTTGCTCGACGTCGGCTGCGGCTGGGGCGGCATGGTCCGCTACGCGGCCCGCCGCGGTGTGCGCGCCACCGGTGCCACCCTGTCCGCAGAGCAGGCCGCCTGGGCGCAAAAGGCGATCTGTGACGAAGGACTCTCAGAGCTGGCCGAGGTACGCCACTGCGATTACCGCGATGTTCCCGAGACCGGGTTCGACGCGGTCTCATCGATCGGCTTGACCGAACACATCGGGGTCAAGAACTACCCGTCCTACTTCGGCTTCCTCAAGCGGAAGCTGCGCCCCGGGGGCCTGCTGCTCAATCACTGCATCACCCGCCCCGACAACAGGTCGGCATTCCGGGCCGGCAGCTTCACCGACCGCTATGTCTTCCCCGATGGGGAGTTGACCGGGGCAGGGCGCATCATCACCGAAATCCAAGAAGCGGGCTTTGAGGTGCTGCATGAGGAGAACTTCCGCCACCACTACGCGATGACGCTGCGCGACTGGTGTCACAACCTTGTCAGGAACTGGGACGAGGCGGTCGCCGAAGTCGGCCTGCCCACCGCCAAGGTGTGGGGCCTCTACATGGCGGCTTCCCGAGTAGGCTTCGAGCGGAACACGATTCAGCTACATCACGTGCTGGCAAGCAACGTCGACAAGCGGGGTTATGATGAGCTGCCGCTGCGGCCGTGGTGGCAGCCCTAAGCGTCGCGCCACCACCGGGACTTCACCCGGCGGCTAGCCATTGTCGATGCGCCGGGCGCCGAGATGGTTCTGCAGTAATTCGAGCGCCACTTCCTCGGGGTCGCGCCGCGTTTCCGCGACGGCGTCACGCCCCGCCTCGGCCAGCATGCGCTCCTCCTCGGCGGCACGCTCAGCGGGGTTGACGTCCGCGCCGGGCGCCTCGGCGGTTGCTGGCATGCCTGTCTCGCACCGCACCCGCCAATCCACGCCGAGCACATCTTTCAGTGCCTCGGCGATGACGTCGGCGTTGCGTTGTTCGCTCAGTCGCCTGGCCAATGGCGCCGATTCATGGGTCAGTACCAGTGTGTTGTTCTCCACGGCACGCACTGTGGCGCCGGCCAGCATCACCTCGGTGGTGCGGCTCCGTTGTCGCACCCTATCGCGCACCGCCGGCCACATGGTCCGCACTGCGGCCGCATCGGGTTCACCGGGGACTGCGGCGGCACCCAGCGTCTGGCCGCGTGGCGGTGCGGTCACCGGCGTGTGCGGTTCGAGCGTCGGTACGGGCGCGGCTTGGGGTGGCGTTGTGCGCGCCGGACCGCTCGGGGTCGACCGATCCAAAGCCTCGTTAGCCGGAATCGACATCTCTAGCCGCGTTTCGATCCGCTCCACGCGTTGCAGCAGCGCCGACTCGGTGTCGCTGGCCGACGGCAGCAGCAGGCGCGCGCAGATCACTTCGAGCAGCAGCCGGGGCGCCGTCGCGCCACGCATCTCACCCAGCCCGGCCTGCACCACCTCGGCGTAGCGGGTCAGCGTAGCCGGGCCGACGCGGGTGGCCTGGTCGCGCATCCGCTCCAGCACGTCTTCGGGCGCGTCCACCACACCACGGGTCGCGGCATCGGGAACTGCCTGCAGCACAAGGAGATCGCGGAAGCGCTCCAGCAGATCGGCGGCAAAGCGGCGCGGGTCGTGACCGGCCTCGACCACCGATTCGACCGCCCCGAACAACGCCGCGGCGTCGCCGGCGGCGAGCGCGTCGACGGCCTGATCGATCAGCGCGATGTCGGTGGCACCCAGCAGCCCCAGCGCCCGCTGATAAGTCACCCGAATACCCTCCGGGCCTGCTTCAGAACCGCCGATCAGCTGGTCTAGCACCGAGAGTGTGTCGCGCGGTGAACCACCGCCGGCGCGGATCAAAAGCGGATACACCGCATCATCGACACTGACACCTTCTTGGCGACAGATCCGCTCGACCAGTGCCCGCATGGTGCGCGGCGGCAGCAGCCGGAATGGGTAGTGGTGGGTGCGTGAGCGGATGGTCGGCAGCACCTTCTCTGGTTCGGTGGTGGCGAACACGAAGATGAGGTGTTCGGGCGGTTCCTCCACGATGGTGAGCAGGGCGTTATATCCCGCAGTGGTCACCATGTGCGCTTCATCGATGATGAAGACGCGGTAGCGCGATTGCGCGGGCGCGTAGAACGCGCGATCCCGGAGCTCGCGGGTGTCGTCCACGCCACCATGGCTGGCCGCATCGAGCTCGACGACGTCAATGTTGCCGGGTCCGTTGGGTGCCAGCGCCACACAGGATTCACAAACCCCGCACGGCGTGGGCGTCGGTCCCTGCGCACAGTTCAACGACCGGGCCAGGATGCGCGCCGACGACGTCTTTCCACAGCCGCGCGGACCGGAGAACAGGTAAGCGTGGTTGATCCGGCCAGCCGCTATGGCAGTGGACAGCGGCTCGGTGACGTGCTCCTGCCCCACCACCTCGGCGAAGGTTGCCGGTCGGTACTTGCGGTAAAGGGCCACGGTCAGCAGGCTACCTACGCCCGGCGACGATGCGGAGCCCGGAGGGCCCGCTGAGGAGCCGGGCCATCACCAACCCCCGGCGACGATGCGGAGCCCGGAGGGCCCGCTGAGGAGCCGGGCCATCACCAACCCCCGGCGACGATGCGGAGCCCGGAGGGCCCGCCGAGGAGCCGGGCCATCACCAACCCCCGGCGACGCGCGCGGGCCGGGCCAGAAGTGCCTCGGTTGCGGCCAGCAGTGCACAGGTCGCCAGCCCGTCGATCGCGGTGCGCAGGTCCGGTATCGACGGGAATGTCGGCGCGATGCGGATGTTCTTGTCCTCCGGGTCGTGCCGGTACGGAAACGTCGCACCCGCCTCGGTGACCGCGATACCGGCATCCTTCGCCAGAGCGACGGTGCGCCGCGCGGTGCCGGGCAGCACGTCGAGGCTGACGAAATAGCCACCCTTGGGTTCCGTCCAGGTAGCGATCTTGGAGTCGCGCAATCGGGTGCCCAGGATTTCGGCCACCAGCGCGAACTTTGGCGCCAGCAGTTGTTGGTGGCGCAGCATGTGCAGGCGCACACCGTCGGCGTCACCGAAAAACCTCAGATGCCGCAGCTGGTTGACCTTGTCCGGACCGATCGTTTTTTTACCCCTGTACTGCAGATACCAGGCGATATTGCCCAGCGATCCGCCGAAGAAGCTGACCCCGGCGCCGGCGAAGGTGATTTTCGACGTCGACGCGAAGATGTAAGGCCGGTTGGGGTTGCCGGCCTTGGCGGCCAATCCGAGCACGTCGATCTGCGGGGCGAACTCCATCGTCAGCGTGTGCAGTGCATACGCGTTGTCCCAGAACAACCGAAAATCGCTTGCTGCGGTTCGCATTTGGACCAGCCGGCGTACTGTCTCCCAGGAGTAGGTGACGCCGGTGGGGTTGGCGAACACCGGTACCGCCCACATGCCCTTGATGGCGGGATCGACCGCGACCAGCTCTTCTATCAGGTCAACGTCGGGGCCGTCCCCGCGCATCGGGATCGGGATCATCTCGATGCCCATCGACTCGGTGATGGCGAAGTGCCGGTCATAACCCGGGACGGGACACAAAAACTTGACGCTGGGTTCGTCCTTCCATGGCCGTGGCGAGTCCACCCCGCCGTGCAACATCGAAAAAACCACGATGTCGTGCATCATCTCCAGGCTGGAGTTGTTGCCCGCGACCAGGTTGGGCACCGGGATGGAAAGCAGCTCGCCGAATATGGCCCGCAGCCCGGGCAGGCCGTGCACGCCCCCGTAGTTGCGGGTGTCGGTGCCCTCCTCGTCGCGGTAGTCGTCTCCGGGCAGGCTCAGCAGCGCATTGGACAGGTCGAGCTGCTCGGGCGAGGGTTTACCCCGGGTGAGGTCCAAGGCCAGCCTCCTGGCCTGCAGCTCCGCATACTGCTGCTGGTGGCGCGCGTGCAGAGCGGCTAGCTCTTCACGGCTGAGGGAATCGAACGACACCTCGGGCCCTTTCACCGGTGAACGCCTGGCGCCAATGGCGGGGTACTGGGTCCGGCCACCCTGGGGCTGCCGACTTTGGGGGACCCCGCGCACCCGCCAGAGCCCGTTGACCCTTGCTGCCTTCCGGCCCTGGGGGAGTTCACAGGATGGACGCCGCACGGGGTCCATGGCGAGTGTAGTACCGCTGCCAGGAGTAATTGGCGCCGGCCAGATGGGGCTCGGCTACCATGGCCGACGGAGGATTCGCCTAGTGGCCTATGGCGCTCGCCTGGAACGCGGGTTGGGTTAATAGCCCTCGCGGGTTCAAATCCCGCATCCTCCGCGCTCGGTCCGAGGTGCGACCAGATGTGGTGGTCGGCCTTTAGGCCAACGTGAGCCCACCAGCATGAGGAGGGTTATGGGGCGCACCATCGCCATGCTGTGGCACGCGTTGTTTTGGGTCGCCGCCGGCGTTCTCTACATCTTTTTCGTGTTGCCGCGCTGGCCTGAGCTGATGGGCGACACGACACACGCGCTGGGCACGGCGCTTCGGATGGTAACCGGCGCGCTGATCGGACTGGGCGCGTTGCCGGTGGCGTTCACCCTGGTGCGTACCCGCAAACCCGAGTTCGGCTCCCCGCAGCTAGCACTGTGGTTGCGGATCGGATCGATCGCGGCCCATGTGCTGGCCGGGGTGCTCATCGTTGGCACCGCGATCAGCGAGATCTGGCTTAGCCTCAACGCCGCCGGACCGTGGTTGTTCGGGATCTACGGAGCCGCCGCCGCGGTCGCGGTGCTCGGGATTTTCGCGTTCTACCTCTCGTTTGTTGCCGAGTTGCCACCGCCACCGCCGAAAGGGGTCAAACCGACGAAGGAGTCTATACTCCGGCGTCTTCGCCGTCTTCGCCGCAAGGGGGACGGCGAGGCGCACCAAAAAGAGCGGGCAGCCGAAGCGGCGGTCGGCGGGGCCGCCGAAGCACCCGAAACGGCAGAAGCCGAGACGACGGAAGCCCAAGAAGGCCAGACTCCTAAGCCGGGTGAGGAGGCGGTGGCGGTCGGTGCCTACCCTCACGAGCCCGAGTCGTCCGGTGACCCCGAGCCGACAGCGGAAGAACTGCCGGCTGCCGACAATGCCGTCGCCACCAAAGCTCCCCGGGGCGGTTTGCGCAACCGCCGTCCGGCCGGCAAGGCGTCGACGCAGCGCCGTCGAGGCCGCGCTCGCCGCGGAGTCGCGCTCGACGACTAACCAGCTCACCCACCAGGCGCATCCGGTACCGGGGCTTCGTCAACGCTCTGCGCAGGCGCCCGCCGCAAAGTTGTGGCTCAAGCGAACGGCGAATCAGGTCCAGCCCCACACCGACATGTCACCCGCGGGGTAGCGGGCACAATTGTCGGTTTCTTTGGCGACGACACCCTTGTTGTTGAAGAAAATCTTCATGTGGTTGGGCCAGGCCAGCCACAACGGATCGGCGACGGGTGCATAGAAATGTCCGGAATAGTCGCGGCGCTCTGCCGGTGACAGCGAGAAAAACCAGTGCGCCTTGTCTTGGGTGGCCTGCTGAACGTTCGGGTGATTGTTGTAGTCGATCATGTACCGCTCGAAGTACACCGGGGCGAAGTCTCGCGCAGCAGCCAATATTTGCTCGGCGGTGCAGGTGGTCTCGATCATCCTCCGGGGAATGGGGAAGTCGTCGGTGGAATCGTTGGGGTCGGCCGCGGCTGTCGCGGGTAAGGCTATCGCAGCCATCCCAAGGGTGAGCACTGCCGCGCCTGCATAGAAAACCGTGCTGAAACGAAATCGGCGCATAACCGTCACTATAGGCCGTGTCATCCTGGGCGAGAACGGGACCGGCGTCTTGGGGCGCCCGGCGGGAGAGCGGCGGTGCGCAGCGGCGGCATCGGATAGCCGCAACCGTCGGCTGGCCCCCACCCTGAGCCCGTCCGCCAAGTGCCGAAACGATGTGTCAGCATCAAAAGATGGGTGCCCGCATTCTGGCCCGTAATCTGGCTCGCCTCCTGGGTGTCGCGGCGCTGATGGCGTGCGCGCTACCGGTCGCGCCCGGCGACCATCCTTCCGCCGCGGCTGATCCGTGTCCGGACAGCGAAGTCGTGTTCGCCCGCGGCACCGGCGAACCCCCTGGTGTCGGGCGGGTCGGCCAAGCATTCGTCGACGCGCTTCGTTTGCAAGTTCCCGGGCGGTCCGTTGGCGTCTACCCCGTCAACTACCCCGCTAGCAGCGATTACGTCAACAGTGCGACGGCCGGTGCCAACGATGTCAGCACGTACGTTGAAAGCATGGCCGCGAAGTGCCCCACCACCAAGGTGGTGCTCGGTGGCTACTCTCAGGGTGCCGGTGTGATCGATCTGGCCACCGATTCGATGCCGCCTCAGGTAGCCAATCACGTCGCCGCGGTGGCCCTCTTCGGCAATCCGCAGAGCATCTACGCGAAGTCGCTGGCGGGCGGCCGACTCCCGGCAATCAGCCCGCTCTACCGCCCTAAGACCATCGACTTGTGCGTTCCCGGTGACATGATCTGCTCCGAGGGCGGCAGCATTGTCCCCCACCTGTTGTATGTTCCCGAGATGACAAACCAAGCGGCCGCATTCGTCGCAAGCCGCCTCCAGCCGGAATCGACATAGTCACCATGTAGCCCAACGGCCCGGCCGCCGTCACGCCTATTTAGTTACGCGGGCACTTTGGCGGCGATCTGGTTAGCGATATCCACGGCCGAGTTCTTCGGGTCTGCGCTGCACGTGTTGACGTCGATAATGACGTTGTTTCTGACTGCCAGCGCCCGCCCACAGGCCCAACCCTCGCCCGGGGCGTTCTGCAGCGTTGCAATGGTGCTCAGCATGCCGTTGGTGTTTGCTATCGCCCCCACGGTCCACTGGGTTTTGGACTGGATGTGGGTGTACTCGTGACAGGCCTGCCACTTTTGTGCCGAGGCCTTGAAGAAGCTGTCGGCTTGTTTGGCGGAGGGAAACAACACCACCGCCTGCTCGGCGAAGTGAGTGAAGTTATCGCCCTCCTGAAGGGTCTGATCACGCACGGCCATGAAGTTGCTGCCGGCGTAGACCTGGGCCTGTGCCGCGCCGTCGATGGCCAGGCACTCCCTGGGCGCCATCGTCGCGCTGTCGTCGGGCATCGCGACGCGGCTTTTCGTGACCGTCATGTCGGTTGTCCCCATGGCGGTGTTGATCTGCTCGGGTGTGAGCAGAAACCCCTTCAATGCGCCCTCGGCGACGGGAGGCGCGGTTTTTTTGGTGGTGGTCGACGTGGTGGTCGTCGTTTTGTGACTTTTGTGACTGGAGCTGCTGGCGGTGCTACATGCCCCGCTGAGCATGCAGAGACCGCCAACGGCGACTACGGCCACTAGTCGGCGCATCTGTTCGTCCCCATTTCCGCCGCCATCCCAACCCATCGGCACCGTACGGCCCCGTACGAGGTTCGCCGAGCACAGCCTGACCTCCATGCTAAAAAGCACCCGACCGCACCGGCAGTGGTTTTCCTGTCTTCACGTCGCCGGCTCGGCTGCGAGGCAGGCAGCCGGCGAGCATCAGGCGGCATCCGCCGGGTGAATTCTCACCCGGCGACGCTGATCTTGACAGTCGTCGAAGATGCGGCAGAGATCGTGGCGACGCCCCGCCGGGACCGGCGTCACAGTCCGGTTGCACCAGAGGCCTTACTCAGCTATCGGGGACACCGACCTCGGCCGGGACCCCGGCGACGCCGTCTGCGATCAAACGATCGATGCTGGCGCGGTCGACACCCAACTCGGTGAGCACCGCTTCGGTGTGGGCGCCAAGCGCGGGTACGGGTCCCATCACGGGCTCGACATCGCGAAACGAAACGGGCGGCAAGACCGCGTCCACCGGACCAGCGGGTGTGTCCACCTGCCGCCAGCGCCCTCGTGCGGCCAACTGCTGGTGCGCGGCGAGGCCGGCCATGTCGGTGATCTGCGCAGCGGGCACGCCGGCAGCGGCGAGGCGGGCGTCAAGTTCCGCGGTACTGAAGCGGCGCGTTTCTTCGGCAACCACCCGGTCACACTCCGCGCGGTGCGCGACCCGCTGGAGGTTGGTGCCAAAATCCGGACAATCGGCCAGGGCGGGCCGGTCGAACACGTCGCGGACCAAAGCTTGCCAGCCGCGATCGTTCTGAACGCCGATGAGTATCTGCCCGTCCGCGGTCGGATAGGCGTTGTATGGCGCGATTGCGGCATGGCTAAGGCCCATCCGGGGAATTTGACGGCCCTCGTATAGCCAGATGTACATGGGGTGACCCAGCCATTCCACCGTGGCATCGAACATCGAAATGTCGACCACCGCGCCTCGTCCGGTGCGTTCCCGGCGGAAAAGAGCCGCCAACACGGCCTGGCTTGCATACAGGCCGGCTGCGATGTCGGCACAGGGGATCCCGGTCTTGGTGGGGGTTTCCGGGGTGCCTGTCACCGAAATAAGGCCCGCCTCGGCCTGCACGAGCATGTCATAGGCCTTGCGGTCACGCAGGGGGCCGCCGGTGCCGTACCCGCTGATACCGACAACCACCAGCCGTGGGTTGGCGGCAATCAGGTCGTCAGCGCCGAGCCCCAGCCGTTCGGCGGCGCCGGGAGCGGCGTTTTGGACGAACACATCGGCCCGGCTGACGAGTCGGTGGGCTAAGGCTTTTCCTTCGGCCGACTTCAGGTCTAGCGCCACCGATTCCTTCCCCCGGTTCAGCCAGACAAAATGCGAGGCGAGCCCGCGCACGGCGTGGTCATAATGGCGTGCGAAGTCGCCCTCGCCGACTCTCTCGATCTTGATTACCCGCGCGCCGAGGTCGCCCAGGTGCCGGGTGGCCAGCGGCGCCGCCACCGCCTGCTCGAGAGCGACCACGGTCACACCGTCGAGCGGGAGCAGCTCAGCAGTCACAGCTCAAAAGATCACGTGCCACGGTTTTGTCCGTCCAACGCTTTCCGTTCGATGCTTGATCGGGAATTACCTTGTCGCCTGTGCGAGAGTTGCCACCTATGCAGCTGCGCCGCGTCGAAGGCGTCCTCGCGGCTCGCGAGGAAGCGCACTTGGTCTGGCGGCTGAACCCCCGCATGGCATCCGGACCCCATGACCCCGACGGCTGCATTTCGTGTCGGCTCGCTCCGCAGGGTATCAGCACACCCGGAACACTGGCAAAACCCCGCTGGTCGCGCCGCTGCGCTAGGTTGAGTCAGGTACTCGAAAACGCCCCGCCCTCGTAGCTCAGGGGATAGAGCACGGCTCTCCTAAAGCCGGTGTCGCAGGTTCGAATCCTGCCGGGGGCACTTGAGTGTTCACACCTCAGATGCGCTTTAGACTTTGATCCTGTGGCCTGACGTTATCTGGTTGTGATCCGCCGCCCCTGGATCGCCTGCCCCAGGACTTTGTCGCCGTCCGACAAGCCGCTCGACGAAGTCGGCAACGGCCAGTGGGTCGTCGTGCTCCCAGACGCGCACCACCGTCCAGCCAGCGTCGTGCAGTAGCGAGTCCACCCTTTGGTCTCGTTCGACATTGCGGTTCACCTTCGCGATCCAGTAATTGACGTTACTGCTGGGCTGGCGGTAGTGGTGAGGGCAGCGGTGCCAAAAGCATCCGTCGATGAACACCGCGACTTTGGCGCGCGTGAAGACGACGTCTGCGGTCCAACGCAGGGTGGGCAGCGGACGCGCCGCAACGCGGTAGCGCAGCCCTCGGCTGTGGAGTTCCGACCGGAGCAGCAACTCGGGCTTCGTGTCCCGACTCCGGTTTCCCTGCATCACCTTCCGGACGGCGGCACTCGCTTCGGCTGTCACCACTCCTATCTAACGCAGTGCCTGAATGACCTGCTCCACCACCCGGCGGGCGAGCAGCGGCGGCACGGAGTTGCCGAGCTGGGACTGTACGCTCTGGCGCGAACCAACCAGCTCGAACTCATCGGGGAAGGTGAACAGCCGCTTGATCTCAGCGACGCGAAGCCGCCGATTCTCCCAGTGAAACGGACCAACGTTCGGCCCGGGCTGGGCTTGGATAGTGGGCGACGGCTTGCCGGGGTCGAGCTTGAGCAGGAATGACCAGTACCGGCTGCGCCACTTGAAGATTGGGTTCGGGTGCCCTAGCTCCTCGGTGTAGTGCAGGTAATTGCGGCCCGGGGGTATGTCGGGCAACAGCGCGCCATACCGACCACCAACTTCCTCACCCGGCTCAGAGTCCGTGACCAGTCCGCTCAGGGCCTCGCCCGCGGTGACGTGCGGCCGCTCGATGTTCCCCGTGGATCGGCGCTCCCACGAACCGCCATGGGTGGCGTCGGGATGCTTGGGCTGCCGCTTGCCCTTGGGCGCGCCGATGATGAACAAGCGAGGCCGCAGCTGCGGTACCCCGTAGTCTGCCGCGTTGAGAACCTTTGCCACACAGTCATAACCAGCCTCATCGATCTCGCGGAGCAGGCGTTCGAGGGCTGGGCGGCTGGCCTTGTTCGTGAACGTCAGCGCGTAGACGTTCTCCAGGATGAATGCCTTCGGTCGCGCCTCACGCAGCACACGCGTGTACTCCTGCAGCAGCGAGGCGCCCGGGTCCAGACCCGACCGTTTGTACTCCAGCCAGAAGCCGCTTTTAGAGAAGGGCGTGCATGGCGGTCCCCCGATGAGCAGGTCCGGTCGCTGGCCCTTCCGCAGACCGGCGGCGCGCAGGATTTCTGCTGTCGAGGTGTCAAGGATGTCTTTCTGGATGATTGGCGAGGCCAGCTTAGGAAAGTTCTTCTCCATCGTGAGAGCCGAGTCGCGGTCCCACTCGACGGCGGCACGCACGTCTACGCCAGCGGCCTCCGCGCCAAGATCCAACCCCCCGGCGCCGGAGAACAGAGAGATTGCCACTAAACCCTTGCCGCCCGCCACGCTGTCAGCATTACACGGCCGGTATGACGTCGGAGCCAGGCGCGCTGGACCGGCCTACCCCTTTAGCAGCTTGTCGAGCTGCTGCTGGACGACGCGGCCGATCCTAAAGTTGTACTTCCGCCAGTACGCGTAGAAGGCCTCAGGCGAGTCGAACTCGCCCCGTCCTTCGCGCAGCGCGTCGATGTGCTGGACTGCGCCGATGTACTCGCGGGTCGTCGACGAGCGTTGCTTGCTCGCGATCCTCCAGGCCTCGTGGACGATCAGCTCCAGATCCTCGATGCGGGCGAGGCTGGTGTAATTGAGCGTGTAGATGCCGATGAGGTCTAGGTGTGACGTGTACTCGTCGAAGGGCCGAAAGGTGCCGGGCCAGTGCAGCTGGGGATACCGGAAATAGGTATTTCCGGTGTAGAGCGTGATGCGGCTCTGCGTAAGGTTCGTCGGCCGCCCGGTCTTGGTGACCCTGCGCTTGGCCACCTTGACGTCAACGGCATGGAAGCCGCCGCCGAAGCGCGGGCCGGACAGTTCGAGGTCGGGGTAGCCGCGCTCGCTGCCGCGCAGCACGATCACGCCCTTGGTCGCTTTGGCCCGCTCCAGCAGGAAGTCAACGAGGCTGACCTCGAGGACATTGGCAAGCGCGGCGGGCTCCTGCGGTAACGGCAGTATGTGGCCGCCATCGGCGAGGGTCTGCGCCAGGCTGGCCGCGTCGTCGGCGGCGATCGGCCACGAGAGGTGGCCATTCAGCCGAAAGACACCGGCGAGGTCGAACTCGTACTGGGCACACTGCTCGCCTAGCCATTGTCGGGCCGCTGCACCTCCGTCGTCCACGCTCGAAAGCTTTCCAGAAGAAACTCGACGACAGCACCTACGCGTGGCGGTTTCGCCTGTCGAAGGCCTTGGCGAAAAGCTTGGATTGCGCACGCATTGTCTCGCGCTATGCCGGCCGTGGTCGCGTCTTCGCTCAAGGCATTGCCCAGGCCCTTCATAACATCGACCCCATGTTCGGGGGCATTCAAAACCGGCCCGATCTCAAGCGTTATGCGCTCGGCGTGGTGGGCGTGTGCTCACTTCTATTTACTCAGATGCGATTTGAGCACGGCAACCGCTTCCGCGATACCTCCCCCACAGGCTGGACTGACACCGCCGCCATCCTTAACTCAGGGCGGCGTTACCGGCGACGGTAGATGTGGGCTCGATGCTCGACGGCGACGGTAGATGTGGGCTCGATGCTCGACGGCGACGGCTTCGGCCTGACCAGCACACCAAACACAGTCAGCGGCAGTGGTTGGTGCTGCCGGATGAACTAGTGTTACCAGGAAGTCGAAGTCGTGAACGGCGATCAACATGACGGTGCGGCCCGCAGCTACCAACGGCCTGGACCACGCCACGGTGGTTGCCAGCGGATGCACGAGGGATGGTGACTGGATTGACTGCCGAAAATGGCGCTGACAAGGTCGAACGCATCGGCGTTGATCCCGGGTCGGCGGCGGGCGCGGTGGAGACCGGATCCCAGGAGGAAAGGTCGCTGACCAACCTGGTCGAGCAACCCGCCAAGGTGATACGGATCGGCACCATGATCAGGCAGCTGCTCGAGGAGGTGCGGGCCGCGCCACTGGACGAGGCCACCCGTACCCGGCTGCGCGAGATCCACGCCATCAGTATCCGAGAACTCGAGGACGGCCTGGCGCCGGAACTGCGTGCGGAGCTGGACCAACTCACCTTGCCGTTCAGCGAAGATACCGCACCCTCGGATGCCGAATTGCGCATCGCCCAGGCCCAATTGGTCGGCTGGCTGGAAGGGCTCTTCCATGGAATCCAGGCGGCGCTGTTCGCCCAGCAGATGGCCGCCCGCACACAGCTCGAGCAGATGCGCCAGGGCGCGCTGCCTCCCGCGGCAGCGCAGTTCGGCCAAGCCGGGACTTCCGAGACCGGCCCGTACCTGTGAACGACCAGCGGTAGCTCTAACCGGCGATGGCCGGTCGGCAGCTTATTCTTATTCGGGTTCGAGACCGCACGCGACGGGGCGGGCCGGATCCGAAATCCACTCCGACCATGATCCGGGAAACAGCGGCGCCATCCAACCCACCGCAGCGAGCGCGGCAATCATGACCGTCGCCGTAATGCCCGAGCCACAGTAGACACCGACGTAGTCGGCGGGTCCGATATTGTGGCCCCCCAATAGCCGGCGGAGCGCGCC
Organism: Mycobacterium sp. SM1; assembly: GCF_018361265.1. Taxonomy (GTDB): domain Bacteria; phylum Actinomycetota; class Actinomycetes; order Mycobacteriales; family Mycobacteriaceae; genus Mycobacterium. The sequence goes on from NZ_JAFLNH010000001.1 coordinate 1,143,133, forward strand.
CTCGTCGAGGAACGTGCCGTCGCTGGCCAACACAGCGGTGCTTGGAATGCTCTTGGCACCGGGGATGTGGCCTGCGACCGGATCGACCGGCTCAACGTCGCCGCGGAAGCGTTCGGGCACGCGCGTATCGATCAGCGTCAACCCTTCGTCGACGCACTGCTGCGCGGTCACTGTTAACAGGCATCCCGAGTACAAATTACGTTGCAGCACAGTGACATTCCCGGGCTGCGGGGTTACCGGCCCGGTGTCCAAGGGGGCTCCGGCCGACCGCCACGCAGCGAGGCCGCCGTCGAGAATGCGAACGTTGTCGAGCCCGGCTGCGGTTAACACCCACCACGCCCGCGCTGAACCAGCACGGTTCCAGTCGTCGTACGCCACAACCAGCGTGTCGTGACGGACCCCCCACCGGCGTGCGGCCGCCTCGAGGCTGCGCCCCGACGGCAGTGGGTGACGGCCACGGCCGGCGATCGTGTGATCGCTGAGTTCGTCCTCAAGTGACACATACACGGCGCCCGGAACGTGGCCCTGCAGGTAGGCCGCGTACTGATCCGGCTCATCGAACCGCCACCGCACATCGAGTATGGTCACCGGGTCGCGAGCCTGGATAACGCCGGCCAGCTCTGCGGCGGTGATCAGCACCCGAGCGCGCGTGTCCACCGACTCAGGCTACGTGACGGATGATCGGCATAGCACTGCCGGAGTATCCGGCGGTGGAGGCCCCCGCAGCGGGATGTCGACACCCAAAAAGCGTGCTGTGCCCGGGCGACGCTTCGTTCGCTTTTCCCTCGGGCCCCGTGGCGCGCGGGAGCGCCGGTCCTTCCGCTGTTTTGGCTGGCCCGCTCGTCGACCGGAAAAGCCGATGCAGGCCACTACCGGGGCCGGCCCGAAGGCGACCGGGTTCATGCGCGTCTGACTCGAGGGGCGATGGTCCTGCGCTGATGGGTCTTTGGCCCCTATTTGCGTGGGCCGTAACGGTTGATTCTTGGCATGTCTCAGCTCCGGGACGGAAGAGAGCAGCACACATGACGTGTGACGTGTTAGGAATGATCGTCGTGCTCCGGCCGGCAAAGACCTCCTGCCGCCGGACTGACAAGGACGCGAATGGCTGTCCGCAAGGGACTTGAAAAGGATCTGGAAAGGACCCGGGAAAAACCCGGGAGGGAGTATGTGATGGCGACCGCGGTCGGTATCGATCTGGGGACCACCAACGCGGTGATCGCGGCTTGGCGCAGTGGCCGGCCGGTGGTGATCCCTAACGCCGAGGGTTCCCGAATCACCCCGTCAGTGGTGGCCTTCACCGAATTCGGTGAGCGGCTGGTGGGGCAGCCGGCCCGTCGGCAGGCGATCGTGAATCCCAAGGGCACCATCTATTCGGCGAAGCGCTTCATCGGTCGCCGCTTCGCCGAGGTATCCACCGAGGCCATGGCGGTCGGCTTCGATGTGGTGCCGGGCCCCCACGGCGAAACCCGTTTCGACGTGCGTGGCGAGAGCGTCACTCCCGAGCAAATCAGCGCACAGGTGCTGCGCAAGCTCGCCGACGACGCCGGCAAGTTTCTCGGTGAGCGGGTGCGCCAAGCGGTCATTAGCGTTCCGGCATATTTTGATGACGCGCAGCGCAATGCCACCAAGGATGCCGCCAGGATCGCGGGCCTGCAGCTGCTCGGCATCATCAACGAGCCCACCGCCGCGGCGCTGGCCTATGGCTTGGACAAGAAGGGCCACGAGACGGTTCTGGTGTTCGACTTCGGCGGTGGCACCTTTGATGTGAGCTTGTTGGAGGTGGGTGACGGCGTGGTGGAGGTACGTGCCACTGCCGGTGATTCACATCTGGGTGGCGATGATTTCGACCGTCTCTTGGTGGATTACCTCGCCGACGAGTTCCGGCAGGAAAACGGCATCGACTTGCGCGAGGACGCCCAGGCGCTGCGGCGGTTGGTCGAGGCGGCCGAACAGGCCAAGGTCGAACTGTCCTCGGTCGCCCAAACCCGCATCGACGTCCCGTTTATCGCCGCCGATGCAGGCGGGCCCAAACATTTGGCGAGGCCGATTATGCGCTCGACGTTTGAAAACCTGACCTTGGATTTGGTGGAGCGCTGCCTGGGTCCGGTCAGGCAGGTGATGGCCGATGCGAAGGTGACCGCCATGGACATCGACGAGGTCATCCTGGTCGGGGGGGCGACGCGCATCCCGGCGGTGCAGGCGCTGGTGCGCCGCCTCACCGCGGGTATGGGTCCCACCATGGGCGTGAACCCCGAGGAGGTGGTGGCGCTGGGTGCCGCGGCGCAGGCCGGGGTGCTGATGGGTGAGCTCTCCAGGGTGGTGCTGCTGGATGTCACGGCGCTGTCGCTGGGAGTGGAAACCCGTGGCGGGGTGATGACCAAGGTGATCGAGCGCAACACCACCATCCCGGCCCGCCGCAGCGAGGTTTTCACCACCGCTGAAGACAATCAGCCCGCCGTCGACGTCGTGGTGCTGGAGGGTGAGCGCGAAATGGCCAGAGACAATCGGGTTCTCGGACGATTCACCGTGCACGGCATCCGCCCTGCCCCGCGCGGTGAACCGCAGATCGAGGTCACCTTCGATGTCGACGCCAACGGCATCCTCGACGTCACCGCCCGCGACAGGGATACCGGCGTCGAGCAGCACATCACCGTTAGTGAACGCCCCGGCCTCGACCAGGGTGAAGTCGAGCGCATGATCGCCGAAGCCGAGCAGCACCGCCGCGAAGACGAGCAGCACCGCCGCGAGGTGGAGGCGTGCAACGAACTCGATTCGGTCGCCTACCAAGTCGAGCGGTGCCTGGCTCGGCTGGGTGACTCGGTGGCGACGCATGACCGGGTGCGCGCCGAAATGCTGATAGCCGACGCCCGAAACGCCATCGAGGAGCACACGCCTGTGGTCAGGGTCCGGTCGTTGACCTCGGACCTGCAGCAGGTGCTCTACGGGCTAGAGTCTTCGCCCGCCGGTGGCGGCGAGGGACAGCGCCACCGGGGTCTCCCGATCGAGCGCCCGGGAGACGACGGTGTCGTTGACGCCGAATTCGGTTGGGGCTGAGCATCATGGCAAACCCTCGTCGAGGGGTGGCCGTACCCACCCCACCCGGGTGCCCGCACAGCGCCGCCGGTCGCCCGGGGGGCACACCCCATGGCGCGTGACTACTACCAGACGCTCGGGGTGTCCCGGGACGCAACCGCCGAGCAGATCCAGCAGGCATATCGCAGGCTGGCCCGCAAACATCACCCGGATATCAACAAGGATCCCGGCGCCGAGGAACGGTTCAAAGAGGTCAACGAGGCCTACCACGTGCTGTCGGATCCGAAGACCCGCGAACGCTATGACCGGTTCGGCGAAGACTTTCGCCGGGTTCCGGAGGACTACGACGAGCGCGCCAGCGCGGGCGGGGGCGGCTTTCGCGGCGCGGGCATCGACATCGATGACCTGCTGAGCGGTATTTTCGGGGGTGTCGGCGGGTTCGGCCCGGTCCCCGGCGCCGATCAAGAGGCCGAGCTGGAGCTGACTCTCGAGGAGGCCTACCGCGGCGGTAGCCGCCGAATCAGATTGGATGGCCGGGCGTACACCGTGACCATTCCCCCTGGCATAACCGAGGGCCAGCGGATAAGGCTGCCCGGTGAAGGCGCCCGCGGCAGCCGCAACGCCCCTCCGGGCGACTTGTACCTGGTTGTGCACATCGCGCCGCACCCCCGATTCCGGCTTGAAGGGCGTGACATCAGCACCGATTTGCTGATCTCGCCGTGGGAGGCGGTCTTGGGCGCAACCGTCGCGGTGCACACCCCCGCCGGGGAGGCAAAGGTCAAGGTGCCGCCGGGCTCATCGACCGGCCGGCGACTGCGATTGCGGGGGGAAGGAATGCCCAACCCGCGTGGGTCACCGGGTGACCTATACGCCGAGATCAAAATCATGGTGCCGGCGAAACCGACCCCACGGGAACGGGAGTTATTCGAACAACTGGCCGCCGAATCCCGCTTCGATCCGAGGAGGGCACGTTGAGCGAACCGGTTTCCGGCGGGCGCTACCCGCTGGCCCGCCCGCCCCGCTTGCATATCGAGACCTTTGCGCAACGCTGCGGGCTGCACCCGGACACGGTGCATAAATTCGTCGCGTTGGGGCTGCTGCCCTGCCATCCCGATACCCGCGGGGAGCTGTGGTTCGACCCCTCGGCGGTGGCCCTCGCCGGCCGGATTCAGCGATTGCGGGTCGGGCTGGGATTGAACTACGCGGCAATCGGGCTGGTGCTCGACTTACTAGACCGCATCGAAGAACTCGAGTCCGCGTCGCGCAAGAGGACATCGCCGTGAGTTCAGGGGCACCGCCGCGCATGCCGAACACCGCCGCTTCAATGGGCGATTGCCGAACTGGACGCAACGCCCCTGTGTCACTGGCGAACCGGCGGTGCGCTATTCGGACCCAGCGTTGGCCTCGTGAGAAAGGCAGCAACCATGCAAACACCCATCGTGCAATGCCCGAACTGTGGGCGGCGCAACAGAGTCCCGGTCGCCGGGTCGGGAAAGCCCCGCTGCGCCCAATGTCAGAGCTGGCTGCCCTGGATTGTTGAGGCCGGCGACCATGATTTCGCCGAGGTCGTCGAGAAGTCCTCGGTTCCTGTGCTGGTGGATCTCTGGGCCCCCTGGTGCGGGCCGTGCCGAATGGTCAGTCCGCTGCTCGCACAGTTAGCCGCCGAACGTGCGGGTGAACTGAAACTCGTCAAGATCAACGTGGATACCGCGCCCGCGGTCTCCCGACGTTTCGGAGTGCAGGCCGTGCCCACACTGCTGATCGTTGACCACGGCCGACTGCTCGCGCGGCAGGCTGGTGCCGCCCCCGTCACGGCGCTCAGAACTTGGCTGGACCACGCCCTTGCGGAAGGTGCCACAAAGTAGGCTGCCCATGACAGCGGTGCGGCGCGGTGGCGCCAACAGCGCCGCGTGGCCTGGAATGCGGTGTGCGAGCACGATGCGCGTTGGGGTGCTCGGCATGCGCAGCACGTTCCGCGGATACCGCCAGTGTTGGCTTCGGTGGCCATCGCTGAGAGGACGCCGAGAGGACGCCGAGAAGAACGTCTAACCTCGATTCTTGGGCGGCGTAGGGGTCGCCGACCAACCGCACCGGGAATCGCGACTAACCGGTGCCGCGGCCCGCCGGCTCGGCTGCACGCGCTTGGGTTCGCCCGGCATCTTCGGATAGTTCGGCGGGTAGGGCAGGTCGCCCAGGCCGCGCTCTTCGTCGACCCGCGCCAGTGTCAGCAGCGGGGTGATCGACTGAGCGGTCGCGTCCATGCCGGCCCAGGGGTCCTCGCGGCGCGCCACCAGCCCGGGCACGGTGGTCATGGTGTAGTGGTCGGGCTCGGCATCGGCCAGCTCGTCCCAGGTCAGCGGCATCGACACGGTCGCAATCGGGGTGGGGCGCACCGAATACGCCGATGCCATGGTGCGATCGCGAGCGTTTTGGTTGAAGTCGACGAAGACACGCGGGCCGCGTTCCTCTTTCCACCACGACGTCGTCACCGCGCCGGCTGCGCGGCGTTCCAGCTCTCGGGCCAACGCGATGCCCGCTCGGCGTACCAGGATGAAATCCCAGTCGGTGGCGATGCGTAGAAACACGTGCACGCCGCGCCCGCCGGATGTTTTCGGGAAGCCCACCAGGCCGAGCTCGTCGAGCAGCGGGCGCAACACGTCGACGGCCACCGCGCGGGCCTGGCCGAACCCGACACCGGGCTGCGGGTCCAGGTCGATGCGCAACTCATCGGGGTGCTCGGTGTCGGGGCAGCGCACCGGCCATGGGTGCAGCGTGATGGTACCCATCTGCGCCGCCCACACGATGGCGGCGGGGTGGGTGATCTGCAGCGTTTCGGCGGTTCGTCCCGACGGAAACGTCACCCGGCAGGTGCGCAGGTAGTCGGGGTGGCGCGGCGGTATCCGCTTTTGGTAGATCTCCGCCCCGTCGATGCCGGCGGGGAACCGCTGCAGATAGGTGGGGCGGTCACGCAGCGCGGTCAGCATCGGCCCGTCCGCGAGGGCCCGGTAATACGCGACGAGCTTGCCCTTTGTGCCGTTGAGACCCAGCTTGGGAAAATACACCCGGTCTAGGTTGGTCAGCTGGACCTTTACTCCATCAATGTCGAGTTGCTCTGCAGCACTTGCCATTGCGGCTCCAACCTTTTAGGGCAGGGCTGGTGTGGGCACCGGTAAGCGTGGGGGTTGCCGACGCGCACAAGCCCCCAGCGTCATCCTGCAGCAGCGTGGCCGTGTCCGAATAGATCCGCGCCCGCACACGCTACTTGCCGCCGCGCCGATGCCCGCTCACGCGGCGGGTGAACCCGTTGCGCGCCACAGGGGCACAATGAGCCGGTGAAGCTGCCCGTCATGCCGCCGGTGGCCCCAATGCTAGCCAAAGCGGTTCCGTCGATCCCGCCCGGCGCATACTACGAGCCCAAATGGGATGGCTTCCGGTCGATCTGCTTCCGCGACCTCGACGAGGTCGAGCTGGGTAGCCGTAACGAAAGGTCGATGACCCGGTACTTCCCCGAACTGGTCGTGGCGATCAAGGCCGAGCTGCCGCCGCGGTGCGTGGTCGATGGTGAGATCGTCATCGCCACCGGCCACGGCCTGGATTTCACTGCGCTGCAACAACGCATCCACCCTGCCGAATCGCGAGTGCGCCGGCTCGCCGAACAAACCTCGGCCTCCTTCATCGTGTTCGACGTGCTTGCGCTCGGCGATGCCGACTACACCGGGCGGCCGTTCAGTGAACGCCGGGCTGCGCTTGTCGATGCCGTGGCTCCTTGCGGGGTTTCTGTGGGGGCCCGTTCGATCCGCTCGGTTCATGTCACGCCGGCGACCACCGACATGGCGACCGCTCGCCGCTGGTTCGAAAGGTTTGCGGGGGCGGGTCTGGACGGGATCGTCGCCAAGCCACCGACCCTCACCTACCAGCCGGGCAAACGTGTCATGTTCAAGGTCAAACACGAGCGGACCGCCGACTGCGTGGTCGCCGGCTACCGGGTGCACACCCGCGAGGACAACGCCATCGGCTCGCTGCTGCTGGGGCTCTACCACGACGACGGCGCCCTCGCCCCGGTAGGTGTCATCGGCGCCTTCCCGGCGGCCGAACGACGGCGGCTGTTCGCCGAGCTGCAACCCCTGGTCACCACCTTCGATGCCCACCCGTGGAGCTGGGCCGCTCACCACGCCGGCCAACGCGCCTCACGCAAAAGCGAAACCTCGCGCTGGAACGCGGGCAAGGATCTCTCCTTCGTGCCGCTGCGACCCGAGCGGGTAGTCGAGGTCCGCTACGACGACATGGAAGGCGACCGATTCCGCCATACCGCCCAGTTCAACCGCTGGCGCCCCGAGCGTGACCCGCGCTCCTGCACCTATGCGCAACTCCAACACCCGGGCGCCGTCGGCCTCGGCGACATCATTCCCGGTCTTCGCATTCCCGGTCTTCGCTCGGCCAGCGCGTCACGGGAGGCCACCTGACGTGCCCTGCACGAAATCGCTTGGTGGACACTTAGCCTCTGCAGACACTCTGCTGGGTGCGGTGCCGCACGCCGGTATCCAGCCCTTCGGCAGGGCTGGGCGAGATGCGCGGTCAGCTCTCCTCACCGAGTCCCGCAACCGCCGGATGGGCCATCAACCGATCGAGAAACGCGCGCTGACCGCTGACCAGCTTGCGGCGGGCCCGCGCTACCGGAAACCATGCGGCCCGGTCGATCTCGGGAAAGGCTTGAATCCGCCCGGACCCCTTGGGCCACTCCAGTTCGAAGGTGTTGCTATGCGCGCCGGTCACATCGAGATCACCGTGCACGGCGAAGACGCTGACAACCTTTCCGCTGGGTTGTTTCCGCGAACCGAGCTCGATTCGCTGCCCGGCCGGCACGGGCAGTCCAATCTCTTCGGTGAACTCGCGCTGAGCGGCGGCCCAGGGATCTTCGCCCTCGGCGTACTCCCCTTTCGGGATCGACCACGCCCCGTCGTCCTTGTCGGCCCAGAACGGGCCGCCGGGATGTGCGATGAGCACTTCGACGACACCGTTTTTGATCCGATACAGCAGCAGGCCTGCGCTGAGTTTGGGCATGGGTGCTACACCCCGGTGGCGTGTTCCAGGTCCGTCAGCGACATCTCCAGATGATGGAGCAGGCGCTGCAGATGCGGTACACTGCGCCGGCACCCCACCAAGCCGAAATCCAGGTTGCCGGCGTTGCTGACCAGGGTGATGTTCAGCGCTTGCCCGTCCAGGGCGATGGATAGCGGATAGTTGCCGTCGAGCCGGGCACCCCGGCAATACATCGGCTCGGCCGGTCCCGGCACGTTGGAGATGACGATGTTGAATGGCGGTGGCGTGGCGGCAATGAAGCCGGGGACCGCCACCAGGGCTAACGGTGCAATAGTGAACGCCGACAACACCAGTGCCTGAAGCCGGGGCAGCTCAGCGAAGACTTTCTTGTTGCGACGCATCGATGCGCTGATGGTCTCCAGCCGTTTGGCAGGGTCGTCGGTGTTGGTGGCCAGATTGCACAGGATCGTCCCGACGAGATTACCGCCGCTGTCGGACTCATCCTGAGAGCGCAGGCTGACCGGAACCATCGCGATCAGCGGCGTGTCCGGCAGTGCGCTTTGTTCCATCAGGTAATAGCGCAGCGCGCCCGCGCACATGGCCAGCGCCACGTCGTTGACCGTCACCCCGGCTGCTTGCTTGACGCTTTTGACGCGAGCCAGCGGCCACGACTGGGCCGCGCACCGTCGTGCTCCCCCGATCTTGACGTTGAACATGGTGCGCGGCGCCGCGAACGGCAACGTCAGCTGCTGCTCCCACAGCGCGGCGCGCGCTAGATGCAGCATCGAGGGACCAAGCCCAACAACAGATCCCGTTGTGCGGATGAGCGTTTGCAGTCGGGATGACGATCCACGCGCCCGTCGACGTCGAGGTAGGCTCCAGATCGCTTGCACCTCAGGATCACCCGGGTCGGTCGAAAGCGCGCGCTGCATCAGCTTCAGGGCCGAGACACCGTCGATCAGGGCATGATGGAGCTTGGCGTACACCGCGAACCGCCCGTCGTCGAGCCCCTCCACCAGGTGCAGTTCCCACAACGGACGATGACGATCGAGCAGGCTGCTGTGCAACCGGGAAGTCAGCACCAACAAGTCACGAACCCGCCCCGGTGCGGCCAGCGCGGACCGCCGCACATGGTAGTCGAGGTCGATCTCGTCGTCGTAGGCCCAGCCCAGGTTGGCGATCCCGCCGAAGATCGTCGCCGGACGCTTGCGAAACGTGGGCTGAACGTCCTGAACGGCGATCATGTCCTTATAGATCTCCCCGATGAACTCCGGGCCGGCGCCTTCGGGCGGCTCGAATAGCTGCAAACTACCCACGTGCATGGGGTGCTCACGGCTTTCGAACATCAAAAACATGGCATCGACGGGCGATATCAGTTCCATTAGCCCATTACACCCGTGGAACCGGCCGTTTAGCGGCGCTTCGGCGCGTTTGCGACCCCTTGACCCGAACCGGTGATTCCCGGATCGTCGTTCCGGGCCGAGGCGCGCCTAGACGAGGCCGCGGGCGCTCTCACGACTCGCCGAGCCGCTGGCACCGGCGGAACGGCCGGATGCGGCTTTGTGTCGACAGGTTCCGTAGGCGTATCACCACACCCGCTTGCGTCCCAACACAAACGCGAACCGGTCGGTGAAGCACAGGACCTTGGAACGGTGGGTCTTTCGGATCTCGTCGACGCCGGCGGCCAGTTCGTCGTCGTCGAATTCCGACAGCACCGACAGGTATCGGCTTTTGACCATGTCCAGGTACACGTGCGTGGGCAAGCGCTGGCGGAAGGACTCATAGCTCACCGACGTCTGCAACCCGGCATCGCGCAGATAGCCTGCGATCGCCTCCGGGTGCGGCTGCAGCGACTCGAAAAGCCTAAGGGCGGCGCGAAATAGCGGATACTCGATGCGGGTCGGCAGCATGACGATCAGGAGCCGTCCGTCGTCGGCGAGCAACCGTGCCAGGCCCGCCAGCGTCGATGCCGGGTCACAGAAGTGGTGCACCGCGTCTTTGATCAGCAAGCGGTTCACCGTGGCCACTGGTAGCGTCGACCGACCGGCTGCCAGGTCCTCGGCCGTTGCCTGCACCGGAATGTAGGTGGCCTTCTCGGGCAGCCGTGCGAGCATGGCCGCGCAGGGATCCACACAGATAACCCGTGCGGCGACGTCGCCGAGTCCGCGGCAGTAAAGGCCCGTTCCACAGCCCAGATCGACGACCTGCGAGCAACCCACCGGCCGCAGGTAATCCACGATCCGCCCGTTCATCCAGGAGACGAACGCCGAGCTGTGGGCCCAGTGCCGGTCGTAGACGTTCGCCAGCCGGTCGTAGTGACCGCTGGTGCCGCCCCGGGGTGCCCCTGCACATCCACCCGGCACGGCAGCCCATCATAGAGGTGGCTGGGCAGCAGCGCCGCCATACCGCATAGCGGCATCAGGCGGTAATGCGGGTGCAACGAGCTAGCTAGCACGGATTCCGGATTCCGGCTGCGGCGGCGCAGCAGAACTGTGGCGGTGGCGGAGGGATTTGAACCCTCGGACGGGGGCTACCCGTCACACGCTTTCGAGGCGTGCTCCTTAGGCCGCTCGGACACACCACCGCCGAGCAGCTTACCGAACCGCTCGCCGCTCACCCCAATCGCTGGCGGGCGAAGAAGTCTTCCAGCAGCGCGGCGCACTCGTCGGCCAGCACACCGCCCCGCACCGCCGGGCGGTGGTTCAGCCGGCGATCGCGCACCACATCCCACAGCGAGCCGACCGCGCCCGTCTTGGGCTCCCAGGCACCGAACACCAAGCGGGCGATGCGCGCCAACACCAGCGCACCCGCGCACATCGTGCACGGCTCGACGGTGACCGCCAGCGTGGTGCCCGTCAGCCGCCAGCCGGCCCCGAGCGCCCGCGCCGCCGCACGCAACGCCAGGATCTCCGCGTGCGCAGTGGGGTCGCCCAGCGCTTCACGGGCGTTGACCGCGCGGGCGAGTTCGGTTCCATCGGGGGCCACGACCACCGCGCCCACCGGCACGTCGCGCGGCCCGGCGGTGGCGGCCACCGCCAAGGCTGCTCGGATCAGCTCTTCGTCGGCAATCACCGACCCAGACGCTCGAGCACCGCCGACAGCTCCTCGGCGAACCCCATTTCCCGCGCTATCCGGCCCAGTTGCTCATCTGCGTACAGGTCGGTCTCGTCCAGGATGACACCCAGCACGGCCTCGGGCAGCCCGACGTCGGATAACAACCCCAAGTCGCCTTCCTCGAACGGCTCGGCGTCCTCGAGATCCTCGGGGTCGAGGTCGGCGTCGAGGTTCTCCAGGACCTCGGCGGCGATGTCGTAATCCAGCGCGGCGGTGGCGTCCGACAACAGCAGCCGGGTCCCTGAGGGCCCGGGCCGCACGATGACGAAGAATTCGTCATCGACGTTGAGAAGACCGAAAACCGCTCCCGCGCTGCGTAGTTCACGCAATTCTGTTTCGGCGGCGGCAAGACTCGTCAGCGCCGTGGGCCGCATCGGGAAGCACCGCCATTTCCCCTCTTCCCGCACGACGGCAACGCCGAAGCCCTCTGGCTTATCGGCGCGCGCGGAGACACCCTGTGCTCCCATGCGCGCAACGCTAGTCGCTGACCAGTCCTCTTGACCAGCCGATCGACCGGGGTTTCACGGGGCCGGTGGGACGCGAAATGCCCCCTGCTCGCCGGCCCGCTGCCCGGGCCGCAGCCGTCAGCGACGGCCCGCACCTCCTGGGAGGCGGATCCCTTTGGGAGATGTGCCAACCTTGGAGGGTGGCCAGGACACCGGTGTGCGTACTCGGGTTGGGGCTGATAGGCGGTTCCATCATGCGGGCCGCCGCGGCGGCGGGCCGTGAGGTCTTCGGTTACAACCGCTCGGTGGATGGTGCCCAGGCTGCCCGATCCGACGGCTTTGACGCCACCACCGACCTCGGCGAGGCGCTGGTCCGAGCCGCCGATACCGGAGCCCTGATCGTGCTCGCGGTTCCGATGCCGGCGGTGCCGCCCATGCTCGCGCGGATCCGGAAATCCGCTCCCAACTGCCCGCTAACGGACGTCACCAGCGTCAAAACCGCCGTGCTCAAGGAAGTCGTCGCCGCCGGTTTGCAGGCACGATTCGTCGGTGGCCACCCGATGGCGGGCACCGCGCACTCGGGTTGGGCGGCCGGCCACGCTCAATTGTTCACCGGAGCCCCCTGGGTGCTCAGCGTGGATGATCACGTGGACGCCGCGGTGTGGTCGACGGTGATGACGTTGGCGCTGGATTGCGGGGCGGTCGTGGTGCCGGCCCGATCCGACGAGCATGACGCCGCCGCGGCCGCGATTTCGCATCTGCCGCACCTGCTCGCCGAGGCGCTTGCCGTCACCGCTGCCGAGGTGCCGCTGGCCTTCGCGCTGGCCGCCGGGTCGTTCCGGGACGGCACCCGGGTCGCGGCGAGCCCACCCGATCTGGTGCGGGCGATGTGCGAAGGCAACGCCGCGCAACTGCTGTCGAGACTGGATCGGGTCATCGGGCTGCTCAGCCGTGCCCGGGATTCGCTGGCCGGCAACGGCTCGGTCGCAGAGCTTGTCGAAGCGGGCCATGCCGCCCGAACCCGCTACGACAGCTTCCCTCGCACCGAGATCATCACCGTCGTCATCGGTGCCCCCAACTGGCGTGAAGAGCTGGCGGCCGCGGGCCGGGCCGGCGGGGTGATCAGATCCGCTCTGCCAAGCCTGGATAGTCCACGATGAACCCGTCGGCGTCGACCAGCACGGTGACGTCGGCGACCGGCGACTTCACCTTGATCGGCTGGAGATCGCCCGGGCCCGTGCTGGTGTAGCTCACCGTGGCCGCATCGACGGCGATATCCGGCAGGTACACGTAGACCAGCGGTAACGTAACCGAGTCCGCCCGCTCGTGCAGGCCGGTGCGGCGAATCGCCAGGGCATTGAAGAAAAGGCTGAAGACGACGTCGACGTCGAGGGCGCCGTCGTAAGGTGCGCGGGACTCGCCCCGATGGTCTGTCAGCAACCACATGTTCTCCTCGTCGCGGGCGATGGAGAGCTGCCGCTCCCGTTCCGCCAGCGTGACGGTAAGCCCAATTCGCTTGGTAGCGCCGGTCTCATCGGTCTGCACGTCGTAGTAGGCGCTAAACGCCGGCTGCGTTTTCGTGGCGGCGGCCACAATCTGACCGTTGGCCTTGATTCGCTTACCCGACAACTGCACCCGCACCTGTTCCATGCGCGAGCTATCGGGTGCCCGCCAGGTCAAAGTCGCCGGCCAGACGCGCTGCGTCGGATCTGAGGCTGCACTCACGGGTCTACCGTAGGCTACGGCTCCCGGTCTTCCCAGCCAGGCAACGACCGCGCTTGGTTGGTTACCTTCACCGCAGGAAAGGGCAAAGATAACACTATGAGCAGCACTCCCCCTGCCCCGTCCGATCAGCCGCAGGGCGCGGCGCCGCCGGGTGCGGAGCACGACGCGGCCCCGGGCCCGACGGTCATGTTCACCCGTACGGGTGCCGTGTGGACGTCGCTGACAGTGGGGTTCTTGATCCTGATCGTGCTCCTGATCTTTATCACCCAAAATCCCGCCTCGGTGCCGTTCACCTTTCTGGGCTGGCACTGGAGCCTGCCGCTCGGGGTGGCTATTCTGCTCGCGGCCGTGGGCGGTGGGTTGATCACCGTGCTGGCCGGTACCGCGCGCATTTATCAGCTGCGCCGGGCAGCCAAGAAGGGTGCCGCCCGGCGCTAGCACGAAGTGCGAGTGCGGCCGCGAAGGCTCACCCGGGCGATCTTCTGGTGCGCCAAGTCATGGCTTTCCGTCTTCGCCGCGGTAGCGACGGTTCCGCGGCAATAGATCCCACACATGGTCGGTGCAGTTGACCGTCACGACACTGGCCCGAGCGGCGCGAGAGAACAGCAGCCGGGTCACCGACGCATAGTCGATGGGAAACGACAGCAACCGCGTGGTGCCCAGAATCTCGTGCAGCACGACATTTATCACCCCTCCATGGCTGAACACCGCCACGGTGTCCCGATGATCGGCCATGCTGACAACGTCCTCGACACCCGCCCGGACCCGGGCCCGGAATGCCTCCTCGTCAACCGAATTGGGCAACTGCCCGGACGCCAGGCGCGCCCACTGCTGCGGGTGCTCCTCGCGAATCTGCTCGACGGGGATATACGCCGGTAGCTCACGGTCATATTCAGCGAACCGCTCATCGACCTCGACGGGCAGACCGCGCGCCGCCGCCACCGGCGCCGCGGTCTGCACCGCGCGGCGCTGCGGGCTGCTGACCACCCGGGAAATCGGATATCTGGCCAGCGCTTGGGGTAACCGCGCGGTCTGTGCCAGCCCGTCGTCGGACAGCTCCGGGTCGGAGCCCTGGCCGTGCTCGCTACGCAGCGGCACGGCGTGGCGCACCAATAGCAGCTGCATGTCGTCGTCCTGTCGTCGAGTCGATCTGGGTAGATTCCCAGATCGCCTGCCAACAGGCATACCTGACCGCGGTGCCTCGGCCTTCACTCCCTGGGCCCGCGGGGTGATGTCGGCCATGCGCCGCCGGCGAGCACGCCGGGGTGGGCACGGCGCGCTTAGCCCTCGGCGAGCGCGCCGTGCAGCGACTTGTTGGCCTCGGTGATTGCGGCCAAAACCTTAGCCCTGGCGTCGGCGAGCTTTGCTTTCTGCTCATCCGTGCCAGACCAGACGATCTTGCGCGCCAGTCCGGCAAGTTCGAAAAGCCCCCACCGGATCTTGATGACATCGCCGAACTGGGCTGCTCGCGCGAAAAACGCGTGAGCAGTCTCGCTGCTGACACCGCGCCACGCCAAGAGATTCTTGCCAAGCTCGGTCAGGGACGCCACGCCATTGTCGACGCTCACCAAGCCGCGACCGGCGAGCACCCCGATGGCGAGCTCTACGAGCTCCCGCGGCGGGGTAAAAGCGCCCTCGGTCGCCTCGGTGGTGCGTTGCACAATCTGTGCGGCATCGGCCGGGCCGTCGAGCAAGAGTGCCAGGGTGCCGAATGCCGCCCGCTTGAGAAAGCGGGGCTTGCCGAATCCCCGCCCAAATCCGGGCCCACCAAAGCCGGGACCGCCAAAGCCGAAGCCGGGGCCACCCCAGCCCCGCCCACCGAAGCCGGGACCATCAAATCCGGGCCCACCGAGGCCGGGACCATCAAATCCGAAGCCGAAGCCGGGCCCCCCGGCGAATGCGCCATAACCCATATCTGTCGTCCTTTCTTCTTAATCCCATGAGTCGACCGATCTCGCGGTCGCCATGCCCAGAGTAATCAATCATCTTGATATACGTCAACATAGTTGATCTAACTGCTAGCGGCCTGCGTGCACGCCAGGCCTGGGGCGTGTTCACGGCTGCGCCGCTGGGTGAATCCGACCGCCATGCGGCCCGGCCTGAGGCGCATCCACGGCCTTCCCAGCCGGCGTCCCCGGCGGTCCAGCGGGAAAACGGCTGATCCGACGAGCTTGTGCCGACACTCGTACCCGCACGGCTCCAGCGCGGACCCAGGTGGCAGATGTCGTCAGTCCAAATGGGCCGACAACAGCCAGGCGGCGACCGACTTGCGGCCGCCGGGCTCGTCCTGGAACTTCATCTGGGGCGCACCCGGCGCATCCGCGAAACCCCTCGGGAAGTTCCCATAGATGCGGGCGGGCTTGATCTCGTCGATCACCCAGTACGTCGAGACCACCTGGCGCAGTTCATCTTCGGTGACGGCATATGGTGGGCCCGCGGGGACCGCGGCCTTGTCGAAGACCAGCACGAAATAGGAGGCGCCGGGCGCGGCAGCTCGCACTATCGCTCGCTGGTAACCCTCGCGGGCCTCGACCGGGATGGAGTGAAACAGCGTGCTGTCGACGATGGTGCCGAACCTGCCTTCTGAGCCGGGTGGGTACCCGGCGAACGAGCTGATATCGGCCACCTCGAACCTGGCATTGGTCAGGCCGCGCTTTTCGGCCTCGCGGCGGGCCAAGTCGATGGCGGTGGGTGAGAGGTCCAGCCCCACCGTGGTGTAGCCGCGTTCGGCAAGGTATAGCGAGATGGCGGCTTCTCCGCAGCCGACATCGAGAACGTCGCCGTGAAACTTGCCCTGCTCGATCAGCGCGGCCAACTCGGGCTGGGGCTCCCCAAGGCTCCACGGGGGACGCACGCCCACTCCAAATTGGGCGGATTCGCCACGGTAGACCGAATCGAAGTCGACATCGACGTTTTCGCTCACGACCTCATTGCTATCAAGTCAGTTGATATGTGTCAAGATGTTTGATATGAGTGAATACGAGGATCAGCCGCTGGGCTATCTGCTCTACCGGGTGATGTCGGTGCTGCGACCCCAGGTGGCAGCCGAGCTGGGGCCGGTGGGATTGGGGTTGCCGGAGTTCGTGTGCCTGCGGATTCTGTCCACGTTGCCCGGGCAGTCCAGCGCCGAGCTGGCCCGTAACACCAACGTGTCGCCGCAGGCGATGAACCTGGTGCTGCGAGGCCTGCAAGACATGGGTGCGGTCACCCGCCCGACAACGGTGTCGTCGGGCCGGGCGCTGCCGGCCCGGCTTACCAGCAAGGGCAGGGCGCTGTTGAAGCGTGCCGAAGCGGCCGTGCGCGTTGCCGACGAGCGACTGCTGGCTCCCCTGACACCGGCCGAGCGTCGCGAGTTCAAGCGGCTTCTCCACGTGGTGGGCTCGCAAGCGCTCGATACCGTCGCGGCGTCCCCGCCCGGCCCACGCTGAAAGTCATGCAGGATCTTCCTGGCGGCCATTGTGGCCACTGTGCCCGTGGCCGGCCTCGCGCCCGCTCGCGCTTAGAACTGCAGCGCGGTGAAACGCCAATCCAGCACTTGCCGGTCGGGCTCGTCGTCGCGGTCACTGACCGCGTAGACCAGCGACCGCAAACCCAGCACGCCACCCCGGGCGGTCGGTTCGGCGGACTCGACGTGCAACTCGCTGTACAAGGTGTCACCCTCGTGCACCGGGCCGGTGTGGTCGCAGGACTGCCAGCTCAGCACCGTGGCCAGGTTCGGCAGCAGCCGGCTGGCCTGGGCCAGCGCCAACCCGATGGTGTGCCCGCCGTACACCAGCCGGCGCCCCCCGACCCGGGAATCGTGATGGGTGGCGGCGATATTCAAGGTGAGACGGGCAAGCTCGGGGGCGCTGGAGACCACATCGCCGGTGCTGTGCCACACGGTGCCGGCCAGGCTCACGTCGAAATGCGGGCCCGGCACCCGTCTGCGGAATGCCCGGCCGTCCCAGTCGGCGGTCGGGTCGGACGCCGGCGCCGCCGCGTCGGCGCCGATGGCGGACACATCGTCGCCACGGACCGCGTCGTCGGGGTGCCACCCGGAGCTGGCGGGCAGCATCGCGCACCGGTAGAAGTCGAGCACCAACCGGTCGGCCTGGTCGACGGTGGTCATCCGCAGCGCCGCCAGCCCGGTCGGCGCGCGGCCTGGCCTAAGTGCATTGGCGCGCAACCCAACCACCTCGGTGCGGGTGAAAAGGGTGTCGCCGATCACCGGGAACCGGTGAAACGCCAACCCGCGGTAGAACAGGTTGGCTTTGACGCGCTGAGTGACCAGCGTGCTTTGCCCGATCGCCACATCGCACACCAGCGCCGGATGCGCAAGCGCCGCTGGCGCGCCGGTAACCGCGGCGGCCAGATCGGCATCCAGGACAAGTCGCAGCCGGTCCCCCACAATCGCCTGATGCACCGCCGCCAGCCCGGGGGTCAGCGTCATCGCCGGCGCAGAGTCAAAGACCTGGCCCACCGAGAGATCGTCGAAGTACGGCCCGCCCGCCCGCGAGCCGGTCTGCCCGCCGCTCGAAGTCACAACGCCACATGCTGGCAGTCTTGTGAACGGCGGGTCAACACGGCCCCGCTGTGGAGGTAGCAATGCTGAGCAACGAGTTGACCGACGAAGAAGCCATGCTGGTCGCAACCGTGCGGGCGTTCATCGACCGGGACGTGAAGCCGAGCGTACGCGAACTCGAACACGCCAACACCTACCCCGAGGCATGGATCGAGCAGATGAAACGCATCGGCATATTCGGGCTGGCCATCGCCGAGGAATACGGCGGGTCACCGGTGTCGATGCCCTGCTATGTGCTGGTCACCCAGGAGCTGGCGCGCGGCTGGATGAGCCTGGCGGGCGCGATGGGCGGACACACCGTCGTCGCCAGGCTGCTGGCGCTGTTTGGCACCGAGGAACAACAGCGGCGGTATTTGCCGGCGATGGCCACCGGTGAGCTGCGGGCCACCATGGCGCTGACCGAGCCCGGTGGCGGCTCAGACCTGCAGAACTTGTCGACCACCGCGTTGCCGCAGGGAGATCAGCTGGTGATCCACGGGTCTAAGACCTGGATTTCCAACGCGCGACACTCCGGGCTGATCGCGCTGCTGTGTAAGACCGATCCGAAGGCCACGCCACGCCATCAGGGCATCTCGGTGGTGCTGGCCGAGCCCGGCCCGGGTCTGACGGTGTCCCGGGACCTACCCAAGCTGGGGTATAAGGGCGTGGAAGCCTGCGAGCTGTCGTTCGACGGTTTCCGCGTGCCCCGCTCGGCGATCCTGGGCGGGGTGCCCGGGCGGGGCTTCGCGCAGATGATGAAGGGCTTAGAGACCGGTCGCATCCAGGTGGCGGCGCGGGCTTTGGGGGTCGCGACCGCCGCGCTGGAGGATGCGCTGGCGTATGCCCGGCAGCGGGAGAGCTTCGGCCGGCCGATCTGGAAGCATCAGGCCATCGGCAATTACCTGGCCGACATGGCAACCAAGCTCACCGCCGCGCGTCAGCTCACCCGCTACGCCGCCGAGCGCTATGACAGCGGCCAGCGCTGCGACATGGAGGCCGGGATGGCCAAGCTGTTCGCCTCCGAGGTGGCGATGGAGATCGCGTTGAACGCCGTACGCATCCACGGGGGCTATGGCTACTCCACCGAATACGACGTCGAACGCTACTTTCGCGACGCCCCCCTGATGATCGTCGGTGAGGGCACCAACGAGATTCAGCGCAACATCATCGCCGGGCAGCTGGTCGCCCGCGGCGGGATCTAGGCAGCATCAGCAGGCAGCGCGCCTGCCAGTCCGCTGGGAGGGAACCTGCGAAGCCCGCGGGCCACGTTTGAGCTGGTGATCCACCCACTATTGCATTTCGGCGTTGAGGATACCGTCGCCGCATGATGTCGAAAGAAGCGAGAAGGCCGGTCAAGCCGAAGTCGCCGATCTTTGAGAGCACTCAAAACAATTGCGCCACGCCAGTTCCTCCTGTGGATAACTTCTGCGACCGTCGGATCGTTACGGTATTATTCAAACATGTGTTCGAGTCACGCGGAGATCGTCGAGGTCTTCAACGAGCTCGAGGCTGACGTGCGCCGCGCCTGCGAGTTGTCGGTCGACTCGTTGACCACTCCGGAGTGCTTGGCGTTACTGCGGCGCTGTGAGATAGTGCGGCGCCTGCTGCCGACGATCGAGCACCCGTTGATCAATAAGGTCGCCGAGCATGCCGATCAGACCGAACTGGGCGGCAAGTTGGCATTCGCGCTGGCCGAGCGGTTACGCATCACCCGCGGGGAGGCCTCCCGGCGTATCGCCGAGGCCGCCGATCTGGGTCCGCGCCGCGCGCTCACTGGAGAACCCTTGGCGCCGGTCTTGACCGCGACGGCTGCCGCGCAGCGCGCGGGACGGATCGGGGCCGCCCACGTGCGGGTGATCCGGGAGTTCTGGCACCGGCTGCCCTGCTTCGTCGACACTCCCACCCGGGAGAAGGCCGAGGCGCATCTGGCCGGGCTGGCCCAGCAGTATCGGCCGGACCAGCTGGCCAAGCTTGCCGACAAACTGGCCGATTGTCTTAACCCCGACGGCGATTTCACCGATACCGATCGAGCCCGCCGGCGCAGCCTGATCCTGGGCAAGCAAGACATCGACGGCATGAGCCCGATTCGCGGCTATCTGACCCCCGAACTGCGCGCCACGATCGATGCCGTGCTGGCCAGATTGGCGGCCCCTGGCATGTGCAACCCGGAGGATCAAACCCCATGCGTGGACGGCACCCCCTGCCAGGCGGCCATCGAGGCCGACACCCGCACGGCATCGCAGCGGGCCCATGACGCCGTAGGTGCTGCGCTGCGGGCCATGCTGGCCTCAGGTGAGCTCGGTCAGCATAACGGGCTGCCGGCCACCATCATCGTCACCACCACCTTGGCCGAGCTCGAATCCGGTGCCGGCAAGGCGCTCACCGGCGGCGGCACGCTGCTGCCGATGAGTGATGTGATCCGGCTGGCCTCTCACGCGCACCACTATTTGGCGATCTTCGACAAGGGGCGTGCGCTCGGGCTCTATCACACCAAACGGCTGGCCTCTCCGGGACAACGGATAGTGTTGCACGCCAAGGATCGCGGGTGTAGCTTCCCGGGCTGCGATGTGCCCGGGTACCTAACCGAAGTGCACCACGTGACGGAGTTCGCCGAGACCAAAGAAACCCATATCGACGACCTCACCCTCGGTTGTGGCCCGCACCATCAGCTGGTCACATCCGGCGGCTGGAAAACCCGCAAACGAGCCAACGGCGACACCGAATGGATCCCCCCTGCCCATCGAGACCACGGACAACCCCGCACCAACACCTACCATCACCCCGAAAAACTGCTGCGCGACGAAGAAGACGACGACGGGCCGTAGGCGCGGTTAGGTGGCCGCTGCCGGGGTGAACGGTCCCGTTGGCCGCCCGGGGCGCGGCCACGGTGGTGCGATGCACACAACCGCTTCCGTTTGCGACCGTTTTTGGCCGTTTGGCCTGGATCGCGCTCTCGGGAACCGCGTGCAATTGCTGACTACTCTGCGAGCCTGACGTCATTGCCGCGATCCCGAGCGATAGTGCGGCGCACGCGCTTGGTTCGCCGAGCTGGTTTGCGCCCTTCCGCTGCGGAGTTATCGGCTCGCCGCATTGTCGGTGCCGAGGGATAGCGTTCCCACATGGTTACGAATGAAGCGAAGAACGCCCTTGCCGCGATCGGCGACCTTGATGCTGTGCTCGACCGCATCGCCATGCTGCCGCTACCTGCGTTGACGACCCGGCAAAAGTCGGCGCTCTTGGCTCAGCTGGAAGCGGTGCGGCTGGTGCTGTCGGCCGTGATGATCAGCGCCGCCGGGGTGCCGTGCCGCGATAGACACGCGAGCGAATCTGCGCGGGTTCGCAAATGCGCCGCTTCGTGATTGGCGTCCCGCTGCTGGCATCGGCGCAAAGGCGGTTGATCTACTTTCCGTCGCGCGAGCCGGTGCCCTCCGTCGCCGGCGTGCTGCCCGGCGGCCAGGACGTCGTGCTGCAGACCGAAGACGGAATCCGTCTGGGCGCTTGGTTTTTGCCGGCCCCCGCCGGCGGGCCGGCGGTGCTGGTCTGCAACGGCAACGCGGGCGACCGAATGATGCGGGCACCGCTGGCCGCCGCCCTGCACAGAGCGGGCCTGGCGGTGCTGCTGTTCGACTATCGCGGCTACGGCGGCAACCCCGGCCACCCCTCGGAGCGCGGGCTGGCCGCCGACGCTCGAGCAGCGCTGGCATTCTTGGCCGCTCGCCCGGACGTCGATCCCGGCCGCATCGTCTACTTCGGTGAGTCGCTGGGCGCGGCGGTGGTGATTCGGCTGGCACTCGAGGCGCTGCCGGCTGCGCTGGTGCTGCGCTCGCCGTTCACCTCGCTGACCGACGTCGGGCGGTTGCATTACCCGTGGCTACCGGTCGCGGCAGTGCTAACCGACCGGTATCCGTCAATCGACCGGATCGCCGGGCTGACCGTGCCGCTGCTGGTGATCGCCGGCGACCGCGACACCCTGGTCCCTGCCGAATTCAGCCGACGGCTCTATGATGCCGCTTGCGGGCCAAAGCAATTCGTCCTCGTTCCGGGGGCGGGCCACAACAGTCCGCAATTGCTCGACGGCCCCGGCATGATCGACGCGACAGTGCGGTTCTTTCGCGAGCACGGCGTACTCGACGGCTAACTAACGGACGTCCAGACACCGAGACGCGGGGCGCGACGTGGCCCGGTTAAGCGCCGACCACATTCGTCGTCGGTCGGGTTTCTTATCCGCACGCTCGGCGCTCGGCGCTGCTGACGGGATCACCACACACCGAGGTTGGATGATGCGTAGCCGGCCGGTGAACACGAAAGGTACAGGAAGCGACGGTTCTGACGATTCCGTGAGATTGCTCGTGCACCCGCCGTGACGCGGCGATATGGTGCCTTTCGTGACAGAGATGCAGGTGCCGTATCACCAACGCTTCAAAGACATCGACGTGGCCGTCCAGCAGATGATCTCGCTGGTTGAGCGAGACATACGCAACGCGGGTGCAGCGTTTCTGGAAGCCGATGAAAAGGCCGCTGACGCAGTGGAAGCCAGCGAGCAGGAGATCGAGGATTTCTACGAACAGGTGGAGCGACTGGTGATGAATCAGTTCGTTCGCCAGGCACCCGTTTTCGCAGGGGAATTGAAGTTCCTGCTGACGGTGTTCCGGATTCTGCCGGAGCTGGTCAGCGCGCACGAGCAAGCTGCGCAGTTGGCCCGCAGGGGCCTTACCGGCCTTGCGGGGGAGTTGCCCGAGCGGGTGCGCTGCCTGATCAGCGAATCAATTGACGGCGCTGCGCAAATGTGGCAGCAGCTGGTCGCGGTGTATTTGAGCGGCTCCGTGGAGATCGCGGACGACACCGAGGAAGACGACGATGAACTTGACGAACTCCATGCCAGCCTGAGCGCGGAGTTGGCGTCAGCGGATATCAGGAAACCCGTTCTGCTGGAAATGGGCTTGATCGCCCGCCTGCTGGAGCGGCTTGGCGATCACGCCGTCGAAATCGCCCGCCAAATCGAGGCACTAAGCCCCGCCCCGGTCGAGAGCACTGTCTCCTAACGACTGTCGTCGGACGTCACGGCATCGACCAGTCCCTACCGCAACGCTGGCGTCGGATCGATGATCTTACCTGCAAGAGCCAGATACGCTGTGCGCTAACGTCTACCCGCTGCGTCGCGCTGACGGTGCCGCCTGCTCCGAGAATCAGTCCAAGGCTCAGCTCGGGCAGCCCGAACACCGAATCCCGCTGCGCTTGAATCCGTCCACAAAACGCTGCCATCCCCAGCCGCCAGGCTTGACGGGTGTCAGCTGCTCGGGTCCGCAGGCCGCCGTTCGAGCCACCCATCTTTTCGCTCCGGCAGCAGCGTGCCATCGCCAATTCGTGCCAGCGATAGCCGTGGTCGACGGCCTGCTGGTATGCCGCCGCGGCCAGGTCTGACCCCGCGACGACCTCCAGCACCAGCGGGTGTGAGGTGCTGGCGTCGTGCCACCCGGTGATCAGTCCGCCGCCCACCCGCGCCGGACGATCCGGACCGGCCACGGTGGCATCAGAGCCTGGCGGCCGGTGAAAGGAGGTGCGCCGGGTCACCGGGCCCGCTGCAGTCTACCTGCCGAAATCGTTGCGGCCAGCGGTGATTGGTCGTTCGGTGCCTGCTGAGCGCTTAGCCTGCGAGCCGCTCGCGCTTAGCCTGCGAGCCGCTGTTTAAGCGCTTCGAACTCGTCTCGCACGCCGCTGGGCAACTTTTCCCCGACGAAGTCCAGCCACTCCTCGATAAGCGGAAGTTCCCTGCGCCATTCATCGGCGTTGACCTCAAGCGCTTCCGCGACATCAGCGGGGTCGATGTCCAGCCCGTCGAGATCCAAATCCCCGACGGCGGGAACGATGCCTATCGGCGTCGTGGTGCCGCCGGCCCGGTGCTCGATCCGATCGACGATCCATTTCAGCACGCGACTGTTCTCACCGAAGCCGGGCCACAGAAAGCGCCCGTCGTCACCGCGGCGGAACCAGTTGACAAAGAACACCTTCGGCAGCTTGGACTCGTCGGAGTTCTTCCCGATGTCAATCCAGTGCTGGAAATAGTCACCGATGTTGTAGCCGCAGAACGGGCGCATGGCCATCGGGTCCCGGCGCACGGTGCCGACTTTGCCTTCGGCCGCAGCGGTCTGCTCGCTACCCAGGGTGGCGCCGATGAACACACCGTGGTGCCAGTCGCGCGCCTGGGTGACCAACGGCACGGTGGTTTTGCGGCGACCGCCGAACAAGATCGCCGAGATCGGCACACCCTGGGGATCGTCCCATTCTGGTGCTAGGATCGGGCATTGCGCCATCGGTGTGCAGTAACGTGAATTCGGGTGTGCGGCAGTGGTTTCCGTCTCCCGGAAGTACCAGTCGTTGCCCCGCCAGTCGATGAGGTGCTGCGGGTCACCTTCCAGGCCTTCCCACCACACCTCGTCGTCGTCGGTGAGCGCGACATTGGTGAACACCGTGTTGCCCGCGGTAATGGTACGCATCGCGTTGGGATTGGACTTCCAGTTGGTGCCCGGTGCCACCCCGAAAAACCCGGCTTCCGGATTGACCGCGTACAGTCGGCCGTCTTTCCCGAATCGCATCCAGGCGATGTCATCCCCCAGGGTTTCGGCACGCCAGCCCGGGATCGTCGGCTGGATCATCGCCAGGTTGGTCTTGCCGCACGCCGATGGGAAGGCCGCCGCGATGTAGTACACCTTGTTCTCAGGGGAGATCAGCTTGAGGATTAGCATGTGCTCGGCCAGCCAGCCCTCGTCGCGGGCCATGACCGAGGCGATGCGCAGCGAATAGCACTTCTTGCCGAGAAGCGCGTTGCCGCCGTAGCCGGAGCCGTAGCTCCAGATCTCGCGCGTTTCCGGAAAGTGCGTGATGTACTTGGTGTCGTTGCATGGCCACGGCACATCTTTTTGGCCCGGCTCCAGCGGGGCGCCGACAGAATGCAGCGCCTTGACGAAAAACCCGTTGTCGCCGATCTTCTCCAGGGCGGGTGTTCCCATCCGGGTCATAATCTTCATTGAGACGACAACGTATTCGGAGTCGGTGATTTCCACGCCCAGCTTGGGATCGTCGGCACCAAGCGGGCCCATGCAGAACGGCACCACCCACATTGTGCGGCCGCGCATGCATCCGCGGTATAACTCCGTCAAGACGGACCGCATTTCGTTGGGGTCCATCCAATTATTAGTTGGTCCGGCGTCGATCTCCCGCTCGGAGCAAATAAATGTGCGGGCCTCTACTCGCGCCACGTCCGAGGGATCGGAAAGCGCCAGATAGGAGTTTGGGTACTCCTTGTCATTGAGCCGTTTGAACGTGCCCACTTCGACCAGATGCTCGGCGAGCCGGTGCCACTCCTCGTCGGAGCCGTCGGCGAAGACCACCCGCTCGGGCTGGGTGAGCTCGGCCACCTCTTCAACCCAGGACAACAGCCCCTGGTGATTTGTCGGTGCGCTATCCAGCCCGGGAATGGTCGCTGACGTCATCACTCTCTCCTACTCGCCTACTCGGTGTCATTGCGGCGCCGGCATCGTCGTGGACGTCGGGCACGCATTAGGCGCATACGACGTTACGATTGCCTAATCCAGGTTATCGCGGGTGACTTATCGGAAATATGCCGGCCTGGTATCGGCTCGCTCACCGGCACGATTCCGAGCCGTGATCTGCGTTGTCGCTCGCGCTCGTCGCGCCCGGCCGAGCGTCGTCGCCGCGGGCGTCGTCGAAACCCAACCGTGCCGCCACCGCATTGACCTGTTCGTCGGTTTCAGGTTTGTCCGATCCGGCCAACTCCGCCCGCACCGCGTCGAGCGCCGCCTGCAATGTCGGCATCTCCCGGTCGCGCCGGGCTGCGGCCCGCGCCGCCGCGATAGTATGCTCCCGCAACTCGCTATCGATCGCACTGACCTGCCCGGCCACCCGGGCGTTCTCGAGCTCGTCCCGTTCGCCCAGCGCGGCGCTCAGCGCCGACTCGGCGGCCAGCACCCGGGTCGCGACGAGCTGCTCCAACGCCGCACGCAACGACCCGATGGCTTCGCCCACCCACCGGTCCAGCACCGCACGGTCATGCAGCAATCCTCGGATGCCCACCACCCAGACCGTGACCGCCAGCCCGATTGCCATGCACCCGGCGATCCCGAGGGCGGCCAGCCCGGGGGCGAGGTTGACCAACAGCCGAGTCAGCGTCAGCGCGACCCCAAGCCCGAAACCGGCGCCCAACACCATGGTCAGCCGGGCCTCCTGCCGCCGGGATTTCAGCGGCGGGTCTGCGATCTCGAGCCGGGGCTGCTCCCCGCCGGGAGGCAGGTCCACTGGCAGGTTGAGCACCTGCACCACGTCGGTCAAGTGCGCGGTGGCCCCCTCGTCTACCTCGGCGATCACGGTCTGCATCCGCCCGCGTGCGTAGGCGGCGAACTCCGGCAATCTCCGCCGAGTGAGGCCGGACGTGTCTTCCTGCAGCTCAGAGCGCACCGACGCGCACCGGTTGCGCGCGAAGTAGGACAGCTGAACCCGCGCCTGCTGGATCTGGCTGCGCAGCGCGGCGGTGCGCTCGGACTTCGACAGCCGCCGCTGCCGCAGGATGGCGCTGCGCTGCTCACGCAGTGCGTCGACGCGCGCCCGCCGGTCGGCGCCCTCGGCGTCGCGATGGTAGCGAACTGCGATTCCCTGCAGTCGGGATTCCCACGCGCGCAACCTGTTTCGCCGCTCGATACCCGGATCGGCGAGCCGCTCTTCGAGCACGGCGACCAGATCATCCAGCCGGGGGTCACCGGCGTCGGGCGCGGCAGCCACCCCTACCCAAGGCACCTGGCCATAACGCGATGCATGCGCCGCCAAAAGCTCGCGGTCGGCGGCCAGGGTGTCGCGCCACTTGTGGTGCACGTCGATCTTGGACACCACCGCGATCACCACATCGGTGTTGGCCGCAGCGGCGTCGAGCACCGCGCAGTCGGAGCCGGTCAAAACGGCGGCCGCCGACACGACGAATACCACTGCCCGTGGCGCGTCGCCGGGTGCGAGATCATTCGACTCGGCGAAGGCATACTGGGGCAGCCGCTCACGTAGCGCCGCGACCACGCTGCTGACCCCGGCCAGCCACGGACCCGTCACGAGCACGAGGTCACGATGGCGGATAGCGGGTGCCGTCAACCGGGGCCTGATCGCGGCCACCAGCGCGTCGACCTCGGCGACGGGGCCATCGGGGGTCGCATTGCTCATGGCGCTCATGGCGAGTCCCCGGTTCGCCCGCCTGCGACAGGGGTGGAAGATCGAGGTGAGCCATCACAGCGCGACCAGAGCCGCAGCGATCCTCGCACGATGTCCGCGCCGCAGCAGCGGTGCACCACGCTCAGCGGAGCCCGGCCGTAGCGCTGCCAGCGCACCGCGCGCAACAGGTGCCGGACCGGGTCGTCGGACCGTTCGGCCTCCGGGCCGGCCTCGCCGACGACCCGTTGCGCAGCGGCCATCCGGGCGATCACCGTGTCGTCGCTGGACAGAAACTCCCGAAGCCGGCCGTCGGTGACAGCAAGCGCCTCCAGTTCGGCGACCGCATCGAGTATCCGCAGGTAGAGAGCTTCTGCACCGAGGGCGGTGATCTGCTCGACGACGGCGTCAACACCGCTGACGTGGCGCAGGAGCGTGCGGACGTCCCGATCCGGCCGGCCCTGTTGGACCGCGGCGACCGCCAGCGTGATGCCGAACGCGTCGAGAGTGTCCACCAATCGCCGCCACACCGCGGCGGAGACGGCGGGCCGGGCGGCCGCCAGGGGGTCCGGCGTATCCGAGTAGAGGCTCCGGGCAAGCGCTCGCAGCGCGGCCCAGAGCCCGTCATCGAGCAGATCGTCGAGCGCGGCGACGGCGAGCAACCCGGCCATCGGCTCCGTCGGCGCTCCGGTGAGCATCGAAAAATAGCGGCAACGGCCGCGCGCCACCGCGATCGGACCGTCCGGCACCCGGCCGGACGGCGGGGCGGTCAAATCCGCCTTGTTCAGCACCACCAAAACCGGGTGGCGCGCTGCGACGATAGCGTCCCGGTCCTCGGGTTTGACCACCTCCGCGATGACATACACTGCCACGTCCGCGGCACCGGACGGTGGGGTCACCACGATCCCGCGCCGGGAGCCCGCACGGTCGAGGGCGTGGGCGACGGTGCCACGACCCACCCCGCGGCGTCCCGACACGCTGACCCGCAGTGGTGCGGCGACCCGGCGGGCGATCGCGGCCACCCTCGGATCGGCGGCGTCGGCAGCGAATCGGTTCAACTCGTTGACGAAAATCTGGTGCCCCTGTCCACGCATGTCGCATCGTCGCCAGGCCGGTCCATTGACCCAGCTTTCCCAGCGGCCGCGGGAACCACCCCGGCCCGCATGGGTGAGCCGTGCCCGCATGGTGTCACCCGTGCCTGCCAGACGCGAGCCACCCCACCCGCTCGCGGTGGAAAACAACCGTTGGATATCGATCTGCCCCACATTGCGGCCACATCATGGGTTTATGGGCCACCATAGACAAATGCACGCGCAGCGCGAGGCGGGATTGGTTACTTCGCCCCAGCCACCGGAGGCCAGGTCGTCCCCGTGGCGTGCTGCGAGCCGCTATCCCCGGACCACCGGTTTGCGGTCGGCCCGTTCGGCTCTTTCGAGCGCCCAGAAAGACGCCTGGGAACGGCTATGGCCCACGTTGGGTGCGGAAGCCACGGCACTAAGCCCCTCGGGGGCCGCGCGGCTGGACACCGCCACCTGGTTTGGCCGTGATGCCCCACTCGTTCTCGAAATTGGCTGTGGCAGCGGCACTTCCACCCTGGCGATGGCGAAATGTGAGCCGGGTGTCAACGTGATCGCGGTGGACGTGTATCGGCGAGGGCTGGCGCAGCTGCTCTCGGCGATCGCCCGAGAGCACGTCGACAACGTCCGGCTGATCCGCGGGCACGCCCTCGACGTGCTCGAACGTCTGATCGCGCCGGGTTCGCTGACCGGTGTCCGGGTGTTCTTTCCCGATCCGTGGCCCAAGGCGCGCCACCACAAGCGCCGCCTGCTGCAACCGGCCACCATCATCCTGATCGCCGACCGGCTGCGGGTCGGCGGCCTGCTGCACGTCGCCACCGACCACGCCGGCTATGCCGCACAGATCATCGAGGGCGCCGCTGCCGAACCCCGGCTGTGTCGCGTCGATCCCGACAAGCAACCGCTGGCGATTTCGGTTGCCCGGCCAACCACCAAGTACGAGACGAAGGCCCGGCTTGCGGGCAGCCCGGTCTTCGAGCTCCTCTGGGAACGACGCTGAGATGACCCTGACGCAACAAGCCACCGCGACGTCGGCCGACCCCGGCGCCGCGCTGTCGCCTCCCGCGGCGGTGCCGTCGCTTGACGAAGTGTGCGGTTTCACCGCGCCGGGTTACCGTGTGCTGCTGGTGTGGGACGCTCCCAACCTGGACATGGGTCTGGGTTCGATTCTCGGGCGTCGACCGACGGCCCTGGAACGCCCGCGGTTCGACGCCCTGGGCCGCTGGCTGCTGGCCCGCGCCGCCGAGATCGCGGCTCGGCGTCCGGGCGTTGCGATTGAACCCGAGGCCACCGTGTTCACCAACGTCGCCCCGGGCAGCGCCGAGGTCGTTCGCCCGTGGGTAGACGCATTGCGCAATGTTGGGTTCGCGGTCTTCGCTAAGCCCAAAGTCGACGAGGATAGCGATATCGACGGCGATATGCTTCGCCACATTGACTTGCGGCGCAAAGAAGGGCTGGCAGCACTGGTGGTGGCCTCGGCGGACGGTCAGGCCTTCCGCCGGCCGCTGGAGGAAATCGCGCGTGTCGGGGTACCCGTCCAGGTCCTCGGATTTCGCGAACACGCCAGTTGGGCGCTAGCGTCGGATACCTTGGACTTCGTCGACCTGGAGGACATCGCCGGTGTTTTCCGGGAGCCGCTGCCGCGGATCGGCCTGGATTCGCTGCCTGAGCAGGGAGCGTGGCTGCAGCCGTTCCGGCCGTTGTCCTCGCTGCTGACCTCACGTATGTGACACTGGTGGATCAACGCGCGGGGTCGCCACAGAACCAGTAAGGAGACTACGTGTTCGCCTGGTTGGGTCGAATTGTCTACCGGTACCGGTTCATCGTGATCGGGGTCATGGTGGCGCTGTGCCTCGGCGGCGGCATCTTCGGGATGAGTCTTGGCAAGCACGTCACCCAAAGCGGGTTCTATGACGACGCCAGCCAGTCGGTGAAGGCCTCGAAGTTGGCCGACGAGGTCTACGGCCGCGACCGGACCGGTCACATCGTGGCGATCTTCCGCGCGCCCAAGGGCAAGACCGTCACCGACCCGGCATGGTCGAAGAAGATCGTCGCCGAGCTCAACCGGTTCCAGAAGGATCACCCCAAGCAGGTCCTCGGATGGGTCGGCTATCTGCGGGCACCCGACTCGACGAGCCCGGCAGTTCAGGGCATGGTGACCCCGGATAAGAAGTACACGTTCGTCAGCATCCCGCTCAAAGGCGATGACGACGACACCATCCTCAACAACTACAAGGCCGTCGCGCCGGACCTGCAGAAGCTCGATGACGGCAAGGTCAAACTCGCCGGCCTGGAGCCGGTGGCCAACGCGTTGACCGGCACGATCGCCAAAGACCAGCAGCGAGCCGAAGTCCTCGCGCTGCCGTTGGTGGCGGTGGTGCTGTTCTTTGTCTTCGGGGGGGTGATCGCCGCAGCGCTGCCGGTGATGGTCGGTGGCCTTGCCATCGCGGGCGCGCTGGGCATCATGCGGTGCGTCGCCCTGTTCGGCCCGGTGCACTATTTCGCCCAGCCGGTGGTGACGTTGGTCGGCCTCGGTCTGGCCATCGATTACGGGCTTTTCGTGGTGAGCCGGTTCCGTGAGGAAATCGCCGAGGGCTATGACACCGCGGCCGCGGTGCGCCGCGCCGTTATGACGGCCGGGCGCACGGTGACGTTCTCGGCCGTGATCATCGTGGCCTCGGCAAGCGGGCTGCTGCTCTTCCCGCAGGGCTTCCTGAGGTCGCTGACCTACGCCATGGTCGCATCGGTGATGCTCTCGGCGGTGCTGTCCATTACGGTGCTGCCGGCTTGCCTCGGGGTGCTGGGCGGCCACGTGGACGCGCTGGGCGTTCGAACACTGCTCCGGGTGCCGTTCCTGGCGAACTGGAAGGTCTCCCGCGGGTATCTGAACTGGCTTGCCGACCTCCTGCAGCGAACCAAGACACGCGAAGAGGTAGAGGCCGGCTTCTGGGGCAAGCTGGTCAACCGCGTCATGAAGCGTCCCTTGGTGTTCGCCGTCCCGATTGTCATCGCCATGGTTGTGCTGATCATCCCGCTGGGCAATTTGCGCCTGGGGGGTATCAGCGAAAAGTATCTGCCGCCGGGCAACCCGGTACGCCAGGCGCAGGAAGAGTTCGACAAGCTCTTCCCCGGCTACCGCACCGAACCGCTGACGCTGGTGATCCAGACCATCAACCATAAGCCGGTCACCCCCCGCCAGATCGCCGACGTTCGCAACCAAGCGATGGCGATCAGCGGGTTTACCGACCCCAACCACGATCCGGCGCAGATGTGGCAGGAGCGCCCATACGCGCCGGGCGCGTCGAAAAACCCGTCGGTTCGGGTCATCCAAAACGGCTTGATCAACCGCAACGACGCGGCGAAGAAGATCCGCGAGTTACGCGCTATCACGCCCCCCAAGGGGGTCACCGTGTGGGTCGGCGGTACCCCGGCACTGGAGCAGGACAGCATTCACGTGCTGTTCGCGAAGCTGCCGTTGATGCTGGTGATTCTGATCAGCACCACCACGGTGTTGATGTTCCTGGCGTTCGGATCGGTGGTGCTGCCGGTGAAAGCCGCGGTGATGAGCGCGCTCACGCTGGGATCCACGCTGGGCATATTGACCTGGATCTTCGTCGACGGGCACTTCTCCACGCTGCTGAATTTCACGCCGACACCATTGACGGCGCCGGTGATTGGTCTGGTCATCGCGGTGGGTTACGGGTTGGCCACCGACTACGAGGTGTTCCTGGTCTCCCGGATGGTCGAAACGCGAGAGCGTGGCATGTCCACCGCCGAGGCCATCCGGGTCGGCACCGCGACCACTGGGCGCATCATCACCGCCGCCGCCCTGATTCTGGCGGTGGTTGCCGGAGCGTTCGTGTTCTCCGATCTGGTGATGATGAAGTACTTGGCGTTCGGGTTGATCGCGGCTTTGCTGCTGGATGCCACGGTGGTACGGATGTTTTTGGTGCCGTCGGTGATGAAGCTGCTCGGCGACGACTGTTGGTGGGCGCCGCGCTGGATGAAACGCCTGCAGACCCGCATTGGGCTCGGCGAGATCCACCTGCCCGCCGAGCGCAAGCTGCGACCCGCGGTCATCCCCGGGGTTGAACGGTCTCCCGTCGCCGCGCGCGGATCCGGTGGCACGGCGCAGCGCCCACCAGACAATCCTTCCCGGCCGGGCGCGGCGCGCGCCGAGCGCCCTCCCGCGCGCCGACCGCCCATGCAGACCGCCCCGCCCGGGTCTGGCGCGAGCATCACCCGCAGGCCGGCCGGCGGGAAGGAAGCTGCGCAGCCGACGACGCGTTTTCTCAGACCCGAGAACGCCGCGCCGAACACGCCGCCGGCCACCCGGGGTAGGCCTGACACCGAATCGCCGCCGGGCGTACCGCCCGCTCACGGGGGCGACCGCGACATCGAATCGTGGCTCGGCGAGCTGCGCAATAACCCCGAGCGCGGTGCTCGACCCACTGACATTCGCGGGCCGGGTAGCGCCGGGCCGGTAGCGCCATCGGAGGATCAGACCCGCGCCATGCCGGTTTCGGCGAATCCCGACGGCAACGCAGCCGGGCGCGCACCCGGGTCCGCTCCCGCCCGTCCGGTCTCGCGAGCGGGCGCCGACGACCCCGAACCGTCCACCGAAAAACTCCGCACCTGCGGACGCGGCGACGACAGCGTCGAGGTTGAGAGCGCCCGCCCCCGCCGCGGCGGGGGTCTCAGCGCCCAGGATCTGCTGCGCCGGGAAGGATGGGTTTAGCGAACCGGGCCGGAGCCGTCGTGCCGCTGGGGGTCGGGTTCCGCGCTGTCTGGTTGCTCCTCAAGGGTGACCAGCCCGGCGCCGCGTATCGCAGTTTCAGCGGATGGCCGCGACGCCAGCAAAACCTGGAAGGCGTTGTTGAAGAACGCGACCGTCGGAACGGCCAGCAAAGCGCCGACGACTCCGGCGAGCACACCACCCGACGAGATCGCCAACACCACTGCCAGGGGATGGATCGACACCGCTCGCCCCATGACCAGCGGTTGCAGAACGTGCGCCTCCAGTTGGTTCACCCCGATGAGCAAACCCAGCGTGATCAGCGCGTATAGGAATCCCTTCGCGAGCAGGGCCACCACGACGGCCAGAAACCCGCTGATCACGGCGCCGACCAGCGGGATGAAGGCGCCGAGGAACACCACCGAGGCTAACGGCAGGGCCAGCGGCACACCCATGATTGCCAGGCCGGTGCCGACGCCCGCCGCGTCCACCAGCGCCACCAGGAAGGTGGCCCGCACGTAACCGATGAGCGTCCCGAATCCCGCACGGCCCGCCGCACGCACCCGCTCACGGACGCTGACCGGGAAGATCCTGGTGGCGTAGTGCCAGATGTTCCGGCCGTCGTAGAGGAAGAAGATCAGCGTAAACACCATCAGCAACGAGGCGGTGACCATTTCGGTGATGGTGGCCGCCGTGGACACCGCGCCGCTGGTGATCTTGGCCTGATTGTGACGGAGCGCCTCGATCGCCGCGTTGCCCGCGTTGTCAATCTGCTGGCGGCTCAAATGCAGCGGACCGTGGATCAGCCACCGGCGGGTGGTCTCGATGCTGCGGGTCACCTCGGCAACCAGGGCGGGCAGACCGATGACGAACTGACTGATGACAAACGCCAGGATGCCGCCGACCACCGCGACGCCACCGAGCAAGACCAGGGTCACCGCTGCGCCGCGCGGCGCGCCCCGCCGGTGCAGCCAGTCCACCGCCGGCACCAGCAGCGCCGACAATATCAACGCCAGCAACACCGGAACGACGATGATTTCCAGCCGCTCGACGGCCCACAGGAATACCACCAGCGCGACCAGGATCACCAACAAGCGCCAAGCCCAGGCCGCGGTTTTGCGAACTATGGGCTCAACCGAGTCGTCGTCGCGGCTCGCCGGCATGCGGTAAGCGTAATCTTGCGGTTCCCCGGCGTCCGCCCGCTGCGCCGGCCAACGGCAAGCGACACGACCGCCGGCCGCGAAAGCGCTTGTGGCGGCACCGGCACGGCTACCCTAAACCACGTGCCCTTTGACGCACCGGCCCGTAACGTCCGCCGTCAGCACGAGGAGGCTGCCCGCGGCAGATACTGGTGGATCCGGTGGGTCACCCTTGGCGTTGTGGCCACCGTGCTCGCGGTGGAGATTGCGCTGGTATGGGACCAGCTGGCCAAGGCGTGGACGAGTCTCTTCTCGGCCAATTGGTGGTGGCTGGTCGCCGCGGGACTGGCGGCGGGCGCCTCGATGCACAGCTTCGCCCAAATCCAGCGCACGCTACTGAAATCTGCCGGAGTGCGGGTCAAGCAATGGCGGTCGGAAGCCGCCTACTACGCCGCTAACTCGCTGAGCACCACGCTGCCGGGCGGGCCGGTGCTGTCGGCAACGTTTCTGCTTCGGCAGCAACGGATGTGGGGGGCTTCGACGTTGGTGGCCTCGTGGCAGCTGGTGATGTCGGGGGTGTTGCAGGCCGCCGGCCTGGCGGTGCTCGGCCTGGGCGGGGCCTTTTTCCTCGGCGCGAAGAACAACCCGTTCTCGCTGCTGTTCACGCTCGGTGGCTTTGGTGCATTGCTGCTGCTGGCTCAGGCGGTGGCGTCGCGGCCCGAGCTGATCGACGGAATCGGGGTGCGCGTCCTGTCGTGGGCCAACTCCATTCGCGGCAAAGCACCCGGCACCGGTGTGGACAAATGGCGCGAGACGCTTGCCCAGCTGGAGTCGGTCACCCTGAACCGCCGCGACTTGACGGCGGCGTTTAGCTGGTCGCTTTTCAATTGGGGCGCCGATGTCGCCTGCCTCGGCTTCGCCGCGTACGCCGCCGGCGGTAACGCCTCGGTGGCCGGGTTGACGGTCGCCTACGCGGCCGCCCGCGCGGTCGGCACGATCCCGCTGATGCCGGGTGGCCTGCTGGTCGTCGAGGCGGTGCTGGTGCCCGGCCTGGTGTCTAGCGGCATGTCCCTACCGGACGCCGTTTCGGCCATGCTGATCTATCGGGCGATCAGTTGGTTGCTCATCGCGGCTATCGGCTGGGTGGTGTTCTTCGTCATGTTCCGCACCGCCAACGAGGCCGAGCCCGACACCGAAAACGGCGGTTTGGGCCCGACGACGACGCCGAAGTAGCCGATGACGCCGGAGTAAACGGCCGCACCGCTGGCCCCTCGGCCTGGCCGCGGATGGGTCTAGCCGCTAACGGCCGGCGCCGTCGGCGGGGGGCCTGGAAGGGGCCCCGCCGGTACCGGCGGGGCCGGGGGCTTGGGCGCCCCGGGCGCGCTAACCGGGGTCCCGGTCGCCGGCTGCGGTGCAGCGGCCGGACCGGACAAGCCGGGTGACAAACCGGGTGCCCCGCCCTGGCCTTGGGCCGCCTGCATGAAGCCGAGCACCTGCGGTATCGTGATCGCCAGGTTGCACTGCGCGGACAGGCCGGTCAGTGGCTGGGAGATCGTCTGCAGATCGGTCGCCACCTTGGGGTTGGCGTCGAAGTAGTTCTTCAGCAAAGTAACGGATGGCGCACCGGCGGGCTGGCGCAAGATGGCGGTCATCGCCTGGTTGGTCTCCGGATGCGAGTCCAGATAGTCACCCGTCGACTTGGCGACCGCGCCGGCTGTTTTCGCGACCTCGCTGGCGGCGCAGGGATCGGATGCCGCGCGCACCGCCGGCCCGGTGAGAGCACCGGCTGCGCCGCCACCCAGCCCCGCGGCGATCAGGATACCCAGCAACGCAGCGCTCGTCTTCATCGATAACTCCTCACGGATGACAAATGATGACAAATGTCGGTGCTCGGCAAACGGCGGTGGTCGGATCTCCCGGTCACCCGCCCGACGCTACGCGGCGGGTCTCGTCGCCGGTAAGCTTCATCGGCAGCCGATCTCCAACCCCGCGACCGACCATGCGTCATCCTGCCATGCTCGGCGGTGCGATCGCCACTATCGGCGGCGACGGTCGTTCCTGGGTGTGCCCGTCGTCGCGGCTGGCCCGTCGCTGTCGAGTCGTAGCAGTTCAGCGACCGAAAAGCCGGGTTGCTGCACCCCACGCTGCGGTAGGCTCGCTGGCACGTAACACCGGAAAACGCCGAAGAAGGCCGGAGGGGGAGACCGAAAATCCAACAGTTCATGATGCACCTCAGCGGCAAGCTGCGTAAACTTCGCTGGCTGGTCTTCACCGCGTGGGTGCTGGCGTTGGTGCCGGCGATCTATCTGGCGATCACCCAGGCGGGCCACCTCACCGGCGGCGGTTTCGAGGTGACCGGGTCGCAGTCACTGCGGGTCCACGACCAGCTCGAGGAGCATTACCCCGAGCAGGGGGCTTCGCCGCTGGCGCTGGTAGCGGCGCCCCGTGCCGATGCCAGCTACCAGGACATGGCCACCGCCGTCGAGCTGCTGAAGCGGGTCGCCGGCGAGGTCCCCGGGCTGTCGGTGGTGGCTGGCCCGCCCCAGCCGGCCCCACAGCCCGACCGGCCCTACGTGGTGCCGCTGCGGTTGACGTCCGCCAGCGCCAGCGCCAGCGACGCCGCTAAAAGGCTTCGCCAAAAGATCGGCGTTAACGGTGATCGGCCCGGACAGATCGGCAACGGGCGGGTGCGGCTGTATGTGGTCGGGCAGGGCGCGCTCAGCGCGGCCGCGGCGGCGAACACCAAACACGACATCGCCGAGGCGGAACGGTGGAACCTGCCGATCATCCTGATCGTCCTGCTTGCGGTCTTCGGCTCGCTTGCCGCAGCGGCAATACCGCTGGCCCTTGGTGTCTGCACGGTGGTGATCACCATGGGCTTGGTCTACCGGCTGTCGACCTACGTCACGATGTCGGTGTTCGTGAGCTCGACGGTGTCGATGTTCGGAATTGCGCTCGCCGTCGACTACTCCCTGTTCATTTTGATGCGCTTCCGCGAGGAGCTGCGCGTCGGGCGCCAGCCGCAGGAGGCCGTAGACGCGGCGATGGCGACCTCCGGGCTTGCGGTGGTGTTGTCCGGGATGACCGTCATCGCTTCACTCACCGGCATCTACCTGATCGACACCCCGGCGTTGGCGTCGATGGCTACCGGCGCGATTCTCGCGGTCACGGTCGCGATGCTGACCTCGGCAACCCTGACCCCGGCGGTGCTGGCGACGTTCGGCCGCGCGACCGCCAAGAGGGCGGCGATGCTGCGCTGGTCGCGGCGCCCGGAGAGCACCCAGTCGCGCTTTTGGGCCCGCTGGGTAGGCGGGGTGATGCACCGCCCCTGGGCGTCCGCGCTGATAGCGTCGGCATTTTTGATTGCCATGGCGGCTCCGGCGTTGTCGATGTCGCTGGGCAACAGCCTGCTGCGGCAGTTCGACTCGTCACACGAAATCCGCGCCGGGGCGGCCGCGGCGGCCCAAGCGCTCGGGCCCGGAGCACTCGGGCCGGTTCACGTGCTGGTGACGTTTCCCCACGCCGATGCGTCCTCCGCCGCGCACCGCCGGGCACTCAGCGCGATCCGCCACGAAATGGGTCGCGCTCCCAACATCGCCGCGGTGCCGCCGCCGCTGTTCGCCGACGATAACGGCAGCGCGCTGCTGAATGCGGTGCTATCGGTGGATCCCGAGGACCTGCGCGCCCGGCAAACCGTCGACTGGATGCGAGCGCATCTACCCCAGGTGGCCGGCATCGGGTCGGCGCGGGTGGACGTGGGCGGCCCGACCGCGCTGATCAAAGACTTCGACGAGCGGGTGTCGAAAACCCAGCCCCTGGTGCTGGCTTTCGTCGCGTCGATCGCGTTCGTGATGTTGCTGATTTCCATTCGTTCGGTGTTCTTGGCGTTCAAGGGTGTCCTCATGACCGCGCTGTCGGTGGCCGCCGCCTACGGCGGCCTGGTGATGGTGTTTCAGTGGGGCTGGCTGGAAAAGCTCGGATTCACGCCCACCGGCTCGATCGACAGCACGATCCCGCCGCTGGTGCTGGCGCTGACCTTCGGTTTGTCGATGGACTACGAGATCTTCCTGCTGACCCGCATCCGGGAACGCTTCCTGCAAACCGGGAACACCCGCGACGCGGTCGCCTGCGGTGTAAGCACCAGCGCGCGCACCATCACCAGTGCGGCGTTGATCATGATCGCGGTGTTCATCGGCTTCGCGTTCGCCGGCATGCCGCTGGTCGCCGAGCTAGGGGTCGCGAACGCCATCGCGATCGCGGTAGACGCCACCGTGGTGCGGCTGGTGCTGGTCCCTGCCCTGATGGCGATGTTCGCCCAGTGGAACTGGTGGCTGCCCCGCTGGCTGGCCCGCGTTCTGCCCTCCGTGGACTTCGAACGGCCACTGCCTGAAGTCGATCTTTGCGGTGTCACCGTCATCCCCGACGACATCCCCGCGGCGGCGGTGCCCGGATCCGACCTGCGGGCGGTACTCAAATCGGCAGCCAAGTTCACGCGCCTGGCTCCGGACACCGTCAGCGTGGCCGACCCGCTGGCCTTCACCGGCTGCCTACCCCGCGGGGATCCGCAACGCCGGGTCACCAGCGGCGACGAGTCCCCGACACAGCGGACAGCGCTGGCCCAGGCGGCGACCGGCGACGGCCATTATCTGGCCAGAAAGCTCGTCGGTGGTTTGCCGCACCGCAATGGTCGTGCCAATCCGCGGACCGTCGGGCCGCTTCATCCGGTCACCCTGTGGCGGGGACGGCTATCCGTCGCCCTCGACGCGCTGCAGACCGGGGCTGCCGGTCCGGGCGTTGCGGTCCCGGCGTACACGCGGCGCAGTCCGGTGGAAACCACCAACGTCCAGCTGCCCACCGGTGATCGGTTACAGATCCCGACCTGCGCCGAAACGCTGCGATTCAAGGCCTACCTGATCATGTGCCGCAACAGCAGCCGTGACTATGCGGAATTTGCCGAGTTGGTTGATGCGGTGGAACCCGAAACCGCCGCGGCGGTGCTGGCCGGAATGGATAGGTATTACGGTTGTCAACCATCCCGGCAGCGATGGATCGCCACCCAACTGGTTCGCCGGCTCGCGGATCCACATCCGTCTGCGGTCGATGATGAGCCGTGGTCCCCCTCGGACGCGGCAGACTGGGAGGAAGTCAGGCGGCGCTGCCTATCGGTGGCCGTGGCGATGCTGGAGGAGGCGAGGTGAGGTGACGTTGGCGGCGGACCGGCGCTCCGGGTCCCTCCCCCGGCCGTCTGCGGCGGACCGGCGGCCCTCGCCGGGTGCTCAGCCGCCGCCGGCGGGCCCACCCGTTGAAGCGATGCCCCACCCATCCAGCGCCCCACCACCGGGCGATGCCAGCCAGCCCGTCGAACTCTGGTCGACGGCCGCTATCCGCTCGGCGTTGGACGGCGGGGACATCACGACCTGGAAACACATCGCCGCGGCCCTTAAACGCGACCCCTACGGGCGGACCGCCCGCCAAGTCGAGGAGATCCTGGAAGGCAGCCGGCCGTACGGCATTTCCAAGGCGCTGCAGGAGGTGCTCGAGCGCGCCCGCGCCCACCTGGAGGCCGACGAACGCGCGGAGGTGGCCCGCCATGTGCGGCTGCTGATGGCACGATCCGGCTTGGGCCAGCAGGAGTTCGCGTCTCGTATCGGCGTGCTCCCGGAAGAGTTGGCCGCTTACCTCAACGCCGAAGTCAGCCCATCGGCGTCGCTGATGATCCGGATGCGTCGCCTGTCCGACCGATTCGTCAAAGTCAGGTCCCGCCGTTCCGGCGGCGACGCCTGAGCTGATCGGCGCGCAGCGTCGCTGGCCCGGTCAGCGTGGCCGGTTAGCGTTCGGCGGTTTAGCGTTCGGCCGGTTTAGCGTTCGCCATCAACGGGTCACTAACGGGTATTGATCGGCGACACGTCGAGGACCAGCCAGTGGCCGCTGCGTTTGGTCAGTGCCACCCGCAGCGCCAGCACCGCCCGGCTGGGCTGCTGGCCCGGCGTGTCCTGGGTGGAGCGCAGGATCACCGCCACACTGGCCGCCGACGGCCCGATCGCCTCCACGCCGGCGGCCAGCGTCTGCGCCTGCGCGGTGACATCGCGGTGGGCGAGATCCGCCGTGGACTTGGCGAATTGGTCTTTGAATGCGGTCGCCTGCTCCGGAGCCATCAGTGCCGCAGCCCGGTCGATGGAGGCCATCGGATCGTGTGGGGAGAACGTCGCCGTCGCCTCGGCCATACCGGAGGCGATCCGCACGACCTCTTGCGAGTCGCTCTTCAGCTCGCGGTCGGGTATCGACCAGCGGCTATACCCGGTCCACACCGCCGCCACCAGGGCGGCCGCGCAAACCGCGACGACCGCCAGGCGCAGCCCGGGTGCATCGTCATCGGTGCCGAGGGTCACCGAATCACGGCGCAACAGCAGGAAGTTGACTACCATGCCCTCCACGATCAGCAGCACCAGCACCGAGCACACCGCCACCCACCACCGCGGCCAGCCGAGGACCACGCCAATCATCAGCAGCGCGGCGACGGCGCCCAGTGGTGCCGCGAGGTCGAACGCCACTACCCGCCACAGGTTTCTCATCGGATGGACCCGACCCGCGAGATCATCAGTTTGCCGTCGACATCGGAGACGTCCAGGCGCAGATTCCAGCGCACCGTCTGTGGCTTACCGCCGGCGTTTTCGGCGACCGATGTGGCGACCACCATGACGGTGTCGGTGCGGGTGGCGAGCGCGCGCGGCAGCGGATCCGAGGTGGGCCGGCCGGTGTCCGGCTGGGCGCCCGGATCGCGGCGCACCGATTCGATCGCCACCGCCTCGATGCGGCCGGTGCTGCGCGCCTTCAGCCGCTGCACCACCTGCCGGTAGGGCGCCATCACGGCATCGAAATCGACGTTGAGCTCGCCGACGGTTTCGTCGTGCAAGCGCCGCAGGCTGGCGTCGACGTTGTCGGTGTTCATATTGATCAGCACGCCCGTCCACTCGGCGGCGGTCCGCAGCACCCGGCTCTGGTAATGGCGCTCGCCGACGTCGTCCCGGTGCGCCAGCCAGATGACCACGGCCAGCGCGACCGCCCCGGCCGACAGCACTCCCAAAGCGGCAGACGCGATTCCATAGGCCGAGAAGACCCGGCCGTTCGGGGGCGCAACGGCGTCGCGGTCGTCCGGTGACTCGGTGGGCCCCGTCTCTGGCATGGCCGTGAGGGTACCCGGCCCCGGGCAGTGGTTTCGACCCCGGCGGCGACCACCGCGGCGGTGCCCGCGCCGCCGCACATGCGAGGATGGCGACGTGACGGCACCAGCCCTGCGATCCGGTATCGACCTGAGCCATCTCGACGCTGACATCCGCCCCCAAGACGACTTGTTCGGGCACGTCAATGGCCGCTGGCTGGCGGACTACGCCATACCCGCCGACCGCGCGACCGACGGCGCCTTCCGGGCCCTGTTCGACCGCGCCGAAGCCCACGTACGGGATCTGCTTACCGAGGCCAGCGAAACCGCGGCGCCGGCGGGAACCGATGAGCAGCGCATCGGCGACTTGTACGCCAGCTTCCTCGACGAAGACACCGTCGAGCGCCGGGGTGTGCAGCCGCTGCTCGACGAGTTAGCCCTGATCGACGCCGCCGCCGATCCCGCCGGCCTGGCGACGGTCATGGGCGTGCTGCAACGCGCCGGGGTCGGCGGCGGCGTCGGGGTGTACGTCGACACCGATGCCAAGGACTCAACGCGCTATCTCGTCAACCTCACCCAGTCCGGCATCGGCTTGCCCGACGAGTCCTACTACCGCGACGAGCAGCACGCCGACGTGCTGGCGGCCTACCCGGGTCACATCGCCCGGATGTTCGCCCTGGTGTATGGGGGAGCGCCCGCGGACCACGCCCACACCGCGGCGCGGATCGTGGCGCTGGAGACCAAGATCGCGGCCGCGCACTGGGACGTCGTCAAGCGTCGCGACGCCGATCTCGCCTACAACCTGCGTACTTTTGCAGAGCTGCAGGCCGCGGCGGTGGGTTTCGACTGGGCCGGCTGGGTGCATGCGCTGGGCAGTTCGCCGGAGTCGGCCGCGGAGCTGGTGGCGCGCCAGCCCGACTACCTGAGCGCGTTCGCCCGGCTGTGGGGCAGCGAACACCTCGACGACTGGAAACACTGGGCGCGCTGGCGGGTGATCCACGCCCGCGCCGCATGGTTGACCAGCGATTTGGTCGCCGAGGACTTCGCGTTCTACGGCCGGCTGCTCACCGGCGCCGAGCAGATCCGCGAGCGCTGGAAGCGGGGCGTGTCCCTGGTGGAGCGGCTGATGGGCGATGCCGTCGGAAGGCTTTACGTCGCGCGGCATTTCCCGCCCCACGCCAAAGCCCGCATCGACGCCCTGGTGGACAACCTGCTCAAGGCCTACCGGATCAGCATCGGCGCTCTGGACTGGATGACGCCGCAGACCCGGGAGCGGGCGCTGGCCAAGCTGGACAAGTTCACCGCCAAGGTCGGCTACCCGAGGAAGTGGCGGGACTACTCCACGCTGGTGATCGACCGCGGCGACCTGTACGGCAACTACCAACGCGGCTACGCGGTCAACTACGATCGCGAGCTGGCCAAGCTCGGCGGACCCGTCGATCGCGACGAGTGGTTTATGACCCCGCAGACGGTCAATGCCTACTACAACCCGGGGATGAACGAAATCGTTTTCCCGGCAGCGATTTTGCAACCACCCTTCTTCGATCCCGAGGCGGATGACGCCGCCAACTACGGCGGTATCGGAGCGGTGATCGGCCACGAGATCGGCCACGGCTTCGACGACCAGGGTGCCAAATTCGACGGGGACGGCAACCTGGTCGACTGGTGGACCGAGGAGGACCGCGCCGAGTTCGCCGCCCGCACCAAGGCGCTCATCGAGCAGTACGACGCCTACATCCCCAGAGACCTTGTGGGCCAACCCGACCCGCCTCATGTCCAAGGTGCGTTCACGGTAGGGGAGAACATCGGGGACCTGGGCGGGTTGTCCATCGCGCTGCTGGCCTACCAGGTGTCGCTGGGCGGCCGGCCGGCCCCGGTTATCGACGGCCTGAGTGGGGTGCAGCGGGTGTTCTTCGGCTGGGCCCAGGTGTGGCGCGCCAAATCACGTGCGGCTGAGGCGATCCGCCGGCTGGCGGTGGATCCGCACGCGCCGCCGGAATTCCGGTGCAACGGCGTGATCCGCAACATCGACGCCTTCTATGACGCCTTTGGTGTCAGCCCAGGCGACCGGCTCTACCTGGAGCCACAGCGGCGGGTCAAGATTTGGAACTAGCCGTCGCCGAACGTGCAACCAGCGGCGCATTGCCCGGCTAACATGACCGCTGGTCGCACCCTCGGCGCGGTGTTAGCGGGTCACATCTGCCAGTCGTTGGATCCGTCGTTTTTCGAATAGGTGCCCACGGAGTTCTTCACCACGATGGGGTCACCGGCACCGAAGTTGTCGTAGAACCACTTCGCGTTGGAGGGGCTGATGTTGATGCAGCCATGGCTGACGTCGCGGTAGCCCTGATCCGACACCGACCATGGCGCGCTGTGCACGAAATCGCCGCTGTTGTCGAAGCGGACGGCATCGGTAACCGTCACCTTATAGCCCCAAGCGGAGTCGACCGGAACCCCGTATGTCGAGGAGTCCATCACCACCGTCGGCATCTTCTCTTGAACGTAGTAAATGCCGTTGGGGGTTTGATGGTTGCCCGCCGCCATGCCCATCGACATGGGGATGGTTTTCTCCACCTTCCCGTTGCGGGTGACGGTCAGCTGATGGGTCGCATCGTCGGCGGTCGCCACCAGCGCGTCCCCGGTCCGGAAACTCGACGTGGTGCCGGCCGCATCGATTTTGACCACGGTGTTGGCCGGCCAGAAGCTGAACGGACGCCACCGCACCTGGGTCGGGGTCAGCCAGTAGAACTTGCCGGGAACCGGC
This sequence comes from Mycobacterium sp. SM1, assembly GCF_018361265.1. Lineage (GTDB taxonomy): Bacteria > Actinomycetota > Actinomycetes > Mycobacteriales > Mycobacteriaceae > Mycobacterium. Next base: position 1,187,108 of record NZ_JAFLNH010000001.1, read on the forward strand.
GGGTCCGACGAGATGTGAATCGCCTGCTCGGCCATCGGCCGGTCTGCGATGGGCCGCTGAAAGTTGATGATGATCGGCTGGGCCACCCCGACCGTCGAGCCGTTGACCGGGTTGAACGTCGGCGGCAGAAACGGTGGCTCGCCGACGAAGGGCGCCGGGTTTTGTCCGGCGACGGGGCCCACGGGCGCCGCGGCAGCCTGGAGGGGCGCCGGAGAGCTTTCCGACGGGTCAGGTGCCGGCGCCGGCGGGCCCGCGGGTGGGGCGTCCGCCGCCGACGGCTCACCGGGGAGCGGCTGGTCGGGGTCGGCCGTGGCCGGCCCGCTGACCAATGTCAGCCCGAGCGCCAGGCCGGCCGTGCTGAGAGCCGCGAGAAGCGTCCCCCTCGTCGATCGCGACATCTGCATACCTCTGCATACCTCCAGTCACCTACTGCGCCCAGTGTCGCACAGCGCCAAGGCCGGTCGTCGTTTCTGCCGCCGCGCATCCCGGCAGCGCCCCGATTTTTCCGGCAAAACCGCCGTATGCGGCGCGCCTGAGGCCTGCCGGGCGCCTCCGGCATGGGCGTTACCGGCGTTCGCTAACGACGGGGACGTCGAACATGTGCCGGCTCGCCATCGTCCCGGCCAGCGCCACCCCCACCAGAATCGCCGATGCGACCAGCATCAACGGAACGCTGTGCTGGTAGAGCAGCCCCCCGGCCAGCGAACCGGCCATGATGCCAACCTGGAACGCGGCCATGTACAGGCCCGATGCGCCGTCCGGATCGTCGGCGCCGGCGCGCATCGCCGCGGCCTGCAGCATCGGTGACCCGGCGTTGGCCGCCGCGCCCCACAGCACGAAAGCGCCGGCGCCGGCCAGGGCTGTCACGGTGGTCGGCCGCGCGCCGAAGGCCAGGGCGCTCAGCACGACGAAGGCCCCCGAAATGCCGGCCATGCAGACGATGACGGTCGCCCTGGGGTGGCGGTCCACCGGCCGGGCCACCAGCGGCATCGCCGCCAGGCCGGCGACGCCGTAGGCGGCAAGCAGCCAGGCCACGTTCGGTCCGCGCACCCCCACGACGTCGCGAATGATCACCACGATATAGGTGTAGGCGATGTAGTGACCGGTCACCGCGATCAACGTCAGCAGGCTCACGGTGACCAGCCGCAGGTTGCGGTGATGGTGTGCGCGGGCCCCGACGCGCACGAGCTGGTCGGCGCTCAGCGCCAGCGGCGGTAGCACCGCCCACGCCGCCAGGGTCACGCTCGCGGCAACCACGGTGACGGCGGCGACCGTCGGCCGCCAGCCCCACGACAGGCTCAGCGCCGCGGTAAGCGGGCTGCCCGCCACCACGGCCAGGCTGATACCCGCGTAGATCGCGGTCGTCGCGCGTCCGGAGTGGCTGGCAGGCACCAGCCTGGTGGCGATCGGGGCAACCACCGACAACAGCAGGCCATGGGTGATCGCGCACAGTGCCCGCCCACCGGCCAGCACCGCGAAATCGCGCGCCAGTGCCGAGATCAGCTGGGAAATGGTGAGACACACCAGGGACAACAGCAATGCCCGGCGCCGCGGCCAGTGCGCGGTCCAGCGCACCAACGGGATCGTCGTCAGCGCCGCGACCAGGGCATACCAGGCGAGCAAGGTGCCCACCACCGGCACGCTGACGCGCAGATCGCGCGCGATCGCGGGTAACGCGCCCACCGGCAAGATTTCCGCAGTGACATAAATGAAGGTCGCCGCGGCCAGCACGGTCAGCTGCGCGGCGATCCGCGGTGTCCAGGTGCGACCGGGCCGGGTTTCGCCGACGGGCCCGAGCGGCGCGGCGTCGACCGCCCGCCGGCGCGATCGCGCTGCTCCTACCGCTCGGGCTGGCCCCACGGCCACTACTCAATCACGCGGTCGGTGTGTCCGCGTACATCAGGAGCGAACGAGTCGTGCGATGGCCGCAGAAGCCTCGGCAAGCTTCACGCTGGCCTCGTCACCCCCGGCGATCACCGCGCGGGTGACGCAGTGGCCCAAATGCTCGTCGAGCAGGTTCAGCGCCACCGACCGCAACGCGCTGTTCACCGCGCTGATCTGGGTGAGCACGTCGATGCAGTATTGGTCCTCCTCAATCATCCGCGCGATGCCACGCACTTGGCCCTCGATGCGGCGCAACCGCTTGGCATAGTCGTCCTTCCGCTGCGAATACCCGTGTGCGCGTGTCACCTTTCCTCCTAGCGTCTTCGGCGTTGCTCTCGGCGCCGCCGGCGCTTCGGCGATGCCGGGTCTACCAGCCGTCATGGGCCACCTCCGTCCTGGATACCCCCACCGGGTATTTGCGCCGATTTTGGAGAGCATAGCGCAGCGCGCATACTTGGACGATGGTCGAAACACCCGAGACGCGCAAGGCCGCTGACATCAAACCACGCAGCCGAGACGTCACCGACGGCCTGGAGAAAACCGCCGCCCGCGGAATGTTGCGGGCGGTCGGGATGGGCGATGACGACTTCACCAGGCCACAGATCGGGGTGGCGTCATCCTGGAATGAGATCACCCCGTGCAACCTGTCGTTGGATCGGCTGGCCAAAGCCGCGAAGGATGGGGTATTCGCCGCGGGCGGCTACCCCCTTGAGTTCGGGACGATTTCGGTGTCCGACGGCATCTCGATGGGCCACGAGGGCATGCACTTTTCGCTGCCGTCGCGGGAGTTGATCGCCGACAGCGTCGAGACCGTGATGCAGGCCGAACGGCTCGACGGCTCGGTGCTGCTGGCCGGTTGCGACAAGTCGCTGCCCGGGATGCTGATGGCGGCCGCACGGCTGGACCTGGCGGCGGTCTTCCTGTACGCGGGCACGATTCTGCCCGGCTGGGCCAAGCTGTCCGACGGCAGCATGCGCGAGGTCACCATCATCGACGCCTTCGAGGCGGTGGGCGCCTGTGCGCGGGGCCTGATGCGGCGCGAAGACGTCGACGCCATCGAGCGGGCCGTCTGCCCCGGCGAGGGCGCGTGCGGCGGCATGTACACCGCCAACACCATGGCCAGTGCCGCTGAAGCCCTGGGCATGTCGCTGCCGGGCAGCGCATCGCCGCCGGCCACTGATCGGCGACGCGACGGTTTCGCGCGCCGCAGCGGCCAGGCCGTCGTCGAACTGCTGCGCCGCGGCATCACCGCGCGTGACATCCTCACCAAAGAGGCATTCGAGAACGCGATTGCGGTGGTGATGGCGTTGGGCGGCTCCACCAACGCGGTGCTGCACCTGCTGGCCATCGCCTATGAGGCAAACGTCAAGCTGTCGCTGGAGGATTTCAGCCGCATCGGGGCGCGAGTTCCCCACCTTGCCGACGTCAAGCCGTTCGGCCGCCACGTGATGTTCGACGTCGACCGCGTGGGCGGTGTTCCGGTGATCATGAAGGCGCTGCTGGACGCCGGCCTGCTGCACGGTGACTGCCTGACGGTAACCGGTGCGACCATGGCCGAGAACCTCGCCGCCATCGCCCCCCCCGACCCGGACGGGAAGGTGGTTCGCGCGCTGGAGAATCCACTGCACCGGACTGGTGGGATCGCCATCCTGCACGGATCGCTCGCCCCGGAGGGCGCGGTGGTCAAGACCGCTGGCCTGGACTCTGATGTATTCGAGGGCACTGCGAGGGTTTTCGACCGAGAACGGGCCGCACTGGACGCTCTGGAGGATGGAACTATCACCAAGGGCGACGCGGTGGTGATCCGCTACGAGGGCCCCAAGGGCGGCCCCGGAATGCGCGAGATGCTCGCCATCACCGGCGCAATCAAGGGCGCTGGCCTGGGCAAAGATGTGCTGCTATTGACCGACGGCCGGTTCTCCGGGGGAACCACCGGCCCCTGTGTGGGACACGTGGCTCCGGAGGCGGCCGACGGCGGTCCGATCGCGTTCGTGCGCGACGGTGACCGGGTCCGGCTGGATGTCGTCAACGGAACCCTGGACGTGCTCGTCGATACCGACGAGTTCGCTTCCCGTCGTTCAGGTTTCACGCCGCTGCCACCCCGGTACACCACCGGCGTGCTGGCCAAGTATGTCAAGCTGGTAGGTTCTGCAGCGATCGGGGCGGTCTGCGGTTAAACGAGCCCTGTCGCAGTTGCAGCAACCCGCCCCTGCCCGGACCGGGAAGACCGGCCCGGGCAAGGCGAGTCGGCATCGGCGTTATCGAGAGCGTTATGGAGCCTGCTGCGGTTCTACTCCCGCTTGGCTGCGGAGCTCCGGGCGCGCATGCCGAAGTACACGGCGGTGATACCCAGGCAGCCCAGCAGCGCCCCGGCGATCACATTCGACCAGATCATGCCGGCAGTCGGGTGGACGCCGTGTACCGCCCACGGCGAGATCATGAGCCAGACACCGAAAACCGGCAACGTCCAGGTCATGCCGTGGGTACGGTCCAGGGCCGCCGCGAACCCGTACGCCAGCACCGCGACCGCGATCCCGACGATCAGATCGTTGCGCGCTAGCTGCCTCGTCGTGGCAAATCCCACGATCCACGGCGACAACGCCGTGTACAGCCCGGTCAGCAGGGCCAGGCCGAAGGTGAACTGCGCGGTCATCGACTCGGCTGCGCGCTCATAACCGGCCCGCAGAGCCAACAAATCGGGGTGCTGTTCGATTGATGGATGTACCGTGCTCATTTTGTGACCTTTCTGTTATACCGCAAGCCTTTTGGGCTTACCGCAACCCCTCTATCCGGTCCAAGATTACGCCCGTTATCGTGATGCCAGCAACGACGAGTAGGCGAGTATCGCCCCCGGCGCGGCCGAAAACCCGTAGCCTCGGCGCCGGACCGATTACACCCCTCGCCGCAGCCACCGTCGCATCCGCGGTGATGCCCTCCCCGCGCCCTCCGGCACGCAGCATTACCAGCCGAAACCGAGGTAAGCCATGGGCATCGCGGATCACCCCCACAGCGATACTCCGCGGGGGCAAGCCGGTATGGGAGGCGGGCCGGCCGATGCGGCAGTGGCCGGCACGGTCGCCGGGGCGTGCCGCGTTGTAACGCTCGGGCTGGTAGCGCCCAGCAAACTCCAAACCGGATGACGCGCGGGCTGCGGCTCGGGCCGCGTCGGCCGCGCCACGCAACGGTGGTGCTGCCGTGATGGGAGGGTCACGACGCTTCCCGTCGCTGTCGCTGTGAACGCGGGCAGCCGTGCGCAGTCAGTGCTCGGCCGTCTCGACGCCGGCAGCTTGCTACGACGGCGGTCGCCCCTCGTCCGCTTCAGGCCGCTGGCGCCGCTCCCCGAAATGCCGGGGATCCAGGTTGATCGCATCGCCGGCAAATGGCGCTGGGACCGGTGAGATCACCGTGGCCGTGCAGGCGGCCACGGATCTGCTGCCCTGCGGATGACACCGCTGGCCACGCTATTTCACCAAAGCGAATGCAAACCCATCCCACCCCTTGGCGCCGACCGTCTGGATCACGGTCGTGTCCAGCTGCGGATGCTCCCCCAGCAGCTGCAGTGTTTGGCGCGTCGCCTGCGCTTCTCGGCTCTCGGCGGGTGGGTTTAAAACCTCCCCGTCGCGAATGACGTTGTCTATCACGATAACCGAGCCGGGGTGCGTGAGCCGCACGGCCCATTCCACATATGCGGGATAGTTTTCCTTGTCGGCGTCGATGAATACCAGATCAAAGGGTCCGCCGGTCACCGCGGGCAAGGTGTCCAAGGCGGCGCCAACCACCACCTCCACCCGGTCGCCGACGCCGGCCCGAGCCAGGTTGGCGCGCGCCACCGCCGCGTGCCTGGGCTCGTATTCCAGCGTCACCACCCGCCCGTCTGCCCCGGCGCCGCGTGCCAGCCAGATGGTGCTGAAGCCACCCAGGGTGCCGATCTCGAGGATGCGGCGTGCCTGCATGGCGCCGGCCAACAAGCACAGGAATTTGCCCTGCTGGGGCGAGACGGCGATCCGCGGCAGCCCGGCGGCATCGCTGGCTGCCAGCACCGCCGACCACGTCGGATCGTCGCCCACCAGGGTGTGGTCCAAAAACGCGTCAACGTCCGCTGCGGTTGGCTCCCGGCTCATGCAGCCCACATTAGCCCGGCGACGATGCGGGCCCGCAGGGCCCGAAAAGGAGCCGGGCCATCACACCCAGCCCGGCGACGATGCGGGCCCGCAGGGCCCGAAAAGGAGCCGGGCCATCACACCCAGCCCGGCGACGATGCGGGCCCGCAGGGCCCGAGCGACACGACGGCACGCCCCGCGCCGGCCGGGAGGAGCCCGTCACGGAACCGTGCCGACGGCACAAGGTGGTGACTTTATACCCATACGGGGTATATGCTTTAATCGGCCGTCCGGCTGGTCGAGGACGCCAATGAGTAATCAAGTGATCACCGGTCCCCACACCAAGTGATCACCGGTCCCTACAGATAAGGGGTGACGTCAATGGCAAGCTATGAGTCCGGAACCGTGCTGACCTGTGCGCATGAGGGCTGCGGCTGTAAGGTGCGCATCGAGGACGAATGCCACTGCCCCGGCGCTGGCGCCTCGTATCGATGCACCTGCGGCAGTGAAATGGTTCCCGTCAGCTAACAACCGATCCGGCGCGCATTCACGGGCTTGTCAAAAGCCTTGGCAAGCCCGTGACTCGTGTCGATGGGTGCTTGCGTACCGCGGCAAACAGCAGCGGATGTGCCTACCACCCTCCGCGAGCCGGCCCCCTGTCGACCCGCTCGAATCCACACCCGCGGCGCGTGCCCCTGGATCGTGCCCGGCATGGTCATCGGCGCATGCGGCTAGTGATGACCACGGCCGGCGCCGGGAATTCACCCGCTCACCGCTAATCGAACGCCTTCCTGGGCGTACACGACGCGCAACACGTACCCAAGTTCCGGCCCCATCACCAGCTCGGACAGGGTACACATCGTCGCCACGAACTCCGGCCCGTGCGCCGGTTGCGCGCCGCACAGGTGATGCGCAATTTCATGGAGCACTACCAGCTCGCGCATCGCCCAGTCGGCACTATCCCGGTCGGGCACTGCGATAATCCCAGTGCCCTCGCGGCTTTCGTAGTGTGCCGCGGTGGCGGCCCGTCGTGCCCGCACCGTCAGCGGTGGTGGCGCAGGCCAACGGCGGCGTACCGCGGGCAACCCTAACACGTCGTCGACGTAGCGCTGCACCGAGGAAATCGAGCCGAACCGCGCCTCCGGTGGCAGCGTCAACGGCGTGCCAAAGAACTCCACAGCGGGTGAACCGTGCTCGGCCGCACGGTCAAACAAGGTCCGAACGAACCCCTCGGCCGCATAGACCCTGGACCGCTGGACATCTCGGGCTGAGGACCTCCCAGCGTCCATGCGCGTGCCTACCGGTCCAGCGCAGCACAGGCCGCCGAGAGCTCCGGATTGTTCCCAAGACGTGCGCGCCTGCCGGCTCGATCGCCGGCCCGCCGAGCCGCCGACGAGTACCCGGCTGAGGCCCTGCTGGCTCGCCAGATGCCGCGCGCCTTCGAGGCACTGCGATAATAGTCACGCAGTTCGATTTCCTTGTTCCGCAGTGCGATAGCTGTTCCCGGCGCATGATCGCGATCCCCCTCGGCCGCTCGCCGGGTCTGCTCTCGGGCCTCGGCCAGCCGCTGACCAATCCGGGCCCCGAAAGCCAACTGGAAGTTCAGCCGGGCGGTGATCGCCGGTGTGGGACGGTGAGCCCCGCTGGCGATATAGGCGTCCGACGCCCGCACCATCTGCACCACGAGGCTGGCGTACAGGGCGTGGCTGACGTCGATGTCCTCGGCGAAGCCGTAGGCGTAGACAAATGTCGAATTCGACGCTACGTCGCAGCGGACGTCGTTGGCCGCGGCGATCAGCACGAACAACTGCACGTATGTGCGCAACCCCTTGGTTCCCGCCGGCCCGATGGTGATGGTCCGCTGGATCGGCGTCTGCGCGGCCGAACGCTGGGCGGCATGCGATCGGGCCACCGCCAAATCGATGGATGTCGCCGTGGCCAGTCGTTGCGCCGCCGCCATGAACGCCTCGGCTTCATGCGGGTTGTCGGTCCCTTCGGCCTGGCGTAGCAAGGCGGCGATACGGGCCAGCATCTTCTCATCAGTCATAGCGCCAATCTAAAGCAGCGGTACGACATTTCCGGGCACCGCCATACTCACAACCGTGCGGTGATCCAGGAGACGACGTCATCGAGCACCCGGTGGCGCTCCGGCTCGTTGAAGACCTCGTGGTAGAGCCCCGGATAGACCTTCAGCTCGACGTCGGAGGCTCCCACACATTCGACCAGGCGGCGGCTGCCCTCGACCGGCACCAGCCGATCCTCGGAACCGTGCACCACCAGCAGTGGCGCGCCCAAAGCCGCCGCCCACCGGGGCATGCCCTCGCCGAGCCGCAGCAGCGCGCGGGCGATACCGGCGGGAACCTTGCCGTGGTGTACCAGCGGATCGGTTTCGTACGCGGTGACCACCGCGGGATCGCGGGATATCGCGCTGACGTCGAGTTCCTGCACCGGCAGCCTCGGCGCGACAACGCCCATGGCCTTGACGGTGATTGCCAGCAGTGCCGGCACGAAGGCCGGTGTCGCCACCGCCGGTCCCGACAGCACCATCAGGTCGTAATTATCAGGGTGTTCGACGCCGTAGGCGAAGACAACGCCGCCACCCATGCTGTGTCCCAGCACAACACACGTGAGGCCGGGATATTCCTTGGTGGCGACGCCGACGAGGGTGGCGAAATCCCGGGTGTATTCGGACAAATCCCTCAGCGCCACGCGCTTACCGCCCGAGCGGCCGTGTCCGCGGTGGTCAAGCGCGTAGGTCACCAGCCCGCTCTCGCCAAACCGCTGCGCGACGTGGTCGTAGCGGCGGGCATGCTCACCGAGACCGTGAGACAGCACAACCACAGCGTTTGGCGTCGTGTCGGGCTCCCAGACGTCATAGACGATGCGCACGCCACCCGCACCCGCGAAGGCCCGTTCCCGCCGGCTGGTCGTCATCAAGGGCAGCGTAGACCGTTTGTCGCGACTGTCCCCACCCGAGGATGGTTCTGCCTTCGCCGGGCGCGGGACGCCGGGGGCCAGGATCCCGACGGTGAACTTGTGCAAGAGGATCCCCGCCGAAGGTGCTCGGACTCGGGCTTAGGCTGTAACCATGCCCGCCGTCGTCGAGGTCCGGCGCGCCGCGGACCGGGCCATCACCAAAACCCCCTGGCTGATCTCCAGGCATTCCTTCTCGTTCGGCGATCACTACGACCCGCGCAATACCCACCATGGGGTGTTGCTGGTGAACAACGACGACATCGTCGCGCCAGCAGCAGGATTTGACACCCACGCCCATCGCGACATGGAGATCACGACCTGGGTGTTGCAGGGTTCATTGGTGCATCAAGATTCCGCCGGAAATCGCGGGGTGATCAATTCCGGCCTGGCTCAGCTGATGTCGGCAGGAACCGGCATCCAGCACTCCGAAAAGAACGCGTCGGCCACGCAACCAGTGCGTTTCGTGCAAATGTGGGTTGTCCCGGATGATACTGGGATCGCTCCGAGCTACCAACAGCACCAATTCGATACCGAGGTGTTGCGCAACGCGTTGGCGCCTATCGCGTCGGGAATACCCGGTCGAGACGCCGCCATTGCGATCCACAACCGAAACGCCGCGCTGCTCTGCGCACGGCTGGACCCCGGCAAAGAAGTCGACTTGCCGGCGGCTCCCTATGTGCACCTGTTCGTCGCGCGTGGGCGACTCGTCTTGGAAGGCTGGGAAGACGTGGACGGTGCCGGCGACCTTGCCGAGGGTGACGCCGTGCGGTTCACCGCCGCCGACGGCCGGCGGATAACGGCCAGCGCGCCGTCGGAAATCCTGGTCTGGGAGATGAACGCCGCACTGGGCGGTTAGTGGCCGGCGATCGCGCAAGTTTTCGCCTGGTCGGCAGCGGTTGTTGGCTAGCCGGGGAAAGCCCCTGCAGCTAAAGGTAATTGCTCGGTCGCCAAAACGTCACGAGACCGTTACTCAAATCAACGCTGTTGCCTGCGTGGCTGATGTTGTGGTTGTTGTATGGGTGTCTGCGCCTGCGCCGCGCCGCGTCGTGCCGCCGGCTTCCGTCGGCTGATGACGTGCTGCGCAGCGATGATGCTGTGGGCTGCGCTGGGAGCCACCGCGGGGCAGCCACTCGCCCGCGCCGAAGGGCGTGACCAACTGGCAACGGCCATCGCCACCACGCGCGGCTCGTACCTGGTCTACAACTTCGGCCCCGGTCATCCCACACCCATGCGCAACGCCGACGGTAACTGGTATGACATGAACAACGGCGGCCATCTCATGATCATCAAGGCAGCGTCACAACGACTTTCACCGCACCTGCTGGTAGATACCCATACCGGTTACCAGGCACGCTGCGAACACAACCCGGGCGCGCGTACATCCGAAGGGCTATGGCAGGCTTCGGAGACCTATCCCCCACTGCAGGCCTGGCAGGTGTTGGGGCAGCCGACGATCGCCATCAATGCCAACTTCTTCGACGTGCGCCCCCAGAAGGGTGGCTCGTGGCGACAGACGGGCTGCAGCTCACCCGTGGGCGCTTACGTCGACAACACCCGCGGCCAAGGCCGGGCCAACCAGGCGGTCACCGGTACCATCGCCTACGCCGGCAAACAAGCACTCACCGGCGGGGATGGCCACTGGAGCGCGCTGGCAACGATGATCTTGCCCGCCGACGGCGCGCCATATGTGGTGCGGCCCAAAAGCAAGACCGATTACGACGCCGCCAGTCCCGTCATCCAGGGCCTGGTGGACAAGGGCGCACGGTTTGTAGCGGTGAGCGGGATCGGGCTATTGTCTCCCGGCGACACCGGGCAGCTCAACGACGGCGGGCCCAGTGCGGCCCGAACCGCCATCGGCTATTCGGCCGCGAAAGACGAGATGTATGTATTCCAAGGCGGCAGCTACACGCCGGACAATATGCAAGACTTGTTCCGCGGTCTGGGCAGTGATACCGCGATCCTGCTCGACGGTGGCGGGTCATCGGCGATCGTGCTGCGCCGTGATACCGGGGGGATGTGGGCCGGCTCCGGAGCGCCGAAGGGAAACTGCGATACCCGCCAGGTGCTATGCGATTCCCATGAACGCGCGCTGCCCGGCTGGCTCGCGTTCAATTGAGAGCAGCCGCCGGTATTTTCTCGTTCGCGCAAACGTCAGCCGCACTCCTGTGATGAAATGACCCGGCGCCCTCAGTCCTGACTTCCGCAGATAGTGGGCACACGGATCGCCGGATTTGGGCGTTTACTAGCGCAAACGTGGGATGAGCCGATTTGGGTCGTGTTACTACACGACGCCAGCGATCCGGGCGGGGTTCGTCAGTCGGCGACGGCGGCGTCGATGCCGGGTGTGAAGGCGAGGTACTTGGGTGGTTCGGGTAGGTCGAGCGCGGCGAGGATGGTTTTCTGATCGCCGGTGAGGGCGGAGCGTTGCGCCACGCGGCCGTCGGCGGTGGCGAAGGTGACCAGGTGCATGCGGTCGAGTTCGTGGCGCAGATTGCGCCAGGTGTCGCCGGTGCGGGTTTCTGCGACGCGGATGAGAAGCAGTGCCAGCCAACACAGTTGGACGTGAGCGCGGATGCGGTCCTCGCGGTGGTGGTAGACCGGGCGCAGCCCCAGCGAGCTCTTGGCGTCGCGCCAGCCGCGTTCCACCGCGAGCAGCTGCTTGTAGGCGGCGGCCAAATCCTCGGCGGTAAGCGTGAGGTCGGAAGTGCGCAGCAGCCACTTGCCGTCGTAGTGGGCTTCACGTTGGGCGGCGGCGCGGTCGATGCGCAGCAGCCCGGTCTTGGTGCGCCGCAACAGCCTGCGCAGCCCGGGCTTGCCCTTCAAGGAGCCGACGAACTCGTCGCGCTTGCGTTTCGGCCAGGCGTCCGAGCCATCGATCAGCCCGGAGAGGTGCTCGATGAGCCGCTCACGCACTGCTGCGTCACGGTCGGCGGCATCCGGGTTGTGGCACACCACGAACCGCTCCGCACGCACCCCCTCGTTGTTGCCGCCGCCGGGTGCCACCCGAATCTCCTTGACCCGCAGGTTGTCGGCCACGTCGTGGTAACGGCCGGGGCGGGCCAGCGCGTCGGCGGCCTCGGCGTTGGTGTGGCGCAGCTTCTCGGCGTGGATGTAGTGCCCGCCGCCGCGGGTGAGATAGGCGCGGTTGGCCGCGGAAGCAAACCCGGCGTCGGCCACCCACACCAGCCGGTGCAGATTCCACGATCCCAGATCGTCTTTGACCGTGCGGATGATCCGCTGATCGCTCTCACTGCCGGGAAAGGTCCAGCAGCGCACCGGGATTCCGTCGCGGGTCACCGCCATCGCGATCACCACCTGAGGCCGGTCGTCGCGGTGGTCCTTGGACTTGCCGAACCGGCGCGCGGCCCGCTCGACCGCTTTCGCGGTGCCGTCGTCGACCTCGGGTTCGGGGGCCAGGTCGGCCAGTTCGTCGGGCACATCGACCTCCCAGTAGGTGGAGGTGGTGTCGATGAAGACGATGTCGACGTCCAGGTTGAGCAGGTGCGCGACCGAATCGAAGATCTGCGCGGCGATCTCGCCTAGCGCGGCGAGCAAAAAGTCCATCGACCGATACGCCGCGTCATCGGAAAACCCGGGGCACTCGGCGATCGCGACCCGTTCGGCGACCCACCGTGTGGCGCCCAGCTTGCTGCCCGGTTCCAGCGCCCGCTGCGCCACCAGCGCGAACAGCACCCGCTCCACGGTCGCGGCGTCCAGGCGCCGGTCCGCGGCGACCCGGCGCAGCGCCGCGCCCACACCCAGCCGGTCCCAGAGTTGGTCGAGCACCCATGCCCCGCCGAAGCGGCGCGAGTCCAAGATCTCGATCTCGCCGGTGTGCGCGGCCGCGATCGCCTGTGCCGGGTCGAGGAACCGCGAGATCGAGGCGACCAGTCGGGCCAGCGCGTCGCGGTCCACGGTGTCAGCGCGGCCGAAGTTGTGGATCACCTTCGCCGAGGGCACCCCGGTGACCGGATGGCGTTCGCTGTGCGCCAGCTGCAGATACGACACCGTCGACCCGTCGCGGTTGCGCCGCTTCGTCTCCCGCAGGTACACCCCTACACTGCTAGCACATATTCGCTGGTGAAGTCCAGCGACACGCCAGAACTCGTGTGCCTACACGAATCCGCCGTTTCGGTGACTCTGCAAGCCTCCTACCAGCACAATCGCTCCGCGCTACCCCGAAATATGCCTACGAACTGCGGAAGTCGGGTCAGTGTGAGCCGGGACAATGACGGACGGCACAGTCATTCGGCGAATTTTCTGCAATAGGCTCAGCATGGCCCGGGCAGGTCCGGCGAGCGGTCATGGGGTCCGGGTTTTATCGCATGCCCTATACGCGCGGCGTCAAATCCAGCGAGGTAATGGTCGTCATCCTGGTTACCCGCCAGCGCGCGTGGTCGCGTTTCATGAACAACCGGTAGGACAGGTATTTCAGTGAGGGAACACCTTTGGTCACTGGACTGGTGGACGTGGTGTTGGTGTAGACGATAGCGACCGCCTCGGGTCCGTTCAACGATTCCACCGCCGCCGCGACCACCTGGGTGTTGTTGGTTATCTTCGCCTGTTTGTTGGCCGGCGCTATCGCATCGATAAACTTGCGGTACTGGGCCTCGAAATCACCGCTCAGATACGTCGCCGCTCGGTCGGGAAGCTTATCCAAGTTGTCCGGGGTGTAGGTCCACAGCGTTGTGACGGCATTGGCCGCCGTCCGCGCGATGTTGATCTTGGTGGCCACGGTAGCCTCGTCGGCGAGGTAGGGCTGCACCGTTGCGCCAGCGAAGGCGGCGGAGCCCACAAACAACGCCGCCGCCGCACCAACGGCGATGGCGACACGCTTGCGAACCGGGTTCCTGGCCACCCCGTCATCTTGTTCAGCGGCGGCCCCGGCCTCGTCCGTTGCCCCGTCGGCAGTGATGCCGTCCGCCTGGGTAGCATCGGCGTCATCGAGGGCATCGTCGATGGATTGTGTTGACGCGCAGTTATTTTCGTCGGTATTGAGCGTGGATTCAGCTTCCGGAGCTGGCGACTCGACTCGCCATGCACCGGTGTCGGGCGCTTGGCTGCGGTGCGCTGCATCGGCCGCGGACGCGATATCGGAAGTTTTGTCGGTCAGATCACTTGCAGCAGACTGCTGATCTTCCACTGATCTCCTTCCTTCTTAGCCGTTGCCGCCCAGCGACTCGTCTTCTCGAATACCTGCTTGCCGTCCGGAGATTTCGCTGTCACGTCGGTGACCACCAGGACATTGGCACTACCATCGTCGTTCCACCGTTCCACACCGGCGTCCAAGACGGTTCCCGTGGTTGGTTCCGCCTGGGCGACGTGTAGCAGAATCTCGTTTTCCTTGCCGCGATACTGCTTGGCGAAGTCGCCGGTAGCATGCGCTAACACGCGATCGACATAGTCGTTGGCATGAAACGGATCCACGGACGTGAACTCCGCCATAAACGATCGAACGGAGATGAGCACCGTCTTGTCGTTCGCTGCCACTCGTTGATGCGATTCGTGCCGGACCAGGATGAACGCGCACACCGAGATGGCGCTTGCCGCGACCGCCGTCGCCAGGCTGATAGCGAGCGGTACGCCCCAGTGTTGCGGTGGCTTCCACTGCCCTGGCAGCACAATCCACAATCGTCTGCGCGGCCGGCTTGTCTGTACCAAAACAACCGGCCCCTCGTCAGGCTGGAGCTTTCGGCGCGGGCTCATTTACGGCTCCCGGCCGCTCTAGGTTTAGTCAGCACGGTGAGGTCGTCTATGCGCCAACGTGCATCCGCTCCTTTGACAAACGCCCCCCGAACGGTCGCGCTGATAAACCGCTCGTCGGGCGGAGCGCCGCGCTGACCTTGCAAAAACAACAGCATGGTCGCACGATCCGGTGTCACCGACTGCACCGCGCTGTTGGTCACCCAATATTCGTTGTTGACGGGGTGTCCTTTCTGTACGGCGCGCTGTTGGGTCGCCAGCTGCTCGCGGTAGTTATCGGTCGTCAACGAGCGTGCGTGCTCAAAATCCTGCTCCAGCGTTTTCGGGTGGTAGCTCAGCATCTCTGCCACGAGCTTGGGGCCCTGCGTGGCGATCTGCGCGCGGGCCCGGTCGATGGCGCGGTCACGCAGGTACACCACGAAATAGCTCACTGCGGCACCTGATGCGCAAGCCAGCGCGGCCACCGCTACCGCCGCTGCGGTCCACCGACGAACGACACCGGGACGCCGGGCCGGCTCGACGCGCCGGACCTCGGTGTGCAACAACACGTCGGCGAAGGTCCGCCGTCGCGAGTCCCACAGCGGCCACAGCCAACCCACCGATACCGACAAGGTATCCAGCAAGTGGGCCAGATCCCTGAGCAGCAGCCGCCACGGCCCGACCGACGCGCCATCACGGTGCACCACCCTGATGCCGGCAACCGCACGACCCAGGCTCCAGCCGGTGATTGCCGGTGTTAGCAACCGGTTGACCGCCATGAGCAAGATCGCGAGTCCACCAAGAGCCACCGAGAACCAAAACCAGGTGTCGTGCAGCGGCGACGCCACAGCCTTGGCGGTCAGCCCCGTCGTCACCACCACCGCGACACCGGGCAGTAGATCTACCGCAAGAGCACCGGCACGTAAGTGCCAGCGCGCCAGGTCATTCGGCGATTCTTCCCGAACGGCATGCGTGGCCGTCGTCTGCCCGGCCACTGCTATCACTTCGTCACCTGTTCGAGCTTGGAAATCTTGTACTTCCCCTCATCGGGCGCCATCGTCACCCGCAGGCGATAGCCATTCTCCTGGTTTTTGGCTTGAGCGTTGGACACCTTGACGCGGAGTGCAACCAGCACATCGATGGAACCGTCGGCGTTGTTGCGCTCCACCGCGGCCCGCATGTCTGACACCTGAACGTGGACGTTGGCGGCCTGATACGCCTCGACGAGCAAGCCGCTGTACAACACGGCTTGGGTACCGAAAGCGCCGGTAGAGCATTCGATGATCTTCTGTGCGGCGGCGGCCATCGCCGCAGTATCGGGTGCCTGCGTCGCGGCGACACAATCCTTCGCGGCCGCAACGGCCGTCCGGTCGGCGCGGGCGATCCGCTGGTCTTCACGATGGGCTCGCAACGCGAAATAGCCACCCGCACTGACACCGCCGGCGAGGAGCACAAGGGCGGCGGCGATGCAAAGCAGCCAGCCACCGCCCAGGCGCGAGGCGCCCCGCTCCACAGCGAGCGCCCTTTCGGATGATGCATCCTCACCGCCCCCGGTCAGGACTTCGGCCGTCACCTCCGGGCCGGTCAGGTCGGCTCCGGCCCCGGATCCCCCCGGATCCGCGGCCGTCACCTCCGGGCCGGTCGGGTCGGCTCCGGCCCCGGATCCCCCCGGATCCGCGGCCGTCACCTCCGAAAGCGACGGATCAGGGGCGCCGGTAGGAGTCAGCCGACCGGGGTCAGCATGTCCTGCCATCCGTCGTCTCCCGTATTGCTCGAGCTTTCGACCGTCCACTTCACACCGTCGGGCCCCACCAATTCACCGCTTTGGGGGCTGTAGACTGCCGCGGGACCCCGGCTGGGAGTGTAGACGCAGGGGTTGGGTTGCTGACCATTGCATTGCACGGTGCCTGATCCCGGCCGTTGCAGCGGATCGCTGATCGGCGGCGGTGAGCCCCCCGGCGGTAGCTTGTCGGCGGGAGCCGGGTTCAGGCCGTTGTTGACCGACGGCGCCGGTATCACCCTGCCCGGATCCACCGGCTGATCGCACCGGGCCCCGGGCGCCGGGCAGTTGCGGATCTGGTTGGGGTCGCCATACCAGGGGTTGGTGCCCAACGGGATGTACGGTTGGTCGCTGCGGCACTCCCGCGGCGTGGCAGCGCGCTTGCCGGGGACGTCGACACACGGAACGTTGCGCGATCCGCGCACCACGTTCGCCGGTGTCTCCTGCGGAATCTTGCAGTACAACCCGGACGGCAACGGCTGTGAGCTGGTGTCCGCCGGAGACCGCCATTCAGATGCGGGAAGAAAGCCGGTCAGGCAGGGAGGCGGCTGGTTGATCGACAGCGCGAGGTCGAGCGATGCCAGGCCCTCCTTCTCATACGGCGCGGTAACCGCCTGGGCGATGGCGGCCCCCTGCGGCAAAAACACCAGGTATTGCTCGAGGCCCTTGTGGTAGCGCTTGAGCATGTCCAGCACGATCGCAAGATTCGCCAGCGTTTCCGGAAGCGACTCGCGGACGTCGCTGAAGACCGCGTTGACCTGATCGGCGGTCGGAGGGGCCTGGGCGAGGATGCTCTGCAGGTGCTGGTCGGTGTCCGCGGCCTGCGCGGCCAGGCTGTTGAGGTTGCGCGCCCACCGTGCGATCGCGTCGCCGGAGTTGACTTGGCTGTCGATGACCGGCCCGGAGTTTTGGATGATGTCGTTGACATCGCCGATGTGGCTCTTGAAGTCCCGGGTGATCGCCTGAGTGGCATCGACGAGCCGTTGCAGGGCGGGTCCCAGACCGCCGACCGCTTGCGACGTCTCGTCAAGCAATGCGGAAATCTTGCCCTTGGGCAGCGCTTCCAGCCCCTTGTAGGCGGTGTCCAGGGCGGGCCCGATCTCCGAGGGCACGCTACTCTTGGTGATCGTCTGCCCGGCCGACAGGTATTTGCCCGGGTTGCCCACCGATACCAGGTCCAGATACTGCTCACCGGCCGCGGAAACCGAATGCACGTTCGCTGACGCGTCGATCGGGATCTTGTACCGGCTGGCGATGCTCATGGTGGCCCGCGCCCCCGTCTCGGTCGGCTCGACGGCGGTGACCTTGCCGATGGTGATCCCGCGATAAGTCACGTTGGCGGTGGCATACAACCCGCCCGAAGCCGGAAGATCGGCCTTCAGCGTGTATTGCCCGATCCCCATCAGGGTCGGGATCCGTAGGTAATACCAGCCCAGCACCACGATCGCGACCACGGTCAGGATGCCGAACGCGGTCAGCTGGCGTTTGGTAAGTATGCTCAGCATCGCCGATCCGCCCTTTCCACCAGCGGCCCGCCGGGCACGTCGTTGGGGTTGGGCGTGTAGCGAACGTCGGGAATCATGGTTTCGGGGTCGCGCCCATAGGATTGCTCCAGCGCGCGCAGCGCCCCCGAAAACCCCGTTCCGGTGAGAAACGCGTTGTCCACGGCGCTCAGCGTCAGGTCGAGCGTCAGTGACAAGTTCATGTAGTCACCTCGCATCAACTTCGGCACGCTGTCGATGTCGAAAGGCTGGGTACCGAGGATCTTCAACGCCCCCAAGAGATACGGCGCGGCGCGGCCAAGCTCTCGCAGGGGGCACTGCAGCGATTGCACATTTTGGTCGAGGCTGACCCGCGAGTCCGACAGGTACCGGTCGGCTTCTTGGCTGAGGCGCCCCAGGGCGCCGACCGCGTTGATCAACAGGTCCTGTTTGTCTGCGAAATGCTTGATCAACGGCGGGAATTCGGTGAGGGCCCGATCGATAGCGTCCGAGTGGGGACCCACGTACGCCAACAGACGGTTGGTGGAATCGATCGCGCGGGTGATGTCGTCACGTTGCCCGTTCACTTGGGCGGTGAAGGCGTCCAGCTTGCCGAGCAAAGCACGGATCTGCCCAGCACGCCCCTTTACGAGGTAGTAGAGCTCGTTCTGCACCACCTCGAGGTTGGGGACACCTCCGCCTCGCAAGATCAGGGCCAGACTGGCCAGGGTTTGCTCGGTGCTGGGGTAAGCCGACGAGTTCCGCAGCGGGATGGTGTCGCCCTCCTGCAACGGCTGCGGGGAAGGGTTCGCCGGCGCCGCCAGCTCCACATGCTGGGTACCCAGCAGGCTCGTCTGCCCGATCCTGGCGAGCGCGTTCTTGGGGAGCTTGACGCTCTTGTCTAAACCCAGCGTCAGGGTGGCGATCCAGTTCTTCAATTGGATCGCGCGTATCTTGCCGACCACAACGTCGGCCACTAATACCTTGCTGTTAGCGTTGATCGCCAGCGTCTCCGGGACCTGAACGTAAATCGTGTAGGAGCCGGGTCCGGTGCCCGGGCCACCGGGGATCGACACATTCGAGATTCCGTGCCAGCCACAAGAACTCACCAGCAACGCGATCGCCAGCAGGGCCAGAGCTTGGCGGCCGCGGTAGCGGGCCCGGCCAACTAGCGTGAGCACCTTGCTCATGAGCCCGCCCCTGTCGACACCGCCGCGGGCGGCGGCGCTCCGGCGGGCGCGGGCGTCGGGGCGACCGGACCCGGGACCACCCCCGGTGCCGGTGGCGGCGGGGGGATCGGCACCTGCGGGGCCGGCACGCCGATCGGCGGCAACACCGGCTGCTCGTCGTAGGCGTTCGGCGGTCCCGGCGGGGTTTGCAGCCCTGCCGGCGGAGGCGGCGCGTCGGGGCCGCCCATCAGTTCGGCCAGCGACTCGGGGGTCAGCAGACCCGCCGTGATCGGCCCCACCTGCGTGCCCTGCATGCCCGGCGCGGCTACCCAGCCGGGCTGGGTGTTGCGGTGCGACAACGGCGTGTCCGGCACCCAGATCCCCGGCACCGTGGTGTCCTTGTAGCCGTTGGGCGGCTGCAGCCGCGGCTCGGAGTAGGCGATCTCCTTGGGCAGTGTCGCGGCGGTGCTGAACAGGTTGAGCCCGAACGGCGGGTAGTTGAACTTGATCGCATCCAGGATCGGCGTCAGATATTGCGCGCACAGCTCGGCGGACTCTTGATAGCCGAGCCGGCTTCCGGCCTGAATCGAGCTGCAGATGAACTGTGCCGGGTTCGCGAAGTTCTGTAGGGCCGCGACGGCCACCACCGCGCCATGCGCCGGATGGTAGATCTGGTTGACGTTGGCCGCCGCTGTCGGCAGGACGTGCAGCCCGGTCTCCAAACCATTTAACGGCTCGGGTTGAACCAGCGCCGTAGTGGCCGCAGCCAGGTTGTCGACGTCGTGGGTGAGCACCTCGCGGTTTTTGGCCAAGAAGGGGCGCAGCGTCGATAGCAGGGTGTCGAACCGCTGTGTCGCGGTCGCCAGGTCCCGATCGGATCGAGTCAGGCCGGCGGTGAACTGGGCCAGGTTGTTGTTCAACGCGACGAACTGCCGATCGTCTTTGTGCAGGGCGTCGACGAACAGCGCCAGGCTGCGCACCACCGCGAAGAAGTCGCCCCGGCCCTCGTTCAGCGCGCTCAGCGCTCGTGACAGGCTCTCGAACGTGACGCCGATCTGCTTGCCCTTGCCGGCCAGCCCGTCGGCGAACGACTCGATCACCTCCCCGAAGGGTCCGGTGGGCTGCTCTCGCGTCGGACCGAGTTTGGAAATGATGTTCGTGACGCTGTTGCGCAACTGGTCCCATTCCGTGGGCACCTGGGTGCGCTCGATCGGGATCACCGCGTTATCGGCGAGCACCGGACCACCTCGATACGGCGGCTCCAGCTGGATGAAACGCGACGCCACCAGGGTGGGGTTGAGGATGACCGCCGAGGCGTTGGCGGGCACCTTGTACCTGTTGCGGTAGTGAAAGGTGACCTTCATCTTGTCGCCGGCCGGCTCGATCTTGTCGATCGAGCCCACTTGCACCCCCATGATCCGCACCTTGTCGCCGGCATAGAGCGCGTTGGCCTGGGGGAAATAAGCCACGACGGTGTTGTTGGTCAACTCCCGGTACAGCTGCCTGCCGGCGAACGCTGCGCCGAGGGCCAGCACCACCGCGAGCGATCCGATGATCACCGAGGCCCGCGACATTCTCGGCAACCGCAGGTTGCGGATATCGAAGACGGTGCTCAATTCTGGCTACCTCCCGTCTCAGCTCCACTGCCTCCGGTGCCCCCGGGCGTGATGAACGGGGCGGGCAACTGCGGTCCCGGTCCCGGCGGCGCCGGCGGCCCGGGTGGCAGCCCCGGCGCGAACGTTGACGGTGGCGGCGTCGGGCCGGCCGGTGCCAGGTTCTCGCTGCGCGCGCCCGGCGGCGCGTTCGGCGGCAGCGGTGCGGGCGTGCCCGGGACATCCGGCGGCGGCTCACCGGGCCGCCCGGCGATCGGGATGCCGGGTGCCGGCGGCACGCCTTCGGGATTCGGCTGAGAGGTTTGCGCATCAATCGGCGCCGGGAAGCTGCCCCCGAAGGGGCCCACATCGACAGCTGTGCACGGCAACGGGTTCCACGGTCGCGGCAGTGCGTCGGGTGCCGGCGCGTACGAGCACGCGGAGCCGGGCGGGACGGCCGGTCCCGGATGATCCGGGGTGCCCTCCAGGACCGGTGGCGCGGGCGGTGGCGCGCCGTTGGGGAAACGGGTGCCGTTGGGGTCGGGCCAGCGGAAGGCGGGTAGCCCCGCACTGCGCCAGAAGTCCTCGGGATCGATACCGCGTTTTTTGAAGGCGGCATCGACCCAGGGCTGCAGAATCCACGACGGCAGCAGGTTGGACAGAACCACTTTGAAATACGGTCCCGACGCGACGGCTTCGTTGATGGCCGCGGCGGCTTTGCCGAGGGCGGTGAGGACTTGGGCGAGGTCGTCCTTGCGTGCCACCAGCAGGTCGCTTACCGTTCGCAACTGCTCTAGGAGATGATTCAGGTTCGGGTTGTCGTCGATCAGCCCTCGCAGCTGCTCCGAAACCGCGGACACATTTCTCAGCAGCGCGTCGATGGCGCGGCTGCGTTGGTTGAACGCGGCCAGCAGCGTCTTCGCGTTGACCAGCAGCCGGTCGATCTGCTGGCTGCGGTCACCGAGCACGCTGGCCACCTTGTTGGCTTGCGCGAGTAGATGTTTGACTTCTTCGTCACGGTTACCGATGGTGTCGGAGAGTTTGGCCAGACCCTCCAGGACGGGACTCAGGTGCGGATAGGTCTCGGTGACGGTCTGCGCCAGCACCGTCAGCGACCGTTTGACGGTGTCGATGTCCCAGCCGGCGGCGGCCTTGGTGACATCGAAAAAAGCGTCGTAAATCTGGTATGGGCTGGTGCTTTGACCCAACGGCAACACGGCGCCCGGCCGTAGCTCCTGGGTGCCCCGGGGCTCTATCTCGAGCACTTTTTTGCCCAAGATGGTGTCGGTTTTGATCGCCAGCCGGCTCTCGGTGCCGATGGTGGTGCCGCCGGTTGAGAATTTGACCAGGATATGGTCGCCGTCGATCTTGAGCGCCTCCACGGTGCCGACATCCACGCCGGAGATGCGCACCTTGTCGTTGGTATCCACCCCACCGGTGTCGGTGAACTGCCCGTAGTAGCTGGGCTGGGCGAACAGCATCGGCACGCTGGTGAGGCTTTGGCCCACGGCGATGAGCAGCACCGTCACGACGATGCCGATGAGCCCGATGCGAAGCCGGTTCGGCGGTTCGAGTGCTCTCATTGCGGCGTGCACCTACCGCTGGGCTGCTGCCAAATCCTGACCGTGCGGACCGGGCCACCCGGCTGCAGCCCGTTCCATTTGATCGTGACGTCGCAGGCGTAGAAGTTCACCCAGTCGCCGTATGCGCCGACGACGCGCCCAATTGCGTTCAGCGCGCCCGGGGCCCGGCGGAAAAGATCGTCATAGCTATCGCGCTGATCGATGATCGGTTGCGCGACAGCCTGCAAGTAGTTCAATTCCTTGTGCAGCAAAGCACGGTCGTCGGCAAGAAGGTCGGCCAGAGTGCCGGCGGCGTCGCTGATGTGCGCGGTGCCTGCCGCCAGCGTGCCGCCATGATCGCTCAGCCCGCTGATCAGCTTCTCGAAGTTGTCGAGGCTCTGGTCGAACTCCTGGCGATGCCGGACCGTCGTGTCCAGCACGGTGTTGAGGTTCTTGATCACCTCACCGATCGCCCGGTCACGCTCGGCGATATACGACGTGGCCTGCGCGGTCTGCTCGAGGATGTCGTTGATGGTGCCGCCTTGACCATCAAACACGGTGATGATGGCCGATGCGATGGCGTTGACTTTCTGCGGATCGAGCGCCCGGAACAACGGCTTGAAACCGCCGATGAGCGCATCCAGATCCAGGGCGGGCTGCGTCCGTGACAGTGGGATGAAGCCACCCGGCGGCAGAATCCGGTCAGCGGCTTCGCCTTGCCCGCGCTTGAGCTCCACGTAGCGGTCACCGATTAGGTTCAGATAACGGATCGCCGCGCTCGTCGACTGGTAAAGCGGCACCGAGCGGTCGACCGTGAAATCGACCCGTACCCGTTTGCCGCCGTCGATAAGCCGTACGCGTGTGACCTTGCCGACCTCGACCCCGCAGGCGCGCACGAACTGGCCTTCGCGCAGCCCGCTGGCGTTGCTGAACTCCGCGGAGTAGCTGTACGCCCGCTCGAAGCGCAGCTGACCGAACACCACCACGATCACGGCGGTGAAGATCAGCAGCACCAACGAGAAAATGCTGAATCTGACTAAGATACCGGTGATTTTCATGGGTTGATCGTGTTATCCCCTACCTGACGGCCCCACACATACTCGATTGCGTACGGTGAGCCGGTCTCGATGTGGTTATACGGCGCGACGCTGTTGCCGGTGTCCATGACCAACGTCGGCGCGGGCCAGAAATCACGGGTGATCGTCTGCCAGCAACCCGGCGCCCCTCCCGGGCCGCCGTGCGCGTTCACCCGCGGCAAATTCTCCGGATAGATATAGGGATTTGGCGCTCCGCCCACCAGTCCGGCCAGCCCTAAAAGCCCCTGGCTCAGAACCGTTCCGGTCAGGCCGGCGGGGGTCAGTATCGCGCCCAACCCGGATAGCACCTCGGTATTGGTTCGCAGCGCGTACCCCCCGCGGCCACCCGTCACTTGAAAGATCTTGGGTTCCACGTCGTGATAGTTGCGGACCGTGCAAAACAGTTCGGGACTGTAGGTGTCGAGCAGCTGGGCGATGGGCACCAGATCGGCGAGCCCGCGCTGCAGGTATGGCCCGCCCCGGTGAAAAATGTCGGCGCCGGTGTTACCCAACCCACTCGCCGCTAACAACGCCTCGTCCAGATCTTTTTCCTGGCGGTGAATCGTGCGCGCCGTGATCACCGCATTGGTGAGGAATTCCAACAGATCCGGAGCGCTGTCGGCATAGATATCGCCCAGAGCCGCCAACTGCTGGATGTCGTGGCGGACTTGTGGCTGCTGCGGATTCACATCGTCGAGGACAGCGTCTGCGTCGACCAGTGACTCGCCGAACTTATCCCCCAGCCCGCTCAACGCCTGCGCGGCCGCACTCAGCGTCAGGTTGACCTTGACGGGATCTATCCGCTCGGCGATCGACGTGATCGTCTGGAACAACGTGTTGATCTCCGTTGTCACCGACCTGGCGTCGATCACCTTCTGTGGTGTGATCCGTTGTGGTGTAGGACGTTTCGGCGACGTCAAGGACACGTACTTTTGGCCGAACACCGTGGTGGCCACGATCCTTGCGTCCACGTTTGCCGGAATAAGCTTCAGGTACTTCGGATGGACGTCCAAGATGAACTTAGCCGCCGGCTTGCCGTCCTGTCTGATCTCCGAAATGCTTGCCACCCGGCCGATCTGCACCCCGTTATAGGTGACCTTCGCACCCGGATCCATCACCAGGCCCGCGCGGGAGGAAATCATTGTCAACGGCGTCTTCGGCGTGAAATCCCCTTTGTATTGCAGATAGACCAACCACACCACCAGCGCGGCGATCAGATAAACCCCCACGCCGATCAATCGGTACGGCCGGGCGGGGGGTTTGTTCGGCTTCCCGTGCGGCGCAGTCATGGCTTTCCCCGTCGGCCTACACGGTGAAATTGAAGTTCGGGTCGACGCCGTAGAGCGCCATTTCGGCCAGCAGGATCACGACATTCACCGAGACCAGCGAGAAACGCATGGAGCGGCCCACAGCCTCACCGACACCGACCGGGCCGCCGGCAGCGTTATAGCCGTAGTAACAGTGAGTGAGCATCACGATGGCGGCGAGAGCGACGACTTCCCCGAATGACCAGAAAACATCGTTGGGGCGCAGAAATGTCCGGAAGTAGTGGTTATAGGTTCCCGCGGCCTGCCCGTACAGCACCGTCGTGACGACCGCCGGCGACAGGAACGACATGATGAGCCCGAGCGAGTAAAGCGGGATGATGATCACCAGCCCGGCCAGCACCCGGGTGGACACCAGATAGGCCATCGAGTTGATGCCCATCACCTCCAGCGCGTCGATCTCCTCGCTGATCCGCATGGCGCCCAGCTCGGCGGTGGCGCCGGCGCCGACCGTGGCCGCGAGCACGACGCCGGCGACGACGGGTGCGACAAGCCGCACGTTGATCAGCGCGGCGACGAAGCCGAGGAGCGCCTGGATACCGATCTGGCCCAGCGACGCAAGGCCCTGGATAGCGACCAGCGACCCCGAGGACAATGTCACGAAAGCCATGATCACCGCGGTGCCGCCGACGACGGCCATGGCGCCGGTGCCCATGCCGACCTCGGCGATCAGCCGCAGGATTTCCCGGCGGTAGCGGGCCAGTGCCCACGCGATGTCGCGACCGCCGACCAGCGTGAACCAGCCCAGCTTCCCGGCCTCGTCCAGGGAGCGGGTCGCAGCGCCGCCGTAGCGGCGCAGGTTGGCGACCGTCCGCGGGAAGCGGGCGCGCAGTATTTGGGCCGTCGTCATGTCAGTGCCCCGACCCGAATCGCACACCGATGGCGGTCAGCACCACGTTGACCGCGTAGAGCGCGACCACGCACAGCACCACGGTCTCGTTGACGGCGGTGCCCAGGGCCTTGGCGCCGCCGCGCACGGTCAGGCCCCGGTAGCAGCCAACCAGGCCGGCGATGAGCCCGAACGTCATGGCCTTGACCGTCGAGATCACCACTTCGGGCAGGCCGGTGACCAGGGTCAGCGTGGCGAGATAAGCTCCGCCCGAGACGTTTTCCAGGTAGACGCCGAAGAGGTAGCCGCCGACCAGCCCCACCATGCTCACCAGACCGTTGAGCAACGTCGCGACCAGCGCCGCGGCAAGCACCCGGGGCACCACCAGCCGGTGGATGGGGTCGATGCCGAGCACCTCCATGGCGTCGATCTCCTCACGGATGGTGCGTGCGCCCAGGTCGGCGCAGATGGCCGTGGCCCCTGCGCCCGCGATCACTAACACGGTCACGATCGGGCCGATCTGGGTGATCACCGCAATCCCGGCGCCCGCCCCCGAGATGTCCGCGGCGCCGACCTGGATCAGCAGCACGTTGAACGTGAAGATGAACAGCGCCGTCACCGGTACCGAAACCGCCATGGTCGGCAAGATCGCGACCCTCATCAGAAACCAGCACTGCAGGACGAACTCACGCCACTGGAACGGAAATCGGAACAGCGCCTTGCCGGTCAGCACGCACATCCGGAAAAAGCCGCCGATCGTCATCAGCGGTGCCGCCGTCCGATCGCGCACGTAATCGAGCAACCCCGGCCTGGTCGCTGCCGTCACCGCTGTCTCCTTTCGACGAGACCGCGAATGTTCCGGCGTCGTGCCACCTGATGCCTCACGCCTCCCGCTTGTCCCAGCCCTAGGTGCGTGACCGCCGCCTCCTTACTCGCAGGTAGTAAGGGAGACCACAGGACTGTACCCGATGGTTGGTCGGGGAAGTGCCCTATCCGCGCTATTAGCCTTGTGTCAATTTCCTCGCCAGTTTCCCAGCGGGATACGGGATAGTCGCCAAACGATTTGTCGGGCCTTGGGGGCTGCCCCTGGGAGAGCGGCGCTTCAGGCGTTGCGCGTCTGCGATGCCCCGGAGCGCGCCCACCGCTCGGCCTTGAGCACCTTGCCCGCCGGGTCGCCCGGTAACGCATCGGCAATCGCCAGCCCCGTGGCGCCGCTCACCAATGTCGGTTCCCGGTAGACAATTTCACCCACCGTACCCACAGGCACGTCACGCATGTTCTCATCGACGCCGCGAGCGGCGACCGGGAACACACCTTGGGCTGCTCGCCGCCGTAAAACCGCCGAAAGCCAGCGCGGCCTGCGGCCACGTCCGCACACCACGGCGGCCGCTGCTACCGGGAGGCGGGCCTTCGTCTAACGCACCGGCGCCAGGGGCGAGGCGCCAGGGGCGATTAGGAGCCGGCCGCCAACTGCTCGGCCCGCTTTTTGAGGTTGTCGGCCAGGTAGTCCAGCGCGTTGTTGATCGCCTTTTTCACCATCGGTGACGGTATCGCCATGGCGGGCTCCACGTCCATGTCCACCGTCAGCAACGATGTGGGGCCGAGCTCTACCACGCTGAAGAGCTGCTCTTGTTTGGTGAACAAGTCGCCCTGCTGCATGACGGTCTGAATCTGAGTCGGGCTCGGGTAGTACACGGCCTGGATATAGGTGCCCTCGATGCCGGAGACCGCGGTGTCGATGCGCAGCTGGCTGGGCCGCCCGTCAGCGTAGCGGGCCAACACCCAAAGACCCTTGACCTCCTCATTCCACTGCGGATACGACTCGAAGTCCGCCACTATAGCCATAATCGAGGCCGCGTCGGCGGCGACCTCGACGGTCTTGCTCACGAACGGCATAGGCCGAGCATATCGGGAAAGCCTGCGTGGCTTCGAAGCCTGCGTGGGTTCGCGAATGGGAAGCCCCGGCAGGGGTTTCACTCGATTGACACCACGCAAGCCGTGGGTAGCTTCTGCCTCGTCGAAGCGGGCCGGCGGGCCGGCAGGCCAGCAGACCGGGCTAGGACACGTCGAACATTACCGCGGCGTTGAGGTAACCGGTTGGATCGAAAGCGGCCTTGACGCTCCGCATCGCGGCGATGTCGGCAGGCTCGCGCGACATGCCGAGGTAGGCGCGTTTGCGGCTGCCCACCCCGTGCTCGGAGCTCACGTTGCCGCCGGCGG
Source organism: Mycobacterium sp. SM1 (assembly GCF_018361265.1). Taxonomy (GTDB): domain Bacteria; phylum Actinomycetota; class Actinomycetes; order Mycobacteriales; family Mycobacteriaceae; genus Mycobacterium. The sequence continues at coordinate 1,214,784 of NZ_JAFLNH010000001.1, forward strand.
CTTCGACGAGATCCATCATCGCCGGGTACACTTCGGGCTCGCGCTCCGGCGCGCATCTCAGCACGTTGAGGTGCAGGTTGCCCTCGCCGACGTGGCCGAACAACACCGGCAAAGCTTCGGGAATGCGCGCCTGAATCAAAGCCGTCGCTTTGCGAGCGAACTCGCTGATCGCGGACAGCGGCAGCGAAACGTCGAACTTCAGTGGCGGCCCGAACACACCGAGGACGTCGGCGATCGATTCCCGCACCGCCCATAAGCGCTGCCGCGCAGCCGCATCCACACCGACCGCGGGCTCGTCGCACATCCGCGCGCCGCTTAGCGCCGCATCGAGCCGCCGCGTCTGATCCTCGTCGGCGGCCAGCTCGACCAACAGCAGCCATTCGCCCCGGACGGGCGCCGGCACCCCCACGTGCTCGCGGGTCAGCGCACTCACCCGGCCGTCGATCAATTCCAGGGCCGCGATCCCGTCGACGTCGCGTAACACCCGGGCGGCGTCGACGAGCTCCTCGAGCTCGGCAAACCCGCATATGGCCGTCACCCGATATCGCGGAATAGGGCGCAGGCGCAGGTCAAGCGCCGTGATGACACCCAGCGTGCCTTCGGCGCCGACGAACAGCGCCGGCAGGTCATAGCCGGTTCTGTCGCGACGCACCCGGCTGTGCCGGCGCAGCAACGAGCCGTCGGGCAGCGCGACTTCCAGGCCGACGACCTGCTCCCCCATATTTCCATAGCGGACGGTACGCAGCCCGCCAGCGTTGGTGGCGGCCATGCCGCCCACCGTCGCGGTGTCCCTGGCCCCCAGGTCCACACCGAACAGCAAACCGGCCGCGGCCGCGGCCCGCTGCACCGTGGAAAGCGCGACACCGGCGCCGACCCGGATACACCGCTCGACGGTGTCGACATCGCCGACGGCGCACAGCCGCTCGGTGGACAGCAGCACATCGTCGTGCTCCGGCACGGTGCCCGCCACCAGCGAGGTGCGACCGCCCTGGATCGTGACATGCCTCCCGGCGTCGCGGCACACCCGCAGCACCGCAGCGACCTCCTCCGCCGAGCCCGGCCGGACCAGCGCGCTGGCGCGTCCCCGGTAGCGGCCGGTGTAGTCGACGCTACGGCCGGCCAGCACGTCGGCGTCGGTTAGCACATGAGGTGAGCCCACCGTGGCCGCCAGGCGTTGCAGAAGGCCCGCCGTCATGGCGTCGCTGTATCGCAACGGCTCCCACCGGGGCGGTCGGACGGTTGACCGTCCTCGATAAGGGGTGCGACATCGACATGGTGCGACATCGAGTTACCCGGGGGCATAACTGAAGACCATCCAGATCACCGGCTTGCCTCGGTTTCGGCTCGGGGGCCCAGCGGCGACTCCCTGCGGATGGATTCGTCACGGATCAGCCCCCGCAGCAGCGCGGTGCTGAACTCGGCCGCGATTTCCTTGGCCGTGCGCCGCCCACTGGGCCGCAGCCAGCGATAACTGCCCAGCGTCATCCCGATGTAGCCCAAGGCCACCACGTGCGAGTCGCAGTCATAGAACTCGCCGCTGGCGATGCCGCGGTCGATGAGGCCATGCACATGCTCATAGACCTGGGCTTCTTTCTCGCGGATCTCGGCGACCTGCTCTTCGGTGAACCACTCGGTGATATAGGGCTGCTCTTGGAAGTACACCGCGGCCTGTTCGGGATTTTGCGCGATCCCGGTCAGCAGCCGGACGGTGTATTGGTACAGCGCTTCGCGGGCGGTCCAGGACGGGTCGTCGTGCACGGCGGCCAGCGTTCCCTCGGCGGCGCGACGGTAGATATCGAACAGGATCAGCGACTTGCTGGCGTAGTAGTGGTAGACCGTCGCCTTGTTCAACCCGACCACATCGGCAACGTCGTCCATGCGGGTGCCGTGATACCCGCGGGCTGCAAACAGCTTGGTGGCCACCGCCAACAACTCTTCGCGGCGGGAAACCCCGTTTTCGGATGGCATGTCTACTCGCTATCAGCACGGCCGGCTCTTGACGTGGTCTCTACCAGGTCTCTATCAACTAGTTGGACAGTGTAGGCAATGCGCTTGTTGGCTGTCGCCGTGCTCACCGGTGGGAGTACACTGCTGCACGAAGTCGCGACTCGAGAGGTGGCCAGATGGATCCGAATCCTGACTACGACATGAGCGACGAGATCGAGTTCTTCTTCAATTACATGACGTGGGGCTTTCGCGGCGTGGTCGACGGCAACGGCTACCCACCCCCGGCATATCCTCCGGTCTGATCGGTGGCATCCACCCGAGTCCGCCCGGGCGCTCGCCGGGCTACAACGCTTTGAGTTCCTCGGCCACTTCGGTCACTGATTTCTTGGCGTCGCCGAACAGCATGGTGGTGCCCTCGGCGTAGAACAGTGGGTTGTCGATCCCGGCGAACCCGGAGTTCATCGAACGCTTGAGCACGATCACCGATTTCGCCTTGTCCACGTTGAGAATGGGCATGCCGTAAATCGGCGAGTTGGGCTCGTTGCGCGCCGCCGGATTGGTGACGTCGTTGGCGCCGATGACCAGCGCGACGTCGGTGCGGGCGAACTCGTCGTTGATGTCGTCCATGTCCTTCATCGCGTCATAGTCGACCTCGGCCTCCGCTAGCAGCACATTCATGTGCCCGGGCATGCGCCCGGCGACGGGGTGGATGGCGTATTTGACCGGTACCCCGCGGGCTTCGAGCATGGTGGCCAGGTCCTTGACGGCGTGCTGGGCCTGCGCGACCGCCATCCCGTAGCCCGGCACCACAATCACCTGGTTGGCGTAGGCCAGCTGGATGGCTGCGTCCGCGGCGGACGTGGACTTGACGTGCTTGTCGCCGCCGGCGGCGGCGACGGCGACTCCCCCGCCACCGAAACCACCGGCGACGATGGCCACAATGGAGCGGTTCATCGCCTTGGCCATCAGGTTGGTCAGAATCGAGCCGGAGGCGCCGACGATCATGCCGGCCACGATCATCGCGGTGTTGTTCAGCGCCAGCCCCGCCGCCGCCGCCGAGAGCCCGGTCAACGCGTTGAGCATGGAGATGACGACCGGCATATCCGCGCCCCCGATAGGCAGCACGACCATCAGCCCCAGCACGCCGGCGGCGGCCAAGAGCCCGATCATCCACCACAGCGGCACCCCGCCGCTGCCGGGGTGCGCATGCAGGCCGATGACGACCGCGCACATCACCGCCGCGACCAGCAGCAGCACGTTGAGCGGCTGTTGTGCGGCGCCGACTCCGATGGGCCGACCGGGCAGGATCTCCTGCAGCTTGCCGAACGCGATGCACGAGCCCCAGAACGACACCGACCCGATGATCGCCGCGAACAGCGACGCCACCACGATGTGCGCGGTCGGTGACTCGCCATATTTGAACGCGGAAAACCCCGTAGTTTCAATGAATTCCGATAGCGAGATCAACGCCACCGTGCCGCCACCGACACCGTTGAAGAAGGCCACCAGCTGGGGCATCGCGGTCATCTTGGTGAACCGGGCCGGCGGGACACCCAGCACCACGCCGAGCACCAGGCCGCTGACGATCAACACCCATTGGGTGGTGTGCCGGATCAAGATCAGCGTGGCCACCACCGCGATCCCCATCCCAACGGCGGCGATCAGATTGCCCCGCACCGCGGTCTTGGGACCCGTCAAGCCCATCAGCCCGTAAATAAACAGCGCGAACGAAATGATGTAGAGGAGCGTGACCAGGTAATTCATCGGCCCTGTCCGTCCGTGTCAGCCGGGCCCGATCGCCGGGCGCCCCCCGTCACCGCCGCACGGCCGGGAACGCCGCCCTCTAGGGCTGCTTCCTGGTTCGTGTCGCCGGATTTGCCACGGTGTGGCTTCTTGCCCTTGAACATCCCCAGCATCCTGTCGGTGACGATGAATCCACCGATCACGTTCAGCGTGCCGAACACCAACGCGACGAACAAGACGATTTGCAACACCGCCGGCGGGTGCTCGATACGCCCGAGCAGCAGCAACGCGCCCAGTACCACGATCCCGTGGATGGCATTGGTGCCCGACATCAACGGGGTGTGCAACGTGTTGGGCACCTTGGAGATCACCGCAAAGCCGACAAACCCGGACAGCACCAGGATCGCCAGGTTGGACAGCAGTTCGTCATACATGGCTGGCCTCTCCCTTCGTCGCCGCGCTCCGCATCGTCGCCGGCGCCATCATCAGCGCCGCTCCTCCCCGTCGCCGCGCTCCGCATCGTCGCCGGCGCGGGCCACGCAGGCCGCGGCGACCACCTCGTCGTCGAAGTCAGGGGCCAGTTTGCCGTCTTTGATCAGCAGGTCCAGCAGCGCCGTGATGTTTTTGCTGTAGAGTTCGCTGGCGTGTTCCGGCATGCTCGCCGGTAAGTTCAGCGGCGCGGCGATGGTGATGTCGTGTTTGACCACGGTCCGGCCGGGCTCACTGAGTTCGCAGTTGCCCCCGGACTCCCCGGCAAGATCCACCACGACACTGCCGGGCTTCATCCCCTTTACCGCCTCGGCGGTCACCAGCCGCGGCGCCGGCCGTCCCGGAACCAGCGCGGTGGTGATCACCACGTCGAAACCGGTGATCGCCTGCTCCAGCGCCTTCTGCTGCCGATCCCGCTCCTGCTCGGTCAGCTCGCGGGCGTACCCACCCTCACCGGACGCCGCGATGCCCAGGTCCAGCCAATGCGCACCAACCGACTCCACCTGCTCGGCGACCTCCGGGCGCACGTCATAGCCGGTTGTGCGCGCACCTAGCCGTTTCGCGGTAGCTAACGCCTGCAGCCCCGCAACACCAACGCCGAGCACCAGCACGGTGGCCGGCTTCACCGTGCCGGCCGCCGTCGTCAGCATGGGAAAGAAACGGGTCAGCTCCGAGGCGGCCACCAGTACCGCCTTATACCCGGCCACATTGGCTTGCGACGAGAGCGCGTCCATCGACTGCGCCCGTGAGATCCGCGGGATCGCTTCCAGGGCGAATGCCTGCACGCCGGCTGCAGCCAGGGCATCGATCTGGTTGCCGGCAACACGCGGCGCGAGGAAACCGATCAGCGCCTGCCCGCGGCGCAGCTTGGCCACCTCCTCAGGGGTCGGCGGCGCGACCTTGACAACGACGTCAGCCGCCCACGCGTCCCCGATGCTGGCGCCGGCTGCCGTGTAGAACTCGTCGGGAAGCATCGCCCGCTTCCCCGCACCCGACTCCACCACGACCGCCAAACCACTATTCACCAGCGACGCCACCGCTTTCGGCACCAGTGCCACCCGCCGCTCGTCGGAGCGGGACTCGGCAACCACCCCGACCGTCGTCTGCGTCTGTGTCTGTGTCATCGCGCGTGCATCTGCCTTTGGACTTCGTATTCGATAGCTCGTGCTCTAAACCCTAGCCTGGCCGGTGTTTCGTCTCGCATGCTGCTGATGCTGGCCGTCCGGGGCTGGACGTGCCAATGAATGAAAATAAGCCCACCCGAACTGCCGCAGTTATCTGGTGCTCACAGCCGATGCATTTCTCGCCTCATTCGGGAGTGCTCAAGAAAGTCCAAGCGCGGCGGATAGCGCAGCGGTGGATGAAGATCCAACGGTGAAGCCGCGAATGTTCGTCCCAGGGCCGCCGCGGCGATAACGGTCGCGGCGCTCCTCCACGATGCGGCCCGTGGGACCGTGGCCAGGGTGGTCGAACTGGCCCCATGGTCACCGGTAGCCTCGGCTGCCCGTAGATCCTCGGCTTCGATCTCGGGCGGCAAAACCGATTCGGCCCTTACCGTATTGGTGAATGCATAAGTTTGCCCGGCCGACAATAAAGGCATCGCACTACTCCTTCTGAGTCCGTCCGCCTGCAATCCCTCACTCTTTAAGAGTTCGATGCCCACGCCGTTGTCGGTAGAGGGCATTGCACTGGGAAATCACAAGAAGCGGTTGTGACTTTCGCGGAGTCGCTGATCCGAACGACCCCGCCGGTTCGTGGCCCTGACGCCGGGCAGCGAAGCTGCGCACCCGGCGCATCGCCACGGACCCGCAGTGGCCTATCGTGACGCGCATGGACTTTGCGATGTCGGCCAAGGCCGCCGACTACCAGAAGCGCCTGTCCGACTTTATGACCAAGTACGTCTTTCCGGCCGAAGCCGACTACTACCGCTACCGGCAAGAAGCCGGGCCACACGACCACACCGTGCCACCGATCGTCGAAGAACTGAAAATCAAAGCCAAAGAGCGCGGGCTGTGGAACCTTTTCCTGCCGGCCGAGTCGGGATTGACCAACCTGGAGTACGCCCCGCTGGCCGAACAGACCGGCTGGAGCATGGAGCTCGCCCCGGAAGCGCTCAACTGTGCCGCGCCGGACACCGGCAACATGGAGATCCTGCATATGTTCGCCACCGAGGAGCAGCGCGCCCAATGGCTACGCCCGCTGCTCGACGGCGAGATTCGCAGCGCGTTCTCGATGACCGAGCCGGCGGTCGCCAGCAGCGATGCTCGCAACATCGAAACCACCATCACCCGCGACGGCGGCGACTACGTCATCAATGGCCACAAGTGGTGGACCTCGGGGGCGGCCGACCCGCGCTGCAAGATCCTTATCGTGATGGGCCGCACCAACCCCGACGCCGCCGCTCATCGCCAGCAGTCGATGGTCCTGGTGCCGACGGATACGCCGGGGGTGACGATCGTGCGCTCCACGCCGGTGTTCGGCTGGCAGGACCAGCACGGGCACTGCGAGGTGATCTACGACAATGCCCGGGTACCCGTCAGCAATCTGCTCGGTGAAGAAGGCGCCGGCTTCGCGATCGCTCAGGCCCGGCTGGGGCCGGGCCGAATCCACCACTGCATGCGCGCGTTGGGCGCCGCTGAACGCGCGCTGGCGCTGATGGTGGACCGAGCCCGCAAGCGAGTGGCGTTCGGTTGCGCACTGGCCGAGCAGGGTGTGGTGCAACACGCAATTGCCAAGTCCCGCAATGAAATAGACCAGGCCAGGTTGCTATGTGAGAAGGCGGCCTGGACCATCGACCAGCACGGTAACAAAGCAGCCCACCTGCTGGTCTCGCAGATCAAAGCGGTGGCCCCCCAGGTAGCCTGCAATGTCATCGACCGAGCCATCCAGGTTCATGGCGCGGCCGGCGTCAGTGACGACACCCCCCTGGCTCGGCTCTACGGCTGGCACCGGGCGATGCGGATCTTCGACGGACCGGACGAGGTGCATTTGCGAACCATCGCCCGTGCTGAGATCACCAGGGAGAAAAGCGCTTTGGCTGCGGCGGTCACTTAATATGGCTGCATCTTCTCGGGAACTGAAGGGGGCGTGGAACTTTCGTGACGTCGCAGAAAGCGTTGACGGGCTGCGTCCCGGACGACTGTTCCGTTCCAGCGAACTGAGCCGCCTCCACGACGATGGCCGGGCGGCTTTGACCCGGCTAGGCGTCACCGACGTGGCCGACCTGCGCTCACCCCGTGAGGTCGCCCGGCGGGGAGCGGGCCGGGTTCCCGATGGTGTCGATATCCACCTGCTGCCGTTCCCCGACCTGGGCGCCGACCAGGCCGATGCGAATGGCACAGCGCCGCATGAGCAGGCATTCCGGCAACTGCTGGCCGAGAACCGGGACGATGAACCGCCGGAGAGGGCCGCGGCTCGTTACATGATCGAGGAGTACCGGCGTTTCCCAACCGCTAACGGCGCAGAACACGCTGTAAGACAAGTGATTTCGCTGCTAGCCGCCGGGCGTTCGCTCTTGGCGCACTGCTTTGCGGGCAAGGACCGCACCGGTTTCATCGTCGCGGTCGTGCTGGAGGCGATCGGTGTCGAGCGTGACGCGATCCTGGCGGACTACTTGCGCAGCAACGACGCTGCCCCTTGCCTGCGGTCGCGGATTCTGGAGATGGTGACGCAGCGCGCGGACGCCGGGCTAACCCCCGAGGTGGTCACGTTCGTCGAAGCCCGCCTCTGCGGGGAGGTCCTCGGTGTGCGTGAAGAGTACCTGGCGGCCGCGCGGCAGGCAATCGATCAATCCTACGGTTCGCTGGATGGTTACCTGCGCGCCGCCGGCGTCACCGCGACCGACGTGACTCGGGTGCGCGGTGCCCTGCTCAGCTGAACCCGTAACACGCGGCAGCCGCCCCACCGCCCGGCTGGTGCCAATCCCCTCGGCGCAAGCGGTCAAGATGCCGGTCAAGGCGTTCCTAGCGCAGCGAGAAGCTGGCCTGCTTGGCGTTGGACAGGTCGGTAATCTGCGCCCACCGCGCAGCCACCTCGTCCACCGACGGCGGATTCTTAAAACTGGCGCCGTCGTTCTCAAACAGCGCCACTCGTTGTATTTTTCCGCCGCCGACGATGAACACCGATCCGTTGTCGCTGGATTCCTCGGTGCACAGATACGCCACCACCGGTGCGACGAACTCGGGCTTGAGCTTCTCCAATACCTCCGGCGGCAAGATGTCCTGCGTCATCCGGGTCGCGGCCACCGGCGCGACCGCGTTGGCATGGATGTTGTATTTGGCGCCTTCCAGCGCCAGGGTGTTGATCATGCCGACCAACCCCATCTTGGCCGCCCCGTAGTTCGTCTGCCCGAAGTTCCCGAACAGCCCGCTGGTCGAGGTAGCGACGACAACGCGGCCGTAGCTCTGCTCGCGGAAGTGCGGCCAGGCCGCCCGAAGCACGTTATAGCCGCCGTAAAGATGGACCTTGAGCACGGCGTCCCAGTTTTCGAACGACATCTTGTGGAAGGTGCCGTCGCGCAAGATACCGGCGTTGCTCACCACGCCATGCACTGCGCCGAACTCCTCGAGCGCGGTCGTGATGATATTGGCCGCGCCTTCCTCGCTGGCGACGCTGTCGTAATTGGCGACGGCACGGCCGCCGGCCGCTTTGATTTCGCTGACCACGTGGTCGGCCATCGCGGAGCCGGCACCGGTGCCGTCCCGGGCCCCACCGAGGTCATTGACCACGACGCGCGCGCCTTCGCGCGCCAAAGTCAGGGCATACTCGCGGCCCAATCCTCCACCGGCTCCGGTAACAACGATGACACGGTCCTGTACTCCGGGCATAAGGTTCCTTTCTGCGGGTGTCACGGTCCGACTCCTCCTCGGGCCGCCCGGCCCTCCTCGTCGCCGACCGGGGTCATGGTCCGGCTGCCACTCGTGGCCGGACTAGAACAACCGGCGCGCCAACTTTTGCGCCCTCTCTGTATACGGGGGGTAGATAAAGCTCGACAAATCGGGTCGGGTCGGCTTGGTGAGCACCGACTTGCGGTGGCTGAACTCCTCGAAGCCCCAGCGGCCATGGTAGGCACCCATACCCGACGGACCGACCCCGCCGAACGGCAACTTGGAGGTGAAGTATTGGAAAGCAAGGTGATTGACCAGCATGCCACCTGCCGGCACCTCCCTGATCACCCGTTCGCGCACAGCACGCGTTTTGGTGAACAGGTACGCTGACAACGGCTTTGGCCGGGAATTGACAAACCGGATTGCCTCATCAAGTGATGCGACGGAGATCACCGGCAGGATCGGGCCGAAGATCTCGTTCGTCATCAGTGGCTCGCCGGGATCAGGGTCGACGACCACGGTCGGCTGAATCCGCAGATCGGCGGCGTTGGATGCGCCCCCGAGAACGATCGTGCCCTTCGTCTTGGCCAGGCAGTCGGCCAGCCGATCGAATTGGCGCTGGTTGACAATGCGCATTCCGCCGGGCTCGTCGGCCTGGAACTTGGTGATGGCCGCGCCGATCTTGGCCACGAGCTCATCGCGGATCTTCGCGTCGGCCAGCACATAATCGGGCGCGATGCACGTCTGGCCGGAGTTAAGCAGTTTGATCCAGGCGATCCGCTTCGCCGCGACATCCACGTCTGCGTCCGCCGCGACGATCACCGGGCTCTTGCCACCCAACTCGAGGGTGACCGGGGTCAGGGAAGGCGCGGCGGCTTCGTAGACTTTGCGACCGGTCTCGGTGCCGCCAGTGAACGCCACCCGATCGAACCCCTGGGCGATTAAGCGCTGGCTCACGGCGGCGTCACCCTCGATCACCGCGATCGCGTCGGTGTCCAGGTAGCGCGGCACCAGTTCGGCCATCAATCGTGACGACGCCGCGGCGATTTCAGAGGGCTTGAGCACCATGGTGTTTCCAGCGGCGATTGCCCCGACAGCCGGACCCAGCGTCAGCAAAAACGGGTAGTTCCATGCCCCGATGACCAGCACCGTCCCGTAGGGCTCGTACTCCACCCAGCCGCGGCCGGGCAGTTGCGCGCGCTCGAGTAGCCGGTACTTGCGGCGCATCCACCTGCCTACGTGTCTGGCCGCATACCGCGCCTCGGCCGCGGTGCCCGCGATGTCGGCCATCCACGCCTCGAAGGGCTTGCGTCCAAGATCCTGCGCGAGTGCGGTGGCGATCGCGGACTCGTTCTCGGCCATCATCCGCTCGATGGCACGCAGCTGGGCACGCCGCCACTCACGGGCCCGGGTCCGTCCGGTGGCGAATGTTTCCCGCAGGTGAGCCACTGTCTTCGGGATGTCCGGACCGGCCGATGCGGTCACCTCAGCGGATTGGGCGGTGGCTTCAGTCATCATTGGGGTCCCCTTTCTGACCGCCGGAATGCCAATCCTAACCAACCACCCGGTTGGGTAACAGGTGTTGGCCCGCGCCGACAACCACCGTGGTCGGGGCCTTTCGGTCGAGGCTTTTCCGCCGTCACGATACTGCCGACCGCGAGACGCGCCGTCGCCCGGGCGTCCACGCGGGGGCTCGGCGAATTCGCTTGTCTTCTTCGCATCGGTCCGACCGACCCGGATCGTCGCCGGATTGGCTTTACTGCCGCTCCCCCGTCACGAACTCGGCAAACGCATCCTTGTCATCACCCATCGGCACACCGTCAATCCAACGATCCAGTCGGCACATCTCGTCCGCCGAATTCCGGGCGGCAGCCCGCCAGCCGTGCTTGGCGAGCCACTCGGCGACGAGCCCGCGGCTCTCGTCGTGATAGATCAGGTCCTGGATATCCACGGTCTGCTTGATGCCCAGCTCGTCGGCCACTTTCTGGAACCGCTCCCGCATTTCCCGCCGCCGCTCATCGGAGTGGCTGGCCGCGGTCTCGACCGCGATCCGGCTGCCGGGCACGCTCAGTTCGGTGATCCGCTCGAGCAGCCGATCCTGCGCCTCGGCGGTCAGGTACATCAGCAGCCCTTCGACAAGCCATGACGTCGCGGCGCCCGGGTCAAAACCCTTGCCCAGCAACGCGGCCGGCCAGTCTTGCCGCAGATCGACGGGAACCTCCCGGCGGTCGGCGGACGGCGTCACGCCATGCGCCGCGAGTGTCTCGGCCTTGTAGGCGAGCACCTTGGGCTGGTCGATCTCGAACACGGTGGTGCCAGCCGGCCAAGCCAGCCGGTAGGCACGGGAATCCAGCCCCGAGGCCAGGATCACTACCTGCCGAATTCCGGACCGTACCGCGTCGGTGAGGTAATCGTCGAAGAAATGTGTCCGAACGGCTTGGTAGTTGCGCATGTGGTGGAAGAGCTTCGCGCTTTCCGCGTCGAGGGACTCCATCTTGGCGACCATCGAGTCGTCGAGCATCGCCTCCCACACGCCGGTACCGGCGCCAGCGACGAGCAGCTTCGCGTAGGGGTCGCGGATCAGGGGATTGGGTCGGTCGGTTTCGATGGCTCGGGCGGCGGCCACCATCACGGCGGTGCTGCCGACGCTGGTGGTGATGTCCCAGGTGTCGTCATCGGTGCGCATCGTGCTCATGGGCTCCCGCTTTCTGCGAATGCGTTAGCTGCGAATGCCGGTCGCGATCAGCCGGCCGCGCCGAAACACGCCCGCACCAGCGTGCTGCTCACGGTCTCATCGAGCAGGTCTTCGGGTATCGGCCGGCCCAGCCGGGCCATCTCGTCACGGCTATCGACGGCGTGCACCCGCCAGCCGTGGTCGGCGAGCCACTGGACGGCATCCGCGCGGCCCGAGTCGCCATAGGTCAGCGTTTCGACGTTGACATCCAGACCCAGCCGCTTTCGTATCCGTGCCCACCGCGCTCGGCGCGCCGCCCGGGAGCGCTGGTTGTGGGCGTCGAAGCTGAACACCTCGACGGCGATCCGGCTGCCCGGCGCGCTGAGCGCGGTGACCATCTCGAAAAGCCGGTCTTGGGCGTCGGCCGGCAGGTACGGCAGTAACCCCTCGGCAAGCCACGCCGTCGGCTGGGTGTGATCGAAACCGGCGGTGGTCAACGCCGCCGACCAGTCGTCGCGTAGATCCACCGCGACCGCGTGGCGCCGCGCCCTGGGGGAGACCCCATGCGCTTCCAGAATCCCGGCCTTGTACTCCAGCACCTGAGGCTGGTCGATCTCATAAACCGTGGCGCCCGCCGGCCAGTTCAGGCGGTAGGCCCGGGAGTCAAGGCCCGCGGCCAGGATTACCGCCTGACGAATGCCGTCGTGGGCCGCCGCCTCGAAGTACTCGTCGAAAAAGTGGGTGCGCACGGCCTGGTAGTCGCAGCTCACCCGGTGGGCTCGACGCCCGTGCTCGTCATCGGCGATCCAGTCCATGTCGGGGCTGGCGAGCCGCGCCCACGCCGGCCCGGCCGACGACACCAGCACGCGGGCGAACTCGTCGCGGATCAGCGGAGCCGGCGACGCCGTCTCGACCGCCCGGGCAGCGGCGACCGATAACGCGGTGGCGCCGACACTCTCGGTGATGGCCCAGCTATCCCCTTCGGTCCGCGTCGTAACCACTTCATTCAGATCAGTCATATCGTGAGCCATACTATCGAATAACATAGGCAAGCTATACGACGGTGTGGGCGACGTCACTGTGGTCCGGCCGTGTTCGAGCGGATCGTGGGGGCGCGTTCACCTCAGCCTTGCGGTTCGGCCCGGCTCAGCGCACCGGCCAGCAATTGACGCAGCCCTTCGCTGACGGCCCGCACCTGCGGACGCTCCCCTAGGAATCCGGCGTAGAAGCCGACGCCGCATAGCACGGCCAGCAATGTCTCGGCCACCGAAGACGCATCGGCGTCGATGGCGAGCTCACCGCGCTCGATCGCCTCGTTGACGGCCCCAGCCAAAAACGCCCGGACCGCCCGCAGGGCTTCGTGCTCGCCTCCGCTGATGTCGGGGTGCCGCTGCGATTCCAGCATGGAGGTAACCAGAAACGCCGCAGCGGATCGATTCTCGGCATCGGCCTGAATCGCAGCGCTGATAAACGCCGATAACCGCCCCGGCAGCGTGGTCTCGCGCTGTGCGCGCTCGATGGCCGCGGTGACGAGCAGATCGTTGGTTTGCTCCACGACCTCCCGATACAGCACCCGCTTGTTGGGAAAGTAATGGTTGATCGCCGGGCGGGTCAGATCGGCGCGTACCGCGATGGCCTGAAACGTCGCGGCGTCGTAGCCGCGTTCGCTGAACACCTCGCGAGCAGCGCGAATGATCCGTTTTCGCGTTTCCGCCGCTTTCGCTGCGGGAGGACGACCCGGCCCCCGCCTCGCCGTTTGCGGCACAGCCGAATTGTGCCACAGATCAATGAAGCCAGTTCCCCGGCAAACGACGGGCCGCGCAGTCGCCGGTAATTGTCGGGCATGGACCCAACCGCTCGGTACGGGCGTCACGCGCCGTCGCGAAAAATACCGACCGGCATGAAAGCCCTCGGGCGCCTCGAGCCTGGCCGTCGTGGCGTCGCAGCAACGCCGTGAATGCGGCCGTGGCCATGACCGGGGCACACCAATTGCTGTCGGACTCTGCCGGTCTGATCACGCCGATTGTCTTGGGCCATGGTCTTGGTCCGCCGTGCGCCCGCAACCCTCACCCGGTTAAGGTCTGAAACCATGCCGGATAAGGGAGCCAGCGGCCGTGACAGCGCCGCTGGACGGTTCGGCGCATTCGTCCGGGATGCCGAATACCTGCGCAAGTGGCTCGTTCTGGGCATCTCGGTCGGTGTCATCGCCGGCCTGGGGGCGCTCGCCTTCTATCTGGCCCTGAAATACACCACCGCCTTGCTGCTCGGTGGTCTGGCCGGCTACCACATCCCCACGCCGCTCGGTGAGGGCAACAGCCCCGGGTCCGCCGGCTACCGCCGGCCATGGGCGATCCCCTTGGTAACGACGGCGGGCGCGCTGGTTTCGGCGTTCATCGTGGCCAGGTTCGCGCCCGAAGCTAAAGGCCACGGCACCGACAGCGCGATCGAGGCCGTGCACACCAACCCGCGTGCCATCCGCGCCCGGGTTGTGCTGGTGAAGATCGTGGCCAGCGCGCTGACCATCGGCTCGGGCGGCTCCGGCGGCCGTGAGGGGCCCACGGCCCAGATCTCGGCCGGCTTCGGTTCGCTGCTGACCCGCCGGCTGAACCTGGCCGATGATGACGGCCGGGTCCTGGTCTCCTTGGGCATCGGCGCGGGTATCGGGGCCATCTTCGGCGCACCCCTGGGTGGGGCGGTGCTGGCCGCGTCGATCGTTTACCGGGGAGATTTCGAATACCGCACGCTGTATCCGGGTTTCATCACCTCGGCCACAGCATATGCCGTGCTCGGCTCGTTTTTGGGCTTCGACCCGATGTTCGGCTACATCGATGCCGAGTACCGATTCGAGGAAGCGTGGCCGCTGCTGTGGTTCGTCGTGCTTGGCATCGTGGCGGCAGGGGTCGGCTGGCTTTACGCCCGCATCTTCTATGGCACCGAGGCGTTGACCGATCGGTTGCCCGGCGGCCCGGTGCTCAAGCCCACGATGGGCGGGCTGGCGGTCGGGTTATTGGCACTGCTGATCCCGCAGGTCCTCAGCAGCGGCTACGGCTGGATACAGCTGGCCACCAACAAAGAATCCCTCTTGAGCATTCCGTTGTGGATTGTCGTCGTCCTCCCATTCGCCAAGATCGTCGCCACATCGCTGTCCATCGGTACCGGCGGATCCGGTGGGATATTCGGACCGGGGATGGTAATCGGGGCCTTTGTGGGGGCCGCGGTGTGGCGGCTAGGCGAGTTATCTCACCTCCCTGGCGTGCCCGACTCCCCTGGGATATTCGTCGTGGTGGGGATGATGGCCTGCTTCGGCAGTGTCGCCCACGCGCCGCTGGCCGTCATGCTTATGGTCGCGGAAATGACCGGATCGTTCTCGGTGGTGCCGGGAGCAATCATCGCGGTGGGGATCGCGTCGTTGCTCATGTCGCGCACGAAGGTGACCATCTACCGGGCGCAGCGCCTCAACCGTGAGGCCGCCGAAGCCGAGCGGCAGCGGGCGGCGCAACACTGACCGGACTGCACCCTATAAGTGGGACCCCTACAGTGAGCCCCTACAGTGAGCCGATATCTTGCACCGCCAGGCGCGGCGCGCGCCGTGGCTCGTAGGCCACGCCGCTGGCCTGCAGCAAGCGGATCACCCGATGCCGGTGCGGTCGCATCGGCTCCAGCAGCTCGAGCATGACCGCGTCGGCGACGGGGTGTCCCAGCAGTGTCCAGCCGATCATTTTCGGGATGTGGTAGTCACCCACCGACACCGCGTCGGGGTCGCCGAACGCCCGTTGAGCGGTCTCGGCCGCGGTCCACGACCCCACTCCCGGCACCGACATCAGCGCCGCCAGCGCCTGCGCCGCCGGGCGCGACACCAGTCGCTCAAGCGACGCCGCCCGGCGCGCGCAGGCGATTACGGTGCGGGCCCGTCGCGGATCGACATTGGCCCGGTGAAACTCCCACGACGGAATCTGCCGCCACCCGTCGGCGGACGGCGGCACCCGCATCCCCGCCGGCGCCGGTCCGGGCGCCGGCGTGCCGAACTTGGACACCAGCGCGCGCCACGACCGGAATGCGTCCGCGCCGGGCACCCGCTGTTCAAGGACCGCCGGGATGAGCGCTTCCAGCACCCGGCCGGTCCGGCCCAGCCGCAGGTGCGGCATCCGCCGGTGCGCAGCGGCGACAATTGGGTCCCGCGGCTTGAAGTCTGACGCGTCGTCATCGGCGCCCAGCAGCGCCGGAAGCGTGTCCAGAAACTCCTCGGCTCCTTCTCCCCACGCGACACAGTCCACCGCGGTGGCTGCCGCACGGCTGATCCGCGCTGTGACCGGCCCGGTGGGCAACAGGCTGGTCCGCCAGATCGTGCCATCGGGCGAAACCTGAAAGCACGGGTCGCGCGGACCGCGGCGCAGCGGCGCCAGGGTGATTCCCACACTGACCACGCCCGGGAACGTGACTCGGCGGGTTCTCTTCGCCACCACTCGCGTCCCCTAATCGTGGATTGCAGCGCGAATCGCGACGATCATCATAGGCTCGGTACAGCGCTGGCGCCTGGCGGCACACAGCGCATGATTGACCACGGCTGCCCGCAAAGACAGGATGGCACTGTGATCCGCGCCGATGACGGTGCACCGCGACGCCATGGGCGGGGGCGGCGCCGATGACCACGCCGTTTGACAACCCGCAGGCCGAACTGGCGTGGACCTTCCTGCAGTGCCTGTGTCAGGGCGGGGACCTCGATGAGTGCTTCGGGCTGCTCAGCGACGACTTCACCTACTGGAGCGTCGTGACCCGGGCTGCGATCGGCAAGGCGACCCTGCGCCGGGAGATCGACCAGCGCAACCGCCGCGTCGAGACCGCTCTTGATCTGATCCGGTGTGTCACCGACGGCGACAGCGTGGTCATCGAGGCGCAAAGCGAGGGGGTGACCGCCGACGGCGTGCCCTACGCCAGCCCGTATGTCTTCCTCTTTGAAACCCGTGACGGCTTGATTCACTCCCTGCGGGAGTACAGCAATACCCGGCTGGTGGAAGAGGTGTTCACTTAATCGGCGCTGAGGGTGATTTCGGCTTTATCGGGGTAGAAGGCGACATGCCCGGCTATCGCCGCGACCGCGGGATAGGGCTGCTCGTAAGTCCAGATCGCATCGTCCACGGTGCGGCCCGACGCGGTAGTCACGCTGTAGTAGCTGGCTTCTCCCTTGAAGGGGCAGTAGGTCGTGGTGCCGGTGCGCCGCAGCATCTCTTGGGCGACGTCATTCATCGGAATGTAGTGCACGGCGGGGTAAGTGGACTCCTGTAGCCGCAGCGCCGCCGTGGTGTCGGCGACGAGTTCGCCGTTGACGCGCACCCGGACCCGCGCTGTGGTCGGCTCAATGGTGATCGG
This sequence comes from Mycobacterium sp. SM1, assembly GCF_018361265.1. Classification (GTDB taxonomy): domain Bacteria; phylum Actinomycetota; class Actinomycetes; order Mycobacteriales; family Mycobacteriaceae; genus Mycobacterium. The sequence goes on from NZ_JAFLNH010000001.1 coordinate 1,231,830, forward strand.
GTGCTCGGCGCTGGGTTGCAAGATCATGCGATCGCTCATCGGCGACACCTCCTTATCCGTCTTATCCGTCCTTACCCGTCGTCACGCTGGCACGCGGATTGCAGATGCAACGCCGATACGCGGTGAGCATTCCCACCCCGCGCGGCTCAGGCCGGCCCGAATGCGTAGCGGTGGTACTGGGACATGTTGGCCAGGGCCGGAACCAGAGACATGAGCCGTCCCAACGCCCGGTAGCGGCACGGAAGCCGGTTGAAGAAGTCCGACTCGAACCATCGCGCCCAGGCCAGCAGCCGGGTACCTGGCACCGCCTGAAGGATCTCGCCGGGCCCGTCGATACCCCAGTGCAGCGTCGACCCCGAGCGCCGCACCGGGGTGTTCAGCCATTGCCACGCGATGCCCAGCCGGCTGAACACGTCGAACTGCAACTCGCCGCACGGGAACCGGTCGACCACGCGTCGCAGCAGAGCAATTCCCTGCCGCTTCGTCAAATACATGGTGAGCCGTTGCCGATCATCAACGCCGGCCGGTCGGCGGGCAGGTCGCACAGCCACGCCGTATCGGTTACCGAAGCGCCGACGACATGGCTATGGTCCCGTGCCGGCAACAGCTGCGTGCGCAGTTCGGCAACTTCGGGATAGTCGACGTCGTACCAGTCGACGCCCGGGGCGGGATGTATCCGCAAAAACCGGCTGTCCAGACCGCAACCCAGATCCAGCACCACTGCCCGCGGATACCGCGCCAGAGCTTGACGCGCCCAGGCGTCGAAGTGCGCTGCGCGCATTGTCACCGACGGGGAGTTCTTAGCCGTGATGCCCGTTCTGCGCCAGTCATAGTCGAGACGCTCGACGATGTCTTTCGCATGTCGATCACCGAGAACCGGATGTGCGGAATCGGCGTCTAAGGCCTTGGCGTACAGCGTTGCCAGAGCGGTCTGCGGGGGCCCACTCAAGCGGGCGCTCACCCGTTCGGTCGTCACGGGTGCTGACCCTAGTCGTACGCGAGCCACCCCCGCTGGCCATTATGATGGCCGAAAGGAGAAACATGGCGGTGTACAGCAGGGCTATTCTTGCCGGCGGCTGCTTTTGGGGCATGCAGGATCTGATCCGCAAGCTGCCCGGCGTGGTGTCGACCCGGGTTGGCTATACCGGGGGTGATACCCCCAACGCGACCTACCGCAACCACGGCACCCACGCCGAAGCGATAGAGATCGTGTATGACGCCGCGCGCACCGACTACCGCACGCTGCTGGAATTCTTTTTTCAAATCCATGACCCCACCACGAAGAACCGGCAGGGAAACGACATCGGCACCAGCTACCGATCGGCGATCTTCTACCTTGACGATGAGCAGAAGCGGATCGCGCTGGAAACCATCGCCGATGTCGACGCGTCGGGGCTCTGGCCCGGCAAGGTGGTGACGGAGGTCAGCCCCGCCGGGGACTTTTGGGAAGCCGAGCCCGAGCACCAGGATTATCTGCAGCGTCATCCCGGCGGGTACACCTGCCATTACGTGCGCCCGCACTGGAAGCTGCCCCGGCGAACTGCCGCCGAACGGTAACCTCGCCCATCCGTCACTGCCCGCCGCTGCACAACCGAGCGCGGTGGCCGTATACTGGCTCACCTCGCCAGGCTGCTGTTACGGAGTGGTACACGATGTCGGAGGGCAGGAAGGGCGCCCGCGCGCTAGCGCCGTTACGCGTCGCGCTTTTGGTGATCGGCTTGTTTTTTATTTTCGGGATTTACGCCCAGGGTCAGATGCGGCCTTCCGGCTGGCGATGGGGCCACGGGCATTCGCATTACCCCCTGATGCTTCTCGGAATTTACGTCACACTCGGCGTCTTCCTGATAGTCGCGGCCCGCAATCCGCTGGCGCACCGCAGCTTGATCTGGTTCACGGCGGTCTCGAGCCTCGTGCACGGCGGCGTCATGGCGGTTGAGGCGGTTGTCGACACGACCGAACGGGCCCACTTCACCGGTGACGTGCCGACGTTTCTCGTCATCGGGGTCGTGCTGGGGTGGTTAATGGTCCGCGCCGAGCTACCACGACCGGCGAAAACACCCACCTGATCGGCGCCCGTCACGGCCGGCCCGGGCCGCGGCCCGCAAAGCCGGGTTGCCGCCTCGATGCGCGCCCGCCAAGTGGGCCCGGGTCTCAGCGATGGCGCCGATGCACCGCGATGCGTCCGCCATTTTTGGGTGTGAAGGCAACACCACGGGCATGCCACTTCTCCCCCGGTGCGGTAGTCGTTTCAATAGTGAAGTGCCGCAACACGGTTCGCAATACCACGTCCATCTCCATGGTGGCGAATGCGGCTCCCACGCAGCGACGGGTGCCGCCGCCGAAGGGGATCCACGCAAAGGTAGGCAACTTGGCGCCGAGGTAGCGCCCCGGGTCGAATCGCTCGGGGCCGGCGAACACGTCGGCGTTGGCGTGTATCTGGGAGATGTTGACGACGATCGAATAGCCCCCGGGAATCACCCATTCACCAAGCCGGTACCCGGGGGCGACGACACGGCGCCCGGCGAAGTCGATGACCGTTCTTGCCCGCTGGACTTCGAGGATTGCCGCCTGACGCAGTTCGTTGGCATCGGTGGCGGCCTCCGCGGCCAGCGCTGCGAGCACATCAGGGTGCCGGCTCAGCCGCTCGAACGCCCAGGCCAAGGTCGCCGCGGTCGTTTCGTGCCCCGCCGCTAGCAGTGTCAGCAACTCGTCACCGATATCCTGGCGCGACATGGCTGAGCCATCCTCGTAAGTGCTGCGCAGCATCAGCGCCAGGATGTCGGTGCGCTCTTCGAAATGCGGGTCCGCGCGCTCGCCCTCGATTAGCTTGTCGACGACGATGTCATACCTGCGCCGCCGCTCCGCCAACCGTCCCCAAGGGCTGTAACGACCATAGGTCCGCGCCGGCTTCGGCAGCGCCGCCAGCCGTGAACCTAGCGTGACCCACGGCGGGATGAGCCGCCGCAGCTCATCCAGTTCGGCGCCAGCGGCTCCGAACACCGCGCGCAGGATGGCGTTGAGCGTGATCCGCATCATCGACGGCAGGGTCGCGAACTGCTCCCCGTCGGGCCAGCCGGCGGTCTCGCGCAGGGTCTCATCCTCGATGATGCTCTCGAAGTTCTTGACGCTCTTGCCGTGAAACGGCGGTGCGAGCAGCCGTCGCCGCCGACGATGGTCGTCGCCGTCGAGCGCGAACACCGAACCCGGCCCGAGCAGCCGGCTCAGGTTGGGCTGGATGTTGCCGAGATCCTCCGGGCCGGTGGTGAAGATCTGCCTGGCCAGCTGCGGATCGGCGACCACGACAGTGCGGCCCCAGATGGGGAGGTCCACGGTGAAAACATCGCCGTAGCGGCGCACCAGGTGCGCCGTGGTGCGCCGTCGCGAAATCGAGAACGCCGCTCCCAGGAGTGCTTTGGGAATCCGGACTCCCGGCGGTAACTCGGTTGCCGGCGACGTCGGCGCGGCGGCGACTGCGTCAGTCAAGGCGGCTCTCCACAACGTCGTGGTACCGCGGTGTACCACAGGTTTATCCGGCTATGGTACTCTGTGGTACCAAGCTTGACAAGCTGGACGGGTGGCGACTCCGCCAAAGGGGGCGCGGTGGTGACAGCGATGCCCGACGACGTTCTCATCGACGTCGATCCGTTCCGGCGGCGGCTGCTCGACGGGTTGGCCGCGTCGATCAGCGAGCGCGGGTATCGCGCGACCACGGTGGCCGACGTCGTTCGTCATGCCCGCACCTCGAAGCGCACCTTCTACGACCAGTTCGCCGGCAAGGAGCAATGCTTCCTCGAGTTGCTGCGCGCCGAAACCGAGAGGCTGGCCCAGGATATCCGGTCCGCGGTCGATCCCCACGCCGACTGGCCTCAGCAGATCCGTCAGGCGGTCGAGGCCTACGTCGAAAACATCGCGTCTCGTCCGGCTATCACCTTGAGCTGGATACGTGACCTGCCCTCACTCGGTTCGGCGGGGCGTCCCGTGCAGCGCGATGGGTTGCGGCTGTTGACGAACCTGCTGATCGAGCTCAGCGGCAGCCCCGGGTTCCGCCGGGCAAGCCTGCCGCCGCTGAGCCCGCCATTGGCGGTGATCCTGCTGGGCGGGCTACGGGAACTGACCGCGCTGGCCGTGGAAGACGGCAAAGACGTCCGAGAGATCGTCGAGCCGGCGCTCGATGCGTGCCTTGCGCTGCTCGGCCCTCGACGCTGAGCCACGATACCGGCCATGCTCATGGCTTAGGCTCGACTTGGTTGCCGTCGATTGGAGGACTGCGATGCGGCTGTCGACTCGAAATCAGCTCAAGGGAACCATCTCCGAGGTTGACCTCGGCAGTGTGATGGCCATCGTGAAGGTGCGGCTCGACGGCGGTGATCAGGTCATCACGTCGTCGCTCACCAAGGATGCCGCGGTAGAACTCGGCCTGAAAGTCGGTCAGCCCGCCACGGTGCTCATCAAATCGACCGAGGTGACGATCGGCGTCGAATAACCGCCCGCCGCCGCGCTGCCTTAGGCCTGAAGGAAGGAACGGACCCGGTCCAGCACCAGATCGGGTCGCTGTTCGACAATCCAGTGGCCGGCACCATCAACCAACTCGAGTTCGAAATCGGTTGCCCGCCGGGAATATCCGCGCAGCAGATCCGGGGTGATCACCGGGTCGCCGGTGCCGTGCAACCAGCGCACCGGCACGTCAACCCGGAAATCATCGTATTCGCCGCGCAGCCAGCGCAGCGCCTCGGTGGCCTGAAAGCTGCGGTACCAGCGCGACCCGGCCACCGCGTGCCCGGGTTCGCGCATGCATGCGGCGTAGATTCGGATGTCCTCGTCGGGCGGTGTGAACCCGGCACCCACCCACGACATCAGCATCCGCGAGTAACGCGCGCCGGGGCGGGTGATCAGGCGGGGGCCGATGAGCGGCAGGGCGATGGGAATCTGGTACCAAAACCGCCACAGGTTCCGCAGCATCCTCAGGTCACGAGTCGTCCAGGGCGCCGCGGTGTTCAGCCCAAAGAACCCGCTCACTTTCGCCGGGTGTCGCAACATCAGGATGAACGCGACCGGCCCACCCCAATCGTGGGCAATGAGCTTCACCGGACCGACACTCAGGCGTTCCACGACTGCCGCCAGGTCCTCGGCCATGTCACTCTTCAGATAACGCGAACGCGGCGCCGAACTCCAGCCCGCGCCACGCAGATCCGGGGCCAGCACGCGATAGCCGTCGGCGGCCAGCGGCCCGATCAGCCCGTGCCACTGCCACCAGTTCTGCGGGAAGCCGTGCACCAGCATCACCGCCGGCCCATCCGCGGGACCGGCGTCTGCCACGTGAATCGTGACACCGTTGCCCAGGTCTACAAACCGGTGCTCAACGCCCTCCAGGGCCGGCATGGGGACCACGGGTGAGAACTTAGCGGATTGTCCGCCGGCAAGCCTGACCGTGCGGTGTCGCACGTTCACCGCCGCCGGCGCGGCGATCGACCCGGCGCCGTAACCGGGCCGTCGGCAAGCCCTCACGATAAGGCCGCCACAATAAAGCACATGGGCATCAGGATGGCCGATCTGCTCGGCGGTGCACGGGATTGCCTGCGCTATGAACCCACCGAAAAGCGGCTTCGCGCTTACCTCGCCGGCGAGCTGATCGCCGATACCGATGCCGGCCGGCTGGTCTGGGAACCGCGCCGCGTGGTCCCGACGTACGCGGTACCCGAATCGGCTGTGCTGGCGCAGCTGCAACCCGCCAGCACAGCCGCGGAGCCCGGCGCCCGGCCGCCGCGGGACCCGACGGCCGTGGTGGCCGCGCATGGTTGCGCGGGCGAAGTGCTCGACGTCACCGCCGCCGGGGCCAGGCGCCCGGCGGCGGCGTTCCGCCCGCACGACCCCGACCTGGCCGGCTATGTGGTGCTCGATTTCGGCGCGTTCGACTGGCGCGAAGAAGACGAGCCCGTCGTCGCGCACCCGCATGACCCGTTCACCCGGATCGACGTCCTCGCCAGCAGTCGACACGTCCGAATCGAGTTGGATGGCCGGCTGCTGGCCGAGTCGTCGCGACCGATGCTGTTGCTGGAGACCTTGCTGCCGGTGCGGTTCTATCTGCCGCGGGCCGACGTTGCCGTCGAGCTCGAGCCCAGCGACACCGTCACCTACTGCGCATACAAGGGCCGGGCAAGCTACTATTCGGTGCCCGGCGGCCCGGCCGATCTGGCCTGGTCGTATCCCGAGCCGCTGCATGACGCCGAGCCGGTGCGGGACCGCATCGCCTTTTTCGATGAGCGCGTGGACGTCATCGTCGATGGCGAGCGCCGCCGGCGCCCGGTCACTGCGTGGTCGGGCTGACGGTGCCCGCCCCGCCTCGACGCGCGCTCGGCGAGCAGCGCGGCAGACGGCCCCGCGTGTGGGCCGTGCCGGCCCTTGACATGCGCAGTGATCGGGACGGCACTGTGTGCAGTGGGCCGGGTGACGCGGCCGCAACCGCTGTTCACGGGTGAGCGGAGGCCCCAGCCGCCCTTGCCGTTTAGTTGCGTTCAGTTGGCATCCGGTACCCAGTTGCCGTGGAAGCCGGCGGGTACCCGATGCGGCAACGCGACGCTGGCGATGCTCTGCAGGGTTTGGGCGTCGAGGATGCCCAGCTCGCTGCGATCGGTTGACCGGTCGTAGATGTAGCCCATGAGCACCCCGTCGTCCTCTGCCGCATCAGCCGACGAGGGATAAAACACGAACTCGCCCAACATCTTTCCTGAGCCAAACGAACGCGACTGGGTGGTGCCGCGGAGGAAGTCATGCTTGAGCAGCGCATCGCCGTCTAACGCATCCACCCCGAACGTGGGCGCATACCCGTAGCGGTACCGTTTGCCCAGCAGGCGCTCATCGACGCGGGGGAACTCCTGTCCGCGATCATCGAAGCGCGATTCCCGCACCTTCCCGCCGGTTAGATCAACGGTCCAGCGCTCCAGCGTCGGCGGGCCCTCATTGGGCCCGAGGCGGTCGGTGTCGAACATCTTCGGGTGTCGCACCACATCTAAAACGATGGTGTCGCCGTCGTCGTAGGCGTTCATCGGGTGAAAGACGTAACACGGCTGAACGTCGAACCAGCGAACATCGGCGTTACCGCCGTCGCGGGGCATGACCCCGATGCGGGCCGGGTATTTCGGATTCCAGGAGTAGGGGAAGCGCCGGTCGGAGGCGTTTCGAACGGCTTGGCGCGCGGCGATCGGGTCCGGGATGCGAACCCGGCCGATCAACGCCGAAAGCACCAGGCGCGCGGGCAGCCGCAGCCCGCGGGGCACACTCATCGCCGCGGCTTGTTTGGCGTCGAAGGTCACCGGCAGGTCGTAGAACACGACGTGGCGCTCCGTCAGCGAGAAGTCGTGCATCATCGGGCTGCCGGTCACCCGCACGTCAACAGCGCGCCGCGCCCGGCCGTCGACTCCGATCACCGAGTACTGCACCGTGTTGCCGCGGTTCATGCTGTAGGACACCGCGTGCAGCTCGCCGGTGTCGGGGTCGCGTTTGGGGTGGGCGGTGTACCCACCGGTCAGCGTGCCGTCGAAATCGCAGACGCCGACGGTGTCCAGCTCGTCGGTGAGCTCATAGTTTGCGATGCCGCCTTCAATCAGCGCGAGGGTCTTGCCCGCGTGGCCGATGACGTTGGTGTTGGCGCCGATATCCGCCGGGCCGAAATGCCTGGCCGGTGGCCGTTCCCCCAACGCCCGGGCCGCCCGGGGGGCGCGCACCCAGCGGTTGCGGTACCACTGCGCCTTGCCGTCACGCAAGCGGATGCCATGCACCATGCCGTCGCCCACAAACCAGTGGTAGAGCTCGGGATCGACCTCCCCGATCGGGTTGGGCCCATTACGCAGATACCGCCCGTTCAGGTACTCGGGGATCTTCCCGCTTACCGGAAGGTCGGTGAGCGTGTATTCCGCGGTTATCGGGGCGAACGGGCCCTGCAGGTAGGTGTTCGTCATGACGGGCCTCCTATAACGGCGTTATGCCGATCTTCAGGTATAACACGGTTATGGCAGGATGGCAAGCATGAGCGCGAGCCCACGCGAGCGGCTGATTGAGGCGGGAATTCGCCTTCTGGAGCGAGACGGCCCGCAAGCGCTGCAGGCGCGTAAGGTGGCCGCGGAGATCGGCGCCTCCACGATGGCGGTCTACACCCATTTCGGCGGAATGACCGGTCTGCTCGATGCGATCGCCGGCGAGGTGTTCGCCCGGTTTGCGCAAGCCCTCACGGAGATCCCGCGGACCGACGATCCGGTGGCGGACTTTTTCGCCATGGGCGCCTCCTATCGCCGCTTCGCGCTGGCCAACCCGCAGCGTTATCAGCTGATTTTCGGTATCTCCTCACCGGAGACGATTGCCCGAAGGCGCACCGATCTCACGGTCAGCGGCAGCGTCGCCGACGGCTCTGCCCGGGCGGCCTCTTTCGAGGCGCTGCTGGCCGTGGTGCGCCGCATGATCACCGCGGGCCGCATCCGCGATGACGGTGAGCTGGCGGTCGCCGGCCGGCTGTGGAGTCTCATCCATGGAGCGGTGATGCTGGAAATCGCCGGGTTTTTCGGGCACGAGGGCCACGGACTGACCCAGATCCTCGGGCCGATGACCGTCGACTTGCTCGTCGGCATGGGCGACGACCGTGCCAAGACGACCGCCTCGATGCTTAAGGCTGGCGACAGTCATCTTCGAAAGCCAGTGAACCCATGCATGTTACGCGGTCATCGGCACATCCCGGACGCCACCGACCGCGGTGCCGCTCGCCCTGGGTCATCGAAAATAGCCGATCCTTGAGGTCGACCCCGCTCGTCGGACACCGGCCGGGTTCCCGGTGGCTACCCGAGCGTCGAACGTCTCGATCGTGTTAGCCGCGGCGGTATCCCTGCGAGAATGCGCCCGTCAGCGCGGCGCCCGCCACATCGGCCATAGCGGCGGGCCGCCGCCGGGCAGCATGATCTCCCCGACGACGGTGAAGCCGAAACGCTCGTAGTACGGAACGTTCTCGGGTTTGCTCGACTCCAGATAGGCCGGACAGTGCTCGGCGTCGCAACGGTCGAGCCGGGAACGCATCAGGGCTTGCCCGAATCCCCGGCCGCGAACCGTCGTGTCGCTTCCGATGATCGCCAGATACCAGTGCGGTTCTTCGGGGTGTTGGCGCTCGAGCACTTCCATCGTGCCGCGCGCCACCGCCAACCGAAACCCGAACGCGGCGATGAGCGCCGGCAACATCACCAGCTGCGCGCGCGGAGACTGCCGCCACCGGTTGGGCGGATCCCACAGTGCCGCAGCGCCGATACGCGAGCCGTCGCAGGCGACCTCCGCGCCACCGCCGGCAAGATGGTGGTGCCGCGTCAGCGTCGCGAACAACCGTGCCAGACGCACCGTGCGCGATCGCGCGTCGGGCATCATCCATGCCGCGACGGGATCGTCGTAGAACGCCCTTCCTAAAACCTGTGACAGGCCGCGGATATCGGCTTTCCGCGCCGGTCGTGCCTGGATGGCCACCCGGCCAGGTTAGCGACGTTCGCACCACGAGCACCACCGGCCGGACACGGCCGTGGCTGGTCAACGGGCTGATACGAGCGAGAACGCCGGCGGGTGGCTCAGAACACCTCAAAATACGTAGCGCACGATGCTCTCGGCGACGCACGCCGGCTTGCTGGAGTCCTCGACCTCCACGGTGGTCGACAGCGTCGCCTGTACCGCGCCGTTGCCAAGGTCCTCGACGTCGACCAGTGAGCTCTGGGCGCGCACCTTGGCGCCAACCGGCACCGGTGCCGGGAAACGGACCTTGTTCAGCCCGTAGTTGATGGCAAGCTTGATGCCGTTGACCGTGTACATCTCCTGCCAAAACCGCGGTAGTAGCGACAGCGTCAAAAAACCATGCGCGATAGTCCGCCCGAACGGCCCCGTGGCCGCTCTGAGCGGGTCCACATGGATCCACTGGTGATCCCCGGTCACCTCGGCGAACAGGTTGACGTCCTCCTGGGTGATGGTCACCCAGTCGCTCTGTCCGATGCTCTGGCCCTTGGCCGCGGCGAGGTCTGCGGCTGACTCGAAGGTACGCATGGGCTTCTCCTCTGCTTCACACGCGGCAACCACGCGCGCCACAACGCCCGTGAAGGAGCCGGGCAATTGAAGGCAATTGAATCTAACCGGCCACAGACCCGCGGGCCAAGGGATCGTCCCGGGCCCGTTGGCGCGCACGCGGGAGTGCCGCCACCGTGCGGCGGCATCGGGTGCCACGCATCGGTCCGGGCGCGAGGATGCGCTGCTGGTCACCGTGAACCGGCTTCTTCGCTAGGCGCGACGGCTGCGCGGCTTGTCGGCTGCGCTTGAGTCCGCAGCGTCTCCCAATCGTTAGCCAACCGCGATCCATGGCTGCGGCGGTGACAACCCGGAGAGGCCGCGGCGCTGTGTTTGACTGCCGAAGAACCACAGTCGACCGCATCGTGCGGCCGATGACAGTTGGGATGGGTAGGAGCTATGAAGTTCGTTGCAAGGTTGCGCGGTACCGGGGCCGGTCTGGCGCGCCGGCTGATTATCGCGGCCATGGGGGCTGCCCTGCTGCCCGGCTTGCTGGGGGCCATCGGCGCTTCGGCGACCGCGGGCGCATTCTCAAAGCCCGGTCTGCCGGTCGAGTACCTGCAGGTGCCCTCGCCATCGATGGGCCGCAACATCAAGGTGCAGTTCCAGGGCGGCGGGCCGCACGGCGTTTATCTGCTCGACGGCCTGCGCGCCCAGGACGACTACAACGGCTGGGACATCAACACACCGGCGTTCGAGGAGTACTACAAGTCGGGCCTGTCGGTGATCATGCCCGTCGGCGGGCAGTCCAGCTTCTACACCGATTGGTACCAGCCCTCGCAGGGTAACGGCCAGAACTACACCTACAAATGGGAGACGTTCCTTACCAGGGAGCTGCCGCCCTGGCTGCAAGCCAACAAGGGGGTCTCACCGACCGGCAATGCCGTGGTAGGCCTGTCGATGTCGGGCGGTCCCGCGCTGATCCTGGCTGCCTACTACCCGCAGCAGTTCCCGTACGCCGCGTCGCTGTCGGGGTTCTTGAACCCCTCTGAAGGATGGTGGCCGACGTTGATCGGCCTGGCGATGAACGATTCCGGCGGCTACAACGCCAACAGCATGTGGGGTCCGACAAGTGATCCGGCCTGGAAGCGCAACGACCCCATGGTCCAGATTCCCCGGCTGGTCGCCAACAACACCCGCATCTGGGTCTACTGCGGCAACGGCGCCCCCAACGACCTCGGTGGCGACAATATGCCGGCGAAGTTCCTGGAGAGCTTCACCCTGCGCACAAACGAAAGCTTCAGGGACAACTATCTCGCCGCCGGCGGGCGCAACGGCGTGTTCAACTTCCCGGCCAACGGGACGCATTCCTGGCCCTACTGGAACGAACAGCTGGTTGCGATGAAGCCCGACATCCAACGGGTCCTCAACGGCACCCCTAACCCCGCCTAAGGCGAAGCTCCCGGCAGTCGGCAGCAGCGCCTGAAGACGCTGCTGCCGACTGCCGATTCGCACCGAAGGCCACCGCAGGCCTATTGATCACCGCACAGCCGGCCGATCGCCCGCAGGGGCACCGGCAGCCACCCGGGTCGATGCCGCGACTCATAGCCCGTCTCATAGACCGCCTTGTCCAGCTCGTAGGCCGCCAGCAGCAACGACGAATCGCGCGGATCGACTCCCGAGCCGGCCGCATAGCCGTCGCAGAACGCAGCGCTGTTGCGCTCCACCCATTCCCTGGCGCGCGCGGCCCGCTGCTTGTCGGAGATCTGGTCTACCAGCGGCCCGTAGGCCGCGTAGTCGTAGGACCGCAGCACCCCGGCGACGTCGCGTAGCGGCGAATCCGGCGCACGCCGCTCGTTCAGCGGCTGACCCGGCTCACCCTCGAAGTCGATCAGCAGCCAGGTCTCCGGGGTGCGCAGCACCTGTCCTAGGTGCAGATCCCCGTGCACACGCTGCACGGTGATCGTCTCATCGGCGAGTTTTTGGAATCGCTGCTCGATGGTGGCGACGTACTGCGCTAGCTGCGGCACCGCCGCCGCCGTTGAAAACAGCCGGCCCAGCATGGTGTCGATCGGGAAGGCGGCCTCTGAGGTGCCCAGGCGATCGGCCAGGGTGGCGTGCACCGAGGCGACGGCTTCGCCGAGCCGATAGGACTCCGCGGCGAAATCACCGCCCACCTCGTGGGCGTACAGATCGCCCTCGGCGAATAAGTCCCGCACGCTCGCGGTGGCCATCGCCCACCCTTCCGCCGCGTTTGCCGCGTATGTGGTCAGCATGCCCAACGCGTATGGGATAGCCCCGGCATCACCGGGCAAGAGCGCCTCGTAGGTGCCGAGCAGGCGCGCCACATGCGGGTTGCCGGCCCGGGCAAGCACCCGGTTTAGTTCGATGTCGGGATTAATACCGCCGGTGACACGGCGGTACACCTTGAGAATGGCCTCTTGCTCGAAGATCACGCTGGTATTGGTCTGCTCGGCCTCGGCCACCCACGACGCTGTGTCCAAGGGCAGCACGAGATCCGGCTCTTTGGTGAATGTCACCTCACCACGCACCGCCGACGAGTCCATCAACGACAGCAGGTACTGAGCCGCGGCCGGCTCGTACAGCGCGTCGTGCGCGGTGCGGTCCCGGTCCGCTCCGATCGTGGCGATCGCGGTGTACTCCGCGATGGGCCCGGAACTCCAGCTGACGATCACCTGGTAGCGCTCCGCCGAACCGTCGGTGTAGGCGACGTCGAGCAACACCAGGTCAAGATCCTCACGAAGGGCGACGATCAGAGCGGGCTGGACGCTGGATAGCTCCCGACTTCGTCCGGCATACCACCGTTGCCGTGGTAACCATTCCGACCACGGCAAATTGGCTGGCGAGCTCATTGTGTCTCCTCGGCGGCGATCAACTGGAACCAGTAGAACCCGTGTCCCGGCAGTGTCAGCAAATACGGCAGGTGCCCAATGCGGGGGAACTCCACCTGCCCGGTCAACTCCACGGGGGTGTACCCGCTCCAGTGCTGCAGGTTCAGCTCGATGGGTTGCGGAAAGCGGGACAGATTGTTGACGCATAGCACGGTGTCACCCTCGGTTTCGCGCACATACGCCAGTACCGACGGGTTGGATCCACCTAGTTCACGAAACGACCCGACGGCGAACGCGTCATGGCGGCGGCGCACCGCCAGCATGGTGCGGGTCCAGTTGAGCAGCGATGTCGAGGTGTCGCGCTGCGCCTCGACGTTCACGGCCTGGTAGCCGTACACCGGATCCTGGCTGGGCGGCACGTACAGCCTCCCGGGGTTAGCGCTGGAAAAGCCGGCGTTGCGATCCGGCGTCCATTGCATCGGAGTGCGCACCCCGTCCCGGTCGCCCAGCCAGATGACATCACCCATGCCGATTTCGTCCCCATAGTAAAGGACCGGTGAACCGGGCAGGGAAAGCAGCAGCGCGGTGAACAGCTGAATCTGGTTCCGGTCGTTTTCCAGCAGCGGGGCCAGCCGGCGGCGAATGCCGACATTCGCCTTCATGCGGGGGTCCTTGGCGTACTCGGAGTACATATAGTCGCGTTCTTCGTCGGTGACCATCTCCAGCGTCAACTCGTCGTGGTTGCGCAGGAAAATGCCCCATTGGGCCATCTCGGGGATCGGCGGAGTCTGCGCCATGATTTCGGAGATCGGGAACCGTGACTCGCGGCGGACCGCCATGAAAATACGTGGCATCAACGGAAAATGAAACGCCATGTGGCATTCGTCGCCGCCGGTGTCGGGGTCACCGAAGTACTCGACCACATCGGAGGGCCACTGGTTGGCCTCGGCGAGCAGCACCCGGCCCGGGAACTCGTCGTCCACTACTTTGCGTACCCGTTTAAGAAACGCATGCGTCTCGGGAAGGTTCTCGCAGTTGGTGCCCTCGCGCTCGAAAAGATAGGGGACGGCATCCAGCCGGAACCCGTCGATGCCCAGGTCGAGCCAAAAGCGGATGACGTCAAGCATCGCCTCTTGCACGGCCGGATTGTCATAGTTCAAATCCGGTTGGTGCGAAAAGAACCGGTGCCAGTAGAACTGGCGGCGAACCGGATCGAACGTCCAGTTCGACTCTTCGGTGTCGACGAAGATGACCCGTGCGTCGGCGTACTTGTCGCTGGTGTCGCTCCACACGTAGTAGTCCCCGTACGGCCCATCGGGGTCGCGGCGGGACTCCTGAAACCACGGATGGGTGTCGGAGGTGTGGTTCATCACCAGATCGGTGATGACCCGGATGCCCCGCCGGTGAGCGGCGTCGACCAGCGCGACAAAATCGTCGACGGTGCCGAATTCTGGCAACACCTTGTAGAAGTCGCGGATGTCATAGCCGCCGTCCCGCAGCGGGGAGTCGTAGAACGGCGGCAGCCAGATGCAGTCGATGCCGAGCCACTTCAGGTAGTCGAGGCGGTCGATGAGTCCGCGCAGGTCGCCGGAGCCGTCCGCGTTGGCGTCATAGAACGCGCGCACCAGCACCTCGTAGAAAACCGCGCGTTTGAACCACGATGGGTCGGCGGGCAAAGCCGCAGCATCGGCAAAGTCGTCGGCGCTGGGATGTTCGACCACGCCGCCTTCGACGTGGCTGCCTTCCGCCGGATCGTGTGCGGCGCTGTCCTCTGCGTGGTCCATCACGTCCACGATGCCACGACTACCTGAGACCGCGCGCCCAATTACGAGTGGTGCCAAACGAATTGGGTGCCGTCGGACGGTGTCAGCCGGGTGGGCCCGCCGCCAGCGTCACGTTCGCGGTGTGCTCGCCGGTCAGCGGGCCGTGCCAACCCAGTGAGACGGTGTCGCCGGGGTGATGCCGGTCGAGAATGTTGGTCAGCGCGGTGGCCGAGTCAACAGGCTGGCCGTCCACCGAGGTGATCACGTCGTCCGCGGTGATGCCGACCTGCGCGGCGGGTGCATCCGGCAGCACCCGCACGACCTTTGCGCCGTTGCCGCCCTGGCTGCTGACGCCGACCCCCAGGAAGGCGGTGGGACCGATGTGCACCGTGCCCGACGCGTTGCCGGACTGGATCTGCCCGGCAATGGCTCGAGCGCGGTTGATCGGGATCGCGAAGCCCTGCCCGCCGTGTGAGAAAAACTTGAAGTTGCCGGAGGCGGCGGTGTTCATGCCGATGACCTGCCCACCGCTGTTGACCATGGGCCCGCCGGAGTCGCCGGGCCGTATCGGGGCGTTGGCCTGGATCATGCCGCTCAGCGTTTCCGAACTACCGGTCAGCGAGTCGGCCGCCGAGATGGTCTGGTTCAGCGCGACCACGGTGCCGGGGACCGCGCTCGGTGTTCCGTTGGCGCCTTCGGCGTTTCCCATCGCAACGATCGGATCCCCGACCGCGACCGTAGACGAGTCACCCAGGTTGGCGGTGGGCAGTCCGCCGGCCCCGCGCAACTGCAGCAGCGCCACATCTTGGTTGCGGTCATAGCCGATGACGTCAACGTCGTAGGTCTGGCCGTTGCCGATGTCGGTGGCCGTGATGCTCGTGGCTCCCTCGATCACGTGGTTATTGGTGAGGACCTGGCCGTCGGGGTTGAGCACGATGCCGGTCCCGGCTCCCACCGCACTTTGATAGCCCATTTTGGTGTCGATGTTGACCAGGGCCGGGCCTACCTGCGCCACCATCGCCGCGGGGTCGAGCGGGGGTGCCTCTGGTGCCTCTGGTGCCTCGGGGAACAAGTCCAGCGATAGCGTCGACGGCGATGCGTAGGCCGGTGCCGCAAGCAGACCCAGTCCCAGCACAGCCGTTAGACCAAATACCCACCACGACCGCCACCGTGCGCGGCGGTGCGATCCGCTTATCACTGCTACCTCCTGCACAGCCTCGAAGGCCCGCCTCGACTGTCGAGTCCACCACACCGTAGACCAGACGTCAGAGCCAAGGCTAATCGCCGCACCGCTGCGGCAAACGACTCCGGCCGGTGCCGACGCCGACGGGGCCGGATGCTTCCCGGCCGGACCGCGGCCCGCTCTGTGCGACCGGGCCCGCGCCCAAAGTTACGCGCTCCACGGCGCGCACTCAAAGTTAATGGGCGAGTCCATCGCCGTTCACCGCAAATGGTTATCGTTCCCGCGTGACATCGGCTCAGGCCGGCAAACCAGGCTTTGCCTCCCCGGGGGCTCGGCCGGCGGTTGCGAGACGTCGCCAGTAGGCGACGCGATCACTCCTAGCAACAAAAGGCAAGACAACAAAAGGCAAGAACGGGGTGGTGCCGCGATGATCGCAACTGTCGGGTCGCGTGGTTGCTGCGCGGCCGTCTGGGCGGCCCTAGCCGCGACGGCGCTACTCGTTTCCGGGTGCTCCGGCCCTGCGGGGACGCAGAATAACCAGGCGCCGGGGGCGAAGATTGCCGCGGTGGGGGCAGAAAACGAGTACGCCAACGTGATCAGCCAGATCGGTGGCCAATACGTGTCGGTGACGGCGATCATGAGCAACCCCAACACCGATCCACACACCTTCGAGGCGGACCCCAAGGTCGCGCAGACGGTGAGCGCGGCCCGGCTCATCGTGCAGAACGGCCTCGGCTACGACGACTTCATGACGAAGATCGAGCGGGATTCCGGTGGTGCCAACCGCCAGGTGATCGATGTTCAGAAGCTGCTGGGCCTGCCCGACTCCACGCCCAACCCACACCTGTGGTACCGGCCAGCGACCATGCCCGCGGTGGCGAAGGCGATCGCACACGACCTCTCCGCCATCGACCCGGCACACCGGGCGTACTTCGAGCACAACGTCACCGCATTCGACGACTCGCTGACGCCCTGGACCCGGGCGATCGCCCAGCTGAAGGCCGCCTACCCGGGCGCGGCCGTCGCGACGACCGAGCCGGTGGCCGACTACCTCCTGCAAGCCGCGGGAATCAAGAACCTGACCCCGTGGGCGTTCCAGGCCGACATCATGAACGGCACCGACCCCTCCCCGCAGGATGTGGCTATCGAGAAAAGCCTGTTCACCGAGCATAAAGTGCAGGCGTTCGTCTACAACCACCAGGTCACTGACTCGCTGACCCGGTCGCTGGAGCAACTCGCCACGCAGAGCGGCATCCCGATTGTCGGCGTCTATGAGACCATGCCCGCCGGATACGACTACCAGACCTGGATGACCGCCGAGGTCTCCGCGCTGCGCAACGCCATCGGCCACCACCAGTCCGCGCCTTCCCTGTGATGGGCCGGTCATGAGCGCCGCCGACGAGACGAGCCGCGAACCCGGTAACGGGCCCAGCGTCCTGGCTGTCGAGGGGGTCAGCGTGTCGCTGGGCGGGCGACAGATCCTCGACGAGGTGCGATTTTCCCTCGCCCCGGGGGAGTTCACCGGCCTGATCGGATCCAATGGCGCCGGCAAGACCACCATTCTGCGGGTCATCATGGGGCTGCAGACCCCTTCCCGCGGACGCGTCCTCGTCCAGGGCCGTCCGCTGACCCGGCGTCACCGCTCGGTCGGCTATGTCCCCCAAAAGCTGCTTATCGATCCCGACGCCCCGGTGCGCGCCCGTGACCTGGTCGCCCTGGGGTTGGATGGGGAGCGCCTGGGCTTCCGGGTCCCGTCCCGGCAGCGCCGACGGCTCACCGACGAGATGCTGGAGGCCGTGGACGCCACGCGCTTCGCCGACTCCCGGGTGGGCACGCTCTCCGGCGGCGAGCAGCAGCGGGTGCTCATCGCGCACGCGCTGATCGGCCGTCCCCGGCTGTTACTTGCGGATGAGCCGCTGGCGAACCTCGACATCCACAGCGCCCAGGAGATCGTGGACCTCCTGGCCCGGATCGCCGCCGAGCAGCGCATCGCCGTCCTGCTCTCCGCACATGACATGAACCCGCTGCTGCCGGTCATGGACCGGGTCGTGTATGTGGCCGGTGGGCGCGTGGCCAGCGGACCGTGCGAGGAGGTGGTGCGCAGCGAGGTGCTGAGCAGGCTGTACGGACACCCGGTTAACGTCCTGCGGGTCGATGGACGGGTTCTGGTCGTCTCCGGCTCGCATGTCAGCGCCGAGGCTAATCCCCCGGTCCCGGTAACCGAGCCGACCCGCCACCGCGACATCGATATCGAGCACGCGGTGACGGTGTGATGACAGCCGTGCTGCAGGCCGTCTTCGCGCCCGGCTTCTTCCACAGCCAGCCCGTGCGGCAGGCGCTTCTCGTCGGTGCCGTCG
Source organism: Mycobacterium sp. SM1 (assembly GCF_018361265.1). Classification (GTDB taxonomy): domain Bacteria; phylum Actinomycetota; class Actinomycetes; order Mycobacteriales; family Mycobacteriaceae; genus Mycobacterium. The sequence goes on from NZ_JAFLNH010000001.1 coordinate 1,249,999, forward strand.
TGCCGGTTGTCTCCGGCGCGGTGGGGGTGATCACCGTGCTGCGCGGGCAGTCGTTCGCGGGGCACGCGCTCGGAGCCCTGGGCACCCTCGGTGGCTCCGGCGCCTTCCTGCTCAACATCGGCCCGCTGTGGGGCTTCCTGGGCTCCGGGTTCCTCGTCGCGGGGGTCATGGAGATGGCGGGCACGCAGCGGCGAAGCGGTCGCGACGTGGCCACCGGCCTGGTGTTGAGCACCGCGCTGGGCGTGTCGGCGTTGTTCCTCTACCTCATCACCATGGCCGACACCACGACCGGCGTGACCATGACCATCCTGTTCGGGTCGCTGTTCGCGCTCAATGGCGTCACCGCGCCGGCCATGATCGTGCTCGGGCTGATCTGCCTGCTGCTGCTCGCCCTGCTCTACCGGCCGCTTTTGCTCAGCACTATCAGCGCCGAGCTGGCGGTTGCCCGGGGGATCGCGGTGCGGCCGCTCGGGCAGGCCTTCCTCATGCTGCTGGCCCTGGCGGCGGCGCTGTCCTCGGTGGCGGTGGGCACGATCCTGAGCACCGCGCTGCTGATCGGCCCGGCGGCGACCGCGCTGCGCCTGACCAGGAGACCCGCGATGGCGATGGCGGCGGCCGCGGCGGTCGGGGTGGCGTCGACGTGGCTGGGGATCGTCCTTGCCTACGACAGTTTCACCTGGCCGCCGACCGGAAAAGGGTGGCCGGTGAGCTTTTTCGTGGTGGCCGTGGTCTTCGCGCTGTACCTGCTCGCCCAACTCGCCAGCCGCATCCCCGGAGCATGTAGCCGCGCCACGAACACCGGCGAACCGGCGGCCGCGCGGCTGGCGGCCACCGGGCGGGGCTGACGTGTTCGCCGACTACCTGCTCAACGCGTGGCAGGTCGCGACGATCGTGGCGCTTGTCGCCCCGGTGGTCGGCTTTTTCATTGTTTTGCGCGGCTCGGCGTTCGCCGCTCACGCGGTGCCGGAGGCCGCCTTCGCGGGAGCCGCCGGGGCGAGCCTGCTCGGCCTGAGCACCATCTGGGGGCTGGGGGTGTTCGCGCTGGGCGCCGCGCTCGCCATCGGCATGCTTGGCCGGCGTGGGCGCCACGACGTGGTGATCGCCCTGGCCCTGGTGCTGATGCTCGGCCTCGGGTCGCTCTTCCTCAGCTGGAGCTCCGAGTACTCCCTGGAGATTTACTCCCTGCTCTTCGGGGAAGTGCTCGGGGTCAGCGGCAGCGAGATCGGTATCACCGCGGTGCTCGGCGGTGTGTGTCTGGTCGCGGTCGCCGTGCTGTACCGCCCGCTCCTGCTCAGCTCCCTTGTCCCCGAGATCGCCGCGGCGCGCGGGGTACGCGGCCACCGGATGGACATGGCGTTCCTCGTGGTCGTCGCGCTGGCCACCACCGCGGCCGTCCCGGTCACCGGGGCGCTGCTGATGGTCAGCCTGTCGGTCGGGCCGCCGGCCACCGCACGCTGTCTTACCAGCGAGCCACTGCGAGCCATGGCGGTGTCCGTGGCCATCGCCCTGGCGACCGTGTGGGCGTCGATCGCCGCTGCATACCAAACGAACTGGCCGATCGGTTTCTTCGTCACCGCTTTCGCGTTCGGCTGCTACGTCCTGGCCCACCTGGTCCGCGTTGTTCGCGGGCGCGGCCTTGTGACTCGTGCGCGGCTCGAAACCCGCGGCGCCGCCGCGGGCCATGCTGGCACGGTCATCACCTGACTAAGCTGGCCCGGTGGTCGACTTCGACCCCAGGGCCAGGTTCGCACAGGCCTCGGTAGCCCGACTGGCCACCGTCACGCCTCAGGGCATGCCCCATGTGGTGCCCGTGGTGTTCGCGTTGCACGACGATGTGGTCTACACCGCCGTCGACGCAAAACCGAAGACTACGCACCGGCTGCGCCGACTGACCAATATCGAACACAACCCGCGGGTCAGCGTGCTGGTCGACCACTACACCGACGATTGGACACAGCTGTGGTGGGTCCGCGTCGACGGGATAGCCGCCGTCCACCGCGCCGGCCGGGCAATGCACATCGGATACCAGCTGCTGCGCGCCAAATATCCTCAATACCAGGGCGTTTCACTGGATGGTCCAGTGATCGCGGTTGCGGTGCACCACTGGGTCTGCTGGCACGCCTAATCCGGGGATGCGCTCACCGAACCCGCACCGTTGGCCACCGCCACCGGTTCCGGCGACTCGGCGGCCGCCGGCGTTCCCCGTTCCAAGAACCTCAGCAACTCAACCGGGAACGGCAACACCAGGGTGGAGTTCTTTTCGGCCGCAACCTCGACCACCGTCTCCAGCAACCGTAGTTCCAGCGCGGCCGGGTGCTCGGCCATGACGTGCGCGGCTTCGGCCAGCTTGCGGGAAGCTTGCAGTTCGCCGTCTGCGGTGATGACCCGGGCGCGCCGCTCGCGCTCGGCCTCGGCCTGGCGCGACATCGACCGCTTCATCGAGTCGGGCAGCACCACGTCCTTGATTTCCACCCGGTCGATATGGATTCCCCAGCCCAGTGCCGGGCTGTCGATCATCAATTCCAGACCCTGGTTGAGACCTTCGCGGTTGCACAGCAAATCATCGAGGTTGCTCTTCCCGATGATCGACCGCAGCGAGGTCTGCGCGACCTGCCCGATAGCCGACATATAGTCCTGCACGTCGACCACGGCCCGCACCGGATCTGACACCTTGAAGTAGATGACCGCGTCCACGCGGACGGTGACATTGTCGCGGGTGATGCCGTCCTGGGCGGGCACGGGCATCGTGATGATCTGCATGTTCACCTTTTGCAGCCGGTCGGCCACCGGAATCAGCCAGGTAAGCCCCGGGCTGCGAACGTGCGGTTGCACCCGACCGAACCGGAACACCACGCCTTGCTCGAATTGCTTGACGACGCGAACGGATGTCGCCAGCCATAGCGCCCCAACGCCGAACGCGCTGGCCAGCACGTAAAAGGTGATCATTTGCGTCTCCACTTCCGGGCGTCACCGCCAGATGCGCATCGGCGGGTGCCCCGGCCACGCTCGCGCCGCAACTCGGGCCCGAGCTCATGCCTTCGATTCTGGCACCGGCATTTATGCGCCTTCAACAAGAACCCGCGGCGGGCGAGCACCACGGGTCCGCTGAGACCGGCGACGCCACCCGGCATCGTCGTCTGCAGGCGCCGCTCGCGGTGCGCCGACAGGCGGTGGTCGGCCCGCTGGCCCACTGATCCGGCAACTCGTGTTGCCGCCCCGACTTGAACAGTATTTGCCCTTGTGCTGAACGGCGCTTGAGGGAATGGTGACTTACTAGGTCCCTAGGTCCGAGAGCTTGGGCGCACCCGGCAAGCGAAACTACGCAGGGTAGAAGGAGAGGAACCCCATGGCAGACAAGACGACTAATTCCCAGGGCGGCAAAGGCGCTCCCGCCGCAGAGAGTCCTGCCGCTATTCGCAATGTGGTGTTGGTGGGACCATCGGCCGGCGGCAAGACCACCCTTGTCGAGGCCCTGCTGGTCGCTGCCGGCGTGTTGAGTCGGCCCGGCTCTATCGTGGATGGCACCACAGTCTGCGACTACGAGGAGGTGGAGATCCGGCAGCAGCGGTCGGTCGGTCTAGCCGTGGCGCCGCTGGTGCATGACGGCGTCAAGGTCAACCTGATCGACACGCCCGGATACGCCGACTTCGTGGGCGAGCTGCGGGCGGGGTTGCGAGCCGCAGACTGTGCCCTTTTCGTGATCGCGGCGAACGAAGGCGTCGACGAGCCCACCAAGTCCCTCTGGCAAGAGTGCAGCCAGGTCGGCATGCCGCGCGCCGTGGTGATCACCAAACTCGACCACCCCCGGGCGAACTACCAGAACGCGCTTTCTTCCGCCCAGGAAGCGTTCGGCGACAAGGTTTTACCGCTTTATCTGCCCGCCGGCGACGGGCTGATCGGACTGCTGTCACAGACACAGTACGAGTACGCCGGGGGCACCCGGACCGCGCACTCACCGGACGCGTCATACGCCGATCAGATCGAAGAGGCCCGTGGGACATTGATCGAGGGGATCATCGAGGAGTCTGAAGATGAGTCGCTCATGGAGCGCTATCTGAGCGGTGAAAAGATTGACGAGTCGGTCCTGATCAAGGATCTGGAGACGGCGGTTGCCCGGGGGTGCTTCTTCCCGGTGATCCCGGCGTGCAGCACCACCGGTGTCGGCACGCTGGAACTGCTGGAGATCGCCACCAGAGCATTCCCCCCTCCGCTGGAACACCCACTGCCGGAGGTCTTTACGCCCAACGGCGCGCCGCGCACCAACCTTAAATGCGATGTGGACGCGCCGCTGCTCGCAGAGGTGGTGAAAACGACGTCAGACCCTTATGTCGGCAGAATCAGCCTGGTCCGGGTGTTCTCCGGGACTATCAGGCCCGACACCACGGTTCATGTGTCGGGTCATTTTGCATCCTTTTTCGCGCCGGCCGCGGGCGCCGCGGGCAGCCACGCCGACCACGACGAGGATGAGCGCATCGGTATCCTTACCTACCCGCTCGGCAAGCAGCAACGGCCGGCCGCCGCCGTCGTGGCGGGTGACATCTGCGCAATCGGCCGGCTCAGCAACGCCGAGACCGGGGATACGCTGTCCGACAAATCCGACCCTCTCGTGCTTAAACCGTGGACGATGCCCGAACCGCTGCTGCCGGTGGCGGTGCAGGCGCACGCGAAGGTCGACGAGGACAAGCTCTCGGTCGGGTTGGGACGGCTGGCCGCCGAAGACCCGACCCTGCGGATTGAGCAGAACCAGGAGACCCACCAGGTGGTGCTCTGGTGCATGGGCGAGGCCCATGCCGCTGTGGTGCTCGACGCGCTGGCCAACCGGTACGGGGTCACCGTGGACACCGTGGAGCTCCGGGTGCCCCTTCGGGAAACGTTCGCCGGCAAGGCAAAAGGCCACGGCCGCCATATCAAGCAGTCCGGCGGGCATGGCCAGTACGGCGTCTGCGACATCGAAGTCGAGCCGCTGCCGGAAGGCTCGGGATTCGAGTTCGTCGACAAGGTGGTCGGCGGTGCGGTGCCACGGCAGTTCATCCCCAGCGTGGAGAAGGGCGTTCGCGCGCAGATGGAAAAAGGGGTGCTCGCCGGTTATCCGGTGGTCGACATTCGTGTCACCCTGTTCGATGGCAAGGCCCACAGCGTGGACTCCTCAGACTTCGCGTTCCAGATGGCCGGCGCGCTGGCATTGAAGGAGGCCGCGGCGGCCACCAAGGTGATCTTGCTCGAGCCGATCGACGAGATCTCGGTGCTGGTGCCCGATGACCTGGTCGGCGCGGTGATGAGCGACCTGTCCGGTCGTCGCGGACGTGTTCTCGGTACCGACACCGCCGGACATGAGCGCACGGTGGTCAAAGCCGAAGTGCCACAGATTGAGCTCACCCGCTATGCGATCGACTTGCGTTCGCTGTCGCACGGCGCGGCATCCTTTACCCGATCGTTCGCTCGCTACGAACCCATGCCTGAGTCCGCTGCCGCCCGGGTGAAATCCACCGCCTAGCGGCGCGTCGGGCCATCCGGCTGCGACAGGCGGCCGACGCCGCCGCTCGATCGGTGACCAAGGAGGATCCTTGTCGACACTGCATGGGCTACCCGCCCACATCCTGCTGAACCATTTCATCATCGTTTTGGCCCCACTGACCGCGCTCCTGGTGATCATCTGCGCGTTGTGGCCGGCGGCCCGCCGGCGACTGGTCTGGGCCGTTTTGGCACTGGCCACGGTCACGCTTTTCTTGACTCCGCTCACCACCAGTGCAGGTTGGTGGTTGCAGGAGCGAGTCCCCCAGTCGCCCGCTGTGGATGCCCACACGGCACTCGGCAACACCACGATCTACTTCTCCGCTGCGTTGATGGCCGCGGCCGTCCTGCTGGGCTTGACTCACCTGTACCAGGAGCGCGGCCACACTGTTAAACCCGTCGTGCAGCTGCTGATCACCGTACTGCTGCTCACTGCCGCCATAGCCGTGACGATCCAGGTCTACCGCATCGGCTTCTCGGGTGCGAGAGCCGTCTGGGGACTTCCCGGGCCGCACAATGCGCCTGGCACACAACATGCATAATGCGCACGGCACAATGCACGGGCGCAGGTCGCTACGCTTCCCCCCAGCGATCGGTCTTGCGACCGGTCGGCTTCCGGCCTGTTTTTCTTCGCTGTCGGCCGACGAAATCCCCGCCGCGCCCTCGGGGTCGCTGTCGCCGGGGAATAACTACCCCGATCATTGGGACCAAAGACACTGTGCGCAGCTCGACGGCAAAGGCATCATCTCCCCATGACCGAAACACCCCGACCCAACACGGGAACGACCAAAGACTCACGTGCCGGCGCTGCGGTGCCGCGAAATGACCGAACCAGCCGGCTGAACCAGGTGTTGGCCTGGGTGGGAATCGTCGCCGGTGTCGCCTTTGTTGTCGCGCTGATTTTCTTTTCCGGGTTCTTCGTTTGCGCGTATTCGCATCGCGGCCCAGGTGCACCCATGGACTATCGCCACCAGATGGGACCCGGCGGCATGATGGGGCCCGGGGGCATGGGGCCCGGCGGCATGGGGCCCGGCGGCATGGGGCCCGGCGGCATGGGGCCCGGGGGCATGGGGCCCGGCGGCATGGGACCCGGCGGCATGGGACCCGGCGGCATGGGACCCGGCGGCATGGGGCCCGGCGGCATGGGACCCGGCGGCATGGGACCCGGCGGCATGGGACCCGGTCATCGGTCGCCGACAACCATGGCCCCGAGCACACCTCGCCCGTAACCTGTCCGCAAGGGTGTGTCGGTAAAGGGTGATTCCGGCGCCTGTGGCGGACACCGCAAACCTGTCAAACCCGAACAGCGCGGCTACAATCCAACCGGTAGCCCGCCTAACCCCTGCTTCTCACCCAAGGTGCCCTGACAATCCTGTGACCTTGGCCGTGATCACCGCGCGTGCGAGCCCCAGGCCCACGAGCGCCTCATTTCAGCGCCGCCGCGACATGTCGCCCAAGCCCCCTGAGGTTCGTGCAGAAAAGCCAGTTTGGCTTCACACTCGTCGATCACGGCATGTGATGGGCGCCCCAGGGCATACATTTAGGCGGCGTTGTCAGGACCAATTTCGTCACCGGTGGACATTCGTAGTGGTGCTGCGGCACTCCATCCACACAGAGGTCGTACGCATTCGAGTTGTCGGGATCCGCCACGTAATTGATCCCCGCGATGTCCGGGCAGCTGAAATTGACATCCTGAGGCGCGCGCGCCGGCTGCGCGCGCGCCGCGTCCGGACCCACAACGGCCACCCACCCGAGACCGGCGACGGCGATCCCGATCGCGGTCACCTGGATAACCTTGGCGAGCATGAGCATTCCTAACTTTCTGTAGCCGTCGGGCTTACCGGAGCCGTCGGGCTTACTGGTATTCGACGCCGCGAGGGGATGGTTCGACGAGGGTCATTCGGCCCGACGTGATCGCCGAAAGTCAGCTGTGACTACCGAAGTCGGATAAGCCCTAAGCCGGGCTTCGCCCCATCCCGACGGGCATGTTGTCTGGTGGCGCTTTGGGGGCTCCGACCCGGGCGGGATGAAGACCCTGGTCGATTGGTGTCGATCGGGTGTATGAACCGCATAACGCGGTTGGTAGGCCAATGCTGGCCGCCCGTCCGAACCGGAGCCCATCATGACCGTAGCGCGCAGTGCCGGTGATGTCTTGTCCGAACACACGCTGTTCGAGGTCGAGTCCATCGACCGGGTGTATCTGAACGTGTGGATGCCACGGCTGGCCTATGGCGGCGGGGTTCAGGGCTTCTTCGTCGGCCACCGGGGCCACCACTACGCCTCCACTGCGTTGAGGGATCCGATGACGAAGGCGTTCGTCGCCGATATCCACGGTTTCGTTGCTGCGCGGGGCCTGGAGGTGGTGTCGTTCGGCAAGGAACGCAAAGACGATTTGGCCCAGCGGTTCCTGGCCCGGTTCACCGATCCGGAAGGGGTCCTGTTCGTGGGCCGGGCCCAGGAGAAGGCACTGGTCTGGCGTACTCAGCGCCGCTACAGCCGCGACGGTTCTTCCTACGCATGGCTCGTGCGATCCACCGCGTTCGTCAACCACTTCTATTTCTACTGCGTCGATGAGGACTTCGGCCCGTTCTTCATCAAGTTCTGCACCTACTTCCCCTACACCGCCAAGTTGTGCATCAACGGAAACGAATGGGCTAAACGCCAGGCCGCCAAGGCGGGGATCGCATTCGAAGCCCTCGACAACGGGTTCGCCTCGGTCGCCGACGTCGACCGGCTGCAGGCGATCTGCGACAGTCTTGGCCCCGACCAGATCGACGCGCTGCTACGTAAATGGCTGCGGATCCTGCCCAACCCATTCACCGATGAGGACATCACCGCCGGCTACCGCTACGAATTGTCGATTCTGCAGGCCGAATTCTCGCTGACCCAAATGCTGGACCGCCCGGTGTCGGGCCGGATCTTCTTCGAGCAGGTCATCCGCGACAATCTCGACATCGGCCGACCCGACCATGTCTCGTTGATCTTCAACCGCCGCATCGTGGGCAGCGGCAAACGCAAGACCCCGGGCCAGTTTCGCACCCGGGTGATCACCGACGGTGTCGTCCCGTCACTGCACGTGGACTACAAGACCAGCAAAGTCAAGCAATACCAGAAAGAAGGGAGAGCGCTGCGCACCGAAACCACCATCAACAATCCCCGCGACTTCGGTATCTGCAAACGGCTGACCAGCCTGCCCGACCTGCGGCAGCTCGGCTTTTCGGCCAACCGGCGCCTGCTCGGCGTCCAAACCATCAGCCACGACCCGATCCGCGGCGCCAAAACATTCACCGACCTGACCACACCAGTCTTCACCGACTCCGGTACCCGCATACCCGGGCTGCGTTTCGGTGACATCCGAGTACACGCCCTGCTGCAGGTTTTGCTCGTCCACCGGCTCCTGGTCCACGGCTTCACCAGCCGTGACCTGCGCACCCTGATCGCGCCCCTGCTCGGCAAGACCGCCGAACACATCACCGCCGGCCAGATGACCTACGACCTGCGACGCCTGCGCGCCCACGGCCTCATCCAACGCGTCCCCCACACCCGCCGCTACACCGTCACCGCAACCGGACTGCAACACGCATTCTTATTCACCCGCGTCCACGACCACCTGCTGCGCGCCGGACTCGCCCAGGTCAGCGACCCCAGCCCACCGCGAAAATCCAAGCTGCACAACGCCTCCCGCGCATATCAAGCCGCCATCGACGAACTCACCCGACAGGCCCTACACGCCGCCTGAGCATTCGCGACTCGTTCGCCATACTTGACTCAATATTCACGGCGAGGACGCCTAAGCTAGCTAAGGCGTTTAGCGGCCGAAAAGGCGGCGCTTCTCCTCGCTGAATTCCTCGTCGGTTAAAATCCCCGAGTCGCGAAGTGCGGCTAGTTCACGCAGGAGTGCGGCGCGTTCGCGTAGCTCGGCCGTGATCCCCGTCGCCGCGCCGCTCGCCGAGTGCTTGGGCGCTTCTAGGGTGCCACGGGCAATCGCCGTCGTCAGCGGCGCCGCGCGTTCGCCGGCGGCCGTGTGGAACCGCTGCCGCCGGGGGCCGACGGTGCCGGCAATCGCACGCCCGGCCATGCTCGCCACCGCCAGCTCGCCGACCAAGCTCGCCTGACTACCCGCGACGACCTCCGCCGCGGCACTCAGGCTGGCGACGGGCAGCGCCACCGCGACGGGGCGAATCGCCGGGACCGCCACGGCCCAGCCCATCGGCACCGACAACCCCCCGATCGAGGCCGCCTCCCCCATGCCTGCCGACACCGCCGAGCGCACCGCTCCCAGCTGACCCAATCGTTCCATAATTTGACCCTCCACGCGGGTGATTTGACCCAGTGTGCCGCCGATTAAATCGTGAGTGTCGACAATTTCGCTGTGCGAGGCAAGAATTCTTGCGTCGGCCTCCGATGCTGACCCCCAGGCCCCCGACGTCGTCCCGATGTCAGCCGACGCCAGGCCCGCACCCGCGTAGCCCGCAAGGTCCAGGCCCTGCAGGATTCCGGTGAGTCCTGCCGCGGACGATGTGACCACCGGCGTCGACTGCAAGGGAGATGCAAGCCCTTGCAGGGCCACGGGCACCGCGGCGGGCAGTTGCGACAGCACCGTCTGCGTGGTTGACGCTACCGAAGTGCCGCTGGCCTGGGTGACCGTAGCGGCTTGGCCGGCCAGTCCCCCCGGATTGGTGGTGCTAGCGGGCGGGTCGAAGGGTGTCAGCGTGGCCGCCGACGCCGATGAGGCCGCATAGCCGTACATGGCGGCGGCGTCCTGGGCCCACATCTCGGCGTACTGTGCCTCGGTAGGCGCGATCGCCGGGGTGTTTTGCCCGAGAACGTTTGTCGCCACCAGGGCCATCAGCACGCTGCGATTGGCAGCGATCACCGGTGGGGGCACCGTCGACATGAATGCCGTCTCATAGGCGGCCGCCGCCGCTTTGGCCTGGGCGGCGGTCTGCTCGGCCCGCGCGGCGGTGGCGGAAAGCCACACCACGTAGGGCGCTGCCGCGGCCGTCATCGACGCCGATGACGGGCCCAGCCAAGACCCGGCAGTTAGTCCCGAGATCGCCGATTCATATGATGCCGCAGCCGAATACAGCTCGGCAGCCAGCCCATCCCAGGCCGCCGCGGCGGCCAGCATCGGCCCCGAGCCCGGACCCGCATACATGCGCGCGGAGTTGATCTCCGGTGGTAATGTCGCAAAATCCATTGCCGCACCCCACCTCACTAACCGACGGCGCTCGCATTGGCGGACTCGGTGAGCGCGTACGAATCGGCGCTGACGCCCAGGGTGGTCACAAACAGTTCGTGAACCGCCGAGGCTTGGGTGCTGGCCACCCTGTACATGCGTGCGTGCGCAGCGAATTGAGCTGCAGTCAGCGCTGACACCTCGTCCGCGGCCGCCGGCATCACCCCGGTCGTCGGGGCTGCCGCAGCCGCATTCGCCGCGGTGACCGCAGAACCGATATCGCTTAAATTGCTCGCGGTCGCTGCCAGCTGTTCCGGTCGTGTCGTCACAAAAGACTCACAAAACGACATTGGCTTCTCCTTACGGTAAACAGAATTGATGCGCGACTGAATCGCCGTTTGCCCAAGTGCGGTTAAGCAACGGCTGCACCGACGCCGCCGCTGTCTCCCCTCGAAAACACCTCTAGCCGTTGCCCGCATGATCTGCGGCCTGGCCGGACGTATGTCGCGTAATCTGGCTGGGTAACGGGATCTGTTGGCAGGTAAAGTATTCCGTTCCCCTGGGGGTGCTCGGCATTGCCCGGCACGTCCACGGCTGCGACGCTGAGCTCTTCGTGTTCTTCGCGGTGAGCTTCTTTGATCCGCGCACGACGCGGTACCTGGCCAGGGGAAGGCCGCATTGCCGAACGGCAGATACACGTGCGCGCCAAGACATGAAAGGCTGTGCCTGCGCGGCGTCGGGGCGGTAATTGGTCGATTACGCGGTGAAAGGCCGTTCATCTCAGCTACCTCTCGCCTGCGCGCAGGGTGGCGACCTGCACTGTCACTGACTGCCACAGCTGCGGGTAACGGCGTCTTGTTCGCCATCCGGCAACCCCGCCGTTACCCCCAGGGGGTATATTATCGGTTGCCGGTGACACGTGCCCCTCGTTTGGGGATATTGGCGTGCAACCGCGACCTGCCGGTCGCAGACGGATGGAATAACCGCTCTGTGGCTGGCATCCTGAACATCCTCGCAACACGGCGGTTGAGCACCTGGCCGGTAGCGAGATGAGTGCGTAGCGATGAGGAGGGTGCGATGTCCAGCGCCGACGTTGTCGTCCCGATGAGCGCGGCCCTGGCCATTGCCGTGCTGGCGTGGTTTTTCTTCGCTCCGCGCCGCGGCCGCGCCGCCGCGGTCACCGACGGGGTGCAGCGTGTCCACATCACCGTGCTGGGTGGCTACAGCCCCAATGTCGTCGAGGTCCGTCAGGGCGTTCCGGTGGAAATCGAGTTCGACCGAAAGGAAAGCGGGGACTGCACGTCCCGGGTGGTTTTTCCGGACCTGCAGTTATCGGCGGCCCTACCGGCGCGCCAGCGCACGCGGGTACGGTTCACCCCTCCACGGGCGGGGTCGTTCGAATTTGCGTGCGGCATGAACATGACTCACGGCACGCTCGTCGTCGCCCCCAACGGCGCGGCCACCTCGCCACCCGAACGAGAGCAGCACATCATCCCTGGCGTGCGGCCGGCGTCAGCGGAGATCGCCGCCGAGCCGGGCGCGGCCGAGACCGAAGCCGCCGAGACCGCGGAACGGCGGGCCGAGATCACCGACCTGACACGCCGGGTGCTGATCGGTGCGCTGCTCACCATTCCGGTGCTGTACGCGGTGATGGCCCAACCACTGGGCGGTCGCTGGGTGCCCGCCGTGCTGCTCAACCACTGGCTGCAGCTGGCGCTGATCACGCCGGTGATGGTCTACGTGGGTTGGCCGATCCATCGCAGCGGCTGGCTCGCTTTGGCTCATCGCAGCGCGGATATGAACAGCCTGATCACCCTGGGCACCGTCGCGGCCTACGGCTACAGCCTGCTGGTGACGGTCGCCGCTTCGGCCCTGCCCGCCGGACTACGCAATGTGTATTTCGAAGCCGTCGGGGCGATCCTCACCTTGATCATGGCGGGCCGGCTACTGGAAGCCCGGGCCAAGGCCGGCACCGGTGAAGCCATTCGCGCCCTGCTGGGCCTGCAGGCACGCACGGCCCGCGTCGTGCGCCGGGGCGCCGAAACCGAGGTCCCCGTCGACGAGGTCGTGGTCGGCGACGAGATCCACATCCGCCCCGGCGAGAAAATCCCGGTCGACGCCATCGTGTTGTCCGGTCAGTCCGCGGTGGATGAATCCATGGTGACCGGCGAACCGATGCCCGTCATCAAACACGCCGGCGACACCGTCATCGGCGCGACCGTCAACACCACCGGCTCGTTGCGGGTACGCGCGGGCAAGGTGGGCGCGGACACCCTGCTGGCGCAGATCATTCGCATGGTCCAGCAGGCTCAGGCGTCGCGGGCGCCGATCCAGCGGCTGGCCGACGCGGTCTCGGCGTATTTCGTGCCGGCGGTGATCGCCATCGCTATCGCCACTTTCGCGATCTGGTTCGTCGCCGGCCCGGCACCCGCGTTGACGCCGGCGCTGGTGTCGTCGGTTGCGGTGCTGATCATCGCCTGCCCGTGCGCGCTGGGCCTGGCCACCCCGCTGTCGATCATGGTCGGCACCGGAAAGGGTGCGCGCGCAGGCATTCTGATCCGCTCGGCACAAGCTCTGGAAACCGCGCACCGGCTCGACACCATCGTGCTGGACAAGACCGGCACCATCACCGCCGGCAAACCGGTGCTCACCGGGGTGCACGCGAACGGGACGCTGCCGGAGAACGAGCTTCTAGCGCTGGTCGCCGGGGCCGAAGCCGACAGCGAGCATCCGCTGGCCGCCGCCGTGGTCGCCGGGGCCCGCAGCCGCGGCATCGGTGTTCCTGCGGCCACCGACTTCGACTCGATCACCGGCAAGGGAGTCCGGGCCGCGGTCGCGGGCCACACCATGCTCGTGGGGACCGTGGCACTGTTGGCCGACAACGGCATCGACACCGAGGAACTCGAGCGAATCGGCGTCGACCTCGCGAGCACGGGCAAAACCCCGATCCTCGCCGCTGCCGACGATCAACCGGCCGGGGTGCTCGCCGTTGCCGACACCGTCAAGGACGACTCGGCCGCGGCGATCGCCGCCCTGCGCAAGCTGGGCCTGCGGGTCGTGATGATCACCGGGGACAACGCCCGCACCGCCGCGGCGATAGCCCGCCAGGTCGGCGTCGAGGGGGTGCTCGCCGAGGTTCTGCCCGAGCACAAAGCGGGCGCGATCCGCCGGCTGCAAGCCGAGGGACGCCGGGTCGGCATGGTGGGCGACGGCATCAACGACGCACCTGCCCTCGCCCAAGCCGATGTCGGGTTTGCCATCGGGACCGGCACCGACGTCGCCATCGAAGCCGCCGACATCACGCTGATCTCCGGGTCGCTGGCCGGGGTGGTCACCGCGATCCGGCTCTCCCGCGCCACCATGCGCAATATCCGGCAGAACCTGTTTTTTGCCCTGATCTACAACGCCATCGGCATCCCCGTTGCGGCCGGGGCGCTGTACCCCCTGCTGGGGCTGCGGCTCTCACCGATGATCGCGGCCGCCGCGATGGCCCTGTCCTCGCTGTCGGTGGTCGGCAACGCCAACCGCCTGCACCGCTATCATAGCGAACCGTAACCCGCGGCCGCGCCGTCGATGATAGCGCCGTGGGTGAAAACGCCTGGCGCCCAAAGTGAGTCAATCGCTTATCGGGAGTAAGGCATTGGCGTTTTTGGTGATTGCGCCGGGCCGGCACCAGCCCGGCACCTCTCGGCACTCATCGTTGGTGGGCGCCACGCCGGCGGCCTCCGGTGACGCACATCGCTTCACCTACCCCCGTAGGGTAGCTAGCTATAGTGGTTACATGCCGCCCACCGTGACTCGAGGTTCCGCCGTCTCGGGGCACCCATGCCCGGAGATGCCGGGGCGGCGACCGACGATCTGCCACCCGGGCGCCATCGCGACGGCCGCGGCCGGGATCGGCGACGCCGACAACCACAAACGCGTCGGTGGGCGACGGGAATGTCGCCCCTCAGCAGGAAGGCAGGGTCCAGCCCGATGACGAAGACGCTGGAGCACCAGGGGCACGCCACCTACGGATATGTCGCGCACAAGGACAGCTACGCTAAGCGGCTGAGCAAAATCGAGGGTCAGGTCCGCGGCATCGCGAAGATGATCGAAGAAGACAAGTACTGCATCGACGTTCTCACCCAGATCAGCGCCGCCAGCAGCGCGTTACGGTCGGTGGCGTTAAACCTGCTCGACGAGCACCTTGATCACTGCGTGAGCCACGCGCTCGCCGAAGGCGGCAAGGAGGCCGAGGTGAAGCTCGCCGAGGCCTCGGCGGCTATCGCACGTCTGGTGCGCTCCTGACCGCTGCCGCCCACCGAGCCGACACAGGTGAGCACTCGTCGCGAAAACCCGCCAGCGGCGAGGACGGGCGGCCGACGGGTCAACGCGTGGACGGGGGTATCGAACGCGTGGACGGTGCTATCGGTTGACGTATATACCCTACCCGGGTATCGTAACTATCCGGTGCTGGGTTGGTGAGCACCTTGACAGGAAGGATGACGGATGAAAGAGACCGGGAGCTGTCACTGTAAATCTACTGGCTGCCAGTGCGCCGACCACGCGTGCACCCAGGCACCCGGCTGCAAGTGCGGTCATGCCGAGTGCCGGTGCGGCGACTGACCCCCTCAAGCCAGGGCCTCGATTCGCATCGAGGCCCTGGCTTTTTCGGCTTTTTCGCGGCGTGGCCCACGGCAGCCCAAACGGTTGCGCCGATACCGCCCGCGGGGGCCGTCAGAAGAAGGGACCGCCGCCCGATACTCCCCGCCCGATATGCGCCGTCCGCCAAAGACATGCGGTTACACAGCGGGCTGCACTCGTGTGCACGAAAATATTCGACAGGGGTTGTCAACTGTTGCGGCGTGGG
Source organism: Mycobacterium sp. SM1 (assembly GCF_018361265.1). Taxonomy (GTDB): domain Bacteria; phylum Actinomycetota; class Actinomycetes; order Mycobacteriales; family Mycobacteriaceae; genus Mycobacterium. The sequence continues at coordinate 1,265,541 of NZ_JAFLNH010000001.1, forward strand.
TGGTCGGTAGTTGTCGGTGGTGTGCTGTAGGAACAGGGGTATGAATCTTGCGGTGTGGGCTGAGCGCAACGGTGTTGCGCGGGTGGCCGCGTATCGCTGGTTTAGCGCCGGGCTGCTGCCGGTGCCCGCCCGGCGAGTGGGTCGGCTGAATCTGGTGGGTGAGCCGACCGGCGAGGCTGGCCGAAGATCACGCACGACCGTGTACGCGCGCGGCTCCTGGGCTGATCAGAAGGCTGATTGGGATCGGCAGGTGGCGCGGGTGACCGCGCGGGCCACGGCAAAACAGATCCCGGTCGACACGGTGGTGACCGGGGTTGGTTTCGCGCTCAACGGGCACCGCCGGAAGTTTCTCGCCGTACTGGGTGACCCGACGGTGAGTCGGATCGTGGTCGAGCGCCGGGATCGGTTCTGCCGGTTCGGCTCGGAGTACGTGCAGGCGGCGCTGGGCGCCCAGGGCCGTGAGCTGGTGGTGGTCGATTCCGCTGAAGTCGATGACGACCCGGTGGGCGATATGAGCGAGATCCTCACCAGTATGTGCGCTCGGTTGTATGGCAAACGCGCTGCGCAGAACAGGGCCAAGCGTGCGCTTGCTGCTGCGGCAGCGGCGTCCGACGAGGTGGAGGTGGCCTGAGATGCCGCGTTTCGAGGTGCCCGACGGCTGGTGTGTGCAGGCGTTGTGTTTCACCCTGGACCCGAACGGGGGCCAGGCCCGCGCGCTGGCGCGCCATTTCGGGGCCCGCCGCAAGGCCTACAACTGGGCCGTCGCCACGCTGAAAGCCGATATCCGGGCGTGGCACGCCGCCGGTGTCAAGACCGCGAAGCCCTCGCTGCCGGTGCTGCGGAAACGCTGGAATCAGGTCAAAGACGAGGTGTGCGTCAACGCCGAGACGGGCCAGCCGTGGTGGAGTGAGTGCTCCAAAGAGGCCTACGCGGGCGGGATCGCCGCCGCGGTGGACGCCTACTGGAACTGGCAGAGCTCCCGATCGGGCAAACGCGACGGCAAGCCGATGGGCTTCCCCCGGTTGAAGAAGAAAAGACGCGACGCCGACCGCGTGACATTCACCACCGGGGTGATGCGCGTCGAACCCGACCGCCGGCATGTCGCCTTGCCGGTGATCGGCACCGTCCGCACCCATGAGAGCACCCGCCGCATCGAGCGACTCATCGCCAAGGGCCGCGCGCGGGTGCTGGCGATCAGCGTGCGGCGCGACGGCGCCCGACTCGACGCGAGCGTGCGGGTGCTGGTGCAGCGGCCGATTCAGCCCGGCGTGGCGCTGCCCGAGTCGCGGGTCGGTGTCGACGTCGGGGTGCGCCGGCTGGCGAGCGTGGCCACCGCCGGCGGCGGCGTGATCGAACAGGTGGCTAACCCGCGCCCGCTTGAGGCGGCGCTGCGCGAATTACGGCGGGTGTCGCGGGCCCGTTCACGCTGTGTGAAAGGCTCCCGCCGGTATCGGGAGCGCACCACGCAGATGTCTCGGCTGTATCGCCGGGTCAACGATGCCCGCACCCATCACCTGCACGCTCTGACAACACGATTGGCCAAAACCCACGGCCGGGTCGTGCTGGAGGGATTAGACGCCGCCGGGATGCTGCGGCAAAAGGGCCTGCCGGGGGCTCGCGCCCGGCGGCGGGGACTCTCCGATGCCGCCCTGGGCACCCCGCGGCGGCACCTGGCCTACAAAACGGGCTGGTACGGGTCACGGCTGGTGGTCGCTGACCGCTGGTTCCCGTCGTCGAAAAAATGCCATGCCTGCGGGCATGTCCAGGACATCGGATGGGACGAAAAGTGGCAATGTGCCACGTGTTTGGCGGTCCATCAGCGCGATGACAACGCCGCGATCAACCTCGCGCGCTACGAGGAAACCATTAGCGTCGTCGGCCCAGTTGGGGCCGCCGTCAAGCGTGGAGCCGACCGTAAGACCCGGCCTGGCCGGGCAGGTGGCCGTGAAGCGCGGAAGGGACGCGGCCGCAAGGCCGCCGAACAACCCCGAGACGGGGTGCAAGTCGCGTGACCACTAAAGATCACTCACTTGCAACGGTATGAAAGGATGCGCCGATGATGTATGACGGGGACGGCTGGATGTGGGATGGTGGCGGCTGGGGAGGCTGGATCGTGATGGCCATCGTCATGGTGTTGTTCTTGACGGCGGTGATCGCCGCCGTTGCTCTCGCGATCCGTTATTTGGGGAGTTCACCTCCCTCCGAACAGCCCGGCTACGGGCTCTCACGCGCGGAGGAGGTGCTCGCCGAACGCTTCGCTCGCGGTGAGGTCGACGAAGAAGAATACCGGCGGCGCATGGCGGCGCTTCGCGAACACCGCTAAGCGCGAGGCACTACCACCACCGCCGACCGACCTAAGTTTCGCTATCGCCTCGCCGGTGGGACAAGTCAGGGACGGGCAGGCCTACACACGATGCGGAAGGGGTGAACGTCATGCTCAGAGCAGCCAGGTCGCTAGTCGTCCCCGCAGGGATCATCGCGATGGCCGTGGCGCTATCAACCGGGCCAAGCTCGGCGGCCGTTGCGACCCCCAACGCGGTTCCCGGCGTTGCCTCGATTCAGCCAGCGGGCGGCGAGGTGGTTGGTGTCGCGCATCCGGTCATCGTCACCTTCAGTCGTAAAGTCACCGATCGCACCGCCGCCGAACGGACCATCAAGATCATTTCTCCCAGCGTGCCCGGGCGCTTCACCTGGATGGCCGATAATGCCGTGCAATGGGCTCCGGTGGGATACTGGCCCGCCCATACGAAGGTGACCGTGCGGGTGCACGGCTTCTCCACCGGCTTCGAAACCGGCGACGTGGTGAAGGCCGTTGCCAGCATCTCTGCGCACACGTTCACCGTCAGCATCAACGACGAGGTCGTCCGCACAATGCCGGCATCGATGGGCAAGCCCAGTCGTCCTACGCCGGTCGGTCATTTCAGCGCGTTGTCCAAAGAGCGGACCGTCACGTTCGATTCGCGAACCATCGGCATCCCGCTCAGTTCTCCTGAGGGCTACCTGATCCAGGGTCAGTACGCCGTCCGGGTCACCTGGAGCGGCGTGTACGTGCACTCGGCCCCGTGGTCGGTGGACTCGCAGGGCTACGCGAACGTCAGTCACGGCTGCATCAATCTCAGCCCGGACAACGCCGCCTGGTATTTCGACGCCGTGCATGTCGGTGATCCGATCATCGTGGAGAGCTAGGAGCCACGAGTTGGGCGATGGCCGCGAACCACTTGAGTCGGGAAAAGCACGCGCGGTACGTTTCGACCGCTACGGGGGGCGTGATGTGTTGTACGTGACCGACATTGACATGCCGTCGCCTGACCCCGGCGAAGTGCTCGTCGAGGTTCGTGCCGCCGGGATCAACCCGGGCGAGGCTGCTATCCGCGTCGGCGTGCTGCACGAGATGTTCCCGATTACGTTTCCGTCCGGCGAGGGCATTGACCTCGCCGGCGTGGTGACCGCGGTCGGGCCTGAAGTGACCGAGTTCTCGGTCGGCGACGAGGTCATGGGGTTCAGCTTGCGCCGATCCAGCCACGCCACCCACACCGTCGTTCCAGTCGGCCAGCTGATCCGCAAGTCTCCCCAGTTGAGTTGGGAAGTCGCGGGCTCGCTCTACGTCGTCGGCGTGACCGCATACGCCGCCGTGGCGGGCGGTGTCGCCGCAACCGGGCGAGACGGTAGCAGTCTCGGCGGCCGCGGGCGGGGTCGGCAGCCTTGTGGTCCAATTGCTGGTCCGCCACAAGGCGCGGGTGCTCGGTATCGCATCGGAGCGCAACTTCGATTGGTTGCGAGCCCACGGTGTCACCCCGGTGCCCTACGGTGACGGGCTGGCCACGCGACTGAGGGAGGCCGCGCCCAACGGAATCGACGCTTTCATCGACTTGTTCGGCCCCCAGTACGTGCAGCTCGCCGTGGACCTCGGCGTGGCGCCCGAGCGGATCAACACCATCATCGCGTTTCAGAAAGCTGCAGAAGTCGGCGCCAAGACCGAAGGCAGGGCCGAAGCGTCAACCCCGCAGGTGCTGGGTGAAATGGCCGAGCTGGTCGCCAGCGGTGCCATTGATTTCGACGTCGCCGCAACCTACTCCCTCGACCGGGTCGCGGACGCTTTCGAACAACTCGAAAAGCGGCACACCCACGGCACAATCGTTCTGCTACCGCAAGCGTGGTAGGGGTCGGCTTAGTAACGGAACGAATTTGGTTGTTTTGTGATCTCGCTATGGCTACGCGGGGATGCGTAGCGGCCGGTGGCCTTCGCGCCGGCGCTGGGCGTCGATGTCGAACGAGTACGTGCCATAGAAGGTGATGTGATCATGCTGGGCAGGGCTCAAGTGTGCCGCAGTCTCGTCGCTGACCTCCATGCCGTTTGACCGCAGGTTGTCGATCGTGTCGGCGAGGTAGGTGGTGGTCCACAGCACGCAGGCGTTGGTGACCAAGGTGAGGCACAGTGCCTGATCGATTTGGTCATCGAGATGACGTCGGCGGACGTGGCCTTGATGCGCGAAGAATAGGTCGCGCCGCAGCGCATGCAGACTCTCGCCCTTGTTGAGCTGACGGCGCACGCGGCGCCGGAGTTCTTCGTCGGCGATGTAATATCGGCAGGCGTAGAGGGTGCGGACGAGTCGCCCGTACTCGTGCAGCGCCTTCGCGAGCGTGCTCTGCCGACTGCTGGCGTGAAGCTTGGCAATGAGCAGGCTGGCCGTAGTGTGCCCGAACTTCATCGAGGCAACCAGGCGCAGCAGATCATCCCAGTGGTCGGCGATCAGCTGCGTCTGGATCGGCTGGCCGAGCAACCGCCCGGCGTGCGGGTATCGAGCGCGCCAAGCCGAGGCGGTTCCGGGGCGGTAGAGCTAGAGGCGGCCGATGTCGCGGATGCGCGGAGAGAACTGCAACCCGGCCAGGTGGAAGATCGCGAATATCGCGAGGGTTTGTCCGGCGGTGTCGACGGTGTGCTCACTGAGCGGCAAATCTGTTGGGTTGCCGAAGATTTCGTCCAGAACTGCGACCGCCTCGCGCCAGCTGGTCGGTATGACCTTGGTGCCGTGGGTCGAATGTTGATCGGAGACATGGGTATACGTGGTGGTGCCTTCGTCAACGAAATACCGTGACAGCGCGCGGGTAGTGAGGCTGTGTCCCCGTTGTGGGAACCGCTGGCCGTCCGACGACGAGAGCATCCCGCCGCCCCACAGCGCGGCGAGGGGGTGCGCGTGGTGTGCGTTGACCAGACGCGTGTGCGCCGCCCGCAGCGTGTCTTGGCTTAGGTACCACTGCGACGTCCAGGCCAGGGCGTCCTCGGAGATGCCCGAAGCGTCGGCTATCCCGGCGTAGCCGAGGTTGCAGGCGTAGGCATCAGCGACGCGTACGGGTTGCGGGTGAGGTCGGGGTTGCGTGGTTGCGCGCCGCCGGCGTGGGTGAACTCTTCGCTGAACCCGGTCAGTTGGTCAACCTCGATCAGCAGTGCCGGCAATTGCACCCTGGGCAGCCGAGCTGATGTGGCGGCGGCGAGCGTATCCGCCTCGGCCGGAAGCTGTTCGGCAGGCAGCGGCGACACGATCGGCTCACCGTCATCACCGAGACGTGCGAGTCCCTCAGCGCCTGGGTCCGTCAAGACTGTCTCCAATGCCGCGACTGCCGCGTGCAGCTGGGCCTGGAGTCGATCGAGTTGCCGGGACGCGGCGGGCTCGGTGCCGGTGACGGTGCAGAAGTCGTCGCGGGTGCCCGGCCCACCGATCCGGCGGTAGCAGCAGGGTGGACGGGTTGGTGTAGCGGCGTGAGCCGGGCACCCATAGGTCGCCGGAGCGCAGCCCGGCCTGCACCCCGTAGAGGACGCTCAGTTCCCAGTAGGGGCGGTAGGCGGCGCCGCGGCCTTGACCACGCGCGGTGTCGAGGTAGCCACGCCAGCGCGTTGGCACGAACACCGTCGCCGCGGCGGTGGTCGCCTTGTCCGGGACAGCGGTGCGGGCGGCGGTGTTGAGCCCGCGCAGCACCTCGACGGCAGTGAGCAGCGCCGTGACCGACGCGCTGGCGGTGTTCCTGGTCAGTGAAAGCGCAGCAATCACTAGCGGGGTGAAAGTGCGCGTGTACTTGTAGCGGGCGGCGAGCAGGTCAAAGTGACCATGGTCGCGCTGCCCGCGATCTTCAGGTGGGCGGCGGGCGGCGATCAGGCGTTGCATGCCGACCCGCTGGCGGACGACCCGCCCGGCCTGCTCGTCGGGAACGGTCGGGTCGGCGAGCACGTCGAGGATCTCATCGAGCAGCCTGCCGCGGTCCACCTCGGCTTTGGCGCGGTCGACGAGCCGCTGTGAAAGTTCATGCCGGGCTCGGGAATCCGCGCCGCCAAGCGCTTGGTCGAGCAGTTGCACCAGCTCGTCGAGCACCTCGATGTAGGTTTCGGCCAGTGTGGCCAACAGGACCGGGTGACGCCGGTCGACCGCGGCGCGCTGCAACGCCTGATTGGTCGAGCGCCGGCCGATCTCGGCAAGCATGCGCTGGCGCCCGACCGGGAGCTGGGACAAGTCGAGGCGATCGGCGCCGTGGCGTCGCAGGAATTCCAGCTTGTCCAGCTCGGCCTTGAGCAGCTCGGGTGTGGCAACGGTGGCCCCGCGGCGCAGCCACGCCAGGCGGGTCAAGCCGAGGTCGGGGTCGACATCGAGCAGGCTGTCGAGCTGCATGGGCCGCGGTGGTTGTAGCAGCGGCCCAAGCCGGTGGTAGGTCTCGGCGCGAGCCGCATCGCGTGCCGCGGCCACCCTCCGGGTCAGGCTGTCGGCCGGTGGGCGGACGATCCGTTCGGCGCGCAACCAGTCACAGGCCAGCTGGGGCAGGACGCCGGGGGCATCGTGTTCGAGCGCCCGGGCCAGCAGGAACTCGTCGAGCAGCTTGCGTTCGCCGGTGGCGCATAACCGCCAACCCAGCCGTGCCAGCACTCGTGTGCGGTGTTCCCGACGGGTTCGTCCCTGCCAGCCGCCGTACTCCGCCAGCAATGCCGACGAGGTATCCGGTCCAATACCTAAAGCCTGCGCGAGACGATGCAGTGCGAGGGGCGGGCAGCCGGCCAGGTCGTCGGGAATCCAGCCCAGCCACGGCAGCGTCGACAGTTGAACGGCGACGCCGAGACGGTTGTGCTGGCGTTGAAGCCCGCCAGCCACGACAGATTGACGCAAAACAAGATCGTCGGCGGAGAGGGTGAAGTAGGTGACCGCGTCCTCGACCGCGATCTCGTCCGGCCAACTGCTCAGCCGGGCGAGCTCGGGATCAGACAGATAGCGGACCGGCATTTGGCCTCCGAGGGGCCCGCGGTTCGGGCTATCACCGCAGCGACGCTAACCCCGAGCGAAGCGGCCGGGAAAGACCTTGGTCGTCACCCGTAAGGGGATCCCCTTGTGGGCTTACGAAAACAATCAGATTCGTTCGGTTGCTAAGCTTCGATCTGAGCATGGCCGGGCGCCGGGCTGCCGGCGGGTCATGCCTCCCGTTCCTACAGCATCACACCGAACATGATGGCCATACCGGAGGCCATGAACGCGTGGCATAGCGTCCCCCAGTCCCCGAGGCGCGTGGCGTGCGGCACGGGGTTCGCTTTCTGCTGCGCGAGATACCGGTAGAGCCAATACACCGCGGCGCTTGCGAATCCGACAGCCGCGATCCAGTTGAGGGCGGTAATCCACCCGGGTTCGGTTGTCGCGGCTACGGACATGTCCATGCCGGACATCTTCATATCCGGCGAGCTAGACATGGTGTGGCCGGGTGAGTTACCGCGCGGGCCCAGTGGGCCGCCGGTCATCACCGCGTACATCCAAGCTACCGCCGCCATCATTATTGCGTGGTAGCCGTTGGTCAGTCGGCCATCGTCGCCGGAGAACACGTGGGCAGCCACAAGCACGAACCAGACAGCCGCCGCTAGGAAGAAGACCATCGGCCCGAGTGTCGGGAGTCCCATTCCAACGGGCCAGGCCATCACGACCATTGCCGCACACATCACTATGTGCAGCAGGCGTTCGATTGTGCATATCCAGCGTTCACGTTGCGCGACAAGGCCATACAGGTGTCCCGCGAAGCTGGCGCCGAACAGGACGGTAACCGTCCACCGCAGCGCGAGGTCGCCGATCAAGATCCGCTACCTCGCATACTCGGGAATCTTCCGTGCTGCGCTGACATCGTTGATTGTCTCCTTTGGCTAGATTCGCGATTTAAGGTCGGAGGGTTCGATCGCCACATCGGTGCTCTCGCCGATCACCTTTGCGCCGGCAACGTGGTAGCCCTGGTCCTCGATGGCCTCGACCAGCCGCCCCGCGGGTGCTCCGTCGTCGCGATGGATGATAGTGGCCGTCTTCGCTGGCACGTCGACCTCCACCGCGGCAACGCCCGCAATGGCGGCGACTATGCCTTCGATCGCGGGCTCGCAACTCTGGGACGAAATCCCCGGAAGCGTCAAGACCGTGGTCGTCATGAGCTACTCCTTCATCTGTGCCGAAGACCCCGCAAACGTGCGAGTGCCGAATCGCACATTCACGTAGTGGCCTTACCTTTGCCTAGTCGGCGACGGCACTGGATGCGGGGTCAAGGTGCTGGTTCTGCTGTCGTTGCTCATTTCGCCTCGGGCAATGCGCGCCGCGCGTGCTCCTGTCGGGTGTCCGCCCCAATGCGGCGGAGCCGCAACGAGTTGGCGACCACGCTGACCGAGGAGAACCCCATCGCCGCACCCGCGACGATGGGGTTCAGCACGCCGAGCGCGGCAAGCGGGATCGCGGCGGTGTTGTAGCCGAAGGCCCAGCCCAAGTTCTGATGGATCGTGCGCAGGGTCTGCCGCGACAGCTCAATCGCCTGCACGACACCGTCGAGGCGGCCGGACATCAGCGTGATGTCGGAGGCCTCGATGGCCACGTCGGTGCCGGTTCCTATTGCGATGCCCAGATCGGCTTGCACCAGGGCGGGCGCGTCGTTGACGCCGTCGCCGACCATCGCCACCACCCGGCCCTCGTCTTGGAGTCGGCGAACCTCGGTGACCTTGTCTTCGGGTAACACCTCGGCCAGCACCTGACCGATGCCGACCTGGTTGGCGATCGCGGCCGCCGTGGGGGCGTTGTCGCCGGTGATCAGTGCGACCTGCAGCCCCATGGCGCGCAGCTTGCGGACCGTGTCGACGGCGTCGTCCTTGATGGTGTCGGCCACCGCCAGCACACCCACAACCTGGCCGCTGCGGCCGACGAACACCGCGGTGCGACCCTGCTCTTCGAGCTCGGCGGCCGCCGTCGCGAGGGGCTCAGGGAGAACCAAGTCGTGGTCGTCGACGAGCTTGCGCCGCCCGACCAGCACGGGCACGCCCTCGACCTCACCCTGCACTCCACCACCGGCGAGCTTGGCGAACTCGGTAGCGGCCGGAATCTCCAACCCGCGCGCGCGGGCGGCGGCGACGATCGCCGCGCCGATCGGGTGTTCTGAGCCCGCCTCGACCGCGGCCGCGATCCGCAGCACCAGATCAGGCCGCCGCCGCTTGTCGGCAATCACGTCGGTGAGCCGCATCCGGGCGCGGGTGAGGGTGCCGGTCTTGTCGAACACCACGGTGTCGATCTTCTTCGAGGCTTCCAGCACCTCTCCGCCCTTGACCAGGATCCCCAGGTCGGCGCCGCGGCCGGTGCCGACCATGATCGCCGTGGGGGTGGCAAGGCCGAGCGCGCACGGGCACGCGATGATCAGCACCGCCACCGCCGCGGTCATGCCAGCGACCGGGTCGGCGGCCAACAGCGTCCACCCGGCAAACGTCGCCACGGCAACACCGAGCACCGCAGGCACGAACACCGCCGAGACCCGGTCCGCCATTCGCTGTATCGGGGCCTTGCCGCCCTGTGCCTGCTCAACCAGGCGCACGATCTGCGCTAGCGCGGTGTCGGCCCCGACGGCGGTAGCGCGCACGGTCAGCAGCCCGTCGGTGTTGACCGTTGCTCCGGCGACATGGTCACCCACCGTTTTCTCGACCGGGACGGACTCGCCGGTCAGCATCGACTCATCGACGGCGGCTCGCCCGTCGATGACCTCGCCGTCGACCGGGATCTTCTCCCCTGGCCGCACCAGCACCAGGTCTCCGACTTGCACCTGATCAACCGGCACGAGGAGCTCCTGGTCGTCGACCAGCAGGCAGGCTTCCTTGGCGCCCATCTCCAGCAGCTTGCTGATCGCCTCCGACGCCTTACCCGTGGCTCTGGCCTCGAAATAGCGGCCCAGCACCACGAACGCAATAATCAATGCTGCGGTATCGAAGAACAGCGGCCCGCCAACGAACAGCTGATAGACGGAGTAGGCAAACGCGGTCAGGGTGCCCAGCGCGATCAGCGTGTCCATGCCCGCGGACCCTGCACGCGCTTGCTGCACGGCCCCCTTCAGGAACGGCCACCCGGATATGAACTGCACGGGCACCGTCGCGGCGAACGCCAACCACCCCGCCCACGGGTAAGCGCCGAACAACATCGGCGCCGCCATCACCGCCACTCCCAACGGGAATGCCAACAACACCCGCCGCAACCATTTGCGCTGCTCGCGCTTCCTCTGCTCAGCCGGCGACAACTCGCTCCCGGTGACCGGTCCGGACCCGCAGCTGCCGCAACTCTCGCTGTCCGCCAAACCGTCCAGCGGGCGACGGCACATCCCCACCAGCGCCAGTCCGATCCCGCTGGCAATCCTGCGCACCACACCGATCCTGAGAATTGCAGCCGAGTGCGGGGCACGCGTGGGCACCAACTCTGCAGGAATGTGCTCGGCTTCGCCGATCGCGGACAGCACAGCAGCGGTGTCGCACTGCTGGGGCGAATACCAGATCACCACCGATGCCGTTCGCGGATAGGCGTGCACGGCTTGCACGCCGGTCACTTGCGAGACCGTCTCTTCGATCGCTACGGCCCGAACCGCGTCGACATCAAACCCGCTGACGTGCACCCGCATGCGCCCTGACGCGTCGGAAACAACCTTCAGCGCGGCGTCGGCACCAGGAAGGACATCAGTGGTCATGATCGCCAGAGTCCACCACGGTCATCGGTGAAACATCCTGTTCGGCACGCTCTTTAGCCTCAGCCACCACGTCGGCGACCGTCAGCCGTGCGTGCTCAGCGCTCGCCCCGGCCTTGCGCTCGGCCTCACGGGCAACGCGCATGCCCCAGGCGGTAACGATGACTGTTGCCTTCCGCAGCGGGGCCTTCGCCACCACCTTGCGCACCGCCTCATAAGCCGCAACCCCAACCGCGCCGGTCACCACCGCGGGTACCGCCTTTGCCATTAATGCGTGCAACACCATCTTCTCGAACGCCCCCTTCACAATCGTTGGCCCATCGTTGGCTCACGCTCTGGGAGGCGCGCGTGTCGCGCGACGCGTTAGCCGACGGGCAACCCCAAGGTATTGGTTGGCCCTGGGGCAAGGTCAAGGGTTAGGCGACACCGGTGCGGTGGATGGATTCATCGGGTTCACCGGGTCCGAGCTGGACCTGATTGTTCGAAGCACTGGCGCTTCTGCCTAAACGCCTTGGCATGCAATTACTTACGCAATTTAATGGAGGCTGGACCAACAGCCGGTGCCCCGCGACGCGGTGGGCGGCAAAAAATTACGGCACTGCGTCTTGACCTTGCCCCCGAGGCAATCCCTAACGTTGGAGTCACCGGCGGTGATGCCTCCACCGCATTCAGGCAAAGGAGGCGAACATGAGCCGAGCCGCAACCTCATTGGCTCAGGTTTCCCAGATGGTGGCTATGCGGCGCACCCAAGGCCAACAACCATCAACACCAGGATTCACCTTGACGGGCGTTCTCACCACAGAAGAGTTGGGTCGGGAGCTGGAGAAGCAATGAGCACTGGCGGTAGGACCCAGGGCCTTGGTGCCGCCGGTTTCCCGGTCGGTTGTCCGTCCCCTGGTGCCCCTGGTCAGGTCGGTGCCGCTCCAGCTCCCGCCACCTCGAACCGTGCATGCGGTTCTCCCGCACACGGCTCACCGACGCCGTTCACCGCCGGCATTCGGTTTCTCCCGCCAGGGCTTGTTAGCCCTGGGTGCGATGACGGTTCCGTTCAGGCTGTACAACCCGCAGTAATCGGTGGACTGGTAGGCAAGCACGGACAGGCCAAAGCCGCGCCCGCGCTTGTGCTGCCTACCGATAAACAGCGCCAACCGGTCTTGGGCGTGCTGCTGGATCTTGTGGAAGCGGATCGCGGAGTGGCCGTAGCGAAAATAGTTCGCCCAGCCACGCAGGAACCTGTTCAGGTCCTCCACCACCACCTCGACCGGCAGCAGCAGCCGAGACCGGATCGTCAACTGCCTGATCCGATCGCGTGCACGGTGCATCGCCCGATCACTGGGCCAGCGGGCCAAGAACGCCACACCACGTCTGCCGTGCACACCCCGCGAGCGCACCATCTGATGATGAAAGCCGAGAAAGTCGAAACCTTCTCCGCCCACCACCAATTCGACGATGCGGGTCTTGGCCTCCTTGGGCACCAAGCCCAACTCGGCCAGCAGCGCCCGCAGCCGCGCGAGCGCGGCGTGGGCTTGCTGTTCGGATTCGCGCATCACCAGCAGATCGTCGGCGAAGCGCACCAGCACCCCGAAAGCGCGGGTGTCCCAGGACCGGTCGAGCCGGTGCAGGTACACGTTGCACAGCAAGGGGCTGATCACAGCACCTTGCGGGGTTCCGGTGTCTGGATGACGGACGACGCCGGATTCCATCACTCCCGCACGCAGCATCGCGCGCAGCAGCTTAAGCGCCGACTGGTCGCACACCCGTTCCTTGACCGCTGCCATCACCCGGTCATGCGGTATCACCGAAAAACAATCGGCGATATCGGTCTCCACCACCCACCGCCTGCCCCGAAAGTTCTCGTCGACGAGCACCTGCAGGGCATCGTGCTGACCCCGCTTCGGGCGAAACCCGAAACTGCACGGGGCAAAACCCGCTTCGAAGATCGGCTCGAGCACGATCTTGGTGGCGGCCTGCACGATGCGGTCACGCACAGCAGGAATCGACAGCGGCCGCTGCTCGGTCGTTCCCGGCTTGGGGATATAGACCCGCCGCGCCGGAAGCGGCCGATACGACCCATCCCGCAGTTCGGAGAACACCGGTCGATGCCGTACTCCTTTTCGATCCAGTCCAAGGTGGTCCGGTCAATGCCCGGTGCGCCGTTGTTGGTGCGCACCGCGACCCAGCCGCGCCACAGGACATCTCTGCGCAAGATTTTGTCCCACAACGCATGAAACCGTCGCCCGGGATCGGCCTTGGCCGTCCGGTACAGCGTGTGTTGCAGGGCACGCACCTTGTCCAACGGAACCTTGTCAGCGACAACAGTTCCGCTGTCGGCGGGACTAGCCGAAACGGCACTCACCGGGCACCTCCACAGTCACCCACACGCATCGACGAAGCAGTGGCCCTTCCCTCACCGGCGGTTGTGTTGTCCGCTCGGCTCAACCGGTACTACGACCACCTCCGACGCCCCCCCGGCTGGCTTCCACTTCCCGGCTCGTCGCCGGTTATAGGTCGCCGCGCTCCAACCGCTCTACGCAGTCGGTTGGGCCGGGGAGGGCCTCTCCAGTTCCCGTCACCACTATCCGAACGTTCCGAGCCCCTTACGCCGGGGAGTCCTTCACGGCTGCACTTCCAGGATCTTCACCGCTTCCATGGCCTTCGCCCTTCTCCTCCGGGCTCGGCACTCCCTGATCGCTTAACGACGCGGCAGGCTTCACTTCACGTTACGGACCGTTCGGTTGCACACCCCGATAACCGGGGCGTTCGACGCTGGGCTTCGACCCCGCCCGTTTCCAGACGACACCGCCAGCCTGCTACCGGGCCTCCTGACAGCTACCCGGACCGGACTTTCACCGGCAAGCGACGACGAGCTTACGAATCAGCCGCCAACCATTTACATGATCAACCACCTTTCACTACTGGACGCACAGGAGGAGCCCGATGAAATCTCACGCCAAGAAGGCAATCGCGCTGTCCGGTGGTGCAGCTATCCTCGTCTTAGGAGTCGGGTTCGGCGGCGGCGATCTGTCGCCGAGTCGCGGGACGACAACGCGTTCGTCCAGCATTGCACTGACATTCCGATCTCCGTTGCCCCCACAGGAACACTCCGCGCATCTCGGCGCCGCCGTCCATGAACGAAACCTTGTGACGCATACCGTCGGTGATGCCGCCAAAGTTATCGGCTTCTCGGCCAAGGCCATTCGGATCTGGGAAGCCAAAGGGCTGCTGCCACCAGCCGAGCGCACCGATGCGGGCTACCGGCTGTTCAGCGACGATGACGTCGGCGATCCTGCGATTCATCGTGCGGGCCCGGACCCTCGGCTTAACCCTGTCGGAGATCAAAGGCATCCTCGACCTGCATCGCCACGGCATGGCGCCTTGTGAGCAGGTTACCGCGCTGCTCGACAAGCACATTCGCGACATCGACCGCGCCATTGCAGACCTCCACGCCTTACGTACCATCCTCGCCGCGGCGCTACAGACCGCCCGCATCGATCAACGACGCGGACAAGCTGCCACGGTCTCGAGGAGCTTTTCCCGGTCACCCGCTCGACGATCTACTGGGCGGTCGCGCGCGGGCGGGCGAACAACCGGGACGTCAATACATAGCACAGCACGATGACCGATCTCGTAGGGCGCACCACGCGCGGCCTCTTCCGCGACTTGATGACCAACAGCACGGTCGGCGCGATCAGCACCGCGCTTCAAGACGAAGGGTTCGCGGCCGATCCCGACTGCCGCTACGAAGACAGCAGCGTGCGCCGGCAGACAACGCAGTCGTACCTGGATGCGGTCGACTGGACCGACCCACGACACGTCGGCCGATTTCTCCGGGTCGCCGAACGGTTGCTCAATGGCTGGGAACCTCAGGGCCTGAGCCAGTTTCACCAATCGCTACGCCGCGACGGCTACCAGGTCGATGAGCAGACCGGCCAGATCACGCCACTCGCGTCACAGCTGTCGATCGAATCGAATGCGAGACTCGCCGACCCGTCAGCCATTCGCGAGGGCTTCGAGCGCATCAGGCGCGCAATCGGCGACGATCCCGCGCTCGCGGTCGGCAGCGCCAAGGAACTGATCGAAAGCACCGCCAAGGTTGTCCTCAGCGAACGTGGCCAGCCGTTCGACGATAAGTCTGGCCTACCCAAACTGGCGCGCGCAGCACAGCTTTCGCTCGGGCTGGACCCCTCGAAAGGTTCCGGACCGGATGGCAGCGAAGGTGTTAGGCGCATCCTCGGTGGGGTCACCACCATCGCCAACGGACTCGCCGAGCTGCGCAACCGCGGGATGGGCACCGGACACGGTCCGGCAACCGCACGCGTTGGTCTGGGGACCCGGCACGCACACCTCGCGGTCAATGCGGCGCTCACTTGGTGCCAGCTGATGCTCGACACCCTCGCCGACCCCGAAGCGCCCTTTCGCAAAGCTCATTCGTAAGCCGCCGCCAAACGAAGACCACGAAAACAACCAGATTCGTTCCGTTACTAAGGCGACCCCTGGTAACGGCCGAGCCGCCGCCGCGCCGCTGAACGCTACATGGCCGGCGGGCCGGCTATCGGATCGATTCCTCGAGCCATGGGGTCAGCCACCTCACCCCCTCGGGGGTAAGGTGCACGCCGTCGCTGCGCACCGGTACGCCATCGACTTTCGCGGTGTAGCCCCCGTCAGGGGCAAGCTTTTTGTTCAAATCCAGTACTGCGACGTTGGGGCGATCGCGCACCGTGCGGCGAAGCAACCCGTTCCATCGATCGACCCGCTCCGGCTGGTCCTCGGGATACAAGCTGCCGTCCGGTTTTTCGCCGCGCCGGCTATACGGTGCGGTGGCCACCACCACCCGGGCCCCGGTGGAGCCCAAGATGTCCAGTGCTCGCTGAAGTTCTGCAGCCAGGTAGGAGTCGAACTCCGGGTTGCCGATGTGTGTCCAGCGCCCCTCATTGACCCGGTCAATCGTTTCCCAGCGGCCGATGACCAGCAGCACGACGTCGGGCCGGTCCCGGCTGACTTGCGCGGCCCATCGGGCGGGCCAGGTGTCGCATTCGGGCTTCTGGTCGATGACCTGGCCGAAATACCGGTATGGGCCGCCGCGGACGATGCTGCACCCGATGATGGTGTGGTCAACAAAATTAAACCCCGGTGTGGCGGGAAGGTAGTGCATCAACGTCCAGGCGATCGAGTCGCCGAAGACCGAAACGGTGAACGCCCGAGCGGGATCTCGCCGCCCGACAGCCGGCACGGGCCGAGAGCCGGCCGGTGGCGCCGGTGAAACCACGGCCACCGGCGACACCCCGGGCGGCAGACTGGTGCCGGACACCGCGACCCGACCGACCCCGGCGGGCACGACTAACACCGTCACCGCGGCGGCCGTGACAACCGTGGCGCCCGCCAACCGCAGCAGGGGCACCCTAACCGGCCGCCACCGCCGGATGGGCTGTTCAACCAGCCACCAGGACACAGCGGCCACCGCTACGGTGGTAACACAGCGAACCGCAAGCAACCGCCAGCCGGACCATCCGGTTCGCTCCCCGTTGAGCACCAAAAAGATCGGCCAATGCCACAGGTAGATCCCGTATGAGATGGTGCCCAGCCGCACCAGGGGATGCCAGGCCAGCGCCCGGGCGATCGGCCCGCGCTGATCCAGCGCCACCGGGGCGATCACCAAAACCGCCGCGACGGCCACCGCGGCCAACAGGCCCGCGCGCAGTTCCCGCGCGCTGCCCGTCGCGTAGTGAGCACCCGCCGCCAACCCCGCCACGCCGATGATCGGTAGCACCCGGGCGGCCCACCGGGCCGCCCGGGAGCGGATCACGCAGCAGCCGCGGTTCAGCGCCGGCCAATCACGCACCAGCAGAGCCGCCGCCGCCGCGCCGATCAATAGGGCCTGCGCCCGGGTATCGGTGCCGAAGTAGAGGCGGTGGTGCGAGGCCTCGGGCAAGAAGACCGCGACCGCGGCGGCCGAGGCCAACGCACCCAGCGCTGCCATCACGAACACGATGAGCCGAACGCCGCTCACCGTTGCCCACAGCCGATAACGCCGGGCCCACGCCGCCAATACCACGGCCACCGTGATCAACACCAGCGGCCAGACGAAGTAAAACTGCTCCTCTACACCGAGCGACCAGGCGTGCTGCAGCGGTGAGGGTGCGGCGCCTTGCGTGAAATAGTCCGTTTTCTGCGCGATGAATCTCCAGTTCGCCACCCACAACAACGTGGCGATGGCGTCATCTCGCAGCCCGGTGACGGCTTCCTGCGGAAACAGGTCGCGAGCCATCCCGAGCGTGACCACCAGCAGCACCAGCGCCGGCAACAACCGCCGCGCCCGGCGAACCCAGAAACCTGCCGGGTCGACCCGACCCGTCCGCCCCAGCTCGTCGAGCAGCAGCGAGGTAATCAAGAAACCACTCAGGACGAAGAACACGTCCACGCCGATGAAGCCGCCACCCAGGGCGGGGATGCCGCCATGCTCGGCAAGCACCAGCGCGACCGCCACGGCCCGCAGCCCATCCAATGCCGGGATGCCGCGGCCGGCCCGTGGACCGGACGAGGACCGGACGGGGGCGACCCATCGGGCCCGGCGTGCATAGTGAACTGGCGCAGGGTAGGCCCTCGCCGGTTCACCGCCCACTCGCCGCGCGCCCGGCCGGTTCGCGCGGACAGCGCTGTTCGTGCTGCCGATACGTCGATTCCCCCTGCCTGTCGGGTCGCAGCAAGCTTAAGCCGCGACCGTCCCTCCGCAGCGGAAGACACGGCGACACAACCACCACTGGGGCGCTACTCGAGCGCGTAGCCCAGGATCGCCTTGGTTTCCAGGTATTCGTGGAAGCCGAAACTGCCCCATTCGCGACCGTTGCCGCTTCGTTTGTAGCCCCCGAATGGAGCCTGGATGTCGAAGGCATGGTTGATCGTCACCCAGCCGGCGCGAATCCTGGCGGCCACCGCCCGCGCTTTCGCCAGGTCGGCTCCCGAAACATAGCCCGCCAGACCGTAATCGGTGTCGTTGGCGATGTCGATGGCCTCATCGAGGTCGCTATAGCCCTGGATGCACAGCACCGGCCCGAAGATCTCCTCACGGGCGATGGTCATCTCATTGGTGACACCGGCAAAGACGGTGGGCTTGACGTAGTAGCCGGTATCCAAGCCGTCAGGTCGGCCGGTGCCGCCGGTGACCAGCGTGGCGCCCTCGTCGATACCCCGCTGGATCAGGCGCTGCACCTTGTCGAACTGCGCCCGTGAGGCCAGCGGGCCGATGGCACGGCTGGCCTCGGGGTTACCGACCTCCACCCGCTCGGCGGCGTCGCGCGCGATAGCGACGGCCTCCGCCAGGCGCGAGTTCGGCACCAGCATGCGCGACGGCGCGTTACAGCTCTGGCCGGTGTTGAGCATCATGTTGACCACACCGGCACGCACACTGCTGTCGAATTGCGCATCGTCGAGGACGATGTTGGGGCTCTTGCCCCCCAGCTCCTGGGTGACCCGCTTCACGGTCGGGGCGGCCTTCGACGCCACGTCGATGCCGGCACGAGTCGAACCGGTGAACGAAATCATGTCGATACCGGGGTGGCTGGACAGCGCCGCGCCCACGCCCGCGCCGTCGCCGTTGACCAGGTTGTACACGCCGGCCGGCACCCCCGCCGCGTCAAGGACTTCCGTGAAGATGTATGCGGAGTACGGCGCCACCTCGGAGGGCTTCAAGATCATCGTGCACCCGGTCGCCAGCGCCGGATACACCTTGACCGCGATCTGGTTGAGCGGCCAGTTCCACGGCGTTATCAGACCGCACACCCCTATCGGCTCCCTGACCAGCAGGGTTGGTCCGTGTCGTTCCTCGAACGCAAAGTTTTTCAGTACCTCGATGGCGGTCACCAGGTGACTAAGGCCAAGCTTCACCTGCGGCCCGGCCGCCAACGACGGCGGCGCCCCCATCTCCTCGCTCACAGCTTCCGCCAGATCTCCTGCCCGCTTTTGGTATTCGGAGCGGATCGCCTGCAGCAGATCAAGGCGGTCCGCACGGCTGCTCTGCGACCACGTGGCGAAAGCCCGTCGGGCGGCGTTGACCGCCGCGTCGACATCATCCGCCGAGCCGAGTGAGATTGTGCCCGTGATCTGTTCGGTGGCGGGATTTTCGACGTCCAAGAGGTTAGGCCGAACCGGATCGGCCCAACGGCCATCGATGTAGAACTTCACATACTCGCGCATGACGCCATCCTCCTCCCCTACCGGGCTCCCCGGGATTGCCAGGTGCGCACGCGGCCCAGTCCGGCGAGGTGCTGCGTCGTCACCGTCGTGTCCCGTCGCGTCGCGCAGACCTCCGCGACGGCCGCCCGTAGCCCCGCCACTCCCGCCCGCATACCGGGCCCGCCAGCCAGCCCAGACGGCGGCCACGGCGCTCGGTGCCCTGGCCCACGTGGTTGCCGCCCTCGTTGCCGCGGCGTCTTAGCCCGGGCGGTTGTCGCGCGGTATGTGGTGTCACCGAAACCACCACCCGGATGCGCAGCGTGTGAATAATGGGCGAACGTACAACGACACGATGTGGGCGCCCCGCGACAGCCCTCGCGGTCGCGCCCCGAAAGGCTGGCGGACGTGGGTGAGGAACTCGAACCAAGACGGCTATCCGATACCACCCGGGACCGGCTAGCGGCTGAGCTGGCCCGGCTGCGCGAACGACGTCGCCGTCTGGAGGTCGAGGTCAAAAGCGACCGGGGGATGGTGGGCGATCACGGCGACGCCGCCGAAGCGATACAGCGCGCTGATGAGCTGGCCCTGCTCGATGAGCAGATCATCGAACTCGACCGGATCTTGCGGACGGGGCGCGGACCGTTGCTGGCGGACGAGGCTGAGACGTTGCCCGCCGGCACCGAAGTCACCCTACGGTTTCTCGACGGCACGGTGGCCACGATGCACGTGATATCGATCGTGGAAGAGACCCCGGCCGGCGGCGAAGCCGAGACGCTGACCGCCGGCAGCCCGCTGGGGCGGGCCTTGGTGGGGCACAAACCCGGTGACGTCATCACCTACACGACGCCACAGGGCGAAAACCGCGTCGAGTTGCTCGACGTCAAATTCCCGGCGTAACCACGCCGCGCCGGCTCACGCGCTCGGCGCACGGCCCGTAAACTGCCCGCGATGACTGACCCACCCGCCGAGGTCGCCGCCCCGCGCGCACGCCCGAGATTGACGACACAGGTGTGGCGGTTCATTCTCACCGGCGCTGGGGCGGCGGTGATCGATTTCGGTCTTTACGTGCTGCTCTACCGGGTTGCTGGGGTGCAGGTCGATCTGTCCAAAGCCACCGGCTTCGTCGCCGGCACGGTCACCGCCTATCTGGTCAACCGCCGGTGGACGTTTCAGGCATCGCCGAGCACCGCGCGTTTCGCCGCCGTCATGGCGCTCTACGGGCTCACCTTCACCGTGCAGGTCGGGCTCAACCACCTGTGCCTGGCGCTGTTGGCCTACCGGGCCTGGGCGGTACCCGTCGCGTTCGTCATCGCGCAGGGAACCGCGACGGTGATCAACTTCGTCGTGCAGCGGTCCGTGATTTTTCGGGTCCGCTAGGCCGGGGCCAGCGCACCGGCGCGGGGCTGAACGACCCGGCTGCCTCCCGGGGCGCTGCGCGTCCCGCATCGCCGCCGGCGCGGGCGCGGTACCCTCTGTGACGATGTTGACGACAGAACGGCTCAGTGGCTGGGGCCGCACCGCTCCCTCCGTGGCCACGGTGCTTTGCGCCCGCGACCCCGAGGAAATCGCCGCGGCTGTGGTCCGGGCCGCCGACACCGGAGGCCGGGGCGTGATCGCGCGGGGCCTGGGCCGCTCATATGGCGACAACGCCCAGAACGGCGGCGGCTTAGTGATCGACATGACCGCGCTGAACACCATCCATTCGATCGACGCCGACACCCGACTCGCCGATGTCGACGCCGGTGTCAGCCTGGACCAGCTGATGAAGGCGGCGCTGCCGTTCGGGCTATGGGTTCCGGTGCTGCCGGGCACCCGCCAGGTCACCGTCGGTGGGGCGATCGCCTGCGACATCCACGGCAAGAACCATCACAGCGCAGGCAGCTTCGGCAACCATGTCCGGTCGATGGCACTGCTGACCGCTGACGGGCGGATACGTCACCTGACCCCCGACGGCGAGGAGTCCGAGCTGTTCTGGGCCACCGTCGGCGGTAACGGCCTGACCGGCATCATCTTGCGAGCCACCATCGAGATGACACCAACCCAGACGGCTTATTTCATCGCCGACGGCGACATCACCGCCGGCCTGGATGAGACGATCGCCTTTCACAGCGATGGCAGCGAAGCCCGTTACCCGTACTCCTCGGCCTGGTTCGACGCCATCAGCGCGCCACCGAAACTAGGACGCGCCGCGATCTCGCGCGGCTCGCTGGCCACCGTCGACCAGCTGCCAAAAAAGCTCCGGAAAAATCCATTGAAGTTTGATGCGCCACAACTATTTACGTTCCCTGACATCTTTCCCAGCGGCCTGACGGGCAAGTACACGTTTGCGGCGATCGGTGAGCTATGGTACCGCAAGGCCGGAACATACCGCGGTGCAATCCAAAACCTCACCCAGTTCTACCACCCGCTGGACATGTTCGGAGCATGGAACCGGGCCTACGGACGGGCTGGATTTTTGCAGTACCAGTTCGTGGTGCCGACCACGGCGGTCGCCGAGCTCAAGGCGATCGTCCGGGATATCCAGGCCAGCGGCCACTATTCATTTCTGAACGTGTTCAAGCTGTTCGGCGAGGCCAACCGGGCGCCACTGAGCTTTCCGCTCCCGGGCTGGAACATCTGCGTCGATTTCCCGATCAAGCCCGGTCTTAACGAATTCCTCAACAAACTTGACCGCCGTGTCCTGGAATTCGGCGGCCGGCTGTACACCGCCAAAGACTCCCGCACCACCGCTGCTACTTTCCACGCCATGTATCCCCGCGTCGACGAGTGGATTACGTTGCGGCGCAAGGTTGATCCTGTCGGAGTCTTCGTGTCCGACTTAGCCCGGCGTCTGGAGCTGCTGTAATGGTGCTCGACGCTCTGGGAAACCCGCAGGCCATCCTGCTGCTCGGCGGCACCTCCGAGATCGGGCTGGCCATCTGCAAGCGTTACCTGCAAAACGCGCCCGCGCGCATCGTGCTGGCCGCACTGCCCGATGACCCCGGCCGCGGCGATGCGGTGGCACAGATGACGGCCGCGGGCGCTAAGACGGTGGAGCTGATCGACTTTGACGCGCTCGACACCGACAGCCATCCGAAGGTGATTGAGCAGGCTTTTGCTAACGGCGACGTCGACGTGGCTATTGTCGCCTTCGGGCTGCTCGGCGATGCCGAGGAGCTGTGTCATGACCAGCGCAAAGCGGTACAGATCGCTGAAATCAATTATACTGCAGCAGTTTCCGTGGGAGTCCTCCTCGCTAATAAAATGCGGGCCCAGGGTTTCGGTCAGATCATCGCGATGAGCTCGGTGGCCGGCGAGCGGGTGCGACGGGCCAACTTCGTCTACGGCTCCACCAAGGCGGGTCTGGACGGATTCTACCTGGGACTATCAGAAGCGTTGCGTGAGTTCGGCGTTCGTGTGCTGGTGGTTAGGCCAGGGCAGGTACGTACCCGGATGAGCGCGCACCTCAAAGAGGCGCCGTTGACCGTCGACAAGGAACATGTCGCCGAATTGGCGGTCACCGCATCCGCAAGAGGCAAGGAATTGGTTTGGGCACCACCAGCACTGCGTTACGTCATGATGGTCTTACGGCATATCCCGCGCAGCGTCTTCCGCAAGCTGCCCCTTTGATCGTACGCGAGGCACTGGCCAGCCTGGGCCAGATGGCTGTAGCGGTAGTGGCGGCGGTGGTGGTGGCGGTGATCTCGCTTCGGGCCATCGCCGGGGTTAACTGGCCCGCCTATCCGTCGTCTAACCAGCTGCACGCGCTGACCACCGTCGGTCAAGTCGGCTGCGTCATCGGGTTGATCGCCGCCGGTTGGATGTGGCGGCGGGGGCAGACCGCTCCCGGTGGGTGGTGGCGCCTTTCGGCGCAGCTCGGGGCGCTGGTGTTTATTTCGGCGTTTTGCGTGGTCACGCTCGCCATGCCGCTGGGCGCCACCCGGCTGTATCTGTTCGGCATCTCCGTGGACCAGCAGTTCCGCACCGAATATCTGACGCGGCTGACCGACACCGCCGCCCTTCGTGACATGACCTACATCGGCCTGCCTCCGTTTTATCCGCCGGGCTGGTTCTGGATCGGCGGGCGCGTCGCGGCGCTGACCGGCACACCGGCCTGGGAGATGTATAAGCCGTGGGCCATCACCTCGATCACCATCGCTGCCGCGGTGGCGCTGGTGTTGTGGTGGCGGCTGATCCACTTCGAGCACGCGCTGATGGTCAGCGCGGCCACCGCGGCGGTGACCCTGGCCTACGGCTCACCGGAGCCCTACGCGGCGATGATCACGGTGCTGCTGCCGCCGGTGCTGATCCTCGCCTGGTCGGGTCTGCGCGCGGGCAGCCGCTCCGGTGGGTGGGCCGCGGTCACCGGCGCCGGGATGTTCCTGGGCTTCACGGCGACCTTCTACACCCTGCTGCTGGCCTTCACCGCCTTCACGATGACGGTGATGGCGGTTTTGCTGGCCGGATCCCGCCGGCGCCAGGGGCTGCGCAGCGCGGCCGACCCGCTGGTTCGGCTGAGCGTCATCGCCGTTATCGCGGTGGGTATCGCGTCGATCACCTGGCTGCCGTTTGTGCTGCGGGCCGCGCGCGACCCCGTCAGCAATACCGGCAGCGCACAGCACTACCTGCCCGCCGACGCCGCCGTGCTGCCCTTCCCGATGTTGCAGTTCACCCTGCTGGGGGTGATCTGCATGCTGGGCACCCTGTGGCTGGTGGTGCGGGCTCGCTCATCAGCCCGGGCGGCCGCGTTGGCGATCGGCGTGATCGCGGTGTACCTGTGGTCGCTGCTGTCGATGCTCACCACGCTTGCGCGCACCACGCTGCTGTCGTTTCGGCTGCAGCCGACGTTGACCGTGCTGCTCGCCGCCGCCGGTGTGCTCGGGTTCATCGAGGCGGTTCTCGCGCTCAGCGCGCGCGCACGCGACCGCGGCCAGGAGCGCTCCTGGGGGCGCCGCGTCGTCCCGGTGGCCGCCGCGGTGGGATTGGCCGGGGCGATTGGGTTCAGCCAGGACATCCCGGAAGTGTTGCGACCGGACCTCACCGTCGCCTACACCGACACCGACGGCTTCGGCCAGCGCGGCGATCGCCGCCCCCCCGGCGCCGAGAAGTACTATCCGGCCATCAACGCCGTCATCGCCCGGACAACGGGCAAGCCGCCCGACCAGCTCGTTGTGCTGACGGCCGACTACAGCTTCCTTTCCTATTACCCCTATTGGGGCTTTCAAGGGCTGACGTCGCATTACGCCAACCCGCTGGCGCAATTCGACCGGCGGGCCGCCCAGATTGAAAGCTGGTCCGGGCTCCAGACCGCCGACCAGCTCCTGCACGCGCTCGACACGCTGCCGTGGCAGCCGCCGACGGTGTTTTTGATGCGCCGCGGTGCCGGCTCTGGCTCGGGGACCACCTACACGCTGCGGCTCGCCGCCGACGTCTACCCCAACCAGCCCAATGTCCGGCGCTACACCGTGGACCTGAAGGCCGCCCTGTTCGCCGACCCGCGGTTTGTCGTCGAGCACATCGGTCCGTTCGTGCTCGCGATCCGCAAGCCCGCACCGGGATCTCGATGACAACCGAAACCGCACGTGACGGGCCGCACAATTACCATCTAGGTCCGTGACCACCGCGGGCGCGAACTACCGGACCACCGGGGATGACCGGATTGCCGGCGACGGCCAGATCATCGGGGTCGACGGGGCCGACCCCGCCGCCGGGGTGACCCGCGATGGCCGGGCCGCCGGGGATTACCGCATCGCCCGCAGGGTCGCTATCGTCGCCGGCTTGCTCGGCGCCGTGCTCGCGCTGGTCACACCGCTGCTACCGGTCAAACAGACCACCGCCCAACTGACCTGGCCGCAAAACGGCGTCTTCGACAGCGTGGAGGCCCCACTCATCGGCTACGTGGCCACCGACCTGTCCGTCAGCATCCCGTGCCGGGCCGCCGCCGGGCTGGTGCCCGGCACCACCAAAACGGTGCTGCTGTCGACGGTGCCCAAGCAAGCGCCCAACGCCGTCGATCGCGGCCTGCTCATCGAGCGCGCCAACGGTGATCTCGTGGTGGTGGTGCGCAACACCCCGGTGGTCAGCGCCCCGATGAGCCAGGTCCTTAGCCCGGCCTGCCGACGGGTGACCTTCACCGCGCATGCCGACAAGGTGACCGGCGAGTTTGTGGGGCTCACTCAGGGCCCGCACGCCGACCACCCCGGTGCGCCGCTGCGCGGCGAACGCGGCGGCTATGACTTTCGGCCACAAATCGTCGGGCTGTTCACCGACCTGTCCGGGCCGGCGCCGCCGGGAGTGTCATTCTCGGCGACCGTTGACACCCGCTACAGCAGCACACCCACGCCGCTGAAACTGGCCGCGATGGTCCTCGGGGTGACGCTGACCGTGATCGCGCTGGTGGCGCTGCACATCCTGGACCGCTCCGACGGTCTGCGGCACCGGCGATTCCTGCCGCCGCGCTGGTGGTCGTTCAGCGCCTTGGACGGCCTGGTCGCCGCGGTGCTGGTGTGGTGGCACTTCGTCGGTGCCAACACCTCCGACGACGGCTACATCCTGACCATGGCCCGGGTGTCCGAGCACGCCGGGTACATGGCCAACTACTACCGCTGGTTCGGCACGCCCGAGGCACCGTTCGGCTGGTACTACGACCTGCTGGCGCTGTGGGCCCATGTCACCACCGCCAGCATCTGGATGCGGCTGCCGACCCTGGCCATGGCGCTGACCTGCTGGTGGGTGATCAGCCGGGAAGTCATCCCCCGGCTGGGCCACGCCGTCACCCATAGCCGGGCCGCGGCATGGACGGCGGCGGGCATGTTCCTGGCGGTCTGGCTGCCGCTGAACAACGGGTTGCGGCCCGAGCCGATCATCGCCCTGGGCATCCTTTTGACGTGGTGTTCGGTGGAGCGCGCGGTGGCCACCAGCCGGCTGCTGCCGGTGGCGATCGCTTGCATCATCGGCGCGCTGACCCTGTTTTCCGGGCCGACGGGCATCGCGTCCATCGGCGCCCTGCTGGTCGCGATCGGGCCGCTGCGCACGATCATCCACCGTCGCTCCAAGCGGTTTGGCGTGCCGGCGCTGCTGGCACCCATCATGGCCGCGGTCACCGTCACCGTGATCCTGATCTTCCGGGATCAGACCCTCGCGGGCGAGGTCCAGGCGAGCATGCTCAAACGGGCCGTGGGACCCAGCCTGAGCTGGTTCGACGAGCACATCCGCTACGAGCGGTTGTTCATGGCCAGCCCCGATGGGTCGGTGGCGCGGCGATTCGCCGTGCTGGCGCTGGGGGTCGCGCTCGCGGTGTCGGTGGCGATGTCGTTGCGCAAGGGCCGGATTCCGGGGACCGCCGCGGGCCCGAGCCGGCGCATCATCGGCATCACGATCATCTCCTTCGTCGCGATGATGTTCACCCCCACCAAGTGGACACACCACTTCGGGGTGTTCGCCGGGCTGGCCGGATCCCTGGGAGCACTGGCCGCGGTCGCGGTGACCCCGGCCGCGATGCGCTCCCCGCGCAACCGCACGGTGTTCGCCGCCCTGGTGCTGTTCGTGACGGCGTTGTCATTCGCCAGCGTCAACGGCTGGTGGTACGTGTCCAATTTCGGTGTGCCGTGGTCGAACGCGTTCCCGCAATGGAAGTTCGGCTTCACCACCGTGCTGCTCGCGCTGACGGTGCTGACCCTGCTGGTGGCCGCATGGTTTCACTTCGCCTATGACGGTGGCGCCCCGCCGCCCCGGAGGTCTTGGACCCTGGCGCGTATCACCCGGTCCCCGTTGGCGATCGCCTCCTGGGTGCTGGTCTTTTTCGAGGTGCTGTCGCTGACCTTGGGGATGACCGAGCAATATCCCGCGTGGTCGGTCGGGCGGTCCAATCTGCAGGCGGTGCCGGTTTTGGGAACCGGCGAGACCTGCGGGATGGCCGACGACGTGATGGTGGAGCAGGACCCGAACGCCGGCATGCTGGCACCCATCGGGGTTTCGGTGAAGGACGCCCTGGGCGCGAACCTCGACGAGGGTTTCCAGCCTAACGGTATTCCCGCCGACGTCTCCGCCGACCCGGTGATGGAACGCCCGGGTGACCGCAGCTTCGTGGCCGACGACGGGCTTGTGACCAGTAGCGAGGCCGGCACCGAAGGCGGCACCACCGCCGCCCCGGGCATCAACGGCTCCCGGGCCCGGCTGCCCTACGACCTGGACCCGGCCCGCACACCGGTGCTGGGCAGCTGGCGGCCCGGGGTGCAGATCCCGGCCCGGCTGCGATCGGCCTGGTACCGGCTGCCGCCCCGCGAGCACGCCGGGCCGCTGCTGGTGGTGTCGGCCGCCGGGCGATTCGATCCGGGCGAAGTCCAGGTGCAGTGGGCCGGTGATGACGGAAAGCCAACCGGCGCAATGGGATTCGCAGATGTCGGGGCGGCACCGGCCTGGCGTAACCTGCGGGCGCCGATGGCCGCCGTCCCGCGCAGCGCCACCCGGGTTCGGCTGATCGCCGACGACGACGACCTGGCGCCGCAGCACTGGATCGCGCTTACCCCCCCGAGGATTCCTCGTCTTCGCACCCTGCAGAGTGTGGTCGGCTCGACCGACCCGGTGTTGCTGGACTGGTTGGTTGGTCTGGCGTTCCCGTGCCAACGGCCGTTCGGCCATCAAAACGGTGTCATCGAAACGCCGAAGTGGCGCATCCTGCCGGACCGGTTCGGCGCCGAAGCCAACTCGCCGGTCATGGATAAAAACGGTGGCGGGCCACTGGGGATCACCGAGCTGCTGCTACGCGCAACCACCGTCGCCAGCTATCTGAAGGACGACTGGTTCCGGGACTGGGGCGCGTTGCAGAGATTAACGCCCTATTATCCCGACGCCCAACCCGCCCGCCTCCGCCTGGGCTCGGTGACACGCAGCGGACTGTGGAGCCCGGCACCGCTGCGACACTAATCCGGACCCGGCAGACGGCCAACGGGCCATCGCCCGAGGGACATCATCTGCCGCTCTGGCGTTGCCGGCCGATGCGATGGCCGCCAGCCAACGGGGTGAGCTTTGCTCACCCGGCGCTCACCCAGCGGCAACCGATCGGCCGGAGCCGTCCGGGCGGCGAGCACACCACCGGGATTGCCCCACAATGTGCCGAGGCAGAATTCGATTACTTCACCTCAGCAATGGAATTTCGCTACCCGGCCGTCGCCACCTGCTTCATCTGCTGCTCACAGCAGACCTCGCGATGCTCCATCTCGGGTGGGCACGGACACGGCTTTTCGTACACGAGCACCGCACCGCAAGACTCGCACTCGTATCGGTCTCCGGCGCTGCGAGACATCTTGACCTCCCTGAAGGTTTCGGCATATCACCACTCGACCGCGCAATCGCTTCGACAAAGGCTGCGCAGTCGTAAGCGCATCGTACACATATTGGGTTTGAAAAATCCCAGGTTTCGTGGCACTCCTTGTTTCCGGGGGGTTTGCTCTTCGATCCGGCCTTGGCGGGCGGGCACAGCACCTGGATGCAGCTGTGCCGCGTGTTGACGTCGTGCCGTGCCGTCGGATACGACATGGAGGGTGGCCGCGGCACACCCTGCGGCACAGCCCAATCGACGATCAGCTATTCAGTGATCACCCTGCCCGGAATCGTCAGGCGCCGCGGAAACGCCGAAAGCCGATGAGATCGGTTAGCGGGTAGACCGCGGGCTTCTCATCTCTCAGGAAAAGGCTCCGGCGCCGATGTCACGGCTGCGCCTTGGTCTTCCTGCTGGCGCAAATCGCTTCGAACACGCTGGGATCCAACAACGTCGACGTGTCGCCGAGGGGGCGGCCGTCGGCGACGTCACGCAACAACCGCCGCATAATCTTGCCGCTGCGTGTCTTCGGCAGTTCGGGCACCACGTGAATCTCCCGGGGCTTGGCGATCGGTGAGATCTCCCTCGCCACCTCGGCCCGCAGTTCCTCCACGATGTCTGCATCCCGGTGTTTGGCATGCTCTTCTAGAATCACAAATGCGATGATCGCCTGCCCGGTCTGCTCGTCGCTGGCGCCGACGACCGCCGCCTCGGCCACATGCGAATGGCCCACCAGTGCCGACTCGACTTCTGCGGTGGAAATCCGGTGCCCGGAAACGTTCATCACGTCGTCGATGCGGCCCAGCACCCAGATGTTGCCGTCGTCGTCATAGCGCGCCCCGTCACCCGCGAAATACCACCCTTGCTCGGCGAATCGTGACCAGTACTGCTCGCGGTATCGCTCCGGATCCCCCCACACGCCCCGCAGCATGGCCGGCCACGGCTCGTCCAGCACCAGATACCCCTGCGCGTGCTCACCGAATTCGTGGCTGCGCTCAACGGTGTTGCCGTGATCGTCGACGACGCGCGCGGAGATGCCGGGCAATGGCGCGATCGCCGAACCGGGCGTTAAGGTGCTGACCCCGGGCAGCGGCGCGATCATCGCGGCGCCGGTCTCGGTCTGCCACCAGGTGTCAACGATCGGAGTCCGGTTGCCGCCGAGCACTTCTCGATACCAGCGCCACGCCTCGGGGTTGATCGGTTCGCCAACGCTGCCAAGCAGCCGCAGGCTGGACAGGTCATGCGCGTCGGCGAACTCGCGGCCCCACTTCATGAATGTGCGAATCAATGTCGGCGCCGTGTAATAGATAGTCACACCGTACTTTTCGATCACCTGGAAATGCCGGTGCTCGTCCGGGAAGGCCGGGGTTCCCTCATAAACCACCTCGGTGGCGCCGTTGGCCAGCGGTGCATAGACGATGTAGGTGTGCCCGGTGACCCAGCCGATGTCCGCGGTGCACCAGTAGACGTCGGTCTCGGGTTTGATGTCGAACACGCAGTGGTGGGTATAGGCCGATTGGGTCAGGTACCCGCCTGAAGTATGGATGATTCCCCTCGGCTTGCCGGTGGTGCCCGAGGTGTAGAGCAAAAACAGCGGATGTTCGGAGTCGAACGCCGCCGGCGCGTGCACCGGCGATGCCGCGTCGACCGTGTCATGCCACCACAGGTCACGACCGTTGGTCCACGGGACGTCGATTCCGCAGCGCCGCACCACCAGGACATGCTCGACCGACTTTTGATCGGCCACCGCTTCGTCGACGGCCGCCTTGAGCGGCGCCGCGCTGCCGCGCCGGTACTGGCCGTCGGTGGTGATCACCAGCTTCGCCTGGGCGTCCTGGATACGGGCCCGCAGCGCCGTCGCGGAAAACCCGGCGAACACCACGCTGTGCAGCACCCCCAACCGCGCGCACGCCAGCATGGCCACGATCGCCTCGGGCACCATCGGCATGTAGATCACCACGCGATCGCCGGGGACCACTCCCAGGTCGCTCAGCGTGTTGGCGGCCCGGCACACCTCGGCCAGCAGCTCAGCGTAGGTCAGGGTGCGACGATCCCCGATCGGCTCACCCTCCCAGTGAATCGCCACCCGGTCGCCGTGGCCGGCCTCGACATGACGGTCAACGCAGTTATAGGCCACGTTGAGCTTGCCGCCGACGAACCACCTCGCAAATGGCGCGTTCGACCAGTCCAGCACCTCGCTGAACGGGGTGTCCCAGGTTAAACGGCCGGCCTGTTTGGCCCAGAACGCCAAACGGTCCCTCTCGGCATCGCGGTACAGCTCTTCCGTCGCGTTCGCGTCGGCGGCGAACTCTGCCGGTGGCGGATAAGACGTTGCGGTGTCAGTCTCGGCCATGCGAGCAAGGGTAGCCATCCAAGGTTGTCGCAACGTTGGCCGTCGCGTCGGCCAGTGCCCGGCCGTGGCGCGGGCAAAACCGGCCCCATAGGGCCGATCGGCCGGGTTGCCACCACCGGCGGCCCCATAGGGCCGATCGCTCGGCGCTGCTCACAGGTTTCTGGTGAAGCCCGGCAGCACAACAACGTCTTGGCTGCTCAATTCGGTGACCGAGGAGCGCGCCAGGCCCCGCATGGCCGAATCGATGCCGCCGCGAATGACGTCCAGGACGTTTTCCACCCCGCTCTGGCCGGCGGCGGCCAGCCCCCACAGGTAAGCACGCCCGATCATCACCGCGCGGGCGCCGAGCGCGAGCGCCTTGACCACGTCGCTGCCGCGCCGCACCCCCCCGTCGAGCAACACCTCGACCTCGGCGCCGACCGCCTCGGCCACGGCCGGCAACGCCCGCACCGAAGCCGGCGTGGTGTCGAGGTTATTGCCACCGTGGTTGGAGACCGAGATCGCGGTGGCTCCGGCGTCCACGGCTCGCTTGGCATCATCGACCCGCATCACGCCCTTCAGCATCCACGGCCCGCCCCACGACTCGCCGAACCACCTGATGTCCTCCCACGTGGGAGGCGGGGTTTGCATCCACTCACCGTAGGCGCCGAAAAAGGTCGGCGGCGCCTGTCCGGGGGCAGCCATGTTGGGAACGGTCAAATCGGGCATGCTGCGGGCCCGGGCAAACGACGCCAGCCAGCGCGGGTGGGACAACGCCTCCGGGGCGTAGCGCAGCAGGGCGCGGAAATCCATCCGCTCGGGAATCGCGGGACTGCCCCAGTCCCGGCCATGCGAGAAGGACCAATCCAGCGTCAAGATGAGCCCTGCGACACCGGCTGCGCGCGCTCGATCAATCCGTTGCGTGATCTGTTCTTTGCCCCCCGACCAGTAGATCTGTAAAAACGTCTTCGGGTTTGCCGCAACGATTTGCTCGACCGGTCTGCTCGCGAACGAGCTGAGGCCCATCGCGGTGCCCCGGGACGCGGCTGCGCGCGCCGCCGCCAGCTCTCCATCGGGGTGCACGGCTTGCACGCCGACAGGCGAGATGATCACCGGCAGCGCGATCTCCTGACCCATCACGGTCGTCGTCAGATCACGCTGCGCGGACTGGCCGGCCACATGCGGGGCGAACTGCACTTCATTGAACGCGGCGACGTTGTCCTTGAGGGTAAAGCCGGCTTCTGACCCCGCGATCAACGCCGCATAAACCGACTTCGGCAATCGGCGCCGGGCCAACCGCTGAGCCTGCGCGACCGTTTCGAACCAACCACCGCTCATGGCCGATGTCCTTTACGTCGAACTCTTCGGTGAATCGTTAGCAATCTCGGCAAGGCGCACCACGGCGGCCGGATGACGGCCGGCCGAACGGCAATGAGAGTACGCTGTCGCAGGCACCCGGCCCAGACCCCGGCGCCGTAGCTGATGTTCGCGGCCAGGTGTCCGGCAAGAAATCGGATGGGATCCGGCTGGGCTGCACCGGAGAACAGCGCCCGAAGGGGTGCGGCCAGCAACAGGGCGGCGATCACCGTGCGCCGATGCCGTCTCGGGCCGCGCCCCGCAAAGACCGCCGGCACGAGCACCGGCCCGGCGAATTGCGTGCAGTAGCGCCCGATGGCGAACCACGTTTGCGCGATGCCGTCGAAAGCCAGCCTGATGACCGCCGAACGCGGCAGCCCGCAGCGGCGCCGTCGACCGGTCGCCGGCAACACGGACAGCATCGCGATCAGGGCGGCCGGCGCCGGGCGGCGGGCCATCAGACACAGCAGCACTGCGGTCGGCCACGGGTGCAAGACCAGCGGGGCGATCGCCGAGGGGTGCCGCCGCCCGAGCGGCGCCGCGGACGTGCCGTAGCGGAATCGCCGCGCCAGCAGGCCGGCCCAGTGCTCGGGTTCGGAGTGCATGACACGAACTTCGGGCTGATAGCGAATCAGTTTGCCCGCTTCGTGGATGCGCCAGATCAGATCCACGTCCTCGCCGTAGCGCAGGCGTTCGTCGAAGGCACCGATCTCCTGCAGCACGGCGCGGCGCACCAGCAGCGCCGCCGTGGGAACGTACGCCACCGCCGTCCCCGGCATGACGCGACATTCCCGATCGCCCATGTCCAGCGCGCCCAGGCTCGACGCGAACCGCCCGGCCGAAGTCGACGACGCCATCGCCACGATCCGGGGGGCCACCGCTGCGACCAGGGGGTCGGCGAAATAAGCGGCCAGCGGCTCGATCCAGTCATCCGCGCAGACGCAGTCGCTATCCAAAAAGGCGATCAATTCGGTCCCGACCGCCTCGACGCCCGTGTTTCGAGCTGCGGCCGGACCACCTCTTTCCCGCCGAATCACTGTTGCGCCAAAGTCTTTCCCCGCGGCAGCGATCTCCGCCGGGTCGGCTGACCCGTCGTCGACGACGATCGTCGGATAGCGGGGCGGCAGCGAGGCAAGACAGCGCCGCAACATTTGGGCACGATCACGCACCGGGATGATGACCGTCACCGCGGGCAGCACGGGCGCCGCCGGCGGGCGGGGATGGGCCACGCCGGCGTCGGTCAGTTGTCGCCCCAGAACGCGTGCGCCCGCGGAGTGGGCCGGGCCTTGGGCCAACTCGGCCCAGGCCTGCTGCCCCGCCGGGGTGAGCCGCAGCACCCGCGGCGGTGAGCCCCCAAGTAGCGTCTGGGCGTCGACAAGCGTGGTTCTCGTATCCAGGGCAACCGAAAAGCCTGCCGGCAGAGGGCATCTCACTGCAATTATCCCCCATCGACGGGAAAGACGGCGAAGACGCGCCGCATACGACGGTACCCGGCCGGTCAGACGCCATGGTTCTGCGGTGGACATGCGCACGGCATCGTCGAGTCGTGGCGCAACTTTACCGGTGCGGGTGCCTCGCCCCGATTACCCGCGGGCCGAGGCAACCAGGCCCGCCGGCCGGTTGTTGTCTCGGGCCATCCGGCCCAAAGACCTAGCCGACGGACCCGTGCGGGACGGAATTTTGGCAAAAGTCTTTCCCGGAGTCTTCCCCGGAGAATGGGGCAGGCTATAGGTTAGAACGCGCCCAGCGAGGCGCGTAGGCGTCGGTGGTGCGCAGCCGTCACGAAAATGTCGGGACGCTTGACGACTTCGACACGACGCGCGTCGCGACATTGGTGTCGCACAGAAAGGTCCGATGAGACAATGCAGGTCGAGGAACTCCTCAAGCCGTTTCCGATCAAGGAATTCCATCCCTTCCCCCGGGCGCTTCTCGGGCCCGGTGCGCACGAATTGATCGGCCCCGAGGCGCTCAAGCTCGGTTTCAAGAAGACGCTGGTGATGACGAGCGGGCTGCGTGGTTCGGACACCGTGCACAAGATCGTCGAATCGTGTAAGTGGCACGGGCTGGAAGTCGTCGTCTACGACAAAGTGGAATCGAATCCCAAAGACTATAACGTCATGGACGCGGTCGAGCTGTACCAGAAAAATTCATGCGACAGCTTCATTTCGATCGGCGGCGGGTCATCGCACGACGCCTGTAAGGGTGCCCGGATTTCGGTGGCGCACGACGGTCGCAACATCAACGAATTCGAGGGATTCAACAAATCCGAGAACCCCAAGAACCCGCCGCACATCGCGGTGTCCACGACGGCGGGAACGGGCTCGGAGACCTCGTGGGCGTATGTGATCACCGACACCACCACGAACCCCGACAAACCGCACAAATATGTCGCGTTCGACGACGCGTGCGTGACCACGCTGGCAATCGATGACCCCGTGCTCTATTACGATTGCCCGATCGCTTTCACCGCGCAGTGCGGCTTCGATGTCTTGGCCCACGCCTCGGAACCCTACGTGTCCCGGCTGAATTTCGCGCCGTCGCTGGGCAGCGCCCTCTACGCGATCAAGCTCACGGCCGAAAACCTGCGGGAGGCGACCTGGAACGGTCAGGACCTGCCCGGCCGGGAGGGCATGATGTACGCCCAATACATCGCCGCCCAAGCCTTCAACTCCGGTGGTCTTGGCATCATCCACTCGATCTCGCACGCCGTCAGCGCCTTCTACGACACCCATCACGGGCTCAACAACGCCATCGCGCTGCCCCGGGTCTGGGCCTTCAACATGCCCGTCATGTACAAGCGCTTCGCCGAGATCGCCGACGCGATGGGTGTCGACACCTCGGGCCTGACCGACGTGCAGGCCGCCGATCAGGCGCTGGCCGCCGCGGTTCGGCTGCTGCGCGATGTGGGCATTCCCGAGAAGTTCACCGACGTCAAACAGGACAGCTACCTCAAGAATCGCCTGGGGCAAGGGCCGACGAAGTTCTACGAGCAGCGCAAGGTCATCAAGGGTGACAAGGAGGATATCGACAACATCACCAACCACGTGCTAGGTGACGCGTGCACGCCGGGGAACCCCAAAGAGTGTACTTTCGAGACCGTACGACCCGTGGTGGAGCATTGCCTCAACGGCGACCTCGACGATCTGCTTAGCTGATGGTCGCCGCCCCGGGGTCGCCGATCGGTTGATTGGCGCCCCCGGGGCATCCCGGGCGCATCCCCGGGTCGCCGTGACGACTAGCGAAAGGACTTTGGGTGGAAGCCCTAGTGCGAGCCCCGTTCGACACCGTCGACGATGTCATAGCGGCGTTGGCCGAACACGGCTACATCGCGGATCGCGCGCTGGCCACCACCGTGTTCCTGGTCACCCGCATGGACAAGCCCGTGCTGCTGGAGGGACCGGCGGGGGTCGGCAAGACCGAGCTGGCGAAGGCGCTGGCGCTCGCGACGGGGCGGCGCTTACTTCGGCTGCAGTGTTACGAGGGCCAGGACGAGACGAAGGCGCTCTACGAGTGGGACTATGGCAAGCAGCTCCTCTACACCCAAATCCTGCGGGAGAAAATCGGGCAAGTCATCGCCGATGCCGAGGACCTGAAAGAAGCCGTCGAGCGGATCGGCGCACAAGAAAGCGTCTTTTTCTCCGAGCGGTTCCTTGCCCCTCGCCCCCTCTTGGAGGCGATTCGCTCCGAGCAACCGGTGGTGCTGCTGATCGACGAGATCGACCGGGCCGACGAAGCCCTGGAGGCGGTGCTGCTGGAAATGCTCGGCGAATACCAGGTCTCGGTGCCGGAAATCGGAACCTTCTCCGCAAAGCAACCACCGTATGTGGTGCTGACGTCCAACAACACCAGGGATCTCGCCGCGGCGCTGAAACGGCGATGCCTGCATTTGTTTCTCGACTATCCCTCCGCCGAGCGTGAGCTGCAGATCGTCAAAAGCAAAAAAACCGGGTTACCCGATGCCCTGGCGGCGCAATTGGTCGACATCGTGCGCGCCCTGCGCGAATTGGACCTGCGTAAGGCGCCCAGCATCTCCGAGACCATTGATTGGGCCCGCACGCTGGCGGTGCTGGGCGCCGAGGAGATAACCGCGTCGACCCTGGCCGCGACGATATCGGTGGTGGCCAAGTACGAAAGGGACGTCGACAAGGCGCTGCAGGCGCTGCCGCGGCTGGTGGACCCGAACGCGAAAATCCCCGACTCGCTGGCCGCGCACCACCACCACGACCATCACAATCACCACCACGTGCACGACGACGCTGCCGGCGTCCCGGCGATCCGCACCGCTGCCGGCCATCCTGACCCGCCGGGCACCCCGGCTGCGCCGGCGGCGGCACCGCGTCGCGGATCGAATGGGCAGGTCAGCTCGGGGCAGGCGAACCTCTCATTTGCCCGTCGCCGGAAGTTTTAAAGGCCGACCGGCCGTGGAAGCCGCGATTCACCGCTTTGTTCGGCTGCTTCGGCTCTCCGGGTTACGCATCTCCGTTTCCGAGGCGCTGGACGCGATGCGCTGTTCGGGCCAGCCGGGGATGCTGGCCGACCGGGACGCCCTGCGATGCGCTTTGCGCCTGGCGCTGGTGAAGGATCGCCGCGACCTACCGACATTCGAATCGGTCTTCGAGGCGTTTTTCGCGCTGATTCGCGTCGGTGTCCCCGACGAGCACACCCATGCTCACCGCCATGACGACCTGGCAGACACCGGCCAGCTGGAGTCGGTCACGATGTCCGAGCGGCCCAGCGACCTGCCCCTGCAGACCCATCAGCATGGGCCGCCCGTTGACATTCGGGAGTTTTTCGATCCCGATGACCTGGCGGAGCAATTCAACCTGCACCAAGAAGCCAACACGATCGACCTGGCGGCGCTCACCGAGGAGGTGATGCTCACGAAGGGCGGCGACCCCGCGGGGGCGGAGCTGCCCCGGGTGCAGTTGGAGACCAACCGGCTGCACGGTGCCGGCCCGCCGGGAAAGCTGTCCCAGGCATCCGGCACGAAAGTCGATGCCGATCTAAGCGTCGCGCAGCAAGAGATCCTGCTGTCGTGGCTGAACGCGATCGACGACGAGGCCGATAGCGGCGACGGCCAGGCCGCGCGGCAGCGGCTCGCCGGCGCGCTGGCCAATCTGCCGGAGGCAATCAAGCGGTACTTGGAGGCATTGCTGGCCCTGGAGCGCCGCATCGTCGAGTCCGCCCAGCGCCATCAAACGACCGCGGCGGCTCTCGGCGAAGCCGAGCGCGCCGCGCTCGAGGAGTCGCTGCGGCGCCTGACGCGGACCTTTCACGGCGCGCTGACCAGCCGGGTGTCGCCCGGCCGCGGCCGTATCGATCCGTGCCGAACCATGCGCCGCAACATGCGCTACGACGGGATCCCGTTTACCCCGATCACCGTCAGGCACACCGAAGACAAGCCCCGGCTGGTCGTCCTGGCGGACGTGAGCTTGTCGGTGCGGGCAACCGCCCGCTTCACCCTGCACCTCGTGCACGGGCTGCAGCACCTGTTCTCGCAGGTCAGGTCGTTTGCCTTCGTCGCCGACATCATCGAGCTCACGGACCTGTTCACCGACCGCGCCGCCGACGAGGCGCTGGCCGCGGTGTTCGGCGGTGAGCTGCTCGACGTGGACGCCAACTCGAACTATGGACTCGCGTTCGGCCAGTTCCTGGCCGAGCATCGGTCGGCCGTCACCCGCCGCACCACCGTCCTGGTGCTCGGGGACGGCCGCGGCAACGGCAACGACCCCAATCTGGCCGCCTTCGAGGCGATCGCGCGGGCCGCCCGGGAAGTCATCTGGCTCACCCCGGAGCCACGGCATTCGTGGCGGCTCGGCGGCTGCGACTTGCCGGCCTACGCGCAGCGCTGCAGCCGGGTCGAGGTGGTGCGCGACCTCTCCGGGCTGGAGCGCGCCGCGTTCGCCATCGCCGACAGGACCGCGCCCAAGTAGCCGCGCGTGCAGCGTCAACCCCGAATCTGGTGTCCGTCATGTCCGTATGTCCGGAGCCGTTTCGGGCGTTCCCGCCCGGGGTGTACCACGATGCCCGGGTGGACGTCCGCCACCGCCGGGCGGGCTACCCGGGTGCCACGCTGGTCGCCCGGACCGCGCACTTTGAGCTGTACCGACGCCCGGGGCGGTGGTGCGTGGTCCATGAGCTGCAACCACACCAGGTGAGCGCCGAGCTCACCGCCGTGCTCGTCGATGAGTTGTTCGCCCCCGGCTGGCTGCAGGGCAACCCGATGTTCGAAAGCGTGTTCACCGGGTTGGTGCGCTCCACAATCGACGATCCGCTGCAGGCATGGCTGGTGTTCTACCGGAACACCCTCGGCGCGCTTCGTAAAGCCCGAACCGCGGGGCCCCGTGGCCGCGCTCCCGGCACAACCGCCGGGATGGCTCCCGTCTACGAACGCGCCGTGACGTTGGTGCCGGAAGGCCGGGTGCTGGATCTGGGCTCCTGCTTTGGCATCCTGCCGCTGCTCCTGGCACGCAATCAGCGGTATTCGGTGACGGCAAGCGATATCTCGGCGCCCACGATGACACTGCTCGCCAGGATCGCCCGCGCCTTGCGCCGGCGTGTCGACACGATCGCCTGCGACGCCGCTCGGGTCCCCCTGGCCGATCGTGCCGTCGACACCGTGACCGCCATCCATCTGCTCGAGCACCTGGCTCCCGAGCACGCGATGGCGGTGCTGCGTGAAGCGCTTCGGCTGGCCCGCGGCAGCGTGATCGTCGCGGTGCCCTTCGAGGCCGAGCCCGACCCCACATTCGGTCACCGGCAGACATTCGACGTGTCCACGCTCACCGAGATCGGCCACCGCCTGGGCACCCGCTTCGTCGTCTCGGAACATCACGGCGGCTGGCTGGTGCTGTTTCCGGAGTGCGCCGACCCGGCTGCCCACAAGTCGACCGCCGACCCGTTCGGCTAGCGGGCGGCTCTGGGGCGCTGCCGCGGGGCTGCCCGCCTGGGTGCCGGCGGCGCGAGCAGCTGGGGGAACCAACGTGAAACCAACCTCTCGGCCCTACGCTGGGACCGTCACCGGCGCCGGGCGCGCCACCCGAAGAGGCAATCAGGATGAACCGTCGATGACCACCACCTCGCGACCGGGTCGATGGAGGTGCCTTTTTCCGGAGGTCTCTCCACGATGAGCACCGGCAGATATCGGGAGCTCTTCGAGACCAGCCTGAAGGATCCCTCCGGTTTCTGGGGCGATGCGGCGCGCGCGGTCACGTGGACCCGCGAGCCGCAGCGGGTGCTCGACGACAGCAATCCGCCGTTTTACCGGTGGTTTCCCGACGCGGAACTAAACACCTGCGCCAATGCGCTGGATCGCCACGTCGCCGGCGGGCGTGGCGAGCAGCCGGCGCTGATCTACGACTCGCCGGTGACCGGCGCCCAGCGCACGTACACCTACCGGGAACTGCTGGAGGTGACCTCACGGTTCGCCGGGGCGCTGCGCGCGCTCGGGGTGGGCAAGGGCGACCGCGTGGTGATCTACCTGCCGATGATCCCCGAGGCCGTGGTGGCCATGCTCGCGTGCGCGCGCCTGGGCGCCGTGCACTCGGTGGTGTTCGGCGGCTTCGCCGCCCACGAGCTCGCGACCCGCATCGACGACGCCCAGCCGGCCGTCGTGGTCTCGGCCTCGTGCGGCATCGAGCCGACCCGGGTCGTCGAGTACAAGCCGATGCTGGACGCCGCGTTGCAACTGTGCACGCACCAGCCGGCCGCGTGCGTCATCGTGCAACGTGACCAGCATCGCTGCCCGTTGACCGCGGGCCGCGACCTGGACTGGCACGAGCTGATCGCCAACGCCCAGCCCGTCGACCCGGTGCCGGTAGCGGCCACCGACCCGCTGTACATCCTTTACACCTCGGGCACCAGCGCGGCACCGAAGGGCATCGTCCGTGACAACGGCGGGCACGCCGTCGCGCTGCTGTGGAGCATGCGCCACATCTACGACGTCGAACCGGGTGAGGTGTTTTGGGCGGCTTCCGACGTGGGCTGGGTGGTCGGCCACTCCTACATCGTGTACGGCCCGCTGCTGCACGGCGCGACGACGGTGCTCTACGAGGGCAAACCCGTCGGCACCCCGGACGCGGGGGCGTTTTGGCGGGTGGCATCCCAGCATGGCGTGAAGGCCCTGTTCGCGGCCCCGACCGCGATCCGGGTGATCCGCAAGGAGGATCCCGAAGGCACGCGCATCGCCCGCTACGACCTGTCCGCGCTGCGCTACCTGTTCCAGGCCGGGGAGCGGCTCGACCCCGACACCTACACCTGGGCCTCACAGAAGCTGGGCATTCCGGTGATCGACCACTGGTGGCAGACCGAAACCGGCTGGGCGATCGCCGCCAACCCGATGGGCGTGGAGCCGCTGCCGATCAAACCCGGGTCACCCACCGTGCCGATGCCCGGCTATGACGTGCGCATTTTGCGTGCCGACGGCTCTGGGTGCGAGCCCGGTGAGGAGGGCGCGATCTGTATCAGGTTGCCGCTGCCGCCGGGCACATTGCCCACCCTCTGGCGTGACGACGACCGCTATGAGGCGTCGTATCTGTGTGAGCATCCCGGCTACTACCTCACCGGCGACGGCGGATACCTCGACGAGGACGGCTACCTGTTCGTGATGGGACGTATCGACGATGTCATCAACGTTGCCGGACACCGGCTTTCGACCGGGGCCATCGAAGCGGTGCTGGCGGCGCATCCCGCTGTGGCCGAGTGCGCCGTGATCGGTATCGCCGACGAGATCAAGGGTGAGGTGCCACGCGGATTCGTGGTGCTGAAGGCCGGCGCTTCCGCCGAGGGCCTGGCCGAGGAGCTCATCCAGCTGGTGCGCGATGAAATCGGCGCGGTCGCCGCCTTCAAGCAGGTGCAGGTCGTCGCGGCGCTGCCGAAAACCCGCTCGGGCAAAATCCTGCGCAAGACCATGCGCGGCATCGCCCACGGCAAAGACGAGCCGGTCCCGTCCACCATCGAAGACGCGGCCGTGCTGGATGCGTTGAAGCCGATCCTGCGGCCCTGAGCCGCGGGTAGACCCAAGAGCCACACGCCAACGAAGGAGGGTGCAGTGCAGTGAAGGCGCTGGTGTATCACGGAGCCGGAAAGAAAGCCTGGGAAGACGTTCCCGACCCGCGCATCGAGAAGCCGACGGATGCGGTGGTGCGTGTCGATGCGGTCACGATCTGCGGCACCGACCTGCACATCCTGGGTGGCGATGTCCCCGAGGTGACCCCCGGGCGGATCCTTGGGCATGAGGCCGTGGGAACCGTCACCGCGGTCGGCTCGGGCGTGCACACCCGTGCGGTGGGGGATCGAGTGCTGGTGTCGTGCATCAGCTCATGCGGCAGCTGCCGGTATTGCCGCCAGGGCAGCTACGGGCAGTGCCTGGGCGGGGGCGGCTGGATCCTCGGTCACCTGGTCGACGGCACCCAGGCCGAGTACGTGCGAGTGCCGTTCGCCGACAATTCCACCCACAAGGTGCCCGCCGGGATCGGTGCCGAGCAAATGCTCATGCTCGCCGACATCCTGCCCACCGCCTATGAAGTCGGTGTCCTCAACGGCCGGGTCCGTCCCGCCGATGTCGTGGCCATCGTCGGCTCCGGCCCGATCGGGTTAGCGGCAATCCTGACGGCGAAGTTGTTCAGCCCCAGCCACATCGTGGCTATCGATGTGGCGGACTCGCGATTGAAGGCGGCGCAGGAGTTCGGCGCCGACGTGGTCGTCAACGCCGACGCCGACGACCCGGCGACGGTGATCGCCGAGCTGACCGGGGGTTTGGGGGCGGATGTCGCGATGGAGGCCGTCGGCCGGCCGGACACCTTCGAGCAGGCGGTGCGCTTGGTGCGCCCGGGCGGGCATGTCGCTAACATCGGGGTCCACGGCGAGCCGGCGATGCTGCACCTCGAGAATATCTGGATCAAAAACCTCACCATCACCACCGGTTTGGTCGACACCTTTTCCACGCCGACTTTGATCGACCTGGTTGCCAGTGGCCGGCTGGACACCGCACCGATGATCACCCACAGGTTCGCTCTCGATGAGTTCGAGACCGCCTACGACGTGTTCAGCCGCCCCGCCGACACCGCGGCGCTCAAGGTGCTGCTCAGTGCGCCTGCCGCTAACTGACGTCCGGCCGACCGCACTAGCCGAGGGGAGGGCCGAAAAGGCCGCCGCGACCATTGATACTGTTGGCCGCACCCCCAAGCTTTTGGGGCTCCCCCGCACAACCTGTGAAGGACCTACGATGCCACGCACTCCCGAGGAAATACTCACCCACCATGCCCAGGCGCTCGCCGCCGGGGACCTCGATGAGATCGTCACCGATTATGCCGATGACGCGATCTTCATCTCACCGGGCGGGGTCAGGCGCGGCAGGGACGGCGTTCGCGCCGCGTTCACGGAGCTGCTCGAGGCCATCCCGAACGCGGCGTGGGAGGTGAAAACCCAGCTCTTCGCCGATGACGTGCTCTTTCTGGAATGGGCGGCCGATTCCGCGAAGGCCCGCGTCGACGACGGGGTCGATACCTTCGTGTTTGCCGATGGATCGATCCGGGTGCAAACCGTGCGCTACACCCCGCGCCCCAAGGGATAACGCGCCATCCGGTGAAACTCGCCGGACCGGCGAGCGCCGACAGCGGGCCCCGGCTGGCAGCCCGGAGCAGTCCCGCACAGTGACGCACGGTGCCGCTCGCAGGGCCGCGAGCATCCGCGCCGGGGCGCGGCGTCTGCGGCGGTCACGCAGTGGATTAGTTTAGCTGCATGTCAGTCGAACGCGTGGCTTCACCATTGATGCTTGAACTCGAACCGGTCATCGTCGATACCTACTCGCGTCACATCGAAACGGCCACACCGTGGTATGCGCACGACTACGTGCCCTATGAGCGGGGCCGCAATTTCGCGTCCCTCGGCGGCTGCGACTGGGACCCGTCCCAGGTCACGCTGCCGGGCCACGTCACCGACGCCCTGCAGATCATGCTGATCACCAAGGATGGCCTGGTCGGCTACTACCACCGGCTGGCGGAGCATTTCGTCTTGGCGGGCTGGTGGGGCAAGTGGATCGGCCGGTGGAGCGCCGACGAGAGCCGGCACGCGTTCGCGCTGCGCCAGAACCTGGTGCTGACCCGTCAGATCGACCCTGTCGCCAACGACGCGGTCCGTGTCGAGCAGGTGATGAAGGTCCGCCCCACCGACGACCACACACAGGTTGAGGAACTGGTGCTCATGACGTTGTGGGAGCGCGCGCACGCGGTGTTTCTGCGGCGCCTGGCCGCGCAGATCGACGAACCCGTGCTGCGTCGCCTTGTCGAGGTCATCGCCGCCGACGAGGAGCGCCACGAGACTTTTTTTGCCGAGATTGTGCGGGCCTGCCTGCGCATTGTGCCCGCCGCCACGATCGCGGCGATCGTTGCGTGCGCACTGGAGCTGCAGGTGGTCGGCGCGGATATCGACGCGTATAAAGACAAGGTCCGCAATGTTGCCGAGGCCGGCATATTCGGGCCGGCCACCCTGCGCGACGTGATCTCTGATCGCATCAAGGCCTGGAACCTGGCGCAGCTTCCCGAGCTGAGCGCGTTCATCGTCACCTAAGCGGTCCTCGCCGCCGGCGGCAAACCTATCAAAGGGGTCGTTTAAGGCGGGCCGCGGCACCACCGGTCATCCGGGCTCTCGGCATTGGTCCGGCATGGTCGTCTTGAAGGCTTGAAGGGCGCGCCGGGCAGTCGCCGGGCAGCAACCTCGGCGCCGCCCGGCGCGGGGCACGAGCCGGTACCGAGCTTTCCGCACCGGCGTAAGGTCGTGCCGTGGGCCAATTTCCCCACGCCTCACCCCACCGGGATGGATCTAAGCCATTCGAGCAGGTAGTCGATGCAGGAAGGAACAGACATGAGCGCACTGACGGTTACGGTCAGCGGGATGACGTGCGAGCACTGCGTCAAATCCGTGCGCGAGGAGGTTGGCAACATCCCCGGGGTCACGGCTGTGGACGTGGATCTGGCCAGCGGCAAAATGACCGTCAAAAGCGATGGCCCGATCGACGCCGATGCGGTCAAGAACGCCGTAGAAGAGGCAGGCTACCAGCTGGCCGGCTAAGAGCCCGCCGCCGTCCGCTCCAATGCGCGGGGTTGGGAACCGCTAGCGGCTTTGTCGGCTTATCGGCCATTCGCGACCCGCCGGGCCTGCCAGATGTTGCCCTCAGGCAGGCCGAGCAACGTTTAGCCAACCTTTGCATGTCAGTTTGGTCACAACTATTTTGCGCGGACGAGGGGCTGCACGTATGACGGCCGGCACCGAAACGACTCGGCATGTCGAGCTACGGATCGGCGGCATGACGTGTGCTTCGTGTGCGGCACGGATCGAGAGGAAGCTCAATAAGATTGACGGCGTCGTCGCCGCCGTGAACTTTGCGACCGAGACGGCCAGCATCGCCTACTCCGCGGGGGTCTCACCCGAGTTCCTGGTGACCGCGGTTGAGCAGGCCGGCTACACCGCGACGCTGCCCCGGCCCGGCACCCCGGTCTCCGCCGCCGAGGCGGTGCCGGAGGAGCCGGATCCTGCCCCGGCGTTTCGGCAGCGGCTGCTGGTTTCGCTCGTGCTGAGCGTGCCGGTGGTGGCAATGGCGATGATCCCGGCGCTGGAGTTCCCTAATTGGCAGTGGCTGTCGCTGACGCTGGCCGCGCCGGTGGCGGTGTGG
Organism: Mycobacterium sp. SM1; assembly: GCF_018361265.1. Classification (GTDB taxonomy): domain Bacteria; phylum Actinomycetota; class Actinomycetes; order Mycobacteriales; family Mycobacteriaceae; genus Mycobacterium. Next base: position 1,310,349 of record NZ_JAFLNH010000001.1, read on the forward strand.
GGAGCGCTGCCGTTTCACCGGGCGGCATGGACGAATCTGCGCCACCGCACCGCCACCATGGACACCCTGATCTCGATGGGCACCCTGGCGGCGTTCGGGTGGTCGGTCTATGCGTTGTTTTTCGGCACGGCCGGCACGCCGGGCATGCGGCACCAGTTCGTGCTGACCACGGCCCACACCGAATGCGGGGCGACCATCTATTTGGATGTCGCCGCCTGTGTCACCACATTCATCCTCGCCGGGCGGTATTTTGAGGCCCGCTCTCGCCGGCGTGCGGGCGCCGCGTTGCGCGCGTTGCTCGAGCTGGGTGCCAGGGACGTCGCGGTGCGCCGCAACGGGCTAGAACAGCGGATCCCCATCGACCAGCTCGCGGTGGGCGACGAGTTTGTGGTGCGCCCCGGCGAGAAGATCGCCACCGACGGGGTGGTGATCGAGGGCTCCTCGGTGGTCGACGTGTCGATGCTGACCGGGGAATCGGTGCCCGTCGAGGTCGTTCCCGACGACCTGGTGACCGGTGCGACGGTCAACGTGAGCGGGCGGATTGTAGTGCGCGCCAACCGAATCGGCTCCGACACCCAACTGGCGCAGATGGCCAGGCTGGTCACCGAGGCGCAGACCGGCAAAGCGCGGGCGCAGCGGTTAGCCGACCAGATCTCCGGGGTCTTCGTGCCGCTCGTCATCGCGCTGTCGCTGGCGACACTGGCGTTTTGGATCGGCACCTGCGGATCGATGACCACAGCGTTCACCGCGGCCATCGCGGTGCTGATCATCGCCTGCCCCTGCGCGCTCGGCCTGGCTACGCCGACCGCCCTGATGGTCGGCACCGGCCGCGGCGCGCAACTCGGGATTCTCATCAAAGGCCCTGAGGTGCTGGAAGCCACGCGGCGCATCGACACCGTCGTGTTGGACAAGACCGGCACCATCACCACCGGAGCCATGACCCTGCTCGACGTGATCGCCGCTGACGGCGAGCACCCCGACGAGGTGCTGCGTCTCGCGGGTGCGCTGGAGGATGCTTCCGAGCACCCGATCGGCAGGGCGATCACCAAGGTGGCGCGCCAACAACTCGGCGACCTGCCCACCGTCGAGCGCTTTGCGAGCCTGGAAGGGCTCGGCGTGCAGGGTGTCGTCGACGGACACGCCGTGGTGGTCGGTCGCCCACGGCTGCTGGAGCAGCGCTCGCAGCATCTGCCGGAGACGCTGGCGCGGCCGATACGGCAGGCGCAGGCGGCGGGTCAGACCGCCATTGCGGTGGCCTGGGACGATAAGCCCCGCGGGGTGCTGGTGGTGGCCGATGCGATCAAGCCCACCTCGAAAGAGGCGGTCGCGCAATTGCGTGCCCTCGGCCTGACACCGATCATGCTCAGCGGCGACAACGAGGCCGCGGCCCGCACGATCGCCGCGCAGGTCGGTATCGACCATGTCATCGCCGAGGTGCTGCCGCAGGACAAGGTCGATGTGGTGAAGCGACTACAAGCCGACGGCAAGGTTGTCGCCATGGTCGGTGACGGCGTCAACGACGCTGCAGCGCTGGCTCAAGCGGACCTGGGGATGGCCATGGGCACCGGCGCCGATGTGGCCATCGAAGCCAGCGACCTGACACTGGTGCGCGGCGACCTACGCGTGGTCGCCGATGCCATTCAGCTCTCACGCAAGACGCTAGCCACGATCAAAGCCAACCTGTTTTGGGCCTTCGCCTACAATGTTGCCGCGCTGCCGCTGGCGGCAGCCGGATTGCTGAACCCGATGCTTGCCGGCGCGGCGATGGCGTTCTCGTCGGTCGCCGTTGTCGGCCACAGCCTGCGGCTGCGCACGTTCGAGCCGGCAGCGCCAAGGCAGCGCCGACGGCTTGCGCGCACCGCGCCGTGCTGGTCGCAACGACGCGCCCAAGCAGGCGACACAACGGCATTCGCGAGCATTCTTACGTTGTGCGCGCAACCGGGCCAAGCGAGCGGCGCCACAAAGCCTTAACCCTTAACGGCGTCGCTCGGGCGACGGCGAGGATAGCGAAATCCCAAAGCGCCCGGGCGTCAATCCAGCATCCGATACTGCAGCGCACCCGATGGGCACCGTCTGACCTGGGCGGCCACCTCCTCCGCCGAGGCGGCATCGGGCGTGATCCAAGGGTCCTTGGAGGTGTCGAAGACCCGGGGCAGACCTCTGACGCACTCACCCGCGTGGATGCAGACATCCGAATCGTAGGTGACTTCGATCTTGCTTCCGCGGTAGGCGTTCTTTGCCACGATGCGGATCCCCTCATTCGGCCAGCATTTTCAAGCTAACCGTACCACCTAACCCGGCGCAAAAACGGCCGATGCCCAATTACCCGCGGGCACAATGCCTTTACGCCGGCCGATGCTTCAGCCTCTGCTCGTGTGCCGCTACCGTGACCGAGGTTCCCGTGCGCGACCGCGGCGCTCGAGCACTGGATCGGCGGGGCGTGCGGAGTCGACGAGGATCACCGCCTGCGGCTCGCCGGTCACCCCGGCACGTTGGCCTTCAACGTTGCCAGGGCGGCGGTGCTCAGCCGGGCAAGTTCGTCTGCCTCGGCGCGGTCGAGGGCGGCCGCTAAAATCTCGGCCATCCGGCGGTCGGTGGTCTGCTTGACCTCGGCGTAGCGGTCTTTTTTGTCCGCGCCGTCGGCGAACGGCTCGGGCCAGCCGAACATCTTGGCGTACTCGTAGCCTTTGTTGAGCATGTGCGCCTCGATGGGCGTGACACCCGAGAGCGTCAGGGCGCTGATATGAACCCCACCCCACAGCTCCCGCAGCACGAACATCACCTGCAGCGCTCGTGCGGGGGCGTCATCGGCCAGCGGCATGGTCCGCCAGCCGGCGTAGAGAGGCAGGCCCGCCGTCGGCGTCGCCGCGATAATCTTCTCCCCCACAGCGGCGATGCGGTCCAGTCCTTCGGCGCCGGCCAGGTATTTGCGGGCGAATCCGGCGACTTGGTCCCAGTAGACCTTCGCGGCGCCCGCCGCGCCGCGCACCGCGACGCCTTTGTCCCACAAGGCAGCAAGGAAGGCGGGTTCAAACACCGCGAACACCGCGGCGACGGTGGCGCCGGTGGCCTCGCCCAGCACGCCGCCGCGCCCGGCGACATACGCGGCGAACGGATCCTCGTATCCGGCTGCGGTGCTTTCGGCGAAGGTCTCCGGGTGCAGCATGAACGTCGTGACCGCCGCCTCGATGGGCGGGCCTGCGACGCGGGCGGGCTCTAGCATCTCGTCATAGCTCATGATCGGTTGTCCTCCCTGGGTTGTGTTTTCGTTTGGGTGTGGGTTGTGGGTGTGGTAGCCATGCTCGACGGCTGCGGCTGGCAACTTCGGTCAGCCGACATCCACCGGAACCGGCGCATCCGGTGCCGGCGCGGGCGGGCTCGGCAATTCCCGTTGTCGGCGAAGCTGACTCCTGGTCAGAGCCCCCAGGATGAAGCCGTAAGCGACCACCACGATGCCCACGGCGGTGAGCAATGGCGCGAACACCGTCAGCGGTGGCCAGTTGGTGTCGACGATCACGTAGTCCTTCTGCTGGCGTTCCAGTGCGGGGATGACATCGTCGCGGAAGTAATCCCTAATCTGCGGAACGGAGTGCGCCGGCGATCCGTTGAAACGGGTCAGTTTGCCCGCGCCGGGCACGTCGGCCCAGCCGTCGGTGACTTTCCGCAGGTTGGTGACCAGTTGGTAGACCTTCGGGAATTTCGCCTGCAGGGTGTCCCACATCTGCTGCGGTGTCACGTGCGACACCGCAGCCACATGGTCAACCAGCTTCCACGCCTCCGCGACGGAGGCCGAGAACGGCACCCCGTCCAGTAGCCGGGCGGTGTGCGGGAAATCGAGGTGCACCAGATCCTCGACGACCTTCACGGGAACACCGACTTCCTTTGCCACGTGGTCAAGCAGCTTGGGGTACTCCTCCGTCACGCCTCCGTCGGGCAAGACCGCCGGCCCGAGGGCATTGACGAAGACCGAGATGAATTCGATGCCGGCGCGATCCCCCTGGACGCGGTCCAGCGCAAACATCGGACGGGTGGCGTTGAGCAGGGTCTGTCCCCCGATCAGCCGGGGGAACAGATTCAGCCCGAGCACCAACCCGACGACGGCGGCACCGACCACCGGGACGACCACCCACGCGAATCGGAGCGGATTTTCCGGCACCCCCCGCCAGGTCGTCACGACCATTGTCGTGCCGAAGAGGATCACCACGATACCCAGTGCCAGCAGCAGGGGAGCCAGGAACTCCACACCGCCCCGAGTGCCCAGCGGGCGGAAATTGCCCTGTTGGCGCTCGACGGGAGCCACCAGCTCCTGGCTGAAGTAGTTGCTCAGCTGCGGCATGGTGCGCACCGGCGTGCCGTTGAATCGGGTGAGTTTCTCGGTGCCCGGTATCGCGTCCCAGCCCGCGGTCAGCTGCGGCAGGTTGACGATCACCTGATAGATCTTCGGGTAATCGGTCGCCAGCATGTGGTTCACCTGATCCGGCGTCATAAACAGCACGGTGCCGAGGTAGTGTACCAGCTTGGGCAGTTCGGCGCTGACCTCGGGGAGGGTCAACGAGGTTAAAAACCCGGTGATGTGCGGGTAGTCCTTTTTCAGCATCGCCTCCGTGTCCTGGGGGGACTGTCCGGTCTGAGCGGCGATGTAGTCGATGAGCTTCGGCACCTCAGCCTTCGCGCCGTCCTCGTGCATCATCATGTCGGCGGCGTTGGTCGCGGCGGCGACCATCTGCACACCCGCACGGTCCCCCTTGACCCGATCGGGCGCAAACGCCGGGTTGAGGTCGTTGATCAGGTGTTGCGCGGCGATCAGCCGCGGAAAAAGCTGCCATGACACCACGAGGATGACCACGATCACCCCGACCGCCACGACAACGGTCCACGCCAGCGGAACTTTTCTGTGACCCACCCTGGTCTCCTTGCGGCTAGATCTGCGGTGTCAAATCGAAAAAGCTGATGGTCGCCATCTTGGTCACCAGCCAACGTGAGCCCCGCTGTTTCATGGCCAATCGGTAGCCCACGTATTTCAGCGACGGAATGCTTTTGGTCAGCGGGCTGGTCGCCGTGGTGTTGGTCAGGACGAGCGCCACGGCGTCCGGGGCGTTCAACGATTCGACGGCCACCCCGACGACCGTCGTCTTATCGGTTACCCGCGCTTGCTTGTTGGGCATGATCGCCGCTTCGAGGAATTTGCGGTATTGCGCGTCGAAGTCGCCGCTGAGGTATTGCCCGGCACGGTCGGGCAGGGTGTCGATCGTGTCCGGGGTGTAGGTCCACAACGTGGTGACCGCCGCCGCCGCGGTGCGCGCGACCTTCATCTTGTTGGCCGCCGTGACGCGGTCGGCCAGATACGGCTGTGACGCCGCGGCGGCGAACGCGGCCGACCCGACGAACAACACCGCCGCCGCGGCGACCGCGGTGCACAGCCAGGTGTCGAGCCGGCGGCTCGGGCGATCGGCAGTGGGGGCTTCCGCGGCCGGGTGGCCGGTCTCGCTGCGGCCCGCAGCGTCAAGGCCCTCGGGGTCGGCGCCGGTCAGATCTTGGGGTTCACGTTGCTGATCTTCCACCGTTCCCCTTCCTGTCTGGCCGTGACCACCCATCGGTTTGTTCGTTCCACCTGTAGTTTGCCGTCCGGAGATTTCGCGGTGAACTTCGTGGTCACCAGCACGTCGATGCTGCCGTCATCGTTTTGCCTAGAGACGCCGGCGTCGAGGACGGTGCCTGTGGCCGGCTCAGCCTGGGCTACCTGCAGGAGTATCTCGTTCTGGCGTTGACGGTACTGCTCGGCGAAGTCGCCGGTAGCCTGGGCCAGGATGCGATCGGTATAGGCGTTGGCGTGGAACGGATCCGGAGAGGTGAATTCCGTCATGAAGGACCGCACGTAGGTCAGCGCGGCGGCGGCCCGGATCGTCGCACGTCGTTGTGTCTCATGGGAATACAGCTCCGCTGCGCACACGGTTATCGCCGCTGCCGCGGTGGCCGCGGTGAGGATCGCCACGAGGGGCAATCCCCAGCGCCGTGCCGGCGGCGGCGGTGGCGCCGCGAAGGCCGGCTCGTAGCCGGGTGCGAGTTTGCGGCGGGGGCTCATGGTTTGGCCCCGGCGGTCTTTGGCTCGGTTGAGACCGCGATGTCGTCGACGCGCCAGCCGGCCGCGCCCGGCTTGCCCGACTTGACGAAGGCCACCCGCACCGCGGCGGCGAGGTAGCGCTGCTTGGGCGGCGCGCCCCGCTCGCCCTGCAGGAACAACAGCATCACGGCCCGTTCCGGAGTCGCGGACAGCACCGAGCTCTCGGTCACCCAGTACTCGTTGCGCACCGGTCCCGCCTGCTGCGCCGCCCGCTGCAGGTCCGACAATCTACCGCGGTAGTTCTCGCTTGCCAGGGACAACGCGCGGTCGAAGTCGCCGCGGATGGTCTCCGGGGCGTAGCTGAGCATTTGCGCGACCATCCGCGGGCCCTGCGCCGCGATCTGCGCTCGGGCCTCGCTGATCGCCCGATCGTGTTGGCGCACCACGGTATCGCTGATGGCGGCGGCGACCGCGCACAGCGCCGCGGCGGCCGCCATCACCGCCGCGGCCAGGCGACGCCCGTCGCGATCCGCTGCCCCCGGTTGACGCACGCGCGCCTCGGTACGCGTCAGCATGTCCGCAAAGGTGCCCCCGCGGGAATCCCATAACGGCCAGAGCCACCCGATGAGCAGCGGGGCGGTGTCCAGCAGGTGCGCCAGATCGCGCAACAATAGCCGCCACGGTCCGACGGCGTTGCCGTTGCGATGCGCGATCGTGATGCCGAAAACGGCCCGCCCGAGGCTCTGCCCGCGGAGCACCGGCAGCAGCAGGCGGTTGGTGGTCGTCCACAAAACCGCGACCGCGCCGATCGAGACGCACACCCACCACCACCGGCCGCGCAGCGGCACCGCCAGCGCCACCAGCACCGCCGTCACCGCCACGGTGGCGCCGGGCAGCACATCCACCGCCAGCGCCCCAGCGCGCGCAAGCCACGGCGCCGGGGCGGCCGGTGCCGCCGCGTCGAGTCCAGCGCTGATCTGCGGGTCAGCCTCGGCTACCGTCACTTGGCCACCTGATCGAGCTTGGCGACCTTGAACTGCCCGTTCTCGCGCACAAGCTTCACGCGGACCCGGTAGCTGTTTTCCCGGTCGGGAGCGCCTTCCTGGGAAATCGTGGCCCGAAAGACCACCAGCGCGGTAATCGAGCCGTCGTCGTTGGTGCGTTCGACGGCGGCGTCCATGCCCGGCAGCCGGACGTGGAGGTTCTGCGCCTGGTAGGCCTCGGTCAAGATAGCGCTGTACCACGCCGCCTGGGTTTTGAATTCCCCGGTGGCGCACTCGTCGAGCTTGCGCTGGCTGATGGGCAGCGCGGTCACGTCGGCCGGCTGCGTGGCCGCGATGCAGTCTTTGGCGGCCATGACGGCGGCGGCGTTAGCGGCGGCGACGGCGGTGCTGCTCCGGTGGGCGCGAAGCGCCGCAACCCCGCTCACCGCGACGCCGGCGGCGAGGACCGCCAGCACCGACGCCACCGCGATCAGCCACCGGCGCCGATGGCGCGCCGAGCCGTCTCCAGTGGCGGCCGCATCGGCATCGCGAGGGGTCAGCCGGCTGGGGCCAGCATCCTCTTCCATCCGTCGTCTCCTGGTATTGAGTTCTGGACGGAGTAGCGCACACCGTCGGGTCCGGTGACTTGACCGGCTGGGGCAGTGAATGCCAGCGGCGACGGCGCCGGTGTGTAGACGCACGGGTTGGGCTGCTGACCGTTGCATTCCACGGTGCCCGACCCCGGGCGTGACAGCGGGTCGCTGACCGGCGGCGGCGTCCCGGGGACCTTGTCGGCGGGAAGCGGGTTCAACCCGGTGTCCACCGTCGGTGCCGGGATCACCTCACCCGGGTTCACCGGCTGGTCGCAGCGCGCTCCCGGCGCCGGGCAGTTGCGGATCTGGTTCGGGTCGCCATACCACGGGTTGGTGCCCAACGGGGTGTAGGGCTTGTCGCTGCGACACTCCTGGGGGGTCGCGGCGCGCTTGCCGGGAACGTCGACACAGGGAATGTTGCGCGCCCCCCGTACGGCGTTGGCCTTGGTGTCCTGCGGGATCTTGCAGTACGTCCCGGAGGGCAGCGGCGCGATGCTGGTGTCGGCCGGGGACCGCCACTGCGGTGCCGGCAGGAAGCCGGTCAGGCAAGGGGGCGGCTGGTTGATCGCCAGCCCCAGGTCCACGCGGGCCTCGCCGGGAAACGGCAGCGTCGTCGTTTGGGCGACGGCGGGCGCCTGCGGCAGCAGCACCAAAACCTGCTCGACGCCTTTCTGATAGCGCAGCAGCAAACCGGCGACGATATCGAGATTGGCCAGGGTCTGCGGCAGCGACTCGCGCACCCCGCCAACCACGTCGTTGGCGGCGTCCAGCGTCGGGGCGGCGTTGCTCAGCACGCTTTTCAGCTGCGGATCGGTTTGCGCGGTCTGAGCGGCCACGGTGCTCAGGTTGTGCACCCATCGCCGGATCTGGGCACCGGAGGCCGCCTGGCTGTTGAGCAGCGGAGCGCTGTTGGCGATGACGTCGTCGACATCGGCGGTGTTGGCGGCGAAGTCGCCGGTCAGGGCCTGCGTGGCATCAACCAGCCGGTGCAGCGCCGGCCCCAAACCGCCGACCGCTCGCGAGGTCTCGTCGAGCAGCTGGGCGATCTTGTTTTTCGGCAGCGCAGCCAATCCGCGCTGCAGGGTGTCCAATGCCGTGCCGATCTCGGCGGGTACGGTGCCCGTGGTGATGGTTTGCCCCGGTGAGAGGTATTTGCCCGGCTTGCCGGTGGACACCAGATCCAGGTATTGCTCGCCGACCGCGGACACCGAATGCACGTTGGCGGTCGCGTCGATCGGGATCTTGTAGCGGCTGTCGATGCTCATCGTCGCCAGCACGCCGGTCTTCGTCGGCTCCACGGCGGTGACCTTGCCGATGGTCACACCGCGGTAGGTCACGTTGGCGGTCCGATACAGGCCCCCGGAAGACGGCAGATCGGCCTTCAGGGTGTATTGGCCGATACCGGCGACGGCCGGCAGGCGCAAGTAGTACACACCCAGGCCCAGCAGCGCGATCACCCCCAGGACGGTGAACACGATGAGCTGCTTTTTGACGAACGGGGTGATCATGGCTCACTGACCTCTTTCCACCAGCGGCCCGCCCGGCGCGTCGTTCGGGTTGGACGTGTATCTGACGTCGGGGATCATCGCGTTCGGATCGTGGCCGAAGGACTGCTCGAGGGCGCGCAGCGCTCCCGAGAAGCCGGTTCCGGTGAGCAGGCCGTTGTCGAGGGCGGCGAACGTCAGATCGAGGTTCAGCGAGGTGTTCCAGAAGTCTCCCCGGAACGACTTCGGCACGGCGTCGATGTCGAACGGCGCGGTGAGCGCGATCTTCAGCGCCGGCACTACGTACGGCGCCGCCCGCACCAGCTGGGTGAGCGGACGCTGCAAGGACACCAGGTCGCGGTGCAGGGGGCTCCGCGCCGGGCCGACCGTTCGCACGGTGACATCGCTGAACCGCCCCAGCGCCTCGACCGCGTCGATCACCTTGCCGCGCGAGTCCCCCAGGTACGTCACCAATGGCGGCAACTCGGTCAGCGCCCGATTCAGGGTGTTGTTGTGTTCGGCCGCCATCGCCAGCAGCCGGTCGGCAGCGTCGATCGCGTGGGTGAGGTCACCGACCTGCTCCTCGAGTTTGGCGGTGAAGGTGTCTAGCTTGTCGAGCAGCACGCGGATCTGGTCGGCGCGCCCGTTGACGATTTTGTAGGCCTCGTCCTGAAGCACCTCCAGGTTCGTTAGGCCCCCACCCCGCAGCACCATCGCGATGCTGGCTAGGGTCTGCTCGGTGGTGGGGAACGCCGACGAGTTTTGCAACGGGATGGTGTCACCGTTTTTCAGCGGTTCCGGCGAGGGGTTCTCCGCCGGCGGCGCCAGTTCCACATGCTGGGTGCCCAGCAGGCTGGTCTGGCCGATCTTGGCGGTGGCGTTGCGCGGCAGGCGCACCCCTTTCTGCACGTCGAGCGTTAACACAGCGACCCAGTTTTTCAGCGCGATCGCCCGCACCCGCCCCACGTAGACATCGGCGACCATGACCTTGCTATTGGTGTTGAGCGCCAGAGTGTCGGGCATCTGCACGTAGATGGTGTATGAGCCGGGACCGGTGCCCGGCCCCCCGGGGATCGGCACGTTGGAGATGCCGTGCCACTGCGCGCACGAGCTCAGCGCGACCGCGCTCACCAGGACGACCGCCGCCCGCCGGGCCGCCCGGCGGATCCGGCGCGTCACCCCCGCGGTGCTCATTGGCCCGCTCCCGCTGCCGCCTCGGCCGGCAGTGGCCCAGCCACCGGGGCCGGCGTCGGTGCCACCGGTCCCGGGATCACATCCGGGCCGGGCGGTGGCGGTGGTATCGGCACCTGCGGCGCCTGCAAGCCGATCGGCGGCAGCACCGGGTACTCGTTGTAGGCGTTGGGTGGACCCGGGGGGGTCTGCAGGGTGGATTCCACCGGCGGGATGTCCGGCCCGCCCATCAACTCGGCCATCGACTCGGGCGTCAGCAGGAAGCTGGTGGCGGGGCTGACCTGGGTACCCTGCATCCCGGGTGCGGTCACCCACCCGGGCGCGAAGTTTCCGTGCGACAGCGGGGTGTCCGGGGAGAATATTCCCGGCACCGTGGTGTCCTTGTAGCCCGGCGGCGGTTGCAGCCGCGGCTCGGAGTAGGCCACCTCTTTGGGCAGTGTCTCGGCGGTGCTGACCGGCAAGATGCCGAACGGCAGGTAGTTGAACTTGATCGCGTCCAGCACCGGTGTCAGATACTGCGCGCACAGCTCCGCCGACTCCTGGTAGCCGAGTCGGCTGCCGGCCTGGATGGTACTGCAGACGAACTGCAGCGGGTTGGCGTAGCTGCTGACCCCCGGGATGATCGGGATGATCGTCAAGGAACCGTGGCTGGGGTGATAGACGTTGCTGACGTTGGCCGCGAACGTCGGGAAAACATGCAGGAAATTCTCCAGGTCGTTCGCGGTGTCGGGCTGCACCAGCGGGGTGGTTGCCTCGGAGAGGTTGTTGACGTCACGGATCGCCACCTGACCGTTGTCGTTGAGGAACTTGCGCAACACCGGCAGCAAGGTGTTGAGCTGCCGCACCGCGTCGGCGACGGCGTGGTCGTTCGGGGTCAGGCTGGCCGTCAGCTGGGCCAGGTTGCTGTTCAGCGATACCAGTTGCTGCTCGCTGATGTGCAGCGCGTTCAGGAAAGTGGCCAGGCCGCGTAGCACCGCGAATGTCTCTCCGCGGCTTTCGTGCAGCGCCGACAGCGCCGTAGACAGGCTGTTCAGCGACTTGTTGATTTCGTCGCCCTTGCCGGCCAGCCCGTCGGCGAGGGCCTCGATGGCATCGCCGAACGGGCCCTTGGGTTGCTGGGGTGTGGGCCCCAGCGCCTCGACCGTCTTGCTGATGCTGTCACGCAAATCGTCCCACTCCACCGGCACTTGCGTGCGCTCGAGGGGAATCACGGCGTTGTTCGTCAGCACCGGGCCTCCGTTGTAGGCGGGTTCCAACTGGATGTTGCGCGCCGCGACCAGAGTGGGGTTGACGATCACCGCAGAGGCGTCGGCGGGCACCTTGTACTTGCTCTGGTAATGAAAGATCACTTTCATCTTGTCGCCGGCCGGCACAACCCGATCGACCGAGCCGGCAGGCACCCCCATGATCGTCACCTGGTCACCCGGATACAGGGCGATGGCCTGCGTGAAGTAAGCGGTAATCGTGTTGGTCGTCAACTTTTGGTAGGCCAGCCGGGCCACGAATGCGACAACCAGCACCACCGCCACCGCCAGCGCGGCGACGACGACCGAGCCGCGACGCAGCCGCCGCAGCCTGCCAAGGTCAAAGAGCGTGGTCAATTCTGGCTACCTCCCGTGACGCCGCTACCACCCGTCCCTTCCGGGGTGATGAACGGAGCCGGCAACTGCGGCCCCGGCCCCGGGGGCGCGGGCGGTCCCGGAGGCAGCATGGGCGCGAAAGTCGACAGCGGCGGGGTCGGGCCGGCCGGCGCGAGGTGCTCCGTGCGCGCGCCCGGCGGCGCGTTCGGGGGAAGCGGCACCGGCGTGCCGGGCACATCCGGGGCCGGCTCACCCGGCTGCCCAGCGATGGGTATCCCCGCTGTGGGTGGCAGGCCGTTCGGGTTCGGCGGCGATGTCTGCACGTCGATCGGCGCCGGGAAAACACCCCCGAACGGGGCGGTCTCCACGCCCGCGCACGGCAGCGGGTTCCCGGGCCGCGGGAACGCTCCGGGCGCCGGCGCGTACGAGCACGCGGTTCCCGGCGGAACGGCAGGTCCCGGATGATCCGGGGTGCCCTCCAGCACCGGGGGTGCGGGCGGCGGCGCGCCGTTGGGGAACCGGGTGCCGTTGGGATCGGGATACCGGAACGCCGGCAATCCGGCGTTGCGCCAGAACTCCTCGGGGTCGATGCCACGCTTCTTGAACGCCGCGTCGACCCACGGCTGCATCATCTGATAGGACGGGATGAAGTTATAGGTGGCCATCTTGACATAGGGTCCCGACGACACCACCTCGGACAGCGACGCCACGAATTGGCCGAGTTCGGTGACCGCGGCCCGCAGATCGTCCTTGCGCTTGACCAGTACGTCGCTGACCACGTTCACCTGCTTGAGCACGGTGTTCAGGTTGGGGTTGTCGGTGATCAGACCCTGGACCTGCGTCGAGACCGCCCTGAGGTTGCCCAGCAGGGCGGATACCGCCTGCTCACGCTGGTTGATAGCGATCAGCAGGGTTTGCGCGTTCACCAGCAGCCGGTTGAGTTGCTCGCCGTGCACGCCCAGCACACCGGCCACCTTGCTGGTCTCACCGAGCAGATGCTGCACCCGCTCGTCGCGTTTGCCGACGGTGTCGGCAAAGCGCTGCACCCCGTTGAGGGCGGCGCTCAAATGCGGGTAGGTCTGGTCGACCGTCTGTGTCAGCACGTGCAGCGATTCCTTGACGGTGTTGATGTCCCAGCCGGAAGCGGCCTTGGTGGCGTCGAAGAACGCGTCGTAGATCTGGTAGGGGGTAGTGGTTTGGCCCAGCCGCAAGGTCCCGCCGGGACGCAGCCGCTGGTCGCCGCCCGGCTCGATCTCCAGCAGCTTTCGGCCCAAAATGGTGTCGGTGCGGATGGAGAGCCGGCTCTTGGTGCCGATGGTGTGGTCGCCGGTGGTAAACCCGATCACCACATGGCCGGTGGCGATCTTCAAGTCCTGCACCGCGCCGACGTCCACGCCGGTGATGCGCACCTTGTCGCCGACGTGCAACCCACCCGAATCCTTGAACTCGCCGTAGTAGCGGGGCTGGGCGGAAAGCATGGGCACACTGGTGAAACTCTGGCCCACCGCCGTGACCAGCAGTGCCAAGATGATCGCTATGGTCCCGGTCCGGACCCGGTTTGCCGGCTCGAGTGCCCTCATTGCGGTGTGCACCTTCCGGTCGGCTGCTGAAAGAGCCTGACCGTGCGGACCGGGCCGCCGGGCTGCAGGCCGTTCAGCGTGAGCGTGACGTCACATATGTAAAGGTTGACGAAGTCGCCGTAGGTGCCGGCGCTGCGCCCCACGAGGGTGAGCGCGGTCGGCAGTTTATGGGCCAGGTCATCCAGCCGGTCGGCCTGGTCGACGAGGGGCTGCAAGACGCCCTGCGCGGAGGAGACCGTCTTTTGCAGCAGCGGCCGGTTGTCTGCTAATAGGCCGTTCAGCTGGGCGGTGGCATTGCTTAGATTGGCCACGCTCTGCGCGAGCGGGTCGGCCCGATTCGACAACCCGGTGATCAACGTTTCGAGTTTGACCACGGTCGCGTCGGCCTCCCCCGCGTGTTTGACGATGGTGTCCAGCACGGTGTTCAGGTTCTTTACCACCGAGCCGATCGCCTCGTCGCGGTCGGCCAGGGCGGAGGTGAGCCGCGCGGTTTGGTCCAAGATGTCGTTGATGGTGCCGCCCTGCCCTTGAAACACCGTGATGATCGCCGAGGCGATGGTGTTGACCTTTTGCGGGTCCAGCGCGCGAAACACCGGCCGGAACCCGCCGATCAGCGCGTCGAGATCCAGGGCCGGTGCGGTGCGCGCCAGCGGAATGAACCCGCCCGCCGGCAGCAGCCGGTCGGCGCCCGCACCGGTGCCACGCTGAAGCTCCAGGTAGCGATCGCCGATCAGGTTGGCGTAGCGGATGTGCGCGGTGGTCGACTGATACAGCGGAAGCGAGCGGTCAACGTCGAAGTCCACCCGCACGCGTTTGTCGCCGTCGATCAGCCGCACCCTTTTGACCTTGCCGACCTCCACCCCGGAAGCCCGGACGAACTGGCCGGGGCGCAGCCCGCTGGCCGAGGAGAACTCCGCGGAGTAGCCGGTGGTGTTCTCGAATCGCAGTTGGCCGAAGACCACCACGGTGAGCGCGGTGAAGGCCAGCAGCACCAGCGAAACGATGGCGAGTTTGATGGCGCTCGGAGTGATGTTCATGGGTTGATCGTGTACTCCCCCATCTGGCGTCCCCACACGTATTCGGTCGCCCACGGTGTGCCGATCTCGAAATGGTTGTAGGGCGCGATGCTGGCCCCGGTGTCCATCAGCAAAGTGGGCGCCGGCCATAGATCACGGGTGATCTTCTGCCAGCAGCCGGGCGCCCCGCCGGGGCCGCCGCGGGCGTTGACCCGGGGCAGGTTGTCGGGATAGACGTACGGGTTGACGCCACCGACAACCTGGGTGCGCACCCGAACGGAATACCCGTTGCCGGCTTCCGTTTCCTTGACCGCGGGCTCCACCTCGGCGGCGTTGCGAATCATGCAGAACAGCTCGGGGCTGTAGGTGTCCAGCAGCCCGGTGGTGGGAACCAACTCGCTCAGCGTCTGCACCAGATGCGTCCGGCTTCGATCCAGCACGTCGGCGCCGGTGTTAGCGAAGCCGGTGGCCGCCAGCAGCGTCGCGTCCAAATCCTTTTGCTGCTCGTTGAGGGTGCGCGCCGTGGTGGTGAGGTTGGCCAGGGCGCTCCACAGATCCGGGGACGCGTCGGCCAGGATATCGCCGACCTGCGCTAGCTTCCCGACGTCGTGGCGCAACTGCTCCATCCGCGGATTGAGATTGTCAAGAAACCGGTCGCCGTTGACCAGCGAGCTGCCGAACTTGTCCCCCAAGCCCGAGAACGCCTCCGCGAGGCCACCTAGCGTCAGGTTCAGCTTGACCGGATCCACCGACTGCGCAATGGAAGTCAGGGTCTCAAAGACCGTGTTGATCTCGGTGGTCACCGACCTGGCGTCGATGACGGTGGCCCTGCTGATCGGCGCGCCCGGATGCTTCGGCGAGCGCAGCGCCACATACTTCTCGCCAAACAACGTGGTCGCCTTGATCGCGGCGACCACGTTGTCCGGAATCAGCGGCAAATACTGCGGTGACACGTCAAGGGTGAACTTGGCCGCCGGCTTGCCGTCCCGGTCGATCTCGCTGATGTTTGCCACCTGGCCGATCCGGACGCCGTTGAGGGTCACCTTCGACCCCGGACCGACCAGCAGCCCCGCCCGGTCGGCCACCAGCGTCAGCGGCACCTTCGGCGTGAAACCGCCCCGGAACTGCACGAAAATCAGGACGCCGATGAGCGTGAGCACCGCCAGCGCGATGGCGGCCACGGTCTTATACGGCGGGGTGCGCTGCGGGATCGCCGTGATCTGTGTCGTCATGGCCGTCACACCGTGAGGTTGAAGTTGGGGTTGACACCGTACAGCGCCAGTGAGCCGAGCATGGCCACCGCCACCACCGCAACCAGTGAGAAGCGCATGGACCGGCCGACGGCTTCACCGACGCCCACCGGCCCACCCGCGGCGGTGAAGCCGTAGTAGCAGTGGGTGACCATCACGAGTAGCGCGATGATGATGGCCTCGACGAATGACCACAGCACGTCGTCGGGCCGCAGAAACGTCCGAAAGTAGTGGTTATAGGTGCCGGTCGGCTGCCCGTAGAGCCCGGTGGTGACCAGCTGCGGGGACAGGAACGCCATGAGCATCGCCAGCGCGTACAGCGGGCCGATCACCACGGTCACGGCGATCATCCGGGTGGACGCCAGGTACGCGATCGACTTGACCCCCATCACCTCCAGCGCATCGATCTCCTCGCTGATGCGCATGGCGCCCAGTTCCGCGGTGGCGCCGGCGCCGACCGTCGCGGCCAGCGCAATGCCGGTGACCACCGGCGCGGCGATGCGCACGTTGACCAGGGCGGCGAAAAACGCGGTGAATACGCCGACGCCGATGTTGCCCAGCGACGCGAAGCCCTGGATGGCGACCAGCGACGCCCCGGCCAGCGTCACGAAGGCGACGATTGCGACGGTGCCACCCACGACGGCCAGCGCGCCGGTGCCCATGCCGATCTGGGCGATGAGCCGCAGCGTCTCGGCGCGATAGCGGCGCAGCGTGAACACGATCTGACCCAGGCTCGCCAACGCGAACCACACCATCCGCCCGAAGGCGTCCAGGAAGCGTCCCGGGCTGCCGGCGTAGCGGTCGAGGCCGGCAGCAAGACGCGGGAACCGCGCGCGCAGAACGGGAGCGTTGGCCATCTCAGTGAGCCGTCCCGAATCGCACGCCGATGGTGGTGAGAATCGCGTTGACCGCGTACAGGGCGACCACGCACAACACGATGGTTTCGTTGACGGCGGTGCCCACGCCCTTAGCGCCGCCCGAGACCGTCAGACCCCGGTAGCAGCCGACCAGGCCGGCGATCAGCCCGAACGTCACCGCTTTCACCGTCGCGATGACCACCTCGGGCAGACCGGTCAGCAGGGTCAGCGTGGACAAGAAAGAGCCCGCCGAGATGTGCTGGAGATACACGCTGAAGAGAAAGCCGCCGACCAGCCCGACGATGACGACCAGGCTGTTAAGCAAGCCCGAAACCACGGTCGCGGCGACCACGCGGGGCACCACCAACCGATGGATGGGGTCGATGCCCATCACCTCCATCGCGTCGATCTCCTCACGGATGGTGCGCGCGCCCAAGTCGGCGCAGATGGCGGTCGAGCCGGCGCCGGCGATCACCAGCACCGTGGTCAGCGGACCTAGTTGGGTGACCGCGCCGATGGCCGCGCCCGCACCCGAGATGTCTGCCGCGCCGAACTCGGCCAGCAGCACGTTCAACGTGAAGGTCAGCAGCACGGTCAGCGGAATCGAGGCCATAATCGTCGGCAACAGGGTGACGCTCAGCAGAAACCAGCATTGCTCAACCAGCTCACGCCACTCCAGTGGCCAGCGGAAAAGGGCCTTGCCGGTCAGCGCGCACATCCGGGCGAAACCGCCAACCAGCGCTACTGGCTCCCGTAGCCGGCCCCCGGCGTAGGTGGCCACCCCGGTCGGCGCCGTCATCGCTGCGTCCTCACGATCGGAGGCCTCCCACACCGACACGCACTGCCGCGTTATGCCGCACCCATCCCCTCCTTGCCCGTCTCGGTGGGTGACCACCGACTCGTTGCCCGGTCGTCCATCCAGTCATCGCACCAGCGTCGGCACGAACTCACCCCGCGCGCGGCGCCACACACTCGCACCGCAAGGTTGGTAAGAGGTTGGTTCAGTATCGACTTGTCCGCCGGCCGGGGCTCTGTCACGAACACCCCGGTTCGACGTCGTTGGCAGCATAGCGTCTGTTATCCGCCCGTGACTAGCATTACGTGCCCGCTGGTCAAAATCCCGGCGCGGACCTCGCGACGGCCTCAGGCGGGCGCCATCACCGCGCCACCGCGGGCACCGTCACCGCGCCACCGCCGGGCCGCAATGCGCGGCGCGCCGAGCGACCTACAGTGTTTGCCGGACCGTGCGCTGGCTTGTTTGCCGGCGAAGCATTTCGATGGCCATCTCGCGCATTTCGACTTTGCGAACCTTGCCGGTGACCGTCATCGGGAAGGTGTCGACCACGTGGACGTAGCGCGGGATTTTGTAGTGCGCCAGCTTGCCGGCGGCGAAAGCCCGCAGATCCTCGGCGGTCAGCGGCCGGGCTCCGTCGCGCAACCGGACCCACGCCATGAGCTCTTCTCCGTATCGGGGATCGGGAACGCCGATCACCTGAACATCCACGATATCGGGATGGGTGTGCAGAAATTCTTCGATCTCCCGCGGGTAGATGTTCTCCCCGCCGCGGATCACCATGTCCTTGATCCGGCCGACGATGCTCACATAGCCCTCGGCGTCCATGATCGCCAAATCCCCGGTGTGCATCCAACGGGCGGCGTCGATCACCTCGGCGGTCAAGTCGGGTCGCTCCCAATAGCCCAGCATCACCGAGTACCCGCGGGTGCACAATTCGCCCGGCGTGCCCCGGGGCACCGTCACCCCGCTGTGCGGGTCGACGATCTTGACCTCCAGGTGCGGGTGCACCCGCCCCACGGTGGACACTCGCCGGTCGATGGAATCCTCGGCGCTGGTCTGCGTTGACACCGGCGAGGTCTCGGTCATGCCGTAGCAGATCGTGATGTCGGTGATGCCCATGCGCTCGATGACTTGTTTCATCACCTCCACCGGGCACGGTGAGCCGGCCATGATGCCGGTTCGCAGGCTGGCCAGGTCAAAGTCATCGAATGCGGGCTCGGCCAGTTCGGCGACGAACATCGTGGGCACGCCGTAGAGCGATGTGCAGCGCTCGGCCTGTACGGCCTGAAGAGTGGCCCGCGGCTCGAACGACGGTGCCGGCAGCACCACGCAGGCGCCGTGGCTTGTCGCCGCCAGGTTGCCCAGCACCATGCCGAAGCAGTGGTAGAAGGGCACCGGGACGCAAATCCGGTCGGCCTCGGTGTAGCGGCATATCTCCCCAACGAAAAAGCCGTTGTTGAGGATGCCGTGGTGGCTTAGCGTGGCGCCTTTCGGAAACCCGGTGGTGCCCGACGTGTATTGAATGTTGATCGGGTCGTCGGCGCTCAGGATCTCACCCAGCTGCGACAGCTGCGTGGGATCGGCCCGCCGGCCGGCGTCGAGCAACGCCCGCCAATCGTCGCTGCCGAGCAGCACCACATGTTTGAGAGCCGCACATCGCGGCCGGACTTCCCCGATCATCCGGGCGTAGTCGGAGGTCTTGAACTTTTCCGCCGCGATCAGCAAGCCGACGCCGGCCTGGTTGAGGACATACTCCAGCTCGTGGACACGATAGGCGGGGTTGATGTTGACCAGGATCGCCCCGATTTTCGCGGTCGCGTATTGGGTAAACGTCCACTCCGCGCAGTTGGGCGCCCAGATGCCCACCCGGTCGCCCTTGGTGATCCCGCATGCGAGCAGACCAAGCGCTAAGGCATCAATCTCCGACGCTAGCTCCCGATACGTCCAGCGCCGGCCCGTCCAGCATTCGACCAGCGCGGTGCGGTCGCCAAACGCCCGCACCGCGCGGTCGAAATTGTCACCGATCGTGTCGCCGAGCAGTGGGACGTTCGCGCGTCCCGACGCGTAGCTCGGCTCAGGTGGCATGGACGATGACTCCCCGGATGTTCTTGCCGTCCCGCAAATCCTGGTAACCCTCGTTGACCTGCTCAAGGGTGTACTTCGTGGTGATCAGCTCGTCCAGCTTCAGCTGGCCGGCGTCGTAGAGCCGCAGCAGCTTGACGATGTCGTACTGGGGATTCGCCGACCCGAACAGGCTGCCCCTGATCGTCTTCTCGTAGAGCGTCATCACGCAGCCGGACACATGCACGGTCAGTTTCGCGGGGTTTGCCAGCCCGGTGATCACCACCGTGCCGCCCTTGCCGATTGCGTTGAAGGCGTCGCTGACCACCTGCTCGTCGACGGTGCCGACGGTGATGATCGCCTGATCGGCCATCTGCCCCCAGGTCAGTTCGGTGATCTTTGCCGCCGCCTCGTCCGCCGTCGCGAACGCGTGGGTGGCACCAAACTTCAGCGCGGTCTCGCGTTTGAACTCGACCGGGTCGACCGCGATCACATATTTCGCGCCCGCATGCTTGGCGCCCTGCACGGCGTTGATGCCGACACCCCCGATGCCGTACACCACGGTGGTGTCCCCGGCGTGGACGGCACCGGCGTAGGTGGCGCTGCCCCACCCGGTCGGCACCCCGCAACCCACCAGCACCGCGCTCTCCAGAGACAGCCAGTCATCGACCTTGACTACCGAGTGCTCCGAGATCGTCGCCCGCTCGGCAAAGGTGCCCAGCATGCACATCGCGCCGAAATCGGCGTCGCCCAAATGGAACCGGAACGACCCGTCCGGCATGCAGCCCTCGAGGATCGTCGCGCCCATGTCGCACAAGCTCGAGTGGCCGGTGGCGCAGTAGCGGCATCGCCCACAGTTGGGGATGAAGCTGCACACCACGTGATCGCCCGGCTTGACCTTGGTGACGCCCTCGCCGACGTCCTCGATGATTCCCGCGCCCTCGTGCCCGCCGACGATCGGGAACCGGGGCGGAAGATCGCCGTCGGTGAGATGCAGATCGGAATGGCACAGGCCAGCGTGCGTGTATTTGATCAGCACCTCTCCGGCTCGCGGGCCATCAAGGTCGAGTTCGACGATCTCGAAGGGCTTGCCGCCCTCGAAGAGCACCGCCGCTTTGGTTTTCATCCGTTCCTCTCCTTTCGCCGGTTTGGCCGTCCCTTGTTGATCGGTGTTTGCTCGTGGCACAGCTTCACATCGGAGGCGCCTGCAGGTATTCAGCCCCGCTGTCCGCGTGACTTTCAGGTCCCTCACCCGCTGGCGGGAAACGCTGGGCCAGCGCTCACCAGCTGCTGGCCCAGCGTTTCCGCGGAGACGGTTGGCTCAGGGACTTCGCTGAAAGCCCTTCCAGCCCACCCGGCCGCGGTGTGGCCGCGGGGTGGTGTTCCCCTCTCGTCAGCTCCCGGTCAGCCGGTGGCGCTGCGCTCGGATGACGCTGCGGCAATCTGGGCCTCGAACTCCTCATCGGTTAGCAGCCTCGACCGGATCAGAAACCGCACCCCTTCGGGGGCCTCCAGCGAGAACCCTCCGCCACGGCCCTTGACGACGTCGACAGTGAGATGGGTGTGCTTCCAGTACTCGTACTGGTCACCGCTCATCCAAAACGGGGTGTCATCCGCGCCGACGGTGCCGAGCAGCACGTCGGACGCCCCGACGCGGAATTCGCCCCTCGGGTAGCACATCGGCGAGCTGCCGTCGCAGCACCCGCCGGACTGATGAAACATCAGCGGTCCGTGCTGCTCGATCAGCCGGCGCAGCACCTCCTCGGCGGCCGGCGTGATGTCGACCCGCGACGTGCCGGTCGCCATCAGAAGAACCCCAGCTTGTTCGGCGAGTAGCTGACCAGCAGGTTCTTGGTCTGCTGGTAGTGCTCCAGCATCATCTTGTGGCTTTCGCGCCCGATGCCGGACTTCTTGTACCCGCCGAACGCCGCATGCGCGGGGTATTCGTGGTAGCAGTTGACCCACACCCGGCCGGCCTTGATCTCGCGGCCCATCCGGTAGGCGGTGTTGATGTCGCGCGTCCACACGGCCGCCCCCAGCCCGTAAAGCGTGTCGTTGGCCAGTTTGAGCGCCTCCTCGGTGGAGTCGAACGTGGTCACCGACACCACCGGGCCGAAGATCTCCTCCTGGAAGATCCGCATGTCGTTGGTGCCCTTGAAGATCGTCGGCTCGATGTAGTAGCCGTCCGGGTACTCGGGGACCTGACGCGGGCCACCGCCGGTAAGGAGCTCGGCGCCTTCCTTCTTGCCGATGTCGATGTAGGACAAGATCTTTTCGTACTGGTCGTTGCTGGCCTGCGCGCCGATCATGGTGTCGGTGTCCAGCGGGCTGCCGCCCTTTATCGCCTTGGTGCGTTCCAGGCACCGAGCTATGAAGGCGTCATAGATCGACGAGTGGATCAACGCGCGCGACGGGCAGGTGCACACCTCGCCCTGGTTGAGCGCGAACATCACGAAGCCCTCGACGGCCTTGTCGACGAACGCGTCGTCGGCGGCCATCACGTCCGGCAGGAAGATGTTGGGGCTCTTGCCGCCCAGCTCAAGTGTGACCGGGATGATGTTTTCGCTGGCGTACTGCAGGATCAGCCGGCCCGTGGTGGTCTCGCCGGTAAACGCCACCTTGGCCACCCGCGGGCTGGAGGCCAGCGGCTTGCCGGCCTCGACACCGAATCCGTTGACGACGTTGACCACCCCGGGCGGCAGCACGTCGGCGATCAGCTCGATCACTTTCAGGATCGACACCGGGGTCTGCTCGGCGGGCTTGAGCACGGCGCAGTTGCCGGCCGCCAGGGCGGGAGCCAGCTTCCAGGCACCCATCAAAATCGGGAAGTTCCACGGAATGATCTGGCCGACCACGCCCAACGGCTCGTGGAAGTGATACGCGACGGTGTTTTCATCGATCTCGGAGAGACTGCCCTCTTGCCCGCGGATAACGCTGGCGAAGTAGCGGAAGTGGTCGACGGCCAGCGGGAGGTCGGCGGCCAGCTCCTCGCGCACCGGCTTGCCCTTTTCCCAGGTCTCGGCCACCGCCAGCTCTTCGAGGTGCTCTTCGATCCGGTCGGCGATCTTGTTCAGCAGCCTTGAGCGCTCGGCCACGGGTGTCCGGCCCCACTTGTCCGCCGCGGCGTGCGCGGCATCGAGCGCCAGGTCGATGTCGGCGGCTGAGGATCGCGGGACCTCGCAGAACGTCTTGCCGTCAACCGGCGACGGGTTCTCGAAATAGCGGCCCTCGACAGGCGGTACCCACTTGCCGCCAATGAAGTTCTCGTACCGCGGGGCGAAATCGACAATGCTTCCCTCGGTACCGGGCTTGGCGTAAATCATCTTGGCTCCTCGCTTGCACATGGCCCTCTAATTTGCGCAGCATCGAACTACTACTGCTGCGTTAACCCGCATTCTTACTGCACAGGGTTGGTTAAAAGTTGGTTAAGCGGGCCGTTGGTCGCTGCGAAGCTGAAGCTCAGGGCAATGCGCCGGGATGGCGATGCCGGGCCTAAAGCCCGCGACGAACGGATGACGCGAGTCGGCAAAATCCTTCGCTGCGAACCGGGACGCCGCAGACCGGACCAACCTTATGCCAACCCCGCGCCGGTAGCGTTGCCCAGCTAACTGTGGCACGAAAGGAGCGGCATGCCTACCGGCGCCCGGCACATCAGCCGGACCGAGCGTACCGTCGGCTACCGGAGGGGTTGGCGCCCAGGTGGCCGCCTCGGGTGCTACGGGTGGCGCCGCCGGAGCGCCGTGACCCCCTTCCTTATCCGCTCCTCGGGCTTCCTTATCCGCTTCTCGGGGGCGAATCTGCATGGTGGCTGAAGCATCCTGGCACGCCGAAGCGAGCGACCGTGCCCTGACGGCGCAGGTCGAGTTCGCGGTGGCGGGCATGACGTGTGGGTCGTGTGCGGCCCGCGTGCAGAAGACGTTGTCCAAGCAGCCGGGGGTGGCCGAGGCGGAGGTGAACTTCGCCACCGGGATCGCGCGCGTGGATTGCCGGCCCGGTGAGGTGGATGTCGAGCGGCTGCGCGAGGCGATCGAGCGCCTGGGCTATCACCTGGAGCCGGTCACCGCGAGCCCACCCTCGCCGGGCGAGGAGAGTCGGCGCGCGCAGCGCACCTGGTTGTGGCGGGTGTGGCTGGCCTGGCCGCTGGGGCTGCTGGTGTTTGTGTTGACCATGTTTTGCTGTGATTACTCGTGGGCGCGCTGGTCGGCGTTCGCCGCGACGATACCGGTGCAGTTCGTGGCCGGCTGGCCGTTTCTTCGGGGGGCCGCGCAGCGGGCGCGGGCGCTAAGCGCGAACATGGATACGCTGATCACGCTGGGCACGCTGACCGCGTTCAGCTATTCCACCTATGGGCTTTTCGTGGGCGGGCCGCTGTTTTTTGACACCGCGGCGCTGATTATCGCGTTTTTGACGTTGGGCCGCTCTTTGGAGGCCCGGGCGCGGGGCAAGGCCTCCGAGGCGATCGGCAAGCTGCTGGAGATGGGCGCCAAGGAGGCCCGGTTGCTCGTGGACGGCCACGAAGTCCTGGTGCCGGTGGAGCGGGTGCGGGTCGGGGATGTGATGCGGGTGCGCCCGGGGGAGAAGATCCCCGTCGATGGTGAGGTCATCGAGGGGCGCGCCGCGGTGGACGAGTCGATGCTTACCGGGGAGTCGGCGCCGGTGGAGAAAGCGGTGGGCGATCATGTCGCCGGGGCGACCCTCAACACCGATGGGCTGTTGAGCGTGCGGGCCACCGCGGTGGGCTCTGATACCGCGCTGGCGCAGATCGTGCGCCTGGTTGAGCAGGCCCAGGCCGGCAAGGCCCCGGTGCAGCGGCTGGCCGACCGGATCTCGGCGGTGTTTGTGCCGGTGGTCATCGCTATTGCGGTGTTGACGTTCGCCGAGTGGGCGCTGGTCATCCTCGACCCGCTGGCCGGGATGAGCGCCGCGATCGCGGTGCTGATCATCGCCTGCCCGTGCGCGCTGGGGCTGGCCACCCCCACCGCGATCATGGTCGGCACCGGCCGGGGCGCGGATCTGGGGATTTTGATCAAAGGCGCCGAGGTGCTGGAGGGCTCCAAGAGGATCGACACCGTGGTGTTCGACAAGACCGGCACCCTCACCCGCGGGCGGATGCAGCTCATCGAGGTGATCCCCGAGCGGGGCCAGCAGGCCGATCCGGTGTTGCGGGTGGCCGCCGCGGCGGAGTCGGGCTCGGAGCATCCCATCGGGGCGGCGATCGTGGCGGCCGCCCGCCAGCGGGGGCTGGCGATCCCCGCGGCCACGGGTTTTGCCAACCGCGCGGGGCTGGGGATGCGCGCCGAGATCGACGGCGCACCGGTGTGCGTGGGGCGGCGCCCCCTAATCGAGGAGCACGGCTGCCTGCTGCCCGAGCATTTGGCCGCGGCGGCCACAGGGCTCGAAGAACGGGAGCTCACCGCGGTGTTCGTCGGCTATGACGGGCGGGTTGTGGGGGTGCTCGCGGTGGCCGACACCGTCAAAGACGAGGCCGCCGCCGTGGTGCGCCGGCTGCACGCCATGGGGCTGCAGGTCGCCATGATCACCGGCGATAACGCCCGCACGGCGGCCGCGATCGCCGGGCAGCTGGGTATCGAGCGGGTGCTGGCCGAGGTGTTGCCCCAAGACAAGGTCAGCGAGATCCGCCGGCTGCAACGGGAGGGCCGGCGGGTGGCGATGGTCGGCGACGGCGTCAACGACGCCCCCGCGCTGGTGCAGGCCGATCTGGGCATCGCGATCGGCACCGGCACCGATGTGGCCATCGAGGCCTCCGACATCACCCTGATGTCCGACCGGCTCGACGGTGTCGTGCGCGCGATCCAGCTCTCCCGGCAGACCCTGCGCACCATCCACCAAAACCTGGGGTGGGCGTTCGGCTACAACATCGCCGCCATCCCCCTGGCCGCGCTGGGCCTGCTCAACCCGATCCTCGCCAGCGCGGCGATGGGATTCTCCTCGGTCAGCGTGGTCAGCAACTCGCTGCGGCTGCGCCGCTTCGGCCGCGAGTCCCAGACGGGTCTCGGGCCGCGGTAGCGATAAGGTAAGCAAGGTAACCCCCGATCCCCAATTTCGTCAGTTTCCCGATAACCGATCAGAGCGGCCGACCCTGGATGATCCATGACCTGGTGCTTCGTTGGGTAGTCACCGGATTGTTCGTGCTGGGTGCCGCCGAAAGCGGCCTGACGATCATCACGGAACGCCGGCCATGGATGTCGGTCGTTGACCACGGGCTGCATTTCGCGATGGCGGTGGCGATGGCGGTGATGGCCTGGCCGTGGAGCGCAGGGTTTCCGACGATCGGACCCGCGGTGTTTTTCTTGCTCGCGGCCCTGTGGTTTGCGACGACGGCCATCGGGACGGCCCGAGCCGCTCCCCAGCGTGGCCTGTGGGGATATCACGGTGTGATGATGCTGGCGATGGCGTGGATGTATGTCCTCATGGACGGTCGTCTGCTGCCGGGCCGGTCGAACGCCACGAGCCAGGCTTCTCTGGATCCGTCGATGCCGGGAATGCCGGCGGGCGGCGTGTCTCCCTTTTGGGTCAACGCGGTGAACTGGATCGCTACCGTCAGCTTTGCACTCGCAGCAATGTTCTGGATATCCCGGGTTTTCCGGACACTCCTGCGCCCGAAAGGGCAGCGCCACGCGGCGGAATGCGGGTCGCAGGGTCACTCGGCTTTGGCTCAAGCGGTACTAGCCACCGGCATGGCTATCATGTTTGGCGCCACCGCTGGTTAAGCGGCCGGTGGTGTTGCTGAACGGAATCGCCGGGTCTCCGGCGACGTGGCGGCCGTTGGAGCAATACCTTGACGGCTTCGAGCGCATCGAGTTGGCGCTACCCGGGCGGCCCGACGCCGCGGGCTGTCGGTCCGTGCTGACGATGGCCGGATTCGCGGCACTGGTCGGCGACGCGCTCGACGAACTGGGCATCGACCACGCCCACGTGCTGGGGTTTTCATTCGGCGGGATGGTCGCTCAACAACTTGCCTATGACATGCCCGCCCGGGTCCGAGGGCTGATCCTGGTAGGGACTATCTGTGGGCTGGGGGGGATACCAAGCAACCCGATGAGCTGGTGGCGGGCTATGCGGGAGGACGCGCTGCCCGCCCCCTTGGGGTTGGTGCCGCAGTGGTGGGCGTGGCAGTGGTTACGAACGGTGCGCCGGGAATTCGGTGCCAGCTGGCCGGATAGCCTGCGGCCAGACGAGCTCGTCCAGCGCATCGCGGCCACCTGGCTGTGGTCCAGCCTGCCGTGGTTGCCGCGGCTGCCCCAGCAGGTCCTGGTGATCACCGGCAGCGCGGACGCGGTGGCCCCGCCGGAGAATGCCGACATTCTCGCCGCACTGATTCCCCGCGCCCGGCTTCACCGGGTGCGCGGGGGAGGGCACTTTTGCGTGGTGGATCGGGCCGCGGAAGTCGGGCCGGTCATCGCTAGCTTTTTGCGCTCGTCACAACCGGCATCGGGCGATAAGACTGTCGAGCTCGGCTGACATGCGGTCAGGAAACTGCAGCGGCACGAAGTGTGTGGCCGGCAGTTCGACGTAGCGGCTATGGGGTGTCTGCTTGCTGACCGCCCGCATTCGTTCGGCCGAGGTGATCGCATCCCAGGTACCCGCCACATAGGTGACCGGCATATCGATCGCACCCAGATCGATGGGCGGATGGTCGCCGACCGCACGGGCAAGGCGGGAATACCAGGGCCAATCATGGTTGGCGAATTGTCGCAACACGTGAAGCAAGATGTCGCCGTGAAGCAGGTCGAGCCCGAGTGCCGGCGCCCCGCGGAGGTCAAAGCCGTGTTCGGGAGTGCCGGGCAATCCATCGCCCAGCCGATTGAGGACCGGCCCGAGGTAGCGCATCAGGTGCGCTCCCACCCGTCCGGCACGCGGGCGCAAGAAGCGCGGCAGCGGGTGCAGCAGCGCGTCGAACGTGCCCCCAGGAACACCGGCGACGGCGAGCACACCGGCAATCCGCCGGGGTTCGCGCAGGGCCGCCTCGAATGCGACGTTGACACCGGCCGACCATCCGATCACTACCGCACGGTCAACGCCGTAGTGGTCGAGAACCGCGAAAAGATCATCGGCGTGGTCGGCGATGGTGATCCGGGACTCATCGGCGGGGCGATCCGACCCACCCAGACCGCGATAGTCCCACGTCATCACCCGGTAGCGGCCGGTCTGCCGGTTGATCGTGGGCCAGGCGTGATGCGGGGTGCCCAGCCCGTTGGATATCAGCACCGGAACCCCGCTGCCTTCGTTGTCCCAGACCCGCAGGCGTGTTCCGTCGCGAGATGTGGCCGATCGATATCTCGACATCCGCCCTGATTTGCGGTTCGCGTGTGATGTGTCGAGTTTAGCCGGTTATCGCCGGTGGACTGCGGCGCATAATGGCCCACCATGAGACGCGCCCACCCGTGTCCGGACCGGCACCGAAAGTGCCAGCGGGTGACACCATGACCAACACCCGGCTTCAGCTGACATCCGGCGCGGTGCACATGGAATCGCACGGCGACCCGCTGGGTCGCCCAATCCTGTGCGTGCACGGCTTGTCGGCTAATTGCCGGTCGTTTGACCGATTCGTGCCGGCGCTGAGGGATGCGGCGTACCGCGTTGTGAGTGTGGATTTACGCGGTCGCGGTCGCAGCGAGATCACCCCGCCGGGTTCTTACGGCTGGGATTCCCACGTCCGTGACCTGGTGGAGATCGCCAATCTCCTCGGGCTGCAATCATTCGATGTGATCGGGCACTCCATGGGGGGCTTCCTGGGGATGATGCTGGCCGCCCGGTATCCGCGCCGGTGCCGGCGGCTTGTGCTCGTCGATGCTCTCGGCACACCCGAACCCGGTGCCCTGCTGTCCGTCGCGCGGTCGGTGAGCAGGCTGGGCCGCACCTATCCGTCTGCGCGAGCAGCGCTGTCATCCGTGCGAGCCGCTGGCATTGTTGCGCACTGGGACGAGTTCTGGGACAACTACTTTGCGTGGGAACTCGAACCCGTCGGGGACGGCGTGCGGGTCCGCACCGACCTGGGCGCGGTGACCGAGGACAGCACAAGCGCGGCGGCGCACGACGTCTATGGGCTGTGGCGCCGGCTGGTCTGCCCGGTCCTGGTGCTCCGGGCAGGCCAACCCATGGCATCCGGAGGCGGCCTGGTGGTCACGCGCGACGACGCCGAGCGGTTTCTCGCCGGGGCCCGCAACGCGACCGTGGTCGACGTCGATGCCGATCACTATTCCATCTTGATCAGCCCGTCGGCGATCGCCGCCGTGGTGCGATTCCTCGGCCTCGCAACGGAAGCTAAAGCCCGCGAATAAGCCGGCGGGTGCTGCTCCAGCGCGCCGCGACCGGGTGCTGCCCCGGGGCGCCGCCGTCGGTGTGGCAGTCAGTTAGTCAGGGCTCGCGCCGGTCTCCCCGCGGAGTTCGACGCAGCACTCCCCGGCAGCGGGAGAACGCACGGCTGCGACCGCCTTCAGGCGCAGCCCGTCGAGAATGCCTTGCATGAAAGCGTAATTCAGCTCGCACACCAATTCGGGCGCGCGCTGGGCGATTGGATGAAACGGGCAATTGCGCAGCCGAATGCAGTGCGGGCTGATCCGGGCCGGCTCGAATCCGTAGTCGGTGATGATCTTTTCCGCCGTCACCAGCCCCTGCTCGGTTTCCGGTGTTCCTGCCGGAAGAATGTTGCGCCGCGCCGCCCCGGCATCATGACCGCGCTGACGGGCGGCGCTGGCCGCGGCCGTCGTCGCCGACACCTCGCTGCTCTCGCCGAGCACCGCTTCGACCAGAATCTCGGCCAGCAGCTCGTGCCGGCGTTCCGGGATGCTGACCCGGATCGCCTCGGCGACCGGCTCGTATACCTTGGGGCGCCGGCCCACCCGCGGCGCACCCTCGCGGCGGAACCGAAAGCGCAGCAGTCCGGCGTCGACGAGCCGGTCCAGATGAAATGCGGCCAGGTTGCGCGAGATCCCGGCCGCCGCGGCAGCCTCGTCTCGGCTGATCGGGTGGCCCGCCGAGCGCACGAAGTCAAACAGCCGGCGGCGCACCCCCTCGTCGAGCGCGGCGACGGCCCTGATGGCGTCCCGCTCACGATTTCGGCTGTTGACCCGCCGCACCCAATAAAACTAGCATTAATTGGTCAAATGGTCCCGGAGGTGGGCATGACCACACGGCTACATGACGCAAAGAGGCCGGTCAGCACCGTTTTGGCGGGCCCCTACGGGCACCCGTTTCATCCGGTTCTGGTGACGATCCCCATCGGGGCGTGGGCGTGCAGCCTCATCTTCGACGTGAGTTCGCGCGTCGTCGACAATGCCGGGTTTCTCGCGCAGGGCTCGGAATGGCTGCTGGCGATCGGGATCCTGGGCGCATTCGCCGCGGCGATGATCGGCTTCCTCGACCTCGTCGTGATTCCCTCGGGCACGCCCGCGTTTCGCACCGGCGTCGCGCACATGACGATGAACCTGCTCATCACGACCGCCTACATGGTCAATTTCGTGTGGCGGCGAGGCGACTACGGTACCGGTGCGCCGGTTGGTGTCGGGCCGCTGGTGCTAAACGCGCTCGGCTTCTCCGGGCTGGCCGTATCCGGGTATCTGGGCGGCAAGTTGGCCTATCGCTACGGTGTGCGCGTTGCGGGTGAGGCCGATCAGGCACAAGGGTTCACCACGGCTGGTTAGCCATAGGTTAGGTAAAAATGAAGGAAGGACACGGATCATGGGTATCGCAGCGCTGATCGCCTGGATCGTGACCGCTCTCGGCGGCTCGTACATGCTCGCCAAGTGGGTTGCCGGTGGCGGCCACCACGGCCAGAATACGAAGCTGGCGCCGTCGGTGGTATTCGGGCATTTTTTGGCCCTCCTGACGTATCCGTGGGTGGGTGGGGCCGATTCGGGGCCGTGATCTGATGGTTGAATTCGTTTGTGCTCCCTTCCGCGATAGTTGCCTGTAGCGCTGCCCGGGTGGGAGGTGTCCATGTGGAGCCCCCGAGCGCAGCGAGGCGGAACGACATGGACACCGACGAGCGGGTAGCGCAGAATCGGCGACGTCTGAGAGGGGAAACCCGAGGGGTGCCCTGGTGGAGGGGTGTTAGCCGCGGCCGGGCAGGGTGGGGCGGTGCCCGCCGAGGGCGAGCATGGCCAGGGCGATCAGCGCGGCGGGGTTGTGGAATCCGAATGCGATGCGGGTGAGCAGGCGGATCTTGGTGTTGGTGGATTCGATCAATCCTTGGGACAGGCCGTGGTCGAGGGCGGCGTCGATGGCCTCGCGGTGGCGTTTGATGCGGCGGGCCAGCTCGACGAAGACCGGGATGCGGCAGCGCCGCGCCCAGGAGATCCACTTGTCGAGGGCGTCTTTGCCGTCCTGGCCTTTGACCGAAAACACATGCCGCAGGCCCTCTTTGAGCAGGTACGCGCGGTAGAGCCGGGTGTCGGTCTTGGCGATCCAGGCCAGTTTGGCGGTTTGGCGTTCGGTGAGGTCTTCGGGGTTTTTCCACAGCGCGTAGCGGGCGGCTTTGAGCCGCCGTGCTCGTTCATGACCCGGCCGCGGCGCGGTGTTCCTGCTGGGCCGACCACAGCCCCATTTGGCCTCGCCGCGCGCGATCGCTCGCGCGTCGTTCCAGGCCCGGCGCCGCTCGGCATCCAGCGCCTCGGTGGCCCAGGCCACCACATGAAACGGATCTGCGCAGCGGATCGCGCCCGGGCAGCGCTCGGCGACCACATCGGCAATCCACTCCGCCGCATCGGCGGACACATGGGTGATCAGCGCGCACCGCTGGGCGCCCAGAGCGTCGAAAAACCGCCGCAGCGTCTTGGTGTCGCGGCCCGGGGCGGCCCACACCAGCCGGCCGCTGTCGTGGTCAACCACCACCGTGAGGTACTTGTGGTGACGCTTATAGGAGATCTCATCGATGCCGATCCGACGCAGACCCGCAAACCGGTCGATCCTCTTCTCCGTGTCGGCCCACACCCTCGCCACGATCGCCCCTACGGTGCGCCAGGCGACCCGCATCAACTCGCACACCGCGGTTTTCGAACACGCCACCGCCAGCCAGGCCACCGTGTCATCAAAGGCCAAAGTGTGCCCGGCATGGTGGCGCGCCCACGGCACCGCCACCACCGTAGGCCCATGGGCGGGGCAGTTCACCCGCGGCGCATCGGCCTCCAGCACCACCTGCATCGTGCCCCAATCCAGGCCCCGCCACCGGCGCCGACCCTCACCCCGGTCATACCAGGGCGCCCTGCGACCGCAGCGGCCACAACGGCGCGAAACACCACTTCGCGGCCGCACCCGCGCCACCACCAGCGTGTCGCCGTCGGCGTCTTCCTGCCCGAACTCCTCGAACTCGATGTCTTCGATCACGGTGCGCTGGTCGACACCCAGCAGCGCACGCCATAGCCTCACATTGCGCACGTCGTTGTTGGCTCCTTTGGTTCCTGACCTTCCACAAGCCAGAAACCTTAAGCCACAACGACGTGCGCCCCTTACATCAACAACCGGCCCACGGAAGCGTCAGAAGAGCCCATTTTTTCTCGGCGGCGGCGGGCCTGCTGCTCTGGATCGCCTATTTGGCGACCGGCAATCCCGCGGTCGCGGTGGCGGCTTCCTTGGTGCTCCTTGTAGTCGCGGTGCTGGGTTTCATCATGCTGGCGCGATGGGCCGCGACGTACTATGCGCGGCAAGCGGTGACCTCGGGCGGGCAACCGAAGGCCTCTTCCACACCCGCCGAACCGGAGCAGTCGTTTCCGATTGCCGTCATCGGCTTGCATGGTGTTCTAGCGGTCACCACCGTCACCCTGGTGTTGTTCGCGCTGTTCCCCATCTTTTCTCTCTGAACACCGCGCTGGCAGCCGATCTGTCAGCGCCAACAGAGCCATCGGTCGCGCGCCGGCTGGGTTGGTGTTTCTAGCCTCAGCCGGCTTGCGCGGCGTGCAGCCGCCCGAGCGCCAGATGCCGGCGCTGGTCGGTGGGGGCCAGCCGGCGCAGGGCGTGC
Source organism: Mycobacterium sp. SM1 (assembly GCF_018361265.1). Taxonomy (GTDB): domain Bacteria; phylum Actinomycetota; class Actinomycetes; order Mycobacteriales; family Mycobacteriaceae; genus Mycobacterium. The sequence continues at coordinate 1,342,777 of NZ_JAFLNH010000001.1, forward strand.
TCGTGCAACTCGGAGTCATAGGGGCAGACCTCGCCGAGGGCCAGGGCCGGCTCCGGGGAGTCGCTGGCCAGCACCGCGTTGCGAATCGCCACCTCCAGCTGATCACGCCAGGCGATGATGCCCGGCGCCTCCGATTGCGGCAGCAACGGGCCCGCATAGCGCCGCACCGCCGCGGCGACATCCCCACGCGACAGCGCGTCGAGCACCTCGACGGCGTCGCATTTCACCGGGGCCAGCAGCGCGTAGGTGCGTGCGGCCAGCCGCCCGCCCAGCAGCCGGCGCACATGACACACCTCGCTTTTCAGGGTGGTGGCGGCCACCCACCGATCGCCGTAGATTTCGGCGGCCAGCTCACCCGGCGAAAAACCCGCCGGGCGCAGCGCCAGCAACGCCAGGATCTCCAGCTGGCGCAACGTGGCGCGCACCGGGCGCCCATCGACCAGCAGCTTTGCTACGCCCAGACATTGCAGCTCCACGGGCGCGCCTTTCTCCTCGGCGCGCTCCTCCCAGGTGTCACGCAGCCGCGTCTCGATCACCGAGGCCAACATGCGCGCCACCGTGGGCCCCAGCGCATTGGGCCGCTCCCCGGCGCTGCATAGCTTGATCGCGCCCAGCAAGCACCCGCACGCGTCCTGGATCGGCGCGGAATAGCACACACAGCCGTCGCGACGCTCCACCGAGTGCTCGCCTACAAGCGGGGCCGGCGCCATGCGTCCTCGCGCCATCCGGCGCCAGATCCACAAAACGGCCCCAGCCTCATCGATCACCTCGACCTCGAATCCCCCGTCGTCGGCGACACGCTGCAGCTCGTCCGCCAACTCGGTCACCGCTTCCCATAATCGTGCCCGCCAGCGTGACGAGAAGTCGACGTCACCTGCCGCGCGCAGCGCATCACTCGCGCGGTGCATCGACGAGACCACGGATCCTCGCTCCCTTCTCCCCGCGTAACCGAGCGAGTGCTGTACCACACATTATGCCTATCTCCGTGTGGTAGATCCATACAAGCGGTAACTCACCGGTCGGGCTTACCCACTCGCGCCATCCCGCGCTCCAGCGCCGCCGCGATGCTCGGGCGCAACTCGGCTGGCGGAATGATCCGGTGAACCGAACCTACCCGGCGGGCCCGCCCCACGGTGTGCACGGCTTCGAACTCCGCAGCCACCTCACCGAGCTTGTCCGACCGCACCGCCGCCCGCACGGCGGACAGCTTGACCCGCAACCGGGCGCTGGCCGCCGCGTCGGTGCAGGCGGCCAGCTGCGCTTCCAGCTCGCGCACCGCCGGATCCGCTGCGGTGCGCTCGTTCACCTCACGGGTGAACACCACCGCCGCAGCCGGCGCGCCGCCGATAACCGAGGCGTACGACCCCTCGACGGCAAGCACTTCCATGCTCTCGTTCAACGCGTTGGAGAACACCACGAAAGCCCCGCCGTGGTAGCGCGAGATCACGGTGAAAACGATTGGGCCGTCGAAGTTGACAATGCCCCGCCCAATTTCGGCGCCGTACTCCAGCTGAAGTTTCCGCAGAGATTCCGGTGAGCCGTCGAATCCCGACAGGTTGGCCAGCACCACTAGGGGCCGGTTGCCGCTGGCGGCGTTGATCGCTCGAGCGGTCTTCTTCGAGGACTGCGGGAAAAGAGTTCCCGACGTCCACCGGTCCGGCCCGTCGGAAGGATGCCACCCCTTCCGCGGGATGACCCGGGACTCGATGCCGATGACGCACACCGGGATTCCCCCGATGTGAGCGTCGAGCACCACGGCGGTGTCGGCGTCGGCCATATCGGCCCACCGCTCGAGCACCGGGTGATCCTGGTCGACCACCGCGCGCATGACCGTCCGGATGTCAAATGGCTTCTTGCGGTCCTTGTTGACGCTGGCCGAGAAAATATCGCCGACGGTGCTGAATTCGCTGGCCGCATGCACGTGGGGGAAGTCTCGAATGTCGCGGTCCACCGGGTCGCACGTCGCGGCGCGGCGCGGGAAACGTTCTCCCGGAGCGACGTAGGTGTGCTCATAGTGCGCGAAAAGAATCTCGCAGGCCCCCTGCAGGTTGGGCGCCCAGTACTGGGCCTGGCCGTTGGGGCCCATCACCCGGTCATAGCCGCCGATGCCGAAGTTGTCTTCGGCGGACACCCCGCCGGAGTAGTCGAGGGACTGCTTGCCGGTGAGCACCATCGCGCTGTCGGGTGTCATGACCAGAATTCCCCTGGTGTGCATCAGCATGGTCGCCTCGGCGTTCCAGTAGGGCTGTGCGCCGACGTTGATTCCCGCGACGATGACGTTGATTTCACCGCCGTTCTGGGTGAACGTGACGATTCGGCGAAGCGCGCGCGCCACCCAGTCCATGTTCTCGGTGCCGCTTTGCATGGAAATGGTTGCGCCGGAGGACAAGGCGAACCATTCGACCGGTAGCGACAGCTCCTCGGCGAGGTCGATCGCGGCGATCACCCGAGCGCATTCGGCCTCGGCCACCGTGCCCAGGGCTTTCGTCGGATCCCCGAACAGGGCGATGCGTGTCATCCCCTCGGGGTAGCGGTCCGTCGGGCGCGAAACCTTGCCGACGACGAGGCCGGCGGTGTTGCGCCCGTAGGGGCGGTCGACAGGCACCAGGGCGCCCGTCTCGTCGAAGTCGTACTCGATGAAACTGCCCTCACCGCCGGTGAGGAGCGGGATCAGCTCGTAGGGATAGACCGTGCCGCGGGCTTGCGAGCGCTGCACCTTCTGCGCGTACTCGTCGAGTGGGCGCAACGGCTCGGTGGGGGGCGCGGTCACATTCGCGACGATGCCGGCGCCGGGCCGGTACGAAAAGCAAATCGCCACCCGCCGCGGCTGCGACGCCGGGCTGTCCGTGATGCGTGCCAGGATGCTGACTTCTTCTAGGCCGGCGTTGATCGTCAGCGGTGCCGTGCGGCGCGCCATCACCGCGGCACGGTCGGCGGGGATATCGAGCACGGGCCACACGAAAAGGGCGACGCGGTTGTTGTCGAGCCGCCTTGTGCCGCGCCGAGCCTGCGCACGGCGAATACCGTCCAGGCATGCCGCGAGAGTGCGCTCGATGGCCGGGATTCCGACCACCTCCCCGGCCTCGTTGCGCTGGGGCGTGACGTCACGCACCTCGGCCAGCGCGACGAGGCGCTCATCGGCCGGATTGTCCTTGGCCACCACGTGGAAAAGGTAGGTGCCCTCCGCGGCGGGCAGGCGAGTGCCGTTGAAATTCTTCAGCCGCCACAACTCGAGGCGTTGGCCGGTCAACGGGTGCATGTCGCGGATCGTCCGGTCTTCCGCTATGCCGTCGCGCTCCGGACGGAACGTCACCTGGTGCAGCTGGTGCCCGACCACGGTCAGGGTCACCCGGCGCCAGCCGGCCACGCGGGGATGCGCCACCAGCACCGTGCGCAACTCGTCGGCCAGGCGGTCGCCGTCGGTGGGCGCGTCCGGCCAAGAGAGATAGATGTCGACGACGAGATTTTCGGCGCCGGGGCCGCACATCGCGTCGATGGCGCCGAGGGTGGCGGGCAGCCGCTCGCGGTCGGTCACCGTCGACACCAGACGCAGGTGATCTCCCGCCAATTCATAGCTACCGGTGACGAATTGGGCGCCCGCCCGCTCGAAGCTCTCGACGTCCTCGAGTGCGCGGATCTCGTAGTACTGGCGCGTGACGGCCTCGAGCAGCGGACCGGGATTGGAAATCTGTTGCGCCAGAAGCTCGATCAACGGCTCTGAGGTTGCGGCCAGGGCATCGATGCGGGACCCGTAGTCCGGCGCGCCGGGATTCTCGGTGAGATATCGCAGGTGTGCGCGCACACCGTCATAGGTTCGCTCACGCGCCTTGCGGATCTGCGGCTCGTCGAACAGCCGGAACCGCAGGTTGCGCGAGATGTCGCCGATGACCGGGTAGCGCACCTGCGTCGCCACGATCAGCCGCTCGAGCACCTCGCCCACGGCCGTGGGCAACGCCGAAACGACATCGGCGGTCAGCCAGCGCCCGAGCAGCGCGGTGATCACCGGCACCTGGTTCTCCATGCGCTGCAGCGCCAGAAACAGCCGGTAAACCGCTTCCTCCAACTCCGGTCCGGGCTCAAGGGTGCTGACGTCGTAATCACGCAGCGCGCGAATGAGTTTCGTGCAAAACGCTGGTGGCAGTCCTTCTAGTTGAGCGTCAAGTGAGCGCAAGAAGGAATGGAAGTGCTCACGCGGGCTGTGCACCCGCTCATCGGAGTCCTGTTCGTCCAACGTCGGGCGGTTGCGGGAAATCTCGCAGATGTCGGCGAAGATGCCCAGGAGCGCGAGCTCGGCCTCGACGAGTTCGGCGTCGTCGTGGGGCAGACTGTCACGAAGGGCGTCGTATTCCGCGAGCAGCAGCCGGGCGCGCTCGGCGCTGACGTCGTAACCGGTGATCAGAGCGCGGAGTTCGGCCAAGCGGGCCAGGGCTTCGGAGTGCGGGTCGGAGTCCTTTTTACGTGGCTGAGCGCGGAGTTGGACTCGCGGCGCGGCCTCAGCCGCCGCGCGCTCACCGATCTGGTCGAGGCGCAGCAGTGGGGCTCCCGCGTCGACCTGAGTGTTGACGGTGGCCAACACCTCGCGGACACGCCCCGCCGATGGCGCGCGCAGCGCGGTTTCCATCTTCATGCTTTCCAGGACCACGAGGGTGGCGCCGGCCTCGACCCGCTCGCCGACGGCCACCGGAACGGCGACAACCACCGCCGGAGCCGAGGCCCGGATCAGGCCGGCTTCGTCCTGGTCGATCCGGTGGCTGATGCCGTCCACCTCGACGAGGAAGCCGGTGGGTCCCGCGGCCGTGACGAGCTGAAACCGCTGATTGCCGGCGCTTAGGCGGCTTTCGTAAGCGCTGAGCCGCTCGAGGTCGACGACGAGTGCGCCGCCGTCGCCTTCGACCCGGTAGCTGTGCGGACCGATCTGCCCCACCGACAGGTGATAGGCCTGGCCCTGGTGGCTGAGTTCGACGGTTCTGCCGATGGTGTGGGTCGCGCGTGGCCGGCCGCCGCGTGCCGACGCCAGGAAACCCGCCCGTTCCAGGCTCTCCTCGGCTCCATACGCTTCGATGGCGGCCGCGATCAGCGCAATGTCCGCCGTCGCCGCGGGGGCCGTTGCGACACCGGCGCCGGTCCGGTCGAGCCAACCGGTGTCGGCCGTCGCGCTGATGACCTCGTCGCGATCCAGCAGCTCGAGCAGAAAAGACTTGTTGGTCGTGCCGCCGTCGATGACGACGGTCGTCTCCCGCAGCGCGGCGCGCAGCCGCGCGAGCGCCTCGGGCCGGTCGCGGCCCCACGCAATGATCTTGGCGATCATCGAGTCGTAGTCGGGCGGTATGACGTCGTCTTGCGCGATGCCGGTGTCGACGCGCAGGCCGGGACCGAGCGGGTACTTCAGCAACCGCACGGTTCCCGGCGCGGGCGCGAATCCCTTGTCGGCATCCTCGGCGTTGAGGCGCGCCTCGACGGCGTGCCCGGACTCCGGCGGGCACTCACCGCTCAAAGCGCTGCCGGCGGCGAGGAGAATCTGTAGTTTCACCAGATCGATGCCGGTGGTCACCTCGGTGATCGGGTGCTCGACCTGCAGCCGGGTGTTGACCTCCAGGAAGGTGAAGACCTGCCGCTCCGGCTGGTAGAGGTACTCGACGGTGCCCGCGCCGCGGTATCCGGCCGCGCGAACAAGCTCGGCGGAGACGGCTTTTAGCTGCCGGGCTTGCTCCGTGGTGAGAACCGGGGAGCTGGACTCCTCGATTATTTTCTGGTTGCGGCGCTGGATCGAACAATCACGCACCCCGGGCGCCCAGACGTTGCCGTAGTTGTCGGCCACGACCTGCACCTCGACGTGGCGGGCGTCGGCGACGAGGCGTTCGAGGAACACGACGGGGTCGCCGAACGCGCGCTCGGCCTCGCCTTGCGTGCGCTCCAGCGCAACTTCGAGTTCGTCGGGGGAGAACACCTTGCGGATGCCGCGGCCGCCGCCGCCGCTGCGGGCCTTGACGATCAGCGGATAGCCGATGACCTCCGCGTGGCGAGCCGCATCCGCGTAACTGCTCACCGGCCCGCCGCTCCATGGCGCGAGCGGAACCCCCACCTTCTCGGCCAGCAATTTGGCCTGCACCTTGTCGCCGAGGGTGCGCATCGCGGCCGGCGGCGGCCCGATGAACGTGAGGCCCAAACGCCCGCAGAGCTCCGCAAAGGCGATGTCTTCGGCGACGAAGCCCCACCCGACCCACACCGCGTCCGCTTCGGACTCCAGCAGCGCGCGTTGCAGTTCGGCGTGGTCGAGGTACACCACACCCGCCGACCTCCGGCGCAAAGTCACCGCCTCGTCGGCTTGACGGACGAACATGGCCCGCCGCTCGGCGTCGGTGTGCAAAGCGATTGTCTTGATGCCGCACCCGTATTCGGCATTCAGCTCGCGGACCGCCCGGATCAGGCGCACGGCGGCCTCGCCCCGGTTGACGATCGCGATTCGTTCGGGGAACGTGACTCTCACCGCGTCGCTGTCAACCATTGGTAGTCCGGGGCGCAGTTCCTGCGATGCAGGGCTGGTTCCCCATCCCCCTTCCCATCCTCGACGACGAGCCGGGGCCTGCTACCCGGCGCTCCGGTGCCGACCGGGGCGGGTCTCTCACCCGCTAGTCCAGTCCAACTTGCAGGACGCAACATGTGCCAAGCCTATGTGCCGCACGGCACAGAGAATCCCAAATCGGCAACGGCAGCCACGCCGATTGATGACCCCGCGGGCGCAACCGAAGTCACAGCTGATTTGATATATCTAGCAGTTGCCTGTTAAAGTAAGCGCTGTCGGTTGCACCCACGACTTAAGGAGAAACATGGCTGACGCCTTTAGCCCCATCGACGTCCTCGACATTACCCAAAAGCTCGGTGAGCAGTGGGTTTCGGTCGTCAAGCAGAGCCAGAACGTAGCATTGGACGTGACCCGGCGGTTGACCGAGAAATTGCCTCAGGTGCCCTCGAGTCTGGCTGAGCTTCCGGCCAAGGCGGGGTTGCCCGACGTGCCCGCCGTGACTGCGTACGGCTTCGACTTTGCTGCTGAGCTGCTTACCGCGCAAAAAGATTTCACGGTGGCCCTGCTGGACGCGCTGACGCCGGCCAAGACGGCCTGAGCAAAGTCCCTGCGGCATAATCGCGGCATAATCGTACGGTAGGCATCATATGGCTCATATGGCCGGCACCGCGCGATAACCACGAGAGGACGGCGATGTCGGAAGCGCCGGCGGATAGCCGCAGTCTTCTGGGGTCGTTCATTCGCGCGCAGCGGCAGATGGCAAATCTGTCGCTGCGCGAACTCTCGGCTATGACGGCGGTGTCCAACCCCTACCTCAGTCAGATCGAGCGCGGGTTGGCCGAGCCCTCGGCGCGTGTGCTGAAAGCGATCGCCGAGGCGTTGAATCTCTCCGCTGAGGCGCTGTTCGCCCAGGCCGGCTTGATGCCCGGATCCGCCCCGCCGGACGACACCGCGACCGAAACCGCGCTGCGCACCGACCCTCGGCTCACGGCATCGCAAAAGCAGGCGCTGCTGGCCGTGTACCGCAGCTACATCGAAGCGAACAACAACAAGGCAGCCGATGCCGGGGCCCAGCGGTGAGCGGTTCACGTGGCACCCGGCTGACGGCTTCCGCTTTTGGATTTTGATGTGGATCCGGTGGTCGCCGAGGCATACTGACAGCGCCGCGGCATATTGACATCGCCCGGGGTGAGCCGAATTACGCTCACTTGATCGTGCCGAAGGAGGCCCATGACCACGCCGGCCGCGCCCATCCGGTCCGGTCCCGTGCAGGACCTGATTGGAATCACCGAAAACGTCACCTTCGTGACCGACCCGGCCTCGCTGTTCCGTGAGCTACTGGTCGCGTTCGCGATGACTCTGAAGCATCCGGCCGGCCTCATCGCCGCCCACGCCCGGCTAGTGTGGGGGTCTGCCGGGGCGTTACGGGCCGCGTTGGAACGCGCGGTGGGCCGTGAAACCCCCGGGCCGATAGCGATCCCCCAGGGCGACAAGCGGTTCTCCGACCCGGCCTATCAGGAGAATCCGGCGTATTTTCTGCTGGCTCAGCAGTATTTGTTGTTCAGCCAGCTCGTCAGCGAACTGCTCGACACCGCCGAAGCGGGTGGAGCGCAAGAAGCGAAGGCGCGCTTAGCCGCAAGCTTTCTCGTCGATGCGCTGGCCCCGACAAACACATTTGCCGGCAACCCCGCGGCGATCCGCAAGGCGTTCGACACCGGCGGCAAGAGCGTCGCCAGGGGCCTCAAGAACTTCCTGCACGATCTTCGCCACAACGGCGGATGGCCGTCGCAAGTGGACAAGTCCGGATTCGAGGTCGGCGTCAACATCGCCGCCACCCCGGGAAGCGTCACCTATCGCAGCGATCTCATCGAGCTGATCCAATACGCGCCGCAGACGCCGACCACGTACGAGGTTCCGCTGCTGTTTTGCCCGCCGTGGATCAACAAGTACTACATCATGGATCTGGCGCCGGGCAGGAGCCTGATCGAGTGGGCGGTCCAGCACGGGCACACGTGTTTCGCCATCAGCTACCGTAATCCGGACGAGTCGATGAGCGAGCTGGGATTCCGCGACTATCTGTTCAAGGGCCCGTTGGATGCCGTGCGCGTCGTTCGGGAGATCACCGGCGCCGCCGCGGTGAACACGCTGTCGGTGTGCCTGGGTGGGACGCTCACCGCGATCGGGCTGGCCTACAACGCCGCCCGCGGTGACGACTCCATCAAGTCGGCGACCTTCATCAACACCCACACCGATTTCACCGAGCCGGGACTGCTCGGAGCGTTCACCGATGCCGGCACGGTCGCGCGACTGGAAAAGCAGATGCGCAAGCGCGGCTACCTGGACTCGGCGGCGATGGCCCGGACCTTCAGCGCGTTGCGCCCCAACGACCTGATTTTCAACTACGTGGCGAACAACTGGCTGCTGGGAAACAAACCGCCGGCGTTCGACCTGCTGGCCTGGAATGAGGACTCGACCCGAATGCCCGCGCGGATGCACTCGGAGTACTTGCGCTCCTGCTACCTGCGCAACGAATTCGCCCGGGGCGAATTCGAGATCGATGGCGTCCGCCTCGACCCCGGCCGAGTCGACATCGACACCTACGTGTTGTCGGCCGTGGATGACCATATCGTGCCGTGGACGTCGGCCTACAAGACGACCCAGCTGCTGGGTGGCAAGAGCAGGTTTGTGCTCAGCACGTCCGGCCATATCGCCGGTATTGTCAATCCCCCCCATCCCAAGGCCAGGCACTGGGTGAACGAGAGCCTGCCCGCCGACCCGGCCGAATGGAAGGCGAACGCGCAATTGGTGGCGGCCACCTGGTGGCAGGACTGGACGGAGTGGATCGCCGGGCGCGGCGGGCAGCTGGTCGCCGCGCCCGATCGCCCAGGCAGTGACGACTATCCCGAACTCTGCCAGGCGCCCGGCAGCTACGTGCGGGAATCCGCGTGACCCGGCCGCCGGCGGACGGCGGCGCAACGGACACCATCGTGGTGTCGGTGCACGGGCTGCGGATCGCGGCGCGGGTCGGTGGATCCGGTGAACCGGTGCTGCTGCTCAACGGTTTGGCCCGGCCGATGCACAGCTGGGTGCCGTTCGCCAGCTGGCTACCCGGCAGGACCGTCATCACCTACGACGGTCCCGGTGTCGGGGCCAGCGATACCCCGATCCTTCCGTTGCCGATGCCCACGTTGGCCGATATCGCCACCCGAGTCCTCGACGCGGTCGGCGTCGGCAGCGCCGACGTTGTGGGATTTTCGCATGGCGGTGCCATCGCGCAGCAGCTGGCGGCCAGTCACGCCGACCGGGTGAACCGGCTGGTGCTGCTGGCGACATCCTGTGGCGCCGGGGCGATTCCCGGGCGTGGCCGTGACGCGGTCCGGCTCTGGATGGCGCGGCGGCGGGCGACGCCATGGGCCAGGCCCGACCCGTTAGGTGTGCTCTGGCAGCTGGTCGCGATCACCACCTGGTCAAGCATTCCCCTGCTCGCCCGCATCGGCGCCCCCACACTGGTGGTGTGCGGCAAGCACGACCGGACCGTGCCCCCGGCCAATAGTGCGCTGCTTGCGGCCCGCATCCCCGGTGCCCACCTGGTCACCATCCCCGCCGGCCATGATCTGCAAAAACCCGGGCCGGCGGCCGTCGTGGCCCGGCTGGTAGATCGATTCCTAAGGGCCGGCAGCCGGATGGCGACGCTGAGCTCGCCCGAAAGCTAGCCGAATGCTGCGGCCATGTCGCTGCCGGCGGGCATCGCAAGCCCCTCCCCCGGTGCCGCCCACTCGGCGGCGGCGGCCGGCGGCTCCTCGGGAGCGACGACGGCGGGATCGACCCGCATCACCGTGTAGCCGGCGACCGCGCCGGCACCGAACCCGGGTGTGAAGATGCGGGTCGGCTTGGTGATCACTCGGTCGCGGACCGCGTCGTGTATTGCCAACGGAATGCTCGCCGAGGAGGCGTTGCCCACCCGTTCGATGTTGAAGTAGAGCTGATCTTCGGAAACGCCGGCCGCGGCCGCCAGGTCGATCACCATAGTCTTGTTCGCCTGATGCGGAATGATGAGCTCGACGCTGTCGAGCAACGAGCCCGCCGCCCCATCCGGGTCAGGCAGGGCGGCGATGTCGTCGAGCATCTGTTTGAGGTAGCGCCCGGCGAGCGCCTTCACCTCGGGACCGTAGACGGTGATGTTGTTGGCGAACGCCGGGTTGGGCCACAAGATCGAGTTGACCTGGCTTGTCGGGCCGCTGGCGTAGGTCTGGATGTAGTCGATGTCCGGCGCTGCGCCCACGGGCGCGGGACCGATGACAATCGCGGCCGCGCCGTCCCCGAAAATCATCCGCGACGGGCGCACGTTCCCGATTTTGTCGGAGAACTTTTCCGCGCAGACCACGACCACCGGCCGCTCAACGGTTTGCAGCACCCGCACGGCCTCGGCCAGCCCGTAGCTCAGGCCGGCGCACGCGGCGACAAGGTCGAATGAGCAGTGCGTCTGATAGATGCCCAGTTGCCCGGAAAGCCAGGTCGCGATCGACGGTATCAGCCGCGAGCTGGTGCAGGTGCACACGATGACCCCCCCGATCTCACCGGGACCCGTCCCGGCGTGGGCCAGCGCCGAACGAGCGGCGCGCAACGCCAGTTCCTCGAGGCTGTCCCAGGTGTAGCGGCGCTGCTCGATGCCGGTCTTCGCCATGATCTCCGCGGCCGACATGGGCGACCAGTTATAGGCGCTGTTACGGATGATGTCCTCGTTGGTGCACACCTGCTCGCCGTGTACCGCCGCGATGGCCGCGATGCGGGGCTGAACAGTTAGGTCGTTACGCACATCGATAGCACGGTACGGGCGAGCCGGAGCGATCACCTCGCGGGCGGTGGGCGCGGTCTTCTTCGGCGTGCGCCCGGATTTCACCCGGGACAAAAACAGCTGGACATCGCGGCTGCGGGGATGAAAAACAACGACGAAGTCGTCGTCTTTCAAGTCCTCGACGGTGGCCAGGGCGGCTTGCCGGCGCGACCACGGATACTGGTTGTGCAGAACCATCGACCAGCGACGCAGGGCTTCCAACTCGGGCACGGCCTCGTCGCAGTCGATGATCTCGGCGTAGCTGTAACGGCGGAAATCCGGGTCATAGCGGTTGAGCCGGAGGGTTTGATTCTTGGGGTCGGCCAGCAGTTGCGCCACCGTAGGCAAGACGGCCGACAGCCTGGTCGCGTGGTTTCGGCGGTGGGCGAAGACGTCGTAGAGGATCTCAAAGATGGCGTCCTCACGCTCGGCGTCCCACTGCGCGGGGAGATTCGGATAGGCGGCCGACACCGCGGACACCTTCGTTTCGCTTCCTTCCCAAGGTGTCTGGATGGGCACAAAGACGTCATCACGCCGGCGGGGCACGTCGGCCCATCGGGTCGGCCGAACGTCATACATCGTCATGGCGTAGCGGTTGGCCCAGAACAGATTGAGCGCCATGTCGCGCATCAGCTCGTATTTGGTCCGGTAGCCGCCGGCTTTTATCCGCTCGAGGATGTCGGTTCCGGTGGGCGCCTTGGCGTCGAAGTCGCGCTGGATGACGGCGTCGAGTTGCTCGAGGGTCTCAAACGCGGAGAAGTCGAGGTCGGGAAAGCAGTTCGATGGGAATACGATCTTTCCATGCGAATTCAGTTGGTAGGCATACATTTTCAATCCCCTTTACGTTAGGGCCGACACGCCTCGATGACGCCGGACGCTGCTGCGACGGTCCGGCGCCGTGAGCGCAGGTCCAGCCCACCGTTTACCTCCTATGGCCTTTGCCGCCGTGAGCAATCCGCTGCGCCCGCCTCCACATGCTTGTCCGGGCGCCGCCGGCGCCGCAATGGAGATGCTGGTCCTCGAATGAATATCCAGGGATTCTCGATCCTCCTTTCCCGAGGATGCGAATGCCCCGAAACTACCAGGTGGCCGCGTGGATCGGTGCGCTTCTGAGGCATCCCGATCCGCACCGCCCGCGGGTTGGTGACCATGCAGGGGGTTGGGGCCGACAACACTCGGGGAAATGGCGGTGCGTGTTCGGCTATTCGGCGAGTTCGAGGCGGTCAGCTCAGCACCCGGCTGCGCCCGGTGCCGTTGCACCGCAGAGGTAAGCTCACACGCGGCTGTTGTCACCAAGTCGTTTGCGGTGCGCCGCTAAAACACGCCAGCCGGTGGCGAGCGCCACGAGGACGACGAGCGCGCCGAGCAGCGGCCATACCCCCAGCGCGCCTACCCGGCGGATGAGCCAGCCTTGAACAGCGGCAGCGGCATGGATAACCGGGTCGCCGGGTCCGGCTTCGGTGTAGAAGAGCCGAATCTCATAGTAGCCGTAGTACGTCACATAGAGGCCGGTCAGGAGCACCACGACGCCGACAATCCGCCCGGCGTGAGGAAGCACGCGCCGCAGCGCGCCCGCCGCCGAGGCACCGGCAAGGGCGACGGCGAGCGCCGCCACACCGACGGTGATCGCCATCCCGGCCGCATAGGACACGAACGCCAGCATGCCGGTGAGCACGGATCCCTGCTTGAACGCCGTGCTGATCGCGGCGAGAAACGGCGCAAGCGTGCACGACAGCGACGCCACCGCATACCCGACACCGTAGCCGTACATCGAGGCCAGCCGTGCGGTGGGCGTGCCGCGGGACAGCTTGGGCATCATGACGGTGACGTCGTGCCCGGCGAGCAGCCATAACGCCAGGGCAACGAGCAGCACACCGATGATGACGGTGGCGACCGGCAGATACTTCTGCGCCGAGGCGATCACCGGCGAGATCACCAGCCCGAATAAGCCGAACACGGTGACGAATCCCGCCGACATGGCGATCGTGGCCGCGGCGGCGCGGGTCAACGCCGCAGGCCGGGACCGTTGCCCTCCCCCACCCGCGATCACCAGCGTCAGGTAGCCGGGTAAAAAGGCGAAGCCGCAGGGGTTGAGCGCCGCAACCAGCCCGGCGCTCAACGCGAAGCCGAGCGCGGTGGTGTCGATCACGTGCCGGTGAGCACGGCCAGTCGTTTGGTCAGCTCGGTATCGGACATCGGCCCCTTGACGACGTCGATGTGGCCGTCACGGTTGAGGAACGCGAACGCCGGCTGTTCTGTCACACCGAATTTCGCCCACACGGCCCCGGTCGTATCGGCCAGCTGGACAAACGATTTCACCGGATACTTCTTGACGAACTCCTGCATCGCGGGAAGCTGGCTTTCCGAGGCCACCCCCACGAACGTCACCGTCGGGTGTGTTTGCGCCAGGCGGCCCATCATCGGCGCCTCGCTTTGACAGGTCGAGCACCATGGCGCCCAGAACCACAGCACGGCCGGCTTACCTAGCAGGCTCGCGCCGGAAAACTCCTTGCCCTCCACGGTCGTGGTGGTGAACTGCAATTGGGCGGGCACCGTCTTACCGGCGGCAAGCTGCGGCGCCGAGCCGGTCGGCGAGTGTGTTCCCGGTTGCGACGCCGGCCCACACGCGCCGAGGACGACCAGCGCCGCGGCGACGGTAACGGCGGCGAACGGCCAGGGCACCCGGCCGGACGCACGTAGGCGATCCGAGATCACACACACCTCCCGTTGTCGGGGTTGGGCCCGGCCCAATTTTTCTTGATCCTACCATCTGGAGACGTAGACAGGAGCTGCGCTCAGCTGGGTGGGCGGACTGTCTTCGCGGCGGCGGTTGCGCTAACTGGCCCGTGGCACAACGGTTTTGGCGCGACGCGAGCGGGCTAGCCAGCATGCGCGGCACGTGACAGGCCCTGTTACACTGGTCGCGCTCGTAATGGCCGAAGGCGCGGGGAGCGGATGGATGCCACGTAGCGACGATGACACCTGGGATGTCGCCAGCAGCGTGGGAGCGACGGCAGCCATGGTGGCCGCCGGAAGGGCGCGCGCCACCAACGCCAGCAACCCGCTGATCGATGACCCGTTCGCCGAGCCGTTGGTGCGGGCGGTCGGCATCGACTTCTTCACCCGCTGGGCCGCCGGCGAACTGGACCCCGCCGACGTCGACGAGCCCGGCGCCGCCTGGGGGATGCAGCGGCTGACCGACGCGATGGCGGTGCGCACCCGCTATATCGACGCGTTTCTGGTTGAGGCGGTGGCGGCGGGTATCCGCCAGGTGGTGATCTTGGCCAGCGGGCTTGACGCGCGGGCCTACCGGCTGCCCTGGCCGGCGGGCACGACGGTGTTTGAGATCGACCAGCCGCGGGTCCTGGAATTCAAGACGACCACGCTGGCCGCGCTGGGCGCTCAGCCGACGTCCACGCTGCGGGCGGTGCCGGTCGATTTGCGCCACGATTGGCCGTCGGCGCTGCGGCGGGCCGGTTTTGACACCCGGCAGCCCACTGCCTGGACGGTCGAGGGCCTGCTGGCCTACCTGCCGCCGAACGCTCAGGACCGGCTGCTGGACCACATCACCGCGATCAGCGCCGCCGGCAGCCGACTAGTCGCCAATGTCTTCTGGTCCACGCCCGAGGGCCGCGAGGCTGGGCGCGCCGCCACCCAGAAATGGTACGAGTGCGGTCTGGATGTCAAGCTTGATGGCTTAAGCTGTCCCGGCGAGCGCAACGATGTGGCGGACTACCTGGCCGGCCGCGGCTGGCAGGTGGTGGACCGCGCGGAGTTCAGCACGTTGTTAGCCGACCATGGATTGCCCGTTCCCCCGTCCGCCGACGCCGTCGACAACTACTGTTGCGCCGCGATCCTGGCCGGCTAAGGTGATCGGGCCGAGGATGTGCCCGTGACCGCGGCTAGTTGACGGCCCGGTCGCGTCCCTGCCAGTAAGGCTGGCGCAATTTGAATTTCTGCAGCTTGCCGGTTGCGGTGCGGGTCAGCTCATCACGGAATTCGATGCGCTTCGGGCATTTGTAGCCGGCCAGGTGTCGCCGGCAATGGCTCACCAGCTCCTCGGCGGTCACCGCTCGGTTGGTGACGACGAGCGCGGTGACGAGCTCACCCCATTTCTCGTCCGGAATTCCGATCACCGCGGCCTCACGCACCGCCTCATGAAGCATTAACACGTCCTCGACCTCGATCGACGAGACGTTTTCGCCGCCGGTGATGACAATGTCCTTTTTACGGTCCGCGATCGTCAGGTACCCCTCGGAGATCTCACCGGCGTCTCCGGTGTGAAACCACCCCCCTTGTAAGGCTTCCGCCGTCGCCTCCGGGGCGTTCCAATAGCCGTCGAACACGTGGTTGGATCGCGCCAGGATCTCCCCGTCGTCGGCGCACCGAAGGTCAACGCCCAAGACGGGCGCCCCGGCCCGACTCAGCAGGCGGGCCTGCTCGAGCGGATCCAGGTGGTCCCATTCACCGCGCATCCGCGTCATGGTCAGCAGCGGAGAGGTCTCGGTCAGGCCGTAAATCTGGATGAACTCCCAACCCAGTTCCTCGCGTACCCGTTGGATAAGCCGCGTGGGGGGTGGCGCGCCGGCGACGATGGCCCGCACCCGCCCGCGCCCGGGCACCTCGCCCGGCCAGCTGCCGGCGGCATCGAGGATGGCTGCGATGACCGCCGGGGCCGCACACAGGTACGTCACCCCGTGCCGGTCGATCCGGCGCAGGATTTCCGCACCGTCGACCTTCCGCAGGATCACGTGCGGCACCCCCATGCCCGTCGCCGCGAACGGCTGTCCCCACCCGTTGGCGTGGAACATCGGCAGGGTGTGCAGGTAGACGTCGCGGTCACTGACACCGGACTGCCAGCCGAACACCACGGCATTGATCCACAGGTTGCGATGGGTGATCTGGGTGCCCTTGGGCCGCGCGGTCGTGCCCGACGTGTAGTTGATCGTGGCCGTCGCCCGCTCCTCGGCGTCCCAGGGTTTCGGGTCGTCGGGGCCGCTCCACAGCACGTCGTCGTCTTCACCGAACACAAACGTGTGCGGGGCTCCGACCTCAGCCACCAGGTTTTTTAGCGAGGGATCGACCATCAGCACATCGGCTTCGGCGTGGTGCATGATGTATTTGATCTCGTCGGCCACCAGCCGGAAGTTGATCGGCACCAGCACCCGGCCCCAGCCGCACACGCCGAAAAACGAGGCCAGCAGTCGAGCCGAGTTCTGCGACACCACCGCCACCCGCGCGCCGCGCTCGACACCGAGGCGGTCCAGTGCCGCCGCCTGGCTTCGGGCCCGCCGCCCCAGCTCGTCGTAGGTGAGCTCACCCCACGAGTCGGCGGGCTGGGCGGGCTCGTCGACCACCGCGACCCGGCGGGGATACACGGTGAGCGCACGGTCGAGGAAATCGGTAACCGTCAAGGGGCACTGCACGCACACACCTTTCTCGTCGTGTCCTCCATCTCGTCGTTTCGCGAGCTGTCGTTTGGCGAGCTGTCGCGCTCGGTCGACGGCGACAGGGCCGGGACCGACCACCCGCCGTGGTCAACACCGACCCTGTCTGACACCGTCAGTCGCTGCCGAGATACCTCCGCGCCCCGAGGAAATGGCATCCCCGGAAGCTCGCGCGCCCTCACTCGGGCGTGGTTGACGCCTCCGGTGCCTGTGGCGACGTCCCGGTGTCTCGTCCGCCCGCGTCTAAGCCCACTGACGCCAGCGTGACCTCACCGCGCTCGAACTCTTCGATGAAGCGCCACAACTCGTCGTGCAGGCTGACCTCACCCAAACCCGGGCCGGCGGAATGGTCGTGAAGACCGTATGTCCGCGCGGCCCGGCGGCACACGAAGGCGATGAAGGCCACCGGAAACACCAGCGCCAAGAGCATCGCGCTGAGGCTCAGCAGCACGTCAAGCGTCGACGGTCCGCCCGCCACGACGCCAATGTCGGTCGCGGTGTACGCGATAGTCATAGGATCTCCTTCGAGCCGTGTCCGGACAGCCCCACCTGCGACGCGGCAGCCGGCCCGGCGGCTTGCCCGAGCCGGTAGGTTTCCTCGCGCTCGGCGGCATCCGGCGCGCCGGTTGCGTCGCCGCCGCCGGCTTGTGGTGCGGATGCCCGCGATGATTTACGCACCCGCCGAGCCACCACGAACAGCGCCGCCGCCGGGAACAGCATTGCGAATGCAATGCCGAACCCGACACCGGCCAGCTCGTCCCCGGTCATCTCGCCGCCATGAGCTAGGTAGGTCACGGCAGTAGCGAGGTTTGCACCATTCAGCATGGCTCGCTCACTCCCCCCCGTACTGCGGCAGGATCCCGGTGGACAACTCGTTGATCTCGGCTACCGCCTGCTCCCCACCGCTGCGGAAGACCATCGCCCCGGTGACCCGCACCTCGGCCTCGTTGAGGGGCAGCAGGTTGCGCGATGACAGATCCTTCGAGTTGATGGTCACCGCCAGCGTGCGTGTCTCCCCCGGTTGGATCGGGCCGCTCGGGGTGACCCGCGCGCGCCCGACGTAGGGCCCCTCCGGTGGGTTGGCGACCGCGTCCGTGTTGTACAGCGAATAGTCGGCGAACTGCGCGTGGTCGAACGATGTCGGGGCCTTCGTGTTGTTCTTTACGGTCACCGTCAGCGTCAGCGTCTTCGTCTTGTCGTCGAACACCGCGCTTTTGACCGACGTCTCCAGACCCTTCTGCAGCGCGCTCGGTTCCAGCGGCGGCGGCTGCACCCGGATGACCTGCACGGGCACCTCCGGCCCGTCGTGCATCTTGGCGTAGAAGTAGCCGCCCATCCCGACTGCCAGCGCCACCACACCCAAAATCGCGGTGACCTTGATATCGCGCTTGGGAAGCACGGTCGACGGGTCGCCGTAGCGCAGCACCACCGCGCGCTGCAGCAGCGGGCGCCATAGCCAAAACACCACGTACGCCAGCGCGACCGCCAGGCAGATCAGCTGCCACATCACGACACGTGACATGCCGTAGGTCAACAGGTTGATCGTCTTGCCCGTCGCGAGCGTCTCGGTCTCGGTGAAGGGGCCGCCCGCGTTTCTGATCGTGACCCACTGGCCCTGGCCCACCAGGGTGCCGGTGCCCTTCGCCGCCATCGCGGGATGCACGTGCCAACGACCTGGAATCCTGGCCTTGAGCACCAGCTTGAACGGGTAGGTCGCACCCCGTTGGATGCGCACCGATTGCGGGGTGAACACGCCGTTGAGCTCGCGATCCTCGACGGTGAACACCGCCCCCGGCGTGTTGATGGTGAGGTAGGCGAGATTGGGTGGCGATATGGTGTGGTCGGGCCAGGCGTTCATCACCCGCAGGTTCCCGGTGATGGTCAACTCCTGGTTGACGTCCAGCTCGTTGGTGGAGAAGTTGACGTCGTAGAACATGATCGTCGACGTCCGCTCGAAGGACTGCTGGCTTTCCTCACCATGCGCGGACGCCACGCCCGCCGGCGCGAACAGCACCATCATCCCGATGGTTGCCAGCAGCGACACTAGAAACCAGCCGGCGCGCAAGCGGATCGGCCCGGTGCTCCTGCTGACCCGCCGATCGCCGCAGGATCGTAAACGAGAAGTCATGATCGCCCGCCTCACTCAGTCGTTGATCAGGTTGAAGAACCTGCCGACCGGCCAGACGGCGAGGTACTTGCCGATCAAGAAGCCGACCCAGTAAATCGCGGCGCTCATCATGCCGGCAAAGAACGACACCACGATGGTGATGTTGCTCACCAGCGCCCGCAGGTGGCCTTGCTCAACGATGCGCAGGTATTCGGGGGTCTGGGTTCGCGTGAAGTGGAATCCGAGGGTGTCGGCCACCGTCATCAGCGTCCCGTGAAGATTGACGGGCGCCAAGAACGGCGAGAGCGCGGGGAAATTGAAGAACCAGAAGAAAAACCCCCACAGCAGCCCGCCGAACACCGACGTCATGAGGTAACTTCGGGTCAGGGCATGCACAACATCCAGCAATATGGCGGCCAGCAGGAAGTTCTCCGCCCAGGTGTAGTTCATCGGCTCGTGCGACCAGAGGTGGAAGCTGCCCCACCGCGAAACCCACATCGCGAGGAACAAGCAGGCGGCGCACAGCGTCGCGCCGACTGGGAGGCGTAGCTGGCTCCACGCGATGTATTGCACGGCCGCTGGGACGATGATTCCGAGCGCGGGCACCAGCAGGGGCCAATACTGGCGGTCCTTCCAGTCCGCCCAAAATCCCCAGTCACCGACGAACAGCATTTGGTTGAGGTGATACGCCCCCGCGATGAGCAGCGCGGCACCCGCGAGAAGGCACCAATCCCACCGCCGACTCAACAGCGGAAACGAGTCGATCGTGATGGCTTGATCCGGCGGCGCAGGCTTGGTCGGCTCTGCCGTGGTTGTCATGTCCTAGAACTCCACTTCCAATTGGACGGACGGGATGCATTCCTGCCAATCGAAAAACACGCAGGAAACGCCCTGGTTCGTGTTGATTTTCGGGTAGATGGCCAGGTCTCGTGCTGCCCGTGAGGGCTATGTGCTCACGGGCAGCACGAAGACCACAGCCTTAGCGGGTCGAAGCCGCCGCGGTGTCTCCGCTCTGCGCTGCGGCGACCGCGGTTGCCACCGGCGCACCGGCGGCCTGCGACAGCTCCTTCTCCTGGCGGGCCAGCTGCATGATTCGCGGCAGGGTCTCAAACCAGATCGCGAACGTCCCCGCCAGCAGGTAGCCGAACAGCACGAACGGCCAGTGCAGCGGCGCAGCGAAGAGTTCCTCAGGCTGGAAGAACGAGTGCCCGAACTCGTTCATGGTCACCTGGAAGAACAGCAGCACCGTCCCCGAGATCATCAGCGCGAACGACACCGGGAACCGCTTGCCGCCGTAGATGTGCGGCAGCCGGGTGCGCCCGTATAGGTACAGGCCACCGGCCATGTAGATCATCAGCGGGAACACGCCGTAGAACAGCACCGAGTGGCTCGGGGTGAACGCGGTGTCGCGGATGACGATCTGGTGCCAGGAGGCGTCCTCCTCCGCGAAGTAGCTACCGCCCCAGTACACCGACGTGGTGAACGCCGCGACCAGCAGCCACAGGTTCCATAGCCGCCGGCTCTCTTCCTTGCGGCTGACGTCCTTCGGCAGCTTTTGGGCGGACGCCCACAGCCACACGTACCACACGCCGGCGGCGATCGGCAGCAGGATCATGTTGGCCGCGGCCATGCCCAGCCAGTACTTGGCGAACCCCGGGTCGTGCGAGTTCAGGCCGTTCTTGAACGCATAGGCCTGCTGATACCAGCGCCAGAACAGCGCGAGCGCGCTCACCGACGCGATGGCGAACAGGATCGACGGCACCGACCCACCACGCCGCACCGGCATCTCCGGCGCAGTACCGCCTCTACCTCCCTTCGCCGTGTCGCGGTGGAGGGTTTGACCAGCTGTCATTATCTACTCCCTTTCCTTGTTTTCTTGTGTCGACCCTTCAGCGCCTGTGCTTCCAGGTCTGTACATATCCTGCGTAGGGTATGTGCGCAGCGTCACAACTCACTGCGTCTGAGGGAACGATTACAAAGCAAGGTTGGACGAAGGTTGGCCGCAGCGGCCCGGGTGAACTTGAGAGCCGGGTGCGCCGGCCCCGTGGCCGGGCGCCGGGCGCATTAGTGCGTCATGTGGCCGTGTTGTGGCATAATTCACAGTCTAATGGCCGCTGGCAGCGTGGTGCGTGGGTATGCCGGCATCCGGGACGGGAGGCGGAGCGACGGTGACGGAGGCGCGGCTCCGGCGAAAGGAGCTGGAACGCATTTGGGAGCGGGTGGTTCGGGGCGAGCGGGAACTATCCGATCCTGGATTGGTCGAGGTGTTGCGAGCCGACATCCTCGACTCGTGGTCACTTTTACGGGGCCGTATTGATCCCTCTAGCGAGTGCGCCCCCGTGCAGGACGACTCGGATATTATGTTGCGTTGGCGAGAGTCTCCGCTGTGCCAGCCGGTGACAGAGTTGGCCGATGAACTGCAGCGCATCGCCGACGACGCGGGTTATGTTGCCGCGGTTACCGATGAGGGTGGGACCATTCTGTGGACCAGCGGGTGTCGGCTCATGCGGCGGCGCGCGGAAAGGGTCAACTTTGTCCCCGGTGGCTGCTTTGCGGAGGATGCTGTCGGCACCAACGCGCTCGGTCTGGCGCTGCGGACCGATAGGCCCTCGACGGTGTACTCGGCCGAGCATGTGGTGGAGCGTCTCCACGACTTTGTGTGCTATTCCGCGCCGATCCACGACCCGCGCGGTCGCCAGCTGGGCGTGATCGATTTGTCGAGTGTCTGGGATCGGGCCAACGCACTGGGGCTCACCACGGTGCGCATGTTGGCCTCGGTGATCGAGACGCGGCTGCGTGACACCTGGGAGGAGGGCGCCGAGGAGAAAGGCGCGCCCGTGGAGCTGCAATGTCTGGGCGTAGCAAAGCTGCTGGTCGATGGGCGCCCGGTGCGCGCCACGTTGCGCCAGCTGGAGATCCTGGCGTTGCTGGCGCTGCGCCCGGCGGGTTTTTCGCCGGGTGAGCTGGCCGCCGAAATCTACGGCGATCGGTGGGTGGCCGCCACCACCCTGAAAAGCGAGGTGTGTCATGTGCGCCGGCTGCTGGGCGGGCGGCTGGCCGCACGCACCTACGCGCTGCTGGCCCCGGTGAAATGCGACGCCGTCGAGGTGCTCGACGCGCTGTCGCGTGGGGATGTCGCCGCGGCGGTGCGGCGCTATGCGGGCCCGTTGCTGCCGCAATCGGAGGCGCCGGGCATCATCGCCTGGCGTGATCAGCTGGAGGTGGCGATTCGCAACGCGGTGCTGGCCAGCGACTCCCCGGAGCCGGCCCTGGCCCTCGGCGAGGTCTGCCCCTATGACTCCGAGTTGCACGAGCACGCCCTGCGCCGGCTGGCCCCCACCGACCAGCGCCGGCATCTGGCGCTCGGGCGGCTACACACCGCGGCATCCAGCTAGGGAAATTATCAGCAATTTCGCCAACGCCTCGCAGTGACACCGTCATCGCAAATGACCGCGGTCACGCGCGTGCCGTGTGCATGGGCTGTGGTTGCCTGCCGCTGATGGCTCTATCACGCTTGCACGGTGATCGGCGCGGTGTGCAGCTGGCCCTTCGTCTGGAACTGGATGAACAGCCGGTACAGGCCTGGTTCCGGGAAGCTGACATGGCACATCAACTCGCCCGGCGCCCGCATTTGCGGGTGCACGTGCGCCACCGCCAAATCCCCTTGATGAAACGCCGTGATGTGCGCAAGGGCGCCCAGATACGGCTCGAGATCCGTGACCGCGGCGCCGCCCTGGGTTATCCGTATCGCCAGCATCTCCGGCATGTCGGGCATATCGGCTGCCGACTCCAACTTGACCGCCACGGTGTAGCCGTCGACGCTGGTTTGCTGGGCAGGTGCCGGTAACGGCTCGGGAGAATACGGGCCGGCAACCTCGAAGTCGGTTCCGAGGACGAGATGATGCGGCCGGTTCTGCTCGCCTAACGCGACGAACTCGGTAACGGCACGATAAGGACCGGGTTGGCCGATAGTCAGCGGCACCGACCAGGTGCCGTCGGGTGCCATGCTGGGGTGCGTGTGATAGAAATCGGCGAGATCCTTGCGGACGATGTACACGTGCATCAGCCGCTCTTGCTCAAGCTGGAAGCGGGTCTGGGGCTCGCCGGAGGGGTTGGTGATGCGAAACGACAGCTCACCCTGCTGGCCCGGCTTCGACGGTGAACGCAGCATCTGCAGCCGGTAGCCGTCGTGCGTGGCCGACAGCCCCGAGCCGGTGCCGCCGTGGCCGTGGTCGGTGCCCCCGGGTTGCCCGGTGGCGGACGCCCCGGCCGACGGCGCGGCGGACGTGCTCGCCGGGCCCCCGTGACCCTGGTGCTTGGCCCCCGCGCACGACACGGCCAGCATCGCCGTCACCGCGAGCGCACCGACCGTCAGCGCGCTGCGTGACAACCGGTGACGCCGGCACAACCGGGTTACCCGCGGCGCGGGAGTGCGGCAGCAACTCCCCGCTGCGGACTTCGCACCTGGCGGATGGTGATTGCTGGCAGGGCTCATTTCACAAATTCCTCCTCCCCGCGGGAAAGCAAAACCAAACGATTTTGCATACGCGGCCTCACTATCAAAATAGCTGCCGAGCTGGCTACGCGATCCGGCGTCGCCCTCGCCTTCTGTTGTGGCCCGCCGACATGGGCTCGTCAGCGCCGTGTCAAACACCCCTTAAAAATATGGCCTGCTGCGTTAGACGGCATCCTGGCCCGGCGCGGTTGGTTATTCGTTGGTCACCGAACGTCGCGTCACCAACGAGCAATACGATCGTCGGTTGTGCCCCGATCACGGGATTGGCGCTGTTGGCATCGGCGGTTGGCCGGGCGCACGCCAGCGCTGGTGTAGCGGCTCCCCGGATCATGACGACGCGCCTAGCTGTTGGTTCTTTGCGGCAGCCTGCGACGATCGATCACACCGCTGCGATTTTCCCCAGCCGCATCTCTGCCTGCGAATAACCGGTTAGCTTAAATGCGCAGCGGTGGTGGTCAGCACGTTAGCACAGATTTCCCGCTGAAATTCCCCGCCGGATCGGATACCTGAAGGGATACTCCCTGGCGATCCAGCAAATAGGAAATACCCCATACCCCTAACCGGTCTCATCGCGTGACACTACCGAAGGCCGACTCTCCACGGTTCGGGCCCGCTGCGATAATGCTCGCCGAGCCGGCTCCGCAACACTCCACCGGGGGCCCGCCGGGCCGCATCGTCACCGGGCTTACCCCAATGAGCCGGCTCCTCAGCGGCCCGCCGGGCCGCATCGTCACCGGGCTTAAAACCGTCGCATACGATCGACCTTCGTGCCCCACGACGGTAGCCAGCGATCGCCGGTGCGCTTCGCGCGGGCCGCCGCCGTCGTCGCAGGGCTCTCCGGCGTGCTGTTGTGCGCCATCGTCGCGCTTCTTCCGGTGAAGCAGACCACCGCGACGATATTGTGGCCCCAGGGCACAACCAGCGATGGGCTCATCACCGGGATCACCGCGCCGCTGGTATCCGGCGCCCCCCGGGCTCTGGACATCTCCATCCCGTGCCCGGCGATCGCCAGTTTGCCCGCCGGTGGCGGACTGGTGCTCTCGACACTGCCGGTCAATGGGTTTGCGACCGGGAAAAGCGGGCTGTTCGTGCGTGCCAACGAAGATGTGGTCGTCGTGGCCTTCCGGGACACGGTGGCCGCGGTAGCGCCCCGCCCGCGGATCGCCGCCGGTGGCTGCAGCGTGCTGCATGTCTGGGCCGACACCGGCGGCGCCGGTGCGGATTTCGTCGGCATCCCGGGCGCCCGCGGAACCCTGGCACCGGAAAAGAAGCCACAGGTCGGCGGGATTTTCACGGATCTCAAGGTGCCCGCACAGCCGGGACTGTCGGCACGGATCGATGTCGACACCCGATTCATCGTCGCGGCCACCCCCATCAAGAAGGCCGTGATGGCGCTGGGCGCACTGGCGGTGCTCGCGGCTATCGCCGCCCTGGCGCTGCTGGACCGGCAATCGGGCCGCCGGGCCCCCCACAGCCTGCGACGGCGGCGCGTCGGGGCGGCCACCTGGCTCGCCGATGCGGCGGTCATCGGCACGCTGCTGGTGTGGCACGTCATCGGCGCCACGTCCTCAGACGACGGCTATAACCTGACCATCGCCCGAACGTCCACCGGCACCGGCTACGTCGCCAATTACTACCGCTTCTTTGGAACGACAGAAGCGCCGTTCGACTGGTATCCCGCGGTGCTGGCGCGCCTGGCGCCGGTGAGCCCGCACGGGGTGTGGATGCGGATCCCGGCCACGCTCGCCGGGATCGGATGCTGGCTGCTTGTCAGCCGCTACCTGCTGCGCCGGCTGGGCCCCGGAAAAGGCGGCCTGGCGGCCGACCGGGTAGCGGTGTGGACCGCGGGCGCGGTGTTCCTGGCCGCCTGGCTGCCGTTCAACAACGGTCTGCGGCCCGAGCCGCTGATCGCTTTCGGCACGCTGGCCACCTGGGTGCTGGTCGAGAACGCGATCGCCACCCGGCGACTGGCCCCGGCGGCAATCGCGATTGTGATCGCGATGTTCGCCGCGACGCTGGCGCCGCAGGGATTAGTCGCGATCGCTCCGCTGCTGACCGGCTCCCGGGCGGTCGCGGCGATAATCGCCCGCCGCCGGGCAGCCGACGGCGTGCTGGCGCCGCTGGCGGTGCTGGCGGCGTCGTTGTCGGTGATCGCCGTCGTGGTGTTCCGGGCCCAGACGCTGGCCACCGTGGCCGAGTCGGCACGCATCAAATACACGGTCGGGCCGACGATCGCGTGGTATCAGGAATTCCTGCGGTACTACTTCCTGACGGTCGAGACCGTCGACGGGTCGATGTCGCGGCGGTTCGCCTGGCTCGTGCTGTTCTTGTGTCTGTTCGGGGTGCTGGTGGTGCTGCTGCGGCGCGGCCGGATTCCCGGGGTGGCCAGCGGCCCGGCGTGGCGGCTGATCGGCACCACCGCGGTGGGCTTGCTGCTGCTGACGTTCACGCCGACGAAATGGGCCGTGCAATTCGGGGCGTTCGCCGGGCTGACCGGCGCGCTCGGCGCCCTCACCGCGTTCACCGTGGCCCGTGTCGGCCTGCATAGCCGGCGGAACTTGTCGCTGTATATCACCGCGCTGCTGTTCCTGCTGGCCTGGGCCACGTCCGGCATCAACGGCTGGTTTTACGTGGGCAACTATGGGGTGCCGTGGCGTGACATTCAGCCCGTCATCGCCAGCCACCCGGTGACGACGATGTTCCTGGCGGCGTCGATCGTGACCGGGCTGCTGGCCGCCTGGCAGCACTTCCGACTCGACTACGCCGGACACACCGAAGTCAAAGACACCCGTCGCAACCGCGTTCTAGCGTCCACCCCGCTGCTGGTGGTGGCCTCGATCATGGTGGTCATGGAAGTGGGCTCGATGGCCAAGGCCGCCGTGTTCCGCTACCCGATGTACACCACCGCCAAGGCCAACCTGATGGCTCTGGAGTCCGGGTTGGCGAACACCGCATGCGCGATGGCCGACGACGTGCTGGCCGAGCCGGACCCCAACGCGGGTGTGCTGCGACCGGTTCCCGGCCAGAAATACGGGCCCTACGGACCGCTCGGCGGCCTCGACCCGGTGGGGTTCACCCCCAACGGCGTCAGCGACGATTTGTCCTCCGACCCGGTCGTCGCCAAGCCCGGGCTGGTCAACTCCGACGCCTCCCCTAACAAGCCCAGCGCCGCGGTCAGCGACTCGGCGGGCACCGCCGGCGGCTGGATCCCGGCGGGGGCGCCGGCGGGAGCGAACGGGTCGCGGGTCGCCCTGCCGTTCGGGCTCGACCCGGCGAGCACCCCGGTGATGGGCAGCTACGGCGAGAACGCCCTGGCCGCGTCCGCCACCTCGGCCTGGTATCAGCTGCCGCCACGCACCCCGGACCGGCCATTGGTGGTGGTGTCGGCGGCGGGCTCCATCTGGTCCTACAAGGACGACGGCACCTTCACCTACGGGCAGCCGCTGAAACTGCAATGGGGCGTCACCCGCCCGGGCGGCATCCAGCCCCTCGGGCAGGTGTGGCCCATCGACATCGGCCCGGCACCGGCATGGCGCAACCTGCGGTTCCCGCTGGCCTGGGCGCCGCCGGAGGCGGACGTGGCGCGCATCGTCGCCGAGGACCCCAACCTGAGCTCCGATCAGTGGTTCGCCTTCACCCCGCCGCGGGTCCCGGTGCTGGAAACTCTCCAGCACCTCATCGGGTCGCACGCCCCGGTGTTCATGGACATCGCGACCGCGGCCAACTTCCCGTGCCAGCGGCCGTTCTCCGAGCACCTCGGGATTGCCGAACTGCCGCAGTACCGCATCCTGCCGGACCATAAGCAGACGGCGTCGTCGTCCAACCTGTGGGAGGCGGGGGAAAAAGGCGGGCCCTTCCTGTTCACCCGGGCACTGC
The DNA here is from genome assembly GCF_018361265.1 of Mycobacterium sp. SM1. GTDB lineage: Bacteria > Actinomycetota > Actinomycetes > Mycobacteriales > Mycobacteriaceae > Mycobacterium. The sequence continues at coordinate 1,370,080 of NZ_JAFLNH010000001.1, forward strand.
TGTGGACATCGACGATCCCGACATACCTGCGCGGCGACTGGTACCGCGACTGGGGGTCGCTGGAGAAGTACTACCGGCTGGCGCCCGCCGACCAAGCGCCCGCCGCCGCCGTCGAGCAGGGTGTGGTCACGGTGCCCGGCTGGGCCCGGAGCGGACCGATTCGAGCGCTGCCATGAGCACCACCGTCGACCGCGTGGTCACCCGCCGCGCCGCGCCCGAGGCGACCCGCCAGGTGCAGCTGACGCGCTGGGTGGCCACGGTCGCCGGCTTGATCGGGTTCGTGCTGTCGGTGGCGACACCCCTGCTGCCCGTCGTGCAGACCACCGCCACGCTGCGCTGGCCCCAGCACGGGCAGCTCGGCAACGTGACGGCGCCGCTGATCTCCCAGGTCCCGGTGGCGATGACGGTGGACGTGCCGTGCGCGGTGGTGCGCGCGATGCCCCCCGCGGGCGGGATGCTGCTGGGCACCGCGCCCAAGCAGGGCAAAAATGCCACGCTCAACGGGTTGTTCGTGACCGTCACCGCGTCGCGCGTGGACGTCACCGACCGCAACGTGGTGATCGCCAGCGTGCCGCGAGCCCAGGTGGCCGGCCCGCAATGCCGGCGCATCGAGATCGCCTCCTCGCACGCCGGCACCTTCGCCACCTTCGCCGGGCTGACCGACCCGGCGGGCCGCCCGCTGCGCAACGGCTTCGCCGACCCCAACCTGCGCCCGCAGGTCGTCGGGGTGTTCACCGACCTGAGCGGCCCGGCGCCCTCCGGGCTGGCGCTGTCGGCGACCATCGACACCCGGTTCTCCACCCGGCCCACCGCGCTCAAGCTGACCGCCATGACGTTGGCCGTTACGGCGACCGTCGTCGCGCTGATCGCGCTGTGGCGCCTCGACCGGCTGGACGGCCGGCGCATGCGCCGGTTGATCCCGGCGACCTGGCGGGGCTTCACCTCGATCGACGCCACGGTGGTAGCGGGGTTTGTCCTCTGGCATGTGATCGGCGCCAACTCCTCCGACGACGGCTACATCCTCGGCATGGCCCGGGTCGCCGACCACGCCGGCTACATGTCCAACTATTTCCGCTGGTTCGGCAGCCCGGAAGACCCGTTCGGCTGGTATTACAACCTGCTGGCGCTGATGACCCACGTCAGCGACGCCAGCATCTGGATGCGGCTCCCGGACCTGGTTGCCGGGCTGGTGTGCTGGCTGTTGCTGTCGCGTGAGGTGCTGCCCCGTCTGGGTCCGGCGGTAGCCTCCAGCAAAGCCGCGGCATGGGCCGCGGGCCTGGTGTTGCTGACGGCGTGGATGCCGTTCAACAACGGTCTGCGCCCGGAACCGATCATCGCGCTGGGATCACTGGTCACCTATGTGCTGATCGAGCGCTCCATGCGCTACAGCCGGCTGACCCCGGCGGCGCTGGCGGTGATCACCGCCGCGTTCACGTTGGGGATCCAGCCCACCGGGCTGATCGCGGTGGCCGCGCTGGTGGCCGGCGGCCGCCCGATCCTGCGCATCCTGGTGCGCCGCCACCGCCTGGTGGGCACCTGGCCGCTGGTGGCGCCGCTGCTGGCTGCCGCCGTCGTGGTGCTGACCGTGGTGTTCGCCGATCAGACACTGGCAACGGTGCTGGAAGCCACCAGGATTCGCAGCGCGATCGGCCCCAGTCAGGCCTGGTACACGGAGAATTTGCGCTACTACTACCTGATCCTGCCCACCGTCGACGGATCGCTGTCGCGGCGGTTCGGCTTTCTGCTCACCGCGCTGTGCCTGTTCACCGCGGTGTTTATCATGCTGCGGCGCAAGCGAGTTCCCGGTGTGGCCCGCGGGCCGGCGTGGCGGCTGATGGGCGTCATCTTCGGCACCATGTTCTTTTTGATGTTCACCCCGACCAAGTGGGTGCACCACTTCGGGCTGTTCGCCGCGGTGGGGGCGGCGATGGCGGCGCTGACCACGGTGCTGGTGTCGCCGGCCGTGCTGCGCTGGTCGCGCAATCGGATGGCCTTCCTGGCGGCGCTGATGTTCCTGCTGGCGTTGTGCTTTGCCACCACCAACGGCTGGTGGTACGTCTCCAGCTACGGCGTGCCGTTCAACAGCTCGATACCGCGGATCGATGGAATCACCATCAGCACAATATTTTTCGTCTTCTTCACAATTACCGCGCTGTACGCGATCTGGCTGCATTTCGCGCCGCGGGACCGCGGCGAGGGGGCGTTGGCGCGGACGCTGACCGCCGCGCCGGTGCCGATCGTGGCGGGATTTATGGCCGTGGTGTTCGTCGCGACGATGGTCATCGGGATCGTGCGCCAGTACCCCACCTACTCCAACGGCTGGGCCAACGTGCGCGCGTTCACCGGCGGCTGCGGACTCGCCGATGATGTGCTCGTCGAGCCCGACCCCAACGCGGGCTTTTTGACGCCGCTGCCCGACGGCCCGGGCGCTTGGGGCCCACTGGGGCCGCTGGGGGGCGTCAACCCCGTGGGGTTCACCGCCGATGGTGTGCCCGAGCACACTGTCGCCGAGGCGATTCGGCGCCAGACGCCGCAACCGGGCACCGACTACGACTGGGACGCGCCGGTGAGGCTGAAAACCCCTGGCATCAATGGTTCTCGGGTGCCGCTGCCGTACGGCCTGGATCCCGCGCGGGTGCCGTTGGCCGGCACTTACACCACCGGTCCCCAGCAGCAGAGCACGCTGACCTCCGCATGGTATCGACTGCCCCGGCCCGACGACGCGCATCCGCTGGTGGTGGTCACCGCGGCGGGCACGATCACCGGTAACAGCGTGCTGAAAGGCCACACCAGCGGGCAGACCGTGGCGCTGGAATACGGGCGGCCAGCCCCCGGCGGCGCCGTGGCGCCGGCCGGGCGGCTGGTGCCCTACGACCTCGCCGCCGAATACCCCAGGGCGTGGCGCAACCTGCGCTTCCCCCGAGACAAGATCCCCGCCGAGGCGAGCGCGGTGCGGGTGGTCGCCGAGGATCTGTCGCTGACGCCGGACGACTGGATCGCGGTCACCCCGCCGCGAGTGCCCGAGCTGCGCTCCCTGCAGGAGTACGTCGGCTCGCGACAGCCGGTGCTGATGGACTGGGCGGTGGGGCTGGCCTTCCCCTGCCAGCACCCGATCCTGCACGCCTACGGTGTCACCGAGATCCCGAGGTTTCGCATCACCCCGGATTACACCGCTAAAAAGCAAGACACCGACACCTGGGAGGATGGCGTCAACGGGGGCCTTTTAGGCATCACCGACCTGCTGCTGCGATCGCACGTGATGGCCACCTACCTCTCGCGGGACTGGGGCCGGGACTGGGGCTCGCTGCGCAAGTTCGACACCGTCGTCACCGCGCGCCCCGCCGACCTCGACCTGGGCAGCGCGACCCGCAGCGGCTGGTGGTCTCCCGGCAAGATCCGTATCGGCCCGTAGGCACCCCACGCCGAAGCCGCGGCATCGCTGTTCACCACCGCCGCCGAAACTGTACTCTCGCAGCGAAAGCGCAAGCAGGAACCGGCGTCCGGGCGGTTCCGGAGCGGGAAGGGGCCCGGGATGAGCGACTACGACGTCGAGGCGGTGGATCGGCTGCCGTTCACCACCGCGGAGAAATCCGGGCGCTACCGCACCGAGAGCTACCAGGGGGCGGTCGGCCTCAACTGGTACACCAGCGATCCCAGCCTGCAATTCATGATGGCCTACTACCTTCGCCCCGACGAGCTGGCGTTCGCCGAGCCGCATTTGACACGCATCGGCGAGCTCATGGGCGGGCCGGTGGCGCGCTGGGCCGAGGAGACCGACCGCAACCCGCCGCGACTGGAGCGCTACGACCGCTGGGGCCACGACATCAGCCGGGTGGTGATGCCGGCGTCGTTCATCGAGTCCAAACGCGCGGTGCTGGATGCCCAGAAAACGCTGCGCGACGCCGCCCGGCGCGCCGGGCTGAACCCCGCGATGGCGCTGTTCGCCGCCAACTTCATGCTCGATCAGGCCGACATCGGGATGGGCTGCGCCCTGGGCACCGGCGCCAACATGGTGAAGTCGCTGGTGGCCGCCTATGCGCCCGCGCAGGTGCGCGAGCACGTGCTGGCCAAGTTCGACTCCGGCGAATGGGAGGGCGAGACCGCGCAACTGCTGACCGAACGCACCGGCGGCTCTGACCTGGCGGCGCTGGAGACGACGGCGCGACGGGCAGACCCGCGCGACGGCTCCGCGTGGCTGCTCAACGGCTTCAAGTGGTTCGCGTCGAACTGCAACGGCCAGGTGTTTGTCGTGCTGGCCAAGCCCGAGGGCGCGCCGGACTCCGCCCGTGGGGTGGCCGCGTTCCTGGTGCTGCGGACCCGCCGCGACGGCTCCGCCAACGGCGTGCGGATCCGGCGCCTGAAGGACAAGCTGGGCACCCGCTCGGTCGCCTCCGGGGAGATCGAGTTCGTCGACGCCGAAGCGTTCCTGCTCTCCGGGGAACCCAGCACCGATGCCGGCCCCTCCGATGGCAAGGGCCTGGGGCGCATGATGGAGCTGACCAACGCCGCGCGGCTGGGCATCGCGCTGTTCGCCCTTGGCAACGCGCGCCGTGCGCTGGTCGAGTCGCTGTGCTACGCGCGGGCGCGCCACGCCTTCGGTGGGGCGCTGATCGACAAGCCGCTGATGCGGCGCAAGCTCGCCGAGATGATCGTCGACGTCGAAGCCGCCCAGGCGTTGGTGTTTGACGGGACAGGGTTCGCCAACCACCGGCAGCCCAAAGCGATTCGCCAGCGCATCGCGGTTCCGGTGATCAAGCTTAAAGTGTGCCGGCTGGGCATCACCGCGGCATCCGATGCCATCGAGATCCACGGCGGCAACGGCTACATCGAAAACTGGCCAGTAGCAAGGATTTTACGTGATGCGCAGGTGAACACCATCTGGGAGGGACCCGACAACATCTTGTGCCTGGACGTGCGGCGGGGAATTGCACACGCCCAGGCGCACGAGCCACTGCTGGCCCGCCTGCACGACGCGGTCTCGGTGTCCGACGACGACGAAACCACCCGACTGGTTTCGCGGCGCATCGAGGACCTCACCGCGGCGATCACCGCCTGGGGCAAACTCGAGGCCAGGGTCGCCGAGGCGCGGTTGTTCCCGCTGGCCCAGCTCATGGGCGACGTGTATGCCGGCGCGCTGCTCACCGAGCAGGCCGCGTGGGAGCGGGCCACCCGCAACACCGACCGTAAACGCCTACTCGCCCGGCTCTATGCCCAGCGCTACCTCGCCGAGCGTGGGCCGCTGCGCGGCATCGACGCGCCCGACGACGAGGCGCTGGAGCGTTTCGACGAACTGGTGTCCGGCGCGCTCACGCTGTAGCAGACGCGCCAGCCCCATCACGCTCCCGGAAAAGGGAAGGGGTTTGCGTCTTCTCGCCATTAAATTAAATGGGGATCAGCGCGTGCTTGCGCTGCACGTGCTGAACTTGCTTGTCCCGCAGCAGGTGCAGCGCCTTGCGCAGCAGCAGCCTGGTCTGGTGCGGCTCGATGACCGCGTCGATGAACCCGCGCTCGGCGGCGATCCACGGAGTCGCCATGTGCAGGTTGTAGTTCTCGATGAAGCTCTGCTTGATCGCCTGCGCCTCAGGGGTATTCGGGTCGGGGAAGCGTTTCATCAGCAGCTGCGCCGCACCCTCGGCGCCGATCACCGCGATGCGGGCGGTGGGCCACGCGAAATTCAGGTCGGCGGTCAGCTGCTTGGATCCCATCACCGCGTACGCCCCGCCGTAGGACTTGCGCACGGTGATCGTCACCTTCGGCACGTCGGCCTCCACCACCGCGTACAGGAACCGGCCGCCGCGTTTGATGATGCCCCCCTTCTCCTGTTCCACGCCGGGAAGGAAGCCGGGGGTGTCGACGACGAAGATCAGCGGCAGGTTCATGGTGTCGCAGAACCGGATGAACCGTGCCGCCTTGTCGGAGGCTTCGTTGTCGATCGAGCCGGACAGCACCATCGGCTGGTTGGCCACCACACCGACCGGGCGGCCGTCGACCCGGGCGAAACCGGTGATGATGGCCTGCCCGGCCTGCGCGCCAACGTCCAGGAAATCGCCGTCGTCGAAGATTCGCAGCAAGATCTCGTGCATGTCGTAGGACACGTTGTCGTTGTCCGGCACGATCGAGTCGAGTTCCAGGTCATGCGGCGTGATCTGCGGCTCCAGGCCGGGATTGACGATCGGCGGGTCGTCAAAGCAGTTGGACGGCAGAAACGACAAAAACTCCCGCACGTAGGCGAACGCGGCGGCTTCGGAGTCGACAACCTGGTGGATGTTGCCGTAGCGGGCCTGCGCATCGGCGCCGCCGAGCTCGTCGAGGCTGACATCTTCCCCGGTGACTTCCTTGATCACGTCGGGGCCGGTGACGAACATGTAGCCCTGGTCACGCACCGCGACGATAAGGTCGTCCTGGATCGGCGAATACACTGCTCCCCCAGCGCATTTGCCTAAGATCAGGGAGATCTGCGGGACCAGCCCGGTCAACCGCTCGTGGCGGGCGCCCAGCTCGGCGTACCAGGCCAGCGAGGTGACCGCGTCCTGGATGCGGGCGCCGCCGGAGTCGTTGATGCCGATGATCGGGCAAGCCACCTTCGCGCACCACTCCATGAGATGGGCCACCTTGCGGCCGAACATCTCGCCCACCGTGCCGCCGAACACCGTCTGGTCATGCGAGAACACCCCCACCGGCCGGCCATCGATCCTGCCGTGACCGGTCACCACGCCGTCGCCGTAAAGTGCGTTGGGGTCGTTGGGAGTGCGCGCCAGCGCCCCGATCTCTAAGAAGCTGCCCGGGTCGAGTAGCGCGTGGATGCGCTCCCGCGCGCTCGGGATGCCCTTCTTCGCGCGTTTGGCCACGGCCTTCTCGCCGCCGGGCTCCTTGGCCAGTTCCAGCTTTTCGTGAAGTTCGGCCAGCAGCTCGGCGGTGGTCTTCGTGCTCACTTGCCTGCCCTCTGCGCCGCCTCGATCCGGTGCAGCGCCTCGCTCAGGTGCGCCCCGACCTTGGCGATGATCGGCTCGTCGATGGCCTGGATGTGCTCGCCGCCGATGTGCACGACCTCCAGGTCGGACACGTACTCGCCCCAGCCGCCATCGGGCTGGCGGATGGCGTAGCGCGGCTCGAACATGATCGCGTCGTCGTGGTAGCGGTCGGCCATGTAGAGGGTGACATGCCCGTCGTAGGGCTGGATCTGCACGGTGTCGAGGGCCCGGTTGTCCAGATACGAGGTGCGCTGGTGCTCGATGATGCCGGCCGGGATCTGCACACCGCTGGCCTTGACCGCTTCCAGGACGAATTTCACCTGCCCCTCGTCGTCGAGCTGCTCCAGCTGCTCGTAGGGGATCTCCGGAATGGTGACGTTGAAGTTCCGCTCGGCGAAGCGTGCGTAGCGCTCCCAGCGTTTGCGGATCTCCTCTTTGGTCTGCGGGATCTCCTCGCCGGGGCGCACGGTGTCGATCAGCCCCACAAACGGGACGTCGCAGCCCAGCCGTTTCAGCCCCACCGCGCACGCATAGGCCAGCGCACCGCCCAGCGACCAACCGACCAGGACGAAAGGCCCGTCGCGCTGGATTTGCACCAGCCTGGGCAGATAGGTCATCGCCCGCTGCTCGATGGGGCCCTCCACACGCTCGAAACCGTACATCGGGGTATCGGGGGGGAGCCGCTTGAGCAACGGCTCGTAGACGACCGTCGACCCGCCGGCCGGATGAAACACGAACACCGGGACCGCGGTGGAGCCTTCCGGGCGCGCCCGCAGGGTGCGGACGAACCCGTCGAGCTGGCCGGCCTCCAAGTGCTCGCGCACCTTCTCGGCCAGCGTTTCGATGGTTGTGGCGGCCTTGACGTCCTCGGCGGTGATCGGCCCGTCGGCGCGCTCGGCGAGCCGCTGGGCCATCTTGGCGGCGGTGTCGTCGTCCAGCTCCGGCAGCGGGTTGAAGATGCCGCCCGGAGATTTACCGGTGACAATGGCCCAGGTGGCGAACGTGACCCGCTCGGCGGCGTCACGCGGGGGCACGTCCGAGTTCAGCGCCTCGGCCACCGCCCGCTGATTGAGGGCCTGGGCGGCGCCCGCCGGGCCGGGCCGCGGGGACGGGCCCGACGGATCCGTCGGCGGCGGTGGCACCGGTTGCGCGGCGGCGCCTTCCACGCCGCTCGGTGGCGGGGTTGGCGCCGGGGCCGTCGGCGCTGTCGGCGCCGGTGGGGCAGTGATTGCGCCGCCGAGCAATTCGGCCTGCTCTTTGGCGATCTCCTCGGCCGTCTTCGTCTTCTGGTACTCGTGCAGCTGCTGGACCTCGTCGCGGTGCTCGATCGCGTACTCGATGAGCTTCTCCACGTTGTAAAGGTTGGCGTCACGCACGGCCTGCAGCTGGATGGGCGGCAGGTCAAAGTCGTATTCGACGCGGTTTTTAATACGCACCGCCATCAACGAGTCCAGCCCCAGCTCGATCAGCGGCACTTCCCACGGCAGATCCTCGGGCTCATAGCCCATCGCCGCCGACACGATGGTGGCCAGCCGCTCATGCACCGTCTCACCGGAATCCGGCGACCACTTGGTAAAGCCGGCGGGCATCTGGCGTGCCGTGAGGCTGTCGTGCAGGGTCTCGGCGTCCGGTTCCTCGGGTGCCGTCGCGGCTGGCGACGGCACCGCCGAAACGCTCCCCGGCGTGATCGCCTCCCCGGCGCCCACCGCCGCCGGCAACACCGCAAAACCGGAACCGGCCTGGCCGGCGCGGCTCACCAGGGCGTCGTAGACCAGGGTAAACGACTCGTCGATGCGGGCATGCACCTGCACCGCGGCCCCGCCGGGATGGCGGGTCAGCGTCGTCACCAGCCGCGCGCCCGCGCCGGGCACCGCCCGTTGCTCGGCGGCCACCAGCTGAGCATCCGAAAGAACTTGGGCCGCAGCGGATTTCACGAGAGCGGCCAGATCGGTTTCGCCGCGCGGCGCATATTCCCACACATGGCGGCCGTCGGGCAGCGCCACATGGGCACCCGGCATGATCAGTGATCCGTCGCCGGAGAAGTGCGCGTCAAGCCAGTGCTCTTTGCGCTTGAAGCGGGTTGGCGGGATGTTGGCAAAATCTTCGGGTCCTCCGGCCCCGGTCGCGCGGGTGAACAGGGTGCGCATGTCCAGGTCGTGGCCGTGCACGTAGAGCTGCGCCATCGCCCGGGTCATCGACTCGACGTCGTCGTGTTTGCGAATCAGCGTCGGAATCAGCTGCGCCTCAGGCAATCCGGCAGCGGCTGTCGTCAGGCCCACCTGCATCAGCGCCACCGGGTTGGGTGCGAGCTCCAGGAAGGTGGTGTACCCGGCGTCGACGGCGTTGCGAATGCCCTGGGTGAAATACACCGAATGCCGCAGGCCCTTCTTCCAGTACTCGACGTCGTGGATGACCTCCCCGGGCTTGAGGTAGCGACCCTCGTGCACCGTGGAGAAATAGCCGATAGCGATGGGATGCGGCCGGATGCCCTGCAGTTCGGCGGACAGCTCCCCCAGCAATGGATCCATCTGTGACGTGTGGCTGGCGCCTTTGGTCTGAAACTTGCGGGCGAATTTGCCCTCCGCCTCGCAGCGGGCGATGATCGCGTCCACTTGGGCGGGCGGGCCGCCGATGACGGTCTGGTTCGGCGCGGCGTACACGCACACCTCCAGGCCTGGGAAGTCGGCGAACACCGTCTTGATCTCGTCGGCGGAGTATTCGACAAGAGCCATCAGCCGGATGTACTCACCGAAGAGCATCGCCTCGCCCTCACCCATCAGGTGCGAGCGCGAGCAGATCGTGCGGGTGGCGTCCGCCAGCGACAGCCCGCCCGCGAAATAGGCCGCGGCGGCCTCGCCAAGCGACTGGCCCACCACCGCAGCGGGTTTGGCCCCGTGATGGCGGAGCAGCTCACCGAGCGCAACCTGGATCGCGAAGATGGTGACCTGGGTGGTCTCGATGCCGTAGTCCTGCGCGTCATCGAGGATCAGCTCGACGATCGAATAGCCCCGCTCGTATTGCACGTAGGCGTCGACCTTGTCGATCCACTCGGCGAACACCGGGTTGCGCAGGTAGAGGTTCTTGGCCATCTTGCGGTGCTGGGCACCGAAACCGGCCAGCACCCACACCGGCCCGCTGGTGACCGGGCCGTCGGCGGAATACACGTTCGGGGCCTGCTTGCCCTCGGCGACCGCCCGCAGGCCCTTGATCGCCTCCTCGTGATTGCGGGCCAGCACCACCGCGCGGGAGCGGCCGTGGTTGCGCCGGGAAAGCGCCCGCCCGATGGACTCCAGCGAGGACGCTTGCCCCTCGGGGCTTTCCATCCAGTCGGCCAGCTCGGCGGCGGCGGCCTTCTTGCGGGAGGTCAGAAAAGCCGAAACCGCCAACGGAACAAGCGGTGCGGTGTCTTGTTGGGCGGCCTCAAGTTCCCGTAACGCAGCCTCTTTGAGCCGCTTGGCTTCCTCGGTCAGTCCGGGCAGTTCGGGCTCTTCGGCCTCCGCAGGCTGCTCGTTAGCGAAGTCACCGTGCTCGTCGAGGCGCACACCCACCTCTGCGGCCGCCACGCTCGCCCCGGCGGCGGACTCGTCCGGCTCACGTTCGACGACGTCGTGGGGCAGCACCTCCCGCAGCACCACGTGCGCATTGGTGCCGCCGAACCCGAAGCTGGACACCCCGGCTATCGCATAGCCGCTGTAGCGAGGCCAGTCGGTGACGGTGTCGGCCACCTTCAGATGCAGCGCGCCGAAATCGATGTGCGGGTTGGGCCCGGCGTAGTTGATGGACGGTGGCAGCTTGTCGTGGGCCAGCGCCAGCACCACCTTGGCCAGGCTGGCCACCCCGGCCGCCGACTCCAGGTGCCCGATATTGGTTTTGATCGCACCCAATAGCGCCGGCTTGTCGGCGGGACGCCCCTTGCCGACCACGCGCCCGAGCGCCTCGGCTTCGATCGGGTCGCCGAGGATCGTCCCGGTGCCGTGCGCCTCGATGTAGTCCACGCTGCGCGGGTCGATGCCGGCGTCCCGGTAGGCGCGGCGCAGCACGTCCGCCTGAGCGTCCGGGTTGGGTATCAGTAGGCCCGACGAGCGGCCGTCGTGGTTGACCGCGCTGCCGGCGATCACCGCCAGAATCTGGTCGCCGTCGCGGCGGGCGTCCGGCACCCGCTTGAGCACCAGCATGCCCGCGCCCTCCGAGCGGGTGTACCCGTCGGCGTCGGCGGAGAACGACTTGATCCGCCCGTCGGGCGCCAGCACCCCGCCGACCTCGTCGAACCCGACGGTGATCACCGGGGTGATCAGGGCGTTCACCCCACCCGCGACGGCCACGTCGCACTCACCGGCCCGCAGCGCCTGCACGGCCTGGTGCGTGGCGACCAGCGAACTCGAGCACGCGGTGTCCACCGCCACCGACGGGCCGCGGAAGTCATAGAAGTAGGACACCCGGTTGGCGATGATCGAGCTCGCATTGCCGGTGATCGCGTAGGGGTGCGTGACCGTCGGGTCCGACATGGCCAGGAAGGCGTAGTCGTTGACGGAGGCGCCGATGAACACCCCGACCGCCTGGCCGCGCAGGCTTGACGCCGGGATGCGGGCGTGCTCCAGCGCCTCCCAGGTCAACTCCAGCGCCAGCCGCTGCTGCGGATCGATGTTGTCGGCCTCGGTCTTCGACAGCGCGAAGAACTCCGAGTCGAACCCCTTGATGTCGGTGAGATATCCCCCGCGGGTGCGCGCCCTGCCGACCCGCTCGGCGATGCGCGGCTCCCCCAGGAACTCCCGCCAGCGGTCCTCCGGCAGATCGGTGATCGCGTCGCGGCCCTCCAGCAACGCCCGCCAGGTCTCCTCCGGGGTGCTCATGTCCCCGGGGAAGCGGGTGGCCAGCCCCACCACCGCGATATCGACCCGCTCGACCGGCCCCATGCGCGACCAGTCCTCCTCGTCGGCGGTATCGGCTACCACCGGCTCGCCCTCGATGATGCGGGTCGCCAACGACTCGATGGTCGGATGCTGGAACGCCACCGTCGCCGACAGCGTGACCCCGGTGAGGTCTTCGATGTCGGCGGCCAGCGCCACCGCGTCCCGCGACGAGAGACCCAGCTCCACCATTGGCGTGGACTCGTCGATCGCGTCGGGCGGCTGCCCGGTGGCCTTGCCCACCCATTCGCGAAGCCAGCGCCGCAGCTCGGCGACCGTCATGCCGGCAGGTGCGGCAGCGCCGGCGGCGGTCGGAGCCGCGGGCGGCAGGGAACTCACCTGGAAGTCGGTGTCGGTATCGGACATGCTCGTCAATTGGCCTGGTCGGCGAATGCGGTTGGGGATGCGGTGCCGCTGCGCAGGCTGCCGTCGAGGTAGGCGGCCCGGCAGGCGCGCCGCCCGATCTTGCCGCTGGAGGTCCGCGGCACGGTTCCGGCCTGAACCAGCAGCACGTCGCGAACGGTGACGCCGTGGCGCACCGCGATGGCCGCCCGGATCTCGTCGGTGATCGGCCGGAGATCGAGCTTATGTGCGCCGGGAGCACGCTCGGCGACGATCACCAGTTGCTCGGAGGTGTCATCGGGGTCGTAGCTGAGGCCACAGTGCGGGTTGTCGAACACCTCCGCGGGCAGTTGATTGGCCGGCACGGAGAACGCGGCGATGAAGCCGGGCCGCAGCGCGCGGCTGGCCTCCTGCGCGGAGTACTCCAGATCCTGTGGGTAGTGGTTGCGTCCGTCGATGATAACGAGATCTTTGATGCGCCCGGTGATGTAAAGCCCGCCCCGGTAGTAGGTGCCGTAGTCGCCGGTGCGCACCCATAACCCGTCGTCGGGAACGCCTTCGGCGTGCGACGGGGTGGTCCGGGATTTAAGGATGTTTTTAAAGACTTCCCGGGTCTCGTCCTCGCGGTTCCAATAACCAATGCCCATGTTGTTGCCGTGCAGCCAGATCTCGCCGATGTGCCCGTCGGGAACTTCGCTGGCCGTTTCGGGGTCGACGATGACCGCCCACTCGTCCACGCCGACCTTGCCGACGCAGACCTGCGCGACCGCGTTCGGCGCGTCGGCGGGCACCTCGACGAACCGGTGGTTGTTCAGCGCCTCGCGGTCAACGTAGACCACGGTCGGCGCCTCCGACATCGGGGTGCTCGACACGTACAGCGTCGCCTCGGCTAGGCCGTATGCGGGTTTGATCGCGGTCTCTTTCAAGCCGTGGGGGCGGAAAGCCTCGCAGAACTTGCGCATCGAGGCCACCGAGATCGGCTCGCTGCCGTTGAGGATCCCCTTGACGTTACTCAGGTCCAGCGGTGGCTCGCCGTCCTTGGGCACACCACGCAGTGCGGCGTGCTCGAACGCGAAGTTGGGGGCGACGGAGTAGGTCGGCCCGGAGTCGCCGTTTACGCCCGCAAGCGCCCGCATCCAGCGGATCGGGCGACGCACAAACGCCGCGGGCGTCATGAAGGTGTTGTGTTGGCCGAGCACCGGCGAGAGCATGATCGCGATCAAGCCCATGTCGTGGAAGAACGGCAGCCAGGTGACGCCGCGATCGCCGTCGTTGCCGTCAAAGCTGTTGAGCACCTGGACCACGTTGGTGGCCAGGTTCAGGTGGGTGATCTGCACGCCCGTGGGCACCCGGGTGGAGCCGGACGTGTACTGCAGGTAGGCGATGGCGTCGACCGGGGGGTCGGGCGGCTCCCAGGTGGCGGCCACCTCGTTGGGAACCGCGTCGACGGCGATGACGCGCGGCCGCTGCCCCGCGGGACGGCTGCGGAAGAATTTGTTGACGCCCTCGGCGGAGTCGCTGGTGGTCAGGATCGCCGCGGGAGCGCAGTCGTCAAGCACCGCGTGCAGTCGCCCGATGTGACCCGGCTCCGCCGGGTCGAACAACGGCACCGCGATCCGCCCGGCGTAGAGGATGGCGAAAAAGGAGATGAGGTAGTCCAGGTTCTGCGGGCACAAGATGGCGATGCGGTCGCCCGGTCGGGTGATCTGCTGCAGACGGGCTCCCACCGCGCGGTTGCGGGCGGCGAACTCGGCCCAGCAGATGTCGCGCGCGACCCCGTCACGCTCGGTGGAGTAGTCCAGGAACCGGTAGGCCAACCTCTCCCCGCGCACCGCCGCCCACCGCTCAACGTGCCGAACCAGGTTGACGTTATCCGGAAACCTGATATGCCCGTTCACGATGAATGGGTTGTGGTAGGCCATGCCACTCTCCTGTCAGAACACCTCAACTACCAGGCCGTCCGGCGGGCTGCGCGGTTCCCCGTTGCCGCCTGCCGCAAACGCCAAACCCCACAGATGCTACCGGCGCGCGCCCGTCACTCGGTACCGCGTCGACCGGAGCGCGCCACATGGCTTCTTATGTTTCTCTTAATGTCCAGTCATGGTAAAGGGCGATACGGCCCACGCCAAATCAACAGGCATCGAGTCGCCGAACTGTTATCGCCCCAGCGGCACCGATCTCAGCCGTGCTTCGGGTGGGGCGCGTGTTCGATCAGGGTGCGGGCCCAGCTCAAAGTCCACTGGGTGGCCGACTCCCCGTCCAGGCTCCAAAACTGGGTGGTGGCGTACAACGCGTGCACGGGTTGCCCGGCCCCGCCGGCCAGGGTGTCCAGGGTCGTGGGCAAGTTGACGATGTTAAACGCCTCCTGCGGGGCGGCGCAGATGAGGTCTCCGGGCGCGCAGATTTCATTGGTTCGGTTGGCCAGCGCGCCGAAACCACCGGGTCGCGCGCCGGTCATGGTCAATCCCAGGCCGGACAGCACGGGAACCTCGTGCAGGGTGATCTCGGCGCCTTGGCCCGGCGGGTCGGGGCCGATGTCGTTGCCCACCCCGTCCTGGCGGCGACCGTCGGCGATCAGCGTCACGCCCAGCACCAAGTCCGCGTCGACCGGACCCCGACCGTTGCCGATATCGCTGGCAACATCGCCGGCGATCACCGCACCCTGCGAGAAGCCGATCAGCACATAGCTGGTCAGCGGGCATTTGGCGGTCATGTCGGTCATCGCTTTGACTGTGGCACGGGTGCCTTCGGCCCGGCTGTCGTTGTAAGACATCTGGTTGTCGGCGCTCAGCGGGTTGTGAAACTGCGCGGTGTAGGGCACGGTGTAGACCTCGACCCGGCTCTGCGGGAACTGCTTGGAGATTGGCCGGGTGATGTTGAGCAGCAATGCTTTCGGGAACTGCACCGGGTTGAGCGGGTTGTCCGTTGCCGACGACTCCCATGTTCCCGGGACCGCGATCAAATCCACGTCCGGGCAGTCGGCGCTCTGAAACGCTGGGCGGGGCTTTTTCGGTTGCGGCCCAACACTGGTCGGTGGCACAATCTCGGGCGGCACTGCGCTGGGCGGAGACTCCGGGTGACGCGCGATGCGGCCCACGACCGCGATGGCAAGGGCCGCCGCGAGAGCCACCGAACCGGCCGCGGCCACGGCCAGGATCCGGTGGCGCCTGCGCCGGGAATTTCGTCGGGGTCTGGTACCCATCATCTCCTGTCAGCGGGTTGTGAACAGCTGGGTCGATCTTCGCAACGCGGCGACCGTACGTGAGGGCAGCCGGTTGGCGGTGCATGCCGACTCGGGCCGTCGCACCCGACGCGCGCACCCCTCCACGGTAGCGGCTCGGCGCGCGACCGCGTTCCGCACAATCCGCCGGGGAATGCCGCGCCGCGGCTTAGCCCAGGCTTAGCCCCGACCGGCCGTTCCCGAGTGCCCGGCTAGCGGATGGCGCCGACAATGTCCCCGGACATCGCCGCCAATTGCGCCGCCCACGAGCCCCAGCCGTTATCGCCGGCGGCGGGGAAGTCGAAGTGGCCGTTGTGCCCGCCGACGTTGCGGTACTGCTGGTAGAACATCCGGCTATTGCCCATCGCCTCGCCGGCTTGGCCGATCATGGCCGCGGGATCACTCGCATCCATGCTGGTCGGGCTCCACACCCATACCCGGGTGTTGTTCTGCGCCAGCAGCGCCGCATGCACGTAGGGATCGTGCCATTTCCACCGGCCCAGCTGCGGAGCCCCCCACATCCCATAGCTGTCAACCCCGCCGAACTGCGCCATACCGGCGGTAATCGAGCCGTTCGTGGTGGTGTTTGAGGGGTACAGGAAACCCGACAACGACCCGGCGAAACCGAAACGATCGGGGTGGAAAGTGGCCAGCGCCATCGCGCCATACCCGCCCTGCGAGGCGCCTACTACCGCATGACCACCGGGCGCCAACCCCCTGTTGGCGGCCAGCCAGTCCGGTAACTCGCTGGACAAGAACGTTTCCCACTGCTTGCTGCCGTCCTGTTCCCAATTGGTGTACATGCTGTAGGCGCCCCCCGCCGGCACGACCACCGAAATGCCTTTGCCCGCCAGCGTGTTCATGGCATGGCCTGCGGTAACCCAATTGCTGACATCCGGCCCGGCGTCAAATGCGTCCAGGAGATACACCGCGTGCGGCCCGCCGGCCATGAAGCTCACCGGGATGTCGCGGCCCATCGCCGCCGACGGCACCATCAGCTGCTCCACACTCGCGGCATAAGCCGGGCCGATGTGGGCCGCGGCGACACCGCCCAGCCCAACCGCCAGCAGCGCCGCCGAGAGCACCCGCAGGAGCATCGACAGACCACTCATGTCCACCTCACTCGTCTCGGTCCACCAACGACCCGGCGCACGCCCGGCCCCGAGAGGTAGTGAACCATAGTCCCCGCGACGAGACACCGGAAATGGCTCACGGCGGCACCGCTGAGGGGGTGCCGCCGTGACCTCTCCCGTTTGAGTCCCGTTAGAGTCCCGTTAGAGCCTCCTGTTAGAGCCTCCCGTTAGCCTCGGCACTCCGGTGCTCTGGGAGTGCTCTCCGCCCAGCTCCTCAACGGGCGCTTCGCGCCCGTATCGTCGCCGGGCCACACCAACCGCCCAGCTCCTCAACGGGCGCTTCGCGCCCGTATCGTCGCCGGGCTAAGCACCCTGGGCCGCGGGGGCGGTGCTGGGCGTCGCGCCCAGCGTCCGCTGCAAGTCGGGCTTCATGGCCTGGAGCTGAGCCCCCCAGTATTCCCAGCTATGCGTGCCGGTGTCCGGGAAGTTGAATACCGCGTTGTGACCACCGGCGGCGTTGTAGGCATCCTGGAACTTCAGGTTGCTGGTGCGCACAAAGCCCTCTAAGAACTTCGCCGGCAGGTTGTCTCCGCCCAGATCCGAGGGCTTCCCGTTGCCGCAGTAGACCCACAGGCGAGTGTTGTTGGCGGCGAGGGTTCCCACGTTCAACAGCGGGTCGTTGCGCTTCCACGCCGGATCGTCCTTCGGACCCCACATGTCGGCGGCCTTGTAGCCGCCCGCGTCCCCCATCGCGAGGTTGATCAACGACGGGCCCATTCCCTGGGAGGGATCCAGCAGACCGGACATCGCGCCGGCGTAGATGAACTGCTGCGGGTGGTAGGTCGCCAGGTTCATCGCCGACGCCGCGGCCATCGACAGGCCAACCGCGGCGCTGCCCGTGGGCTTGACCTGCTTGTTGGCCTGGAGCCACTGCGGGAGCTCGCTGGTCAAGAAGGTCTCCCACTTGTAGGTCTGGCAGCCGGCCTTACCGCAGGCCGGCTGGTACCAGTCGGTGTACCAGCTGGACTGGCCGCCTACCGGCATCACCATCGACAGACCGGACTGGTAGTACCACTCGAATGCGGGGGTGTTGATGTCCCAGCCATTGTAGTCATCCTGGGCGCGCAGACCGTCGAGCATGTACACCGCCGGGGAGTTGGGCCCGCCGCTTTGGAACTGAACCTTGATGTCGCGGCCCATCGACGGCGAGGGCACCATCAGGTACTCGACGGGCAGGCCCGGCCTGGAGAATGCCCCGGCGGTCGCCGAGCCCCCAAAGATACCGATCAGCCCCGGCAGCAGGGAAGCCCCGACGGCCCCGACCATGAGTCGGCGCGGCATCCCCGATACCGCGCCGCGCAACCAGCCAACAAATCTCATCCTTGCTTCCTTCACCCCAATCGCTGTAGGCCAGACTGCACGCGCTTGGCGCAGCAGTGCCCGTGTAGTCAACCACACCGTCGCGCCGCGGTGCTCCTCGAGTGCGTCACCGAACCGTTCCGTCACCGGTGGCGCTGCGGGCGGACACCCCGGGACCCGCGCCCGCCAGGTGGTGCATACGGGTGTGCTCCCAAGCGGGTCTTAGCCGGTGAAAGCTCCAAGCGGTGTTGCTGCCTGCACCGCGGGCGGCCGCGTCATCCGCACCGCGGCGGCGTTGCGAAAACCGCGGAAATTCCCGCACGAAGGGACGCACCATGACGATCTCACGGCCGCCAACCCCGGTCCGCGGGAACGCCAGCACGGTGTCGCGATGCCCATTCAGCGGGCGCGGTTGCCGCGCGCCACGAACCCCAGAATCGCAGCATCAGGGGCCGGTCGCGGGCAGGCCGGTGTAGGGGGTGCCCCCTAACTCCGGAAACTCCAGCCCGCATCTGATGAGCTCGTAGCGCGGAACCCGATCGATCCGGTACGTCGTGAATTGGTAGGAGTGCAGCAGATTCGAGACGAACCGGCGCAGCGTCAACGGGGCACGAACCGAATTCAGGACGGCTGCGGTCGCCGGGCACCGCAACGCGGCCCTGGCCTGTTCCACCCACGCCGGGTCCAGATACGGCGGCACACCCACGAACGGGCCTTCGGCGATGGCCCAGTCCGGGAAGAGATTTTTGTCATGGCCTATCCTGCTGTGCTGCAGGCGCGCGGTGTGCGCCGCCAAGGGATTGGCCAAACCGATCTGGTCGATGACCCGCACGTCCAGGCCGACGTTCATGCCCACCATGCCGATGTTGGTGAAAAACACCGTGTGAGGCCCTTTTTCGGCAGGATCCCGGCCTGCTTGGGCTCCCGGGCGGCGTGGTGACGGCGCGACGGCCGAGTGGCTCGCCGGCACGACATCCCACTGGGTGTAGTTGCCCGAGGGCAGCAGCAACGCCCCCGCCGGGGTGTTGTTGAGGGTCACCAGGATTGCCCGCATCCGTGGGTAGTCCAGGTAATCGGCGGCGGTCAGCGGGTGCGCGTGCCCGGTTGCTTGCGCGTAGAAGCGGCGCTCGTCGACGATGCCGGAGTAGGTGACGCGAGTGGCGTCATCACCCATTCCCGGCGAGTTCGCCGCCCACAGCGACCAGCCCGCGGCCGCCAGCCACAGCGCGCTCGCGGTGCCGACCAGCCAATAATCGGTTCCCTGGGTGGATTTCTTTGCCTCAGGAAACACCAGCGGGATGACCGCCACCGGAGCCAGCAAGCAAAAAACCGGAGTCAGCAAAACCCGGCCATGCATAAAGTCGCCGCCTTGCCGGATCCAGTAGAGCGCCTGCAGCAGCCCGCTGACTTCGATGAACACCACGACGGCCGCCGGGCTTTGCAGCATGCGCGCTAGCTGCCTGTTGCGCTGCGATACGGTGCCCTGGCCCGGAAGCGGCCGGGCCCAGGCCAGCAGCACGCCAAGCGCCGCTAACAGCACCGCCGGTACCCATAGCGCGTAGGGCCGGGTGAAATTGGATAGGTAGATCAAGCCCTGCGGCCATTTGTCGCCGGCAGCGTCTTTGGCCAGCGCGGTGCCGGGCACCAGCAGCCCGTAGTAGCCCATCCGGAAGACCTGGTAACTCACCGGAAGCAGCCCCGCGGCAACCACGATCAGTGCGCGGCGGCGCCAGCCCTGGGCGGTCCCCAGCATCATGATCAGCGCCAGCCCGCCGATCAGCGCCAGCTCCGGACGCATCAGCACACTCAGCCCGGCAAGGAACGCCAGGCCAGCGGTGAACGCCTGGCTCTCCGGTCGCGTCCGCGGGGCTTGCGACCAACAGACCATCAGCCACCACAGCAAGCCCAGGTAGGCCATCACCAGGCCACCTTCCAGGCCAGACGTAGCGAAATCACGCGACGGTGGTATCGCGATGTAGACCAGGGCCCCGGCCGGCACCATGATCGCGCGGCGGCCCTGCAGGCCGGGTGTGTACAGCCGGGCCGCGCCCAGCATGACCAGCACCATGCCCAGCACCGACAGCAGCAGCGCCAGCACCAGCGCCACGTATTCCAGGCGCATCGGCCCGCCGACCCACCCGCCCGCATACAGCAAATAGGTCCACGCCGTGGAGGTGTTCGCCTCCACCCGCTCGCCTTCGTTGAACACCGGTCCGTTTCCGGCCAGCAGGTTACGCACCGTGCGCAAGACGATCAGGCCGTCGTCGGCGATCCAGCGTCGTTGCCAAGCCCCCCAGCCGAACAACACGGCGACCACGGCGACGCTCGCCCAGAGGCTCACTCGGGCCGTGGCATCAGCGGGAAACCAGGACCGGCCCGCCCGCCTGGCCCTGGGCCGGTGCGCCAACACGGCGGTCCGTGGAGTCGGGTTAGCCGAACGCAACAGCAGCACCAACTGCTCCTATCCAGGTCAGCGCCAACAGTTGCAGCACCCGGTCGCGCAACGCGATGTCCTCGGGCTCCCCGGCCAGGCCGCCGTCGACGTCCACCGCGTATCGCAAGATCGCGATGGTGAACGGGACCATCGACACAACGAACCAGGAGCCAGAGTAGCCGTCACGTTCAAACGCCCACAGCCCATAGCACACCACCACCGCGGTCGCCGACATGGTCCAGACGAACCGCAAATAGGTGCTGGTATAGCTCTCCAGCGATTTGCGGATCTTGGCGCCGGTGCGCTCGGCCAGTTGCAGCTCGGCGTAGCGCTTACCGGCCACCATATACAGCGACCCGAACGCCGCCATCAGCAAAAACCACTGCGAGAGGTGGATGCCGGTGGCCGCGCCCCCGGCGATCGCGCGCAGCAGATACGCCGACGAGACGATGCAGATGTCGATCACCGCCTGGTGTTTAAGGCCGTAGCTGTAGGCCAGCTGCATGCCCAGGTAGACGGCCATCACCAGCGCCAGGTTCGGGGTCAGCCACCAGGAGATCGCCACGGACGCCACACCGAGCGCCGCGGCCAGCGTGTAGGCCAGCCACTCGGGCACCACGCCGGCGGCGATCGGCCGATACCGCTTGGCGGGGTGCTCGCGGTCGGCCTCCACGTCGCGGACGTCATTGATCAGATACACCGAGGAAGCCGCCAGGCAGAACGCCGCGAAGGCGACGCACACGTCGGCCAGCACCGCGACGTAGTCGTAGTGGACGTCGGCACTCCACGCCGCCAGCGGCGCGGCCAACACCAGCACGTTTTTGATCCACTGCCGCGGGCGGACCGCCTTGACCACCCCGGCGATCAGGTTCGCCGGCGGTCCGGTCACCGGCACTACGTCCTCACTCATTGGGCACCCCGTCCGTTGTCACCCGGCTTTCCCCCGCAGACGGGGGCGCCAGCACGGCGGGCAGCCGGCCAGCCGCCCGTCGACGCGGGCGGTGATGGCTGCCACGGCGGCGCCCACCGCCACGCCCGCGGCGACGTCGCTGGGATAGTGCGCCCCCAGCAGCATCCGGGACAGCGCCATCGGGGGCACCAGCACGGCGGACAGCGGCATCCCGGTGGCCCGGGTCAGCAGCATGGCCGCGGCCGTGGTCGAGGTGGCGTGCGCCGACGGGAAGCTCAGCCTACTCGGTGTGCCGACGTTGACCGCGATCGCCGGGTGCTGCGGACGCTGGCGGCGCACCAGGCGCTTGATCAGCACGGCAGTGGCGTGCGCGGCGAGCGCTCCGGCTCCGGCTACCATCCAGGCGCGCCACCGCCGCGGCTGGCTCAGAGCACCCAGCGCCGACACCGCTAACCAGCCGATGCTGTGCTCGCCGAAGTGCGACAGGCCGCGCGCTGCCGTCAGCACGCCGGGGCGGTCGGCCAGCGCCGACTGGAGGGCAACCAATGCGGCGGCTTCGCCGCGCGCCGGCTCAGGCATGCTCCGATTGGTTGTCCGCCGCCGACAGCAGCACCGTTTCCCATTTTTGCTGGCTGGACAGCACCGGCAACGCCTCCCGATAGATGCGGCGCATCTCGTTGAACCGGCGCGCCAGCTCACGCTGGCGCCGCAGCGATTGCCACAGCAGCGAGAGCATTTTGGCCCGGTCGCGCTTGCGGTAAACCACGCCGCGCCCGTCGGCCGTCGTCACGGTCGCGCCGTCGAGCGTGCACAACTTGAACCAGCGCGCGTCTTGGGTGGGCACATTGAGCTGCGGACGCCGGTGGTGCGCCGGGTCGGCCTTGGTGAGGTTGTGCAGCGCCCCGCGGGCCAGCCGATAGCCGATCGCAAGCGGGTGCGCCGGCGGCTTCACCGGCGTGTTTTTTTGCGACGGTGGCGGCAGCTCGCTGGCCGCGGGCAGGACGACCGCGTCGGGATAGTCCTTGCGGATCCGGTGCACCTCCGCCAGCGCCGTCTTCAGGATCGAGAAGATGTGCTCGGGTCCGGCGAGAAAGTCATCGATGGCCTTGTTCTGAATAGCTACTGTCGAATACTCCAAACAGGCAAGGTGTTTCAGCGTTGCCTTCAGGTGGCTTCGAACCAGCCCGGTGACCGGTCGGTCCCAGTGCATGGCCGCCACCACCAACCGGTTGCGCAGGTGGAAATAGGCCTGCCAGTCGATGGCGTCGTCCTTGTCGCTCCAGGCCATGTGCCAGATCGCGGCACCAGGCAAGGTGACCGTCGGGTATCCGTGCTCGCCCGCGCGCAGGCCGTAGTCGGCGTCGTCCCATTTGATGAACAACGGCAGCGGTTGTCCCAACTCCTCGGCGACCTGGCGCGGGATCATGCAGGTCCACCACCCGTTGTAGTCGACGTCGATGCGCCGATGCAGCAAGGCGCTGCGAATGTTGTTGCCATTCAACGGATACTTGGCGAAATCATGGTCGTATTCGGTGTGCGGGGCGGCGGTCCACATGAAGTTCGCCCGATTCACGACCTCGCCCATGATGTGTAGGTGCGATGGCTCCTGAAGGTTGAGCATCTGCCCGCCCACCAGCATCGGAGTCTTGGCAAAGCGGTGCATCGCCAGCACCCGCAGGATCGAGTCGGGCTCTATCCTGATGTCGTCGTCCATGAACAGGATCTGTTGACAATCAGTATTTTTCAGCGCCTCGTACATCACCCTGCTGTAGCCGCCGGAACCTCCCAGGTTGGGTTGGTCGTGAATGGAGAGCCGATCGCCCAGCGGTGCGGCGGCGGCCGGGAAATCCGGGTGGTCGCGGACCTTCGCGGTACCCTGATCTGGTACGATCACGGCGCCGATAACTTTGTCCACCAATGGGTCTGAGGTAAGAGCGCGTAATGCGTTGACGCAGTCGCCAGGCCGGTTGAATGTCGGTATTCCGACGGCGATGTTGGCAACCCCGGGGGCCGGTGTGGTGGCATACCAACCCGCGCGGCACAGGGTGACGTCGCTGTCAGTGGTGATGTCGAACCAGATCCAGCCGCCGTCCTCGAACGGATCCAGTCCGACCTCGAACTCCACGGTGATCGGCTGGTTTTCGGGGCTGGCGAATCCGCGGCCCTCGATGAAAATTCGCGCCCCGGTTGCCTTGCTCCGATAGACGTCGACGCGCCCGGCGCCGATCAGCTCGGCGTGCAGCACCACCGAGGTCAACGTCGTCCAGCGTCGCCAGTAGCTTGCTGGAAAGGCGTTGAAATACGTGGCGAATGACACCTCGGACTGCGCGGAGATGTGCAGCGTTGTGCGGCTTGCCGCCCGCGCGCGCCGGGTATTGGTGATCGACTCTTGCAGGTACAGTGCGCGCACGTCGAGCGGTTCACCGGGGCGCGGCAGGATCACCCGGGCCAGCAAACTCGTGGCTGCGTTACCCATCCACGGTCCCTTCGTTTAGGCCTGGCGACGATGCAGGCCGCCGCGCGGCCTGAGGAGGAGCCGGCCCATTAGCCAGGCCCGGCGGCGATGCAGGCCGCCGCGCGGCCTGAGGAGCAACCGGCCCATTAGCCAGGCCCGGCGACGATGCAGGCCGCCGCGCGGCCTGAGGAGGAGCCGGCCCATTAGCCAGGCCCGGCGACGATGCAGGCCGCCGCGCGGCCTGAGGAGCAACCGGCCTGTCTTCGAGGGCCGTGCCGTTACGTAGGTGCGGCGCGAGGACGTTCTCGAACATGTTCAGCGCGCTGGCGATGGCCATGTGCATATCCAGATATTGATAGGTGCCGAGCCGTCCGCCGAACAAAACCCCCGATGATGCGGTCTCGGATTTCGCGCGGGCCCGGTAAGCGGCCAACAGTGCGCGGTCTGCTTCGGTGTTGATCGGATAGTACGGCTCATCATCGTCACCTGCGAACCGGGAGTACTCCCTCATGATCACCGTCTTGTCCGTCGGGTAGTCGCGTTCGGGATGGAAGTGGCGAAACTCGTGGATGCGCGTATAGGGCACGTCCAGGTCGCTATAGTTCATCACCGGTGTGCCCTGGAAGTCCTCGATCGGGAGCACCTCGACGTCGAAGTCCAGTGTGCGCCAGCCCAAGCGGCCCTCGGCGTAGTTGAAGTAGCGGTCCAGCGGACCGGTGTAGACCACCGGGGCTCGCGGATTGGCCGCGCGGAGCTCGTCGTGGACAGCGAACCAATCGGTGTTGAGCTGGACCTCGATGCGCTTGTCGGCGACCATCTTCTGGCACCATGCGGTGTAGCCGTGGACCGGCAGGCCCTCATAGGTGTCGTTGAAGTAACGGTTATCGAAGGTGTAGCGCACCGGCAGCCGGGTGATGTTGGATGCCGGCAGCTCCCTGGGGTCGGTCTGCCACTGTTTAGCGGTATAGCCCTTGATGAACGCCTCATATAGTGGGCGGCCGACCAGTGAAATCGCCTTCTCTTCGAAGTTTCGTGCGTCGGCGGTGTTGATCTCTGCGGCCTGCTCGGCGATCAGCCGGCGTGCCTCGGCGGGGCTGAAATACCTGCCGAAAAATTGACACACCAGCCCTAAGCCCATCGGAAACTGGTAGGCCTGCCCGTTGTGCATCGCAAACACCCGATGCTGGTAGCCGGTGAAATCGGTGAACTGCCGCACGTAATCCCACACCCGGCGATTGGAGGTGTGAAAGAGGTGCGCACCGTATTTGTGGATTTCGATGCCGGTTTGCGGCTCGGCCTCCGAGTATGCGTTACCGCCGATATGGGGCCGTTTCTCGACGATCAAAACACGCTTGTCCAGCTGTGTCGCCACACGTTCGGCAATCGTCAGGCCAAAAAATCCGGCGCCGACGACGAGGAGGTCGAAGCGAGCGGTCATCGGTTGCCTAGGGTATCCGACCTGTGCGGGCTCAGCCCGGTCGACGGCGCGCGCGGCGCTCGTCGACCTAAGGTCGCGATTGCCTCACAATTCAATATAGCAACACTAATACCACTTGTCACACCAGTACCATCGCTGGTGTGGGTCCAGATCATGCCGCACAGGCAGGACAGCCCGCGCTAACAGCTAGTCCAGATTGAGGAGACTTCCGTGCCGAACCGACGCCGACGCAAGCTCTCAACAGCCCTGAGCGCGGCTGCCGCGCTGGCCGTCGCGAGTCCTTGTGCTTACTTCCTTGTTGACGAATCGCTGGCGGACGCCCAGCGTGAGCACCATGAGTTCGTGCCGGCGGCGGTGGCAAGCGACCTGCCCAATGAGCTGATGACCGCGCTATCGCAGGGTTTGTCCCAATTCGGGATCAACCTGCCGCCGGTACCGAGCCTGACAGGCGCAAGCCCCGGGCTCGCGCCGGCGGGTATGACGCCCGCAAGCACCCCGGGACTCACCCCGGGCCTGACCAGTCCGGGTCTGACCAGTCCAGGTCTGACTACCCCGGGGTTGACCACCCCTGGTTCGACGGTGCCCTCGACGACCGGCCCCTTGACGGATCCCTCGCTGACCAATCCGGCGCTGACCAACCCGACTACGGCCACTCCGGGCCTGACCACCCCGGCCGGAACGACTCCGGGCCTGACCACCCCGGCGGGAACGACTCCCGGCCTGACCACCCCGGCCGGAACGACTCCCGGCGCGACCGATCCATCCCTCATACCGGGGCTCACCAGCCCGGCGGGTGTGGACCCGTCGCTAACCAGTCCCGGCGCGACCCTTCCCGGCCTCACCAGCCCCAATGAGGTACCGATCACCACGCCGGTCGGGTTGGACCCGGGGGCCGGGGGCACCTACCCAATTCTTGGTGACCCATCGCTGGGCGCTGCACCGGCGGCGGCGCCGTCGGGCGGGCTCATCAGCGACGTCATGAACACCGCCAATCAACTGGGCGCCAGCCAGGCCATCGACCTGATCAAAGGCATGGTCATGCCGTCGATCATGCAGGCCATCCACAATGCCGGTCCGGCTGCGGCGGCTTCAGCAGCGGCGCCGGCCCCGGCCACCTAACAACCTGGCGGTTGAGGAACGTCTCACCCTCGACGGCACCGCGGAGGCGACCCGGATCGGATCCTGCCCGCTCTGACATCGGGGCCCCGCGGTGCCGTCGGCCCCAGCGGATAGTTATGTTTACTTTATTCACATAAGAACCGTGTCGTAACTGTTACAACAGTAGCCCCATACGTACCATCGGCACGTGCCCGCACGTAGCGCTGCGCCGAGGGCTTTGCCCACCGCCGTCGCGGCCAGCCTCATCATGCTGACATGGGCAGTCGGCCCGACACCCGCGACCCGCAATCAGCCACCATCCGACGCCCGATTGAGCCTGCAACCCTTGATCGGGCTGGGTGGGGGGATCACGGTCCGCGAAATAACCCGGCGCACGCCGTTTTCCATGGTCGCGTTGACTGGCGGAGACCTCACCGGCACATCGGCGCGGGTGCGTGCCAAACACGCCGACGGCTCCTGGGGCCCATGGTATAAAGCCGAGACACTGGCGGCGGGGCGTGACGGAGCGACTCGTGTCCCCCGCGGCACCGACCCGGTCTTCGTCGGCACCACCACTACCGTGCAGATCGCCGTCAGCCGGCCGCGGGGCGCACCGGTGACACAACCAGCCGTGCAGGAGCCCGTCCAAGAGCCGTTACCGCAGGCAGTGGCCGACTCCGGCCTGGGGTACCGGCCGGCGACGGCTGAAGAGCCCCTCGCGCAGAATATCTCGGCGGTCCTCATCTCCCCGCCGCTCGCCCCGGTCGATACCCAATGGACGCCACCGACAGCGGTTATGGCTCCGGGGCAGCCCCCAACCGTCATCAGCCGCGCGCAGTGGGGCGCCGACGAATCGATACGATGCGCAAATCCACAGTATGGCAATAGGATTCGCGCAGCCGTAGTCCACCACACCGCCGGCGGAAATGACTACTCCCCCCAGGAGTCAGCGGCGATCGTGCAGGCTATCTACGCCTATCACACCAAGACCCTGGGCTGGTGCGATATCGCGTATAACGCGTTGGTCGACAAGTACGGCCAGGTGTTCGAGGGACGGGCCGGCGGGATCACCAAGGCCGTCGAGGGATCGCACACCGGCGGATTCAACCGTGACACCTGGGGTGTGGCAATGATCGGCGACTTCGACGAGGCTGCCCCGACACCGATCCAGCTTCGCACCGTCGGCCGGCTGCTCGGCTGGCGGCTGGGCATCGACGGCGTCGACCCCAGGGGCAGCGTGACGCTGTCCTCCGCCGGCGGCTCCTTCACCAAAGTGCCAGCCGGCGCGACGACAACCCTGCCCGCTGTTTTCAGTCATCGCGACGTCGGCAACACCGACTGCCCGGGCAACGCCGCCTACGCACTGATGGATGAAATCCGAGATACGGCAGCACATTTCAACTATCCACTCGGCGCCGAGGAGCTGGCAGCCGCGCTGCGGGGCGGTGCCATCTATCAGCGATGGCAGGAGATGGGCGGCCCGAACGGCGTGCTGGGCTCGCCGACGTCGCCGGAGTCCGTGGCGGCCGGTTCGGCGCGCTACGTCACATTCGACAGGGGCGCGATGTACTGGTCACCCGAGACCGGCGCGCAGCCGGTCACCGGCGCGATCTATGACGCCTGGGCGTCGCTGGGCTACGAGCGTGGTGCGCTGGGGTTGCCGACCAGCGGGGAGATCCAGGAGCCCCAGTGGGTGAAGCAGAACTTCCAGCACGGCACGTTGAACTTCAGCCGGCTCGACGGCACGGTCACCCGCGTCATGGACGGAGTCGCACTGGAATTGCCACCCCCGCCGCCGAGCGGTCCACCGGTGCAGCTCGAACGGTTTTCACCCCCGATCGGCTGACACCGAGCGGCTGAGGTCACAGCCACCAGCGTTCCAGCACCCGCGCCACCCCGTCGTCGGTATTGGGCGCGGTGACCTCGTCGGCTGCGGCGATTGCTTCGGGATGCGCGTTGCCCATCGCCACGCCGTGACCGGCCTGCAGCAACAGCGGCACGTCGTTAGGCATGTCACCGAATGCCACCACGTCGTCATCGCTGATCCCCAGCGGCCGGGCGATCTCCGCGACACCGGTGGCCTTGTTGACGCCCAGCGGCATGATCTCCACCAGTCCGTTGTCGGTCGAATAGGTGATATCACCCTCGATGCCGATGTGCTTGGCCAGCTCGGCGGCCATCTCGACGCTGCGGGCACCGGCCTTGCGGATCAGCAGCTTGACCGCGGGCGCACTGAGCAGGTCTTCCATCGACACCTCGGTGTTATCGGGGTTCAGCCAAGCGTGCTCGTAGCCCGGTGAGCTGACGAACTGCGGCGTCGCGGTGTCGTGCGCGCTGCCGCCGACTCGCTCGACCGCAAGCCCCGCCCCGGGGATCACCCGTGCAGCGACCTCGGCCAACTCAGCGAGGGTGTCGACGCCCAGGGTGCGCACCGCCACCACCCGGTCGAGAGCGGGATCGTAGATGACTGCTCCGTTGGCGCACACCGCCATCGGCGTGAATCCCAGCGCGTCGACGACCGGGCGCACCCACCGTGGCGGACGCCCGGTGGCAAGGACGAACCGCGCGCCGGCGGCGACGGCGGCATGAATGGCGTTGTGGGTGCGCGGGGTGATGGTCTCATCGTCGGTGAGCAAAGTGCCGTCCACGTCGCAGGCGATCAGCGCGGGCAGCGTCATTGACTGGCTCCGCGCGTGCCGTTAGCCCGGGTGGTCACGGCGATCCGTGTCGGCGTCGGCATCACCGGCCGACCTTGCCCCGTTGTTGAGCACGCTCGCGCAATTCCGCCGCGCGAAGAGCCTTGGATTCATCCGGGGTTGGTGCGCTGCCTCCCAGTCGCCGCGGCACCCAATACGCCCCCGGGGGATGCGGGTACTCCTCCTGCACCCGGTACAGCAACGAGTTCATCCGGTGACGCAGGATTGCGTTGAGTTGCTCGGCATCACCCGATGGCGGCAGCGGCTCGCCGGCCACGACGCTGATCGGAACGTTGGCGCGGAACAGGTTTTTCGGATGGTCTTTGCCCCAAATCCGATGTGCCCCCCACACAATCAGCGGAATGATAGGCACCTGCGCATCCAGCGCCATCCGCGCCGCCCCGGTCTTGAACGGCCGAAGTTCGAAGCTGCGACTGATCGTGGCCTCCGGGTGCAGCCCGATCAGCTCACCGTGCTTCAGCCGCTGCACCGCGGCCGCATACGCCGCGGCCCCGGCGTTGCGATCCACCGGGATGAGCTTGATGTGTTTGATCACGAAATTGACCGGGCGCACCTCTTGCATCTCCGCCTTGATCAGAAACCGGAGCCGCCGGCGCCGCCGATATGCGGCGAGGGACGCCGGGAGCCAATCCACGTAGCTGGTATGGTTCAGCGCGATGACCGCACCGCCCCGGTCGGGGATGTGCTCCAGGCCCTCGAACTTGATCTTGATTCCGTTGACCGTGACTATCGGCGGGACGATGATCTCCATCATGCGGAAAAATGGCTCCGCCATGTTCGCTGCTCCTGTTATTTAATTCCCGTTATTTAATTCCCGTTATTCCCGGTGTCCCAGCGAGGGTGCTCGATAGCCGCCCGCCCGCGCGACCCCCGGGTTCCTGCGTGTCTTAGGTGTCCTGCGGTGTCCTGCTTCGACCGAACGCCGGCCGGCCCCGATGTCGCGACGAGCGGCGCCGGTGCCGGCCGGCGTCTTCAGGCGATCCACTTCGACCGGTCACCGTGATGCCAGCGGGTCGTCGGGGGTCGCCGATCCTCGTCATGGCCGTGTCTGGCCTTCACCACCGGCCGGGGCCGGGAGAAGAATTCCATCCGCTTGCCCTGTTGTTCCACCCACTTACGGGCGGCTCTACCCCGTCCCACCGGGTTACGCGCCCGCTCGGCGCGCTCGGTAGCTTCGATCGCCGTCGCCTCCTCGAGGGTCGGGGCGCTGCCGCCCAGCCGGCGCGGCACCCAGTACGCCCCCGCGGGATGCGGATAGCTCTCCTGCGTCTGGTGTAACAGCACGGTCATTGCCTGGCGCAGCGCGCTTTGAGTGCGCTCCACCGTGTCGGCGGCACGTATCGGCGCGCCGATGTTCACTATTACGGGAAATTTGTTGTACCCCAATGACTTCGGATGGTCTTTAGTCCAAATTCGCTGTGCTCCCCAGACGATGAGCGGGATGATCGGCACGCCGGCGTCGTGAGCCATTCGGGCCGCTCCGGTCTTGAACTCCCGCAGTTCGAAACTGCGGCTGATTGTCGACTCTGGGTGCACGACGATCAGCTCCCCCCCGCGCAGGCGGTGCACCGCGGCCGCGTAGGCGTCAGCTCCGGCGCTGCGGTCCACAGGGATCAGCCTGGCATGCTTTATCACAAAATTGACGAGCGGCACCTGCTGCAGTTCTGCCTTAATCAGAAACCGCGGTCGGCGGCCACGATTGACCGCCGCGTAAGCCGCCGGCAGCCAGTCCACATAGCTGGTGTGGTTCATGGCGATCACCGCCCCGCCGCGCTCGGGGATGTTCTGCTCGCCGATAAAGGTGATCCTGGTGCCGGTGACGGCGACGGCGGCTTTGGCGAGGATTTCCAGCGCGCGGAAGACAGGCTCGGCCATGCCCGCTACCCCCTTCGTCTCGCCTGCCCCGGCCGGTCCCGCCGTGCGGGGGCCGCCCTCGCTGCCAACTTCTCCGCATCCAGCCGTGCCCTAGAAGCCGGCGCGTTGCCGCTCGGTCGGCGTGCCCGGTACCCGCCCTTGGGGCGGGGATACCGCTTCTGAGCCCCGTGCAGCAACGACGTCATCTTCACACGCAAGTCGGCAGTGGCCTGATCAATGTTACCGTGAACGAGCAATGTGGAGGCCGCCGCAACGGCGACCGGGACGACCGGCATGCGGCCGCGCGGGGTGGCAGCGGTGGTTTTGGGCGCCGGGACGATCGGGTTATTTTCCGCGTGGACCATCCGGGCGCAGCCCGTGTTGAGCGCCACCCGGTGATCTCAAAGGCGCGGAATGCCGGCTTCATCCCCGTTACCCCGGTGCGCCGGGAGGACCTGCCCGTTCGGCACGACGGGCCGCCCGCTCGGCCGCCTCCTGGGCATCTTTTCGCGCGGCCTCAGCCAACGACGGAGCGCCGCCGCACAGTCGGCGTGGCACCCAGAACTCACCGGCTGGATGCGGCCCGTAGGCCTCCTGCACTCGCTCCAGCAAATGCTGCATCCGGGAATGCAAGAGCGTGGTGAGCTCCGGCGCCTGCAGCGTCGGCTGAATCGGCTCACCCACCGCAACCGCGATCGGCACTTTGGGGCGCACCAGTTTCTTCGGGTGGTCTTTCGTCCATATCCGCTGGGCTCCCCACACGATGTGCGGCACGATCGGCACCCCGGCGGCGATCGCCATCCGGGCGGCACCGGATTTGAGCGCCTTGATCTCGAAGCTGCGGCTGATGGTCGCCTCCGGGTAGACGCCGACCAGTTCACCGGCCTTGAGCATCTCGACCGCCTTGTCAAACGCCGCGCCCCCGTTGCCCCGGTCCACCGGGATGTGGCGCATCCCGCGCATGAGGGGTCCGGTGATCTTGTGGTCGAACACCTCCCGCTTGGCCATGAACCGGACCTTGCGCCCGAGGCCCTGCCGGTAGGCCGGCAATCCGGCGAAGGTGAAGTCGAAATAGCTGGTGTGATTGATCGCGACGACCGCCCCGCCGCTGGCCGGCAGGTTTTCCACCCCGGTGATCGTGAACGTCAACCCCTGCATCCGCCACGCCAAGCGTGCGAGCCGGATGACAGCCCCGTACACCGGTTCCACAATGGTTCAGCGTAGTGCGGTATGCACCCGGCGGAACTCGCGCAGCGCCCTAACGGTACCCGCGTAGGGTCTCGACCGGTGCCCGGACCATCTGCTAGGCATGGACGCCATGAGGCGCCCGGGCGGTGAACGGATGTGACTGGGGTGCCAGCGACCGTCGGCGCGGTGACACCGGAAGCGCTCCAGGATGCGTCACGCCGGGCCCGGCTGGTCTTGGCCGCCGTCTGGGTGCTCGACGGGTTTTTGCAGTTCCAGCCTTACATGTTCACCCCGGCGTTCGGCAAGCAGATGCTCGCCGGCGCCGCCCAGGGCAACCCTCGCGTTATCGCCCAGCCCGTCGTGTGGGCGGCCGGCATCATCGCTGAGCACCCGGTCGCCACCAACGCGCTGTTCGCGACGATTCAGCTCGCACTCGGCCTGGGGATCGCGTTTCGGGGCACCGTCAAACCGGCGTTGGCCGCATCGATCGTCTGGTCCGTGGGGGTCTGGTGGCTGGGCGAGGGCCTGGGCGGGGTGCTCACCGGCTCGGCTAATCCCCTTTCCGGCGCGCCCGGGGCGGTGATCCTCTATGCGCTGCTCGCCGTCCTGCTCTGGCCGACCCCGGACAACTCGAAGCTTTCAGACCGGACGTGGTCGTTCCTCGCCGCCCGGTCCGTCGGACCGAAAGTGGCGGGAGCGCTATGGGCGCTGCTGTGGGGATTCTCGGCATATCTGGCGCTGCAGCCGGCCAACCGCAGCCCCCAGGCGGTGCATGACGTGATCACCGCCATGGCCGAGGGTCAACCTGCCGGGCTGGCACACCTGGAGCAGGCCGCCGGGCGGGCCCTCGCCGGGCATGGCGGCCCTGCCGCGGTGATCCTGGCGGTCGTGTTCACGATCATCGCGGTGGGCGTGTTCCTGCCGCCACCGCTGACCCGGGCGGTGCTGGCCCTCACCGTGCTTTTTGCCGGTGTGATCTGGGTCGTCGGCGAAGCGCTCGGCGGTGTGTTGACGGGCCAGGGCACCGACCCTTACTCCGGTCCGTTGCTGGCGTTGCTGGCAGCCGTCTTCTGGCCCTTGCGGATCGGCAACGCCTCGCCGGCCCGCGAGCTATCCTCAGCCGGCGCTCCCGGTCCCGCCATCGGCCAACAGCCAACAGCGCATCAGCCAACAGCGCAACACGGATGAGCGCGCCCTTCTGGTACAACGCCGTCGTCGCCGCGCTCATGCTGGCGACGTCACTCTTTGCGGCCGGCCGGCTGGCCACCGCGGCGCTGCGCCGCCACGCCGTGCACTGCGACGTGGATGTGGCGGACCTGCTGATGGGCATCGCGATGGCCGACATGTTCCTGCCTCAACTCGCCATCCTGCCCAACACGACCTGGGCGCTGGTGTTCGCCGCGGCGATGGTGTGGTTTTTTGCCCGTAGCGTGCGCGAGTACGCCCGCTACGGCCCGTCGGTGCACGTTGCCGGCCACTACCCGCCGCACTCGGTGCAGGCCGGGGCGATGGTCTATATGGGTCTGGCCGCGCGGAGCATGCCGGCCATGTCGGGCCCTATGGGCAGCGCTATGGGCAGCGGTGGTGCCGCACGCCTGCCCCTGCTGGCTTTCCTGCTGGTGGTGTTCATGGCCGGCTATATCGTGTTCCTCGTCGACCGGCTCGGCTCGCCGCCGCCCCCGCGGCCTACCCCGCCGTTGCCGGCGCCACGCACCGCTGACCTTCAGATGATCGCGATGAGCATCGGCATGGGCTGCGCCCTGGTCACCATGATCTGAATCATGATGCGAATGCCGTGAGGCCCCGCCCCGCGTCACGCGGGGCGGCAGGTTGGCACACGGCCCGCCGCTGCGTCCCGGGCCGCTAAGCTCGGGGCGACACATCAGCGACTCGGAAAGGGCACCAGTGCGGGTCACCAGCATCGGTCACGCCGGCTTCCGGATCGAGACCCACGCCGGCGCTATCCTGTGCGATCCGTGGCTCAACCCGGCCTACTTCGGCTCGTGGTTCCCGTTCCCCGATAACAGCGCACTGGACTGGGACGCCCTGGGCGACTGCGACTATCTGTATGTCTCGCATCTGCACAAGGACCACTTCGATGCCAAGCTCCTAAGCGAGCACGTCAACAAGGACGCGGTGGTGCTGCTGCCGGACTATCCGTTGCCCGACCTGCGCCGTGAGCTACAGAAGCTGGGATTTCGGCGCTTCTTCGAGACGACCGATTCGGTCAGGCACCGGGTCAGCGGGCCCAAAGGCGATCTCGACGTGATGATCATCGCGCTGCGGGCGCCCGCCGACGGCCCGCTCGGCGACTCGGCGCTGGCGGTCTCCGACGGCGAGACCGTGGTGTTCAACATGAACGACTCCCGGCCGGTGGACCTCGAGATGCTGGGCTCGCAGTTCGGGCATGTCGACGTGCACATGCTGCAGTACTCCGGGGCGATCTGGTACCCGATGGTCTACGACATGCCGGCGCGCGCCAAAAAGGCGTTCGGCATCCAGAAACGCCAGCGCCAGATGGACCGCGCCCGACAGTACATCGCGCAGGTGGGCGCCAGTTGGGTGGTGCCCTCGGCGGGCCCACCGTGTTTTTTAGATCCCGAGCTGCGCCACCTCAACGACGACCACGGCGATCCGAGCAACATTTTCCCTGACCAGATGGTCTTCCTGCGGCAGTTGCGGGCACATGGATATCACCATGGGCTGCTGATGATCCCCGGCTCGACCGCCGAGTTCACCGGCTCACGGTTGAACTCGCTGAGTCACCCGCTTGCGAGCGACGCCGTCGAAACCATCTTTACCGATGGCAAAGCCGACTACATCGCCGACTACGCGGCCCGCATGGCGCCGGTGCTGGCGGCGGAAAAGGCCCGCTGGGCGCCCCCCAGTGGTGACTCGCTGTTGGAGCCGCTGCGCGCGTTGTTCGAACCTCTCATGGCCCAAAGCAACGAAATCTGCGATGGTATCGGCTATCCCGTGGAACTGGTGCTTACGGCCGGAACCCAGCAAGAGACCATTGTGTTGGATTTCTCTAAGCGTGTTGTGCGCGAACCGATCCCTAACGAGAAGTTCCGTTACGGCTTTGCGGTGCCAGCAGAGTTGGTGCGAACCGTGCTGCGGGACCACGAGCCCGACTGGGTCAACACCATCTTCTTGTCCGCACGGTTTAGGGCGTGGCGGATCGGTGGCTACAACGAATACCTGTACACCTTTTTCAAATGCCTGACCGACGAACGGATCGCCTACGCCGATGGCTGGTTCGCCGAAGCCCACGACGACACCACGTCGATCGCACTGGACGGCTGGGAAATACAGCGCCGCTGCCCCCACCTGAAAGCTGATCTTTCGAAATTCGGTGTGGTGGAAGGCAATACATTAACGTGCAACCTGCATGGGTGGCAATGGAATTTAGATACCGGTCACTGTCTCACGGCGCGCGGTCACCAGCTGCGGTGCTCGCGGCTGTGAGGGCAGCGGCTAACCTACGCCGCTCGGCGTTGAGTGAGCTGGGCTAGCGGAGGGCTAGCGGACGGGTTGAGAACAGCTGGTGATTTTGTTGGCCGGTAGCGGTCGGCCGGTTGTTGTCGGACTTGTTTGAGAGTATGTGACTGCCGGACTCTCGCCAGTCTGGGTTCGGATGGTTTTGTTGGTCATTATTGGCCACGTTGGTGGTGCGTTCGATGCGTGATGGAGGAAATGCGATGAGCGCGAAGGTTGTCGTCAGCGCCTCGCTGTCCAGCAGCTATGACAAGCGGTATGTCGTCGTCGACGAGGCGACCGGTGAGGTGCTCGATGATGCTCAGGGCTACGGATACAAGGCCGCGCAAAACGCGCACCGCGCACACGCCTTTAAGTCGATGTCGGCGAAGAAGAAGCGCGAGCGCGCCGCGGCGAAACGACGTGTGCAGCGTTGGTGTGGGCAGCACCCAGAATTCGTGCAGCACCTCGAACAGGCGGCGTTCTACGCGATGAAGGACGGCGAGAACGTCACCGCAGCGGATGTGCGGGCGATGCTGGCCGAAGATGGCCTCGAATTGCCTTTTCCGGTCGAAGACCTGATGAGGCATTGGTGACATGGCTCATCGTGGCCCTGATGATTATGTGTCGGCGACCGCGGCGGCCTACCGGTTGGGGGTGTCGACGCGGACGTTGCGCCGCTACACCCAACAGGGCCGGTTGCCCGATGCCCGCGGTGCCGGTGGGTGACGGATCTTCCGGGTCGGCGACCTCGATGCGCTCACGCGTAAACCTCGAACAGGCACGGCTGTTGGGTACGCGCGGGTGTCGTCTCGACGGCAGCAGGCCGAAGGTGACCTTGATCGGCAGGTCGCGCGACTACAGGAACATGGCATCGATTTGATCGTGTTTGCCGATGTCGCGTCCGGGTTGGCGGACCGCCGGGCTGGGCTGGGTAAAGCGTTGAGCGAGTGCATGAAACCCGGTGTGGATCGGCTGGTGGTGGAGCATCCTGACCGGTTGGCGCGGTTCGGGGTCGGGGTGATCGAACACTTGTTGGCCGGCTATGGGGTGTCGGTGGTCTACATCGGCCAGCCCGAGAACGAGTCAGCTGAATCAGAGCTGGCGCGCGACATGCTGGCCATCGTGACCAGCTTCGCCGGCCGACTGTACGGGCAGCGCTGGGCGAAGACGAAGCGGCTACGGGCCGCGGTGTCAGCTGAGACCGAATCCGGTGATGCGGCATGACCGATCGTGAGTTGCGCGCGTGGCGCGGGGTGAAGCCGGTCGCTGCACCGGTGGGCGTGGCGATCAGCACCCGGGTGCGCACGACATCGCAGGACGATCAGGTGTTAGAGCGTGTGGCTGAGCATCTAGGCCGGTTGCGTCGCGCTGATCTTGCCGTGGTGTCTCGGCCCGGGCCGGTCGACGCGGGACGCGACGCCGACGAGCGGCGACAGCTGCGTCGGGATCGGTTGAATACCCGCAAGAAACGGTTGACTGCGGCGTCGTCAGCGCGGTGGGCCAATGCGATCATCGCCGCCAATGATGATCGGGTCCGCCGGGCCCGCGATGCCCAGTACCGCCATGGGGCGGGGTTACGGGCGGCGATCGCCACCATCGAGGCGCGTCTAGCGGCGCCGACCGCGGACATGCTGTCCGTCGCTGAGCGTAAGGCCCGCCGAAAAGCCAAGGCCGCCAGAGGGTATGCCAACCAAGCTGAACGTTTCCAGAAGCAACGTAGGCTGCGGCATCTACGGGGCGAGCTGGCCCGGGCGCAACAGGACCGCGCTGACGGTGTGGCGCATGTGGTGGAGGGCGGTAAACGCCTGGCTGCGACGCGCCATCACCTCGACAAGGCCGGTCTGACCGAAGCCCAGTGGCGCCGGCGGTGGCAGGCATCCCGGTGGCGAATCAGGGCGAACGGCTCGCCCGATGAACCGTTCGGGAATCTCACGATCACAGTGACCCCGGCCGGGCAGGTCAGTATCCGGTTGCCGAAACCGTTGGAACACTTCGCGAACGCCCCACGAGGCCGTTACGTCCTCTCCGGCCGCGCGGTGTTCGCGCACCGCGGCGGTGAATGGGTCCAGCGGATCATCGGCGCTAACTCGGTGTCCTACGCGATCAGCCGCAAACCCGGCAGGGCTGGGGTGTATCTCACCGCGGCGTGGGCGATCCCGTCTGTGCCGTACTGGGTAGGCCGCGACAATTGCGCAGTCGGCGACGGCGTCTACGCCATCGGGTCGGTGGTGGGAGTGGATCTCAACGATGGGCACCTGGCGGTGCGCCGGCTGGACGCCCACGGCAACCCCGTGGGTGCGCCCAGGCGGATCGACATCGACCTCACCGGGTCGGCGTCGCGGCGTGACGCCCAGGTCCGCCACGCCATCACCGCGCTGATCAAGTACACGCGCCGCCACGGTGTTGCGACGATCGCGGTGGAGGACCTCGACTTCGCCGACGCCAGGATGAGCGGGCGGGAAACTATGGGCCGCGGCGCACGCGGGAAACGGTTCCGCCACACCGTGATATCACGCATCCCGACCGCGGTGTTCCGCAACAGGCTCGCAGCCATGGCTGACCGTGCCGGCATCCAACTGCTGGCAGTCAACCCGGCTTACAGCAGCATTTGGGGCGCCCAACACTGGCAGCGCCCCTACCCCAACGTCACCCGACACCAGGCAGCAGCCACCGTGATCGGGCGTCGCGCCCAAGGCTTTTCAGCCCGGCGGCGGGAAGGTGTGACACCACAGCGACCAGAGGATCATGTGGTGAGAGCTACCAACCAGGCCGGGCCCGACAGCCGACAGGTGACCACCGGTAGCCGCCACCGACCAAGGACGCGAGGAACCGAATCTCGCCCACCTTGCCGGAACGTACGCGGTGATCCGGGCCGGGCAACCGTTACCCCGGCACAGTTGGCCAACAACGACCAACTACGTTTGTAACGGTTCTAAAAGCTCGACGCCCACGAACGGGATCAGCGCGTCGGGAACGCGCACGCTGCCGTCGGGACGCTGATGGTTCTCCAGGATCGCAACCAGCCAGCGGGTGGTGGCCAATGTGCCGTTCAGTGTCGCGGCGATCTGCGGCCTTCCGCCGGCGTCCCGGTAGCGGGTGGCCAGCCGCCGCGCCTGAAACGTCGTGCAATTCGACGTCGACGTCAACTCCCGATAGGTGCCCTGCGACGGCAGCCATGCCTCGCAGTCCAGCTTGCGTGCCGCTGCCGAACCCAGCTCGCCTGCGGCGACGTCGATTACCCGATATGGCACTTCGATGCGGGCCAGCATCTCCTGCTGCCAGCCCAGCAGCCGTTGGTGCTCGGCTTCGGCGACATCTGGCGTGCAGTACACGAACGCCTCCACCTTATCGAACTGGTGTACCCGGATTATCCCGCGGGTATCTTTGCCATAGCTGCCGGCCTCCCGACGAAAACACGATGACCAGCCCACGTAGCGCAACGGCCCGCCGGAAAGATCGAGGATCTCGTCGGCATGGTAACCAGCCAGCGGCACCTCGGAGGTGCCCACCAGGTAAAGGTCGTCGGCTGCCACGCGATACACCTCCTCGGCGTGTGCGCCCAGAAACCCGGTTCCCGACATCACCTCCGGGCGCACCAGCACCGGCGGGATCATCGGGATGAAGCCGTTCTCGACGGCCAGCCGCATCGCGAGCTGCAACAGCCCCAGCTGCAACAGCGCGCCCCGGCCGGTCAGGAAGTAAAACCGCGAGCCGGACACCTTGGCCCCGCGCTGCATGTCGATAAGGCCCAGGGTCTCCCCGAGCTCGACATGATCGCGGGGGTTGGCGAACTCGCCCGGTTCCCCGACGACGTCGAGAACCTTGTAGTCGTCTTCCCCTCCCGCGGGCACCCCCTTGAGCACGACGTTGGAGATCGCCAGGTGCGCGGCCGTGAAAGCCGCCTCGGCGGCCACCAGCTCGGCCTCGGCGACCTTGACCTGCTCTGCTAATTCCCTGGCCCGTCGCAGCAGCGCCGGGCGCTCGCCATCGGATGCGGCGGCGACCTTCTTGCTGGCGGTCTTCTGTTCGGCGCGCAGCGAATCGACGGCCGAAATCGCGGCCCGGCGTGCGGCGTCGGCCGCTAGCAACTTGTCCACCAGCTGCGGGTCCTCGCCACGGCTGATCTGGGAGCGGCGCACCGCATCAGGGTCTTCACGGAGCAGCTTGAGGTCGATCACGAGACAGAACCCTACTGTCGCCCGCTGCCAGCGAACGCCCCGGTGGCCGGCGGGCCCGACGGCCACCGCAATCCCTGTGGGGAATCCCCCGCGGGGTGCGCCTGCATCGCGGCCACCGGTCCCGGCGGCGCCGCCCCGGCGAGCCGCCGTCGACGCAGGTCGCTGCGCCGACCAGGCGGTCGCTCGGCGTCACCCGCAACGCCGGTCGGCTCGCGCCACACAGCGCGGTTTTCCCGCCGCTTGTCAAGCCTGTCAGAATGGAGCGGATGTCGAACATAGCCGAGCAGGACCCGCTACCCGCCGGCCGCGTGGAGGCGCGGTCGACGGCTTTGCGGTGGCTGAGCATCCCGCAGGCGGTGGCGATCAGGCGCACGTTGCTGTTGACCGCGTTGGGCGGCCTGCTGGTCGCCGGCATGGTTACCGTGACTCCGATCGGCGACCGGGGTCCGGGGCGGCTGGTCGGCTATATGGTCGCCAACCCGGTGCCGAGCACCGGCGCGAACAGTAACGAGGCCTTCAACCGCGCTACCGCCGGCGACTGCCTGATGTGGCCGCAGAACATGCCGGAGTCCGCCGGCATCGTCGACTGCAAAGACGAGCACCGCTTCGAGGTCGCCGAATCGATCGATATGCGCACCTTCCCAGGCTCGGAGTATGGGCCCAACGCCGCCCCTCCGTCTGCCGCGCGGATCGAACAGATCAGCCAGGAGCAGTGCGAGGCGGCCGTGCGCCGCTACCTCGGCTCCCGATTCGACCCCAACAGTAAATTCAGCATCGGCATGGTGTGGTCCGGTGACCGCGCCTGGCGCCAGTCGGGAGATCGCCGCGTGCTGTGCGGCCTGCAGTTGCAGGGCCCTAACAATCAGCAGGTCGCCTTCAAGGGCAAGGTCGCCGACGTCGACCAGTCCAAGGTCTGGCCGGCCGGCACCTGCCTGGGCATCGACCCTGCCACCAACCAGCCGACCGACGTCCCGGCCGACTGCGCAGGACCGCATGCCATGGAAGTCACGGGCAGTGTGAACCTCGCTGAGAAATTTCCCGGTGGCCCGCCCCCCGAACCCGAGCAAGACGCAGTCATCAAAGAGGCCTGCACCCGGCTGACGGACGCCTACCTGGCACCGGTCCAATTACGCACCACCACCCTGACGCTGATTTACAACACCATCTCACCGCCCAGCTGGTCGGCGGGTAGCCGTGAAGTCACCTGCAGCATCGGGGCGACGCTGGGCAACGGTGGCTGGGCCACGTTGGCGAACAGCGCAAAGGGTCCGCTGCTGATCAACGGCCAGCCACCCATCCCGCCGCCGGAGATCCCGATGGAGCGGCTTAACCCGCCACCGCTTCCGGTGCCCGTCAACCAAGGCAACGCCGCGTCGCCGACCGGCCAGCGCCCGGGTAACCAGCACCTTCGTGGGCAGCCGGCGGTGCCGGTTCCGCAACCTCCGGCGCAACCCGCTCCCGGGGCGCCATCACCTGGAGCCGAGGTGCCGGCGCAGCCGGGCGTGGAGGCGCCACCACCGCCTCCCGAGCCTTCCGCGCCGCCGGCCGAGCCCCCTGCGCCGTCGCCGGGGGCGTAGCACGGTGGCCGTGCGGATGGACCCGCAACGGTTCGATGAGCTGGTTTCCGGAGCGCTCGACCGTATCCCCCACGAGCTGGCGGCCGTCATGGACAACGTCGTCGTCTTGGTCGCTGACCGCCACCCCGAGGAGCCCGGTCTGCTCGGGCTCTACGAAGGCGTCGCGCTGACCGAACGTGGCTGCACCTACGCCGGATCGCTGCCGGATACCATCACGATCTACCGTGAGGCGCTGCTCGAGGCCTGCGACTCTGACGAGGAGTTGGCCGAGCAGGTGGCGATCACGGTGATCCACGAAGTCGCCCATCACTTCGGTATCGACGACGATCGGTTGCATGAGTTGGGCTGGGCGTGACCCTGCGCCGGCCCAGGCGGGCGTGGCATCCGGGATTTGTCCGGGCCGGGTGCTAAGAACTACCCATGGACACCAGCTGTCGTGACTGCCGGGCCGGCGTGGAGCACTGCCATGGCACGCTGATCCGCCACTTGCTGCGCGACCCGGAGTGCACCGAGGACGGCTGCGCCGGCCCCCTGCCGACACCACACACCTTCATCATCGACTGTGATGCGGTCGGCTGTGGCTGCGGCGAGCCAACCGCGGCGGCGGTTGGTGCCTGATTGGCCGGTCGGCCCATCCGCAGGTCGCCGCGCGGCCCCGGTGCGTGACCGGTCTAAACCGGTCTAAAACGGTCTAGACCGGAACTCAACCCGCCTCAGCCCACCGGGTCGGGGTCCGACCGCACGGCGTCCCTGACCGCGGTCACCTCGGGCCGGGCGGGAAACGGTGGTGACAGCTCGCCCCATTGCACGCAACTCCAGCGCCCACCGGTGACCGGGGCCAGCACGACGGCCTGCGCATTACCGAGGTGCTGATCCAGCACGAAGCGGCCGTCCACACCGGCCAGCGCCGCGGCGGCCAGCCGGATCGCCGCCCCATGGCTGATGACGACGACATCGCCGGTAAAGTCGGGGTTGTCGAGGTAGCACAGGCGCAACTCGGTGAGCACCGGAAGGTAGCGGCTCAGCACCTGGGCTCCGGTTTCACCGCCGGGCAGCGACACCTCGAGTTCACCGTGATGCCACCGCCGGTAGACGGCGTGGAACTCGGCGAGAGCCTCCTCGTCGTTGCGGTTTTCCAGCTCCCCGACTTGGACTTCATGGATGCCGACGACCTCGCGGGCCGGCACACCGAGCTCGGCGCTGATCACCGCCGCGGTCTGCGCAGCCCGGGCGGTCACCGAATAGGCCAGCAGCGCGGGCCTTCGAGGGTGCCCGCGCGCGAATGCCCGGGCCTGCTCGTGACCCAACGGCGTCAACCCGGCCCCGGGCGGCACGGTGTCTAACCTCCGCTCGAGGTTGCCGTAGGACTGGGCGTGCCGCAGCAACACCAGCCGCCCGCTCATCGCTCGGACCCTGGAGACGAGTCGGGCTTTCCCGCACGTAACCGGGCCAGCCAGCGCGATGCCAGATCCGACGATGGCGGCCCCGCCCCGGCTGGCGCCCCCGTCGGCCAGGAGCCCAGATACCGCACGTCTTCGCAACGGCGGTACAGCGCCTTAAGGGCCTCGGCGACGGCGTCGTCGTCGATGTGACCGACACAGTCCAGGAAGAACATGTAGGCGCCCAGCCCGGTGCGGGTGGGCCGGGACTCGATCCGGGTCAGGTCGATGCCGCGCATGCCGAACTCGGTGAGCGCACCCAGCAGCGCCCCGGGCACGTTGTCGATCCGCAGCACCACCGACGTGCGGTCGGCTCCGGTGCGAAGCGGCGGCGGGGCCGGGTGGCCG
The DNA here is from genome assembly GCF_018361265.1 of Mycobacterium sp. SM1. Lineage (GTDB taxonomy): Bacteria > Actinomycetota > Actinomycetes > Mycobacteriales > Mycobacteriaceae > Mycobacterium. Next base: position 1,413,068 of record NZ_JAFLNH010000001.1, read on the forward strand.
ACCAGGACGAACCGGGTTCGGGCGTTGGGCTCGTCGACCACGCCGTCGGCGAGCGAGGCCAACCCGAACTGGACGGCGGCCAGTGTTGAGCTCACCGCGGCGTCGACCCGGCCGTCGGCGACCTGCTGTGCGGCGTCGCCGTTGGAGTTCGCCGGCTGCAGCTCAGCAGCGGGCAGATGCCTGGCCAGCCACTGCCGCACCTGTGCCGCCGCCACCGGGAATGCCGCCACGGTGCGGACCTCGCCGATGGCTCGGCCGGGTTTGACAACGATGCTGAAAGCCACGTCGAGTGTAATTTCGGCGAACACCTGCAGTGGCGGACCTATGGCCAAGCTGTCCAGCGTGGGTGCCACCGACCCGTCGATCGAGTTCTCGATCGGCACGCAGGCGAAATCGGCGGTGCCGTTCCGGACGGCGTCGAGGGCGGCCGGGGTGCTCTCGATCGGCAACGGCCGCAGGGTATCTGGTCGATGTTCGGGAATCAGGCCGGCAGCGGCCATCCGGAGCAGCGCCGCCTCGGTAAATGTCCCTGCGGGACCGAGATATGCGACGCGGGCCACGATTTCAACACTAACTGGCCCGCCCGCTTGTGTCGTCGGGCCCCCGGTATATTAAGTTAGCCTTACCTAAACTAAGGAGGTAGCCTTGCCTGCTCGCCGCTGCGCACCGACGACCGCCGAGCGTGTCCGTAGCATCTGCGTCCGCGGCGGCGGCGGGCTGCTCGGCGTGGAGCGCGACGCTCCGGTGAGCACCCCCATCCATCACATGCTGAGCGACGGATCGCTTGCCGTCGCCGTTCCGGCTGACCGTGCGCCGGCGGCGAATATCGCCTGCTCCGCCCGCGCGCCGGCGGTGCTGGAGTTGGTCGACTATGCACCGTTGCCCCTGCGTGAGCCGGTGCGCGAGCTGGTATGGATCCGCGGCTATCTTCGACGAATCCCGTTGCCCGTGGTGCCCCCAATCGTCGACCTGATCGCCAACGAGAACCCGAACCCGGTGCCGCTGCAGGTGGAGACGCCCACGGGCAGGGGAAACGCCACCCATGCACTGCTGTTGCTGACGATCGAATCTCTGGTGGTGACCGATGCCACCGGAGCCGAGTCGGTCGCCGTCGCCGATCTGCTCGCGGCTCGACCCGATCCCTTCTGCAGGGTCGAATCGTGCTTGCTCCGGCATCTGGACGCCGCCCATCCAGAGGTGCTCGCGCGCCTGGCCGCCATGCTCCCCAAGTCGCTCCGGCGCGGACAGGTCCGCCCGCTGGGCCTGGACCGCTACGGTGTGCGGTTGCGCCTCGAGGGTGACGGGGGTGACCGTGACGTGCGGGTGCCGTTTCGGGAGCCGGTTGATGACCTCAAGGGGCTGAGCCAGGCTATCCGGGTGTTGCTGGGTTGCCCATTCGCAAACGGCCTCCGCGCCCGCCGGGTCTGAGCATCGGCCGGCGGGCGGTTACCGTGTCGGGGTGACCGCGCCGCCTGACCCCAATTGGGTGCCGCGACGCGCGCTGGGCATCGAGGTCGCGGTGGTGCTCGGCGTCACGTTCGGCGTCAACGCCCTCACCGCAGTCTTGCAATTGACCGACGCGGTCTGGCGTAACCTCAGCGCGCAGCGGATCCCGCTCAACCCGCGGCTGTCGTATTTCGCCCCGATCGACCTGGGTCTGAACCTCGCGTACATCGCGCGACTGACCGCCTGGGGCGGGCTCGGTCTGTACCTGTTGTGGCGCAGCGGAATAGGTCCCGCGCGCATCGGGCTGGGGCGGTTTCGCTGGCGCCCGGACCTGATCGGCGGCATCGGGCTGGCAGCGGTCGTCGGCCTGCCCGGCCTGGGACTTTATCGTGCGGCACGGATGCTGGGTGTCAACGCCACCGTCATCCCGGCCGGCCTCGGCGACACCTGGTGGCGGATCCCGGTATTGGTTGCGACCGCGTTCGCTAACGGCTGGGCAGAAGAGATCGTCGTTGTGGGCTATCTGCTCACCCGCTTGCGCCAGCTCGGCGCCGGCCCCGCCGCCGCCCTGGGATGCTCCAGCCTGTTGCGCGGCACCTACCATGCGTACCAGGGCTTCGGTGCCTGGCTTGGCAATGCCGCGATGGGTCTGCTGTTCGGCTACGTGTGGCACCGCACCGGGCGGCTGTGGCCGCTGGTGATCGCCCATGGGGTCATCGACACCGTGGCGTTTGTCGGTTATGCGCTGCTGGGCGGGCGTGTCGCCGGGCTGCGCTGAGCGGGCGTCGGCTCACCAGTGGGCCAGCGCGCCGGGAAAGCGAGACCCAGCTGGGTCCGGCGATCGATTTCCGTGAGCACGGCCCCGCTAGCGGCTAACCGCGATTCCCGGGCCCGACGTTGGCGCCGAGTCGTTCTCGCGCTAGTCGCCGCTACCGATCGGACTTCGCTGCAGCCAGTCCTTGGCGCGCCGAGGGTGGTGCGTAGCCAGCCACGCCACGCCGACGTCACGGCAAAAGGTGACGTCGTCGAACTCGTCGACGTTCCAGCAGTACAGCGCCCGTCCTCGGGCGGCGGCCCGATCCGCAAGGTCGGGGTACTCGCGCAATGTTGTGATCGGCAGGCCCACCGCGGTGGCGCCGACCGCCGTGGGCGCCCCGCTGACCAGGTACCGGGCCATCCTGCCGAGCAGCACCGTGGGTAGCAGCGGCGCCGCCCGGCGCACCCGCCACACTGCCGCCGCCGAAAACGACATCACCACGGCCCGGGAATGGTCGGCCGAGGCCGGCGCGGCGATACCGAACCGATGCAGCAGTGCCAGCACCTTGCTTTCCACCAGCGCGCCATACCGGACCGGATGCTTGGTTTCGATAAAGATTTTCACGGGCCGCCGCCAGTCCAAAACGAGCGCAACCAGAGCGTCCAACGTCAACAGGCCGGTATCACCATGGGTGCCATCCGGACGCCAACTGGCATGCCAGGCCCCGTACTCCAGCTCACGCAACTGCGCCAACGTCATGGTGCTGACCAAGCCCATTCCGGACGACGTTCGGTCCAGGCGCCGGTCATGCACGCACACCAAATGGCCATCGCGGGTCAGCCGCACGTCGCACTCCACGCCGTCGGCGCCCTCTTTCAGCGCAAGGTCATACGCGGCAAGGGTGTGTTCCGGCCGATCGGCCGAGGCGCCACGATGAGCGACCACAAAAGGATGCTCGGCCAACACCCTACCGGCCGCCTCCATATCGCTATTATGCCGCCGGCTCCTGGCCCGCCGGCTCCCCGGCGGCGATCCGCGCCGGCACCCGATCCCCGGGGACCACGACCCAGCGATGGCTGGGCCGTTCGACGGGTTTGCGCTCGAAACCCTCGAACACCTTGCCGGCAGCGGCCACGACGGCAGCCGCCAGCAGGTAGGCGAGCGCCGTCGTCACGGTATTGTTCCCAATACCCTGAGCGGTTCGAGTCGGGCTGGTGGCGGTCGCGACAATCGATATCACCGCGCTGAGAACCCACCCGATCCACCACACCAGAATCGGCTTTCGCAACCGGCCGTAGTGCCCTTCCAAGGTTGCCAGCTCGATGACGTACACCGGCGCCCACAGCAAATTCGCCGGCGGCACCATGCAACCCGCCCACAGCGCCCAGGGGGGACGCGGTTCCGGGCGGCCGTAATGCGCGAACGTCGTCGCGCGCCGCGCGATCAGCCATCGGGTGAGCACCACGGCGCAGGTGATCACCGCCGCGACGGCCGCCAGGCCGCCAAGCACACCCAGCCAGACCGCAATCGTGGCGACCAGCGGATTCAGCAATGTGTCGCGGTTGATGATCAGCAACACGTAGCGCACCAGGTAAACCAGGGCCGCGACGACGAGCGCCAATTCGGTGATGAGCAAGGTGGTGCGCACCGTGGCCGCCGCCGGGGCCCGCGGCGCCGACGGTGCTTGCCCGCCCACCGACTGAGCGGCCCGGTCGGCCAAGCCCCAGCGCGGCATGACGGTGTAGCGCGGAGTGGGTCCACGGGGCCGCCGCCGCGGGCGGAGCGGCGGCGGCGGGCCAGGCCGTACCGCTATCCATCGGTAACCCGGCGGCAGCCGCGGCGGCGAGGCATCGCGCGCCGGGGGCGCCGGCATCTGGGCACCCACCGGTGTCCCCCACCGGGGGTCGGTTGCCGGCAACGGGGCTAACAGAGCACCGCGGCAGCGGGGACACCAGGCGCGCGGGCGCTCGTGCACATTCCACCGCGTGCCACACCGGGAGCACACCTGCACCACGAGAGACCAGCCTAACCGCCCCCAGCCCCGCCGGGCAGCACCCACCGCCATCGGGACACGCCCACGGGGAACGCGCCCTGGCTACCTGAAACTACCGAAAGGTATCCACAATTTCCACAGGTTTATCCACAGGTAACGGAGGGCGCGGATGCTTCTTTGACACCGTTCAGTAGGCCTAACTCCACTGGTGTTGTGGACAACGTATGTCGACGGTCAAGCCTTGTCGCCACAATTGGCCAGTTGCCGAGCGAATTCCATTGGCCCGCTAACCAGTCCGTTGAGCCCGGGCGGTAAGCTGCGGCGCCGCGGCTGCGCCCGCGCCCGGCCCAGCGCCTCGACGGTCACCGCGAAATGCCGGTTCCGCGCGGGTATCACTCTAGGTTTTCAAGCGTTACCCCAGACGCTATGATCGACGACCACCGGTGTTGGTTGTGATTCTTCTCACTGGGGGACACAGTTGAACGTGCAGGTCGAGGTCGTTTGATGGCCACGCAACCGATGGGACCGCGATCGCCGGCGTCAGCCTCGTATTGGTACTCCGGCCCGCCGCCGTACAACCGCGCCTACCTGCTCGCCGGTTTACGCGCCGGGCTGATCGCCCTGGTGCTGCTGGCTATCCTGGCCGCCGTCGTTTTGCTCTGAGCCCGCCGAAGCGCGTCGGCATCGCGATGTGTCCTTGCGGTGTGCGCGGTCATGGAGCACTGTTGTGGGGTAACGCCGCGATGCGGCGCGAGCCTTGCGAGTAGAGCGTAAGAAGTAGATCCCCAACGATCAAGGAAGGAATCCCGTGGCTGTCTACACTTTGCCCGATCTCGACTGGGACTACGGAGCACTGGAGCCGCATATTTCGGGCCAAATCAACGAGCTTCACCACACCAAACACCACGCCGGCTATGTCAAGGGCGCCAACGACGCTCTCGCCAAACTCGAGGAAGCCCGCGCCAACGACGACCACTCGGCGATTCTGCAGAACGAGAAAAGCCTGGCGTTCAACCTGGGCGGGCACGTCAACCACACCCTGTGGTGGAAAAACCTGTCCCCTGATGGCGGTGACAAACCCACCGGCGAGCTCGCCGCCGCCATCGACGAGGCGTTCGGGTCGTTCGACAAGTTCCGCGCCCAGTTCACTGCGGCCGCCACCACCGTGCAGGGGTCGGGCTGGGCGGCGCTCGGCTACGACAGCCTCGCCGGCAAGCTGCTGGTATTCCAGGTCTATGACCACCAGTCCAACTTCCCGCTGGGCATCGTGCCGCTGCTGTTGCTTGATATGTGGGAGCACGCCTTCTACCTGCAGTACAAGAACGTCAAGGCCGACTTCGCCAAGGCGTTCTGGAACGTCGTGAACTGGGCGGACGTCCAGGCGCGCTATGCGGGTGCCACCGCGAAGGCCAAGGGGTTGATCGCCGGCTGAGCAACCAGAGCTAACGCACCTGGCTGGGGGTGTCACGCGCGAGGCGCGTGACACCCCGCTCGTTGGCGGCGCCCACCGCGCCGTGCCGGCTTGCGCCACCGCACCAACACGCGCATGCTGGTCTCGTCTGATACACACACCGGCGTGTCAATCCGAATCGAGGTATCCGGGAGCGCAAAGAGGGAGCGCGAAATGGAAACTGGGTCAGGCCGGGCTGTCGAAGTCACCCCATTCCATTCCCACGGCACCTTGAAGGGATTCGTGATTTCTGGGCGTTGGCCCGACACGACCAAGGAGTGGGCGCAGCTGCTGAGGGTTGCCGTCTGGGTCGCATCGCTACCGGGATTGCTCTCCACCACAACGGTATTCGGCGCTCGTGAGGAGTTGCCGGACGAGCCCGCGCCCGGGACGGTGGGTTTGGTGCTTGCCGAAGGCACGGTCGTTGGTGAGTCCGCTATTCCGCCAGGGTATTTCGCAGACCACCAGCCGCCGGCGCTGCTGATGCTGCACCCGCCCTCTGAAACCACGCCGTCGCTGCCGGAATGCACCGGGGCGGCGTCGGGTTGTGTGCTGCTGCCAGGACTTCCGCATCTGGGGCTGGAGCACCGTGCGGCCTGGGTCGAAGCGGAGGCAGACGGCACCGTTACCTCTATGGTAAGCCGGGTTGGCGTTGACCCGATCAGCCATCCGGACACCGCGATTCTGGCGATGCTGCTCGCGGCCTAACCGAAGCCAATCGAAGCCAGGCGGCCCGTCAACGGCCAGCCAGCCGATCGACGGTCGCGGCCATTTCCGAATTTCGCCGACTCTCAATCGCAGCGTGTGGCAGGCTGCCCGGCGCACGGCCCGGCCGGCGGTAAACGCGGGCCGGGCGGACGCGCGTTGCTGAAGCCCAGGGAAAGCATCCCGCTGGCGCGGCTGTTTCTCGCCACCGCCCCCGGCCGGTCAGCGTCACGGCGGCCGGCCGCCAACCCTCGCGTGGGCATCCGGCGGCGGCACCCAGAATCCACAGCAAACCAGATTGTGGGCCTGTTGCCCACGTCGGCTCGTTGCCCGGAGCCCCCCGGGTGCGGCCGGCGGCTCCGGCCAGACCGTGTCAGGCAAGCATGTGACGAGGAACCACGATCCGCTCCACCGGCCGCATTTTGGGTATTTGACTCCAAATGCACGTAGTTCGTGGACGCGCCAGCGGGCCCGGGCGACGCTTTCGCCAGGGTTGTCGCGAGGCGTCGGCTCCCGGGAACCGGTTTCTTCAGGTTTGCACTTGGTTGTCAAGACAACTGTCGCTACCATGATCAGCAAATACGCGCAGGCAGCTACCCGCTCTTCCAACCTGTGGAGGTCATATCGATGAGCACGACATTCGCCGCCCGCCTGAACCGCCTGTTCGACACGGTGTACCCGCCGGGACGGGGGCCGCACACCTCCGCCGAGGTGATCGCCGCGCTCAAGGCGGAGGGTATTACGATGTCGGCTCCCTACCTGTCGCAGCTGCGCTCGGGCAACCGCACGAACCCGTCGGCGGCCACGATGGCCGCCTTGGCGAACTTCTTTCGCATCAAGCCGGCTTATTTCACCGACGACGAATACTACGAAAAGCTCGACAAGGAGCTGTCGTGGCTGGCCCTGATGCGCGACGAGGGTGTTCGCCGCATTGCCTCGCGAATAGTTGGCTTGTCCTCGGAAGCCCAGCAAGACATTGTCGAAAGGGTTGAAGAGTTGCGCCGCAAAGAGCATTTAGACGATTGACTCGGCGACCGTGCGCTCTCGTGGGAACCCTGCCCGCCGGCCGCGCGGGCCAGCCGGGCATGAAACCCCGCGGTGTGATCCGTCCACCTGACCTGCCCCTCGGTGAGTGGTGCACGCCGATTAGGGTTGGCTTCGAATCGCGCACACCTAACGCCACCGTCCACCAGACACCGGGAGGCCACCGCGGATGGGCCTGTTTCGCACCCGAAAGAGCCGCGCCACGCGTCGCGCCGAAGCCCGGGCGCTTAAGGCCCGTGCCAAGCTGGAGGCCAGGCTGGCGGCGAAAAACGAGCGGCGCCGCATCAAGGCCGCCCAGCGTGCCGAGGCCAAGGCGCTCAAAGCGCAGCTGAAAGCCCAGCGCGACAGCGACCGGGCGGCGCTGAGGGCCGCTGAGGCCGAACTCAAGGCCGCGCGGGAGGGCAAATTGCTGTCACCGACACGTATCCGGCGGGCATTGACGGTGTCTCGTCTGCTTGCGCCGATCGTGGTGCCGGTGGCGTACCGGGCGGCCATGGCGGCCCGCGGGCTCATCGACCAGCATCGCGCCGATCGGCTCGGCGTTCCGCTGTCCCAGATCGGTCGATTCTCCGGGCATGGTGCCCGGTTGTCGGCGCGGGTTGCCGGCGCCGAGCAGGCGCTGCGGACGGTGCAAGACAGGAAGCCGAACGACGCCGAGACCGAACGGTTCGTGGCCGCCGTGCGGGAGCGGCTCACCGACCTGTCGGCGGCGATCGCCGCCGCGGAGAGTATGCCCGCTACCCGCCGGCGCGCCGCCCACTCCGCGATCTCCAAACAACTCGATGGCGTCGACGCCGACCTGATGGCCCGACTCGGGGTGGCCTGAGCACTGTGGAACATGCTCCGCCAGCCAGCCCGCCGCCTCGGCCCGACGCCGGGCGCCGCGCATGAAAACCCGGGTGAGCCTGGCGGCGGTGGGTCTGTTTTTGATCGCGTTGACGGTGGCCGGCATGCCGGTCGCCGTGGCCCACGCCACCCGGATTTCCGCTGATCCTCCCGAGAACGCCACGCTGACCGCCGGTCCGGCACGGGTCAGCGCGACATTCAATGAGCAGTTGCAAACCACGTTTGCGGCCATGACGGTCGTCGGACCCGACGGCAACGTGTGGTCCACCGGCGAGCCGCACGTGCAGGGCGCCACCGTCAGTGTCGGCGTTCGGCCGCTCGGCCCGGTCGGCACCTACACCGTGAACTACCGGGTGGCGTCGGCCGACGGGCACGTGGTGTCGGGGTCGTGGTCATTCCGGCTTACCGTGCCCGGCTCCGGTCCACCCGGACCCCCGGCCGCCGGCGCCGATACCCGCGAGCCGCTGCCCCTCTGGCTGGTCATGGCCGGCGCCCTGGTGGCCGTCGGCGCGGGGGCATTGTGGGCCGCACGGCGCCGGTAGGCCCCCGACGGCAGCGGACGGCGCGGCGGGCCGTGCTGGCATGATAGGTGTCGATCGCTGGTGTTCGCGCCTGGGTACGCGACGAGAAGCTGCAAAGGAGCACCCGCATGGCAGACCCGCAGGATCAATCCGACAGCAAACCCGACGCGGCACCACCGCCACGCCCGGACGAGGCCACGACACCGGAGGAGGCGCCACGGCAACCGGTGAAGAGGCCACCGGCGAAAAAGCAGACGGCCAAGGCCGTGAAGGCCACCAAGGCCGTCAAGGCCGCAAAACCCAGCAAGGCCGCCAAGAAGGCTCAGCAAGCACCGGCGAAAAAAGCCCCGAGCGCAGCGGCGAAGATGGCGCCGGCGGTAAAGCCACCGGCTCAGCTGGCTCCTCCCGGCAAGGAGGCCGGGCGCGACGCCGAATCCCCCGCCCCGCCGGCCCGGCCCGCGACCGCTAACCAGCTGAGCGCCGGGGCAACGACACCAGCCGCTCCCGCGACGTCTTACGTACCGGCGCCCGAGACCCCGGTTTCCCCCGGCGCGGCGCTGCGCTCGGCCAACCGCTTCCCCGTTTCGATGGCGGTGGCCATCGCCATCAGCGTGCTGGCGTTGCTGCTGGTGCGCCGCCTGTGCCGGCGCTTCACCTAGACGGTGACGCAGCCCGGTGACGCACCCGACACGCTTTCGGTCGACCGCTGACCTCGCCGACGCGATCGGCCCCGGAATCCGCAGTTGTGACCTGCAATTCCATCAGTTCGGGGGCCGCGCGCAATTCGCCGGACCGATCAGCACGGTGCGCTGCCTGCAGGACAACGCGCTGGTGAGATCCGCGCTTTCCGAGCCCGGCCGGGGCCGGGTGCTGGTGATCGACGGCGCCGGTTCCCTGCGCACCGCGCTGGTCGGCGACGTGCTGGCCGAGTTGGGGCGGGCGAACGGCTGGGCCGGGCTGATTGTGCACGGGGCGGTGCGAGACGCCGCCACGCTGCGCACTATCGACATCGGCGTTAAGGCGCTAGGCACCAATCCCCGTAAAAGCGCGAAAACCGGCGCCGGTGAGCGCGACACCGCGGTCCGTTTCGGGGGTGTGACATTCACGCCCGGCGATGTCGCCTACAGCGACGACGACGGCATCGTCGTCGTCGCTGCTCCCGGCGCCGGAATTGGTTAGCGTCCGCGCTTCCCTTCGCCCGCCCGCGGGAGCCCATCCTCGCCGAGACCGCCCAGAGTTAAATCAGCGCTGCCACAGGGTGTTTGGTGAATCGCAGGCCCTCGTCGGCCACCTTGCCACGCCGGATCAGCCGCAAGTCAAGCAGGTAGTTCTGGTTCAGCCGCCACGGGGCGCGCGAACCCTGCTTGGGCAGCTGGTCAAGCGAACGCAGCACATAGCCGGGGGTGAACTCCATAAACGGCCGCTCATCGACGCCCGGGCCGGGACGCTCCGGCACTACGGTGTCAAAACCGTTGGCGTCCATGTAATTCAGCAGACGACACACAAACTCTGACACCAGATCCGCTTTCAGGGTCCAGGACGCGTTGGTGTAGCCGACCGTGTAGGCCATGTTCGGCAGCCCGGAGAGCATCATGCCCTTATAGGCCATTGTCCGGGTCAAGTCCACGGCTTGGCCGTCGACGGTCACGGCTGCTCCGCCGAAGAGCTGCAGATTTAATCCCGTTGCGGTGACGATGATGTCGGCGCTCAGCTCACGACCCGAGGCGAGGCGGATGCCGGCGGGAGTGAAGCGCTCGATGGTGTCGGTGACCACCTCGGTCTGCCCCCGCCGGATGGTGCGGAACAGATCCCCGTTGGGCGCCAGGCACAGCCGCTGATCCCACGGGTTGTAGCGCGGGCCGAAGTGCGTCTCCACGTCATACCCCGGGGGCAGTTGGCGTTTGACCAGATCCATCAAAATCTTGCGCATCCGTTGCGGCAGCTTCCGGCACGCCTGATACAGCAGCAATTGGCGCAGCACGTTCTTCCATCGGATGGCGGTGTAGGCCCAGGTCTCGGGCAGCCAGTTGAACAAGCTCGCCCACGGCTCGCGGTCCGGTTGGGAGACGACATAAGTCGGCGAGCGCTGCAGCATCGTGACGTGCCGGGCGCCGGAGTCCGCCAGCGCCGGCACCAAGGTGACGGCGGTTGCGCCGCTGCCGATCACGACGATGTCCTTGCCGGCATAGTCGAGATCCTCGGGCCAGTGCTGGGGGTGGATGATCGGGCCGGTGAAGTCCTCCGCCCCGGCGAACTCGGGCGCGTAGCCCCGCTCGTAGTTGTAGTACCCGCTGCACAAGAAAAGAAAGCTGCAGGTGATGCGGTGTTCTGCGCCGTGGGCATCGATGTGCACCGTCCAGCGGTTCTGCGCACTCGACCAGTCGGCGCGAGTCACCGTGTGGTTGAAGCGAATGTTCTTGTCGATGCCATACCTGGCAGCGGTGCCGTTGACGTACTCGAGGATCGGCTTTCCCTCGGCGATCGACTGCTGGCCGGTCCACGGCCGAAAGCGAAAGCCCAGCGTGTACATGTCCGAGTCCGACCGGATGCCCGGGTAGCGGAACAGGTCCCAGGTGCCGCCCATGCTCTCCCGCTTCTCCAGGATGGTGTAGCTCTTGGCGGGGCAGCGCTCTTGGAGATGCCAGGCCGCGCTGACACCGGAAATGCCGGCTCCCACGATGACGACGTCGCGGTGTTCGCTCATGACGCCTCACCGTATCAACGTGGTGTCGAGTAAGTCAACATGGTGTCGGCGTTGTCAACACCGGGTACGCTCGCTCTCGTGAGCACTCCTCTCACCCACGCCCGCCCCGGCCGCGGTCGCCGCGGCGCCCGCCCCTCCGGGGATGATCGCGAAGGGGCGATTCTCGGCACCGCCGAACGCCTGCTCGAGGAGCGTCCGCTGGCCGAGATCTCGGTCGACGACTTGGCCAAAGGCGCCGGCATCTCCCGGCCGACGTTTTACTTTTACTTCCCCTCCAAGGAGGCGGTGCTGCTGACGCTGCTGGATCGGGTGGTCACCGAGGCCGACGCGGCGCTGGCACGCTTGATCGCGAATCCCGCCGGGGACCCCGCGGCTCGGCACCGCAGTCGCGACACCATCTGGCGCACCGGCATCAACGTCTTTTTCCAAACGTTCGGAGCGCACAAAGGTGTCACCCGGGCCGGATGGGCCGCCCGGGACGCCAATGCTGAGGTCCGGCAGTTGTGGTCGACGTTCATGCAGAAATGGATCGCGCACACCGCGGCGGTCATCGAAGCCGAGCGGGCCCGCGGCGCCGCGCCGCACACCGTAGCGGCCGAGGAGCTGGCCACCGCGCTGAACCTGATGAACGAGCGGGCGTTGTTCGCGTCATTCGCCTGCGAACAACCCTGCATACCGGAATCTCGGGTGCTGGACACGCTGGTGCACATCTGGGTCAGCAGCATCTACGGTGGCCCCTGATCAGGGCGTCGCTGCCTCGCGGTACCGTCCCCTCATGCGATTCGCGTTCAAAACGTCTCCGCAGCACACCACCTGGGCCGACATGCTGGCCGTATGGAAGCGGGCCGACGACATCGAGCTCTTCGAGTCCGGGTGGACCTTCGATCACTTCTACCCGATATTCTCCGACCCCACCGGCCCCTGCCTGGAAGGCTGGACCACGCTGACCGCGCTCGCGCAAGCCACCACCCGGCTGCGGCTGGGCACCTTGGTCACCGGCATTCACTATCGCCACCCCGCGGTGCTGGCCAACATGGCCGCCACCCTCGACATCATCTCCGGCGGCCGACTCGAACTGGGCATCGGCGCCGGCTGGAACGAGGAGGAGTCCGGCGCCTACGGTATCGAGCTGGGCAGCATCAAAGAGCGCATGGACCGCTTCGAGGAGGCCTGTCAGGTGCTCATCGGCCTGCTCAGCCGGGAGACAACGGACTTCGACGGCACCTACTACCGGCTCAAAGCCGCCCGCAACGAGCCCAAGGGCCCCCAGCGTCCACACCCGCCGATCTGTATCGGCGGCAGCGGCGAAAAACGCACGCTGCGGATCACCGCGCGTTATGCCCAACATTGGAACTTCCCCGGCGGGCCGCCGGAAGAGTTCGCGCGCAAGCGCGACGTCCTGGCCGCCCATTGCGCCGACATCGGCCGCGACCCGAAGGAGATCACCCTGTCGGCTCACCTGTTCCTGGGGCCGGAGCGCAATTACGGGCAGCTCATCGACGCCGCGGCCGCGCTGGCGGCCGAGGGGCTGGATCTGGGCATCGTCTACATCGCGCCCCCACACGATCCGGCGGTGCTGGAACCACTAGCCGACGCGATCGCCGCTTCCGGGTTGGCTGATCGGCACTGACCCACGATCTGCGCCAACGACCGGTGATCCGCCTATCGAGCGCCTATCCAGCGATTTATCGGTCACAAGATGATAACGTTTTAGCAAAGCATGGGGCCTCTCGGCTACCGGGGTCACATGCCGAAGCGAAGCAATTCCTCAGCCGTGACCAGCCGCTCGTGCTTGGCCGGGAAGCCGCGGCTTTTCACCGGGTGCCGAAACCACGACCAGGCGATTCGTCCCACCCGCGACCGAGGTATCGGGTTGAAGCGCACGTTCATCACCCCTGCTGTCACTCACCTGAACCCTGGGGTACATTATCGCAGGCCCACCGCCGACCATTAGACACCCATGCCGCTGGCAAACAGCGAAGCGACTCGCCGGGACCTGAGGACGGTGTTTTCGCCCGGTGGTGGCGATCAGCGCAGCGCCACCGTGGTCGGCGTGATCGGGGCCGGTAGCGCGGTGCCGCCCATCAGGTAGCGGTCCACGCTGGCCGCCGCGGCCCGCCCCTCGGCGATCGCCCAGACGATCAGCGATTGGCCCCGGCCCATGTCACCGGCGACGAACACACCCGGCACCGAGGTGGCAAAGTCGTTGTCGCGGGCGACGGTGCCGCGGTCGGTGAATTGCACCCCGAGGTCGGTGAGCAGGCCCTGCCTTTCCGGGCCGACGAAACCCATCGCCAGCAACACCAGGTCGGCCTCCAGCTCGAAATCGGAGCCGTCGACCTTGACAAAGGCGCCGTTGTCCATCCGCACGTGGTGCGCCTTGAGCGCGGTGACATGCCCGTCGCGGCCGACGAACTCCTCGGTGCTCACCGAGAACACCCGCTCTCCGCCCTCTTCATGCGCCGGTGACACCCGGTACATCAGCGGATACGTCGGCCACGGGGTGGAGTCCGCGCGGGCGTCCGGGGGGCGCGGCATGATCTCGAACTGGTGCACGCGGATGGCGCCCTGCCGGTGCGCGGTGCCCAGGCAGTCGGCCCCGGTGTCGCCGCCGCCGATGATGACGACCTTTTTGCCCTTGGCGGTGATCGGCGGCTGGCCGTCGGGGCCCAACACGTCGTCACCCTGCTGCACCCGATTGGCCCACGGCAGGTACTCCATCGCCTGATGGATGCCGTCCAGCTCGCGGCCCGGGATGGGCAGCTCACGCCAGGCGGTCGCGCCACCGGCCAGCAGCACCGCGTCGAACTCGGCACGCAGCTGCGCGGCGGTGATGTCCACCCCGACGTTGACGTTGACGCAAAACCGGGTGCCTTCGGCCCGCATCTGCTCCAGGCGCCGGTCGAGGTGGCGCTTTTCCATCTTGAACTCGGGGATGCCGTAGCGCAGCAGGCCGCCGATGCGGTCCGCGCGTTCGAACACGGTCACGCTGTGTCCTGCGCGGGTGAGCTGCTGGGCCGCGGCCAGCCCCGCCGGGCCGGAGCCGACGATCGCCACGCTCTTGCCGGTCAAGCGGTCCGGCGGCAGCGGTCGCACCCAGCCTTCCTCGAAAGCCTTGTCGATGATCTCCAGCTCGATCTGCTTGATGGTCACCGGATCCTGGTTGATCCCGAGCACGCAGGCCGGCTCGCACGGCGCCGGGCAGAGCCGGCCGGTGAAGTCCGGAAAGTTGTTGGTCGCGTGCAACCGCTCGATCGCGTCACGCCACCGGCCGCGGCGCACCAGGTCGTTCCACTCCGGGATGAGGTTGCCCAACGGGCATCCGTTGTGGCAGAACGGGATACCACAATCCATGCAGCGGGTTGCCTGCTGTTGCAGCACGTCACGATCGAAGTCCTCGTATACTTCCCTCCAGTCACGCAGGCGCAACTCGACCGGGCGGCGCCTGGGCAGCTCCCGGTGTGTGTACTTCAGAAAGCCCTTCGGGTCAGCCATGCGCCGCCGCCATCACTGCCTGATCGACGTCGGCTCCGGTGCGCTCGGCCTCGGCGATGGCCTGCAGCACCCGCTTGTAGTCGCGCGGCATCACCTTCACGAAATGCCGCTGCTGGTGCGCCCAATCGGCCAGGATGCGCTGCCCCACCGCGGAATCGGTGGCATCGACGTGCGCTTGGATCATGCCGTGCAGCCACTGCAAGTCCTCGGCGTCAAGGCCGTCGAGATCGACCATCTCGGTGTTGAGGTGCACCGGGAACACGCCGTCGGGGTCGTAGACGTAGGCCACACCACCGGACATCCCGGCCGCGAAGTTACGGCCGGTGCGGCCGAGGATGACGACCCGCCCACCGGTCATGTACTCGCACCCGTGATCGCCCACACCCTCGACCACCGCGTGCGCCCCGGAGTTGCGCACCGCGAACCGCTCGCCGACCACACCCCGCAGGAAGGCCTCCCCGCTGGTGGCGCCGAAGAGGATCACGTTGCCGCCGATGATGTTGTCCTCGGCGACGTAGCCCTCCGGAACGTCGTCGGGCGGGCGCACCACGATCCGTCCCCCCGACAATCCCTTGCCGACATAGTCGTTGGCGTCTCCATAGACCCGAAGCGTGATGCCCCTCGGCACGAACGCGCCAAAGCTGTTGCCCGCGGACCCCTCGAAGGTGATGTCGATGGTGCCATCCGGCAGGCCCTCGCCCCCATAGGCTTTCGTCACCTCGTGACCGAGCATGGTGCCCACCGCGCGGTTGACGTTGGAGATGGTGGTGGCGAACCGGACCGGGGTTCCGGAATCCAGCGCCTCGCGGCTCATCACGATCAGCTGCTGGTCCAGCGCCTTGTCCAGGCCGTGGTCCTGGCTGGAGCTGCAGTAAAGGTCCTGGTTCATAAACGCCGACTCCGGCTCATGCAGTATCGGTCTTAGGTCCAGCTTGTGAGCCTTCCAATGCTCCTGCGCCGCGCTGATGTCCAGCGACCCCACCTGCCCCACCGCCTCGTTGAGCGTGCGGAACCCTAGCTGCGCCAAGTATTCCCGA
This sequence comes from Mycobacterium sp. SM1, assembly GCF_018361265.1. Taxonomy (GTDB): domain Bacteria; phylum Actinomycetota; class Actinomycetes; order Mycobacteriales; family Mycobacteriaceae; genus Mycobacterium. The sequence goes on from NZ_JAFLNH010000001.1 coordinate 1,429,066, forward strand.
ACTTCCTCGGCGATGAACATGAAGAAGTTCTCCACGAACTCCGGCTTGCCGGTGAATCGCTCGCGCAGCACCGGGTTCTGGGTGGCGACCCCCACAGGGCAGGTGTCCAAATGGCACACCCGCATCATGACGCAGCCGGAGACCACCAGCGGCGCGGTCGCGAAGCCGAATTCCTCGGCACCCAGCAGCGCGGCGATCATCACGTCGCGCCCGGTCTTGAGCTGGCCGTCAACCTGAACCACGATCCGGTCGCGTAACCCGTTGAGCAGCAGCGTCTGCTGGGTTTCGGCCAGGCCCAGCTCCCACGGCGCCCCGGCATGCTTCATCGACGTCAGCGGGGTGGCCCCGGTGCCGCCGTCGTGGCCGGAGATCAGCACCACATCGGCGTGCGCCTTGGACACCCCCGCGGCCACGGTGCCCACGCCGATCTCCGAGACCAGCTTGACGTGAATCCTGGCCGCCGGGTTGGCGTTCTTCAGGTCGTAGATCAGCTGCGCCAGATCCTCGATGGAGTAGATGTCGTGGTGCGGCGGCGGTGAGATCAGCCCCACACCGGGCGTGGAATGGCGCACCTCAGCGATCCATGGGTACACCTTTGCGCCCGGAAGCTGGCCGCCCTCACCGGGTTTGGCGCCCTGAGCCATCTTGATCTGCAGGTCCGTGCAGTTCGTCAGGTAATGTGAGGTGACCCCGAAGCGCGCGGAGGCCACCTGCTTGATCGCGCTGCGGCGCCAGTCGCCATTCGCGTCGCGCTCATAGCGGCTGGCGTGCTCGCCGCCCTCGCCGCAGTTCGAGCGGGCGCCCAGCCGATTCATCGCGATGGCCAGCGTCTCGTGCGCCTCGGCGGAGATCGAGCCATAGCTCATCGCTCCCGTCGCGAAGCGTTTGACGATCTCGCTGGCCGGCTCCACCTCTTCCAGCGGGACCGGTGGGCGCACACCGAGTTTGAATTTCAGCAGGCCGCGCAGGCACGCCATCCGCTCACTCTGGTCGTCGACCAGGCGGGTGTATTCCTTGAAGATCCGATACTGCCCGGTGCGGGTGGAGTGCTGCAGCTTGAAAACGGTTTCCGGGTTGAACAGGTGATACTCGCCCTCCCGGCGCCACTGGTATTCCCCGCCGACCTCCAGCTCGCGGTGCGCGCGCTCGGCGGGCCGGTCGGTGAACGCGAGCGCGTGCCGCGCGGCGACGTCGGCGGCGATGTCGTCGAGCGTGATCCCGCCGGTGGGGCAGGAAAGGCCGGTGAAGTATTCGTCGAGCACCTCCTGGGAGATGCCGACCGCCTGGAACAGCTGCGCGCCGGTGTAGGACGCCAGCGTCGAGATGCCCATCTTGGACATGACCTTCAGCACACCCTTGCACGCGGCCTTGATGTAGTTCTGCAGCGCGCGCTCGCGGTCGATGCCCTCGAGCACACCGCGGTCGAGCATGTCCTCGATCGACTCGAACGCCATGTACGGGTTGATCGCCGCCGCGCCGAAGCCGCACAGCATGGCCATATGGTGCACCTCGCGCGCGTCACCCGACTCGACCACCAGTCCGACTTGGGTGCGCAGCCGCTCCCGCACCAGGTGGTGGTGCACCGCGGAGACGGCCAGCAGGGACGGGATAGGAGCCAGCCGCTCGTCGGACTCGCGGTCGGAGAGGATGATGATCCGGGCCCCCTCGGCGATCGCCGCGGCTGCCTGCGCGCGCACCGCATCCAGCGCGGCGCGCAGGCCCGCGCCGCCGTCGGCCACCGGGTACAGACACCGGATCACCGTGGACCGCAGGCCGTGCCGGCGCCCGTTGACTATCGCGTCCGGGTCGAGATTGACCAGTTTCGCCAGCTCGTGGTTGCGCAGGATGGGCTGCTTCAGCACGATCTGGCGGCAGGAATTCTCGTCGGGGTTGAGCAGGTCGCCCTCGGGGCCGACCGTGCCCTGCAGGCTGGTCACCACCTCTTCGCGGATGGCGTCCAGCGGCGGGTTTGTCACCTGGGCGAACAGCTGGTGGAAATAGTCGTACAGCATCCGGGGACGCTGCGAGAGCACCGCGACCGGGGTGTCGGTGCCCATCGACCCGATCGGCTCGGCGCCGCTGCGGGCCATCGGCGCCACCAACAGGTTGAGCTCCTCGTAGGTGTAGCCGAAAACCAGTTGCCGCAACACAACTCGGTGGTGTGGCATCCGCACGTAGTTACCCTGCGGCAGGTCCTCGAGGGGGATCAGGCCGTTGTCCAGCCACTCTTGATAGGGATGCTGGGCCGCCAGTTCGGCCTTGATCTCCTCGTCGGAGACGATGCGGCCCTGCGCGGTGTCGACCAAAAACATCCGGCCCGGCTGCAGCCGCATCCGGCGAATCACCTTGGACGGATGAAACGCCGGGTCGCTGTCGAGCACCCCGGCCTCGGAGGCCATCACAACCAGGCCGTCGTCGGTGACCCAAATCCGGGACGGGCGCAGGCCGTTGCGGTCGAGCACCGCGCCCACCACGGTGCCGTCGGTGAACGTCATCGACGCGGGGCCGTCCCAGGGTTCCATCAGCGACGCGTGGTACTGATAGAAGGCGCGCCGCGCGGGATCCATCGACTCGTGGCGCTCCCAGGCCTCGGGGATCATCATCAGCACCGCGTGAGCCAGGCTGCGCCCGCCCAGGTGCAGGAACTCCACCACCTCGTCGAAGCGCGCCGTGTCGGAGCCTCCGCGGGTGCAGATCGGGAACAGCTTGTGCACGTCGTCGTGGGAGCCGAAGATGTCGGTCTTGATCAACGCTTCGCGGGCCCGCATCCAGTTCTCGTTGCCCGTGACGGTGTTGATCTCGCCGTTGTGGGCGATCCGCCGGTACGGATGGGCCAGCGGCCACGACGGGAAGGTGTTCGTGGAAAACCGGGAGTGCACCAGGCCCAGCGCGCTGATCAGCCGCTCGTCTTGCAGGTCGAGGTAGAACGCCTTTAGCTGCGGGGTGGTCAGCATCCCCTTGTAGACGAACGTCTGGCCGGAAAGGCTTGGGAAATAGACGGTTTCGCGGCCCGGTCCATCTTGTCCGGGGCCTTTTGTGCCGAGTTCGTGCTCGGCGCGCTTGCGCACCACATAGGCCCGCCGCTCCAAGCGCATGCCCGAGGCGCCGGCGATGAACAGCTGGCGGAAGGTGGGCATGGCGTCACGGGACAGCGCGCCCAGCGACGAGTCGTCGACGGGCACCTCCCGCCAGCCGAGCACCTGCAGACCCTCGGCCTCGACGATCTTTTCCACAGCCGCGCAGGCCGCTGCGGCATCCTTGGACGACTGCGGCAGGAACGCGATGCCGGTGGCGTAGCTGCCCCGCTCCGGCAGCTCGAAGTCGACCACGCAGCGCAGGAATTCGTCGGGAACCTGGATCAGGATGCCGGCGCCGTCACCGCTGTGCGGCTCGGCGCCCTGGGCGCCGCGGTGCTCGAGGTTGAGCAGCGCGGTGATCGCCTTGTCCACGATGTCGCGGCTGCGGCGACCGTGCATGTCGACAACCATGGCAACCCCGCACGAGTCGTGCTCGAATGCGGGGTTGTATAGTCCGACGCGGTTGGGCGCCATCCTCACCTGACCCTTCACCAGATGTTCTGCGTGGCATATGAACGGCTCCGCCGGAGCCGCGCCCTGGGGGTTTGCGGGCCCGGCCCCGCCGGTCTTGTCGACATCGGCTCGCCACGTGGCGACGATCCGGTCAGGGGATTCGCCCGCGCGCCGTTGAACGGTGGCCCTGTGCCCGTCTCGACAAGTCGTAAAACGATATGCCAAAAACCGCCCGACATGCCAACTTAGTTATCCTAACTCACCTGCTGGGGGTCGCCGGCGCCCGCTGGATCGGGCGGGCACCCAGCGTGCCGTGTCTCCTTGTACGCCTTGATGTTTGCCGTTGGCGGCGGTCACCATGCCAATGGCCGGTGTGTGGGCGTTGATCGCCGCGACCGTCCAGCGGGTTTGCTGCACTCGTCGCGCCGGGAATCGCCGCGGGCGTCGTGTGGGGCGCAGGGCCCTGAAATACCGGGAGGTAATTCACTATATGCCGTGGTAGCGATCCCGACGGCACTCGACGCCTCGCCGGCCGGGGCATACCGGCGATGCTCGGCAGCACCGCCGAAGAGTTTGCAAAAAGTTGATCAGATTCTTAATGAAGACGGCTGCGCCACCAACACGGCGCCCCTCGGGAGATGCGCTGCGGGCGGCGGGCTTGGCCCACGTCGCGCCCGCGTCAGGTGCCACATCGACAATAGAGCCAAATGCACAGGGGTACATACACTTTGGCATACACTTTGGCCACTTTCGCAAACGTTGGGGTGCTGGCATGCGACGGACGTGGGAATGGGCCGGGTCGTCTCGGACGGCTCGCGCGCCGGCGGCGTCGCCGACAATGGCGCCGCTTGAGGGGCCGAGCACTCCCTAAGATGGCGGCGAGGGAACCCCGCTCCCGCCCAGAAAAACCGGAACGGCCCTGCTCAGCGCAACCTTAGGATTAGCTCTGATGCACGCGGGTCGTCCGGGGTGAGAAAATGCGCTGTCGACTCGCTGACCCGCGGATTGCCTCGGGTGAAAGGATGCGCTCTGACCAGGCCGGTCGATGGAAGGGGTGGTCGCGCAATGCGCCGTGTCGGGGTGTTGCTGGCGGCGGTGACGCTGACGTTGCTGAGCGCGCCGCCTGCCCTGGCGATCGCCCCGCCGGTGATCGATCCGGGCAAGGTGCCGCCGGACACGACGGGGCCGGACCAGCCGATGGAACAGCGTCGTGTCTGCTCGGTGCCCACCTCGTTCCCGAATTCGAATTTCGCCGATCCGCCCTGGGCTAACAGCTACCTGCAGGTCAGCGAGGCCCAGAAGTTCGCGACCGGGGCCGGCGTGACCGTCGCCGTGATTGACACCGGAGTGAACGCCTCCCCCCGGGTGCCCGCGGAGCCCGGCGGAGACTTCGTTGACAAGGCCGGCAACGGCCTCTCCGACTGCGACGCCCACGGCACGCTCACCGCGTCGATCATCGCCGGCCGGCCCGCACCCACCGACGCGTTCGTCGGGGTGGCACCCGACGCGCGGCTGATCTCACTGCGCCAGACATCGGAGGCGTTTCAGCCGGTCGGCGCGCGAATCGACCCGAACGACCCCAACACCACGCAGACCGCCGGGTCTATCCGTAGCCTGGCGCGCGCTTTGGTGCATGCCGCCAATCTCGGGGCCGGCGTGATCAACATCAGCGAATCGGCCTGCTACAAGGTGACCAGGCCAATCGATGAGTCCATGCTGGGCGCGGCCGTCAACTACGCGGTCAATGTCAAAAACGCCGTGGTCATTGTCGCGGCCGGAAACACCGGCCAGGATTGCACGCAGAACCCGCCGCCTGATCCGGCCGTGCCCTCCGATCCGCGCGGCTGGAAGCAGGTCCAGACGATCGTCACCCCGGCCTGGTACGACCCGTTGGTGCTCACCGTCGGAAGCATCGGCAAGAGCGGGGCGCCCAGCAGCTTCTCGATGCACGGCCCATGGCTGGGCGCCGCCGCGCCCGGGGAGGACATCATCGCGCTCGGCTATGACGGGGCGCCGGTCAACGCGTTGCAGGGCCCGGACGGGCTGATCCCGATTGCCGGGACGTCATTTTCCGCGGCGTATGTGTCCGGGCTGGCCGCGTTGCTACGCCAGCGCTTTCCCGACATGACGCCGGCTCAGATCATCAATCGGATCACCGCTAGCGCGCGCCACCCGGGTGGCGGTGTGGACAACGTGGTCGGCGCCGGCGTCATCGACCCGGTGGCCGCCTTGACGTGGGACATCCCGCCCGGGCCGGCCAAGGTCCCCTATCAGGTCAAGCAGCTTCCGCCGCCGGTGCGCATCCCGCCGCCCGACCGTGGGCCGATCACCATGGTGGTCGTGGCGGGTATCGGCGTCGCTTTCGTGTTAGGGCTCGGGGCGCTGGCCCGACGAGCGTTAAAGCGCCGATGAGGGGCACACTGGGTCTGCGGTTCACCACCGGGCACGCCGTGTGGGCGGCGGTCCTGGCGCCGGCGTGCGTCACGTTGGGCATGAGCCTCGGATACCCGTGGATCGGCGTAGCACTCGCGGTCGCGACGGTGCTCGCCGCCCTGGTAGCCATCCGTGGTCGGCGCTTGACGGGGTGGATAGCGGCGATGTACTCCTGGCGGCGGCGGCACCGCAACCCCCCAGACCCCCCGTCGGAACCCGCGGTGGGCGCGACGGTGATGCCCGGCGACCATGTGGCGGTCCGCTGGCAGCGCGACACCTTGGTCTCGCTCATCGAGCTGATTCCCCGGCCGTTCACGCCCACGGTCGTCGTGGGTGGCGCAGCCCACACCGACGACGTGCTGGACACCCGGCTGGTGGAAGAGCTGATTGCGGCGCACTGCCCCGACCTGGAGGCGGATGTGGTGTCAGCCGGTTACCGAGTCGGCAAGACCGCGCCGCCGAACTTGATCGGCTTGTACCAGCAGGTCGTCGGGCCCGCTCCCGCCCCGGCGAACCGCCGGACCTGGATCGTGCTGCGGGCCGACCCGGGGCGCACCCGTAAATCGGCGCAGCGGCGTGAGGCCGGCGTCGCCGGGCTGGCCCGCTATCTGGTGGCCTCGACGACACGAATCGCGGATCAGCTGGCCAGCCACGGCATCGACGCGCGGTGCGGACGAAGCTTCGACAATTTCGATCAGGCCACCGCGATCGGCTTCGAAAAAGAGACGTGGTCGGCGATCAAGGGCCGCAGCGCGTTCACGGTCGCCTACAACGCGCCCGGTGGCCCCGACGCGTGGTGGTCGGCGCGGGCCGACCACACCATCACCAGGGTCCGTCTCGTACCGGGCATGGCGCCGCGGTCGACGGTGTTGCTCACGACGCTGGCCAAACCTAAAACACCACACGGGTTTTCCTGCCTGTTCGGCGGGCAGCGCGCCGCGCTGGAGGGTCAGACCCCGGTCAGCGACCGTCATCACCAACTGCCGATCGGGTCGGCGGGTGTGCTCATCGGGGAGACCACCGACCGCTACCCGGTGTATATGCCGTTCGACGACGTCGACGCGAGCATCAACCTGGGCGATGCGCAGCTCTTTACCCAATTCGTGGTGCGGTCGGCGGCCGCGGGTGCGACGGTCGTTCTTGAACAGCGGTTTCGGGAGTTCGCCAGCTACATCAACGCTCGCATCGGGCGGGTCAACAAGGTGGTGTGGCCGAATGCGACGACCTATATCGGCCCGCACCCGGGTGTTGGACGCGTTATTCTGCGGCACAACTTCGTCGACACGCCGCGCCATCGTCAGCTGCCGATACGGTTGATCCACCCGCGTGAGGAAAGCCGCTTTCAGACCGCGCTGGAGCACTGACACTGGAGCACTGACAGGAAAAGGATTCGCGATGGGCAATACGGTGCGGGTTGACTCCGCGGAGCTGCGGAAAAAGGCGCACGAAGTCTCGACTCCGCGCCCGCAGGGGCCGGGTCCAGCGAAGCCGCCGGATGCGCTGCCGATGACGGCCGCCGCAATGAGCCAGTTGTCCGCGTCGGTCGCGACGATGAACGCATACCTGGCCGCGGGAGACGTGGAGGCGCAACGGATGGCGGCCTGCCTCAACGCCGCGGCCGACGCCTACGACAAAGTCGATGAGGAACGCAGACAAGCGCTCGACGCGCAGATGAACGGTGCCCCGGTCTCGCCGGCGCAGCCCGTCACACCGGTCCTGCTGGGTGTTCCGCAGCCGCCGACGGCACTGGACATCCCGTATCCCCCTGCGCCGGAAGCGGGCAACTTCATGGATTGGGAATCGGCGACCAAAACGATCTATGCCGGCGACACCGCGGCATTATCGGTGAAGTACTGCCGGGATCAATGGAAGGCCTACAAGGCGGCGCTTCAGGACCACGCGGCCAATTTCGCCCGCCCCCCAGAGGATTGGGAAGGCTCCGCCGCCGAGGCGTGTGAGGCCAATATGAAAGAGCACTACCACTGGCTGCACGACATGGCGGATAAGTGCCACGACTTGGGTCAGCAAGCGGAGACCCTGGCGGACGCGCACGACAAGCTCGTTCACGACCATCCCACGATGGACGACGTGAAGACGTTCCACAGCACGTTGTTCCAAGTGCCCGCGCTGCGGATGCTGGCATGGGCGGAGTTTCAAACGCGTTCGGAGGCTGCGTTGGCCGCGTACGCGCGCAGGATCAACCTGCCGCAGATCAGGCCGAGCAAACCTCCGAGCGGTTGCTCGGGCTTGCCTCCAGTACGGCCCGGAGACGTCCCGGAAAAGCCCGGCCCGGCTAAACCCGACAGCCGGCCCGATATGCCGGGACCGCCCGGTCCGGGCGGTCAGGCCAGTCCGGGCGGTGCGGGGGGCGGTCAACCCGAGGCCGGAGCCCTGCCGCCACCGCAGCTGCCCGGCGCCCCCGTGCCGCCCGCCGTCCCACAGCAGCCCGCGGCCCAGACCGGCGCCCCGAGCGCGATGCCGGGCGGCATGCCAGGCGGGAAACCCGGCGGGGTGCCGGGGGGTGGCCTGCCCGGCGGTATGCCCGGCGGGTTGCCGGGCGGCCTGCCGGCTGCGGCCAAGCACGCCCCGGCGAAGCCGCCGACCGGACCCAGCGTCAAACCGGCCTCGGCCGGGGGTGGTGGCGCGGGCGGTGGGGGCGGTGCACCGAAGACGCCGTTGCAGCCGGCCGTGGCCACTTCGGCCGTGGCGCCGGCACCCAACGCAGCTTCGGCGCCTGCCACGACACCCGGGCAGCCCACCGCGCCCGGCGCGGCTGGCGGCGGGATGGGCGGTATGGCCCCCATGGGCTACGGCGGCCACGGCGCACAGGGCAACAAGGACAAGCGCAGGCTGGCGCCCGACGAGCAGCTTTACTCCGAGGACCGCCCGTGGACCGAGGCCGTCATCGGTAGTCGGCGGCGTAAGGACGTTCAGGACACCAAGGATCCCAGGGACTCGAAGTGACCGAGTACTTGCATCCGCAGGTGGCCGCCGTGTTGCGCCAGGCCGAGCGGTTGCAGTCGCTCATGGACGACCAACTGCACAAAATGAACACCCAAACCTTCACGGCCACAGACGAATCCAAAACCGTCGAGGTTACGGTCAACGGGCGTCACTGGCTCACCGACGTGTTTATCAATGACGGCCTGCTGCGCCTGGGCGCGGACGTGGTGGAGCAGCGGCTCAACGAGGCGCTGCAAAAGGCCAGCGCCGCGGCAACGGCGTCTCTGCGGGCGGACCGGGAGCGCCTTAATGCGGTGATCGCCGAGATCGTCGCCGACCTGGCAGGTGAGCGACACTAGCGAGCCGTCGCGGCGGGGCGAGTTCGCGGCTGGCCCTGGCCGGCGCCGAGCCGGCGGATGAGGTCAATTTTTGTGGATGGGCGCTGCGTGGGGGGCGGTTATGCTGTCCTGGACGCCGAGGGGAGGTGCGTGGTGTGCGAGCCGTTGCGAGTCGACCCGGTTGATTTGCGCTTGTCGGCCGATCGCATGGGTGCGCATCACGGCGATCTGCGGGCCGCTCACATGGGCGCCGACCGCGAGATTGAGGACGCGCAAGCCGGGTGGGTGGGGGCCTCCGCGGCGGCGCTGCGGGCCAAATTCGCCGAATGGCAGGCCGTCACCGAGCGGTTGTGCGGCGGCATCGCCGATCACGAGCAGGCTTTTCTGGTGGCCGGCGCGGCCTATCAGAGGGTCGACGAACTGTTGCGTGTTGAGTGTAATTAAGTGTGCGTAAGTATGTTTGAATTGGTGTTGTGAATCTGGCGGATTGGGCCGGATCGGTTGGGGTGAAACGGCATACGGCTTATCGCTGGTTTCGGGAGGGAACGCTGCCAGTGCCCGCGGAGCGGGTGGGCCGGCTGATTCTGGTGCGCACGACGCCGGCCGGCGGGGGCGCGGCGGACAGTGTGGTGATTGCCTTGGTGGCTTACGCGCGCTCCGTGAAGGCCTCCTCGGGAGCGACGGCAGTGCAGATCGTGTGGTCCACTCGGCGCGGACCGCGCAATATCGAGCACCTGGGCTGGGCCCATGACGAAGCCGGGGTAGCCGTTGTGAAGGCAGCTGCAGCTCAGCGGTTGGCCGCCGGCCAGGCCCAGCTCGATCTCGGGCTGGTTGAGCGCTTGGCCGACGAGCCGTTGCCGATTACCTCCTCGCGGTCAGCGCACCTGTGGGAGGCGCTGCGCACCGCTGACGACGTGCTGGGGCTCGCCGAGGCCACTGGCGGGGACGAGGCATTTCGTCAATTGGTGTTAGCGCGGATCATCGAGCCGGCCAGCAAGGCCGATTCGCTACGCGTCATCGAGGAGACCGCCATAGCGCCGCTGTCGTATCCGACCTTGAACCGCCGCCTGCCGGTGTTCGCCAAACCCCGTTTCCGACAAGCGCTTTCGTCGGCGTGCGCGGCGCGCGCCCGATTGGGCCCCGGCCAGCTTGGTGCTCTACGACGTGAGCACACTGCACTTCGAGGCCGATGCCGGTGATGGATTCCGCGAGCCCGGCTTTTCCAAGGAACGCCGTCTGGACCCACAGATTACGTTGGGGTTGCTCACCGACGCTGCCGGCTTCCCGCTGACAGTGGCCGCCTTCGAGGGCAACAAGGCCCAGACGGCGACCATGGTGGCGGTCATCGACGACTTCAAGGCCACACATCAGCTCACCGACGTCACCGTGGTCGCTGATGCCGCGATGATCTCCGAGGCCAACCAGGTCGCGTTGCGCGCCGCCGGGTTGTCCTACATTCTCGGCGCCCGCGTTCCCCATCTGCCTGATGTGGTGCGCGAATGGCGCGACAAGCATGCCGATGAGGCGATCCCCGACGGGCTGATCCTGACTCAGCCGTGGCCGGCAACCTCGGCCGAGAAGACTCGCGGTATCCCGGACCGGGTCATCCACTACCAGTACCGCCACGACCGGGCCCGGCGCACGCTGCGCGGCATCGACGAACAAGTAGCCAAAGCCCAACGCGCGGTAGACGGGCACGCCCCGGTCAAACGCAACCGCTACATCCAGCTCACCGGGGCGACGAAGTCGGTGAACCGCATGTTGGAGGCCAAGACCCGGGCGCTGGCCGGTTGGAAGGGATACACCACCAACCTCACCGCTTAGCCCGCAACGTTCGTCATCGATGCGTATCACCAGTTGTGGCGCATCGAGAAGGCCTTCCGAATGTCCAAGCACGACCTACAAGCCCAGCCGATTTACCACCGCGCCCGCGACTCCATCGAAGCCCATCTCAGCGTCGTGTTCGCCGCGATGGCCGCCTCCCATTGGATCGAGAACCAAACCGGTTGGAGCATCAAGAAATTCGTCCGCACCGCGAGGCGCTACCGCACCGTCACCATTCAGGCCGGCAACCACACCCTGACCGCCGCCGAGCCCCCGCCAACCGACCTCGCCGAAGCCCTCACCAAAATCCACGAGGCCCTTGCACACTAGTTTGATAAAAGTCGCGGCACCCGACGGCCCCGCCGCGGGAGCGCCGCGGCCCCCCCGCAGCACCACCACGGTGATCAGCGCCGTCAGGGCCGCCACCACCACCAGCGCCACCACCCCCCACAGCGTGCCCCGCCCCGCCCGCCGGGGCGGCGCCGGCGGGGGCGCCCACAACGGCGGCGCGCCGAAACCCGGCTGAGGTGATCAGCCGAAACCCGCTGGGGGCGGCCCCACAGCCCCCGGCGGCACGCTCACCGGCCCGCCCCATCGGCCCGCGGCCACGCCGGGCCCACGGCCCCCGGCGGCCAACAGCGCCCCGGCGGGCTGTGCCGCCCCATCACCCGTGCCGCGCTAACCCCCAACCGCTAAACACGCCGTGTTGAGACTCCCCGTCGCCCCTGCAGCGGCATTAATGAGGTAACCGTCCGCCACGACGTAGCGCGGCAGCGCCGCGGCGTAGGCGCGAAGGTATTGCGCGCCAAGCACCGCGAAATCCTGCAGCGGCAGGTTCGCGCTGCGCCGGCCGAGCGCTTCGATCCGATCGGCCAACGACGTGATCGCCGGCACGGCGGCGTTCATGGTGGCCCTCTGCTGCGGGGTCCACTGGCCAGCCGGGATGTTCGTGTCGATGGTTTTCAACGCGGCGAGGTTGGGGTTGTCGTCGAACTCGGCCAGCAACGGATGCCAGTCCGCGCAGGTGGGGTCGGGCTTGCTGAGAAATTCCCGCGGGTGCGCCGCATCGGCGGGGCCCGCGCCCTGCAGCGCGGTTGCGGTCGGCGGCGCCGCCGCCGGCACCACCGAGGCGCTGGTGGCGGCCGAGCCGTATTTTATCGCCTCACACATCCACCCCAGCGCATTGGACGCGCTCGATGCGACCTGGGCCAGGTGGTCATCGGGGGCCGTGTAGGTGGGGACCTTCTCGGCGTAGGCGCGGCCGTAGGCGATAAACGCCTCATAGAGTTCCCGCACCACCCGATGCGGGGTGATCCCCACCAGCGGCAGCGCCTGATCGGCGGCGCTGCGCATCGCCTGGGCCACCGCCTGATACTGGGTGCGCTGCTCGGGCGTCCACGCGCCGGCCGGCAGGCTGGGATCGCGCTTGTCCCAGCCGTTTTGCTCCCGGTCGCCAAGCACCGTCCAGATGGTCAGCCATTTCTCGCAGGTGGGCTCCTCGGTGATGATGCCCACCGCGCCGGTGTCGGCGGCGCTGGCCACCCCCACCCCCGCGCCCGGGGTCGGGCTCATCGACGGCCCCGCCGCGGGCGCGCCGCGGCCCCCCCGCAGCACCACCACGGTGATCAGCGCCGTCAGGGCCGCCACCACCACCAGCGCCACCACCCCCCACAGCGTGCCCCGCCCCGCCCGCCGGGGCGGCGCCGGCGGGGGCGCCCACAACGGCGGCTGCCCCCACGGCGGGGGTGGCGGGCCGAAACCCGCTGGGGGCGGCCCCACAGCACCCGGCGGCACGCTCACCAGCCCCCCCGCACACCAGCGAACCCACCGTGAACCCCCCCGGCCACCCGGCCCGCCCCGGCCCGCGGCCACACCAAACCCGCGGCCCCCGGCGCCCAACAGCGCCCCGGCGGGCTGTGCCGCCCCATCGCCTCACCAACCCCCAACCACCCGACACACCCGATACCCAATAGATTGATCCCCCCGTGTCAGCGCGGCGACCCAAGCCAGGGGATCGTCTCACAGCATAACGGGGCGACGCCGCCGCGAAGCGGTGACGTCGTCGGGCGCTAAGCACCGCGAAACCACCCAGCGGCAGCGCCACACCGGCCGGGGTGCTCGAGCCGATCGGCCCCCTACCCCCACGCCGCCCCCCGGGCTCGGCCGGCGCGTGACACCCCGGACCCTAGGGGCGGCGCTGTCCCCGCAAACCCTGGGCTGCCCGGTGAAAACCCGCCCGCAAGCCGGTGGGCGCCAGGCGCCGGGCGGCTCAGCGCGCCGCCGCCCCCGCCAGCGCCTCGCTAAGCAGATCCCGCAGGTAGCGCCAATACAGCCAATCGCTGACCGCTTTGCGCTGCGCGACCGCGTGCACCGCGCTATAGCCCTCATAGACCGCCATCTCCGCCGCGTGGATGGCATAGGCCAGCAAATAGCGCAGCTGCGCCAGCCCGCGATCGGGGGCGCCGCTGCCCAGCATCGGCTTGTTGACATCCCACCACAGCTGCGCGCGCCGATCCGCGGGCGCGGCCGCGTCCACCGGCGCCAGCGGCAGCAACTCCACCAGATTCCAGTCACTGACCCCCGCCAGCCTGGCCGCCTCCCCGGGGGCCACCACCTGCAGCCGGTCCCGCCCGGCCATCGCCCCCGACGGCGGGATCTCCTCGGGATCAAGCACCTGCCGCGGCGCCCCCGGATCCACCCCCGCGAACTGCTCCTCGGTGGCAAACACCACCCGCAGCCGCGCCCCCTGATGCGCCGCCCAGCCCTGAAGCGCCGCGAACGGGTAGGTGCTCCAACGCGCCCGCTCCACCACCGGCACCGCCGCATCGGCGGACACCAAACACACCGGGTCAGGCAGGTTAACCCCATCGGGCATGTAGGCCATGCCGAAACTGTTGGCCACCACAATCTTTCCCTCAACCGTCAACGCGGTCACCCAGTAGAAATTCGCGTCCCCACGCCCCGGGCGATCCGGGGCGTTTAACGCCAGCGCGATACGACGCGCCACCACCAGCGGATCCGACCCACCCCCCGCGCCCCGGCGCCGCGCCGCCCCCGCCGCGCTGAGCTGAGCGATCACATCACGCTCCGCCCGCGCCGCCGACACCGGGATCGGCGCCGGCGCGCCCCCACCCGGCGCCGACGCGTCTTTCACCGCCGCCGCATACACCCCCGGCCCCCCCACCGGCGCCGAACCCACCGGCGCCGAACCCACCGGCGCCGCCGGCGGCGGGCTAGGCGCCGAACCCAACGGCATCGCCCCCACCGCCGCCCCCGGCGCCCCACCACCCCCACCGGCGAACCAGCCCACAGCTCCTCCACCCCCGGCACGCGCCGGCCCCCCACCCCCACCGGCGCCCGTCACACCCCCCCGCACCGGACACACCCCCCGCCCCGGCCGCCGCCTCCGGGGCCACACCCGGGGCCACCGGGGCCACCGGCCCGCCCACAGCCCCCGCCGGGGCCACCGGCGAGGCGGTGCCCAGCGCCGAGGCCCCCATAGGCGCCCCCACCGGCTGCCCACCAGCCCACGACCCCGGCCCCAGCCCCTGACCAGCCCCCACCGGCGGCGCCTGACCCGCCCCTATAGGCGGCCCACCCCCCACCGGGGCACCCGACACGCCCGGGCCCCCACCCACACCGGCGCCCGTCACACCCGCGACACCACCATGACCACCAAACAACGAGCCCCCGCCCGGCGCGCTCCCCCCCACCCCCACCGCCGAGCCCCCCGAAGACGGACCCGAGGGCGCCACCACCGACGGCCCGGAAACAGGCGCCGACGGATGCGCGCCAGGCTGCTGCTGAGTCGAGACCGGAGGAGGGGCCTTAAAAGCCCCTGGCCCGGCCGGATCTGGCGGCGCCGCGGGAGCAGGCCCCTGCGGCGTCCGCGTGGAAGCAGACCCCGGCGGCGGCTGCGCGGGAGCAGACCCCGGCGGCTGCGCGCCAGCAGGCCCCCCTGCAGGCACGCCAGGCTGCTGACCCGAAGCCGGGTCTTTCAAAGACCCTGTGGTCGCCGGTGAGGGAGCAGACCCCCCCGAAACCGCACCAGCAAGCTGCTGAGGAGAATCCGAGCCCTTTAAAGACCCTGCTGTCACCGGTGAGGGAAGAGACTCCCCCGGAACCGAGCTGCCACCGGGATGCCCATTGACCCCAGCACCCGGCCCCGGGGATGCGGGCTGCTGGCCCGCGCCCGGCGCGCCGGTGGGGGCTGCCCCGCCGCTAGGGTGCTTCCCTACGCCCGGCGCGCCCGGCGGCGCGGCGGGTGGCGCGGCGCCGGCCACAACCTCCACGTTTGCGGCGTGCGTGGCGGCGACGATGGCCTGGATGTGGCTGTTTTTCTCCTCGGCGCTGAGATCGGGGTTATCCAGGATCACGCCGATGCTTTTATGGGCCTGCTCGACGTTGTCGATGATGCGGTCTTTGACCCCCGCGGTGGTCTCGGCCGCGTCCCGGCACACAGCGATCGCCTCACGCAGCTGCCGCAGGTGGGTGTCCATCGTGGTGGCGCGCTCATCGACAGCGCCGCGCGCGGCCTCACACCCATCACCGGCCCACACGTAGTGGCCGTTAACGATCAATCGCCCGGTGCTGCTTCCAGTCACGCTGCGCGCCGGCCAGGGCCGTCACAACCCGGCCCAGATCCTCCCCGTAGCCGCTGTAGACATCCTCATCGGCCCGCGGCCACGCCAAACCCGCGGCCCCCGGCGGCCAACAGCGCCCCGGCGGTGGTTCCTGCCCCATCACCCGTGCCGCGCTAACCCCCAACCGCTAAACACGCCGTGTTGAGACTCCCCGCCGCCCCAGCAGCGACATCAATGAGGTAACCGTCCGCCACGACGTAGCGCGGCAGCGCCGCGGCGTAGGCGCGATAGTATTGCGCGCTAAGCACCGCGAAATCCTGCAGCGGCAAGTTCGCGCTGCGCCGGCCGAGCGCGTCGATCCGATCGGCCAACGACGTGATCGCCGGCACGGCGGCGTTCATGGTGGCCCTCTGCTGCGGGGTCCACTGGCCAGCCGGGATGTTCGCATCGATGGTTTTCAACGCGGCGAGGTTGGGGTTGTCGTTGTAGTCGGCCGGCAACCGAATCCAGTCCGCGCAGGTGGGGTCGGGCTTGCTGAGAAATTCCCGCGGGTGCGCCGCATCGGCGGGGCCCGCGCCCTGCAGCGCGGTTGCGGTGGGCGGCGCCGCCGCCGGCACCACCGAGGCGCTGGTGGCGGCCGAGCCGTATTTTATCGCCTCACACATCCACCCCAGCGCATTGGCCGCGCTCGATGCGACCTCGGACAGATTGTCATCGGGGGCCGTGTAGGTGGGGACCTTCTCGGCGTAGGCGCGGCCGTAGGCGATAAACGCCTCATAGAGTTCCCGCACCACCCGATGCGGGGTGATCCCCACCAGCGGCAGTGTCTGATCGGCGGCGGTGCGTATCGCCTGGGCCATCGCCTGATACTGGGTGCGCTGCTCGGGTGTCCACGCGCTGGCCGGCAGGCTGGGATCGCGATCGGCCCAGCCGTTTTGCTCCCGGTCGGAAAGCACCGTCCAGATGGTCAGCCATTTCTCGCAGGTGGGCTCCTCGGTGATGATGCCCACCGCGCCGGTGTCGGCGGCGCTGGCCACCCCCACCCCCGCGCCCGGGGTCGGGCTCATCGACGGCGACACCGCGGGCGCGCCGCGGCCCCCACGCAGCACCACCACGGTGATCAGCGCCGTCAGGGCCGCCACCACCACCAGCGCCACAACCCCCCACAGCGTGCCCCGCCCCGCCCGCCGGGGCGGCGCCGGCGGAGGCGCCCACAACGGCGGCTGCCCCCACGGCGGGGGTGGCGGGCCGAAACCCGCTGGGGGCGGCCCCACAGCACCCGGCGGCACGCTCACCAGCCCCCCCGCACACCAGCGAACCCACCGTGAACCCCCCCGGCCACCCGGCCCGCCCCGGCCCGCGGCCACACCAAACCCGCGGCCCCCGGCGGCCAACAGCGCCCCGGCGGGCTGTGCCGCCCCATCGCCTCACCAACCCCCAACCACCCGATACCCAATAGATTGATCCCCCCGTGTCAGCGCGGCGACCCAAGCCAGGGGATCGTCTCACAGCATAACGGGGCGACGCCGCCGCGAAGCGGTGACGTCGTCGGGCGCTAAGCACCGCGAAACCACCCAGCGGCAGCGCCACACCGGCCGGGGTGTTCGAGCCGATCGGCCCCCACGCCCACGCCGCCACGGCGGCGCGCTTCGGCGGCGCGCCGCCCCCCGGGCTCGGCCGGCGCGTGACACCCCGGATCCTAGGGGCGGCGCTGTCCCCGCAAACCCTGGGCTGCCCGGTGAAAACCCGCCCGCAAGCCGGTGGGCGCCAGGCGCCGGGCGGCTCAGCGCGCCGCCGCCCCCGCCAGCGCCTCGCTAAGCAGATCCCGCAGGTAGCGCCAATACAGCCAATCGCTGACCGCTTTGCGCTGCGCGACCGCGTGCACCGCGCTATAGCCCTCATAGACCGCCATCTCCGCCGCGTGGATGGCATAGGCCAGCAAATAGCGCAGCTGCGCCAGCCCGCGATCGGGGGCGCTGCTGCCCAGCATCGGCTTGTTGACATCCCACCACAGCTGCGCGCGCCGATCCGCGGGCGCGGCCGCGTCCACCGGCGCCAGCGGCAGCAACTCCACCAGATTCCAGTCACTGACCCCCGCCAGCCTGGCCGCCTCCCCGGGGGCCACCACCTGCAGCCGGTCCCGCCCGGCCATCGCCCCCGACGGCGGGATCTCCTCGGGATCAAGCACCTGCCGCGGCGCCCCCGGATCCACCCCCGCGAACTGCTCCTCGGTGGCAAACACCACCCGCAGCCGCGCCCCCCGATGCGCCGCCCAGCCCTGAAGCGCCGCGAACGGGTAGGTGCTCCAACGCGCCCGCTCCACCACCGGCACCGCCGCATCGGCGGACACCAAACACACCGGGTCAGGCAGGTTAACCCCATCGGGCATGTAGGCCATGCCGAAACTGTTGGCCACCACAATCTTTCCCTCAACCGTCAACGCGGTCACCCAGTAGAAATTCGCGTCCCCACGCCCCGGGCGATCCGGGGCGTTTAACGCCAGCGCGATACGACGCGCCACCACCAGCGGATCCGACCCACCCCCCGCGCCCCGGCGCCGCGCCGCCCCCGCCGCGCTGAGCTGAGCGATCACATCACGCTCCGCCCGCGCCGCCGACACCGGGATCGGCGCCGGCGCGCCCCCACCCGGCGCCGACGCGTCTTTCACCGCCGCCGCATACACCCCCGGCCCCCCCACCGGCGCCGAACCCACCGGCGCCGCCGGCGGCGGGCTAGGCGCCGAACCCAACGGCATCGCCCCCACCGCCGCCCCCGGCGCCCCACCACCCCCACCGGCGAACCAGCCCACAGCTCCTCCACCCCCGGCACGCGCCGGCCCCCCACCCCCACCGGCGCCCGTCACACCCCCCGCACCGGACACACCCCCCGCCCCGGCCGCCGCCTCCGGGGCCACACCCGGGGCCACCGGGGCCACCGGCCCGCCCACAGCCCCCGCCGGGGCCACCGGCGAGGCGGTGCCCAGCGCCGAGGCCCCCATAGGCGCCCCCACCGGCTGCCCACCAGCCCACGACCCCGGCCCCAGCCCCTGACCAGCCCCCACCGGCGGCGCCTGACCCGCCCCTATAGGCGGCCCACCCCCCACCGGGGCACCCGACACGCCCGGGCCCCCACCCACACCGGCGCCCGTCACACCCGCGACACCACCATGACCACCAAACAACGAGCCCCCGCCCGGCGCGCTCCCCCCCACCCCCACCGCCGAGCCCCCCGAAGACGGACCCGAGGGCGCCACCACCGACGGCCCGGAAACAGGCGCCGACGGATGCGCGCCAGGCTGCTGCTGAGTCGAGACCGGAGGAGGGGCCTTAAAAGCCCCTGGCCCGGCCGGATCTGGCGGCGCCGCGGGAGCAGGCCCCTGCGGCGTCCGCGTGGAAGCAGACCCCGGCGGCGGCTGCGTGGAAGCAGACCCCGGCGGCGGCTGCGCGGGAGCAGACCCCGGCGGCTGCGCGCCAGCAGGCCCCCCTGCAGGCACGCCAGGCTGCTGACCCGAAGCCGGGTCTTTCAAAGACCCTGTGGTCGCCGGTGAGGGAGCAGACCCCCCCGAAACCGCACCAGCAAGCTGCTGAGGAGAATCCGAGCCCTTTAAAGACCCTGCTGTCACCGGTGAGGGAAGAGACTCCCCCGGAACCGAGCTGCCACCGGGATGCCCATTGACCCCAGCACCCGGCCCCGGGGATGCGGGCTGCTGGCCCGCGCCCGGCGCGCCGGTGGGGGCTGCCCCGCCGCTAGGGTGCTTCCCTACGCCCGGCGCGCCCGGCGGCGCGGCGGGTGGCGCGGCGCCGGCCACAACCTCCACGTTTGCGGCGTGCGTGGCGGCGACGATGGCCTGGATGTGGCTGTTTTTCTCCTCGGCGCTGAGATCGGGGTTATCCAGGATCACGCCGATGCTTTTATGGGCCTGCTCGACGTTGTCGATGATGCGGTCTTTGACCCCCGCGGTGGTCTCGGCCGCGTCCCGGCACACAGCGATCGCCTCACGCAGCTGCCGCAGGTGGGTGTCCATCGTGGTGGCGCGCTCATCGACAGCGCCGCGCGCGGCCTCACACCCATCACCGGCCCACACGTAGTGGCCGTTAAAGATCATCGCCCGGTGCTGCTTCCAGTCACGCTGCGCGCCGGCCAGGGCCGTCACAACCCGGCCCAGATCCTCCCCGTAGCCGCTGTAGACATCCTCATCGACCCGCGGCCACGCCGGGCCCGCGGTCATCTCCAGCGAATATTGGCCCGGTGGTCTTTCCTTGCCCATCGCCTCACCGCCCCCCAACCGCCGAGCACGCCCCAACGGTGCCCCCCACTGCCCCTGTCGGGACTTGCACCAGGGACTTGTCCTCCACAGCATAACTCGGCAGCGCCGCAGCGTAGGCGCGATAGTATTGCGCGCTAAGCACCGCGAAATCCTGCAGCGGCAGGTTCGCGCTGCGCCGGCCGAGCGCTTCGACCCGATCGGCGAACGACGTGATCGCCGGCACGGCGGCTGTCACGATGGCCTTCTGCTCCGGCGTCCGCTGTCCGGCTGGGGTGTTCGAGTCTACGGTGTCCAGTGCGGCGAGGTTGGGGTTGTCGCCGAACTCGGCTGGTAACCGAACCCAATCCGCGCAGGTGGGGTCGGGCTTGGTGAGAAATTCCCGCGGATCCGCCGCATCGGCGGGGCCCGCGCCGTGCAGCGCGCTTGCGGTCGGCGGCGCCGCCGCCGACACCACCGAGGCGCTGGTGGCGGCCGCGCCGTTCGCTATCGCCCGACACATCTCCATTAGCGCATTGCCCATGCTCGATGAGACCCCGGCCAGGTGGTCATCCGGGGCCGTGTAGGTGGGGATCTTCTCGGCGTAGGCGCGGCCGTAGGCGATAAACGCCTCATAGAGTTCCCGCACCACCCGATGCGGGGTCAGCCGCACCAGCGGCAGTGTTTGATCGGCGGCGCTGCGCATCGCCTGGGCCACCGCCTGATACTGGGTGCGCTGCTCGGGTGTCCACGCGCTGGCCGGCAGGCTGGGATCGCGATCGGCCCACCCGTTATGCTCCCGGTCGGAAAGCACCGTCCAGATGGTCAGCCATTTCTCGCAGGTGGGCTCCTCGGTGATGATGCCCACCGGGCCGGTGTCAGCGGCGCTGGCCACCCCCGAGCCCGCGCCCGCGGCACCCGACGGCCCCGCCGCGGGAGCACCGCGGCCCCCCCGCAGCACCACCACGGTGATCAGCGCCGTCACCGCCACCACCAGCAGCGCCGCCCCACCCCACAGCCACATCCCCCGCCCCGCCCGCCGGGGCGGCACCGGCGCGGGCGCCCACAACGGCGGCGCGCCGAAACCCGGCTGAGGTGATGACCCGAAACCCGCTGGGGGCGGCCCCACAGCCCCCGGCGGCACGCTCACCGACCCCCCCGCATACCGGCGGCGCGAACGTGAAACCCCATGGCCGGCTAGCCGATCGCCCGGGTGGACAGCTCACAGCACACGGTAACCCTCCGGCGGCCGACCATCCCGGCTGCCCGGGGCGCCACCCGGTGGGACCGGCTCCCCCGCAGGCCGCTGCGCCGACGGCGCTTCAGGCGCCCGCTCCCCGGGCGCACCCGGAGCGGCCCCAGCCGGCTGCGAAGGCTGCGAAGCCGGGCCGGCGGCGTCGGCCAGGACCTCCTCGCCGTCGTCGTGGCCGGGCTGGTCCGCCGGGCTTGTCGCTCCCACCTGCGACACCTGCCCGCCTTGCTGCATCGCGGCTTGCGCCCCCTGCATGATGGCCCCGGGAACCATCCCGGCCATCCCGGCCATCCCCATAGGGGCCTGCGCGGCCTGCGTGGCCATGTCCACCGGTGTGCCCATCATGTCGCCAAGCTGGCCCAACTGATCCGCCGCGCCGCTCCCGGCGCCCACGGGGTCGGCCGCCGACAGCGCATCCACCCCCGCCGGGGCACCGGGCGCGTCACCGGCTGCCGCCGGCGCCCCGGGCGCACCCGCTCCACCGCCCGCGCCCACGGCCGGCGCCGCCCCGCCGCTTGGGGCACCCGAGCCAGGCTGGGGCATCTGCTGCAGGCGCTTGGTGATCTCATCGGCCAGCTGTTTGTCGGTGGTCTCGTAGCGGTCAGCCGCCGCGACCACCTGCCCGGCCGTTTTGGCCGCATCGGCCTTGGTCTTCGGCAAACCGGAGATCAGCGGCGCCACCGCCGCCTGTACCCGCGCGCTCAACGCCTCCGACAACGGGTCAGCACCCACCGCCGTGAAAGGCTCCGGCGCGGCGGGGATCTCCTCGGCCGCCCGCAGCAGCCCATTGCCCTCGTTGGCTAAAACACCGGTGTCAACCCTCAACTCAGCGGGCGCCATCGGTGCCTCCCGTCACCACCGCCAGCGCCGGATGCCCGCCGCGACCCACGCTCGCGAGTCCCCCCGCAGCGGCTCGGCGCGCATCCGCCATCACCGATGCTGACCACGGCCTCACCCACATCGGCAACCCCTTCCGCGTTTTGCCTGCAGCCAGCTTATCCGAGTCTCACCTCCCCGTTAGGCAAAAAATTCCCGATCGCCCTGGCCGGGACAGGCGTTACCGTCGGGCGCCGCACCACCACCGCCATCGCGGTCGCGGTCGGCCGGTCTCCGCGGTGCCACGGGCCGACAACGGGCAGCCCCTATAGCTCGCACGTCACCGCTCCCAGGCTCCCGATGCGGGGCATTATTCACCAAGTGCCACAGCGTGATCGACACCCGCGTGTGACGCCGGTGCGTCCGTGGCTACCGGAATGCCGCCGCGCACATCGGCATCAGCGTCGGCAGCAGCACCGCGTTCGGAACCCTCGTTTTCAGCGCAAAAACACCTCTCGGCCTCGGGTTCGTCGGCGATATCACATGTATCCATACCTGCCCGTCATTTCCCCGCAGGGCCCCACCAACGTTGTCGTACCTCAGGTTGACGGCGGCGTGGTGGAATTGCGTCCATGGCCGCGACTTCGTCCGCATGAATCTGATGGTAAATCCATTACTCGATAATCTGAGAAATGTCCACTTGTCGTTCAGGGTGTACTCATCGCCCGCCATTAGCGACCCAAGGATACGCTGGGAGATTCGTGGTTCGATGAACCGCTGGGATATGTCGACGAGCCCGGTCCATGCCAATTCGTTCTGCGGAGCATTGATCAGGCCTGAGCCGCGAAGATCCAGAGTGTTTGGGCGCCCGTGCATATCGATGACCGAGAAACCGCGAAAGATCGTTGACCAAGCAACGGGATAATGCCGAGATACCCCATACAAGCTTCTATGCCAGTAGGACACAGCTCTGATCTCGTCGAGGGCGATCCGCTCCCCGTTCATAAATAAATGCTCGTTTGTCAGGTAGATCAGCCAGCGCTGGCCGTCCCAGAAGCCGGTGATAGTGTTTCTGTCAGGCTGGGGATACCAACCATACGGCGGCATATGCTAATGCCCTTCCTATGCAATTTCGGCGTCGAGTATCTCGGCTCTGAGCACTGCGCAAGATCGCGAAGCGACGCCTCAAGCGTGCTGTGAGCGGAATTTTAGCTAGGCGGCTGATTGGCTGGCACGTCGATCGGTTGGCGCGGCGGCCGACGAAGCCGGGCGCAGGGCGACACCCGGCGGAAATACCGGCCCGGCACCCGGCAGCGCTGCCTGGGCGGCCGAGGCCCTTGGGCCTGCGGAGGCGCGGTCCGCCCACGCGCACCGAACGCCAAATTTGCGTCACTGAGCCGTTTGGAGCCTTGATAGGCTGGCACCCGACGAAGGGAGCCGCCAGCCGTGGGCATGAGTTTCTTTCACGTTATGGACGTTGCCGAATGGGCAAAGGAAGTCTGGGAGGACGCTGAGGCTGCGCTGGGTGGTGATCCCTGGGGCGACTTGGGCCTCGCTACGGATGCCTTCGAAGGTTTGCGGCTTTTTGGAGTCTTAGGAGAAGCAGCGGAAGCAGCGGAAACGCCGATTATCGACGCCGGCCTATTCGCTATCGAGACGATGACGGAACTGTGCGGATCCGGCGAGCCCGATACCGGTGAAAAATTCGGCGACGGACAGGCTCGGTTCAACAGTGTCGGCGAGGTTCTGGGCTCGGCCTTTCCCGACGACAGCTGGGAAGGCACTGGGTCACAAGCCTATGTGGCGCAGAACACCCGCCAACAGGACCGCGCGAGGACTATGGCGGACGCAGACGTCTCGGTGAAACAGATTTTGTCGTGTGAGGCGGGCCAGGTTAGAGAGACCCGTGAGACCTTGGAGCACGAGGCGATCCTTCTCCGCGCCTTCATCCCGCCGGCTGTAGCTGCACTGGCCATTCCGGTGTTCGGCGAGGAAATCTCGTTAGGGATTCAAATCGGCGCCGTCGCCGGCATCTTACCGGTCTGTGAAGCGCAGATGCTGCAAATGAGCGCCGACGCCAACAATAACGCCCAGCAGTTGCAGCAGGCGATCGGCCTCTACCGAGAGGTCGCATCCACCGCTCATCCGACCGGTACGCCGTTTGCCGCGGCTGCGCCGAACGGGCCCGCTAAATCGGCGCCGTCGCCAAGCGAGTCGCCACAACCTCCCGGTCCCGCGCCGACGGTCCCGGCCGCGGGCGGCGCCCCGGCACCGGCCGCAGCCGGCGCCCAGGCGCCGGCTGGCCCCGCGGGCCCCGCGCCGGGAGCGCTCGGCGGCGGGGCTCCGCTCGGCGGCGGGGGAAGCCCAGGCGGGGGAAGTCCTGGAGGCTCGCAATTCTCGGCGCCGGGAGCGTCGATGCCCCCGGGTGAGCCGGCCCCCGCGCCGCTTGGCGGCCCAGGTGGTGGCTCACCGTTAGGTGCTTCACCAGGCGGGGGCTCGGGCGGATCCACCGGAGCAGGTCCGTTGGGCTCGGGGTTGGGGGGTTTGTCCGGGCTCCTCGGGCAAGCCGGGCAGCTGGCCAGTCAGATTCCCGCGGCACAAGGTGCGCAGCCGCAAGCACAGCCCGGCGCGCCGGGTCTGGGCCCGTCTCCGGCGACTCTCGCCAAAGACGTCAAGCAGAAAGACGTCACGGCCATGAGCGACGAAGATGACCACGAGCAAAAGGGCGACAACAAAGACGCCGCAGACAACGGCGCCGCCGGTGGCGCGGGCGCGACACCGGGTGCGGGCCACTCCCAGCGACCGCCGGTCGGCTCAGCTGCGGACAGCACGCCCGGGCAGGAGTCAGAAGCGGCCACGGCTCGCCCGGTGGAGCGCACCGCCCCACAAGAGCCCGGCAATCCCCCGGCAACGGCGCCGGAGAACACCTGACGCGCGGTCAAATCCGCGCGCAAAACGCGCCGCACACACATCCACATTCACATTGAGAACACGAGGTCGAGGGAGGGTTCCAGGTGTCCGAATTGCGTGTCACCACGGCACATCTGCGTGAACTGTCGGCTAAACAACAGCAGGCGGCCGCTGAAATCGCTGCGGCCACCGAGCTGACCCACGGTGTCGGTGGTTCGGTCATGAAAAGCCATGGCGTGATCTGCGCGGCGACCGCGGGCGCAGTGTCGACGGCTGACGGCGCCCGAACCGCGGCAGGCGAGGGCATGCGCGAAGTGTCCACGGACCTGGCTGAAAAGCTCGACTCTGCTGCCGCGAGCTACGACAGCGTCGACCAGCAGCAGTCCGGGGATCTCGACCAGCAGATGCATCCGCGCGGCGCGTGAGACGCGGGACGTGAGAGACGAACCGACCGTGCGGCGCAATCCCCAACGGACCGCCGGGCGCTTCCTATTTGACCCGCTTAGACCGTTAGAACCGGATATTGCGGATCATGTCGTAGACGCTGGCGATCCACAACAGCAACGGGATGATCGCGGCGATCGCGGCCCCGTCGACCAATTCGAGGATGCGCTTGGTCACCGGCGAGACGCGATGCACCCCTTGGGTTGCCCCGATCACGATCAAGGCGACGAGACCCGCCGCCAGATAGCTGCTCACTATCAGCCAGGCGCTGTGCGGATACCAGTGGCTCACCTTGGCGGCCACGCCCGTCGGGATGGCCACCGTGGCGGCCAGCAGCGCCCAGGCGCACCAGCGCTCGGCGTACAGCCGCGACCGGAACCCGCACACCGTCGTCACCAGGGCGGCCACCACCAAGCTGTGCACGAAGAAATGCCCCCGCACCACCACGGCCACGGCGCCGGCCGCCAGCACGGCCGTGCCGGCCGCGACAAAACCGATCAACAGCTGGCGCGCCAGTCGGCTGCGCTCGGTCAGCCGAGCCGCCGACTCGGGCACCGACGCGATAATGGCCTGCCAGGTCGGTGACTCTTCCGCCGCCTCAGGGGTCTCGACGGGGTCCAGCAGCTCTTCGTGGCCGACGGTCTCACCGGGAGCGGGAATCGGCGGCAGCGCGATGCGGGCAACCGCGACGGTCAGCTTGGCCGCATTTGTCACAGTGAACAGCCCAAAAACGATGGCACCCGCCGGCACCCAGTACTGCCAGCCGTAACCATACGCAATGCCCGCCGCGGTGACCGCGACCGCAATGACAGCCATGAACGCCGCCAGCTCGGCGCGCCGGCGCGGCCCACCGCGCGTCGCCAGCGTCAAGAGCAGAACGGCGGCAGCGGCGCCCGCTATTTGCGGCGCCCCGAGCGAGCCGACGCCACGCGGCAGCGGCACCGCCAGCGCCACCGCGGTCGCGACCACCGGGAAGGCCGCGAGCAGCAGGCTCTCCGCGAAGTCCAGGCTCCGGTAGCGATTCTTGGCGACCAGGCTGCTCAGCAGCAGAACGAGCCCGAAAGCGCCCAGCGCCGGCGCCCACACCAGCCACTGGCCGGTGCTGCGCCACGCCAGCACCGAAAGCACGCTTACCGCCAGTGCCACAACCGGAATTGCGACCCCAACAAAGCGTTTCAAGGCGGCCCGGTCGAACTCGGGCGACTCGTCGAGCACCGCGATCGCGTCGATGACATCTTCGACCAGCGGCCGGTAGCGTTCCGTGCGGCTAACCGAAACCAAGGTCAGCAACGATCCGTCGACCACCCCGGCGTCGTCGAGCGACTCGTCGAGCTTCAACGGCGGCGCGCCCGGGCGCGCGAACGCCCACCTGCCCTGAGCCTTGAAATCAAAGCCGGCCAGCACCTCGGGCGGGGTGTCTTCGAGCAACTCGGCCAGTACGGCGACGGTCTCGTCGATGTAAACCTCGATCGGTGTCGACGACGGCAACACCAGGTCGGTCATTCGCCTGCCGGTAAGGATGGTCACCCGGGTGGTCGCCGGTTTGCCGGGTGCGGAAGCCCCGGCGCCGACCGGGGCGGCAACGGGCGCGCTCAACGCCGGTCGGCCCGATCGAAGTCGTCGGACAGGGCGGCGGCCAATTCGACGATCCGGCGCCGGAAGGTGGAGCCGAGCAGGTCGAGTTCGATCTCGGTCCCGGCCGCGATGTGTCTGTCCCAGGGCAACACGACAACCCGCCCGGGCTGAAGATGTCCCTCGAACTGTTGCACCAGGTCGCCGACGTCCAGGTTGGGCTTGCCCGGCACTACGTGGTTGATCACCACGCACGCGCGAGCGAGCAGATCCTGGTACCCGTTTTGCCGCAGCCAGTCCATGGCGACCGCCGCCTGCCGCGCGCCGTCGATCGACGCACTGGCGACGATCACCACGCTGGACACCGTTGAGAGCACCGCGCGCGTCGCCGGATCGAACAGGCTTGACCCGCAGTCGGCCAGCACGAGGTTGTAGAACTTCGAGACCACCTCGGTGGCGCCCTGCCAGTCCTCGTCGTTGAACGCGCGCTTCGCCACGCTGTAGTCCTCTGCGGACAGCACCTCGAGGTTGGCGGCATTCATGTTGGTATGCGCGCGGATGTCGTTGTAGCGCGACAATTCCTTGTCCGCGAGCAGGTCTGCTATGGTCGCGGCCGACTGGCGTCCCGCGCGATCCGCGAGATTTCCGGCGCCGGGATCGGCGTCGATAGCCAGGATCCGATCACCCCGGACTTTGGCCAGCGCCGAGCCCAGCGCGACCGTGACGGCGGTTTTGCCCACGCCTCCCTTGAGGCCCAGGATGGCGATCTGATACGAGTCGCGGGCGTTGCGGCGGACCCGGCTGTGCAAGTCGATTTCGTAAAGCTCGTCAGGGGATAGCCCGAGGTTGATCCGCGTCAGCAGGTAGAGCCAATGCCGCCAGCCTCGTTGCGAGGGCATCTTGACGGCCGACTTGACACCGACATGCGACAACGCGTCGATCGCTCGATAATTGCCGAGCGTCGCGGCCGAGGTCTGCATCGGTTGGCTCGGCGGCGGTGGGGCGACCCGCCAGCCGCCGGTGGCTTGCGGATACGCGTTGGCGAAATGCTGCGACGGGGCAGGCGCGGGCTGAGCGGGCGGTGGCGGGGGTGGGGGCGTGCGCAGTTGTTCGAACCGCGCGACCGGGACTTTGCCCAGGGGTGGCGCCGCGTTAGGTTGGGCTTGCCGCGCAGGCGGACTCGAGAACCTTGCCTGCTGCGGTTGCGTCTGGGTCGGTGGTGTCGGCGGCAATTGCGGCTCCCCGACGGGAATCGGCGGCGCGTCGCCGCCAATCGGTGAGCGCGCCGGAGCGGACGGTGGCGTAGAGCGCAGGATCTCATCCAGGCTCACCTGCGCTGTCACATCGCCGGGCGTCTCGTCGGGAGTGTTGAAGAGTCGGTCATAGTCGGCCGACATGAGCACCTCTCACATCATGTTGATTCGGATAGCGGAGTGAGTGAGGTGGGCGTATTCCCCCGTGGATGAACCGCCCACCTCAGGCTCCGTCGTAGGATTCTAGGCAAACATGCCGGTGACGCCGGCTTCGGTCTGAGCCATCGTCTGGCTGGACTCGCTGATCGTCTGGGCGAGGTTCTGCAGCGCAGCGTTCAGCTCGGCGGCGGTGTTGTCCCAGCGCATCTGGACCGCTTGGTACGCCTCTGAGCCCGAGCCGCCCCACACCGCCGCAAGCGAGGCGAGTGAGCCCTTGCCCTCGTCGAGGAGGCCGTGGGTGGTCTGAACGGCACCCTGGATGTCGCTGGCCCCGCCTTCGATGCCGGCGAAGTTCCATAGCTGTTCGGTCATGTTGTTGCTCCGTTTCTCCTGGTGGTGTGGGTCAGATGTGCATCGCCGCCGACAACGTCGAGGATTGCTCTTCGTCCGTCGAGGTGTAGTGCATACCGGCGGTGTGGATGTTGGTGGAAATGTCGTTCAGTTCCTGAATCTGCTGGTTAGCGGCTTCTTGGAAACGCATCAGCGCGGCCTGAGCGGCCTGGCCTGCCTGGCCGTGCCACTGCCCGGCGAGGGCGCCGGCGGTCGCCTCGACATGCGCGATCACGCCCTTGAGCTCGCCGGAGATCCGCTCGAAGTTGCTGGCCTCCTTGGCGAGGACAGCAGCATCAGTGTTCATCTGTGCCATTGCTGGACCACTTTCTCTTCTTCCTGTTGTCCTCGCCATCGGCGATGGCGAGTCTTCCGGCCTGGATGGCCGGCAAGCTTTGGTGAGGGGCTACCAGTCGTCGTCTTCGTCGTCACCCAGATCCTGGGCAAGCGGCGCGGGTGCCACCAGGCCCGCCTTGGAGCCACCCGTGGTCGGGGCGTGGCCCATCATGCCCATCGGGCCCATACCCCCGCTACCGGCGCCGACCGGGGCCACACCACCCGTCGTCGACGAGCCAGCGGCAGCGGCCGGTGCGACCGCCGCGGGTGTCACCGGGTGCTCGACCCTGTCGACCAACTTGGCCAACAGCGGCGTGCGGGGCGCGGACCCGCCAGCGCCGGGCAGCGCTGCCGCTCGCATCAGTCCGGCGCCGGCACTGGCCCCGGAGCCACCGGCTAGTGGGTGGTTCGACAGCGGGCTGGCCCCGATGAGACCCATCTGCGCGCCCTGCATGCCCTGACCGCCGTGCCCACCCATCTGGCTGAACAGCGACGTCACCTGCTGCAGCGGCTGGGTCAACTGCTGCATCGGGCTGCCCATCTGCCCCATCTGCTGCGGAATCTGCCCAAGCTGCTGCGGAATCTGGGCCACTTGCGAACCCAGCTGAGACATCATCTGCGTTGCCTGCTGGGTTGCCTGCTGCGGGGCCTGCTGCTGCTCCTGCTGGCTTGCCGCGGTCTGCGCCTGCCCCGCCGCCTGGCTCGCCGGCCCTTCCGCGTCCGTGGCGGCTTGGTCGACCAGGTCGGCTCCCCGGCCTCCCTGCAGCCCCGCTGATTCGGCGGTAGCTTGGCCGGTGACGTGGGCAAACACCGCGTCACGGGCGACCGCCCCCGGCGCTGACGCGGCGATCCGGCCCAACGACGCGCCCAAGGCGGCCTCTCCCACCCCGGGAATGACGATCGGCGTCATCGGCGCGATCGGCTCGAACAGGGTATTGAGCACGGTCTCCGCCTGATAGGCGTCCATTGCGCCGGCAGCCTGATTCCACATGCGGATGAAGTAGTCGGCCTCGTTGATCCCGATCGGCACCGTGTTGATGCCGAGGAAATTCGTGGCCTCCAGGACGGCGTGGGTGATGTGGTTCTGCTCGATCTCCTCCAGCGGCGGCGTCGTTGCCATCGCGGTGGTGTAGGCCGCGGCCTGCGCCGCCGCCTGCATCGCGCGTTTCTGCGCCTGCATCGCCACGGTCTGCAACCAGGCGACCATCGGCATAGTAGCCGACACCGCGCGTTCGCTGCCCATCCCCGTCCACGCCCCGCTTAGCGCGCCGAGGCTGCTGGCCAATTCGGCGGCCTGAGTCTCTAACGCCAGCGCCAGCGCCTGCCATCCCTCGGCGGCCTGCAACATCGGGCCTGCTCCCGCCCCGGCCATCAGCCGCGCGGTGTTCAGCTCCGGTGGCATCGCGTGCCACAGCATGCTGACGAATTCGGCCATTGAGGGCATGGTGAGCCGACCTGGATCTCGACGTGCTGGGTTTGACGGGCTATGGCTATGTCAACGTGGCGGCGCTGGCCCCGTCGACGGCGGTGTACATTCCGGCGATCTCGAGATATGCCGCGCCCGCGCGCATGAGCTCTTCCTGCGCGAACGAGTTGAGCGCCAGGGTCTCGACGCCCTCACTGGCGAAGGACATCGCGGCCTGCGCCGACACCTCGTCGGCTCCGGCCGGTGCCAGCCCGGTGACCGCCGCCGAAGCCGCCGATCCCGCGGCCAGACCACGAGTGCCGTTGGCGATTACCTCCGAAGCGATGCCGACGGCGGCCGGATCGAATGACATAGGTTGCATGTGCTCCATCCCCTTCACTTTTGTGACTATGAATCTATTTATGGAATCTATTTATGGCCCATAGATGGGCCATTTATTGGCCATTGACGCGGTCGGGTGGGTCCGGCGGGGAAGATCTCCCCGGAGCGGGTGTCCTGGCTCCTTTCCGTGTGCGGTGTGCGCCTCGCGTTGGCGAAAACCCGTCGAATAGATCCTAACCGGACCCCAGGGGTGCTGCAGACACTTCTTCTGGGGGATCGATATAGGCGGCCTGGATAACCTCTTTGCCGTCCGGTGAGACGAGAAATGCCTGGCCAGGAGGCCTTCGCTTGATCTTGATCTCCTTGGATGGGAATTCCTGCTGGTCGCCGGACAGGAACAGGGTGGGCGATCCGGCCCCGAACGCGGCACCGACGAACCTGTCCATGGTGGCGCGGTGCGCTTGGCTCATTTGGCAGGTGACGATGATGTGCAACCCGATGTCCTGCGCCGCCGGAAGCAGTGGGAACAGCGGCGTCATTGGCGGGATCGCTCCGCTGGCCGCCATGATCATGTGCCAGTCGTCGACCAGCAGGACGATGTCGGGTCCCCTCCACCATGACCGGGACCGTAGCTGCGACGTTGTCAGGTTGGCGGGCGGCAACCGCTTGGTTAAAGCCTCTGCCAGGGCTTTGATGGAGGCATCCAGCGCCGCGTTGTTGCGGTTGACCGCGCCCGCATCGAGCAGATGGCTGTCCGGCACCGCCTCCAGCAGGCCGGAGCGGTAGTCGGCCAGCATGAACCGAACCTGCGCCGGACTGTTGCGGGCGCAGATCGCCCGCGCGACCGCGTGCGCGATGCGTGTTTTGCCCGACTTGGCCGCACCAAAGATCAGCAAATGCGGCGACAGGTGCATGTGGGCGTAGGCCACCTGCAGATCCGATTCGCGCACACCGATCGGTATCGTCCAGCGGGTCCGGTAGTCGGCGTCCGGCCCCGGCGGGTTAGGGTCGAGTTGGTGGAGGTAGATGCGGTCCGGTAGCACCCTGACCTGCGGCGCTTCCTGGGTGTGAGCGGCCGCGATCTGTCGTACCGCTGCTGACAGGGCCTCCACCAGACCGTCGGCGCTGTGCACCCCGTCGAGCCGCGGCACTCCGATCATCAGATGGTGCTTCTCGATCGAGATCGCCCGGCCGGGCCGATTCGCCGGAATCTCCTTGGTCATACGGTCGACCTGGGTTTCGTTGATGTCACCGAGCCGGAACTCGATTTTGGTGTTCAGATAGTCACGAACCCGGTTTTTCAATTCCGTCCAGCGCGGCGTGGAGATGACCGTGTGAACCCCGAAGGCAAGCCCCTGCCCGGCCAGATCCTGCACGATGGGCTCCAGGTCGGGAAACTCTGACACAAAGGCCGGCCACCCGTCGATGACCAAGAACACGTCACCGAAGGGGTCGGCCGCGGCGGGATGGCTCGGGTCGTTGCGCATCTGCCTATACGCGGCCATCGAGCCGACCCGATACTGCTTGAATATGCTTTCCCGTTGCCGCAGAACGCCCTTCATTTCCGCGACCATTCGGTTGACCCGGTCGGGTTCCGATCGGGTTGCCACCCCGCCGACGTGGGGAAGGTCTTCAAGATAGATCAAGCCGCCACCGCCGAGGTCGACGCAGTAGAACTGGACATCACGCGGTGAGTGGGTCGCCGCCGCCGACAGGACCATCGTTTGCAGAAGCGTCGACTTACCGGTCTGCGGGGCCCCACCGATCGCCACGTTGCCACCGGCGGCGGAGACGTCGATCCCCCAGACCGCTTGGCGGTGCCGGCGCGGCTCGTCCATGATCCCCAACGGGAAGCGCAACGGTTGCCGGTGGTCGCGCTCGATGAGCTCGTTCAGCGGTGTCGGATCGGTCAATGGCGGCAACCACATCCGATAGGCACGTGATTCGTCGGTGGCTAGCTGGTCGAGTATGACTTCACGGAGCACGCGGGTGTGCGGTTCGGCGGTCATGAGATCATCTCTGTGTCGAAGATCGGCGCCGCGGTGAATTGGTGGATGCGCACGTCACGACGGCGAACGCGCGCGCTGGGCTGGTCGACCTCACCGTTGGTCTCGGCCCGAACGGTGGGAACGTAGGGGTCTCCGGTGTAGCAGGCCTTGAACTTGACCGGGTCTTCCATGCCAACCCGCAGAAACCCGACACCGGCCTCTTTGTTGGTGATGTATTGGGCTTCCGGCGTTCCGATCACCGCTTTGGACTCCGTCGAGCTGGTGGTGCGTAGCGCGATGCGGTAGGTGAGGTTGGGCTCCAGCTTGTCGATGCGCGTGCCACCCGTGTTCAGCGACTGAGTGGCCAACAGCAGATGCACCCGCAGCGATCGCCCGACACGACAGATCCGGTCGAACAACCCGATGAAGTCGGGGTGGTTCGCCAGCAGCTCGGCGAACTCGTCTACCACCACGAAAAGCGTTGGCAGCGGTGGCAGGTCAGCCCCGCGCTCGCGGTGCTTCTCGTATTCGGCCACACCCGAGAGCGCTCCGGCCGCGCCCACCTGCATCCCGGCCTGGCGCAAGATCGACTGCCGGCGGTCGAGTTCACCGGTCAAGACTTCGCCCATCCGGCTGACGAGTTCGGCCTCCTCCTCCATGTTGGTCACCACGGCGGTGGTGTGCGGAAGCCGTTCCATGCCCAGGAACGTCGACCCCCCCTTGAAGTCGGTCAGCAGCACGTTGACCTGGTCGGGGTGATGCGTGGCCACCAACGACAGGATGAGGGTGCGTAAAAACTCCGACTTACCCGATCCGGTGGTGCCGATCAGCATGCCGTGCGGCCCGGCGCCGAACTCCGCGCCCTCCTTGATGTCGAGGTAGATGACGTCGCCGGTCTTGAGCTCGTGGCCGAACGGTATCCGCAGCCGGTCGCGGTCGGTGTCGGCGAACATCCGCCAGCGCCGTGGCGTGACCTCCTCAACCGATGCGGCGCCGACTAATTGGTGCCATTCGGTCGCGACCTTTTTCTGCACCCGCGTGTTCTTGTCGATGATGGTGCCCGTGATCGACCACCCGGCCAGCTTGCGCGCGATGCGGGTGGCCTGCTGCGGTGACAGCGCGTCGGTGGTCGTTGTCACCTGCCGGAACGACTGGTTGGGCAGTCGGTCGTCGGCGGTCCCGTCTTTGTCCACCCGGATGCGATACGCCGAGCCACGGTGATTCCCCAAGGTGATCACGGTGACACCGGCCCTGCCGTCCATCGGAAACCCGGCCCTGCCGCCGGTGAGGTCAATGACCACGACATAGGGTCCGGCGGCGGCCGAATCGGGGGTATGCGGACCGCGTGCCGCCAAGTCACTGAGCCCGTCGGGGCGGGTGAAGATCATCCGGGTGAAACCCGCCGCGTCGGTGTCGGTTTGGTGTTGGACATGCGGGAGCCATTTCACCCAGGACCACTCCGGGTCCTCCGGGTTGTCGATGAGCACCCGCATCTGCAGCAGGTCCGGGGGATGGAAGACGGCCAGGTGGCAGATAATCGCCCGGAGCAACGCCGCGGCGCCAGCCGGGTCTCCACCGACGGCGACTGTCGGAAAAGTCCGTAGTTGCACCAGTTTCGGGCAGTCGTGGATAAGGCCGTGGGTGCGCAGGAACTTCATCACCCACAGGTGGCTCACCGGTTCCAGGTACGGCTGCGGCGCGGACTCGGGTCCGGCCAATTCGCCGCCGAGGGTGGGCTTGAGAAGCCGGTCCACCGCGGGCTCGGAACCGAGCCCGATCCGGGTGGCCGCAAAAAAGTCGGCATTGGCGGGGCGGGACCATTGCCGGTCGGTGCCGACGATCGACAGCAGGTCGTCTGGATGGGGCGCGTGGTAGTTGAAAAACGCCACCTGGGCGCTGGCCGATGACGTCACGCGGGTCCGCAAGCCGGCCAAGTAGCGCAGGTATTCCTTGCGATCGGCGTTGATCTCCGGCACCTTTTTGCCGCCGGGACCGCCGCCGGCCATGAAGCCTACCGTCGCCATGATCATCATCAACGGCATCATCAGCATGTACGGCGACAGCTGCCTGACGCCGGTGAAGACCATGATCGCGATCATGCCGAGCATGCCGCCGCCCATCACGTATGGAAGGACCTTCTGAATGCCCGACGGGGGAATCTCGACACCGAGGTCTTCCGGTGGCGCAACACTGATTTCACCCGGCGTCAGCCGTGGCCCCCGTTTGACGATCGGGGTGAACTTTTTAGTCGTCATGGTCCGGCTTCCGTGTCTAGCTTCCGGGGGTTGGGGTCGGCGGGCAGTGTGTCGTGCTCGAGCAAAGCCGCCTGCTTGGACAGCACCGGGCCGTCGACCAACAGCCGCACCACATCCCACGGCGCCGCCATGGGTGACGTCAAGCCCAGGACTTTGGCCGTCTCCTGATCCGGCAGCCCGTAACGGACGCCTTGCGGGTCGACGTAATACAACGCCTCACCGTGCGCGGGATCTGGCGACTGCAGCCGAATGTATTTACCGCCGTCGATGAAAACGGTCATGTCCCCGCCGACCTGCTTGATGCCGGTGCCCATCGCCGACGGCGGGATCGGCAGATG
Organism: Mycobacterium sp. SM1; assembly: GCF_018361265.1. Classification (GTDB taxonomy): domain Bacteria; phylum Actinomycetota; class Actinomycetes; order Mycobacteriales; family Mycobacteriaceae; genus Mycobacterium. The sequence goes on from NZ_JAFLNH010000001.1 coordinate 1,464,420, forward strand.
CCGACCACTCAGCACCGCCGTCTTGGGCGCCTGATCGCCGGCTTCGCGCTGCCACGACCAGCACAGCGTGGGCGCGTCGTGCCGGGACAAAATCATCAGCGGCTGGTCTGGCAGCGGTGAGGCGTACACCCGTTCGGGGATTTTTGCCACCAGGCTCGCTTCCACCAAAGGAGGCGCGAGCAACCCGAATGAATTGGTTGCCCGCAGCGCAGCCGCCGTGGTGGCGTTGACCCGGGCGACCCCATCCGCAAGCACCAGGAAATTCTGTGGGCCGTTGTCGGTCTGGGTACGAAAGACCGAACCCACAACCAGATCGGGGGGCAGCCCAACAGAATTCGGCGCGCCCGCCGCGGGCACCAACGGCAATTGCCACGGGCCAGCGTCCGGCACCGCGTTGTACAGCCCCTCGGAGATGGGCGTCGACTTCGCGGTAACGGGTATGCCCGCCGCGGAGGCGACCGCGCGGTTGGTCAGATCGACCGCGTGCCGCCCGTTCTTCGTCACCACCCACTCCGTACCCCGGAAAGACACCAGCACCCCCTGATTGGGCCGCATCGGCCCTATCGACGCATTGGTGGCCAAAGGCATCGCGATCACTGCGGTATCCACCGAAGGGGCAACGCTATCGGGGTTGGTGACGGTGTCGCACAGCGTCCAGTCCGAGGAGGTGTCCGACGAGACCGGCGTGGCGTAGGGTGCGCCGGGGATGCCGATGGGCTGCCCCTTGGGCATCTTGTTGAGCTCGTCGGACTTGACGGCCGAAGGGTTGCCCGGGTTCCCGAGCACCAGGCGGGCCGAGGTCAGGTTATAGACCGGATGCAACTGCCCGGTTCCCGGCAGCACAACATAGAGTTGGTTGGTGGTGCGGTCGACGAGCAGGTTGTCGCCGCCGCGCCGGCCCAGGGGCTTGAAATAAGCCAGCAGTCCGGCGCCGCCCGCCACCAACACCGCGATGATGATGCCGAGCCCAACCGCCCGACTGTAGAACTGCAGCGGATCGTCGAACATGCGGGTGTCGCGGCGCACGATCGCGTGCTCGACGCGGCGCAGCAGGAAGCGCCAGCCGCTGACCTGGACCTTGGTGGTAAGCCGAAAACCTGCCATGTGTCACTCGCTGATATTCAGCCGCCCGTGTACGGCGGCGATCGCGTCGGCCATGTCTTCGCCGTTGATCTCGCGCAATTGGTCCACCCCCAGGGCTTCGAAGTCCGGTGAGCGGGCCAGGCGCATGTCCCGGCATTGTTCAGCGGCCTCCACCAATTGGCGCGCATAGCGGCCATTGCCGGCGATGTCCAGCGCCGGCTTGCCGCCGACCGTGCGTTGGCTCAACAGCGCGGCCGCCTTGAGCAGCTGCTCGCTCGCGTCCTTGTTAAGTGCCGAGTCATTATCGGCGGCAATGACCTTCGCGATCTCAAGAATCTCTTCAGGCGAGTAGGAATTGAATTCGATGCGGGTTGCGAACCGTGAACGAAGGCCGTCGTTGGTTTCCAGCAGCCGATCGATGTCGGAGCTGTAACCGGCGATGATGACCACCAGGCGGTCGCGGTCGTTCTCCATCCGTGCCAGCAAGGTGTCCAGCGCCTCGGTGCCGAACGGGTCGGCGCGTCCATCGCGCTCCTGCACCAGCGAGTAGGCCTCGTCGATAAACAACACACCGCCAAGGGCGCGATCCACCGTTCGGGCGGTCTTGACGGCCGATTGTCCCTCGTATTCGGCGACGAAATCCTTGCGCGAGGTTTCCAGCAGCTTCGGCTCGGCGATGACGCCCAGCCCGGCAAGGATGTTGGCCACCACGCGGGCGATCGTCGTCTTCCCGGTACCCGGGGGGCCGGTGAAGATCATGTGCTTGCTGGGCTGGGCGACCTTCATGCCCTTTGCCGCGCGGACCTTCGCCATCTGGGTTGCGGCTCGGTACCGTTCGATCTGGTCCTTGACTCGGGCGAGACCGATCTGCCGGTCCAGCTCCGCCTGGGCGTCGGCGAGCAATTTCTCCCGGCCCGATGTGTCGGCCACCACACTGGCCGGATCCCACGGGTCGGCGCGCGCTGCGATCTCTTCGGCGCTGGTCGTAACCAACCGGTACGACGGGTCCTTCAGCGCCGCCGCAACTTTGGGATCTGGGTGGGTCGTCTGTAACCATTCCAGCAGGGCGACGGCTCCCTCTTCGTTCCCCTGGCCACGTCGGGCCATTGCCAGATACCAGGCAATCGCGCGCGCGCACGCCTCGCCCGCCGGTGACGCGTTGGACTCGGTGAGTCGCCGTTCGGCTTCGGTGAACAAGCCCAGGCTCGCGGCGGCTACTCCGTGCGCAACGCCCGCCGCGGCGGCCAGGAACTTGTCTGGCCAGCTTGCGGCGCCCCGGACTTCATCGATCACATCGGTCCAGCGTTCGGCGGCGCCGTAGATCACTGCCTTGGCCCACGATTTAAGGTGGTCCGCACCGCCCGCCGGGCAGTCTTCCAGCGCCTCCATCGCGTCGGCGCAGTTGCCCACCGATGCTTCGCTCACGGCGAAACCCAAGGTGATGGCCAGGGGCGACGTCACCGGATAGGTGATGTCTCCGTACAGCCCCCCGATCGGTACCCGGGCATTGAGGGCGCTCATCGGGATCTCGGCGGCTCCCGCGAGCCGCCCGAAGTTGGAGCGCGAATACCAGGCCCGGAACAGCGTGACGCGGTCGGTGTCACCGCAGCGAATGCGACCGACCCAGGCATCACAGGCGGACTCGTCGTAGTTGGTGATCTCGGTGAACAGTTCCAGGGATCGTGCCGGCGACATGGGCAGCATGCCCACCGCGCTTCCGAAGAGGCTGGCCAGGTGATCAGCCATGATCGCCCGCGTATCGGGTCGCGAACACCGACGCCGTCGCCGCCGTGGCCTGCTCAGGCGTGGGCAACTCCAGTTCCCTAGACAGGAAGTCTTGTGTGTCGGGGCCATCATGTCCCAGTTCGCGCATGCCCTCGAGCATGAACGCATACTGCGCGGACCGCGCCTTCTGGCGGGCCAGGCCCGCAATGACGACTATCTCCTCAGCGAGATGCTGTTCGGTCATATTCGTTGCTTTCGCCGATAGCTCGATTTGGTAGGCTCGGCCGCCCATGAGCGCCGACACGGACACTGTTCCCGGCGGATTTGTCACCGTGAACAGCGGAACCGAAAGCCCTTCTGCTTCATCTTCGCCCGGTGGCGCGATCGCTTCCAAGTCGCCGCCGGCGTCGTGGGCGTCCTCGGCCGGTGCGTACATGTCGAACGCCTCAAGTGCCGACACCTCGCTGTCGTCTGGGACCGTGAAATCCAGGGCGGCGAGGTTGTCGTGGGCTTCATCGTCTGTCGGGGGGTCGTTGCCGAGCAGGTGCCGCGACGTGTCATCCACCATGGGTGTCCTCCCTGAACTCTTACCGGGAGTAGTCGGTATCGGAGGGGTCGAACCAGTTACCGGAGGGCAGGAACTCCACCAAGCCCTCGAGGGCGCGCTGAAGATTCTCGGGCGTGCCCGGCAGAAAGCTGCCGTATAGCTCACCGCTGACCCGGCGCGGAATCGACACCACCCGTCCCTGCCGAGAATCGGCGACACCGGCTGCCACGTCGGTTTGCGTGGACGTGCCGCCGGGATGGCGCTCGCTGGCGGTGATCTCCACCCAGCTTGTGGGGTCGCTGACGATCTCGGCGTATGTCCGGGCAGACGCGGGGGCGACACCGAACTGTGCTATTTGGGCCGCGGTCCTGCACTCCGCCAGCTTAGCCGCGATTGCGGTGAGCGGTTCGACGTTCGCGGGCTCGGCCGGACCCAGCACCGTTGTCACCATGCCGGCCAAGCCGACTTGCGGAGCCACCCACTGCAACACCAGCATGTCGCCGTCGCGTGCGGCGACGACATGACGTTCGCCCTTGCGGCACACCGCAAAACGCACCATTGTGCCGTTGTCGACGTCGCGCCGCCACCACCGGGCTTCCAGGGTGCGGTCCGGCCTACTGAGGGTGTCGACCATCGCTGCGACGCTCGGATGCGGCTCGCCGTAGACGTCCAGCACCTGCTGCGCTTTCAGGTCGCGCCGCACCTGATCCCAGACGAGGTCGCGGAGCTCCAGCTGGGGGATGTTCGGCCGGATCCCAAGCGCGACCGGGAAGTCCACAAGGCCAAGCCGATCAGCGATTACCAACATGCCGTCGATGGTCACCTCGACGCCAACGACGTCATCGTCGCCGGCGCTGCGATTGGCCGTATACGTATAGGACGTATAGGAACTGGACATCACTACCTCTGATGAACCTTTTCGTTCGTCGGGCCTAGAGCGGTCCGACACTCGTAGCAGCGCCCACCCGCCCACCGGGGTTGGCGGGCGGGCATTGGCGGGCGCCGCCGACACTAGCGGCCACGGTATTCGGGCTCCGTCGGCCACGCTACTCGCCGATTCGCTTGCGCCACCGTCTGCCACTGCATGGCCAACACCTCCCGGACCAGCTTGCTCTTGCCCAGCCGGGATCTCGGGCCGGCCTGGCGCCGCCGGTAAGACGTTTGCTCCGCTTGGCAGCGGTCCCGGCGTTTTCGGCCTTTTCAAAGAGCTTGTCGCCATGGCTCTCGCCCCTCTGCGCGACTGTGACCACGTCTTTTGCCACATCTTTTGCCACCGCGCTACCGCTCGCCTGCTTTGGCTGTTTCGCGGCGGTGGTCGGCCCGAACTCACCCATTTACCGGTAAACCTTTCGCCGGATGTGAGCGTAGCAGCGTGCCGGGGCGCTCTCGTGCAGAAATTTTCCCGACCACGCGGGTGCAGCTGCGCCTGGTGCCTCAGTCTCGGCGGGATGCGGCGAGAAGAGAATGAGAATGCATTGCGCTCGAGCTGACAACGAGCACGCGCGTCACGGGCCGGTGCTTCAGCCCCACGTGATCTGGCTGATCAGCGCCTCCAGCGCATCGGCGCATCCGGGCGGCAACTCTTTCTCGGCTTCCGCGCTGACGACAACATCGTCTGTTACACCGGCCGCGCATGCCGTCTCCGAGATCGACAGGTTGGCCCGCCGACGTGCGGCATATAGCCGCTGGCCCAGCGTGGCGTTGGGGGAGGTCGCCCCACGCAACATCAAGTCGTCGAAGTGGCGACGCACGGTGCTCAGCGCCTTTATCAGCGCGGGGGTGACTCGGCCGATCTGGGTGGCTCGAACGGCGACCGCTTCGAGCCGGCGCAAATCTGCCAGAATCGGCCTAGCCCGCTGCGTGAACTCGGGATCCTCCACGGGTGGTAGTGCGGCGATGGCAAGGCTGCAGCTGTCGACGGCCGCGATGACGGCCTGCGCTATCAACGGCATCTGGTCGTCGGCGGACATGACTTCCGTGACGACCTCTTCGCCGGGAACGGGCGCCCCTTGGCGGATCCGGGCGATAGTACCCGCAGGCCAGCGCAATACCTCCTCGAGTTTGGCGCGGGTCCGTTCACGAGGCCAGCTGCGGCCCTTTTCGAAGGAGATCAGCGCTCCAGCGTTGATGATCCCTTCCGCAGCCAGGCTGCGCTGACTGATGTCGAGTTCGCGGCGCCGTGCCGCCGCCGCCGCACCGGCACGAACAACGCCGGGATCGAGTTCGCCGATCTGCCAGGTGCCTGTGACGTCGAGGTCGTCCGACTGGCTTGGCCGATCGTCGGACTCCGACCGGGCGACGCCAGTTGGCTCGGCGTTGGTCATCTCCGGTGATTCCTTGGAAGTGGGTGAGGTTCCCGCAGCGATGATTTTAACCATTGCACGTGGTTCCGCGCTATGACTTGGCTACGTCTCCTGGATCGTGGTTAGGGTCTGCACATCAAACTCTTTTCGTATTTGTAACCGTATCGTCCGCTACGGTTAATGTGTGAGGAAAGCCACCTTCAACCGTAGCGGTTGATCATCGCGGTGATGGCTTCAGCATACGTCATGAACTCGAGGTTTTAGTGTTGTCACAGGATGGGCGTCGCACCGCCCTCGGTGTCGTCGTGTAACTCAAACCTGGTGCTAAGCTATAGCATCAAACTGTTGCAATGCTACGGTTCATGATATAGCATCTTCGGTTATTGATTCCGACACCGCGACACAACTGGAAGAACCTGGAAGAACGAGGCAACATGACCGCATCCACCGTGCACGACCTACCGCTGGGTGCGTGCACACGCGACCCGGAGCGTTGGACGAAGGCCGTCGACAACGAGGCCAAGGCAATCTGCCGGGCCTGCCCACGCCGATGGCTGTGTGCCAAAGAGGCCTGCGAATTGCCGGGCTCAGAAGGGCTCTGGGCCGGGATTGTGATTCCTGAGACGGGCCGAGGGCGCACATTCGCGCTGCGCCAATTGCGATCCCTCGCGGAGCGCAACGGATACCCCGTGCGGGACCACAACGTCACCCTGATGTCCGCATGACCCACCCCTGCGCCTTGCCGCCATCTCGAGGGGTTGGCGGCAAGGCGCCGACACGTCTTGGTATCGCCGCAGCGTCAGGGGGTCGTCAGGAGGCGGGCATCCCGGGGCTGCCAGCGGGCATCGGCGGGGTGCCAGCGGCAGCCGGCGCCGGCTGGCTGCCGCCGGAAGCAGATCCTGGTCCAGGTTGGCTCCCCGCGGGCGCTTCCGGACCACCCGCTGGGGCCGGCGCGCTTGGGGCGCCGGCAGGCGCTTGCGGGCTGCCCGCCGAGCCGGGTCCAGGTTGGCTGCCCGCGGGCGCCTCCGGCCCACCCGCCGGGGCCGCAGGCGTTCCTTGGCTGCCCGCCGCGCCGGGTCCAGGTTGGCTGCCCGCGGGCGCCTCCGGCCCACCCGCCGGGGCCGCAGGCGTTCCTTGGCTGCCCGCCGCGCCGGGTCCAGGTTGGCTGCCCGCGGGCGCCTCCGGCCCACCCGCCGGAGCCGGCGCGCTTGGGGCGCCGGCAGGCGCTTGCGGGCTGCCCGCCGCAGCGGGCGTACCTTGGCTGCCCGCCGCAGCGGGCGTTCCTTGGCTGCCCGCCGCAGCGGGTCGTTGACCACCCACGGAGCTGGGCGGCGTTTGGCTACCCGCCGGCACGGGCTTGCCTTGGCGACCTCCCGCCGGCGGCCCTGCCTCAACCCAGGTGGCCAGGTCTTGACTTCCGTTGTTGTACACGACGCTATTCGGGTTCTCACCAGTGACGTCGAAGTAGACCTTGCCGCTGGTCTTCTGGCCTTGGGCGAGGGTTGCCGGATTGACGCCCTGGGGGGTGGCGACCTGGTACAGGACTCGATACATCTGCCCGTTCGGGGCACGGGCATTAAGATCTGAGACGATCGGGATGACAGTGCCTTGGATGGCCTCGTCAGTAGCCATGGCTTCCCACAGCCGGCCGTGTACGGGATAAGGGATGGTGTCCGTACTGGGCTTGAGGTCGCTGATGGTCCAGCCCTGAATGGTGGAGCCGTTCGCCAAGGTTGCCTGGCTACCCATTGTGTGGGTGTTGGCAGCGGTGTCGTCGGCGGTGGCAATTGCCCCGCCAACGGTTCCAGCTGCGGCGATGGCTGTTGCGGCCACTATCACGCGCGTGCTGATCGTCAAGATGGCTCACTCCTTTGTTCGAGCGTCTATCGTACGAGCGGCGTTCCCAGGACTAGGGCTAGGCCCTATAGGCCCGATAGGCGAAGTTAAGTCCTATAGGCGAAATTAACAGGTTAGCACCCGACCTGTTCGGCTGGCCCGCTTTTCGGGAGGCTCTGAGCCCCGATCAGAGGCGTGGTGGGCGTTCTGCGGCTGACTAAGTGCGTTGTTGGGATTCAAGCGCGTCTCTGCGGCTCCGTCGGCCGCTAAAAGGTCGGAGCCCATCCGCTGCGGCACGGGCACTGGCCCGCCGACTGCCACCGGGAAACGGACGGTCGCAATACCAGGCAGTGCTGGCTTAGTGCAGCAGTAAACGGCTTGAGTGAGTGGCTGCGGGAACACCGTCAGTTGTACTCATGAGTGTGAGGTCCACCACGCATACAGCTCATCGAGGGTCGGCTCCTGTGGGCCTGCGTAGATGACGCTGACCAGTAACTCCGCATTATTGGTCCACGCTAATGTTGGGCGTTCTTGTTGGAATCCGCACACGAGCGTGCCGGCCGTCTCCTGGGGAGTGGCGTTATGGTGCCAGGGCCCTGGCGACTGTATGCCACCGGGACAGGCCACCACCGTGGTGGACCGGACGATCCCGTCGAACGCGACGCGGAGTGCGGCCAAATCCCGCAACAGCGTGTAGGTCGCCGACGGTGGGCCCCCCGGGTCGGCGTTTGCCCCGCAAGACATCACGGCCAGCGCATCTTTTGGCGGAGCGATCGGTTTGCACGCGTCGGGCGGATAACCGGGGGGAAGGAGCCCAAACAGCCGGGCTTGGGATTCGGCCGCTGGTGGAGTGGATACCGGTGTAGTAAACGACGTGGTGGCGGTCGTGGTCGTGGACGTGATGGTCGGTGTGGACGCGGGGTGCGATGGCTCTCGCGACCAGATGATTAGGCCGACGAGCGCCGCCACGCCAGCCGCGGCGGCGCCCAGCAGCAGCCGTGGATGGCGTTTGCGGGGTGCAGCGGGACGGCGTAATGGTTTCGGTTGTGGGGCGCGGTACTGGCCCGGCCAGCCCCCACCGGGGGGAAACGGGGGGGCAGCTGGCGGTCCGCCGGTGGTTGGTTGGATCGGGCCACCGCCGCGCCCCCAGCCAGGGCTCACCGGCGGTCCACCGGCGACGGGTTGGATCGGGCCACCGCCGCGCCCCCAGCCAGGGCCGACGGCCGACGGTGGTGCGGGACCGGGCACCGCCTCCGAACCGCCATGACCCGGATGGGACCTACCGGCTGGCGGCTGCGGCGCGCGGGGGCCAGGTGGTGCCGGGGGAATGGGAGCGGGCGAAGGTTCGACTTCCGTGTTGTGCAGGATGGATTCCTGACTGTGCTTGAGGATGTCGCCGGCCTGATCCTGGTCCCGCGTACTCAATGCCTGGTGAGCGGCCAGCGCCAGTTCGCCGGCGCTGGGGTAGCGGTCCTGAGGCTCCTTGGCCATGCCCCGCTCGATCACCGCGTCAAACGCGCCTGGGACCCCGGGCTGTAGCTCGCTGGGGTGCGGGATCGGTTGCATTAGGTGCGCCGTGATGAGCATCCCCGCGCTGTCGGCGCGATATGGCGGCGATCCGGTCAAACATTCGTGGAGCACGCAGGCCAACGAATAAACATCGACGCTGGGGGTTACCTCATCGTTGGTGAACCGCTCCGGCGCGGTGTATTTCCAGGTACCCACGGCGCTTCCTGCCTGGGTCAGCCTGTCGTCGGTGGTGACATTGGCTATGCCGAAATCAACCAGGTAAGCGAAATCATCAGGGGTGATGAGGATGTTTTCCGGTTTGATATCGCGATGTATCACGCCCGCGGCGTGTGCCGCGTCTAATGCCGAAGCCACCTGGCGCACAATGGCCACCGCCCGGGGCGGCGTCAATGCCCCGGACTGTTTCAACAGCGTGGCCAGGTCGGTGCCCTCGATCAGCCGCATGTCCACATACAGCTGTCCATCTATTTCGCCGTAATCGTGGATAGGTACCACGTGTGGTTCCTGGAGCCGGCCGGCCGTGCGGGCTTCCCGTTGCAGCCGTTCGCGAAATACCGGATCCTGGCACAACGCGGCCGACAGCACCTTAAGCGCTACAACGCGTTCTTTCACGGTGTCCTCGGCCTCGTAAACCTCACCCATACCGCCACGGCCCAGCAGCCGTTTGAGGTAATAGCGGCCGAACTGTGACCCGACTCGTGAACCCTGCGAGGTGTCGCTCATGGCCGACTCATTCACTCACGACCCACTGGCAGCAGCATGACAAATCCACGACGCACCGCCGGCCCACCCGCCGGCCAACACCAGGGGTGTCAACTATGCCCATACATTTTCGGCACTCTGGTCACACGGTAACGGTAGCATCTGCCCAGCCAGCGGACTTGCCCTCAGCTGGAGTGCGCTTAGCACACGCTTGACCGCGGCGTTCATACACGGGTCTGGGCTGGGGTGCTGACGCGCTTGTGATCTTGCACTGCCAATCCGGCGCAAGCCACATCGCGCGGTAGCGGACGTAGTGCTGCTCCAGGCGTGCGGTTGGGCTTCGGCTCGCTCACACTCAACCGCCGCGGACCATCATGCTCAGCTTCGTGCCGATCTGGACCTCGCGCAGTTTCCCAGGGATTGGGTTCCGGGACCGAACCTCGGGTTGGGTGGAGGCTGGCGATCGGTAAGCCGGGGCAAACTCACTCCGGTCGCGGATCGTCCTGATGACCGCTGCGAACGAAACGGCGCACCGCGAGCCCGGCCGACGTGGGTGGCGGAACTCATATCGGGTCTCTGCGCCGGCGCCCGGGCCGAGGGCCACGTTCTGCGTCGAGACCATGATCTAAGCCGGGTTCGACGCGACTCGTCCGGATATTGGGCGGCTGTTCGAGCCGTCTGGTGCGCAAGCGGTCCTGTATTTCCTGGGTCGCGCTTTTGATCCGGTCAATCTCGTGGCGGAAGTCCTCGGGCCGAGTCTCTTGGCTGGCGACGTGGAGGTAGGTCAACACGCTGCGCAGCAACTCCAGCTTCTGCTTCTCGCGGGTAGCCAAGTCATGCGTCGTCATCAGCTCGATGCGTTGCACTGGCGGCAGGGTGGCCCAATCCAGGACGACGTTTGTCTTGATCGGCTTGTGGCGCCGGGCTTTGACCATGCGCCACCGGCCCTCTGGCGCGGGACGATCGTAATAGGTGACCACTCCGGTGAACCGCGAGGCGATCGCTCCGCCGAGTTGCTCACGATCGAGCGCGGAATCCCAGATCGTCCGCCATTCCTGCCCCGGTGCCAGTTCGGGGAGTTCATCAGGTAGCTGCAACTCGGTGATGTCGACAACACCCTCGTGAGCATTTTCGTATTCGGCGACAGTGGGTGGGTTGTTGAACTGGAACCGGACGCCGTACGCCGAGCGTTGACCGTAGTTTCTCACCACGAGCTCAATGACGTGCCAGTCCGCCGCATGCGGCTCCATGAACATGGTGACTTTGGGGCGCGTCTCTTCGGACCTCAACCTGCGAATGCGGTTGAGATGACGCCGGACGTAGATCAGCGCCACCAGCGCAATGAATGCCATCGCCCACATGGCGATGCCCAGCCAAGCGGCGGACCCGAGACCAGTCAGGTTGTGCCAGCGGGTACCGCTCCACCCCACGTGATCCACCTTCCGCTCAGGTACCGCGGTCGTGCTGCCGTGGCGCATAAAACCACATAAAACATAAAGCAAACGGCTCACACCGAGGACAGCGCAGCTGTTGGCCAGCCGCATCATACGTGCCCGCCGTGATGCCGTGGAATTGCGGAATCACCCAACTTAGCTAACTCTGCGGAGGGGAAGGCTCCGCGCTGGCGCCCGCTGGGCCGCGGATAAGCACCGCTATCATCACTGCGCCCCCTCCCCGGGTGGCCCGGTAATTGCCGGGTGGCTTCGCCTTGCTCGGCCAGCGTTCGGCTGGATACTGGTCGCATGGTCGGAGCTGCTGCAGGTTGGATCTGTTCGGTGCTGCAGGTTGGATCGCGGAGTGCTTCACGCCCTCATAGCACCCAAACCCTAAGGTGGGCGGCCCATGAGCGGGCGTGATGACTTTTTACGCGACCGGCTGCCGTCCGGTCGGCCTGGGTTGCCTTCCACGCTCCCGTCTGGTGGGGACTCCAGAAATCCCCCAGCTGCGCCACCGCCGGCTTTTTTGGCACCGGGCCCGCACGCGGCTTCGCGTGTTTCGCCGCGGCCGCCGGCGGCTTTCGCTGCGCCGCGATCGACCGTTCGGCCTCCGCGGACTTCTTCGGCCGACATCGCCGTAGAGCCGCAAGTCACGTCCCTAACGCCGTGCCCCAGTCGGAGGGGGCGACGCCTCCTTAGGTTGGTCACCCTGGGACTTGTCAACCGTGGCCCGTCGGCCCGGGAACGCCGGGAAGCCGACCACCAAGCAGCCGTTCAAACTATCCTTCGCGGCACCTATAAGGTCGGGGTGCTCGGCAAAGGCGGCGTCGGGAAAACATCGATAGCCGCCAGCGTCGGATCGATCTTTGCCGAGCTACGCCGCCAGGACCGCGTGGTCGCGATCGACGCCGACCCCGCCTTCGGGCGGTTGGCCGACAGAGTCGATCCCCGAGCGAGTAGTTCTTATTGGGACCTCGCCGCCGACAAGAACTTGCAGTCCTTCGCCGACGTGAGAGCACGGGTCGGCAACAACGCCGCTGGCCTATACGTGCTGGCCGGGGGGGCGGCAGCCGCTCCGCGCCGGATTCTCGACCCCGCCATCTACCGAGAGGCCGCGCGGCGGCTGGACCGCCATTTTACCATCTCCATCATCGACTGCGGCTCTTCGATGGACGCGCCGGTCACCCAGGAAGTGCTGCGAGACCTGGACGCGCTGATCGTGGTGTCCTCCCCCTGGGCGGATGGCGCGTCGACGGCTGCAAAGACCTTGGAGTGGCTTGCCGAACATGGCCGCATCGACCTGCTGCAGCGCACCGTGGTGGTGCTCAACGATTCTGACGGCCACGCCGACAAGCACACCCGTTCGCTGCTGGCACGTCAGTTCCTCGACCGGGGACAACCGGTGGTTGAGGTTCCTTTCGATCCGCATCTAAGGCCTGGCGGCGTCATCGACGTCAGCCGTGAGATGGCGCCTGCGACGCGGCGCAAGTTCCTGGAGATCGCCGCCACGGTCACGCGGTATTTCGCGTCCCGGTCGCCAACGATGCGGGCGGCTGAGGAGCGGGGCCAGCAGGTCCGGCCCGACGGTGCGCGTCCGGGGTGACGATATGCGGGCCCACCCACCGTCTTGCCCCGTTTCAGCAACACGCTCTTTAAGGCCGCGCGTTTCGTGTCGGCGTTGCAGCGGATTCGCGATCCCGCGATGAGGCGTTGCTGGGCGGCAAAGCAAAAGAGCTGCCAGAGATACCTCGACTAACGTTCGATCGCGCCCTTTGCCACAGGCAAGATTCTTCCTGCTTTCGGCATCATTGGGCAGTTCTGTTAAGCATCCTTGCAGGCGGCCGGGATTTCATCCTCGGCAAGCCTGCTTGCGCCCTGGGGGCTCACCGTAGCCAGCCGCGCAATCGCTCCCGCACGCTCGGCGTCAACGCCGGGGTGCTTAGGCGGCCGCTTCGCTCATCGACTGGCTCAGCGCGGTGGCCATCCCAACGTGAGCGGCGTCGGTGTCGTGCACCTCGGTGGTGATCTCCGCACAGGTGACCACGCCTGGGCGCTGAGAGCGTCGACGTAATTGGCGACGACATCGACTGGGCTACTTCGAGTTTCGTCATGTCAAGGATACCGTCAGCGGTTGGGCCGGACACCACCGTGCCAATGCGGGCCAGGGCGCGTATCCCGGCCTCGAGCGACCCTGGCCAGACCGATGTCGTCGATGGTGCCAGCTGGTAGCGTTCGAACGCGAATCGAGGGAACCCGGCGGATGGGACCAGGCGGATATTGCGGCCCGCCCGGCGGGCGTATTCGGGGTCGTGAGCAGTACGATGCGGAAATGCAAACTCCCCCGACGGGTTTTCCGCCGTCACCGGGCGGTTGGCCCCCCGACCAGCAGCCGGACAACCCTCGTCTCGGCGACCCGCCTGTCGGCGGCTACGCTCAGCAACCGCCCTATCCCGGCTACGGCGCGCCGCCCACACCCAGCCCGGTGCCGAGCGGATCCAGTTACATTAACCAACTCGGCTACGGGCGCACGGGTTACGGCCAGCAACCGGGCTACGGTCAGCCCGCCTATCGTCCCGGCGGGTACGGCGCGCCGGGCGCCAGCCCTGATTCGAAGCAGATCATCGCCTGGATAGCACTGGGCGTCGTCGCGCTACTCGGGCTGCTGGGTGCCATTTTGACGCTGACGCTGTGGACCAGCGTGAGCAGTGGCGTCAGCCATGCTTCGGATACGTGTAGTCAGCTCGCCGGCCAGTACGCCGACCTGTGCAAGCAGGCCGTCAAAAGCAAAGCGCCGGGTGTTCCCGCCGCTCTGGTGATCTACCTGATCCTGATCATCCTGGGCGGCCTCGTGACTGTCGGCGGTGCGATCAGCGTTTTCCTCAAGAAACTCGTCGGGAGCTTCCTGATCCTCGGCGGTGGTGCCGCCATGCTGTTGTTCGCGATCATCAGCGAAGCCCAGTACAGCGCCACCGGCCGGCTCACCTACGACCTGATCGCGGGGCTGGCCATCGCCGTCGCCGGCGGCCTGATGCTCACCTCGGCCGTCCGGGTGGCCCTCGGCCTGCCAACCGGGCCGGCCGGTGGACCCGGATCTGGTCCATGGCGCGGCGGTGGCCAGCCGTCATACGGCCAGCAGTACCTTAGCCAGCCGTCATACGGCCAGCAGTATCCCGGCCAATACGGCCCGCAGTACCCCGGCCAATACGGCCCGCCTGGTTTTGGCGGCGACGGGCCGCTCCGGTGATAGCAACCGGCAGCGGCGGGGAACCGCGTGGCCGCGCCCCGACCTTACGGCGCTGCTGCACGTTGTGAGCGTCCTTCTGGCGGTGCAAGAGTGCTCGGGCCCAGGTCGGCGTGACCGGGATCGGGACCGGACGAGCGGCCAGCGGCTACCGTATGACACGGCACCGCCGACTCTTTGGGGTCTCCTGACCGTCCCGGCGAGAACGCGGCAATAATCGGCGACGGGCAGGATCGAGGGTCGACCTGCGGTACGGTAGCCGCCAACGCCAACTACCGATCTAGCGCTTAGCATGCGCGGGCCTCGCCCCAGGACCGCACACTCAAAACTTAAGCTTAACAGGGATCCTCAAAGCACCATCGGCACATGCTTTTCCGCACACGCGTCGATCACCGCGTCGATAATGTCTTGTACGAGAATGGTCTGCAGATCCTCGACCGTTACCGAGCCCTGGTTGGTGCGGTGCTGGGCGGCAACCCTGGAATCACGAAGCCGCTCGGCACGCTCGACCACATTGCGGGCGAAGCGCCCGTTTTGCATGATGTCGATTCCGTGCCGCCCATCGGGACTCGCATAGGCTCGCAACATCGTGCACGCGACATTCAGCGCCTCGCGGGCGGCGGGTTCGATCACGGTTGCCCGGGGCTCGCCATAGCGGACCGCGATTTCCACCAGCTCGTCGGGCGTGTAGGACGCAAACCGCAGCTTGCGGTTGAACCGGCCCGCTAAACCTGGGTTGACAGTGAGGAATTCATCGACTTCCTTCTCGTATCCGGCTCCGATGAAGCAGAAGTCGAACCGGTGCACCTCGAGCGCGATCATCAGCTGGTTGACCGCCTCCATGCCGATCATGTCCGGCCGGCCGTCTTGGTGGCGCTCCACCAGGGAGTAAAACTCGTCCATGAAGAGGATGCGGCCCAGCGAACGATTGATCAGCTCATTGGTCTTCGGTCCCGACGCCCCGATGTGCTCGCCGCAGAAGTCGGCCCGTTTCACTTCGATGATCTCCGGGTGACGCACGATTCCCAACCCGGCAAAGATCTTTCCCAGGGCCTCCGCCGTTGTCGTCTTGCCGGTACCGGGAGGCCCTACCAGCAGCATATGGTTGGTCTGATTGGTCACCGGCAGCCCGGCCGCCAGCCGCAGTGCCCGCACCTCGATTTGGTCTTCGAGTTCGGCAACGGCCCTTTTGACCTCGGCCAGCCCAACCTGGTTGTTGAGCAATGTACGGCCTTCTGCGAGAAGCTCTTTCCGTCGCTCTTTGTTTTCTTCCTCCCAGCGCTCGTCTTCGGATCGCTCCGTCGTGGCGTCCCATTTGTTGGTGCGGCTGTTGATGGTTTCCTCGTCGGTGATCACCAGCTGCAGTGCGGGGTCGGCAAGAGCCTGCTTGGCAGTTTCGATTAGCGCGCCATTGATCGTTGCCTTCGACAGCCAGATCTGCGCCTTGTCCTCCTGGCCGAGCTGGCGGTGCGCCATTCCTCGGATATAGGCCAGATCGGCTGCAATCAAAGGGAACTCATTAGGATCGATCGCGGTGACCACGGTGTCGGTTAGCTGGTGACGGCGTGACTCGGCCGGGCCGGTGTGCCCTACCCGCAGTTCGACCCGATCCGCCCAGTCAAGCGCTACGCGAGCCTGCCCGAGGTGGGCCGCCGCGTGGGCGGCCAGCGCGTTGGTGCCGGCGGTCACCGCGGACATGATGATGGCCTGGGGCGGCAGGATCGTCGCGGCAATTGAGATCACATCGGGCCATCGCTGGGTGGCGAACATCAAGTATGCTCGAACATACTGCTGCCACTGGTGGTTCTCCCAAGTGTCGAGCAGCGAGGCGTCGTTGAGCAACGCTTCGGCTTTCTCGTATTGACGGTCGTCGACGAGCGCGCTGGCCAACGCCAGGCCCGCGTGTGAGGCCTCGGTCACCGATATCGACAGATACGGCCCCGCTTTGATCGCCGCCGACAGGCGCGTGCCGAGCCGGTTGGTCTCGCGATGTAGGCGGGCGCCGTAGGCGTAAAGCTGCTGCAGCGTGGACAAGGTGTCGTCACCGGCGGCGATCCGGCCCAGCCACGCGTCGGCCATCGATGGGTCGATCTCGGTCGCCTCCCGAAACAACGCCTGTGCGGCGGCGGTATCCGAGGTGAGCAACCTCATCGCCTGATCGAAACGCTTGCGTGCGGCGACGGTCGTCGTGCTGCTGGTCATCGTCTGTCCACCGGCTCGAGCTCAGAGGGTCGCAAAGGCGTCGGCTCCGAGGATACGTAGCGGTTCTCGGCGCGGAATAATTCGACCTCCACGGTGTGCACCTGCCCTGCGGCCGTCACCACCTCCACGGTCGCCGGACCGGTTTGGGTAATCAGCACGTCAACCGATCCCCGGTACGACTCCCCCGGCTTGCCGACGGAGATCAGGGTGTTAGGGCGCGGCGCCGGAACGATGGTGCCGTCCGCGACGCTGACCGTGGTGCCGGAAGCGGGCCGCACCCGGTTGTCCACCGTGATATCCGGCATGCGAACGCTGGCCCAGCGTCGCAGATCTCGCGTGTGCACCGTGATCCTCTCGCCGGCTCCCGCCAGGCGCACCACAATTCGCTTGGCCAACGCATCCTCGGCGGCGATGTGCACCCGGCTGAACTCGCCCGGGTCGTCAAGGGGCAGCATCAGCCGGTTACCGGCGCCCACCCTGCCGAGCAGCACACCCGACGGCCCTACCGGCAGGATCAGGGACCGTGGCAGCACACCCCGGCGCACCCCGCGCAGCGGCGGCATCGGGCCGCACAGGTTGGCGGCGATCCCCTGTGTCTGCTCCCCCGGCAGTGTTCGCAGCATCACGCTGGGCGGTGCGGTCGGTGGCTGCGCGCTGCGCACCGTCACGGTGGCCATGGCGGTACCGTCGCTGAACAACGTGACATTCTGGATGATCCCGTCGGCACGCAGCGACCACGCGTGCGCCAGGTTCTCGGCGCTGATGTCACTCGGGCGATAGGCGTAGGTGGTCAGCCATCCGGCGTCGCCGCGAGCGGTGCGCCAGCGCTGGTGCTGAGCGCTCAACGCGGACTGTCCCAGTCGTCGTTCCAATTCGACGATGTCGCTGGCCGTTGCGACCTTGGCGCGGATACCTTGTTGGCGCATGGCGGCGCTGATCCGTTGCCCGGCTGCCAGCGTCGCGGTCCCGATCGAGGTACGCCATTGCAGCGCCGCGGCATTGGGGATCGCCGCTACCCGTGCGATCAGCCATGTTTCCCTTTGTCCGGCATAGGGCGGGGTGCCGATCAGCGTGTCGTATACCCGCGGATAATCGCCCATGCTGCGCCGGCGGGCGCCCGCGCTGACCACGCTCAGCGAATCGAGCGTCAGACCCAGGCTTTGATGCAGCAGGGGCAGCAGATCCGCGATGTCGACGGTGTTTTCGGTATACGTTGCGGTTGATCCGGTGAGCAGGGTGGGGGTGTGCGGTTTGCCGAGCAGCTGCACAGCGACCACGGCAAAACCGTCCTGGTAGCGGATCCCGCCCCCGGATCGATCGTTGGCCACGGTGATGGGGCCGCTCCACCCGATCGATTGGCGACGGCGGCGCCACAACATCAGCCAATACCACAGCGGATGCCCACGCCAGCGAATCACGCCGCCGGCCACCCCGGCGGCTAAGCCGGCTGCGGCACCGGGGTATCCGCCGGCGATCCAGCCGGCCAGGCCGGCGGCAAGCACGCCGGTGATCACCGCGAGCTTCGTGGTGGGGCTCATCGCGCCCGCCGGGCGCGCGCGATAAGCCAGCCGATCATGACTGCGGCCGCGACCACGCCGGTGAACGCCAGCGCCATGGTGCGGGCACGGTGATCTGGCGGTGGCGGCGGCGGCGCGGGCGTGATCACCCGACTCTGCGCCCCGGGCGCAAGCCGGTCTCCTGCGGGCACGTTGAATGTGAGTGCGGCTACCGGGTCCACCACTCCGTAGCCAACCTGATTATCGACCCCCCGCGGCGGATTGTGCGCCGTCTGCAGTATCCGATTGATCACCTGGTGAGCCGACAGCTGAGGGTATTTCGCCCGCACCAGGGCGGCCACTCCGCTCACGTAAGCCGCCGAAAAACTGGTGCCCCAGAACGGCATGTTTTTCTCACCCGGACGGATCGGCGGGTAGGCGTTGACCGGTCCCGCGGTCTGCGGAGACAGTCCCATGATCCCGACCCCGGGCGCCGCAGCCGCCACCCACGGCCCTGCGAGACTCTTGCTAATCGGAGCTCCGGCATCATCCACAGCGCCCACCGACA
Organism: Mycobacterium sp. SM1; assembly: GCF_018361265.1. GTDB lineage: Bacteria > Actinomycetota > Actinomycetes > Mycobacteriales > Mycobacteriaceae > Mycobacterium. The sequence goes on from NZ_JAFLNH010000001.1 coordinate 1,483,089, forward strand.
GCACGTAATCGGAGAACCACGAGGGTGACGACACCGTTTTGACCTGATGCCAGTCTCGGGGGTCGGACGGATTCAGCGGGTCGAAAACCGGATTCTGCGCGCATTCGTCTTCGCCTTCGTTACCGGCAGCCGCGACGATCACCGCATCCTTCACGGTCGCCGCGTACCACACCGCGGCGCCGATCGCGCCCTGATCGAGGGGGTCGGCCGCCGGCACGCACGAGGTCACGCTGACATTGATCACCTTGGCGCCCATGTTGGCCGCATGCACGATAGCGCTGGCCAGCGTGGCGACGGTGCCGGCCTTCTTGCGGGCCTCCACGTCACCGCCTCCTGGATTAACCGGCTCGTAGGCCCGTGAGGATTGCCGGATCGAGATGATCGTGGCGTGCGGCGCCACCCCGACCACGCCATCGGGTGCGCCCGGCGGAGGTGGTGGCACCTCGGGGTCGTCGGCCTGGTCCGGGGTGGGATTCCCCGGCGCGTTCGACGGCTCGTCAGGCGGCGGGGGTGGCGGTGGTGGGGCCGGTTTGATTTCGGTGACGGTTACCGGCGACGGGGGCGGTGGCGGGGCGGGCGGGGCAGGGGGCGCGCCCGGCGGAGGCGGCGCTGAATCGGTGGCCGGTGGGCCGGCAGGCGGCGGGAACGCCGGAACGGGCGGCATCGGGGCGGGCATCGGGCTGCCTTGGGGCGCAGCGCCGATCACCGAGGCCACGATGGTGCCGTGGGCGTCACAGTCCATCAGCCCGTCGCCGCCCATGATGTAGTCGCCACCAGGCGCCACCGGCAGCCGCTGACTGGGGTTGACGCCGGTGTCGATGATGGCCACCGGCACCCCGTTGCCCGTCGAATACTGCCAAGCTTTGGCGATGTTGAGCAGCGCGAAACCCGGTGCGGTGATAGCCACGTTGGGATCGGCGACGGTAATGGTCCGCGCGCAGATGTTGCTCTGGCGCATTGGCTGATCCGGGCCCGGCTTACCATCCGCGGGCACCCGGCCCGGATCGATAGTGGGCGGTGGAATGGCTTGCGCCGCAGGTAGGCTCGCCGATGCTCCAACGAGCAGGGCCGCCAACGTTATTGATGTGATCTGCTGTGGCCGGGACACCGAGGCTCTCCAGATCATCGCATCCGCACCCACGTGAACAGCCCGCCGATCCACGCCGCCAGCGGCATGGCCGCGATGATCGCCACGATCTCCAGCCACTCCGCGATCATCCGCACCAGCGGGGTGAACCTCGTGATCGGCACCAGCAGCGCCGCCGCCAGGCCGGCACCGGCAAAACCGGTCAGCATCACCGCCGCCCACAGCACCGCTTCGCTGGATGCCGCGGGCTCGTGCAGCACGTATTTGACCACACCGGCGCAGACCGCGGCCACCGCCCCGCAGACCAGCGCGACCGCTTGGCGCTTGTCGGCGAACGCGCGCCCGCGACTGATGAAGATCAGCGCGAAAAGCCCGGCCAGCACGACCGCCGCGACGCTCTTGCCCTGGCCCGGCATCAGCGTCGCCCATACCGCGGCCGGCAGCGTCAGGCCCGCGCCCACGCAGATTCCGGTCAGCACATTGTTGGCGCGGATCGCCGCGGCGGCGATTTGCGCCCCGCGCGGGGTGGTGTCCGGCGTCACCTCCTCTTCGGCGCCCTCGTCCACCGGAGACACGGCGTCCGCCGGCAGGCCGGCCTTGCGCCGAAACAGATCTCTCCCCGTGATCGACCCGAAGTACGGCGGCCGAATCCTCGCGGCCCACAATGCGATCGTCGGCGCCAAGGTCAGCAAAAAAAGCAGGGCGACCAATGTGCACATACCGAGCCACTGGGCCGGAACCGGTCGCCACATGCGGGCCGCGGCGGCCGTCCCGCCCAGCGCGCACAGCGTGGCCACCGCCGACGCCACGTTGACATGCCGTCGGGTCATCACCGCTATCCCGTAAGCCAGAACCCCGACGGTTAGCGCCCCGATGAACAGGTGCGCCGACCCGAGAGGCCCCGGGGCGCTCGCACCCAGGGCGACCGCGAGCAACGGCACCGTAAGCCAGGCGAACCCGTCAAGCATGTCCGTGCGGTTCGGCCACCACCACCACACCACGGCGGTCGCGCCGAGAGCCAGCAAACCCAGCGCACCGGTGACGATGCTGGGAGCCAACGAGTCGGTGTCGACGCGGTTGCGCAGAGCCAGCCCCAGCACCACCACCGAAACCGCCACCACGATCGCCAGCGCGGTGTGCGCCGCGGTGTCGGCCGACACGGGCTCGAACAGTTTCCTCCCTACCCGGGCCAGTCCGGTAGATAGCGATTCGTATTGCGGCTCAAACGAATCGCCTTCCGAAACGGGAGCCAGCACCAGGGTGGCGCCGTCCTCAACGCCGAGCTCGTCGAGCGTTTTGGTGACATCAAGCCGCACCCCGTTGGCCTTCTGCAGCTCGTAACCGACCCCTGGGTCAAGCCCGGCCAGCCCGCGGCGTTTGAGCTCCTCGTTGAGCAGCTCGACGATGTTGTCGAGGAACATTTCCACCGGCACAGACGCGGGGTACACCTGCGAAACGAGGTGCTCTCCGCACACCACCGCCACCGCGCACCGCGCCGGAAATGCGACCTTCGGCATTTAACGGGGCCTATCGGCGTCCGGGATATACTTATCTGCCAATGCCGCAGTTATCTCAAACAACCGCAGCCTCGTCTTCTTTTTCAGCTCATGCTGCGTATCGATTATCCCGCCTTTAGCAAGATGGGAATCGTATGGCATGAACTCGACTGTCGCTCCTGACTTTCCGAAACGCTCAGTGAGATACGCTCGGGCATCTGAGTCATATCCGTTGCGGCTATCGTTAAGAATGACCATGCTGCGCGACACCAGTTCGTGATAGCCCATCGATCGCAGCAGATCGATCGCGCGGGTCACCGGCAGTGATGTGTCCGCGGTCAGACCCGACACGAAAACCAGCGTGTCACATGCGTCAAACACGGCCTTCATCACCGGATGCTCGAGGTCATCAGAGGTGTCCACCACGATGATGGTATGGGTGCGGCGCAGCCGCGACAGCACCCCGGTGAACATCGCCGGCACCAGTGGGCGCGGCTGATCGGACGCCCGGTTTCCGGCCAGCACATCCAGGCCGACACTGTTTTGGCCCAGGTGTTCTCGGATGTCGGCGTATCCCTGCACGTCGGTGTCGTTCAGCACGGCCGTGTAATCGCCGGGTGGATTCTCGTCGATCCGGCCGGCCAGCGTCCCGAAACCGGGCGCGGCATCGATGGCGACCACGTTCTCCGGCCGGCACTCCCGGAACACCGCGCCGATGCATGCCGTCATGGTGGTCTTACCGACTCCGCCCTTGCCGGAGACCACCGCGATGACGTACTGCTTGCGGATGTGGCGGCGGATCCGCTCGCGTAATTCGCGGTAATGCCGCTCGGCCGGTGACTCACCTAAGTTTATCGCGTGAAACGACGCGCTGTACACGAGCTTGCGCCATCCCGAACCGGGCGGAATTTTGCGCGGCGCAACCATATCGGAGATCCGCAGGGTTTCCGATACGGACTCTTGCTGATGGCGCAACGAAGGGGCGGCTTCCCTTCGCGGCTGCCGGGCCTGCTCCGTCGAATTCGGCGGCGCTTGCCACGGATTTGTCACGATAACGATGCTAACATGGGTGATAAACCTTCGCTTACACAACCTTTCGGTAGGAATACCATTCTTGACTCGCGGGCAGCCGCCGCATCAGCCGGTTGACCGCTTCGGCAATGCTGCTGGTTGTACCGGGCGAGATGACCATCCATCTCTTGCCGGCTGAGGAGAAGTGCTCGCCGACCAGCCGCCCCTCCGGGGTGTCGGCGATGGCCACCACACTGTGCTCGACGTGCGTGCGGATAGGCCGTCCGGTGTCGACCCCGGATTGGATCGCGACGATGAAGGCACGCGCTGTGCGGCGCATGTCGGCGGCCATCATGAGGATCTGCAGCTGATCACCGTCCAGCCGCTGGCGCAGCAACTGCTGCCGCAGCGTTTCCCGGTTGTCTACGCCCGCCATCACCTGGTCGACATCCACGGTCACCGGCTGTAGCGGCGCCGGCTCGAGGGTTCCGCACAGCCGCTCGATCTGCCGGATGACGACATCGTTCGCGGCGGATTCTGTGTTCGACGTGCCGGCCCCGCTGATGCGGACCAGATTTTCCGATCGCTCCATAACGACCCACCACTGGGCGAACCGCGCGAGCAGTGCTCTGGCCGGGTGCTGCCCCTCGTCGAGCCTCTGAACATAGATCAGCAGCGCGACATCGCGGCGCGCGAGCACCGTCAGCCACTCCACAACGGTGCTGTCGACGCGTCCCGACTCGTCGATCGCGCCCACGGCTCGCAGCTCGGCGGCGATCGGATGTGCCAGTGCCAGTTGCGGCGTCTCAACGCTCGGCAAAATGGGACGCAGCGCCAGCTCCGGGGCCAGCACCTCAATTCCGGTGAGGACCTGCAGCACCCACAGCCCATCAACGGTAGTGGTCAACACGCTTGTCCTCCAAGCCAGGACGCGGGGTGCACGTCCACACGTGCGCCCCGCGCCCCGGCTCCCTAGGAGACCTAAATGCTCAGACTTTGCGCAGCCGCGGCGTCGACGTCGTGGGCGCTGCCGAATGACGCGTTTACGGCGCTGCTGTGCCGCATAATGGTGTCGCCGATGTCGGACACCGCGCTGGTGAGTCGCCTGAGGCTATCCAGGTAGGCGTCCCCACCTTGACCGACAAGATTTTCGGACACCAACGCGGTGCCGGCTTGCATGAGGTCGTGGGCGTGCTGAGTAAGCATCGCGGCCTGCGAGGCCATGGCCTGAGATAAGTCCGCTCCGGCCGCGTAGTTGTATGAGATTTCCATCTGTTCTCCTGATCCGGGTAGGTCTCTGGGGTTTACATCACGTGAAGGAGGCGCACTACATCGACGACACCGGGCTACCGCCGGGGTGAACGGCAGCAAGGTCATGGCTCGAGTCGACTTGCTGAGCCAGATATTGCGCCTTGGCGTGGTTCAGTTGCTCATGCAGTTCCAGATTGGCCGCAAGGGCCTGATCAAGATCGTGTTTCACCTGGATGGCTGTCGCGTGCGACGTGACACAAGCTTGCCCGGACCAGCCGGCGTTGATGATGTTTTCGGAATGGGCTAGATACTGCCCGCCAAGCGCTTGTGCTTCTGCCAGAAGCGTGTCGGCCTTCTGGATCATCGCCTCCACCGCTTCGATTCCGACCTGCATATTTTGTGGCATTTGTGTTTTCCTCTCGTTGTTAGTCGTTGCTGGCGGCGCCCGGGCTTTTGGGGCATTGCCCAGAAGTGTATTGCCTTCGGGCTGGCTGTCACTTCAGTTGCTTAACCGGCTTGGGCATCACCACCTGACCCGTGAACTCGACGGACGGTAAAACCCCGGCCCGCCACGCGGAATCGTTGGAACCCTGCTCATTACGGGGAATCCTTACGGCTGCGATCGACGACGATGCGGGCGTGGGTCACCTTGCCCTTGTCCGCATCGGCGTTTTCCCGGCCCAGCATCCCGGCGGCTGCAGGTGAAACCGGCATCGCCGCCCCGCCGCCCACCGGGGCCGTGGCGGTCGGGCCCCGCACGTCGGCCGCGCTCAGCAAGCCGCCCGGCCGCAGCCCGCTGGGCCGCCCGCCCTCGGGCTCGAACGTGCTGGCGGGGCGGGTGAAGCTGGTCAAACCCGCGCCGGGGTAGCCAACACCGCCGGCAGCGCCGGCCGCGCCCGAACCCAGGCCGACCGCACCTCCGCCACCGGCCGCGATCGGCTCGGCCGCCGCGGCCACCGGCTCAACGGCCGCAGCAGTCCCCGGCTGCGACATCAATCCCGGGAACATGCCCATCAGGCTTTGCATCGGGCTGGACAGACTCTGCGACGCGCCCTGGAGCAATTGCGTGGGGCCCTGGCCGACAGAGTTCGCCAGCTCGGGCACGCTGGAGACCGCTTGCTGCAACGGCTGCAGGAACTGGCCCATCGCGTCCATCGGCGACGCTGTCGAGCCGGCGGTCTGTGCCGCCTCGGTCGGCAACGCCGGCAACCCACCCGCGTTGCTCGCCGCCGACTCGGCGACAGACTCGGCCGGGGCAGCTGCCGCGGCCGGCGACGCCCCCAGCGGGGTGATCGGGGGCGGTGTGCTGGTGATCGCGCCCATCAACGTGTTCAGCGTGCCGGCGTACATCAACCCGGCGCTCATGTTCTGAGGCCAGAAGCTCCCAAAATATTGCGTGTCATTTGCGATGATCGCCGGGGTATTGCAACCGCAGAAGTTCGTGGCGTGCAACGCAGCGGTCTCGTCGCGGTTGGCCTGACAGACGGCCGCGGGGATAACCGACGATCTGGCGATGGTGTTCGCTTCCACCGCGGCCTGCCCGATGGTGACGTGTTTCAAGCAGTGCGCCACCATCGGCGCCAGGCCGGCGAAGTTGAGTTCACTTCCCTTCAACGCGGAGGCGACACCGCCGAGGCCGACCCACTGCGACATGGTCGCCGCGATATTGGCCATCGACATCCCCATCGACAATTCGTGGCTGACCGCCTCGCTGAGCCAGGCCGCGACATTGGCGATCACGGTGGAGGGGTCACTGGCCTCGAGGAGCGCGGCAACGCTTTCGGGTGGACCGAACCACAGCGGGTCGGGCATATCGCCTCGCTACACGATCGACGACAGGTTGACGGCGCCGAGCAGCTCGTTCACCAGGTAGCTGATCGAGGAGAGGCCTTGCGCGCCGGCGTAGGCGCTCCGCTGCGCGACATGCTCGGCAACCGCGCCGAGGTAGGCGGTGCCCGCCCCGTTCAGGGCGGACGAGAAGGCCACGTCATCAGAGGTGGGCACCATGGGCACGGTGCCCGTGAGAGCGGCGGCTCCGGCCGCGTTGTTGGCCGCCATGCCGCCGCTGATCACCATCTCCGTGACCGACGACAAGTTGACAGCCTCCGGAACCACGCTGAGGAAACCTGTCACTTCAACTCCCCTATCTTGTGCGGCTGTCTTGCGCGGCTGAATCTTGCGCCGCCGACCACCGCTGCGGGCTCACCCGAGCCTACGACGCGCCCGCGCCAGCGGATGACACGAATTCTGCGGCAACCGGGGCGACCGCGCAATTCGGCTACTCGTACTTGTCGGGCGTGCCCACGAGCACCCCTTCGACGTCCCCGTCAGTGGTCACCAGCAATCCACGCCCCGGCGGCAGCTGCTGGGCGCTGACTCTGCCGTAGACCTTGACGGTCGCCGGGTCGTTGTCCATGAACAACATGGGTGAGCGCGACCCGGTCAGCTTCTGTATGAAGGGGTTCATCACCACCTGCGACGCCCAGTTGCCGGGCAGCCGCGAGGCGATGACGTGCAGGCCGACTTCACGGCTGCGCTCGATGAATAGCCACAGGGGGGCGGTTGCTGCGGGCTTTATGACCTGGTTGTGGGGGCGCAACTCATGCTCGTCATCGATCAGGACAAAGTGGCGGGGGCCTTCCCAGGGCTTCCGGTTCAGCAGCTCCTCTTGGCTCAGACCCGACGGCGGGAGGCGCTCCTGCAACAAGGCCGCCAACTCACCGATCACCGTGTCGATGTCATCGGCGGTGTACGCGTAAGCCCGCACGTGCGGGCCCCGGACCTTGCCGATGAGCGTGGTCTTCGGGTCGATGATGGTGATCTGCGCCTGCTCGGGACTGAATCGGTCGGTGATCGCCTGGCCGAAGGCCGCCAAGGTCGTCGTCTTCCCGCACAGCTGGCGGCCCATCACCAGCAGGTTTGGTGTTCTTCGGATCGACAGCGCCACCGGCTGCAACGCGCTTTCACCGATGGCGAACGGGATGTTCAACGGATCCGCTGCCTCGGCGGTGCCGTCGAAAGCCTCGGTGATCTGGCCCAGCGCCACCCGCTCGGGCAGCCGGGACAGGCGTTCCACCTTGCCGGTGCCGGTCACCTCGGAGATGAGGGTGCCGGCACGGCGGGTTCCGATTCGCTCGCCCGCGGCGCCGGTGATTTCGGGCACACCCACCAGCAGCTCGTATCCGTCCCGGGTCAGCCCGAAGCCGGGACGGTCCAGCGTGTTGCGTGCGGCTTTGCGCAACTCCGGCGAGGTGCCCATCTGCGACTCGTCAGGATTGCTCAGTCGCAGCTGGATCCGCGCGTTGGACACGGTGACCATGCCCTGCTTCTGCCCGGTGAACCAGGCGTTGGCACTGGTCATGACATGCACCCCGTAGGACAGTCCCTGACGGGCGATGGCGATCGCCCGGTCACCCATGCCGGGGTCTTTCTCGTAAAGATCCCCATAATTGTCGATCACCAGGAAAACATCGCCGAACTTGTCGTCGGGATCGGTTCCGCCTCCCCCCGCCGCCCCGAAGCGTCGTTCCCGGAACTCGGTGATATCGAGCTGATAGTGCTTAAACGACGCCTCCCGGGCGCGGATCAGCCCCTCGATCGTCGCGATCGTCCGCGACACGCCTTCGCCGTCGTTCAGGCTGACCACACCGGCGACATGGGGAAGATCTTCAATCGGATACAGCGACGCCCCGATGCAAAAGAACGTCACCCGCTCGGGACGATACATTAGTGCGGCAGAGGTCATCAACGTCATCAGGGTGGTGGACTTGCCGCGCTGCGCGGTGGCAACCACCATGATGTTGTCCATTTCGGCATCGATGACGTGCACCCGCTGCGCATGCTCTTCGGGAATGTCGACAATCCCGACCGGGAGAATCAGGCCCGGGTTCTGTCCGTAGTCGACATGCCAGGGCTTGCCCCTCCAGTACGCCACCAGCGCGTCAACTGGCTCGCTGACTTCCAGTGGGGGCAGCCAGATTTGATGCGGCAATCGAGCCGGATTCGCCACGAGCGACTCGCGGATGACATCCAGGATCTTCTTCTTTTTGAAGCCGTCGGGGTGAAACAGGAATTCGTCGGGTTCCTCGGGTTCATCGGCGACTGCTAAAGCCGCGGTGTCCTCGGGGCTGAGCGGCTGGTACTCCCAGGTGAGCGGCCGTGGTTGCGAGAAGCTCACATCGACCGTCGTGTCGATGTTCGCGCTCTTCTTCGGCAACACGAACGGTGCCGAGAGATAAAAGCAGCGGAACGGCTCGAGGTCGCGCGGGCCGACCTTCAGCAGCGCATACCCGTTCTCCTTCGACGGCAGGTGCAGCGCAGCGTCGCTACCAATCACGTCGCGGGAATCCTCGGCCGTCTCCGCGCGCAGCGCGACCCGGAACGCGATGTTGCTCTTGACCTTGCTCAGCGACGACAGATCGAGGCGCTGACCGCCAAGCGTGAAGAACACATTGCAGCCGCGGCCTTCCTGACCGATGTGGATGACCAGCTGAACCCACTCGGGGTGATGATGGAACAGCTCCAGGTACTCGTCGATGATGACCAGCAGGATGGGAACGGGTTCCAGATCCCGGCCAGCCAGGCGCATCTCTTCGTACTCATTGGCATCACGCGCACCGGCCTCCTTGAAAAGTCGGTAACGCCTAGCAATTTCGCCATTAATCGCTTTGCGCATCCGGTCGGCTAGGTGCCGATCGTCCTTGCCCAGATTGGACAGCGAGCCCGCGACGTGAGGCAAGCCTTCAAGGTCCTGGGCGGCGGATTCGAACTTCATGTCGACGAAGATGACGATGAACGTTTCCGGTGAGTGCGTCAGCGCGATCCCGTTACACATCGACAAGAAGAACTCCGATTTCCCGGAGCCCGAGGTGCCAATCACCACCGAGTGGAAACCGTAGCCACCGAAGTCTTTTGCCCGGAAGATGATGTACTGCAGTTCCCCGCTCGGCTTCACTCCGACCGGGACCATCGCCCATCTCGGATCCCCGCGCCCGCGACTTTCGGCCCACAGCCGGTCGACATCCAGATGGCGCGGGTCGATGATGCCCAGCGCCCGTAGCAATTCACCGGCCTGGCTGTCGGTCTCGGAAAGCTCGCCGGCGCTCACCGGATGCCACCGCGCCAGCGCCCGCGCATACCGGTTCGCGGTGCTTTCGGCAAGCATATCGGCTACCGCGTAAAACGCGCCACGGTGATAGAGCCGGCCTTCACGGAGCTGGAATCGTTCGTCCTCGTCGGTGAACCCGACGCCGACACCGGGCCGTGTTGCCAGTCGCAGCACCGTGATTCCCGCCATCCCTTTTTGGCCGGTGACACCTTCCCACTGCTCGGGAGTTCCGACGTTGTCGTCGACGACCACCCAGTGCGGGCCCAGCGACAAACCCGGCGACTCCATCGCCGACGGCATCGATGTCGGGCTGGCGCCGACCGGTGGTGTCCATGGACCGCGGCCCTTGCGGTGCAACTCGGGGTCAAGGGCTTCCTCCAGCTCGGCCGGGGAAGCGAATACCAGCCGGCGCAGTCCGCAGGCGTCGAACATCTCGTCGTGCTGGTTGTGCGGCAGCCACACCAGCCAGGCCCATTGCTCGGGGTGGCGAGTCACCACCATGAGCTTGAGGTCATTGGGACTGTGATAAACGGCAAGCGAGCACAGGATCGCCCGTGCGAGGCTGCGCAGCTCGTGGGTGTCCTCACCGATGAGACTGAATCCGGGTTTGGACCGCAGGCTCAAGATCTTGCCTATTCCGCGGATTTTGCTTTGCTCGAGGATGAAATCCCTGAGCGCGCCGCCGGTGACCGGCTCCAGCTCTTCTCCGATCGGAACCTCCGGCCACTGCAGTGAAATCGCGGTATCGCTGGTTTCCTGGATGCCGATTCCGAGGCGAGCATCTAAAAAATCGGGGTCACCGGGGCGGCGCTCCCACATCCGCGGCCCGCCGATCACCGTATCCAGCCGCTGCGGGTCGGCGTGCACGAACAGCTGGCTGCGCCGCTGCTCCTGGGCGGCGCGCTGCACCTCGTCACGGTCCTCATCGAGTTTGCGCAGATAGGCCCGCCGCTGCCTTTCTTGCTCACCCCAACTGATTCGGCGCCCGCGCCCGAAGCGTCCACTGAACATCAGCGCGCCGAAGCCGAACAAGCCCATCATCGGGAAAAACCCCGATTGCAGGGATCTGACCCCGGAGGTGTACATCACCACCAGGGTGCCGATAATCCCAACCAGCAGGGCGGGGACCGCGATCATCATCAGGATGTTGCGGGGCTCGCGTTCCGGCAGCGCCAGCGGGGGAGCGACCGCCACTCGCACCGGCGGAACCGCCGGCGGTGGTTTACGGGCCCCTCGGACGAAGCCGCGTTTGGACATGCCTAACCTCCTGCTTGCTGACTAGCTTCGGGGATGGGCGCCACCGCGCCGCTCCCGGCGATGGTGTCGCGGGCCAACAGGGCACTGTCGCGGCTGATCGCCGGGCCGGGGGCGAACGTCCGCACGATCGGCCACGGTGCCTGCACGGCTGTGCGTGAATCCAGGCCGAGCGCCTGCAAAGTCCGTGAGTCCGCTTGAATCCCGTAGCGAACCCCCTGCGGTGAAAGCCAATACAGGCTTTCGCGGCTATCGGACGTCACAACCCCGCTTGTCGTCGCGACCAAGTTCGCCGCACCCGGAAGCAGCAATGTCTGGTCAGCCTCAACCGAATTCGGATCGCGGTCGTCGCGAACTAGATGTACCAGGTGGGAATCCATGCCGATCGGAACCGGCAGGCCCCGGCCGCTGAAGATGGTGAGCGTGGCCTGGGGATCGCTGGACTGTTTCTGCCAGGCCACGCATGTCACCGGGTTAGCCGATGTGTCAACGAAATCGAACTTTCCCGACGGGTAGTAGTCGACGTTTAGCACGTCGACCACCGGGATATGAACCAGTTTGTCCGGTGTCACCAGGATGGGCGTGACGGAGCCCTGTGAGTTCGCGGTGCGCAGCAAGTCTGCGACAAAGCTGCTGATCTTCTGTACCCCGCCGGGCAATAGCGCATAAAAGCCGGTGACGGCACCGGTGGCGTCGCGGGTTTCCAGCACGCTGCCCACGGTGGCGCCCGGCAGCCACTGCGACGGTGTCCCCGCGTCCGGAATCGCAGGAACCACAAGAGGTTCGGTTGACGGCATGGCGTCGTAGAGAGCATTGGAAATTTCGATCGGGTAGGTGACGCCGGGGTCGAGCCCAAGATTGAAGGTGATCGATCGGTCGGTGGGGTCGATGCGGGATCGCTGCCCGCCCCAGATCACATACGTCGCACCTTGATGAGTCGCAAGGATCGCCTGTCGCGGCCCCAGCGGAGCCGCGCGCCCGGCCGGCGACAGCGCGCCGGCAATGGACGTCACCACCGGCGCCGCCGGTCTGCTCCTGCCGGCCGCGGTGTCGCACACCGACCACGCCGACACCGCGCTCGGAGTGACGGTGAGGCTATCCGGCACACCGGGAATGCCGATCATCGGCCCGGTCGGATATTTGGCGATCTCGCTAGGCTTGACCCAGGTAGGGGCGGCGGCGCTGCCCACCGCCAACCGCGCGGAGGTCAAGTTCAGCGCGGGGTAGAGCCGCCCGTTGATCTTGGCATAAACCGCGCCGGTGTCCCGGTTCCCGATGATCGCCGACTGGCCCACCAAACCGGCAGGCTTCCAGATGTGCAGCAGTGCCATCCAACCAACGCCGATAAGCACAAACACCACCGACAGCGCCACCGCGGCTTGTTGTTTGCGGTCATCGTGTTTCATCCGCACCGAAAAGCGCGTGATTGCGGCTCGCAGGCGGCGATTGTAGAACAGGTGTCCCGAATTCTGGTCTCTGTTGGAAAGATTGAGTGGCACGGTCAGTATCCTCTCGGCGGTCGACGCGCATCCGCCTGCTGCACCAGCGCGGCAAGGTTCTCGCCATCGCGGCTGACGCCGTAGCGATGCATCACATAGTTCATCGATGCGCAGATATTGGCGACCGGGTCGTAGATATTGGTCGAGGTGCCCGGGTGGTGGTAATGCGCGAAGGTGGCCGGAATGGTCTGCGTCAGGCCCCGCGCGAAGCCAAGACCACGCCCGTCGCGCTGGAGTGGCCCGGGTGCGGTGGCCGGCTCGGACGCGATGGCGAACGCCCGGTTGCCCGATTCCCGGGTGATCAGTGTCTCGTATCCCCGCAACCAGTTGCGCCGTGCCCCCGGCTCCGTGATTCCCAGGCGATCGAGGGCCACGGCGATGTGCTGCCCGACATGGCCAGGCGCAGAGGCCTTCTCGTATCGCACGGCATCCAGCGGGATGGCCCGGGCGGCCGACGGATGCGGTGCCCGCGCGATCCAGCGGTGCCGGTAGGCAAGCCGCCGTAACCGCCGGGCTAGCAGCCGGGAACGTCGCTGCGATTGCGCAATGCGCCGGCGCTGCGCCCGTAGGCGAGCGGCCATGCGTCGCGCTGCTTCACGCCAGCCCAGCGGGGTGTCTATCGCGGGCATGGAGTCAGCGTGAGCGTCGTCGAGAACCGCTCTCGTGGCGTCGCGTCCGAGCGTATGATCTGCGCGGGCGTCCGCCCACACCACGGCCAATTGGGTGTCGGTGCCGGCGGTTTCTCCCAGCTCGGCCGCTCCACGCAAAATCGCCGGCGCCGCGGCCCCGATCCCCCCGCGAGTGAGGGCGCGAACAAGCCGCTCGACGTGGCGGCGCACCTGTGGGTCATCAGCCAAGCCCACGCCGAGATGGCCGCCGTAGAGGTTGTGCCCGCGCGCCAGCAACTGCAGAGCGTGACGCAGGGGATCGGTCATCACCGCAGTTCTTCCCCGTAGCGTGCCAGGTTGTCGGCGTGCGCCTCTTCACGCAGCGCGGTGAGCGCCTGGTTCAATCGTTCCGCCAGCTCGCGGTGGGTGTAGCCGGTCATGACGTTCGGGTGCAACGTCAACTCGACTAGCCGGCCATCGGAGTTCGCGACCGCGTGGATGTCCCCCAGGTCCACGCTGTAGGTGATGCTCTCGGCTTGGGAGACAACAGCTTCCCACTTATCGGCGGCCTCGCTCAGGTCACGCAGTACCGACTCGACGAGATCCTTGTCACTTAACCCCGCGCGGCTGCCCGGCCCCGGCACGGTCACAGTATGTCGACCCCTGCGACCAGCGTCAATTCATGCCCGGGTCGCACTCCGGCACACCGATACCACGTAGGACCGGGTTGCCGGCGGCGCCATCAGCGCGGCCACGGTCGCGCCGGGCGCTCCAGTGACTGACCGGGGGAGTGCTCAGCACCTGGAACCAGGCGAAGTGGTAGTTCGCCGACACCCGATCGCCGGTCGCGATCCCTTCGGTGGCGGCCAGGAGCAGGCAGCTCAGTAGCTGCGCAGCATCGACATCAGGATACTGGGCCACCAGGTTGTATCGTGCGATCTCTAGGTGCACCCGCAACACCTGGACTTCGACATCGGCCACGCCCGTTCCGGCGGCACCCGCCCGAGCCAGGGTGTGGGCTATCCGCGGCAGGCCGTCACGCCACCGCGTGGCGTCACTGAGCAGCCAGCCCAGATCGTCGACGGGCGGGAGTTCCAGGGGTTGCAGCGAGGATTCGGTGTGGTCGGACTCGGCCGCCCAGCCTAACGAATCGCCCGGGGTGTAGGTCGCGGACAGCGTGGTCGGTCCGAGCAACGCGGTCACGTTGCCGCTGCGCCACCCCGGTTCCAGCAACTGCACCCCGGTGGGCAGCGCGATGCCCGGGGGCACCCACCCGTGGGCAACGTCGGTCAGCAGCACCGTGGTGCCGTCTTGGCGTTCCCCGACCGCCCAGCGCAGACCCGGCTCCTGGCGCGCAACAAATTCGAGGAGCCGCCGTAGCCTCTGGCGGTTGGATTCCGCCTCGGCCGGCGCCGGATCATGCCGCGTCGCTGCCGCTCGATCGCCGGCAGGCCCGCGATGTCGGCCGGTCAGGGGTTTTTCGCCGGTCACCGCGCCGGCGTCCGGAGCCTCCCCGGGCCGCCCGAGCGACACCGCCTCGGGTCGCCCGGCCCCCGCCATGGCCGCCGGGGCGGCCGTCGCCGTCCCGGTTGTCTCGATTAAATCCGGGTCTCGGGGCGGGGTTTCGGCCACCGGCTCGATCGGCGTGTCCGCTTTGTCGTCCCGGCCGACCCGCGCTGGCGCATCCCGAAACTCGCCGCCGCCATCCTGCCGCGGCTGTGGGGAGGCGCTCGACGTCTCATGGTTGCTTGGCGGCATGGCAATCGCGGCGGGCAGCCGTGAGGTGTCAACATCTGTTGTTTGTGATGCGCCAACATCTCTCGTGGTGAGATCGTCGACGAGGGCCGGATGCCCACCAGGTTCTTCTCGCGCCGCTATGCGAAGGTGACGAACCGTTGACTCGACTCGCCGAGCCGCATAGTCACGCGCAACCCGGATCACGTGAGCCTCCGCTGCCTGCCTGGCCGAATCGGCCATCCCCGCCAGCCTGAGGGCGTGGAGCTCCCGATTCGCCGAATTCACGATCCGCTGCAGGTCAGCTTTGAGATAGGCTGCGAGCGGGGCTGTTTCCGCGGTGACCAGTGACAGCTCGGTGGGCCAGAGTCCCCCGATCACCCAGGGGGTGCAGTCAACGGAGGAGCTGAACGCCGGAGTCCGCAACGATTCCCGGGCAGCCTTGCGCAGGCGCCCGCGCGCCGTCTTTCGGCCGAAGATCACCACTGGACAAGGGTACCGTCAACACGTCAGCGGTCAGCTCAGGTGTTTTCGGCACCCACCCCCTGCTTTCGGCTTTTGCTATCGGACTTGCATCCGGGGGCCGCATCCACACGTGATTACCTGGTGCAGGTGTCGGTGAATTGTGGGCGCGATGCGGCTCGGGTAGCGTAAGGATATGGCTGAGGCTGCGTTGCAGCAGCAATTGAATGAGGTACGCGCCCTGCTGACTCGTGCGCAAGGATTATTCGGCGCCAATCCCATCGAGCCACCGGCCGATATCGCGCCGGATCGCAGCGCCGCGCAAACTTGGGTGCGCTAGGCGCTAGGTTGCGCTGGGCGCTTGGTTGGGGCGGCTAGAGCCGGCTAGGGCCTAACCTGCTCGCCCTCGAGGGCGCAGTTCATGCGCCAATAGTTTCTCGATTGCCACATCGAGGTCACGGGGCGTCGGCACCTCCGCCGACGGGGTGTGTCCGGCCGCGACTATTTCACCGCGCACCTCCATCAGCGCCTTGAGGTACGACACATCCGCGGTCAGCAAGATTGCTTGGGCGAGCGTGTCCGCATCGGTGTCCATCGCCGCCTCGCTCAAGGCGAGGCTGTGGATATAGCCGCCGCGGCAGGAACGCACCAGGATGTGCCCGCTGGGGTGCACGGTGTCGAACGCGGGATTCGGGTCTGTCATCGCCCATCGTCGCGAAGACGTTCGAGCCTGCTCGCCGCCGCTGCCTCGTGCTGTTCCCACATGTCTGCCGAGGCCTCCAGGTTGTGAGCCATCGCCGCATGCGCGTCGGCTTGCAGCTCATAGCACTGCCGTCTTTGCTCGAGCAGATCTCGCCCGGCCTCTCGCAGCTCAGCGAAGATCGGCCCCAGCGAGTCCAAGCTGTCCTGGATCGCCGCGTGTGTCGACGGAATGGTCCGTAAGTAGTCCGACACCTCGCGATGATGGCGGGCGGCTTCCCGCAGGTTCGCGGGCACCACGTGGACCTGGTCGGTCATTGTGCGTCTCCTCGTGTTCTGCCGCCGGTGCGGGTCGGCATCTTTCTCAACTCGTGTTCCTACACCGATGTGGCGCTCGTGACCGCCGGGCGGGTAGGCGTCGGGGCGTCGATTCCGGCCGGTGGGGCCACCGCTGGTGACGGTGGATGCTCCCAGCCTAGAAAGGCTGGGCCCTTGACGGCGGCGATGTGCTGAATCTGGCCGTTGAGCAGGACCTTGCTATTGCCGAGGGCAAGCGCGTGGCGATCGGTGTAGATACCGATGTCCCCGGGGGTGAGCTTTGCCGGGTCGACCGGGTCGACGACCGCGGTTCCCGGGGGCGGGATGGTGATGCCCTGCTGGTGGAATGCATCGGCGATGGGAATGCCGCTCGCCGCGGCCTTGATCGCCGCGGCGAGTTGCGGGCTGGCGGCGGTGACGGTGTCGCCGTCGGGCAACGTCACCGTGGTAGGCCCTGTCGCCGACGGCTCCGGCAGCCCCCGCGACTGTGCCGCGGCGTCACCATCTGTCGAGTTGTCGTCGGCTCCCTCGGGCGCCGGCTCGGCCGCCGGGTCCTCCGGCTCCGCCAGGGTGTCACCGACTGCCTTCGGTGAGCGGTCATTCCCGGTGCCCAACGGCCCGGTAAACGGAACCCCGCCCGGCGCGCCCCAAGCCGGCGCCGCACTCGGCGGCGCCACCCCGCTCGGCATCATGCCCCCACCAAAGCCGGGAATGCTCGGCGTCGCCGGCATCATCGACGCCGACGGCGACGGAAGCTGGGCCTGCGGGTCGGGCAGCAGCAAACCGGGGTCGTCTGCGGCCAGCGGGTCGGAGTCCAATTCTGATCCAGCGTCTGGCGGTGCCGGAAATCCGGTGCTGCGTGGCGGTGAAGCTGTGGCTGAAACCGGGGCCGGCGGGATGTCGGATGCAATGCCCTGGTGTGTCTTCGAAGCGTTGTACAGCGACGTCCATGCGGCCATCAATGCCGACTCGGACGTGTCATCGAGGCTGGCCCTCGCCACCACGGCACGCATGTCTCGGAGCTTGCCCGCCAAAAACCGCTGAAAATCCCGGGCTCCGGCGGGGGTGTCCAGGTCGGTCCGGGTTCGCACCGCCGTTTCGATGTCGTGCTGCAGATTGCTCAGCGCTTCGCTGCCCGCGATGGTTTTCAGATGGGCATTCAGGATTGCCGTGATCACCTGAAGGTCGAGTTGAGCAGTCGCCGAGTTCTGGTGCGCTAGCGCAGCTTCTGCATCTCTTATTGCCTCGGCGGCCTGGCCTTCTTGCCGATCGGGGGGAGGCGCATCCGCCGGCGGCATAGCTGACGCCGCTCCGGGTTTCGTCGCGGGGTAAATCATCGCGCCGACCGGATAAAACGATCCGGGATGCTCTCGACGGGCTTTAGCGAGCGATGTATCGATAGCATCGACGGGTATGTCTCTGCCGCAACGATAACGGTGGCAATAGTGGCAATGTCAGCACCCTCATAGGGGTCAGGGTGATCGGTCGCGCTATCGGGTCGGTCGGGCAGAACTTGACACGTTCGACCACCGCGAGCACATCGGTAACCGTTGCCATCGCCTAACCAGACGCCCGTGCGCCCAAAGACCAACGGTGTCGCGGCCCCTTCCATCCCGGGGACAGTACTCAGCCCCCTGGGCGCCGACAATTCACCTCGATCGATTGGCGCCGAGCCGCATCGCTCTCTGCTCGTCAGCTGCCCATGGGCGTGGCATACTGCGACCGCAAAGCCTTCAATACCGTCTGTGCCTGCATGTCGACCTGGTGAGCATGTGACACCACGGCGATGATCTCGCGTTGTTTGGCTATCAGGAACCTCCGGAACTCACGCGCGCCTATCGGGGTGTTGACCGCGAGGGCGGCCTGGTTGCGCACGGCGTGGTCGATCTCGGCGGCGATTTCATCAAGACGGCCAGTGGCTTCCACAACCGTGGCATGCGCGGCGGCGAGCACGTCGGCCAGTGCCCGGTCGGCCTCCGCTGCGACCCCGCGCTGGCGCGCTAAGGCCGCCTGCCCGGCTTGCAGGGCAGCCGCCACCCGACCCGTCTGCTGTGTCATGCGATAAACCTACTGTTCCGGCCCGCAACTCGGGTGAAGTCTTCGATAAGCCTATAAAACAGGCCGCCGTATTTGGACGTTGTTCGCCACTGGGCTGACTCGGACCGCGGCACCGGCATAAGGCGCTTCGACGACCAGGTTGTTGCCAATGGCGATCTGCACGTGGCCCGGGTGGGGAAAGACCAGATCGCCGGGCCGCAGCTGGGAACGCGGAACCGGGATCCCGTCATGGATCTGTTGATAGGTGGTGCGGTCCAGGTGGATACCGGCCTGCGCGTAGCACCACTGCACCAACCCCGAACAGTCGAACCGGTCGGGTCCGGCCGCTCCCCAGACATAGGGGCGGCCCAATCGCGACAGCGCCGCCCGCACCGCAAGGCCGGCGCGGCCGGTCGATACCGGCAGCCGCGACCGGCTCAGGCCGGGACTGCGCCGGTGCGCCATCCAATACCGAAGAGTCCGCAGTGCCGCCTCATGCCGGCGCGCTCGCCGGCGCGCCGATAAGACATGGGCTCGTTGGGCACGCAGCCGCGCCACCCGGCGGCGCATCGCCTCTCGCGCCGCCATCGGGCCGTCGTACGCTGCGACGACATCGGCGCGAGCCTCGTCCAGAACGCTCTTGGTCAGGTGGCGGGCCCGGGCGTGATCGCGTCGGGCGTGCGCGATGACGTCGGCGACCACGGCGTCTGTCCAGGCGGCCGACTGCAGGGCTTCGCGAGCGCTCTGCACGGCGAGTTGGTAAGGTTCCCCACGGGCATTGATCCTCGCGGCCCGGTCCAGTAGGCCGTCGCAGTTCGCGGCGCCCGTGTCCAGCCCCGCGGGGGGTGTGCTGCCGGCGAAGAGCTGGTGGGCGCGGCTCAAGACCTCAAGTTCGCTTCGCATCACGGCAACCTTTCAGACTCGGTAGCGACCTGACCCGCCCGATCGTGATCAGCGGGATTAATCGCGTCAACGAAGGCCCGCACGCGCGGCAGGGCCCCGGGAGGAATCAGCCCCCGATTGCGGATCTCCCACATCTCCTCGACGGTGACCCCAAGCAGTGCAGCGATCACCGCTTCCGGTAGCAACGAACGCGCACAGGCATGCTCAAGTCGGGCACTCAAACTGGTGGGCATGCGCGCCAGCAGGGCTCTGCGGGTGGCTTCAAGGGACTGCAGGTGGTCCATCAGGCGAGTGGCCGAGCCGGCGTCGACGTTCACGGCCACCCGCCAGGAGTTGGCGGCCAGCATCTCGGCCTTCACGCACTGCGCGATCACAGACAGCATATACGTCTCGTATTCGTTTGATGTCACCGAGGGCAGTCGGTCGATGATCGAATTCAGGGCGTCAAGCTGTGCTTCGGCGTATCCCTCGAGCACCGCGGTGTCGCTGTGCCGGTCGACGACGATTGCTTCCTTCGGTCGTGGCGACCCCGCGGCCGGTGGTCTTGCTGCAAGCAATCGGTCCAGCTCGGCACGAGGGTCAGCCGCGACCACGAGCCTTGAGTAGGTGCCAGGTGGCAGGCCTAAACCGTTTTCGACTTTCTGAACTGTGCTTTTGTGCGGTTTGCGGATGCCGCGCTCCAGGTAGCTTAGCCCCATGGTGCTGACCCCGGTTGCAGCCGCAAAATCGGCCAGCGACCAGTCCCGTGACTCACGGAGCGCCCGGATGACCGCCCCTGCGGATTCGCGGCTCATCGTAGCACTCCGGCCATAATCTCGAATAGTACCTGCACTACAACATATATCAGAAGCTATATGTTTTTAGCCGAGCGTCTTGCCGTGTCTACACATAGTGTATATGCTTCCGTCAATGTTTCATCCTATGGGAGTGAGGACGCGATGGGGTACCCCTGCTCGGCCAACCCGGAGCTCTGGTTCGGTTACGCCGACGATGACGATGGCGACGGCGCTGCCAAGGCGCGCGTCTATGAACAGTCGGCCACCGAGGCGCGGCTGTTGTGCCTGCGCCGCTGCCCGTTGGCGCAGCAGCGCCTGTGTGCTCAGCACGCCGTCGACCACCGCGAGGAATATGGCGTCTGGGCCGGCGTCAAGCTTCCCGGCGGCCAGTACCGCAAGCGCGACCAACTGGCTCGCGCCCACGACATCCTGCGCCGTATCGCTGCGGGCGAAATCAACTCTCGTCAGTTACCGGAGAACGAATCCCTCCTCGCGCGGCGCGAACATGAGTCCGCTCCGGTAGCGGCGAGAGTGTTTCACCTACCGGCCTTGCGCTCAACCGCCCGCGTCGGCCCGATCCCGGCGGCATAGCTCACGTTATTATCCAAGACGGTGTCTCGACGCGGCCAAAATGCGCCGTCGGCATGGCAAATGCGAGCCGCGGCCCAAGTGCTCGCTCGTCGATGGGGTGGGCGAAGGGGGACTTGAACCCCCACGTCCCGAAGGACACTGGCACCTGAAGCCAGCGCGTCTGCCATTCCGCCACTCGCCCGACAGCCTGTCGAGGCTACCACTATAGCCAGGCTTTCCAGTGGCTTCCAAGCCCAGACGATGTCGGCTCGCATCCTCTGGGCAAATCCGAAACATAGCTGTTGAGCTGGGCTGATGGGATTCTGGGGAACACCGTGGGCCGCGCCGTCGCCGGATCCCGATACCATATTGAAGAGAGCTAGCAGTGATACGACACGCGGGAGGGTCAGCGGCCCTAGGGTAGGGGTATTTCAGGACGAGTGAGGCGAGCGCTGGAAATGAACGGCCAAAAGGGGCTAGTTCAGCGTATCGAGCGCACACTTGAGGCTGCCGTGGGTGATGCGTTTGCCCGGGTGTTCGGTGGATCGATCGTCCCGCAAGAGCTGGAAGCCGCGTTACGGCGCGAAGCCGCCGATGGCGTCCGCCCGCTGCACGGTAATCGGCTTTTGGTGCCCAACGAATACATCATTAGTCTCGGTGGGAACGACTACGAGAACGTGGGCGCCGACTCGGAATTCACGTCGGATGTGTTCGCTAAACACTTGGCGGGATATATCAGTGGACAGGGGTGGCAAACATATGGTGAGGTGGTCGTCAGGTTTGACCGATCGACGAGCTTGCGTACCGGCCAGTTCCGTACCCGTGCTGTTGTCAACCCCGACGCCGAGTCCCGCCCGGCAGCCGGCGATTTTGCCCCGGCACAATCAGATCATGCGTTTAGCGCAGAACCAGGAGTACCACCAATGACCGAGAATTCCAGCTATCGCGGCGGTCCGGGGCAGGGGCGGCCCGGCGACGACTATCCCGGCGACGACTATTACGAGGAGGGGTATCAGCGCAACGAGTCTCCTAGTGCCCAGGATGCCCGCGGCGGCCAGGAGGCGCAGGGTTATCCGCCGGGAGCAAGCGGCTATCCGTCGCAGCCCGGATACCCGCCACCCCGATACCCCGAGCAGCATGGCTACCCCGACCAAGGCGGCTACCCCGCGCAGTCGCCCGGTGGCTACCCCGACCAAGGCGGCTACCCCGCGCAGTCGCCCAGTGGCTACTCAGCGCCGTATGAGCAACGCCCTCCTGCCGGTTACGGCCCCGGTCCAGGCCCTGCTCAAGGCTATGACCCGGGTTATCGCCAGGGCGGTGGCTACGGCCCTGGCGGCGGCCAGCCCGATTACGCCGGCGGCTACGGCGACTACGGGCGCGGCACCTACGGGCCTCCCGAACAGCAGCCGCCTTACCCCGAACCGGCGAGCGGCTACCAGCAGGGTTACCAGGACGCGCCGGGATACGGTAGGCAGGACTACGGCCAATCCAATTACCCGCAATACTCCGACGCCTCCGGCGGTGGGGTGTACGCACCACCCGGCGCCGGGTACGCCGAGCCTCACGGCCGCGACTACGACTACGGCCAACCAGCCATGCCCGGAGGCTATGGCCCAGCCGCCGACTACGGCCACTCCGGCGGGTACGGTGGCTATGGGCAGCCTGGCTATGCCCCTTCCGGGCATACGGTGACCTTGCAACTCGACGACGGCAGCGGGCGCACCTACCAGTTGCGCGAGGGCTCCAACATCATCGGCCGCGGACAAGACGCCCAGTTCCGGTTACCGGACACCGGTGTGTCGCGACGGCACTTGGAGATCCGCTGGGATGGGCAGGTCGCACTGCTATCCGACCTCAACTCCACCAACGGCACCATGGTGAACAACGCGCCGGTACAGGAGTGGCAGTTGGCCGACGGCGATGTGATCCGCCTGGGGCACTCCGAGATCATCGTCCACATCCAGTGACCTGAACAACCGACCGGACTCCCGGCTTCACCCCACGTTGACCGCCGTCCAAGTATCGTGACGTTGCTGATATGTGCTCGGGTTCTCGGGCGCGACACCTGCGTCAGAATGGAAGGGGCGTCAGATGCAGGGATTGGTGCTGCAACTGACGCGGGCCGGGTTCCTGATGCTGCTGTGGCTGTTCATCTGGTCCGTGCTGCGGGTCTTGCGAACTGACATCTACGCACCCACCGGTGCCGTCATGGTGCGGCGGGGCTTGGCCTTGCGGGGCCCGCTGCTGCCCTCGCGCCAGCGCCGGCGATCGGCGCGCTATCTCGTGGTGACCGAGGGGTCACTGGCGGGCGCACGTATTGCGCTTACCGGCCAGCCGGTGCTGATCGGGCGTGCCGACGACTCGACGCTGGTGCTGACCGATGACTACGCGTCGGCGCGCCATGCACGGTTGTCGCAGCGTGGCTCAGAATGGTATGTCGAGGATCTAGGATCGACCAACGGCACTTACCTTGACAGGGCGAAGGTGACGACGGCGGTACGAGTTCCGATTGGGACGCCGGTTCGAATCGGCAAAACGGTAATCGAGTTGCGCCCGTGACACTAGTCCTGCGTTATGCGGCTCGCAGTGATCGCGGCCTGGTGCGTACCAACAACGAGGATTCGGTGTATGCCGGCGCGCGATTATTGGCCCTAGCCGACGGCATGGGTGGCCACGCGGCCGGAGAGGTGGCCTCGCAGTTAGTCATCGCAGCCTTAGCTCACCTCGATGACGACGAGCCCGGGGGAGACCTGCTCGGCAAACTCGATGCCGCGGTCCGCGCCGGCAACTCCGCGATCGCTGCGCAGGTCGAGATGGAGCCCGATCTGGAAGGGATGGGTACCACCCTTACCGCGATCCTGTTCGAAGGCAACCGTCTTGGGTTGGTGCACATTGGCGACTCCCGCGCCTACCTGTTGCGCGACGGCCAGCTGACCCAGATCACCAAGGACGACACGTTCGTGCAAACCTTGGTCGACGAAGGTCGGATCACCTCCGAAGAAGCCCACAGCCATCCCCAGCGCTCGCTGATCATGCGGGCCCTCACCGGCCACGAAGTCGAGCCCACACTGATCATGCGCGAAGCTCGCGCGGGGGATCGTTATTTGCTGTGCTCGGACGGGCTGTCCGACCCGGTCAGCGACGAGACCATCCTTGAGGCGCTGCAAATCCCCGACGTAGCGGAAAGCGCGGACCGGCTCATCGAGCTGGCGCTGCGCGGCGGCGGCCCCGACAACGTCACCGTCATCGTCGCTGACGTCTGCGACGAGGACTACGGACAGACCCAGCCGATCCTGGCGGGCGCCGTGTCCGGTGACGACGATCAACTGACGCTACCCAACACCGCCGCCGGGAGGGCCTCTGCCATCAGCGCTCCCAAAGATGCCGCCAAGCGCACCGGGTGGCAACCGGCCCCGGTCGCGCCGCCGCAGAAGTCACGGCGCCGCATGGCCATCGCTGTCGCGCTGGGGGTACTGGTGCTGCTGGCCGGCCTGGCCATCGGCTGGACCGTCATCCGCAGCTACTACTATGTGACCGGATACGGCGGCGCCGTGACCATTATGCGGGGAATTCAGGGCTCGATGCTCGGTGTGCCGCTGCAGACACCCTATCAGCAGGGCTGTCTTAACAGCCGCGGCCAGCTGTCACAGATCAGCTACGCCCAGTCACCCGGCCCTCGTGATTGCCACCTGCTGAAGCTTTCCGATCTGCGCCCGTCGGCACGGCAGCAAGTGGCGGCCGGCCTGCGGCCGGGCAGCCTCGATGAGGCGATCAAACAGTTACGTGATTTGGCGGGCAGTGGCTCGTTGCTGCCGCCCTGCCCGCCGCCGCGCACAGCGCCGGCTCCACCGCCGATGCGCCAGACACCGGAGCCGGGTGGGTCTGCCGGGTCGCCGCAACCGGCGGAAGCGCCCGGTGACTCGCGGGCGGCGACCCCTGCACCGCCATCGACCACGCCCCCGTCCCCCCCGCAGCCGGGCGTCGACTGCCGGACGGCGGCATGACGACCCAGCCCCAGCCGCCGGTCGCTGTCACACCTGCACTGCCGACCCGGCGCAACGCTGAACTGATGTTGTTGTGCTTCGCCGCGGTGATCATCATCGCGGCTTTGCTCATCGTGCAGGCCAGCCAAGGCCGGGGTCTGCGCTGGGATCTGGGCAGCTACGGGCTTGCGTTCCTGGTGCTTTTCGGCGGCGCGCACCTAGCGATCAGGCGCTTTGCCCCCTGCGCGGATCCGCTGCTGCTGCCGGTGGTGGCGCTGCTCAACGGCTTGGGCCTGGTTATGATCCATCGGCTGGACATCGCCGACAGTGCGGCCGGTGTCGACACCCATTACAGCGCACGCCAACAGATGCTGTGGACCCTGATCGGCGTCGCCGCGTTCGCTCTGACGGTGGCCTTTTTGAAGGACCATCGGCGGCTCGCGCGCTACGGCTACACGTGCGGGTTTGCCGGCCTGATGATGCTGGCTATCCCGGCACTGCTGCCGGCATCGTTTTCTGAGCATAACGGTGCCAAGATCTGGATCCGGTTTCCGGGCTTTTCAATCCAGCCTGCGGAGTTTTCGAAGATCCTCCTGCTCATCTTTTTCTCCGCGGTTCTAGTAGCCAAGAGGGGCCTGTTCACCAGCGCCGGCAAGCATGTCATGGGCATGACCGTGCCACGTCCGCGAGACTTGGCGCCGCTGCTGGCGGCCTGGGTGATCTCGGTGGGTGTGATGGTCTTCGAAAAGGACCTGGGCACGTCGCTGCTGCTGTATGCGTCCTTTCTGGTGGTGGTTTACCTGGCCACCCAGCGCTTGAGCTGGATCGTTATCGGCTTGGCGCTATTCGCCACGGGAAGTGTTGTAGCGTACTACATTTTTGGCCACGTCCGGATCCGCGTGCAGACCTGGCTGCACCCATTCGCCGATCCCGAAGGCAGCTCCTACCAAATCGTCCAGTCGCTGTTCAGCTTTGCTACGGGCGGCATCTTCGGCACCGGCCTGGGTAACGGGCAACCCGACACCGTGCCGGCGGCGTCGACCGATTTCATCATCGCCGCCTTTGGCGAAGAACTCGGGCTGGTCGGATTGGCCGGCCTGTTGATGCTCTATACCATCCTCATCGTCCGCGGACTGCGTACCGCGATCGCTATCCGCGACAGCTTCGGCAAACTGCTGGCGGGCGGCCTGGCATCGACGCTGGCGATTCAGCTGTTCATTGTCGTCGGCGGCGTGACCAAACTCGTGCCGCTGACCGGTTTGACCACGCCGTGGTTGTCTTACGGCGGGTCATCTCTTTTGGCCAACTATCTACTTCTCGCCATCTTGGTGCGAATCTCACATGGAGCCCGGCGTCCACTCGGCCCGCGGGCCCGTGACACGGTCCCGCTCGCGGTCACCGACACCGAGGTGATCAGGCGCGCATGAACGCCTCGCTGCGCCGAATCTCGGTGACCGTGATGGCGTTGATCGTGCTGCTGCTGCTCAACGCCACTATCACGCAGGTGTTCGCCGCCGATGGGCTGCGCGCCGACCCCCGCAACCAGCGAGTGTTGCTCGACGAATATTCGCGTCAGCGGGGCCAGATCACCGCTCAAGGGCAGTTGCTGGCGTACTCGGTAGCCGCCGACGACCGGTTTCGCTTCCTGCGCGTCTACCCCAAACCGGCGATGTACGCGCCGATTACCGGCTTTTACTCGCTGCGCTATTCCAGCACGGGCCTTGAGCGCGCTGAAGACGCGCTACTCAATGGGTCCGACCAGCGGCTGCTCGGTCGCCGGCTCGCCGACTTCTTCACCGGTCGTGACCCGCGCGGCGGCAACGTCAACACCACCATCAGCCCCCGCGTCCAACAGGCCGGCTGGGAGGCGATGCAGCAAGGTTGCAACGGCCCGTGCAAGGGCGCGGTCGTCGCAGTCGAGCCCTCCACGGGCAAAATCCTGGCACTGCTGTCATCGCCGTCTTATAACCCCAATCTGCTGGCGTCGCACAACCCCGCCGAGCAGGCGGCGGCCTGGCAGCGGTTGCGTGATGACCCCGATTCCCCGATGACCAATCGCGCCATCTCCGAAACGTATCCGCCCGGTTCCACGTTTAAGGTGATCACCACCGCGGCGGCGCTGGAAGCCGGGGCCACCGAGGACGAGCAGTTGACCGCCGACCCGATGATACCGCTGCCCGGAAGCACGGCCGTCCTGCAAAACTACGGCGGCGCTCCGTGCGGCGGCGAGCCCACGGTGTCCCTGCGGGAAGCCTTCGCGTTATCGTGCAACACCGCCTTCGTCCAACTGGGCATTCTCACCGGCGCCAACGCCCTGCGCCGCGCCGCACAGGCGTTCGGGATCGACGACCCGCCCGACCCTATTCCGCTGCAAGTTGGCGAATCCACCATCGGCCCCATCCCGGACGCTGCCGCCCTGGGTATGTCCGCAATCGGGCAAAAAGACGTTGCCCTGACGCCGCTGCAAAACGCCGTGGTAGCGGCGACAATCGCGAACGGCGGGGTGACCATGCAGCCCTACCTGGTCGACAGCCTCACGGGGCCGGACCTGGCTACCATCCGCGTTACCGCTCCGCACGTGCAGCGGCGCGCGGTCTCGCCGCAGGTCGCCGCTAAGCTGACAGAATTGATGGTCGGCGCCGAGAACGTCACACAGCAGAAAGGGGCCATCCCCGGCGTGCAGATCGCCTCCAAAACCGGTACCGCAGAGCATGGCACCGACCCTCGGAACACTCCACCCCACGCGTGGTATATCGCCTTTGCGCCCGCGCAGCGTCCGAAGGTGGCTGTCGCGGTACTGGTGGAGAACGGCGCTGAGCGGCTGGCCGCGACCGGCGGTGCGCTCGCTGCACCGATCGGGCGCGCGGTGATCGAGGCCGCGCTGCAGGGAGGGCCATGACCCCGCGAGTAGGTGTGACGCTGTCCGGCCGGTACCGCCTGCAGCGCCTCATCGCCACCGGCGGGATGGGCCAAGTGTGGGAGGCCGTCGACAGCCGGCTGGGTCGGCGAGTCGCGGTCAAGGTGCTCAAAAGCGAGTTCTCCTCCGACCCGGAATTCATCGAACGGTTCCGGGCGGAGGCGCGGACCACCGCGATGCTCAACCACCCGGGAATCGCCAGTGTCCACGACTACGGCGAAACGACCATGGACGGCGAGGGCCGCACCGCCTACCTGGTGATGGAGTTGGTCAACGGTGAGCCGCTGAACTCGGTGCTCAAGCGCGTTGGCCGGCTTTCGCTGCGGCATGCGCTCGACATGCTTGAGCAGACGGGACGTGCCTTGCAGGTCGCGCACGCGGCCGGGTTGGTGCACCGCGATGTCAAGCCCGGCAACATCCTGATCACCCCCACCGGCCAGGTCAAGATCACCGACTTCGGCATCGCCAAGGCCGTCGACGCTGCGCCGGTGACCCAGACCGGCATGGTGATGGGCACCGCCCAATACATCGCGCCAGAACAGGCCCTCGGCCAAGAGGCGACTCCGGCCAGTGATGTGTACTCGCTGGGAGTTGTTGGCTACGAGGCGGTTTCGGGTAAACGCCCATTCACAGGTGACGGCGCTTTGACGGTGGCAATGAAGCACATCAAAGAACAGCCGCCGCCGCTGCCCACCGACATTCCGCCCAACGTGCGCGAGCTTATCGAGATCACCCTCGTCAAAAACCCTCAGCTGCGCTACAAAAGCGGCGGGCCGTTCGCCGACGCCGTCGCCGCGGTTCGCGCCGGGCGCCGGCCACCCCGCCCGAGCCAGATGCCCGCCGGACGGGCGGCACCGGCCGCAATCCCGTCGGGCACACCTGCTCGAGCGGCGGTCAGCCCGACCGGCCGGGCCCCGGCGGCGCGCCGCTCGCGGCCCACAACGGGTGGTCACCGCCCGCCGCCGCAGCGCACGTTCTCGTCGGGTCAGCGTGCGCTGCTCTGGGCGGCCGGGGTGCTAGGGGCGCTGGCGATCATCATCGCAGTGCTCATCGTCATCAACGCTCACAACCAGAACGGCCAGCAGCAGCCGTCCGCGCCCACGGTGACCAACACCGGGATCCCGCCGAGTAGCCAACCGTCCGCCGGCTCGCCGCCGGCACGACCGTCCAATTGGACGGACCGCGAAATGACAGGTAATCCTGGATGGCGAAGTGCGCAGCCGCAACCCATCCCGGTCGACGATCCGAGCCGGGGGGGTGACCCATGGCGCGGGTACGGGCTTGCGGTGGAGGGCCGGGTTATCGCGCCGCGCTGGGTTGTCCCAGGGTCGCGACGGCACGAGTCGCTGCCCCGACATGAGATACCGCGATGACCACCCCACAACAGCTGTCCGACCGCTACGAGCTTGGTGAAATCCTCGGCTTCGGGGGCATGTCCGAGGTGCACCTCGCCCGCGACCTGCGGTTGCACCGCGACGTGGCGGTCAAAGTGCTGCGCGCCGACCTGGCCCGCGACCCCAGCTTCTACCTCCGCTTCCGGCGCGAGGCGCAAAACGCCGCCGCCCTGAACCACCCGGCGATCGTCGCGGTCTATGACACCGGGGAGGCGCAGACGCCGGCCGGTCCGCTGCCCTACATCGTCATGGAGTACGTCGACGGTGTGACGCTGCGCGACATCCTGCACACCGAGGGGCCGATGCCACCGCAGTTGGCTATCGAGGTCATCGCCGATGTCTGTCAGGCGCTGAACTTCTCCCACCAGAACGGCATCATCCACCGCGATGTCAAACCGGCAAATATCATGATCACCTCGACCAATGCGGTGAAGGTGATGGACTTCGGCATCGCGCGGGCCATCGCTGACAGCGGCAACAGAGTCACCCAGACTGCGGCGGTCATCGGGACCGCCCAATACCTGTCGCCCGAACAGGCCCGTGGCGACACCGTCGATGCTCGCTCCGATGTCTATTCGCTGGGCTGCGTACTCTACGAAATCCTCACCGGTGAGCCGCCTTTTACCGGCGACTCGCCGGTTTCGGTCGCCTATCAGCACGTCCGCGAAGACCCGGTACCGCCGTCACAACGACGTGAGGGCATCTCGGCTGACCTCGACGCGGTAGTGCTCAAGGCGCTTGCCAAAAACCCGGAGAATCGTTACCAAACCGCTGCGGAGATGCGCGCCGACCTGGTCCGGGTGCACAGCGGCGAGCCACCGGAAGCTCCCAAGGTGCTTACCGACGCGGAGCGAGCCCGGCTGCTGGCGTCCAGCCATGGCAGCAATCACCCTGATCGCGCGGCATCGCGCGCCGACTCAGCGTCGCGCCGGCTCGATTTCGCCGGTGAACACACCGGCGGTTCGGTGGGCCACTGGTTGGTCGCGGTCGCGGTGCTGGCGGTGCTGACCGTCGTCGTCAGCGTCCTGATCAACGCGTTCGGCGGCCCGTCCCGTGAGGTTAAAGTCCCCGATGTGCGCGGCCAGGCATCGGCCGACGCTATCGCCACGCTGCAAAACCGTGGTTTTAAGACGCGCACCTTGCAGAAACCCGACTCATCGGTACCGCCCGACCACGTCATCGGCACCGACCCTGCCGCCAACGCCTCGGTGGCGGCGGGTGATGAGATAACCGTCAACGTGTCCACCGGACCCGAGCAGCGGGAACTGCCCGATGTCTCCTCGCTGAGCTATGCCGAAGCGGTGAAGAAGCTGAGGGCCGCCGGGTTCAGCCGCTTCAAGCAAGCCGACTCCCCGTCGACACCGGAACTGGAGGGCCGGGTCATCGCCACCAACCCGCCGGCCAACCAGACCTCGGCGATCACCAACGAGATCACCATCATCATCGGCTCCGGCCCGGCCACCAAGCAGATCCCTGACGTCGCCGGCCAGACGGTTGAGCTGGCGGAAAAGAACCTTACCGTCTATGGCTTCAGCCGGTTCAGCCAAGCCGCGGTGGACAGTCCCCGCCCAGCCGGCGACGTGATCGGCACCAATCCCCCTGCGGGCGTGACTGTTCCGGTGGATTCGGTGATCGAGCTGAAAGTGTCCAAAGGCAACCAGTTCGTGATGCCCGACCTGTCTGGGCTGTTTTGGACCGAGGCAGAACCACAGCTGCGTGCGCTGGGCTGGACCGGCGTGCTGATCAAGGGTGCCGACGTCGACGCCGGCGGCGCCAACCACAACCGCGTGGTTTATCAGAGCCCGGCGCCGGGCCAGGGCGTCAACAAGGACGCACCGATCACGTTGAAGTTCGGCCAGTAGCGGCCACGGGCCGGGCGGGCGGCGTTGGGGAACGCGTGGGGGCGAAGAAGGATTGTTCGGGGGCGTGGGGACGCACGGCGGCGAGCACCTCGTTTTCCAGCCGGCGTATCAACGCCTCGTCTCGGGGTTGCCCGCAATAGGCCAGCCAGTTCGCCAGCATCCGGTGCCCGCCCTCGGTGAGGATGGACTCCGGATGAAACTGCACACCGTGGATCGGCAGCTCAGTGTGGCGCACCGCCATGATGACCCCGCTGCGGGTGCGGGCGGTCACCTCCAGCACGGCCGGCACGGTTTGCGGCAGGATGGCCAGCGAGTGATATCGGGTCGCGGTAAATGGATCCGGCAGTCCCTCTAGCACACCAACATTCGTGTGGAAAACGCTGCTGGTCTTACCATGCAACAGCTCCGGCGCGCGATCCACAGCCGCGCCGAATGCCACACCGATCGCCTGGTGTCCCAAGCACACTCCCAGCAGCGGGGTGCGGGTGGCGGCGCAGGCGCGCACCAGCGCGATCGATGCCCCTGCGCGTTCCGGGGTGCCTGGGCCCGGGCTGAGCAACACGCCGTCAAACTGCGCGGCGGCGGCGGGCTCGTCGGACAACCTCACGTCGTCGTTGCGCCATACCTGTGCCTGCACCCCGAGTTGCCCCAGGTATTGCACCAGGTTGAACACGAAACTGTCGTAGTTGTCGACAACCAGGATCCGCACCGTGTCAGGTTACCGCCGAGTCGGATCGACCGGGCTCAGTAGCTCACCGGGCCCGCCGGTTCGGCGAAGCGCATCTGCACGGGCTCGGTGTAGCCGGCGATCTGCACATCGGCCTTGACGTGTTCGCCATAACCCAGACCGAACCGAACCGCATACTGCTTGTAGAGGGTCACCAAGGGAGCCGCCGCCAGCGCGGCCTGCATCGCCGTGGCATCACCGATCGCCGCAATCGTGTACGGGGGGCTGTAAGTACGCCCGTTGAGCAGGAGGGTGTTTCCGACGCAGCGAGGCGCCGATGTCGCGATGATGCGCTGGTCTTGCATCTGGATCGCCTCCGCGCCGGCGCGCCACAACGCATCGAGCACCGCCTGGATGTCTTGCTGATGCACGACCAGGTCGTCGGGGGAGGCGTCACGCGGGAAACGGCCGAAGGCGTCGCGCTTGGCGTCCGTAAGGGTCACCACCAGGCCGGGTCCGTGGAGGGGATCAAGGCCGGCCTCGCCGGCCAGTTGTGCCGATCGCGCCCGCATCGCCGCGAGCGCCGTGTTGACCGAGCGACCGTGGGTGGAATCGATCGCGGCGGCCAGTGCGTCGCGTTCAGCGCTGAGCCGCGCGGCCGAGGATTGCGCCTCGTGGAGGAGGTCGACCAAGCGGGGCGCGTCACTGCGGCGGATCTCGGTCCCACCGGACACCCCGTGCGTGGCGGCCAGCAGCAGCCCGGCAAGCAAGCACACCAGCGGGACGCCCGACGGCCACAGCAAGCGATGGCTTAGGCCGCTTCGGCGAGGCACCTTGCCGGATCGTGGGCCCGCGCGACGATCGTGAGGGCCGCGGGTTCGCCCGCGGGGAAGCCGGGCGCCCAGCCCGGTGTCCGGGTCGGCCATCGGCTCTCCGTTCACTGCTCGCCGGTGAGTT
This sequence comes from Mycobacterium sp. SM1, assembly GCF_018361265.1. GTDB lineage: Bacteria > Actinomycetota > Actinomycetes > Mycobacteriales > Mycobacteriaceae > Mycobacterium. The sequence continues at coordinate 1,515,681 of NZ_JAFLNH010000001.1, forward strand.
AATCTGTGGGCTGAATAACGCGTGCAGCTTCATCGTTGCATCCACTCGACCGTGCCGAGGTGCCAATGCCCAAGTCCAAGGTCCGCAAAAAGACCGGCTTCACCGCCACCGCGGTCAGCCGTACCCCGGTGAAGGTCAAGGCGGGCCCGTCGAGCGTGTGGTTTGTCGCGTTGTTTCTCGGACTGATGCTGATCGGGCTGATCTGGCTGATGGTGTTCCAGTTGGCGGCTGCGGGCAGCGACACCCCCGCGGTGCTGCAATGGATGGCCAACCTCGGTCCGTGGAACTACGCGATCGCCTTTGCCTTCATGATCACCGGCCTGTTGCTCACCATGCGCTGGCGATAGCGTTTTTGGCGCCGGGTGGGGGCGCCCAGGGGGATACGTTGCAGACACCCGCTGTTATGGTTGCGGCAATGTTATGGTCACTCAATCACACGAGTGTGATTCATCCCCATTGTTGATAGCGTCTGTGGATAGCCCGATCAGCGCTGATCACCAGGTCCAGGAGTGCGGTGCAGCAAACACAATGGGCGCCTCGAAAGACCGAAGTGGCTGGCTGCGGCGCAGCGGGTGCTGTGCTGGCTATCATGTCTGTGATCTTGGTCACAGACCCGCCGGGCCGGCTTTTGACCGCTGTCGCCGCGGTAGGCCTGATCTTGTTTGCCGGTGCTTCCGGGCGCGCCCGCCCAAAACTGGCTATCACCCCCGAAGGTCTGCTGGCCCGAAGCTGGTCACGGGCCCGGGTAGTCCAGCGAACCGAGATCAAGGTCATCCGCATCACCGAGTTTCATCGCATCGGGCGCAAGGTACGACTGCTCGAGATCGAAACGTCCGATGGCCGTTTGCTGATCTTTTCCCGCTGGGACCTGGGCACTGACCCCCTGAATGTGCTCGACGCGCTCACCGCCGCCGGATACGCCGGCGATGGGCGTCGCTAACCCGAGGCTCGGGAAAGTTCAGCGGATCGTGACCGATTCGATGACGACTGGGTCGGTCGGGCGATCGTTGCCGTCGGTGGGGCAAGCGGCGATGGTGTCGACGACGCGGCGCGACTCGGCATCGATGACCTCGCCAAAGATGGTGTGGCGGCGATTTAAATGCGGGGTTTTGTTGACGGTGATGAAAAACTGCGACCCGTTGGTGCCCGGGCCCGCGTTGGCCATCGCCAGTAGGTAGGGCCTATCGAACTGCAGCTCGGGGTGAAATTCGTCGGCGAACTGATAGCCCGGGCCACCACGGCCCGTTCCCGTCGGATCGCCACCTTGGATCATGAAGCCCTCGATGACCCGGTGAAAAATCGCCCCATCGTAGAACGGGCCGGAGGTGCCCCCGGAGGCGTTTTGGGTGGAATACTCTTTGGTGCCTTGCGCCAGACCCACGAAGTTGGCGACTGTCTTAGGGGCGTGGTTGCCGAAGAGCGCGATCTTGATGTCGCCGCGGTTGGTGTGCAATGTGGCGGTGACGGTCGGTATTGGGCTGTTGGTCACGCCGTGACAGTCTGCCATCGGCTGTTAGCCGTCACCGCCGCGGGTGTCCAAAGCGACGGGATCCGGCCCACGTGTATCTGAACATGGCAGGCTGGGGGAACCCGGACCAACGGTCGACAGAAAGGCGTGCCATGGGCGTGAAGGTGGAAGAGCGGATGACCCCTCGGCAGCGATTGGCCCGAGGCTTAACCTACACGGCGGTCGGGCCGCTGGAGATGACACGCGGTGTCGTGGGGCTCGGAGCCCATTCCGCACGGGCGGGCGCATCCACTATGTGGCGCCGGTACCGGCAACGCAAGTCGGCCCGGGACTTTGACGCCATCCACGAAACCACGCCACCGGGCCGTGCCGTCGCGCAGGGGCTGGCAACCGGGCTGCCGCAGGCAGTACGGCACCCACGGCGCTCCCAACGCCGCAGCCTGCGTCGGTGGGTGGCCACGGCCGCCGCGGGGATGCTTCTTGTCGGCGGCGCGGTTGCGTTCCTGCGCGTCCGCCGATCGCCACGCCCCGAACCGTCGCCGCGTCCTCCCAGCGTCGACGTGCAACCGGCGCCGTAAATCGCATGATGGCAGAGCCCGTCGCTCCCCGGCCGGGTATCGGGCATGGCCGGCGGCCACCCAGGCGCCGGCGGCCGCCGGGCGTCGTCCAGTGTGGAGCCTAGGGGATTTGAACCCCTGACTTCTGCCTTGCAAAGGCAGCGCTCTACCGGCTGAGCTAAGGCCCCTCATTCCGACCCGCGTGGTGGTCGGCGGCCGTGTGCCCCACCTCGGTGCCGCATCGTCTCGCGCCTCCGTGCCACGGTGACCACCGTGCGCGGGGGCGCGATGTCCACAAGGCCCTCGGCCAACACCTGGTGGTGGGCCTAGGAGGACTCGAACCTCCGACCTCTTCGTTATCAGCGAAGCGCTCTAACCGCCTGAGCTATAGGCCCGCACCCACGGCCGAGCGACGAGACTACCGCACTCGTCGTCGACTCCCAATTCCAGCACGTCGCTACCACGGTCGGTCGAATAGGGGCGGCGCCTAATCCCGGTCTGCGAGGGTCACTTCGATGCCGCCGATGAGATCGGTCGTCAAGTTGTAGATAAGCGCGCCGACGGTGGCCATCGCGGTGAGCAAGACGATGTTGACCAACCCGATCAGCAGCGCGCCGCCAAAAATGGTGCCGCTGGAGACGAGTTCTCCGCCACCGCCCGTGGTGTTGTTCAGCAGGTCGCCCACGTTGCTGTTGAGCTTGCTCCATACGCCCATGCCACCGAGCACCAAATACAGGAACGCGACCGCGATCATCCAGACGAAGAACAGCGCCACAGACAAGATCAGGGACACCTTCAGGGTGCTCCACGGATCGATGCGGCGGACCTGCATGCTGGCTCGCACCGGGCCGCGTGCTCGTCGTGATACTTGTACCCGGGGTTCCGCGCCCACCGGCCGATCCGGCGCGGCCGAGGTTCCCGGCGCACGCTCCGGCGCGGCTCTGCGCTGCGCGGGCCGCCCCAACGGGTCGGACAAGTCGGGTAGCTCACTGCTGTAGACCTCGCCGCGGTTGCGGTCACGGGGTGCTGACGCGGGTTGGGGCTCCTCGGGCCGGGGTCCGGGCCGAACGCCCGAGGTAGGTGCCTCCGCGACATACGGGGCCGGGCGGGGGTCAGCCTCCGGCGGTTGGTCGAGCAATCGTCGTTCGCTGTGCCCCGCTGGTTGCGGTGGCGGGCGGTGTGCCGGTGGCTGTTTTCGGGCGCCGCGCTGCCATGGCGGCATGTCGGTGGTGTCGGGCATGCGCCCCCCGGCGCTCCCCGGTGCCGGGCGCTGGGTCCCCTCTCGGTCAACCGGGCCATTTCCGTTTGGGCTACCTCCCAGCCTGGGGTATCCCGGCTCATTTGGTGGCGTCACCCCGGCTCCTTACCTCGCTGGGTACCCGGCCGCCCGGGCGGTCCCGGTCTCGTCATCTCGCGGCGGCTCGAGTCTAATGCGAGGGCTCCCCCTCGCTGTCGGGCTCCTCGGCATTGCGCGCGATGGCTAACAGTGTGTCCCCCTCAGCCAGGTTCATCAACCGCACACCCTTGGTCTGCCGGCCGGCCTTGCGAATTTGGCGTGCCGTCGTTCGGATCACGCCACCTCCGGACGTGATCGCGTACAGCTCACTGTGGTCGTCGACGACCAACGCTCCAACGAGCCGGCCGCGGCGACGGTCATATTGGATTGTCAACACGCCCTTGCCGCCGCGATTCTGAACCGGGTACTCCTCGATCGCGGTGCGCTTGGCATAGCCGCCCGACGTCGCCACCAATAGATATGTGCCTTCGCGGACCACATTCAGCGACAGCAGCCGGTCGTCGGCGTTGAACCGCATGCCTTGTACGCCCGAGGTGGCTCGGCCCATCGGGCGCAGCGCTTCATCGGTCGCGGAAAACCTGATGGACTGGCCATTGGCCGAGACCAGCAGCAGGTCGTCGTCGGCTGAGCAGAGCACGGCACCCACCAGCTCATCATCGTCGCGCAGGTTAATGGCCACGATTCCACCCGAGCGGTTGGAGTCGAATTCGCTAAGCCGCGTTTTTTTCACCAGGCCGTTGCGGGTCGCCAACACCAGGTAGGGGGCGTCGGCATAGCTGTGAATTTGGATTACCTGCGCAATACGCTCGTCGGGCTGGAACGCCAGCAGGTTGGCGACATGCTGACCGCGGGCGGTCCGAGATGCCTCGGGCAGCTCATAGGCCTTCGCCCGGTACACCCGCCCCTGGCTAGTGAAAAACAAAATCCAGTCATGTGTCGAGCACACGAAAAAGTGCGCGACGATGTCGTCCTGCTTGAGCCCGGCACCCTGCACGCCCTTGCCGCCGCGCTTTTGGCTACGATATAGCCCGGTCTTGGTGCGCTTGGCGTAACCGGTTTCGGTAATGGTGACCACAACGTCCTCGCGGGCGATTAAATCCTCGTCGCTGACTTCGCCGTCGGCTGTCACAATACGGGTGCGCCGATCGTCACCGTGTTTGTTGGCGATTTCGGCCAACTCATCGCGCACGATGCCACGCTGGCGCCCAGGTTTGGCCAAAATGTCTTGCAGGTCGGCGATCTCGGCCTCTATCTTGGCCAGATCATCGATGATGCGCTGACGTTCCAGCGCTGCCAACCGGCGCAGCTGCATATCGAGGATCGCCTGCGCCTGGAGTTCATCGATGTCGAGTAATTCGACTAACCCCGCCCGAGCGGCGTCGACGGTCTGCGACGCCCGGATCAACGCAATGACCTCGTCGAGCGCATCGAGAGCCTTGACCAAGCCGCGTAAGATGTGGGCCCGCTCGTTGGCCTTGCGCAATCGGTAGGTGGTGCGGCGCACGATCACGTCGAGCTGGTGGTTGACGTAGTGCCGAATCAGCTGATCCAGCCGCAGCGTGCGGGGCACCCCATCGACGATCGCGAGCATGTTGGCGCCAAAGCTGGTTTGCAGCTGAGTGTGCTTGTAAAGGTTGTTCAGCACCACTTTCGCTACCGCATCGCGTTTCAGCTCGATGACGATGCGCAGGCCCACCCGATCACTACTTTGGTCTTCGATGTTGGCGATGCCGGCGAGCTTGCCATCACGGACCTGCTCGGCGACCGAGGTGATGAAGTTGTCGTGGTTGACCTGATAGGGCAGCTCGGTGATCACCAGCGAAGTTCGGCCCCTGGAATCCTCCTCTACCTCGACCACACCGCGCATCCGTATCGAACCCCGGCCCGTCCGATAGGCCTCGGCAATGCCCTGCGAGCCGACGATCAGCCCCGCGGTGGGGAAGTCGGGGCCTTTGACCCGCTGCATCACCGCCGCCAGCGTCGCCTCCTCATCGGCATCGAAGTTGTCCAGGCACCAAAAAACGGCCTCAGCCAGCTCGCGCAGGTTGTGCGGCGGGATGTTAGTCGCCATACCGACGGCGATACCTCCGGAGCCATTGGCCAGCAAGTTGGGAAAGCGGCTCGGCAGCACCGTCGGCTCTTGTACCCGGCCATCGTAGTTGGGTATGAAATCGACTGTCTCTTCATCGATTTCACGCAACATCTCCATCGCTAACGGGGTAAGGCGGGCTTCGGTGTTGTGGCTGATAAACCCGTTGGCGATGAACGCATGGTCGTCGCTGTCAACGCGCAGGCTGAACACCGGTTGCACCCCGGCGTCGGTCACCGAGCCAACCCGCGCGTAGTAAAACCGCCCATCGGTCAACTCCACGGCGAGCGCGCGAACATCGGGATCGGCGATGCGCTGAAGGATCTGCCCGGCATGCGTCCGCCAATACGGTATGCAGCCCACCTCATGGCGCTCCAGCCAGTCGCGGTTTGCGCGCGTACCACCGGCGTACATGCGGATAAACCTCGCCAGCCCGGGTACGTTATCGCCGCCCACGCCGGCACACGATGGCGTAGCCGACAAAATCTCCAGCAGCTTTGTCTGCTTAGCTCCGCCGAAACCGACCTGGCGTGCGAACGCCTCGGCGTGGGAGCGGTTGACGATAACAATCCGGTGTTCATCGGTGCGGTGCCGGTACCGCTGGGACACCACGCCGAACTCGAGCAGCATCTGCTGTACATCGGCGGCCAGCTGCGCACTTGCTGTCGAGTAGCAAATTTCAATCGCCTGAGCTGGAGCCGTCGAGCATGAAGCGTGGTTCTCAAAGAGTGTTTGCAGGAACGCCCGCTTGACCCCCGCGGGCTGCTGCCACAACTGTTCCGGTACCGCGGTAGCAGTGGATCGCCGGGTTAGCGACGCGCCCCGCCAGCCGGGGTCGCCAGCAATGGTGGCCGGATCGCTGAACCCGAAAAGGTCGGCGTGCATCGCGCCTAGCCAGTCGGATGGATCAAACTCTACCGGCGGCGTGCGTTGCAGGGCGACATGGTCGCCCGGGCTGATCTCTTCGATTAACTTCCACAACAACGTCGGTACGCCAGCGACATTGACGAGGCACAGTAGCGGATGATTAGCCGTACCGGTGATCTCATAACCCTCGGTGGTACGCACCGTGTACGTCTGGTGTGCTCCTGAATGGAATAATCGATCGGCAACGACCGGATTACCATGCCGGTCAAGAACCTTCATTTCGATAGCGGCATCGGAGTTGGGACGAGCTCCCGAAACGATGTTACCGATCCGCACGGACTTGCCAAACGGCAACCGCACCAACGCATTTTTAGTCAAGCAGTACCTCATCGCTGCCGGTGGGTCGTTGCCCGGCGAACCGAAGTTTCCCTGGCCGTCCACCAGCGGATAGCGCAACGACCATGGCTGCGCCATACGCACCAAGGTGTCGTAGATCGACGCGTCCCCATGTGGGTGGTAGTTGCCCATCGTCTCGGCCACCGAACGCGCCGATTTGACATGACCGCGATCCGGACGGAAACCGGAGTCGAACATCGCGTACAAAACTCGCCGATGGACGGGTTTGAGACCGTCACGAACATCGGGCAGCGCACGACCCACGATGACACTCATGGCGTAATCGATGTAGCTGCGCTGCATTTCCTGCTGGATGTCAACGGGTTCAACCCGTTCCAGCGGGCCGTCGCCCGGAGGCAGCGTCGTATCTGTCATGTTTTCCTCACCGGCCGGTTGGTAATAGCGGGCAAGCCCGCCGATGTGTGCTCAGATACTTACTCAAATGCCGAGTCAAATATCCAGGAAGCGGACGTCCTTGGCGTTGCGGGTGATGAAGCTGCGGCGAGCGTCGACATCTTCACCCATCAAGATAGAGAACAGTTCGTCGGCGGCGGCCGCGTCATCAAGGGTGACCCGACGCAATACCCGGGCCGTAGGGTCCATGGTGGTTTCCCATAGTTCTTTCGCGTTCATCTCGCCCAAGCCCTTGTAGCGCTGGATGCCGTCGTCTTTGTCGATCTTCTTGCCGGCCTTCAAACCGGCCTCCAGCAATCCGTCACGCTCCCGGTCAGAGTAGGCGAACTCCGGTTCACTGCGCTGCCACTTTAATTTGTACAACGGGGGTTGGGCTAAAAACACATGCCCTTGTTCGATCAAGGGTTTCATGAACCGGAACAACAGGGTCAACAACAGGGTCGAGATGTGCTGGCCGTCAACGTCGGCGTCGGCCATCAAAATGATCTTGTGGTAGCGCAGCTTGGAAATATCGAACTCATCGTGAATGCCGGTGCCTAGCGCAGTGATGATTGACTGTACCTCCGTGTTCTTCAGCACTCGGTCGATGCGGGCCTTTTCGACGTTGATGATCTTGCCACGCAGTGGAAGGATAGCCTGGAACATCGAGTCCCGGCCGCTTTTAGCCGAGCCTCCTGCCGAATCACCTTCTACTACGTACAATTCCGATTTGCGAGGATCGCTCGAACGACAGTCCGCGAGCTTGCCGGGTAGTCCACCGATATCGGTCGCTGTCTTGCGGCGCACCAACTCCCGGGCTTTACGGGCAGCTATGCGGGCCTGCGCTGATGACACTGCCTTGTTGACGACGACCTTCGCGTCTGCGGGGTTTGCCTCGAACCAATGCGTAAGCTGTTCGTTGCACACCCGCTGGACGAACGATTTCACTTCGGTGTTACCGAGTTTGGTCTTGGTTTGACCCTCAAACTGTGGTTCGCGCACTTTCACCGAGATGACGGCGGCGAGCCCTTCACGGATGTCGTCGCCGGTCAGGTTGGGATCTTTGTCCTTGAGCAGCTTGCGGTCCTTCGCGTACTTGTTGACCACGCCGGTCAACGCCGCGCGAAAGCCTTCTTCGTGAGTGCCGCCCTCGTGCGTGTTGATCGTATTGGCGAAGGTGTGCACCGACTCCGAATAGCCGGCGTTCCACTGCATCGCGACCTCAACCTCATGACCGGCTCCCTTGCCGGAGAACTCGACGACGCTGTTGTGGATCGGTTGCTTGGTGCGGTTGATGTGTTTGACGAAATCGACCAGGCCCCCGGGATAGTGGAAGGTGCGGTGCCGCACCTTGTACTGCGGCGCGGTGGCTTGCTCCCCGGCGGACCTCGGAGCGTCAGCAATATCACTGACGACTTCGTCAACTACCTCCTCGGCGGTGACCCGTTCATCGGTGAGGGTAATGGTCAGGCCTTTGTTCAAAAACGCCATTTCTTGTAAGCGGCGCGCCACCGTCTCGAAGTCGTAATTGGTGGTCTCGAAAATGCTCGGGTCCGCCCAGAACCGCACCACGGTGCCAGTTCTCGTGGTGGGATCGCCTTGCTTCAGGGTTCCCGGCGTGGAATGGTCGTAGGATTGAAACCACTCGTAGCCATCGCGGCAAATCTCCACCTCCATCCGCGTTGACAACGCGTTGACGACCGAGACCCCGACGCCGTGCAGCCCGCCGGACACGGCATACGCTTGCCCATCGAACTTGCCGCCCGCGTGCAACTGCGTCATCACCACGTCGACGGTCGGCACACCCGTTGCGTGGGTGGCCACCGGAATTCCCCGCCCGTTGTCAGCGACCTCAACGCCGCCGTCGGCGAGCAGACGAACATCGATGTTGGTGGCATATCCGGCCATCGCCTCATCGACCGCGTTATCGACGACTTCCCAGATCAGATGGTGCAAACCCCGCTCGCCGGTGGAGCCGATGTACATGCTGGGGCGTTTGCGGACGGCGTCGAGGCCCTCAAGAATCGTGATCGATTCAGCGCCGTATTCCTCTTGTGCCTTTTGTGCCTTTTGCTTGTGGGCAGCCACGGTCGGAATGCTCTCCTTGGGGTTGCATGCGAGCGGTCCAGTCACCGCAGCAGTCGCATCCACCAGTTTACCGGTATTGACGGCCGGCACCGATTCTTAAAGGGTGTTTCTGCCCGGCTGACGGCGTCTAGTGGCGCTTGGCGGCGCTCGCCACGGGTCAGGGACTTGCCGGGGGCCTTACGGTGCTCCCCGGCGCTCTCAGCCTGCAGTTGCCTGAGCCGGTATGGCGCTAGCCATAGGTGTCCCGGGGTCCTCGGCCGGCGACGTGTAATGGCCCCTTGCGCCAGGACGGCGCGGCCGGGCCGACGATTTTGACCGCGGTCACCGTCCGCTCTCCGAGGGCCGCGGTAATCCCCGCCAGCAGCTGGGCCTGCATCAGGCGCAACTGCGTCGCCCAGGCCGTCGAGTCCGCCGTAATAGTCAACACTCCGTCACGCAAGGAGATCGGCACGGCGTGCTCCGCGATCTGCCGGCCGACGACCACCGGCCACCGGCCGAACAGCACGCCCTCGGCGACTCGTGATGACCATCCGCGTTGGCGTGCGAGCTCGCGCGCCACCTTTCCCAGCGGCTGTGGATCGCGTGGGTCCGGGCCCGGCCCGGACCAGCGTCGGCGGCGGGACGATCCGGCCACCCGACGTGACGGCGCCGCAGATTGGCCGCGCTGGAAGTCCCGGCGGGGACCGCGCGCGGCCTGCCGTGCTTCGTCGAGCGCGCGTCTAACCAGATCCATGTCCGTCTTCGCTATCAATCACCCGCGGACCACCGATTCGGAGTCGTCGTGACGCCATTCGATGATGACCTGTCGAGCCCCCAAACTTGGTGGAATGGCCTCAGCAGCCACCGCAGTCACCAGTACTTGCTCTGCCGATGCGGTCGCCGTTGCCAATGCCTGCCGGCGGGTCGCGTCAAGTTCTGCGAACACATCGTCCAGCAACAGTACCGGATCATCGCCATCGGTCCGCAGTAACTCATAGGCGGCCAGTCGCAACGCCAAGGCCATCGACCACGATTCACCATGGCTGGCGAAACCTTTAGCGGGTCGATCATCAAGGCGCACTTCTAGGTCGTCGCGGTGGGGACCGGCCAGGCACACTCCGCGCTCGATCTCCGCGGCGCGGCGCTCCGAGAGCGCCGCAAGCAAAATAGCTTCAACGGACGCCGCGTCGGCGCCCTCGCCCACACCGAGATCCACGCTGGCGCGATACCGGATCGACATCGAGGCGGAGCCACCAGCGAGCAATCCGTAGGCTTTCGCTACTTCACCGGTCAGTTGACTCACCAGATCCACGCGGGCGGCGACCACTTTCGCGCCAAGGGCGGCCAGTCGCGCGTCCCACACGTCCAGGGTGTCTAGCATCGCCGCGTCCGGCTGCCTGGCCACAGAGAGTGTTTTCAGCAGCGCGGTGCGCTGCCGCAGTACCTTTTCGTAATCTGCTCGGACCGCCGCCATTGCCGGCCGGCGGGCGGTTATCAATTCATCGAGGTAACGACGACGCTCCACCGGCTCTCCACGAACCAGAGCCAAGTCTTCGGGAGCAAACAGCACCGCCCGCAGCACCCCGACTAAGTCCTGCGTGCTGCGCACCGGTGAGCGGTTTAACCATCCCTTGTTCGCGCGCCCCGGCGAGATCTCGACATCAATCGCGCATTCCCGGCTACCGCGTACAACGATCGCGGACACTATCGCCCGTGATGTTCCGCTTCGAATCAACGGCGCATCCGTTGCCGCCCGATGCGAGCCCAAGGTCGACAGATACCACAGGGCCTCAATCAGGTTGGTCTTGCCATATCCGTTCGGGCCAACGAATACTGTCGATCCCGGCAGCAATTCCAGACTGGTATGCGCCCAGGACCGGAAATCATGCAGTCCTAAATTTCGAACGTACACCCTTTTACACAATCTGACCGGCGCTTAACGCACGTCCACAAATCCTGTCGGTATCGATCATTTCTCGGCCTCTTTTCTGCGGGATCCCCAAACACGCAAACGTATCATCCGGCATGTGTTGAAGCATCGCTCAAAGTGTCGTGTTCGCTTCGATCATCTCAAACCGTCCATGGATCGCAGGCACGAACGATCCCCCAAGCGTCTCGAACAACTGACTGCGGTTGAGTCTGCTGGTGGCGACCAATCCGACCCGCTAGGGGCCAGACCCACCACGTTGTTCGATCCCCGGACCCCCAAGCGGCAGGCCGGGTCACCAACGCTCGCCTGCCGGACGCTCCGACCACCGCCCTCGCGGTGGTGAAACCAGCCCAGATGACGCGCACCCACGTTGACACCGCACCCACGGCCGGAACCAAACAACACCCGAAAGGGCGGTGCCGAGCACCAACCGGGTTGTTCGACACGTTTTAGCCGGGCAGCCGAACCGGCATCAGCAGATAGACGTACTCGGTGTGCACGGCCGGGAATGGGCCGGGTCCCTGCCGCCGAACATCGTCTTCGCTCGCGGGCCGCAACAATGCTGGCTTGCCGGGCTCAGTAAAGCCGAACGACACCCGGGTGGAGTGCACCGACCCCAATCCGTCGATCAGGTAGGTGGGGTTAAACGCGATCATCAATGGCGCCCCGGCGAAGTGAACCGGCAAAACTTCTTCCGCCCGGCCGAGATCATCGCCCCCCGCGGACAGCCGCAACAGCTCATCGGCAAACTCCATCCGCACTTGTGCCCCCCGATCGGCAACCAACGCAACTCTCTTGATCGCTTCGGTCAGCTCGGCGACACCGATGGTGGCCACCGCGGTGTGCTCAGTGGGCAACAATTGCCGAAACTTCGGAAACTCGGCACCGAGAAGTCGGGTCGTGCTGCGCTTGCCGTCTCCGCTGATGCCCAGCAGCCCATCCCTGCCGGCCACGGATTCGCCTTCAAGCGCTAAATGGACATCGGAACCGTCGCCGCCGGCTTTTGCGGCTTCAACGAGTGTCTTGGCCGGTACCAGCACCGCCGCCTCAAAGCCGGGTGCGGCGACCGAGCAGGTCAGCTCGCGCACCGCCAGGCGAAACCTGTCCGTAGCGGCCAAAACGACCTTCGCGCCCGAGATTTCCATCCGAATGCCGGTCAGCATTGGCAACGTGTCATCTCGACCCGCGGCAACCGCCACCTGGCTCACCGCCTCGGCGAATAAATCCGCCGGCAGCGTCCCGGTCTCGGCGGGCAGCGCAGGCAATGCCGGATAGTCCTCGATGGGCATCGTCGGTAGCGAGAACCGGCTGTTACCGCACGTCAATGACACCCGGGAGCCGTCGACGCCAAACTCGACGGGCTGATTCGGAAGGGCGCGGGTAATGTCCGACAGCAACCGGCCGGACACCAAAACACGCCCAGGCGAAACTATTTCAGCGTCAACCTGGGCCTCGGCAGATACCTCGTAGTCAAACCCGGAGACGGTCAAGCCCTGCTCCGAGCCGGTTAACAGCGCCCCGGCCAGCACCGGAACCGTAGGCCTGGCAGGCAGGATTTTGGCCACCCAGGCGACTGCGTCGGCGAAAACGTCCCGCTGCAATCGAAACTTCAAGTCGGTGACGCCGAGTTTGGTCATCGCCACATCCATAACGTTCCTTCATCACCTCACGACAACGAGGGCACCGAGTGCCCGGTAGTCGGCCCGCAACCGCGGAGACCCAGTGGCCCGGTGGACGGTAGTCGCCACGGCGACCGTACCGGCAACCGTAGAGCTTTCGCGGTCAACTGGAAAGCTCAACGCGTTGCCAGACCCGCGTCGGTGCTTCGTCATGGTGGTTGATGATGGTGACCGCGCCGACGCTCATGCTGTGCACGTGACCTACTTTGACTCCGGAACCACAGAAATAACTTAGTAGCAGTAATAAGGGGTGTGGATGGTGGGGAGAACATATGGTTTGCGCTGCTAGGAGCGGCGGTTGACTGTGAATGACCGCGTGGATGGGTGTGGTGATTGCCGGCGGTGCCTGGGGACAACCCGGAGTTGGGGGCAGATTTCACAGTACGCGCCGGTGAGTTGATGAGGCCGTGCACAGCGGTGTCCACAGGTTTTGGGAGTGATTCCGACACGTCGAATGCAGGATGTCGTTGTGTTTGTATCAGGAGGTTATCGCGGTTATCGCTTGGTGCGCTGACGGATGCGAGTGGTGAGTTCTTTGACGTGATCGAATACTTCACGCCGTTCGGCCATCTCGGACAGGATTTTGCGTTGGGCGTACATGACGGTGGTGTGGTCCCGACCGAAGGCTTGCCCGATCTTGGGAAGCGAAAGATCGGTGAGTTCGCGGCACAAATACATCGCGATTTGGCGCGACTGCGCGAGGGCCCGGGTTTTTCCGGGGCCGCGTAGGTCTTCGACTGTGGTGTCGAAGTATTCTGCGGTAACCGCCATGATGGTCGCCGCGCTGATCTGCATGGTGGTGGCGTCGGCGATGAGGTCCCGCAACACGAGTTCGGCGAGGGCCGTGTCGATTGGGGTTTTGTTGAGCGAGGCGAACGCCGTGACACGAATGAGCGCGCCCTCAAGTTCGCGGATGTTGCGTTCGATGCTACTGGCGATTAGTTCGAGCACGTCATCGGGCACCGCGAGGCATTCCATTTGTGCTTTTTTCCGCAGGATGGCGATGCGAGTTTCCAGTTCAGGGGGCTGAACGTCGGTTATCAGACCCCATTCGAACCGGGTGCGCAGGCGGTCCTCGAGTGTTGCGAGTTGTTTTGGGGGACGATCAGATGTTATGACGATTTGCTTGTTGGCGTTGTGCAATGTGTTGAAGGTGTGGAAAAACTCCTCTTGAATTCCTTCTTTACCCTCGATGAACTGGATGTCATCGACGAGCAGGACGTCGACGTCGCGATAGCTACGCTTGAAAGCTACTTTGCGGTCGTCGCGAAGGGAGTTGATGAAATCGTTCGTGAATTCCTCGGTAGATACGTATTTCACCCGCATACCAGGGAATAGTCGCTGCGTATAGTTGCCCGCAGCGTGTAACAGGTGGGTCTTGCCAAGTCCGGATTCACCCCAGATGAACAGGGGGTTATAGGCGCGCGCTGGCGCTTCTGCGATCGCGACAGCGGCGGCATGGGCAAATCGGTTGGATGCGCCGATGACGAAGGTATCGAATGTGTAGCGACGATTGAGGCTCGGTGCTGCGAGGTTAGCCGACTCGGCGCTGTGAGCGCGTTCGGTGAAGTAGCTTGGCCAGTTCTCGGGGCTGCCGGGAGCGGCTTGGCCGTAGTCGTCGGTTTCATCGGCGTTGATTTCAGGATCGCCGGCCCGATCGATAGCGGTGCGATCCGTATCATCGACAGGAGTGGCGGCGTCGGACTCGGGCGCCGCGACGCGGACCCCCAGTTGGACCTGTTGGCCGAGGTGGCGGCTGAGGGCGTCGGTAATTGGGGCGCGAAGATGACGTTCGATCTCGTTTTGGACGAAACTGCTGGGTACGGAGAGCAGGGCAAACCCTTCGACGATCGTGATCGGCTGGACGAGATTCAGCCAGGCTCTTTGCTGGGGAGTCAGGGGGGAGGGGACCGCAGCGCTGGTTGTGTCGGTCTGGTGTGGCGCGCCGTTGAGTTCGGAGACGACTGCGTTCCAGACGGTCGTGAAATTCGCGCCGGGGTCATCGGTCAACGACAGATCCCCCCTGGCTGGTGTGCACCATGAGGAGTGCACACACTACAACGCTGTCCGCGCGTTTGTCCACGGGCGTGGACACGGCGGTATTGGTCGCATCCCAACTTACGCACGACAGTCCGCGAGACCGATACCGGGCACCGGCAAGACCGGTTGACTGCCGAGCTGGATCTGGCGTCCTCGCTTCGTTGTCGCGCGCCGTTCCCGTGTGAAACGGCATTGCCTGAAGCTAGCAGTTTTCTGTTTAGGTCGCCAACGGTTCCACGGGATTGGAAAGGCGGTGTTTGCGCCGGTAGGCGCGGGCGTTGGTAACGCGGCGTAGCGACGATGGTGAAAGGCGTCTGTTGTGGTGGAGGACAGTTTGACCGGTGCAACGGAGGTCAGTACCCTCGAACAGTCGCCCGAACGTTGGCGATACGGTTGCGCGCCGGGTGGGCCATTTGGAGCGGTGGCGGCCGGCGGCGTGACGGAGGGCCGGTGACGGCTCGCTGAGGACTTCGGCGAGGGGCCAGTGTCTATGGTCGGCGCTAGCGTGCAAGCGGCCGTTTGCTGGGCGGAAGATCAGCCAGATGCGACGAGGAGAGTGCCGTGGCTAAGGGCAAACGGACTTATCAGCCGAATAACCGGCGCCGGGCGCGGGTGCACGGTTTCCGGCTTCGAATGCGTACCCGAGCGGGACGGGCGATTGTGTCGAGTCGGCGGCGTAAGGGACGTCGCTCGCTGACGGTTTAATCTGGCTACAGGTTTATAACGGTGCTGCCAGCCCGCAACCGCATGAGACGGTCGAAAGACTTCGATACGACGATCAAGTTCGGGGTGCGCGTGGTGCAGCCGGACATAGTGGTGCATGTGCGGCTGATGGGAGATCGCAGGGAAGTGCGTGCTCCAAGGATCGGATTGATTGTCGGAAAGTCGATTGGCTCGGCGGTAGAGCGCCATCGGGTCGCGCGGCGGCTGCGATCTGCCAGCCGAGCGGTGTTAGGTGAGCTGGATCACGGTGAGGACGTGGTGATCCGGGCGCTGGGGGGTAGCCGCAACGCCACATCGGCGCGACTGGAGCAGGAATTGCGAACGGGGTTGAGACGCTGTCATGAGTTAGCGGGAGCCCATCGGTGAGCGCGGTGAGCGCGGCGCAGTCGGGGCGAGGCCGGTTGCGTGGTGGCGGAGGGGTGGTGGCGCGGGCCGTTATTTTTCTGATCCAGCTGTATCGGCACATGATTTCACCGTTGCGATTGCCGACGTGCCGGTTTTTTCCTACGTGTAGCCAGTACGCGGTCGACGCTCTTACCGAATACGGTCTGGTTCGGGGAGGTTGGTTGGCGGCGATCCGACTGGCCAAGTGTGGGCCGTGGCATCCGGGAGGTTGGGACCCTATCCCAGATCGTGTGGAACGACATCGTGGCTCCGACACCGCGGCGCAGCTAGGGGGGAGTGGGTCGTTTGTTTGATTGGTTCAGCCTGGACTTCGTTTACTATCCGGTGTCGGCGATCATGTGGCTTTGGTACAAAACGTTCGGATTTGTGCTAGGGCCGTCGAGCTTCTTTACGTGGGCGTTGTCGGTCATGTTTTTGGTGTTCACTTTGCGAGCGCTGTTGTACCGGCCGTTCGTGCGGCAGATTCGAACTACCCGGCAGATGCAGGAATTGCAGCCGCAGATCAAGGCGCTGCAGAAGAAGTACGGTAAAGACCGCCAGCGCATGGCGCTGGAAATGCAGAAACTGCAACGGGAGCACGGCTTTAATCCGATCCTGGGTTGTTTGCCGATGTTGGCGCAGATCCCGGTATTTTTGGGCTTATATCACGTGCTGCGGTCGTTTAACCGGACGACGGGCGGGTTCGGTCAACCACATCTAACAGTGGGCGAGAACCGCGCGACGGGTAACTATGTTTTCAGCCCGACTGACGTAGGCCACTTCCTCGATGCCAATTTGTTCGGGGCGCCGATCGGCGCATATATGACGCAACACGCGGGGTTGGACGCGTTCACTGAATTCAACCGCGCGGCGGTGATTGTGGTCGGTGTTCCGTTGATGGTCGTGGCCGGGATAGCGACACACTTTAACAGTCGCGCATCGGTGGCGCGGCAAAGTCCGGAGGCTGCGGCTAATCCACAGACGGCGCTGATGAATAAAATGGCGTTGTACGTTTTCCCGCTGGGCGTGGTCGTTGGGGGCCCGTTTCTGCCGTTGGCGATCATTGTGTATTGGGTGTCGAACAATATTTGGACTTTTTTCCAGCAACACCACGTGTTTGGCATGATCGAAAAAGAGGAAGAGGCTAAAAAACAAGACGCAATCCAACGGCGGGCGGCGAACGCGCCGGCGCCCGGAGCCAAACCCAAGCGCTCGCCAAAACCCGCGCCAGTGGGGAGCGAGGAAGCGCCGACGGCAGGGGATGGCGGAGCGGAATCGGGCTCGATGCAGAAACCGGACGTTATCGGTGGGATGGGGCGGGAAACGGGATGGGCGAGGGATGTGAATAAGTCAACTGAAGGTGCGCGGAACAGGGCAGGGGGTAACCGTACGCCGCGACCGGGTGCCAGGTCAAAAAGAAGGAAACGGTAGCGGTGTGGTGTAGGTGAGCGTTACGAGGTAGGGAAAGGGCGCCCGGCCGGAGGCAGGATGAAATGGGCGGCTGTGAGTTTACGAGAATACAGCCCGCAATGAGCCGTAATGAGGAAGAGGTCAGCATGACAGACGCTGAGACGGCGGAACGCGAGGGCGATGTGCAGGCACCGGAAGACGATACGGGGGACGCGGCAACGGTCGCGGATAGGCGGGGTGACGGGACCGAGGATGCAGAAGAGCGATTGGTCGTCGAGGGTGAGATTGCCGGTGACTACTTGGAGGAGTTGTTAGATCTTCTCGATTTCGACGGGGATATTGATCTCGATGTCGAAGGCGATCGCGCGGTAGTCAGCATCTATGGCGGTAACGACTTGAGCAGACTGGTTGGTCGTCAGGGTGAGGTGCTGGACGCGCTGCAAGAATTGACTCGGCTGGCGGTGCATCAAAAGACGGGCGTGCGCAGTCGGCTGATGCTTGATATCGGGGGTTGGCGACGACGGCGGCGTGCCGAGTTGACGGCGTTGGGCAAGGCGGCGGCCGAGCGTGTGCTGCGTACTGGCGAACGCGAGGATCTTGTGCCGATGACGCCGTTCGAGCGCAAAATCGTTCACGACGCCGTGGCGGCAGTGGCGGGGGTGCGAAGCGAGAGTGAAGGCGCCGAGCCGTCGCGCCATGTCGTCGTGCTGCGTGTCTGGGAGTAGCAATGCGCAGATAATTGTGGGATGTGCGTCGCGATTAACGGGAGGAATGTTTCACGTGAAACATGTCGCGATGCCTGAAATCCCTGACGTGGCGGCCCGGGTGTTCGGCGTCAATCTTGGCGCGGCGGAGCGTTACGCGGAAATTCTGGTCACTGAGGGGCTGCCGCAGGGCGTGATCGGACCTCATGAAGCGCGACGGATCTGGGATCGCCACTTGCTTAATAGTGTGGCGATCGGCGAATTGCTAAAGACGGGCGACCATGTCGTCGACGTCGGCAGCGGCGCCGGACTGCCGGGACTCCCGCTCGCGATCGCTCGGCCGGATCTTCGGGTAGTGCTTGTTGAGCCGCAGTTGCGCAGAACTGAGTTTCTGGGATCGGTGATCGCGGAGCTCGGCCTTGCAGTGCAGGTTATCCGGGGCCGCGCGGAGGAGGCCACGGTGTGTGGCCGTATCGGCGGGAGGATGGATGTCGCGGTATCCCGAGCGGTGGCCGGATTGGACCGGCTGACGAAGTGGTGCTTGCCGCTGCTACGTCCTGGTGGGCGGATGATAGCGATAAAGGGCGAACGGGCACCCGACGAGGTACGGCAATATCGGCGTGTGATGCGGGCTTTAGGCGCGGATGATGTCAGGCTAGAAAGATGTGGCGCGAATTATTTGTGCCGGCCCGTGGTCGCGGTGGTGGCGCGGCGTGGAGTGCGGAGAGGACGGCATCCGATGACCCGGGAAGCGTCGTGAGACCGCTGCCTGACGGCTTGGCTTCGTCGCCCGACGGGGCGGCGGCGCCGCGCGCGAGCACCCCCGACTCCGTCGATCGAGCCGATGACGCGCTTGGCAGCTCCACTTGTCAACCCGTCGATGTTTCACGTGAAACACTCCAGGATGTTGACACCCCCATCGGGGACGCCGCGGAACGCGCCATGCGCGTCTTGCACACTACCCACGCTCAATTGCGCCGACCCACCAACCGTCGACTGCTGACCGTCGCAAACCAGAAAGGCGGTGTGGGGAAAACCACTACCGCGGTTAACCTCGCGGCCGCGTTAGCCGTTCAAGGGTTGAAGGCCCTGGTCATCGACTTGGATCCCCAGGGTAACGCCAGCACGGCGCTGGGAATCACCGAACGGCGTTCCGGAACACCATCCTCATACGAAGTCCTTCTCGGCGAAACCCCGCTGCAGGCGGCACTGAGACCTAGCCCGCATAGCGATCGACTGTTTTGCCTACCGGCCACGATCGATCTCGCCGGCGCGGAGATCGAGCTGGTGAGCATGGTGGCGCGGGAAAACCGGCTACGGTCAGCCCTGACGGAGTTGGACGGCTTCGATTTCGACTACGTTTTTATCGATTGCCCACCATCGCTGGGGCTGCTGACGGTTAACGCACTCGTGGCCGCCCCTGAGGTGCTGATCCCGATCCAGTGTGAGTATTACGCCCTGGAGGGCGTGTCACAGCTGATGAGCAATATCGAAATGGTGAGGGCACACCTCAACCCGCGGCTCGAGGTGACCACGGTGATCCTCACCATGTATGACGGACGGACCAAACTCGCCGATCAGGTGGCCGACGAGGTGCGGCGTTACTTCGGGGCAAAGGTGCTTCGCACGATGATTCCGCGCAGTGTCAAACTCTCGGAAGCGCCTGGCTACAGCATGACGATCATTGATTACGACCCAGGCTCGCGTGGCGCGATGAGCTATCTTGACGCCAGCCGCGAACTTGCCGAGCGCGACCAGCCATTATCCGCGAAGGGACAATCATGACCCAGCCGTTACGCAAGAAAGGCGGCCTCGGGCGAGGCCTGGCTTCATTGATCCCCACCGGACCGGCAGACGCCGAGTCGAGGTCGTTGGGACCACGGATGGGTGACGCGGCAGCGGACGTCGTTTTGGGAAAGCCGGCCCCGGAGACCCCGAGCACCGCAGCGGTGTATCAGGAGATCGACCCCGCGCTCATCGAGCCTAATCCCCGCCAGCCACGTCAAGTGTTCGATGCCGAGGCCCACGCCGAACTCGTGCATTCCATCCGCGAATTCGGTCTGCTCCAACCGATTGTGGTCCGCGCCGTCGGCGGATCGCAGAATGGGAGCAGCCGTTATCAGATCGTGATGGGTGAGCGGCGCTGGCGGGCTGCCCGCGAAGCGGGTCTAGCCACCGTTCCGGCTATTGTGCGTCAAACAGGGGACGACAACCTGCTGCGCGACGCGCTTTTGGAAAACATTCATCGTGTCCAGTTGAATCCGCTAGAAGAAGCCGCGGCGTACCAGCAACTACTGGACGAGTTCGGTGTCACCCACGATGAATTGGCGGCCCGCATCGGCCGATCACGCCCGGTCATCACGAACATGATCCGGTTGCTACGGCTCCCGATTGCGGTGCAACGGCGGGTGGCCGCGGGTGTCCTATCGGCCGGTCACGCACGAGCGTTACTCGCCATAGAGGCCGGCCCCGAGGCTCAGGAGGAGCTGGCGGCGCGCATTGTCGCCGAAGGCCTGTCGGTCCGGGCCACCGAAGAAGCGGTTACCCTTATCAACCGTGGTGGGCCAGCCACGTCAGCACCACCGAAGCGCAAGCCCATTCAAATGCCCGGCCTGCAAGACGTCGCTGAGCAGCTATCCAATGCCCTGGATACCCGTGTCACGGTTAGCATTGGCAAACGCAAGGGCAAGATTGTTGTTGAATTTGGCTCCGTAGACGACCTGCAGCGCATCACCGCGCTCTTGACCCCGCCGAAGACATGACGCGCGATCCCGGTAGCCTCGCCGACGTCCATGGCGGCGCTCCGGGCACAGCAAACCGCCGAACCGGCCGAAGCCCACACCATCCACGATTATTCCGGGGGACGCCACTGCGTATCGAGTTTCTACCTGAGAGCTGAAACCAGTACCTTGCCGGATACTCTGGGAACGGGCTACCGCCCGCCATCTAGCTTGGTCGGCGCAAACTCTCGTATCCTAAAAGGGTTGCTAGGGGTGCAGGTCAAGAGCGCCGCTCTTCGGCGATGTGCACGGGCCGGTTCGTGGAGGAGCAAGGCCATCAACGCTAGCACGGCACGGAGGCCAAAAATTTAGTGTCTGTCCGAATCACACCGTTGCGGCTCGAATCCTTTGAGCAGCTGCCCAAGCATGCGCGCCGCTGCGTATTTTGGGAAGTCGACCCCGCGACCATCGGCAACGAGCATCGCCTCGCTGATCCTGAGTTCGAAAAGGAGGCGTGGCTGTCGATGGTGATGTTGGAATGGGGGTCATGCGGTCAGATGGCCACTGCCGTAGCCACCGGCGACGACGATGAGCCGCCATGCCTCGGGTATGTGTTCTACGCGCCACCGCGAGCAGTACCACGGGCGCAGCGGATGCCCACCGCGCCGGTATCACCCGATGCCATTTTGCTGACATCCATGGGTGTGGAGCCCGGACGGGCTACCGAAGACTTGCCGCGGAGCCTGATCGCCAGGGTGGTCGACGAGCTGGTGCGGCGGGGTGTGCGGGCGTTGGAAGCCTTCGGGCGCACACCCGCGACAATCGAGTTACACAACTTGCCGGCGGCCGACCCACTCATGCAGCCCGTGGTGGAGACGTTCGGCGACTGCTCGGTTGAGCAGTGCGTTATCGACGCCGCGTTTTTGCGGGACGTCGGTTTCGTCGTCGTCGCGCCACATCGGTACTTCCCGCGGCTGCGATTGGAGCTGGACCGGGGCTTGGGGTGGAAAGCCGAAGTAGAGGCGGCTTTGGAGCGGTTGCTGCAGAGTGAACGACTAACGCGCCCGGTTTCGGCCGGCTGCCCGGGGGTCGTGGCGTCGGCCCGTTTGTTCCACCGCCAATTCGTGGGCGAGTAGCTCGGCGAAGGTGAACGTCCCGGTGGGCCGATCGTTTTTGCCAAGCAGGTAGAGCCGCTTCACTGCCGCCAGAATCCCCTCCGCGATGGCATCGCGGGTCTCGGGCCGGACCAACAACGCGCGGTCGCCGGGGTTAGTGATGTATCCGACGTCGATTTGAACCGTGGGCATCCGGGTCAGCCGCAACAGATCCCAAGTCCGCCCGTGCGTGCGACAGTCGCACAGACCGGTACGGGCCACTAGTTCTCGCTGGATGAAGTCCGCTAAATTGCGCCCTATTGTCGACACCGAACCATGCGAGTTCCCGAAGTAGAAAGAAGCCACGCCATTGGCGGCCGGGCTCGGCAGGGTCGCGCAGCGAAGGCTGATCATGAGGTCCGCACCGACGGCGTTCGCGGTGGCGGCGCGCTCCGCATCCGAGGGACTACGGTTGATCGGCCGCGATAGGAACGTTTCCATGCCGATAGCGGTCATCCTGCCTTCTAGTCGGCTTGCTATGTCCCACAAAACATTTGCTTCGCTAACGGGCCCCGTCGGGCCGGGAGTTATCAGCCCACCGTCCGAGCCGCCGCGGCCAGGGTCGATGATGATGCGCTTACCGGATAGTTTCGGGCCGGATCTGCGGACCAACTCTTCCTCGCGGATGGCGTGCGGGGAGCCACCGGTAACGCGTGAACTGAGAAAATACAAGGAGCGCAACGTTTCCGGGCCGCAGATACCGTCGGCGTAAAGACCGTACTCCCGCTGGTAAGCCATCAGGGCGTTATGAGTCTGCAAGCCGAAATACCCGTCGACCAGCCCGGTATAAAAACCCAGGTCTTGTAGGCGGGCTTGGAGAGCGGCGACGTCGTCGCCGTACAACGGGGCGCCGAATTGGTGATACAGCGGGCGGGCGCCAAGTCGGTAAGACGCCTCTTTCAGCGCCCGGTAAGTAGCCTCCCCGACGACCCCGTCGACAAGCAGCCCGCGATCCTGCTGGAAGGCGCGTACCGCCCGGTCAAGCCTCACATCGAACACGTCGGGGGCCACCCGGTTTTCGGCGGCCAGGTCGTCATCGGAATTATCCAGCAGGCCCAACTCAATTAGCGTGCGTCGGATTTCGGCGACTACGGCGCTACGGTCACCACAGCGCAGCGCATCGCCGTTTCTGTGGTGGGAACCCGACATACCAAGGATCCTCCGGGAGCCTACTGACACTGCGGATCACGGTGAACATAGCTATGCGGCTATTGTCGCAGACGCCGGCAGACTTTAAGAAAACACCACCCCAACAGCGGTGACGCCGGCTAGACGACGTCGGACAGGTCCCGCAGTAATGCCGCCTTGCCCCGGGCACCGACAATTCGCTTCACCGGCTGTCCGTCCTTGAACAAGATCAGCGTGGGGATGGAGACCACCTGGAAGTTGCGCGCCGTCTCCGGGTTGGCGTCCACATCGAGCTTAGCGACCGTAAGCCGGCCGGCATTCTCCGCGGCAATCTCTTCCAGTACCGGTGCCACCATCCGGCATGGTCCACACCAGGCTGCCCAAAAATCTACGAGCACAGGTCGGTTGCTAGCTAATACCTCCGATGCAAAAGATGCGTCGGAGACTTCCACCGTGGCCCGGGGGTGTTCAGCCTTGGTCATCGTGGCGCTCCAATCAAGGTGTCGGTACTGTCGGCGTCTCCCGGCGCGGCGGGTGCCGCGGTCTCCGGCGAGGTCTCTGCCGCTGCGCGTTCCGCTAGCCAACGCTCGGCGTCAATTGCCGCGGCGCAGCCGGTTCCAGCTGCGGTAACTGCCTGGCGATAGGTCCGGTCAACCAGATCGCCGGCGGCAAACACGCCATCCAGCGAGGTACTTGTGCTGCGCCCTTTCACCAGCACGTAACCGTCCGGGTCGAGTTCGACAACCCCACGAACCAACTCGGAGCGCGGGTCGTGGCCGATTGCGATGAAGACCCCGGTCACCGCCAGTGTGGACTCCGCACCGGTAACAGTGTCGCGAACACGCAATCCAGTTACCGTGGAATCGCCTTCCACCGCGACGACGATGTGGTTGGTGATGAAGCGGATCTTGTCGTTGTTGCGCGCCCGGTTGAGCATGATCTTCGAGGCCCGGAATTCTTCCCGGCGATGCACGATCGTGACACTGCGGGCGAACCGGGTGAGAAAAATGGCCTCCTCCATCGCCGAGTCACCGCCACCGACGACGGCGATGTCCTGGTCGCGAAAAAAGAACCCGTCGCAGGTGGCGCACGAGCTCACACCCCGGCCCAGCAACTCCTGTTCGCCGGGTACGTGGAGATAGCGGGCGGCGGCGCCCATCGCCAGGATGACGGCGCGGGCTCGGTGGGTTTGTCCACCGGCAGTGGTGACCGACTTGATCGGCCCCTCCAGCGATGCCGATACGACGTCCTCGGTTCGCAGGTCGGCACCAAAACGAAGCGCTTGCTCACGCATCTGGTCCATCAACTCCGGGCCGGTGATGCCGTCGCGAAACCCGGGGTAGTTCTCCACCTCGGTGGTGGTCATCAGCGCGCCCCCGAATGACGTCCCTTCGAACACCAACGGCGCAAGCTGCGCACGGGCGGCGTAAAGCGCCGCCGTATAGCCGGCGGGACCGGAACCGATGACGATCACATCATGGACAGGGCTGGTGGCAGTCATATGAACCTTTCGTCACGCTGGTCCAGCGGGTCTACAAACGTCTACGAACGCCGGGGCGGGCATAGCTTGTTCCCAGTTCACTCTACGGGCGGCGGACGAGCGCGCTGGCCAACAGGGCGGTATCGGCCGCACTACAGCGCGGCGCCACCGCGAGCACCAGGAGTTGATCGGGGCGATCCGCGGGCAGCACCAGCACCACACCGGGTTGGCCGTTGATCCGGATCGGCTGGGCGCCCAGCACCCGGGCCGACGAAGGATAGCCGAGGCCTTTCAAGCAGGACACGCGATGCGGCGCATCGGTGAACGGACCATAGTCAGGGCTGCGGTCGAGCAGTCCGAAAATCTGGCCGTCAGACAGCGGGATCTCGCCCGCCCGCGAGGACACGGTGATGTGCTCGATAGTGCCCGGGGCGCTCGGCACGGTCACCGGCGCGCCGCTGAGGGCAACCGTTCCAAGTACGATCGCAGTGGCGACGGCACCCACACCGGTCGCAGCGGCGATCGCCTTCACCGGGCCGGTGACCGGGCGGGCCGCGTGGGCGGCGCGGCGAGGGATGCGGACCGGGGCATCCCCAGACCGCAACGCCGCCGCGAGGTGCGCGTCGACGACCTGATCATGGTCGGCTTCACCCATCTACCCCAGTGTCCGTCATGCGCCGAGCCGCCGCTATGCGCACCCGTGGATCGCCCGGCCGCGCGCATCGGTTGGCCGGTGGACGACACCGCCTCACCAGCATGCACGCGGCTCTGCCGCGGACTAGAACACCCGACCCCGGCTAGCCGCCCGCACCCCCGGCGGCCGGCGTATCGAGGCAGCCGAGCAGGACGCCAAGGCGGGCGCGCGCTCGTGCGCAGCGGCTTTTGACGGTACCCTCGGCAACTCCGAGGATCCGGGCGGCGTCGGCGATGGAGTAACCCTGCATGTCGACGGCCACCACGGCAGCGCGCTGATCGACGGGCAGCCGCATCAGGGCCCGCTGAACCATGATGGCGGTATCCGCCTGGGCAGTTCGATCGGCAACCGGGTACTCGTCGTCGAGGGTTGTCGTCGGGTGGGTCTTGGCGCGGCGCAGCCGGTCCAGGCAGGCATTGACCACGATCCGGTGCAACCAACTGCTCACCGCGGCGTCGTGGCGAAACGCTCCGGCGGCCCGGTGGGCGGAGAGCATGGCGTCCTGCAGTGCGTCGTCCGCGTCTTCAGGATTGCGACTGGTAAGGCGGGCAAGCCGGCGAAGCTGCCGGCGATGACGCTGGAACAGCTCTTGGAAAGCGTAGCGGTCACCGGCGACGTGAGCGGCCAGCAATTCGGCGTCGCTGCGTTGCCGGCGAACCCTCCCCCCGAAATCCACGGCCGGACCGTAACCCATCGGCCAGCCGGTGGCACTTCACCCGGTGGAGCCTGGCACCTCGTCCCGCCCGGTATTCAGGGCGCTGCGTGCACGGCGATCTCAGGAATCGCGGCCCGGCTCTTGCCCTCCGTGGTCCCCAACGTGGAGATCCACACCAGTAGATCCGACGTCGCCGATGCGGCTTTGACCGGAATCCTGTTGTGACCGGGTTGCAACACGGTCGGCGGGGTTAACACCGTGGTGTCATCCAGTTTGGCCGGCGTCGCCGTCGGTGACGACCGGACTTGCACCGTGGTGCCGGTGCTGGACACATCGATGTCGACGGCGCTGACGACGGTGGGATTCGGCAGTTGCAGCAGTAATCCGACACCGTTTTTGAAGCTTGGGAAAGGCACCGCGTCGTTATAGATGTCGGTCGACCACGCCGTCGCTGGGTTGCCGTCAATTGCCAGTCCCGCCTGGCCGGGGTTGTCGGGATCGCCCTCCGGGGAGAACACCGTGACCCGCACGGGTTTGACGATGCCGCCGACCGTCACCGGGGCGGCGGCAGACGTCGAGGTCGGAGTTGGCGCGTTGAGGCCTAGTCCGTCCTTGTCGAGACCTCCTCCGACATCGCCGAAGATCCGGCTCAGCACCGATGCCAGCACCAGCAGGCCCACCGCGATAATGGCGAGCGCGGCTCCGAGGCCAATCGTGACGTTGCGGCGGCGGGCCAACACCTCGTCATTTGAGCGGGGAACCGGCGACACGACGGCAGCTGGCGGCGCGGGCGCGCCGATCGGGGCCAATACGTCGGTGCGGTCGGCCACCACCGCCGCCTGCTGCAACAGATTCAAAAGCGTTGAGGCGCTGCGTATTCCTCCGTCCTCTTGAACGGCTCGCACGGCGACCGCAGAAATCTGGAACGGGATGTCGGGGTCGACGGAACTGGGTTCGACCGCCTGCCCGGCCTGATCGCGGTCAGCGGGAGCCAATCCGCTGCGCACCCCGAATTCCGGCAGCGGCCACCGGTTGACCAGCAGGGCATACAGCGCTGCGCCGATTCCGCGGATGTCGTCCCGAGGGTTAGCCTCGGGCATGGTCGCCGGGTAGGCGAGCGCGACCTCGCCGGCAACGCTGACACGCAACCGGCTGGGGTGGTCGATCGCAAGCGCGATGCCCATGCGGTGGGCGGCGTCGGCGGCCGCGGCCAACGACTGCATGGCCCGAACGGCGCCAACCGGGGAGGGTGAAGTGTCGGCAACCTCCTGCAGCGAGCCGCCACGGATCCACTCGGCGACCACCAACCCGCCCTCGCCGGTGCGGATAACGTCAAGCACCCGGGCGATACCCGGTTTGTTGATTCGGCTGAGCCGCAGTGTGCGAGACAAGATGTCCTGCAGCTCATCCTCCGGCAGCGCCCCGTCGGGGTCGACGAACGTCAGCGCGACTTGGCGGTCCAGGGCAGTATCCAGGGCTTGCCAGAACTGTAGGGGCGGCGCGCCGCCGTGAAAGACCAAAAGACGGTAGCGGCCCCCGGCGATGTGGGCACCAGGAACCAAGTGGACATCGTCTCTGTCTTTAGCGTCTTTAGCCAGGTCTTTAGCCAGCGCCGATTCCGCGTTTTGCTTGCGGGGCGCGTTGCCCGGGTTCGTCTCAGTTGCCGGCTCTGCCAAAAACGGGCCGCTAGGTTTGTCGGGCCGCTGCGTTTCCGCCGCGGCGGCGGGCGGCAGCCCAGCGGGACCATCGGATCGGAAGTCGATGACCGGCCGCACCGGTTCGGTCTGCGGCGTGGCACTCGGTGAGACGATGTCGGATGGGCGGTTGCTCACCTCCGGTCCTTTCCCTGGCCCCGCTGCGGCCGCCGGTCCGGCAGGCGGTCGCCGAGTCGGCTCATGGAGCGAATATCCATATCCCCCCGGTGGGAAACAATTCCACTGTTCAGGGTACGTGACCGGGCCGCGGGAGCGTGACCGATCGAGGGCAATCGCCTCCTCATCGGTTAATTTGCTGCGAGCGGGCAGCCAAGGGTGCAGGGCGATCGCCCACCTGCGGGGGAGCGGTGCCTGGCGTTCGCTACGTTCCCTAGAAAGCGTGCCGCTGCCGAGCCACCGGCGGACGGCCGCCCGGGCGGCCTGAGCCTCGGGGATCTGCGCACGCAGCATGACCACCGCCATGATTGGCAGCATGATCACCGCAAACACCAGCAGTCGCAGCAACGATCCGAGACCCCCGCCGTGAATCGTCAAGGCGCGCAGACCAAGTAGCCAGTCCACTATCTGGGCGATCAGACCCGCAAGCAACGACGCAGCAACCGTTACCAGGACCGTTCGCACCTCCCGGACGCCAACCAGATGGCCACCGGCCGGCAGGAGTGCGCGCCGGAGCAAATAGTAGCCGACGATCGCGCCGGCCAGAAACCCGAGACCGTTCGCCAGCCCCAGATAGCCAGCGACCAGTTGGCGATCGCCGGTGACATGCGGCGCCAGCACCGAGGCGATGACCTTGACCGTGGTGATGACGGCGATGAGCACGATCGGCGTCCAGGGTTGTTCTCGTGCGTAGAAAACGCGCAGTTGCAGCAGCACCAGGCCGTACGGGACCAATGTGAAGGCGGACAATGCGATAGCCGCACCCAGGTAGCCGGCGTCGACTTCGCCGAAATGGCCGTAGGCGAACAACGCGCTACCGATCGCGGACCCGCCGACGGTCATCAACGCGACGATGGGGATCAGGGTGAGCATGATGAGTCGGGTGGCCAGTGACAGGTCGGCGAGGACGGCAGGGATATCGTTGGCGGCGGCGTTGCGACTCAGCCGCGGCATCACCACCGTCAGTACCGTCACCCCGATCATGCCAAAGGGAAGCATTAGCACCAGCCAGGTGTAGTTGTAGATCGCGGGTCCGGAAGCCGCTGCCGCACTGGCGATTTGGTTCCCGACAACCAGCCCGAGCTGGCTGATCAACACATAGAGCACCATCGCGGCGGCCATCGTGCCGAACCGTTTGAGGCGTTGATCGATGCCCCACAGCGGGCGCAGCCTGATGCGCTCACGCCGGATCGCCACCATCAGGGCCGCCGTTTGGGCGAACACCCCAAGGGTCGTGCCGACGCCCAGCACCAGCAGTTTGGCGTTGCCCATCCGAACCGGGTCGACCGAAAGCTCGCCGGGCACCGCCAGGTAAACACCCAGCGCGGCGATCGCGACGACGTTGTTGACAACCGGCGCCCAGGCCGGCGGCCCGAACACATTGCGCGTGTTAAGAATCGCCATGAACACCGAGGAAAGCCCATAAAAAATCACCTGCGGCAGCAGCAGGTAAGCAAACGCGGTCGTCAAGGGCGCGTTGACCCGTGGCTCAGCCCCCAGCATGAGGCGTACCAGCAGGGGCGCGGCCAGCACCGACACCACGGTCGTCACCACTAGCAGGCAGCTAGCCAGTGTGACGAGGCGCCGGACAAACGATTCGCCCTGGTCGGGATCGTCTTGCTCGGCGCGGGCCAGGACGGGCACGAAAATCGCGGTGAACGTCGCTTCGAGCACCAGCGCAGCCACCAGATTCGGGAGCTGATTGGCCACCGAGAAGGCGCTGGCGAGCGCCGCGCCCAGGATTGCGGCGAGCAAAACGATCCGGGCGAAGCCGGTGATCCGGCTGATCAACGTCGCGAGTGCTACGCCCCAGGACCGCGACACCAGGGCCGCGTCGCTAAGTTCCGGTCGCGCCCGGGGTGCCGCCGGCGCCGGCGGTAGCGACCGGCCTGGAGGTGGGGCCGCGTCACGTCGCGGTGGCCGGTGACCGGGCTGCGCAACCGGTCGCCGGGGCGGTGGCTCGGCAGGGGGTACGTGCCGCCTGGCGGGATTCATACTCGGTGCTCTTCAGCCACGCGGGGGGGTCGCTCGTCGCGCGGGCCGGGGCGCCTTGCTCTTGAGGGTTGTGGCCGATCTAAATCGGCGGGGTCGGGTTGTCCGCGAAACTGGTGCCAAAGCCGCCGGCCGGCCAGCGTCACCAACACCGCCGCCGCGGTCAGCGTGATCGCGAACAGCGTCTTGCCATAGGCGTTAGAGTGCACCGACAACCGCACAGGCGTGCCCAGAGGCAAACCGTCTGGAGTGCGCAACGACGCGTCGATGGCGAAACGCTGCGTGAAGTTCACTTCGATGGGCACCCGCAACGGCAGATAACCGGGAGGCAACTCGACCGTACCGATGTCGGTGACCACCATACCGGGCGGAGCATCGACCCGAAGCCGCACCTGGATCGGAACAGCCAAGCCGTTGTGCAACGCCAGCGGAAGGGGACTGTGTTCCGTGGCCAGGGTGTAGGACCCACCCGGATTGACGATGGTCACCGCGGCGAACAAGTCATTGATGGTGTCGCCGACGATCCGCAATCGCTGCAGGGCCAAGCCGTTGCGGGTAGCGGGCCGCTCGGACTGGCTCAGGGCCCGCAGCATATCCTCCCGCAGCGGTGCGGTGTACTGCACGCCGGTCAAGCCGGTGCGGGCATCGGTGCTCAACGCGGAGGTGAGTCCCCACAGCCGCCCTACCTGACCGGAGATCAGGGCAACGACGTTGTCGTCGAAACGACCACGAATGTCGGCGTGAGGATCTATCGGCTGGGGGGCGGCGGTGGCCTCGGCGTCGATGACGAGCGCCGGCAGTGGCCGCGGCGCCGCCAGGCCCGCGTGAATGGCAGTGGCCAGCGTGGTCAGGATCGCGTGCGCGTCTTCGGCTTGAAGGTTCCAGCATGCCGGTGGCAACAGCACCTGGGCGCGTGGTGCGACGGCGGGCTGCAAGCTGCGCCACAGCATCGAGCCCAAAGCGTCCTGACGGCGGGCCGTGCCCGAGTCGTGCCTGAGCCGAGCGGCCCATGAGGCATCCCGGTAGGCCGGTACAACCGGCTCGGCGCCCATCGCCGCCAGCGCGGCGCCCACGGCAGGATCGAATGGCGCGCTCACGACCTGCGCGGCAACCCGCCGTGGCCGCAGATTAGCCACGGCGAGCCCGCCGGTATCTGAATCGTGCCTGGAAAGCTCAGCGGGGGCGATAACCACGGTCGCACCGTTGGCATCGAGCAGGTCAACGGCCCGGGCGGTGAGCGGACCGTCGGCTATGAGGGTGGCGCCCCTGGTGGACTTGACGCCGAGAATCTGGTCAACGACATCGCCGGCACTGCGGGTGGCGATCTCGCCGAGCCCGGGATCGCCGACGCGTTGCAAGGCGTCCAGGTCGGCCTGCGCGTAGGGGGTAGCCACCACACACACGCGGTGAGCCAGGGTGCGTAACCGGTCTAGCCAGACCGCCGCGGCAGCCTGCCCACTTCCCGGGTGTGCGGGAGCGCCCGGCTGCAGAGCGCTACCGCCTGATGAATTGGACACGACGTAACCGCCGGTCATCGCATTGACGGTGACCAGCAGATCCGGGTCGACGGCTAGGCATAGCGCCCGGCTGACCTCCCCATCGGGATCGACGTCACGGCTGGTGGCGAATTCGACCGCCGACAGCATGAGGTCCAGCCGGCCGCCCGGTGCCAGCGACGTCGCCAGCTCGTCGTCCACCAGCCGCACGGGTACGGTGCCACCGGGTACACCAGGAGATAATCGGGGCCGGTCTGCTAGCGGCCATAACATGGTGATCTGCACTGGTTTCGACGTGTCCGGGGCGACCACCGAGGCCAGCGCGTTGGCAGACGAGCCGGCCGGATCGGGCGGCACGCCGATTACCGGCAGCAAAAACCGGGCGTCATCGAGGCGGGCCGGCGCGCCGTAGTCAGGTGTTCCGTTGACGTTTACCAGCAGTGGATAGACCCCTGGTTGCTCGATGCTCAGCGACGGCGCAGTCAACGAGCGCACCGGGGCGGAGAGGGTGAAGGCGACGTTGTGGCCACGTTGCAGGTCGGTCGCCACCGTGAGGAAGTCGGTCACCGGCTGGTATTGATCAGTGGCGCCGTCGAGAGCGGTAGACAGGCCCGCCGACGAGGTGACCGCCGCTGCCCGCTCGAGGCGCACCATCACGTCGCGGACCGGACGATCCCCGACGTTGCTCACGATTCCGGTGAGAGTGACGACGGGCTCGCTGGTGGTGGTGACCACGTCGGGAGAGACATGATCAACTCGGACCACCACAAACGGTGTCGCACCGGGCTCGCCCGCCAGGGCGCGCGGAGCGGCAGCGGACATGGTGAGCAAGGCCCCTAAGCCGGCTGTGATGCCGGCCACCACGGCGAGGCGCACGACAGCTGCCCGCCGACGCCGCGGGGTAGTCACGGGCTTGGACCGCGACGGTTCTTTCGGCCCGGCGCGGTAAGCCCCAGGAATTGGCGGCTGCGCGAATGCGTCTGTGCGCGCCGCCGTGGTTTGCTCGGCGGCAGCGGCGGCAAGGCGGCCGGTCCGTAAGCCTGCAACTTGCCGATCAGCTCGTCGGCCACTTCGGCCAGCCGTCGTTCGTCGGCGTAGGCCAGCCGAGAAGGCAGTTCCTCCAGCGGTACCCACGCCACCTCTGCGACCTCGAGATCCTCTTCGGACAGCTCTCCGCCGGAGCACTGCATCAGATAATGGTGCACGGTCTTATGCACCCGGCGCCCGTTGGTGACGAACCAATAATCGATGCGTCCCAACGCGGCCAGCACGCTGCCGCGAATCCCGGTCTCCTCGGCCACCTCGCGGATCGCGGTCTGCTCAGCGGTCTCACCGACTTCGATGTGCCCCTTGGGCAGCGACCACAGCATTCGGCCGCGCCGGTCAACACGACCGATCAGGACCGCGAGCTGCTCCTTCCGCGGCCGGTCAATGCCGTCGACAACTAGGCCACCCGCGGAGATCTCGTGTAGCGTGCGCGACCGCTCGGCGCCGCGGGAAACTCTCCGGGCGCGACGTTTTTGCGCCTTGCCGGACACGTCGGTGGCACCGCCGGCCAGTTGGCTGTCGGCGCGGTTCTCGATCGCATCGGCAGCGCGACGGCGACCCCGGCGCCGACGTGGTTTGGCTGTTTCGCCGTCCGACACCCAAGCGATAGTAGCTGGCATCCGGCCGGCGTCTCGGGCGCACTCGCCGGAATTGCGATGCGAGCGGCCCGGTCGTGGGCGCCCGGCGGCGTCGCGCGACGGGGTTGTCAACTGTTGCGGCGTGGGTGGTCGGTAGTTGTCGGTGGTGTGCTGTAGGAACAGGGGTGTGAATCTTGCGGTGTGGGCTGAGCGCAACGGTGTTGCGCGGGTGGCCGCGTATCGCTGGTTCCACGCCGGGCTGTTGCCGGCGCTGGCGCGGCGAGTGGGTCGGCTGATTCTGGTGGATGAGCCGATCGGCGCGGCTGGCCGAAGATCACGCACGACCGTGTACGCGCGCGGCTCCTGGGCTGATCAGAAGGCTGATTTGGATCGGCAGGTGGCGCGGGTGACCGCGTGGGCCACGGCAAAACAGATCCCGGTCGACACGGTGGTGACCGGGGTTGGTTTCGCGCTCAACGGGCACCGCCGGAAGTTTCTCGCCGTACTGGGTGACCCGACGGTGAGTCGGATCGTGGTCGAGCGCCGGGACCGGTTCTGCCGGTGCGGCTCGGAGTACGTGCAGGCGGCGCTGGCCGCCCAGGGCCGTGAGCTGGTGGTGGTCGATTCCGCTGAAGTCGATGACGACCCGGTGGGCGATAGGAGCGAGATCCTCACCAGTATGTGCGCTTGGTTGTATGGCAAACGCGCTGCGCCGAACAGGGCCAAGCGTGCGCTGGCGGCCGCGGCGTCCGACGAGGTGGGGGTGGCCTGAGATGCCGCGTTTCGAGGTGCCCGACGGCTGGTGTGTGCAGGCGTTCTGTTTCACCCTGGACCCGAACGGGGGCCAGGCCCGCGCGCTGGCGCGGCATTTCGGGGCCCGCCGCAAGGCCTACAACTGGGCCGTCGCCACGCTGAAAGCCGATATCCGGGCGTGGCACGCCGCCAGTGTTAAGACCGCGAGGCCCTCGCTGCGGGTGTTGCGCAAACGCTGGAATCAGGTCAAAGACGAGGTGTGCGTCAACAGCCAGACCGGCGCGGTGTGGTGGCCCGAATGCTCGAAAGAGGCCTATGCCGATGGCATCGCCGGCGCGGTGGACGCCTACTGGAACTGGCAGAGCTCCCGATCGGGCAAACGCGACGGCAAGCCGATGGGCTTCCCCCGGTTGAAGAAGAAAAGACGCGACGCCGACCGCGTGACGTTCACCACCGGAGCGATGCGCGTCGAACCCGACCGCCGGCATGTCACGTTGCCGGTGATCGGCACCGTCCGCACCCATGAGAGCACCCGCCGCATCGAGCGACTCATCGCCAAGGGCCGCGCGCGGGTGCTGGCGATCAGCGTGCGCCGCAACGGCACTCGACTCGACGCGAGCGTGCGGGTGCTGGTGCAGCGGCCGATTCAGCCCGGCGTGGCGCTGCCCGAGTCGCGGGTCGGTGTCGACGTCGGGGCGCGCCGGCTGGCGAGCGTGGCCAGCGCCGGCGGCGGCGTGATCGAACAGGTGGCTAACCCGCGCCCGCTTGAGGCGGCGCTTCGCGAATTACGGCATGTGTCGCGGGCCCGTTCACGCTGTGTGAAAGGCTCCCGCCGGTATCGGGAGCGCACCACGCAGATGTCTCGGCTGTATCGCCGGGTCAACGATGTCCGCACTCATCACCTGCACGTTCTGACAACACGATTGGCCAAAACCCACGGCCGGGTCGTGGTGGAAGGATTAGACGCCGCCGGGATGCTGCGGCAAAAGGGCCTGCCGTGGGCTCGCGCCCGGCGGCGGGGACTCTCCGATGCCGCCCTGGGCACCCCGCGGCGGCACCTGGCCTACAAGGCTGGCTGGTACGGGTCACGGCTGGTGGTCGCTGACCGCTGGTTCCCGTCGAGCAAAACCTGCCACCTTTGTGGGCATGTGCAGGACATCGGATGGGACGAAAAGTGGCAATGTGCCGCGTGTTTGGCGGTCCATCAGCGCGATGACAACGCCGCGATCAACCTCGCGCGCTACGAGGAAACCATTAGCGTCGTCGGCCCAGTTGGGGCCGCCGTCAAGCGTGGAGCCGACCGTAAGACCCGGCCTGGCCGGGCAGGTGGCCGTGAAGCGTGGAAGGGACGCGGCCGCAAGGCCGCCGAACAACCCCGAGACGGGGTGCAAGTCGCGTGACCACTAAAGATCACTCACTTGCAACGGTTTGGTGGTCGCGCTCTGTTTCCGGTCGTGGGCACCCGGCGGCGTCGCGCGACTACGCTGATCGGACGTGTCCGAAACCGCCCAGGATGGCGACCTGCTGACCACCGCTGCGGTGGCGTTGAATCGGCACGTCCAGCTGTTGGGGGAACTGGGCACGTTGTTCGCCGCCGCGGGCCGCGAGTTGTACCTGGTCGGCGGGTCCGTCCGAGACGCATTGCTCGACCGGCTGAGCCCCGACCTAGACTTCGCCACCGACGCTCGCCCCGCAGAAGTGCAGCAGATCGTTAGAGCGTGGGCCGATACGTTGTGGGACACCGGTATCGAGTTCGGGACCGTCGGTGTCGCCAAAGGGGATCACCGGCTGGAGTTCACCACTTTCCGCGCAGATCGCTACGATCAGGTATCGCGCCACCCGGAGGTGTTTTTCGGCGATCGTCTCGACGACGACCTGGTGCGCCGAGACTTCACCGTGAACGCGATGGCGGTGCGGATCACGCCGAAGGGGCCAGGTGAATTCTTGGATCCCCTGGGCGGTTTGGCGGCGTTGCGCGCCCGCGTGCTGGACACCCCGACGGCGCCGTCGGTGTCCTTCGGCGACGACCCGTTGCGAATGCTGCGCGCCGCCCGGTTCGTTTCCCAGCTTGGGTTCACCGTCGCCCCGCGGGTCCGGGCGGCGATCGAGGATATGGCACCGCAGCTGGCTCGAGTCAGCCCTGAGCGGGTGGCCGCCGAACTGGATAAGCTGCTCCTCGGCGCCGACCCGGTCGCCGGCATCGACCTGATGGTGCAGAGCGGGCTTGGCGAGGTGGTGCTGCCGGAGGTGGGGGGCATGCGGATGGCGATCGACGAACACCACCAGCACAAAGACGTGTACCAGCATTCGCTGACGGTGCTGCGCCAGGCCATCGATCTGGAGGATGAGGGCCCCGATCTGGTGTTGCGGTGGGCAGCGCTGCTGCATGACATCGGCAAGCCCGTGACCCGCCGCCTGGAGCCCGACGGGGGCGTCAGCTTCCACCACCACGAGGTAGTTGGCGCCAAGATGGCGCGAAAACGGCTACGGGCGCTGAAGTATTCCAAGCAAATGGTTGACGACGTATCACAACTGGTGTACCTGCATCTGCGTTTCCACGGTTACGGCGACGGCAAGTGGACGGATTCGGCGGTGCGCCGCTACGTCACCGATGCGGGGCCGTTGCTGCCCCGGCTGCACAAGCTGGTGCGCGCGGATTGCACCACGCGCAACGCGCGCCGGGCCGCGCGACTGCGGGCCAGCTACGACGAATTAGAGGCCCGCATCGCGGCCCTGGCCGCCCAGGAGGATCTAAACCGGGTACGCCCCGATCTGGACGGCAACCAAATTATGCAGATCCTCGCCATCCCGCCCGGTCCCGAGGTCGGCGAGGCCTGGCGCTATCTCAAGGAGTTGCGGCTGGACCGCGGGCCGCTCAGCCGTGAGGAGGCAACGGCGGAGTTGCTGGCCTGGTGGCGCTCGCGCGGGAACCGGTAGCGGCCACCCGGCGTCCGAACAGTCATGGAGTACTGCTTAGGAGACAGCGGCGGGACCGCGAAGATATGGGACGGGCAACCCGACCTCGATCTCGACGGTGACGGCAGGCTGGATGCGATTGGCCTGGATTTGGACGGTGACGGCATGCGTGATGATGCGCTGGCCGATCTAGACGGGGACGGAATCGTGGATCACGCCGTCCTCGACCTCGACAATGACGGCACCGCGGAGAGTTACTTTACCGACGACGGTTCCGGGACATGGACGCTTGCAGTGGATCGCGGCGGGCAGTTGCGCTGGTTCGGTCTTGACGGGGTCGAGCATAGCGGCACGGCGCTGGTCGACTTCGACGCCGACGGGCGCGCCGATGACCGACTGGTCGACAACGACGGTGACGGGATTGCCGACCGTGTGCTGTTGGCCAATGACGCCGGCGTGTTCGACACCGCGTATGTGGACGGTGACGGTGATGGGCGGTGGGACGTCAAGCTCAGGGACGCTGATGGCGACGGCGCTGCCGACAGCGCCGGCACCCTTTAGCCGCCTGTCAACACCGCTACGCCGCTGGGCTGGCCTGAGTGACACAGAAGAGACGCCGCGGCAGCTCGCCTTCGGAGAACTCGTGCACATCGATCAGGTTCCACCCCGCGGCGAGCTCTTCGACGAGCCGCCTGGAGAAATAGTGCACGGCAAAGCCGCCGTGCTCGTAGATGTCGTCGCCGTGGGATATCCCGGCGCGATAATGCGCGTCACCGGTGTGCCGGGCGGTGTAGACGAATACTCCGCCGGGCCGCAACACTCGGCGCACATCCGCTACGACGGCACGAATAGTGCTGGTGGACAGCGCCATACACAGCAACATGTGGGCGAATACCGCATCGATGGAGGCGTCGCCCACCGGCAACGGAGCCCGGACATCGTGCTGGATAGCGGTAATTCGATCACACAGCCCTTGCGCTGCTGCGGTAGTGGTTAATTGACCGAGCGCCGTGGTGCTGAAATCGGTGACTTGCACGGCGAGTCCGTTGCGGGCAAAGAACAGCGCGTCACGGCCGTGACCGCCGCCGAGTTCGAGCACCGTGGTGGTCCCCCGGGACCTGAACAGCTGCAGGGCGTACTTCGCAGCCGCCGACGGCTCCTCGCCGTAGAGACAGGGGTGGGCGGCGTATGTCTGTTGCCAGTGCATGTGCTGGGCCAGCGCCAGCTGCGCTTCCGCCGTTTTGGCCCGGACTGCGGCCAGCAACTCATCACGCGACGGAAGCGCGCGCGACCCGTGCTCGGCCGGGTAGCGCCGACACCCTAGGTCCGGCCGGGAGGGCACCTGCGGGAAGAGATCCGCGCCGTCGATCACGAATGTGGGGGAGCCGGTGAAATTCAGGGCGGCGGCGCTCGCCGCGCTGTCGATCACCACCGTGTCGAAGGCGGCTCCGGGCAAGCCGACGGCGTCTAACACGTCCCGAAACAAGGCCGCGGCCGGGCCGCGGTGAGGGCAGCTCGCCACGACACGAAGCTCGCAGTGCATAGACGCCATTCTCCGGCCGCCAGGAGTGTTCGCCAGTGCCGGCGGTGCCCGTGGCGGTGCGGCCGGGCCCGGCACCGAGCACCGTGAAACCGCGACTCCTCGGCGGTGGGATGTATCGGCGTGCGGACCTGCGGGAGCGTTGCGGGGTGCCATGATGGTGGGGTGGCGCCGCCCGAAGATCCCGAAGACTATGTCGCACCCGCCGCGCATCGCGTGCGAGCGGGCACGCTGTTGCTGGCCAGCACCGATCTGCTGGAGCCGACGTTTCGCCGCAGCGTGATCTACATCATCGAGCACAATGACGGCGGTACCTTAGGCGTGGTGCTCAACCGGCCCAGCGAAACCGCCGTGTACAACGTGCTGCCGAAGTGGGCTCGGCTGGCGGCCAAGCCGAAGGCCGTGTTCATCGGGGGGCCGGTCAAAAACGATGCGGCGTTGTGCCTGGCGACCTTGCGTGTGGGCGCCGATCTGCACTCCACCCCAGCTCTGCGGCACGTGTCCGGGCGGATCGCGATGGTCGACCTGGACGCCGATCCGGAGGCGGTTGCACCGCTGGTCGAAGGAATCCGGATCTTCGCCGGCTACTCGGGCTGGACTATTGGCCAACTCGAAAGCGAAATCGAGCGTGACGACTGGATCGTGTTGTCGGCGTTACCATCCGACGTTCTGGTTGGGCCCGGGGTCGATTTGTGGGGGCGGGCGCTGCGGCGCCAGCCGTTGCCGTTGTCGCTGCTCGCCACGCACCCGATCGACGTCAGCCGGAATTGACCGTGCGGAAACCGCCGGGTGATCATTACCGACCAATGGTTTTCGCACCGGCACGTGGGCGGGCACGCGCACCGTTGTCGCGCTAGGCTCACGCTAGGGCGCGGACCGCGTCACCGGCGTCGGCTGCGGCACCGGGACCGGCCCGGGCGGCGCGGTCGTGGGGGATGGGGTCACCCGGAACCCGTTGACGATGGCGTCGGTGGCCGGTGCCTCGGCGACGGCCTGGGCGACATCGGTGGACACCGTCAGCGACACCAGGTAGCGGTCCGGCCCTGAGCTGGCTATGACATGGCGGCGTGAAGTGTTCAATGTCAGGTCGTTTTGGCGATAGGTGCCCTCGATGATCGACGACGGGAACCCCCCAAAATCAGCCAGGGAGGCACGGGTGGTTTTCCATGCCGGCAGCTGCCGGCTGTCGACATAGCCGTGGGTGATGGCCTGTCTGGGGTCGAAGTCACCGACCAGCTTGTAGACCACCACCTGCGCGTTCGATGTGTACAGACTCCTACTGAAGCGGTTGGCGATCACGGTGAACGCGTCGGGCACATTGGGGTCGGGCACCGGTGCCCAGCCGGCTGGCATCGGCAAAGTGATGTCGAGAGCCTTGAGGGATTGCGGATTTTGGGGTTCCAGTTTGACCCCCTTGGCCTGCAGGTACTCCCGTATCGTGCCGGAGTCGGCGGGAACCAGCGTTTGCGGCGGCGCCACCACCGCGGCTGGCCCTGGCGGCGCGGGCGGTGTCGGCGGCATCGGCGAATACAGCGGGTTGGGCATCACCGATGGCGACGCGCCGGACCTGCTGGTGCCGACCCTCTCGGGACCGACCGCGACGGTCGGGGTTACCGTCACCGGCGCGGGAATGGCCGGCGACGGCAGCACCGGCTCTGCGGATGCCGTGGTGCCCGTCCAGGCGATGATGCCGGCTATGCCCAGGGTGAGACCGCCGGCGCATGCTACCGCCGCTGGTACTCGCCAGCTGCGGGCAAGCTCGACCATGCGCGGTGATCCTTCCCCAACGGGCCTAGTCGTCGAGCTGACTGTAACCACAGCTCGGCGGTGACCGCCAGGCTCGGCATAGAGCTGGGATGAAGCTCTGATCGGTCCGCAACGCAACCGAGATCAACCCGTGCGTTCCAAGCCGCGAGACGCTGCCCTTATACCCTGTTGACGTGACCGAATCCAGCACCGCCGCGCCCGGACACTCCCCGGGGACCGCCGCCGCGGACTGCGGCGTGCCGCGCTATCGATACACCGCGGAGTTGGCCGGTCGTATCGAACGGGAGTGGCAGGACAAGTGGGCGCGGTTAGGCACCTTCGACGTGCCCAACCCGGTGGGCTCCCTGGCCCCGGCGGACGGCTCACCGGTGCCCGAGGACAAGCTGTTCGTGCAGGACATGTTCCCCTATCCGTCGGGCGAGGGCCTTCATGTCGGTCACCCGTTGGGCTACATCGCCACCGACGTCTACGCCCGGTATCACCGGATGATCGGCCGGAACGTCCTGCACGCGCTGGGATTCGATGCGTTTGGGTTGCCCGCTGAGCAATATGCGGTGCAGACCGGCACCCACCCGCGCGCCAGGACCGAAGCCAACATCGCCAACTTCCGGCGTCAGTTGGGCCGGCTAGGTTTCGGCCACGACCGGCGCCGCAGCTTCGCAACCACCGATGTCGAGTTCTACAAGTGGACGCAGTGGATTTTCCTGCAGATCTACAACGCCTGGTTCGACACCGCGGCCAATAGGGCGCGGCCGATCAGCGAGCTGATCGCGGAATTCGACGCGGGCGTACGGCGCCTCGACGATGGCCGGGACTGGGCCACGTTGTCGGCCGGTGAGCGGGCTGATGTGATCGACGGTTACCGCCTGGTCTACCGCGCCGATGCGTGGGTGAACTGGTGCCCCGGGCTGGGCACGGTGTTGGCCAATGAAGAGGTCACCGCCGACGGGCGCAGCGATCGCGGCAACTTCCCGGTGTTTCGGAAACGGTTGCGGCAATGGATGATGCGCATCACCGCCTACGCCGATCGACTGCTTGACGACCTCGACTTGCTGGACTGGCCGGAGAAGGTCAAGACGATGCAGCGCAACTGGATCGGCCGCTCCAGTGGGGCGTCGGCGCTGTTCTCGGCGACCACCGCCGACGGCACGGCCGTCGACATCGAGGTGTTCACCACCCGGCCCGACACCCTGTTCGGCGCCACGTATCTGGTGCTGGCCCCCGAGCATGATCTGGTTGACCGGCTGGTTACGGCGTCCTGGCCGGACGGGGTTGATCCCCGCTGGACCTTTGGCGCGCCCTCCCCTGTGGAGGCGGTCGCGGCCTACCGGGGCGCGATCGCCTCGAAATCAGACCTAGAACGCCAGGAATATAAGGAGAAGACGGGCGTCTTTTTGGGCAGTTACGCGACCAATCCGGTCAACGGTGCCCCGGTGCCGATTTTCATTGCCGACTATGTGCTGCTCGGGTATGGCACCGGGGCGATCATGGCGGTTCCCGCGCACGATCAACGTGACTGGGAGTTCGCCCAGGAGTTCGGCCTGCCGATTGTGGAAGTCATTTCCGGCGGAGACATTTCACGGGCCGCCTATACCGGAGACGGCGTGCTGGTGAACTCCGGCTACCTCGACGGCATGGACGTGGCCGCGGCCAAAAAAACCGTCATCGCCCGCTTGGAAGCCGATGGCCGCGGGCGGGCCCGCGTCGAGTACAAGTTACGGGACTGGCTTTTCGCCAGACAACGGTATTGGGGTGAGCCGTTCCCGATTGTCTACGACAGCGACGGGCGCCCGCACCCGCTGCCTGAATCGGCGCTGCCCGTCGAGCTACCGGACGTGCCGGACTACCAGCCCGTTTTGTTCGATCCGGAGGACGCCGACAGCGACCCGTCACCCCCGCTGGCCAAGGCGACGGAATGGGTGCATGTCGAGCTGGACCTCGGCGACGGTTTGAAGCCGTACACCCGCGACACCAATGTGATGCCGCAGTGGGCGGGAAGCTCTTGGTATGAATTGCGCTACACCGATCCC
Organism: Mycobacterium sp. SM1; assembly: GCF_018361265.1. GTDB lineage: Bacteria > Actinomycetota > Actinomycetes > Mycobacteriales > Mycobacteriaceae > Mycobacterium. Next base: position 1,557,506 of record NZ_JAFLNH010000001.1, read on the forward strand.
CACAACTCAGAGCGATTCTGCGCCAAGGAAAACGAAGCTTACTGGATGGGCCCGCGGCCGGCAGAGCACGGCCCGGACGACCCCGGCGGCGTCGACCTGTACGTCGGCGGCGTCGAGCACGCCGTGCTGCACCTGTTGTATTCGAGGTTCTGGCACAAGGTCCTTTATGACTTAGGCCATGTCAGCTCTCGTGAGCCTTACCGGAGGCTGGTGAATCAGGGCTACATTCAGGCCTTCGCCTACACCGATGCCCGCGGCTCCTATGTCCCGGCCGAAAAGGTGATCGAACGTAACGGCAAGTTCATCTACCCCGGACCTGCGGGCGAGATCGAGGTCTTCCAAGAATTCGGCAAAATAGGTAAGAGCCTGAAGAATTCGGTGTCGCCGGACGAGATCTGCGACGACTACGGCGCGGACACGCTGCGGGTCTATGAGATGTCCATGGGGCCGTTAGAGGCCTCGCGGCCCTGGGCCACCAAGGACGTCGTCGGGGCGTACCGCTTTTTGCAGCGAGTGTGGCGGCTGGTGGTCGACGAATACACCGGAAAAACCCGGGTTATCGATCACGCGGAGTTAGATGAGAACACGCTGCGGCTGCTACATCGCACCATCGCAGGCGTCTCCGACGATTATGCGGCGCTGCGCAACAACACCGCGGTGGCCAAGTTGATCGAATACACCAACCACCTCACCAAAGAGCATCGCGACTCGACGCCCCGGGCGGCGGTGGAGCCGCTGGTGCTGATGCTGGCCCCGCTCGCCCCGCATCTGGCCGAGGAGCTGTGGCAGCGGTTGGGGCACACCACTTCGCTGGCCCACGGTCCGTTCCCGGTTGCCGACCCCGGCTACCTGGTCGAAGACACCGTTGAGTATCCGGTGCAGGTTAATGGCAAGGTACGCGGGCACATCACGGTGCCCGCCGGTGCGGATGCCGACACCATGCAAGCCGCGGCCCTTGCCGACAAGAAAGTGCAGGCGTTCCTGGCCGGCGCCACCCCCAAGAAGGTGATCGTGGTGCCCGGCCGCCTGGTTAACCTGGTGGTTTAGCTTCGGCGGGGCCGGATCACCACCTCATGCACATGGCCATCGGGCGGCGTGCTCAACACGCTGGCGACAATCCCGGCGACCGTGTCCGGCCGCAGAAAGTCGGCCGGGTTGTAGTCACCGCCCTCGAAAGCGACCAGTTCACGCTGCATGTCGGTATCGGTGCGGCCGGGGTAGACGGTGGTCACCCGCAGCGCCGGCTCATCCTGGCGCAGGGAGTCCGCGAAGGCGCGTAAGGCAAATTTGCTGGCCGAATACGCGGCCATGCCCGCCGAAACCCTGCGTCCCGACCCGGAGTTGATGAACACCACTTGGCCGTGCGCGCGGCGCAATGCCGGCAGCAGCGCTAGGGTAAGCGCCACCGCACCCAAGACATTCGCATCGAAGGTGGCTCGCCAGTCGTGGATGTTCGTCTCGCCGACGTGTCCGGGGATCGATACCCCGGCGTTGTGGACCAGCACGTCAAGTTCGGCGAGGTCCTCGGCATAGGTGAAGATCGCCTCGGTGTCGGTCAAATCGAGCGGCCAGCTGGTGGCGCCAAGGCCGTTGGCGACCGCCTCGAGCCGGGCGGAGGGCCGCGCCGCTAACAGCAGCGTGTGGGTGGGCGCCAGGGCGGCGGCGATGGCCGCACCGATGCCACGGCTCGCGCCGGTGATAAGCGCTGTTGGCATAAACGCCAGCCTAAAGCGGGAACGGAAGCTTACCGATCCCGATTCGACGGCACCGGGGTCGACGATTCCGGGCAAGCCGAGTCCCGCGTCGCAGGCTTGCGGGGTCCAAGATATCGGTGGTCATGTGTGGCGCCATTGGCGATGGCAGTTCTCAGGCCCGCTGGGGTTCGGGGGAAACGTCCGCCGCGACAGCCACCGGGTCCCCGGAGGCCAGCCGCTCCAGCGGCCCCAGCGCCTTGGCCAGGATTTCCCGATCGGACTCGGGGAGTTGGCTCAGCATCGCCGCCAGGACGGCCCGCCGACGGGCCAGCCCCTCGCTGTGGACGGCCCGCCCGCGCGGGGTGATATCGACCAGCACGGCACGCAAATCGGCGGGATCCCGCGACCGCTTTACCAGCCCGATCTTCTCTAACCGGCGAATCGCCACCGTAGTGGTGGGGGTGCGGACCCGTTCGTGCGCGGCAAGGTCGGTCATCCGCATCGGGCCTTGATCAAGCAGGGTGACCAGGATCGACAACTGCGCGAGGGTCAGATCGCCCGCGACAGCGCTACCCGTGGGGTCACCGCGGCGCAGCAGGGAAAATAGTTTTGACAGCGCGCGGTGCAGCCCCTCCGCCAACTGCGTCACCTCGGGCGCGGTGACTCCCCTGTCCGGCATAGTTTGCCAGTCTAACGTAACTGGCCGGCGGGAACCGCGGAATCGAGCAACCGGTCAAAGGATCTGGGATAAAAACCGCTGCAGCCGTTCCGTCTGCGCCGCCTCGAAGATCCGCTCGGGCGAGCCGGTTTCCACTACTTTTCCGTGATCCATGAAAACGACGACATCCGACGCCGAGCGGGCGAAGCCCATTTCGTGGGTGACGACCAGCATCGTCATCCCCTCGGCGCCGAGGTCGGCGATCAGCGCCAAAACGCCTTTGACCAGTTCGGGATCGAGCGCCGAGGTTGCCTCGTCGAAAAACATCACTTGCGGGCTCATCGCCAGGGCACGGGCGATTGCGACCCGCTGCTGTTGACCACCCGAGAGCGTGCCGGGGCGGGCGTTGGCCTTGTGCTTCAAGCCGACGCGCTCCAACTGCGCCAGTGCCACTTCCCGGGCGGCATCGGCCGATAACCGCCGCAGCTTGCGGGGGGCCAGCATGACGTTGTCCAGCACGCTGCGGTGTGGGAACAGGTTGAAATGCTGAAATACCATGCCAATTCGCTGGCGCAGCCGGTCGGGGTTGTCACCGAGCACCGAGCGGCCGTCGAGCAGGATGTCGCCGCGGTCGGGCTCATAGAGCCGGTTCAGCGTGCGCAGCAATGTCGATTTGCCCGAGCCCGACGGCCCGATCACCGCGACAGTCTGCCCGGCCGGCACCTCGATGTCGACGCCGCGCAACACCGCGTTTTTACCGAATGACAGATGAATATCCTTGCCCGCCAAGGATACCGATGTGACTAATGCCACCCTGCCGGTCACGTCATCTCCGTCGTCGAGCCGATCAGCTCCGGCGCGTCCGGCTCGGCCGAAGCCCGGCCCCGGCGTAGCCGGGCATCGATCAGATTGACCAGGTGGGTCAGCGGAATCGTCAGCATCAGGTAAACGGCGCCGGCGGCAACCAACGGTGACAGGCTGCCGGTCTGCGCATTGAAGTCGCGACCGACCTGGAAAAGCTCGCGCTGCCCGGCGATCAGGCCCAGGAAGTACACCAATGCGGATCCCTTCAGCAGAGCGATGAACTGGTTCACCAGCGCGGGAAGCACCCGCCGTATGCCCTGGGGTATCACCACCAGGCGCATGGCGGCGGGGTAACTGAACCCGAGCGCGCGGGAGGCTTCCAGTTGCCCGGGGTCGATGCTTTGGATGCCGGAGCGGAAAATCTCACCGAGATACGCTGCGGCGGTCAGTCCTAGCGCGGCTATCCCCAGCGGGTACGGGTTGTTATTGGTCAGCCCACCCACCAGCGGCCCGACACCAAGCCCAATAAGCAGGATGATCACCACCTCGGGCAGGCCGCGGAAGATGTCGGTGTATACCCGTGCCGGCCAGCGCAGCCAACGTCGGCGCGAAATCCCCGCGACCGCCAGGCCCATGCCGAATATCAGGCCGATCACGGTGGCGCTGATCGCCAGGATCAGCGTGTTGGGCAGCCCGGTGGTGAGCAGGACGGGGATTGCCTGCCGATAGAGATCCCAATCGAAAAAGGAGTCCCGTAATTGCGCGAACGTTGACTTGGGTGGAACAGGCTCATCCACCGCCCGGTGGTGGCGGGCGGCGATCGCGGCGAAGTCGGGCAGGTGGGGAGTCAACGCCGCCTTGGACCCCGGCTGCCACCCGGGTGGCAGCGGGCGAGGAACCCAGTCGGTGTATAGCTGTGACCAGGTGCCGTCGGCGATGACCGCGTCCAACCCCGAGTTCAACGCCGCGATGAGCCGGCGGTTCTCCTTGGCGACCGCGTACGCCACGTAGTTGCCCGGGCTGAAGGTGTGCGCGACGATCGCGGCCGGGTCGCCCGGACGCACCGCGTTGAGCGCCTGCAGCGCCGGTGCCACCCAGGCATCGAGTTGGCGGGTTTTCAGGCTGGCGTAGGCGGTGATGAAGTCGGGGAATTTCACCGGTTGCAGATGCAGGGTCTCGACGACGTAGGCGTCCTCCACCGTGCCCTGGACGACACCGATCCGCTGCCCGCGGGTGAGATCATTGAAGCTGGCGACCGCCGAGCCGGCGGGTACGACCAACGAGAAGTAGCCGAAGTCATAGCCGTTGGTGAAAGCGACCGTGCGCCGGCGTGCTTCGGTGGCGGTGATCGACGCCGAGCCGACGTCGAAGCGCCGCGCCGCCACCTGCGCCAGCAACCCGTAGAAGTCGGTGCCGACGAAGTTGACCCGTAAACCCAGCTTGGCGGCGATGGCCCGCAGAAGCTCGTTGTCGAAGCCGCTGAACCGGCCGCTGGAGTTGACGCAGGCGATCGGCGGGGCCTGTGTCACGGTGGCGACCGTCAGCGTCCCGGGCGTGGCTAGCCCTAATGCGTTAACGTCCACCGAGTTCAGCGGTTCGACATCGGCGGTCGTGTACTTGTCCTCATGGGGCCGATTGGCCGTGGCCAGCTTCCTCGGTAACGCGATCGCGCCGTCAACCCCTGGCGGGGCGCACTGATCGGCGTCAGCGGCTGCGGATGGCGCCCCTCCCAGGGCCCACACCATCAGGATCGCCGCGGCCACTGCCAGGACTTTTCCACCGAGCCGGTGTTCGCCCACGTTGGAGGTCATAACCGTAAGGTATCCGCCGACGGCCTGAGAGACGCCACGACGTGCGGAAGAAGCGCACCGTGCCCGGGTGCGGCGCCGCACCTCGTGATCCTTGTCGACTCCGATGTGCTGATCACAATTTGCGTGCTGTCGCCGCGGCACGGGAGTGGCTTGTGGGCACTCGGAAGGACGCGCCTCTCGCCATCAGCGTTGTCACGGTCGGCGAACTCATCCGCGGTATTTGGAGCGGTGAGCGCCGCGAAGTGTGGCGGCCGCCTCGGCCTCGGCGACTACCTCATCGCTGCAACCGCCGACGTGCAGGGCTCGCAGCTGGCGACGCTCGACGTCCGGCACTTCCCAATGCTCGAGCATCTACAGCCGCCGTTCTCTCTGTGGCCTGCCGCTGATCCGACCGCTCATCTGTGGTCTGTGGCGAATTCATCCGGCATTGACATCCGGCCAGGGACCGAGCTGCGCCGGCCGCCGACGACGGGCACCGCAGGCCCGGCCGTGCCGCTCAGGGCTGGCCGTGTGGTACCAGGGCATCCAGGAGACGGTCTCGCGCTCCAACTCGGCCCGGTGGGTGAAAGCCGGCTGCCGGTTAATCGACTCCGACTTATATCGCTTCACAGTGGATTACATCAGCGGGATGGTCTACCGGGATTGGTCTAAAGCGGTCTAAAGCGGTCTACAGCGTGTCCCGCCAGCGGCACAGCGCTTGCGCGCCGCTCAGATCGTAATCCGGGCCGCTAGAGCCGATGGTCAGCAGCGTTATCCCGAGACCGGCCAAGACCTCCGCCTCGGCGATAAGTTCGTCGGGCCTCCGGCCCGTGCCGGTCTCACCGCCGACCGCGGCGGAGCGTTCGATGCTGGCCGGGTCACGCCCGACGGCGGCGCAGTGCTCGGCCAGCACGGCCGACTTATGCGGGTAGGTGGCCCCGGTGGCGAAGCTGTGCCAGATATCCGCATGCTCGGCGACCAGTCGCAGGGTCTTGCGCTCACCCTCGCCGCCGATCAGCAGGGGCATCTGCCGCGCCGGCGGTGGATTGAGCTTGGCGAGTCGGGCCTTGATGCGGGGCAACGCGACCGCCAGGTCATCGATGCGGCTGCTGGCGGTGCCGAACCGGTAGCCGTACTCGCGGTAGTCCTTGTATTTCCACCCGGCCCCGATCCCCAGGATGAGCCGGCCGTTGGCGATGCGGTCGACGGTGCGGGCCATATCGGCGAGCAGGTCCGGATTGCGGTAGGAGTTGCAGGTTACCAGCGCGCCGATTTCGATTTGCGAGGTCTGTTCGGCCCACGCGCCAAGCATCGTCCAGCACTCGAAATGCGGACCGTCGGGGTCACCGTAGAGCGGGAAGAAATGATCCCAGTTGAACGCGACGTCGACGCCGATGTCCTCGCAGCGGCGGACCGCGTCACGGATGATGCGGTATTGCGGGGCGTGCTGGGGCTGCAGTTGAACGCCAATACGCACGGAATTACGGTCGATGGACGTCATATGCCCACGGTAAGGTGCCGGGTGGACCCGTTCTGCCGCGGCCTGGAAGCCGTCACGTCGGCGCGGCGCCCGTGAGATGTCGACCGTCACGGGCGCTCGCACACGTGTGTGGCGGTCGCAGGTGCGGCGGCGCCATGTCGGGGCCCGGCCCGGCGAAGCGGTGGCGGCAGTCACCCGGGCCGCGAGGGTGGCACCGAGAAGCGATGAGGTGGTGGGTGGGGCACATCGAAACCCGCTGCGCTGAAATCTGGTTCGGCCATGATTCGACACCAGGAGGATAAATGGCTGTGGCTAGCGGCACGCCGCTGGAACTCGACGAACTGCTACGCATGGACGCCTACTGGCGTGCCGCGAACTATCTGTCCGTCGGGCAGATCTACCTGCTGGACAACCCCATGCTGCGCGAGCCGCTGAGGCCCGAGCACATCAAACCCCGGCTGCTCGGGCATTGGGGCACCACACCCGGTCTGAACTTCATCTACACCCATCTGAACCGGCTGATCCGCCACCACGACCTGGACATGATGTATGTGATCGGCCCTGGCCATGGGGGGCCGGGCCTGCTGGCGAACGCCTGGCTGGAGGGCAGTTACTCGGAGTGCTATCCCGATGTGCCCCGCGACGAGCACGGCATGCACACGCTGTTTCGCCAATTCTCTTTCCCCGGCGGCGTGCCCAGCCATGTCGCCCCCGAGGTGCCCGGCTCGATCCATGAGGGCGGGGAATTGGGCTATTCCCTGGCCCACGCCTACGGCGCGGCGTTCGACAATCCGAACCTGGTGGTGGCCTGCGTCGTCGGTGACGGTGAGGCGGAAACCGGGCCACTGGCCACCAGCTGGCATGCCAACAAATTCCTCGACCCCGTTCATGACGGTGCCGTGCTGCCCATTCTGCACCTCAACGGCTACAAGATCGCCAACCCCACCGTGCTGGCCCGCATCCCCGAGGAGGAACTGGACTGGCTGCTGCGCGGATACGGCTATGGTCCTCGCTACGTCACCGGTTCCGACCCACACCGCATGCACCGGGACATGGCCGCCGCCCTGGATGACGCCCTCGCCGAGATTCACCGCATCCAGCAACGCGCGCGTACCGATGGTGATGCGACCCGGCCGAGATGGCCGATGATCGTGCTGCGCTCACCCAAAGGCTGGACCGGCCCCGTCGAGGTCGACGGCGAGCCGGTCGAAGGCACCTGGCGCGCCCATCAGGTCCCGCTTCCGGCGGTGCGGGAAAACCCGCGGCATTTGGCGATGCTGGAGGATTGGATGCGTTCCTACCGGCCGCAGGAGTTGTTCGACGACACCGGCCGGCCGTTACCGGAGCTGCTCGCCACCACACCAAGCGGCGCCCGCCGGATGGGGGCCAATCCGCACGCCAACGGCGGGCTGCTGCTACAGCCGCTGCGGCTGCCCGAGTTCACCGATTTCGCCGTCGACGTCGCTACACCCGGCGGGACCCTCTCCGAGCCGACCAGGACACTGGGCCGATTCCTGCGGGAGGTGATGCGCGCCAACGCCAGCAGTCGCAACTTTCGGCTGTTCGGGCCGGACGAGACCGCGTCCAACCGGCTCAGCGCCGTCTACGACGTCACCGACAAGCAGTGGGAGGCGACGATTCTGCCCGTCGATGAGCACCTCGCCACCGAGGGACGAGTGGCCGAGGTGTTGTCGGAGCATCTGTGCCAGGGCTGGCTGGAAGGCTATTTGCTCACCGGGCGCCATGGCCTGTTCTCCTGCTACGAGGCTTTCATCCACATCGTCGACTCGATGTTCAACCAGCACGCCAAGTGGCTCAAGGTCAGCAAGCAACTCGCCTGGCGGCGCCCGATCGCTTCGCTGAACTACCTGCTGACCTCGCACGTGTGGCGCCAGGACCACAACGGCTTCTCCCACCAAGACCCCGGTTTCATCGACCATGTCGTGAACAAGAAAGCCGAGATCATCCGCGTCTACTTGCCGCCGGACACCAACACCTTGCTTTCCGTTGCCGACCACTGCCTGCGCAGCCGCGACTACATCAACGTCATCGTCGCCGGCAAACAACCCACCCACGACTGGCTGAGCATGGACGACGCCATCCTGCACTGCACCCGCGGCGCCGGGATCTGGGACTGGGCCGGCACCGAAGACGACGGCGAACCCGACGTGGTTCTCGGCTGCGCCGGCGACATCCCCACCCTGGAGATCCTGGCCGCCACGTCGATCCTGCGCGAACACCTGCCCGACCTGCGGATACGGGTGGTCAATGTCGTCGACCTGATGCGGCTGCAACCCGAGACCGAACACCCCCACGGCATGAGCGACCGCGAATTCGACACCCTGTTCACCACCGACCGGCCGGTCATTTTCGCCTACCACGGCTATCCCTGGCTGATCCACCGGCTGACCTACCGGCGCACCAACCACCACAACATCCACGTGCGCGGCTACAAGGAAGAGGGCACCACTACAACGCCATTCGACATGCTCGTGCTAAATGACATGGACCGGTTCCAACTCGTCATCGACGTGCTCGACCGGGTCCCCGGCCTCGGTCCCCGCAGCGCCCGGCTGCGTCAGCGGATGCAAGACCTGCGCACCCGCCACCGGCTTTGGACCCACCGCCACGGCGAGGACTTGCCCGAAGTCCGCGACTGGGCCTGGAGCTACTGACGCGTTCCGCTAAGAGCCGCCGGGAGCAAGCCGCCGCGAAAGTGCCACCAGCAACACGTTTCCCGAAAAGGGCCGCCACCAGTGGCACTCTCGCGAGCTAGCCGGCGATAAACGCCTCCAGTTGGGCGCGCGCGACGTCATCGGGCATCTGCTGCGGCGGGCTCTTCATCAGGTACGCCGACGCCGGGATGACCGGCCCGCCGATCCCGCGATCTTTGGCGATCTTCGCGGCCCTGATGGCGTCGATGATGACGCCCGCGGAATTAGGTGAGTCCCACACTTCGAGCTTGTACTCGAGGTTTAGCGGCACGTCGCCGAATGCCCGCCCCTCCAGGCGCACGTACGCCCATTTGCGGTCGTCCAGCCAGCCGACATGGTCGGACGGACCGATGTGCACATCTTTCGTCTTGAACTCACGCTGCAGGTTGGAGGTCACCGCCCGGGTCTTGGAGATCTTCTTCGACTCCAGGCGCTCCCGTTCGAGCATGTTGAGAAAATCCATGTTGCCACCCACATTGAGCTGCATGGTGCGGTCGAGTTGCACACCGCGGTCCTCAAACAGCTTGGCCATCACCCGATGGGTGATCGTGGCGCCGACCTGGCTCTTGATGTCATCGCCGACGATCGGTACTCCGGCGTCGGCGAACTTGCGGGCCCACACCGGGTCGGAGGCGATGAATACCGGCAACGCGTTCACAAACGCCGCGCGGGCGTCGATGGCGCACTGGGCGTAAAACTTGTCTGCCTCTTCAGAGCCCACCGGCAGGTAGGAAACCAAAACGTCAACACCGGCCTCGCGCAGGATTTTCACGACGTCGACCGCCTCGGCGTCGGAGAGTTCGATGGTCTCCGCGTAGTACTTGCCGATGCCGTCCAGCGTCGGGCCGCGCTGCACCACCACATTGGTGGGGGGCACGTCGGCGATCTTGATCGTGTTGTTCTCGGAGGCGAAGATCGCCTCGGAGAGGTCGAAGCCGACCTTTTTGGCGTCCACGTCGAACGCCGCGACGAATTTGACATCGCGCACGTGATACGGCCCGAATCGGACATGCATCAAGCCGGGCACCGCCGAAGTCTCGTCGGCGTCCCGGTAGTACTGGACGCCCTGTACCAGCGAGGACGCGCAGTTGCCGACGCCGACAATGGCGACTCGAATCTCGGCCGACGCCTCCGGCGCGATGTGCTCACTCATAGGGCGTTCTCCTTACCTCTGTCGTGGGTGTTCACGTACCGTTAGATGCGTTCAGGCCTATTCGGCGCGGCCTTGCGCTAACCGTTCCGCTGCGATCAGCTCGTTGAGCCACCGGACTTCACGCTCGCTGGACTCCAGCCCCAATTGATGCAGCTGGCGGGTGTAGCGGTCTAGGGAGCTACTCGCCCGCGCGATGGCCTCGCGCAGGCCTTCACGGCGCTCCTCCACCCGGCGGCGGCGGCCTTCCAAGATCCGCATCCTGGCCTCGGCCGGAGTGCGGTTGAAGAAAGCCAGGTGCACTCCAAAGCCGTCGTCGGTGTAGTTGTGGGGACCGGTGTCGGCCACCAGTTCGGCGAAGCGCCGCCGGCCGGCGTCGGTCAGTTGGTACACGCGCCGGGCCCGGCGCACCGGCGTCCCGGCGGGCGCGGCGTTCTCTGCGATCAGCCCCTCGGCCTGCATGCGGCGGAGAGCCGGATAAAGTGAACCGTAGGAAAACGCCCGGAATGCCCCCAGTAAACCAGTGAGCCTTTTACGCAACTCGTAGCCGTGCATGGGGGATTCGAGCAGGAGACCGAGAATGGCGAGTTCCAGCATCGAATCACCTCCCTTGCTGAACTACCTATACCGCTCGACGCGTCGGATCATCCTATCGTTTCGATATATATATCGCTACACCGACTGCTGTTCGCGTTCCGTTCAGCCGCGAACCAGCGAGCGCTTGAAGTGGTGGCCCGGGCGCGGGCTCGGGGAGGTTCGAGGGGTTCGCGGGGCGCTGGACTCACCCAGATCCACCGAGGTGACGGCGCCATCGGCGGTGACGGCGATAAAGCCGTGCCGGTCTGCGTCGTAACACGGGGAAGACGACGTACTCTGGTCAGCGTGCGATCGCAGCGACAGGTGGTGGATTACGCGCTTCGGCGGCGTTCACTGCTGGCCGAGGTGTACTCGGGGCGCACTGGTGTGTCCGAGGTATGTGATGCAAACCCCTACCTCCTGCGCGCCGCAAAGTTCCACGGGAAACCCATCCCGGCGAGGTGCCCGATCTGCCGAAAGGAACAGCTCACGCTGGTGTCGTGGGTGTTCGGCGATCATCTAGGCGCGATGTCGGGCTCCGCGCGGACCACCGAAGAGTTGGCCCTGATGGCCACCCGCTACGCCGACTTCTCGGTCCACGTGGTGGAGGTCTGCCGGACCTGCAGCTGGAACCACCTGGTCAAGTCGTATGTGCTGGGAATGGGCCGCCCACCCGAGGGTTCCCGGGGCACGCGGACGGCGCGCAACCGCACTGCCAGTGAATAACGAGGGCTGGCAGGACCGGTCGGCCGTTGAGGCCCCGAGTGGGTCGGCGGCCGGCAGTGCACCCGGACGGCGCGCTGGCGCTCGGGGACCTGGGGTGCGGGAACCGCACCGTCCGGTCCCCCCGGACGACCGATTGACGACGGTCCTCCCGCCGGCCGACGACGACAGCTCTACGGGGGCGCGGGAGCCGATCGAAGCGGTCAAAGCCGCATTGAATGGCCCATTGAATGGCCCGCGCCTCAAAGCCGGCGCGCGCGATCCCGAGGCGGCGGCGGGCGCGCTGGGTGCCCGGCAGCCCAAACCTGCGCCGACCGGGAGGGACCGGCCGATCGGCGTAGCCCGCCCGCCGCACCACCTTCCGCCCGGACCGCCGCTGGATCGGCCACCACAACCGAGGCGGGCGCGAGCGCGCGGCGCGCATTGGAGGTGGGCGCCGCGCGCGATCTATCTGACCGTGGCGGTGATGCTGGTGTTGCCGATCGTCACGTTCGTGATGGCGTATGCGATCGTCGATGTTCCCAAGCCGGGCGATATCCGCACCAACCAGGTCTCTACGATTCTGGCCAGCGACGGCTCAGAGCTCGCCAAAATCGTGCCCCTGGAAGGCAATCGGGTCGATGTTAACCTCGATCAGGTACCGGTGCACGTACGCCAGGCAGTGATTGCCGCCGAAGACCGTAACTTTTATTCGAACCCCGGTTTCTCGTACACCGGATTCGCGCGCGCGCTGAAGAACAACATCTTCGGTGGTGATCTGCAGGGCGGGTCGACGATCACCCAGCAGTACGTCAAAAACGCCCTGGTGGGTTCGCAGCGCGCCGGGCTGGCCGGGCTGACCCGCAAGGCCAAGGAACTCGTCATCGCCACCAAGATGTCGCGGGAGTGGTCGAAAAATGATGTGCTGCAGGCATATCTGAACATTATTTATTTCGGCCGGGGAGCCTACGGGATCGCGGCAGCCGCCAAAGCATACTTTGACAAGCCGGTTGAACAGCTCACCGTCTCCGAAGGCGCACTGCTGGCGGCGCTGATCCAACGACCGTCCATACTCGACCCGGCGGTCGATTTCACGGGCGCCACCGCGCGCTGGAACTGGGTGCTCGACGGCATGGTGGCAACTGGCGCGCTGTCACCGGCGGATCGTGCGGCACAGGTGTTTCCGCGGACGGTTCCGCCGGACGAGGCCCGCGCGCAAAACCAGACCACCGGACCAAACGGGCTGATCGCGCGGCAGGTAACCAAAGAGCTGCTCGACTTGTTCAATATCGACGAACGGACGCTTAACACCCAAGGCCTGCAGATCACCACCACGATCGAGCCGACGGCGCAGCGGACCGCCGAGCAAGCGGTGGCCAAATATCTCGATGGCCAAGACCCCGGCATGCGGGCCGCGGTGGTCTCCATCGACCCGCGAAACGGTGGTGTGAAAGCCTATTACGGCGGTTCGGATGCCAATGGTTTCGACTTTGCGCAAGCGGGCTTGCAGACCGGGTCATCGTTCAAGGTGTTCGCGCTCATCGCCGCACTCGAGCAAGGCATCGGGCTGGGCTACCAGCTGGACAGCTCCCCGCTGACGGTGGACGGCATCAAGATCACCAACGCCGAGGGCGAGAGTTGCGGGACCTGCAGTATCGCCGAGGCGCTCAAACGGTCGCTGAACACCTCGTACTACCGGTTGATGCTGAAACTGCGACACGGCCCGCAGGACGTCGCCGACGCCGCCCACCAAGCGGGCATTGCCACCAGCTTTCCCGGTGTTTCGCACACGCTTTCCGAAGACGGTCAGGGGGGACCGCCTAACAACGGCATCGTGCTGGGCCAGTACCAAACCCGGCCGATAGATATGGCCTCGGCATACGCCACGCTGGCCGCGTCCGGTGTCTACCATCGACCGCACTTCGTGCACAAGGTCGTCAACTCCAACGGCCAGGTGCTCTTCGACGCGGCCGCCCAAGACAACCAGGGTGAACAGCGCATCCCGAAGGCAGTCGCCGACAACGTCACCTCGGCGATGCAACCGATCGCCGGCTATTCACGCGGCCATAACCTTGCCGGAGGCCGGCCGTCGGCAGCCAAAACCGGCACCACCCAGTTAGGCGACACCGGCGCTAACAAGGATGCCTGGATGGTTGGCTACACTCCCTCGCTGTCGACGGCGGTGTGGGTGGGCACCGTCAAAGGCGACAAGCCGCTGGTCAACAAGTGGGGCTCGCCGGTGTACGGCTCGGGTCTGCCGGCCGACATCTGGAAGGCGACCATGGACGGCGCGTTGAAGGGCACGCCCAACGAGGCGTTCCCGAAGCCGGCCGAGATCGGCGGCTACGCCGGCGCACCGGCACCACCGCCCGCTCCGCCCGCCATGCCGGCGCCGCCGTCACAGACCGTCATCCAGCCCACTATCGAAGTGGCACCGGGTATTATCATCCCGATCGGCCCGCCTACCACCATCCCCGTCGGACCGCCGGGTGATCTCCAGGCTCCGGCGCCGCCGGGGGGCCCCCAAGCTCCGGCGCCTCCGCCGTGACCGATACCGACACCAAGCGTCCCGTTATCTCACCGGGGCCATTGGCCGCCGATCTGCGCACCGCCGGGGACCGCGACTGCCCCAGTCGCACTGACGCTTTGGGTTCGGCGTTGTCGGCCATGATCGGCGGGCCGGTGGGCAGGCATGCGGTGATCGGGCGGGCGCGATTTTTGACCCCGCTGCGGGCGATGTTTCTGGTCGGGCTGGTGTTTCTGGCGCTGGGCTGGTCTACAAAGGCCCCGTGCCTGCAGAGCACGGGCACCGGTACGGGCGATCAGCGGGTGGCCAACTGGGATCATCAGCGCGCCTACTATCAGTTGTGCTACTCCGACACGGTTCCGCTCTACGGTGCGGAGTTGTTGAGCCAGGGCAAGTTTCCATACAAGTCGAGTTGGGTCGAGACCGATCCGTCCGGCAAACCGCAGATACGCTACGACGGCCGGCCGGCGGTGCGCTACATGGAGTATCCGGTGCTGACCGGGCTCTACCAGTATGCGGCAATGGCGTTGGCCAAGACTTACACCGCGCTGAGCAAGCTAAAGCTGCTGCCGGTGGTCGCCGAGGTGGTCGTCTTCTTCGACGTCGCGGCGTTCGGCTTGGCACTGGCCTGGCTGGCCACCGTCTGGGCCAGCGCCGCCCTGGCGGGACGACGGTTATGGGATGCCGCGCTGGTGGCCGCCAGCCCCGTGGTGGTTTTTCAAATTTTCACCAACTTTGACGCACTCGCAACGGCTTTGGCGGCCGCAGGGCTGCTGGCATGGGCGCGGCGAAGGCCGGTGCTGGCAGGCGCGCTGATCGGGCTGGGGGTTGCGGCCAAATTCTATCCGGTGTTGTTGCTGGGCCCGCTGGCGGTGCTGGGGATCCGCGCCGGGCGACTCGGTGAGCTGGCGCGCGCCACGGCGGCCACGGGAGCGAGCTGGCTGGTGGTGAACCTGCCCGTGATGCTGCTCTTTCCGCGAGGATGGTCGGAGTTCTTCCGGCTCAACACGCGACGCGGCGACGACATGGACTCGCTATATAACGTCGTCAAGTCGTTCACCGGATGGCACGGTTTCGATCCGGCACTGGGCTTTTGGCAGCCTCCGGTAGCACTGAACGTCGTCAGCGGCGGGCTGTTCGTATCGTGCTGCGCGGCTATTGCCTATATGGCCCTCACCGCTCCCCGGCGGCCCCGGGTAGCGCAGTTGGCGTTCTTGGTGGTGGCGGCTTTCCTCTTGACCGGCAAGGTATGGAGCCCGCAGTTTTCGCTGTGGCTGGTGCCCCTGGCTGTGCTGGCCCTGCCGCATCGGCGCGTCCTGCTGACGTGGATGACGATCGACGCGGCGGTGTGGGTACCCCGAATGTACTACCTGTACGGTGTTTCCAACCGCGGGCTGCCAGAGCAGTGGTTCACCGCTACCGTCCTGGTACGCGACGTCGCGGTGGTAGCGCTGTGCGTGCTGGTGGTGCGCCAGATCTACCGGCCCGAGGAGGACCTGGTCCGCTGGGGCGGGCGCGTCGACGATCCCGCCGGGGGGGTGTTTGACCAGGCCCGCGATGCCGCGCCGCGCTGGTTGCCGGAGTGGCTACGGCCAGCGCGGCAGGCGCAATGGGCTCCCTGAGGCGGCAGCTTGACGAGCGACCGGCGGTTGCCGCAGCGACCTCGACCATGCGTCCTTGGCGCCGAGCGTGCGCTCAGGGCGGGATTTCTGGGGATTTCGCCCTACGCGCACCGCCGGCGCCGCCAACGCGAACTTGAAGGATTTCGCAGGCCAGGCCGGTGTCCGCTACCCTGGATAGGTTGCCGACGCAGGCGACCCTCCTGCCACGGATGTGCCGTGGCCGCATAGACCAGAGGAGGTGATGAGGTTTCCGTGCGTCCATACGAAATCATGGTCATCCTCGACCCCACTCTCGACGAGCGCACCATTGCCCCGTCGTTGGAGGCGTTTCTCAACGTCGTCCGCCGGGATGGGGGAACTGTCGAGAAGGTCGACGTTTGGGGCCGACGCCGGCTGGCCTACGAGATAGCGAAGCACGCCGAAGGGATCTACGCCGTCATCGATGTTAAGGCCGCCCCGGCAACGGTGTCCGAGCTCGACCGCCAGCTCAGGCTAAACGAGTCGGTGCTGCGCACCAAAGTGATCCGCACCGACACCCACTAGCGTGGCGACGATGCGGGCCGTGGAGCGGGCCGGGAGGAGCCAGGCGATCGGGCTGGGGTGGCGACGATGCGGGCCGTGGAGCGGGCCGGGAGGAGCCAGGCGATCGGGCTGGGGTGGCGACGATGCGGGCCGTGGAGCGGGCCGGGAGGAGCCAGGCGATCGGGCTGGGGTGGCGACGATGCGGGCCGTGGAGCGGGCCGGGAGGAGCCAGGCGATCGGGCTGGGGTGGCGACGATGCGGGCCGTGGAGCGGGCGGGGTCAGATCAAACCTGTCGATGGATGACTGCCGAGCGTCAGAGCGGTTGCGTAGGCTCTGCGGGGAGACGCTTACCGGCTTATCGGAGAGTATCGAGCTTATATTGGTGACCGCTGATCCCAGGAGGACGTTGTGGCCGGTGATACCACCATTACGGTCGTCGGAAATCTGACCGCCGACCCCGAGTTGCGGTTCACCCCGTCGGGTGCGGCCGTCGCGAACTTCACCGTGGCCTCGACACCGCGGATCTATGACCGCCAAAGTGGAGAATGGAAAGACGGTGAGGCGTTGTTTTTGCGCTGCAATATCTGGCGGGAGGCCGCCGAGAATGTGGCCGAAAGCCTCACCCGGGGATCGCGGGTGATCGTCACCGGCCGTCTTAAGCAGCGGTCCTTCGAAACCCGCGAGGGCGAAAAGCGCACCGTCGTCGAGGTTGAGGTCGATGAGGTCGGTCCTTCGCTGCGGTATGCGACCGCCAAGGTCAACAAGGCGAACCGGAGTGGGGCTGGTGGTTTCGGCACCGGATCCCGTGCCGCGCCGGCTCAGGGGGGCGACGGAGTCGCCGATGACCCATGGGGAAGCGCCCCCGCCTCAGGGTCGTTCGCCGGCGGTGACGACGAGCCGCCATTCTGATCCGGTCCGATCCCCAAGCACGAGGAATGAAAGAGAAAGAGGCATGGCGAAATCCAAGCGACGCCCGGCTCCTGAGAAGCCGGTCAAAACACGCAAGTGTGTGTTCTGCGCCAAGAAGGATCAAGTGATCGACTATAAGGACACCGCGCTGCTGCGTACCTATATTAGTGAGCGCGGCAAGATTCGGGCCCGTCGCGTGACCGGCAACTGTGTGCAGCATCAGCGCGACATCGCCATCGCGATCAAAAACGCCCGGGAGATGGCGCTGCTGCCCTTCACCTCGTCGGCGCGCTGAGCGCAGAAGGGAGCGCATGACGCGATGAAATTGATTCTGACCGCTGACGTCGACCACCTGGGTTCGGCCGGGGAGACCGTCGAGGTCAAGGACGGGTATGGGCGCAACTTCTTGCTCCCACGTGGATTAGCGATTGTGGCGTCCCGCGGCGCGCAGAAGCAGGTCGACGAGATCCGTCGCGCCCGGGAACGCAAGCAGGTACGCGACCTCGAGCATGCCCACGAAATTAAAGTTGCGATCGAGGCGCTGGGCTCGGTCCCGCTGCCGGTAAAGGCGGCACCGGATAGCGGAAAGCTGTTTGGCTCGGTGACCGCCAGTGACGTTGTCGCGGCCATCAAGACGGCGGGCGGACCCAGTCTGGACAAGCGAACCGTTCGGCTGCCCAAAGCGCACATCAAGGCGGTGGGCATGCATTCGGTGACGGTGCGTCTGCACCCCGACGTCGACGTGGACGTCACGCTGAATGTCGTCGCAGAGAGCTGAGCCGACGCCGAGCCCGCCCGGCGGATGAGGCGCATGAGCCGCCACCGGCGTCACGCCATGTTTGGGGGTACGGGGAAACGGTACGAGGTGCCTCAGGTAAAAGTGAGCGCGTGGGGGGCTTGCACTACTTCGCCTTGGTCAACCGGTTGATTGCCGGGTCCAATGCTTGCAGATCGACGTGGCGGGCGGCGGCCAGGGCCTCGGTCTTGGCCTTGGCCAGGTCCAGCAGCTGCATCTGGATCGCGTTGATCTGGCGGGTCAAGTCGGCGGGGTTGATGCCCTCGACTCGGGCGGCCGCATCCGAGAGCTGTTGAGCGTCAAGCACTCCCGATGCCTGTAGCCGCTGCCAGGGGGTGGCCGGCTTGTCGTAGACGCGCCTGCGGCGCCCCTTGGCGGTGGTGGTGTAGCCGATGGCCTTTTTCGTCGGGGTGAAGAAGTTCAGCCGCAGCGACACCAGGTCCCAGAGCCGGTTGAGCAGCTCCAACTCCTCGCCGGTGTCGTAGCGGCGGTAGAACGCGTGCTTGCGCACCACATGGTTGTTCTTCGACTCCACATGCGCCTGGTCGTTCTTCTGGTACGGCCGCGACCGGGTCTGGGCGATGTCGCGGGCCTGCAACCACGCGGCGACCTCATGATTGATGAACTCAGCCCCGCAGTCCGAGTCGAAAATCGCCATGGGAAACGGGAACCGCTGAGCCAGCTCCTGGATGCCCTGCAGGATCCACGTGGAGGCGTTGTTGCGGATCGAGCGGTTCTCGGTCCAACCGCACACCAGATCGGTCATCGTTAGAGCGCGGGCGAACTCGCCGATCAAACTCGGGCCGCAATGCGCCACCGTGTCGGCCTCGATCAGTCCCGGGGCCTTGGGCGCCTGCTCAGCGCAGGTACGGATGGCGATCGAATTACGCAGCAGCGGTGACGGTTTAGTTGTCGAGATACCCTTGATTGCCATCCTGTCGCGGGCCGGTTTCAGATACCGGTCCACCGTGGCCGCGCTCATCGCCTGCAACTCGGCCAGGGCCGCCTCGGTGGCAAACGGCCGGGCAAGATCACCAGCGGCGGCCAGCAGCGGCAACCACAGCTGCAGCATCACCACCAGGTACTTGCCGCACGGCATGCCCATCAACGCCCACACGTGCTCGCACAGCGCCCTGGCGTCGTCGCTGAAGCCCCGCGGGCGCAACCTGCGCCTATCGACCTGGCTGGCCGGGTGCGGCAGTGGCGGGCCGGCCAGCATCCGCCGCGCCGTCGAACGGCCCATCCCGGTGGTGGCCACCACCCGATCCAGGATCTTGGTCTTGTCCGCCTTGCACGCCCTGCGGTACTGACCACGCAGTTTGTTGGTTACCTGCCGTCTTGCGGCCATGTCGATCTTGCCCTCCATGTCGGGCAAGCCTTCCGCGCTACGCGCTCAAAATAGCTGAGGCACCACTGCCAGCTACGCGCTCAAAGCAGCTGAGGCACGCCGCGGTAGCCGTAAGAGACCCGTTAGCTAGCTAACTTAACAGTCCGTTAACGCCGCGCCTGGGCGGCGGCCACACAACACGCCCGAAACGGCAACCTGCGCCGACACGCCGAAGAGCTTGTCATCCACAACTATGGCGGCGAAGTGTGGTGCTCTTATCTGGGGCAATGCTGAAAAGCCGGGTGTTCATCCACAGGTTTTCCACAGCCGTCTCAACACCGTCGCGAACAGCTATGCACACACGATGCACAACTTTCTAAACAGTGGCGCTTTGAGTCCTTTCCAGCAACGTTTAACCTCGAGCGTCGCGAGGTGGTGCCGCGGCGTTGTTGGCCCGCGACCGCCCGGCAGGAGGCAGTCGCGTGCGCTGAGGATCGGCCGTGTCGGGGCCCTGAGCTAGGGTTCAGACATCGAATATCCGTTCGAGCGCGGTAGCGGAGGAGGTGACAATCGGTGGCGGTGGTAGATGATCTGGGGTACTCCGGCCCGGACGCCGCCTCACCCAGGGAAGAGTTCGGTCGCCAGCCACCGCAGGATCTCGCGGCCGAGCAGTCGGTGCTGGGCGGGATGCTGCTGAGCAAGGACGCCATCGCCGACGTGCTGGAACGACTGCGGCCCGGCGACTTCTACCGGCCGGCCCATCAGAGCATCTATGACGCCATTTTGGACCTCTACGGGCGCGGAGAACCCGCTGACGCGGTGACGGTCGCCGCGGAATTGGACCGTCGCGGGTTGCTACGCCGTATCGGCGGCGCGCCGTATCTGCACACCCTGATCTCGACGGTGCCGACGGCCGCCAATGCGGGCTACTACGCGGGCATCGTTGCCGAAAAGGCGATCCTGCGCCGGCTGGTGGAAGCGGGCACCCGGGTGGTGCAGTACGGCTACGCGGGGGCGGAAGGCTCCGATGTGGCGGAGCTGGTTGACCGCGCGCAGGCCGAGATCTACGACGTCACCGATCGGCGGCTTTCCGAAGACTTTGTCCCGCTCGAGGATCTGCTGCAGCCGACAATGGACGAGATCGACGCGATCGCCTCCGGCGGTGGTCTGGCACGCGGCGTGCCGACCGGTTTTCACGAGCTTGATGAGGTGACCAATGGCCTGCATCCGGGTCAGATGATCATCGTCGCGGCACGGCCCGGCGTGGGCAAGGCGCTCGCGCTGGACACCCCGCTGCCGACACCGGACGGTTGGACCACGATGGGTGACGTCGCGGTCGGAGACGAGTTGCTCGGCGCCGACGGCCGCCCCACGCGGGTGGTGGCCGCGACCGACATTATGCTGGGCCGGCCCTGCTATGAGATCGAGTTCTCGGACGGCAGTGTCATCGTCGCCGACGCCAATCACCGGTGGCCAACGGGTTATGGCATCCGCCGCACGGCGGAGCTGCGTTGCGGGTTGGACAGTATCGCCGCCGCAGGGTCGATCGGGCGGTACGACGGGCTGCGGTCGGCCGCGACCCTGATGGCCCCGGTGCTGCAACTGGACGCGGTGCGGCGGGTTCGCAGTGTGCCGGTGCGATGCGTGCAGGTGGACAACGGCGCGCACCTGTACCTGGCCGGGCGCGGGATGGTGCCGACGCACAACTCCACTTTGGGGCTGGATTTTCTGCGGTCCTGTTCGATCAGGCACCGCATGGCCAGCGTGATTTTCTCACTGGAGATGAGCAAGTCTGAGATCGTGATGCGGCTGCTGTCAGCAGAAGCCAAAATCAAGCTCTCCGATATGCGTTCGGGGCGAATGAGCGATGACGACTGGACCCGGCTGGCGCGGCGAATGAGTGAAATCAGCGAGGCGCCACTATATATCGACGACTCGCCTAACCTGACCATGATGGAGATCCGCGCCAAGGCACGGCGGCTGCGGCAGAAGGCGGGTCTGAAGCTGATCGTGGTGGACTACCTGCAGCTGATGACCTCCGGGAAGAAGTTCGAGTCACGCCAGGTAGAGGTGTCCGAATTCTCGAGGAACTTGAAGCTTTTGGCTAAAGAGCTTGATGTCCCGGTGGTGGCGATCAGTCAGCTCAACCGTGGTCCCGAGCAGCGCACCGACAAAAAGCCAATGCTGGCCGATCTACGGGAATCGGGCTGTCTTACCGCTGCGACACGGATCCTACGAGCCGACACTGGTGCCGAGGTGACACTGGGTGAGCTACTGCGCACCGGTGAGCGTCCACTGGTGTGGACGCTGGACGCGCGGCTACGGATGGTCGCACGGCCGATGACGAATGTGTTCCCCAGTGGCCGCAAAGAGGTGTTCCGGCTGCGGCTGGCCTCGGGGCGTGAAGTCGAGGCCACGGGCAACCACCCGTTTATGGCGCGGCGGGGGTGGACGGCTTTGGAGCAACTCGAGATCGGCGACCGCATCGCCGTGCCGTGTCGAGTGCCGGAACCGGTCGGCGCCCAGCGGTTGGCGGATTCCGAGGTGGTCTCGCTGGCCCACATGATCGGTGGCGGATCATGCGTAGCGAACCGGCCGGACGGCGACGCAAGCGCCCACCAAGCCGGCCTGATGGCCATGACGAGCTCAGTGACACGTTTTGGCGTGCCCGCGGGCTTTGTCTCAGCGGGAGCACGGGTACCGCATCGGCGGTTCGCCTCGCAATATCCGGTGGCGCGTCATGGGCGTAACGCCGACGCTGCCCGGCTGGCAGGGTCGCGTCTTTACGGGCCGCCACGCCACGAGAAGTCCATTCCACCGCAGGTTTTCAGCGCTCCGGATGATCAGGTGGCATTGTTCCTGCGCCATCTCTGGGCGGTGGCCGGCTCTGCGGCATGGGACCGTGAGAGTGGTGCGGCAAACATCTTCTATACCTCGACGAGTCGGCGTTTGGTGAACGACGTGGCAGCGTTGTTGCTGCGAATGGGCGTGCTGGCGCGGATCAAGCAGGTGGGTACGGCCGGCCGCCGCGACTTGTGGGGTCTACACATCGACGATGCAGAGAGCCGCGCGACGTTTCTTCGCCGCATCGGTGCTACCGGGACGGCGGCCGTTGCGGCGCAGCAAGTGCCTATCAAACGCGATAGCGCTGCGCGGAGCGGCAACGTGGACGCGGTGCCCAACGCGGCGCAACGGCATGCGGCCGCTCCGGGACGAGGGCAGCGAACCGCTGCCTTGCCGCAAGATCGTGACAGTTATTCCTTGACCACAAACGACGTGCTCTGGGACCGGATCGTCGCGATAACGAGCCTAGGTGAGGTCGATGTCTACGACGGAACCGTTAGTGGCACACACAATTTCATTGCTAACGGGATTTGCGCGCATAATAGCTTGGAGCAAGACTCGGATCTGGTCATCTTGCTGCACCGCCCGGACGCGTTCGAGCGCGACGACCCACGGGGCGGGGAAGCGGATTTGATTCTCGCAAAGCACCGCAACGGCCCGACCAAGACCGTCACGGTCGCCCACCAGTTGCACCTGTCGCGCTTCGCCAACATGGCGCGCTGAGCGCCACGATCTGTGGCGGGCGTCGTCACTTGCCTAATCGGCGCCCGGCATCAATGATCGGCTCGTCGCGGCAGCGAAGGAGTGCGATTCGTGCGTGGGCATCGCGTAGTCAACCGGTGGGAGCTGCGTTCCTGTGCCCGCCGGGGTCATGTCACCTACGCGCCGGATGATCCGCTGCTCGCCGCCCGGCTCAGCGGTGTCACCGGGTTGGGCGAGGTGTGGCGGTGCTTGCGCTGCGGTGAGTTCACTCTGGGTGATCCACGCGGGCGCGGGCGTCCGGAAAACGCGCCGATGGTTTTGCGAGGCAAAGCTTTACGTCAAGCCATCATCGTGCGCGCGCTGGGGGTGGAGCGTTGCATCCGGGCGGTGCTGCTGGGGCTTGCGGCGTGGGCGGTGTGGACGTTTCGCGGCGCGCAGGGATCCATCCAAGCTGCTCTCGACCACACTCTCCCGCTGTTGCGCGCCAGCGGATTCAAGGTTGATCAGATGGCCGCGGTCCACGAGCTGGAAAAGGCCGTAGCCGCCAAACCCTCGACCCTGGGCCTGCTGACCTTTATGTTGACCGCCTACGCCATGCTGGAGGTCGTCGAAGGTGTCGGGCTGTGGTTGTTGGCACGCTGGGGCGAATACTTTGCGGTGACGGCCACCGCCATTTTCCTGCCGTTGGAAGTGCACGACCTGGCGAAAGGCATCACCGTTACCCGGGCTGTGACATTTGGTATCAATGTGGCCGCCGTTGTCTATCTGGTGGTATCGAAACGGCTATTCGGGCTACGGGGTGGGCGCAAAGCCTACGACGACGAACGACGTGGTGAGCAGCTCATCGACGTCGAAAGCGCCGCCGCCAGGGCCGGGCGAGGGTGACCGCGGCGTCATGGGCTGGCTACTGCGCGTGTTCCGCGGCACCGGCGGGGGTTGGCTGCCGGCACCCATCTGGCAGGACAATTAGGTAAATTCAGAGTTAACAAAAAGTGCCTATTATTTCCCACAGCGTGTCCCCGGAGCGGCCCGAAGCTCACACAGGAGGCCTCCCTTGGCCAGGTCATCGCGCACCTTCAGCACGCGCGACAGGGTTGCGCTGGACGCTCTCGCGGCGGCGTTGCAGCCGAGATTCGCCGTGACACCCGGGCCGGTGCGGGTGGTTGCGCAGACGTGGCTGGACACCTTCGATTGGCGGCTGCACGGCGCGGGGATTTCGCTCGAATACACCGACGATGGACCGCTGACCCTGCACCTGCCCGACGGGACCCAGCGGCAGTGCCCGCTGCCGGCGGGCAATTGGCCGATGCAGGTGCGTGATCTGCCTGCTGGGCCGCTGCGCGACGCGCTGGCACCGGTGGTGCAGCCGCGAGCGTTGGCGCCGGTCGTCACGGTGCGTCGCACTGTGCGGGAGAGCCCCGTGCGTAACGCCGACGGGAAGACCGTCGCCCGGCTTGTGATCGAAAGCGGCGACGACGGCGTGACCCGGCTGCTGGTGCAGCCCCTGCGCGGGTACGACGGGGATGCCGATCAGATCGCCCGCCGGCTTGCTGACTTTGACGGACTCACCCCGGTGGCGACAACGCCATACGACGACGCACTGGCCCACGCGAGCCGCCAGCCCGGCGACTATGACAAGAACCCGACCGTGCCGTTGCGCCCGGACACCCCGGCACCGGTCGCCATCGCGAGCGTGCTGCGGCATTTCGCGGAGGCTATCGACGCCAACGTCGAGGGCGCGATCGCCGACGTCGACACCGAATTCCTGCATGATCTACGGGTGGGGGTGCGGCGCACCCGTTCGATTCTCAAGCTCACCGGTGATGTGCTACCCGGTGATATGGCCGCACGGTTCGGGCCGGAATTCAAGTGGCTGGGCGATCTGACGACGAGGCTACGGGATTTCGACGTGTTCTTGCTCAAGCTGGGCGACCTGGCATCCGGATTGACGTCGCCCGATCCAGCCGATCTCGATCCCTTCCGGTCGTTTTTGGTGCGGCGGCGGGCTGCTGAGCGTCGTCGCCTGGTGCGCGGCCTGCGGTCGCGCCGCTTTGAAACGTTGATGCAGACCTGGCGGTCGGCGCTCGCGGAGGTGGCCGCCGGCACCGGTGCGGGGCAGCCAATCGCCGCATTGGCGCGGCAGCGCCTCAGGCAGGCGTTTCGGCGTGTCGCCAACCGCGGCAAGCGGATCACCGCCGAGTCGCCCAGCGAAGAGGTGCATGCGCTGCGCAAGCGGTGCAAGGAATTGCGCTACCTGCTGGAAGTGTTCCGGCCGCTGTGCGCGGAAACCGATTACCGCCATCTGGTCAAGGAACTCAAGGCGCTGCAGGACACGCTCGGTGAATTCCAGGACGGCGAGGTGCAGCGCCGCGCGGTTCGCGAGTTCGCCGCGGCGATGATGCAAGAAGGCGCCGCCCCACCCGAAACCGTCCTGGCGATGGGCGAGCTCGCGGCTCAGCTCGAGGCGCACCAGCTGCAGGCGCGGGCAGAGCTGGTGGGTAAGCTGCGGCCGTTCTTAGCCGAAAAGGCCCGGGTGAAGACGCTGGTGCGCTCGTGAAGATCTACGCGACGTACAACATCAAAGGCGGGGTGGGTAAGACATCGGCCGCGGTCAACCTTGCTCATTTGGCCGCGCGCAACGGCCGTCACACGTTGCTGTGGGATCTGGATCCGCAGGCGGCGGCGACGTATCTGTTTCGGGTGCGGCCCAAGGTCAAAGGCGGCGCCAAAGCGCTGGTGCGGGGAACCCGATCGATCGATGACGCCATCAAGGCCACCGATTTCGACCGGCTTGATGTGGTTCCCGCGGATTTCAGCTACCGCAACCTGGACCTACAGCTCGATGACGCCAAACGGCCCACCCGCCGGATTCACCAGCTGCTGCAGCCGCTGGCCGACGAATACGACGTGGTCTTTTTGGACTGCCCGCCGGGCATTTCGCTGCTCTCCGAGAACGTGCTGTATGCGGCCGACACCCTGCTGGTGCCGGTTATCCCGGCGACGCTGTCGGTGCGCACGCTCGATCAATTGGTGAGTTTCGTCGGCGACCTCGACCGGGGCCGCCCGCAGGTGTATGCGTTCTTTTCGATGGTGGACCGCCGTAAACGGCTGCACCAGGAGGTGATGCAGCAGCTGGCGGAGCGACCGAGGGTACTGACCACGGCGATTCCCGCGCTGTCGATCATCGAGCAGATGGCCGAGCGGCGGGCCCCCGTGACAGCGTTCGCCCCCCACAGCCCCGCGGCCCTGTGCTACCAAGCGCTGTGGAGCGAACTCAACGGAACCAAAACGACCTGAAACCCGACGTGGTGGATCTGGCTCAGCAACCAAGAATGCTCGGGGTGCGTCGCGCTAGCCGGTCCGCCGCGGCGGCTCGACGACGTCGCGTGTCGACGTGGTGACCCTATACCGTCACACCCATGAGCATGAGTGTCTCCAAAGACCAGGTGCGCACCCTCATCGACGTTTACCTGCGGGCCTGGACCACCCAGGACCCGGATCTGATCACCGCCATCTTCACACCCACCGCCATCTATCACGAGCGTGTCTTGGCTGAGCCGATCCGCGGCCACGCCGGAATCCGCGCGTACTGGCAGACCAAAGTCGTCGCACAACAGGCCGATATTCAGGCCGAGCTCCTCAACCTCTACCTCGACGGCACTACCGCCATCGCCGAGTGGGAAGCGCGCTTCGACGACGTTGTCGAGGGCCACCGCAAGCTCATGCGCGAGGTCGCCATCATGGAACTCGACGGGGATCGGATCGCCAGCCTGCGCGAGTACTGGGCTTCCGAGTGCCTGGGCCCAGATCGGTGACTCGCCCGCCGGGATCATCCGCTAGCCACCGTCGAGCGCCAAGCTGCCAGGAGAGCCGTTCGATGAGCACGAGTTTCAGCGGCCCATCCCGCTCCGCGGGCGATGCTGTGATGCTCGACGCCCTGGGCCCGAACGGCAACTACCGCACCCGTAACCGAGAGACCATCACAGACACCGCGGGGGTAGCCGTTGCTGAGCTGAGCATCGCGCCGCCGTTGTTTGTCACCCGCAGCATCGCGGCGCAACGCAATATCGCCCCGCTGCCGCTGGCCGAACGGCAACCCGCACTGGCGAAGGCAGCCGAAATCTTTGTCCAGGACCGGATCGCCGGACTGGATTTCGCGTCCTACGTCGTGTTGGCCAGCCGGGTGTCGGGGTTGCCGATCACGGTGACCCGGGCCGGCGCGCGGGGCGTTGCGGCCGCCCTGGGTCAGGCGTTGGATGCGGTGCGACGGGCCCGGCCGGCCGGATCGGTGTTCGACCGGCGCGACGAGCTCACCCGCGGTGGCAGCGGTGTGTGGGTGCGCCGGGGCGAGGTTTTCGCCGTGCATGCCTCGGGAAACCATCCCGGCGTGCACGGCGAGTGGCCGCAGGCGATGGCGCTGGGATACCGGGTCGCGATCCGCCCATCCCGGCGGGAGCCGTTTACCGCGCATCGCCTCGTCACGGCCCTGCGGGAAGCCGGGTTCCGGCCCGCGGATGTGCTGTATCTGCCCACCGATTACACCGGCGCCGATGAAATCATCCGCGCTGCGGATGTGGGCATGGTCTTCGGCGGCCAGGACGTGGTCGACAAGTACGCCGCCGATCCGACCGTTTTCGTCAATGGCCCGGGCCGGTCGAAAATCCTGATCACCGCGGAACACGACTGGCGCGACTACCTTGACCTCATCGTGGACTCCATCGGCAACCTGGGCGGAATGGCGTGCCAGAACACCACGGCCGTGCTGTACGAGGGTGACGCGGCCCCTTTGGCGCGGGCTATCGCCGAGCGACTGGCCCGCATCCCTGCGCTACCGGCCAGCGACGAAAACGCCGTTCTGCCAACTCAGCCCATCACGCGGGCACGGGCGCTGGCCGACTACCTTGCCGCTAAAGCGGCGGGCTGCGTCCCGCTGCTGGGCGCTGATCACGTCGTCGCCGACCTCGGGGACGGCACCGCGGCGCTGCGCCCCGCGGTGCATCTGCTCAATACGCCCGATCCCGACAAGCTCAACGTCGAGTTGCCGTTTCCCTGCGTGTGGGTGAGCCCGTGGTCACGCGGTGACAGCCTTGCGCCGCTTCGGCATTCGTTGGTGATCACCGCGATCACTTCCGATGAGCCGCTGGTGGACGAGCTGCTGGCCGAACCGACGGTGAGCAACCTCTACCGCGGCCCTCACCCCACCTACTACACGGCGCCGCAGCTGCCCCACGACGGCTATCTTGCCGAATTCCTCATGCGAAGCAAGGGATTCATCCGGGACTGACACCCCCTGCCGGCACCGCTGCGAGACGTGCGGACCCCGCTGGCGGGCGGCCAATGACCGCCATGCCGCGAGGGTGGCACAAAATTCCACAAATTCGGCGAGGCGACCTGTCAACGAGGTAGCCGGCGGGAAAGGGCATCTCGATGACTCGCAGCCGGGGTGATTCGCCGTGTCGCCGCGGTGTCACCCTCGTTTGGCCCGCACCGACTGCAAGGCGCCGAAACTCTTGACCCGCACGCTGACGAAGCCCTGGCCTTCCAGCAGGTCGCCGAGCTCGTCCTCACCGAACACATGGGCCCAGGTGTTCGGCAGCAGCCGGCCAATCCAGGCAGCACGCCCCGCGGTAGGAACCATCAGGGCCAGCCGTCCTCCCGGTCGCAATACCCGGGCGATCTCCGCCAGCGCCACCGCGGGCGCTGGCACCAGTTGCAGCACGGCGATGCACACTACGGCGTCGACCGTCTCGCCGCGCAGCGGAAGCCGTTGCGCGTCCGCCCGCAAAAAGGCGACCTGCGGTCCGAAATCGGCTCGAACCGCGCGTGCCAGCATCGACTCGGAGATGTCGACACCGAGCACCAGCCCGCCGGGGCCCACAGCTGCCGCCAGCGGTGCGGTGACGCTGCCCGGGCCGCAGCCGACGTCCAAAACGATCCCGCCGTTCGGGATGCGCAGCCACTGGATGGGGTTCAGCCACGCCGTAAGCAACCGGCGCAGGGCGGCTTGGCCGTGGTCGTACAGCGCCGAGCCGAGCCGAGAGGCGAATATTGCCTGCAACGGCCCGGTGTTTTTGGGCACCGTGGTGCCCTCAGCGGACGGCCCGGCGCCCAGCAGATCGAGATAGCCCTTGCTGACGTCCGGGTGCTCCGGCGGATCGGCGAGCAATTCCAGTGCCCGCTGCAACGCAGGGGGCACCGTGGCGCTCACATCGCCCATGCGGATGGTCCCTTTGACTAGTCCCTTCGATCCCTCGGAGAAGATCTCGGTGTCCCCACCTGGCATAGTACGCCACCGGGGCGGCGCCCCACTGGGCCGACCATCGGACCGCGGTTAGTAGACGCCCTCGATGACGGTGGTGCCTTCAAATGTGGCGACCGGTCGCACCTCGCTGAGGGAGTCACCGACTTGCCCCGCCGGCCCCCGCACCCGGATCGCGCTGTCACGTTCGACGTTGTTGGGCAGGAACATTCCCTTGCTGACGTGGTTCATCACCACCTGGCCGCGCTGGCCGTAGGACACCTCTTCGCCGGTATCGGGATCCACCACCCAGAAGATGACATACGGTGTGCGCGGGTCGAACACGAACGGCTCGCGCTCGGCGCCCATCCGGGTGGTCGCCTGCGAAAGAATCATGGTGCTGCCGAACACCATTGTGAGCGTCGTGCTGGGAAAGATTGCGCGAAGCAAATCCAGCGTGTCGATGTCCACATGCGCGCCGCTGAGCAGGACGTAGCGGATTTTCCGGTTGACCAGCTCGACGACGGAGTCGTTGCCGGCGATGGCCGTCAGCAGCGGCGGCGTGGTCTGCAGATTCGCCACGTCCTGAGTCTGCAGAATGGCCACGGCTTGCTCGATGACGTGGCCGACATAGTCGGTGATCACCGCGGCGGCGTTTTGGGCCGCGGCCTTCTTGACCCACCGTGGATCCAGGTCAACCGAATAGAACACCGAGTTGAGCCGCTCGGCGACCAGCCGGGAGAAATAGCCGACACCGTGCGGACCGCTGGGCATCAGGCACAGGAAGCCCCGTCCTGGCAGGAAACCACCCGCGATGAAGTCCTCGGTTTGCCATTGAGCAACTTGCTCGACCCAGTCCGGCAGTTGCGCAGTCCGTTTAGGAGCACCGGTGGTGCCACCAGACTCAAATACCCGGGGCAGCGGCGGCGGTGATCCGTAACCGCGCGGAATCAGATCCTCGACCGGCACCGTACGCAGGTCGTTCACCATGTTGGGAAATAGCCGCAAGTCCGTGAAAGCCCTGATATCGGTCAGCGGGTTGAAGTCCAGCATCTTGGCCGCGCGGAGCCAAAAGGGGGATCCGGTGTCCTCGCCGAAGTGCCAGGCGATCGCGGCACGCAGATAGGCCTCGGGATCCTGAACCGGCGCCGATCGCGGCACGTCCAACAACGAGAAATCGATATCAGCCACCATGCCGATCTTGTCGCACCCCGAGCCGCCCCCGCAATTTGGCGCCGCCGGCGAGAGCGGCGGCAGCGCCCCGCGGCGGGCGATGCGCCGATAATGACGGCTGACACGCTCATGACCGGCACTCGGGGGCCGGCAGCGGGACGCTCGGCTTGAGGCCGGGTTGGGGAACGCACCTGTGAGGTAGCTCGATGGGCATGGCGGCGAAGGCAATCGACAAACTCGTCAATCCGGCGCGGATCTCCGATCCGGACAAGTTGCGCGCCGCGGTCTCCGGTAAGACGGCCCTGGTGACCGGGGCGTCTTACGGCGTCGGGGAGGCGACCGCGCGCAAGCTGGCCGCCGCGGGAGCGGCGGTCCTGGTCACCGCGCGTTCAGCGGACCGGCTTGACGATCTGGTGGCATCGATCACCGCCGGTGGTGGGCAAGCGGTCGCCTATCCTGCCGACCTCACCGACGAGGCCGCCGTCGCCGCCCTCACCCAGCGAATCACAGAGCACGGCCCACCGGACATCGTGGTGAGCAATGCCGGCAAGTCGCTGCGGCGCTCGCTGCACCGGCAGTATCACCGCCCGCAAGATTTTCAGCGCACCATCGAGATCAACTATCTGGGGCCGATCCGGCTACTGTTGGGGCTGCTGCCGGCTATGCGCGCCCGCGGCGGCGGGCATGTCGTCAACGTCTCGACCGTTGGTGTCCGCGTCCCGCCGGGGCCCCAATGGGGCGCCTATCAGGCGTCGAAGACGGCCTTCGACCGTTGGTTACGCAGCGTCGCTCCCGAATTGCACGCCGACGGCGTGGACGTGACCACGGTATATTTCGCGCTGGTGCGCACCCGGATGATCGAGCCCACACCGATTCTGCGCAAACTGCCGGGCCTGCACCCCGAGCAGGCGGCCGACGTGGTGGCCAAAGCGATCATTGACCGGCCCCGCACGATCGAACCCTGGTGGATGCGGCCCGCCGAAGTCGCCTCGGTGCTGCTGGCCGGTCCCGCGGACCGGGCGGCGCAGCTGTGGTATCGCTATCTCATCGAACCCCGCAACGGGCGGTAGGCCCGGTGATGATGGCCCTGAGAGTGGCCGGCACGACGGGACGGGCGCTGCTGCGCTCCGGGCTGCTGAAACCCCCTGGGCCGAGGGCGCTGGTGCGGTTGGCGCGAGAGGCGCACCGAAGCGGCATCAACGTCTTCACCCTGCTGGCGATCGCGGCGGCCCGCTGGCCCGACCGGGCCGCGGTGATCGACGACGACGGCGTCATCGGCTACCGGGAGTTGCTGCAACGGACCGAGTCACTTGCCCGTGCGCTCTACCGCCACGGCGTCACCCGGGGCCAGCCGGTGGGAATCCTGTGCCGCAATGGCCGGGGTTTCGTCGAGGCGGTGTTCGCCGTGGCGCAGCTGGGTGCCGACGCCGTGCTCCTCAACACCGAATTTCGCACCGATGCGCTGACCGCCGCGCTGAGCACGCACCGGATCGCCACGGTGGTCTGCGACCGGGAATTCACCGGCCGGGTGCGGGCGATGGGAGAGCACGTCCTGGCGGTCGATCCGGCCAGGGTCGTGGCCCGTCACGGCGATCCCCGCCCCGAGGTGATGGCGCCGGGGCGCATCGTTCTCCTCACCTCCGGCACCACCGGCAAGCCCAAGGGCGTGGCGCGCACCCCCCGACTCGGGTCGACCGTCGTGGGCGTCTGGGCGACAATCCTGGACCGCGCGAAGCTACGCACCGGCTCTCGGATCTCGGTGGCGACACCCATGTTTCATGGGCTGGGCCTGGGCATGGTGCTGCTCACGGTGGGGTTGGGCGGCACGATCCTTACCCGCCGGCGCTTTGATGCTGAGGCCGCGCTCGCGCAGGCGTCGCTGCATCGCGCCGACGCGTTCACCGCGGTTCCGGTGATGCTGGCCCGCATCCTGGATCTCCCCGCTGGCGTGCGGGCACGCAACCCGGTGCCCGCGCTGCGGGTGGTGCTATCCAGTGGGGACCGGCTCGATCCCAGCGTGGTTCGACGGTTCATGGCCGCCTACGGCGACGTTCTCTATAACGCCTACGGTTCCACGGAGGTCGGTATCGGCGCGTTCGCGACACCCACCGATCTGCGCGAGGCGCCGGAAACCGTCGGGAGACCGATCGTCGGCTGTCCGGTGCGCATCCTCAGCCGAAACGACGCGCCCGTCGGCCCGGGTGTCATCGGACGGGTCTTCGTCGGCGGCGACCTGACCTTCGAAGGCTACATCGGCGGTGGAGCCACATCCGTCGTCAACGATATGACCAGCACCGGTGACATGGGCTATTTCGATGAATCCGGACGGTTGTTCCTCGTCGGCCGCGAAGACGACATGATCGTCTCCGGCGGGGAGAACGTGTATCCCAGCGTGGTCGAAAACGCCCTTGCGCAACATCCCGGTATCACGGAGAGCGCGGTCGTCGGGGTGCGTGACGAGCGCTTCGGGTACCGGCTGGCCGCTTTCGTCGTCCCCCGGCCCGGCAGCGGCGTCGACGAGGCAGCAGTGCGGGAGTACCTGAAGGACAAGGTCTCTCGCTTTGAACAGCCCAGGGATGTCCGCATCGTCTCAGGTATCCCCCGCAATCCCGCGGGCAAGGTGCTACGAAACGAACTACCGATTTAAGCGCCCCGCATCCCCGCCGGCGAAAGTCCGCGGGTCATTCGGATGCCCCGGCCCCGTCGGTTATGGCCGGCCAGTTGGGCGCGAGCACCGACAAAGCGGCGGCGGCTGCCGTGGCAGCACCCACCCCGGTCCAGGCCAGCGGCCCCAGTGGCGTGCAGCCGAAGAAGTGGCTGACGCCGGGGGTTTGGACGATGCCGACCAGCGCCGCGGTACTGCCCAGCGCGGTCGCCACCACAAGCGGGCTGTGGCGGCGAGTCAGCAGTGTCTGCGCCAACTCCGTCATCACCAGCGCGGCAAGCCCCATTGTCGACGCGCGCCTCGCGGTGCCCGGTGTCCACCGGCCGATCGCCCAGGCGGCGGTGGCACCGGCGGCCGTGACGGCACCGCGGCTAAGGATCTGCCGCATCAACGGGGCGTCGAGCGAGGGGGCCGGCCCGGTCAAAACCGCGCGCCGGTGCGCCCGCAGCTGCTCCTCGGCCTCGTCATCGGCGCTCCCCGGGGTCTGCCCGGGTTGTTCGAACTGCGGGGTGACGGCAACCGCAAGCGCGGGGAACATATCGGTGAGCAGGTTCACCAAGAGCAGCTGCCGGGTGCTCACCGGCGCCCGCCCGGTGCCCAGCGCAGTCCCGATGAGGGTGAAGAGCACTTCGCCGACATTGCCGCCGACCAGAATGCTCACCGCGTCCCGCACCCCCGTCCACACACCGCGTCCCTCGACCAAGGCGTCGATCAGCACACCCAGGTCATCCCCGGTCAACACGATGTCGGCGGAACCGCGAGCGGCCGAAGAGCCGCGACCGCTCACTCCGATGCCCACCTCGGCCATCCGAATCGCGGCCGCGTCGTTGGCGCCGTCCCCGACCATCGCGGTCACCCGCCCGCGGCGTTTGAGCGCCGCGACGATTTGCACCTTTTGCTCCGGGCTGACCCGGGCGAAGACCTGCACGTCGGCGGCGAGTTGGGCGAACGCGTCATCATCGAGGGCGGCAAGGTCGGTTCCGGTTACCACCCGCGCATCCGGCGGCAGGCCCAGCTGGCGGGCGATCGCCCGTGCGGTCACCGGATGATCGCCGGTGATTAGCACCACGCTGCGCCCCGTGTCTTGCAGCGTTGCGATCAGCGGTCGTGCCGATGCGCGTGCGGTATCCGCCAGCCCGAGGAAACCGAGCAACTCGAGGTCTTGGGCGGCGGCGTCGACGCTGTCGGCATCGGTGTCGGACTCGCCGATCTTTCGGTCCCAGGGACGCTGCGCCACCGCTATCACCCGCAAACCCTGCTCGGCCAGGGCATGTACCAAAGATTGCGCATGGTCCCGGCCGGCGTCCGGATCAGCGAACCGACAGCGCGGCAGAACCGTCTCGGGAGCCCCTTTGAGCATCAGCATCGGCCCGGTGGCGCCCACGCCCGCCGTGCCGATCGTCGCCGCGTAGCCGCGGCTGGACTCAAACGGCACCTCCGCCAGCACGGTCCACTGTGAACCACCTTCGCTAGCAAGCAAATTCGCGGCGATGAGGATCGCCTCGTCGGTGGCGTGCGCGTGTCCCCTGCCCACTCTGGGCTGCGTGCACGCCCGGGCTGCCGCCCGCAGCACAGCGGCGGCTGCCGGCCCGGCGACGACGGGGCCGGGTGGTGGCTGAGGAGGAGCCGGGCGATCCTGCTCCGGCCCGGCGACGACGGGGCAGCGGCCGTCGAGACTGGTCTCGCGCGGCACGACAGAGACCACGTGCAGCCGGTTTTCGGTGAGCGTGCCGGTCTTGTCAAAACACACGGTGTCGACTCGGCCCAGCGCTTCGATGCTTCGTGGAGCGCGGACCAGCGCTCCACGCCGCGACAGCCGCCGAGCGGCGGCAAGCTGGGCGAGGGTGGCCACCAACGGCAGGCCCTCTGGCACGGCGGCCACCGCGATCGCGACACCGTCGGCAACCGCTTGACGCAGCGAGCTGCGCCGCAGCAAGGCCAGGGCGGTCACCGCGGCCCCACCGGCCAGCGTCAACGGCAGGACTTTACTGGTCAACTGCTTCAGCCGGGCCTGTACTCCCGGTGCCGCTTCAACATGGGACACCGCCGATATCGCGCGCTGTGCGGCGGTGCCGGCGCCGGTGGCCACGACGATCGCCCGCGCATGGCCCGCGACGATCGTGCTGCCCCCGAACAGCATGCTGGCCCGGTCGGTATCACCGGGGGCGACGGGCTCTACCTGCTTGTCGACCGGCAGCGACTCTCCGGTGAGGAAGGACTCGTCGACCTCGAGATCCTCGGCCACCAACAGCCGGGCATCCGCCGGCACGACGTCGGGAGCGGCCAAGTCGATGACATCCCCGGGACGCAGCGAACGTGCGGTGACCGTGACGGTGCGTTCGGCATTCCGGCATGCGTCCAGCCGGCGTCGCGTTGTTGCTACCGCGGGGACCACCACGCGGCGGGCGTATCGTTCCTGCTCGGCAAATAGCTCCGCGGCTGCGGCCTCGGCGCGCAACCGTTGCACCCCGCCGGTTATGGCGTTGGCGGTTGTCACCCCCGCCACCAGCAGCGCGTCCACATTGCTGCCGACGATCGCCGACGCCGCAGCTCCCACCGCGAGGATCGGGGTCAGCGGATCGGCAAGCTCGGCCCGCGTCGCGGCCACCAGCCGTCCCAGACCACGCACCGGTCCGCGCAGCGGCGCCAGCAGCGGGCTGTAGGACAGATCGTCGAGCATGCGTCGCCACGGCGCGACACCAGGCTCGACACCCAAGGGTTGGCTGCGGCTAGTCAGCCGGGAATAGACGATCTCCGGGTCGAGGGCATGCCAGGCGGTCAGCGGCTGGGGAGCCGGGTCAGGCTGCCGGAGCACCACGCCGGCGGAAAGGGCTCCCGACACCAAAGCGGCCGCCGCGGCCGCGGTAACCGGATTAAGCCAGCGCCGCAGGGCCAGGGGATTGCTGCGCCCGGAGCGCGGGCTCCCATTGACCAGCAGCAGCCCCGCAAGGGTGGCGCCGCCCTGAGCCAGGCGCACCGATGTTTCACTGACCCGTCGCGCCATCGGTAATGCGGAGAGGATCCGCACAACGGCCGTCAGGTCGGTGCCGGTGATGATGTCCGCCGTCCATGGGGTTGCCGCGTGCGGATCGTCGAGAGCGACCCCGACGTCGGCGACGGCTAACGCGGCCAACGTGTCGGTCGACGCGAAGTCCGGGTGCAAGGCGGTGATCAGCAACACCGGTCCGCGATCGGCCCGCAGCCCCCGTACCAGCTCCAGCAGCGATGTACCCGCGGGATGACTCGCGGTAGCGCTGACCGTCAGATCCTCGGTGCCGGCAACGTGGCGCAGCACAACACGGGCTCCGGTGCGGTGGGCCGCCTGCAGCAGCGGGACCGCGAACGGGTCGATCTCCCAGCCAACCTTTACGCTGCCCACGCGTTGACCGTCGACCACAAGATCGGCGTGTTCCAGGCCATGGGCGGGCGCCGCGGCGGGCCCTGGCGCCGCAACCCAGCGCAGGCGCGCCCCGGTGGCCGGCAACTCATCCGGGTCGGGCTCGGGTGCCTGCTCGCCATGCAGCAGCGCGTCGGCGACCTCGTAGACCCGGTCATCATCCCAGCCGGGGACGGCGCCCCGCGCCTGCAGCACGGCGCGCGCATCACCGCGCAGCGCCGCGCCGTCGACGACAATCACCTGCACGCGATCAAAACGCCGCAGAGCACCTGGGTCAAGGACCAGATGCCCAGCGTCAGCAAGTCCGCGGCCCAGGACCGCGGCGAACGCCTGGCGGCCCAGATGCGCGGCCGCCGGCACCCCCGCCAGCACCGCGCCGGCCGCGTCCTCGGTCCCGCCACCGGCCAGCAGCACACCCGCCGCGGCTACCAGCGAAGCGTTGGCCGCCTGAGTGGCGTACTGTTCCACCGGCCCGGCCATCGACCCCTTGGCGGTGTCGATTGCGGTGTCGATTGCGGCTTCGACCACGACGTGGGACGCCTCACCCGCGGCCGCCCAACTGTGCCGCGGTGTCTGGGAATCCGCTCCAGCCGACGAGATGACGGGCACGACCGGCGCCTGTGGCCGGTTGGGTGCGGCAAGGTCCGGCTCTCGCTGCCGCCACCGCTCACGGTGAGCCGATGCTTCGGCGATCTGAAGGCCACGCTGGGCGAGGTCCAGCAGCGGCGTCCCCACCGCGCGGGTCAACCCGCCGGCCACCGCGGTCGAGGCGCTGAGAGCGAGATCGGTGCCCACCCGGCCCAGCCGCGACTCAAGGAAGGAGACCACCCGTGGTTGGTGGATGATGGCGGACGCGGCTCGGACGGTTCGCGGTGCGCCGGGCAGTCGGCCGATCCAGCCGGTGACCGCGGCGCCGACGGCCAGGAGGTCCATTGCCGCAGCGATCCACGGCACCACGATCGCCAATGGGTCGCCCGGGTCGGCGAATGGAGCGGTTCGCGGCGCCGGTTGCGGCCCGGCCGCGGACAGACCGGCCGCGGCAGCGGCAACCGCGTCACGCACCGAGTTCACCACACGGTCGCTGTCCGCGTCCTCCTCGAGTTCGACGACCAGCCGGCCCAATGAGCCTTCGACATGGGCCGTGGCCACACCCGGGATCTTGCGAACCGGCTCCTCGGCCACGGCCGCATGCTCATGCCAGCGCGGAAACGGCAGCAACGGATCCAGGTCGAAATGCACCCGCCGCCCACTGTGCCAGCGCACCGGCGGGACGACGGCGCCGCGGGAGCCGCTATGAGAGGCGCCGGTTCCTGGCTGGCGGCCGGGTGATCGACCTGCGGACTGCACCATCGGGCCGGCCAGCGCCTGGACCACGCCCACCACACCTGCCGCGCCGCTGGACCCGGCTCGCACCAGCTGCACTGCGCCACCGGTCACCCCACCGACGGCAGCGGCTATGCCCGGGACTTTCATCGCGTCATCCTTCACCTTGGCCGGCGTGTCTCGCTCCCGCTAGCGAATATATTGACCGACAGCCTCCCGCGGACTCTGGAACTTCGGGCTTTGGGACTTCACAATCCTCGACCAATAACGGTCATCGATTTACGGCTTGGCGCCAACGGTGATGACGTCCGAAATGATCCGGGTCCAGGCCGGCCGCCGCACACGGTGTTGCTCGGAAACGGTGAACCCGGCGCTCTCGAACAACGCCCGCACTTCGGCGGCCGAAGCATGGTGGGCGGGTTTCCACCCGAGTGCCCTGGGGCCCTGCAAGACAGGCTGGCGCGCGCTTAACGCCGCGACCGCCACCAGCCCGCCGGGAGCGAGCACGCGCGAGAATTCCTGTAACGCCGCTTCCTGGTGGAAAAAATGGAACGCCGAGGTGGTCACGATTGCGTCGAGCGCCCCGTCGGCGAAGGGCAGCCGCTCGGCCGGGCTGCGCACCCACTGCACCCGGGCCGATCTGGCGCGCGCCACGGCGAGCATCCCGTCCGACATGTCCACGCCGTAGATTTCCTCGGGGTGTAGCTCGCGATCGATCCGGTCGGCAAGAATGCCTGTGCCACAGCCGACATCGGCGATCTTGCGCGATCGGTGGGCGCGCAATTGCGCGATTACCTCGTCGTGCGCCGGACGGTAAACCCAGTGCTGCAGCAAGGAAAAGTCGTAGACCGGGGCCGCGAAACTCCAAAACCGGGTGACAGCGCTGTTGAGGCTGCGCCGCTGAGGTGCTGCCTTCATTTCCCGGTGAGCGTAACAGCGCAGTCGCTAGTGTGAGCCACCAGCCCACGCTTCGCGCTCACTTTTAGCTGAGCCACCACCCTAGAATCGTTGCCTCGCGGGGATCGCCGCAAGACCCCGGTTGCTGACGGGACGACGCAAAGGCGCGCCCGATAGCAGCGGCAGGTGACGCTCACACCCAGTACGGCACCCGGGCGCGGTACTGGCGCATCGCGAACGCTGCCAGCGTCCAACCGAGACAGGTCAGCGCGACGACGACCACCCAGTGCCGCGGCTCCTGCTGGGCGCCCAGCAGCGGTGCCCGCACGATGTCGAGGTAGTGCAGCAGGGGGTTGAGTTCGACGATCTTCGACCAGCGTCCCGCGCCTTGCTGGCGCAGTGTCTCGTCGCTCCAGATGATCGGTGTCATGAAAAACAACAACTGCACCACGGAAAACAGCAGTGGGCCGATGTCGCGGTAGCGGGTTGCCAAGATGCCGAAGCATAGCGACACCCAAACGGCGTTGAGGACGATCAGCGCCAGCGCCGGTATTACCGACAAGTCGGCCCACGACCATGGCTTGGGGTAGATGACCGCGATCACCAGGTAGATGACGATGTTGTGGGCGAACAAAATCATCTGGCGCCACACCAGCCGGTAAACATGCACCGAGAGCGGCGTCGGCAATTGTTTGATCAGTCCCTCGTTGGCGACGAACACCTCGGCACCTTCCAGGATGGCGGCGTTGATCAGGTTCCAGACAATCAGGCCGAGCGTGACGTACGGCAGGTGCGCCGAGAGCTCAAGGTGGAAAAGCTTGGAGTACAGGCCGCCCATCGCCACGGCGGTGGTGCCGGTGGCTATGGTGATCCAGAACGGTCCCAGCACCGAGCGGCGGTACCGCTGTTTGATGTCCTGCCACCCGAGGTGCAGCCACAATTCGTGGCGGTGATAGCCCTCGACCAGGTCCCGCCAGGCACGGCTGAGCGTCTTCGACGTCGAGGCGGCATCGTCGCCGGCGAGGGTCATCTGCGCCGCTCCTCCTCATCGCTTCGCTCTGCATCGTCGCCGGCGGGGGTCATCTGCGCCGCTCCTCCTCATCGCTTCGTTCTGCATCGTCGCCGGCGGGGGTCATCTGCGCCGCTCCTCCTCATCGCTTCGTTCTGCATCGTCGCCGGCGGGGGTCATTTGCGCCGCTCCTGCTGGCATCCGAATTTCTCGCGGCGCCCCAGACGCCGCAGCCGAAACCACTCCAGCAAGCCCTTGGGATCGCGCCGCGTCACCAAAAAGAACCAGCCGAACCGCAGCCACTCCTGCACCAGCAGCTTGCGCAGTCCCGGCTGGGACAGCAGGTAACCGCGGTTACGGTAGGTGAAGTATCGCTTGGTGGGGTCCTCCGGGTACTGGGTGTGCATCCGGCCGGCCAGGATCGGCTTGAACTCGCCGGACCCGCAGGGATGCAGGTAGATGGCGTCAAGGCAGGTTCCGAACGCAAGACCGGAGCGAACCAGCCGACGGTGCATTTCCACTTCGTCGCCACGAACGAAAAGCCGCAGGTCGGGAACGCCGATCGCCTCGATAGCGGACGCCCGAAACAGGGCGCCGTTGAACAGTGACGCGATCCGCGGCAGCAAGTCCTGGCCGGGTGCGGTGCGCAGTTGGCTGACCTGCCGTCGCCACGCCAGGCCGCGGCGCAACGGGAAGGCGAGCCATGCCGGATCGTCGATGTCACACACCATCGGCGACACCTCGGCCAGGCCATGCTCTGCCGCGCATGCCAGCAACCTTGCCAGCATATCCGCGTCCTGCGGACGCCCGTCGTCGTCGGCCAGCCACACCCAATCGGCGCCATATGCTAGAGCATGCAACATGCCCAAAGCGAAACCTCCTGCGCCACCGAGATTTCGACGTGACCCCAGGTAGGTCGCCGGGATTGGCTGGCCGGCCACCAGATCTCGGACGCGATCGTCATGCGCGTTATCGACCACGATCAGATGGTCGGGGCGCCGGGTCTGGGCGGTCAGCGCGCCCAGCGACTTCACCAGCTCGTCGGTCCGGCGATAGGTGACCACGACGGCGCATACCGACTCAGTCATCCGCGCAAGCTTTGTACGCGAGCGGCTGCTCGGCGTTGGTTTCGGCGATCACCTCGCGCACATGCCGGGCGGCGTCCTCGCCTTCGTAAGCGCGCACCACGTCCTCGATGCCACCGGTGAGCCTGATCCTGCCGTGGTCGATCCACATCGCGGTCTTGCACAACCGGGCCAGGAACTCGTTGGAATGGCTGGCGAACACCAGGATTCCCGAACGCTCCACCAGGCGCTGCAGCCGGGGCCGGGCCTTTTTCATGAAGTCGGCGTCCACGGCGCCGATGCCCTCGTCGAGCAGCAGGATCTCGGGGTCGATACTGGTGACCACGCCCAGCGCCAGGCGCACCCGCATACCGGTGGAATAGGTGCGCAGCGGCATCGATAGGTGATCACCCAGCTCGGTGAACTCGGCGATCTCGTCGACCTTGGCCTGCATCTGTTTGCGGGTCTGCCCGAGGAACAGACCGCGGATGATGATGTTCTCATAGCCGGAGATCTCCGGATCCATACCGATCCCGAGATCGAAGATCGGCGCTACCCTGCCGATCACCGTCGCCGAGCCGCGCGTTGGCTCGTAGATACCCGAAAGTAGGCGCAGCAGCGTCGATTTCCCCGCCCCGTTATGTCCCACGAGGCCGACGCGATCGCCCAAACTCAGCGACATGGTGATATCGCGCAGCGCTTCGATGATCATGACGTTGGAGCTGTTACGTCCGATCGGGCTACCGGCTTTGCCGAGAAAGGCCTTCTTCAGCGACCGGGACTTGGCATCGAAGATGGGGAACTCGACCCACGCGTTGCGGGTTTCGATGCGAGGCCCAGATACCAGCACCGTTGTCGGCTCACAGGTATTGGCCGGTGCCGTGGCCGCCGGACTGGCCGGGTTTCACCCCGGGTGGCAGCGCACCCTGGCGCATCTTTTCCAGTTGCGCACGGGCGGCCATCTGCTGGGCGAACAGCGCCGTTTGGATTCCGTGGAACAATCCTTCTAACCAGCCGACCAGCTGGGCCTGCGCGATCCGCAACTCCGCGTCCGACGGGGCGGCGTCCTCGCTGAACGGCAGGGTCAGCCGGTCCAGCTCCTCGCGCAGCTCCGGCGCCAGCCCATCTTCGAGCTCGCGGATGCTGGTGGCGTGGATCTCACGGAGCCGGTGACGGCTGGCCTCGTCCAGGGGCGCGGCCCGCACTTCCTCGAGCAACTGCTTGATCATGGTGCCGATACGCATCACCTTGGCGGGCTGCTCGACCAAATCGGTCAGCGAATGGTCGTCGTCGTCAGTCTCGTC
The DNA here is from genome assembly GCF_018361265.1 of Mycobacterium sp. SM1. Lineage (GTDB taxonomy): Bacteria > Actinomycetota > Actinomycetes > Mycobacteriales > Mycobacteriaceae > Mycobacterium. Next base: position 1,599,394 of record NZ_JAFLNH010000001.1, read on the forward strand.
CTTGCCCGCCACCAGACGCGGGTCAACCCCGATGACCTCAATGTTGTCGTCGCCGGTACTCAACGCAGTCACCATCCTTTACGCATGTTCTAGCACTTTGCGCTGGCGTTATGTCCTCGCCATTCGTAGATCCGGGCCTCACCGTTGTCGTAGATCTCAGCCCACGACTTCGACTTCTCTAGCGACACTAGTCCGTCGGGGATCACGAACCCCCGCACCGTGGGCGTGCTGATCAGGACGTAGCGGATGTTGAGCACCTGCACCGCCTCGATGACGCGCCGATCGTGGTCGGCTTTGTTGGCGTAAGCCCAGAAGATGAAGCGGTGATAGCCCGGGCCCTGCTGCACCGGATAGTCATAATGCGTCCACAACGGATGCAGGCCGGCCACCGCATACATCCACGCGGTCCCGTCGGTGTTGGCGTTGCCGATCAGTGTGTGCCGGGCGCAGGGCAGGCTGGCCAGGTAGGCCATGGCCTCCAGGTCTTTTCGGTCAATTATCACCGAGTCATATTTGTCGCCGAACAAAAACCGGTGCCGCGGAAAGTAGTGCCACCCGCAAGCCAGGGTCGCCACCACCAGCAGTAGCGCGGTGGCCGCGTCCCACGCCGGGGCGGGCAATGGCCGTGCCGGCACCCGATTGGCGAGCCGTCTTATGACCGTCAGCAGGGCCTGGACCGCCACAACCAGCCCGATGCCGGCCATCGGTGTCAGCAGCAACGTCGTCGCCGCCGCCAATCGGCGCGGATCCTTGTAGAAAAACTCACCAAACGCCCCGGCTAGCGCGCCGACCGGACCGCCCAGCGGTGTTCCCGAGTCGACGTTCACCACGATCAGCAAGAGCCACACCGCCAGCGGCCACCAGATCCTCTTGATGAGCAGGACCATCCCGCCGATGGCCGCCAGCGCGATCAGCGCGTACTGCACCGGGAAGTCGTTGAGGTGCCGAGAGTGCTGGAACACGGCGTCGAACAAGCCGCGCTTTTTGCTCAGATACGTCAGGTAGGAGTGCCCGGCGATGATCTCTTCCTGGCGTTTCACGCTGCGGAATTGCGGTAACAGCGCCAGCGCGCTCGGCGCCAGGACGCCGAGCAGCGCCATCCCGTCGGCAAACCGGCCACGCACCGGCTGCCACAGGGCATCCAGCAGCCACCACGCCGCCAGCAGCAGCATCACGACGACCCCACCGCTGATGTGCACCGAAAACAGGCCCACCAGTGCCAGCGCCGCCATCGGGATGCGGTCACGGTGCCGCAGTGTGGAGGTGATCAGGGCAAAAGTCGGCGCGGCGATCCCGTCGGCCACCATGTTCGGCATGGCGGCGGTGTCGAACTCGACGTAGGGGACGGCGGTGAACGACGCCGCCAGCGCCGCCGCGGTGGCCGCGGCCAGGGTGGCCACATGGGGGCCGTCGGAGCGCAGCATGCACCAGGTGAGGATGGCAGCGCTGGCCGGGAACAGCCAGATCGCCGCCGCCAGCGAGCTAAGGGTGTACGCGGTGGTCGGCGCCGCGCCGGTCAGCCGGGCCAGCACCGCGACCAGGGCGTGAAATGTCGACGGGTAGTACAACGACGCGTGGGTTTCGACGTTGCGCAGCTCACCCATGTGGGTTGGCGAGGCCTGACCGGTGTCGAGGATGAAGCGGACGGTGTTGGCGTGCCAGACCGCGTCCCAGGTGCTGGGGATGGATTGCCAGTACGGGATACCGCGAAGCGCCGCATAGCCGATCAACAGCGCGCCGAGCACCACTCCGGCGGCCACCGTCAGCGCGGGCCGGCCGCCGAAGGCCCGGTCATCGCCTTCGGCGTCGCGATAGCGGGCCAATAGCACCCGCAAACCGGAAGCGAGTGCCGCGACCACAGCCAGCGTCATCAACGCTGTCCAAGCGCTCCAAGGGATTCCGAGCGCGCCGAACGGAACAATGGCCAGCGCCACCGTCCCGTAGGTCAGTGGTGGGCCAACCGCGGCGGCGACCGGCCACGTTAGCTGCGCGCGACGCGCGACCAGCGCCCCGGGTGCTATCAGCAAAAACAATGCGATTAGCACTCCGCTCGCTAGGCCCACGCGACTAGTATGGCTGGCCGGGTGACCTGGCTCGGGACGGCGGGGACGCATCCGGGCGCCCGCTACCGTGGTGGCTTTGCGGAGTAGCGGAAACTCTAAGGTGGCTGGCATGGCTTACGACGTCGCCCGGGTGCGCGGTCTTCACCCGTCGCTGGGTGACGGGTGGGTGCACTTTGACGCGCCGGCGGGAATGCTGATCCCGGAGTCGGTGGCGACCACCGTATCGACGGCCTTTCGCAGATCGCTTCCGAGCATCGGGAGCGCGCACCCGGCGGCAAAGCGCAGCGCAGCCATGCTCGACGCGGCACGCGAGGCGGTGGCCGACCTGCTTAACGCCGATCCGCGCGGGGTGGTGCTGGGCGCCGATCGGACGGTTTTGCTGACCTCGCTGGCCGATGCGTCATCCTCGCGGGCCGGGCTGGGCTACGAGGTGATCGTCACCCGGCTAGACGACGAAGCGAATATCGCCCCCTGGCTGCGGGCGGCCCACCGCCACGGCGCCCGGGTGAAATGGGCCGAGGTCGACATCGAAACCGGTGAGCTGCCCGGCTGGCAATGGGAGAGCCTGATCGGCCAGGCGACGAGGCTGGTCGCCGTCACCTCGGCGTCGGGCACCCTGGGCACGGTCACCGATCTACGGGCGGTGACCAAGCTGGTCCATGACATCGGTGGCCTGGTGGTGGTTGACCATTCCGCGGCCGCGCCGTACCGGCTGATGGATATACACGAGACCGACGCGGACGTGGTGGCGTTAAACGCTGTGGGGTGGGGCGGTCCGCCTATCGGGGCGTTGGTGTTTCGTGACCCGGCGCTGATCGACTCGTTCGGTTCGGTCTCGACCGATCCGCACGCCCGCGGGCCGGCGCGTTTGGAGCTTGGCGTCCATCAGTTCGCTTTGCTCGCCGGCGTGGTCGCCAGCATCGAGTATCTGGCCGCACTCGACGAGTCCGCTCGCGGCAGCCGACGCGAAAGGCTGTCCGTCTCGATGCAGTCCGCCGCTTCCTACATGAGCCGGGTCTTCGACTACCTGATGATGTCGCTGCGGTCGTTGCCGCTGGTGATGGTGATCGGCCGGCCTGAGGCGCGAATCCCGGTGGTCAGTTTCGCTGTCCACGAGGTGCCGGCCGAGCGGGTGGTGCAGCGGCTGGCGGACAACGGGATTCTGGCGATTTGCAACTCGAGTTCCCGGGTGCTTGACGTGATCGGCGTCAACGACGTCGGCGGGGCGGTCACCGTGGGGTTGGCCCAGTACTCGACGACAGCCGAGGTCGACCAGCTGGTGCGCGCATTGGCGTCGTTCGGGTAGGCGTGTCGAGCTTCATCACCGCCCGCTGGCCTCAACCGTCAGAACCACTTTGCCGCTGACCCGCCCCGACGTCAGTAGTCGATGCGCGTCGGCGGCCTGCTGAATGGGCATCCGCGCACCGATGACGGGGCGGACCCGCCCGTCGGCGATCATCGGCCAGACCGATCGCACCACCGCGTCGACGATGACGGCTTTGCCGTGGGGGCCGGTAGGCGGTCGGCCCCGCAGGGCGGTGCCGATCACGCGCACGCGTTTGCTGATCAGCTTGCCGAGGTTGAGCTCGGCCCGCGCCCCGCCCTGCAGGCCGATGACGATCAGCTGGCCGTCGTCGGCCAGGGCGTCGATGTTGCGGTCCAGATAGGCAGCGCCCACGATGTCCAGGATCACGTCGGCGCCCGCGCCGTCGGTCGCTTCCCGCAGCCGTGTGACGAAGTCCTCGTCGTGGTAGGCGATGGCGATCGCGGCGCCTAGCTCGCGGCACAGTTGAAGCTTGACGGGCGACCCGGCGGTGACCGCGACCCGGGCGCCCAGCGCGCGGGCGACCTGGATGGCGTGACTGCCCACGCCGCTGGCACCGCCATGGATCAAGACCAGCTGGCCGGCGCTCAAGTGAGCGGTCAGCACCAGGTTCGACCACACGGTGCAGGCCACCTCCGGCAGCCCGGCGGCCTCCAGCAGGTCGACGCCGCCGGGAATCGGCATCACCTGGCCGGCGGGAACGGCGACGTACTCGGCGTATCCCCCGCCGGCGAGCAATGCGCAGACTTCTTGGCCGACAGACCATTCGGTGACACCGGCAGCGACGGCGGCGATGACGCCGGATACTTCTAGCCCGAGGATTTCACTGGCCCCCGGCGGCGGTGGATAACGGCCCGCGGCCTGTAGCAGGTCTGCCCGGTTGACACCGGCGGCGCTGACTTTGATCAGCACCTCCCCCGCGCCCGGCGTCGCATCCGGCACTTCCTGCCATACCAGTTGCCCGGCGGGTTCGATGACGATGGCGCGCATGCCGAACACCCTAGTGCGTTGCGGATTTCGGCTATCCGCATCGGTGCTGCGCCGCCTAACATTACGTCATGGGCGGCCCGCTCACCGGCCGGACAGGCAAGGAGCTGCCCGGACTGGATATCGCCGAACAGCGGTCGTGGCAGAACTTCTTAGACACCACGCTGCGGTTGCCTGCGATGCTGAACCGCCGGCTGGCCGATGCGCACCGGTTGTCGCTGGCGGATGTGCGGGTGCTGGAAATATTGGACGGCTCGCCCACCGGGAGCGCCCGGATGGGGGACCTGGCGGACGCGCTGCCCGCGCTGCCGAGCCGTCTAACCAGGCAAATCCGCCGGCTGGAAACGGATGGGTTGGTGCGGCGCGGGACAAGCCCGGACGACGCGCGTGGTGTGGTGGCCACCATCACCGACGAGGGCCGGGCGGTGGCCGAACGTGCCATGGTGACCTACGCCGAAGGCGTGCGGACGTATTTTGTGGGGCGGCTGTCGCGCTCGCAACTCGCCGCGATAGCGGAGAGTTGCCGGCGGATCAACGCCGGGCTGAAACCAAACCGCGGATCAGCGAAGTCCGGCCGGAGGTGAGCTCCCCGGCCCCGGTCGCCTTCGAGCGTCCCCGCGGCCCGCATCGTCGCCGAGCGCAGCGCCGTTACGCTGGTCGGCGGTGGCGTGGCAGAGCGGCCTAATGCACTCGCCTTGAAAGCGAGAGACGGCTAACACCGTCCGGGGGTTCAAATCCCTCCGCCACCGCCAGCCACCTGTGCCACCCGGACGCGGGCCGTCTGGCACTCGGTCGTCGCCAGCCGTGTTTCGCCTGGGGCAGCGGCCCGGTCTTTACCCGCGGGTCTCCCGCGGGATCACGGCGGTGATGGTGTCCATCAGGGCGGTGTAGCGGTCGGCCGCGGGATCCCTGCCGGGTTTGCCGCTGCTGACCAGCCCGGCCGCAAGACCACGCTCGGGGTCGGCCCAGATGGCGATGTTCACCAAGCCGAGATGGCCGAACGCGGCCGGCGCGTTACGGCCGAACGGCCCGAATCTGGTGGACCCCAGCATGAACCCGGTACCCCAGCGCAGCGGCATCAACCCCGTCGCGACGTCGGGCCGCAGCCGCCGGCACTGCCGCACCGCGTTACGCAGCGTTTCCGCTCGCATGATGCGCACGCCGTCGAGTTCACCACCGCAACGCCAAATTTCAGCAAACCGCGACAGTTCGTTGGCGTTGGAAACAGTGTTCGACGACGGGATCACACTGGTGAGAAACAGCGGCTCGTTGGTGTACGGAATGACCTCGTGAACAGTGCCGCCGATGGCCTTGCGGAAAACCGCGGCAATCGGGCCGGGCAGCGGCTTTCCGGTGGCGTGACTCGGCGCGACCAATGGGACATCTTGGGCCGCAACGCCGTAGTTCGTCCAGCGGAATCCCAGCGGGTCGAGGACCTCGGCGGCGAGGATGTCACGAATGTTCTTGCCGGTGGCGGCCGAAACGATCTCCCGTGTCAACGGTCCCCAGGTCAGCGCGTGGTACATGTGGATCAGCCCCGGCGGGTAGAGGGGCCGGAGCTCACCGAGTTTTCGGCGCGCGTATTCGCTGTCGTCCACCCGGGTGACGTTGGGCTTACGCCGGGGAGCAAGCGGCACCCCGGCGCTGTGGGTCATGACGTGGCGGATCGTGGTGCGCTCCTTGCCATGGCCGGTATACCCGGGCAGATACTCGCAGACGCGATCGTCGAGTGAGAAGTAGCCGCGTTCGACGAGCATATGGACCACGGTCGCGGTGATCGCTTTGGCCGCTGAGTACACACAAAACGGCGTGTCCGTCGTCACCGGAACCTTTTCGGCGTCGGGTGGGTCGCTCGGGGCGTTGCCCCAGGCGTGACCGATTGCCCGGTTGAGCACCACCCGGCCGTGATGTCGCAGGCACAACTGGATCGCCGGGTGCATTCCGGCCCGGTACCAGTGGCGCACGGCCTGCCAGATCCGCTCGACGGCCGCGGCGCCAAGGCCCGAGTGGTCTTCCTCACCGATTGCCGTGACGGCGTCGAGGTCGGCCGGGACGCGGATTCTGCCTAAACGAACATCTGGGGCGGTCACGTCCGTCAGCGTACGTGCGTCTTCGTGGACGTGCGTGTACCCCGCGTCTACTCCCCGGTGAACCGAGGCTCGCGCTTGCCCAGCGCCGCGCTGATCCCCTCGGTGAGGTCTTTGGACGGCAAAAAGGCCGCGTTCCAGGCGGCGACGTAGCGCAGGCTTTCCGACACCCGTGACATCCGTTGCTGGTCAAGCACGTCCTTGATTCCCCGGACCGTCAGCGGCGGGTTGGCGGCGATCTCGGCGGCGGTAGTGTGGGCGGCGGACAAGGTGGCCCCGGCGTCGGCGAAGACGTCGTTGACCAGGCCGATCTTTTCGGCGCGGCCGGCGTCGATGTCCTTGCCGGTTAGCGCGAGCTCGCGCAGGTGCCCGTCGGACAGGATCAGCGGCAGCCGCGCGAGGCTGCCCATGTCCGCGACGATCGCGAGCTTGACCTCGCGCACGGAGAACTTGGCGTTAGCGCTGGCGTAGCGGATATCGGTCGCGGAAATCAGGTCGACGCCGCCACCGACGCACCAGCCGTGCACCGCGGCGATGGTGGGGGTCCGGCAGTCGGCGACGGCGGTGATGGCCTGCTGCATGCGCAGCACCTCGGCGTGGAAGTCGGCGCGTGGCCGGGCCCCCGCGTCGCCGGCTAGCAGCGGGGCGAGCACTGGGCCCATCGCCGGTAAGTCCAGGCCGTAACTGAAGTTGTGACCCGACCCGGTGATGACAATGGCCCGCACGTCGCGGTCGGCGTCTAGTTCCGCGAACAGCCCGGGCAGCTCCGCCCAGAACGCCGGGCCCATCGCGTTGCCCTTGCCCGGTCCGACCAACGTCACCCGAGCAACGTGGTCATTGGTCTCGACGGTGACGGATTCGTACGAGTGGCCCATATGCCTATACAACCGTAGTCTGACGGAATGACTTCTGATGTGCAGCCCGGCTCCTATCCGGCGCCGACCGACGACCTCGCGAGCGCCGAAGACTCCCTGCGCGTCTTGCAGCAGGTCCTGCGCTCGATCTCGCGGGCGGATTTGTCGAAGCAGACGCCCTGCCCGGCGTTCGACGTCGCGGGCCTGACCGACCATCTGCTGAACGTGATCACCATGATCGGCGGTGCGGTGGGCGAGCAATTCCCGCCGCGGGACCAGAGTGCCTCGATCGAGCGCCAGGTGATCACCATGGCCCAGCCGGCGATAACCGCCTGGCAGCGCCACGGGCTGGACGGCATGGTGGCGCTGGGCGCCAATGAGGCGCCCGCCGCGGCGGCCGTTGGCATCCTGTCAATCGAATTCCTGGTGCACGCGTGGGATTACGCGGCGGCGACCGGACGTGACCTCGACGTGCCGGAGCCGTTGGCCGAGTACGTGCTCGGGACTGCCCGAAAGATCATCACGCCGCACAGCCGAAAGGCGGCGGGGTTCGCCGATCCTGTTGCCGTCGCCGATGACGCCAGCGCGATCGCTCGCTTGATCGCGTTCACCGGGCGTAACCCCGCACGGTAACGGGCCGCCGCGCCGATCCGCTGCTTCAGATGGTGGCTCTGCTCCGCGAGCGGATGGGGTTCTCATCGTGAGCCGCTGCTCGAGCCGCCGCCCCGATGCTGGCGGCCATGCGCGATCCAGCTGCGGGCGAAGCCCAAAAAGACGTCGTTTTCCTCGGGGGCCCCGATGGTGACCCGCACCCCGTCGGGCGGGAACGGGCGCACCACGATGCCGGCATCCGCGGCCCGATCGACGAAGTCCCCGGTGAGCTCGCCCAGTGGCAGCCACACGAAGTTGGCCTGCGACGGCGCCACCGGGTAGCCGGCATCGCACAGGCCGGCGCTGACCCGCAGCCGCTCGGCGACCACGCCGTCGGTGCGGGCCAGCAACTCGTCGGCGGCCTGCAGTGAGGCGATCGCCGCGGCTTGTGAGATGCTCGTCTTGCTGAACGGGACATCGACCTTGCCCAGCGCCGTGATCACCGAGGGGTGGGCGATCGCGTAGCCCACCCGCAAACCGGCCAGCCCATAAGCTTTCGAAAATGTCCGCAGGACAACAACATTGCTGCGTGTTCGAGCCAGCTCCAGGCTGTCGGGAGCCAACCCGTCGCGCACGTATTCGATATAGGCCTCGTCGATGGCGATCAGGATGCGCGCCGGCACGGCCTCGATGAAGCGGGTCAGGGCGGCGGGCTCGACAACGGTAGATGTCGGGTTGTTCGGGTTGCAGACGAAGATCAGCCGGGTGCGCTCGGTGATCGCGGCGAGCATGGAGTCCAGGTCGAAGGTGTGGTCGGTCAGCGGCACGCGGATGGCGGTAGCACCGGCGACCCGGGCCTGCAATGGATAGATCTCAAAGCTGCGCCACCCGAAGAGCACCTGCTCACCCACGGAGGCGGTGATCTGGATGAGCTGCTGGCACAGGCTGGCCGAACCGCAGCCGACGGCGATGTGCTCGGGGGTAAAGCCCCCACCGTGGCACCGGTTCAAGTGCGTGGCGAGGGCCGCCCTGAGCTCGGCGCAACTGGCGTCCGGGTAGCGGTTGATGGTATCGGTGGCCTGTTCGATGGCCGCCCGGACACTGGGCAGCGGGCCGAACACGGTCTCGTTGCTGGCCAGCTTGATGGCGCCGGGCACGGTCTTGCCCGGGACGTAAACCGGCAGCCCGGCCAGCTCGGGGCGCAGGCGCACGGTCACGCCGACAGCATAGGTCGGGCCGGTCTGCGCTGCGCCTCCGGTGCCCGCGGGCTCCCCACCTGGCCCGCCACGGCCTGTTGTTCGGGCGGCTGCCCGGCCCGCGTCATCCGCCCGGGAGGTTCGGGTACTCTCAGAACGTCCGAGGAGGCGTGCCAGAGCGGCCGAATGGGACTCACTGCTAATGAGTTGTCCTCTTTACCGGGGACCGGAGGTTCAAATCCTCTCGCCTCCGCCGTGACAACTGAACACGTGCGCCCGTAGCTCAACGGATAGAGCATCTGACTACGGATCAGAAGGTTGGGGGTTCGAATCCCTTCGGGCGCGCCCCTCCCCCGGGCATTTCTGGTGCGCAGCCACAACGCTGAGGGTGCCGACCATTGGGCAGGTCAGGGCGTCGCTGAGGCCCTCCGACGATACCGATTGGTTTGCGACACCGTCACGGATGCATACCCATCGGTGGATCACCTAACACAAAAGTCACTTAGGCAACTATCGTCACATCAGTTAATGGCTGACGTCGCCGTGACGTCCTGGTTTTCCCGGAAAGGTGTGATGTGGCGCCGGTTCCCCGAATCGTCTCGCTAACGGTGGCGCCGGCGGCCGCGATCGGATTCATCGCCGCGGTGGGTCTGGCTCCCCCGGTGACAGCCCTGCCCTGCACCGCTCCCGAAGCGAACGTCGACCCGCCTGCGGCGACCCCGGTAACGCCCGCCCCGGCGCCGGTCGTCCGGCCACCGAGCGGTCGCAGGCCGCGTGGCGCGAACGAGAACGCGCCGTTGCCCAGGCTCGGTCCGCTGATATCTGCCTTGCTGCATCCGGGTACTCGATACGCCGCGCCGGTGCAACAGCAAGCGGCGATCATCCCGCCCCCGCCCACCCCGCCCGGTGCGGGCAACCAAGCACCCCCGGATGCTGCCCAGTTAAGCCCGAACGCCGCTCAGCCGTCGCCGGAACCCCCCGCCTCGATCGCCGGCGCACCGACTTCGTTGGTTGAGTGGGTGACGGGGCCCAACAGCCCGAACAAAACCCTCGAGCGTTTCGGCATTTCCGGTACCGACCTCGGAATCCTTTGGGATAACGGCGATCCCGTCAACCGCCAGGTGCTCATGGCCTTCGGCGACACGTTCGGCTATTGCCGAGTTCACGGCCAGCAGTGGCGATACAACACGCTGTTTCGCAGCGGCGACCGTAATCTCTCCGATGGGATCAGCGTGGGCCCCGGCGTGCCATTCAACAAATACTCCGGCTCGCCGGTACGGCAAGTGAACTTTTCCAAGCAGATCCTTCCCGGCATCAAGTGGGCGCCGACCCAGGAGGGCATGATTCCGACCGCCGGCATCTCCGTCGGGCGGACTCAATACATCAACTTCATGTCCATCAAGCGGTGGGGCCGTGATGGCGAATGGGCAACGAACTATTCGGCGATCGCGATGTCTCCCGACAATGGCCAGAACTGGGGGATCTACCCGGGGACCGTTCGCACGCCTTCGCCAGACAGTGTTCCGGGCGTTCGGTACGTGCCGGGCAACGAGAATTTCCAGATGGGCGCATTCATGCGGCCAGGTGACGGTTACGTCTACTCGTTTGGGACCCCGGCCGGGCGCGGCGGCTCGGCCTATCTGGCGCGAGTACCGCAGAACTTTGTGCCGGATCTCACCAAATACCAGTACTGGAACGGCGAGAGCAACACCTGGGTCCCGAACAATCCGGGTGCGGCCACGCCGGTCATCCCGGGCCCGGTGGGCGAAATGTCTGCGCAATACAACAACTATCTCAAGCAATACCTGGTGCTCTACACCAACGGCGCCAACGACGTCGTGGCCAGAACTGCGCCGGCACCGCAAGGGCCATGGAGTCCGGAGCAATTGCTCGTTTCCTCATTCCAGATGCCTGGCGGCATCTACGCACCGATGATCCATCCCTGGTCATCGGGCAAAGACCTGTATTTCAACCTGTCGCTGTGGTCGGCATACGACGTGATGCTGATGCACACCGAACTGCCATAGCCACGGCGCAGAAGGCCCGAAGTCGGGTTCCCGAAATCGATCACGCCCGCCGTTGTATAAGCTCCAGGGCCTGCTCGAACAGCCGTACCGTGGCCGCGTGCAGTTGCTCACCCACTTCCTTTTCGGCCTTACCCGCGCAGGCCCGCGCTAGCGTCCCTTCGATGACGATGCCCAGCTTGAAACAGGCCAGCACGGTGTACCAGGTGATGTGCGACAGATCGCGGGTGGTGTTGCGGGCATAGCGCTCGACCAGCTCGTCGGTGCTGGGCAAGCCGTCAAACGAGGTGAGGGCGTGCTCGAAGACAGCGGACCCGTCTTGTTGCCGCCAGGTGGCCAGCAACCAGCCCAGATCCAGCAGCGGGTCGCCGATGGTGGACATCTCCCAGTCGACGATGGCCACCACGTCGGGTCCGGTGCGGGAGAACATCACGTTGGCGGCGTGGTAGTCGCCGTGCAGTATGCCCGGCGCCCACGATGACGGCCGGTGTTGCTCGAGCCACTTCGCGACGTCATCGACGCCGGGGATGTCCGGTCCGGGATAGTTCTCGAACTCCCGATAGGACTCCAACTCCGAAAGCCAGCGCGGCACTTGGCGTTCCAGAAACCCCTCGGGTTTGCCGAAGTCGGCGAGCCCGACAGCGACGTAGTCGACGGCGCCCAGCTTCGCCAGCGCGTCGGCCATCGACAGCCCCATCTGGTAGCGCACGGCCGGATCACTCGCGTGCAGCGGCGGGAGTTCTTCGCCGGCGTTGAACCCGTCGACCGGCTCCATCAGGTAAAACACCGCGTCACCGAGCACCGCGGGGTCGTCGCAGACGGCGATCAGATGCGGATGCGGCACGTCGGTGCCGGCCAGCGCCGCCAATACCCGCGTCTCCCGCAGGATCACCACATTGCTGCGCGGACGCAGGTGCCGCGGTCCGCGGCGCAGCACGTATTCGCGCCCGGACCTGGTGAACCGCAACATGATGTTCTGCGTCCCGCCGCTGATCTCGCGAACATCTTCAAGCGGCCCCGCACCCAGACCCTGCCGGGACATCCATTCCGCTATCGCTTTCAGGTCCACGTGCCAGAACCTACCCTGGGTGTTTAGCGTCACCGGCGACATCGCATCGTCCTGCTAACCGAGGAACCATAATGCCGCGCACCGACAACGATTCCTGGGACATCACCGAGAGCGTGGGAGCCACCGCGCTGGGGGTAGCCGCGGCGCGTGCCGCGGAAACCGAAAGCGAGAACCCCATCATCCGCGACCCGTTCGCCCGGGTGTTTGTGGACGCGGCGGGAACAGGGCTGTGGACCGTGATGGCGAATCCCGCACTGGCGGCCCGACTGGTCGACAACGAGCCGGATCTACGGGCGCGGATGCGCGTGATGATCGACTTCATGGCCGTGCGCACCGCGTTTCTCGACGAGTTCTTCCACAGCGCCGCCGACGCCGGCGTGCGCCAAATAGTGATACTGGCGGCCGGCTTGGACGCGCGGGCGTGGCGGCTGCCCTGGCTCGCCGGGACCACGGTGTATGAGCTGGACCAGCCCAAAGTGCTGGAGTTCAAGTCCGCCACTTTGCAGCGGCATGGCGCGCGCCCGAAGGCAAACCTGGTGAGTGTTCCGGTCGATCTGCGTCAGGACTGGCCGAAGGCGCTGCGGAAAGCCGGTTTTGACGCAGCGCACCCAACCGCGTGGTCGGCTGAGGGGCTGCTCCGCTACCTGTCGGTGGCCGCCCAGGACCTGTTGATCGGGCGCGTCCACGAGCTGAGCGCTGCCGGCTCCTGGTTTGCCGCCAACGCGCCCGGTGAGGGCTTCCTCGACCCCGATCGGGTGACACGCCAGCGTGCGGAGATGAAGCGCCTGCGGTCCGCGGCCGCGCGGTTGCTCGACACCGAGATACCCGACTTCGAGGAACTGTGGTATGCCCAAGAGCGCACCGACGTTGCGGACTGGCTGCGCGGCCGCGGCTGGGACGCGTCGACGGTGACCCTTGCGGAGTTGCTGAGTCGCTATGGGCGCCGCATCCCAGACACGGACGTAATCCCGCCAACCGTTTTCATCTCCGCCCGGCGCCGTGGCGGCTGAAGGCTCCGTGGTCGGTAGCGTCGAACGCTGTGGTCGAGCGACCTGCCCGGGTCGGCGATGTGCATGAGATCGCCGCGTCGATGCCGCACACGACGCGGGTAGAAGGCCCCAAGGGCAACCCGATCTATCAGGTGGGTGGCAAGTCTTTCGTGTTCTTCCGGACTCCGCAACCTGACGCGACCGACCCGGTCACCGGCGAACGCTATACCGACGTGATCATGTTGTGGGTGGAATCGGAAAGCGACAAGCTGGCCCTTGTCCAGGATCCGGGCTCGCCGTTTTTCACCACCAGCCATTTCGACGGACACCCCTCGGTACTGGTGCGGGCTAATCGATTGGGGGAATTCAGCAGAACCGAACTCGCCGAGGTGATCCAGGACGCCTGGTTAGCGCGGGCGTCGAAGAGGCGCGCCGCCGCCTGGCTCGCTTCTCGTCATCCATAGCGCAGGTGGGCGGGCCGGTTGGACAATCGGCGCTCTTTGCCGGGGGCCAAGACGCTGCGGGTCTGGTGTATACGCGCGCCATGCTTGCGTGAACCCCCATGCCGGAGCCAGCAATTTCCGCCCGAATGCAACCACCTTTTCAACTTTCCCGGCCAGTATCCATTGCGGGAATTTGTCGCGCTATGTTTGGAAATTCCCCAGCCGGGGTACGGTTAAGTTCCCTGGGGATTTCGCCGATACAAATGGAGGTCACGATGCGGCACCGGGCGCGGGCCGGCGAACTCGTTGGCGTGGTTGTTCTGGTGTGGTTGCTGATCGGTGGTACTGGCGGCGTGGCAGCGTGGCTACTTCAAAGGCGGGGACATTAGCTGCGCCACCGCCGGAAACATCGCGGTAACCGTGATTGCCGGACCGTTGAACTACGCGGGACTCAACCCGAAAGTGAATTGTCATTTGCCGCAACCTAGTTCGATGAAAGCATTCGACATCGAACACCGCATTGGAATGGAGTCGTCATGATCGTGCTCGGAGTCATCTTGCTCATCCTCGGTTTTGTCTTCAGCATCCACCTGCTATGGGTGTTGGGCACCATCCTGCTGGTGACCGGTGCGGTGCTCTGGATCTTGGGCAGTGTCGGCCGGCCGGTTGCCGGCAGGCGCTATCGGTACTGAGCGCCCGCAGCACTGGTAGGCGCCCATCAATCCGCTGGGCGCGCTAACCGTGCCCGTCACCACCCGCATAACGGTTACACAGCTTGCGCATAGGGTGCGCACAGCTTCGGCCTATTCCCGCGCGGATACTTGATGCCGTGACCCAATCCGGCACGCCAGTCGAGCGTGTGGTGATGCGCCGTGCCGACGGCAACCCGATCAACGTTCTGGTGGTCGATGACGAGGCCGTGCTGGCCGAGATGGTGTCGATGGCGCTGCGCTACGAGGGCTGGAACGTCACCAGCGCCGGTGATGGAGCGACGGCGGTCGCCGCGGCCCGCGCCCAGCGCCCCGACGTCGTGGTCCTCGACGTGATGCTGCCCGACATGAGCGGGCTGGAGGTGCTGCGCAAACTGCGTGAGCAGAATCCCGGGCTGCCGGTGCTGCTGCTGACGGCCAAGGACGCGGTGGAGGACCGCATCGCGGGGCTGAGCGCCGGCGGCGACGACTACGTCACCAAGCCGTTCAGCATCGAAGAAGTCGTGCTGAGACTGCGGGCGCTGCTACGGCGCACCGGGGTGACGACGATAGACAGCGGTGCGCAGCTTGTGGTCGGGGACCTGGTGCTCGACGAGGACAGCCACGAAGTCACCCGCGGCGGTGATCCGATCTCGTTGACCTCCACCGAGTTTGAACTGTTGCGGTTCATGATGCGCAACCCCAAGCGGGTGCTGAGCAAAGCACAGATCCTCGACCGGGTGTGGAGTTACGACTTCGGCGGCCGGTCCAACATTGTGGAGCTGTACATCTCCTACCTGCGCAAGAAGATCGACAACGGCCGCGAACCGATGATCCACACATTGCGCGGCGCCGGTTATGTCCTCAAGCCGGCTCGTTAGGCGGGGCCGGACCTGGTCGCTTCGGCTGCGGCTGCTGGTTGGCCAGGTCGTCGTGCTTGCCGTCGTGTGTATCGGTATCAGCGCGGCGACCGAGTTGGCGTTGTACCACCACCTGTTGGCGCAGCTCGACGGGCAACTGCGCAGCGCCTCCAACCGCTCGGCGCTGATCTACCGCCAACCACCACGCCTTTTGCGGCGACATGACATGCCGCGGCCGGGCCCGGGCCCACGCTTTCTGGATGCTCCGGGTCAGCCGGCCGGCATGGTCGCGGCCGTGATCAGCAATGGTGTGACGGTCGATGCGGGCTACCTGTCCAGCAGCGGTTCTCGGGAGGCGTTGACCGATACCGCCAAAGCCCAGCTGGCGTCGATCGCCGCCGAGCGTGCCCCGATCACCCGCGACCTTAATGGCCTGGGCCGATACCGCCTGGTTGCCGCCGGTACCCGGCGCGGCGGCGGCGACGTCATCGTCACCGGCCTATCGATGGCCAATGTGGATGCCACCATGATCCGGATGCTGATCATCTTCGGGGTGGTCACGGCGGTCGCGCTGGCCGCGGCGACGGCTGCGGACCTGGCGATCGTCCGGCGGGCGCTGGCGCCCTTGCGGCGTGTCGCGCACACCGCCGGCGAAGTCGTCGATCTGCCGCTGGACCGCGGTGAGGTGGCGTTGCCGGTGCGGGTGCCCGAACCCGACGCGAACCCCCGCACCGAGGTGGGCCAGCTCGGCTTGGCGGTGAACCGGATGCTCGATCACATCGCGGCTGCGCTGGGGGCACGGCAGGCCAGCGAGACCCGGGTGCGCCAGTTCGTCGCCGACGCCAGCCACGAGTTGCGCACGCCGCTGGCGGCGATCCGCGGCTACACCGAACTCGCGCAACGGATGCGCCAGAATGACGCGGCCGCCGACGCGGTGGCGCACGCGATGAGCCGCGTGCAGTCCGAGACCGAGCGGATGACCCGCCTGGTCGAAGACCTGCTGCTGTTAGCCCGCCTGGACTCCGGACGGCCGCTGGAACGCGAACCGGTGGACCTGTCGCGGGTGGTGCTCGACGCGGTCAACGACGCGCACGTCGCCGGGCCGGATCACCTGTGGGAGCTCGACCTGCCCGAGCAGCCGGTGGTCGTCGCCGGCGACGCGGCCCGGCTGCACCAGGCGGTGAGCAACCTGCTCGCCAACGCCCGCATCCACACCGGCCCCGGAACCGTCGTGACCACACGGCTGACCATCGGGCCGGCGCACACCGTGCTGCAAGTGATCGACAACGGCCCCGGAATTCCAGCGCGGCTGCAGTCGGAGGTCTTCGAGCGGTTCGCCCGCGGCGACACCTCCCGCTCCCGTCGGGGTGGGAGCACCGGGCTCGGCCTGGCGATCGTCTCGGCGGTGATCAAGGCGCATGACGGCACGATCGCCGTCGAAAGCGTGCCGGGCCGTACCGAATTCACGGTGCGCCTGCCGCTTACGGTAAGCGCGTAGCGGTTGCTCTCTGCGCCGTCACGGCGGCGGATGGCCGGATGGTGTGAAACAACGCCGGCTGGTCGATCCCCGTGGCCGTGCCGTCAAGCGCCGTCGCCGGGTGACTGCGGCTGTAACACCAACACCAGATTGCTCACCAAGAGCTCCCGTAGTAGTGGCACTGATGTCAGCCACCATGCCCACCGGGGGTGGTAGCGGGGAAACGCGGCGACCATTGCGCCGGTGCTGGCCGCCCAGTTCAGGCCGTCTGCGACCGACACCACAAAAAGCGACGACCCGTAGTTATTCTTCGGCGGATGGCCGTGTTTGCGGGAATAGCGCGCTGCCGCACGGGCTCCACCGAGGTAGTGGGACAGGCCCATCTCATGCCCACCGAACGGTCCTAGCCAGACGGTGTAGGACAGCACGGTCAGGCCGCCCGGCCTGGTCACCCGCAGCATCTCGGCACCCAGTTGCCAGGGCCGGGGAACATGCTCGGCGACATTGGATGACAGGCAGATATCCACACTGTGATCCGCAAAGGGCAATGCCATCCCCGACGCTCGGACGAAGCCCGCCGAAGCATCGGTGCTCGCCGTTGCGGCCACGTGCGTCTCGCGTGGATCCGGCTCGACGCCGATATAGCGGATACCGGCGTCGGCGAACGCTGACGCGAAATATCCCGGCCCGCCGCCGACGTCAAGCAGCGTGCAGCCGGCCGCGGATTCGCCGTGGCGGGCACGCCACAGGTCGTCGACCATGGCCGCGGTGTCGGCGGCCAGGGCGCCGTAGAACCGCGACGGATCCGACCGCTCGAAGCGGAACTCGAAGAGCAGCCGCAGCGAACGGTCAAGTGTCGCTCGCCTGGCAAATAGGTCGGTGGCCCTCATCGGACATCCAACCTACCGCCGCCGGGGGGCCGGGCCGCCTCACCAACCGACCGGGGCGAAGGCCTGCCGTGTGACCTCGTACCGGTACGTCGAGCGGTTCCCGTTAGGCTGGGGGCCGATGTTTGCCGCCCACCGCGAGCCTGCGGGCCACCGATCCCGAAGCTCTCGTGGTGTGAGCGCGGTGTTGCTCCTATGCTGGCGCGACACCGGTCACCCGCAAGGCGGCGGCAGCGAAGCCTATCTGCAGCGAATCGGGGCGCAACTGGCTGCGTCCGGGATCGCCGTAACGCTACGCACCGCACGCTATCCAAACGCGCCACGCCAAGACGTGGTCGATGGGGTGCGCATCAGCCGCGCCGGGGGGCGTTATTCGGTGTACGTGTGGGCGTTGCTGGCGATGGCCGCCGCCCGGATCGGGCTGGGGCCGTTGCGGCGGGTGCGACCGGACGTTGTGATCGACACCCAAAACGGCCTGCCGTTTCTGGCTCGATTGCTCTACGGCCGGCGAGTGGTGGTGCTGGTGCATCACTGCCATCGGGAGCAGTGGCCGGTCGCCGGCCGGATAACCGGCCGGATCGGCTGGTTCGTCGAATCGTGGTTGTCACCGCGGCTGCACCGGCGCAACCAGTATGTGACCGTATCCCTGCCCTCGGCTCGCGACCTGGTGGACCTAGGAGTGGACAACGAGCGGATCGCCGTGGTACGCAACGGTCTCGACGAGGCTCCGGCGCAGTCGTTATCCGATCCTCGGGCACCTACGCCGCGTGTTGTCGTCTTGTCACGGCTGGTGCCGCACAAGCAGATCGAACATGCGCTAGACGCAATTGCGGTGCTGCGCCCACGGATACCGGGTCTGCATCTGGACGTCGTCGGCGGCGGATGGTGGCGGCAACGCTTAGTCGACCACGCGAGGCGGCTCGGTATCTCCGATGCGGTGACGTTTCACGGTCATGTCGATGACGTGACCAAACACCAAGTGGTGCAACGATCCTGGGTGCACGTGCTGCCATCGCGCAAGGAGGGTTGGGGACTCGCGGTTGTGGAGGCGGCCCAGCACGCGGTGCCCACGATCGGCTACCGGTCTTCCGGGGGACTATGCGACTCGATCATCGACGGGGTGACCGGGGTATTGGTCGACAATCACGCCGAGCTGGTGAGCCGGCTTCACCAACTGCTCTCAGACCCGGTTCTTCGTGATCAACTGGGCGTCAAAGCGCAGGTCCGCAGCGTGGAGTTTTCGTGGCGACGAAGCGCTGGCGCGATGCGCACCGTGCTGGAGGCCATTCACGCCGGCCGCTGCGTAAGCGGCGTGATTTAAACTCGGCGCCGGTCGCGCCTTGCTAACCACCGATCCGGCACCGCCATGCCGATAGCACCACCCAGGAGCAATGCCAGCCAGGCCAGGTGGGCGATCAGCACGGTGAACCGCCGGCTCGACGGCACCAGCGCGGTGTCACCACCGATGCGATACAGCGCGAGGTCGCCGTCCCGGTAGGCAGCGGGTAGTTGCTGGAATGTCTTTGTGGCCGCGTCTTTCTCACCGACACTGCCTTCTTCGACGACCAGCCACGCGACGCCGGCACGGGTTAGGGCGCCCGGACCGGAACCGCTTAAGAGCAACTCCTGCACCGCTCGGGCTCGGCTGTTCTCACCCAGCACCGTCATGCCGGATATCGTCAGATCACCGGTGATCAGCACGTCGGCGCGCACCCAGCGGGGTAGCGGATCGAGCGCCGGCGCCGAACCGGACCAGGAGAAGCGGCGCATGATCCCGGCGGGCAGCACCGCGACCGGGCCAGGGGCGGTGTTGATCTCCGCCGCGACGGCCGCCCACCCGGCCGGGTAGCGCACCGGCGTAACCTTTCCCCACTCACCGTAGGCCAGGTCGGGAAGCGTGGCTATCAGCGCCGCACAGCAGGCCGCAGTAGCCGCCGCGCCGGGCAGCCAGCGGCGCGCCGTTAGCACCGTCTGCGCGGCGGCCAACGTGTATCCGGGCACCGCGAGCGCCACCCACTTCTGTCCATCGCGCAGCACGCCAAGGCTCGGGACGGCCGCCACCATGGCGCGTAGCACGGCCAGGCCCGGGCCGGTGGCCAGGGCCGTGGGCACCAGCACCGCCAGCGCAGCCACTATCAGCAGCGGTATCGCCGCCGGCCGACGTCGTATTCCAGGCAGCCCTGCGGCCACCACTCCTAGCAATACGATAGCGGCGACGACAGCGAAAAGAGTTGTCCGCGAACCGGGTACGGCTTGAGCATTCCAGATCCCCCCCAAGCTGGCGAGGCTGCCCAGCGTGCCCAGCCCAGGCTCGGCTCGGGCCGCGAACGCGACAACCCCCGGTGCCGCCGCCCAGCTGCGGGTCGGCACCGCGGGGCCCAGGGCCGATGCGATCAGCCAGGGCAGTGCCGCCACTACCGCCGCACCCACGGCGGTGGCAGCGCACTGCCAGCGTGGCCGGCCGGTGCCCGGAGCCGCCACGCAGGCCAGCGCCACAGTCGCGGCGAGCATCAGCCCGGTCGCGGTGAATCCGGCCAGTGCGATCCAGAACGCCAGCCGCAAAAACCGCGGCCATCGGCTTGCCGCCGCCGACCGCAGCGCCAGCATCGTCGTCGCCACCCAGGGCAAGCAGCCATAGGCGAGTAACAAACTCCAGTGGCCTTGCAGCAACCGTTCGGCGACGTAGGGGTTCCAGATCGCGAGCGTGATCGCGACGAATTGGCCGCCCATTCCGGCGTCCGGCACCACCGTCGCGACCAGCCGGGCCGCGCCCCAGCCCGCCAGCCACAGCGCCAGCACCAGCAGTGCCTTCACCACGACACCGCCATCGAGGAGGTGCGAGGCCAGGGCGACCGCGAAGTCTTGGGGTGTCGCCCGCGGCGCCGACAGCAACCCGAGCGCGCCGTCGGAGAGATACGAGCGCGGCGTGGACACCGCATCGCGCAGCAGCAGGTATCCCCGACCCAGCAGGGGACCCACCACCAGCAGCGCCAGGGCCAGCGCGTACCCCGGCGGTGCGGCCGCGTACCTCCACCGGATTGCCCGGCTCCTCCTCAGCCGTCCCGGCTGCATCGTCGCCGGGCTGGGCTGGATTGCCCGGCTCCTCCTCAGCCGTCCCGGCTGCATCGTCGCCGGGCTAGGCTGGATTGCCCGGCTCCTCCTCAGCCGTCCCGGCTGCATCGTCGCCGGGCTAGGTTCGGTGGGGCGGGGCCGAGTGGGGTGGACCCGGCTCCGGGCGCAGGTTGGGACGCAGTTCAGGCAACTTCTCGGTCCGGGCTTCGGCTCCGGGCACCGGCTCGCCGGCCAAAAAGCCGCGATCGGCGTTATCCGGGCCGGATGCGAGCAGTGCCGCCTCGGCGCGCAGACTGAACGAGCCGAGCAGAACGCCACCGATCAGCGCGATCAGACCGGTCGCGGTGAAGGTAATGGGCAGCACCCGAGACCACAACGCTAACCGATCGCGCTCGTCGCGAGCTGCGTTGACCTGTGACTCGATCGTGTCCTCATTCGAGGTGACCCGGTACTCGGCCACCGTCACCTCCGGCTTGAGCGGATCCCGGGCAAAGTAGTGATTGGCGTGGTCCTCTTCTTTGACGATGGTTCCCGACACCGGATCCACCCAAAAGGTTCGCTGCGCCGCGTAGTAGCGGGTCATGGTGATGCTGTCGTCCGGGTTGTCGCTTATGCCCCACATCGCCGCTGACGCGGTGAACTTGCTGTCTTCGTCGTGGGCATAGAGCGACGGGTATTTGACCGGCTCGACCAGCTTGCCGTCGGTGTCATAGCCGACGTTTTGGGTGAAGCGGTAGGTTCTCAACCCGTTGACGTCTTCCTCGCCGTCGTAGTTGGCGTCGTAGGCCTTCTGCGCGATCGGGTCGAAATAAGGGTAGGTCTTTTTTTCGGTGTGAAACGGGAACCGGTAATCCAGCCCCTCGTGCGGCAGCGGGATATTTGTCGGGGGGTTATCGTCACCGATGCTGCGCGGTTTTTGAACCGAGCCACCGGGATGGGTTTCGTCGGAGACCGCCATCGCAGTTTTGCGATTGAGCGTGACGGTATCGACGATCGCCAGCAGCAGCCCGGTGTCCTTCTGCTTATCGGTGCGCCGGACGGTCGTGCCCGCCTGTAGGGTCACGACGTCGGCGTTGGCCGGCAACTCGACGGTGATTTGCCGTTGGGACACCAGCGGAACGTTCTTGTTGACGACGAGGTGGTCACCCGACAGTGACGCCGGATCGAGTGCGGTTCCGTTGCCGTCGCTGACCAATGTGGTGTCGATGTTGAGCGGGATCTTGGTGATCCTGCTGGTGGTATACGTCCACAGCAGCAGCGCGGCAATCAACAGGGCGGCTCCGAGCCCCATGATTCCGCATGCGGCTATCCGCGCCGTGACTGCTCGGTTCACGTTGCCGCGACCTCCTTCTGGCCTAAGACCGCCCGGTTCCTTCGTCGTGACCCACGACGCGGCAGCGAGGCAAAGCCCGTTTGACCCTAACAAGCAAATTTAAGGTCGCGGTCTGGCCGGCACCGCGCCGGCGGCAGTCACGGTATTCCCCGTCGGCCGGGCACCACCTCAGGGCAGACTGTGGTCGTGACGGATGGCCGACAGGTCGGGGGAACGCGCAGCTTCCTGCCCGCGGTGGAAGGCATGCGCGCGTGCGCAGCCATCGGCGTGGTGTTCACCCATGTCGCGTTTCAGACCGGGCATTCCTCGGGGATCCCCGGCCGGCTGTTTGGTCGCTTCGATCTAGCGGTGGCGGTCTTTTTCGCCTTGTCGGGATTCCTGTTATGGCGCGGGCATGCCGCGGCCGAACGAGACCTGGGCCCCAGGCCACGCACCGGCAGCTACCTGCGCTCCCGGGCGGTGCGCATCATGCCGGCCTATGTCGTGGCCGTCATCGTGATCCTCGGCCTGCTGCCGGATGCGGATCACGCCAGCCCGACGGTGTGGCTGGCGAACCTGTCGCTCACCCAGATCTACGTGCCGCTCACGCTGACCGCCGGTCTGACACAGATGTGGAGCCTGTCCGTCGAGGTCAGCTTCTACCTCGTGCTACCTATCCTGGCGTTGCTGGCCCGCCGGATCCCGGCGCGTGCGCGGGTGCCGGCGATCGCCGGCTTGGCGGTGGCCAGCCTGGGTTGGGGCTGGATCCCCTTCGGCTCGACGCCCGGGGTCAACCCGCTGACTTGGCCGCCGGCGTTTTTCTCCTGGTTCGCCACGGGCATGCTGCTGGCCGAATGGGCCTACAGCCCCGTGGGGCCACCGCACCGCTTGGCGCGGCACCGAATACCGATGGCGATCGGGGCGGTGCTGGCCTACCTGGTGGCGGCTTGCCCACTGGCCGGTCCCGCGGGGCTGGTCCCGAGCACCGCGACCCAGTTCACGGTGCGGACGGCGATGGGCGCCGTGGTGGCGTTCATGCTGGTGGCACCGTTGGTGCTGGACCGCGCCGAGACCCCGCACCGGCTTTTGGCCAGCGCCGCCATGGTGACGCTGGGCCGCTGGTCCTATGGTGTATTCATCTGGCACTTGGCCGCTTTGGCAATGGTGTTCCCGGTGATCGGACGGTTCGCATTCAGTGGCGGGATGCCGATCGTTTTGGTGTTGACGCTGATCTTCGCAATCGCGATCGCCGCGGTCAGCTACGCTCTTGTCGAGTCACCGTGCCGGGAAGTTTTGCGCCGCTGGGAATCTCGCAGGCACCAGCCGATGCCTGCGTCGCAAATCCCGGTCCGGCGGGCGCAGGAGGGCGCGATCGCGCGCTGAGCCGGCGGTGCTGACACGCAATAGTCAGTTGTAGATAGTCAGTCGTAGCCGCCCTGGTGCTCGAAGATGCGCCGCGGGTTGTCGACGAGCATGGCGTGGATCTGCTCGTCGGTGACGCCGCGCTCCTGCAGCGCCGGGATCACGTCGTTGTGGATGTGCAGGTAGTGCCAATTGGGGGCGGCGACCGGAAGCAATTCCTCGGGCAGCGCGTCGAAGTAGCAGTTGGCATCGTGAGAGAGCACCATTTTGTCGGCGTGCCCGCGCTCGCACATGCGTGCCACCGTGTTCACCCGGTCCTCAAATGGCAGGATCAGGTCGATGCCAAACCGGTCCATCCCGACGTAGGACCCGTTGTTGATGAGTTCTTCCAGATAGTCGATGTCGGTGGTGTCCCCGGAGTGGCCGATGATCACCCGGGAGAGGTCGACGCCTTCCTCGGCGAAGATGCGTTGTTGGTCGAGTCCGCGGCGGGTGGGCGCGTGGGTGTGCGTCGAGATGGGCACCCCGGTACGTTTATGCGCCTGCGCGACGGCGCGCAGCACCCGTTCGACACCAGGGGTGACGCCGGGCTCATCGGTGGCGCACTTGAGGATCGCGGCCTTGATTCCGGTATCGGCGATCCCCTGCTCGATATCGCGGACGAACATGTCGGTCATGATCTCCGGGCCGTCCAATGGCGCACCGGGCCCGAGGTAGTGGAAACGAAACGGAACGTCGTTGTAGGTGTAGATCCCTGTAGCGACAACGATATTCAGCTCGGTGGCCGCGGCGATACGGGCGATACGCGGGATGTAGCGGCCCAGCCCGATCACGGTGAGGTCGACGATGGTGTCCACGCCGCGTGCCTTGAGCTCGTTGAGCCGCTCGATGGCGTCGGCCTCGCGCTTGGCCTCATCGCCGAACTCTTCCGGGTAGTTCTGCGCGATCTCGGTGGTCATGATGAACACGTGCTCGTGCATGAGCGTGACGCCGAGATCGGCGGTATCGATCGGTCCTCGTGCGGTGTTTACCGGTGACACGCAGCCGATGCTAAGGCCACGGCGCGGCGCCAGCGGTGGAATCGCCAAGCCGGCTGAACCATGCCGTCGTGTCCGGCAAGCCAATCGGCTCAGAAGCCCCAGGGGCCTCACAAACCCACGGATGTGCCAGGGACGTTCCAGTCCCAGGGGTGTGTCAGGGATATGCCAGGATGTGCCGTTCTGCCCGCCTCCGAGCGAGTTTTTTCGTCGTATTCGCTGGGAGGCGGGCACAACGTCCCATGGAGCGGCGGGGAGGCGGGCACAACGTCCCACGGTGTCGCGGGGAGGCGGGCACAACGTCCCATGGAGCGGCGGGTAGCGGCTTGAGTGGGACCCTTGAGCAGTGAGCTGGCTCACACTAGTATGACCACTGGTCATCGGCGCTAGGAGGACCAGATGCCGACCGTGACCTGGGCACGTGTCGATCCGATTCGCCGCGCGGCCGTGCTGGAAGCCGCAGAGGCCGAGTTCGCGGCGCACGGGTTTTCCCGGGGCAGCCTCAACGCCATCGCCCGGCGCGCGGGGGTCGCCAAGGGAAGCCTGTTTCAGTACTTCGCGGACAAGCGAGACCTCTACGCGTTCGTCGCCGACGTCGCCAGCCAGCGGGTCCGGTCCTACATGGAGGAGCGCATCCGGGAACTGGACCCGAGCAGACCATTTTTCGAATTCCTCACCGACCTGCTTGACACCTGGGTTGGCTATTTCGCCGACCACCCACGGGAACGCTCGCTTCATGCCGCGGCGAGCCTGGAGATCGACACCGATGCCCGCATCAGTGTGCGCACCGTCATTCACCGCCACTATCTGGAAGTTCTCCGGCCACTCGTGCGTGACGCGCACACCCGCG
Source organism: Mycobacterium sp. SM1 (assembly GCF_018361265.1). Taxonomy (GTDB): domain Bacteria; phylum Actinomycetota; class Actinomycetes; order Mycobacteriales; family Mycobacteriaceae; genus Mycobacterium. The sequence continues at coordinate 1,624,567 of NZ_JAFLNH010000001.1, forward strand.
GCGATCTGCGGGCCGAGTGCGACACCGACGCGTTGTTGTCGCTGTTGCTGCTGATCTTTCCGCATCTGGCACTGGCGCCGTATGTGCGCGGTATCGATCCGATCCTCGGGCTCGATGAGCCCACACCGGAGCAGCCGGCGCTCGCCGTGCGCAGGCTGGTTGCCGTATTGGCCGCCGCCTTCGCCACGCTGCCGCAAGCCCACCGCAATGATCTGAAGGAGGTCACATGACACGAACTCGGTACGGTTCGCTGGCGGCCGGGGGACTCAACTGGGATAGCCTGCCGCTCAAGCTGTTCGCCGGCGGCAACGCGAAGTTCTGGAGCCCCGCGGACATCGACTTTTCCCGCGACCGGGCGGACTGGGAGGCGCTTTCCGACCGTGAACGCGACTACGCCACTCGGCTGTGCGCCGAGTTCATCGCCGGCGAGGAAGCCGTCACGAAAGACATCCAGCCGTTCATGGCCGCCATGCGCGCCGAAGGCCGGCTGGGCGATGAGATGTATCTGACGCAGTTCGCTTGCGAGGAGGCCAAACATGTGCAGGTTTTCCGCTTGTGGCTCGACGCCGTGGGCATCCGCGACGACCTGCACAGCTACCTCGACGACCTTCCCGCCTACCGGCAGATATTCAACGACGAACTCCCGGGCTCGCTGGGCGCTTTGTACACGGATCCGTCACCGTCGGCCCAGGTCCGCGCGTCCGTGACATATAACCATGTCGTCGAGGGCATGCTGGCGTTGACCGGCTACTACGCCTGGCACAAGATCTGCGTGGAACGCGCCATCCTGCCCGGCATGCAGGAGTTGATCGCGCGCATCGGGGACGACGAGCGACGCCACATGGCGTGGGGCACCTTCACCTGCCGGCGCCACGTCGCCGCCGACGACGCCAATTGGGGGGTGTTCGAAACACGGATGAACGAGCTCATCCCGCTGGCTCTGCGCCTCATCGAAGAGGGCTTTGCGCTCTACGGCGACGACGTGCCTTTCGGCCTATCGGTCGAGGAGTTCATGCGGTATTCCAGTGACAAGGGGATGCGGCGATTCGGCACGATCAGCAGCGCCCGGGGGCGTCCGCTCGAGGAGATCGACGTCGACTCCTCACCGCTGCAGCTCGAAGACACGTTCGCCGACGAGGACGAGAAAACCCTGGCAGCCTCGGCATAACCCAGTGCGAGCAGACGCAAAATCCCGTTATTACGCCCCGAAAGGCTTTTGCGTCCGCGCGTTTGGGTTTGCTTGCGGCGAAACCTATCCGATCCAGACCGTTTTGACGTTGCAGAACGCGCGGATCCCGTGGGCGGAGAGCTCGCGTCCGTAGCCAGAGCGCTTGACTCCCCCGAATGGCAGCTCCGGATAGGACACCGTCATGCCGTTGATGAACACCTGCCCGGCCTCGATCTCATCGATGAAGCGCTGTTGTTCGGCCTCGTCGCGTGTCCATACGTTAGATCCGAGCCCAAATGGGGTCGCGTTGGCGAGTTCGATGGCCTCCTCGATGTCGGCCGCCCGATAGACCGAAGCGACGGGGCCGAAGACCTCCTCGGTGAAAATCGGCATGTCCCTGGTGACGTCGGTGATCACCGTCGGCGGGTAAAACCACCCGGGCCGGTCGAGTCGCTTACCGCCGCAGCGGATCACCGCGCCCGCGCCAACGGCTTGATCGACGAGTTTCTCCACGTCGGCGAGGCCCTGCTCGGTGGCCAGCGGGCCCACGTCGGTATTCGGGTCGGTAGGGTCGCCGACCCGCAGCGCGGCCATGCCTGCCACGAACTTGTCCACGAACTCGTCATAGATGTCGGTGTGGGCGATGAAGCGTTTTGCGGCGATGCAGGATTGGCCATTGTTTTGCACCCGCGCGGTGACTGCGGCGCTGACCGCCGCCTCCAGGTGCGCCGACGGCATCACAATGAACGGGTCGCTGCCGCCAAGCTCCAACACGGTGGGCTTGACCTCGTCACCGGCGACGGCGGCCACCGACCGACCGGCCGGTTCGCTGCCGGTGAGCGTCGCCGCGGCCACTCGGGGATCGCGCAGGATGTCCGCCACCGCAGTTGACGGGACGAGCAGTGCTTGGAAGCAGCCCGGCGGGAAGCCGCCGCGGGCGATGACGTCGGCGAGGTACAGCGCACACTGCGGAACGTTCGACGCGTGCTTGAGCAGGCCGACATTTCCGGCCATCAGTGCCGGGGCGGCGAAGCGGACGGCCTGCCACAGCGGAAAGTTCCACGGCATGACGCCCAGCACCACTCCCAGGGGTTGGTAGCGAGCGAACGCGCGGGACGCGCCGACCGCAGCGGCGTCGGCCGGCTCGTCGGCCAGCAGCACTTCGGCGTTGTCAGCGTAGTAACGAAAGCCTTTGGCGCACTTGAGCACCTCGGCTTTGGCCGATACCAGCGTCTTACCCATTTCCAGGCTAATCATCGCAGCGGTCCGCTCCGCTTCGGCCTCAAGCAGATTGGCCGTCGAACGTGCCCACAGGGCGCGTTGCGAGTAACTGGTGTGGCGGTACTCGGCGAAACAGGCATAGGCCCGAGCTATTGCGGCGTCAACCTCATCCGAGGTGGCCGCAGTGTACGTCTTGACCGTCTCCCCGGTGACCGGGTTGATCGTGGCAATAGGCATGCTGACATCCTTAGGTAGATAGACCCGCAAATGGTATTCGTTCTTTAGCCTGCCACTATTGTGGCGTCCGGAGGTCGCCGATGAGCACAGCCGCCCAGCTGATGGTCAAGTGCCTGGAAAACGAGGGTGTTTCCGTCGTCTTCGGACTGCCCGGCGAGGAGAACATTCACTTCATCCAGGCGCTGGCCGCCTCGAACATCCGCTATGTGCTCACCCGCCACGAGCAGGCCGCGGCGTTCATGGCGGAGATGTATGGCCGGGTCACCGGCCGCGCGGGGGTGGTTTCCGCCACCTTGGGCCCGGGAGCGATCAACATGCAGCTCGGCGTTGCCGACGCGACCACCAACAGCACGCCGATGGTCGCCCTGTCCGCCCAGGTCGGCCAGGATCGGCAGTACAAAGAGTCGCATCAGTACGTCGACCTGGTGTCGATGTTCGCCCCGATCACCCGCTGGGCCGACGGCGTACCGACCGCGCGCGCCATCCCGGAGATGTTCCGCAAGGCGTTCAAGCTCGCCGAGACCGAACGCCCGGCCGCGGTCTATCTTGCCATCCCTGAGAACCTGGATGCAGATGCCGCCGACTACAACCTGACACCGTTGCCGCGCAACGTGGTGCGCGGCGAGGCCCCCGCGGCTGCCCAGGTGACCCGCGCGGTCGCCATCTTGCGCGCGGCCCGGCGACCGGTGGTGCTGGCCGGGCATGGCGCTGCCCGCGGCGACGCGACAGCGGCCTTGATCCGCTTCTCCGACGAACTAGGGATCCCGGTCGCCAACACCTTCCATGGCAAGGGCGTGATGCCCGACGACCACCCCAACAGCATCGGAACCATCGGGTTCATGACGCGTGACTACGTCAACTTCGGCTTCGATGTCGCCGATGTCGTCATCGCCGTCGGCTACGAGCTGCAGGAGTTCGACCCTATCCGGATCAACCCGCACGCCGACAAGCAGATCATCCATATCCACCGTTTCCCCGCCGAAGTCGATATGCACTATCCCGTTGCCGTGGGGATCATCGGTGACATCACCGCCTCCCTGAATGCCCTCACGGAGGCGCTCACCGCCGCTCCGGCAGGCCGCCGATTCGACAACGCGTCCATCGCACCCGGGTGTGGCCTGCTCGCTGAGGAATTTGCTCGGGGGCAACAAGATTCGCGATTTCCGCTGGCACCGGCGCGGGTGGTGGCCGATACCCGCGCGGCTTTGGGCCGCAGCGACGTGGTGCTGGTGGATACCGGCGCCTCCAAGATGTGGATGGCCCGGCTGTATCCGACGTATGAGCGTAACACTTGCCTGGTATCAAACGGATTGTCCGCCATGGGGTTCGCCTTGCCTGGAGCGCTCGGCGTCAAGCTAGCGCGGCCGGAAGCCAAAGTGCTGGCGGTGGTGGGCGACGGCGCGTTCATGATGAATTCCCAAGAGATCGAGACCGCGGTCCGGGAACGCATACCGCTGGTGGTCTTGATTTGGGAGGACGGCGGTTACGGGCTCATCGAATGGAAGATGGACCTCGAACTCGGTGAGCACTATTACGTTTCCTTCCGCAACCCCGATGTGGTGAGCTACGCACAAAGCTTCGGCGCCAAGGGATATCGGATCAGTAGCGCGGAGGAATTGTTGCCGACATTGACGGCCGCGCTGAACGACGACGGCGTGTCGGTGATCTCCTGCCCGGTCGACTACTCAGAAAACCTCCGCCTGACCGAGCGGCTCGGCCAACTCGACGAAGCGCTCTAGGTAGCCCGGCGGGCGGGCTGGATCGTCCACCGCTAACGTTAACGATCAATTCATACTCCGTTAGGCTAGCCTTGCCTAACAAACGGATACTGTGCGGAAATCCCACGTGAACGGAGCCCGGATGTACGACATCGGCGAAGTGACTGCTGACGAACTCATGGCCGTCGCGGCTCTCCCGCGACGACGCTGGCTTTTACGGGCGGGCTTCCTCGCCGCGTGGGGGCCCGGTCTGGTAGTCATGCTCGCCGACACCGATGCGGGCTCGCTGATCACAGCCGCGCAGTCCGGGGCGCAGTGGGGGTACCGGATGATTCTCCCGCAGGTCATTTTGATACCCATTCTCTACGTCGTGCAGGAGATGACGGTTCGCCTGGGTATCGTCAGCGGTCACGGCCACGGCGCACTGATCAGGCAGCGGTTTGGCACGAGGTGGGCGGCGCTGTCGGCGGGCACCCTGTTTCTGTCCGCGATCGGTGCGTTGTTGACCGAGTTCGCGGGGGTTGCCGGTGTCGGCGAGCTGTTCGGTGTCTCCAAGTGGCTCACCGTGCCGGTGGCGACCATCTTTCTGCTCGCCCTGGCGTTTACCGGCAGCTATCACCGGGTCGAGCGAGTCGGTATCGTTTTCGGCCTTGCCGAACTGGCCTTCCTCGCCTCGATGATCATGAGCCATCCCGCGCCGCACGCTATCGCCCGGGGGTTGGCTAGCCTTCCCCTCGGCAACGCTTCCTACCTCATGCTGCTGGCCGCCAACGTGGGCGCGGTGATCATGCCGTGGATGGTCTTTTATCAGCAGGGCGCGGTCATCCAGAAGGGGCTGTCCACGGCAACGATTCGGCATGCCCGCCAGGACACCGCCGTGGGCGCGGTGCTCACCCAGATCGTCATGATCGCAGTGGTCGCGGCGGTGGCCGCGACGGTGGGCCGCCATCGGCCGGGTACGCCGCTGGACACCGTGGGGCAAATCGCCGATGCCCTCACGCCGTACCTTGGCCATGTCGGCGGGCAGGTCCTTTTCGGCCTCGGCATGCTCGGCGCCGCACTGGTCGCGGCGATCGTTTCATCGCTGGCCGGGGCCTGGGGCCTGTGCGAGGTCTTCGGCTGGAAGCACACGCTGAACGAGCGACCCTCTCGCCGGACCGCCAGGTTCTACCTGTCCTATGCGCTCGTACACATCCTGGGAGCGGTGCTGGTGCTGAGCAGTTTCAACCTCGTCGGGCTCGCGGTGGGCGTGGAGGTGATGAATGCGTTGCTGCTGCCGATCGTGCTGGGCTTTCTTCTCGTCTTGGAGGCGAAGGCCCTGCCGAAGCGGTGGCAGATGCGCGGGGCGCGCAAATATATCAGCTGGGCGTTGTGCCTGCTGGTGATCGCGTTCGGGCTCTACATGGTTCCCTCGACCCTCGGCATGGTGCAGTAGCGGCCGGCGTCCGCGCCGTCGGGCGTGAAAAGCGGCGGGTCCAGCGCGGTCACGGTCAGCGGTGATCCGGCCCCGGGTGGCCGCCGCGTCAACCGGCAACTCAGCGCCGCGCCGTTCGGGGTGCGCAGGTCGGCTTCCCAGCCGGCGCCGGCGGGCCGGGACGCTTCGACCACGCCGGTGATGACCAGACCGGCGTCCGGCCATGCCCCGGCGACCATCCGGTCAGGGTGAATCCCGGCAACCGTCCCGGCTGGGCCGCGTCGTTCCGTGGAATGCCGGGAGTCCGTGGTCACCGGAACGAAACCAAGGTATCCGACCAGTTCAGCGACCCGGCGGCACGCGGGCCGATGCACCACCTCCTCTGGTGTCCCCGTCTGCAGCAGCCTGCCGCGGTCGACCACCGCAAGCCGGCTGGCGAATGCCTGCGCGTCGGCGAGCTCGTGGCTGACCAAAATCGCGGGCAGGCCGCGCTCGGTCGCCACCTCGCTCACCAGCCGGGTGAGCGTCCGGCGCAGCCCGGCGTCCAGGCCGGTGTAGGGCTCGTCGAGTAGCAGTGCGTCGCAGCGGGCCACCAGCAACCGGCCAAGCGCCACCCGATGTGCCTGCCCGCCGGACAACCGGGCGGGCATCTCGTCCAGCAACCCGCATATCCCCAGGGCGGTCGCCACGCGCTGAATTTCATGCTGAACTCCATGGCCGCGACCATTCGCGCCGGAGCCGGCCGCGCTGCGCTCTCGCACGCTGTAACACAGGTTGTCCAGCACCGGAAGATGAGGGAACAAACAGGGGTTTTGGCGCAGCAGCCCGATCCCACGCCGCCACGGCGGCACCAGCAGTGATCGGCCCCGCGGGCCGGGCAGCAGGGTCAGCACCCGCTCACCGAGCACCACACGGCCCCGCCGCGGCGCGAGCAGCCCGGCGATGACCTCCAGGATCGTGGTCTTACCCGCCCCGGACGGGCCGAAAACGGCCAGCCGTTCACCGGGCGCCACCGCCAGCGCAACGGCCACGGTGAATTCGCGGCGGTCAACCTCGACGTCGGCCTCGAGCACGGGCGCTCCACAGGTAGGCGGTCAGCGGCAACGGCAGCGCCACCAGCAGCAAGACGAGGGCGAACGGCAGGGCGGAGGCCAGCCCGGTTTCTTGCAGCGTGGTCCAGATCTGCAGGGGTAGCCCGTAGGGATGGTAGGCGACGATCACCACCGCGCCAAATGCGCCCATCGCCCGCGCCCACGCCACCGCCAGCGCCATTGCCAGCCCAGGCGCGGCCAACGGCAGCATGACCCGCCGGACCGCGCGCAGCGGCGGGTCGCCCAGCAGCGCCGCCTGCTGCACCAGCTGAGGGTCCACGTCGGCGAAGGCGGCCTGCGCGCCGAGCACATAATACGGTGCCGACTCGTACACCTGGGCGATGACCAGGGCTAAAAACGTGTTAGTCGCCGACGCGTGCATGAAGCTGAGCATCCGGCCGATGGGCGTGACCGGTCCGACCAGGAACACCAGCAGCAGCCCGATCACCAGCGGTGGGAGCAGCAGGCTGGCCAGCAGCCCGGCCTCCCACAGCCTGGGGGCCGGCAGGCTGCCACGGGCCAGCGCCCACCCCAGGGGCGTGCCGCAGACCACCAGAACCACGAGGGTGAGCAGCCCGGACTCCACCGAGGTGACCAGGGGATCCAGCGCGCCGGGCGCCGTCAGGGCGCTGCGCAGCACACCGAGCGAGGAGTGGGTGACGAGCTCGACCACGGGCCCGAGCAGCAGCAACCAGATGAGCCCGGCGGCGGCCACCGAGACCGCCCCCGAGACAGACCGAAGCCGATGCGACAATTCCCCACCCATCGCGGGCGCTCTAGCCGCCCAGCTCATGGCGGACGACGGCGGGAATCGCCCCGACATCGCCGAACGCGGTCGGGGTGAGTAGCGTGTACCCACCCGCTCGGTGCAGCGCGAGCCCGTCTTTAGACAGCACGTAGGCGACGAATGCGGCCGCCGCCCGGTCGGGCTCGCCGATCGTGGTGATGTCCACCACCAGCGGCTTGCCGTGCTCGACGGTGCTGTTGGCCAGCGGGAAGCTGGCGGTGGCGTAATGCGCGGCCTGCGCCGGGTCGCCCAGGTTGATGTCACCCGGCAGCGGGATGTAGTTCAGATGCAGCTGAATCGCCTGCGACAGAAAGGCGCTGGCCGCATCGAGCTGCCCGGCCTGTAGTCGCGGCTCCAGCGCGGTCTCCTCGAAGATTTCCGTTGATTTCGACGACGACGGCGGTCCGCCGAGGATCTTCGTCACGATGTCACCCGGCAGGTGGTAGCGCTGCTGTGCGAGCATCAGCATCTCGATGAACGCCGCGCCTTGCGGGTCCACATTCGGGTCGGTGCGGCCCAGCTTGAACCCGGGCGTGGCCAACAGCTGAAACAGCCCACCTAGCGGCTTCTTTCCCGCTGCGTAGTCCCGGAACTCGCTGGCGTACCGGCTCGCCGGGTTATAGGCGAGCACCAGCGGACTGGCCGCGAACTGGACATACCACGTGGTGAACTTCGGCTCGAGCGCTTCGATCGGCCCGGCGCCGATGGACTCGAACACGCCCGGCGTGATCTCACCGGATTTGATCTCCTGCGAGAGCGCGCTCGAGCCGGCGCCGCGCCCACGGTACGAATAGCCGGTGGCTTTGCTGAAAGCCGGACCCACGGTCTTCTCGTTCAGGTTCTCCAGCGAACCCGCGTAGGCAACGCTGGCCGTTCCCTCATGCTTGGGTACGCCGCCGCCGGTGCCCGGAGAGGACTGTCCGCATCCCGCGATTCCCACTGCGGCCAGCGCAGCCGCCAGTGCGGTCGCTGCTTTCTGCGCGGTACGGCTCTGCACGCCGCGGTATCTCCCCAAACTCACCACCGACCGATCCTAGCGTCGGCACCGTGATATCCGGGTTCGTGTCCGCTCAGCCGAGGGCCAGTATGAGCACGAGCCAAGCCGGATCGGCCACCATCTGCGTGTTGCCGCAGACCTGTCAGTCGGCGTGCGGCGCGTCCACCCTCTCCAACGTGACCGGCGGCACATATCTGCCTTCTAAAGTGCGATGCCACCACGCCCGATCGCGTCGCAGCTCCCGCCACGTGGTGAATCGGTACCGGTACAGCTGGGCGCGCACGTATCGTGGTGGGGAATCAGGGAACGGATTGTGCCGCAACAGACGTAGCGTCGGTGGATCGTTTTGCAACAGCCGCACCAGGAACGGGGTCAGCCACTGATGTGCGTAGAGCGGCGAGATGGCGGCGAACCACATCAGCCAGTCCAGGCGCAGATGATACGGGGCCCACTGCGGCGGCAGCCGGTGCAGCGAACCGGGCTTGCCCTTAAATTCGTATTCCTTCCACACCGTCTGTTCGGTGATCTCTTCCTCGTCGGTGCCCTCGATTACCACCTCTCGGCGCACACGCCCGACGCTACCGAAGGCCCCATAGGTGTTGACTAGGTGAAACGGGTTGAACGACATATTCATACGTTGCTGGCTAGACATCAGGTTACGCACCGGCCAGTAACTCAGGATCACCACCAACACGGTGAAGGCGATCACCAACGCGGCGAACCACGTCGGCGGCCCCGGCAGCACCGGTGGCTTCGGCATCGGAAACACCGCTGCTGCCGACGAGTTGTCGATCACGCCGCACGCCAAGATGATGGTCAGCCAATTCAGCCAGGCGAAGTTGCCGGATGCCACCAGCCATAGCTGGGTGATGATGACCACGGCCGCCGCCGCGCTGGCCACCGGCTGCGGAGCAAACAGCCCGAAGGGGACGATGAGCTGGGCGAAATGGTTGCCGAGGACCTCAACCCGGTGCAGCGGCTTGGGCAGGTGATGAAAGAGCCAACTCAGCGGTCCGGGCATTGGTTGCGTCTCATGGTGGTAGTACAGGCACGTCAGGTTGCGCCAACACGAGTCGCCGCGCAGCTTTATCAGCCCGGCGCCGAACTCGAGCCGGAACAATAAAAACCGTGCCAGCCACATCGTCAGCACCGGCGGCGCCGTGCGGTCGTTACCGAGGAAGATCGCCAGGAATCCGGTCTCCAGCAGCAACGACTCCCAGCCGAACGAATACCAGGTCTGTCCCACATTGACGATCGACAAATACAGCACCCACAACAACAGCCACATCAACATCGCAGTCCACAGTGGCACCAGGTCGGCCGCACCGGTGACGATTGCCGCGCTGAGCGCCGCACCGAGCCAGGAGACGGTGGCAAAGAGCCTGTCGGAGTAGCGGAGGTGGAAGATGCTCGGCGTCGCCCAGAAGGACCGCCGCTCCAAATACCGGGGGACCGGTAACATCCCGTTTTCCCCGATGAGCGCGCGGAACTGTCTCGCTGCCGCCACGAACGCGATCAGGTAAATGGCCGCGACCCCGCGCTCCAGTACCAGCCTGCCCAGCCAATAGTCAGGCGCCGAAAACCATCCCATGCCCGCAACCCCTCAGCGGATGGACGTTCGTACTCGATCCTCCCGCGGAACCGGCCCAGCCGGCTAGCAAAACGTCGATGCCGAGGGAGAAATCAAGGCTGGCGCGGCTCCTTCTCGGGCCGATGCTCGGCCCGCATCGTCGCCGACTCGGCAAGCGCGGCAAGCGAAATGAGCGCCAGCAGTTGCACCGCCGCGGAATGCCCGGCGTAGCCGTCGACCGAGCGCCAGGGGTGCCGGGACAGCGCCGCCCCGGCCAGAATCAGCCCGGCGGCGCTCAGCCCGACCGCGGTCGCGTCCCGCAACCGCGGTCGGCGGCGCAGCCCGTACAGCAGCGCCAGTGCCGCACCGAAAACGGCGCTGCCGGCCGCTCCCGCGATCACCGCTCCGGCCGCCAACACCGCAACCACCACCCAGCGTCCGGGCGCCCAGGGAGTGGCGGGCTCGCCACCGCGCGCTCGTCGCGGCCGCCACCACGCCAGCAGGGCGAGCAGGGGCAGCAAGGCCAGCCCGCCCGCCAGGCCCGCGCGGTACAGCGAATTGGAGGCGAAGGTCAACGTGATCGTGCCGGACGTCCCCGCAGGCAGCACCCAGCCCTGCTGCCAGCCATTGACGGCGACCGGCGTCAGCCGAATCCCGTCGCTGGTACGCGCCACCCAGCCGGGGTTGATGCTTTCTGGCACCACCAGCACGCGAGAGGTAGCCGCCGCGGGGGCACGCACCTCACGGCGGGCGGAGCCCCATGCCACTACATTTGCGGGAACGATTGTGGTGCTGGGTAACTCGGCGGTTATCGCGCTGAACAGCTGAACGCCGTCGACCATAAACGCCTCGCCCGGGCTGATCAGCAGTTCCTGCTGACCCGCGGGCAGGGTGATCGGCCGGCGATCACACAGTTGGGCCGCAACGGGCCGGCCGTCCAGCAGCGCGCCCACCGTGGTTGTGATCGAAGTATGCACGAATCGGCCGGCGACGGCGACGACGGGCCCGTGAGCGCAGTCGACGGCGATCCGGCGTAACCGGTTACGGGCGGCGTCGGCGGGCGCCACCGGCGCCCCGCCGACGCCGAGCACCGCGACCTCGGCCAGCCCCGGCGGTTTCAGCTGGTCGAAACCCAGGGCGGTGCGGTCGATCACGTCGTCCCAGTCGAGCAGGCTGACCGTGACGGTGTCGGTGACCCGGGGTTTCAGCGGCAGGGTTTGTGGCTCACGGCCTGCGCCGGAGCCGAATCTCAGGTGGCGAACCTGCGGGCCGTCTCCGAGGTTGACGGCCACAAGCGTCGGACGCGCGGGCGCTGCTGTCTCTGAAGCCGCCACTCCCGCTGGATTCGCTTGCCCGGATTGCCCGGATTGCCCGGCTTGCCCGGCTTGTCCGGATTGGCCGGCTTGTCCGGATTGGCCGTGACCCGCCCGATGGCCGGCGGTATCGCCGGGCGGGACCGTCCCGCCCGGCTTCCCCGTCGCGGGCTCACTGGGGGTGAGTCGCAACCCGGTGACCTCGGTGGGCCGGGGAAGGGTGAGGGTGAGCGTGGGCGGCGTCTTGTGTTGCACGACGCGCTGCGGCGCGGTCCATGCGGTCGCCGGATCGCCGTCGCTCGCGGCGTATGCGGAGCCCAAGACGTCGACCACATCGGAGTCACCACGCGCGCGCGTGGCACCCGGCTGGGCGATCAGGTCGGCCAGCTTCGGGCCCTGGCGCGCCCGAACCCACACCTGGGGGGTCACCGCGATCGGTTGCGGCACGCTCAGCGTGCGGCTGAAGCTCGCCGGTTCTTCGGCCGTGAGCGCCATCGACGGGGCGCAGCGCACGACGTCGGGTCCCTGGGCGCAGCCGGGTCTGCCCAGCAGCTCCGCCCCCAGATCCCACCCCGCGACGGCGGCGTTCGGCGGGGGACCGGGAACCAGCACGGTGTGGCGAAGCTCGACGGGGTGGGCAAAACCCGACGCGTCGTACTGGGTGATGGCCAGGTCGGTGATACCGAACTGCACCCCTGCGGACCCGTCGTCGGTGCCGACCGCGGTGATCCGCACCCAGGGGGTTTCGCCGTAGGGCAGGGCCGCGGTGAGTGGCTTACCGGCTTCGTCGAACCGCAGGGTGGTGGTTCCGTTGACCGTGGAGATCTCGACACGGCGGACCTGGGCGCCGACGGTGGTTGCGCTGGGTGTCAGTGTGATGACGGCGTTTGCCACCGGGCGATCGAAATCCACTTGCAGCCATTGGCCGACCGCGGACTGCAGCGCGTTGGATACCCAGGCGGTCGCCGGGTCGCCGTCGACTGCGGCCGCCGGTGAGGTTGCGGGAGCGACGTCGGGCAGGGAGGTGGAGTCCGAAGACGAGCTGGAGGCACTGAGCCGCCCGCCGGTCCAGCCGCCGAAGACCGTCTCGGCCCCGGGGACGGGGTAGTCGGGCACCCGGTTGTAGGTGTGTCTTGGGTCGCCGGCAGCGCGGATCGCCGACGAGTGGTGGTCTACCCGGCCATAGTCGGTCTCCCGGGATAGCGGGGTGTCGGTCACGGTCACCACCGGCGTGGGCAGACCGGCACGCCGGGCATCGGCGGTCAACAACACCGGACCCAGCGCGGGCTCGCCCAGCAGGCGGCGGCGTTCGTCGAGACGGAGCAGCACTTCGGGCCCGCCATCGATGCGGGCCAGGCGGTCGATGTCGGCGAAATACGGGGCCGCGGGGGCATCGGCGTCGTCGACGCGGTAGATCACTCGGTATATCTCCAAGGCCGGATATCGCGGCCGCAGCCCGCTGTCGCTGACGAAGCCCGGCACGGCGCCGGGTCCTACCGGGGCGCCGAACTGCGCCACCTTTTGCAGTCGTGGCGATCCGGTGATGGCGCGGTGCACCAAGATTGGCCGGGCCGATCGCGACGTCTCAGGGTCCAAGTCGTTACGCACCACCACATACGAAATGCCCTGGCGCGCCAGGGTGTCGGCCAGGCCAGCCGACGGCTGGCCGGCGGCGAGCAGACGTTGCACGGAATCCAGGGCCCGGATGGCCTGCGGCGGGGTCAGCGGGATGGAGTCGCGCACCCCCCACGGCCCGCCGGCGAGGACCTGCAGTGGCTCGTCATGGGTGGTGCCCCACCCCTGGATGGCAAACGGCGCGCCGGGAACCACGAGCACCCGCCCGGGGATCGGGCTGCCGGTGTTGTGCTGGGCGAGCCAGTCCGCGGCGTCGCGCCAATACTGTGGTATCGCCTCGAACGTTCCCGGGGGCGCGAGCCGGCCGGTCCACGCCAGCGACGTGCTGACCGCCAGGGCCGTCAACACGACGATGCCGGCCGCGACCCGCTTGTCGTCTTCGGGGTGGGCGAACGCGTGACTCCACTCCCGGGTCGGTGCGCTGCCGGGCAGCGGTATCCGTCCCAGCAGCTGAGCCAGCCCAAGCACCACCGGAAGCCGGATCACCGGCTCCAGCTTGTGCGCATTGCGCACCGGTGCGCCCCCGGCGTCCAAGAACCCCTGGACCTGATGCGCCAGCGGGGAGCCCAGGCCACCGGCATACCCGGCGGTCAGCATAACCACCCCGAAGAGCAGCATCGTTATCAGCCGTCCACGGGCCGGCATATCGGGCGTCGCCAGCCCGGCAAGCCCGGCGGCGGCCACCAGGCAGGTGCCCAGGATCGCCACGGAGCCGGTGACCAGTGGCGCACCGGCGGTGGCCGTGGGCGCCACAAACGGTGTCCAGCCCGCGGTGCCACGCAGCACCTCGGTCAGCGACGTCCATTGGGTTGTGACACCGGAAGATTCGATGAAGTCCAAAAACGGCGGGCTGACATGGCGCATCAGGCCCAGTGCCAGCAGCCACCACAGCATTGCCAGCGTCAGGGCGAGCAGCCACCACGCGGTGTATCGCCACCACAAGCGGTTCGGCCGGTGGCAGGCCCACCAGAGCACCGCGGGCAGGCAAGCCGCGAGGGTGGCGACCGCGTTGACCGCCCCCATCATCGCCACCGCCAGGCCGGCTTGCGCGGCCAGCACTCGCGCGGACCTGCCCGGCTCGGCACGCAACGCCAGGATGGTGGGCAGCAGCGCCCAGGGCGCCAGCATCATCGGCAAGGTCTCCGATGAGATCGACCCAAGGGTGCTCAGCACCCGCGGTGAGAGCGCGAACGCCGCGGCGGCGATCACCCGCGATGTCGGGCTGCCGGTGCCCAGCGCTTCAGCGACCCGCAGCAGCCCCCAAAACCCGACGGTCAGCAGCAGCGCCCACCACAGTCGCTGGGTGAGCCACCCCGGTATCCCCAGCAGGTGGCCCGCCACGAAGAAGGCGCCGTGCGGAAACAGATAGCCGTAGGCCTGGTTTTGCGTTTGCCCGAACGGCAGGTCGCTGGTCCACAGGTTGGTCGCGCGGGCCAGGAAGCGCAGCGGGTTGACGGTGAGATCAAGTTTGGTGTCAGGTGAAATCCGCCCAGGGGACTGCCCGCAGCACAGCGCCGACGCGATCGCCCCAGCAAGCCACAACCAGCGCCGCGGCAACGGCACCACCGCAGGCCGCGCCGCTGGGGAGGGTGGGGCGTTCAGCCGCGATCCACTCGCCGGGGCTACCCCCGCAGCCAGACGGGCGCCCCACCCCTGACCGCCGAGCGCGGTCCGCATCATCGCCCGGCTAAGTACGGTTGCCGTACTCGACCCGGTTGAGCACCGAGGACGCCGGATCACCGCCGGGCAATGGCGGCCTGGTGTTCTGCTCCACCATCAGGGTGATCCCGAAGATCGCGGCCGCGCCCAGCAACAGGCCAACCACGATGCTGGCGACGGCGGGCACAACGAACCGGTTCATCGATGGCTCCTGGAGGTTTCGGTCGTGGTTGTCGCCAACCTAGCAGACCTCCGGTAAGCACTATTTGCGCGCTATCCGCCCACTATCCGTGCCAGTGCCCGCCGCGGGGCCTCAAGGGCGCGCACCGCCCGGCCGGGCTGGTGCCGGGAACCGATCTGCGTCATGTGACACCATGGGCCGGTGGCGACCGGACGCATCCTGGCGGTCCTGACGGCGGCGTCGGTGCTGGTGATAGCGTGCGGGCACGGCGAACGGCGCGAGCCCTCGGCGAAGCCGCTCCCTGCGCCCACCCGCGCGGCCCCCGGTTGCGGAGACGTGACGGCCCTTCCTACTCGTGACAAGCTGGCCCAGCTGCTGATGGTCGGGGTGCGCAACGCCGCCGACGCGCGGGCGGTGGTCGCCGACCACCACGTGGGAGGCATCTTCATCGGCAGCTGGACGGACCTAGCCATGCTGACCGACGGCTCGCTGGCCGATATCGCTCGCGGCGCAGGCCCGCTGCCGCTGGCGGTGAGCGTCGACGAGGAAGGTGGCCGGGTGTCACGGTTGTCCCCGCTGATCGGGCCGGCCCCGGCTGCGCGGGTGCTGGCGCAGACCCACACCCCCGACGAGGTCTACGCCGTCGCGCTGGACCGGGGCCGCAAAATGCGACACCTCGGTATCACCGTCGACTTCGCGCCGGTGGTCGACGTCACCGACGCCCCGGCCGACACCGTCATCGGTGACCGGTCGTTTGGCTCCGACCCCGCCACCGTCACCGCCTACGCCGGGGCGTATGCGCGGGGCCTGCGGGACGCCGGTTTGCTTCCCGTGCTCAAGCATTTCCCTGGCCACGGGCATGGCTCGGGCGACTCGCACACCGGCGCGGTCACCACACCACCGCTGGAGGAGCTGCAGCGCAGCGATCTGGTGCCCTACCGCACGCTGGTGGGCCAGGCACCGGTCGGGGTGATGATGGGTCACCTGCAGGTTCCGGGACTAACCGGCGATGAGCCGGCCAGCCTCAGCGCCGCGGCCGTGGCATTGTTGCGCCGCGGCACCGGCTACGGCGGCCCGCCGTTCAACGGGCCGGTGTTCAGCGACGACTTGTCCAGCATGGCCGCGGTCAACAGCCGCTACGGCGTGGCCGAGGCGGTGCTGCGCACCTTGCAGGCCGGTGTCGACGTCGCGCTGTGGGTCAGCACCGAGGAGGTGCCTGCGGTTTTAGACCGGCTCGAGAAGGCAGTGGCCGCAGCCCAGCTGGCGGTACCGGCGATCAACGCTTCGGTGTCGCGAATGGCCGCGGTCAAGGGATCGAGCACGCGCTGCGGGCACTGATGCGTGTGCGAGCCCACCACCGCGCTTAATCTGGAGTCGGCCAGCGGCGGGACACTGCAGGGCTGGCCCGTATCGAGCGGCTAAGGGACCAGAGGGACGGCGGATGGCAGGCGGTACCAAGCGGCTTCCTCGCGCTGTGCGCGAACAGCAGATGCTCGATGCCGCCGTGCAAATGTTCTCCCTTAACGGCTACCACGAGACCTCGATGGATTCCATCGCAGCGGCAGCGCAGATCTCCAAGCCGATGCTCTACCTGTACTACGGCTCCAAAGAAGAGCTGTTCGGCGCCTGCCTCGACCGCGAGCTGACCCGGCTCATCGACTCCGTCAGGGCGGACATCGACCCTAACCAGAACCCAAAGGAATTGCTGCGCAACACTATCGTGTCATTTTTGCACTATATCGACGCCAATCGGGCGTCCTGGATCGTGATGTACACCCAAGCCACCAGCTCTCAGGCGTTCGCCCACACCGTGCGCGAAGGACGTGAGCGGATCACCGAGCTGGTGGCCGGGCTGTTGCGGGCGGGAACCCGCCATCCAGACCCGGACACCAATTTCGACGTGATGGCTGCGGCGCTGGTGGGGGCGGGTGAAGCCGTCGCGGCCCGGCTCAGCACGGGTGACACCGACGTCGACGAGGCGGCGGAGCTGATGATCAACCTGTTCTGGCGTGGCCTTAAAGGCGCGCCGTCCGAGCACGAGGCCGTCGACGCCGAGCCCCAGGTGGTCACCGGCTCGGGCTAGCTCACGGCCGGTCCGTTCGCGGTGACCGACGTGGTGACATACATTCGTGCGGTGACCCGGCGCAACCTCGATTTCTTCTGCGCGGTGGTCATCGTCGGATTGCTGGCCGGGGTCGCCGGGTTGTCGGCGACCCTGTTGCTGCGTTTCGTTGAGCACCTTACCTACCATTACCGGTTCGGCTCGCTGCTCGGCGGCGTCATCGGCAGCAGTCCGGTGCGCCGCGCGGCGGGACCCATGCTCGGTGGCGCGCTGGCCGGCCTGGGTTGGTGGTTACTGCGAGGCAGAGCCGATGTGCCGCCGCTGACCAAGGTCATTGCGGGCCATCATCGGGTGCCCAGGCTCTCGTGGAGCTTTGATGCCGCGCTGCAGGTCGTGCTGGTTGGCTCTGGCGCGTCCCTGGGCCGGGAAGGGGCTCCCCGTCAATTCGCTGCGGTCCTAGCCGATCTGGGTATCGGGTGGTTGCAACGACTGTCACCACGTGACCGGGAAATCTTGCTGGCGTGCGCGGCCGGAGCCGGCCTAGGCGCGGTTTATGCCGTCCCGCTGGGCGGCGCGCTGTTCGCGGTGCGCATTGTGCTCAAGACATGGCATCCGCGTGCTCTGGGCGCGGCACTGATCTCGTCCAGCCTGGCGGTCGCGGTCGGCTCTTTCGTGACCGCTGATCGACCAATCCTGGAGTGGCCCAGCGTACACGTGTCTTATTTGCTGACCGGTTATGCCCTGGCGGTGGCTCCGGTGTGCTTCCTCGTCGGCTGGGGATTCACCCGCATTACGTCGGCGGCCTATCCCGTGACGCCGACACGGTCGTGGGCGCTGGTCCCGGCGATCGCCGCCGCAGGGTTACTGACCGGGATTTGCTCGCACTGGTGGCCCGAGTTGCCCGGTAATGGCCGAAGTATTCTGACCGTGAGCTTAAACAGCGGGATGACCCTGATCGCGGCGGCGGTAATCCTGATCTTAAAGCCACTTCTAACCGCGCTCTTCTTGCGAGCCGGCGGCACCGGCGGGATGCTCACCCCCTCCCTGGCCACCGGAGCGGCCGCGGGATCGCTGCTCGTGCTCGCGATCAACGGGGCGGCCGGCATGGACATTCACGTCCCAACGGCCTCGTTGGCCGGTGCGGCCGCCGTGCTGGCGATCACCCAGCGCGCACCGGTCTGGGCGGCGATCTTCGTGTGGGAGCTTGCCCACCCCCCTCTTTGGCTGTTGGTCGTGTTTCTCGCCGCCGCCCTCGGCACGCACGCCCTTCAGGTGCTGAGCGAACGTCGCCGTGTCCCGGTGGCGGTAACCTGACCGTAACGTCACGTGCCATGCGGTCGCCGGGCGGACAGGCCGTGGATCTAGAGCGCTTGGATACTTGCGGTCAGGTGCGGGTAACCCGTGGTGATATTGCGCAGCGTCAGATCCCAGCCGCCGTCGACTTGATCGACATAGAGGCCTGGGCGGGCAGGCAGCACCACCGGCTTGATGAAGCGCACCGAATACCTCACCACGCCCGGAATCTTGCCCTCGATGTTTGCTAATATCGCTGCGGCGCTGAACATCCCGTGCGCGATGACGGAAGGGAAGCCAAACAGCCTGGCGGCGATGGGGTTCGTGTGGATCGGGTTGTGATCACCGGCGACAGCCGCGTAGCGGCGGATTCGGCCAGGGGTAATGCTCAACAGTATTTTCGGCGGGGGCAGTTTAGGCTGTTTTTCCGGCGGCGGCTTAGGCTCGTCGGACAAGCTGGTGCGCTGCTGATGAAGGAAGGTCGATACTTGGTGCCACGCAATGTCATTGCCCACGCTGACATCGGCGACCAGGTCAACCAGCAGACCCTTTCGGTGCTCACGTAGGTTCTCGGCGTGTAGCTTCACGCCCACGGTGTCGGTCACCGCGATTGGCCGATATTGTGTGATGTGGTTTTCGGTATGCACCGATCCGATTGCGGCGAAAGGGAAGTCGAACCCCGTCACCAGGGACATCATTATCGGGAACGTCAACACGAACGGGTAGGTCAACGGCACGGTATCGCCGTAGCGCAATCCCGTTACGGCCGCGTAGGCGGCCACATTCGCGCGATCGATAGGCATGTCCTCGACGGTGAGCGTGCGGGCTGGCAGCTGCCCGCCGCGGGGTACCAGCGGTAGCGTCCCGACCGCCGCCCGTAGCAGGCTTGTGATGCCGCGTGGTCGCGCCATAGTTGCCACCTCATGTCCCATTGTCGGCCTCCGCTCGCCGCTGCCTGCGCGGAGCCCTCAAGCACCCATCATGGCCTGGCCACAGACACGAATGACATTGCCGGTCACGGCGTTCGAAGCTGGGTTGGCGAAGTAGGCGATAGTTTCGGCTACGTCTACCGGCTGCCCGCCCTGGAGCAGCGAGTTCAGCCGGCGCCCCACCTCGCGGGTGGCCCATGGGATGGCGGCGGTCATCTTGGTCTCAATGAATCCCGGTGCGACGGCGTTGATCGTGATGCCCTTGGGGGCGAGCACCGGTGCGAGTGCTTGCGTGAGCCCGATCATGCCGGCCTTGGTGGTGGCATAGTTGGTCTGGCCACGGTTGCCTGCGATACCGGCCACCGACGACAACCCGATTACCCGGCCCCCGTCAGCGATGCTGCCGTTGCCGACCAGTCCTTCGGTAAGCCGCAACGGCGCAAGCAGATTGACGGCCATGACGGCATCCCAGCGGGCCTCATCCATGTTGGCCAGCAGCTTGTCGCGGGTGATTCCGGCGTTGTTGACCAAGATGTCGGCCCGCCCGCCGTAGTGCCCGCCAAGATGATCGGTGATGCGATCGACGGCGTCGTCCGCGGTGACGTCGAGGATCAGCGCGGTGCCCCCAACCCGGGAGACGGTTTGGCTCAGCGCTTCGGCAGCGGCATCCACGTCGATACCCACGACACGGGCGCCGTCACGGGCAAGCACCTCGGCGATGGCTGCGCCGATGCCGCTGGCGGCACCCGTCACAATGGCCACCTTGCCGTCCAGGGGCCGGTCCCAGTCGCCCGGGGGTGTGGAGTCAGCGGCCCCCACGTAGAACACCTGGCCGTCCACATACGCCGACTTTGCCGACAAGATGAACCGCATCGTCGATTCCAGGCCGGTGGCCGCCGGCTTGGCCTCCGGGGATAAGTACACCAGCTGAATGGTTGCCCCGTGGCGAAGTTCCTTGCCCAGCGAGCGGGTAAAACCCTCCAGCGCGCGTTGCGCGATGCGCTCGCCGGTGTTGGTAGCCGCGTCGGGAGTGGTGCCCACGACCACCACACGGGCGCAGCGCCCCAGATTACGCAGCAGCGGAGCAAAAAAGTCGCGCAGCCTGTCCAGGTGGGCGGGTGCGGTGATTCCGGTGGCGTCAAACACCAGGCCCCCGAACGAATCGGCCCAGCGGCCGCCCAGGTTGTGGCTGACCACTTGGTAGTCGTTGGCCAGCGCGGTCCGCAGCGGTTCGACTACTCTGCCGTCGCCGCCGATCAACAGCGAGCCGAGCAGCGGCGGATCACCTACGTGATAGCGACGAAGCGTCTCCGGCTGGGGAATGCCCAGTTGCTTGGCCATAAACGTCACCGGGGCGGAGCTGACGACCTGGGAGAACAGATCGGATGCGAGCTTGGGAGCCACTGAACTGCCTTCCGTGTCGGATGTGCGTGCTGTTGGCAACCGTATCGGCGGTAACGAACTTACTCCAGAGTAATAAATTGGGTAGCATAGCGTTCAGCGGTGTACCCAAACCGACAATCCCAAACCGACAATTGGGAACAGTGGGGAGACAAACGTGGCCACTGAAAGCTCATGGCCGACCACCCAGGCATCTTCGGGGACTACCCCGACCAGGCGGCGCGTTGCCGTGCTGGGAGGCAACCGGATCCCCTTCGCGCGAGCCGACGGCGCCTACGCCGAGGCGTCCAACCAGGACATGTTCACGGCCGCTTTGGCTGGGCTGGTGGAGCGTTTCGGCCTGGCCGGTGAGCGACTCGGTGCGGTTATCGGCGGCGCCGTGCTCAAGCACAGCCGCGATTTCAATTTGATGCGTGAATGCGTGTTGGGCTCCGCGCTTTCTCCCTACACGCCGGCATTCGATATGCAGCAGGCGTGCGGGACCGGTCTGCAGGCGGCGATCGCCGCCGCCGACGGCATCGCGGCGGGCCGTTACGAGGTCGCGGTCGCGGGTGGCGTTGACACCGCCTCCGACCCACCGATCGGGTTTGGCGACGAGTTGCGCCGCACGTTGCTCAGGCTGCGCCGATCGGCGTCCACCGTGGAGCGGCTGAAGCTGGTCGGCAAACTGCCGGCGACGCTGGGCGTGGAGATTCCGGTGAACCGCGAGCGCCGCACCGGCTTGTCGATGGGGGAGCACGCCGCCATCACCGCCAAGCAGATGGGGATCAAGCGGGTCGACCAGGATCAGCTGGCGGTCGCCAGCCACCGCAACATGGCCGCCGCCTATGATCGCGGTTTCTTCGACGACCTGGTCACCCCGTTTCTGGGGCTCTATCGCGACGACAACCTGCGGCCCGACTCGACCGTCGAGAAGCTGGCCACGCTGCGCCCGGTTTTCGGGGTGAAGGCTGGCGACGCGACGATGACGGCGGGAAATTCGACGGCACTGACCGACGGCGCCTCAGTCGTCTTGATGGCCAGCGAGGACTGGGCGGCCGACCATTCGCTTGTTCCGCTGGCCTATTTCGTCGACGCCGAGACCGCTGCGGTGGACTATGTCACCGGTGACGACGGGCTGTTGATGGCGCCGACCTACGCCGTGCCCCGGCTGCTGGCCCGCAACGGCCTGGCGCTGCAGGATTTCGACTTCTACGAAATCCATGAGGCGTTCGCCTCGGTGGTCTTGGCCCACCTGCAAGCATGGGAGTCGCAGGAATACTGCAAGCAGCGACTGGGCCTAGACGCGGCGCTGGGAGCCATTGACCGCTCCAAGCTCAACGTCAACGGGTCATCGCTGGCGGCCGGGCATCCCTTCGCGGCCACCGGCGGGCGGATCCTGGCGCAGCTGGCCAAGCAGCTTGCGCAGAAGAAGGCCGAACAGAAAGGGTCCACTGCCCAGCCGCTGCGCGGGCTGATTTCGATCTGCGCGGCCGGCGGCCAGGGCGTGGCGGCGATCCTGGAAGCCTGACGCCGCCGCCCGGGGCGTGCCGGCGGCTACTTTCCGGCGTTGCCGACCCGTTGTGGCTGATCAGCCAAATCCCTCGGGGCGGCGCCGGAGCCGGGTCGTGGTGCTTTAGAAGGCCGCTTCATCGAGCTCCATGATCTCGTTGTCCAGTGTCTCGATCACCTGCCGGGTGGCGGTCAAGAGCGGCAGGAAGTTCTTTGCGAAGAACGAGGCCACCGCGATCTTGCCTTCGTAGAATGCGCGGTCGGCATCGCTGGCCCCGGCATCGAGGGCCTCGATCGCCACCGCGGCCTGGCGCTGCAGCAACCAGCCGATCAGCAGGTCGCCGACACTCATCAGGAAGCGCACCGAGCCCAGACCCACCTTGTAGACACTGGTCACGTCCTCCTGGGCGGCCATCAGATACCCGGTCAGCGCGGCTGCCATCGCTTGCACATCGGTCAGCGCGGCCGCCAGCAGCGTGCGCTCAGCCTTCAACCGCCCGTTGCCGGACTCGTTCTTGATGAACTCCTCGATTTGGCCCGCCACATGGGCGAGCGCCACGCCCTTGTCGCGAATGATCTTGCGGAAAAAGAAGTCCTGCGCCTGGATGGCTGTGGTGCCTTCGTAAAGCGAGTCGATCTTGGAGTCGCGGATGTACTGCTCGATGGGGTAGTCCTGCAAAAAGCCCGACCCGCCCAGGGTTTGCAGGCTCTCCGTGAGCTTGGCATACGCCTGTTCGGAGCCGACACCCTTGACCACCGGCAGCATCAAGTCGTTGACCCTGACCGCCAGCTCGGCGTCCACACCGTGTACCGCCTTGGCCACGGCGGCGTCCTGGTAAGTCGCCGTGTAGAGGTAGAGCGCGCGCAGACCCTCGGCGTACGCCTTCTGGGTCATCAGGCTGCGACGCACATCGGGGTGATGTGTGATGGTGACCCGCGGCGCGGCCTTGTCGGTCATCTGGGTCATGTCGGCACCCTGTACCCGGGACTTGGCGTACTCCAGGGCGTTCAGGTAGCCGGTGGAGAGGGTGGCGATCGCCTTGGTGCCGACCATCATCCGTGCCTGCTCGATGACCTCGAACATCTGAGCGATGCCGTTGTGCACCTCTCCGACCAGCCAGCCCTTGGCCGGCACGCCGTGCTGGCCGAACGCGAGCTCACAGGTCGCCGAGACCTTGAGGCCCATCTTGTGCTCGACGTTGGTGACGAACACCCCGTTGCGCTCGCGGGGCTCACCGGTCTCGGGGTCGAATAAGAACTTCGGCACAAAAAACAGCGACAGGCCCTTGGTGCCGGGGCCGGCGCCCTCGGGGCGGGCCAGCACCAGGTGGAAGATGTTTTCGAACAGGTCATCGGAGTCGGCGGAGGTGATGAACCGCTTGACCCCCTCGATATGCCAGGAACCGTCTTCTTGCCTGACGGCCTTAGTGCGGGCGGCCCCCACATCGGAGCCGGCGTCCGGCTCGGTCAACACCATGGTGGCGCCCCAGCCACGCTCGGCGGCCAGCACGGCCCATTTCTTCTGCTCCTCGGTGCCGAGGTGGTAGAGGATGTTGGCGAAACCCGCGCCGCCACCGTACATCCATACCGCCGGGTTGGCGCCCAGGATGTGCTCGTGCAGCGCCCACACCAGCACCTTGGGCATCGGGGTGCCCCCAAGGGCCTCTTCGATGCCGATCTTGTCCCAACCGGCATCGAGGACCGTGCGCACCGACTTCTTAAACGACTCCGGCAGGGTCACCGAGTGCGTCTCAGGGTGGAAGATCGGCGGGTTACGGTCGCCGTCGGCGAACGACGCGGCGATCGGGCCCTCGGCGAGCCGGCTCATTTCAGCCAGCATCTCCCGGGCGGTGCCCACATCCAGGTCGCTGTAGGGGCCTTCACCAAATGCCTTGTCTACGTTGAAGACCTCGAACAGGTTGAATTCCTGGTCGCGGACATTGCTCTTGTAGTGGCTCACCTGCTCCTCCTCGCTGAGAACGCCACGCACGGTTGGGCACAGCTAAGTTACCCACCAGTAATACCGCTAACTTATACCCGTCGGTAACTTCGCCGCAACACGATGTGAGCTAAATTTCGTTGCCGAAGTAAGGTGAGCAAGTAATGCCTAAAGTAACGCCTCAGCAGCCGGGGGGTGGGATCTCCCCGATCACCCGTAACGGCTGTTAGCCCTCGGGTGTGCTCGCCAGCGCCGCGCCGTTCACCGCCCGGGCAGCTGACGGGTGCTCGGGCGACTCAGCGGCGGAACAAGTGGGTGCCCAGCCACACCAGCGGATCATATTTGCGGTCGGCGACCCGCTCTTTCATCGGGATCAGCGCGTTGTCGGTGATTTTGATGCTTTCCGGGCAGACCTCGGTGCAGCATTTGGTGATGTTGCAATAGCCCAGCCCGTGCTCCTCCTGCGCCTGGGTGCGCCGATCCAGGGTATCCAGCGGATGCATTTCCAGCTCGGCGATCCGCATCAGGAAGCGGGGACCGGCGAATGCCTTCTTGTTCTCCTCGTGATCGCGGATCACATGGCACACGTCCTGACACAGGAAGCATTCGATGCACTTGCGGAATTCCTGTGAGCGCTGCACATCGACCTGCGCCATCCGGTACTCGCCGGGCTGCAGCTCCTTCGGTGGCGTGAACGACGGGATCTCGCGGGCCTTCTCGTAGTTAAACGAGACGTCGGTCACCAGGTCACGGATCACCGGGAAGGTCCGCAGCGGGGTCACCGTCACGACTTCGTCCCGCCCGAACGTCGACATCCGGGTCATGCACATCAGCTTGGGCTTGCCGTTGATCTCGGCCGAGCAGGAGCCACATTTGCCCGCCTTGCAATTCCACCGCACCGCGAGATCCGGGATCTGGGTGGCCTGCAGCCGGTGGATAACGTCGAGCACCACCTCGCCCTCGTTGACCTCAACGGTGAAGTCCTGCAGCGTCCCCCCGCGCTGGTCGCCGCGCCATAGCCGCATGCTGGCGTTGTAGCTCATCTAGCTTCTCCGTCCTGGGTGAGCGGCCAGCTCTTCGTCGGTGAAATACTTCTCGAGCTCATCGACCTCGAAGAGCTCCAGCAGGTCGGGCCGCATAGGCACCTGCTCTTCCCGGGTGATGTTCACCGGGGGAAACACCGAGTCCCCGGCGTGATCGTCACCGGCACGGCATACCAGCAGGATCTTGCGCCAGTTGGGATCCATCGACGGATGGTCATCACGGGTGTGGCCACCGCGACTTTCGGTGCGTTCCAGCGCCGCCTTTGCCACGCATTCGCTGACCAGCAGCATGTTACGCAGATCAATGGCCAGATGCCAGCCGGGATTGTATTGCCGGTGGCCTTCGACGACGATGTTGGCGTAGCGCGCCTTCAACTCCTCTAGCCGTGATAGCGCCTGGGTGATTTCGTCAGCCCTGCGGATGATGCCCACCAGATCGTTCATGGTGTCCTGCAGATCGGTGTGCAACTTGTACGGATTTTCAGCCGCCCCTATATCTTTCGGAGGATTAAACGGCGCAAGTGCCATCTTGGCGGCGGCGTCGACCGCCTCGGCGGGCACCGTCGGTCGCTGCGAGAGGGCCCGGACGTAGTCGGCGGCGCCCAAGCCCGCGCGCCGGCCGAACACTATCAGATCGGATAGCGAGTTCCCTCCCAGCCGGTTGGAGCCATGCATGCCTCCCGAGCACTCGCCGGCCGCGAACAACCCCGGCACCCTGGCAGCGGCGGTATCCGGGTCGACCTCGATACCGCCCATCACGTAGTGACAGGTGGGCCCGACTTCCATTGGCTCCTTGGTGATGTCGACTCCGGCCAATTCCTTGAACTGGTGGTACATCGAGGGCAGCAGCTTAAGGATGTCTTCGGCGGACCGGCGTGATGCGATGTCGAGGTATACCCCGCCGTGCGGGCTGCCGCGGCCGGCCTTGACCTCCGCGGTGATCGCGCGTGCCACCTCGTCGCGGGGCAGCAAGTCAGGTGTGCGCCGGTTGTTGTCGTTGTCGTATAGCCACGCGTCGGCTTCCTCTTCAGTCTCGGCATACTGGCCCTTGAACACCGGGGGGATGTAATCGAACATGAAGCGTGTGCCCTCGGCGTTCTTTAACACGCCACCGTCACCGCGCACGCTTTCGGTGACCAGGATTCCCTTGACGCTGGGCGGCCAGACCATCCCGGTTGGGTGAAATTGGACGAACTCCATGTTGATCAGCGTCGCGCCGGCCCGCAGCGCCAGCGCGTGGCCATCGCCGGTGTATTCCCAGGAATTCGACGTGACCTTGAACGACTTGCCGATGCCACCGGTGGCCATCACCACAGCGGGTGCCTCGAAGAGGATGAATCGCCCGCTCTCACGCCAATATCCGAAGGCGCCGGCGATACGACCCTGCTCGCCGTCTTTGATCAGTTCGGTGATCGTGCACTCGGCGAACACCTTGATTCGCGCCTCGTAGTCGCCGAGCTCGCTATAGTCCTCTTGCTGCAGTGCGACGATCTTCTGCTGCATGGTGCGGATGAGTTCCAGGCCGGTGCGGTCGCCGACGTGGGCCAGCCGAGGGTAGGTGTGCCCACCGAAGTTACGCTGGCTGATCCGGCCATCCTTGGTTCGGTCGAACAGGGCACCGTAGGTTTCTAGCTCCCAGACCCGGTCGGGTGCCTCCTTGGCGTGCAGCTCGGCCATCCGCCAGTTGTTGAGAAATTTTCCGCCGCGCATCGTGTCGCGGAAGTGCACCTGCCAGTTATCTTTAGGGTTGACATTACCCATCGCGGCAGCGGCACCCCCCTCGGCCATAACCGTGTGTGCCTTGCCAAACAACGACTTACACACCACGGCGACCCTCAGGCCGCGTTCGCGCGCCTCGATCACGGCGCGTAATCCGGCGCCGCCGGCACCGATCACGACGACGTCGTAGGAGTGCCGTTCGACCTCAACCATGAAACCCTCGCTCAACCCTCGCCGAAATCATAAATTGCTTTGTCACCCAATAAACCTCAAATCGTGGATGGTTCCGCTGGCCACCAGCATGATGTAGAAGTCGGTGAGCACCAAGGTGCCCAGCGTGATCCACGCCCACGTCATGTGGCGCGTGTTGATCCGGCTGACCTGCGTCCAGAGCCAGTACCGGATAGGGTGGTTCGAAAAGTGCTTGAGCCGCCCGCCCATGACGTGACGGCAGGAGTGGCACGACAACGTGTAGATCCAGAGCAGAACCACGTTAGTGACGATAATGATGTTGCCTAAGCCAAATCCGAAACCCGACGGGGAATGGAAGGCGACGATCGCGTCGTAGGTGTTGATCACCGAGACGATCACGGCGAAGTAAAAGAAGTATCGATGGGTGTTCTGAATGATCAGCGGCAGACGGGTCTCGCCGGTGTAATGGGCGCGCGGCTCGGGAATCGCACAGCTGGTGGGCGACTGCCACACCGAGCGATAGTAGGCCTTGCGATAGTAATAGCAGGTGATCCTGAAGGCCAGCAGGAACGGCAATACCAGCATTCCCAACGGAATCCACCATGGGAAGTGCCCCAGCCACACACCAAGGTGGCTGGCACCCGGCTCACAGGACGCGCTGATGCACGGTGAGTAAAACGGCGTCAGGTAGTGGTAGTCGGCGACCCAGTAGGCGCTTCCCCACATCCCGCGAATGAACCCGTAGATCAGGAAGGCCGCCAGGCCAAGGTCGGTCATCAGCGGAGCGAGCCACCACCGGTCGGTGCGTAGCGTCGGTTGCGCTATCTGGGCACGGCGGGGTGCGAAGACGCCGGTTGCTGGACGGTTGGTCGTGGGTGCGCTCATCTGATGTAGATTCCCTTTTCACGTTTCCTGGTCGGAGCGTACCCAGCCCACCACCCTCTGCTACCGCGGGGGTGTGTCCCGCCTCGGGCGACCGCCGATGCCCTCGTTGCCACCGTCGCGCCAGAACGTCGGGCTGTCGACCGGACAGTGACCTGGCTCACGCCGCCGACACGACTCGGCGGCGCCGTGAGGCCCGAAAAGGGACGAAGCCGGCGACCCCCGGCCCCGCGACCCACGGTCCGGGCGCCGCAACAAAAGTGCTCATCCGCGTCGTCATCCTGCCGGCATCGTGCGGGTCCACCGTCCCTAGCAGCACGGATCGGCGCCGCTGATGTTTCACCGAGGGTACAAGGGGAACCTCTCAACCCAGGCCCGCCCCCCTGTAAGGACTCCGTCACAGCGGCGTCACATGCTGCGACATCACGGAAACATCGCGTTTCTAACCTCGGTGTCATGGCTCAAGTCGTCGACGGGCGCGAGGGCCGCAACGAGCGCGCGATCGTTGTGGTCGGGCATGGCATGGTGGGCCATCGGCTAGTCGAGGCGCTGCGTGCCCGTGACCGTGACGGGATCTGCCGGATCACGGTGTTGGCGGAAGAGTGCACCGCGGCCTATGACCGGGTGGGACTGACCTCCTATGCCGAGACCTGGGACCGCGGGCAACTGGCGCTGCCGGGCAACGACTACCACGGCGATGATCGGGTCCGGCTACTGCTGAGCACACGTGTCACCGAGATCGATCGGGCGGGCAAGTCGGTGCTAACCGCAGCCGGCCACCGGTATCGGTATGACAAACTGGTCCTGGCCACGGGTTCGCGCGCATACGTGCCGCCGGTCCCCGGCCACGATCTGCCTGGCTGCCACGTCTACCGCACACTCGACGACCTGGACGCCATCCGGGCCACCGTGCAGCACACGCTGAACGCCGGACACACCAACGCCGCCGTGGTGATCGGCGGGGGGCTGCTGGGATTGGAAGCCGCTAATGCGCTGCGCCAGTTTGGGCTACAGACACACATCGTGGAGATCATGCCGCGGCTGATGGCGCAGCAGGTCGACGAGGCCGGCGGCGCCCTTTTGTCCCGGATGATCGCCGACCTTGGCATTGCGGTGCATCTGGGTGTGAAAACGGAGTCGCTCGAGGCTATCTCACGTGCTGACGGCTCACGGTCGGCGCGGGTGAGCCTGTCCGACGGGGAGGTTGTCGACGCCGGCGTGGTGATCTTCGCCGCGGGCATACGCCCACGCGACGAGTTGGCGGTCGCCGCGGGTCTGGCCATTGCCGAGCGCGGTGGTGTGCTGACCGATTTATCCTGCCGAACCAGCGATCCGGACATTTACGCGGTCGGCGAAGTGGCCGCGATCGAGGGCCGCTGCTATGGGCTGGTGGGGCCGGGCTACACCAGCGCCGAGGTGGTGGCGGACCGGCTGCTGGACGGTGTGGCGGAGTTTCCCGAGGCCGACCTGTCGACCAAGCTCAAACTGCTGGGCGTTGACGTCGCCAGCTTCGGTGACGCCATGGGCGCTACTCCGAACTGCCTGGAGGTGGTGGTCAACGACGCGGTGAACCGGACCTACGCCAAACTGGTGTTGTCCGACGACGCGAAGACGCTGCTGGGCGGCATCCTGGTTGGGGACGCCTCCAACTATGGGGTGCTGCGGCCGATGGTCGGCAGCGAGCTGCCCGGCGACCCGCTGGCCTTGATCGCCCCGGCACGCGACGGCACAGCGACTTTGGGTGTGGGAGCGCTGCCACCGTCGGCCCAGATCTGCTCGTGTAACAACGTCACCAAGGGCCGGCTGACCGCGGCCATCGCGGACGGCTGCGCTGACGTACCCGCCCTCAAGGCGTGCACCGGCGCGGGCACCTCATGCGGGTCATGTGTTCCCATGCTCAAGCAGCTGCTGGAAGCCGAGGGCGTGCGGCAGTCAAAGGCCCTGTGCGAGCATTTCAGCCAATCACGCCAGGAGCTCTTCGAAATCATCATGGCCACCGGGATCCGCAGCTTCTCCGGTCTGCTGGAACGCTTTGGTCACGGGAAAGGTTGCGACATTTGCAAACCCGCAGTCGCATCCATCCTGGCGTCTACCGGCTCCGACCATATTCTCGACGGTGAGCAAGCGTCGCTACAGGACTCCAACGACCACTTTCTCGCTAACATTCAACGCAACGGCAGCTATTCGGTGGTGCCGCGGATTCCCGGTGGCAGCATCGAGCCCGACCATTTGATTTTGATCGGTCAGGTCGCTAAGGAATTCGGGCTCTACACCAAGATCACCGGCGGACAGCGTATCGACATGTTCGGAGCCAGGGTCGACCAGCTGCCGGCGATCTGGAGGCGGCTCGTCGACGGCGGCATGGAGTCCGGGCACGCCTACGGCAAGGCGGTGCGCACCGTGAAAAGCTGCGTCGGCACCGACTGGTGCCGCTATGGCCAGCAGGATTCGGTGCAGATGGCCATCGACTTAGAGCTGCGCTACCGGGGACTGCGCGCACCGCACAAAATCAAGATGGGTGTCTCGGGGTGTGCGCGTGAATGCGCCGAGGCGCGTGCCAAGGACATCGGTGTCATCGCCACCGAGCGTGGCTGGAACCTCTATGTCGGTGGGAACGGCGGCTTTTCCCCAAAGCACGCGCAGTTGCTGGCCAGTGACCTCGACGACGAGACGCTGATCCGCTACATCGACCGGTTTTTGATGTTCTACATCCGCACCGCAGACCGGCTGCAGCGCACGGCGGCATGGATCGAATCCCTCGAGGGTGGGCTGGATCATCTGCGCGACGTGGTATGCCACGACTCACTGGGCCTCGCCGAGGAATTTGAAGCGGCTATCCGCCGTCATGTGGCCAACTACCAGTGCGAATGGAAAGGGGTACTGGATGATCCGCAGAAGCTGGCGCGATTCGTGTCCTTTGTGAACGCGCCCGGCACCCCGGATCCCACAGTGGTCTTCACCGAGGTCAACGGGCGCAAGAAGCCGGCGCCGCGCGACGCGGGCCGCGCTGATGCCGTGCTCATCGGCATGCCACGAGTTCAAACGTGAGTCCTGGAGCATAATCGACGTTCTCATGACCCATGACCCTCGCTGACGACGCCATCCGCCCGCTGACGCACGGTGACGAAACCTGGATCGTTGCCTGCGCGTACGAGCATCTGATCCCCAACCGGGGCGTCGGCGTTCTGCTCGATGACGGCTCGCAGGCGGCACTGTTCCGACTTGACGACGGGTCCCTACACGCGCTCGGGAACATCGACCCGTTCAGCGGTGCCGCGGTGATATCCCGTGGCATCGTCGGTGATCGGGGCGGACAAGTCATGGTCCAATCACCTATCGGCAAGCAGGCTTTCGCCTTCGCCGACGGGCGTTGCCTCGATGACCCTACGGTGACGGTCCCGGTGTACCCAGTGCGTGTCACACCGGCAGGCTATGTCTGCGTGGGGCGCCCGCCCGTCGCGTAGTTTAAACGGAGTTCCCAGCGTCGCTCCCGCGGTGTGATGTTCTTAGGCCGATTATGGACCCGACTTGTAATGACATTGTCTGGCTGCCGGATTAGCGACAGCGAAGCCTCTGGAATTCACCGATGGCGTTCGAAAGGTGCTGGGTGATAGTGGCACGTGGTGCCGCGCTGCGCCGGTGACTGTAAGTGCGTTCTCACCTGCGGGGCTAAGCCAGTGATATCTCCTTTTTACCTTGCGATTACCGGGCCGGAACGCAACACCAACACACCCTGCGCACCATGATCGCTGTAGCCGGATGTGACGGCACGCCGGCAACGAACGACAACTCAAGCGGATAAGAGCGCAGAACGTCTTCTGCGGCAAAGAAAGTCTCGTGGATCCGAAGGACGGTGCTGACAATTTGAGAGCGAAGGGCACGGGTCTGTTGCCTACCACAAGCGGAATCGTTCCACGATCCGGACTCCGAAGCGTCTTCCAACGACACTCCCCCGGAATGGCTTTGAACAGCCTGACGTGTGGCGGCGCGAGCCGGGATCTGGTCGCGGCCAGCTAGGCAACGAGGGGGCAAGCATGGATTTCGGGGCGCTACCGCCGGAGATCAACTCCGGACGCATGTACGCCGGCCCCGGGCCGGCGCCGATGCTGGCCGCCGCGGCAGCATGGGATGCGCTGGCGGCCGAACTGCACTGCGCCGCAGCGTTGTACAGCTCGCAGATCTCCGATCTTACCAGCGCGTCCTGGACGGGTCCGTCATCGGCGGCGATGGCGGCGGCCGCCGCTCCGTATGGGACGTGGCTGAGTGCCATGGCCGCCTGGGCCGAGCAGACGGCCGCTCAGGCTCGGGCGGCGGTGGCCGCCTATGAGTCCGCGTTTGCCGCGACGGTACCCCCGCCGCTGATCGCAGCCAACCGCAGCCAGTTGCTGGCCCTGATCGCAACCAACGTCCTGGGTCAAAACACCCCGGCGATCGCGGCCACCGAGGCCCAGTACGCCGAGATGTGGGCCCAGGACGCCGCCGCGATGTATGGGTACGCCGGCTCCTCGGCCGCCGCCACGCGGATGAGCCCGTTCACCGCCGCCCCGCAAGTCACCGCCCCTGGGGGGCTTGCGGACCAGGCCGCCGCGGTGGCCCAATCCGCCGGCATGTCGGCCGGTGTCAACACGTCGGCGACGCTGTCACAGCTGGTTTCGGTGGTGCCGCACACGCTGCAAAGCCTCGCGGTGCCGGCCTCGGCAGCCACGTCGCCGATGCCGAGACTACAGTCGAGCCTGTCGAGTGTGGGCACACTGGTGACAAACCTCACCGGGCCCTACTCACCGTTTGCGCTCACCGACGTGGCCGGCGCGCCTTTCCTTTTCGGCATACAGAACGTCCTGATTCCCCATAACGCGGAGGGTGTTGCCACCGTACTCGGTGGTGGGGCGATGAAGTCGCTGCTGCCGGCGTCGTTGTTGCCGCCCTCGGGTGCGGGAACGGCAGCCCTGAGCCCGGCGCACATCGGTGGGGCGTCGGTATCGGTGGGCATGGGTGACGCGGGCACGGTCGGTGGACTCTCGGTGCCGAAGACCTGGGCGACGGCGGTGCCGGCGATCAGGCCGGTTGCCGAGGTGCTGCCCGGCGCGGGGCCGGGCGTCGCCGCGGCGATCGGCCCGGACGGTGCGGGAGGCCTGTTCCGGGACATGGCGCTGTCGAGTCTGGCCGGGCGCACTATCGGGGGCAACGCCGCCCGGTCCATCGGCAGCGTCACCACCGGCGGCGTCGGGAGCGCTGCCGCAGGCGCCCACACCGCAGCCACCATCATCGTGATACCGCCAACGGGGGAATGACTGTCGGTTTAGCGCTCCGGAAGCACTTTTTACACGTTGGGACAACATGGTTGATGACGATCAACGAGCAGCGGGGTGATGCAGACGCGAAGTGCCGCCATCCGTGCGCGGACCATCGCTTGAGATGTTGTTGATGCTCAAGGTCTTTGGGCTCATGCCCAAACACCGGAAAATATCAGATCAGACAAGATGGAGGAAGCTCAATGTCGTATGTCACCATACAGCCGGAAGCGCTGGCGAGCGCCGCGGACACCCTGGCCGGCATCGGCGCGGCAATAACCGCTGCTAATACGGCCGCGGCGGCCCCCACGACGGGGGTGATTCCAGCGGCCGCCGATGAGGTGTCGGCGCTGACCGCGGCGCAGTTCGCCGCGCACGCCCAGATATATCAGGCGGTCAGCGCCCAGGGCGCGGCAATTCATGAGCTGTTTGTCGGCACTTTGGCGACGAGCGCCGGTTCCTATGCGGCCACCGAGGCCGCGAACGCTGCCGCAACGAGTTAATCAGGCTCAACGGTGGACTTCGGCGTAATACCACCGGAGATCAACTCCGGCCGGATGTATTCCGGTCCGGGATCCGGTCCGATGCTGGCCGCCGCGGCGGCCTGGGACGAGCTCGCCGGCGAATTGCGCTCCGCTGCGGCTGCCTGCGGCTCGGTGATCTCGGATGTGACCAGCGGGTCGTGGACCGGCCCATCCTCGACGTCCATGGTGGCCGCGGCCGCACCGTATGTGGCGTGGCTGTCGACCACGGCGGCGCAGGCCAACGAGGCGGCGCTGCGGGCCAGAGCGGCGGCAGCTGCCTATGAGACCGCGTTTGCCGCGATGGTGCCGCCACCGATGATCGCGGCTAACCGCAGCCAACTGGCGTTCCTGGTGAGCACCAACATCTTCGGGCAGAACACCGCCGCTATCGCGGCCACCGAGGCGCAGTACGCCGAGATGTGGGCCCAGGACGCGGCCGCGATGTTCGGCTATGCCGGCTCCTCGGCCGCCGCCGCCCGAGTGACGCCGTTCAGCTCACCGCCGCCAACCACCAATGCGGCCGGGCCGGTCACCCAGGCCGCGGCGGTGGCGCAGGCCGTCGGCACCTCGAGCGGCAGCGGCGCGCAGTCGGTGCTGTCTGGAATCCCTCGGGTGCTGCAAGAACTGGCATCAGCCAGCACGTCGTGGAACTCGACAATGGGTGGACTGCTGAACAGCCTCACCGGGTCATCGTCGGCGTCATCGACCTATCAGTCCCTGTTCGCGATCGGCTCCGGCGCGAGGGCCATCCTGCCGGCGAACGACGCCATGATCAGCACCCTCCTGGGGATGGTGGAGTTCCAGAAGTTCTTCCACCCGCTGGGATTAGGCGGGGCCCTGGGCAATTTGTTGCCCAACCTCGGGGCCGGGCTGGGTGAGGCCGGGGGGCTCGGGGCGGCGCGTTTGGGTGCGGCCGCGTCGGCGGTGTCGGCGGGTGCGGGCCGCGCGGGCTTAGTGGGCACGCTGTCGGTGCCGCCCAGCTGGGCGGTGGCCACCCCGGCGATCAGAATGCTAGCCACGGCGTTGCCGGGCACTAGTCTGACCGCCGCCCCGACGGTCCTGGCGGGCGATCCGGCAAGCCTGGCTAGCCAATTAGGCGCGGCAAGTTTGACCGGTGGCGCCGTCGCCGCTACCGTTCCCCGCGTCGGTGTCGCCGCGCTCAAGGGGAGCCCGAAACCGGTGGGACTTGAGCGTCTGGTCACGGAGCTGTCGAAGCAACCCGGCAATGAGGCGGTGCAGCACTGGCATACCGACTCGGCTGGGCTGCAGAGCCTGCTCGCCGAACTGTCGCGGAAACCAGGGATCCATGCGGTTCACTTGTCCTCCGATAACCCGACAAGACCCACACCCTCGAAGCCCTAACCTGGTTAGCGACAACACGATCGGTTAATCCAAGCCAGAACAAGCCGCACGCAGGCACACGCCCAGGATGCGAAACCGCGGACCGCCCTGTCCGCCGAACTTGCTGCCCGGGTACGCATTAGCAGGACCGGATAGGTTGCAGCGCAATGTCACACGATCGCAAGCCCGAAACCGGGCAGCTGTGCGAACTACGCCACGCGTTGGTCACAGAATTAAGAACATGTGAACATGCGCGCAAATCTGCTGTGCGCAATAGATATCCATCACTGTGGTCGGTAACGTCAACCGTGGGACGCGCCTATGAGCGAGACCGGGAGCGTATGGATCACGTTTCCGCAGAGCAGAATTAGACAGATCATCCGAAGTCGAAGGGGTCGGTCAGGGTGGAGTTCACCGACCGGCGACGGAAAGGAAAATCCTTGAGAGTCCAGCACCTGTGGGCAACAATAGCCGCCGGAGTCGCGCTAGCAGCCGGGACCGCGCTCGCCGTGCCGGTGCACGCCGAGCCCGGCGCCGATATCACCGGAACAAGTCTCAACGACACCGCCATCGAGACCGGCTCGGACGCAGTTATCGGCGCAGGTTTCCTTGCCGCACTTAATAATGCGGGTATCACCTACCGCAACCCGTCCCAGGCCGTCGTGGCCGGCCAGGCGGTATGCGGCCTGATGGACAACGGGGTGTCGGGCATCGAAGTCATCGATGACGTGAAGAAGGCCAATCCCGCATTTTCGTTAGACGGTGCGGCCAAGTTCGCGGCGATCGCGGCGAACGAGTTCTGCCCCCAACATCTGCAACGCACGTAACGAGCCACGCCGCACTCAGGGAGTATAAGCGCGCCGTCAGGCGGCGCTGTGCGTCGGCGTGGCCGCCGCGATGCTGTTCAAGTGGTTGACCGCCACCGCGACGGAACTCTGCCCCGGCAGGGCGTCGACGGTGTTGTAGTCCAGATGGGCCAGCCCGGGTGGGCTGGTGTCGTAGAACCTCACGGCGAGCGTGATCGCCTCGGCCAGGGCAGGGCCCCCGGCGAGCGGATTGGTTACCAGACCGATGGCTTGCTGCAGCAACCCGCCCCGTTCGGTGAGCCCGGCTATCAGGTTGAGGATCAGGTTGCGCTGGATACTCAATTGCACAGCCTCGTCATAAACCGCGGTAAGGTCTGCCCCGGCTTGATCGTCGGGTGTGGTGGTGTAAAGGTCCCCGGGATTGGCGAAATCCCACCAGGTGTCAATACCGCGGGTGTTTTTGGGAATCTGGGCGGTGGTGAGATTGAACGACGAAATGCCCCGCCCGCCCGGATCGGTTCCGCCAGGGAAGGTGTGCCCCAGACCGCGGGCCGGATTGCCGAACGTGTAGCCGCCGATCAGGTTCGGCCGTGCCCACTGCAGCGGGCCGCCCATGATGGAGGCCAGCACCCTGGAGGCGGCCTCGGCGCCCTGACTGTAGCCGCCGATCGCGAACGTCTGCCGAGGGTGGGCGGTGATCCAGGTGGTGGCATAGGTGACGGCGATTTCAACGGATTCGGCATAGCTGGGAGCCGTCGGCGAGTCCGGCGGGATCGGCCCGAACGAGTATGGCGCGACCACCGGCACCTCGTAGACGAGATCGGGGTTGGCTTGTTTGACCACGTCGGAGGGAAAACCCGTGCCGGGCGCCTCGAACGTGCCGGCAAAAGTCAGTACCGCGTGCCGCGGCATCGGGTCGGCAGCGGATTTCTCGGTCCGGATGGGCTGTTCCTGGACCATGACCCCTCCTGATGCGGTCGCGCACCAGCTGATGTTTTCAATGGTAGCTCGATGCAATTGCCGCAACGGTGAGCGCTCAGGGCGCCCCGGATCCACCGCTGCCGTCGTGGGGGTGCGGAGCAGTTGGCGGAATACTGAGTGATAGTGAGCGTATGAGCGTTCTAGTGAGTGTGCTGGTGGTGTGAGCCTGACGGAGTGGGCGCGTGCTCAGGGTGTGCATCCGCAGACGGCGTACCGCTGGTTTCGGGAGGGCACGTTGCCGGTGCCGGCGGTGCGGGTGAATTCCCGCTCGGTGTTGGTGTCCCCGGACGCGCCTGGTGAGTCGGGAACCGCCGCGTTCGGGTTGTATGCGCGGGTGTCCTCCCATGATCAGAGGTCCGATTTGGACCGGCAGGTCGCTGGGCTGACTGGCTGAGCCGCGCAGGCCGGTGGCCAGGTGGTGCGGGTGGAGGCCGAAGTCGGCTCGGGGATGAACGGGTCGCGGGCCAAGCTGCGACGGTTGTTGGCTGATCCGAAGGTGACCGTGGTGGTGGTGGAGCATCGGGATCGGTTGGGTCGGATGAACACCGAGCTGGTCGAGTCCGCGCTTGCCGCGCACGCCCGGCGGCTGGTGGTGCTCGACGACGGTGAGGTGACCGATGATCTGGTGCGC
The DNA here is from genome assembly GCF_018361265.1 of Mycobacterium sp. SM1. Classification (GTDB taxonomy): domain Bacteria; phylum Actinomycetota; class Actinomycetes; order Mycobacteriales; family Mycobacteriaceae; genus Mycobacterium. Next base: position 1,662,083 of record NZ_JAFLNH010000001.1, read on the forward strand.
GACATGGTGGATGTGCTCACTTGGTTCTGCGCACGACTCTATGGTCGCCGAAGTGCTCGAAGCCGCGCGTTAAAAGCGGTGGGCTGCGCGCAGCGCGACATCGGCCCCAAGGCTGTTGTCGGAGGCCGGGTGGATGATGCCGGTCATGGATGAGCTGCGGCGGGCGTTGCGGTCAAGGTCTGCGCGAAGGCGGCCGTCATGACCATCCTGCGCCAGATCGCTGCACCGTTTGTCGCCGACCCGGCGACGGGTGTGTGCATACGCACCCGGCTGAAAGGACTCACCGCCGCCGACGAAGACGTGCTGCGTCAGGTGGGTGCCCACTTGGGCGGGCTGGCCGGCGCTGATCTGGCGGCGCGGGTGCGCGCCGGTGTGGGCCACGGCAAGGACGCCTGGGCCGAGCGCAAACGCGGCCTGACCGTGGAGTCGACGGCGCGCTGGGCGGGCGCCATCACCAAAGCCACGCACGACCAGTGGGGGCTGGCGCGGCGCGCGCAATACGCGCACGCCCAATCCCTGCGCGACGGGATCGCGATGATCCGCCACCGGCTCGCCCAGGAGTTGGGATCAAAAGGCGTCGACGGTATGCCGGGCGGCTACCGCAGCCGCCAGGAGTGGTTCGCCAAATCACGGCGTCTGGCGGACCTGCAAGCACGGCTCGCGCGGGTGGAGGCTGACCGGGCAGCCGGTCATGTGAGCGTGGTGCGCGGCGGCAAACAGCTGTTGCGCAAACGCCACCACCTGGCCCAGGCCGGGCTCACCGAGGCGCGGTGGCGAGATCAGTGGGAAGCGGCCCGCTGGTTTTTGTCTGCTGATGGCGAGTCGGGTAAACGCTGGGGCAACGAAACCATCCGCGTCACCGGTGAGGGTGAGCTGTCGCTGCGCCTACCGGCTGCGTTGGCGCACTTGGCGAACGGCCCGCACGGCCGCTACGTCTTCTGCGGCAGGGTGGAGTTTGCGCATCGCGGCGCCGAATGGGCCCAGCGGGTGGCCGTCGACCGGGCGGTGGCTTACCGCATCCACTTCTGCCCCGATAAGCAGCGCTGGTATCTTGACGCTGCCTGGCGGCGCACGCCGGCACAGGCGGTCCCGCTGGAGTCGCTGCGCGCCGGGGAACTGGTCGGGGTGGACATGAACGCTGATCACCTCGCCGCTTGGCGCCTCGACCCGCACGGCAACCCGATCGGCTCCCCGCGCACGTTCGGCTATGACCTCTGCGGCGCCGCCGACCGCCGCGACGCCCAAGTCCGCCACGCCCTGACCCGGCTGCTGCATTGGGTCACCGACAACGCGATCACGGCGATCGCGGTCGAGGACCTCGACTTCACCGACAGCAAGACTCGCGAAAAGCACGGCCGCAAACACAGGTTCCGCCACGTCATCTCGGGCATGCCAACCACCAAACTGCGCGCTCGACTACTCGCCATGGCAACCGGGGCAGGGATCAGCGTGATCGCCGTCGACCCCGCCTACACCAGCAAGTGGGGCGCCCAGCACTGGCACAAACCACTGGCCGCACACCATCCACAGACCACCCGCCACCACGCCGCGAGCGTGGCGATCGGACGGCGCGCCCTCGGACATCGGATCCAGCGACGCGTGGCACCGCCTCAACCACACCAGAGTGATGTGGCTAAGCATCGGACCACGCAGGCCGAATCTAGCGGCCGGGAGCGTGAGACAACCCGCCACCCCGGGCCGGGACCACGGACACGATCCGCTTGTCCGACCGGGGCGAAGAACGCGGGAAGTCAGGCGACCCAACACCGTTCGGGGCCGCCCACTGAGCAAAACTCAGTTTCGCTCAGTGTTTAGGAACGGTTGACGACGGCAGCGGCGTGCGCGGGTGAATCGGGTGGCAACCAACCGAACCAACCCGGGGTTGGTGCCCACCGGGTCGGTGACCACGTCGGCGCCGCAGGTTCGCAGGTAGTCCTGGAAGAGGCCCTCAGCCAGCAGGTAGGAGGCGACCACCACGCGGTGCGCGCCCTGACGGCGGGCGCGGGCGACCGCCTCGTGCACGCGCGGCTCACCTGCGGCGAATGCCAACCCCACGCGTGATCCGATAACCACCGACAGCAGTGTCGCGGTGATGCGCAGGTCGGCGTGCGCCACTGGGTCCGAGGTGCCGGCGGCCGCGAGGATCACCGAATCACCCTGGCAACACCCTGATTTCACTATCTGCTCGCCGACAATTCGCACCATTTGCGGGCTCGGTCCCAATGCGGGGGTGACGAGGACATCCGGGTGTCCGCTGGCCGCAATATGGGCGGGCAGATCGGTGCGAACATGATAGCCGCGAGAAAGGAACGCCGGCAGCACCACGGCAGGCCGGGTGGTCGCCGCCGCCGAGGAGAGCACCTCGGCGGGCGTGGGACCCAGTACGTCGACGAACGCCACCCGCACGGTGTGCTTGACCAGCGCGCCGACCCGCTCGGCGAGCTGCCCGATCATGGCGACCGCACTCGCGCAGCGGGTGCCGTGCACCACCAAAAGATTCATCTGGCCTCGGGCGGTTCGTCGGTTTCCAAATGATGACCTCGCTTGATCACGACACCTCTAATGTTTCTAATGGTGTTGTCGCCCAGCGTGACCAGTGTGCAACGCAGACACACCCCGGGCGGGTGCGGTCTCGGTCTGGAACAGCGCCAGGAGTCGCTACGCATCGGCCCGGGCTGGTTCCAAGCGCATTGGCAGGGTGGCGGCGCCCCGAACCGGGCCACGCGCATACCTCCCCCACGTCAGCGCCGAGGCGGCGACATAGAACGAGATGAAAACCCCGAACGCACCGGTCGCCGAGCCGCTGATCAGATAGGACTGCCGCAGTGCCATGTTGATGCCGACGCCACCGAGGGCGCCGACGGCCGAGGCGAACCCGATCAGTGCCCCGGACGTGGCTCGAGACCAGTGCTGGCGCTCGTCCTCGCTGACACCCAGCGACCGGCTGCGCGCCTCGAAGATCGAGGGGATCATCTTGTACACCGATCCATTGCCGATCCCGGACAAGACGAACAGCGCGACGAAGCCGACGACATAGCCGATCATGGTGGCCGCGGTGGTATCCCCCCGGCTGTGGTCATGGTGCGCACTGACACCCACCAGCACACCGGCCGCCAGGATCATCCCGACGAACACCGCCAGGGTGACGCGACCGCCACCAACACGGTCGGCCAGTTTTCCGCCGTATACCCGGGTCAGCGACCCGAGCAGCGGGCCTAGGAACGCGACCTGCGCGGCGTGCAGCGCCGCCTGGGTGGTGGCCTGCCCGCCGGCGACAAAGGTGATCTGCAGCACCTGGCCGAACGCGAACGAGAACCCGATGAATGAGCCGAAGGTGCCGATGTACAGTAGCGAGATCACCCAGGTGTCGCTCACCGAGAGCATCGACCTCATGGCGCTGAGGTCGATCTTGTGCTGCTCGAGGTTGTCCATGAACACCGCAGCCCCGAGGCCGGCAATGACCAGCAACACCAGATAGATCGCGCAGACCCAGTAGGGCGCCCGGTTTCCCGCGACGGCGATCAGCAGCAGAGCGACGACCTGGACCACCGCGACGCCGATGTTGCCGCCGCCGGCGTTGAGCCCCAGCGCCCAGCCCTTGAGCCGCTGCGGATAGAACGCGTTGATGTTCGTCATCGACGACGCGAAATTCCCGCCACCGAGCCCGGCCAGCGCCGCGCACACCAGATACGGCCACAGCGGCAGGCCGGGGTGCGCCAGCAGCCACAGCGTGCCAACCGTGGGGATCAGCAGCACGAACGCCGAGAACATGGTCCAGTTACGGCCACCGAACGTTGCGGTGGCCACCGTGTACGGAATGCGCAGGACGGCCCCGACCAGCGACGCGGTAGCGCCCAGCAGGAACTTGTCGGCGGCGGAGAACCCGTACACCGCTTGGGGCATGAAAAGCACCATCACCGACCAGATCGACCAGATCGAAAAGCCGACATGCTCGGCGATGACCGACCAGGCCAGGTTGCGCCGGGCGATGTCCTTGTTACCGGACTCCCAGGCCTGGATGTCCTCGGGATCCCAGTTCGAGATGCGATGCGTGCGAGCGGTGAGTCTGGCGATTGACACGCGCTCACGCTAGCGGCCTGTTGTTACCCCAAGCGGCAGCCGAGGATGACCCGGGTGTGAAATCGCGCTCACCGCCACCAAGGGGGTGGGTGAGATTCCGGCTCGGCCACCGTGATTGGGCTCATCCCGCTCCCGGGCGCGGCCAGCCCAGAGCTGTCGGCCCGCGCCAGGACGTCAACCGTGTGGATGGCATTCCGCCGGGTCGATCGCCAGCCGGTAGCCGCGCTTGACAACGGTTTGGACCACACGCGGCGTGCCCAGCGCCGCCCGCAGCCTGGTCATCGCGGTCTCCACCGCATGCGTATCAGCGCCGCCCCCGGGCAGCTGCGCGAGAAGCTCCTCCCGGGAGACCACCCAGCCGGGCTTCACCATCAACCGCCGGAGCACCGCCATCCCGGCCGGCGGCACCGCCCGGATGTCGCCGTCGACCGCCACGGTTGTTCTGCGCACGCTGATGTGATGTCCGCCCGCGGTGAAATAGCGCGCGCGGCGCGGGACCTCGTCAGCAATCAAGCGGGCGAGCGCGCCCAGCCGGTAGCGCTCGGGGTGTACGCTCGGAATGCCCAGCCGGCTGAGCGGCGAGGACGTGACCGGGCCCACGCAGATGGCCGCCACGGACTCGCGCATCGCCGCGATCAGCTCAGCCATACAGCCAAGCGCCTTGGCCCGCTGCAGCATTGACGCGACGGCCGGGGCACTGGTGAAGCTCACCGCATCGATATCGCCGGGGACAATCATCGTGATCAGCTGATCCATCGGCCGGGTGTCCTCGGGTTGCGTCCAGCGGTAGACGGGCACCTTGATGACGCGGGCTCCCGCGAAGCTCAGGGCTTCGCAAATGTCAGCGTTGGGTTCCCACTCCGAGGCCGCGCCGTGCAGTTGGACCGCGACGCGCATTCCGGCCGCGCCGTCGGCCAGCAGCCGGTCGAGCACCTCCCGCGAGGCCTCAGACTCCGGACTCCACTCCTCGCAGAGCCCGGCCTGGCGGACCGCCCCGCGCGCCTTGGGACCCCGCGCGAGGATGCGCGTCGACGCGAGCGCGGCGATCAGATCATCGGCAACGTCCCAGCCGTGCGCGGCCTCGATCCAGCCACGGAAGCCGATGCCGGTGGTCACCACGACCACGTCGGGGGGCTCCTGGATGAGCAGCGCTGTGACACGCTGCAATTCGACGTCGTCGACCAGTGGGATGATCCGGATCGCCGGGGCGTGCACGACGGTGGCGCCCCGGCGCTCCAGCAGCGTGATGAGTTCTTCCGACCGTCGCGCCGCCGTCACCCCGATGGTGAATCCCGCCAGTGGCCCGGTTGCGGGCGATTTGAACGATTCCATCGATCACCACCCCGTCAGAGCGTCAACAAAGGCGGCGTGAGCGGCTCCGGGCAGCGACCCGGCGACCCCCGGTGCACGCTGCGACAACACAGGCCGCATGCCGTCGGCACGGCAGACCCGCGTGGCCCCACGCGGCCGGCCGGTAAGCACAAACACGGGTTGCTCCTCCCAGTGGTGATAAGTGAACCCCCGCCGTGTTGCCCGGACGTTAAGCCGATCTTTCCGGCTTGTCACCGCGCCCGGGCGGACCCGGCCCGTCGGCACCCGCTGCACGCCGCCATCGCCGAACGTCACGGCCAAGCCGACCACCTGCGGCCACGCCGGCCGCCGGGGCGGTGCGGCCGGGATGCAGCCGCGCGGCACTCGGCGGCGCCAACCGGACATCAAAGCCAGCGACTGCGCGCAGGCGGAGCTTGGGGCACGGCCCAGGCTTTCGCATAGCGATCCCTAGGTGTCTTCCGCGGATCGTGGCTGCGATAAATCAGGTATGGCCGCAGCAGGTATCCGGCCGGTGCGCTGAACATATGCACCAGGCGGGTATATGGCCAAATACCCAGCAGTGCCAGAACGATCAGGGCATGCGCTTGAAACGTCCACGGCGCATGCGTCATCAGCTCCGGCGCGGGGTGCGGCGAAAACAGGCTCCGGAACCACGGCGAGACGGTCTCGCGGTAGTTGTAGGTGGCGAACACGTTGGTCAGCGTGTTGAGCATCCCGGTCAGCAGCGCGCCCACCAGCAGCAGGTACATCGCCTTGTCGCTGCGGGTGGTCGCCCGGCGCACCGCAGGCACCGTGATACGCCGGTACAGCAGGATTCCCAGCCCGGCCACCACCGCAAATCCCGCGAGCGAGCCCAGCGCAACGGCCATCAAGTGGTAAACCGGTTCCCCGATTCCGGCCGCCGACGTCCAGGATTGCGGAATGAGCAGGCCGACGACATGGCCGCCGAACACGCCGAGCAGGCCGAAGTGGAACATTGGGCTGCCCAACCGCAGCAGCCGGCTCTCATAGATTTGGGAAGATCGCGTGGTCCAGCCGAACTGATCGGTGTGGTAGCGCCAGATATGGCCTAGCACAAACGATGTGAGCGCGACATACGGCGCGATCATCCACAGGGCTCCGGTCACCGTCGGCCTTCCACCGTGGGCGGACCCATCGTGAACGCGTCCAGCCCGACGTCCTCGTCCGGCGGGCCCTGGGCGGCCAGCTGGGCGATGCGGCGGCGGTCGGCGGCGCTAATCGGCGGCAGCGTCGCCACGACCGCGGCCACCACAGCGGCGTAGGGAGAGCCGCTGTCCAGCAGGGATAGTCGCAACAACTCGAGAACCGCGACATGCTCGGCGAGTAACCGCATCCCCTGAACGGGGTCGATGGTAGCGGCGAACTCGAGAACCAGCGGCAGGTAGTCGGGCAGTTCATCCTCGCCGGGCGGTGTCCCGGCCTGGCGGTAGGAGTGCTTGAACCGCAGCAGTGCGACGCCGCGCTTGCGGGTGTCCCCGTAGGCGTAGTACGTCAGGTGCAGGCTCGCGCGGCGGCGCATGTCGAACGTCTCGACGTAGCGGGCGGCGAGCCGCAGCGGATCCACATCGCCGAATTCCGCCAGGAACTCGAGTAGCGGCTCGCCCACCGATGTGGGTAGCTCCATTGCCGCAGCCCTGAGTTGATCGAGCAACTGGAGCGTCTGCGCGCCGGGGTAGTCCAGCAGCAGCGCGGCGATACGCCACACCAGTCGTTGCTGCCGCCCGGACAGCCGGGCGCCGTCGCCGGCCGCCCGGCGGGTCAGCGCCGGCCTCTTCATTGCCCGCTCATTTAGCCCGCTCATTTAGCCAGCTCATTTCGCCGGCACCAGGCCCTCGGTGCTCTTGCCGTCCCAGGTGAGCAGGTTGATCCCTGAGGGTTTGCCTTCTGCGGCAGCCCCATTGGTTGCGGCGAGGTGGAATGTGTCGGCCATGGCGTCAAACGCCGTCATCCCCGGCTTGCCGTCACCGTCGAGGCTGCATCCGCTGCCCAGCGCGTCGAGGCGGTGCGCGGCCGATCCGGCGCCGTTAGGGATCACGTAGCGGTCGGCGTACTTGGCGATCGCCAGCAGCCGGTACATCGACTCGATTTGCTCGCCGCTGAGCCCAACCGAGGCCGGGATCGCGCCGTCGAAATCCTCTCCTAGATTCGCGGCGCGCATATAGCAGCGCATCGCCGCGAGCCGTTGCAGCGCAGCGCGAACCGGTCCGACGTCACCGGCGGTGAACAGCTCCGCCAGATACTCGAGGGGAACACGCAGCGCGTCGATGGCACCGAAGAGGTTATTGGTGTTCTCCCCGTCGTGGCCGGTTTCGGCGAGAATGTCGACGACCGGGGACAGCGGCGGGATGTACCAGACCATCGGCATGGTGCGGTACTCCGGGTGCAAGGGGAGCGCCAGCTGGTAGTCGACGATGAGCCGGTATACCGGCGAATTCCGCGCGGCCTGGATCCATTCGCCCGAGATCCCGGCGCGCTGCGCCTCCGCGACCACCCGAGGGTTGTGTGGATTCAACAACACGCCCAGCTGGGCCGGGTACAGGTCCCTCTCGTCGCGCACCGACGCCGCGGCCGCCACCGCATCGGCGTCGTATAACAGCACCCCGATGTAGCGCAACCGGCCGACACAGGTTTCCGAACACACGGTCGGGATGCCCACCTCGACACGCGGGTAACAGAACGTGCACTTCTCGGCCTTGCCGGTCTGGTGGTTGAAGTAGATCTTCTTGTACGGGCAGCCCGTGACGCATTGCCGCCACCCGCGGCAGCGGTCCTGATCGACCAGCACGATGCCGTCCTCGCTGCGCTTGTAGATTGCGCCGGACGGGCATGACGCCACGCATGCGGGGTTGAGGCAGTGCTCGCAGATGCGCGGCAGGTAGAACATGAAGGTCCGCTCGAATGCGAGCTTCACTTTCTCGGACACCTTGGCCAGCAGCGGGTCGCGGCCAACCTGGTCAGGCCCCCCGCCGAGGTCGTCATCCCAGTTTGCGCCCCAGCTCACCGTGGTGTCTTCACCGGTAATGAGGGACTTGGGACGGGCCACCGGCGTGGTGTCCATCGCCGGCGCAGACAGCAGGTTGTCGTAGTCATAGGTCCACGGCTCGTAGTAGTCGGTCACCGTGGGCAGGTCGGGGTTGGCGAAGATGTTGAGCAAGCGCTTCCCGCGGGATCCCGACTTCAGCGTGAGCTTGCCGCGCTTGCTCAGCGTCCAGCCGCCCCGCCACTTCTCCTGATCTTGGTATTGACGCGGATATCCTTGCCCGGGACGGGTTTCCACGTTGTTGAACCACGCGTATTCCACACCGGCGCGGTTGGTCCAGGCCTGCTTGCACGTGACGCTACAGGTGTGGCATCCGATGCATTTGTCAAGGTTCATCACCATCGCGAGCTGCGCCATGACTTTCATCGTCAGTACTCCACTTCTTGCGAGCGCCGCCGGATCGTGGTGACCTCGTCACGCTGGTTTCCGGTGGGGCCGTGGTAGTTCAGCGCGAAGGACTGCTGGGCGTAGCCCCCGATCAGATGGGACGGCTTGATCATGATCCGGGTCAGCGCGTTGTGCACCCCGCCGCGTTTGCCGGTCTTCTCGGCACGGGGCACGTCCACCACCTTGTCCTGTGCGTGGTACATGAACACCAGACCCTCAGGCATCCGGTGGCTGACGATCGCCCGCGCTGTCACCACACCGTTGCGGTTGGCGCATTCGATCCAGTCATTATCCTTGACGCCGATCTTCGCCGCGTCTATATCTGACATCCAAATCGCCTGCCCACCACGGGAAAGCGTGAGCATATGCAGGTTGTCCTGATATGTGGAGTGGATGGACCACTTGGAATGCGGTGTCAGATACCGCACCGTGATCCCGCCGCGGCCATCGCCGACCTTCGGCTCGCCGAAGAGCGCCGTCATGTCCAGCGGCGGACGAAAGATCGGCAGTTGTTCGCCGAGTTCGCTCATCCAGTCGTGGTCGAGGTAGAAATGCTGGCGCCCAGTCAGGGTGTGCCACGGCTTGAGCCGTTCGGTGTTGATCGTGAACGGCGAATACCTTCGACCCCCGGTCTCCGAACCGGACCACTCCGGCGACGTGCCCACCGGCACCGGCCGGGACTGTGTGTCGGCGAAGCTGACCCGTCGTCCTTCGTTCTCCTTCGCGAGGTCGGCGAGCTGGGTGCCGGTGCGCCGCTGCAGCGCCTCGAAACCCTGCACGGCAAGCCGGCCGTTCGTCGTTCCGGACAACGCCAGGATCGCCTCGGCAACGTGAATGTCCTTGGCCAGCGACGGCCGTCCCGCCGCCACCCCGCTGACCACCGCACCGTTCACGCCCCGCAGATATTGGACCTCCGCCTCGGGGTGCGTGGTGACGCCCTTGACCGTTAAGCCGACCGTGTCGACCATCGGACCCAGCGCCGCCATCTGCTCGGCGACCGCCGGGTAGTCGCGTTCCACCACGACCAGGTGCGGCATCGTCTTACCCGGAATAGGTTCGCACTCACCGGCTTTCCAGTCCAGCACACGCCCGCCCGGCTGTGCGGTGGCGTCAACGCTGTCGTGCTGCAGCGGTACCGCGACGATGTCGGTGCGCGTGCCGAGGTGCTTCTCGGCGAGCCAGGAGAAGCCACGTGCGATCCGGTGAAACGCCTCGAAGTCGGTTTTGGCTTCCCATGGCGGCGAGATCGCCGGCGAGAACGCGTGCACGAACGGGTGCATGTCCGTGCTGGACAGGTCGTGCTTCTCGTACCAGGTGGCCGCGGGCAGCACGATGTCAGAGAACAGCGTGGTACTGGTACTGCGGAAGTCTAGCGATAGCAGCAAGTCCAGCTTGCCGATCGGCGCGTCGTCGCGCCAGCGAACCTCTTGCGGGCGTACGCCATCCGCATCGCTTGCGGCCACGCTGGAATCGGTGCCCAGCAGATGTTTGAGGAAGTACTCGTTGCCCTTCGCCGACGAGCCCAGCAGGTTCGACCGCCACACCGTCAGGCAGCGCGGAAAGTTCTCCGGCGCATCCGGGTCCTCGCACGCGAACCACAGATGGCCGGTCTTGAGGCCGTCCACGACGTGCGCCGCTGCCTCCTTGCCCAGCCGCGCTGCCTCGTCGGCCAGATCCAGCGGATTGCGATTGAACGTCGGATAACTCGGCATCCAGCCCAGCCGACTCGCCAGCGCGATGTTGTCGGCCGCGGTTCGCCCGGCCAGTCGGCCCTGGGCCAGCGGGGAGGCCATCACCTCCGAGGTGAACCGGTCGTAGCGCCACTGGTCGGTCGACAGGTACCAGAACACCGTGCCCTGCATCTGCCGCGGCGGCCGCTGCCAATCCAACCCGAAAGCCAGCGTCGACCAGCCGGTTACCGGCCGGCATTTCTCCTGCCCGACATAGTGCGCCCAGCCGCCGCCGTTTACTCCCTGACAACCGGTCAGCATCACCAGCGTGAGGAACGAGCGATAAATCTGGTCGGAATGAAACCAGTGGTTGGTCCCGGCACCCATCAAGATCATCGATCGGCCACCCGATCGCCGGGCGTTGTCGGCGAATTCCCGTGCGATCCGCTCGGCCGCTACGGCGGGCACACCGGTGATCGGCTCCTGCCATGCCGGCGTATATGGCACGGCGGCGTCGTCATAACCCGTCGGCCAGTCACCGGGTAGCCCGTCACGGTGCACACCGTAGTGCGCGAGCAACAGGTCAAACACCGTCGTGACCCGGTGTCCGGCGATCACCTTCGTCGGTACGCCGCGCGTCAGCACTCCCGGACGCTCACCGTCGAAGCGGGGCAGTTTCACCGCGGCGACGTCGGTGTGGGTGCCGCGCAGGGTGAGCAACGGGTCCACGCCGCACAGGTCGAGGTTCCACTTGCCCTGCCCGGATGCGGTGAACCGGTGTCCCAGCGAGCCGTTGGGCACCACCGGGCTGCCCTGAGCGTCGAGGAGCACCGTTTTGAATGACCCACCGTCGCCGGTGTCGCCCAGGTCGGCTGCGGTGAGGAATTTTCCAGGCAGCCAGTCACCGTCACGCTCGGCCAGCGTCACCAGAAACGGCAGATCCGTGTACCTTTTGACATAGTCGGTAAAGTATGCGGTCGCCCGGTCGACGAAGAACTCCTTGAGGATTACGTGTCCCATCGACATCGCCAGCGCCGCATCGGTTCCCGGCCGCGCAGGAAGCCACTCGTCGGCGAACTTCGCGCTGTCCGCATAGTCGGGTGAGACCACGACCACCTTTTGCCCGCGATAACGTGCCTCGGTGATGTAGTGCGCATCGGGCGTCCGGGTCACCGGAACGTTGGAGCCCCACATGATCAGGTAGCCGGCATCGAACCAGTCGGCCGATTCGGGAACATCGGTCTGATCGCCGAACACCTGCGGTGATGCGACGGGAAGGTCGGCATACCAGTCGTAAAACGACAGCATCGATCCACCGATCAACGAAATGAACCGCGCTCCAACGGCATGACTGACCATCGACATCGCCGGTATCGGCGAAAACCCGGCAATCCGGTCGGGGCCGTAGCGTTTGATGGTATGCACGTGCGCCGCGGCCACCATCTCGGCGGCCTCCCACCATTCGGCCCGGACAAACCCGCCTTTGCCGCGCGCCGCCTTGTAGCGGCGGGACTTCACCGGATCATCCACGATATCCGCCCACGCCAGCACCGGATCCTCCAGACGCTGCTTGGCGTCTCGGTAATCCTCCAGCAGCACATCGCGCACATACGGATAGCGCACTCGCGCAGGCGAATACGTGTACCAGGAGAACGACGCTCCCCGGGGACAGCCCCGTGGCTCGTATTCAGGCTTGTCCGCGCCGATCGACGGATAGTCGGTCTGCTGCGACTCCCAGGTGATGACACCGTCCTTGACGTAGATCTTCCACGAGCACGATCCGGTGCAATTGACACCGTGCGTCGATCGGACCACTTTGTCATGCGCCCAGCGGTCCCGGTAGAAAGCATCTGCCGAGCGGCCGCCCGTCTTATGCAGCGCCCGGTGATCCGCAGAGATCTCGCCGTGGTGAAAATATTTGCCGAACCTCAGTAAAGCGTCGCCGGCGGCCCGGCGATCCTGCTGCGGCTCGATCACTATGCCTCCACTCGCACAACAACTATCGCCAACTATCGTGCTCAGTCACCGAGGGTAGGGGAGGTTTTACCGGGGGCAAAAATACGCACCGCCACACGCGGCCCGCCGTGCGATTGCGTTAACACCTCGGCCACATTGCGGGACGCGGGCATGCCGCAGTTTGGCCGCGTGCCATCGGAAAGCGCTGCTGGGGCGCATGATCGGCCGATGACGGGCGCAGCCACGCCGTCGTGGCGTCTTCGTGGTGTCCTAAATTTGTTGCGCGCCCGTAACACGGATTGTGGGCCCGGATGGGGCGGAGCGGCCACTCAGCGCTTTCTGGCGGTGACGAGCAAGACCTCCCACTGCATCGCGCCGCCGACCAGGTAGCGCCGCGCGAGATCGATGAGCTGGGCGTCGAGTGCGGCGGCCAACACCGTGTTATCGCCGATGGCGCGGTAGGCCTCGATTGTCGGACCGTAGTATTTCTTGAAGTACTCGTGCACGTCCTGGGCTCTTTCGAAGCGGTCCACCCGCAAATCGACCCGTCGCATCTCGATATCGCGCACCCGCTCCCCCAGCAAGCCGGCGATGTACTCCTCACGACCCCACAACGCCTCGGGGGGCATGCCGGGAATTTGCGTAGGCCGATACGGCCGGATCGTGGCCAGCATCTGGCCGAACCATCCTTCCGGCGTCCAGCTGATCACACCGATCCTGCCCCCGGGCTTGCAGACCCGGACCAGCTCGTCGGCGGCGCGCCGGTGGTGCGGGGCGAACATCACGCCGATCGCGGACACCACCACGTCGAATTCGTCATCGACGAATGGCAATGCTTCCGCGTTGGCTTCCCGCCACTGCATCGTGACCCCCTGCTCTGCCGCCCGCACTTGGGAGCGCTGCAGCAGCTCCGGTGTGAGATCGCTGGACGTGACGCAGGCGCCCGTCTTGGCGGCCGGGATCGAGATGTTGCCGGACCCGGCTGCGACATCGAGCACTCGATCCCCCGGTCCGATACCGGTGGCAGAGACCAGTATCGGGCCGAGCGGGGCCATCACCTGCTCGGCCATGAGGGCGTAGTCACCCAGCGCCCACACCGCCCGGTGCTCGCTGGCGGCCGCGGTGTCACTGCTCATCGAGAGCCTCCTGTGGATGTGGATTGAGAATACGGACGCAAACGGGCCTCGGCACCTGCGACGTCGTTGTCGCTGTCGCCGCGACGGGTCTGGGAAACCACCAAAACAATAGCACTTGGCTACACTAGCCTAAAGAAGCAATTTACCTAAGTAATTGTGGATGGGTGTTACCCTAGCATCGATGCGCGCGCCGCGATGATGGCATTCCCCGCCCCGGGAGCAGGCGCGCAAGCATACGGGAGCAGTGAGGTGTCCGCCGACGACGCGACGACGATCGACGAGTCGCTGGATGTGCTGACCGATGCGCTGCTGACCGCGTCCCGGCTGCTGGTGGCGATCTCGGCCAAGTCGATCGCCCTGGTCGACGAGACCATCACGATCCCGCAATTTCGAACCCTGGTGATCTTGTCCAACCGCGGTCCGGTCAACCTCGCCACGCTGGCCGCCCTGCTGGGTGTCCAGCCCTCGGCCGCCGGCCGGATGGTGGACCGGCTGGTGGGCGCCGGGTTGATCGATCGGTTGCCGCACCCCGGTTCCCGCCGCGAGTTGCTGGCGGCACTGACCGCGCGTGGCCAGGCGGTGGTGCGGGAGGTCACCGCGCACCGGCGCGCCGAAATCGCCGCCATCGTGCACAAAATGCCGCCACCCGAGCGCCACGGGCTGGTGCGGGCCCTGACGGCTTTTACCGCCGCCGGGGGTGAGCCCGCCGCGCATCTCGACGAGTCGTAGCTCGGCCGGGTGCCGTCGGCCCGTCATCACGGCGGGGCCGACCGGCCCCCAGGGCGCAGGCTTACCAGACGTTGCCGTCGCGCCAATCGCACGTCAGGGCCTTGGCGGTGTCCACGCTGATCCCGACCGGCAGGACAAACACCTTTCCGTCGGCCTCGGGTGTGCGGGCCGGACCGCTCGGCGCCAGCACCGACGTCGGGCCGCGCCAGGCTAGCCAGCCGCGTGCGGTGAACAGCCTGCGACCCCGGTCCGACGAACAGATCGCTCCCAGCTGGTAGGCACCGCGGATCACCTGCTCACACGCGTCGAGCACTGCGATCGCCAACCCTTGCCCGCGCCAATCCTCCCGTACCGCAACACCTTCGACATAGCCGCAGCGCAACGCTGCGCCCTGGTAGATGAGCCGGCGTTGCACCACCGCGGCGTGCGCGATGATCGCGCCGTGATGCCAGATCAGGGCATGCATCCCGCCCAGCGCGTGCTCCCAGTCGGTGTCGGTGAGCTCACCTCCGAACGCCTCGGAGACCGTCTGGTAGGCGCTGCGGCGTGCCTCGCGGTCGAGATCGGCGGTGTGGACCAGGCGGGCGGTGTGGACCAGGGCGCGCACATTTCTTGTTTACCAGTTTGTTTACCAGCCGATTCCCGCGGCCGGCCCGCCCGCGAGAGCAGCACTGGACGCCGCGGCCCGACCGGGCCGCGACCAGTGCATCCGCACGTGCTGGCCGGGCCGTGCCTGGGCGAGTTTGTCGATGTCGTCGTCGATCACCACGCCCGCCACCGGGTAACTGCCCGTTATCGGGTGATCGGGCCCCAGAATCACCGGTAACCCGTTGGGCGGCACCTGAATCGCGCCACGCACGGCGCCCTCGGCCGGCAGCTGCCGGCCGGGGTAGCGGTACCGCAGCGGACGGCCGGTCAACTGCAGCCCCACCCGGTTGCTGCGGTCAGACACCACCCAGTCGGTGTGGACCAGGGCCTCAGGGTCGAGAAGCCAGTCCTCACGTGGTCCGGGTGTGACCAGCAGCTCGAGCGGATCGTCGGTGATGGCGGCCACCGGGGCCTGGTCGAGTTCGGGGTAGTCGGCGGTGTGCGCACCAACCGGCAACACATCCCCGGCCCGCAGCGGTGGCGGGCCGATCCCGGACATCACGTCATAGCTGCGCGATCCCAGCACCGGCGGCACGTCGACGCCGCCCCGCACCGCCAGGTAGGTACGCAGGCCGGCGCGCGGGGCGCCCAGTGAGATCACCTCCCCGGCGCGGACATGGTGAATACTGTTGGTGCCAAACGTAACTCCGCCGACAGTTGGGTTGGTGTCCGCGCCGGTCACAGCGATATCGACGTCGTTACCGTGGACCCGCGCGGTGAGACCCCCGTACGTCACCTCGATGGTGGCGCGGTCGTCGGGGTTGGCCAGCAGCCGATTGGCCAGCCGGTGTGAGCGGCGGTCGGCGGCCCCGGAACGGGTGACACCGAACCGGGCGAGTCCGGGCCGGCCGAGATCCTGGACGAGCGCCAGCGGTCCGGTGCGCAGGACCTCCAGTGTTGTCATCGCTCTGCCCTCCTGCGCTGTTAGGCGGCCCGGAACTGGACCCACATGCCCGGCGTCAGCAGCGCCGGGTTGGGGCGCTCGATATCCCACAAGGTCGCTTCGGTGCGACCGATTAGCTGCCAGCCGCCCGGGGATGGGCGCGGGTAGATGCCGCTGAATTCGTCGGCAAGACCAACCGATCCGGCCGGCATCCACGCCCGCGGCTCGGACCGTCGCGGCACCCGCAGCCTCGAGTCGCCGCCGACGAGGTACACCGAGCCCGGGGTGGCGCCGGCGAACCCCACGCGCCACGGAACGGCGGTGTGGGCGTAGATGACCTGCGCGATGGTCAGTCCCGTGTGATCAGCGACCGCGGGGAGATCGGGCCCGTCATAGACGACGTCGATCACCACATCCGGATGGCCGCCCGTCGGGGCGGTCGCCGTCGCTTCCGGTGTCACGCGCAACTCACGCAGGCGTGAACGGGTGATGCCCCGGTAGCGCGGGCCGTCGAGCTTTACCACGACGCTGCGGGGGGCGGCGACAATATCGAGCACACCGGGCAGGGCGGCCTCGCGGAGCGCAGCCGCCCACGCCAACACCTCGGCGGTGTTGTCGAACTCCAGTAACAATGCCTGGTCGCCGTAGTCTCGAACGGCGGGGGCCACCATCAAGTCCGTTGCCATGCTCATTACCCGACGGTAACTCCGGGCCGAGGTGGTGGCGAGAGATTTTCGAGCTCTGCCAGAACGGCCTTAGCAATCGCTCAGAAGGCGCCGGTTCGCCGGGGTTGGCGAGCACGTTCGCGAGCCCGCGATCCGGCAGCCGGAGGCGAATCCGGCTTGCCCGGGCCAGCTTCTCCGACCGTCACGATCGTGGGCCGAGATGGCGCAGCACCAGGGCGGTGACCAGCCCGTAGCCGAAATGCGGGACGACGTCGCTGATCCAGCCGACGGCGCCCCAGGTCCGCGGATCGGTCACCCCTAAAGCGATCATCGGCCCGTTGGTGCCGATCAAGGCGCCGACGGTGGCGGCCAGGGTGGCAACGAGTGGGCCGGGTCGCCAGCCCAGGCTGTAGGCCAGCCCGAGGAGCACCCCGATCCCGATGCCGCCGGTGTATCCGGTGAGAGCGCCGAGACCCGAGATCCGGTTGGCCTGAGTATCACCGGTGCCCGGGATTGTCAGGTGGACCAGCTTCGCCAGCGCCTCAAGGGTCCGTTCGGGTGTCGTGCTGGCCGGCCGGCCCCGGACCGCCATGTCGGTGTAGGTGATCACGTTCAGCGCGGTGGTGCCCGCGGCGCCGGCGGCGGCGCCGCCCCACAACGCCGGCCAGAGCCGCTGCCCGGGTTTTGCCGTCATCGGCGAAGCCTCCTTGAGTGTCATGTCTTCTCCGCAATGATCAGGGTGTATCCGAGCCGGCCCGCCTTGACCGCGTCGCGCACGAGCCGGGTGTGGGTCAGCACGGCATCGGGTTGAATACCGTTGTCGGCGAGCATGTGCGGCGCTGCGATGCGCAGCGCGGTGACCCGGGCCTCGATACGGTCGATCATTTTCAGCAGGCTGCCGTCGTGGGAGTCGGTGCGCCGGGTGCGCAGCCCGGCCCCGGCGAGGATCGCGGTGTAGCCGGTGACCGAGCGGGCACCGGCGATGCAAGCGGCCCAGGCCGCCAGCGTGGTCAACTCCGCCGGCAGGCCGGCGTCGGTGATGGTGACATCGGTGATGCCGGCGAGCCCGCCGGGCCGCAGAATGCGCGCGAACTGCTGCGCGGCCGCGTTCTTGTTCGGGAACGTGCACAGCGCGCATTCGCATACCAGGGCGTCGAAGGCGTTATCGGGCAGCGGAAGCCTTTCAGCGTCACCACGATGAAAGCGGACCCGCTGGGCTAGCCCGCTCGCTGCGGCGGCGGCCCGGGCGTGCTCGACGTTGACCTCGCTGAGGTCGACTCCGTCAACGGTGAGCGCCGGGTATTCGCCGGCCAGCAGCCGGGCGCTGGCCCCACGCCCGCAGGCAACGTCGGCCAGCCGTCGCGCGCCGCAGCCCAGCCCGAGCGCCTCGCCCAGCAGGTGAGTCAACCCCACCCCGCCCGGGTGGTAGCACTCCCCGAGCAGTAACCCGATGATGTCGCTGGAATAGGCGTCGGCGCAGCAGGTTTTGATGCGCTGCGGGCTTATGGTCATCGGCGCACCGCCTTGGTTCCGGTGTTGGTGGCGTCACGCGCACCGCCGCTGCGTGGTTCGCCGGTTACGCGGGACATCTTCGACCCGTGCGGGGAGTCGGCCAGCAGCCCGGCCAGCGGGATGGCGTTAGGCACGATGTCGGGGACCGGCACCCCGGTGAGCTGTTCACGGACCTGCTCGCGGTAGCCGACGGAGTTGTAGGCGCAGAACGGGATCAGCCGCCCGTCGGGGGTGACCTGCTGCACGCAGCATTTCATCAATTGCTTGACGTTGAGGGTGAACGGGTCCTGGAAGTCCTGGATGACGATCGCGAACACCCGGTCGGTGAGCTGGGCCAGCGCTTCGGGCAGGTTGATCCCGCAGGCGCCGGCGCAATCCAGGGCGGTGACGGCCCGCCGCAACTGCTCGGTGGTGGGTTCGCTGCCCAGCACCGCCGACGCCGACCACAGCCTCTCCAACGCGTCGCGGATCGCCAGGTCGGGGATCACTCGGTTGGAGACGTAGTCCAGGTAGTCCTCGATGTCGAGCAGCCGCGGGATCGGCACCACGTGGTCGCCGTCGGTGAGCAAGTAGGTGATCGACCGGCAGCTAGGGAAGCAGCAGGGAACCGGGAAGAAATCGCTGGCGCGGAACCATTCGGGCAGCGCGGCGGTGATGCCGTGGATGATGTCGGAGTTGGTCAGCCGGGTCAGCGGGTCAAACGGCGTGTGCCGGCCCGCGTGGGTGACCGGCTGAAAAACCACCGACTGCACCGCGGGCGCGGCCATGCCGTGGCGGATGATCGGGCCCAGTTCGTGCTCGTTGAGGCCACGTTCCACGGCGGCGACCAGGCTGACGGTCAGGCCGACTTCGGCACAGTTGTTCAGAGCCCGGGCTTTGACGTCCCGCAAGTCGCAACCCCGGATGGCGCGGTGGGTGGCTTCCTCGAGGCCGTCGAATTGCAGGTAGATGTGCACGGGGCGGCCGGGCCGGTTGCGCTTGGCCAAGGCGGCGACGAACCGGCGATCCGATGCTAGCCGGATGCCGTTGGTGTTGATGATCACGGTCTTGACCGGGCGGGCCTGGGCGGCGTCGATGAAGTCGAGGATTAGTTTGTGGATGGTCGGTTCACCACCGGAAAACATCACGACCTCGGGCTCACCCTCGGCGGCCACCAAGGTGTCGAGCATGCGCTCACAGTGGGCCGTGGTGATGGCGTACCCGTCGGGCTGGTGACCGGAATCGGCGAAACAGATCGGGCAGTCCAGGTTGCAGTGGCTGTTGACCTCGATCAACCCCAGGCAGGCGTGCTGCTTGTGGTCCGGGCACAACCCGCAGTCGCTGGGACAGCCGTCACGGATCTCGGTCTGAAAAGACAGCGGAACGCTGCCCGGCTTGTTGAATCGGGCCGAGTCTATATACATGTCGGCGTCCCCGTACACGAGGGCCTCAAAACCGCCGTGCTCGCGGCAGCGTTTCCGTAGATACACCTTGTTGTCACGGATGTTGACCTGCGCGTCCACCACCACCTTGCACACCGGGCAGACGCTCTTGGTGTACTCGACGAACACCTCGTTAAGATCCCGCCTCGCTGTCGCCACCGAGCCCCTATCCCTGTCGGCCTGGGTCCAGGTCACCTCAGCACCGCGGCCCGCAGCCGCGGTGGCCAACTGTTAGCAGCCGGACAATGCTGCGGCGCCCGGCCGGTCGTGCTGCCACGATGACAGCTCACGTGCGCACCGCGTCCCACCAGTGTGCTATAGCGGAAGAAATGATGCGAGGAGGTCGGCGACGATGATCCGGGCCGTGTGGAAAGGAACCGTTCTCGCGGAGGCGCCGCGAACCAGGCGGGTGGAGGGCAACCACTACTTTCCACCCGAATCCGTGAACCGGGCGCACCTGATCGAGAGCCCGACCAGGTCACTGTGCCCGTGGAAGGGCATAGCCCACTATTACACCGTCAGGGTGGGCGACGACGTCAACCCCGACGCCGCCTGGTGCTATCCACATCCGAGTCCGCTGGCCCGCCGGATCAAGAACCATGTCGCCTTTTGGAACGGAGTGACGGTGGAAGGCGAACCCGACGGTGAGCGCCACGACGTGGCGCACCGTGTGGCGTCCTGGTTCGGTGTCAAGGCGGCGCGATGTGATGGCCGGCCGTGAACACTCCGGGTAACCCCCATGTTCCGGCGGTAAGCCGCGACGCCCGGCAGTTGCGCGCGAGCACCGGTCGGCTGGCGGTATGGCGCATCGGCATCATCGGCGGGCTGGTCGGCATGCTGTGCTGCGTCGGGCCGGCCGTCTTGGCTCTCGCCGGAATCATCAGCGCGGGCACGGCGTTCGCGTGGGCGAACGACCTTTATGGCAACTATGCGTGGTGGTTTCGCCTGGGCGGGCTGGCCGTGCTGGCGCTGCTGGTGTGGATCGGGTTGCGTCGACGCAACCAGTGCAGCCTCGATGCGCTCCGGCGACTGCGGTGGCGCTTGGCAGCACTGCTGGTCATCGCCGCCGCCACGTACGGCGCGCTCTACGCGGTGACGACCTGGCTGGAACGATTCGTGTAGCCTTACCGGCCGACCACCGCCGCGGATCTCGTCCTCGGGCTCCTCAAACTCGCCGCAGACGGCCGCGATTTCCCCTACGGAACCAGGAACGCTGTCGAAATAGCGGATTTCCGGCCATCCGCATGGACGCCCCGCAAGAAGAAGTAGCAGCGTCCCGGCGATGTATCCGGTGAGAGCTCGCCGGCATATCCTTGGGCGAGGCCGGCTATCGCGCCTCTGACCGGAGATGGCAGCAGTGGTCCGACGAGAGGTCATGACGGCGTGAGACGGGTCGTTTCATCGCAGCGTTCGCAGCTGGGGCTACTTGTCAGCATTACCGCCCCCATCCTGGGCGTGCTCTATGGCTACGACATGTCGAATATCGCGGGCGCTCTGCGGTACATCACCGCGGCGTTCCACCTCTCGACGCATCAGCAGGAGCTGGTGACCAGCGTGGTGGTGTGGGGCGAGATCGCCGGCGCGATCGCGGGTGGTGCGCTCGCCAACACGCTGGGCAGGAAGAAGTCGATGGTGTTGGTGGTGGTCGCCTACGCGGCGTTCGCGGCGCTGGGGGCGGTGTCGGTGTCGCTGCCGATGCTGCTGGTGGCGCGGTGGCTGCTGGGCGTGGCCATCGGCGTGTCGGTGGTGGTGGTTCCGGTGTTCGTCGCGGAGTCCGCACCAGCGCGGGTGCGGGGTTCGTTGCTCGTCGCCTACCAGCTGGCGACCGTCGCCGGCGTCGTCGTCGGCTACCTGGCCACCTACCTGCTGGCCGGGTCGCACAGCTGGCGGTGGCTGCTGGGTCTGCCGGCGGCGCCGGCCGCGCTGATCACGTTATTGTTGCTGCCCATACCTGACACCGCCCGCTGGTACCTGCTCAAGGGCCGTGTCGATGACGCGCGCCGGACTCTGCTGCGGGTAGAGCCGGCAGCCGACGTCGAAAGCGAACTCACCGAGGTTGCCCGCGCGCTTTCCGAGGAATGCGGCGGCGCGCTCAGCCAGATGCTGCGGCGGCCGTATCTGCGGGCCACGGTCTTCGTGGCCGGGCTCGGTTTCTTCGCGCACATCACCGGCGTCAACGCGGTCGTCTATTACGGTCCACGGCTGTTCGCCGAGATGGGCTTCGCGGGCGACTTCGCGCAGCTCGTCTTGCCGGCACTGGTTCAACTGGCCGGGCTGGCGGCGGTGGCGGTGTTGCTGACGATGGTCGACCGGCTGGGCAGGCGGCCAATTCTGTTGTCCGGCATCGCCATGATGATCACCGCGGATGCCATGCTGGTCGCCGTTTACGCCTTCGGCGCGGATTTTGGTGCCGCTGCGGCGGGGTTCGGGTTCCTCGGCGTGTTGTTGTTTTCGGCCGGCTTCAGTATCGGCTTCGGTTCCTTGATAAGTGTGTACGCGGGCGAGTGTTTTCCGGCACGGTTGCGGTCCATGGGCTCGAGCGTGATGCTCACCTCCGATTTGGCGGCCAACGCCATCGTCGTTTCGGTATTTTTGACGATGCTGCGTTCGCTCGGCGGCGCCGGCACATTCGTGATATTTGGTGTTCTCGCCCTGGTGGCCTTCGGCTTCGTCTATCGGTTTGCCCCCGAGACCAAAGGCAAGCAGCTGGAAGACATCCGCCACCTCTGGGAGAACCGCGATCGTCGGGAGGGGTCGGCGCGTGGGGGTTGCGAACTGTTGCGTGTTGAGTGTAATTAAGTGTGCGTTGGCCTGGCCCAAGTGAAAGCCGACCTGGACGCCAAAGCTGCCGATCCAGGCCATGAGCCGGTGGGCTGGGACCTGGGTTCGTTGCGGTGGGCGTGGAACCGCGCCAACGACATGGTCGCGCCGTGGTGGGCTGAGAATTCCAAAGAGGCCTACTCCTCAGGGCTGGCCGATCTGGCGCGGGCGCTGCAGAACTGGTCGGCCAGCCGCAACGGCACACGGCGAGGTCGCCGTGTGGGCTTTCCGCGTTTCAAATCCGCGCGCCGCGATCCCGGTCGGGTGCGTTTCACCACCGGAACCATGCGAGTCGAGGACGATCGGCGCACCATCACCGTGCCGGTGATCGGGCCGCTGCGATCCAAGGAGAACACCCGCCGGGTGCAACGGCATGTCGCTTCCGGGCGGGCCCGCATTCTGAGCGTGACGCTGTCGCAGCGTTGGGGCCGGTTGTTCGTCTCGATCGGCTACGCGCTGCGCACACCGGCCACCGCGACCACGGTGGCCTCGCCGACCGTGGTCGCCGGCATCGACCTCGGGGTGCGCGCTTTGGCCACCGTCGCCACCCTCGACACCGCCACCGGCGAGCAGACCATTACCGAGTATCCGAATCCGGTCCCGCTGAAAGCCACCCTGGCGGCGCGGCGGCGGCGTGAACTTTCCCGCCGCATCCCCGGATCGCGCGGCCACCGGGCAGCGAAAGCCAAGCTGACCCGGCTGGATCGCCGGTGCGTGCGCCTGCGGCGGCAAGCCGCCCATCGGCTCACCACCGAGCTGGCCGGCGGCTATGGCCACATCGTGATCGAAGACCTCGACGTGGCCGCCATGAAACGCAGCATGGGCCGACGCGCCTACCGGCGCGCCGTCTGCGATGCGGCGATGGGTTCGATCAGGCCGATGCTGGCCTACAAAACCGCCCGCCACGGCGCGGTGCTCACGGTGGCGGATCGCTGGTTCCCATCCAGCCAGATCCATCACGGCTGCGCCCAACCCGACGGCAGCCCGTGCCGGCTGATCGGCAAAGGGCGCATCGACAAGCTGCTGGTGTGTCCGCGCACCGGCGACGTCGTCGACCGCGATCGCAACGCCGCGCTTAATCTCCGTGACTGGCCGGATCACGCCAGTTGTGGTCCAGTCGGGACCACGGCCCCACCGGTACCCGGGCCAACCGCATCGGTTGGCACAGGCCATGGCGCGGACACCGGAACATCCGGTGCCGGCGGAGCATCCGTAAGACCCCGCCCACGCGGGGCCGGATGCGGAGAGGCCAAAACCCAAACCCCGCAAGGGGACGCCGCATGAGCGTGCAACTCAAACACACTCAACGGCAACGGCTTTTGGGTGACCCTGCCGGTGGTTCGTGTCGCCGACCGGGATGGGCTGCCAACTGTTGGGGGTTGAGTGGTCGGTAGTTGTCGGTGGTGTGCTGTAGGAACAGGGGTGTGAATCTTGCGGTGTGGGCTGAGCGCAACGGTGTTGCGCGGGTGGCCGCGTATCGCTGGTTCCACGCCGGGCTGTTGCCGGTGCCGGCGCGGCGAGTGGGTCGGCTGATTGTGGTGGATGAGCCGATCGGCGCGGCTGGCCGAAGATCACGCACGACCGTGTACGCGCGCGGCTCCTGGGCTGATCAGAAGGCTGATTTGGATCGGCAGGTGGCGCGGGTGACCGCGCGGGCCACCGCCCAACAGATCCCGGTCGACAAGGTGGTTGTCGGGGTTGGCTCTGCGTTGAATGGGCGCCGTCGGAAGTTCCTTGCGCTGCTGCGTGACCCGGCAGCGAGTCGGATCGTGGTGGAGCATCGGGGTCGGTTCTGCCGGTGCGGCTCGGAGTACGTGCAGGCGGCGCTGGCCGCCCAGGGCCGTGAGCTGGTGGTGGTCGATTCCGCTGAAGTCGATGACGACCTGGAGGGCGATAGGAGCGAGATCCTCACCAGTATGTGCGCTTGGTTGTATGGCAAACGCGCTGCGCCGAACAGGGCCAAGCGTGCGCTGGCGGCCGCGGCGTCCGACGAGGCGGAGGTGGCCTGAGATGCCGCGTTTCGAGGTGCCCGACGGCTGGTGTGTGCAGGCGTTTCGGTTCAGTGTGCCACGAGCATTAACCCTGCAGGGCTGGAGGTTGTCCTGTGTGGGTTGATGCGCGCTGTGTAGGAGATGGAGGGAGGTCCTCCGGAGTCGCCCTGCAGGGCTAGGCTCCAAACCACCGCGAGCTGCGTCGGTCAAGAGCCGGGGTGGTGAGCGTCGCGGAAAAGGCGCCCTTTGGAGTGCGTCAGGTGTGGGTCAGGAAGGCGAGCGCAAGCAAACCGTTGATGACGTGTCGAAATACGTTGGGGGACACCAAAACCGAGGCGTTGAACCGGTCTCGGGACGAGTTCGGGAGATACCTGCTTACTGCCCGAGCGGTGTCCGGCATGGAGGCGGCGCGAGCCTGGCTCAGGCTTCTGCATGGAACGTGGGAATCTGTCGCCTCGATACGGTCGCCGGGTGTTCGACGGCGGCGAGAGGAAGGTCCCCAAGCGGCGGACACCGCAAGGGGCGGAGTACCGATGCGGGGCACAGAGGCGGACCGTCTCGTAGTAGCGGTGAAGCCCGGTAATGCGGGTGGAGCGAAGGGGACGGGTTATCTGGATGTGGGTACGGGTCAACCAGGATGGCCTGGGAGGAGCCGGTGAGCACATCGACGTGTGCGGCGAAGCCGTTCGATATTTCCAAGTGGGTTGTGTGGGAGGCGTATCGGAGAGTCAAAGCCAACAAGGGTGCAGCCGGGGTCGATGCGGTGTCGCTTGAGGAGTTCGAGAAGGATCGAGACAGAAACCTGTACAAGATCTGGAATCGGATGTCGTCGGGAAGCTACTTCCCGCCCCCGGTCAAGGCGGTGGAAATCCCCAAACCCGGGGGAAAGGGCGTGCGGGTGCTCGGTGTGCCCACGATCGCGGATCGGGTCGCGCAGACGGTGGCCAGGATGTATCTGGAGCCGAAAGTTGAGCCGATCTTTCATCCGGACTCCTACGGCTACCGGCCGTGGAAGTCCGCGTTGGACGCGGTGGGCGCTTGCCGGGAACGTTGCTGGAAGGCCGACTGGGTCGTGGACCTGGATATCAAGGCTTTCTTCGACAGCGTGCCGCACGATTTGATCCTGCGGGCGGTGGAAAAACACACGGATCAGCCGTGGGTTCTGTTGTATGTGCGGCGGTGGCTAACGGCGCCGCTGCAACGGCAGGATGGCGAGCTGATCGAGCGCGATCGTGGAACTCCGCAAGGATCTGCGATCTCCCCATTGCTGGCAAATCTGTTCCTGCACTATGCGTTTGACGCGTGGATGGTCCGGGAACACCCGGAGCTTCAGTTCGAACGCTACTGCGAGGATGCTGTGGTGCACTGCCGCAGCGAGCAGCAGGCCCGGCAGGTTCGCGACGCGATCGCGACCCGGCTGAGGCAGGTCGGTCTGGATTTGCATCCGGACAAGACCCGCATCGTGTACTGCAAGGATGCCAACCGGCCCGGCACTTATCCGGTCCAGCAGTTCAACTTCCTTGGATACACGTTTCGGCCCAGGCTGTCACGGAACAGGCACGGCGTGGGTTTCGTCAACTTCACCCCGGCGGTGAGTCGGGACGCCCTGGTGGCGATCCGGCGTGAGATCCGCGGGTGGCGGTTGCACCTCCGCAGTGATCATTCTCTGAGAGACCTCGCTCGTTTGGTGAACCCGAAAGTGCGAGGCTGGATCAACTACTACGGGCGGTTTTGTCCATCGGAGTTGACCCCCGCTTTCCTGCAGATCAACATGTACCTCCTGCGTTGGTCCACGCGGAAATTCAAACGGTTGCGACAACGCAACGGTCGAGCCTGGCGCAGATGGATCAAGCTCGCTGAGCAGTATCCGGCTCTATTCGCGCACTGGACGATGGGACTACGACCGCATGCGAAATAACAAGAGCCGTGTAAATCGAGAGGTTTACGCACGGTTCTGTGAGGGCCGGGGGGTGCGACTCCCCCCGGCTACTCGACCGCTGGACCCGAACGGGGACCAGGCCCGCGCGCTGGCGCGGCATTTCGGGGCCCGCCGCAAGGCGTTCAACTGGGCCGTGGCCACTCTGAAAGCCGATATCGAAGCCTGGCGCGCCGCCGGTGTTAAGACCGCGAGGCCCTCGCTGCCGGTGTTGCGCAAACGCTGGAATCATGTCAAAGACGAGGTGTGTGTGTCAACAGCCAGACCGGCGCGGTGTGGTGGCCGGAATGCTCGAAAGAGCCATATGCCGATGGCATCGCCGGCGCGGTGGACGCCTACTGGAACTGGCAGAGTTCCCGATCGGGCAAACGCGAGGGCAAGCCGATGGGCTTCCCCCGGTTCAAGAAGAAAGGACGCGACGCCGACCGCGTGACGTTCACCACCGGAGCGATGCGCGTCGAACCGGATCGACGCCACCTCACGTTGCCGCTGATCGGCACCGTCCGCACTCATGAGAGCACCCGCCGCATCGAACGACTCATCGCCAAGGGCCGCGCGCGGGTGCTGGTGATCTCGGTGCGCCGCAACGGCACTCGCCTGGATGCGAGTGCTCGGGTGCTGGTGCAGCGCCCGCTGCAACCCGGGGTCGCGCGACCAGGTTCGCGGGTGGGTGTCGATGTGGGTGTGCGTCGTTTGGCGACGGTCGCCAGCGCTGACGGTCTCGTGATCGAACAGGTGCCGAATCCGCGACCGCTCGGCGCCGCGCTGCGCGAGCTACGCCACGTGCGCCGGGCACGGTCGCGCTGCACGAAAGGCTCACGGCGCTACCGTGAGCGCACCACCGAGATTTCCCGGCTGTATCACCGGCTCAACGATGCCCGCACCCATCACCTGCACGTCCTGACAACACGATTAGCCAAAACCCACGGCCGCATCGTGGTGGAAGCATTAGACGCCGCCGGGATGCTGCGGCAAAGAGGGCTGCCCGGCGCCCGCGCCCGGCGACGGCGGGCACTCTCCGATGCCGCCCTGGGCACCCCGCGCCGGCGCCTGTCCTACAAGGCTGGCTGGTACGGGTCACGGCTGGTGGTCGCTGACCGCTGGTTCCCGTCGAGCAAAACCTGCCACCTTTGTGGGCATGTCCAAGACATCGGATGAGACGAAAAGTGGCAATGTGCCGCGTGCTTGGCGGTCCATCAGCGCGATGACAACGCCGCGATCAACCTCGCGCGCTACCAGGAAACCATTAGCGTCGTCGGCCCAGTTGGGGCCGCCGTCAAGCGTGCAGCCGACCGTAAGACCCGGCCTGGCCGGGCAGGTGGCCGTGAAGCGCGGAAGGGACGCGGCCGCAAGGCCGCCGAACAACCCCGAGACGGGGTGCAAGTCGCGTGACCACTAACGATCACTCACTTGCAACGGTGATCGGGCGACAGCTCAGCGCGCACCGGCGGCGGTCAGGGGCTAGGGCAGCCGTCGAGGTCGCAGCGGTCGGCGGCGATGCGGTGGGCGGTCCACCAGCTGGTGAGTGCTAGCAGCACTAGGACACCGGTCCAGATGAGCGTGGCATGGGGAGCGATCGCGTTCATGGTCGAGGCGCTGCCGGCCGCACCGATCCCGACGACGGCCAGCACGGTTGGCAGCACTGGAGTGCAACACAGGCTCGGAACCACCGCGGCCACCGATTCGAGCACCCCCAGCGCGGCTTTGCCGCCGGCCGCTCTCCGGCTTGCCGCCGCTTGCCGCAGCGCGAAGACCTGCAAGGTGAGCACGGTCGCCAAGCCGATCCCGAGGGCTAGTGAAAACACCAGATCCTGAGCTGTCAGGTGGGCCCAGTTCGACGGGTCAACCCGCATGGTGTGCAGGCCCGGCAGCATTAGGGTGTAGACGGCGGCAGCGGCCACCGCCACTACGGCAAACAGCAGCTGGTAGCCGGGGCGGCGGGCTACCGCAGCCAGCACCGTCATGGATGTCTGGCGGTGATGGCCGGGAGGTGCCGCTGGGCTGCTCGGGTCGGGTCCGGTGGGGGTCATCGAGCCGATGCCAGAGAAACCGGCCACGCTCATCTCCTTCGTTTCCTTCGTTTACGCCCGCCACGGTTCGCGATGGGTCCAGGATTCGGGAACTCCATCTATCCGGATCACCAGATATAATTGTAACATTCGGTTGAACGAATGCAACAGCTGCGGCGGGTACCCGCCCCGCGCATCGACGGAATGTGAGGCGCCACATGCGTTATGACCTCGCCATCATTGGATCTGGTTCGGCGAGCTTCGCCGCGGCCATCGCGGCCACGAGAAAGGGCGCACGGGTGGTGATGATCGAACGCGGGGTGGTCGGCGGCACCTGCGTGAACATCGGCTGCGTGCCGTCCAAGGCGTTGCTGGCCGCGGCCGAGGCCCGCCACACCGCCCTCGCGGCGGGGCGGTTTCCCGGCATCGCCGCCAGCGCCGGTCCGGTCAACGGGGCGGTCCTGATCAGCGGGAAGGATGCGCTGGTGGAGCAGCTGCGCGCCGAGAAGTACGCTGATCTGGCCGCCAGCTACGGCTGGGATATGGTGCGCGGCAGCGCGACGTTCGTCGAGGGTCCCGAGCTGGACGTGACACTCGAGGACGGTGACCATCGCCGGATCGAGGCCGACCACTTCCTGATCGCCACCGGCTCGGCGCCCTGGGCGCCGCCGATCGACGGCCTCGAGCCGGGTGGCTATTTGACCTCGACCACCGCCATGGAGCTCACGGAACTGCCTGCGTCGATGGTGGTGGTCGGCGGCAACGCCGTCGGGCTGGAGCAGGCCCAGCTGTTCGCCCGGCTGGGCACCGAGGTCACCGTCGTCGAAACCTTGGACCGGATCGCCCCTTTCGAGGAACCGGAGATCTCCGCTGGCCTGACCGAGGCGCTCGCCGCCAAGGGCATCACCGCACTGCCCGCCACCACCGTGACCGCGGTGACTCCCGACGCGAACGGTTACACCCTCACCGCCGTCCGTGACGGGGAGGAGACCGCGTTGCGCGGCGAGCAGCTGTTGATCGCCACCGGCCGCCGCCCGGTCACCACCGGACTGGGTTTGGAGCGGGTCGGGGTCAAGATCGGGTTGCGGGGGGAGGTGGTGGTGGATGAGTATCTGCGCACCGACCACGAGCGGATCTGGGCTGCCGGTGATGTCACCGGCGGACCGCAGTTTGTCTACGTCGCCGCCGCCCACGGCACCCTGGTCGCCGACAACGCCCTGGACGGTGCCCGGCGCACCCTGGACTACACCGCCCTGCCGCGGGTCACCTTCACCAGCCCCGCCGTCGCGTCGGTCGGGTTGACCGACGCCCAAGCCGCCGATGCGGGCCTGCACTGCGATTGCCGCGTCTTACCCCTGGCGTATGTGCCGCGCTCGCTGGTCAACCGCGACACCCGCGGGCTGGTGAAACTGGTCGCCGAGGCCGGCACCGGTCGGCTGCTCGGCGTGCACGTGCTCGCCGAGAACGCCGGGGAGATCATCACCGCCGCCACCTACGCCCTGACCGCCGGGTTCACCGTCGATCAGCTCACCCACACCTGGGCCCCCTACCTGACCATGGGCGAATCCCTCAAACTCGCCGCCCAGGCCTATGCCTCCGACGTCAGCAAACTGTCCTGCTGCGCCGGATAACCTACCGCCGCAATGACATACCGGAAGGGATCCCCCGTGGACACCAACGTGAACCGGCTCGCCGCCCGCCTGTCCGAAAGCCTCGCCGCCATCGCGGGCCGCGGGCTCTGGCGCCCGCTGTTGCGGCTGCTCACCCGCGGGCAGCCGGTGACGGTCGAGCAGCTCGCGCAGGCCGCCGGTTGCACCCTCGAGCAGGTCCGCGCCGCGCTTGCCGAGATGCCCGACACCGAATACGACGAGCACGGCCGGGTCGTCGGCAGCGGCCTGACCCTGCGTCCCACCGATCACCGCTTCGAAGTCGGCGGCACCGCGCTGTACACCTGGTGCGCCCTGGACACGCTCGTCTTCCCCACCATTCTGGGTCGCACGGCGTATGTGACCTCCCCCTGCCACGCCACCGGTGTTCCGGTCCGGGTCACCGTCGCGTCCGATCGGATCACCCACGTCGACCCGGACAGCGCGGTCGTCTCGATCGTCACCCCCGAAGCCCCCACCTCGATCCGCGCCGCATTCTGCGACCACGTCCACTTCTTCGCCGGCGCCCAGGCCGCCGCGCCGTGGCTCGCCAGCCATCCCGGCGCCACCGTGCTTCCCGTCGCCGAGGCCCACGATCTCGCCAAGCCCCTGGTGAACGCCCTCCTCGACGCCGCCACCCCGCCGCGCTGCTGCAGCGGCTAGCACCGACGAACCCGCCTTTGAGAAGCGCCCCGCTGAGTCCCCGCACCACGGCACCACCCGGTCTACCGGCAGCCGCCGGCAGGCCAGCGGTGTTTAAGGTGTTCAATCAGCACCACCCGGGCGCCGAGCCGCGCAGCGATCCGGGCCGCGAGCAGCCCGGCCGCGGCGCCGACACCGATCACTACATCCGCCTTGAGCGCATGAGCCCACCTTGCTGCTGCTGTTTTTGAGACGGTGACCCATGGCCTCTCGACCACCAGACCCGCCCACCTGGAGCCGCCCGCGGCAGGCGATGGCGCTGTTCGCCCGAGGCCGGACCGTGCGGACCGCCACCCCGACCGCCGCGCTGGTGGGCACCGTGCTCTCGCTGGTCAACCAGGGCGCGATCATCGCCGGCGGTCACGCCGACGGAGGCACTTGGTTGCGGGTCGCGGTGAACTATTTAGTGCCGTTCTGCGTCGCCAGCGTCGGTTATCTTTCCGCCCACCGCACCCCCCGCCGCCCGCGTCCGGCGGCCGGCCCGAAGTCCACGTCCCGCCCCTGAGCCGCCGCCCCATCGCGCCGCACGACACCGCACTTTCTGCCATCCCGCCGACTAGCAGGGTTGCTGACGGCTGACTGACGAGCATGGGCGGATGATGGGCAACACCTGGCCCCGGGTCGGGGACTATCGAGGCACGGTCCCGGCTGTGCCGTCTCAGCGACTGGGTCTGATCGACACCGCCGGACGCGGCGGCGCCAACGTCGCCGGGGAACGCGAGGGCGTCGCTGTATCTGCTCGCGGCCTCGGTCAGCCCGATGATGTCCCGAGCGGCATCCAGCGTCGCATCGTCGACCAGCCTCGCCATGCCCGCATCAGCGAGCGTGGGGGGCGCTCGCCAGCCTGCCGACCGTTGCATCTGAGTGAGCGTTTGTGAGTCTCATTTAGGAGCTCTCTTTGCGGAGTTGCTTTGTCGCGGGTGCGATTGTGGTTTTGGCCTCACTGCTCGCGGCCTTCCCGTGCGGGCGGGTCTTACGCAAACTCCCCAGGCGATCGGTGGGCCTGATCGTTTGAGCCGCCGTCTCCGGCACCCCTGCCGGAATTGCTGACGAACAGGGCCGTGGCCCTAACTGGGCCACAACTGGCATATCCGGCCAGTCACGGAGGTTGAGCGCAGCATTGCGATCACGGTCAACGACTTCACCGGTGTGCGGGCAGACGAGGTGTTTATCGATTCGGCCCTTGCCTTCCAAGCGGCACGGGCTGGCGTCGGGAAGGTAGCAACCGTGATGGATCTGGCTGGAGGCAAACCAGCGATCCGCCACGATTAGGGTGCTGCCACACCGGGTGGTCTTATAAGCCATCATGGGCGCGACCAACCCCATCGCGGCATCGAAGACCGCGCGCCGGTAGGCGCGTTTCCCCGTGCTGCGTTTCATCGCGGCCACGTCGAGATCCTCGATCACGATCTGGCCGTAGGTGCCCGCCAACTCGGTGGTGAGCCGGTGGGCTGCTTCCCGCCGCAGATGCGCACACCGGCGATCCAGGCGGGTCAGCTTGGTTTTCGCTGCCCGATATCCGTGGGAGCCGGGGATGCGGCGGGAAAGTTCACGATCGGCTCGCCGTCGTGCCGTCAGGGTGGCTTTCAACGGGGCCGGATTTTCATATTCGACAAGTGTTTCGGCGCCTGTCATGCTGTGGCGGGTCGCAACGGTGGCCAGCGTGGGTATACCGAGGCCGACCCCGGCGCGCACCGCCGGTTGGGTCGGCGTTTTTGCCGATTCTGGGGTACGCGGCGCGTAGCTGGCTGAGACGAACAGCCGCCCCCACCGCTGCGACAGGGTCATGCTCAGGATGCGGGCGCGGCCCGCGGCAAGGTGGCGTTGCGCGCGGCGAGTGCGTTCCTTGGCTCGCAGAGCGCCGATCACCGGCACCGTGATCGTGCGGCGGTCGGCCTCGACCCGCGTAGCGCCGGTGGTGAACCGGACCCGGCCCGGGTCTTGGCGCGCGGATTGGAATCGCGGAAAACCGACCCGCCGGCCCTTTCGCGTGCCGTTGCGGCTGGCGCCCCAATTGCTCAACGCCGCCGCCGGATCGGCCAGCCCTAAGGAGTATGCCTCCTTGGAATTTTCGGCCCACCATGGCGCGACCTCGCCCTTCGCCCGGTTCCACGCCTTAGGTAGCAAGCCCAGATCCCAACACCGACTCATGGGCCGGATCAACGGTCTTCGCGTCCAAGCCTGCTTTGATATGCGCCAAGCCCCAGCTGAACGCTTTGCGGCGGGCGCCGAAGTGCGACCGCGCCAATCCGGCGCGGTCATTGCCGGTGGGCCATTCGACCTCACACTTCGCCGCGGTGATAATCCACCCAGTGAGCAACTTCGCACCCGGCGACCCGCTGGCGGCATACCCGTCAGCGCCCCATCGAACAGCTCGAACAGCACTGACACCGACTCCACCGCGCGCCGATGAGCCTCGAAATCCGCGCCCACATCCACGAATCGCGATAATGTCGGTGTGCCATCAGGTTTCGGTTTCCCCGCCAACTGCCTACCACCGGTGATCCCGGCACCCTGTGCAGCCTGAGCGCCGGTGCGCAGCCCCACGGTCACCGTTAGCGCAGCACCTTCAACGCCGCCGGCACGATGGGCACCACGGTGCCATCGCCCACATCGATACGGTGGATTGCGGCACCAGGCAGCACGCCAGCCGCCCAAGCATCGGTGTCACCGCGGCCTTTGATCGCCCAAAGATACGCCTCAGCCAATTCCTGCTCCTCGGCCTCACGTGCAGCGCGGCGCTGCGCGGCGGCGCGTTCAGGCTCGATCTGTCCCCTGCGCCGCTCTTGGGCGGCAACCAACCCGGCGGCCCAGCACGCAGCTCCGCAATACCTCCGGGTGTGATCTGGTGTTCCTTGACGACGCGGACCGGTACGCCCAGGCTTCTGGCGACGCTCTCACGCCCGCGCCGCCTTTGCTGCCTGGCGCGCTTCTTGCCCCGATTTCATCGCGCAGCGATCAGCCAGTCCGGTGCATCGCGCATGACAGCTTGCACGCGGGCCGGCGAAGCGGTCGCCCACCCCTGTTGCCGCAGCGTGCTACCGGCAACGCCGAGAGCCTGGGCCGCGCGCTTGAGCCCGCCCATCTTCGCCATCAGGGCACCTGCCCCGATTCGGTCTTTGCCGCCGTGATCGCGCGCATCGCCCGATTCCGTGCGCCACGACGACCACCCAAACGCGCGCGCATCAAGGTCAGCACCTCGATCATGTCGCGTGCCAAATCATCGGTGGTCTCACCCGGATCAGCCACGACGATCCGGCGGCCCTGCGCCGACAACGCCGCCTTAAGATTCTCAACCCCGAACCTGGCCAGACGATCCCGATGTTTCACAACCACCACCGTTGCAGAAGGGCCTGACAAGACCCGCCGCAACCGCCGCCTCTTCCCGTTCAACCCCGACCCGACCGCACACACCACCTCGCCGATCTCACACCCATTCGACGTGGCCCATTGCGTCAACCGACAAACCTGCCGATCGAGACCAGAGCGCTGATCATGCGAGGACACCCGCGCGTAAACGACTGTGCGACCAGCCTCCTCAGCTGCCGGGGCCTCGACCCAGATCATTCCCGACTCCAACCGCCGAGCAGCCACCGGCATCTTGCCCTCCCGAAACCACCTGTAAGCGGTCTGCGGGTGAACACCGCTGCTACGAGCCCACTCAGCCAACTTCACACACTCAGCAAAACATACATTCGATCACATTTACCCACACATCAGTAAACCGTCCCGGGTTTTTTGCACACCTTCCTTTGAGGGAAGGATGGCGGGCCAAGTCCGGAGTGGTGGTGTATGAGTTCGCTCGATGCGTGACCCTTCGGGTGGGAGTTTAGGCCATCAATGCCGGCGTGGTGGTGCCGGACTGGTCATCGACCGGTTGGTCGGTGGTGGCCAGCACTGCGCGGGATCGGGTGAGCACGTCGAGGCCAAGGTAGCGGCGGCCTTCGATCCATTCGTCGTGCTGTTCAGCTAACACCGCGCCGACGAGGCGGATGATCGCACTGCGATCGGGGAAGATGCCCACCACGTCGGTTCGGCGCCGGATCTCTTTGTTGAGCCGCTCCTGGGGATTATTCGACCAAATCTGGCGCCAGATCTGTTTGGGGAAGGCGGTGAACGCCAGCAGCTCGGCGCGGGCGGCATCAAGGTGCTCAGCCACTTTCGGCAGCTTGCCACTCAGCGCGTCGAGTACTCGATCATACTGAGCTGCAACAGATTCCGCGTCAGGCTGGTCGAAGATCGAGTGCAGCAGGGTGCGCACCCACGGCCAGGACGATTTCGGGGTGACGGTCATCAGGTTGACCGCGTAATGGGTGCGGCAGCGCTGCCAGGCCGCTCCGGGCAAGGTGGCGCCAATGGCCTCGACCAGCCCGGGATGGGCGTCACTGGTGACCAGGGCCACCCCGGACAGCCCGCGAGCCACCAGGTCGCGGAAGAACGCCAACCAGCCCGCTGCATCCTCGGCGGAGGTGACCTGCACGCCCAGGATTTCGCGGTAGCCCTCGGCGTTGACGCCGGTGGCGATCAGGGTGTGCACCCCGACCACCCGCCCGCCCTCGCGCACCTTGAGCACCAGGGCGTCCGCGGCCACAAACGTGTAGGGGCCGGCATCCAGTGGGCGGGTGCGAAACGCCTCCACCGCCTCATCGAGCTCGGCAGCCATGACCGAGACCTGCGATTTAGAAAGGCCTGTCACGCCGAGGGATTCGACGAGGCGCTCCATGCGCCGGGTGGACACACCGAGCAGATAGCAGGTCGCCACCACACTGGTCAGCGCCCGCTCGGCCCGCTTGCGCCGCTCCAGCAGCCAGTCCGGGAAATAGCTCCCCCGGCGCAACTTGGGAATTGCCAGCTTGATCGTGCCGACGCGGGTATCGAAATCCCGAGGCCGATACCCGTTGCGCCGATTGGTGCGACCCGGACTACGTTGCCCATAGCCAGCGCTGCACACCGCGTCGGCCTCCGCGCCCATCAGGGCCTGAATAAACGTCGACAACAGCGCCCGCAGCAAATCCGGGCTCGCCGTGGCGAGTTGCTCCTCCAACAGCTTCTCAACATCGATAGGGTGGTGGTTGGTCATCGCGTTGTTCTCCTTCGGGTGACTGATCCGTCGTTTCGAAGGATCACGCGATGACCGCCCTCTACTGGGCTGCGACACACCCGCTAATCAGCGGGTCGTACACCACCTCCCTGGACGCAACTGGATGGCGCGATGGCAATCAGGTATGACGAGAACACCAAGGCCAGGGCGGTGCGGCTGGTCCGCGAACACCGCGACGACTATGACTCAGAGTGGGCAGCGATGAGGGCGATCGCTGGCCGGTTGGGGATGAACGCGGAGACCCTGCGCAAGTGGGTGCGCCAAGCCGAGATCGACGCGGGTGAAGCGGCGGGGATGTCCAGCGAGGAGAGCCGGGAGCTGCGGGAGCTGCGCAAGAAGAACCGAGAACTTGAGCAGACTATCGTTATCTTGGGCCGGACGGACATTTTGGTGGCATGACCTCGCTATTTTCGTCATGGACGGTGTCCGCGACGGAGGTCGCGGCGATGCGGTTGGCGCGCAGCTGTCCGTGCATGAGCGCGATCTGGTCGCGTAGGTGACGGTTGTCGTTGTCGAGTTCGCGGATGCGTTCGTGGGCGAGGCTGAGGCGTTGGCGTAGTGAGGCTTCGGAGCTGTGTTCGACTTGGGGGGCTGCTGGTTCGGTCGGTTGGGGTGCGGCACTCAGTTGGCGGAGTTGGTCGCGGAGTTCGGGTTGGGCATACAGCCACGAGCGGGAGACGCCGGC
Source organism: Mycobacterium sp. SM1 (assembly GCF_018361265.1). Taxonomy (GTDB): domain Bacteria; phylum Actinomycetota; class Actinomycetes; order Mycobacteriales; family Mycobacteriaceae; genus Mycobacterium. Next base: position 1,698,453 of record NZ_JAFLNH010000001.1, read on the forward strand.
GTGGGCGGCGATCTGCGTGACGGTGCACTTTTGGCCGGTGTCACCGAGGTCCTGCAGGGCTCGGCGGGCGCGTTGAAGGGTCTCGGCACGGCGGCGTTGGGCGGCGGCGATGAGGTGGTGGCTGTTGTCAGATCGCATCGGATGAGTCCTTCCCGCAGCATGTTTGGCCGTCTACCGCGGCGCATCGGCACTCGGCGTGCTCGGCGTCGAGGGTGGTGATGATGGTGAGCAGGTTGGTTTCGACGGTGCGGTTCATTTCTGCCAGGCGGGTGTGGCCGTCGGATTCAGCGCGGGCGATCAATGCGCGGGTGTCCTCGAGTTGGCGGCGGTGCTGCGGCAGGAATTCGGCGGTCGTGACGAATAGTGGGCAGGTCAAACACGCGTTGGAGTGCGGGCACGATTTCTGCAGCGGCAGCCCGCAGTAGCCGTTGGGCAGCGTCATGGTCGCGCGGGCCAGGTTCTGCTTCATCCATTCACCATCGGCGAGCGGCCCGTCGATCGTGGTGTCAACGGGATCCCCGCGGATGTTGATCTTCTGGGCACGTTCCCACTGGGCGCGGATGGTGCTGTCGGCCAGGCGGGCATACACCGCGGTCATGGTGTGGCTGGTGTGGTCGAGCAGCCGCCGGACCACTTCTTGTGGCACGTCATGGTTGATCCACCGGGTCGCCGCGGTGTGGCGGAATTGGTGAGCGGTGACATGGACTGGTTGGCCGAGTTCATCTGTGACGCTACAGTTTTGCAGCCACTGGCCGAGCTGGAGGTGGAATGTCGCGGTTGGGATGGGTAGGCGCCCGTCGGGGTTGGCGCTGCCGCGCGGCAACAGCACGGCGGTGGTGGGGAACTGTGTCCGGGTGCGCATCTGCTGCGCCTGGATCGAGGTGGCCAGTTCGTCGTCGATGGGCACGACCGCTTCGCGGCGCATCTTGTGATTGCGGTAGCGCAGATAGACCGCGCCCTGCGGGTCGCGGCTCAGACAGTCCAACGCCAACCGGGTGGCATCCCCGATGCGCAGACCGGTGCGGATGAGGATCTCCACGAGCAGCCGGATCCGCGGGTCGCTGATCCGATCAAGGTTGGCCGGGCTTTCCAGCTGGCCCATGACGAACTCGGGAATCGCCCGTGGTGCGGGTGTCTCGTCGCGGCGGGGCTGGTCGCTGGGATACAGCTGCACCTCCGCGGGGAGCGATGCCCACCGGTGCTGGCGAACGGCGTGCAGGAAGCCGGTCACCGCCCCGATGTCGGTGCTGCGGGTCTTGGGGTGCGCAATTTCGATGGCCAACCGGGCCAGGTAGGCCTCCAGCGCCGCCCGGTCCAGCGTGCCCGGGCCGTTCGAGTCCGCCAATCCGGGGGTGAACTGCGAGAAGCGCACGATGGCGATGCGGTCCTTGCGCAACTGGCCCAGCCCAATCCCGCACGACATCCGCCAGCGGCACCACCGCTTGGCCAGATCCCGCAGCCATAGTGGTTGCACCGCAGTGAAATCCAGGCGGGCGGCCCCGGGGCCGGCGATTCCGAGGCGGCGCAATAGCCACACGTCACGTTGGTATTCGCTGTCCCAGCCTGTTCCGTCACGCAGGTCGAGCAGGCACTCGATGGCGTAGCCGAGAAACGCCCGCGGCGTGTTCACCGCAGCGGCTGGTAGCCCGGCCAGCCAGTCGGCCAGCGGACGCTCCAACAGCGACTGAGCACCGCTGGCGGCCAGATGATCCAGCAGCGCCTTGATGGAGCGCGGTGTGGTGCGGGTCCGGTTGGCATCGACCCGGCACTGCAGTCCGTAGCCGATCTCCAGCCGCAGGCTCGGCGGCAGCGCCCGCAAGTCGAAACGGTCCTCGCCGTAGCTGGCGCAGTAATCGATGAACTCGGCGGCCGGCGGGCGGCCTCGCTGCCGCCACCGAACGTGATGCGACCGGCACCAGCCCCCGTCCAGTTCCGCCCACAGCACACACCCTGGCAGCGCACACACCGGCATCGGTGCCTCGGCAAGCACTGGCTGCCACTGATCCAGCAGTGGGCGCCCGCACTTGTCCCACAGTTGGGAATGCTTGTAGCACAACTGATATCGATGCTGGCCGAACCCGCATTCGGCCACCAGGCAAGGTTGAAGCGGTCGATGACCCATCACCGCGGGATCCGCGATCGCAGTCCACTCGTGGCGCGGCGGGCGACCGGCCTGCTTCCAGCGAGCCAGGTGCGCCAGACACAGCCCGGCGTAGCGGCTGGAGTGCACACACCCGCGCACCGCACACGCGGGCGACCCGAGGATGGGATCACCCACTGCGGGCACCAACACCTCGACCCGGAACTCCGCACGCACCAGCGCATCCAGGCGCTCGGCCAGCGTCAGCCCGGGTGCGCCGGCCAGCGCCTCGACGCTCACCGCGGTTCGTCCGGATTCGCCAGCCATCCCGCGGCCACCAACGCGCGTCGAGCGTCTTCGACGTTCAAATGCGCATACGTGTCGCCGGTTGTGGCGATCGAGAAGTGACCTAGCAGGTGGGCCACCACCTCCACCGCCACCCCGCGACGCAGCAGCTCTGTGGCATAGGAGTGCCGAAACATATGTGGCCCGAACGAGATTGCGGTCCGTTTCCGAATCCGGCAGACCAGATCATAGACACTGACATACGTCATCGGATGCCCGATCGGTCCCGACCACAGGTTGACGAACACGTAGTCGCTGTCCAGGTCGCCGTACTCGGTGTGCAGGTAATCGGCATACAGCCGGATCACCCCGGCCGGCACCGGCACCCGCCGACCACCCACCCCCTTGGCCCGCGCTCCGTTGGCGTTGCGCCGCGGCACCACCGACACCAGCCGAGCCGCCGCGTCGACATCAGCGTGGCGCAACCCCAACGCCTCACCAACCCGCAAACCCGACGCAGCCAGCAAGGAGAACAGGAACTGGTCCCGCAGTCGATCACAGGCCGCCACGATCGTCGCGATCTGCTCAGCATCCAACGTCTCAGGGATGCGCTGCTCGGCTCGTAGCCGGATCCGCTTGCTGCGTTCCGGTCGAGCTCCCAAGTGCGCCAACAGCGGACGCCACGATCCACCACGTGTTCGGCGCCGCTGCCAGGTCGTCAGCAGATCACCCAAGTCCACCCCGTGGCGTTGATGAAACTCGTAGAACGCTGAGATCGCCGACAGCTTCCGGTTGACCGTCGCCTCCGTGCAGACGCTGTCCGCCGTCGGCAGCGCCGCGACGTTACCCAGCCGTGCGCTCGCCGGCAGCCGCAGCCACGCCACGAACCGGCCCACGTCCTCCAGCCGCACCTGCGACCACAGCAGGCGACGCTGGTCGAGGAACTCGAACCAGTCCCGCAGATCATGCGCGTAGGCCTTGACCGTGTTCGGTGACCGCTCCACCGCGTGCAGATGCGACAAGAACGCCTCGGCCGGCTCGACCACCACGAAATCGCGATCGACCAGCGTCCACGACTGACGATCACCAAACGGCATCACCACCAGCTGCACCCGCAGCCCAGGCCACGTCATAGACACCGAAGATAACCAGTCCACAACGTATTTCCTGGCACCTCAACCAGCGTGTCGTCTACATCATGGACGGTCTGCTTGGGCCCTCAGATAACTATCGAAATACTCAAGGCCGCAACGAGTTTCTTCGCGCGGGAGTGCGACCCGCTACACCGCTGATCTGTGCGTTCATCGATGAACACAAGGGGCGGTTCGGGGTCGTGCCGATCTGCCGCGCCCTGGCGATCCAGGGCGTGGCGATCGCCCCGCGCACCTTTTGGGCGCACGTCTCGTCGGCACCGTCGAAACGGGCCCTGTGGGACACCACGATCACCGAAATCCTGGCCGGCTACTACGAACCCGACGCCGAGGGCAAACGCCCACCGGAGAGCTTGTACGCCAGCCTGAAGATGTGGGCGCACCTGCAACGTCAGGGCATCCCGGTGGCCCGGTGCACGGTGGAACGGATTATGCGGCACAACGGTTGGCGGGGTGTCATGCGGGCGCGCCGCCCGCCGCGCACCACCGAGCGCGACCCGGCTGCGGGTCGGGCGCCCGACCTGGTGGGCCGGCGGTGGCGCGTTGCCGCACCCAACCTGCTGGAGGTAGCTGACTTCACCTACGTGCCGCTGGACACCGGCGGGTTCGGCTACACCGCGTTCGTTGTAGATGCCTATGCCGGGCTGATCCCGGGCTGGGAGTGCTCGATGACCAAAGACACCGGATTCGTCGACCGCGCACTCCGGCATGCCGCGGTCTTCCGCGCCCGTCAAGGGCGCCCTTTCGAGCGCACAGTACACCATAGCGATGCCGGAAGTCAGTATACTGCAGTACATTACGGTGAAACGCTGATGCTGGAAGGGCTGATACCATCGATCGGTACCGTTGGCGATGCCCTGGACAACGCACTGTGCGAAACCACGATCGGGCTCTACAAAACCGAATGCGTGCGCCCGGGCTCCCCGTTTCGCACCGGCCCAATCCGTACCGTCGCAGACCTGGAGAATATGACTTCGGCGTGGGTTAGCTGGTACAACGAGAGCAGGCTTATGCACCGCCTGGGCCGCATCCCGCCCGCGGAAGCCGAGGCCGAGCACTACGCTCGACTCCAGGCCGGAAAGCACACCGGTCACACGTAACCAGGTGTGCATGAAACCCGGGATGCTTCACAGTAAACAGTTCGCTACCCTGGACATCACATGCGCGGCGACTTTCACCGCACACGGCTCAAGCAAGCCCCGAGGGCGTTGCGGATGGTTGGTCACTTCTGCGTCGGCGTGCCCGCGGCTGCTTCGGCAGAAGGCGTGTACAAGGCGTGTCCGGGTTCTGCCCGCTGTGCCGTCTCGCCCGTGGCGGGTGAGGTATTCGGCGGTGATTGTTTTCCTGACCACGACAAGCCACCACCGTTCCCCCTCGTATGGAGAGTCCGGCGGCCGGTCGGCGGTGATCAACTGGTCTCCGCAGAGCCGGCAGCGACCGTCCTGCTTGGCGAGCAGGCCGATGTTGTAGCCGTCCAACGGTGGTGTGACGTTGCGTCACCGGTTGGCCCAGTAGTCACCTAGCGCGGGGTCTTCGGGAGATGCCCGGCCCGCGACCGTGGTGTGGCGGACGATGGGAGCCCAGACGAATTTGACCGTGTGGGTGATGATTTCGCTCTGGTCGCCGCGTGGTCGGGATCGCCGTGCACCCAGCAGTAGTTTCGGAACTTGTGGAACCGGCCGAAATACTGGTCCACGACCGACGTTTATGATTTCCCCGGGTGACTGCGGCGCCCCACCGGTAGGTGAGCCGCCACAAGTAGCTGTCCAGCGAGCTGAATATCTTGCTGGACACCATCCCTCGGTTGTAGGTGGCCCAGCCCCGGATGATCGGGTTGAGCCTGGCGACGATCGCCAACGCGTTCGATCCGCGTGTTCGGCACATCTCGTCGGCGAGCCTACGATGAACACGCTTGACCGCGTCCGGGCTCGGGTTGATGAACAGCTTGGCCGGCCGCTGTCCGCGCCGGTAGCGGCGGACGTTGAAGCCGAGGCGCCCCGGCTTTCTCAGCCAATTCTCGATCAACCGTTGCAAGTGAGTGATCTTTAGTGGTCACGCGACTTGCACCCCGTCTCGGGGTTGTTCGGCGGCCTTGCGGCCGCGTCCCTTCCACGCTTCACGGCCACCTGCCCGGCCAGGCCGGGTCTTACGGTCGGCTGCACGCTTGACGGCGGCCCCACCTGGGCCGACGACGCTAATGGTTTCCTGGTAGCGCGCGAGGTTGATCGCAGCGTTGTCATCGCGCTGATGGACCGCTAAACACGTGGCACATTGCCACTTTTCGTCCCAACCGATGTCCTGCACATGCGCACAAAGGTGGCAGGTTTTCGATGACGGGAACCAGCGGTTGGCCACCACCAACCGCGACCCGTACCAGCCAGCCTTGTAGGCCAGGTGCCGCCGTGGTGTGCCCAGGGCGGCATCGGAGTGCCCGCGCCGCCGGGCGCGAGCCCACGGCAGGCCCTTTTTGCCGCAGCATCCCGGCGGCGTCTAATCCTTCCACCACGACCCGGCCGTGGGTTTTGGCCAAACGTGTTGTCAGAACGTGCAGGTGATGGGTGCGGACATCGTTGAGCCGGCGATACAGCCGAGACATCTCGGTGGTGCGCTCACGGTAGCGCCGTGAGCCTTTCGTGCAGCGCGACCGTGCCCGGCGCACGTGGCGTAGCTCGCGCAGCGCGGCGTCGAGCGGTCGCGGATTCGGCACCTGTTCGATCACGAGACCCTCAGCGCTGGCGACCGTCGCCAAACGACGCACACCCACATCGACACCCACCCGCGAACCTGGTCGCGCGACCCCGGGTTGCAGCGGGCGCTGCACCAGCACCCGAGCACTCGCATCCAGGCGAGTGCCGTCGCGGCGCACCGAGATCTCCAGCACCCGCGCCCGCCCAGCACGGATGAGTCGCTCGATGCGGCGGGTGCTCTCGTGGGTGCGGACGGTGCCGATCAGCGGCAACGTGAGGTGGCGTCGGTCGGGTTCGACGCGCATCGCCTCGGTGGTGAACGTCACCCGGTCGGCGTCGCGTCTTTTCTTCTTCAACCGGGGGAAGCCCATCGGCTTGCCCTCGCGTTTGCCCGATCGGGAGCTCTGCCAGTTCCAGTAGGCGTCCACCGCGGCGGCGATCCCGCCCGCGTAGGCCTCTTTGGAGCACTCACTCCACCACGGCTGGCCCGTCTCGGCGTTGACGCACACCTCGTCTTTGACCTGATTCCAGCGTTTGCGCAGCACCCGCAGCGAGGGCCTCGCGGTCTCGACACCGCTGACGCGCCAGGCTTCGATATCGCCTTTCAGCGTGGCGACGGCCCAGTTGTATGCCTTGCGCCGGGCCCCGAAATGCCGCGCCAGCGCGCGGGCCTGGCCCCCGTTCGGGTCCAGCGTGAAACAGAACGCCTGCACACACCAGCCGTCGGGCACCTCGAAACGTGGCATCTCAGGCCACCTCCACCTCGTCGGACGCCGCGGCCGCCAGCGCGCGCTTGGCCCGGTTCTGCGCAGCGCGTTTGCCGTAGAGTCGCGCGCACATACTGGTGAGGATCTCGCTCATATCGCCCACCGGGTCGTCATCGACCTCAGCGGAATCGACCACCACCAGCTCACGGCCTTGGGCGCCAAGAGCGGCTTCGACGTATTCAGAGCCAAACCGGCAGAACCGATCCCGATGCTTCACCACGATCCGACTCACCGTCGGGTCACGCAGCAGCGCAAGGAACTTGCGACGGTGCCCGTTGAGCGCGAAACCAACCCCGATCACCACCTTGTCGACCGGGATCTGTTGGGCGGTGGCCCACGCGGTCACCCGCGCCACCTGCCGATCCAGATCAGGCTTCTAATCGGCCGAGGACACCCGCGCGTAGACGGCCGTGCGCCCTCGTGAGCCAGCCTCGCCGGTCGGCTCATCCACCAGAATCAGCCGACCCACTCGCCGGGCGGGCACCGGCAGCAACCCGGCGCTAAACCAGCGATACGCACTCACCCCCGCAACACCGTTGCGCTCAGCCCACGCCGCCAGATTCACACTTCTGTTCCTACAGCACACCACCGACAACTACCGACCACTCAACCCCCAACAGTTGGCAGCCCTCGCGCGGGGGGCCCGCCGAGCGCCTCGAGTAACCAAGAGTGATCGATCCGATCGAACGCGGCCGACAGATCGGCATCCAAAATCCACACCCGTTTGGCTCGTGGCGAGCGTAGGATACGGGCGCCGATCGCGTCGGCACAGTCGCGCCCGGGACGAAACCCGCAGGACGGGTTTCGAATAAGGATTCCCGCTTGGGTTCCAACGCATTACCGACCCGTGCCTGGTGGCACCGATCCATCCAAGCGGGGATACCAAGTGGGCGCTGTTATCCATTGGCCTTCGCAATATACACGCGCCGAACCGGCACCGGCTCCCACGACGAACGCAAACGACGCACGCGCACCGCCACATCCGCGGGGGCCTCGCTCGACAGGGCGGTTTCCCGTCGATCCCGGCCGTTCGACGCCCAGCATTGCGCTGGCTCGCCTGTCGAACACTCACCAAAGTGTTCGACCATGGCCACAGCATCAACTTTTGCAGCGACCGGACCGAGGTCGAGTCATCCTCCCGCGTCGCCTTGAAAATCCTGCGCCGCAACCTCGCTACGTTCTCCTCGTGCCGGCGCCAGTCAACGGCGAACCAATCCACGACGCTGACATGCTCGGGTCCGTTCACCTCGACGATGTCCAACTCGCCCCTATGGTTTGCAAGACCACCGGTCCCCAGTTTGTTCAACGGCTCGCCTGCCCACGTCAACAACCTCACAGGCCCGGCCACATCAGGTCGGTGTCCGGTCGGTTATGCCGCGACGATCGACGGAGGTGTCGATCACAACTGCCGCGGGTTTCCCATTGGCTTTCGGCCACCGGCCTTCGCGTCTTGGGCAACGGCGCTTTGAGCTGCCGCCATGGTGGTCCGGCTAGCCAGCAGGTGCTGGCCCTTGACACCGAAATTGGCGACAACGACGCCGATAGCCTCGCCAACGTCGCTGATCTGCTCCGGTGCGCGGACTCCCGGCGCATTAGCGACAATCTTAAATCCCGCGCCGCTACAACCGACGCCTGCGCGCCTGATGTCTGGGCACGAACCAGCATCCGATCCAACGCTGTATCGCCCGCTGCTACAACCGCAACGCATCCAACGCAAAATCCACGCCCAAGCCACCTGGCCTGCCTCAACGTCCGGTAGGTCATGCTGCGCGACCACACCGCACATCAACCCGCTGGGCCTCAGGCCGGTCGTGTCCCTGCGGCGGTGTAAAAGGGTTCGGACGTAGGTTCCCTCGAAGACCAGCAAGTCTGAAGGAAGGAGCCTACGTCCGTGTCGAAAAGAGTATCGCCTGCCGAGCGGTTGCGCGGGGAGATCGATGAGGTGTTCGCCGGTGGTGAGGATTTGTCGCGTGCAGTCGAGCGGGTGGCCCAGTTGGGCGCGCAGCTACTGCTGCAGTGCGCGTTGGAGGCCGAGGTGAGCGCGTTTTTGGGCCGGGATCGCTACCAGCGGGCCGCTACCAGCGAGGATCCGCGGGCTGGGATGCGTAACGGGTATTGCCCGACCACGGTCAAAACGACCGCCGGCCCGATCACGCTGCAGCGGCCGAAGGTGCGCGGCACCACCGAGCGGTTCGCCAGCCAGTTGTTCGGCACGGGGGTGATCAAGACCAACGCGCTGGAGTCGCTGGTGATCGCCGGGTTCGTGCGCGGGTTGTCGACCCGCGACGTGGAGGCCACCTTGGTCGAGGCGCTCGGCGAGGGCGCGGCGGTGTCGAAGCGGTGTCGCGGGTCTGCGAAGACATCAAGACCCAGTTCGCGTCCTGGAGCCGTCGGCGCCTCGACGAGGTGGAGCTGGACTACCTGTTTTTGGACGGCAGCCATTTCACGTACCACGCCAACGCCTCGGCCGAGCCGGTGCTCGCGGCGTGGGGCATCGACACCGACGGCAAACCGGTGTTCGTCGGGCTGAAGGCCGCCGCGAGCGAGTCCGGGGATGCCTGGGAGGGGTTTTTGCGCGGGCTCCGCGAGCGCGGGCTGGCCTGCCCGCTGCTGGTGATCAGCGACGGCGCACCCGGGTTGATCGGCGCGGTGGAGCGCACCATGGGTGCCGCGCTGCGCCAGCGGTGTCTGGTGCATCGCGCCAGAAACATCCTTGCCAAAGTGCCCAAAAACGCCCAAGCCGAGGTGAAGGCCGACTACTGGGCGATCTTCGATGTGCCCGAGAACATCGCGCCTGGCATCGACGCGGTCACCTACGTGCACAACAGGATCGACGCGTTCGCCAAGCGTTGGCGCGACTCGTATCCGGCGGCGGTGCGGTGTCTGCTTGATGACCGTGACTCGCTGACGGTCTACCTGCGGTTCCCACGCGAGCACTGGGCCCGGGTGCGCCACTCCAATTTCATCGAGCGGACCTTCGGAGAAACCCGCCGCCGAGTCAAGGTCATCGGCCGACTGCCCGGCGAGCACTCCTGCCTGAAGCTGGTGTGGGCCGTGCTTGATCGCGCCTCGGCCGGCTGGCGCGGGTTCACCATGACACCGGCCGGGCTACGGCTACTACAGGACCTGCGAAGGTCGTTGCATGACCCACCGAACCAACTGCCGCAACGAAATTCGGAAGTACGCGCCGAAACCGGAGCGGCGCCGGCCGATGCTGTCGGCGCCATCGCATAAAATCACAATCGCAAGTGAGCGGAATCTATGCCCGAACTTTTACACCGCGATTGGGACGCCACCCTCAGGCCGCAGCGGCTTACCAAAATCATTGGGAATCACCCTGTATCGGCGGTCGATCCGCGCTGTCGGATCAAACCCTCGCGCGCAAGCAACGGTCTTCGGCTGCCGGTTGCGCCGGACGCTGCGACACGACCTGGAAGCAGCAGGGCGGATCAGCTCGCTCGCCAACGCGGCTGACTTGGCGTGGCGCTAGCCCAGCTCGGCCAGCAATCCGAGCGCGCCGGCCGCGATCAGCTAGCCGCTGAGCGGCTGTGCGTCGAGCACCCCCGGCGCCTCCGCAGCCAGCAACGCCGATACCACGCAACACGCGATGGCTGCCAGCACCGGCCGCAGGACCGCCACCACACCACCGGCGCCTAGGGAGCCGTACCTATCGCTGGTCACCGCTGCCGCGCAGATGGACGTCTAGGCGGCAGGCCGATGCGCACACACTCAGCCAACGCGGCCGCGTTGTCGGCGGCCAATGCCCGCGCCAACAACACCAACTCGGCCACCCGTGGGTCGGCCACCGTGTAATGCGCGAACCGCCCGGCGCGGCGGACCTGCACATACCCGCAGTCGGCCAAACATGCCAGGTGCGACGACACCCGGCCCTGCGACATCCCCAGGTGCGCCACGCATTCGCTGACCGTGTGCTCGTCGCGTAGCAGGAACTCCAGTAGCCGAAGCCGCGCTGGCTCGCCCAGGGCCCGGAAGAACTTGGCTACCATCTCCACTCCGCTGTCGGTCTCGGGCAAAAGCATCACGCTGGAGTCGCTACGTCGGCTCACCTACGGTCACCTCACTCGCAGGCCATCAGTACGAGAGATCCGGAACAACAGATATTAAAACTATAGTGACATTAGGCGCATAAATTGGCTCTTCTGACGCTTCCGTGGGCCGGTTGTTGATGGAAGGGGCGCACGTCGTTGTGGCTTAAGGTTTCTGGCTTGTGGAAGGTCAGGAACCAAAGGAGCCAACAACGACGTGCGCAATGTGAGGCTATGGCGTGCGCTGCTGGGTGTCGAGCAGCGCACCGTGATCGAAGACATCGAGTTCGAGGGGTTCGGGCAGGAAGACGCCGACGGCGACACGCTGGTGGTGGCGCGGGTGCGGCCGCGAAGTGGTGTTTCGCGCCGTTGTGGCCGCTGCGGTCGCAGGGCGCCCTGGTATGACCGGGGTGAGGGTCGGCGCCGGTGGCGGGGCCTGGATTGGGGCACGATGCAGGTGGTGCTGGAGGCCGATGCGCCGCGGGTGAACTGCCCCGCCCATGGGCCTACGGTGGTGGCGGTGCCGTGGGCGCGCCACCATGGCGGGCACACTTTGGCCTTTGATGACACGGTGGCCTGGCTGGCGGTGGCGTGTTCGAAAACCGCGGTGTGCGAGTTGATGCGGGTCGCCTGGCGCACCGTAGGGGCGATCGTGGCGAGGGTGTGGGCCGACACGGAGAAGAGGATCGACCGGTTTGCGGGTCTGCGTCGGATCGGCATCGATGAGATCTCCTATAAGCGTCACCACAAGTACCTCACGGTGGCGGTTGACCACGACAGCGGCCGGCTGGTGTGGGCCGCCCCGGGCCGCGACACCAAGACGCTGCGGCGGTTTTTCGACGCTCTGGGCGCCCAGCGGTGCGCGCAGATCACCCATGTGTCCGCCGATGCGGCGGAGTGGATTGCCGATGTGGTCGCCGAGCGCTGCGCGGGCGCGATCCGCTGCGCAGATCCATTTCATGTGCTGGCCTGGGCCACCGAGGCGCTGGACGCCGAGCGGCGCCGGGCCTGAAACGACGCGCGAGCGATCGCGCGCGGCGAGCCCAAGTGGGGCCGTGGTCGGCCCAGCAGGAACACCGCGCCGCGGCCGGGTCATGAACGAGCACGGCGGCTCAAAGCCGCCCGCTATGCACTGTGGAAAAACCCCGAAGACCTCACCGAACGCCAAACCGCCAAACTGGCCTGGATCGCCAAGACCGACACCCGGCTCTACCGCGCGTACCTGCTCAAAGAGGGCCTGCGGCATGTGTTTTCGGTCAAAGGCCAGGACGGCAAAGACGCCCTCGACAAGTGGATCTCCTGGGCGCGGCGCTGCCGCATCCCGGTCTTCGTCGAGCTGGCCGGCCGCATCAAACGCCACCGCGAGGCCATCGACGCCGCCCTCGACCACGGCCTGTCCCAAGGATTGATCGAATCCACCAACACCAAGATCCGCCTGCTCACCCGCATCGCATTCGGATTCCACAACCCCGCCGCGCTGATCGCCCTGGCCATGCTCGCCCTCGGCGGCCACCGCCCCACCCTGCCCGGCCGCGGCTCACACCCCTCCACCAGGGCACCCCTCGGGTTTCCCCTCTCAGACGTCGCCGATTCTGCGCTACCCGCTCGTCGGTGTCCATGTCGTTCCGCCTCGCTGCGCTCGGGGGCTCCACATGGACACCTCCCACCCGGGCAGCGCTACAGGCAACTATCGCGGAAGCGAGCACAAACGAATTCAACCATCAGATCACGGCCCCGAATCGGCCCCACCCACCCACGGATACGTCAGGAGGGCCCTTTTTGTTGACCTCACGGCCCTCATCGTGGCGCAACGCCGCCCAGGCGCGCCGAAACCCATGGCACGGATGTTTGGTGGCATAGGAGCGCAGCCAGGCCCGCAGATCGGCATCCGGGTCGGCCGGGGTCTGCGCGACCGGAGTGCGCCGGTAGGTAGAACGAGCCAGCCCAACCGCCTTGCACGCCAACCGCTCCGACATGCTCACCACCTCTTTGAGCATGTCCACGGCGCGACGCTTGGCGGCCGGGCTCAGAATTTTCCCTTCGCAACCTCCCGCAACGCATCCTTTTCCAACTCCGCCTCGGCCAGCAGCCGCTTCAACCTCGCGTTCTGCTCCCGCAACTCCTTGAGCTGCCTGGCGGCATCGATATCCATCCCGCCATAGGTGCGCCGCCAGTTATACAGCGTCGCCGGCGACACCTCCAGCTCGGCGGCGATCTCCTCACCGGTCTTGCCTGCCGCCCCCAGCTCATCCGCACGGCGCAGCTTGCGCACGATGTCCTCCGCGGAATGCCGCTTCCGACCAGCCATGTGTTTCATCGTCCCTTCCACCCCCATCCACGGGGGCCACAGGACTCTAAAACAAGGCGGACTCATTCACCGGGAACACCCCAGTACGACCCATGCTCAATGTAGTCCCTGAGGCCGGCGTCGGTGATGGCTCGGCTGTGCCGGTCGCGTTGGCGGGCCCGGTGTCCTCGGTGATCGATGAGATCGTGCGCGAGGGCGCACAGCGGATGCTGGCGGCGGCGTTGCGGGCCGAGGTAGCCGGCTACTGCGCGCGGTTCGCCGATGAGCGCGACGAGAACGGGTATCGGTTGGTGGTCCGCAACGGGTATCACGAGCCGCGGGAGGTGACCACTGCCGCGGGGGTGATCGAGGTGGTGGCGCCGCGGGTCAACGACCGCCGTGTCGACCCGCAAACCGGTGAGCGGGTGGGGTTCTCGTCGGCGATCTTGCCGCCGTGGGCGCGCAAGACCCCGCAGGTCACCGAGGTGTTGCCGCTGCTGTGTCTGCACGGGCTGTCCAGCCAGGATTTCAGGCCGGCGCTGGGGCAGTTCCTGGGCTCGACCAAGGGCCTGTCGGCCGCGACGATCACCACGTTGACCCAGACCTGGCAGGCCGAGCAGAACGCGTGCGCGGCGCGCGACCTGTCGAACGTGGACTACGTCTACGTCTGGGCTGATGGCATCCACGTCAATGTGCGCTTGGAGGAGGCCAAGCTGTGCCTTTTGGTGCTGATCGAGGTGCGCGCGGATGGCCGCAAGGAGCTGGTCGCGCTCGCCGACGGCTACCGTGAGTCGGCCGAGTCGTGGGCGGATCTGCTGCGCGATTGCAAACGGCGCGGCATGCGGGCAGCGGTGCTGGCGATCGGGGACGGCGCGCTGGGGTTTTGGGGCGCGCTGCGCGACGTCTTCCCCGAGACCAAAGAGCAGCGCTGTTGGTTCCATAAGATTGCGAATGTTATTGCTGCGCTCCCGAAGTCGGCACATCCCGGGGCGAAGAAAGCCTTGGCGGAGATCTGGAACGCCCAAGACAAACGTCACGCGCTGGACGCGGTGAAAAACTTCGAGGCGGCCTACGGCGCCAAGTACTCGAAAGCGGTCGCCAAGATCACCGACGACCTCGATCAACTGCTGGCCTTCTACGACTTCCCGGCCGAACATTGGGTACATTTGCGCACGACAAATCCGATCGTTATCTCGAGTCGACCTTCGCCACCGTGCGCAACCGCAGCAAGATCACCAAGGGGCCGGGTTCGCGCGCAGCCGGAATCGCCATGGCCTACAAGCTGATCGAGGCAGCCCAGTCACGCTGGCGCGCGGTGAACGCACCCCACTTGGTCGCCCTCGTCCGTGCTGGCGCGAGGTTCGAGAACGGCAAGCTCGTCGAGCGCCCCGACGAACCGATCGCTGACGAGACCCGGGAGGAGGCCGCCTGAAAAATCTTGATCCACAGGTATTGACAATTGCTCACGAAACCTGGCTCGTCTCCTACCTCATCACCGGCATTGCGGAGGCCTACCTGCTCGGCTTCTACGGGTGGCACGCCGCGCACCGTCAGCGCCGCAAATCCGCCGCGGCCGCCGCCGGCCAGGGCGCCCGACCCGGACGCGCGGCTGGGAACTCATCACATTGAATCCCTGGTGGCAGCAGCGCAGTACCTACGGTCTTTAGCCTCCCGCCCGGCCCTGGTGGGCCGGTTGGGTCCGGTGTCATACCGCGGTAAGACACTGGTGGGCGTGGATGCGGGGTGGCTGGCGCGTTACGGCGCGAATTACGCGACTGACGCTGAGCGCAAGGCCGCCTACCGCGACTTTAAAGCCAACCTGGCGGCCCTGGCGGCCCTGGCGGAGGTTTTCGACCACAGCGCCGCGCTGCGGTGAGCGTTTTGGGCTATGCGCGGGTCTCCACCGCGCACCAAAACCCCGATATGCAGATTCAGGCGTTGAAAGCGGCTGGGGAGGAGTGTATCTGGACTGAAACCATGTCGGGCGGTCGCGACGACCGCCCGCGGTTCGGCGCGCTGCTGGGCTACGCGCGCCCCGGTGATGTGGTGTTGGTGTGGCGGCTGGACCGGCTGGGCCGCTCCTTGTCGCACCTGCTGAAAATTGCCGGCGAGCTGGAGGCCCGCGGAATCGAGCTGCGCTCGCTGACCGAGGCCATCGACACCAGCAGCGCCGGCGGGCGGCTGCTGTTTCACGTGTTCGCCGCGGTCGCCCACTTCGAGCGCGCACTGGCCGCCGAGCGGTCGGCCGCCGGAGGCGCGACGAGAATAGGAGGAGCTGCTGTTATGCCCCCAATCTCGCTGACAACAGCGTAGGTTCGATTCCCATGAACGACGGCGCGGACCACACCACGGGAGTCGCCGCCGCGGCCGATGCGACCGCCATCGTCTCGGACGGATCGTCGACCGAGATCGCCGCGTTGGCGTGGTCAAGGGAAGCCGAAACCGAGGAAGCTGCCGAAAACGCCGAACGCGCCAATTGGCGTTGGCGGCTGCGCTGGGCGAGTCTGGTGGCACTGGTGTGCGTCATGGCGTTGGCTACCGGGTGGCTTTCGTTGGCGCTCTATCGCGAAGACTTCACGCACTCGATCCCAAACGCGCGGCCGGCTACGGTGAAATCGGCGCCACAACCGGCACCGGCACCCGCGCCGACCAAGTCCGTGCCGATCGCAGCGCCGCCGACTGTGACGGCACTCCCTCCGGCACCGTCTGCGGCCCCGGCTAGCCCCTACGCCACCTTGGTGGGCAAGTGGGTAGGACATGAGCGGGAGCTGACCGTCTCCGCTGACGGGGGTGTCGAGATAGTCATCCCCGACTTTCCAGCGTGCCCTACATGCAGCATGGCCTCGATGCCCGATGCCACCATCCACGTCGGCTTGACCTCGTACAACGGAACAGCAGATGGCGCACCTGATGGGAGGACGTTTTTCGGCTACGTCAAGGACAGCTCAGATGCCCGTGTGATCCCTGCAGGCCTGCCTGTCGAAGTCGATGTGACGAACGCAAGCGACTACAACGCCCGGCTTAGTGAACGATTTTGCGCTCGAACGGGGGTGTGCCCTCCTGAGCGCACCGCGCCAGGCCGTGTACTCACCGTCACCATCGATGGCGACCGCGTCGGTGCGATGAACGCAGGGCATCAATTGGGTGATCAGGTTCCATTCTGCGACAAAGCCGCGGACAAAG
Organism: Mycobacterium sp. SM1; assembly: GCF_018361265.1. Taxonomy (GTDB): domain Bacteria; phylum Actinomycetota; class Actinomycetes; order Mycobacteriales; family Mycobacteriaceae; genus Mycobacterium. Next base: position 1,714,939 of record NZ_JAFLNH010000001.1, read on the forward strand.
CCTCAGTGTGCGGAGCATGAGATAGATTTGAAATGGGGCATGACCCCGTTTGGTGGACACACGGTCAGGCGGCTTGTGCCGTCTGAGTGAGTCGGTTCTCGAACTCGACGGAGCAAATCATACCCAGGGCTGAATGGCGACTGAGTCGTTGCCTCATCTGCGGATGCGCGCGTAGGGACGGTGTTCATAGGCTGCAGCGCGGTTGTGGTGGCTGGGTCGAGCGGGGTTTGGTGCAGCCGGGCCGCTGGGCGCGTTGCTGGGCTACGCGCGCCCCGGCACTGGTGTGCGTCATGGCGTTGGCTACCGGGTGGCTTTCGTTGGCGCTCTATCGCGAAGACTTCACGCACGCGATCCCGTCTGTAGACGGCCTAGGTTGACGTTCTCGGTCTCGGCTACCACGCTGTTTTGGTAACCATTCAGTTTGTCAGCCACTGCAGTACGCCGCCATGTCCCGAGCAGGTGCCGCTGTGGTGGGTGCTGAAGGAGTAGTCGCCATCTCGGCAGATCGCGGTAGCCCCCGCAGGCGGGCTGCCCACGAGGCCGGGCGCACCGCCAGGGGGTAGACCCGACGATGGGTCGGGGATGCATTGGCCATCCGAGTTCTGGTACTCGCCCGCAGCGCAACCAGCCAGAACCGTAGTCGGCCCGCTCGCAACGACCGCAGGGGCAGCACCCAACGCTGCCGCTGCAAACACCGACGCGATAGCGAGGATCCAAATCCGCATGCGCATTACCACTCCACCGCGCCTACCGAGGGCGCACGCCGGTTCTGGACGCACCTCGGCGCGGTCGCAGCCAGACTTGCACACTCTTGTGTCAATATGCCAGAGGATGTGGTGAAGGTGATGGGTGGTGAAGGTGCTAGGGCGGGCGCAGCAGTTGGCCGCGATTAACGGCGCGCCGGGCCATCGGCTCGATTTCACCCCAGCTGGGCGCCTGAGTCCACTGGTCGATCTCCGGGATATGGACAAGCCAGAACCGCTCACCACGGCTGGCGAGCGCCCGATACGTCTGCACTCCACCAGTGTCGTAGTGCGGTGAGACACTGGTGGGCGTGGACGCGGGTGAGCATTGGTGGGGCGTGGCTGGCGCGGTACGGCGCGGATTACGCGACGGACGCCGAGCGCAAGGCCGCCTACCGTGACTTTAAAGCCAACCTGGCGGCACTGGGCGAGGTTTTCGACCACAGCGACGGCGGTGACGCCAGCCTCGGTGGGGCGATCACTTTCCGCGTCGCCGGCGGCCCGCTCACTGAGGTTGGTGGCAAAGTCGCAGCACCGGTCGAACCGGTCGGCGGGGTCCTTGGCCAACGCTATTGACAACACCTGATCGAGGTACGCCAACTCCGGGCGCCGATCACTGAGCTTTGGCAGTGCTGCGTCGAGGTGTTGGCTGATGACTGCTACCGGGTTGGAATGCTGATACGGCGGTGCGCCCGTGAGGAGGTGAAACGCGGTGGCGGCCAGCGCGTACTGGTCCGCGCGCCCGTCGATGTCCGCGCCCATCAACTGCTCAGGTGCGGCGTAGGCCACCGTTCCCACGGTGAAATTGGTTGCGGTAAGTCTACTAATGTCAGCGAGTGGTCGCGCAATGCCGAAGTCGGCCAGTAGGATTCGTCGCTTACCGTCCTCAGGCTCGGTGAGCAAGATGTTGGCGGGCTTGACATCGCGATGCAACAGGCCGCGGTGGTGGGCGTAGTCGAGCGCGTCAGCGACGGCGGTGACGATGGCGCACACGTCGCTTATTGGCATCCCGGCCGGGTAGTGGTCTTTGACCAGTTGCGCGGCGTCGGTGCCCTCGACGTAGTCCATCGAGATCCACAGGTGGCCATCGAACTCGCCGCGGTCATGCACCCCGACGATGTTCGGGTGCCATAGTGTCGCGGCCAGGTCGGCTTCGCGGTGAAACCTCTCGCGGAAGTCAGTGTCCGCTGTTACCGCCTCGGAGATGACTTTTAGCGCGTCGCGCCGCGGCAACCTGGGGTGCTGAGCAAGATAGACGTCGGCCATCCCGCCAGCACCCAGTAGCCGCAGGATTGCGTACCCCGCGATGGTCGTGCCAACCGCCACTGCCATGCGCGGACGGTACCGCGGCCTGCAAGCGACCGTGGCCGAATTCGCCGCCTGAAGGGGTGTGGTCGAGATCTCTGCGAGGGTCCGCCTTGCGACCACAAGCTGGGCATGTTCGTAGCTACTTCGACCTGAAGGAGTCGGCGGTGGCTGAGTCGCCTCTGATTGGCGAATGAGGCCGTTGCCGTGTTGGGCCCAGACTGGTCCGCGTAATGGCCGATCACGCGGTTAGTGCGCTGATCTTGACCAGGTTGTGGGCGAAAACTCCATGTCCGGTCCAGATCGGGGTGCCTTCGGTACCGTCGATGCGGGCGCGGTGCCAGCCGTAGCCGCGTTTGAGGTGGCTGATGCGGCCTTCGCTGCCGGTTCGCCATTTCACAGCGCGGCGGAAGGGTTTTCAATGCCCTTCGGCGCACTGTGTTTCGGGCGGTCGGCCTTTGCGTGGGATCACGACGTTCGTCACGCCGCGATCGGTGAGCGGCTCGCGCCATCCGAGGTGACGGCCGCGACCCGCTGGCGGGTCTGGGCCACGATCTGCCGGGTCGCCTTGGGCAGCCCGCTCAGGTGGTTGAGCGCGCGGGCCAGCCGCCGGTGCCGGCTCCCTGGCCGGCGCGTCGTGTTCGCCGCGTTCACGCAGATCATCGGCCTTGCGGCGGGCCCGGCGCAGCGCCCGCTTGGCATTGGTCAGCAGCCGTTCGGCCTCATCGGCGGCGGTAGCGGCCCAGCTCGGCCTACTGGCCGGCGACCCGCCCTACGGTGGCTTGGGCCTCAATAGCAGATGCTCCTATGTTCAGGCAACGGTTTTTGCGGTCGTTCTTGGTGGCTGCACGGCGTGGAAGATTTCTCGGGCGATGTAGCGTTTGATGCACCGCTTGATCTCGTTTTTCGTCTTGCCTTCGGCGAGGCGCCTGGTCAGGTAGCCGCGGGTGGGTTGGTGGCGGCGCAGGCGGACGACCAGGATGACGTGCAGGGCTCGGTTGGCGTCGCGGTTACCTCCCCGGTTGAGTCGGTGTCGGACGGTTTTGCCGCTGGAGGCTTCCAGCGGGCTGACCCCGCAGAGTTTGGCGAACGCGGCGTCGCTGCTGATCCGGTCGGGATTGTCGCCGATCGCGGCCAGAAAGGTGGCGGCGGTGTCGGGGCCGACGCCGTAGACGGCACGCAACCGTGGGGCCGCGGTGGCGGTGATGGCGTCGAGGTGCTGGGCGAGCCGCTGGGCTTCGGTGTCGAGTTCGCGGCAGCGCTTGGCCAGTGCCTTGACCGCGAGGATCACGGCATCGACTGCGCTGCCAAGTATTTCGGGCTCTGGGAGTTCTTCGCATGCGGCGATGAGGCGGTCTTTGTAGAAACCTGCGAGTTGTTCGCGCAGTGTTGCGGGGGCGGTGACCAAGAGGTCTTGCAGGGCGGTGTAGGCCTTGGCGCGGGCACGCACCGCGCTGGTGCGGGCCACGCGCAGGATGCGCACCATCTCCGCGGGGCCGTCGGCGGATTTGGGCTCACCGAGGGCTTCGCCGGCCAACACGATGGCGGCGGCCCCGGCGGCGTCGGCGTCATCGGATTTGCCGTAGCGCGCCGTGCGCTGGCGTTTGGGGCGACCGACCTCGGTGACCGTGATCCCCTCGCCGCGCAGATGGCGGGCCAGGCCGGCGCCGTAGTGACCGGGGCCTTCGATCCCGACCAAAATGAGCTGGCCCAGCCCGCGCGCCCAGGACAGGAATTGCCGGTATCCGGCGGTGGTGGTTGGCATGCGGTAGCTGCCCAGCGGCCGGCCGAGTGCATCGGCGGCGTGCGCAACATGGTGTTGCTTGCCGGTGTCGATGCCGACAGTGACCTGTGGTTGAGTGGATGCGGCGGTGGTGGATTCCATAGCGGCCCTTCCTGTGACCGGGATTTTCCTGGATGAGGTGAAGGGCGAAGCCGTCGGGCGGGGACGATACTGCTACGGGATGCTTGGTCGCGCTCCTATCAGGTCACTCCGTCCGGCGGTTCCGCGCCGAACCAGGTGTGGTCGACGGATCTGACAATTGAAGGCACACCATGCTGCGCGCGGCCGGTAAAGAAATGAGTCAGACCGCACCGGTTCGGACGCGGACCCTACCGACGCCCCGCTTGGTGAGGCCGCGGAAACGCCGGTAGTTCTTTAATAGCAGTAAGGAAAAGTGGCTCTTCGTAATGAAGCGTGGTAGTGGTCAGGGGACACGGTTGTCTGCCTGAGCCTGGGAATGGGCCTGGGGCCTCATGATTCGTGGTGTTAGGAACACGAAGGGAAAGGCCCCAGGTGAGAGACAACAGTAGTGCCACGGTGATGCTTGGGCTGGAAGGCATGGCCGTGCTGGCAGTTTCCGAGCGTGACGGCGAGGTCGAATACGCCATAGAGACCACGGCAACGAGCGGGTGGTGCCCGGTGTGCGGCGCGCAGGCCCGGCTTCATGATCAGCGCCCGACGTGGGTACGCGATCTGCCGGCCGGAGACCGCCCGGTGACCCTGGTCTGGGTCAAACGCATCTGGAGATGTGTGCATCCCGAATGTGAGCAGCAGACCTGGACCGAGACGCATGCGGCCCACTCGACAGTCTTCGCCACGGGAGTCGTTGACTTGGATCACGCCAGACTCATCGACATCTTCCCTGGTCGGAGTCGAAAGGTGTTGGCTGACTGGCTTTCTGCTCAACCCAGCGAGTGGACCGCGAGCATCGGCGTCGCCGCGCTGGATCCGTTCCGCGGCTACGGTAACGCCCTGTCGACCGGATTGCCACATGCGGTGCGGGTCCTTGATCCGTTCCATGTGGTGCGTCTGGGATTCGCCGCGGTCGACGACGTGCGCCGTCGCGTCCAACAGGACATCTATGGCCATCGCGGCCGCCGCGGTGATCCGCTGTATGGGATTCGCCGGGTGCTGCGCAGAGGTGCCGACAACCTCACCCCTACCGCATGGGCGCGGCTGCTGGCCGGCATCGAGGCCAGAGACGATCGCAGCCAAGTCGCCGCCGCGTGGGTAGCCGCCCAAAAGTTGCGCGCCATCTACCGCGCCATTGCCGTCGAGCAGGCCGCCGCTCGCTTATATGACTAGACGATGTGCATCGGTGGATATTGCGGCTGGTGAGAGCCGGTGTTCCGCTGTGGGGTGAGCCACTGTTCCGTTGGCTGGTGAGCCACTGCGACGTTATCGGGTGAGCCGTGGCACCGCTGCTGGTGTTTAAGGTGCGACCGTTCGTCGGTCCGTGTCGCTGGGGCGCGGACGTGACGAAAGGGGTCACCTTCGATGGTCGACTACAAACAGATCCTGCGGCTATGCGCCGAAGGGGTGAGCCAGCGCGGTATCGCGGATGTGTTGGGCTGCTCCCGGAACACGGTGGCGGCGGTGTTTTCTGCCGCGAGTTCTGCCGGTGTGGGTTTCGGGGAGGTGGCCGACCTCGCCGCCGATGAGGTCCGTCGTCTGTTATTGGGCGAACCTGCCAGAGCGGACTCAGACCGTGTGGTGCCGGATTTCGAGCATGTGCACCGTGAACTGGGGCGTCCGTCGGTGACGCTGCTGCTGTTGTGGAGCGAGTATGTTGCGGCCTGCCGGGCCTGCGGCGGGGTTCCGTATCGGTATTCGTTTTTCAACGAACAGTACCGCCGATGGGTGGCCTCGGCGGGGGCGTCGATGCGTATTCAGCGCAGCCCGGGTGAGTCCATCGAGGTCGACTGGGCCGGTGATGCGATGAGCTTGGTCGATCCGCTCAGCGGCGCCCCGACCGATGCGTGGTTGTTCGTGGCCGCGCTGTCGTTTTCGGCCTTCACGTATGTGGAGGCGTTCACCGATATGACGCTGGTTTCGTGGAACGACGCGCATGTTCACGCGTTCGAGGCCTTTGGCGGCGCGGCCCGGCTGCTCGTGCCGGACAACCTTCGCACGGGGGTATCGTGGGCCGACCGCTACGAGCCGGCGCTGAACCCGGCTTATGCCGGGCTGGCCGAGCATTACGGCACCGCGATCGTGCCGGCCAGGGTCAAGCGGCCGCGTGACAAGCCGGTCGTGGAGGGCAGTGTGCGGTTTGTCGCCAACCAGGTCGCCGTGGTGCTGCGTGATCGGCGGTTCGTGGGCCTGGCCGAGTTGAACGAGGCCATCTTCGAACTGGTCGACCAGATCAACGCGCGGGGATTCCAGAAGCGGGAGGACTTCAGGCGGATCGTGTTCCTGCGGGACGAGAAGCCGCTGCTCAATCCCTTGCCGCCGGTGGATCTACGAAAAGCAAAGGCAGGACCGAACTATCACGTTCAAGTAGACCGCAATTTCTACTTTGTGCCATCGACGCTGATCGGGTGCAGCCTGGATGTTCGCCTGACCTCGGGCACGGTGGAGGTCTTCGCCGGCGCCGAACGCGTCGCTTGTCACGCCCGGTTCAAAGGTGTGCGCGGGCGGTATTCCACCGTGGCCGAGCACATGCCTGCCGGGCATCGGCACCGGCTGGCTGACTGGAGCCCGGCCCGCTTCGAGCAGTGGGCTGCGAGCATCGGCCCGAACACCGTGGATCTACTGCACCCAGCTGCCGCCCGGCCAGTGGCACGACCGCATGGAGGAGAAGATCCTCGCCGACGCGATCATCGATCGCATCACCACCAACGCCCATGCCACCGTGCTGACCTGCGACGAATCGATGCGCAAGCACTTCAGCCAGCTCGGCTGACCAGCGTCCGGCGGGACGGGACACCACACGTCCCGCCGGCACCGGTCCCACGCCAACACCGATCCTGCGCGCATCCGCACCTCGACCGGCACAGCGGCGCCACGGCTCACCCAATAACGTCGCAGTGGCGTTCCGTTACTAAGGCGACCCCGCGGAGCAGCGCAGGTCGGGGCACCCCAGCCGAAAGTGTCGCAAAAACAACCGATTTCGACACACAAGCTGGTGCTCCCGATTCGCGGGTGTGGTTAGCGGTTCCAGTCGACGATTCTCATTCGCACGTCGACACCAGTCCCGAGCTTGTTTTTCAAACCATGAAGAAAACCCCACTGGTGCAGCACCTCGGCCGCCAAGCGGCGACACACCTGCTCCACCGCGTCAACCGACTGGTGTTGGTAGTCGATGTCGGCGTCGCGGTCGAGGCTCTCGCCCGCCGACGCTACCGGCATCTCGTTCTGCAGCAGCAGCACCGCGATCCGGCGCTTATCCAACGCCACCATCCAACGCATGCCCTCCGGCAGCTCCGGCAGCGCCGATGTCGTTTCGCCGTCAGGCGCGTAGGTCATGTGCGCTGCTGGTGCCGTTTGCGCAATTGAACGACTGCGGCAACGACCGACATCGTCGCAACCGCGATGTTCACATAGCGCAGCCGCTCGGTGGTGATCGCGTCAAGCGTCAGGAAGCCAGCGCAGATGAGCATCGCGCCGGCGTAGAGCATTTGCATCCTGCGGTTGAGCTGGACATCGCTCGGGGAGCCACGCCGAACAAGCCGCCGCAACACGAACGCGAGCAGCAGTCCCAGCGCCGCCGCCGACAACACCAACGGCATCATTTGCTGCATTGGTCCAGTCCAACCATACCGTTCGTTACCATCCCACCGCCGCTGATGATTCCGATGGTGGCGGCGCCGCCGGTCACGGTTTCGCCGGGTACAGAGAGTCCGATGGTCGCTAAGCCGCCGAGGATTTCCAGGAAGTCCTTGAACTGTTCCTCGCCGCTGCATCCGGGGAACCCCGGAGGCTTTTGTGTGTGGCTTGACGGGGCGTCCGGCATGGTGATCACTTGTGGCGGGGTGTGCACGAGCTGGCGTTTGATTGGTTCGCCGGTTTGCGGCGGGTTCGGTGGTGGTGGCGCGGGCGGTGGCCCATCGGTTTTGAAGTGGTTGTCGATGGCTTGGATGTGCCGGTGAATGGTGCCTTCGCCGCCGAAGTCCCCGGCGGCGGTGATGATGTCGGTGGCGGTTTGATACTCGCGGGTGGCGAAACCACCGGCCTGGGTGCGCAGCTGGGTGGCGATGGCCTGCGCGGTGGGCTGGCGGGCATACCAGGCGATGGAGCCGGGCGCATACATGGCGTCGGTGACCGACCAGTCCTCACCGACTGCGAAGCCTTGCTGGCGGGCTTGCTCGATCCCCGAGAGGATGGCTTGCTGCTGCTGGTGGAGCACGCTGGCGCCGTTTTCGGCGCGCTGGGCGGCGGCATCGAGCTGCCCGGCCTGCCGCTCGGCGTCGCGCAGGTGCCCGGCCATCGCCGCACGCATCGCCTCATCGGCCTGGCCTTGCCAATCCAGGGCGTCGGCTTGGGCCGTGATCGCGCCCACCACATCGCGGCGGCGGGTGGCCAGCTCCCGCCAATACGCGGCGTGCTCGATCAGATGCGACACGTCATAGGCGCGCAGCGCCGACTGGGAGGGAATCACGTGGTTCTCCGGTCGGTGCCGCTGATCGTGGTGATCGCGGTTTTCACCTCGCCCGCCGCCTGGCTATCCATGCTTTCATAGCCGCCGGCTGCGGCCCGTGTGCCGGCGGCGGTGGCGGTGATGCGGGTGTGCAGCCTGGCGGTGACGGCCTGCGCGGCGCCGCTAAGCCCCGCGCAGGACAGCATCGACGGCCAGGCAACCACCGGCGCCGCCAACCCCGGCGGCGCGGCATACAGCTCGCCCAGCTGCGCATCCCAGCCGGTGCTAACTACCCGCAACTGGGCGGGAGCCACCCGGACACCAGCACTCATGCCGGAAGCGTAACAGTCGCACCCTTGCGGCGCGCTCGGTTAAATCCGACCGGCCGCTGTCGCACCGGCGCCGCGGGGCGACATCGCCTGAGGATCGCTAGCCTAGCGGCGGCGAGGGAGTTGGATGCAGCGGAATCGGCATGCGCTCGCGAACCAGAAGGGTGGTGTCGGCAAGACCGCGACAACGCTGGGTTTGGCCAGCGCGATCAGCAATCGGGGCGGCAAAGCGCTCGTCGTCGACATGGACCCGCAAGCCAACGCCACCGAAGGCCTCGGTGTGTACACCACCGATGATCAGCTGACCACCGCGGATCTCATGGACCGGACTCAACCGGGATCGGCCATCGAGGCTGTCGTGGTGACAGACTGGGATGGCATCGACCTGATCCCCGCACACCTTGATCTGTCTCATGCCGAATCCAGCGGTGCTTCCGACCTGGTTTTCCGCCTCGACGTTGCCTTCGAGGGCCTGGACTTATCCGCCTACGACGCCGTCCTTTTCGACTGCCCGCCAAGCCTGGGAAAACTGCTCTTTGCGGTCCTGCTGACCGTCGATGACGTCTACGCGATCACCGAACCAACCAAAGACTCCGTCAAGGGTGTTACGCGGCTCGAAACCACCGTGCAGAAAGTCAAACTGCGGCCCAACCCCCGCTTAGAGCTGGCCAAGATCATCATTTCTCGCCGGCAGAACAAAGGCGAGCCCATCGACCGCGAACGCGAACTGCGCGCGGCCTACGGCGATCTGGAAGCCAAAACCGTCATCCCCGACCTCGGGGCCCGCCAGGACGTCCACAGCGCCGAAGTGCCGATCCACAAATACCGCGGCGGAAAATCCCTCAGCTTGCAAGTCCTGTTTTGCGTCTGAGTTAATGCGGCAGGAACGGCAAAAAATCCCAGCCAGATGTGGGCGTGTCGGACACGTCTGGAGGATTGTCATGTCGTCTGCTGGCCCGATGGGAAAGGGACGCAAACCGCGGCGGGTGCTGCCGCCGAGCGAGAAGTGGGAGTTGTTCACCTCGGTGTTGACGGGGCAGTTCACCCAGCGGGAGGCTGCTGCGAAGTGGCGGATCGACCGCACCACGGTGACGACGATCTGCCGGTCGGCGAAGGAGGGCGCTCTGGCGGCGCTGTCACGACGCCGGGACGCCCGGGCAAGAGCGCCGAGCAGGTCGAGTTGGAGGAGGCCAGAGCGGAGCTGGAGCAGTTGCGGGCCACGATCACGGAGCAGGCGGTGGAGCTTCATCTGTACCGGGGAAAATCGCGTTGGGACTGACCGTCGGCCCAGCCCCGGCCCGTGTGGACGCATCCGTCAAGGCCGGCATCTGTGATCTGGTCGAGCACGCGGTGGTGCACGGCTGGTCGGCCCGGGTGGCGTGTCGGGTGCTGGACGTGGATGACACGCGGGTGGCCCGCTGGGCCGCGCGCCGCGCCGCCGGCGAACCGCTGGACGACCTCCCGCCAGCGGCAACCCCCTGCACGGCCTGCTCGAGTGGGAGGCCGAGGCGATCGTGGAGCTGTTCGAGCAGTGGGCTGAGACCGACCGGTCGCACCGTAAGCTCGCGCACCGCGGGTCACGGATCGGTGTGGTCCATGTGTCGCCGTCGACGCTGCAACGCGTGTTGCTGGCTAAACAGCTTGTGCTGCCAGGAAATCCGCCTCGCGAACCCACGCCGCGCAAGCCGTGGCCGGACTGGCTCGAATGGAAACCGAACCGGATCTGGGGCTATGACTTCACGCACTTCCCGCGTGCTAAACGCGCCGCAATCGCGATCATCGACGTCGTTTCCCGCAAGTGGATCACCACGGTGTGCTCGGCCGAGGAATCCTCCACCCAAGTCGAGATCGCCTTCTTTCGCGCCCTGCAACAAAAGGACCTGTGGCACGCCGCCGACCTGGCCGCCACTGACACGCTCGTCAAGGCACTCGTCGACGGCGACGCCGAGGTCATCGACCGGGCCATCGCCGACGGCGACCGGCCACTGCTACTGGCGATCAGTGACAACGGCCCGCAAATGCGCTCACACACCACCCGCGAGTTCCTGGCCGGCGTAGCGATCGCCCGCCAGTTCGGAAGACCCGGAGCGCCCCAAGACCAAGCCTGGATCGAGACCCTGTTCGGACACCTCAAGGGCGAATGGCCACACCTGGAGAAGATCCGCGACGGTGCCGAACTCGACGCCGAACTCGCCCGCGTCCAGATCCACTACAACACGGTGCGACTCTCGGCCGCCATCGGCTACGTCACCCCATGCGACGAACACGAAGGACGCGGTGACGCCATTCGCCAAGCCCGCCGCGACGGGCTCGCCCGGGCACGCGCCGATCGCATCGACTACCGTCGACACCTGAAGGAAACCCAACCATGATCACGGACCACTCTTGGCTGGGTATTTCGAACCGCGAATGCCTCATTAAGTCAGACACACGTCACACCGCTGACAACTACCGACCACTCAACCCCCAACAGTTGGCAGCCCTCGCGCGGGGGGCCCGCCGAGCGCCTCGAGTAACCAAGAGTGATCGATCCGATCGAACGCGGCCGACAGATCGGCATCCAAAATCCACACCCGTTTGGCTCGTGGCGAGCGTAGGATACGGGCGCCGATCGCGTCGGCACAGCCGCGCCCGGGACGAAACCCGCAGGACGGGTTTCGAATAAGGATTACCGCTTGGGTTCCAACGCATTACCGACCCGCGCCTGGTGGCACCGATCCATCCAAGCGGGGATACCAAGTGGGCGCTGTTCTCCATTGGCCTTCGCAATATACACGCGCCGAACCGGCACCGGCTCCCACGACGAACGCAAACGACGCACGCGCACCGCCACATCCGCGGGGGCCTCGCTCGACAGGGCGGTTTCCCGTCGATCCCGGCCGTTCGACGCCCAGCATTGCGCTGGCTCGCCTGTCGAACACTCACCAAAGTGTTCGACCATGGCCACAGCATCAACTTTTGCAGCGACCGGACCGAGGTCGAGTCATCCTCCCGCGTCGCCTTGAAAATCCTGCGCCGCAACCTCGCTACGTTCTCCTCGTGCCGGCGCCAGTCAACGGCGAACCAATCCACGACGCTGACATGCTCGGGTCCGTTCACCTCGACGATGTCCAACTCGCCCCTATGGTTTGCAAGACCACCGGTCCCCAGTTTGTTCAACGGCTCGCCTGCCCACGTCAACAACCTCACAGGCCCGGCCACATCAGGTCGGTGTCCGGTCGGTTATGCCGCGACGATCGACGGAGGTGTCGATCACAACTGCCGCGGGTTTCCCATTGGCTTTCGGCCACCGGCCTTCGCGTCTTGGGCAACGGCGCTTTGAGCTGCCGCCATGGTGGTCCGGCTAGCCAGCAGGTGCTGGCCCTTGACACCGAAATTGGCGACAACGACGCCGATAGCCTCGCCAACGTCGCTGATCTGCTCCGGTGCGCGGACTCCCGGCGCATTAGCGACAATCTTAAATCCCGCGCCGCTACAACCGACGCCTGCGCGCCTGATGTCTGGGCACGAACCAGCATCCGATCCAACGCTGTATCGCCCGCTGCTACAACCGCAACGCATCCAACGCAAAATCCACGCCCAAGCCACCTGGCCTGCCTCAACGTCCGGTAGGTCATGCTGCGCGACCACACCGCACATCAACCCGCTGGGCCTCAGGCCGCAGCGGCTTACCAAAATCATTGAGAATCACCCTGTATCGGCGGTCGATCCGCGCTGTCGGATCAAACCCTCGCGCGCAAGCCACGGTCTTCGGCTGCCGGTTGCGCCGGACGCTGCGACACGACCTGGAAGCAGCAGGGCGGATCAGCTCGCTCGCCAACGCGGCTGACTTGGCGTGGCGCTAGCCCAGCTCGGCCAGCAATCCGAGCGCGCCGGCCGCGATCAGCTAGCCGCTGAGCGGCTGTGCGTCGAGCACCCCCGGCGCCTCCGCAGCCAGCAACGCCGATACCACGCAACACGCGATGGCTGCCAGCACCGGCCGCAGGACCGCCACCACACCACCGGCGCCTAGGGAGCCGTACCTATCGCTGGTCACCGCTGCCGCGCAGATGGACGTCTAGGCGGCAGGCCGATGCGCACACACTCAGCCAACGCGGCCGCGTTGTCGGCGGCCAACGCCCGCGCCAACAACACCAACTCGGCCACCCGTGGGTCGGCCACCGTGTAATGCGCGAACCGCCCGGCGCGGCGGACCTGCACATACCCGCAGTCGGCCAAACATGCCAGGTGCGACGACACCCGGCCCTGCGACATCCCCAGGTGCGCCACGCATTCGCTGACCGTGTGCTCGTCGCGTAGCAGGAACTCCAGTAGCCGAAGCCGCGCTGGCTCGCCCAGGGCCCGGAAGAACTTGGCTACCATCTCCACTCCGCTGTCGGTCTCGGGCAAAAGCATCACGCTGGAGTCGCTACGTCGGCTCACCTACGGTCACCTCACTCACAGGCCATCAGTACGAGAGATCCGGAACAACAGATATTAAAACTACAGTGACGTTAGGCGCATAAATTCCACAAATTCAAGGGGCAGTCTGGTCTCGCCGGAGGCCGATACCAAACCGGCTTGGTAGAATAGTGGTTGTCGGCGCTGTCGTTGTGGCATTGTGACGGTTGACGCTTTGACGTCTGCTTGGTGAGAGCTTGTGCCGACGTGCTTGCCTACAACCGTCATCTGGTGCAGGTACCGGCGGGAATCTGGGATTCGCCTCAGTGAACGACTCTTGCAGGCAGTGTCTATTCGGGCATCGTCAGACTTAGCTGGCCGTCGAAGAACACCACGGGCCGAATGCTTTTCGTACCCATAATGATGGACGACTATGGAAATAGCTGCCTCCGATGATCGGTTTCAGATCAGACGACGGGTCAGCTGGGAACCTGTTGAGGCCACAGATGGCGCGACAGCACTTCTAGACGCCACGGTGTCGGATGCTCGGCGGTGTAGCTTCGGAGCCGTCGAGGAGCTCGCCATCAACAACACACTGCTACTTCTCGCCGCTCCCGTTACGCCGGGTTCTCTGAATGCAACTGGTTTGACGCACCACCCGGTCATGACCAGTCCGCCCATGATCAACTGCTCGTCGCGTAGGTCACTGGGGAAGATAGCGTGAGCCGTATGCCAAGAAAGATCGTAATACCTCATGTAAATATGCCGGCGAAATCTGGTCCTTGTCTCACGTAGGAATGCCCGCGAAATCGGGGTCAGCTGGCTCCAGCCTTCAGAGCGCCCAGGATGTGGGTGTTGGCGTTGTTGCGCACAGTGCGGGTGAACACCCATCCGATATGCACATCGGTGAGATTCAGGGTGCGGGCGAACTCGCCCTTCAGCGTTGGACCGCAATGGGCGACCGTATCGCCCTCGAAGAAACCTGGCTCGTCTCCTACCTCATCACCGGCATTGCGGAGGCCTACCTGCTCGGCTTCTACGGGTGGCACGCCGCGCACCGTCAGCGCCGCAAATCCGCCGCGGCCGCCGCCGGCCAGGGCGCCCAACCCGGTCGTCGTAACGGTTCGGTGGCCAGCAACCTTCCTTCGTTGCCGGGCGGGTTTTTCGGCCACAATGCCCGCGGGGATCGTCGCCGCCGATCCCCGCGGCGCGGCGCTGGTGATCGGGCCGCCGGGATCAGGCAAGACCCAAGGCGTGATCATGCCGTCGGTGGCGTTCGCGCCGGCGGCGGTGGTCTCAACGAGCATCAAAGCCGAAGTGCTGGCCGCCACCCATGTCACGCGCAGCCTGCGCGGCAAATGCTGGCTGTTCGACCCTGGGGGCACACCGCCGGCCGGTCTGATCGGGTTGCGCTGGAATCCGTTGTGCGACATGCATTGTTGAGACGATGCGCGCAGCGTCGCGGCCCGCTTGACCGGCCCGGCCCGCGGTGGTGCCGGGGCATCGCACGCCAGCGACCATTGGGTCGATCGCGCTGAAACCTGGCTTTCGGTGCTGCTGTTCGCCGCCAAGCTGTCACACCTGGGCGGGAACCTGCCGGCCCTGGCACGCTGGTGCGTGTCGCCCACCGCCGCGGCCCGGAGGTCGAGGCCGTGCTGATCGTCGCCCAGCAGGACGGCCTCGACGGCGCCGACATCGCGGCGAGCCTGCTTGACTGCTTGCTGAGCGTGCCCGACAAAGAACGCGAATCGATCGCCTCCACCCTGGGCCGGATCATGAACATCTACACGTCCTCGGCGGCGCTGCGCGCCGGGATCGACCCGAATTTCGACGTGTACGCTTTCGTGCGCAGCACCGACGCGGTGTACATCACCGCCGCCGTTGATCGGCAACGCGACTACGCCCCACTGATCGCAGGCTTCCTTGAATCGATCCGGTTGGCGCAGTATCACCGCCGCCAAGCCGTGGACCTCGTCCGCGAAACCCAAACCACGCCAGTCACCTTCGTGTTGGATGAGGCCGCCAACACCGCCCCGATCCCGCTGCCCAATGTCATCAGCGAAGCCGGTGGGCAAGGCTTGCACTGCGTGGTGGCCTTTCAAGACCTTTCCCAGGCCCGGGCCCGCTGGGGCGACGCCGCGGACGGGTTTTGACGTTGTTTCCCGAGAAGCTGGCTTTGCCCGGGATGGCCGACCGCGCCACCGCCGAAATGCTGTCCCGAATGTCGGGCGAGTACGACCGGATGTCGGTGTCGGTCGGCCAACCCGGCCGCAGCGTCAGCCCAACCTGCTGGCTGGGCCCCATCACCACCGCCAACCACGACGCGGGCCTCACGTATCACACGTCGCGTGAAGCCGTGCTGTCCGTCGCCGACATCACCGGCGTCCCGCCCGGCCGCGGCCTGCACTGGTCGACCCGCGGCTGGGAACTCATCACATTGCATCCCTGGTGGCAGCAGCGCAGTACCTACGGTCTTTCGCCTCCCGCCCGGCCCTGGTGGGCCGGTTGGGTCCGGTGTCATACCGCGGTGAGACACTGGTGGGCGCGGATGCGGGGTGGCTGGCGCGTTACGGCGCGAATTACGCGACTGACGCCGAGCGCAAGGCCGCCTACCGCGACTTTAAAGCCAACCTGGCGGCCCTGGCGGAGGTTTTCGACCACAGCGCCGCGCTGCGGTGAGCGTTTTGGGCTATGCGCGGGTCTCCACCGCGCACCAAAACCCCGATATGCAGATTCAGGCGTTGAAAGCGGCTGGGGCGGAGTGTATCTGGACTGAAACCATGTCGGGCGGCCGAGACGACCGCCCGCGGTTGGGCGCGCTGCTGGGCTACGCGCGCCCCGGTGATGTGGTGTTGGTGTGGCGGCTGGACCGGCTGGGCCGCTCCTTGTCGCACCTGCTGAAAATTGTCGGCGAGCTGGAGGCCCGCGGAATCGAGCTGCGCTCGCTGACCGAGGCCATCGACACCAGCAGCGCCGGCGGGCGGCTGCTGTTTCACGTGTTCGCCGCGGTCGCCCACTTCGAGCGCGCACTGGCCGCCGAGCGGTCGGCGGCCGGGGTGGCCGCCGCCCGCGCTGCCGGGCGCACCCCCGGCAGGCCCCGGCTCGACACAGCCATCCTCGAGGCGGTCCGCAAGCTCGACCACGCCGGCGCGCCCCGCGCGCACATCGCCCGCGCACTCGGTATCTCCCGCTCCAGCGTCTACCGCACACTGGCCAGGGGCGTATAACGCGGGTGCGCTGACGCCCACAGGCGCGGGGAGGGGCAAGATGCCAAAACCCTTCACCGGCTGGGACAGTTCCGGTACACGATTGCGGCACACCGCTGGCAGCGCAGCAGCGCAGGTCGGGGCACCCCAGCCGAAAGTGTCGCAAAAACAACCGTTTTCGACACACCGGGTGCTCCCGATTCGCGGGTGTGGTTAGCGGTTCCAGTCGACGATTCTCATTCGCACGTCGACACCGGGCCCGAGCTTGTTTTTCAAACCATGAAGAAAACCCCACTGGTGCAGCGCCTCGGCCGCCAAGCGGCGACACACCTGCTCCACCGCGTCCAGGTGTTGGTGGGCATAGTCGAGTTCGGTGTCTCGCTCCAGGACCTCCGTCGCGGAAGCCACCGGCATCTCGTTCTCCAGCAGCAGCACCGCGATCTGGCGCCCATCCACCAACACCATCCAGCGCATGCCCTCCGGCAGCTCCGGCAGCGCCGAGCCGGCCTCACCATTGGGCGCGTAGGTCATGTGGGAGCACCGAAATTAGCTAGCGGGGGCCTATAAACCGCTGTTTAGTCATGTGGATTACTTTTCACTCTGTTCTTGCGTAGCATCGCCAGTGAGACGACGACCAATATTACGGCGAGTGGGGTTAACAAATATCGAAAACTATCGTTTACGATAGCCGATTTGATAACGAAAGTGACCGCCATCAACAACATTGCGTAGGCACTCAGTAAGTGTGAACGTCGCGATGCTTCAGCAGTATTGGCCCCGGCGTGGTTCTTGACAGTCTTAGCCAGCGCCAGCCCGCCAATAAGACCGAGCGCAACAACAGCTGCTAGAACAACGATCATCACTATTATCTTCATCCCCCACATTTGCCAATATCGTTTGCTGCGTCAGCGACTCCAGCCAGACCGGCAAGGATTGGTAAGACGCCGGCCCCCAGGGTGAACGGTGTGGCAGTCACGCCAATCCCTATTCCGACAGCTCCAGCGACTGCTTCGCCGAGAATCGCAGCCTCGTCGCCGACACTGCAATTGGGGAGCGGGTCGGTATTCTTCGACACATTCGGCGCCGGCATGGTGATCACTTGTGGCGGGGTGTGCACGAGCTGGCGTTTGATTGGTTCGCCGGTTTGCGGCGGGTTCGGTGGTGGTGGCGCGGGCGGTGGCCCATCGGTTTTGAAGTGGTTGTCGATGGCTTGGATGTGCCGGTGAATGGTGCCTTCGCCGCCGAAGTCCCCGGCGGCGGTGATGATGTCGGTGGCGGTTTGATACTCGCGGGTGGCGAAACCACCGGCCTGGGTGCGCAGCTGGGTGGCGATGGCCTGCGCGGTGGGCTGGCGGGCATACCAGGCGATGGAGCCGGGCGCATACATGGCGTCGGTGACCGACCAGTCCTCACCGACTGCGAAGCCTTGCTGGCGGGCTTGCTCGATCCCCGAGAGGATGGCTTGCTGCTGCTGGTGGCGCACGCTGGCGCCGTTTTCGGCGCGCTGGGCGGCGGCATCGAGCTGCCCGGCCTGCCGCTCGGCGTCGCGCAGGTGCCCGGCCATCGCCGCACGCATCGCCTCATCGGCCTGGCCTTGCCAATCCAGGGCGTCGGCTTGGGCCGTGATCGCGCCCACCACATCGCGGCGGCGGGTGGCCAGCTCCCGCCAATACGCGGCGTGCTCGATCAGATGCGACACGCCATAGGCGCGCAGCGCCGACTGGGAGGGAATCACGTGGTTCTCCGGTCGGTGCCGCTGATCGTGGTGATCGCGGTTTTCACCTCGCCCGCCGCCTGGCTATCCATGCTTTCATAGCCGCCGGCTGCGGCCCGTGTGCCGGCGGCGGTGGCGGTGATGCGGGTGTGCAGCCTGGCGGTGACGGCCTGCGCGGCGCCGCTAAGCCCCGCGCAGGACAGCATCGACGGCCAGGCAACCACCGGCGCCGCCAACCCCGGCGGCGCGGCATACAGCTCGCCCAGCTGCGCATCCCAGCCGGTGCTAACTACCCGCAACTGGGCGGGAACCACCCGGACACCAGCACTCACGCCGGAAGCGTAACAGTCGCACCCTTGCGGCGCGCTCGGTTAAATCCGACCGGCCGCTATCGCACCGGCGCCGCGGGGCGACATCGCCTGAGGATCGCTAGCCTAGCGGCGGCGAGGGAGTTGGATGCAGCGGAATCGGCATGCGCTCGCGAACCAGAAGGGTGGTGTCGGCAAGACCGCGACAACGCTGGGTTTGGCCAGCGCGATCAGCAATCGGGGCGGCAAAGCGCTCGTCGTCGACATGGACCCGCAAGCCAACGCCACCGAAGGCCTCGGTGTGTACACCACCGATGATCAGCTGACCACCGCGGATCTCATGGACCGGACTCAACCGGGATCGGCCATCGAGGCTGTCGTGGTGACAGACTGGGATGGCATCGACCTGATCCCCGCACACCTTGATCTGTCTCATGCCGAATCCAGCGGTGCTTCCGACCTGGTTTTCCGCCTCGACGTTGCCTTCGAGGGCCTGGACTTATCCGCCTACGACGCCGTCCTTTTCGACTGCCCGCCAAGCCTGGGAAAACTGCTCTTTGCGGTCCTGCTGACCGTCGATGACGTCTACGCGATCACCGAACCAACCAAAGACTCCGTCAAGGGTGTTACGCGGCTCGAAACCACCGTGCAGAAAGTCAAACTGCGGCCCAACCCCCGCTTAGAGCTGGCCAAGATCATCATTTCTCGCCGGCAGAACAAAGGCGAGCCCATCGACCGCGAACGCGAACTGCGCGCGGCCTACGGCGATCTGGAAGCCAAAACCGCCATCCCCGACCTCGGGGCCCGCCAGGACGCCCACAGCGCCGAAGTGCCGATCCACAAATACCGCGGCGGAAAATCCCTCAGCTTGCAAGTCGCCTACGACGACCTGATCGGCGAGTTCGGCATCACCATCGGACCACCCGCATGACCACCACCCGCAAACCCGCCATCACCCGCACTCACCCGGCCGATGCCATCCCAGACCGCCCCCACACCAGCCTGCAGCAGGCAGGCCCCCCAGCCACGCCGGCCACGCCGACGACACAAGAACGGCTCACCGAACAGCACAACGTGCGGATCCGCCCCTCCGTTAAGGACCGGCTCAGCCGAGCCGTCGACAAACTGCGCTACGAAACCGGCGACCGATCCATCAGCATCGCTTCAATCACCGACGCCGCAATCGATACGTGGCTGCGCGAACACGGCTGCTAAAGCAGCCTCGCGGCGGCACATGAGTCCAAAATACTGCGCGCCGCCTGCCAAGACCTCTACGACGAGCCGACCGAGCAGATTTACCCAGACCCAAGCGCGATTAGCGCAGATGTCCCAGACCGGAGAGACAATCCAATGATGACGAACGCACCACGAGCCGCGGCGCTGCTCGCCGTAGTCGCCTCGCTGGCCGCTATGGCGGCCGCCCCGCCGGCGGCCGCCGAAGCGCCACCGGCCCCCCAGTGCCAGTTATGGGGCAGCCCGAGGAGTTCGGCGACAACGATCCCGGCAGCGAGTTGCGCGCCACGTTCGACGACCTTTGGCGGCGTTACCACGCGCAGGTCGCCGAACTGAAAGCCAATCAGCGCCAGTGGCGAGCGTCCTTGCAGCACTACCAGACCACGGGCTCGGCGTGGGGACTTGTGCTGATGAACGCCCGTTCCGGGCTGCTTGACCCCGCCTGGCGCGACACGTTGAGCCCTGATGCGCACTACGCCGCGGGTTTCCCGCGCCCAACCGACCCGGCCTTGCTCGACGCGGACGCCCTGGCGATCTACGAGGTCGCCACCGCACCACGTTCGCCGTGGGAGCCGGGCGCAGCGGGCGGTAACTGGCGGCGCTGGCTCACCGCCTGGCAGCTGGCGGCCAACGACCTACAGCGACACCAATTCCGCGTCAAACGGTGGCTGAGCGATATGGCAATTCCCGCCGCTGATCGGCCCAACGCCGCCCGGCTGGACGCTGTGCTGGAAGCCCGCGCCCTCGACGCCATCGAGGCGTCGTACCGGGCCGGGTTGGCCGCCGGGGGCGACGCCGAGGATTGGCGCGGTTGGTACCGCAGCCGCATCACCGAAACCTGGTTCTGCCCACGACGATTCGAGATACAAGCTGTTTTACTCGGCACCCCGCATGCTTGCGGCGATCGCCAGCGCATAGCCGGTTATCACGGGCGCGCCGATGATCCTCATTCACGAGCATTTACCGGAGTACTGGCGGCCAGCGCGCGTATCTCCAACCAGGTGAACGGCTTTACGCGGTGCCAGCGCGGCGAGAAAGGATCAAGGCATGAGCACTAATCCGCCCGCGCATCCCGGCTGGCCACCTACGCCGCCCCTGGCGTCGCCGCCGCGGCGGCGATGGCCGCTCACGCTTGGAGCCGCAACGGTGAGCGCAGCTCTGGCGGCCACGATCGCCAGCATCGTCACCGCGACCGCGATCACGACCCGCGACCCAGCCCGCGTCACAACAGGTTCCACGGTCAGCATAACCGCACAGCCATCCACGCCGGTCATGTCTGCATTGCCCGCCGCCCAGGCCGATCGCCAAACCTGCCAGGCTTGGGTTGCGGCCGGAAACCAGATCAAGGCGGCGTCGGCGGCGCAGGCCATAATCCCGGAGGGCTTCACAATTTTGGACCCTGCGGTGCAGGCCAATCCGGCGTGGAAAGCGGGCGTGCAGCGGGCCGCCGAGCTGTACGGCCAGGCCGGTGAGACGCTTGCGGCGGGCATCGCACCAGGCGCCACCCCGATTCTCGCTGAGTCGGCGGCGGCCGCGGCCGCGGCCTTGCGCGCCCTGGCAACGGGCTACAAAACGTTCGACCCCGCGAACGGCAATAACTACCACGTGATGAAAGAGTCCTCGGACACCATGGACGTGCTCTGTGATCGGTTGGCTCCGCGATGAGCGCCGCCGGCTGGTTGGAGATGCCCAGAACTGAGCACGCCGAGGCCATTTTGGAAGGCCACTGGCCATCGGCCTCTGAGGCGGCATGGACGACGTATGCCGCCTCCTTCAAGGCGGCTGCACGCCAACTCGGAGCCGAGTTGGCGGGAAATCAGCCGACATTAAGGAAATGGTCGCGCCGACGTCAGGCGACTACATCGAATCGGTTATGCATGTGATCCGCTCACGCGAAGACGCCTTGTGGGACCGCTACAACGTGTACCAGGCCATTGCGGATCGGGCCCAACGCGCGGCCGATCAACTCATGGCGGCGAAAAATCTTCTGCTGGACATTCGTGATGGACGCCGAGAGCAAGATCGCCAAAGCCCGCGCCGCGGCCGCCGTCCGTGAAGCCGACGCGGCGACCAGGCCTGCCGCGGCCGCCGAGATCGCCGCGATCAGGGCCGAGCTGGCCGAGACCGAGCGGATCATTGTCGCCGACGCCAGAGCTGAGGCGGCCGCGACCGATGCGCGCGCGGCCGGCGAGGTCACGACCCTGATGCGCGGCCTGCCGCCGCTGACGCCGGCATCAGCCGCCCCCTGTCCACCGGGACGGGATCATCCAGCACTGTGCCCGCGGCACCTCCCGGAATCCAACCCGTCGACTACGACTACAACACTGTCCAGAACGACGGCACAACACGAGCATCAGAAAAGCTTGCACCCGACAACAGCACAGTCAAAGCTGACGAAGGACCTGACTCGAAGAAGCTGCACCCTGCGGCGTCCGCGCCGCCCAGCGCTGACCGCCCCGCGCCCTCGTCGCAGTCGGGGCCGGGAGCGTCTGAGCCGTCCACGGTTGGGCCGGCGGCGGGTAGTCCGGGTTCGCTGGTGGGTCACATGATGCGGCCGATCTCGTCGGGTGGGGGCTCGTCGCCGGCGGCGGGGTCGCCTTTGTCTTCGGGTGCGGGCGGTTTGGGTAATTTCGGTAATCCTGGGGCGACTCCTGCTGCTGCGCAGGGGAGTCCGTTGGCTAGTCCCAACGCGGCCGACGCGCCTGGTGTCGGTGCTGCTCCCGGTGCTGGCGCTGCTGCCAGTGGGGCCGGTCAGGCCCCCGGTTTGGCGAGCTTGGGTAGTGGTATTGCGGAGACGTCGGCGCGGATGGCTTCCGGCGCGATCAGCGGCGCGGCGAATGGGCTTGGCGCGGTTGCGAACGCGGGTAACCAGGTTGCGCAAAACGTTGCTGCCGGGGCGGCGCAAGCGACGGCGGCACAAGCAGCAGCGTCGGCTGCGCCGAATCCTGCTGCCATGACCACCCCAGCCGCCGCGGGCCCGGCTGCTGCGGGTGGTGCCCCGATGGCGATGATGCCCCTGCCTGGAGGGGCGGGCGGCGGCGCGGCGCCGCTAGGTGGTACGCCGACCGCGGGCCTGGCGCCGATAACACCGGCCGCCGCACAACCCGTCGGTGGCTCCGGGCCGGTGGCGGGCTCGTCGCCGGGTGCGGCGGCGGCCCCCTATGCGATGCCCCAAAACCGACTTGCTTCAATCGGGGCGGACGGCGCCACCGGTGACGAGCTCTTTGAGCAAGCGATGGATGCTGGCCGTGACGTGATCGCGGCGATGCTCGCTCAAATCAGGGGCTACATCCCAATTCATTTTGCGGTGTCGCTGATCTGGGAACGAACCGGCGCAGTGACCGCGTGGTTAGCCACCAGCGAAGGCGCCTCATATATCCCGCTGGGTGTGCGTATCCCACAGGATGTGCGGCTTGCGGTCACTGATCCGGTGGTGGGACGTGAACTCTGGGAGAAGACCGCGGCCGCTGGCGGCGCCAATCCGCTCGAGGTAGTGGTGCGCCACGCTGAAGCGCGTCAGATTGCCGCGCGGGGGGAGCGGGTGTTGGCCATCGCCGGCTCAGCGCCGTTGGCGCAGGTGATCGACTGGGCTGCCGCGGTGGGCGCGCGCCCGGTCAGCGTGGACCTCCAGAAATCCGCCGCGCCCGATCTCGGTGTCATGCTGCATCGCTGCCAGGTCGCGATGCCGTGGGAGTGGCGGCAGGCCAATGCTTTTAGCGCCCAGGATCGGCTGCGCATCGCCGCGCGGCACGCACTACTGGCAAGGCAAGCCAACCCCGATGTGCGCGTGGTGGCGCGACTGGGCAATGACGTGCTGCGCACAGCGGTGGCGGTTGACAACGGCCCGGGCGCGATACTTGATGTTCCCGAGCTCGGTGCGCCGGCGATCATCGAGGCATGTCTGGCGCGCACCACGCACCCGTTCGAGGCGGCCGGCATCGATTTCGTTGTCTGGGGCGCGGCAGCGCCGCGTGACGCAACACTGCGCGAGATCCACGGCAACCTAGCCCCAGTGGCGGTCATCCGGGGTGATAAATCCTCCACCCCCGGCGAGGTGGTGGTCTGCCCAGGGCGGGATCTGCAGGTACACGCCGGTGACTGGACGGCGATGATCGGCACCGCCGACGAGCTGGCCGCCCGCGGCATCGAAGTCCCGAGGCCGACCGGAACGCGGGCACCCCGGTCTCGGCTGCGGCGAGTGCTCGAGGCCGCGCGCATCCTGCGCGACGACATGAATCCGCTGTTTTTTCCGACGATGACTGCCGTGCTTATCCTACTGGTCGGCTCAACAGTCCTGTTGCGCTTCACCTACGAGCGTCATCCGGGGATGACATGGGTGGACGCGTTGTACTTCAGCACCGAAACGATCACGACAACCGGCTACGGCGACTACAGCTTCCTGCACCAACCCACCTGGCTGCGGCTCTATGCCGCCATGATGATGTTCGCCGGTGTGACCACCACCGCTCTTCTGGTCGCATTCGTCGCCGACCTGTTGCTGTCGCGCCGCTTCGTGCGTTCGGCCGGACGCCGCCGCGTGCACCACCTGCATAACCACATCATCGTGGTCGGGCTGAGTCCGCTCGGCATCCGCGTCGTCACCGAGTTGACTACCGCGGGATACGACGTCGCGGTGATCGAGCGCGACGAGAACAACCGCTTCCTGGAGTCGGCGGCCGAACTCGACGTGCCGGTGATCTTCGGGGACGCGACACTGGCTGCGACGCTGGAAGCGGCCCGTCTCGACCGCGCCCGCGCGGTGGCGGTGACCACCCGCGATGACATGACCAGCACTGAGATCGGGATTGTGCTGCGCGAGATGTTGGGCCCCAGGCGGATAGCCGAGGTCAGCCGGTTTCGTGACGTCCCGATAGTGCTGCGCATCTTCGACCGCGCGCTCGGCCTGGCGGTGGCGCATCGGTTCGGTTTCGAAAATGTCCGCTCGACCGTCGAACTGGCAGCGCCGTGGTTCATCGGCGCCGCGATGGGCCTACAGGTGCTCGAGACCTTCTCGGTCGGGCAGCGCTGCTTCGTGGTCGGCGCAATACATGTGGCCGAGGGCAGCGAACTCGATGGGCTGCGGATGTTCGAACTGTCCACCCATAGCCGCGTCATCGCGATCACCTGCCCGGATGCACCGGTCAAGCTACACCCAGGCCCCGACGCCGTGCTTAAAGCCGGCGACACCGCTTACCTCGTCGGCCCCTATCGGGAACTGCTGGACACACTGCGCAAAGGCCAGCCCCCCGAGCAGTTCGACACCGGCGATGAGCGTCCCGACGACGACGAAAAAATCAGCGTCCGGCGTTGATCACCGCGTGCTATCGCGGTGGCGCAAACAGAAAGGCAAACAGAAAGGGAGGCGGAGCGTAATGTTGGCGTTCATGAGCGCGATCGCGCACAGAGGGATCGCGGTCGCCGCGGTGGCGTGCGCCATGGTCGGCTCGCAGTTAACGTCGGCGAACGCCCTGGCCGACCCGCACAACCCGCACACCATCACCTACATTGCGCGCGTCGACTCGCCCATCTCCAGCGCCCGGGCGATCTACATGGTCAACGACACGTATGCGGCGACCGCCCCGTTGAGCGCAACCGGCCGCGAATTCATCGCCAACACCATGATGGCCGAGCCGAATAAGGCGGGCATGCGGGTGAGCATCCCATGGCCGTATTCGGGAAACGTGCACTGTGAGATCGACGTGGACGACCATATCGCCGCTCTGGTCGATCAATTCGTCGCGTCGAGTCCGGGCGAGCAAGGTGACCCGAACACCTACGGCGTGGTGGCCTGCGGCGCCGCACCGCTACCGCTACCTCAATGGTGGGCGAAACTCTGCGATGCGTGGTGGTGTACCGACACCTCCTTTCCATCGAATGCCCGTGGCGATGCCCGCGCCGACGTGACGCGGGACTCCGACCCTGCCGCCAGCCCGCCGACCGCCTCGCCCAATTACCCGGCCCTTTGACGCCGGGACGACCTGACGCGGACTTAATTTGCCCCAACGGGGAACACCACCGCCCGGACAGTGTTGTTTAGCAAGGCCGCCGTCGGCTTGTCTACCTTCCACCCGCGAATCCCCTGAAATACCAAGCCTTCTCCGGGATCACGGACATCCCCGTGATCGGCTTTGGCTCATACCCCGCCGGGTCGGCCTGTGGCGGGTGCATTAGGTTCCGGCGGCGCATCCGGCTCGGGACGCACTTCCGGTGGTGGGGGAAGCGGGGTCGGCGGCAGCCCGCCCCCGTATGAGGCCTGTCGCACGCCGACGACGAGGGTCAGCACATACGTGGGCGGCGTGTCAGGCGGAAACCCCAGCACTCGCACGTCCTCGGGGATCGGGTCGGGGCGCAGGCAAATAGTCGCCAAGCCCCTGCCAGCCCAATAATCATCGGCTGGGCCTGGGTCGAGTCGATAGTCGAACACCGTGATGGCCGAACTGCCCAGCACCCGTTTCTCGACAGGGATATACACCCCTGGCAGTTCGTAAGGGTTGGCTGACTCCCGGTAACGATCCGGGTTGGGCACGGTGTGCTGGCCTTCCAGTTCCACCGTCACACGCCGGTGCCTCGGGGGCCCGCCCGGGTACCACGAGCCGCTGATCTCGGCCCAATCCCAGCCCGGGCTGGGCTGACAATCTGGTTCGCCGTAGGGAATCCAGCGGATCGGGTCACTGGGCAGCTGCACTTCCAGCAGGGCCCCTTTGGGGACCAGCTGCGGAAGCCAGGTGCGGTTCCACCAACTCAGGTTGTCCCGGTGCTGCTGGTTGAAAACGTAGCGGCCCTGGTTATGCAACGGCAGCTCAGACGGGTCAGCGGTAGCCGGGCCGACGGCGAACACGCTGAGCACCGCCGCCGTGATCAACAGTGGGCGGCGCATCGTCACGACTCCCCCCGCGGATAGCCCCCGGGGGGATCGATAAGCAGGGTGCCCATCATCGACCGGTCTTCGTGGGGCAGGATGTGGCAGTGGTAGACGGTCTTGCCGGTCACATCCGGGCGGAAATAGGTGCGCAACGTGTACCGGCCGAACGGGGGTATCCGGAACGTATCCCACCAGATATCCGGTTCGGTGTTCCAACTACTGTCGCCGGGCGGGATGCCTTGGACGTCGAAGACCTGGAACGGGTTGACATGGATATGGATGGGGTGCTGAAAGATGTCCTCGTTGATGATCGTCCACTCCTCGACCGTGCCGGCCTCGACCTCCTGGTCAATGCGCTCCGCGTTGAACTCCTTGCCATCGATGAGGAACTGCACCCCAAAGCCGGTACGCCCGGTGATGTCGCCGGAGAACACCAGATTCCGGCGTCGGGCCACCGGCAAGTCCGGCATCCGCGGCGGCTGCACCAGCGTCGAGGGCAGCCGGCTGTCGACCCGTTTGCCGCGCACCACCAAAGTGGCCAGCGGCAGATAGGGGCGCGGGCCGCCGGGGTGGCCCTGGTCGTAGGCTTTGGCGTAGACCCGGTATCGGCCCGGCTCGCCTGCTTTGACGATGAACTCGGCCCGGTTGGCTGATGACAGCATGATGTGCTGGCGGGTTCTCGGTGCGCGGTAAGGAATTCCGTCCGTGCCGATCTGCTGCAGGGTGTGGCCCTCAATGTGCAGCCAGATCGATCGGTGCGGGCACGCGTTGAGAACCCGCCAGCGCTGCGCCTCGCCCGGTTGGACCGTGATGTCGGGGATCAACTGGCCGTTGAGCGGGTAGTACATGGCCGCCGGCACCGCGGGGATGGTATCGAACGGCACCGGCCCCACGATGGGGATGATCGGGGTGTACGGGGACTCGCCGCTGTCGTCGGCGATCAATAGCTCGTTGATCACGATGGTTCGCTCCCGCATTTCGGCGATCTCGGGCACGGCGTCGATGTCGCCCTCGACGATGATCGGGCCGGCCAGCCCGTTCCAGCCCTGATGGGCGGTCGATGTGTGGTAATGCGGGTGGTACCAGTACAGCCCGGCCGGCTGGTCTTTGGGAATGTCGTAGGAGTACTGGTGCGAAAATGGTGGGTCTAATCGAAGGAAAACGTTGTCCCCTGGATCCTCGGGCGACACTTGCAGCCCGTGAGTGTGGAGGTTCGTGATCACATCCTGCTGCAGGATGGTGCCCGCCCGTTCCCACTTGTTCCACAGATCGTGGACGCAGGCCCGCCGGGTGTCATAACGCGCGTCGTTGGACTTGGCGGCGCAATACGGGATCATCAGCACGTTATTGGTCGGGATTCCCACCGGAACCATCTGGTTCGTGAGCCGAATCCGTAAGTTGTCACCCGGCCGTATCCGCAAGATCGGTCCCGGTAACTGGCCGTTGTATGTCTCCAAGGTCAACTGACGACCACCGAGCTCTACCGGTTTGGTCACCATGTCCAGCGCGGTGTCCAAGACGCCGTTCTCGCTGGCCATCTCGGGAAGATCCCGAAGCTCTTCGCCGCCGGCATGCGCCGGAACCGAAGCGTTGCCTAGCACGCCCGCGGCACCCGTCGCCGCCATCAGAGCCAGAAACCTCCTGCGGTTCACGGGTTTTTCCGGCTAGCGATGTCGGCAGTGTGGTGGCACCGTGCATACCCACGCCGATACTCTGCACGCTCGGCAACCGCAGCCACCCTCGTCGCATACCGCGCCCGTTGCGGCGGCACCACACGGGAGTCGCGAACCGGCGGCCAGTCATTTACTCGTTGCCTCGCTAGGCCCATCAGAACCTCCACTTGTTTCTGAGACTCATCGAGGAAGCCTGACCTGGCTCTTGTCACAGGGAGTGTTAGTAACGCGAAGCCGATCGGGAGCGTTTGCGGGTTTCCGCAGCCAGGCGCAGACGAGCCCGAAGGCCATACCCAGCCCGGCAAGCGACGCAACGTTGGCCTGGAAGCGGTGTACCCCGAGGACGAAGACCACACCCAGAACCATCGACATCATCATGTGCACGATGAAGCCGAGCATGGCGGCACCGAAACTGAATTCCGGACCCAGCGGCGCGCCCCGCCAGAAGGTATGGCCGATGAGATTAAGCGCTTCCCAAAATCCCAAGTGGGTGATCCACAACACGCCCATCGACCACATGGCCATCACCATCCCGCCAATCATGCCGGCCAGCGCGCCCGTCAGCACCGTTTTCCTGTTCATCGTGCTCCTTTCGAAAAGTCGCTTCGCCCAACCCACGGCGTACCTGCCGCCATCGACCGGAACATTGCTTTGACAACACCCCGCCAGCTGCGGCTGTTGACTCCGACCGCCCGTGCCTGGCAGAGCCGATGGTTCGTCGAGTCCACCACTGGGTCAAGAAGCCCGCACTGAATGTGTCGCCGCGCCGACAGTTTCCCGCGGCGGCGCGGTGGCCGCACACTGCGGAAGCCTCATACACATTGCCCACAGCGCACTCGCCATCGGCCGCCCAAGGGGCGACGTTAATGGTGTCGCGATCCAAGCTCCTTGATTGCGACCTCTGGGAGCCGGCTGACCAGCTATCGAGCGGACACGGCGCGTCACAGTTCGGCAGTACAGATCGATTAGCTTGCTTGCCGCGTGTTAGCTGCGCGTGTGGCGCAACCCCTCCCAGAGGAGGGCGTTGAGGCGGCGACGCTCGCAGCACGCCTGCCGTCGATCGCGATCTGCGAGGGGTGGTGCAATATCGTGCTGATTTGGCTCTATGAGAACGGCATTGGTGATTGAGTGATGCCGGCAGACCGTGACACCGAAAGGATTGAGAGCTGAGCTACGGCGTCCGTCGTGCGCGATGAGATTCTGAGATGCGATTCTTTCCCGCGGACTCTTCGCAGAGGTTCACAGGCCGAGTTCGCTGGACGCCAGCCGGGTGCCGGCCACCCGGGCGCGGATCTTCGCGAACGCGGTCTCCCGTGTGGTGGACGTGTCGTCGCCGAATGGCGCGAACCCGCAGTCATCGCAGGTGCCCAGCCGACCCGGCTCGATGAATGCCGCGGCCTCCAGCACCCGGTCGCGCACCTCCTCCGCCGTCTCGACCCGCGAGGTAATCGGGTCGATAACCCCGACGAAAATCCGCTGCTCGGGCCTGGCGTGCTCGGCGATCAGGCGCAACACCCGGGGCCGGTCCGGCTCGCTGGCCAACTGGATGTAAAACGCGCCCGCGTTCAGGGTGAACAGCTCCGGCAGCAGGCCGGCGTAGTCGACGTCGGCGCTGTGGGGGGAGTTCTGGTCACCGCCCGGGCAGGTGTGCACCCCGATCCGCTTTCGCTGCTCTGCCGGGAAGTCGGCCAGTACCCGGTTGTTCAGGTCGATGAACGACCGCAACAGCTGTCCGGAGGGGTCGAGCTTCAGCGCGAGTCTGCCCTCGGTGAAGTCGATCTGCACGCTGTGCGCACCCGCCTCCAGGGCACCGCGGATGTCTGTGACCGCCTCACGGACCAGATCGGCCAGGAACTCCTCCCGAGGGTAGCCGTCAATGCCGTCGGGGGGATACAGCAGGCTCAGCATGGACGCGGCAATCACCGTCTGCTTGACCGGGACGTGTGCGTACCGTAGCGCCAGCTCCAAGTACCCATCGGCGTGCCGGGCGTATCGGAATGGGCCAGCCGTCAGTCGGGGAAGCTGCCGGGTGTGCCCATCTGCGAACGGGATTGTGACCCCATCTGCGGCGAGCGAATCCAGGCCGGCCAGCGGATAGGTTGCAAAACTTGGCTTGGCCTGTTCCCCGTCAACGACCACCGGCGAACCCGCGGCCTCGAGTTGGCTGATGGTCTCTTGCACAGCAACCTCTGCGAGCCGGGCATAGGCGTCCGCAGCGATCCGCCCGGCGGCCAGATCCCGGCCAGCCTCGATGAGCCATGCAGGCCGGGGAATGCTGCCAATCGGCTCAGTAGGGATAGCCATGGCGTTACCTCCTGATACGTTTCTTTCCCCGGGACTAGGTCACCACCGCTGCCGTTACTTCGAAGCGAATAGTGTCGTCCAGCAGACAGTTTTCCGCTGCGTGACTGAGCGCGGTCTACGGTCGTTACCTGTGGGTATGCGTGAGCACCCCAGCCTGTGCCCTCCCGGCCGGAGCCCGGCGTGCTGCACCGGATCGCCGGCAACCACACGGCACCCAGCCCACGTACGGCCGGCGTCGAGAACGGCGTCGAGAACAAATGAACGAAAGCGTCGCCAGATACGGTGTGCGCCTCTCATCTCGGCCGTATGGCGGCGAGACACCCCGCGTGCTCCGGACATGACTGAGACGCCGAACCGCGGGAGGGCCACTAGCCAACTAATGTGGCAACATCACAGCGCCGAGGCCGGCGGCGCGGTCGGGTGGCTGCTGATGCCAAGAGTTGTCGAGCCGAAGGCGGATCTGCCGGTGCTGGGGGATGGGTGTCTGTGCTATGACACCATCGAGCAGACCGGGTAGGGGAGTCGATGCCCGATCACCACCCGGGACCGATCCGGCACGCGATGCTGGCGCTCACCGGCGGTGAGAGCCCGGCCGACACACTTATCCGCCACGCCGCGTGGGTGGCGCGCTGTGTTGGCCGCGGCGCCACCGCGCCGCTACGCCAGGAGGATGTCACCGCCCTGGCCAAGACTCTGAAGTACCGGCAATTCGATTCCGGAGCAGTTCTCTTCACTGCCGGACAAGAATCATCTGGTGTTTGGATTGTGCGTCGGGGCCAGGTCGAGCTAGCGGTCGGCTCAGGGCGTCGCCGCGCTGTCGTCGATGTGTTAAGAGCAGGCGACGTCGATGGGGATATACCGCTGCTGCTGGATATGCCGATGGCCTACACCGCTCGAGCGCTCGGCGACTGTACCTGCTTGTTCCTTGACCGCGCCGCCTTCGATGCTCTGCTGGCTACTCATCCGAATATCGCGCGACGCTGGCTTTCCTCTGTTGCGCAACGAGTTTCCGCAAGTCAGGCGCGGCTCCTGGCACTGCTGGGTCAACCGTTGCCGGCGCAGACGGCCCGGCTGCTGCTCGACGAATCCGTCGATGGAAGCATCCCGCTGGCGCAGCGTACTCTCGCCGCTATGCTTGGCGTGCAACGATCCTCACTGAACAAGATCTTGAAGGATTTTGAACGGGAGCGACTCATCGTCATCCATTACGCCAAAATCGACATCCTCGACCAGTACGGTCTGAAAGCCAAAGCCACCTGAAGCCGCAGGAGTGACCAATGGCGCCGTGACCAGGCGCCACTCCTAGATGGGCGGCTACCATTTGCAGAAGTGAGCTGTTGTTCAACCGAATCTGGCAGCTATGCACCACCCGTTTCTGTTGTCGCGGCGGGCAGCAGCGTCCACGGTGCGACCAGAGGATCCGAGAGCAGCAGGAGTTTAAGCGGCGTGCGCTTGTGGCCCAACGTGGTTGCAGGCATGGGCCTCGGCGCACCACCAGCAGCATTCGTGGCAGAAGAGGGCTGCCACGAACTGCAGAGGGGCCAAGTGAGCCCGAGGCGGGACGGCCAAAAGTTCAACCGTATGCCGCTCGTAAGCAGACCGCTCACCTCGGATCGCATTCAGAGCCGACGCATTTCTCTTTTCATTCGAGACGGCTCAAGGAAAAGCAGGCTGGGTGGATAGTATCGCGGAGAGCGAAAATCCAGCGGTGCAGCCAGCGCTTCGTGCTGCACATCAGCGGCGATCACCACGGTCGGCAATGAGGCGCGTGGCGGCGCCGTGACGGCCGCGGTGCTTGAACCTGCCATGCGTTCCGCAAGAAGACCCTCAGCCGGCATGGCCTTAGCGTCGATAAGTACCGAAACCGATTCGACATCCACCTTGTGCTCGGGTGTGCCGGCTCGTCGGCCTAGCAGGACAGACATCGCTGTGCCTCCCTTATTCTCAAGGCGATTTGCAGGTAGTAACACCCCCTGCAATGCGCGACCGACTCGATGAGTTCCGTGACTGTCGGGCAGGCGACAATTCACGCCTCAGGATTCACGCCTCAGTGAGCCTCAGCGAGTTGCCGTCCGAGGTCTTGCCCTCGCCAAATTGTCATCTTGCTGACAAAGTTTCAGAGCGCATCGATGCCGGGGTCTCCGGATGGATACCGGCTGCGCCGATTGCGTCGGAGCCTACGCTGTAAGACTCCTGGCCTGCATGGAGTAGCACGGACAGCAAGGACGGCATGATAACCGACGCGGCGACGACTGATCCGGTGGCCGAAGCGTACTGGCGACCCGGGGGCCCATACCGCGGGGCGCTACTGGGGCGACTATGGCGCGGTGCGCGGGAAAACCCATGCACCGTTCGACGGGGCGGCCGCGACGGCGTTTCACACGCTGGCGCGAAGCGAACCCGACACTGCGGCGGTGGGCCATCGTCTTGTCGGCCTCTCGCGCGGCCATCCTTGGCGCCGTCCACGCAGGTTTACCGTTATAGTGCGGCTGCACGCCGCGCGCCGGTGTCGCCTTACCTACCGATGTCAACCCTCTTTTATGTGCTCCACTTTCGCCTCAATAATGTTTAATCCGACATAGCTCTCGAGGGCGATAACGAAGTAAGCCGTGTTGCCACCTGCCAGGCCTGCGCCGATAAAGGCGAGTAAGTAGCTGTCATATATTGGGTTTTTGACGAATTTGAACACACCGGCATGTGAAATCCTACCTCGGCCAAACCAATTACCGTTGAATAGAGATTGCCAGCCGATTTCGCGGATTGCCAGAACAAACAACAATATCGCTAGGCTGAAAAATGTATACCCGATGAGGGGCACGCCTTGAAAGCGGAGTAGATAATGCCTGTTCAAATTCACCAGCAGGTATATAGAGCTTGACCAGAACGGCAGTATGGCCAAGCTGTGCAGTAGCCAGCTACTGTTGCGCCAGCGGTTGTAAAATCCGAAGCGCCGTTGGGCGAGCACGCTACCAGAATTTATGCCGATAGCGAGGGCGAAGACCGCGCAAGTCAGTGGCAAATATCCCAAACTAACCTCTTGATACTAAGCAGATCATGCGCTGTTCTCGAAAGGATCGTTTCGCCACTCCAGCCTTTACCACGCATTCTATTTTAGCATTCTATTTTAGGGTGCAACGCCGTGTCACGCAGCCGCCCTCCGTGCGTCTTGCCCTCTTTACCGTCTCGGGGCCACCAACAGCCGGTTGGGAAGCCTTGCGCCGCAATGCACTCGATTCTCCCGCAACGCCACCATTGGCAACAATGCCGACTGCTACACGGTGGAGCGCGCACACTCGTCGGCGCACTCCGAATCGCGCAGGGCGCCGGTGGGCCACTATTTGACCGCGATAATATCGATTGGCCGGATGTCGGGTTCTTTCGCCAACAACTCGTCGGCAATTTTGCCGAGCTCCACGGGGATTTGACCGTTCAGGTGCGCCTGGCGGCCGTCCTCGTCGGCGAACGTGTCGAATATCCCATATGTGGTGTCGCTCAACTTAAATGCGTACCAGCTCATTGTTTGCGGTTCGGCGGTCGCGATCGCGCGGCCGGCGTTCAAGAATGCGCCGAGGTTGTCGCCTTTACCGGGCTTGGCTTCTAACAGGGCGAGGATTCCACAGGTCATGCTCACGGTCTCGTTGTCCTTTTCGGTCGTCGGCCTTTTCGGTCGTCGGTCGTCGACCAACATACGCGGCGCACTCGTCGAAGTGGAGTGGCGAATCCGACGCGTTTGATACCGTTTACGACATGCGGGTCGCGGTGGTGGCGGTCGACGGCGTGTTCGACTCCGGGCTCAGCGTCGTGCTGGACGTCCTGAGCACGGCGAACTCGATGCGCGAGAACCTGGTGGTGGCTCCACCGGCCTTCGACATCACCATTGCGGGACTGTCCTCCCAGGCCCGAACCGGGCATGGACTGCGAGTTGAAACGGTGCAGTTAACGGCAATAACGGCTCGGCCTGAGCTGGTTATCCTCCCGGCGCTCTCGGCGAAGTCCGCGGAACAGATCGTCACCGCGGTCCGCGGGCATCCGCTGCTCGGTTGGCTTCGTCAGGTGCGCGCCGCCGGGGTCCGCGTTGCGGCAGCCTGCACCGGCACCTTCTTGCTGGCCGAATCCGGGGTCCTCGACGGGAGCACCGCCACCACGAGCTGGTGGCTGGGCCCTGCCTTTCGGCGGCGGTACCCAGCGGTTCGCCTCGATGATGCCAGCACCGTTGTGGTCGACGGAACGATCACTACCGCCGGTGCTGCGTTCGCCCATATTGATCTGGCCGTTTCGATCGTGCGGCAGCACAGCCCCGCCTTGTCCGAATTGACGAGCCGTTTTTTGATGGCGGGAGAGCGCCAATCGCAGTTCGCCTGCGCGATGCCCACCCTGCTCGCCGAGTCGGACCCGATGATCGCCGCTTTCGAGCGATGGGTTCGAAACCATCTGGATGAAGCCGTGAGAGTAAGCGACATAGCTCAAGCGGTTGGTGTCAGCGAGCGAACGTTGCAGCGCGCCACCATGCGGGTGCTGGGGATGTCACCGCTGAAATTTGTTCAGCGAATTCGGCTGGATCAGGCGACCTATTTGTTGCAGACCTCCAGCCGATCGGTGAATTCGGTCGCAGCGGCCGTCGGCTACCAGAATGTTGGCTCGTTACGCCGCCTGGTGCGGCGCGAGACGCATTCGTCGTTGGGCGCAATTCGAAGTCGCTGATCAAGGCGTGCCGTATCCGCCGCCGCCGGGGGTTTGGATCACCAAGAC
Organism: Mycobacterium sp. SM1; assembly: GCF_018361265.1. Classification (GTDB taxonomy): domain Bacteria; phylum Actinomycetota; class Actinomycetes; order Mycobacteriales; family Mycobacteriaceae; genus Mycobacterium. The sequence goes on from NZ_JAFLNH010000001.1 coordinate 1,750,107, forward strand.
GTCGCCGGGCCCAACGTCGGTCGAGTCGCACCCGGCCAACTCGACGGTGCTGCCGTCGGCGCGTTCCACCCGGTTATGGCCCAGCTGCCCGGGCGAGCCACCCGCCATGCCGTAGGGCGCGACCCGCCGATGGCCGGAGAGCACGCTGACCGTCATCGGCTCGGTGAACTCGATGCGACGCACCGCGCCGTCACCGCCGCGCCATCGTCCGGCTCCGCCGCTACCGCGCCGGATGGCGAACTCCCGCAGCACCACCGGGTACCGCGATTCGAGCACCTCAGGATCGGTCAGCCGGGAGTTGGTCATGTGCGTCTGCACCACCGAGGCCCCGTCGAACCCGTCACCGGCTCCAGAGCCGGAGCCCACGGTTTCGTAGTACTGATAGCGCTCGTTTCCGAAGGTCACGTTGTTCATCGTCCCGGACCCCTCGGCCTGCACCCGCAGGGCGGCGAACAACGCTCCGGTAATCGCCTGGGAGGTTTCGACATTGCCGGCGACGACGGCGGCCGGGTAGGTCGGCGCCAGCATTGTTTTTTCGGGGATGACGATGCGCAGTGGGCGCAAGCAGCCGTCGTTCAGCGGGATGTCGTCAGCGACCAGGGTCCGGAACACGTACAGCACCGCGGCCCTAGCCACCGAGGACGGCGCGTTGAAGTTCGTGTCCAGCTGGGGTGACGTCCCGGTGAAGTCGATCGTCGCGCTGCGGGCGGCACGGTCGACGGTGACACGGACCGCGATTGTCGCGCCGGAATCCATCTGGTAGCGGTACTCGCCGTCGCCGAGCCGGTCGACGACGCGACGCACGGCCTCCTCGGCGTTGTCCTGGACGTGGCGCATGTAGGCGGTCACGACGTCGAGGCCGAAATGGTCGATCATCTTGCGAACCTCGTCGACACCCTTTTGGTTCGCGGCGACCTGCGCACGAAGATCGGCGAGGTTGGTGTCGGGCGAGCGCGAGCCGAACGGGGCTTCGGTGAGCAGACGCCGGGTTTCGGTTTCCCGGAACTGCCCGTTTTCCACCAGCAACCAGTTGTCGAAAAGGACGCCTTCCTCGTGGATTTGGTGGCTATTTGCCGGCATGGATCCCGGTGTGATTCCGCCGATCTCGGCATGATGCCCGCGCGAGGCGACGAAGAACAGCCGGCGCTCGCCGCGAGCATCGAAGACCGGGGTGATCACCGTGATGTCCGGCAGATGGGTGCCGCCGTGGTAGGGGTCGTTAACCGCGTACACCTCACCGGGTCTCAGAGCGCCGACACGCCGGCGGATCACTTCCTTGACGCTGGCTCCCATCGAGCCCAGATGCACCGGAATGTGGGGTGCGTTCGCGACAAGGTTGCCGTCCGGATCGAACAATGCACAGGAAAAGTCCAGTCGCTCACGGATATTCACTGACTGAGCGGTGGCTTCCAGACGGGTGCCCATCTGCTCGGCGATCGACATGAACAGGTTGTTGAAGATTTCCAGCAGCACCGGGTCTGCATGGGTGCCCGCGCCGGGTGGCGGGGGCGTGGCCGTGCGCTCGATGAGCAGATGCCCGGCAGTGGTCATCGCGGCCCGCCAGCCGTCGTCGACCACGGTGGTGGCGTTCGACTCCACAATGATTGCCGGGCCGGTGACGGTGTCGCCCGGCCGCATCCGGTGGCGGTGTCGCAGCGGCGCGTCGCGCCAGCGTCCGCCCGAGTAGAGCCGGACGGTCTCGTCCGCACGAGCGCCGGCCTCGTCGGCCAGCCGCTCGGCGAGGTGTGACAGGTCCGGCTGCTCGGTGAGCCCGATCGCCTCGACGGCGACCGCGTCGGCGATCAGCGGGCGATCCATCAGAAACGAGTACATGGCTCGGTGGCTGGCCGCGAACGCCGCCGTCATCGCCTCGACGTCCGCCAACGGGACCGGGATAACGGTGTCGGTTCCCTCGTAGCGCAGGTGCACCCGGCGAACCACCCGGATCGCGTCTTCGGGCACGCCTTCGTCGAGCAGTTCGTCGCGGGCGGCCTGCGCCAGCGAGTCGGCGACGGTGGTCAACCGCTCCAGGGTGGCGGTTTCCAGCGGCGTCTGCACGGCCTGCTCGCGCATCGCTGTGGTGTCGGCCAGGCCGATGCCCAGCGCCGAAAGCACTCCGGCCATCGGCGGGACCAGCACCGTGCGAATCCCCAGGGCGTCGGCGACCGCGCAGGCATGCTGCCCGCCGGCGCCGCCGAACGTGGTGAGCGTGTACCTGGTGACATCGCGCCCTTTTTGGACCGAGATCTTCTTGACCGCGTTGGCCATGTTGGCGACCGCGATCTGCAAGAATCCCTCGGCGACCTGCTCGGGGGAGCGCTCGTCGCCGGTCTGGTCACGGATCTCGGCGGCCAGCTCGCCGAATCGGCGCCGCACAATCTCGTCGTCCAGCGGCTGGTCGCCCCCCGGACCGAACACCGCCGGAAAATGCGCGGGCTGGATACGGCCGAGCATCACGTTGGCGTCGGTGACGGTGAGCGGACCACCACCGCGGTAACAGGCAGGGCCCGGGTCGGCGCCGGCCGAGTGTGGGCCGACCCGATAGCGGCCGCCGTCGAAGTGCAAGATCGATCCACCGCCGGCGGCCACGGTGTGGATGTCCAACATTGGGGCACGCAGCCGCACCCCGGCCACCCGGGCGGTAAGCACGCGCTCGTATTCGCCGGCGTAGTGCGACACGTCGGTGGAGGTGCCGCCCATATCGAAGCCGATGACGTGATCGAAACCGGCCAGCGCCGACATGCGCACCATGCCGACGATGCCGCCGGCGGGCCCGGATAGGACGGCATCTTTGCCGCGGAAATGCTCGGCATCTGCCAATCCCCCGTTGGATTGCATGAACATCAGCCGCACGCCGCGCATTTGGCCGGCCACGTGATTGATGTAGCGGCGCAATATCGGGGACAAGTAGGCGTCGATGACCGTGGTGTCGCCGCGCGGGACGATTTTCACCAGCGGGCTGACCTCAGAGGACAGCGAGATCTGGGTGAAGCCAACCTGTTCGGCTAGTTTGCCGATCTGCCGCTCGTGTGCTGGATACAGGTAGCTGTGCAGGCACACCACCGCGACCGCCCGGATGCCCTCGGCGTGGGCCTCACGCAGCGACTCGGCCAGCCGCTGCAGGTCGGGCGATTGCCGCACCGTGCCGTCGGCCATGACGCGCTCGTCGACCTCGATCACGCGCTCATACAGCAGCTCCGGCAGCACGATGTGGCGGTCGAAAATCCGCGGCCGATCTTGGTATGCGATGCGCAGCGCGTCACCGAAACCCCGGGTGATCACCAGCAGCGTGCGCTCCCCGTTGCGTTCCAGCAGCGCATTGGTCGCCACGGTGGTGCCCATCCGCACCACGTCGATGTGAGCACACCCATCTGCGGTGCTAAGCAGTGCCCGGATCCCGGCCACCGCCGCGTCGTGGTAGCGGGCCGGATTATCCGAGAGCAGTTTGTGTGTCAGCAGGCGCCCGTCCGGGCGGCGCGCCACAATGTCGGTGAACGTGCCGCCCCGGTCGACCCAAAACTGCCAGCCCGTACCCGTCACCCGGACTTCCTTTCACCGGGCGTCAACTCTATCGGAACGGTCCTAGTGACGTCTTTTACGAGCCCGATGAGCGTGGCTGCTTAGGTCCCTGCGCGCCCAGCGTAAGGCGGGCCGCCTTCGCACAGAGCTGATCCGGTGAGTTGCTCACCCGCTGGGATGATCCCGCGCTCCGACGGTGCCGAGCATGACAGCGCAGAAGACCCAGAAGAGCCTCGCCACCCGGTGCTGTTGTGAACCTGTGTTATCGTAAAAGTATTGCATCACAGTAAAATCCAACTCATTACCGCATCCCATTGGCGTCGCCATGGAGGTGGCCCTCGTGGTCGCACCCGCGCCTGCATGGCATCGCGGTCCGCGGCCGGACTCGCCGCACAACCGGTGGGTCCGCCCTCTTGCGCACTTGTGCCGGATCGGCGTCAGCCACAGCATCTAACCCGAAATTAGTTGCGAGAAAGCAGAACACGAAATCTTCGGTCACGTTCGGCGGTGCCCGAAAACGCGCGGATCGCGACAGCGGCCATCGGCGCCTTTGGCCGGAGCTCTTCGCCCTCGCCCTGCGGTGCCCGATGCCCCACGAGTTCTGCCGGGTACCCGCACCGTTGGCCCCCGGGGCAAATATTTGGCCACAAAACTGGTTGACGACGCCGTCCGCGAGTGGGTAGCTTCCTATTGTTACCGGCGATCTGTCGACCGCCAAACATCCCAACTCGACTCGGTAGGTGACAAGTGGCTACTACGGTTAACGGACTTGATGTTACGGCTCTTGGAGAGTTCGCCGAGAGCGTGAAGCAGGATCCCGCCAACGGGCGCGTCCAGTTCAATGTGAAAACTCAATGGCAGGGACAGACCCGGACGGTGACCAGCATCGAGTCCTATTCATTAGGCGGTCAGCGTTATCCGCGTAATTTCGAAATAGCCGCGGACGAGCCGGTGGAATTGCTTGGCAATGGCAGTGCGCCCAATCCGCAAGAATTGCTGATGGCTGGTCTTAACGCGTGCATGTCGGTGGGATATGCCGCGGTGGCCGCGACCAAGGGGATTACCGTACGATCGCTGGAAATTGAGACGACGGGCGAACTCGATCTTCGGGGATTCCTGGGCCTAGATGAGGCCGTCAACCCCGGATACGACGAAGTCCACTACACGGTTCGCATCGACGCGGACGCTACCCCCGAGCAGGTCCAAGAGATCCACGAGGCGGTCATGCGGACGTCACCGAATTTCTCCAACTTCGCCAAGGCTATTCACATGGTGCCTAAGGTCGAGATAGTCGGCTCGTAATTAGCGACGTCCGCTCGGCTGCGTTTCCGCGATCCGCCGGCCTAGCCCAGGGTTAGCCCAGGGCTAAGCCGGCGGAATCTTTAAAGCCCTTTTTAGGCCAGCCGACTGGCGTGCGGCTTTGCGTTGTGGGGCAAGCTCCTCAGGGCTTGGGCCACGGGCTGTAGTCGGCGATGAGCTTTTCCTGCGGGGGGCGTTGGCCGGCCGGCACGTGTTGCAGGTTGATGCGGATCCGATACCAAATGGAGCTTGGGCCCCGCATTGCGTCGACGAGGACATCGGCGGGCTGCAGCCATCGGGCCGCGGCGGGGTAGCGCTCCCGCCAGGCGTCCAGCGCGGCCATCGCCTCGGCCCTGGTCTTGGTGCGGGCAATCTCGATGAGCGGCTTCGAGGGGATCCGCCTGCCCAAAGGATTTCTGCCTGTTCCTCGTGGTGGCTTTTCCGCCGGACCCAATTCTTCGGCCAGGGCCAGCAGACCGTCGAGACCGCCAACGCTGCCGTCCATACCCGCCCAGGGGTCGCCGATGGTGGCGAGCCGCGGTGGCACGCTGGCCATGGTGAACGCATCCGGGCGGCAGCTTGCGACCTCGTCCCACTGCAGCGGTGTGGACACCCGGGCATCGGGGGTGGCCCGCACCGAATACGCCGAGGCGACGGTGCGGTCGTAGGCGTTTTGGTTGAAGTCGACGAACACGCCCTGCCGTTCCTCTTTCCACCAGCGGCTGGTGGCCAATTGAGGTGCGCGCCGCTCGACTTCACGCGCGATGGCCTGGGCGGCCAGCCGTACCTGAGGAAACAGCCAGCGGCGGTCGATGCGAGCGTATATATGGAAGCCCCGCGATCCCGAGGTTTTCGGCCACCCGGTAAGACCGTGATCCTGTAGGACCTCGCGCGCCAAAAACGCGACATCGATGACCTGCTGCCACCCAACCCCGGGCATCGGATCCAAGTCGATCCGCAATTCGTCGGGATGATCGAGATCCCCGGCGAGCACCGGATGCGGATTGAGGTCGATGCAGCCAAGATTGATAACCCACGCCAGCCCGGCGGCGTCGTGGATGACCACTTCGTCGGCCGAGGTTCCCGAGGCGTAGCGCAGTTCGGCCACATCCACCCAGTCCGGCCGCTTCGCCGGCGCACGCTTTTGAAAGATCGCCTCTTGCCCGATGCCCTTGACGAAGCGTTTGAGGATCATCGGGCGTCCGGCCACGCCGCGCAGCGCGCTCTCGGCGACGGTCAGGTAGTAGCGAATCACGTCGAGCTTGGTGTAGCTTGGCCGGCCGTCGCCGCCAGGGAAAATCACCTTGCCCGGGTGCGTGATCCTGACCTTTCGTCCGTCCACCTCCAGTGACAGCGGGCCGGTCACGGGCCTCATGGTAATTGCGGGCAATATTGCCGCCGCGGCGCGACCTGAGTCACATATTGTGAGGCCATGCCCAATCTCACCGACTTGCCCTCACAGGCGCTCGCCAGCGTCACGGCCAAGCTTCGCGGATACGCCGAGCGCGGCGCGGCCGAACTGCATTACCTGCGCAAAATCATCGAGGCGGGGGTGTTCGCACCGCAACCGCCGCAGAACTACGCGGCGATGGTCATGGACATTCGGCGCTGGGGTGAAATCGGCATGATGCCGGCGGTCAACGCCCGGCGCGCCCCGAGCCGGGTGGCGGTCATCGACGAGGAGGGTTCCTTCACCTACAAGGAGCTCGACGAAGCCGCCAACGCGGTGGCTCACGGCCTGCTCGCCAAGGGTGTGCGCGGCGGTGACGGCGTAGCGATCCTGGCCCGCAACCACCGCTGGTTTCTCATCGCGAACTACGGCTGCGCCCGCGTCGGCGCCCGCATCATCCTGCTCAACAGCGAGTTCTCCGGCCCGCAGATCAAAGAGGTCGCCGAACGGGAAGGCGCCAAACTGATCATCTATGACGACGAGTACACCAAGGCCGTCGGCCTGGCCGACCCGCCGTTGGGCAAGCTGCGCGCCCTGGGCGTCAACCCGGACAGCGACGAACCGTCGGGCAGCGTCGACGAGACCCTGGCCGAGCTCATCGCCCGCAACAGCACAAAACCGGCCCCCAAGGCGACCAGGCACGCCTCGATCATCATCTTGACCAGCGGCACCACCGGCACCCCCAAAGGCGCGAACCGCAGCACCCCACCGACACTGGCGCCCATCGGCGGCATCTTGGCGCACGTCCCGTTCAAGGCCGGCGAGGTGACGTTACTGCCGGCGCCGATGTTTCACGCGCTGGGCTATCTGCACGCCACCATCGCGATGTTTTTAGGGTCGACGCTGGTGCTTCGGCGGCGGTTCAAACCGGCCGCGGTGCTGGAAGACATCGACAAGCACAAGGCGTCCGCTGTGGTCGTCGTGCCGGTGATGCTCTCGCGGATGCTCGACGCGCTGGAAAAGATGGAGACTAAGCCGGATTTGTCGAGCCTGCGGATCGTGTTCGTGTCCGGATCGCAGTTAGGCGCCGAGCTGGCCACCCGCGCGCTGCAGGACCTCGGCCCGGTCGTCTATAACATGTACGGCTCGACCGAGGTCTCGTTCGCCACCATTGCCGGACCAAAAGACCTGCAGCGCAACCCCTCAACCGCCGGGCCGGTCGTCGCGGGCGTGAAGGTCAAGATCTTCGACGACAACGGCAACGAGGTACCCCAAGGGCAGGTCGGGCGGATCTTCGTCGGCACCACTTTTCCGTTCGCCGGCTACACCGGCGGTGGCGGCAAGCAGATCATCGACGGGCTGCTGTCCTCGGGTGATGTCGGCTACTTTGACGAACACGGTCTGCTTTACGTCAGCGGTCGCGACGACGAGATGATCGTCTCCGGCGGCGAAAACGTTTTCCCCGCCGAAGTTGAGGATCTGATCAGCGGGCACCCGGATGTGGTGGAGGCCACCGCCATCGGTGTCGAGGACAAGGAATGGGGCGCGCGGCTGCGCGCATTCGTGGTCAAGAAGCCGGGTTCGGCTCTCACCGAGGACGACGTCAAAACCTACGTGCGGGATCACCTGGCCCGCTACAAAGTTCCCCGCGACGTGATATTTCTCGATGAACTGCCGCGCAACCCCACCGGCAAGATTCTCAAACGCGAGCTGCGCACCCTCGATGTGCGCTAACAGCGTTCGCGCCGCAACCTGAAGGGCTGGACCGGGGTCGGCGCGCTTCGTCGCCGGCGGGGTCGGCTTGCCCGGCTCCTGTGCCCGCCGCTTCGCGGCGCGCTTCGTCGCCGGGCTGGGTCGGCTTGCCCGGCTCCTGTGCCCGCCGCTTCGCGGCGCGCTTCGTCGCCGGGCTACGGGTCGCGGGGCAGGCCGAGGAGGCGCTCGGCGATGATGTTGAGCTGTATCTCCGAGGTGCCGCCGTAAATGGTGGTGGCCCGGCTGGCCAGCAGGTATTCGCCCCACTTACCGGGCAGCTCCGCAGGGTCGCCGATCGCGCCGTCGGTGCCAAATGTGGAGAAAGCGAACTCGGCGTAACCCTGAGCGGTGCGCATCGAAAGCAGCTTGGAGATCGCCGCCGAGGGCATGGCGTCTCCGCCGGACAGCGTCAGCAGCGTGGAGCGCAGGTTGAGCAGCCTGACGGCGTGGCCCTCGGCGATCAACCATCCGGCCCGGTGTTGCGCGACCGGGTCGAACTGGCCGCCGCGGATGAACTCCACGAACTCCTCGAGGTTGGCCAAGAATGGAGCTTCGCTGCTGCCTATCGAAACCCGTTCGGCGGTCAGCGTGTTACGACTGACCTCCCAGCCCCGGTTAACCTCGCCGAGCACGCAGTCGTCGGGCACGAAAACGTCGTCGAGGAAAACGGTGTTGAACATCTCGCGCCCGGTGAGCTCACGCAGCGGTTTCACCTGCACGCCTTCGCTTTTCATGTCAACCAAAAAGTAGGTGATGCCGTTGTGCTTCGGGGCTGATGGATCGGTGCGCGCCAATAGGGCACCCCAGTGGGAGAACTGCGCAGCCGTCGTCCAAATCTTCTGCCCGGTGATGCGCCAACCGCCGTCGACCCGAATGGCCTTGGTGGTCAGCCCAGCCAGGTCGGATCCGGCTGCAGGCTCGGAAAACAGCTGGCACCAAAGTATTTCGCCGCGGAAGGTGGGCGGCAGGAACCGTTGTTTTTGCTCCTCGGTGCCGAATGCCACGATAGACGGAACGATCCACGACGCGATACCGATCTGCGGACGTCTGACCCGCCCGGTGGTGAATTCCTGGGCGATGATGACCTGCTCGACGGGGCTGGCCGCGCGGCCCCACGGTCGAGGCAGGTATGGCAGCACCCACCCGCCCTCGGCGATGGCAACCGTGCGCCGCTCACGCGGCATCGCTTTGAGCGCGGCGACCTCGGCGCGGATCTCGGCCCGCAGTTTCTCGGTTTCGGGGTCCAAGCCGATGTCGACCTTACGAATGCCCGTGGTGGTGGCGGTGTGCACCACCCGCTGTGCGTGCTCGGCCCCGCGGCCGAACGACGCGGCCAGCAGCAGCGCACGCCGGTAGTAGACGCCTGCGTCGTGTTCCCAGGTGAACCCGATGCCGCCATGCACCTGGATGCAATCCTGGGTGCAGCGCTGCGCCGCCGCCGGGGCGAGCGTCGCGGCCACCGAGGCGGCGAACTCGACCCCCGTGGTGGCGTCCCAGTTATTTTCGCGGGCTTCATCGATCGCGCGAGCGGCATCCCAGACCGCCGCGGTGGCCCGCTCGGTGTCGGCGATCATCTCCGCGCATTTATGCTTGACGGCCTGGAACTGGCCGATTGGCCGGCCGAATTGCTCGCGGATCTTGGCGTAGGCCGCCGCGGTGTCGGTCGCCCACCGCGCCACCCCCACGGCCTCCGCGGCCAGCAGCGTCGACATCAGTGCCCGCGCGACGGGACCGCCCAGATTGCTCAAGACCGCGTCATCGCCGACCCGGACCGCGTTGGCTCGCACATGCGCAATCGGCCGCAGCGGATCGATGCTCTTCACCGGTTCGATATCCAGCTGCTCGGAGGGCAACATCACCCACTTTTCACCCCTGTCGATCGCGACCGGCAGCACCAGCAGCGACGCCTGTGCGGCCGCGGGGACGGCTCGGGCTTCGCCGCGGATCACCAGCGCCTCGCCGTGGCAGGTGGCGGTGAGCCCCGAATCCCGAGCGTAGGCGGCGATCACCGCGCCGGACGCCAGATCGCCGAGCACCTTGGTGTCCGGGTCGTGCGCCGAGATCAGCGCACTGGCGATCGCCGACGGCACGAACGGGCCGGGCACCGCGCCGTAGCCGAACTCGACCAGCACCACGGCCAACTCGAGGATGCCGAAGCCCTGGCCACCGACGGACTCGGCCAAATGCACACCCTGCAGGCCTTGATCGGCGGCGGCCCGCCAGTACGGTGGGGGATTGTCGAACGGGGTCTCGGGTGTCGCTTCCAAAGCCGCGTGCAGGACCTCCGACGGTGTGACCCGCGCCACCAGGGATCGCACCGAATCGGCTAACTGCTGGTGCTCAGAGGTAATCCCAATAGGCATTGTTCGCCTTTCGTTGCCGTTGCCGGGTTTGTACCAGGCCCTCGCTGCCCGGCCCTCGTGTTCCGGCCACCTGCCTCAATCTAATAACCGGTCGGTTGGTTGACGATAGTGGCTAAAGGTCGCGGACAATATCGGGAAACATACGTTCTCAGAATCAAGGGAATCAGTAGAGCAATGACGATCAGCGAGCCGATCCCGCACGTCGAACGCGCGATTGCCGATCCGCCCGACCCCCGGCGCGCACGCCGGCCCAGGTCGCGGCGGTCTGGCATCGACGACGGCTTGACAGGTCTCGCGCTGCTGGCCGGACCGGCCAACGTGATCATGCAGCTCGCGCGGCCCGCAGTCGGCTACGGCGTGCTGGAAAGCCGCGTCGAAAGCGGCCGGGTGGACCTGCACCCGCTCAAGCGGGCGCGCACCACCTTCACCTACCTCGCGGTGGCCATCGCCGGAAGTGACGCGCAGAAGGCGGCCTTCCGCCGGGCCGTGAACCGCGTGCACGCCCAGGTGCACTCCACGCCGGAGAGCCCCGTGGAGTACAACGCCTTCGATCCCGAGCTGCAGCTGTGGGTGGCGGCGTGCCTGTACAAGGGCGCGGTCGACGTGCACCGGATGCTCATCGGTGAGCTGGACGGCCGGGACGCCGATCGGCACTACCGCGAGGGCATGGCGCTGGGCACCACCCTGCAGGTGCCACCGGAGTTGTGGCCGGCGGATCGGGCCGCCTTCGACCGGTACTGGCGGGAGTCGCTGGAAAAGGTGCATCTCGACGATGCGGTGCGTGACTATCTCTATCCGATCGCCGCGGCCCGGCTGCGCGGGGTGACACTGCCCGGTCCGCTGCAACGCTGGTCGGAGAGCGTCGCGCTGCTGATCACCACCGGCTTTTTGCCGCAGCGATTTCGGGACGAGATGCGGCTGCCCTGGGACGCCGCCAAGCAGCGGCGCTTCGACCGGCTGATGACAGTGCTGCGCACGGTTAATGTGTTGATGCCCCGGCTTGTTCGCCGGTTTCCGTTCAACGCGCTGCTGTGGGACCTGGAACGGCGAATCAGGACCGGCCGACCGTTGGTGTGATCGGGATAGCGATCGCGCGACACGGGCTCGGGTAGCGGCTCACCTGGTCCGTCGTCGCAGAGTGCACCCAACAGTGTGCGATACCAGCGGTCGCTTCGGTTTTCTGCCTGGGTACGCAATGAGTGCCGAAAGACCACTACTCGTGAGTTATTAACCGGCTCTTCGCAGCATCGACTTCGGCCTTGATACATGAGAACTTCTGTTCCTGTTCACCGTGACGCGGTCGCAGATTTCGGGTCGTGTCGCGACTAATTATTCATGCCAACAAAACATTTGGCGGTGTTGCAGCGGGACACCGGACTCGAAGCAATCGACCGCGCCGGCATCTCCCGGTTTCAGTGGAAGATCATGTTCATATCGGGTATGGGCTTTTTTACCGACGCCTACGACCTGTTCGTCATTGGAATCGTGGTGTATCTGGTCAAACCGGAGTGGCACCTCTCCATTTCTCATGTGGCGTAGCTCAATTCCGCAACATTGCTGGCATCGGCGCTGGGAGCGATCATCTTTGGTCGCGTTGCCGACATCCTGGGACGAAAACGAATCTACGGGTACGAGGTGCTGATCCTGGCCGCCGGAGCCATCGCTTCGGCGCTTGCGCCGACCTTCACCTGGCTCCTGGCGTTCCGCGCCATCCTAGGTATCGGCATCGGCGGCGACTACCCGGTGTCGGCCACCATCATGAGCGAGTACTCGGGCAAGCAGAACCGTGGGCGGATGATCGGGCTGGTGTTCGCGATGCAGGGTGCCGGTCTCATCGTCGGCCCGCTGATCGCCGCGGCACTGCTTGCCGCCCACATCCCGGCCGGCATCACCTGGCGCGTCCTGCTCGCGTTGGGTGCGATCCCGGGGCTGGCGGTGTTCTACCTGCGCCGCAAGATTCACGAGACACCACGCTTCGCGCTCGCCAGCGGGGCCACCCAAGAGGCGAAGGCGGCAATCGCCGCGGCGACCGGTGAGGCGGTGGCAACGCCGGCGGTCGGGGACGCAGTGATCCGCCTGCCTCATGGCGCATTGGACGGATTCGCGATCCTGTTTCGTAATCCGCGACTGTTGAAGTGGCTGATTGGGACTTCGGCTGCGTGGGCGCTGATGGACTTCTGTTACTACGGCAACAGCATCTCCACGCCGGAGATCCTGTCTCTGATCAACAGGCACGGCACCGAGCTGGATAACGTGCTGATCCAGCTGGCGATCTTCGCGGTGTGCGCGCTGCCCGGATACATTCTGGCGATCCTGCTCATGGACCGAACTGGCCGCAGAAGCATCCAGACGCTGGGATTTGGCGTCATGGGACTGATGTTCCTGCTGATCGGCCTCGTCCCGGCAGTGACGGTGACCGTGGTGCCTTTCGTCCTCTTGTTCGGTGTCAGCTACTTCTTCACTCAGTTCGGACCTAACACCACGACCTTTGTCTACCCGGCCGAGATCTTTCCCGTCGAGGTTCGCACCACCGGACACGGGATCTCGGCTGCGGCGGGCAAGCTCGGTGCGTTCATCGGTGCGTTCTTGTTCCCGGTCTTCATCGCAGCGCCGATGGGTATCAGGGGCGCTCGTGATCGCGGGCATCGTGGCCATCATCGGCATGGCGGCCACCGTGGCGCTGCTGCCCGAACCCAAGGGCAGGAGCCTGGAGGAGTTGGAAGACGAAGCGCACGCGCTCGCACCCCGCGAGGTCATATGGGAGGCAGTGGCATGAGTTACCGCATCGTCGTCGGCATCGACGCTTCAACCCACAGCGCCGCGGCGCTCCGCTGGGCCGTGCGGCACGCCGCCGGTCGTCAGGACGCCGTGGTTATCACGGTACTTGCTTGGCAGATGCCGCTGGTGTCCAACCCGGCAGCATTCGATCGCGAAGCGCTGCAACGTACCTACGAAAAGTTGTTGGCCGAAACGGTCAGTGAAGCGCTGCCGTCACCGGGCTTGCCGGTAGGCCGCTGCGCGGTATTGGGCGACCCGATCGACGTTTTAGTGGAAGCGTCACGCGACGCGCAGCTGTTGGTGGTGGGCAGCCGCGGACGCTCACCCTTCGCAGGTGTCATACTCGGCTCCGTCAGCCAGGCATGCGCGGCCCGAGCCGCATGCCCGGTGGTGGTGGTCAAAGAACCCAACGCGGACGGCCGGGAGACAGCTGGCGCACTGCCCCACGCGCGGGCGACTACGCGCATCGCACCTGCTCACTCGAGCCTGGCTACTCCGGAATCGAACGATCTGGAAGCGCTATCGCCGTTGACACCTCCGGTCGGCTCGCAAAGGGACGGCACCCAGCCGCGCTGAATTCCGGACCGTCGGCGCCCTGCGATCCTCTTAGCTCCTGCCAAAGCCGGTGGCGGGTGGTGGCGATACGGCGTGCAGGGATTGGAACGTGGGCATGCCGCGCACGTGGGGCCGGCTTCCACTGATCACGCCCGGCTTTCAGCGGGATGGCGCCCGCCCAACGCGCAGTCGGCCCGGCGGTCAGGTGCCGTGTCCGGTCGCCCCAGGCGTCCTTGTCGTGACTGAGACCCGTGAGCAGCCGCGCCGCCAGATCAGCTTCATCTACCCGGTGCGCACAGCCTTGAGCGCGATGTCGCGCTGCTGTCAAGGGACGTGGGGAACTGCCCAGAGGGCGTCATGAGAACTGCCCGCTGGTGGCCTGCGCCGACTCCGCACCCGCACCACCGTCCGCCTGCCTTAGCGGGCCAGCTTCCATGCCGAGCGGCCTGACGATCCCACTCGGACTCCCGACCCAGGGTGGGCACCCGCGCATTCTGCCCGGACACCTCGATCAAAGGCCTCGCTTCTCGCACCTAGTTCGACATGTTAGGTTAAGCAATACTAATTTTATCGAGCCTACCCTTAGTACGGGTGAGAGCCTTAGTGACGGTGCGAGGATCAATTGCGTGCAAGTGGCCTAGGTGGGTCTAATGGATTTCGCCAATCTCGCCCGCTGGACGCCGGTCAGGGTGGATTTTTCCGGAGCCGCCCCGGCGGTCGACTGGGCTGATCTGTCGGGGGAGCGTTTCACCGAACCGTTCTTCGACCAGACCGTCGCCCTCTGGGCGTGCAGCCCGCGCGCCCGGCCGCTCGTCAGGACGGGGCTGGACGCACTCGTCGCACTCGACGACGAGCCATCGCTCGAGCCGGCGGGCATGATCTTTCACCTCTCGCGGTGCGGATCCACGCTCGTATCCCGGCTCCTGGGCACACTTCCCGGCGTCGTTGTCCTCGCCGAGCCGTCGCCGCTCAACTCCCTCCTCGGGCTTGATCCCGGTCGGGTCGACGAAGGTGAGTTGGTCCGGCTCGTGCGGCTTCTGATCCGAGCGCTCGGCCGATGTCGGCACCACGACGAATATCACCTGGTGCTCAAGTGCACGAGCTGGAACATCCGTCGACGCGCGGTCATCGCCGCCGCCTTTCCCGAAACGCCTTGGGTCTGGGTGCAGCGGGACCCGGTACGCATCCTGGCCTCACTCCTCGCCACACCGCCGCGGTGGGTGGGGCTGCAGGCCGCGCCCGCCGGAGTCGCGCGGCTTTTCGGCCTTGATCCTGCCACCGTCCCGGTCATGACCCGCGCTGAGTTCGCGGCCCGCGCGCTCGGCGCAATGCTGGAGGCAGCCGCGAGCGATCCGGTGCGACGCCTCTGCATAGACCATGCCGACCTGCCCGGCGCGATTTGGCAGCGCGTCGCCCCGCATTTCGGACTCGAGGTCGATCTTTCGGCAATTGAACGCATGATCGAAGAGTCTCGTTTCTACGCCAAGGACCTAACACCGCGGGTCTTTGCCCATGATGACCCGGAGCATCGCCCGATCACCGATGCCATGCGGGAGGCTGCCCAGCGCTTCGCCGAACCGGGCTACCGCATGCTCGCGTCGCACGCCTAGACGGTATGACGAGGCTGGGGCCTCGCTGACCGGAAAACACTCAAGGTGACCACAAGTTGGTGAGTGCGGTATTGGGCGACACGCCGCTGTTAAGAGGCGAGATCGGCTGCTGCGGTATGTGATTGAGGGTCTCGGTTTAGGTTAGGCGGCGGCCTGCAGGGTGACTCGGTAGCCCATCGCGGTCAGTTGTGCGATGTGGTTGCGTACCCGGCGTTCGACGGCGACGCGGTTGGTGTGGTAGTCGGAGCCGAGGTCGCAGAAGCGGGCGGCCGGGTTGGAAAGCAGATGCCAGATGACGACCAGGATGGAGCGGGCGACCGCGACCAGGGCTTTGAGCTTGCCGCGGCGTTTAACGATGCGCCGGTAGCGTTCGCCCAAGAAGGTGTCGGTTTTGGCGGCCGCGACCGCGGCCTCACCGAGCGCGCCTTTGAGGTAGGGGTTGCCTTTGCCGGTCTTGCCGCCGCGGGTGATTGGCCCGGACTGGATGGTGCGTGGGCACAGCCGCGCCCACGACACCAGATGCTCAGGTGTGGGAAATCTGCTCATATCCAGTCCGATCTCGGCGATGATCGCCTGCGCGGCGCGTTGGCCGATGCCCGGGATCTCATCAAGGCGGCCGATGACACCTGGCAGGTCATCGGCCGCCGGGGCGGGATCGAGCGGGGCCGAATCGCTGCCGCCGGCGTCAGGATCGGCGTCGGTGCCCGCACCCGCGCTGGTGCCGGGCCCATCGCCGCTGCCGGAGGAATCGATGGCCACAGCATCGTCGGGCAGCTCGGCGATCAGCTCCTCGATGCGCGCGGTCAGGGTGTCGATCTGGGCGCACAGTGCATCGATTTGGCCCAGCAGCATCCGCGCCAGTTCGGCGTGATGGTCATCAAAACGGCCGTCGAGCGCGGCGATCAGCTCCGATCGCTTGGTTTTCATCCGCCCCCGCGCCAGGTCGGCCAGCCGGCGCGGGTCGCGCTGCCCGGCGATGAGCGCCTCGATCATGTCCCGAGTGGACAGGGTGTCCAGCGTGGAGGCCACCGCCGACACCTTGATCGCGGCGTCCTCGAGCAGCTTTTCCAGCCGCTGCCAGTAGCGCGAGCGTTCCCGGGTCAGGTCTTCGCGTAGCCGGGTGTAGTCCCGCAGCCGCCGGATCGGCGCCGGCGGCACGAAACTTGGCCGCAGCAGGCCTTTCTCGGTCAGCTTAGCCAGCCAGACAGCGTCGAGTTTGTCGGTTTTAGGCCGGCCGGGCACGTTCTTGACATCGCGGGCGTTGACCAGCTGCACATCCAAACCCTGGTCTTCGAGCAGGTAATACCAGATCCGCCAATAGTCCGAAGTCGATTCGACAGTCACCTTCTCGATACCCTGCTGCCTCAGCTGCTGGGCCAATTCTCCGATCGCGCCGGTGCGTGCAGACACCTCCCACACCCGAGAAAACCGCCTCCCGGACTTGCCGGGCAGCCGCACACACACTGTGCCGGTCACCTTGGCCACGTCGACCGCCGCGGCCCGCTTGATCACCACCTCATGGTCGCCGTCGGGAATCTCCTGCGGCGTGGCTGTCACTACCTGCTTCTGCTTGCTCCTGCGTCGTGCCGCCACTTCTGTTACCCTCCCATCGAATCCATCCATATCGGGTGGGTCGCCTGGGGCCTCGGTCAAGGGAACCGAAATTCTGACCGGCGTGCTCGAAGCAACAGTGCGTGACCCTTCCAGGTCGGGCCCCGGCACCAAACTCACATGCGGGCTCACACGCCCAAGGAAACATCGGCGTCGGCAGGCGACCCGACCCCATTTTCACGCCCGCAAGGCGTCCCCCGGAAGGGATAGGGAACTCACATGTGAACGTGGGTTGCCGACAAGAAACGGGTCCTGGCCGGTAGAGCCACAAGATGTGGGAGGCCCCAGTGAAGGTTCAGCGCACGAGTGTTGGTTTGGATGTGCGCGCGCGGTCGGCGGTCGGGTGCGCGTTGGATGGGGATACCGGTGAGGTATTCGAACGTCGGTTGACCCAACCAACCCGCGAATATCAGGTACGCACCTGCTAACTTAGGATAGCCTAGTCTATGTTAGTGGGGTCGAGGGATGGAGTAAGGGGAGGAGAGGTCGAAGAGCTAAGCCTCATGCTTGGCGCACGGCCTTTTTGCCCACCGGAGGAGTGTCTGGTGACATTGCGGGTCGCTTGCGAGGGTCTGGTCGCTACCGGCGGGGGTTTCCAAGCCGTGACTGCCCGGTTAGCGACCGAGGACACCGGGGTGGTCTCGTTGATCACAGCGATGGTGCCGCTCGCGGTGGACCCGATGTCACTGATGAGCGCAGGGGGCTCACGATGACCATGCCGATCTGGATGGCCTTTCCGCCCGAGGTTCATTCGGCGTCGTTGAGCAGCGGTCCGGGACCCGGTTCCTTGCTGGAGGCGGCGGCAGCATGGAACTCGCTTAGTGCCGAATATGCATCCACGGCAAACGAACTCAGTGCTTTGTTGGGGGCGGTGCAGACCGGCGTGTGGCAGGGACCGAGCGCGGAGTCGTATGTGGCCGCAAATGTGCCGTACCTGGCGTGGCTGATGCAGATCAGCGCCGACAGCGCCGCTACGGCCGCCCAGCATGAAACCGTGGCCGGCGCCTACACAGCCGCGTTGGCGAGCATGCCGACGCTGGCCGAGCTGGCCGCCAACCACGCCACCCACGCTGTGCTAGTGGCGACGAATTTCTTCGGAATCAACACGATTCCGATTGCACTCAACGAGGCTGACTACGCGCGGATGTGGGTTCAGGCCGCCACCACGATGAGCACCTATCACGCGGTCGCCACCACAGCGGTGGCGTCGACACCGCAAACCGATCCGGCGCCGCAGATCCAGAAGAACTCCGATCCCCCTGCGGCGCAGGCTCAGGCCACCCAAACCGGGCCGTCAACGGGTCTGGGCGACCTGCTGTCTGACCTACTGCACAAGCTAGGACTGTCGGACCAAATCATCGACGAGTTCGGGATCGACAACATATTTAACTTCCTGGACCATCCGGTCAGCTACATCATGACGCACGCCATCCGTCGACTCTTGACCGATCCGTTGTCGCTGCTGGAAAACCCGCTTTATCTGTTCTACGACGGCGACGAGGTGTTCTTCCCACTCGGCCAGGCCATTCTCCCGACCTCCGCCGGTGCGATCACCCCCATCGGTTCCTTAGCCAGCGTCGCGGGTGTGGCGGCGCTGGCCGCGGGTGATCCTGCCCCGACCGCCGTGGAGGCGCCCCTGCCCGCTGCGCCGGCCGCGCCCGAGGTGCTGCCGGCCGCCGGGACGGGCCCGACTCTCCAGGCGGTGGCCGCCGCCCCCGCCTCGGGCCCGGCGCCAACGCTCGCGCCCGCCCCGGGCCCGGTGTCCACACCCGCGCCCGCTTCCGCTAGCGCCCTTGCGGGCACCGCACCGACACCGATGCCGGCCGCGACCGGGGCGGGTTTTGTGCCCCCCTACGCGGTGGGCCCTCCTGGAATCGGGTTCGACTTTGCGAGTGCGAGCGCCAGCGCCAGCGCTAAAAGGAAGGCGCTAGAGCCCGATGTCGCCGCGGCGGCAGCCCCGGCGGCCGCGCGGAAGCAGGCGCGAACTCGCCGGCACCGGCGGGCGGGGGTGCGCGGGCACGGTGATGGGTATATGGACATGGATGTCGTGGTTGACCCCGAGTGGGGCACACCGCCGCTCGACGAGCAGCACCTGGCGTCAACGGCGGCCTCCGACCAGGGCGCCGGTCCGCTGGGCTTCGCTGGCACGGCAGGAACGGAGACGGCCGGACAGGCTGCCGGTCTGGCCACCCTGGCCGGCGACGAGTTCAGCGGCGGCCCGACGATGCCGTTGATGCCAGGCACCTGGCAGCTCGACGGCGGGCCGAAACACGGCGATAACCGCTGATAGCACGAAGCACATCCGACGTTGGCTTGAGACGTTTAGCCAGTGTCTCGCGCTACGCATCCGGCCGTCGGTGTCAGTCGTCAGGCAGGCGAATCAGGAATCCGCTTGCGATCAGTTTTCGGGCCAGCTCGGTCTGCTGCTTTGCGCTTAGCCCGGGTAGATCGCCAATCCGAAAGGGCTTGGTAGCACTGGATACGAACAGCATCGCGGCGTGGTGGTCGGGACTGGCGGTTATCGACAATTGGGCAAACTGCAGGGCAACACCGCCGGGTAGAGCCACCACCCGCGAAAAGAGCGGCTGGTACTTCACCACCAGGGTGCGCTCATCGATTCCGGCGGCGTTGGAGATCTGTCCAACCGGTGGGCATCGGCCGCGCCGGGCCAGGATCTCCGCCATGGCGCCGCAGCCTTCCGCGATCACGTTCGGATCCTCGAGCATTTTGGCCATGCCGTGCACCAGAACGTCAAGGCTCGCCCTGGCGTCGGCGTCCTCGAGATGCCGCGGTGGCAGGCGGGTGTGCACGCGGTCATCCCGCACACTCAACAGGTAGAGCATGTGGGTTACCAGCGTGAGCACGGTGGGCGCGCGAATTCCCAGAGTCAGGTGTACGGACGGCTCTGAACTCGTTTCAGCCGAATGAACCTGGCCGCGTGGCAGGTAGAGCACGTCGCCGGCTTCCAGCAGCAGGTCGGTCGGCGCCGGGAGGTTGGCGGTGACCACCTTGTCGTAGCGCCGCACCACATGTGGTGCTACCACATCGCCGTACAGATGCCAGATCTTGGATCCTTGGATCTGCAACACCAGCACGTCGTGCTGATCGTAGTGGGGGAGGAAGCCTTGTGAGTCAGGTGGCGTGACGTATGCGTTGACCTGTGTCGGGAAGTTCAGCTCAACCTCGATGGCGTGCGACAACAAGGCAATCGCGCGCACGTACTGCTCGACCCTATCCAGGACGATCGTGTAACCGGCGGCAAAGTCGGTACGGACGCGGACAAGATCGAGACTGCCATCAGCACGTCGGTAGGTGTCACCGTCCTTTTTCTCCTGTCCGCGCACCAGCCGCATGGTCGATGGGTCTGACTGAACATTCCCCAAGAGTTCTTCGGCCGCGGATGGCGAGCGCAGAAGGCCATCGAAGTAGCCCGCGCAGCGTCGCTTGACATGATAGGGCGCCACACCCCATATCTCGTCGAGAAAGGTCTGCACCGTGACAGGTTGAAGCAGCCATGCTAACGAGAGCCCGACGATGATCCCTCCTCAAAATTCAGTGACGACGTCAGGGGGCCACCGGTTGCGCACAGCGACTTAGCGTTGTCAGCATCGCAGTGAACCCATCACGAGTCAACGACACCCAGGTTATTCAGGCATGGCCCAGCCTTCCAATTGCGCAACCCTGATCGCCCCCACTGAAATTCCCCACTGACGCGCATCGAATCTCCTTACCCCAGTGGCTCCGCCGACGAAGGCGGGCCTGCTCCGATGCCGCTGGTGTCCACCACCTGCAACGCCTGCCGCCAAAGGCCCGCTTTCTCATGCTCACATGGAAGGCGACGTGCACGTGCAGGCCGTGAGCCTCGCTGCGCCGTCGTCTGGACCGCCCACGGGTGAGCGGCGTCGACGTGTTCATCAACCGCCGCCACAGTGTGGTCGCCAAGCCCACTGGCGCGAACACGTTTGCCGCCTTGCGTCGACAGTCCGGTCAGGTCGGCCGGCTCGCGCAACATACCCACCCCGGTGTGCACCACGGCGCCCCGGCCGTCCGCCGACACTTTCACCCGGTAAACCACTGCACTACTTTTCACTTAGAAACTGCCTCCCCGCCGGCATGGTGGGCCGTCGATAAGTTTCTTCATTATCCTGCGCAGGGCAGGAACCTTATCCACGCTTGTCGTGCAACGTATCTCACCGATTCCCTAAACGCTCGGCCAGTTCCCCAGGTCGCGGTTCTTCCCCGGACTCTGCCGCAGTGCCACGCAGCATGAGAACCTTGAGTGGCGCAACTGTTTGGTATACACAAGTAGTGCGGCTAGGCACGGCCAGATGACATGGGGAAAACCTTGACTGAACAGCAATGGAGCTTCGCCAGCTCCGAATCCGGAGCAACCACGATCCAGGCGGCAACCCAGAGCGGCCGGGGAATTCCGGACGATTGGAAGCGTTCACTGGCCACCCGCACGGAAGTGCGGCGCGGCGACGCCTCGGAGTGTTACCAGGCCGCCCAGCTGAGAAGTGTCGCGCTGTTGGCGCTGCTGTGGCGGCACCGAGACAATGCGCGTCTACAGCACCTCTTGGACAACCTGTGGCTCTCCCGTCGGCGTGTTCGCTCTCACATCACGCCTGGCGGCCTCGCGCACGGCCCTATCGGCCGCGAGGAGGTCCCGCGCGGTGACCGCTGGGACAACGAGATTCCCGCCCTGTTTTGCTCCCACCTAACGAGTCACGCGGTGTGGCCTTCTGACGAGATCTGCGAACTCCTTGAGCGGAACGCCGCCCTGTTTCGAGACGAATTCGGCGGTATCGACCCGAAGCTGTACCAAGTCGACACACGGGACAAAAGAAGTGGCCTGACAGACGGCCGCAACTGGACGGTTTTCCCTTTCTACGATGGGTTGGGGAAGCTGCAGGTCGATAACGCGCGCAGGTGTCCAAGGATCGCGGAGTTCCTCGGCAGCCTCGCCGGCACCGGCAGGATCGGCTGCATGGCGTTCTTTTCGATCATGAACCCGAAAACGCATGTGCCGCGACACACCTCGCAATTAAATACGCGCATGCGTTACCACCTTGGCATCGAAGTGCCCGAGCGCGACGTCCACTTCCGTATCCACGACCAGCTGATCGCCTGGAAGCAGGACCGATGCATCAAAATCGACGACTCATACGAGCACGAGGTCTTTCAGCAGTCTGACCGGCGCCGGGTCGTGTTCATCCTGGATCTGCCGCATCCGGAACTGCTACCCGAGGAGCTCGAGTTTCTGGAGCAGATCATGCGATGCTCTATAGACGGCTCGGCTCTTGACGGCATCTTCGAGACGGCAGGTTCCTTCGAGCGCTGAAGCTCCGACGTGAAGGTGGGTGTCGGCGGTTGCTGGCCCACACCACTGTGACCTGCGGGGACCCGACGATGCCAATGGTGCGGGCACTTGCAATCCGGACGAGGCCGACGAGGCAGGAGAAGCGGAGAGCACGGCTGATGCAGCAACGCGTCTCGGGTGCCAGTGTGGAGTTTTCGCTAGCTTGGTTGCTTCACCCTGTGCCGGTGGCGGCTTTCCTCGACGACATTTGGGGGGCGACGCACTGCCACGTCAAGCGAGGCCGTGCGGGCTACTTCGACGGTATCCTGCGCGGATCGTCGGCGATTGAGCAGCTCTTGGAGTTGTATCGGCGCGAGCCGTTGGCGGTGGGCCTGGTAAGAGGAAACGAGAAAAAGGGCTCGGACACCTTCCGGCTTGCCGATGGCACTCTCGACCTTGTCCGCGTCCGCAACGATTTCGCCGATGGCTACACAATCGTCCTGGACAGTGTCGAGCAGTACGTACGCGCCATAGCCTGCCTGTCACACGCCATCGAGGTTGAGCTGAATTTCCCGACAAAGGTCAATGCCTACATCACGCCACCCCAATCACAAGGCTTCGTTCCCCACTACGACGAGCACGACGTGCTGATCCTGCAGATCCAGGGATCCAAGATCTGGCATTTGTACAACGGCGCCGAGGTACCACCGCACGAGATGCGCCGCCAGGTGCCGGTTGATCACGCCCGGCTCCCGCCGCCGACCGACCTGTGCCTGGAGGCTGGTGACGTGCTTTATCTGCCACGCGGGAAAGTTCATGCGGCCGAGACAACCTTGCAGCCATCCGTCCACTTGACCGTCGGCGTCCACGCGCCCACCGTGCTCAGGCTCGTCACCCGGGCGCTTTATTCGCTGAGCTTCCAAGATGACCGCGTCCACACCCAGCTGCCGCCGCGGCATCTCGATGACGCGGACGTACGCGCGAGCGTGAGCGACCTCGTGCACGACATCGTCAGAGCCCTTGAAGAGCCAAGCGTCATCGCTGAAGGTCTCGGCGAGTTGGGGGATGTCCTGGTCCACCGCGGCCGATGCCCACCGATCGGGCAGATCTCCGACGCGGCCGGCATCGACGGACAAACCCTGGTCAGGAAGTACCAGCCGCTGTATTCGCGGGTGACGGCGGATGCTGGCGGTGTGGCCCTCCATTTTGCGCAATTGGCCATAAACGCCGGTCTCGACCATCACGCCGCAATGGTGTTCCTCTCGGACAGTACCCAGCCGTTTCGGGTGTGCGAGCTGCCGGGGCTGCGCGTGGAGCAGCAGATAGAGCTGGCCCGAACCCTGATCGTGAGCGGATTCCTTGTCCGGCTGCCCGATGACTGATACGGCCGCGGCGCTATGCCCCCCGGGGCGCGACCGGTTGGTGATGGAGTCCTCGCTCGAGCCGCGGGCATCATCTTTCACCGTTCGCGGCGCGGGGCGCCTCTGCGTCTCTGCCCGCCGCGGTTTGGCAGCGCGTGGCCCCGCATCTCGGGCTCGAAACCGATCCGGCGGCAATCCGGCGCATGATCGAGGAGTCCCATTTCTATGCACTTCTATGCCAAGGATCCCGCAGGGCGGGTCTTTGCCGGCGATGACCCGGGTCGGCGTCCGGTGACCGACGCGATACGGCAGGCCGCCCGGCGCTTCGCCGAGTCGGTCTATCGTGCGCTCGCATCACCGGCGTAGCGCGGTGGGCCTGGCCCGCAATCGATTTGACGGAGAGGCCACCAAGGTGTAGCGGCCGTAGCTACGAGGAGTTTCGACCCTGCCACGGTGGTCGCCGTCAGGACTGAAAGCTAGGTGAGCTTACCCGCCAGAAATATGGCCGTGGGGGTTTGCGAGCCCGCAACCGTGTGGTATTCATATTAATGAAAACCATTTTCATCTTGATCAGGGCTAATGCGGTGCCGAGGAGTTGTACCCATGACGTTGCACGTCGTCCCCGCGAGCCCCGCCGGTGCCGGTGCGGCCGTCGCAGCGTTGACCGCGCGCCTGGCAGCTGCGCATGCGGGAGCGGTTCGGTTGATCAGGCGCGCGAGCGACGCCGCTCGCGATGCCGCCGCGGCGTCGCCCCAACTGCCCGCCGGGCTATGACGGCTCCCATCTGGATGGCTTTTCCGCCCGAGGTGCATTCGGCGCTGCTGAGCAGCGGCCCGGGACCGGGGCCGCTGCTGGCGGCGGCGGGGGCATGGAACTCGCTGAGTGCCGAATACACGTCGGTGGCCGAAGAACTCGGCGCAGTGTTGGCGTCGGTGCAGGCCGGGACGTGGGAGGGGCCGGCCGCGGAGTCGTATGTGGCCGCGAACGTGCCGTATCTGGCGTGGCTGACGCAGGCCAGCGTCAACAGTGCCGCGACGGCCGCCCAGCTTGAGACCGCGGCCGCTGCCTACACGAGCGCAGTGGCGGCCATGCCGACGCTGGCCGAGCTTGCCGCCAACCACGCGACTCACGCGGTGTTGGTGGCGACGAATTTCTTTGGGATCAACACGATTCCGATCGCACTCAACGAGGCCGACTACGCGCGGATGTGGATCCAGGCCGCCACCACGATGAGCACCTACCAAGCGGTGTCCACCACGGCGATGGCGGCGACGCCGCAGACCGATCCGGCGCCGACGATCCAGAAATCCGACCCGCAAACCCGGGCCGACCCCTCATCCGGCCCCTCGCCCAATCCCCTCCCACTGTCCGGTGACAACCCGCTGGGGATCCCGCAGTGGCTCCAGAGCTTCTTGAACGAGTTCGGTATCGGAAACTCCATAGTTGCACATGACCCGAAGCTCGACTACTTCTTCGACAACTGGCTCGCGAGTCTCCTGCAGAACTTCGGGATCAATTGGAACCCCGCCGCGGGCACCGTTAACGGGTTCACCTACGACTCCTACTGGAACGCCTCCACGCCGATGTTCTGGGTTGTTCGAGCACTCGAACTTTTTGAGGACGTCCAGCAGTTCTTCACATATCTGGTGCGCAATCCGGTAGAGGCTTTTCAGTACTTCTTCAGCTGGGAGCTATTCGACATTCCTCTTCACATCGAGGAGGTAATCATCACTGCCCCGGAGGTGCCGGAGACCTTGGCCGCCGCGGGGGTTGCCCCCTTCGGGGGCGTGGGCGGCTTCGCGGGGCTGGCCGCCGCAATTCAGCCTGCCGCGATGCCCGCGGTGGTGCCGGAGCTGGCACCCAACGCCGTGGCGCCCGCTGTGTTGCCGGCCGCCGCGCTGGCCCCGACCCTCGCCGCGCCCCTCGCGGCACCGGCGGCGGCCCCAATCCCCACGACCGCGCCCGCGGCGAGCACTGTCGCCAGTTCTGCGCCGCCGTCACCTCCGCCGGCAGCGGGAGGAGTGGGCTTTGCCCCTCCCTACATGGTCGGCCCTCCCGGAATCGGGTTGGGTTCAGGGATGAGTGCAAGCGCCAGCTCCAGCGCGAAAAGGAAAGCACCGCAACCCGATACCGCTGCCGCAGCCGCGGCTGCCACACGGGAGCAGGCGCGGGCACGGCGGCGCCGGCGGGCGAAGCTACGGGGGTATGGGGATGAGTTCATGGACATGAATATCGAGGTCGACCCGGACTGGGGCCAGCCGGGGGAGCAGCCCGTTGCGGCGGCGGAGGCCTCCGATCAGGGTGCCGGGCCGCTGGGGTTTGCCGGCACGGTGCACAAGCAGACGGCCGCCGAGGCGGCCGGGTTGGCGACGCTGGCCGGTGATGAGTTCGGCGGCGGCCCGAGGATGCCGATGCTGCCTAACACCTGGCAGAACGAGGAGCCCGGCCTGGCAGAGGAAGGGGGAGAGCGCAGCTAGCACCGCAACGCTTAACACGCTGAACAGCGCAGGAGGCGCTCTCGGCGCGGGCATTTCATGGCACGGAATCGGCGGTGCTACGGGCTGCGCACGGATGGTTCGTGGAGGCGCGGCCACGATCACCACGCCCAACACGCCGGTGGATATCGGGCTCTTTTTCGCGAACCGGGGGGCGGGGAGACCAGGCGACACGCCGCGAACTCGCAAACGAGCTGATAGTGGGCCTGGGACTCGAACACTCCGTGATCACAACCACAATCACAAGGATTGTCTAGGAGCCCAGGTTGCCAGGTTGCCAGCAGATGGTAGTGGTCCGGTTGTTGCGGCGTTATTCGGGCCGGGCGGGTTTCGCGTGCTGGCTGCCGCCGATGCCGCGGTTAGTTGGAGTTGCTAGTGAGGATCATTGACCGGGTGCTGCCCCGCCTCGGCTGCGGCGCGCTGGCACGCGCCAAGAATCGCCGCCCGGTGTGGGTGCGTGACCTGTCGCTTGGCGGCAGGCCGGTCGTGGTGCGCTGGCGTAAACGGCTCTGGTGCTGCGAAGAGCCAGGATCATTCTGCCGTGCTCGCCCAGCTCGACGCGTTGAAGTCCGCTGATTCCGGGGCGGTGTTCGCCGAGCTGATCCGCGCCGGTCTGCAGGCGCCGATCGAGACCGAGGCCACTGGGGTGATCGGCGCTGGCCGCTACGAGCGCACCGACGGACGCGGCGCCCCCGTAACAGGCACCGTCCCAAGAGGGTGTCGACCACGAGCGACGATGTCGAGGTGCAGATCCCCAAGCCGCGCTCCAGGTCGTCCTCCCCCTCCCTGCTGCAGCGGCCGCCGCATCGGCAAGGCGTTGCACGCGGTGATCATGGAGGCCCACGTGCATGCGGATCTGCGCCGGCCTGGATAGCGAGGTCGAGGCGTTTCGCACCCGCAACCTTGTCCACACGCAGTTTCCGTACGTGTTCTGCGACAGCCACCTTTGGCACGCTCCGTGTTGGGGCGCGGGTGGTCTCCCGGGCCCTGGTGGTGGCCACTGGGCTGTCCATCGACGGCACCCGCGAGGTGTTGGGCACCGCAGTCGGCGACAGCGAGTCCAGCGAGTTCTGGCGCGAGCTTTTTTCCTCGCTCAAGGCACGCGGCCTGACCGGAGTGCCTCTGGTCATCTCCGACGCCTACGTGGGAATGAAATCAGCTGTGGCTCAACCATTAACAGGCTCTTCATGGAAGCGGTGCCGGTTAGCGGATAACCTGATGGCCCGCACACCGAAATCCTCGTGGCAGTGGGTGCGCACCTTGCTGCACTCGGTCTTCGACCAACCCGACGCGCACTCTGTTGTTGCTCAATATGATCGGGTGGTCGATGCACTATCTGACGAGCTGCCCAACATAGCCGAGCATCTAGACGCCGCCCGCGCGGACTTGCTGGCCTTCACCGCGTTTCCCACGCAGATCTGGCGCCAGATTTGGTCGAACAATCCCCAGGAGCGCCTCAATCGCGAGGCTCTTGTGACGTTACGGTGGGTCGATAACCCGGGATTTGGGGCGCAACGCCATGTCCTGCTTACGTTTTCGACTGCATAAAGGTTCAAGACGAGCATGGAGGTACGGCGTTGCGCAAATTCAGGGTATTCGCGACGGCTCTCGAAGGCCAGGACGTGGCGATCGTGACTGAGACGTCGCGGGGAAAACAGCCGGTGACTGGCGAGGTGCTGGTGTGTTCGGTCCGGCCCAAGGCAGCACAGGCGAGTCGGTGTTCACGGTGCCTGAAGCGCTGCTCAGGCTATGACGCTGGGACGGCACTCGGCGTTGGCGAACATTGGACGTGGGCGCCACCAAGCCTTATCTGCAGGCCGTAGCGCCGCGGGTGCGATGCCCCGAGCACGGGGTGGTCGCCCATGTGCCGTGGGCACGTCCGGGAGCCAAGCACACCTAGGTGTTCGGGGACACCCGCGCGTGGCTGCCCACGCACGCCGCGATCAGCTGGTGGCAGCGTTTTTGCCGGTGGCCTGGCGCACTATCGATGCGATCGTGGCCCGGGTCGTCGCTGATGGCCGCGACACCAACGACCTGCTGGTCGGGCTTACCAGGATCGGCATCGATGAGATCGCCTACCGTAAAGGCCACCGGTGTTTGATCTGCGTAATCGACCATACTACAGGCCGATTGGTGTGGGCTGCCCAAGGCCGCAACAAAGACACCCTGCCCCGGTTCTGCGAGGAGCTGGGCGCCGAGCGGGCCGCGGCGTTGACCCACGTGAGCTGTGATGGCGCCGAGTCGATCCACACCGTCATCGCCGATAGCGCCCCGCAGGCTGTGATCTGCCTCGATCCGTTCCACGTCGTGATGTGGTCGATGAAGGCCCTCTACAAGGTCCGGGTGCGTACCATGGCCCGGAGTGGGAGCCGGGATCGCCACGCCATGTGGGCCGTGCGTAAGAACCCCGCCGACCTGTTCGGCGAGCGAGCAGCGCACCAGCCTGGTGGCCATCCAAACCACCAACAAGACTCTGTATCGGGCGTATCTGCTCAAAGAGCAACTTCGCGAGGTGTTTGGGGTCAAAGGCGACGACGCACGCGGGCTGCTCGCCGGGTGGCTGTCGTGGGCCAAGCACTCCCACATCCCCGAGTTCATCAAGCTCGCGGCCACCATCGACCGCTACCGCCACCTGATCCTAAATACCCTCGATCATGGCTTGTCGAATGCTCGCTCCGAGGCCACGAACACTCATCTACGGGCATTGACCAAGCGTGCGTACGGGTTTCACAGCTCAGATGCTTTGATCGGCATGGCCATGCTCACCCGCGGCGGCCTGTGCCCCGCACTACCCGGCCCAGCAGCATGAAAACCCACCCACGGAAACGTCAGGAGATCCAATCGGCGAGCTACGGCGCAGAACCGATGTCGGGGGTATCTTCCCTGACCGCCAATCGATCATCCGCATCGTCGGGGCTGTGTTAGCTGAACAGCACGACGAACGGATCGAAGGTCGCCGCTATCTGGGCCTCGATGTGCTCGCCCACGCTCCCGCCGCACTCGCTGGAGCAGACCAACCAGCCAACACCGACCAGCCCGCCCTGACGGCCTAAACTGCACCACGAAGGATCACGTGATCGAGCGAACTCATACACCACTCCAGCCGGCTTGGCCGACATCAGCCAGGCTCAACACTGCCGAGATCAACGCCGCCACAAGGGTGTTGCGTGCTCTCGTTGAGCACCGCGATGATCTGGTTAAGACCCGCACCCAGACCGCCAACCGGCGTCACGTCGTGCTGACCAACCTGATCGCCGGCGGCGCCGACCAGCAGCTGACCGCCAAACGTGCCGCCGCGTTGCTGTGCAGCGTTAACCCCCGCGATGGCGCCGGTCAACCGCTACGTGCGCTGGCCACAGACCTCATCAGCGAGATACCTCACCTCGACCGCAGGATCGCCAAGGCCGCGCGGATATCCAAACCGCCGTCGACGCCTCCGGGACCACCCTCACCAAGCTGTGGGGAATCAGCGCCTTAAAACGCTGACTCTCAGACGCCGTCTACGACCAGCTCGTAGCCGACGCAGCTCGCCCCGGGGTGAGCTCGCGAGGACATACGGGCGGCTACATCATCACGCGCGGCCGGCACAAACCCCAAGACGGGCTCTTTGGAAAAGTCACTTCCCGAGCCCACCAACGGCCACGCTACGACCCGAACTGGACACAGAGAGACACCACTTCCCTGGACGCCACTCCTAAGAGGTTAGGCATCGCGGCGGTCAATGGGTGTCGTTAAGCATGTGCAATATGTGGTGAAGTTGGCACTAGCTCATCTACGAGCCACACCCTCAGCTGAGGCAGTTGGGCAAGGTGCGTCACAACTGGTCGATGGCTTCGAACAGGTGCTCATAGATTTGGATACGGTGACGGCCCGCGTCCGCAACCAGCAGCTGACCTTCCGGCCCAATCACCATGCCAACGGGACGATAGAAGTGCCGTTCTTCCTCGTCGCGGCGGGCTTCCTGGCGTCGGTCGGCGATTTCCGGGTACATGTCCAACCACTGCTGCGCCCACCGAGACAGTGTGGCATCACCGGCCAGGGTAGCCGTGTGGTGGCCGTGCTCGTCGAACAACTGGACGCAGTCATGCCCCCAGTCGGACACACACAGCCTCCCGGCCGCGTCCACGGCCACTCCCGAAGGGCGGCTCAGGAGGCCTTCACCATAGCTTGCCCGCAGGTGACCCTCCGGACTGAAGCGCTGCACGCGGTCGTTGCGCCAATCAGCAACCCAAATATCACCGTCGGGACCAACCGCGAGTCCCCAGGGCATGTTGAGCTGGGCCGGCTCGGCGCCAAAACGACCAAAGCCGGATACGAAAGCACCATCCAGCGTGAAACGCTGCACTCGGGCGTTCAGCGCGTCGCTGACCCATAGACAGCCAGCGCTGTCTACGCGCAGCCCAGAGGGCCGGTCGAGCTGCCCAGGACCAGAACCGTGCACTCCCCACCGCATTAGGTAGTTTCCCTCAGGGGAGAAGACCGTGACCTGATGGAGGTCTTCGTCGGCGACATAGATTCGCCCTGCCTGATCGGTGGCCAGGGCCGTGGGTGCCGAAAAGCATCCGGGGTCGGTGCCGAAGCTCCCGATCTCACCCAAAAACTGCTCGTCCAGGGAAGTCACCGTTATTCGCGGGTTTTTGTCCTTCCAGGCGCTGGACCTGCTAAGGACGTAAACCACGCCCTCGCTGCCGAACGCCACATCGACCGGATGCTGAAACCCCTGTCCGCTCATACGATTCACCCCGATGGCGCGACAGCGCGGTCGCGTCCTAATGGCCTCGGCCAACCCAACGGTGCTCACGCTGACGCCTTGAGGGGAAGTTGATCGAAGCGTGCGCCGCGGCCTAGCACGTCTTTGGGGTCCACATCGAGGAACTGCTCGAGGACAGACGCATACACAGCGCGAAAGTCCGTGCTGGGCCGCACATCTCCGTCGTCTTGAGCGTCCGGTGCCAGGTTTGGATATTCGCCGTAAAGCCCACCGGCGACTTGGTTACCGATGAGGAAGGCGACGCCGCCGGCACCGTGGTCAGTCCCGGCGTTGTTTTCAGCTACTCGCCTACCGAACTCCGAGAAAACCAGGATCAGCGTGTCGGACCGCAGCCCATGGTTGTCCAGGTCGGTGAGGAAGCAGTCGAGGGCTGCCGAGACCTTTTCCCACAGCCGCGCGTGGGATACCAACTCGTTGGTGTGGGTGTCGAAGCTGCCGAAGCTCGTGTAGAAAATCCGGGTTCCCAGGTTTCCTGCCATCACCGTTGCCACGCCCCGAAGATCCGCTGCGAGCTGGTTGAACTCGGGGTACTCGACGCTCGAGCGATAGGCCGCGGCGGCGCCCTGCAGCATCTCGATCCCCTGCTGGGCGGACCGCCCGGTTTCGAGCAAGCGAGCCGATCCCCACGCCGCGCTGGACTCCGGGCCGCTAGAGTAAACCCGCTCCATAACCCCCAACAGCCGGTCACGCTTGTCCCCTGGTGCGAGGTCCGGGAAAAGGCCGTACTTATCTAAACTGCCCACCGACGCCACTGGAACCCCCGACAGCGACAGTGCCCTGGGCAGGCCACGCCCGAAGTTGACGGCCAGCACAGGGTTCGTGTGCCCCGGGTCGAGCAAAGAGGCTACCTTGGCCAACCAACCCTCCAGCCTCACCTCGTCGGGCTCGGCCGTGTGCCAGATGTCCATCGACCGGAAATGCGAGCGGCTGTGGTTGGGGTAGCCGATTCCCATGATTACGGCTACTTTCCCTTGCTCATAGAGGCGCGCGATCGGCGCCATTGCGGAACTGAAACCGACCCGCTCATCGATTGGCAAGACGGCCTCGTCCCTAAGCGCCACGTGGGGCCGGAAATCGTAGTAGCGGCCATCAGTATAGGGAACCACCGTGTTCAGGTAGTCGTTTCCACCCGAGAGCTGCACGACCACAAGCCGCGTCGGCTCCGGGGGTGCCATAACCTCATGGGTCACCACCTTCATCCCCTTCCCGAAGATCCGGTGTCTGTTTGCCTCTCAGCAGTACTGGTAGTCGGGTGTTGACACAATTACCCGCAGCAATTCCAGCGTGTGCTCCCGCACAGCTTCCGGGTTGTCGGGGAGCAACGGCGAGCCGGTCAAGCGGTCAGCCAAAACCCGTCGTGTCCCCGCCGAGAGCCGCAGGGAGCCCATGGCCTCCAGACAGGCGTCTAGCAAAGAGAAGGACTCGCGGCGGGCGGCGTCGACGACCCGCTCCAGGATGCGAGCTACCCCGGGCGCCTCGGGACGAGCGATCTCGGCGCTGGCGCAGTTGATCCGCTCGATCAACCCGGCGCTGTCGATCCACTCCTCACCCTCGTGCCAACCCTCCACCGATGGAGGATTGAGCAGGGACTGGCCCATGAAATGCGCGTTTCTTGCCAGTTCAGCGACATCATTGGTGGGCAGCGCCCACCGGCCGGTCAGCCGAGCCGTACCCACCATCAGCTCTACGGGGCTCTTGACCTTGCGATACCGCACCTGCTCAGACCGGAAGTGATCCGACATGAAAATGGCTCGCAGTACACTGCGCAAATCACCGGCGGTGTCCTTGAAGACGACGGCCAGCTTGGCGATCGCGGCTCGACCTGACTCATCGGGTTCGTCGGCGACGAAGAAACGGTAGAGCCGCTCGCAGATAAAGCGAGCAGTCGCTGGCTGCCTGACGATGATGGCAATCACGTCGTCGCCGTTGAAGGCGCCGGCATGGCCCAAAAAGGTTTTGTCCCCGCTGTCGTGGTCAGAATCGTCATAGACAAACGAGCCAGGGAAGGTGCCGAGGAAGAACTGCGGCATCATAGGAGTCACGCCCCAGCCGGTAAAGGCGCGGGCTGCCGCCTTTACGTCGGCCTCGGTGTAATTACCCACCCCCATCGTGAACAGCTCCAATAGCTCGCGCGCGTAGTTCTCGTTGGGGGTGTCCTTGTGGTTGGAAGGATTGTCCAGCCAGAAGAGCATCGCGGGATCGCGCGACACGCAACGCAGCAGCTCTTCGAAGCTGCCCATGCCGCGGTGGCGAAACATCTCGATCTGGTCGAGCAGCGCCGAGCAAGGCACGGGGTATTTGGGTCCGGTGGCAAACAATCCATGCCAGAACAGAGCCATCTTTTCCTGCAGGGGCTGGGTCGTCGTGAGGAGCCGCCACATCCACTGTGGCCACGCATGCTCCGGGCTACGCGCACCCACCGAGGCCGTGAAGTACCGATCCACCAGGTCTTGGTCTTCATAGCAGCCGTAAGTCGCGGTTTCCTGCCGCGGGGTCAACAAGGCTTCGACAGTCTCTGCGTAGCCTGCGGCCAGATAGCAGTCCAGCTCATCGGCCGACGCACCGAAACCCGCCCTGCGGAGCAGATGAGCCATCTCTTCGCGGTCACCAGTTGGGTTATCTACTGCCCGTTCCGGATTCGCCAGGACTGGTGGCCTCATCGGTTCCGCCTCTCCCTTGATGGAGATGGACCGCTCACAACGATCCAGACACTCGGGTGCCGGGCGACAAAGTCGCACCAAGGACTCACCAAGGACTGTAATTTGCATAGAATCCGCATGCAAGTGGTTCGCAGGAAGTCCGAGAACACCAGCGGTGACGCAGTGACCCCTGGTGGGCAGCCAGTGGCCTCGTGTCAGCCCGCTGTGCTACCAGGGTGGTGGTGTTGGCGTGGTTTCTGATGTGATCGATGGCCCCGAACTGCAGGCACGTCACCCGGTGTCGTGTTAGCGTTCGCGGAGGTCCCGCGCGTGCTGCTAAGTCCGTGCGCTTTGTGTGGTGTGCACCAGGCTGCGACGCGGGCGATCGGCATCGTTTTGCGGGCTGTCGCCCTAACGCGCATGCCTACCGCCGGCCGCGCCCGCGGGAAAAGGCTCGCAGATCCTTGCAGTGGGTAGACCGCCATCGTGCTGATCGGCTTTTGCGAGCGAGACGAGGACTGACGACTCCGGATTCTTTAAAAAGGGCGCGGCGCCGACGACCGCAAACCGCCTAAAGCATGCCAGCCCGGGTTGTCAATGGCGGCCGAAACCTTTGCCGACGCGATCAAGCGGGTCAGGTGTCAGCCCTAGATAGATTGCACGCAGCCTGTCCCACAGCTCCAGCTGTTCCCACGCGGGCTTCTCCCGGATTTGCTGATTATTAGTTAGGAACGGGTTGGGGAGCATCAGCGTCATCATTTGTTCATCACGTCCGTTGAAGAGCCGGATGCCCCATGAGGTGGGCGATCCGTCAGCGTCGAGACGGCGATACATTTCGGCCCGCCCACACCTTCGGATCTTGCCCAACTCGGGCCCGCTTCCCCGATGCTCGCCGATGCACAGGTGGAAATGCCAGCGACCGAAGTCGACCGTCACATACCCATCACGCATCGAGATGCGTTTCGGGGGGTTCGGCGCCGCCACTTCCCAGGCCGCGCCCGGGACCATGATGCCGAACCAGATTTCGTCCCAATATTCGTCGAAGCACAGGTGGATGAGGTCGAGCAGGCTCTTTTCGTCGGCGGGCAGCGGCCAGCGCTGTTCTCGGCCTCCACCCTCGCTCTGCACGATCGCTGGGACGGCGTTGCTATCGGGCATAGCGTTCCTTTCCTTGTCCTTGGGATCTTTAGATCGAGCTATTCGTGACGGTGTACTCGCCTAGCGCGTCGGCGGGATTGCGATAGTGCAGGCAGCGGCGGGTACGGCGATGGCCGATAGCGATTTTTCCGGAATGCACTGCGCCGGGAAAGTCTGTTGTCAGCGCACACGCTGTGCGCCAGCAGCCATTCGGCGCCCATGGAGAGGAATCCTCGACGCCGATAGCACACGACAGCGCCCGCACCGCGCGCGCGGATTTGGCGCGCAGTAACCTGCTGGGAATCCCCGTTGTTGAGGCTCCAGGTGCTCGTGATGGCGTCGGCGCTAGGTCTGCCAGCGCTGGCGGTGGCTTCATCGGTCTTCGCGTCTTTTGGTTACCTGTCGATGGCTCACAATTTCCAAGTTTTTGTGTTAGATGACAAACTCATCGGCAACGACTGTACTTTTGCGTCATGATGACTGCACAGTGCACGTACTGCCCAGGCCTTCACGATCTGGAAGCGTGTGACGCTGTGCCACTGGTGGGCCGCATGCAGCATGCGTCTGGCGCTATCTATCGTCGGGTGGGCTTGGCGTGTCTCCTGATGAGGTGATCGGTACAGGTCGGGCGTCGGTCTGTTCCGGCGCGGACGTGGCGTCGCGGCCCGCGGGGCACCCTTGGGAGGCGACGGCCGAAATCAGGGAAAATGCCAGCAGGAGCCGTCCGGTCGCTGGGTGGATCAGGCAGTGGGTATCCACACCAAACACCTCACGTACCAGCTCAGGAGTCAAAACCTCCTGTGGGGTGCCGCCGGTAACGATCCGGCCGGCGGCCAACACGTAGATCCGGTCGAAGTAGGCGGCGGCGAGGTTAAGGTCGTGCAGCACGCATAGTGTCGAGATCTCCAGTCGCCGCAGCAACTCCAGAATCTCGAGCGTTGCGCGCACGTCGAGGTGATTGGTGGGCTCGTCCAGCAGCAGCAAACAGGTCTGCTGGGCAAGCGCACGCGCCACCAGGGTGCGTTGCTTCTCGCCTCCGGACAGGCTGAAAAACGGCCGCCTGCGGTGGGCGAGCATGCCCACGCGCTCCAACGAGTCGGCGACCACGTCCCGGTCGGTTTGGGACTCGCGGTCCAGCACGCCTAGATGTGGGGCGCGGCCCAGCGACACGACGTCTTCTACCCTGAAATCGAACTCCGCCAGTGGTTCTTGAGCCACCACCGCGGTGCGCCGGGCCACCTCGCGCTGGCGCAGCTTTGCCAGGTCGTCTTCACCCAACAAGATGACGCCCGTGGTCGGTCGAATCGAGCGATAAATCGTTTTGAGCAGCGTCGTCTTCCCGCTGCCGTTGGGCCCTAGCAGAGCGACCTTTTCTTTGGGGCCGACCACGATAGCGCAATCGGAGAGCAGTGTCGTGGAATCTACCGCCACACTGACCCCATGCAGGACCAGCCTCATCGGCTCATCTCCCCAGATTGAGCACGACGCAGCAGCCACAAGAAATACGGGGCGCCGAGCACCGAGGTGACAATCCCGATCGGCAACTCAGCCGGGTCGGCCGCCACCCGGCACATCACGTCGACGACCACCAGATAGCACCAGATGGATCGCCCCGACTAAGGGCGCCGCCGGCAATACGCGCCGGTGATCGGCACCCACCAGCTGACGCACGAGGTGCGAGATAACACGAGGTGCGGGATAATTAGCCCCACGAACCCGATCCCACCGGCGACCGCGACCATCACGCCGGTGACCAGAGCGGTCACCACCAGCAGCCGGGCCCGCAGCCGCCGCACATTGACCCCCACCGACAGCGCGGTCTCCTCGCCGACCACCAGCGCGTTCAGTGATCGGGACTGCACCAGCAAATACCCCGTGCCCACTATCACCGCAGCTGCGGGCACCCCCAGCATGGGCCACTGCGCATCCCCTAGCGATCCCAACGTCCAAAACAGCACCGAAGCCGCCGCGCGGGGCTCAGTGCTCATAAAGATCAAAAAACTGGTCGCCCCGGCGAACAAGTAGGAAAACGTCACCCCGGCCAACACCACCCGCGTCGGGGTGAACCCGCTTCCACTGCGGGAGGTACCCAGCACCAACACCGCGGCAAGCAACGCCCCGAGAAAACCCCCCGCCGACGTCGACAATCCAGCCATCGCCACCGAACCCAACGTAAGCGTGGCAGCTACCACAAACCCCGCACCCGAGCAGACCCCGAGCAAATAGGGATCAGCCAACGGGTTACGCACCACGGCCTGCAGCGTAGTACCCACCGCCGCCAACCCCGCACCCACGAGCGCTCCCAGCAACACCCGAGGCATGCGCAGCTGCCAGACGATCTGGTCTTGCACGGCGTCAAAGTGCGACCGCACCAAAAATCCGGCCACGTGGTGGCCGACTACCCGAGCCACACTGATCGTCCCCACCCGCCCAGGCCCCACCGCGGCATCGACCGCCATCGCCACAACCAGCACCGCCAGCAGCACCGGCACCAGCACCGTCAACGGCAGCCGCCGACGTCCCGTGACCGACGCGTCGATGGACCCGCCCACCGGCACCCGACCCGCCGACCGACCACGGACCGACCGGTCCGCGTGCATCGGCACTGAGGCGTGGTTCATGGTGATGCGAAGGCTTCGGGGTGCAGCCACTTCGCCCTGACGGCGATGCCATCGATGATCCGCGGTGTGCCCGGACTGGCCGCCTCGGCCACGTCGAGGCAGTAGATCCGCCCGTTTTTGGCGGCGTCAGTGGTCGGGAAAGCCCGCTTTAGTGTCGCTGCCTCTTTCACTGGGTCAACTGGATCTCCTGGCTTCACCAGCTCGATAAAAGCCTGGGGATTGCGGGCTGTGATCGCCTCTTTGCTCGTTGGCTTCATACCGCTCGTGTTAGAGAAAATGCTCACACCACCAGATTTGATTAGCGCGTCTTTCTCAACCCCCACAGCGGTATCGGAAAACTGCCCGCCCAACCTGTAGAATTCGAATACCGGTAGTTTGGGTTTATCGCCAACCCGGGCTTCAATGCCATCTAATCGAACGCGGAGTCTGTCCACCAGCTGCTTCGCCTTATCACGCACATCGAAAATCTCGCCGTAATTGTCGATGTCGGTGAAAACATCGGTCACCTTCCCGTTCTGCCCATTACCGCAGCCGGTGCTCGTCATGCCCGCCGCACTCAGCACTGGCACCCGGTCCATCACCGCCTTGTTCTGCGGCAGCGGCTCAGCAAGGCTATTTGTCCCGCTCTGGGCGACGATCCGATTTCCCACGCCCAGATCGATCAGTATGTCCGCAATCGCCGGGTTCAAGATCACCACCCGGCGAGGTGGCGCATTAAACGTCACGGTCCGACCGCAATCGACGACAGTCACCCGAAACCGGGTCCCGCCCGACACGGCGAACCTGCCACCGCCGTCCGAGGTCGCACCAGGACTCGAACCGGTGCACCCGCTGATGAGTGCGACGATCGTCGAGACCAGCGCAAGCCCCACAACTTTCGGCGCCGGCCGCGCCGCCGACCGCATCGAGCCCCGACGCGAAGCCGCGCCCGATCAGTCGACCTCCACCTGATCGATTCACCAGCCGCTTCGGCCCAGCCCACCTGTGTTGCGTGACCGACGCGATGCCTGGGCTGGCACCACGGGCACAGGCCGCGCGGGGTGAGGCTGGCTCGCGCGGACGGCGCGCAGGAACTGCCCCCCACCGGGCGGGGCAGCGCCGCGGTCGACTGTCGGTAGGGCACCTCGGTGATCAAGCGGCACCCGCTGCAGACCGCATGATGGAGCGGATGGGCGGCCGAACCGTAGGTGACACCTGCGACGGAAAGGCGGCCGTCGAGTGGCTCGGGCATGGTATGGGCCGCGATCTGCGACGGCATCCGCCACGCAGCCCCTCGGCGGGTAGCAGCTCGCCGATCCGGCCGGTGAGGGCCCGCTTCACAGCCGACAACTCAGCAGGCGGCATCCGATCAGTATCGCGCATGCAGCGCCAACCACTTGCGAAAAACCTGCAACAAGTTTTGCTAATCATTTGCATGAAGCGTCCGACAGGGCTATTCTCTGCGGGGTCGGATAGGCGCTCCTCATCGGGGGGTGATCGAGATGGCGCTGAGTGTGGTTCGGCGGGTCGAGCCGGCGCTGCTGCGCTGGTGGAGGCGCTGACCGTGCGGCCGGCGGCTGCAAGGGCGAGTGCCGCGCGGTTGATTACCGTAGTGGTGCCGCCGGCCGTCGATGAGAGGTTCGCGCAAACCGCGACTGGGTTGGGCGCTGCGGGTGCTGAGCACGCTGAGCTGGCGGCGCAGGCGGCGCAACAGCCGGACCACTCGGGTCCGGATGGGGGAGCGGCAGGCATCGGTCATGCCACCGGTCATGCCGCTACGGCGTCGTCGTGCCTGATCGGAGGCGACTGGCGATGACCGCCCCGATCTGGATGGCCTTTCCGCCAGAGGTGCATTCGGCGCTGCTGTCCAGTGGCCCCGGACCCGGTCCGCTGCTGGCGTCGGCTGAGGCCTGGAACTCGCTGAGTACCGCATACACCGAGACGGCCGACGAGCTGACCGCGCTGCTGGGCGCGGCGCAGGCTGGGGCCTGGGATGGGCCGAGCGCCGAGGTATATGTGGCCGCCCATGCGCCGTATCTGGCATGGTTGATGCAGGCCGCCGCCAACAGTAAGACGATAGCCGTCCAGCAGGAAACCGCCGCCGCGGCCTACACCGCAGCACAGGCGGCGATGCCCACCCTGGCCGAGTTGGCCGCCAACCACGCCACCCACGCGGTGTTGGTGGCGACGAATTTCTTCGGCATCAACACCATCCCGATCGCGCTCAACGAAGCCGACTATGCGCGGATGTGGG
Organism: Mycobacterium sp. SM1; assembly: GCF_018361265.1. GTDB lineage: Bacteria > Actinomycetota > Actinomycetes > Mycobacteriales > Mycobacteriaceae > Mycobacterium. The sequence continues at coordinate 1,789,540 of NZ_JAFLNH010000001.1, forward strand.
TTCAGGCCGCCACCACCATGAGCACCTATCAGGCCGTCTCGACCGCGGCGGTAGCCGCGGCGCCGCAGACCACCCCGGCGCCCCAGATCGTCAAGTCCAACGCGGCTTCCTCGGACCCGCCACCGAATCCCGTGGATTCGATATTCAATTTCTTGACACAGCTCTTCACTGGCCAGGGTTACACCAACTTCTACAACAACTTCCTAGGGCCGCTGGGTAACCTCTCACTTTATGGGATTCCCCTTGCGGAGTATGCCTTCATCGGCAATCCATTCTTTTTCTTTAGCCCTGAGAATCTGGCGTTCGCTTTTGGCGTACCTATAGATCCAGGGACGTTTGTTGGCTTGCTCTCTAGCCTTGTTACTGGCACCCTGGCAGGTTTACCCGAGGTGATAGGGATAGCGGGATCTACAGGTAATCCATTAGTGGTGGCTATAGCTTTGATATTCAACGCTATCGAATTCATTTCGTTTGTGATTACTAATATTATCCAGCTGCTGCACTGGCTGCTCGACCAGCCGCTGATCCTGGCTGTGACGCTGCCCCTGCTGGCCGCCCCGTTGGGCGCCGCTGTGGGCACGCTGGGCGGCTTGGGCATCGCCGGGGTGGCTTACGAGGGGCTGCACGAGCTGGTGCCAGCCCCCCCGCCGGTCGCTCCAGCCCTCGCGCCGCCTGTTGCCATCGGCCCGGTCAGCCCCACCCTGATCCCTTCCCCGGCGCCGGCCCCGGCCCCCGCGCCGGTGCCCGCGTCGGCGCCCGCCACGGCCCCTGCGGGCGCTCCCAGCGCTCCCCCACCACACACACCACCGCCACCCGTCGGCCTGGGAGATTTTTCCTACATGGTGGGTTCCCTGCACTTGCGCTCCGGCAGGGAGGCGAGCACGAGTGCCCGCAAGAAGAAGGCGCCCGAGCCCGAAACCGCGCCGGCAGCTGCGGCGGCCCAGGCGGCGGAGAAGGCCCAGGCGCGTCGGCGCCGCCGAGCAAAGGCGCAAATGCTCGGCCAGGGTGATGAATACATGGACCTGGACCAAGAACTGGATTCAGCGCCCGGCGCTGCCCCCGCCGATCAGCACTCGGGGTCGAGCGCCGCCTCGGATCAAGGCGCGGGAACCCTGGGTTTTGCTGGAACCACGCGCACGGACACGACCATGCAGCCTGCGGGACTGACCACGCTGGTCGGCGGCGTGTTCGCCGACGACCCGAGGACGCCAATGATGCCCAGTAGCTGGAGCGACGATCCGGACCAGCCTGCCGATCCCACGAAAGAGGCAAACGACGACTAAACCACAATCCCCGCAGGTCAACTTCTCGCCCGGAAACGATTGGAGAGTGAACCACGATTCTGTTGGACGCACACCCCGCAGTTGGTTGGGGCGCAGTCGGCGTCTGGGGTCAAGGCGGCCCCGATGTGTTCCGCGATCACCCAGGCCGCGCAGGAGGCCCTCGGCGCGGGCGTTTCATGGCGGGGAATCGGCCGTGTTACGGGCCGCCCACGCGCGGTTCGTGGGGCGGAGGCCACGATCAACACGCCCAACACGCCGGAGGATATCGCCCAGGCCAACGGCGGGGACGCCGGTGGACGCCTACACCTCCGCCAGCGCCTACACCGGGTTTTGCCCCGACCGCCCCTGCGCTAGCAGCCGTTACCGCCCTAGAAGCTTTGAAAGGCCCTGTGATGACCAAGATCATGTGCAACAGCCCGGCGACGCCGGCCCATGCCGCGCCGACATGTCGGGTGATGCGGGTGGTCCGGGGATGAGCTATCAGGGCCGTCAGAGCCGGCAGAACTTGGCAGTGGCGGAGCTGGGGCGCGCCGGCCGCGCTCCGGCTGGAACCCGTGCAACCAGCCCCTCGACGCTGGCCCGCGACCAACGCCACCAAATAGGGCGGCTCACCCCGCTAGCTCGCCCGAAAGCCGCGGTAGCACGCTCGCGTAAGGTCTGTGGGATGCGAACCGAAGGTGACAATTGGGATATCACAACAAGTGTCGGGTTGACCGCATTGAACGTGGCCGCCGCGCGCGCATTGGAGGCGCAGAAGCCCGATCCGCTGGCCGTGGACCCGTATGCCGAGCTGTTCTGTCGCGCGGTCGGCGGGGATTGGGCCGACGTGCTGGACGGCAAAGCTCCCGGCCACCCGCTGAAGACCAGCGATTTCGGCGAGCATTTCGTCAATTACCAGGGTGCTCGTACCCGCTTTTTCGACGACTACTTTCGCCGGGCCGTCCAGGCCGGCGTGCGCCAGGTGGTCATCTTGGCGGCCGGCCTGGACTCGCGCGCCTACCGGTTGTCGTGGCCCGACGAGACGACGATTTTCGAGTTGGATCGTCCGGGGGTGCTCGATTTCAAGCGCCGGGTGCTCACCGGGCATGGCGCCCAGCCCCGCGCCCAGCGCCGCGAGGTTGCCGTCGATCTGCGTGCGGACTGGCCGCAAGCACTGCAGGACCACGGGTTTGACGCTGCCAAGCCGTCGGCCTGGCTGGCCGAGGGGCTGCTGATCTACCTGCCGGCCACCGCTCAGGAGCAGCTGTTCAGCGGTATCGACGCGCTGGCTGCTTCCGGCAGCCACGTCGCCGTCGAAGATGGGGCGCCGATGAGGCCCGACGAGTTCGAGGCCGCGGTCGAGGAGGAACGCGCGTCCGGTGACCGGCTGTTTTTCCAGCTGGTCTACAACGAGCGGTGCGCGCCGGCCGAGGAGTGGTTCGGCGCCCGAGGTTGGGCCGCGCACGCGACTTCGCTGGGCGACTACTTCCGTCGTGTGGGCCGCCCGATACCCGAACCCGATTCCCGGGCCGGCGGGATGATCGCGCGGGTCAGTCTGGTGAGCGGCACCAAAGACCGCGCCGGCGGACCTCGATGACTCCGCCGCGCTCGGGTGCCCGGGGCCGCCACCGACCCACTGGTCCATCAACGGTTAGGTTACGCTATGCTAACGTGCTTGAAGTTAGGTTAGGCAATGCTAGCTAGAGGTGAGCCCAATGTGGACGCTGGCTACCCGAGGGAGCAACTCCCGCGTCGCCGCGAACGGCGTCCCGTGGTAGGAGAGGCGTCGTTGAATGGGCGGTTGGATGGCCGGTTGGTTGGGCGCTACCGCCGGACGGGCTGCACGGGCGCGCACGGTCTCGGGGGCAGCACGCCGGCCGCGCACCGGGCCGATACCCCCTACCCGAACCGGGTCTTGTCTTCCGATACGCCATCGGATGGAATGCCGTCGTGGCCCGCTGAGTTCCGGCTGCCCGATTCGCTGGCCTGGACGGTTGGGCCGGCCGACGCGAACCCACCGACAGGAATGCCCGCGATGACCCGCCACGAGCCGCCCTCCAGGGTCTTGCCGCCCGTGCACGCGTCAATGGCCTCGCGGCGCCGCGCATGCCGGTGCCGCGCCGATGATCACGGCGGTGCCGCCGAGCACCGAGGGCTGCACCGCCGGCGCGGATTTCGACCTGACGCGCGCTCGTGCCGAAAGGACATCTGATGACCACGCATAACTACCCGGCCGCGCCGGCGGCCGAAACGGCGGGCTTCGCGGGCCCGCCGGGAAACTCCCCGGACACCGTCATCAGGTCGGCCATGAGCCCGGCGCGGGTCGATGGGGATGTCGTCAGCCGGTTCGCGACCTGCTGCCGGGCCCTCGGGTTGACCGTTTATGAGCGTCAGCGTCCAGCCGACCTCGACGCCGCCCGGTCCGGGTTCACCGCGCTGACCCGCATCGCCTACGACCACTGCGACGCGTGGACCGGGCTGGCCGCCGCGGGCGTGGTGACCCCGGAGGTGCTGGAAGCGGTTGCGCGCACCGCGGACACCGCGGGGGTGTTGCAGCGCCAGGTCGACCTGGCGCCCGGCTCCTTGGGCTTTTACTACGAAAGCGGGTTATATCTGCGGTTTCGCGCCACCGATCCGGACGATTTTCGCCTCGCGCACGCCGCGGCGCTGGCCGATGCCGGGCGGCGCGCGGAGGCCTACGAGGTGGTCGCGGGCATTCGCGAGCGCCGCCCGAACTGGCGCGATGCCCGCTGGGTGGAGATCGCCCTGCACTACCGGGCCGAGCGTTGGGCGGATGTGGTCAAGCTGCTCACCCCGATCGTCAACGATCCGGGGCTCGACGAGCATTTCGCGCACGCCGCCAAGATCACGCTGGGGATCGCGCTGGCCCGGCTGGGCATGTTCGCGCCGGCGTTGTCGTATCTGGAGGACCCGGAAGGGCCCATAGCCGTCGCCGCGGTCGACGGCGCCCTAGCCAAGGCGCTGGTGCTGCGCGCCGACGGGGACGAGGACGCCGCCCGGGAGGTGCTGCAAGACCTGTATGCCGCCAACCCGGAAAACAGCCAGGTCGAAGAGGCACTGCTGGATTCCAGCTTCGGGATCGTGACCACCACGGCGGCCCGCATCGAGGCCCGCACCGACCCGTGGGATCCCGAAACCGAGCCCGGTCCCGGAGAGTTCGTCGACCCCGAGGCCCACGAGCGCAAGCGCGCGTTGCTGGCCGAGGCCGAACGCGAGCTCGACGAGTTCATCGGCCTGGAAAAGGTCAAAGACCAGGTGGCGCGGCTGAAGAGCGCGGTGGCGATGGAGGTCATAAGAAAACAGCGGGGCCTGGAGGTCGCCCAGCGGACCCATCACCTGGTTTTCACCGGGCCGCCGGGGACCGGCAAGACGACCATTGCCCGCGTCATCGCGAAAATCTATTGCGGCCTGGGGCTGCTGAAGAAGGAGAACATCAAAGAGGTGCACCGGGCCGATTTGATCGGCCAGCACATCGGGGAGACCGAAGCCAAGACCAACGCGATCATCGACAGCGCATTGGACGGGGTGCTGTTTCTCGACGAGGCCTACTCCCTGGTGGCCACCGGAGCCAAGAACGACTTCGGCCTGGTCGCCATCGACACGCTGCTGGCCCGGATGGAAAACGACCGCGATCGGCTGGTGGTGATCGTCGCCGGCTATCGCGCGGACCTGGACAAGTTCCTCGACACCAACCAAGGTCTGCGCTCGCGGTTTACCCGCAGCATCGACTTCCCGTCCTACAAACCCGCCGAGCTGATCGAGATCGCGAACTTCATGGCCAAAAAACGCGACAGCGTTTTCGAGCAAGCCGCTCTTGATGACCTCGAGGCCCTATTCGAGCACTTGGCCCACGTGATGAAACCCGATGCTTCGGGCGTCGAGCGCCGCGGCCTGGATATCGCCGGCAACGGCCGGTTCGTGCGCAATGTCGTCGAAAAGTCCGAAGAGGAACGCGAATTCCGATTGGATCACTCCGAACACGCCGAAACCGGTGACTTCACCGACGAGGAGCTGATGACCATCACCGCCGGTGACGTCCGTAATTCGGTGCAGCCGCTGCTGCTCGGCCTGGGTCTGGAGGCGCCGGCATGACCACCCCGCAGCCGGAGGGCGATCGGCGCTCGTTCGCGTCGCGCACCCCGACCAACAACAACCCCGACAAGGTCGTCTACCGCCGCGGCTTCGTCACCCGCCATCAGGTGAGTGGCTGGCGGTTCGTGATGCGCCGCATCGCCTCCGGTGTGGCCCTGCATGACACCCGTATGCTCGTCGACCCGTTGCGCACCCAGACTCGCGCGGTGCTGGTGGGGATGCTGATCCTCGTCACCGGGCTGGCGGGCTGCTTTGTCTTCTCGCTGATCCGGCCCACCGGCACGGTCGGCGCCAACCCGGTGCTGGCCGATCGGTCCACCGCGGCCCTGTATGTGCGGGTCGGCGAGCAACTGCACCCGGTGCTCAACCTGACCTCGGCCCGGCTGATCGTCGGGCGGCCGGTCAATCCGACCGTGGTGAAAAGCAACGCGCTGGACAGGTTCCCGCGCGGCAACCTGCTGGGCATTCCGGGCGCGCCGGAACGGATGGTGCAAACCACCGCCCGCGACGCGAACTGGACGGTGTGCGACGGGGTTTCCGGCCCCGCCACCGGGATCACGGTGATCGCCGGCCCGACCGACAGCACCGGCGCCCGGGCCGCTCCGCTCGGCGCCGGGCATGGCGTGCTTGTCGACAACGGCAAGGGAACGTGGCTGCTGTGGGACGGCAAGCGCAGCGCCATCAACCTGGCCGACCGCGCCGTCACCAACGCCCTGGGCTGGTCCGCGGAAACGCCGGCGCCCCGGCCGATCGCCGCGGGACTGCTCAACGCGATTCCCGAAGCACCGCCGCTGAGCGCCCCGGCCATTCCCGATGCCGGCCAGCCGCCGCGGTTCGGCCTGCCGGTCCCGGCGCCGATAGGCGCGGTGGTCGTCTCCTACGCGACGGATAACACCATGCTCTACTACGCGGTGCTGCCTGACGGGCTGCAGCCCATCTCCGCGGTGTTGGCGGCGATGCTGCGCAACACCAACTCCTACGGCCTGCAGCAGCCTCCCCGGCTGGGTGCCGACCAGGTCGCGCGGCTGCCGGTGTCGCGGCTGCTGGACACCACCAGCTATCCCAACCAGCGGGTCAGCCTGGTCGACGCCGCCCGCAACCCGCTCACCTGCGCGCAGTGGAGCAAGCCGGCCGGGGCCGCCGCCAGCTCGCTTGCCTTGCTCACGGGCTCGACGCTGCCGGTGCCCGAGGCGGTGCGCACCGTCGACCTCGTCGGGGGGGGCGCCGGCGGATCCGCCGCCCGGGTGGCGCTGCCCCCGGGCATCGGCTACTTCGTGCAGACGGCCGGCCAGGGCCCGGCGGCGCCGGCCGCCGGGTCGCCGTTCTGGGTCGCCGACACCGGAGTGCGCTACGGCATCGACGACACCCCCGACGCCGTCGGGCACGTCAAAACCGTTGACGCCCTCGGTTTGACGCCGCCGGCGCTGCCAATCCCGTGGTCGATGCTGTCGCTGTTCGCACCCGGGCCCACGCTGTCACGCCCGGACGCGTTGGTGGCCCACGACGCCCTGCCGGCCGATCCTCGGCCGGGCCGCCCCGCCTCAGCGCTGGGCGCGTCACCTGCTAGCGGGAGAGAGACCCGATGAGCCGATTGATCTTCGAGGCGCGCCGCCGGCTGCCACCCCCACCGGTCCGCAAGGGCACGATGGTCATCGAGGCGCCCCCGCAGCTGCCCCGGGTGATTCCGCCATCGCTGCTGCGGCGCGCGCTGCCCTTCGTGATCGTGATGCTGATCGTCGGCATGATCATCGCGCTGGTCGCGACCGGGATTCGGCTGATCTCTCCGCAGACGCTGTTCTTCCCATTTGTGCTGCTGCTGGCCGCCACCGCGCTCTACCGCGGCGGCGCCAACAAGACGCGCACCGAGGAGATCGACGCCGAACGGGCCGACTATCTGCGCTACCTGTCGACGGTGCGGGACAACGTGCGGGCCCAGGCCGCCGCCCAGCGGGCGGCCGCCGAGTGGTCGCACCCGGACCCGGCCGATTTGGCGGCCGTGCCGGGAACCCGGCGCCAGTGGGAACGCGACCCGCATGACGACGACTTCCTGGTGGTGCGTGCCGGCCGGCACTCGCAGCCGCTGGAAGGCGCGCTGCGGGTCAACGACACCGCCGACGAGATCGACCTCGAGCCGGTGTGCCACAGCGCGCTGCGGGCCCTGCTCGACACCCATCGCGTAGTGCGCGACATGCCGACGGGGATCGACCTGACCAAGGTGTCGCGAATCACCGTGCTCGGCGAGCCCGACGAGGTGCGCGCGGCGCTGCGGGCGTGGATCGCCCAGGCGGTGACCTGGCATGACCCGGCGGTGCTCGGGGTGGCCCTGGCCGCGCCCGACCCGGAGAACCCCGAGTGGTCGTGGCTGAAATGGTTGCCGCACGTTGACATTCCCGGCCGGTTCGACGGTGTGGGCCCGGCCCGCTTCCTGTCGGACAGCCTCGATGGGCTGGCCGCGCTGCTGGGCCCGGCGCTGGCCGATCGCCCGGCTTTTACCGCGGGGTCCACCGACGCGCTGCGGCACCTGCTGATCGTCGTCGACGACCCCGACTACGACGTGAACGCCTCACCGCTGGCCGCCGGTTGGGCCGGGGTGACCGTCGTGCACCGCAGCAGCACACCCCCGCACCGCGAACAGTATTCAGATCCCGAGCGCCCGATCCTGCGCATCGCGCACGGCGCCATCGACCGCTGGCACACCGGCGGCTGGCAGCGCTACCTCGATGCCGCCGACCGGCTCGGCGCCGAGGAGGCGAGCCACCTCGCGCGCCGGCTGTCCCGCTGGGACTCCAACCCCACCCACCTCGGGTTGCGGTCCGCGGCCACCGGCGGCGCCACCTTTGGCGCGTTGATGGGCATCCCCGACGTGTCGCAGCTCGACGTGCCCGCCCTGTGGGCGCCCCGTCCCCGCGAACAAGAGCTGCGTGTTCCGATCGGCGTCACCGCGACGGGCGAGCCGTTGATCTTCGACCTCAAGGACGAAGCCGAGGGCGGCATGGGCCCCCACGGCCTGATGATCGGCATGACCGGTTCCGGCAAATCGCAGACGTTGATGTCGATCCTGTTGTCGCTGTTGACCACCCACTCCGCTGAGCGGCTGATCGTGATCTACGCCGACTTCAAGGGCGAGGCTGGCGCGGACAGCTTCCGCAACTTCCCGCAGGTCGTCGCGGTGATCTCCAACATGGCCGAAAAGAAGTCCCTGGCGGAGCGGTTCGCCGACACGCTGCGCGGCGAGGTGGCCCGCCGTGAACAGCTGCTGCGCGAGGCCGGCCGGCGGGTGCAGGGCAGCGCGTTCAACTCGGTGACCGAGTACGAAAACGCGATCGCCGCCGGCCATGACCTGCCCCCCATCCCGACGCTGTTCGTGGTGGCCGACGAGTTCACCCTGATGCTGGCCGACTACCCCGAATACGCCGAGCTGTTCGACTATGTGGCGCGCAAGGGCCGCTCGTCGCGCATCCACATCCTGTTCGCCTCCCAGACGCTAGACGTGGGCAGGATCAAAGACATCGACAAGAACACCTCCTATCGCATCGGCTTGAAGGTGGCCAGCCCGGCCGTGTCCCGGCAGATCATCGGCGTGGAGGACGCCTACCACATCGAGGCCGGCAAGGAGCACAAAGGCGAGGGCTTTTTGGTGCCCGCCCCCGGCGCGGCGCCGATCAAATTCCGAAGCACCTACGTCGACGGCATCTACGAACCCCCACGGGCAACGAAAAACGTAGTTGTGCAATCGATTCCAGATCCTAAGCTGTTCACCGCCGGCCCGGTCGCGCCGGACCAGCACACCCTGGCCGCCGACGAGGAGGAGCGGCCGGCCGCCCCGCCGCGCAAGTTGATCACCACCATCGGTGACCAGCTGGCCCGCTACGGGCCACGGGCCCCGCAGCTGTGGCTGCCGCCGCTGGACGAGCCCATCCCGCTCAGCGCGGTGTTGGCGCGCGCCGGCATCGGCGAGCGGCAATGGCGCTGGCCGCTGGGCGAAATCGACAAGCCGTTCGAGATGCGGCGCGACCCGCTGGTGTTCGACGCCACCGCCTCGGCTGGCAACATGGTGATCCACGGCGGTCCCAAGTCAGGCAAATCGGCTGCGCTGCAAACGTTTATCCTCTCGGCTGCGAACCTGCACTCGCCGGCCGACGTGACGTTTTACTGCCTGGACTATGGCGGTGGGCAGCTGCAGGCGCTGCGGGATCTGGCCCACGTCGGCAGCGTGGCCTCACCGCTGGAACCCGAGCGGATCCGGCGCACCTTCGGTGAGCTCGAGCAGCTGCTGCGCTCCCGGCAGCGCCGCGAGGCCTTCCGGGAACGCCGCGGCGACGGGTCGCGGGACCGGTTCGGCGAGGTGTTCCTGGTCATCGACAATCTGTACGCGTTCAGCCGCGACAACACCGACCAGTTCAACACCCGAAACCCCTTGCTGGCCAAGGTTACTGAGCTTACCAACGTGGGGCTGGCCTACGGCATCCACGTGGTCGTCACCACCCCGAGCTGGCTGGAGGTGCCGCTGGCGATGCGTGACGGCCTGGGGCTGCGGGTGGAGCTGAAGCTGCACGATCCCCGCGACAGCAATGTGCGCGTGGCCGGGGCGCTGCGCCGCCCGGCGGAGTCGGTGCCGGCCGATCAGCCGGGCCGGGGGTTGACGATGGCCGGCGAGCACTTCCTGTTCGCCGCTCCGGAGCTGGACATGGTGGCCGCGATCAACGCCCGCTACCCCGGTGTGCAGGCCCCGCCAGTGCGGTTGCTGCCCACCGACCTGGCGCCGGAGGCCTTGGGCGCGCTGTATCACGGTGGCGAGCGGGTTGTGATCGGCCAGCGGGAAGAGGATCTGGCTCCGGTCGAGATCGACTTCGCTCGCGACCCGCTGCTCATGGTGTTCGGTGACTCCAAGTCCGGCAAGACCACATTGCTGCGCCACCTGATCCGCACGATCCGGGACCATTCCAGCCCCGAAGAGGTGGCGTTCACGGTGGTGGACCGGCGGCTGCACCTCGTCGACGAGCCGTTGTTCCCCGACAACGAGTACACCGCCAACATCGATCGGGTGATCCCGGCGATGCTGGGCCTGTCCGCGCTCATCGGGGCGCGCCGCCCACCGGCAGGTTTGCCGGCGGCTGAGCTGGCCCGCTGGGCCTACCAGGGCCACACCCACTACTTGCTCGTCGACGATGTCGACCAGATACCGGACACCCCGGCGATGAGCGGCCCGTATGTGGGGCAGCGGCCGTGGACTTCCCTGATTCCGCTGCTGGGGCAGGCCGCGGATGTGGGGTTGCGGGTGGTGGTCACCGCGCGGGCGAGCGGCTCCGGGCAGTCGGTGATGACGAATGCGTTGCTGCGCCGGCTCAACGACCTGCAGGCAACGACGCTGATGCTGTCGGGCAATCCGGTGGATAGCGGCAAGTTCCGCGGGCACCGGTTCGCCCGGTTGCCGGCCGGGCGGGCGATGCTGCTCGGCGACGGCGACACCCCGACGCACGTGCAGTTGGTCAACCCCCTGGCGACCGCGGCCGTGGCCGCCGATGGTCGTGAGACGTAGTGGAAGGAGTAGCTGTTATGACACTGCGAGTGGTTCCCGAAGGATTGGCCGCGACCAGCGCGGCGGTGGAGGCGCTCACCGCGCGGTTGGCGGCCGCGCACGCGGCGGCGGCCCCGTTGATCACCGCGGTGGTGCCGCCCGCGGTCGATCCGGTGTCGGTGACGACCGCCGCCGGGTTCAGCATCCGCGGCGCCGAGCATGCCGTGGTCGCGGCCCAGGGTGTCGAGGAGCTGGGTCGCGCCGGGGTTGGTGTTGGCGAATCCGGCGCCAGCTACGCCGCCGGCGACGCGGCGGCGGCGGCGACGTATCTGGCCGCGGGCAGCTAGCGGTGACGCGGCCGATCCGGGATGGCGGCGGGTTCTCGCCGTGCGGCGGGAGCGCGCGCGGGCAGGCGGCCGCAGCCGCCGTCGCAGCCGGGCCCGGCGGTGCCGCGGCTCAGGGTGGCCCCACGGTGCCGGCCCCGCCAGCAATCCGGAAACCCGGAGCGCCTGGCGCGTCGGGGAAGGGGGGCCACGCCAGCTGAGAAATCCATGCAGATCACCTTTTCGCCCGCAATTTCACCCGCAATCGATTGGAGAGTGAACCATGAGCCTATTGGATGCCCACATCCCGCAGTTGGTGGCCGCGGAGTCGGCGTTCGGCGCCAAGGCGGCGCTGATGCGGTCCACGATCGGCCAGGCCGAGCAGGAGGCGCTCTCGGCGCAGGCGTTTCACGTCGGGGAGTCGGCGGCGGCATTTCAGGCCGCGCACGCCCGGTTCGTCGCAGCCGCCGCCAAGATCAACACCCTGCTCGATATCGCGCAGGCCAACATCGGGGACGCGGCCGGCACCTATGTGGCCGCCGATGCCGCCGCGGCCAGCACCTACCCCGGGTTTTAAGGGTTTTAACCGGCCGCGCCCGCTTCATCGCCGGCTTCATCATCATCAGGGAAGGAGTTTTTCATGTCGCAGATCATGTACAACTACCCGGCCATGCTGGCCCACGCCGCCGATATGGCCGGCTATGCGGGCACACTGCAGGCCGTGGGCGCCGATATCGCCAGCGAGCAGGCCGTGCTCTCGGGTGCCTGGCAGGGAGACACCGGCATGACCTACCAGGCCTGGCAAACCCAGTGGAACCAGGCCCTGGAGCAACTCGTGCTGGCGTACCGGGCGATGGCCGGCACCCACGAGATGAACACCACCTCGATGCTGGCCCGCGATCAGGCCGAAGCCGCCAAATGGGGCGGCTAGACCCCCCGCGCTACCTCGATGGTTGCTGAGCCGAACGCTGTCGAGCTGACCGTCGACCACGCCTGGTTCATCGCCGAAACCGTTGGGGCGGGCATGTTCCCGTGGGTGCTGGCGATCACCACGCCCTACACCGACGCGGGGTCGCGGGCCGCGTTCCTGGCCCGCCAACGCGACGAGCTGGCCGGGATGGGTGTGGTGCGCCCGGACGGCGCGGTCAACCCGGCGGTGGCCGACTGGATCCGGGTGGTGTGTTTCCCGCAGCGGTGGCTGGAGCTGCGCTACGTGGGACCGACCCAGGCGAGCGGCATGCTGCGGGGCATCATCGCGCGCCGCGGCGACACGACCGTCGTCGCCCTGCGCAGCGCCCAGCTGGTCACCTTCACGGCGATGAGGATCGACGACCCGCGGGAGCTGGTTCCGGTCCTCGGGGCCGGGCTGGCGCAGCGGCCGCCAGCCCGGTTCGACGAGTTCAGCCTGCCGGCCCGGGTTGGCGCCCGGGCCGATGAGCGGCTTCGCGCCGGCGCGCCGCTGGCGGAAGTCCTGCGGTACTTGGGTATCCCGGAGTCGGCCCGCCCGGTGGTGGAGTCGGTGTTCACCGGGCCGCGCAGCTACGTCGAGATCGTTGCCGGCCAGCGCCGCGACGGCGTGCACGCGACCAGCGAGGTCGGGGTGAGCATCGTGGACACCACGGCGGGCCGCGTGCTGGTCAGCCCGTCGCGCGCCTTCGACGGCGAATGGATCTCCACGTTTGCTCCGGGGACCGACTTCGCGATCGCCCGAGCCGTCGACGCCCTGACCGCTACCCTGCCGGACGGTCGGTGGTTCCCCGGGGTGCGGCTGTCCCAGGATTTCACCGCCTGCCCGAGCTAGTACCCGCCCGGCCGCTGCAGCGACCCGACCGCCCGAGAAGAGACGCCCGAGAAGAGAGAAATAGCCAATGCCCTCCATACCGCAAGCCCCGATGATGTCCGGTGTTGTCATGCCGATCGTGCGCGTGGCCGTCCTCGCCGAAAACCGGCTGACCGAGATGGCGCTGCCCGCGGAGGTCCCGCTGCGCGAAATCCTGCCCGCGGTGCAGCGTTTGGCCGCTCCGGTGTCCGACGACGACGGCGACGCCGGGGCGCCGGTGCGGCTGAGTCTGGCACCGATCGGTGGCGCGCCATTCAGCCTGGACGCCAGCCTGGACACCGTCGGTGTCGTTGACGGTGACCTGCTGGCGCTGCAGCCGCTGCCCCCGGGCCCGGCCGCACCCGGCATAGTCGAAGACATTGCCGACGCCGCCGTGATCTTTTCGGCCGCCCGGCTCAGGCCCTGGGGGGCGGCGAATATCCAGCGTGGCGCGCTGGCCGCGGCCGTCGGCTTCATTGTCGCGGCAACCACCCTGGCGGTCACCCATCGGCTGGCCACCGGTGAGCCGCTCGGGCGCTACGCCGCGAGCGTGATCGCCGTGCTGACCGTGCTGGCCAGCCTGGTCAGCGGGGTGCGATCCCCGCGAGCCGGGGTGACCCTGTCCGCCGCCGCCCTGGTGCCGATCGCGGCCGCCTGCGCCCTGGCGGTGCCCGGGGGCCTCGGGCCGGCGAACATCATGCTGGGTGCGGCCGGCTTTAGCGCCTGGTCGGTGGTCAGCATCGCGCTGCCGCGCCGGGACGACGAGCGCGCGATCGGATTTTTCACGGCCACCGCTGTGCTCGGCGCCGGTGTGTTGCTGGCCGCCGGCGCCGCATCGCTCTGGCGGCTGTCGCTGGTGAGCCTGGGCTGCGGGCTGATCGTGGCGGGGCTGCTGCTTGTCATCGAGGCGGCCCAGCTTTCGGCGCTGTGGGCCCGATTCCCGCTGCCGGTCATCCCGGCGCCGGGGGATCCCACACCGTCGGCGCCGTCGTTGCGGGTCTTGGAGGACCTGCCGCGCCGGGTGCGCATCAGCGACGCTCACCAGGTCGGGTTCATCGCCGGCGGGGTGCTGCTCAGCGTGCTGGGGTCCACCGCGATCGCCGCGCGGCCGGAAACGGTGGGCGGCTGGGGCTGGTATGTGGTGGCGGCCGCCGCGCTGGGCGCCGTGCTGCGTGCCCGGGTGTGGGATTCCGCGGCATGCAAGGCCTGGCTGCTGGCCCAGCCCTACCTCACGGTGGTGGCGCTGTTGGCGCTCTACGCCGCGACGGCGCGCTACAGCGCCGCGTTGTGGACGTTGGCGGTGTTAGCCGGCCTGGTGCTGGCGTGGGTGATCGTCGCGCTGAGCCCGACGATCGCGTCCCCGGACAGCTACTCCCTGCCGATTCGCCGGCTGGTGGGCTTTTTGGCGGCGGGGATCGACGGCTCGTTGATCCCCGTCATGGCGTATGTGGTTGGCCTGTACGGCTGGCTGCTCAATCGATGATTCCGGCGATGAAGCGTCCCGGATTGAGTTGCCTTGCGGCGGCTTTGGTTACCGCATTGCTGACATGCCCGCCGGCCGCGGCGATCAGCCCGCCGGTGGTCGACCCGGCTGTGCCGCCGCCGGACGGCGCCCCGGGGCCGGTGGTGCCGATGGAGCAACACGGCGAATGCAGCGTCTCGGGTGTCATCCCGGGCACCGACCCGGGTGCCGCCACACCCGATCAGCTGATGCTGGATCTTCCCGCGGCGTGGCAGTTTTCCCGCGGCGAAGGCCAGACGGTAGCGATCCTCGACACCGGCGTGCGGCCCGGGCCGCGGCTGCCCACCGTTGACCCGGGTGGCGACTATGTGGAATCCACCGACGGGCTGACCGACTGTGACGGGCATGGCACCCTGGTCGCCGGCCTGGTCGCCGGCCAGCCGGGACGCGACGCCTTCTCGGGCGTCGCGCCCGCGGCGCGGCTGCTGTCCATCCGGGTCACCTCGGCGAAGTTCTCGCCCCGGATGGCTGGGGGCGATCCGGCGCTGCGGGACGCGTCCGTCGAGATAGCGGCGCTGGGTCGGGCCATCGTGCACGCCGCGGACCTCGGCGCCCGGGTGATCACCGTTGCGACGGCGACCTGCCTGCCGGCTGACCGGCCCGTCGACCAGGCTGCGCTGGGTGCGGCGATCCGCTACGCGGCCGTCGTCAAGGACGCGGTGATCGTCGCCGCGGCAGGCGACAACGGCGGGTCGGTCGGGTCGCTCGGCGCCGGCGCGGGCTGCGAGTCGAATCCGCTGGCCGACCCCAGCCGACCGGATGACCCGCGCAACTGGGCCGGGGTCACCTCGGTCTCGATTCCGGCGTGGTGGCAACCGTACGTGCTTTCGGTGGCCGCGCTCACGCCAAGCGGGCAACCCGCGAAAGCGACGATGTCCGGGCCGTGGGTCGGTGTCGCCGCTCCCGGGGAGGATGTCGTCTCGGTGAGCAACGGCGGCGATGGCAGCCTGGCCAACGGGCTGCCCAATCAGCGCCAGCGGCTCGTTCCGCTGACCGGCACCGGCTATGCCGCCGGTTACGTGGCCGGGGTCGCGGCGCTGGTGCGGGGCCGCTATCCCGGCCTGACCGCCACCCAGGTGGTCGATCGCATCACCGCGACCGCCCACAACGCGGCGCGCACACCTTCGAACCTGGTCGGCGCCGGCACCCTGGATCCCGTGGCCGCACTGACCTGGGAGCTGCCGGCACACACGCCTAGCGCCCCTCCGGCGAAGCAGATCACCCCCCCGCCCGCGCCGGCGCCGAAGAGTCACCTGCCGCAGATAGTCGCCTTCGCGGGCACCGGTGCATTGGCGCTGGTGGTGGCTGCCGCCGTGTTCGCATACCGCCGAAAGGAGCCTTTTGCATGAGGCCGCACGGACCGATGATCGTCTTGCCGGGGGCCGCCCGGATCACGCTGGTGCTGCTGGCCGTGCTGCCCGCCGCGATGGCCTATCCCTGGCGCTCGGCCCCCCACCGTGTTCTGCTCGGCGCCGCCGTCGGCGTGGTGATCGTGCTGCTCAGCTGGTGGCGGGGACGGCATGTCACGACGATCCTGGGCCGGCGGCTGGCGATGCTGCGCCGCAACCGTGGCGAGCGGCCCGCGCCGGCATCCCGCACCGACGCCCGGCTCACCGTCCTGCTGCGCGTCGCGGCGTCGGCCGCCGATCCCGATGCGCTGCCACTCGAACTGATCTCCGGATACGTGGACCGCTACGGCCTTCGCGCTCACGCGATCCGCGTCACCAGCCGCGACACCGCGTCAGACACCGACGAGCCACGCCGGGAGACCTGGATCGGGCTGACCCTGTCGGCCGCCGAGAACCTCGCCGCCCTGCGGGCCCGCTCGCCGCAGATCCCGTTGCCCAAGACCGCGGAAGTCGCGGCGCGTCGGCTCGCCGACCACCTACGGGAGAGCGGGTGGACGGCCGGCATCGCCGCGCCCGAAGACATCCCCCCGCTGCTGGAGCCCTCCGCACCCGAAACCTGGCGGGCGATCCGTCAGGGCAGCACCGATTACGTTGCGGCGTATCGCGTTAGCGTCGACGCCGCGTTGCCCGCCACCCTCGCGGCGATCTGGTCGCTTCCGGCGCGGGAGACTTGGACGGCGCTGGAGATCGCCGGAGTGGGATCGCATCGCACGGCGGCGGTCGCCTGCGCGTTTCGCACCGACACGCGGCCCGGCGGGTCCGCGCCGCTGCCCGGGCTGACCCCGCACCACGGAAACCATCGCCCGGCCCTGCGTGTTCTGCGCCCGACATCCACGCAACGACTCGACGGCCACACCGCCATGCCCGAGGATCTGCTGACGCGGTTGCGCTGGCCCGCCACGCAGACTGCGGCCGGCCCGGCCGCGCGCGGCCAGGGCTCACGTGCCGGGGGTCTCGCCGGGTCTCGTCGCCTCTAGGCCCGTCAAGGCCGAGGTTATGGTTAACGCCCCCGGGCGATGGCTTGCTCGGCACCCGCTCATGGCCGCTATCTATGTCGGGCGGTGTAGAGCGGTGTCGGGCGTGAACGCCCTCAGCGGCGGCATGGCCTACGAGCGAGACGGCGTCTGGCTGTTGGCGGCGTCTGGCGGGTAGAGGAAACTGGCCGCGTTGTGATAGCACACCGCGCGCAGCCAGTCGTCGCCGAGATCAAGCCGGGTGAGCGACTGCAACGCCTCCAGATAGCCGTAGGGGATGTTGGGGAAATCGCTGCCGAACAAGATACGCTCGCCCAGCTGGCGCAGCCGCGGCAGATCGGATCGCGGGAACGGCATGGTTTCCTCGACGAATGAGGTGAACACCATGGTGGTGTCCAGCCGCACCTGCGCGGAATTCTCGCAGATATCCAGAAATTCGGTGTATTCCGGCATTCCCATGTGCGCGATGATCAACCGTAGCTGTGGGTATCGGCGCAGCAGTTGACGGATGGGGTCCGGTCCGGTGTACTTCCCTGGAGCCGGGCCGGATCCGCAGTGAATGACGACGGGAAGGCGGGCATCTTCGATAGCTCCCCAAACCCCGTCCAGCAGAGGGTCGTTGGGATCGTAGCGACCCACTTGGAGGTGCGCTTTGAACACCCGAACCCCGTCACGAATCGCGGTTTCGACATAGCCGCGGGCTTCGGGCTCGGGATAAAACGTCGCGGTGGGCAAACAGTCCGGCGTAGATCGGGCGAATCGAGCTGCCCACTGGTTGAGCCACACCGCCATATGCGGTTTATGTGGATAGACCAGCGCGGTGAATCCGCGCACGCCGAACCGCCTGAGTATCTGGATACGTCGTAGCTCGTTGGTACGGTAGGTAATTGGCCACCGTCGTCCCACCAGCGGACCGGCCGAGTCGAAGTAGTTCCACACCTTGTCCAGCACCGACTGCGGCATGAAGTGGGTGTGCACGTCGATCAGGCCGGGTAGACCGAGGGCGGACCAGACCTGCCGTACCGCTAGGGTCTCGTCCACCGTGCCCGCTGTCATATGCTTCGCTTCCGTCTGGTCCTGGTCGCCGGTTGTCGGTGCGCGCCGGTCATTGTCCATCCTCGCTTAGCTTAAGAAGCGGTCGGTGCTCCGCGTGTCTGCAGCCGGCTTGCGACGGCGCTGATCAGGACCACCACTACGGGCATCCCGACATCGGGGTCCTCGTTATCCCGGTGACGTGAGAACCCTCGGCGCCGAGAGTGCAACTGGCGACGCTGCTACTCGGGAAACGTGTGGCTACTTGCACTCTCGCGGGACACGGGGAGTCATTGGGGGAGCCCGAGTCGCCGCGCCTCTTCCCGGTAGCGGTCCACCCACTCGTCGGAGCGCTGGTCGGCCTGGCGTTGCAGCACGGGTGGGGGAGCCAGCCGCGGATCCAGGCCCAGCGCCTCCAAAATGCCGGCGACTATCGCCGTGAGGTTGCGCCACAGCACCGGGTAGGCGACCTCGATGGGGGTGATGTTCTCTTGGGCGAACCACCTGCGCCAGCCGTTTTCCTGCTCGCGCAAAATGTTGACGATGTGGGCGATGGCGCCGGCGTGGTAGACGGCGCGCGAGTCCCGCTCGGGGTCGGGCTGCCCCCGCCAGACCTGGGTCTGCACCGCGCGCCAGAACGACACCGCCTGCGAGACCACGTCCGGCCGGTAGACGTGCACGAAAACCGGTTCGCTGCCAATGACGTCACGAATCGCGGCTCGTAGACCGGTGCCGGACCGATCCGGCAGTTGTGCGGCCCGCTGCTGCAACAGCGGGGTCTGGTTCCACATCAGTTTGCCCCCCCAGACCCCGTTGGGTGTGCGACCGGAGCTGCGGATGTGCTCACGCCAGGCCACCGGTGTCGCGGTGTCCGGGGTGCCGGGCTGGAGCGGATCGAGCAGCTCCAAGATCGACTCGTCGTCGACTCCGGCGAACCACTCCCGCGGCTGCGGCGCCATGCCGGTGTTCGGCAGATATTGAAAGAACTCCTGTGGCTCGCCGGCGCATCCCGTCGCCCGCAGCGATTCCACCAGCAGGGTGCTGCCGCTGCGCTGGGTGGCAAGAACCAGGTATGACGGTGCGGTCACGCGCCGAGCGTAACTATGCTTCGCCACGCGCGGATCGATACCAATTACGCTCACGCTGAACTCAACTATCGCTTGATCGCTTCGTCGTCTCTTCGACGCCACGCTCCGCGGCGATGGCGGAGCGGGCGGCCTGTGCTCTGCGATGAATCCGCAGATACGTTTGGGTGTAGCGCTCCGCGATGCGGGTACCCGCGAATTCTGACGGGATGACGTCGCCGGTCTGCTGGCGCCAGGCGTGTAATCGGGCGGCGAGCTCGTCGGCGAGCGCATCGGCACGACCGGCGTCGTCGCCGATCAGCAAATTATTGAGTTCGGCCGGGTCCGCCCGCAGGTCGTAAAGCTCACGTTGGGGACGCGGCGCCGCGGCCGAGGCCGTGACGGCCTGTCCCGAGGGGCTGTCACGGATGTCCCACGGCAAATCCAGCAGCGGCCGGCGAGCATAGTTTTCGATGTAGCTGTATTCCTTTGTGCGAATCGCCCGAATGGGATCAAACGAGTCGTGATAAGTCTTTGTGGTGTACACGTGCTCACGCACCGGTGTCGCGTTGGTGCCCAGCAGATTGCCCGCATGAGACACGCCCTCGATGTCGGGGGGCTCGTCGACGCCGAGCAGGCCCAGCAGCGTTGGCACCAAATCGACGCCGCTGAACAACTCGTCATAAACACGCGGCGGTATTGCGAGCCGGGTGGGCGGGCGGATGATCATCGCGATGCCGGTTCCGGCGTCGTACAGCGTGGATTTCGCGCGCGGGAAAGCCGGGCCGTGGTCGGTGACGAACACCACCCAGGTCGTGGCGTCCAGCCCGGTGTCGGCCAACGTGTCCAGCAACCGGCCGACCGCGGTGTCTGCCGTCGCGATGGCTCCGTAGAAGTCGGCCAGGTCCTGGCGCACCTCGGCAATGTCGGGCAGGTAATCGGGTGGGGTGACCACGGCAGGGTTGGCCGGCTGGTAACGCTCCCGTTGGTAGGGCCGGTGTGTTTCAAAGAACCCGGCCGTCAACAGGAACTTCTGCCCCGAGCGTATCGGGGTGCCCTCGCGCAACCATTCCTGAGCCTTGTCAACGACGTACTCGCAGTACGAATTGGACACGTCGAATTCGTCGAAACCCAGCCGCTTCGGGTAGGAGGTCTCATGTTGCATACCGAAAAGCGCTGAGTACCAGCCGTATTCGGAGAGAATTTGAGGAAGTGTTCGGACGCCTTCGTGGTACTCCCAGCCGTGATGGGCCAGGCCGATCAGCCCGTTGCTCTGCGGGTAGCGCCCGGTGAACAGCGACCCCCGTGACGGTGAGCATAGCGGTGCGGTGGCGTGCGCCCTGGTGAACAACATGCCCTCGGTGGCCAACTGGTCCAGCCGCGGGCTTGAGACGCCCGGGTGGCCGTAGACGCCCAGGTGGCGTCCTAGGTCGTGCCAGTGTATGAGCAGGACGTTGTCGTTTCGCCGGTCAGTCACAGTCATCTCGCTTTATCGGCCGCTCGCTTGTTTACGACCGGCGACGATACCGGGCGGGGAGTCGCCCGGGTTGAGGAGCCGGCCGATCGGATTTGGGCCCGGCGACGATACCGGGCGGGGGATCGCCGGGGTTGAGGAGCCGGGTCGTTATTGGTCGCCGTGATTTTTTCCAGCCACAACCGGTTGTCCTTCCAAGGCGGCGATCAACCGATAGCTGCCGCCCGGTAAGGCGCAGGTAACCGGGCGGAAGCGGCAAACTCGGCCTCGGCATCGCCAACGTTGACCACCCGACGGCGCTGCGAAAACGCCGGTGCGCAAGAAGCCGCGACGACAACCGTGTCGTAGCCTTCCACCATGTGGGCAACGCGCAGAATCCAGCCGAAACGACAACGACGGCGTCGACCCCACTGACCCCGCAACAGCCCAGACAGCCCAGAGGGAAGCGATACACCTATGGCCTGGTTCGTCATCCGCCTCGCCAGCGGGGATTCGATCACTGTGGAAGGCGATTTCACCATCGGCTCTCATAACGGTGTGCTTACCGTCGTGCGTACCCAACAACCGCGCGCGGAAATCACGACGCACTTTTCGCCGGTCGCGTGGGTGTCCGTTGAAACCATGATCCAGCAGCCTGCGGAGGTTCCGGTGCCCGCCACCCCATCGCGGGGATAGCGCAGCGACTACGGACGTTCCCGCAGATCCGGCGGCGCGCCGGACAGCGCAGCCGAGTGCGGCCTCAGCCCCCATCGGTTCTCGGAGACGAAATCCGTGAGCGGCCGGGAAAAAGCCCAGCCATCAACTTCCAGCGCGGGCCGGTCCGGAAAATCGGGCACCGGGCCCAGACACAGGATGGCCACCGGTTCGGCCCCGACGGGCATCGCCAGCAAAGCTGCTAGGCGCCGCGGATCGAAAAGCGACACCCAGCCCATGCCGAGACCCTCCGACCGAGCCGCAAGCCACAAGTTCTGGATCGCGCATGACACCGACGCAAGATCCATCTGCGGTAAGGTGCGACGGCCGAAAATGTACGCCTCCCGGCCGTCGCACAGCGCGACCACCAGCAGTTCGGCGCACTCGAGGATGCCCTCGACCTTCAGCGCCAGAAATTCCTGGGCCCGTGGTCCCAGCGCTTGCGCGGTGAGCAGGCGCTCCTCGTCGACAAGGGCGTGGATCCGCCGGCGCAGCGCCTCATCGGTGATGCGGATGAACCGCCACGGCTGCATCAGGCCCACGCTGGGCGCCGCGTGTGCGGCGTGCAGCAACCGCGCCAGCACGTCCTCGGGTACCGCACTGCCGGGGATGAACCGGCGCATGTCCCGGCGTTCGGAGATCACCCGATACACGGCCTGCCGCTCCTGCGGGCTGAACGCGTGATCGGTCATGCGGCCATCGTAGGAGCCGCGACGCGCTCGGCAGGGCACCGGCGTGCCCCGAGATCTGACGTCGCCCTTGTTATTGCACAGTTCTGCAACGGCATCCCGACGCCGAAACTCGCTGGGAAGCTGAGATGAGTGCGGGCGGGGCCCGCAAGCCGTTTCGACCCGGTTGTTGCACTGCGAAGTGGGTCGGTGGCGTCGTCGTTGAGGCCCGCATGTGGGAACCGACGTGGGCTAGCCGCCTGAGCAATTTCGCGCTCGAGTCGCTGCGGCGCCGGAACACGGTCTGCCACAAGAAATCGTTGGCCGATTCCGGCTCGCCGATCTGGTCGACGAACAGTCAACTGGTGCCGATGCAACGGCACCGGCTCGCTGTTCATCGACCCCGCTTCGCCGTGGCAGAACGCCTGGATCGAGTCGTTCAACGGCCGGCTCCGCGACGAACTGCTCAACTCTTCTCTTGGCGCTTCGACTCCCTGCTGGAATCCCGCGTGATCATCGAAGACTGGCACCGCGACTACAACGCCAACCGACCCCACTCCGCCCACGGCGAACTGACCCCAACCGAGTTTGCCCTACAATGGACCATGACCCACCAACCCCAAGCCGCATAGCGACTAGACCACCAAACGGGTCCCCCTCAGGAAGGCGTCGTCGGCATCCGCGGTGGACTTAGCGGCGTTATGAAACGCTTGCGCCAGTGCGTTGATGTGTGCGGGCCGGCCATGCTGGAGGGTGGCGTTGACCTGCCATGGATCTCCGGCCACCACAGCCAGCATGTCTTGGTCGATGTGCCGGTAGCTCATATCACGTCCCGCAACAGCTTCGTGTTGCGCTCCTCTGTCCTGGTGAAATTCGCCGCCGCGTGATGCGCTTTCTCGCCGATGCCGGCGAGGGCCTTGTGATGCGCCACCAGGGTGGTGACGTGGTGGACGTGCGCGGTGCTAATGGCCGCATGGAACGCCTCGGCGACGGCGAAGTCACCGAACATCCCCGCAAGCAGCGGTGCGCGCGAAAGGTGATTCGCGCCGTGCTGGGCGTTCTTGCCAGCGCGCTGCGAGGCGGTGGCCCCCGCGTGCAGCAGTCCGGTGTCAACGAACATTAGATAGGGCATTTTCTGCTAGATCCAGCGAGATATTTGAGAAACTGCGGATCGCCGTGGCGAGCGATGGCGGCGTAGCAGGGTCCAGTCGAGTCTGGAGGTAATAACCGCCGGCGAGGAGAGCAAGCCGCGCGCTTGCGGCAACCGCCTGGGTCATCACCGGCTCACCACCACTATCAGCGCTGGTTTGCAGTGGGATGCTGGTCCGAACTTTCTCGAAGCCAGCAGATGCGCTCGCCTTGGCGTTGCTGACTTGCTGATCGGTGAACGTCGGCCCGGGCGAAGCGGGAGTGGGCTTGTTGTTTGGCAGAGGCCGAAACCAGGCGCCGATCGCGATGGCGCCGATTACCGCCAGCGCAGTGATGAGCAGGATGCGTGTCAGCCACGGCGATGGCCGCCTGGGCGCTGGTGGCGCTACCGGCGGCCACGGAGGAGACGCTATCGGCGCTGCCGGCGGCTGTGCAGGCGGCGGGAAAGGCAACTGCGACATGGGCTTGATCGTATCGCCGCCGCGCTATCACGGTAGTCACCATGCACGCGCGGCTCCGCAACTGATCGACGTCAGTAAATTAGCCGCTTTTGTCCACTTGCGCGATGCCGTCAGTTGCGAGCGCTTCTATGCGGCTAATCCTCGGAAACTCGCCGTACCGGGCTGCGCCCATCCACTCGACGAGCCTGGCCGCAGTCAGTTGCGCCTTGGCGTAACCAGGCCGGGTGAAAATTGAGGATCGCGACCAACGGTCGCTAGGACGTCACGGGGCTTCTCTTGCTGGACCGCTTCGTTGATCGCCGTCGTCAGCGTGCGATTCCGGCCTTCCCAGGCGGCCGGTATCTTCGCGTTGTCCGCGTCGGCGCCCTGATGTGCTGCCAGCATAGCGGCGTGGGCTCGATGTTCGGCGGGCGATTGTGCAGCGCGGGCCACCAGTAAGTCTATCAGGCGACTCAGGTAAGGCCGCATGTCCAGGGATCGGGAACCAGTCCTTGCATCCGTGGCGAAAGGTGTTGTTCAGCAAGTGGATCGCACGTGTCTGCACAACCCGCGCAGTCCGTGCTTGCTCGTCGAAGCCAGTTGACAAGTGGTTGTCGTCGTGGCTGGGCGAAAATCAGCGAGCGCCCACCTGGGTAGGCGATAGGGCAAGCATCGCGGAGGCCGCCGCGATCCCACCGGCAATCAACGGTCATGTAATTGGTCGGTGATCTCAAAGCCCAGCATTGTGCCGTCACGGCGATGGTTGGTCATGTTGCGGCATTCACCGGAGACCCGGATAGTCCCCCCACTGGCCGGGTTTTGGGTCACGACCGCCACCACCCCGTCTTTGTGGATGACCCTTCCGTATGAGTGCCAGCCGGGTGGGGGCCCGTCGCTCCAGCCGTGGGCGACCATTGTCGAGGCGAGCTTTTCGAAATAGGCGTCGGGCTCGACCTCGGTGGGGTAACCCTTGGCGTCGTCCACAGGCCACTTGAAGCCGATCGTCACTAATCCCCGATAGGGCGGGTCGCCTTGGTCATTGCACGACTCCCAGTCGAAACGTCCTGAGACGTCCTGCAGGTCGGCGTCTTTCGCGATCTGCTTTGCGGGCTCGATGACCTGGGCCGTGGCTTGTTGATCCGACATTGGGTTTGCCGGATGGTCGATGTCGTGGCGGTTGGGGAACATTAGCGCACATCCTCCCATCACGAGCGGCGAGGCCAACACCGCCAGCACCAGCAGCGCAGACCAGCAGCGGCCCCGACGGTCACCGCGGACGTGGAATCGGATCGAGCCGAATCCGCTGCCGGCCGGATCGAAACCCAACCCGGCAGCCGCCGGGAGGGAGATGTGGTGTTCCCTGAGATAATCCTTGAGCATCTCGCGCGGCACGCCGTCTGAATTGCCGATCCAGCTGATCGGGTCGCTGGACGCCGAGCCGACGTAGACGTGTCCGCCGCCGAGGTGGAAATCGGCGGCGCTATGGGCCAGATCGGTGCCGGGACAACCGAGCAACACCGCGTCGTTGGCGCGCATGCCGCTGTGGGCGAACGCGTCGGCGACGGTCGTGGCCCCGTAGGAGTGCCCGATGACCGTGACGTGCTCGGGGGCCAGCCCGTTGTGGGTAACCGCCAGACCGTTGACATCCCCGGCCAGCAGATCGCCCCCGTCCCGGGCCAGCCATGGCTGGCTGACCCGGATGTCGGTGAATCCATCGGGTGCGTCATATCCCATCCACGCCATTACCGAGGTGTAGCGATGATCGGGATCGGCCGCCAGGGACTGGTCATAGAGGTTGATCGCGTCATCGTGCCCAACCAGCCAACCCTGCGCCACGCTGCTTCCGGTACCGGGCACAATCACCACGGTATCTCGTGCCCAATCGGGATTACCGATTGCGATCGCGGCCTTGCCCTGACCGTTAAAGGCCAACGGGTCATAAGCCCACAGCATGACGGGCCTCGGGTTTCCAGGCTTGACACCATGTGTCTCGTGGTATTTCAGCCCGTCGTGCGTTCTCACCGCGTTTTGATACCGGGTGATGTCCGCGGCCGAGAGCCCGTAGGTTGCCGGATTGCGCACCACCTCGTCCGGCGACACCCCGTGCCCCTTAGCTACATCCAAAACCCGGTTGAGATCGTCGTTCATCACCGCCTGGTTGACCGTGTCGCGGACGGCGGCGTCAATGCCATTGAGGTTGCCCAACTCTGGGGGGTGTTGGGCGATCAGCTGGTCTTTTTGCTGCTGGCTGAGCGAATCCCACCACGTGTTGACGTCTTCGGCGCTGGTTTGTGGCGGCGGAATCGGGATGCCCGGATCGTTCGGTCTCGGCGGGGACAGCGGCGCGTCGATCGCCCGGATAAGCGCCGGGTCGTAACCGTCGGCGCGCAGGTTGGCTTCGGCTGCCTGCAGTGCGCCCGCGTAGGCGTCACGAATGTGGTTGACCTGCCGCAGGGCCGCCTTGGTGTCGTCGATGGCTTCGTGGTCACAATCATGTTGGTATTGCTCAAGCTGAGCGATGTCCGCTTTCAGCTCGGCTATCTCGTGGTCGTTGCGGGCGTGCGCGAGAAGGTTCTCGTCTTGGCGGATCAGGTCCGCGGCTTGGCCAATCCAGTCATCGAGAGCGTGCAGCCGGGCCTCCAATGCCGCGATTTGCGCATTGGCGGATCCTTGCGCCTCGGCGAGAGCGGCCCCGATATTTTCCAAGTCGACCGCGATTTTGGGCAGCTGGGCGGCTTGCACACCAAGCTGCGTGGTGGCGAGCTGCACTTCGGCTGACTCGGTGAGCGGGTGCTGCCCGTTGTCGCGGCTCCAGGCCTGAAAGCGACGACGCGCCTCAGCGAACGCGTTGTCGGCCTCTTTGATGGATTGCGCGGCGTTGTGAAACGCTTGCCCCAAGTCGGCGATTTGCGCTGGCCGGCCGTGCTGCAGGGTGGCGTTGGCCTGCCAGGGATCACCACCGGCGGCGGAAATCAGCTTGTCCAGGCTTATGTGCCGAAGCCGCACCAAGGCACTTCCCGCAACGTCTTCGCGTTGTGGTCATCCATCACGGTGAACGCGGTGGCCGCGTGATTCGCCTTGCCACCGACGTCATCGAGGATCTCTTGGTGTCGTTGCAGGGATTTCACATGATGCGCATGCGCAGCGCTGAGCACTCCATAAAACGTGTCCGCGACTTGGAGGTCGCCGAACATCCCAGCAAACAGCGGTGCCCGTGACAGGTGATTGGCGCCGTGTTGGGCGTGCCCACCCGCGCGGTGGGATTCGTTAGCCCCGGAGCGCAGCAACGCGGTGTCGACGAACATCTCAGTCCCTCTCCAAGCTGCTGGTGACGCTACTACCACCCCGATAACTGTCAAATCAGGCAAGCGCCCCCACGTCGGCCCGACCACCCGTGTGTGCAGCGGCAGCCGCAGCCGGAAACGGCCGACGGCGGTCACCGCCACGCCGATCAACGGGTGACCACGATCACCACCCGGGCGCCGTCGGCAAGCCGGGGCAGCATCGTCATCTTGGCGGGGTCCAAAATTCGGTTCCGGCCCCGATGCCGGCTCGTCGAGGAGGAGCAGCGACAGCGGGTCAGCAGTACGAGCACCCCCGAGGTGCGCTTACGCTTTCCGCCGGACAGCTTATCGACGCGGGTGTTTTGTGCAGGGTCAGATCCAGCTCGACCAGGACGCGCGCGATCACGTTGCGGCGGTCGGCGACCGAGGTGTCCGGGCCAATCCGGCGCCGTGTCGAAGCCTGGGGCACCCGCACCAGCCCGAGGTGCACGTCACCGGATTGACAGGCGTATGGAGCATGCGGCCGCTGCAGCCGAGCAGCGCCCCCTTAGCGATCGGGGTCGGGCTCCTCGCTGGGCTTGGGGTCCGGCGCAAGGATGCGGCGGGTGGCAATCGGCTTGCCCTGCAGTCGGGTCGTCACTTCCGGTGTGACCGGCGGCGCGGTGATGCGGCCCTGGACGGGGGCGCCGTTTTTCACCAACGGCGGGACAACACGCTTGGTGTCGGCCTTGGCGTCGCTACCAGGCCCGCCAGCGCCGTGCAGGGCGCCTGGCGGCACCACCGGCATCCCGGCCATCGCAGCCCCCGGTGCTGCCGTGGGCACCGGTGCGCTCGGCGGCACCGGTGGCGTGGTCGGCGCCGACATCGGGACGGTTCCCGCTGAAGGAGTCGGGGGAGGACCGAGCATCGAGGCTGGTGCGGTGCCCTCAAGGGCAGCGCCACCGGCACCCCCGGCGGCGCCAGCCAGTTCAGCGGCGTCGCCACCGAGTCCGCCTGCGGCGCCGAGCAGCTCGCCGGGCACCGACCCGGCGGCGCCCGCGCCGCTGCCAGCACCCTGCTGCAGCGCGCTCATGCCCATTTGCATGGCTTGCTGACCCACCTGGGCGACCTGCTGCGGGATCTGATTGAGCGGATTCATCAAACCGCCAAGGGCGCCCGTGACCGATTGGGCCACCCCGGTGGCCATCTGCGGCAGCTGCTGGGCCAATTGAAGCATCTGGTTCGGATCGCCGACACCGGCAAGCTTCGCCGCCGACTCTTCTTCATTGGCAGGGAATTTCGTCATCGCATCGGCAAGCGCGGCCTCGCGTTCGGCATGCCCGGCCTGCGCAGCGGCGTTGTCGGCCGCGTCGCCGCTATTGGCGGCGGCGCCCACCGCCGCCAGCAACGCGTCGAAAAACGAGCGCACCGGGACCACCGGGTCGGGCGTGATCGGCGGCGGCGGCAGATTCATCCCATGCGCGGCCAGCCACTTCTCAAGCTCGAAAAGCAGCTCATCGCCGTTGCTCATCGGGTCACTCCTTCACCAGGCCTTACGCGTTACGCTTTGGTCGTGGTCACGCCGGTGGCCAACGTGGCACCCGGCATCGACGCTGGCTGGATCGAGTTAACCACGCATTCGCCCATCGCGCTGACAGGTGCGCGAAATGTGATGCCCGGATCGGGTCGATACCCGGCAGGCGACCTGCTGGGATGCTCACAACCCCATGGCCAGCGACCCTCGGGCGGCTCGGCTCATGAATGCGCCTGTGGCCGTCTACGGCCGTGGTGTTGCAGTCCGCGCAGCGGTCGGCTTTCATTGCCGCCCAATGGATCTCGACGTAAAAATGCTTAATGAATGCCCGCTCGCCGATACCGCCTTGGGCCTGTAGGCGCGCGATCTCAGCGACGCAGATGCCTTGGCGGCGCTGCCAGGCGGTGAGGTTGTCGGCGTAAAAAGCCTCCGCGACCTTCTCGGCGGCCAAGACGTAGCCAGCGGCAGCCCCGCACCGCGGCACCTCCCCGCGAGGACGTTCCTCGGGTTGCACCGGGGGTGGTCGCACATCGGCAAGCGGCGGCGGGCCGCAGCCAATCCAGGTCGCTCATTGCCGGGCTACCGAGGGGGCGGTGCACGCCAAAAACCATGCCAGATGGTAGTTGCCGCCGCTTTTGTCGCCAGCAAGCAGCGCGTCGATGGCGGCCAAAAGCTGCCAATTGCCAAGCTCATTCTGATCGAGATGATCCGGATAGGCGTCAAGTACGCGGGCAGCCACCTCGCTTAGGTGTTTGCGCAGTTCGTCGACTTCGGAGTCGAGCACCCCGGTGCCCCGGGATGCGGCCATGGCCAGGGTGTGGGCGATGCGGGGCAGCCCGTCACGCCAGCGGGTGGCCTGGGTGAGTTCCCAGCCCAGCTCGTCGATTTGCGGTGCGCGCCGGGGCCGTGGCGAGGTTGGCACCGGCTCGTCATCGGCGGCGGGCAAGTAATGAAACGGGGTGTAGCTCGCGGCGACGCTGACCTCGCCCAGCAGCGCCACCAGATCGCCGCGGCGGCGCGCGGGTTCCAGCAGCGTCACCGCGGCGGGCAGATCGATATCGGGCGGGATCCAGCCGCTGGCCAGATCGGTCACCAGCACGGTGGTGTCATCGGGGCGATCCCCGGCCGCCCACGCCAACAAAGGCTGCTGGCGGGCCACCGCGTCAACCAGCCGCTGCAGGCGCGCCCTGGCCACCGCGTCGGCGGACACCGCCCCGGCAACGCCGCCCCCAGCGGTGGCCATTCCAGCCTGCGCGCCGACGCCCGGTGGCGACTGCGACGGCGGCACGGACGATGCTTGACGCACCAGGGCAGGTTGTCCCACGCCCGCCTGACCCGGTGCCGGATGTGTTGGTGCCGAGGCCGGAGTTCCTGACGGCGGTGGTGGACTCAGCGGCGCCGACGGTGTCGAGCCCGCCGAGACTGGGGGCCGAAGATCGGCACCGTAGGCCGGCAGCGGACCCGAGGGCGGGGGTGGAGGTGTCACCCCTGTCGGCGCTGCTGGCCCAGCGACCAAAGGCGAGAGCGACGAAGACTGCGTGGCAGCTGCATGCTCGATCGGGGCAGGCGTGTCAACCACGGGCGCGTGCACGGCCGCGCCCGGTCCCGCCATCGGGGTTGTTGGCGCGCTGGGCGGCACCTGCGGCTCGGTCGGCGACACCGCAGCCATCGGCGCTTGCGGAATCGCATCGGCACCCAACGGCACCGGTGAGCCTGCCTGCAGACCCTGGCCGAAACTCTGCACCAAACTAGCCGGAGTCAAACCCTGCGCCGGGCCCGCGGCCCCCGCCAACGGAGCCGCGGGCAGCGACGTTGGGGCATTAGGCAGCGACGGAGCGCCCGGCAGCGATGGTGCGGCCGGGGCGGACAACGATGCTGCACGGGCCGGGAGAGACGTCCTTGGTGGCGGTGGTGGGATCGGCGCTTGTCCGGGCTGTACTCGGAGATTGTTAGGCGCACCTATCGAGCCACCCGATGCTGTGGGCAGCGGCGCAACTAGCGGCGCGCTTGCCTGTCCTGGCTGGCATCGCGCATCGTTAGGTGCACCTATCGAGCCGCCGGGTGCTGGGGGCAGGGGGGCGACAGGCGGTATAGGTTCTTGGCTAGGTTGGCGCTGGAGACTGCTGGGTGCGCCTTCCGCCTCGCCGGAGTCGTTTAGCATGCCCTGCACGTGCTGCTCGATGGCCTTTTGGTCGGGCTGTGGATATAGGCCGCGCGCATTGGCGAATTCGTAGGCTGACTGGCCAGCCCCCTCCTCATCGAGGACACGCTGTATCGCGTCTATTATGTTGGCGCCATACTTGGCCGCGCTTTGGTTGGCTTGCCGTTGACAGTCGGCGATGACGGCGACAATTTTGCCGAGTTTGGCCTCTGGCGGCTCTTTCGAGGCCTGCACGTCTTCGATCTGCTTATTGCCATGCGCCGCCAGTTCACGTAGCTCGGATCGAAGGCACTCAGCATTGTTGCGCGCCGTTTGATAGGCGTCCTTCTTGCCGCCATTCCTGGCGGCCACGCCGCGCGCGTGGTCCTCACCCTGGTGAAGCTTCTCGCGCATATCGTCGGCGGTTCTGCCCAATTGCCCGGGGAGCACCCTTGTGCGGGCGGCGAACAAGTTGTCCGCAAGATCGTTGTATCCAGTTTCGATGCTCCCGCGATTATTCGCGCCGGTATCCATGGCCGTCACCGCTGTGTCGTATGGCCATTGATGACCGACAAGCAGCAGCGACCATTTGCCCTCGGGGAAATCGCTCATTTGCACAACCGTTCAATCGCAGCCGTCACCTCGTCGCTCGTTCGCAGCGGGAAGTCTATTTCGGACTGGTTAACGTCGGCCATGTAATCAACGGCAAGCAACTGGTATACATTCGCGAGTTTATGAACAGCTTGGGCGAGATCAGGCGGGGTTGCTGGCTCGTCAGCCAGCGTTGTCGATAGGTACCTGCTGCCGCTAATGAGTGCTATCCACCCGTCCTGTGCAACAAGTTGCTTTGCGACCCGGTCATCGCCATATTTCGTAGTTGTGGCCAAGACCACCGCATGGTGCGCTTTGTCGTACGCGCCACACACATTCGCCTTAGCGTCAGCGACTTGCCGGTCGGTGTAAGTGGGCGGGGGCGAGGCAGTGGAAGCCTTGTTGTTCGGCAGGGGCCGGAACCAGGCGCCGATCGCGATGCCGGCTATTACCGCCAGCGCAGTGATGTGCAAGATGCGCGTCAGCCACTGTGATGGCCGCCTCGGCGCTGGTGGCATTGTCGGTGGCCACGGAGGAGAGGCTGTGGGCGCCCCCGGAGGCGGCGGGGGAGGCAACTGCGACATGGGTTTGATCGTATCGCCCCCTCGCAATCGCGGTAGTCACCCTTCTTGCGTGGACAGACTGTCAGCGCCATAAACCAGCCACTCTTAGCAACCCTCACAAGTTACGTCAATTCGGTGCGCATAAGCGTCCGGGACCGCGGTCCACCGTCAATTGAGTAGCGGAATCCTGCCCTCCTCTTAGCCGCCACCGCTGTGTCGTACGGCCATTGATGACCCACAAGCAGCAGATCCCATTTGCCCTCGGGGAAATCACTCATTTGCACAACCGTTCGAGTTCGGCTGTCACGTCGTGTGATGCTCGGAGCACGGGATCTTGCTCGGAATGAGCAACACTCGCCATGTAATTAATCGCAAGGATTTGGTATAGGTCGGCGAGCTTGCGAACCGCCGCCGCAAGATCGGATGGTGTCGCCGGCTCTTCAGCCAACGTTGTCGATAGGTACCTGCTACCGCCATCGAGCGCTAGCCATCCCCCCTCAGCAACAACCTGTTTTGCGACCTGATCGTCGCCCAAATATAGAGCCCTGGCCAGCTCGTTTGCATGGCGCACTTTCTGATAGGCAGCACACACTTTTGCTTTGGCGTCGCTGACCTGCTGCTGAGTGTAGGTGGGCGCAGGCTGGGTGGACTGGGATTTGTTGTTCGGCAGGGGCCGGAACCAGGCGCCGATCGCGATGCCGCCGATTACCGCCAGCGCAGTGATGAGCAAGATGCGCGTCAGCCACGGCGATGGCCGGCTCGGCGCTGGTGGCATTGTCGGTGGCCACGGAGGAGAGGCTGTGGGCGCCCCCGGAGGCGGCGGGGGAGGCAACTGCGACATGGGCTTGATCGTATCGCTCTCTGGCAATCACGGTAGTCATCCTTCGGGCACGGCCCGCACTGGTCGGCGCCAGTAACGCCAGTGAAATGGTCGGCTTTATCGTGGCATGGGATGGCGCAATCGTCGGTCCCGTCGGATGACAACGCAACTGAAACAGCCCAGCGCGTCCTGGGCAGACGGCGCAAAACCCATTGGTGCCGCGCGACGCATCCGAGACCCTGCTTACCGGTAATTTCATACACGCACATCCTCACCATCAATATCAATGCAATATCAATGCGCCGTCGTGCTCATCCTCAGCGCCTGGCAACAAATGATCAGCCGTTGCGCTCTGGGATGCGGGGTAGCAGCTCGACGTCGCGATGTTTACCCAACGTCGTAGTGCTGTGTCCCCATAATTGCGTGACAGTATTCAGGGTCGTGCGTGCTCGCGCGACTTTGGCCAGGATCGATTCGGCGGTGGCAGTCCACACGTAGGGCCTGGGGTCGTTGTTGTCGGCGTCGATGTAGTCCTGAATCGCGGCGATGAGGTCGGCTACCGACCCGAAGGCCCCGCGCCCCAACGCTTTGTCGGTCAACTCATGAAACCAACGTTCGACCTGATTGAGCCACGACGAGAAGGTCGGCGTGAAATGCAGATGAAAGCGGGGGTGTTTGTCGAGCCACTGCTGCACCCGGGCGTGGTTGTGGATGGCGTAATTGTCGCAGATCAAACGGTCACCGTCAGTGCGGGCACGGGTTTTCTCATAGCAAAAATTACACCAATTAAACGCTAATTATTTGTGGGACATACCAGTAGTTTGTCCGCAGTTTCGTGCTACACATCGCTTATCCCAGTGGCCGCTTTCCTGGTTGAGGACACGCTGCATCGCATCGATTATGTTGGCGCCATACTTAGCCGCGCTCTGGTTGGCTTGCCGTTGACAGTCAGCGACCACGCCGACAATTTATCCGAGTTTGGTCTCTGGCGGCTCTCTCGAGGCCTGAATGTCGTCGATCTGCTTATTGCCCTGCCTAGCGAGTTCACGCAGCTCGGGAGCATGTCCCGAGTCCCGTGGAATTTTGGTGACGATCCACGGTGAACTCTATGCGGCGGCACCGACGCTGTCGGGGTTGGCGTGTCGGCGTAGGGCGTCGACGAGCTCGGGCATCTGCTTGTAACCCTTGATGCGGCGGAAGGACCGTTCGGCGTTGAGCATGCCCGCGGCGGTCCAGCGCAGCACCATCTGCCCGTCACGCCAGCGGGTGACGTTACGGTTGGTGGTGCGGGCTATCGAGATCATCGATTCGACGGGGTTGCTGGTGGTGAGGGTCTTGGCCAGGCGGCCGTCGATGCCGAGCCGGGCGACGGTGAACATCTCCTCCAGCCCTTCGCGTAGCGACGCGGCCGCGCTCGGATAGTTCTTATCTAGTTGTGCGGCAAGGCTTTTAGCGTTAGCCAGCCCGGTGTCGGGGTCGGGGTGGCAGAACGCCTTGACCAGCTTGGCGTCCACCCAGGCCTGCTCTTTGTCGGGCAGGTGATCAGCGACATTATCCGTTAACCGGCCCTCGCCGGGGCGACACGCTCGGCGCAGGTGAGGTCCCACTAGTGGGGCTCGTGTGTGTTGACACTGGAGGTCGGTGGCTTTCCGTGTGGAGGTGCCGATGGGGCTTCGGGTGGCCGGCGATGGAGACGTCTTTCTGATTGCCGGTGAGGTTGCCGCTGGGCAGCGCGACGACGTCGCGGTGGTGAACCGGTTCTTGGCGCATCTGCAGGGCAGAAACTTCGCTCGGGCGACGCGACGCGCGTATGCGTATGACGTGTTGAACTTTTTGCGGTTTCTCACCGGGCAGGGCGTTGGTCTGGCCGAGGTGCGGCCGACCGACTTGTTTGATTATCTGGACTGGCAGACCCAGCCCAAGCGCACTGCGGGTTCGACAGTGGTCCGGTTATCCGAGCGGCGGGGCGCCGCTGCCGCGACGCAGAACCGGCGCATCGCCGCGGTGCGGGCCCTGTTCGAGTTCGCGGTGATCACTGGCGTGGTGATGGCCAGTCCGGTGCCGGCGGCGCGGCGCACCAGCGGGCTTCGGGCGCGTCGGGGCTTGCTGGGCCATATCCGGGCTCGTCACTCGCGGTCAGGCGGCCGGCTGGTGCGCCAGCAGCGGCTATTGCCGGAAAGCCTTGAGCTGGCTGAGATTGAGGCGTTTCTGACTGACCTGGGCACCCATCGCGACCGCGCGATGGTGCTGCTGATGCTGCTCGGCGGACTACGCGCCGCCGAGGTCCGCGGTCTGCTGTTGGCCGAGGTGGACATCGCCCGCCGGCAGTTGCGGGTGGCCGGCAAGGGTGGTCGGGAACGGGTGGTTCCGGTGGACCGGCCGTTCTTCGCTGAACTGGCTGCTTATCTACGGCTTGAGCGTCCAACAGATTGCACGACCGAGCAGTGTTTTGTCGTGCTGCGCGGGCCGACCGCAGGGCAGCCGTTGACCGAGGCTGGGATGGGTCGAATCTTCCGCGCCCACCGGGCCAGCTCGGGCGCAGCCCGGGTGCGCCCCCACCGGCTGCGCCACACCTACGGCACACAGTTGGCCGCGGCCGGGATCGACCTGCTGGTGCTGCGGGACTTGATGGGACATGCCAGCCCCGAGACAACGGGAAAATACGTGCACCTATCGGCTGAGACCCTCTGCGCCGAGTACAGCACCGCTCGCAAGGCATCGCCGTGGTAAGTGTCGCGGTTAGCGCGGCCGACGCCGCGCCGTTGCCCGGCGCAGCCGGGCTGATCGCTGCCTACGACGCGCACGTCGAGGCGGTGTCGCTTTGCGCGAGTGTGCGATTCGCACGGCGTCGCAGTGCGCGCCGCTTCGTGGACCGCTTTTCCGACCTGGCGGTGTGGATGCGTCGGCCCACTCCTGCCCGGCTGACAGACCTACACCGGTTCAAAGCGTGGTCGTTCGTCTCGTGGTGTTTCATTCAGCGGCACCTGGTCCCCGACGTGGAGCTACTGCTGGCCAAACCAGCCGGGTGCGGGCTGCCGGTCGAGTGGGCTGCCCACGAGCCCGACAACGTGGCCGCAGTCGCCGAGGCCGCTGCGGTGCTGGGCTGGAGTGCCAACTGGCAGCGTCAGGTCGGGCTGCTGGCCGCCTCGACGATTTGCCTGCACGTGGGAAAACCCGTGCGGCGGTTGACCGAGGACGACTTCGCCGGTGTGCTCGGACAATTGGATGCATCGGCCGCGCTGTCTGCCTCGGCGCGCCACCATGCCCGCACCCGGCTGTTCGCCTTGCAGCAGGCCTGTTATCGGCTCGGCGGCCTGAGCACCCCGCCGCGGCAGAGCCGACCGGTGGCGGTCGGGCCACTCGTGCATGCCTCCGGTGTGCGCCAGCCGCTGATCCGCACCGAGGTCGTTCGCTATGTGCAGACGATCACCACCACGCTGCGCCCCTACACCGTGGCCGGGCCAACCAAGGCGCTGCGGGTGTTCTTCGACTACCTCGCCGAGCACCACCCCGAAGTGACCCGGCTGCAGGAGATCGAACGGACCCGCCATATTGAGCCGTATCTGGCGTGGGCGCGGGCCCGGCCGTGGCGCGGCAAGAACCGCCAGCGCCGCACCATCGGCGTGGTCGCGTTCCACCAAGACGTGGTCGACCTGCGCTGCTTCTTCGAAGACATCGCCGGCTGGAGCTGGCCGTCGGCCCCGCCGCGGCGGCTGCTGTTCTACGCCGACATCCCACGCACCCCCGACGCGCTGCCCCGAGCCCTGACCCCAGACGTCGACCGGGCGCTGACGACGGCCGTCGCCAACCTCGATGACGCACTCGTGCGTACCGGCCTGCTGCTGCTACGCGCCACCGGCATGCGCCTCGGCGAACTGCTCGACCTGGAACTGGACTGCCTGCTGGACTTCGCCGGGCATGGCACCTGGCTGCGAGTGCCGGTCGGCAAGGGCAACTCCGAACCCATGATGCGCTGGAGCCGGACACCGTGCAGGTGATCGATGCCTGGATCGCCCAACGGGGCCGCCAGCGTGCGCTGCCTCACCCCCGCGGCGGCCGGCTAACTGAGTTCTTATTCCTCGAACACGGCCGTCGGCCAACGTCATTCCGGCTGCGCAAGGGCCTGCTCGATGCCGTCGCCGCCGCCGGGCTGCGCGGCCGCGACGGAAAGCGCTGCACGTCACTCCACACCAGCTGCGGCACACCTTCGGCACCAGCCTGATCAACGGCGGTATCGAGTTACCCGCGCTGATGGCGCTCATGGGCCATTATGCGGGTGATCTTGTCAAGTGGGTGCGGTCAGGAGGCGGCATCGTCGAGGCGGGCGAGCAGTCCGTCGAACACTTTCTGGCGGCCGAGTTGTCCTTTCTCGGCGGCGTCGTCGCGTTGTGCCTGCAGAGTCGGGCGGAATTCGATGGTGGTCTGGAAGAAAGTGCAGGATTCGCAGATGGATTCGAAGTGGCAGTCCAGGCCGACGGGTCGGGCGCAGTAGCCGTTTCCGAGCATGCGGCGGTGCATCTCGGCACGGAGCTTGCGCATTTCAGCGCCTTCGGCGTCGGCGGGAAGTGCGCGCGGCTGATCGTAGAGGGCTTCGACTTTTTCACTGACGGAGAAGTATTCGTCGGCGACAGTGCGATCGGCGATTCGGGCGTAAACGAGCGTCATACGCATAGATCGGTGACCCAACAGCGCGGCCAGCGCTTCCAGGGACATGCCGCGGTTGATCGCCTGGGTCGCCAAGGTATGCCTGAGACGATGCGGCGAAACACGGCCGATGCCAGCCGCTTTCGCGGCTTCAGCGACTGCCCGATCGACGCGGCCCTCGCCGATGCGTTGGCCGTATTCGATAAACAGGTAGGGGCTGCGCAAGCTGGTGGGTCGGTTGGCGATCCAGGCGTCGAGGAGGTCCTTGAGTTGGGGGTGCAAGGGGATGTAGCGGTCGGTGCGCAGTTTCCCCAGCGGCACGTGCAACCAGTATGCCGCCCCGATCTGCACCACGGAATCAACTGTGAGATCGAGGAATTCGCCCTTGCGCAGCCCGGTGCGGGCCAGAAACTCCACACACAGTCGAACGAACGGATCATCAGCGGTGCGCGCGGCCTGCAGCAGCTTGGTGAACGCGGCGTCGTCGAGGAAGCGGGGCAGCGGGTCGTCGCGCAGCGGCAGGTCGCCGGTGAACATGAGCACGCGGGCGGGAATGTCGTCGCCGCACCATTCGGTGAGCCGGTCGAAGCAGGTGCGCAGGGTACCGAGGTGTTCGGCGAGACTGATCTTGGACAACCGCCCACCGCGGGCCGAGGGCCGGGTGCTCAGGTGCAGCTTGTAGGCCTCGATGTGTGTCCGACGCAGGTCGGCGACGCAGACCACCTCGGGGGCGTTCGCGGCCAGCCAACCGGCGAACTCCCGCAGCACGCCTTCGACGCGCACCATCGTCGACGCCCGCAGCGACAGCCGTGTCTGGGCGATGTAACCGGTCAGGGTGGCCGCCAGCCGCGGCGGGACCGCCGCCCACTGGGCGGCCCGTTCAGCCGAGCGGTTTGGGCTGGTCTTGCGGGGCGCGGTGTCCAGGACGCCGAGGTGGAACAGGGTGGTCTGCGCACCGAACAGCGCCGCGCTCAGTGCCTTGGCGCCGTGGCTGCCGGGTCGGTGGCGAGTTATCGCGCTGATCAACGCTTTTCGCTGCGTATCGATCACCGGCTGGGTCAGCTTCTCGGGAGTCAGCCCGGCCAGCGCGGCCACCTTGGCCAGGGCGGACCACTGCAGGCGGGTCACGACGGGACCGAACCCGAGCTCAGTGGAGGTCGCCACGAACCGTTGGTGGAACCTGCGGTGATGGTGAGCGGCGACTTCGCCGAGGTAGGGCCGGCACGCCACGAGATAGTCCGGGCTGGGCCGCAGCCGTCCCGTCACGATCAGCCAACCGACCACCCGTCGATCCTTCAGCGGCAAAGCGCACTGGGTTGCCAGCGGCAACGCAGACCAGCCCGCCACACCCACGCGGGTGAAGAACGTGCGGGCCACCGAGGTCACCGGGTGTCCCGCGAACATCCTGGCCGCAACGAGGTCGGCCCTATACGCCTCGACGAGCTCCTCGATGTCGGGGCGAGGTGCCGGTGACCGGTTCATTTCTCGGCCGCCTCACCGGACGCGACGACCTGCGCCTCGATCGCCTCGGCGGCCCGCAGGTACTCCCGTTCCAGCCAGTCGTTGGCCAGATGCAGATAGATGCGGGTCGAGTCGATCGATGCGTGGCCGGCCTGAGCCTGGATCGCCTCCAGCGCCATCCCCGCCTCCCGCAGCCGGGTGAAACAGGTGTGCCGCAGCTGATGGCACGTCGCCTGGGTCAGCCCGGCGCGACCGCGCGCACCCTCGAGGATCTCGTCCAGACCGGCAGCCGACAACGGCTCGCCACGCCGGGATCCCTTCAACACCACGAACACTCGATCGGTCGACGTCTGCGGGCGCTCCTGATCCAGATAGTCCCCCAGCGATGCGAAGAACCGCGCCGATACCGGCACCATCCGCTGCCGACCGCCCTTGCCTTCGGCCACGAACACCCGCCGCTCGCCGGCGTTGACATCGTCGAGGCGCAGTCCCAGCACCTCACAGCGTCGCAGACCACCCAGCAGCATCGCCTCGACCATGGCCCGGTCGCGGTGGGTGCGCAGCGCCGCCCGCAACGCGTCGACCTCGCTTGGCACCAGCACCCGGGGCAGCGTGCGCGGGGTGCGGATCAACGGCACGCCGCCCTTGCCGCGCCGAGCACCGGGGCGACGCGCCGCCAGGCTTGTCGGGACGGGGTTGCAGGTGACGCCGGTATCACCGCGGGCCGCGAGGTAGGCATACAGGCCACGCACACTGGACAACCGGCGGGCGATCGTGCGCGACGCCAACCCTGGCTCGCCGTCCTCCAACCGCACCACCTGCTCGCCCAAGCGGGCAGTGCGTTGAGAAGCCAAGAACGCGAAGACATCTGCGGCGTTCACCTGAGCCGGTTGCTTGGCAACTACACCGAAGAAGATCTTCAAATCCGACGCCACCGCCAGCCATGTGTTGGTCCGGGCTCGCGCCGCAACGAAGGCCAGGTAGTCATCCAGCAGCGAATGCCCCAGGGTGATCGCGACCAGTTCCGCCCCACGATGGTGACGAACCAAGCACGGCATGAACACGACAACCTCCCGCCGCCAGCATCCGCGTCAGCCCCGCTGGATCACGGCAGACACGCCGAATATCACCCGTATATCAAACACGTCACCCCGGAGATGACGTTGCGCTACGCCAAGCTCACCACCCCGACCATCCGCAGTGCCTACCAGGCGGCGATGGACAAGGTCCGCGCCGGTCAACTGCTGCCACTGACCGCCGTCAACGCCGCACCGCCGGTACCTGACAAGGTCGCCTGGCTGCACGCCGAGATGCTCAAAACCCGGCTCGCGCACGGCTTTTGCGCCCGGCCCAAAGCCGCCGGGCCTTGCCCCTACGCCAACATCTGCGAACAGCGCGACTTCTTTGTCCCCGACCCAGCGGCCACCACGACGATCAGCGCGCAACTCGACGACATCCGCGCCCTGCAAGCCGATGCCCACGCCCGCGGCTGGGACGACGAGGCCGCCCGGCATCAGCGCGTCGCGGCCAATCTCGATCAACACCTCCAACGACTACGCCGCCATCACTCGACCGATCTGCCTTCTTGACTCCGGCCGCGAGGGCCGGTTAATGCGGATCAGGTGGATGATGCAGGTCTGCACCGTGGCCAGCGGGAATACCGCAGACACGCTGTCGGGCAACCCTTTTAGCCCATCACAGACCAAAAAGAAGATGTCCTTGACGCCCCTGTTTTTCAGGTCGGTCAGCAGCGCCAGCCAGAACTTGGCTGACTCCCCGTCGCCGTCGCCGGCCCACATCCCCACGATGTCCTTGTTGCCGTCAAGGTCCACCCCGATCGCGGCGTAGACCGGCCGGTTGCGGACCTGCCCGTCGCGGATCTTGACCATGATCGCGTCGATGAACACCGCCGCGTACACCTTCTCCAGCGGCCGAGACCACCACGTGGCCATCTCCTCGATTACCCGGTCGGTGATCCGGCTGATGGTGTCCTTAGACACCGACACCCCGTAGACATCGTCAAAGTGGGCTGAAATTTCGCCGGTGGTCAGGCCTTTGGCGTACAGCGACAACACCACCCGATCCACATCGGAGACGCGGCGTTGGCGCTTGCCCACGATCACCGGCTCGAAGGTGCCGTTGCGGTCGCGGGGCACCTGGATTTCGACCTGGCCGCACGCATCGGTGATCACCTTCTTAGCGCGGGTGCCGTTACGCGAGTTGCCACTGCCACGCCCGGCTGCGGCGTGCTTGTCGTAACCGAGGTGCTCGGTCAGCTCCTCGTCCAGCGCCGCTTCGAGCACCGTCTTGGTCAGCGCTTTGAGCAAACCGTCCGGGCCGGTCAATGCGACCCCCTCAGCGCCTGGCGTACCAGATCGCCCACCAGCACCCGCTCAGCGGCGGACAGATCACGGGCGGCAACGGCCGTCTCATCCACGTTCTCGCCAGCCGGGGCCGGCGGTTCCTTCACTTGGGTTTCCATGCCCTTAAGTGTCTTCGTCATCACAGTGATTCCTTCTGCCCCACGCCGGGGCGATCAGAACCACTTACACCGAATCAGCGATAGACCTATGTCAGGAGTCCTGGTGGTCAGGGCCTGGATCTGGCGCTGCACGGCGGCGGGTTGATGCTCGCGTAGGTGTCGGCGAGGATCGCCCTGTCTTCATCGAAGACCGCCTGATGGCGCTCGGCGCGGCGGTGCGCGGTCGTGGCGGTGTCGTATTTTTTTGGACACTTTGGCGCCGTTGCGGACCTTGGAGACGAGTTTTTTGCTG
Source organism: Mycobacterium sp. SM1 (assembly GCF_018361265.1). GTDB lineage: Bacteria > Actinomycetota > Actinomycetes > Mycobacteriales > Mycobacteriaceae > Mycobacterium. The sequence continues at coordinate 1,830,790 of NZ_JAFLNH010000001.1, forward strand.
CGGGTAGAAGTAGTTGGTCAGCAATGACTGCAACGTCCATATCTTGTTGAGCAACAACAGTTCTGCCTTGGTGTCGTAACGATGGTAGCCGACTACGGTGGGCACGACCGCCCAGTTCTTCTGTTCCCCGTAGCAGCCGTCGTTTTTGTTGCCCGACCGCGAGCAGGTGAAGGTGACCTGGCGCTGCTCACACCACGCCAGCAGGTGGTAATTGATGAACTCCGATCCGCAGTCGCTGTCCACATCCAAGATCGGGAAGGGCATGGTCTTGGCGATATCGTCCAGCGCGGCCAGCACCCATTTGCGGGCCTTGTTGGGCACGCTGCGGTTCTCGGTCCAGCCGGTGGCGATGTCGGTGACGGTCAGCGTGTAGGCGGGCGCACCAGCGGCGTTGCCGCCCTCATGGCCGACCAGGTCGATCTCAACGAACCCGGGGCGCCGCGTCGTCCCTATCGGCCTAGGCGCGGTCGGGATCTGGCTTTTGAGCAGCGAGCCGGGTTTGGTGTGGCTGCGGCCCTTAAGCTCATGCTTCTTGCGCTCGGACGCCAGGCGGCGATCAATGGTGGCCGCCGACATGCCCGCCCGCAGCGCGGCGGTGTCGTCGTCGATGTCGAGCTCCTCGCAACGACGCAGCCGCTCCACCAGCTCCCCCGGTATCGGCGCCAGCCGCTTGCCGGCGGGCATGCCCAGCACCGCCCAGCAGAACACCAGCGCCGCAATGACGTTCGGACCATACATGAGACAACGAAGGAAGCTACGCGCCCATTTTGGGTGAGTCATCCCTGAAGGGGTGGGGTTCTGTCAAGTGTGATGTGCTGCTGTTTTGCCCGTTTTCGGCGTCTGTGCGGGCAGCGCTGAATAAGGGCCTGCGGTCAAGTCGGAGCGCCCGCCGCGTAGCGAGGACGAACGGTCTTGACGGCGGCCCGGTTCAGCGCAGAATCGGCCAGAACCCGAAAACGGCATTGCTTATGGTGTTGTGGGTGGGAGCGTCTACAGTGTGATGCGAATAATGTTGGGCAGGGCCGGGTTTCCCGGCTGCCGGTCATCCCTTCGCCCGGCGGTTGCGGGCATGGAGCGGTGCGGCGTGCGATATGCGGGGTCAATCAACGCGACGGCCACGCCCCGCCTGGGGGAGGCCAGACTCATCGGCGACCACGCGCATGCCGCGTCCGGAGAACTGACGCTGCGTCTTTGGCGAGCGCACGGATATGTCGGTCGCGTAGGCCGTAGTAGACGAGGGTGAGCAGCTTGCGGGCCGCGGCGATCTTCGCGATGTCCTTTCCACGTCGTGCCGCGATCCTGTCTTGATCGGCGGTGATCTTTGCTGTTGTTTTGCGTTGGATCGCCTCGACGGTCGCCCAGCGCACCAGCTTGGATCCCTGTTTGGTGATGTGTCCGCGGCGTACCACGGTGTCGGACTCGTAGTGCCGTGGTGTTAGCCCGGCCCAGCAACACAGTCGCCCCGGATCGGCGCATCGGTGCACGTCGCCGATCTCGGCCACAAAGATGGCCGCAAGGGTCGGCCCGACACCGGGCAGTGCTTGGATCCCCGGTAGCCCTCGTGGTCGCGCAACCGCGCGCCGATTTGGGTGGCCAGCGCTGTCTCCTCTGCGTCGAGAATGTCGATCAGGTGCAGCAGCGAGGACACCCGCTGGGCGTATACACCGGACAATGGTGTTCGTTCGAGGCGCCTTCGGGCATCCACGCCGAACAGGTCCGTGGCAACGATCAGCACCCCGGCCTTGGCGAGGACGCGTGGACCTGGGCCTTAAGGCCTGAGCGCAGCGCCACCAGCTTGGCGCGGTAGCGGACCAGCTCACGCAACTCCCGCGTCGCCGGCGGCGCGATCCAAGCCCCCGGCAACCGGTTCATCCGCAGCAGATCCGCCAGACCACCGGCGTCGCGCACGTCGTTCTTCACTCGCCGGTAGCGGAACCCTTTGACACCCAATGGATGCGCCAAATGCACACTAACGCCTCTCGCCTGCAGGGCGTCCACTGTCCAATACCAGCCGTAGGTGGCTTCCAGCACCACCTCCAGGTTCGATCCGGCCCGCTCGAGCTCTAACCCCAACGCCACCGGATCGTTGACGATCGCCACCGCCGACAGCTGCTCACCGATCTCGGTTCGGCGGACGATCACCGACCGTTGGCGATGAAGGTCAATCCCGACGAACTGTTTTCCGTCATACTCGCTCATAAGGGGCCTCCCTGTCGTAATCGATGTGAACACCCCCAGCATCCGTCGGGAACGTCATGAGGGCGGAGGCCCCGCCCCTTCATCGCATCAACGCGGAAGGTGTCGCCGGCTGGGATGACGTCTTAAAATAATAGACGGACTCGTAATCGGTGTGTTTGGGCGTTTGCGATGCGGCCATCACCTCAACTGATCTGGCGGTATCGGCTCGGGTACAGAGTTTTCTTTTGTGGTCATGTCGCGGCACTCCCCGTAGATTGTGATGGTTCCGCCGAAGTTTTGGATCGGGGAGTAAGGGTCGAAAATCGCGGTGACGCCTTGCTTGCTCACATTCGGGGAATGACTGTGGAAATCGCCCCCGCCGCTCCAGCCGTGTTGCTTGAGTACGGCCAACATGCGCTGGACCTCGGCCTCCGACTCATCAAGCGTTGGTGCATGTTGGTAACCGAACCCTGCCACGCCGCGAAACGGCGCAACCGCCTGGTCGTTGCAGGACTCGCGGCTGAAGTTTACAGACACATCTTTGAGGCCCAGAAGTTGGATAATTTCTCGGGCGGCATCTATGACTTGGGCCTTCGATTGCTCTGGGGTCATCGGGTGAACCACTCCTTCGCTCAAATTTTTTGCTGTGGTACAGGATTGGACCGAGATGCTGAGCAGCGCCGCTACGGCACACCCGGAAACCACGCCACGGGTGGTTGCATTGATCCGCTGAAGGGCTTGCGAGGACTTGCTAATGGTAGTGACCGCCTGTTCCTGGCCGAGTGGCCTCCGGGTCGATGTCGTCGGGCAGCCAGTAGCTGCCGCGGTGGGGTGCGGTCATGTGGTCGTGGGCCAGTGCGTCGCCGTGGCCGGAGGCGATATCGCCGATGCTGAACAAAGACTCAGTTCCCCGTGTGAAGTAGGAGCTGTGATCGCTCAACGGCGAAGTCAGGCCCGGGACTTCGGCTTTGAACCGGGTGGAGCCGTAGCCTTCGACGGCCGGGTCGTTGCCCAGCCCGATTGTGACGCCGGTGCCGGGCATGTGTTCTTGGACGCCGCCCAAGTGGGTGATCGGGTCAGACGATGCCGCGCCCACATACACGTGGCCGCCCGGTGAAAGGTTGAAATCGCCTGCGCTGCGAGCCAAATCCGTACCCGGGCAACCGACGAGCACCACATCATTGGTGTGCATCCCGAAGCCGGCGGCGGCGTCGGCCACCGTCGTTGAGCCGTAGGAATGGCCGATCACGGTCACGTGTGAGGGCGAGCCCTCGTGGGTCACACCGAGTGCGTTGACGTCGGTGGCCAGCAAATGGCCCCCGTCTCGTGCCAACGTCGTCTGGCCGATCTGAAGGTCAGTAGGGCTGTCTGGAGCGTGATAGCCCATCCACACCAGCACCGACGTCGCCTTGCCGCGGTCGGCAGCGTTGGCCTCGTTGTACAGATTGCGCCCATCCAGGTGGGAAAGATAGCCGTCGCGGACACTGCTGCCCGTTCCCGGAACCAGCACGCTTGTGTTGGCGGCGGTATCGGGGTTGCCGATAGCGATGGCTTCGCGGCCCCGCCCACCGAACGCCTCGGGGTCATAGGTATGCAGCAAGACCGGGTTTTTGCTGCCATTGGGGTTCGTGGCATCTGTGTTGAGGCCCTTTTGAGTCTGTACTGCATTGTTGTAGCGAGTGACGGCGGCCGCTGACAGGCCGTATTTGGCGGGGTCGAATAGCACGTTGTCTACCGGCACCCCGTGCTGGTTGGCGAGATCCTGTACCCGGCTCAGGTCGTCGTTCATCACGGCCTCGTTCACCTCGTCGCGGGCGATGACCGGAATGCCGTTGAGGTTTCCCAACTCCGGTGGGTGTTGAGCGATCAGCTGGGTTCTTTGCTCGTTGCTCAACGAGTTCCACCACTTGTTGACATCCTCGGCGCTGGTGTTCGCCGGCGGAACCGGGATGGCCGGGCCGTCCGGTTTGGGCGCCGACCCCGGCGTGTCCACAGCGCGGACGAGCGCCGGCTCGTACCCGTCGGCGCGCAAGGTGGCCTCCGCGGACTGCAGGGTGCCCGCGTAGCCGGCCCGCACGTGGGTGACCTGCTGCAGGGTTGCCTGCGTGTCGTCGATGGCTTGTTGGTAGAGGCCGTTGATGTGTTCATCAAGGATAATGCGCTCCGCGGCAGTCACGTAGGGAGAATTCTCTGCGGCGATCACGTCGTCGAGTTCTTGATCGATGAGGTGCAATTGGTTTTCGAGGCTAGCGATGTAGCCCGCGCTGGCGCGTTGCGCCTCGGCCAAACTGGCGGCGATGTTTTCCAAGTCGGCGCCGATCTTGGGCAGCTGTGCGAGCTGCACACCCAGCGACTGCGTAACCAGCTGCACTTCAGCCGAATCGTTGAGCGGATGCTCGCCGTTTTCCCGGTTCCAGGATTTTTCGAACCGCTCACGCGCCCGCCGGAAGGCGTCGTCGGCATCCGCGGTGGACTTAGCGGCGTTATGAAACGCTTGCGCCAGTGCGTTGATGTGTGCGGGCCGGCCATGCTGGAGGGTGGCGTTGACCTGCCAGGGATCTCCGGCCACCACAGCCAGCTTGTCTTGGTCGATGTGCCGGTAGCTCATATCACGTCCCGCAACAGCTTCGCGTTGTGGTCCTCCGTCGCGGTGAACGAATACCCGACGTGATGCGCTTTCTCGCCGATGCCGGCGAGGGCCTTGTGATGCGCCACCAGGGTGGTGACGTGGTGGACGTGCGCGGTGCTAATGGCCGCATGGAACGCCTCGGCGACGGCGAAGTCACCGAACATCCCCGCAAGCAGCGGTGCGCGCGAAAGGTGATTCGCGCCGTGCTGGGCGTTCTTGCCAGCGCGCTGCGAGGCGGTGGCCCCCGCGTGCAGCAGTCCGGTGTCAACGAACATTAGATAGGGCATTTTCTGCTAGATCCAGCGAGATATTTGAGAAACTGCGGATCGCCGTGGCGAGCGATGGCGGCGTAGCAGGGTCCAGTCGAGTCTGGAGGTAATAACCGCCGGCGAGGAGAGCAAGCCGCGCGCTTGCGGCAACCGCCTGGGTCATCACCGGCTCACCACCACTATCAGCGCTGGTTTGCAGTGGGATGCTGGTCCGAACTTTCTCGAAGCCAGCAGATGCGCTCGCCTTGGCGTTGCTGACTTGCTGATCGGTGAACGTCGGCCCGGGCGAAGCGGGAGTGGGCTTGTTGTTTGGCAGAGGCCGAAACCAGGCGCCGATCGCGATGGCGCCGATTACCGCCAGCGCAGTGATGAGCAGGATGCGTGTCAGCCACGGCGATGGCCGCCTGGGCGCTGGTGGCGCTACCGGCGGCCACGGCGACGGTGCTCCCGGCGGCTGTGCAGGCGGCGGGAAAGGCAACTGCGACATGGGCTTGATCGTATCGCCGCCGCGCTATCACGGTAGTCACCATGCACGCGCGGCTCCGCAACTGATCGACGTCAGTAAATTAGCCGCTTTTGTGGCCCTCCTGACGTATCCGTGGGTGGGTGGGGCCGATTCGGGGCCGTGATCTGATGGTTGAATTCGTTTGTGCTTGCTTCCGCGATAGTTGCCTGTAGCGCTGCCCGGGTGGGAGGTGTCCATGTGGAGCCCCCGAGCGCAGCGAGGCGGAACGACATGGACACCGACGAGCGGGTAGCGCAGAATCGGCGACGTCTGAGAGGGGAAACCCGAGGGGTGCCCTGGTGGAGGGGTGTTAGCCGCGGCCGGGCAGGGTGGGGCGGTGGCCGCCGAGGGCGAGCATGGCCAGGGCGATCAGCGCGGCGGGGTTGTGGAATCCGAATGCGATGCGGGTGAGCAGGCGGATCTTGGTGTTGGTGGATTCGATCAATCCTTGGGACAGGCCGTGGTCGAGGGCGGCGTCGATGGCCTCGCGGTGGCGTTTGATGCGGCGGGCCAGCTCGACGAAGACCGGGATGCGGCAGCGCCGCGCCCAGGAGATCCACTTGTCGAGGGCGTCTTTGCCGTCCTGGCCTTTGACCGAAAACACATGCCGCAGGCCCTCTTTGAGCAGGTACGCGCGGTAGAGCCGGGTGTCGGTCTTGGCGATCCAGGCCAGTTTGGCGCTTTGGCGTTCGGTGAGGCCCTCGGGGTTTTTCCACAGCGCGTAGCGGGCGGCTTTGAGCCGCCGTGCTCGTTCATGACCCGGCCGCGGCGCGGTGTTCCTGCTGGGCCGACCACGGCCCCATTTGGCCTCGCCGCGCGCGATCGCTCGCGCGTCGTTCCAGGCCCGGCGCCGCTCGGCATCCAGCGCCTCGGTGGCCCAGGCCAGCACATGAAACGGATCCGCGCAGCGGATCGCGCCCGGGCAGCGCTCGGCGACCACATCGGCGATCCACTCCGCCGCATCGGCGGACACATGGGTGATCTGCGCGCACCGCTGGGCGCCCAGAGCGTCGAAAAACCGCCGCAGCGTCTTGGTGTCGCGGCCCGGGGCGGCCCACACCAGCCGGCCGCTGTCGTGGTCAACCACCACCGTGAGGTACTTGTGGTGACGCTTAGAGGAGATCTCATCGATGCCGATCCGACGCAGACCCGCAAACCGGTCGATCCTCTTCTCCGTGTCGGCCCACACCCTCGCCACGATCGCCCCTACGGTGCGCCAGGCGACCCGCATCAACTCGCACACCGCGGTTTTCGAACACGCCACCGCCAGCCAGGCCACCGTGTCATCAAAGGCCAAAGTGTGCCCGGCATGGTGGCGCGCCCATGGCACCGCCACCACCGTAGGCCCATGGGCGGGGCAGTTCACCCGCGGCGCATCGGCCTCCAGCACCACCTGCATCGTGCCCCAATCCAGGCCCCGCCACCGGCGCCGACCCTCACCCCGGTCATACCAGGGCGCCCTGCGACCGCAGCGGCCACAACGGCGCGAAACACCACTTCGCGGCCGCACCCGCGCCACCACCAGCGTGTCGCCGTCGGCGTCTTCCTCCCCGAACTCCTCGAACTCGATGTCTTCGATCACGGTGCGCTGGTCGACACCCAGCAGCGCACGCCATAGCCTCACATTGCGCACGTCGTTGTTGGCTCCTTTGGTTCCTGACCTTCCACAAGCCAGAAACCTTAAGCCACAACGACGTGCGCCCCTTACATCAACAACCGGCCCACGGAAGCGTCAGAAGAGCCGCTTTTTGTCCACTTGCGCGATGTCGTCAGTTGCGAGCGCTTCTATGCGGCTAATCCTCGGAAACTCGCCGTACCGGGCTGCGCCAATCCACTCGACGAACCTGGCCGCAGTCAGTTGCGCCTTGGCGTAACCAGGCCGGGTGAAAATTGAGGATCGCGACCAACGGTCGCTAGGACGTCACGGGGCTTCTCTTGCTGGACCGCTTCGTTGATCGCCGTCGTCAGCGTGCGATTCCGGCCTTCCCAGGCGGCCGGTATCTTCGCGTTGTCCGCGTCGGCGCCCTGATGTGCTGCCAGCATAGCGGCGTGGGCTCGATGTTCGGCGGGCGATTGTGCAGCGCGGGCCACCAGTAAGTCTATCAGGCGACTCAGGTAAGGCCGCATGTCCAGGGATCGGGAACCAGTCCTTGCATCCGTGGCGAAAGGTGTTGTTCAGCAAGTGGATCGCACGTGTCTGCACAACCCGCGCAGTCCGTGCTTGCTCGTCGAAGCCAGTTGACAAGTGGTTGTCGTCGTGGCTGGGCGAAAATCAGCGAGCGCCCACCTGGGTAGGCGATAGGGCAAGCATCGCGGAGGCCGCCGCGATCCCACCGGCAATCAACGGTCATGTAATTGGTCGGTGATCTCAAAGCCCAGCATTGTGCCGTCACGGCGATGGTTGGTCATGTTGCGGCATTCACCGGAGATCCGGATAGTCCCCCTACCACTGGCCGGGTTTTGGGTCACGACCGCCACCACCCCGTCTTTGTGGATGACCCTTCCGTATGAGTGCCAGCCGGGTGGGGGCCCCTCGCTCCAGCCGTGGGCGACCATTGTCGCGGCGAGCTTTTCGAAATAGGCGTCGGGCTCGACCTCGGTGGGGTAACCCTTGGCGTCGTCCACAGGCCACTTGAAGCTCATCTCCACAAGCCCCCGGTAGGGCGGGTCGCCTTGGTCATTGCACGACTCCCAGTCGAAACGTCCTGAGACGTCCTGCAGGTCGGCGTCTTTCACGATCTGCTTTGCGGGCTCGATGACCTGGGCCATGGCTTGTTGATCCGACATTGGGTTTGCCGGATGGTCGATGTCGTGGCGGTTGGGGAACATCAGCGCACATCCTCCCATCACGAGCGGCGAGGCCAACACCGCCAGCACCAGCAGCGCAGACCAGCAGCGGCCACGACGGTCACCGCGGAGGTTCATATGTGCGGTATGCGTGATCATCGTGGATGGTATCCGGTGGGCGCTCGGCTTCCGGGTCGATGAAGGCCGGTATGCCCGGTATTCGGAGGGGGCCGACGTGCGGCTGGCGCCTGCCCTCTGCGAGCATGCCGTCGGTTGCCAGTCGTTCGGGGTGGCCGCTGGCGATGTCGGTGATGCTGCGCAGCGCCTCGCTGCCCCGTACGTAGTAGTGCGAATGGTCGTGTTCGTCGACAGACCCGTGGCCGGGCACTTCAGCGTGGAATCGGATCGACCCGAATCCGCTGCCGGCCGGATCGGAACCCAACCCGGCAGCCGCCGGGAGGGGGATGTGGTGTTCCCTGAGATAATCCTTGAGCATCTCGCGCGGCACGCCGTCTGAATTGCCGATCCAGCTGATCGGGTCGCTGGACGCCGAGCCGACGTAGACGTGTCCGCCGCCGAGGTGGAAATCGGCGGCGCTATGGGCCAGATCGGTGCCGGGACAACCGAGCAACACCGCGTCGTTGGCGCGCATGCCGCTGTGGGCGAACGCGTCGGCGACGGTCGTGGCCCCGTAGGAGTGCCCGATGACCGTGATGTGCTCGGGGGCCAGCCCGTTGTGGGTAACCGCCAGACCGTTGACATCCCCGGCCAGCAGATCGCCCCCGTCCCGGGCCAGCCATGGCTGGCCGACCCGGATGTCGGTGAATCCATCGGGTGCGTCATATCCCATCCACGCCATTACCGAGGTGTAGCGATGATCGGGATCGGCCGCCAGGGACTGGTCATAGAGGTTGATCGCGTCATCGTGCCCAACCAGCCAACCCTGCGCCACGCTGCTTCCGGTACCGGGCACAATCACCGCGGTATCTCGTGCCCAATCGGGATTACCGATTGCGATCGCGGCCTTGCCCTGACCGTTAAAGGCCAACGGGTCATAAGCCCACAGCATGACGGGCCTCGGGTTTCCAGGCTTGACACCATGTGTCTCGTGGTACTTCAGCCCGTCGCGCGTTCTCACCGCGTTTTGATACCGGGTGATGTCCGCGGCCGAGAGCCCGTAGGTTGCCGGATTGCGCACCACCTCGTCCGGCGACACCCCGTGCCCCTTAGCTACATCCAAAACCCGGTTGAGATCATCGTTCATCACCGCCTGGTTGACCGTGTCGCGGACGGCGGCGTCAATGCCATTGAGGTTGCCCAACTCTGGGGGGTGTTGGGCGATCAGCTGGTCTTTTTGCTGCTGGCTGAGCGAATCCCACCACGTGTTGACGTCTTCGGCGCTGGTTTGTGGCGGCGGTATCGGGATGCCCGGATCGTCCGGTCTCGGCGGGGACAGCGGCGCGTCGATCGCCCGGACAAGCGCCGGGTCGTAACCGTCGGCGCGCAGGTCGGCTTCGGCTGCCTGCAGTGCGCCCGCGTAGGCGTCACGAATGTGGTTGACCTGCCGCAGGGCCGCCTTGGTGTCGTCGATGGCTTCGTGGTCACAATCATGTTGGTATTGCTCAAGCTGAGCGATGTCCGCTTTCAGCTCGGCTATCTCGTGGTCGTTGCGGGCGTGCGCGAGAAGGTTCTCGTCTTGGCGGATCAGGTCCTCGGCTTGGCCAATCCAGTCATCGAGAGTGTGCAGCCGAGCCTCCAATGCCGCGATTTGCGCATTGGCGGATCCTTGCGCCTCGGCGAGAGCGGCCCCGATATTTTCCAAGTCGACCGCGATTTTGGGCAGCTGGGCGGCTTGCACACCAAGCTGCGTGGTGGCGAGCTGCACTTCGGCTGACTCGGCGAGCGGGTGCTGCCCGTTGTCGCGGCTCCAGGCCTGAAAGCGACGACGCGCCTCAGCGAACGCGTTGTCGGCCTCTTTGATGGATTGCGCGGCGTTGTGAAACGCTTGCCCCAAGTCGGCGATTTGCGCTGGCCGGCCGTGCTGCAGGGTGGCGTTGACCTGCCAGGGATCACCACCGGCGGCGGAAATCAGCTTGTCCAGGCTTATGTGCCGAAGCCGCACCAAGGCACTTCCCGCAACGTCTTCGCGTTGTGGTCATCCATCACGGTGAACGCGGTGGCCGCGTGATTCGCCTTGCCACCGACGTCATCGAGGATCTCTTGGTGTCGTTGCAGGGATTTCACATGATGCGCATGCGCAGCGCTGAGCACTCCATAAAACGTGTCCGCGACTTGGAAGTCGCCGAACATCCCAGCAAACAGCGGTGCCCGTGACAGGTGATTGGCGCCGTGTTGGGCGTGCTCACCCGCGTGGTGGGATTCGTTGGCCCCGGAGCGCAGCAACGCGGTGTCGACGAACATCTCAGTCCCTCTCCAAGCTGCTGGTGACGCTACTACCACCCCGATAACTGTCAAATCAGGCAAGCGCCCCCACGTCGGCCCGACCACCCGTGTGCGCAGCGGCAGCCGCAGCCGGAAACGGCCGACGGCGGTCACCGCCACGCCGATCAACGGGTGACCACGATCACCACCCGGGCGGCGTCGGCAAGCCGGGGCAGCATCGTCATCTTGGCGGGGTCCAAAATTCGGTTCCGGCCCCGATGCCGGCTCGTCGAGGAGGAGCAGCGACGGCGGGTCAGCAGTACGAGCACCCCCGAGGTGCGCTTACGCTTTCCGCCGGACAGCTTGTCGACGCGGGTGTTTTGTGCAGGGTCAGATCCAGCTCGACCAGGACGCGCGCGATCACGTTGCGGCGGTCGGCGACCGAGGTGTCTCGGCCAATCCGGCGCCGTGTCGAAGCCTGGGGCACCCCCACCAGCCCGAGGTGCACGTCACCGGATTGACAGGCGTATGGAGCATGCGGCCGCTGCAGCCGAGCAGCGCCCGCTTAGCGATCGGGGTCGGGCTCCTCGCTGGGCTTGGGGTCCGGCGCAAGGATGCGGCGGGTGGCAATCGGCTTGCCCTGCAGTCGGGTCGTCACTTCCGGTGTGACCGGCGGCGCGGTGATGCGGCCCTGGACGGGGGCGCCGTTTTTCACCGACGGCGGGACAACACGCTTGGTGTCGGCCTTGGCGTCGCTACCAGGCTCGCCAGGCCCGTGCAGGGCACCCGGCGGCACCACCGGCATCCCGGCCATCGCAGCCCCCGGTGCTGCCGTGGGCACCGGTGCGCTCGGCGGCACCGACTCCATTTAGCACCGCGGATTCCACACACTACCCGCATAATTCGAGTGCGCGTCGGAAAACCACAGCTCCAGCCGCCCAAGCAAACCGCTTTTCTCTGTCCATTCCGGTGGCATTAGCAGCCAGGTGTCAGCGGATGACGAGAGAACCCGAACGGAAGAGCCCTCCCTGACCAGGGCAGCGAAACCCGGCAGCGGCCGCGGGCGAAGATCGTCTTAGTGAGCGCCGGGTTGGTTGTGCTGTCGGCCGGTGGGGTTAGGGTGGTCCTTGTCAGCGCCGGGGTCGCCGCACCCGTTGCAAGTGAGTGATCGTTAGCTAGCTTAGGCGTCCTCGCCGTGAATATTGAGTCAAGTATGGCGAACGAGTCGCGAATGCTCAGGCGGCGTGTAGGGCCTGTCGGGTGAGTTCGTCGATGGCGGCTTGATATGCGCGGGAGGCGTTGTGCAGCTTGGATTTTCGCGGTGGGCTGGGGTCGCTGGCCTGGGCGAGTCCGGCGCGCAGGAGGTGGTCGTGGACGCGGGTGAATAAGAATGGGTGTTGCAGTCCGGTTGCGGTGACGGTGTAGCGGCGGGTGTGGGGGACGCGTTGGATGAGGCCGTGGGCGCGCAGGCGTCGCAGGTCGTAGGTCATCTGGCCGGCGGTGATGTGTTCGGCGGTCTTGCCGAGCAGGGGCGCGATCAGGGTGCGCAGGTCACGGCTGGTGAAGCCGTGGACCAGGAGCCGGTGGACGAGCAAAACCTGCAGCAGGGCGTGTACTTGGATGTCACCGAAACACAGCCCGGGTATGCGGGTACCGGAGTCGGTGAAGACTGGTGTGGTCAGGTCGGTGAATGTTTTGGCGCCGCGGATCGGGTCGTGGCTGATGGTTTGGACGCCGAGCAGGCGCCGGTTGGCCGAAAAGCCGAGCTGCCGCAGGTCGGGCAGGCTGGTCAGCCGTTTGCAGATACCGAAGTCGCGGGGATTGTTGATGGTGGTTTCGGTGCGCAGCGCTTTCCCTTCTTTCTGGTATTGCTTGACTTTGCTGGTCTTGTAGTCCACGTGCAGTGACGGGACGACACCGTCGGTGATCACCCGGGTGCGAAACTGGCCCGGGGTCTTGCGTTTGCCGCTGCCCACGATGCGGCGGTTGAAGAGCAACGAGACATGGTCGGGTCGGCCGATGTCGAGATTGTCGCGGATGACCTGCTCGAAGAAGATCCGGCCCGACACCGGGCGGTCCAGCATTTGGGTCAGCGAGAATTCGGCCTGCAGAATCGACAATTCGTAGCGGTAGCCGGCGGTGATGTCCTCATCGGTGAATGGGTTGGGCAGGATCCGCAGCCATTTACGTAGCAGCGCGTCGATCTGGTCGGGGCCAAGACTGTCGCAGATCGCCTGCAGCCGGTCGACGTCGGCGACCGAGGCGAACCCGTTGTCGAGGGCTTCGAATGCGATCCCCGCCTTGGCGGCCTGGCGTTTAGCCCATTGGTTTCCGTTGATGCACAACTTGGCGGTGTAGGGGAAGTAGGTGCAGAACTTGATGAAGAACGGGCCGAAGTCCTCATCGACGCAGTAGAAATAGAAGTGGTTGACGAACGCGGTGGATCGCACGAGCCATGCGTAGGAAGAACCGTCGCGGCTGTAGCGGCGCTGAGTACGCCAGACCAGTGCCTTCTCCTGGGCCCGGCCCACGAACAGGACCCCTTCCGGATCGGTGAACCGGGCCAGGAACCGCTGGGCCAAATCGTCTTTGCGTTCCTTGCCGAACGACACCACCTCCAGGCCCCGCGCAGCAACGAAACCGTGGATATCGGCGACGAACGCCTTCGTCATCGGATCCCTCAACGCAGTGGAGGCGTAGTGGTGGCCCCGGTGGCCGACGAAGAAGCCCTGAACCCCGCCGCCATAGGCCAGCCGTGGCATCCACACGTTCAGATACACCCGGTCGATGGACTCGACCTCGAACAGCGTGGGTTCGGACAAGACATCACCGCCCGTGGAATGCCCAGTGTTCCGGAAATCTCCAAAGCTGCGGCTTAGCGCAGTCATCCGGGACAGATGAGCAGCACCGTCAAGGGCGGGCCCACCCGCCTGGTTGGACGCGCTGGCAGCTGAGTGCCGCATTGTGGTGTCGACGGACATCGCGAAACCTTTCGCGAACTCCGGTCGGGCTACTACCGCGCAATCGCCGGCCAATTCACTTTGCGAACCCCAAGCGGCCGAGGGCTCACCGTCCGGGCGCCGGCAGGCGCAGCCGGTAGCGCACGAAGCCGGCCACCGCCACGCTCAGCAACGCCAGCATGCCCATGTCCAGCAGCCACATTCGCGGCGAATGCGACCACAGCCGGTCGGCGGGCACATCCGCCTCGACAACGCGCAGATCGACGGTGCCGGCCGAGGCCGCGAAACCCCAGCGTGCCGGGATCAGCCACGAGGCCTGCGAGAGCCCCAGACGCCCGGTCACCGGGATCAGGCCCCCGGCGAGCACCATCGAGACCATCACCGCCACCACCAGCAAGGGCAGGATCTGCTCGGTGGAGCGGGCCAGCGACGAGAGCGCCAGCCCCACCATCGCCGAGCTGATGGCCGTGGCCGCCAGCGTCACAGACAACTCCACGGCGCCGTTGCCCAGCAGCACCGCGCCGTGGGTGGGCGCGCCTTTCCCGGCGACCAGGATCGCGGTGAGGATCGCGGTTTGCATCAGCGCCGCAGCGCTGTAGACCAGAGCCTTGGCAGCCAGGTAGGCCGATGCCGACAAACCCACCGCCCGCTCGCGCTGGAAGATCACCCGTTCCCCGACGAGATCGCGGATGGTCAACGCGGTGCCCATGAACACCGCCGCGATGTTGAGCAAAATCAGGATCGAGCTGGGTTCGTCGGGCTGCGGTCCGCGCGGGTCGGCAAGCCCCAGCCCGGTGTTCCCGGGCACCGCCAGCAGCAGCGCACCCAGGACGAACGGCAACATCGCCAAAAACGCGAAGTAGCCGCGATCAGCGGTGATCAGGCGGACCTGCCGGCGCGCCACCGTGGAAATCTGGCGCCACAGACTGGTGTGGGGGGGCCTGCCCAGCGCCGCGACGCTGGCGGCCGGGGCCCGGGGCGCCGGCGCGGCGGGGTGTCGCGCCAGGAAAGCCCGGTGGGCGCCGTCGGGATCGGTGCTGACCCGCGCGAAGATGTCAGCCCAGTCGGTGGTTCCCATCACCGCCCCGATGTGTGTCGGCGGGTCGGCGAATGCGGTCTTGCCGCCGGGGGCCAGCAGCACAATCTGGTCGCACATCCGCACATAGCTCAGCGAATGGGTGACCACGATCACCACCCGGCCGGCGTCGGCAAGCCGGCGCAGCATCGTCATCACGGCCCGGTCCAAATTCGGGTCCAGCCCCGAGGTCGGCTCGTCGAGGATGAGCAGCGAGGGGCCGGTCAGCAGTTCCAGCGCCACCGAGGCGCGCTTGCGCTGACCGCCGGACAGCTTGTCGACCCGGGTGTTTTTGTGCGGCGTTAGATCCAGCTCGGCCAGGACACGTGCGACCACGCTGCGACGGTCGGCGGCCGAGCTGTCCGGCGGCAGCCGCAGCTCCGCGGCGTAGGTGAGGGCGCGTTCCAGGGTGAGCTGGCGGTGCACGACGTCGTCCTGGGGCACCATCCCGATGCGGGAACGCATCGAGGCGTATTCGGCGTGCACGTCGTGCCCGTCGAAGATGACCGCCCCGGTGCTGGGCTGCGTGGCGCCGCCGATCAGCTTGACCAGGGTCGTTTTGCCCGCTCCGGACGGCCCGATGACCGCCGTCAGCGTCCCCGGCCGTGAGCTGAACGACACGTCGCTCAGCAGCCGGTGGCCGTCAATGCTCAGGCCGAGTCCGTGCGCGGTGAGCCCGCTGGTGGGCGCCGGCGCGGTGCGCGGCACCAGGGTGTGGCCGGATGCCACCAAGTCGGTGTTGCCGATCGTGACGATGTCGCCGTCGCGCAGCGGAGCGCGGGTGATGCGCCGGCCGTTGACGAATGTGCCGTTGCTGCTGTTGTTGTCGCGGATCTCGATACCGGCCGGGGTGACCACCAGCAGCGCATGCACGCGGGACGCCAGCGCGTCATGAACAACGATGCCGTTCGTCTTGGCACGACCGATTGGTGTGGACCCGGGTGGGGGCGCTCCCGGACGCGGTGGCACCAGCAGTCGTATCGTGTCGGCGACCCGGTGCGTGCGGTCCGGTTGGCCGGGTCCTTCGTGGTGCGGTGCCGGCCGAACCGGCGGCCGCGTTCGCGTCGGCGGGCGCAGGATTCGCGGCACCGGTAGCCCGGTGGTCCGCGCGTCGGCCGCCGAAGCCGACGGCAGCCGGCCCAACGTCGGCGGGTTATGCGGACTCGACGACACCGCGCTCGACGACGCCGCCGCTGAGGCGACGCGGAAAGTCAGCTGCGGCCCCGCCGGGCTGCCGAGTGTGACGCTCTGGCGATCGTGGATGATGGCCAGATCTTGGGGAACGCCGTCGATGAAGACGCCGTGACGGCTCTTGTCGACGATCACCCATTGGATGCCGTCGAACCGCAGGATCGCATGCGTGCCGGAGAGCAGCCGGCTGGCAGGCGGGTCGGCGTCGCCGAGAGCAATGTCGCAGTCGCGGTCGCGGCCCACGGTGACGTCACGGTCGGCGGGAAAGGTGTACATCGCCGACCCGAGCCAGATGGTCAACGGCGGCGGGGCCACCCCGTCGGCAGGCGCCAGCTCGACCGTTGTGGTGTCGTCCGGCGCTGCGGGAGAGCGATGATTCGGTGTCCTCAAATGCGCTGCATTCCCCCATAATCCGTCGAGACAGGTACATGGAAAGTCTGCGGCCGAGAACCGAGACGTTGCCGACAGCACTTCGTGGCCGATCATATAGCCGGGTCACTCATCGCGGGTGCCCAGTGCCGGCGCGCCGCCATCCAGCGATCCAATCGAGGCCGAACCTTTACTCGCCCCTGAGCGTGGGGCCAATCGATCGTGCGATCATAAGTCGATGCGCCGACTAACGGGTCTGGTGTGCGTTGCGGTGTGCGCCATCTGCGTGATGCTGGTGATTGCGCCGGTGGCCGGCGCAACCACCAGCCCGTGGTTCGCGCGTTCGGTAGGCAACGCCACGCAAGTGATCTCGGTTGTCGGCGTGGGTGGTTCGAACGCGAAACTGGATGCTTATCAACGCGGGCCAACGGGCTGGCAGCCGGTCGCTGCCGGCATACCCGCGCATGTCGGATCGGCCGGGCTCACACCGCAGGCTAAAAGTGGTTACCCGGCGACACCTATGGGGATTTTCACCCTGCCCTATGCCTTCGGCACGGCGCCCAATCCGGGTGGCGGGTTGAAGTATGTCCAGGTAGGTCCTGATCACTGGTGGGACGGTGACGACAGGAGCCCCACCTTCAACACCATGCAGGTCTGCCGAAAGGCCCAGTGCCCGTTCGACACCGCAGCCAGTGAGAACCTCGACATTCCCCAATACAAGCACGCGGTGGTGATGGGCGTTAACCCGGAGCGTCTCCCAGGCAACGGCGCCGCGTTTTTCTTGCACACCACCGACGGGAATCCGACCGAGGGCTGTGTGGCGATCGACGACGGCATGCTGGTGCAGGTCATCAGGTGGCTTCAGCCTGGCGCGCTGATCGCGATCGCTCAGTAGCCGCTCAGTAGTCGCTCAGGAGAATCAGGACGGCGCCGGCCTCTTCCGTGGGAACGTCTCCAGCAGTACCGTAACGGTATGCGGCGAATTGATCGCCGTATGTTGTTGCGTGGCATCGCGCTTGGCGGGCTTGCGGTAAGTGGCCGCTGGCCGGCTGCCCATGGTATCCCGAACAAGCAGCCACCCCCGGGGGTGCTCGCCCGGCTTCCCGGGAATGGCAACCAGCTGGCGTTGACCATCGACGATGGCACCAGCGCGCAGGTGGTGGGCGCATTGGCCGACTTCTGCCGCGACAGCGGCACCCGCTTGACGTTTTTCGTCAACGGTGCCAACAGCTCATGGTCGGTCAACGCCCCCGCCCTGCGGCCAATGGTCGAGTCCGGGCAGGTGCAATTGGGCAATCACACCTGGTCGCACCCGGACATCACCCGCATCGCGCCCACCGCCGTCGCCGACCAGATCCGCCGGAACGCCGACTTCCTGCGCAACACCTACGGCGTCGACGGAACCCCGTACTTCCGCCCGCCCTGGGGCCGGCACACACCCGCCACCGACCGCATCGCGGCCGATCTCGGCTACACCACGATCACGCTGTGGAGCGGTGACATCGGCGACTCGGGGCGGGTCAGCGAGGCGGGCCTCATCGCCGCCGCGAACAGGTCGTTTCAGCCGCAGGCGATCGTGCTCGGGCACGCTAACCTGCCCACTATCACCCACTGTTTCCCGCAATTGCTCGGCATCATCCGCAGCCGCAACCTGCAAACCGTCACCCTCAACGACGTCTTCGGTTGAGCTGAGACCACCGCATGCGGGTGAGCTGCGGGTGGGCCGGCGACGCCTTTTCCACGACGCCCAGGCCGCGGGCACCATGCCACTACGGTGTGTCTGACCTTGATAGCGGCCGGCGACCGTTATGGTGAACGCTGGCCACCGACCGTTTTGATGCAAGGTAGTCGTTTTATGCACGACCCGCTGGGGTTGTCGATCGGGACCACGACCCTGGTCGCGGTGCGTAACGGCAGTGCGCCGGTGACGCGACGCGCCATACTGACCCTGTTTCCGCATCGTGCCCCGGAAATCGGTGTGCCCGCAGAGAACCCGAATCTCACCGAGCCCGGCACGCCGATCAACGGCTTTGTCAAGCACATGGGTGAGTCGGTCGCGCTGGTCGCCACCGATGGCTCCACTTACGAGCCGGGCCTGTTGGTGGTCGAGGCCCTGGACGCGATGGTTACCGCCGCCGGCGCCGACGCGGCGTCCTCGGAGATCACGATCGCCGTTCCCGCTTACTGGCAGCACGACGCGGTAGCGGCCTTGCGTGACGCCCTGCGCACCCACGCGGGGTTTACCGGAAACGGCATGGGCCCACGGTTGGTGCCAGATAACGTCGCGGCGTTGACCGCGGTGAACGCCGGGCCCGGCCTGCCGCCCAGCGGCATGGTGGGGCTGCTCGATTTCGGCGGTGGCGGCACCACCCTCACGCTGGCCGACGCAGGGTCCGGTTTCGAGCCCATCACCCCCGCCGTCCGCTACCCGGAGTTTTCCGGTGAGCAGATCGATCAGGCGCTGCGGGCTCACATTGCGCAGAACCTCGGGCACACCGGCAACGGCGATCCGGAGGCGACCACCGCGATCGGCCAATTCGCTCAGCTCCGGGAGGAATGCCGACAAGTCAAGGAATTTCTATCCACCCAGACGATTGCCGAGGTGGCCGTCGAGTTACCGGGATGTCGCCGCAGTGTTCAGGTGACTCGCGCCGAGCTGGAGAACCTGATACGGGATGCGCTGAGCGGTGCCATCTCTGCTTTCGAAGAATTGCTGGCGCGCAACAACATTGACTGGAACGACCTAGCGGCGGTCACCGCGGTTGGCGGTGGTGCCAGTATACCGGTTGTCACTCAATGCCTTTCGGCTCGTACTCGGGTGCCGGTGGTGACGGCACCGCAACCTGCGCTGGCGATGGCGCTCGGTGCGACAATGCTGCGTCCCAGGCGCGTTTCCAGCGATTTTGAGGTCGACGCGCCGACGCGCGCGGCGATGGCCGCAGTGGCCAGCGCTGAGGGGACCACCGCCATCCTGGGTCTGCCCACAGACGACATGACCGCCGACGAGCGTTCGTCGACGCTTCGCAAGCTGGCCTGGTCAGAGGTCGAGGACACCGGTGACGAACCGGTGCCCTACATCGGCGAGGCGTACGACGAACCCGG
Source organism: Mycobacterium sp. SM1 (assembly GCF_018361265.1). Lineage (GTDB taxonomy): Bacteria > Actinomycetota > Actinomycetes > Mycobacteriales > Mycobacteriaceae > Mycobacterium. The sequence continues at coordinate 1,850,237 of NZ_JAFLNH010000001.1, forward strand.
TCCGGGTGCGCCGCCGACTCGCTACGGGCCGCAGGCTGAGCCTCCCGAGGAGCCCCCGCGCCCGCGGTTTCGCCTCGCGTGGCTCCTCGTCGGGCTGGCCGCCGTGGTGGCGATGCTCGCAGTCGGCGGTGTGGCCTACACGATGACGAGCACCACCGAACGCAAGGCCCCGCCCGCGCCCAGCACGCCCGTTCCACCACCCGCCTCCCGGCCGCAGCCGCTCAGTCCCAGTCCGCCGCCACCCCCCAGCGCCGAACCCAGCCCGAGCATCCAGCCACCCCCCGGAAGCCCCGAGCCGTCGCCCCCAGCCTCGGTACCACCGGCGGCAACGACGTATGAGCCGCCGGCGACAACGACGGACGAGCCGCCGGTGAGCACGCCAACCACGACCGTGCCGCCGAGCACGACGACCACGACAACCACGACCGTGCCGCCGAGCACGACAACCACGACACCCCAGCCGACCACGACAAGCACGACGGCCCCGAGTTCGCCGTCGGTTACCACGACCGCCACGACAACGGTACCGATGGCAACGACGTACTTGACCGTCCCGCTGGTTCCGTTTCCGATACCCGTTCAGGTCCCCCAGGGCCAGGCCAATCCCAACCAGCCGTAGAGCCCGTTTCTTAACCCTGGCGGCGGGTAGCTCCTCTCCGCAGGGCCTCTGACCCGCCCGTGGCGGTTATGACCAGAGCCCGATGTGCCCATGACCTGTTCAGGACGGGTGTGTGGCCGTCAATCGCCACCCGTGTCGGCCGTGCGCGAGTAGGGTTGAAGCAAGGCCGGTGGGGGTAAGTAGGATTGCCGCCGCCTCGGACCGATGAGAACTTCATGAAGTCCGGCCAGTCGAGGCCCGCTAAAGGGCACGTGGCGCTGCGGCGGCGAAGCACGTGCTGGCTGCCCGCGCGGCGGCCCCCGCTTCGACCGTGACGGGCGACTTTGGAGGCGTATGGACATCGTACTCGGCGTGTCGACCGCACCCTCGATGGTTCACATGGTGCTGGTTGAGGGCGAAAACGCCGACGGTGCCACCGTTGAAGAAGACACGTTCGAGGTCACCGCCGGCGAGGAGGCACCGTCCAGCGCGGCCGAGCAGGTGGCGTCCGCGATCGTGGGCACCCGGGAGAGCGCGGCGGAGGCCGGTTACCGCCTCGCGTCCATCGGAGTCACCTGGACCGATCCCAGCGAAGCCGCCGGCCTGCGGGATGCGCTCGCGACCCACGACGTCGGGAGCGCGATGCTGGTCTCCCCGCTGCTCGCTGCAGCCGCCCTAGCCCAAACAGTCGGCGCTGCTATGGATTACGCCTACACCGCGTTGATTTTCGTCGAGCGGGAGAGTGCGACGTTGGCGGTTGTCGACAGCGCCGACGGTTCGATTGTCAACCTGCAGCGACGGCTCGTGCACGGCGCGGACGCGGTAACCGAGCTGATCGGGATGGTCACCGGGATGAACGCGCAGGAACCACGGGCCGACGGCGTGTTCGTCGTCGGATGCGGTGTCGACATCGTCTCGATCAAGTCGGCGCTGGAGTCGGCAACCACCCTTCCGGTGAATGCACCCGAAGAGCCGGACATGGCGCTGGCCCACGGCGCGGCGCTGGCATCGGCGAATGCGCCATTGTTCGCGTCGGCCACCGCTGCGCTGGCCTATGCACGAGACCCGGGCACCGGTGAGGTCAACCCCTATCCGCTGGCTCCGGCGTACCTTGACGTCGCCGCCAGCCCCGACGTCGGTACCGGGGCTCTTGCGTACAGTGCCGTTCCGGAGGAGGGCGACCAGAGGCGGCCGCGGTTCGGGCGATTCATCCTCTCCGGCAGCGCGTTAGCGACACTGTTCGTCATCGGCGCTGTGGCGCTGGTGGTTTCGCTGGCGGCCGATGTCCGTCCAACGGTAGGGCAACGGCCCGGCCCCGGCGGAAACGTCGTCATCCCCACCACGCAGGTGCCACCGCAGGCCGCGCCGCCGCCGGTCGCCCCACCCCCGCCTGCGCCGTCTCCGCCGATCGCCCCACCGCCTGCGGCACCCGCGCCGCCGGCCGCGCCGCCTCCACCGCCGGAGCAAGCCATGCCCACGGCCCCGCCCCCGCAAGGTATCGCGGGGCCCGCACCCGTGCAGCTGCCGCCGAGTGCCGTGCCCGAGGAGCCAATCCATCGGGCGCCTCCGAAGCGGGCACCGACATATGTACCACCCCCCGTGGAACAAGCTCCCGCGCCGGCGTTGCCGGTTGCTCCTCCGCCGCCGGTCGCATCCCCGCCGCCGGCTGCGCCTCCTCCGCCGCCGGTCGCATCTCCGCCGCCGGCTGCGCCTCCGCCGCCCGCACTCCCGCCCCCGCCACCACCACCCGCACTTCCGCCACCGCCAAGGCTGCCGCCGATGACGATGTATTTGCACCTGCCGTTCGTCACGGTGCCGATTCCGATTAATCCACCGCCGCCGCCAGGGCAGTAGGCCGTGGGCGGGCTCAGCGCCAGGGCAGTAGGCTGTGGGCGCTCGGTGCCGGTCGTCGCGGGCGTGGCGGGCGGTGGCGCGCACGCGCACACTGGATGTTAGCGCTGTCAGCCCGGCAACGACACGGCCAGGATTGTCCGGGAGGAGTCGGGTAATCAGACTCAGCTTCCAGGAGGGCCACCGTGGGCGATTACGGGGCGTTTGGATTCGACCCCGAGGACTTCGATCGCATGATCCGCGAGGCGAGCGAAGGACTGCGCGAAGCCTTCGAACGCATCGGGCGTTTTTTTACCGCTCCCGGCCAGCGGGCAGGATGGTCGGTGTTTTTCGAGGAAATGGCGAAGCGCTCGCGCGCTGGACCGGAAACCGCAGGCGAGGCCGGTGACGGTGTGTGGGCGATCTACACCGTCGACGCTGGTGGGGGCGCTCACGTCGAGGAGGTCTATGCCACCGAACTCGATGCATTGCGTGCCAACAAGAACAACACCGACCCCAGGCGCAAAGTCCGGTTCCTGCCCTACGGCATCGCGGTGAGCGTGCTCGACGACTCCGCGGAGAAGCCGTAACGAAGCGGTTTGACCTCGGGCACCGTTCACGGTGATCCCTGGCCGGCCACGGGCGGGCAACAGCCCCACCCGAGGAGCCGACTCGCGCCGGCAGATGACGCGCCGCTGGCGAGTCTTCCCGGCGCATGGTTTCATAGCACCGTTTGCGGGGAATTACCCACGCCGATTTGTGTCCGGGTCCACAGCCCGGCTTATATCGAGTTATATCGATTGGTGGTGCCTGAGATGGATCGTCGCAGCATGTTGTTGATAGCGGGGATCGGTGCGCTGGCAGCCGCGATCCGCGTCCCGCAGGCTCGTGCTCACCCATCGCCACTCGAAACACCGACGGGTCGGCTGCCAGCGCCGGCTGCGCCGCCAGGCGCCGTCGCCGGCTCCTATCTTTTCCAGGACGAGTTCGATGGGCCGGCGGGCGCACCGCCCGATCCGGCCAAGTGGACGGTGCAGACCTGGCAGGACGACGTGTACCCACCGGTCGAGGGTATATACCGCGCCCAAAACGTGTTCCTGGACGGCAATTCCAATCTCGTCCTTCAGGCTACCCACGAAGACGGCCAGTATTTCAGCGGCAAGGTGCGTGGCAACTGGCGGGGTCTCATCGGCACGACGTGGGAAGCTCGGATTAAGTTGGACTGCTTGTACCCAGGCCTTTGGGCAGCGTACTGGACCGTCAACGAAGATCCCATGCCAGACGGCGAGGTCGACATTTTCGAGTGGTATGGCAACGGTCAGTGGCCGCCGGGCACCACGGTCCACGCGGCGTCCAACGGGAAGACGTGGGAAGGGAAATCGATTCCCGGATTGGTGGACGGCGCGTGGCACACCTGGCGAATGCGTTGGGATGAAGACGGATTCAAATTCTGGAGAGACTATGTTGACGGCGCGCCACCATACTTCAGCGTGCCGCCGAAGCCAATTCCGGTTCACGGCAATCCTGGTGACATGCGGTGGCCGTTCAATAATCCCGGCTACTGGTTATCGCCGATGTTTACGCTCGCGGTCGGTGGTCCGGGCGGTGGCGATCCCGCATTGGGTACCTATCCGTCGCAAATGCTCATCGACTACATACGCGTCTGGTGACGATGCGGCACACCATTTTCCGATCGCTCGTATCACTCGCGCGTGGATATCCGCGCTGTATTGCTGGCAGCTCGTATCGCGCGCACGCGTGTACCCGCGCCATGACTCAGGCTTTCGTCAGCCGGATAACCGTGCTGCGGTTCAACACCCATTCCCGATCTATTACGAATCCAAGCCGTCGCGCCGCGTCCACCACCGGCGACGGCATCTTGCGGTCGATGATCGCCCACAGCACCGGGCAAACCGCCAACCGCCGCCTCACCACGGCGCTGTCCAACGGAAGATCCTGGGCCCACAACTGGGCGGCATCCGCGCCCGAAACACCGGCCGCGACATCGTTGAGTTGGGCAAAGGCGTCGGGACGAGCGGCGGCCGCCGCCCGCAGAGGTTCACGGCCGGCGAAGCCGAAGACGACGCAATCATGCGGCCGAGAAGAGGATTTGATGACACGGGCGATCTCCGAATAGTCGGCGCCTCCGGGTTTTCCGTAGGTGCTGCGCTGAGTCACGAACGCTGTGCTTGAACTGAGGGCGAGCATCGTCAGCAACACCATCAAGATCCGCAAGCGGTTTTGTGCTATGGCCGCTATGCAAACCCCGAGCAGCAGGGCTAGACCCGGCCCCGTGTACGTCAAATATCTTGGGGCATAGATGTCGCTGACCCAGGCGGAGTATCCCACCAGTATGGCGGTGGGAACGAGAACCCAGGGAACCGCCACTGCCAGAGCATGTCCGCCCGCCCGCCTGCTAACCAGTGCGATCGATCCCCAAGCCAGGACGATGATGCTGGTGCCAAGGAAAAGCCGTGACCCGGTGAGCCATTGCTGCCAGAGCACCTCGGTGAGGTAATTCCCCCCGCTGATCCACCAGAGCTGTGTCTGGCGTTGAGCTTCCGCTAACGCAATCAGCGGTGACGCCAGGAAAAGCCCTGCCGTGACCGCTGCAGCAAAGGGCAACAGCTGCCGCAGATTTCGGCTGACCACGAGGGTGACCGCGTGAGCGCACACCATCAGGGCTAGATACACGTACGTGAATGTGGCCAACGCAAGCACCAGCGCGTATAGGGCCCATAACGGCGGCCCGTGCCGACTCGCGGCGATGACGAGCACCACCGTCAGCCAGACCGCGGCGGCGGCGGTCAGTGCGTACGAGCGGGCCTCCACCGCCGACCAGAGTGTGCGTGGCAGCACGGTAAAGGCCCCCGCCGCTGCCCACGCGGCAAGCCGGCCGCCGGTGAGCCTGCCCAACACGACAAGGCCGGCGGTCGCGGCACCCACCGCCATCGCACTGGGAAGCCGCGCGGTGAACTCGTTGATCGGGACCAATGAAAACCAGGCGTGCATGGCCAGGTAATAAAGGCCGTGCACCGCGTCGAAGTTCAATAACAATCGCAGGATGTCGACCTCTGAGCGGTTGGCGGCGGCGATGGTGGCAGCTTCGTCGAACCAAAATGACGGTCGCCAGGAAAGCAGTACCCCCACGAGAGTGGCCGCTGCACCGGCTAGCCATGGATCGGCGCGCTCGGCTACGTGGAACCGAAACCGGGAGCGCATCGCCGCGATGTGAGCGAAGAAGATTCGGCGGCCGTTACTGCGTTGTCTCACCGGGCGCAGCAGGATCGGAGCTGGTGTTCCAAAATTCCCACTCTGGTGGTGACACGAGAATGTTGCCGCAGCCTGGCGTCGGCGATGCCAGTGCGCCGGCCCTGGATGATCTCGCCCCACAGCGTCCGCGGAACATGGATCTCCCTGCTGGGACGGTACCGGGCGATTCCCAGGGGTCGCAGCGACTCAGCCAGGGGTATCTCGCCGTGCCGGGTAGGCAGGTAATCAGCCATTTCGTCTCGTCCTCTCCTCGGCTGTAATCGGTCGCCTTGGCCCCGGCCTGCGCCACCAGCCACCCCACCACGAGCCCCACAAACCTGTGCGTTCATGCCAGCTGGTGTGGGCCTGTCGGCGTTGCCATAAGTGTGCGATGCGTCCAACAGGGCCCTTCGTACCGACTGGCATCACCTGTGTTTAGCTGACCGACCGGGGTTTGGCCGCTAAATGCCGCTAAAAACAGTCATGCCGGCGCCGTGGAATCGGTCACGACCGCTCGAGGCGGGCCTCACATATTGACATATTGCGGACTGGCCGCGGACCGGCGGAAGCCGGCTACCGGTGGCCACCGAGCGGGTGGGTCGGCTGCTTGGGGCCAATCCGGTCGCGGTATCAGCGTCGGCGCGCGTCTGGTGGTTGCACTCGGGTTTCCTCGCATGATCAGCGCGGGTGAGGAGCGGCGGCGGCTCGTGAGCATCCCGCCGCAGGCTCTTTCTGGGTAGGCCCAAAGATCCACGAGCCGCTAGCGGCCCGATGCATCTCGGTTCACCTCCACACGTGGGACCTAAGACTCTACCCGACAACGGTTTCGGTGCGACAATTAACGGTGGGCATCACGATCGCGAATGGAATGGAGCAGGTGATGAAATCTAAAGTGAGGACAGGGGCCGCGCTGGTGGGCGGCGTTGCTATTTTAGGGCTCGGAATCGGTGGCGCTAGCGAACTGCTAAACACCACGACCACGACGATTGCGACCCCTACCTGCCCTATGACGGCGGAGCCTGCGCCGTCAACCGCCCCCGGGGATCCGCCGAACTGCGAGGAACCTGAGGGTCCGGTTTTTCCCTCGCCGGTCACAACCACCGTACGTCCAAGGTCTTGACCTCCACTGCGGCTGGAGGCGGTTAGGGGAGGAATTATCCTGACCGACAACGGGTCTCGTTGCCAGCATTGGAGCCAGAGGAGTAGACCGGTCTCTGCGGGACTCGGTCTGAAGAAAGACAGCTAGATGGGCAGTGGGCAACAACATTTCGGCGTCGTGGTCGGTGTGGACGGGTCAGCGGCTTCCGACGAGGCCGTGCGTTGGGCTGCCCGTGAGGCGATACTACGCAAACTACGGCTCACGCTTGTTAACGCGCTGGCCACACCCGCGTTGCCCTGGCCTGCGGAGCGCATGCCCACGGACTTGCGCCAACGGCTGGAAGTCGATGCCCAGGGCATCATCGACAACGCGGTCAAGATCGCCGAAGACACCGACACCGCTGGTGGTCCGGCTGAAATTGAGAGTCGACTATTCTTTTCCGCGCCCGTGCCGACGCTGGTCGATATGTCGAAAGACGCACGCATGGTGGTGGTCGGTGCTCGCGGGCTGGGTCCCGTTCGTAGTGTGCTATTGGGATCGGTAAGCACCGGACTGATCCATCACGCGCACTGTCCCGTGGCCGTGATCCATGCGGAGGTTTCTGCGCAATCACGGGCCGTGCATGCCCCGGTGCTGCTGGGCAGCGATGGATCGCCGGCTTCAGAACTGGCGACAGCGGTCGCGTTCGAGGAAGCGTCGCTGCGGGGTACGAGGTTGGTGGCCCTCTATGCCTGGAGCGACGCCGTCACGGCCCGCATCTCGAGCATGGAAGAGTCGGCCCGGCAAGCGGCCGCTGAGGAAATCCTGGCTGAGCGGTTGGCCGGCTGGCAGGAACGCTATCCGCAGGTCAGCGTCACCCGTGTCGTGGTCTACGGCAAGCCGGCCGCACAGCTTCTGGATCGCTCCGAGTTTGCCCAGCTTGTTGTCGTCGGCAGTCATGGCCGCGGCGGGTTCACCGGAATGCTGCTCGGATCGGTCAGTACCGCGGTGGTACAAGGGGCCCGTACACCGGTCATCGTTGCCCGCGGCAGCCATTAAGAGCCGTGTCCGCCTTGTGAGACGCCCGTTCGGGCCGAAAAACGCGGGGTGGTTGTCGTCTGAGGCCCAGCCGCAACGCCGTGTTCACTTACCCTGGCACCGCTCTGGCATGCTGACGGTCAGCGGAGCCAATCCGCGGTCGCTCGGATGTGGAGCGGCCAGGAAGGAAATGACCGGGAGTCGTTGCGCGCAAGCACACAACAGCCCGGCTTTGGCATTGCACCAACGCCGCCATCACAGTTGGAGAAAGCCCCAACCACACAGCCGGCAACAAACCCAACGGTGCCATGGCCGAGCAAAGCGCGTGGTCGCCCTGTCCCTTCCGGAAAAAGGGCGGCCGATAGCGGGCATCGTATTTGCGTTCTTAGCTTGAGAAATCGGCGCAGTGCTACCACGAGGTTTGGAGCTTTGCCCATCAAGGAGTATCGGTGGAAACATGGCCGAGCGTGGACGTGGCGGGGAAGTTTTCGCGGAAATTATTTAAGGCCGTGTGACGCCGCGCCACCACCGCGCTACTTGAGCCACCAATGCTCGCTTGAGGCTCTCTTGAGGGATGAGCCCAGTTGAATATCACCATTTGGCAACGACGCGGTGCGGCGTGGCGCGAGTCTCACATCGGGTGCTAAAAATTAGGGCGGTCTTCAAGGATCGCTAGACGCGAGCGTGGTACGGCAATGTGGCTCTGCTGCACCGTTTGAATGCGGATGGATGGATCTCGGAAACCTGCACGGGAATAAAGGGGTTGGCGTTGATGACGATCTCCGGTCGATTCAACAGAGCAATAGCCACCGGCGTTGGGTTGTGCGGTGCTGCTATAGCGCTGAGCCAGCACACGGCGGCCGTGCCGTTGACAACTGGCGGTTCCGCATGCATCCACGGGATGGCTGGCGACGCGACCTCGTCGGGCGCGGGTGGACCAGTGGCCGCAGGTGGAGCGGCGGGTGGACCGGTGGCCGCAGGTGGACCGGCGGGCGGACCGGCGGCCGCAGGTGAAGCGGCGGGCGGACCGGTGGCCGCAGGTGAAGCGGCAGCCACAAGCGTGTGCAGTCCGGCTGGCGCAGCAATCACCGACATGGCTGGCGTCCCCATGGTTGCGCCTGGGCCGGTGGGGGCCCCGGTTCCGGTGGGGGCTCCGGTTCCGGTGGGGGCCCCGGTTCCGGTGGGGGCCCCGGTTCCGGTGGGGGCCCCGGTTCCGGTGGGGGCTCCGGTTCCGGTGGGGGCCCCGGTTCCGGTGGGGGCCCCGGTTCCGGTGGGGGCCCCGGTTCCGGTGGGGGCCCCGGTTCCGGTGGGGGCCCCGGTTCCGGTGGGGGCCCCGGTTCCGGTGGGGGCCCCGGTTCCGGTGGGGGCCCCGGTTCCGGTGGGGGCTCCGGTTCCGGTGGGGGCCCCGGTTCCGGTGGGGGCTTCGCTCACTGACATGTCTGGAACCTATGGGGGCAAGGGGGAGCCGACCGGCCCAGCGCCAATTGGCGGGCCGGTGGCGGGCCAACCGACCCTGCCTGGTCCTTCGGCCCCGGGCGCGCGCTGAGGAAGCCCCTCTTCCGGGGGGGCGAGTCGCCGCGGCGTAACACCATCCCGTTGCATGGGAGTGATCTTTGGTGATCACGCGACTTGCACCCCGGCTCGGGGTTGTTCCCCGGCCGGTTGGCCGGTTCCCTTCCGCGCTTCACAGCCACCAGCCGGGCGGGGCCCGGTCTTACGGTCGGCTCCACGCTTGACGGCGGCCCCGACTGGGCCGACGACGCTAGCTGTGTCCTCGTAGCGTGCGAGCTTCGGGGCGCACTAGGCGCCGAGGGTCGAGGAAGGATCGGTAACGCATCACAGAAGCCCGTATGAACGGCTGGCTCGGCGAAGTCCAGGGGCTACAGACCAGCCTCGACGCCGCGGCCAAGAAACTCGTCGTCCTCGATCGCGCCATCGCCCAGACCAGTCGCGCGACCAATCTTGGCATTCCAGTCGTCGCCGACGCGTCGCCCACGATTCAAGCGACCGCGAATAACATCCAAGAGCAAGGCGAAGCTAGGGCTACGTAGTTGGGGCTGCACATGTCAAACAGACTCGCAAATTCGATTGCCGCGGCGGCAAGAACCGCGTCATTGTTGGGGCCGCGCACGATGCGAGCCATCGCACGGGTCAACAAGCGTGTGACCAATCCAATCCTGCAGCGATGGGCCCCACGTCTGCCGTATATGGCCGTCATCGAACACAACGGCCGCAAATCGGGCAAGAGCTACCAAACCCCCGTCATGGCCTTTGTCGAGGACGGCAAACTCTCAGTGGTCTTGGACTACGGCACGGAGTCGGATTGGGTGCGCAACGTCCAAGCCGCTGGATCGGCCGGCGTGTTGCATCGAGGCAAGCACTATCAGCTGACTGGTCCCAGCGTCATCCCCATTGACTCCGCGGATCTACCCCAGGCCGTTCGAGTCGTCCGCGCTTCTGCGCGCAACGCCCTACAAGGCACCCTGGCCCCTGGCTGAAGCCGCCAGACATTCGCGCGTCATAACGAAACAGGATCTGATCGATGGTTTCTCTCTGCATGTGCGACATACGCGGGCTGAAGGTAAGTCCGGTGAATGCCACGCCTGCGGGCATGTGCAGGACATTGAGTGGGCTCAGCATTGGATCTGTGAGTCCTGTTCGGCGTCGCACCAGCGGGATGACAACGCCGCGATCAACCTCGCACGCTACGAGGAAACCATTAGCGTCGTCGGCCCAGTCGGGGCCGCCGTCAAGCGTGGAGCCGACCGTAAGACCCGGCTTCGCCGGGCAGGTGGCCGTGAAGCGCGGAAGGGACGCGGCCGCAAGGCTGCCGAACAACCCCGAGACGGGGTGCAAGTCGCGTGACCACTAAAGATCACTCACTTGCAACGGCTTGTCCGTCGGGATTTCGTTCGCGCGCCTGGCCTCGATGTCGGCTTTCAGGGCGGCCACCGCCCAGTGGTATGCCTAGCGCCGGGCACCGAAATGCCGTGCCAACGGGGCGGGCCCGCTCGGCGGTCGGGTCCAGGGTGAACTTGAATGCCTACCGCTCAGCCTTCGGGAATCCCGAATTTCGTCATCACGCCGCCCCGTGGTCCCCGCCGTCAGCCGCGGACGCCAGGGCACGTTTAGCACGGTTGGCGGCGGCACGTTTGCCATACAGTCGAGCACCCATACTGGTGAGGATCTCGCTCATGTCCCCCACCAGGTCGTCATCGACCTCGGCCGAGTCCACCACCAGCTCGCGGGCCGGAGGAGCCAGCGCCGCCTGCGCATACTCAGAATCGAACCGGCAGAACCGATCCGGATGCTGCGCCACGATGCGCGTCACCGCCGGATCGCCAGCAGCGCGAAAAAGCCCTACAGTAAAACACCAAGCGGCTGTGAAATCCGCGCCCTCGTATCGTGGAGCTGCGGGGTCTATAGAACCCTTGTCACCAGGTTAGCTAGCTTAGGCGTCCTCGCCGTGAATATTGAGTCAAGTATGGCGAACGAGTCGCGAATGCTCAGGCGGCGTGTAGGGCCTGTCGGGTGAGTTCGTCGATGGCGGCTTGATATGCGTGGGAGGCGTTGTGCAGCTTGGATTTTCGCGGTGGGCTGGGGTCGCTGGCCTGGGCGAGTCCGGCGCGCAGCAGGTGGTCGTGGACGCGGGTGAATAAGAATGCGTGTTGCAGTCCGGTTGCGGTGACGGTGTAGCGGCGGGTGTGGGGGACGCGTTGGATGAGGCCGTGGGCGCGCAGGCGTCGCAGGTCGTAGGTCATCTGGCCGGCGGTGATGTGTTCGGCGGTCTTGCCGAGCAGGGGCGCGATCAGGGTGCGCAGGTCACGGCTGGTGAAGCCGTGGACCAGGAGCCGGTGGACGAGCAAAACCTGCAGCAGGGCGTGTACTCGGATGTCACCGAAACGCAGCCCGGGTATGCGGGTACCGGAGTCGGTGAAGACTGGTGTGGTCAGGTCGGTGAATGTTTTGGCGCCGCGGATCGGGTCGTGGCTGATGGTTTGGACGCCGAGCAGGCGCCGGTTGGCCGAAAAGCCGAGCTGCCGCAGGTCGGGCAGGCTGGTCAGCCGTTTGCAGATACCGAAGTCGCGGGGATTGTTGATGGTGGTTTCGGTGCGCAGCGCTTTCCCTTCTTTCTGGTATTGCTTGACTTTGCTGGTCTTGTAGTCCACGTGCAGTGACGGGACGACACCGTCGGTGATCACCCGGGTGCGAAACTGGCCCGGGGTCTTGCGTTTGCCGCTGCCCACGATGCGGCGGTTGAAGATCAACGAGACATGGTCGGGTCGGCGGATGTCGAGATTGTCGCGGATGACCTGCTCGAAGAAGATCCGGCCCGACACCGGGCGGTCCAGCATTTGGGTCAGCGAGAATTCGGCCTGCAGAATCGACAATTCGTAGCGGTAGCCGGCGGTGATGTCCTCATCGGTGAATGGGTTGGGCAGGATCCGCAGCCATTTACGTAGCAGCGCGTCGATCTGGTCGGGGCCAAGACTGTCGCAGATCGCCTGCAGCCGGTCGACGTCGGCGACCGAGGCGAACCCGTTGTCGAGGGCTTCGAATGCGATCCCCGCCTTGGCGGCCTGGCGTTTAGCCCATTCGTTTCCGTTGATGCACAACTTGGCGGTGTAGGGGAAGTAGGTGCAGAACTTGATGAAGAACGGGCCGAAGTCCTCATCGACGCAGTAGAAATAGAAGTGGTTGACGAACGCGGTGGATCGCACGAGCCATGCGTAGGAAGAACCGTCGCGGCTGTAGCGGCGCTGAGTACGCCAGACCAGTGCCTTCTCCTGGGCCCGGCCCACGAACAGGACCCCTTCCGAATCGGTGAACCAGGCCAGGAACCGCTGGGCCAAATCGTCTTTGCGTTCCTTGCCGAACGACACCACCTCCAGGCCCCGCGCAGCAACGAAACCGTGGATATCGGCGACGAACGCCTTCGTCATCGGATCCCTCAACGCAGTGGAGGCGTAGTGGTGGCCCCGGTGGCCGACGAAGAAGCCCTGAACCCCGCCGCCATAGGCCAGCCGTGGCATCCACACGTTCAGATACACCCGGTCGATGGACTCGACCTCGAACAGCGTGTGTTCGGACAAGACATCACCGGCACTGCGCGCTACGGTCATGATGGGCTCCGGTTCGGACGGGCGGCCAGCATTGGCCTACCAACCGCGTTATGCGGTTCATACACCCGATCGACACCAATCGACCAGGGTCTTCATCCCGCCCGGGTCGCAGCCCCCAAAGCGCCACCAGACAACATGCCCGTCGGGATGGGGCGAAGCCCGGCTAGTCGTTATTCCTGCACTATTACCGGATCCCCAATGTTGACCGCGTTGTAGTACCACTCTGCGTCCGAAGGGCTAAGGCTGATGCAGCCATGACTGATATTTTCAAGCCCGAGTGAATTGACCGCCCATGGAGCCGAATGTACGAAAAGGCCGCGCCTGCTGATACGGACTGCATACTCCACCGGGATGCGATAGCCCTCGGGATCATTTACGGGAATACCAACGCTGCTCGAATCCATAATCACCGAGCGCTCCTTGGAGATGACGGTGTAGGTGCCGATGGGCGTTGGGTACTGCGGCCTCCCCATTGAGGCCGGCATCACTCCGTTTTCTCCCCAGTGAGGCCGGTGGTGGGGGGCCGGTAGCACAGGCGCCGATCCCACATCACCTCCGTCAATGCTGACGGTGAAGGTATGATTCGAGATGCTGGCGATACCAACCACGGCGGGACCCGTTTTGAATTCCGTGGACCGGCCGCCGAGCGAGAGCGCCACCACGCTGTTTGCCGGCCAGAATCGGTCTGGAACCCACTGCACAACGTTGTCGTCGAGCCACTCGAACTTGCCGGTCATCTCGGGTGCTGATTTAACCTTAAGGGCACGCTCGACCGCACGCCGGTTGGCAATGGCGGCACGGAATGTCACCACTACAGGATGAGCCACACCCACAGCTTGTCCCCACGTCGGCAACACCGATGTGATGCCCACGTTATCGGACCGGCCCGCCGCCAGGCTGATACCTGCTGGTCCCACAATCACACTGACGACGATCCCGATCATGACAAGCAAGCATCGACGAACTGAGTACATGACCCTGCCCTTTTAATTGACAATGTTGCAATAGGGATCGTAAGGGCATTGCTGTGAGTGGAACTGCAAGCCTACGTGTACAATTCGATCAACGCCTTGTCACGTTTCGGCTACGGCGAGCGACTCCGGCACTGTTCCTCGCATTTGACGAGACCGTTTGGCAACGGCATGATGATGCTGGTCCAGCGATGTGGTTAGTATGGCTCGTCGACGTTGCTTTTCACCATATTCCGTGCTGTGCTGACAGCGGGACCACGTTTCACGGCCCTGACCACGCTGCAAATCCCTTGATATCTCGGCCGCCAGATTTTATAAAACGCGCTTGAATCGTTGCAGCACAAACGAATTGGATAGGCAACGGGCATGGCCGCTAGCGTGAGCCGCTTCCTGAGTGAATCTACAACGAGAATCACCTTGTTGGCTTCCCGTCATGCCACGAAAGGTGGTGTGCGCGTCCTGTGTCTCGATCATATTGAGTCCAGCCCGACCTGCGCACCCATATCAGCTGACCAGCCAGCAACCAACCCGACTCGAAGCAGTCTTCGCCGACCACAACCATCTCCCCGTCCCGGCGGGCTGCAGTGTGTATCAGCGCATCGTCGCCGCCTACACCCACCCCGACCGGCGCCGCGGCAAGATGATTATGAGCGCGATCATCGTCTCGCTGCGCCGCGGCGTATCCACCGCCCTTGAAGAACTGGCCTATCAACACCCCGCGTGCAAGCATTGCGCCGCCACGCCCTCGGTTTAAGAAACCCCACCCACCACTGGCTCCGCTCACTGCCACAGCGGTGCACTCCACGCACTCGTCAAAGCACTCTGAATAACGAAGAGAGCCTGTTAAGGTCGCAGCCGTAAAACGGTACTTGTTGTTCCCCTCCATCTCTGGGGCGATGCCTGGGAGTTGCTGCTGACGGGTGCCTTTACCGAAGACGTCAACCTCATGAGTGGGCGTGCGACTTAGGTGGACCGCGGTGCCCTCCGCTCGACATGCTTGACGATGGTGATCTTCTGCTTTCCCAGATTCCTTTGAGGATCAGGTGAGGATTACGCCGGCGTATCGGGTCGCGCCGTAGCTGTAGATGTAACCCGCCCGGCTAGCCATCCGCCGTAACCTCAAGCGCAGCCAAATCGAACACGACACGTATGGCATCGACGCTTTTGGGCGAACTCTTCGAATCCGCGCTGGGAAGCGTGCCGTCGACATCGGCGAGCGGAGCGGTCGGGGAACGGAGCCATTCTCGGGCCTGTTGGCTACACGGAGAGTTGCGCGAACATGTTTTCGCTTATCAGTATGGAGCCGATGACGGGAATCGAACCCGCGTTCTCAGCTTGGGAAGCTGATGTTCTGCCATTGAACTACATCGGCGCGGTCGACTCCGAAGATTATCATCCAGCGCCGGCTCGCTCATCTACCTCATGCTGATGCGGGGCAGCGGATACTCTCGTCAGGTGCTGCTCTCCGATCACGACCTCAGGGCCGAAGTCGCCTCAGGGCGGTTGGGCATCGATCCCTT
Source organism: Mycobacterium sp. SM1 (assembly GCF_018361265.1). Lineage (GTDB taxonomy): Bacteria > Actinomycetota > Actinomycetes > Mycobacteriales > Mycobacteriaceae > Mycobacterium. The sequence continues at coordinate 1,865,647 of NZ_JAFLNH010000001.1, forward strand.
CGACGATAGCCTGGTGCAGCCGTCGAGCATCGACGTCCGCCTGGACAGCCTCTTCCGGGTGTTCAACAACACCCGCTATACCCACATCGACCCAGCGCAGCAGCAGGATGAGCTGACTAGCCTGGTGCAACCGGTCGACGGGGAACCCTTCGTGCTGCATCCCGGAGAGTTCGTTCTCGGGTCGACGCTGGAACTTGTCACATTGCCTGACGACCTCGCGGGACGACTGGAGGGCAAATCGTCGCTCGGGCGGTTGGGACTGCTGACGCACTCGACCGCTGGTTTTATCGATCCGGGATTTAGCGGCCATATCACGCTCGAGTTCTCCAACGTCGCCAACCTGCCGATCACCCTCTGGCCGGGCATGAAGATCGGCCAGCTCTGCATCTTGCGGTTGACCAGCCCGGCCGAGCACCCCTACGGAAGCGCGCGAGCCGGGTCGAAGTATCAGGGTCAACGGGGACCGACACCGTCCCGCTACTACCAGAACTTCATAGGCTTTTCACAGCCAGGCCGGTAGCGGCGCACAGCTACGCGACCCACAATTTAGACTATCTATATATACCATACACCGGGACGCGTGATGTTTCCTCCGTGTGAGCCGGGTCGATCCGCGGAGGACTTGGGAGGGGTTGTGGACCTCGTTCTTGGGGTGTCGATGGAACCGGTGACGGTGTGTATGGTACTGGTCGACGGCGGCAACCCCGACGGGGCCCTGGTCAAGGAAGAGAGCCTTGGCCTCGCCTCGGATCGCGAGCAGGCCAACCTAAGCCGGGCTGACCAGGTGATGTCGGCGATCCTGGGCACCCGTGAAGGCGCCAGCGAGGCCGGCTGCCGACTGCTCGCGACGGGAGTGAGTTGGGCGGATCCGCAAGAGGCCGCAGCGCTGCGTGCCGCGCTGGCCGCCAGAAAGATCGAAAACGTCATGCTGGTCTCGGCGTTTTTGGCTGCGGCCGCGCTGGCGCAAAATGCCGGTTCCGCACTGGGTTACACACGCATCGCCATGCTGCTCGTGGAACCGGACAGCGCTACCGTGGCGGTCGTCAACTGTCATGACGGCGCGGTCAGCAACGTGCACCGGACAGCCCTCTCCGAGGAGGACGGCCGGGCGATCGTCGAACTCGCCGCAGTGGTCTCGGATATTGAGGCGCTGGAGCCGCGTCCGGAGGGTCTGTTCGTGGTCGGCTCCGGCGTTGACGTTCCTTCGCTCATGCCCGTATTGGAAGCCGCGACGTGGCTGCCGGTGAGTGCAGCGGAGGAACCGCAGACCGCGCTGGCCCGCGGTGCGGCGTTGGCGTCGGCGCATGCACCATTGTTTGCTTCATCGACCGCCGCCCTGGCTTATGCCCAGGATCCTGGCACCGGTGAAGGGAACCGCTACGTGCCGGCAGGATATTTCCCTGTTTCCGACGTTTCCGCTGGTGGGGAGTCGACGGATGGTGTTCTGGCTTACAGCGCCGTCTCCGGCGAGGATGCCGACGCCGAGATCCCCGGCATCGACGCGGCCGGCGACGACTGCGTTACAGGGCTCCTGCAGGGGCACAGCCCGGTCCTGTTGGGTGGTGCCGTATTGGCGGTCATCGCTGTGACCGCGGCGGCGGCGCTGGAGATCGCACTGGGTATCGGTATCCGCCCGACGGTTGCGTTGCGCCCGACTCCCGGCCAGGAACTCATCGTTCCCGACGAAGAGGCCCCGGCCTCCGCATCGGTGCCGCCGAGGCGTCCCCCGCAACCGACCAACATGGCGATGAGCCGGCCGCCCGTGCCCGTCCGCGTGCCCGCACCGCCAGCGCCCTCGCCACCGGCGGCAGTCCCGCTTCCGGCTCCGACGGCACCCCCGGCTCCCGTGCCCGCAGCTTCGGCGCTAGTGCCGATACCGGTGCCAGCCCCAGCCCAACCTCCTGCTGCCTTGGTCCCCCGAGAGCGGGTGCCACTCCCGGCGACACCACTACGATCGCCAGCGCCACCGTCTCCGGTTCAGCTGCGCGAGGCCCAACCCCCCATACGCGCTATGGCCCCGTCCCTACCCGTCTCGATACCGCCGGCCCAGCCGCCGGCCCCGCTGGTCCGTGTGTCGATACCGCCGGCCCAGCCGCCGGCCGCGAAGCTTCCCGGGCACCTGCCCGCCAATGATCCTCCGGTAAACCGACCGGCACCCCGACCGGTGGTGGATCTGCCCGCGCCGGTCCACATCTCGCCACCAGAACCGCCACCAGTGCGCACCACACCGATTCCCGCCGTGCCCGAATTGCCGCGGATCCTTGCTCCCCGGGTGGCTCCTCGGGTGCAGGCACGGCCGCTGAGCCCCGGGGGCGCCTTCGGCGGGGCTTTTGGCGACCACGGTCCGGGTGCAGGCCGCGGTTGGGGGTTTGGGAGCCGCGGGTTCGGCGGAGGCGGCTTCGCCGCGCACAGATAACCCGATCCGCGAAGCGGTATCACACCGGCATCGGGAAGCTGACTAGGGTCGCTGTGTTGGGAAAATCGGTGTCGGCGTCAACGACCTGTCCGATGAGGGTGTTAGGCACGCCGGCGTGGCCCAACCCGATTCCGGGAGGCGGTGATCCTCGCCGCTATCAGGGTAAAGTCGGACTAACCGGGAGAACGGGGCCTCGCCTTGCACTCGGGCCTCATGCCTCCGGCTAACCGGGAGGGCAGTGCCGCGACGTTCACGTGATGATGCTTAGGAGACGGTCCTCTTAGGGGGCGATTCCCGCGGTAAGGTGCCTGGCAGACCGCCGGCGGCGCAGCAAACTACCTTGCAGGAGGAGTGGTGGACACCGTCCTGGGTGTGTCAATGACACCAACGGCGGTCCGCATGGTGCTGGTGGAGGGCCAGAACGGGGACGGCGCTACCGTCGACAGGGACAACGTCGACCTGACAACCAGCGGCGCATCCACCCTCACCGCTGCGGATCGGGTGATCTCGGCGATCCTCGGCACCCGGGAAGGGGCCGCCGAGGGCGGTTATCGGCTGACATCCATCGGGGTGGCGTGGGTGGATCCCGCGGACGCCGCTGCACTGCACGAGGGACTGGCGGCCCGCAAGATCGAAAACGTCATGCTGGTGTCGGCGTTTTTGGCGGCGGCTGCGCTGGCCCAGACGATCGGTAACGACACTAACTACGCGCACACCGCGCTGTTGTACGTCGAGCCGGACACCGCGACCCTGGCTGCTGTCGCCACCGCCGATGGGTCGGTTCGCGACATGTGCCGGCGGTCACTGCCCGAAGACGACGACCAGGCGGTGGCCGTGCTGCTCGCCATGCTCGAGGGGGCTAACGAGCTAAAGGAGCGCCCGGAGGGGGTGGTCGTTGTCGGCTCCGGTGTTGACATCGCGCTGATCAAGCCGGCCTTGGAGGCAGCAACGCCGCTGCCGGTGAGTGTTCCCGAGGAGCCGGAGATGGCGCTGGCCCGGGGTGCGGCGTTGGCGGCGGCGAACGCGCCACTATTCGTCTCCTCCACCACCGCCCTGGCCTACGCGCAGGACCCGGGTACCGGGGCGGTAAACCCTTATCTGCTAGCCGAATATCGTGCCGTTCCCGAGGCGGCCGCCGGCGGCGAATCGGGCAGGGTGGACCTCGCGTACAGCGCCCTCCCCGGCGAGCACGGTGAGGCACTCACCGGCGAGGGCCGCGAGGCTTACAGCCCGGTCGCCGACGAAGAAGACGTCAGCCCGGGCAGGTACCCCGATTTCGGCCCGGAGTTGGCCGAGCAGCCCACCCGCAGGTCCCTCCTGGCTATCGCGGGTGTGCTGACGATCTTTGTGGTGGGGCTAGTGGCGCTGGCGGTTTCGCTGGCGATCAGCATCCGGCCGCACGTCGACCAAAAACCGAGCCTTAGTCACAACGTTGTCACCCCGAATCAGCAGCTGCCGCCAGCGCCGCCGAAAGCCGCCGTGCCCGCCCCTCCGGCGCCGGTTTCGGCCCCCGCTCCTGCGGTGGCGCCGGCCCCCGCCCCGGCCGTGGCGTCAGCTCCGGTATACGCCCCGGCGCCGGCTCCCGTGCCTGCGGCGCCTGCGCCCCCTCCGGCCCTGCCGCCACCACCACCGATTCCGCCACTTCTTCCGCAGTTGTTGGCTCCTCCGGCACCGGGAGCGCCCGTCGCACCCTGGGGCGGCGACCACGGCGACGAAGGCTGGGGTCACGGCGACGAAGGCTGGGGTCACGGCCGCGGCCGCGGTGACGACGGGTTCAAGGGTCCGGGCATCGGCATCCCCGGCCTTCACCTCCGCTTCTGACTCGCGTTTGGGCCGGCATCCCTGGCTCGGTACCGTAGCCGCAATGAACTGTCACCCGCCGTTCGTCTTCCGCTCGGTGTCACGACGCTATTAGCTCATCACGATGGCGTACACACGGCGGTGTGCGCTGCACCGTCTTCGGCACCGGCTATCTGGGTGCCACCCACGCCGCCGGGATGGCGGCGCTGGGACACGACGTCGTCGGTGTCGACATCGACCCGGGTAAGGTCGCCAAGCTGGCGGGCGGTGACATTCCCTTTTACGAACCAGGTCTGCGGGAGCTGCTTGCGGACAACCTTGCTGCCGGACGGCTACGGTTCACCACCGACTACGACCTGGCCGCCGGGTTCGCCGATGTTCATTTCCTGGGTGTCGGCACTCCCCAAAAGAAAGGCGAATACGGCGCCGACTTGCGCCATGTGCATGCTGTCATAGATGCGCTGGTGCCACGGTTGACGCGAGCAGCTGTCATCGTCGGCAAGTCGACCGTCCCGGTCGGAACCGCAGCCGAGCTGGGCGAGCGAGCGCGTAGGTTGGCCCCGCGCGGAATTGATGTCGAAGTGGCCTGGAATCCGGAGTTCCTGCGGGAGGGATTCGCTGTGCAGGACACCCTGCGCCCAGATCGCATAGTGCTGGGGGTACAGCCGGATTCGATCCGCGCCGAGCCTGCGGTCCGTGAGCTCTACCGACCGCTGGTGGACGCGGGGGTTCCGTTCCTGGTGACCGACTTGCAGACCGCGGAATTAGTCAAAGTGTCTGCCAATGCCTTTCTGGCCACAAAGATCTCGTTTATCAACGCGATCTCTGAGGTATGCGAGGCGACCGGCGCCGATGTCATCATGCTGGCCGACGCGCTTGGATACGATCCCCGGATTGGGCGCCAATGCCTCAACGCGGGCTTAGGTTTCGGCGGTGGTTGCTTGCCCAAAGACATCCGGGCGTTCATGGCCCGCGCCGGTGAGCTGGGAGCTGACCAGGCGCTGACGTTCCTGCGTGAGGTGGACAGCATCAACATGCGCCGGCGCACCCGGATGGTCGAATTAGCCACTGGCGCCTGCGGAGGTTCGCTACTAGGCGCCAATATCGCCGTGCTCGGCGCGGCGTTCAAACCGCAATCCGACGATGTCCGCGATTCGCCGGCCCTCAACGTCGCCGGTCAGCTGCAGCTCAATGGTGCCACGGTCAACGTTTACGACCCGAAAGCTTTGGAGAACGCGCAGCGGCTGTTTCCCACGCTGAACTACGCAGTGTCCGTGGCGGAAGCGTGTGAGCGTGCGGACGCGGTGCTGGTGCTCACCGAGTGGCAGGAATTCATCGACCTCGATCCCAACGACCTTGCCGGCCATGTGCGGGCCCGGGTTATCGTTGACGGCCGCAACTGCCTAGATATCACCCGCTGGCGCAAGGCGGGCTGGCAGGTATTCTGCCTCGGCCGCCGACGATGCGGGCCGTGATAGCGGGCTGTTGAGGAGGCGGCCGGTTTAGCTCAAGCCGCCGACGATGCGGGCCGTGATAGCGGGCTGTTGAGGAGGCGGCCGGTTTAGCTCAAGCCGCCGACGATGCGGGCCGTGATAGCGGGCTGTTGAGGAGGCGGCCGGTTTAGCTCAAGCCGCCGACGATGCGGGCCGTGATAGCGGGCTGTTGAGGAGGCGGCCACCCGGATTTTTCGGACGCGTAGCCTAACCAGCGTGGACTACGCGGAAGCATTCCTGGATCAAAACCGCGCCTTTGGCAATGTTATCGACGGCGCCGACCCCGCTACTCCAGTCCCGACTTGTCCGGGCTGGACGTTGAAGGAACTGCTCCGTCATGTCGGGCGCGGCGATCGCTGGGCCGCACAGATCATCACCGAGCGGGCCGACCACTACCTTGATCCCCGCAGCGTGGCAGGGGGCAAGCCGCCAGATGATCCCGGTGGCGTGATCTCCTGGCTGCATAACGGGGCGCAACGGCTGATCGAAGCCGTTGAGCAGGTAGGCATGGAAACCCCGGTGTGGACATTCCTCGGGCGGCGGCCCGCATATTGGTGGGTCCGGCGCAGACTGCACGAGACAGCGATGCACCGGGCCGACGCCGCGCTCGCGCTCGGCCTGGCCTATCCGCTCGCAGCCGAACTGGCCGCCGACGGGGTCAGTGAATGGCTCGAACGGGTCGCCGCCCAGGCCGGAGCCGAGGCGGGGCCGGCGCCCCTCGAGGACGGCAATAGCATGCACCTTCACGCCACCGACCCCGGGCTGGGTGTCGCCGGAGAATGGACGATTTGCGCTGGTGAGGGCAGGATCACGTGGTCGCATGACCACGGCAAAAGCACGGTAGCGCTGCGGGGCGCCGCCACCGACCTGCTGCTGGCGCTGGCACGTCGAATCTCGGTCGCCGAGAGCGGTATCGCGCTGTTCGGCGATACCGCTGTATGGCAGAACTGGTTAGATCGCACGCCTTTTTAAGCGAGCCCGGGTAAGCAATCGATTTGGGTGCGGAGTCAGGAATCAAACCCGCTCGACGCGGTACCTTGCAGACCATGACCATATCGGAGATCGCGACCGTTCTGGCTTGGCATGATGCGCTCAACGCTTCCGACCTCGACACCTTGGTAGCCTTGTCCAGCGAGGACATCGAAGTCGGGGATGCGCATGGGGCGGTGCAGGGGCATGCTGCCCTGCGTAACTGGGCGACCGCTATCAAAACGACCGTAGAGCCCTGCCGGATGTATGTGCACGACGGTGTTGTGGTCGTCGAACAGAAGATCGCCAGCCCGGACAATCACGCCGCGAGCAAGACCGCCGCGTCGGCGTTCCGGGTCGTGCATGATCAGGTCACCTCGGTGTTTCGGCACGAGGATTTGGAGTCTGCGCTGGCTGCTACCGAGCTGACCGAGGCCGATCTTGTCGATTAAGTAGTAAGTAAGGGGGTAACTCATGCGCGGGATCATCCTGGCCGGCGGCTCGGGCACCCGGTTGTATCCGATCACCATCGGCGTTAGCAAGCAACTGCTGCCGGTCTACGACAAACCTCTGATCTACTACCCGTTGTCCACGCTGATGATGGCGGGTATTCGTGATATTCAGGTGATTACCACCGCCCACGACGCGCCCGCCTTTCACCGGCTCCTCGGCGACGGCGCGCAGTTCGGCGTCAACATCACCTACGCGCTGCAAGACCAGCCCGATGGTCTGGCGCAAGCCTTCCTTATCGGAGCCGACCATATTGGCACTGATTCGGTGGCATTAGTATTGGGGGACAACATCTTCTATGGGCCAGGTTTAGGCACTAGTCTAAGTCGCTTCCAAAATGTCAATGGAGGAACGATTTTCGCCTATTGGGTGGCCAACCCGTCAGCATACGGCGTTGTCGAGTTCAGCCCGGATGGAACGGCGCTGTCGATCGAGGAAAAGCCCGCCACACCGAAATCGCACTACGCAGTTCCGGGTCTGTATTTCTATGACAATGATGTGATTGAGATCGCCCGTGGTCTAACGAAATCAGCGCGCGGCGAGTATGAGATCACCGACATCAACAGGACCTACCTCAACCAGGGCAGGTTATCCGTCGAGGTGCTGGCCCGAGGCGCGGCATGGCTGGATACCGGCACGTTTGACTCGCTGCTGGACGCCAGCGACTATGTGCGAACCTTGGAGTTGCGGCAGGGCCTGAAAATCAGCGTCCCCGAGGAGGTGGCGTGGCGAATGGGCTTGATCGACGACGAGCAGCTTGCGCGTCGGGCCCACACCCTGCTTAATTCCGGCTACGGAGGGTATCTGCTGAACCTGCTGGAACAGCGCTGATTCGCTTCGCGGGGGCCGTGACCGCGCCCGGTCCGCGCCATCTGATCGGCGCCGCCAACGGCGCACAGCAGCTACCGTCCAGCGGCAAGCCAGCAGTTCTGCGGGGCACGCCAGGCGCGTGATGTCGGCCAGCTGATCGTGGCTACTGCCGGTAGCTTGCCAGGAAGTTACCCAGCCGCTCGATGGCATTGGCGAGGTCGCGAGACCACGGCAGCGTGACGATTCGCAGATGATCCGGTGTCGGCCAATTAAACCCGGTTCCCTGAGCCACTAGAATCTTCTCTGACAGCAGCAAATCCAGAACGAGTTGCTCGTCGTCCTCGATGTCATACACTTCGGGGTCAAGACGGGGAAACGTATACAGCGCACCCGCTGGCTTGACGCACGACACACCGGGAATCTCGTTGAGTTTCGCCCAGGCAACATCCCGCTGCTCACGCAGCCGGCCACCGGGTAGCACCAGGTCCTGGATGCTCTGGTAGCCGCCCAACGCAACCTGAATCGCGTGTTGCGCCGGAACGTTCGGACACAAGCGCATGTTCGCCAGCAGGCTGATGCCTTCGATGAAACTGCTGGCGTGATCCTTAGGACCCGTGATCACCACCCAGCCGGCTCGGTACCCCGCCACCCGGTAAGCCTTCGAAAGACCGTTAAACGTCAGGCACAACAAATCCGGCGCCACTGACGCTATGCTGATGTGCTTGGCGTCGTCGTAGAGTATTTTGTCGTAGATCTCGTCGGCGAGCAGCAGCAGCTGATGCTCACGCGCCAGATCCGCTATCTGAGTGAGGATTTCGCGGCTGTACACCGCGCCGGTCGGATTGTTCGGGTTGATGACCACCAGCGCCTTGGTACGCTCGGTGATCTTCGACGCCAAATCAGCGATGTCGGGCTGCCACCCCTGGGTTTCGTCGCACAGGTAGTGCACCGGTGTGCCACCCGCGAGTGAGGTCGAGGCCGTCCACAACGGATAGTCGGGCGCCGGGATCAGCACTTGATCGCCGTTGTCCAGCAGGGCCTGCAGCGTCAGCGTGATGAGTTCTGACACACCGTTACCCAGATATACGTCATCGACGTCGAATCGGGGGAAGCCCTCGACGAGTTCGTAGCGGGTGACCACGGCGCGCCGCGCCGGCAGAATGCCCTTGGAGTCAGAGTAGCCCTGGGCGTAGGGCAGCGCCTGGATCATGTCGCGCATGATGACATCGGGTGCCTCGAAACCGAACTGCGCCGGGTTTCCGATGTTGAGCTTGAGAATGCGATGCCCCTCGGCCTCCAGCCGTGCGGCATGATCGTGTACCGGACCGCGGATCTCGTAGAGGACGTCTTGGAGTTTGGCGGACTGGGTAAAGGTGCGCTGCCGCTGGTGATGGCCGCTGGTGTGCCAGGGCAGCTGACGGGTAGTCACATCAACCATCCTGCCACTGCTGTCCAATCGATTTCGCTGAACGCATGCATTTCACCGCTTACCCGGTGGCCGGGCGCCCCGTGCGATGCCAAGACCCTTAGCCGGAGGCGGTGCGGGCGGTTCCTGCTGCGGTTCTGGTTGCTTCGGCCCTTCCTGCCCCGGTTCTGGTTGCTTCGGCGATTGTGTTGGTGCAGCGGTTTTTTTGGCACCAGGCCGCTTAGCGCCCACCGCGATACCCAGCCCTTTAGCCGTGGCAGCGGACGGGGTTGCCTTCTCAGCTTGTGTCGACTTTGAAGGTGGCTGGGCGGGTTGGGCTTTGACCGGAGCTTTCTTGGCACCGGGCCGTTTGGCTCCGGCGGCGATGCCAAGACCTTTAGAGGGTAGCGTCTCGGCTTTGACGGGTTCCTGCGGGGGGGTGGTGGGTTCCGCCGTAGCGGTTTGCTCAGCGGCTTTCTCCTGCGTAGGCGCCTCGGCGACCCTGGCTGCTGCGGGTGCGGCCGTGGGCGCGGGCGACGCCGTGGGCGCGATCTTCGCCGATTGTTTAGCGGCGGTGCCCTTGGGTGGCAGTGTCATCCTGTCGCGGTCCAGCGACTCGAGGAGCAGTTGTGCCACGTCGCGCACGTCGACGCCCTCGCGCCCGGCGGCCTTGGCCCGATCGTCGACACCGTCGGTGATCATCACCCGGCAGAACGGGCACGCGGTGGCGATTGTGGTGGCCCCGGTGGCCAGCGCCTCGTCGACGCGCTCGTGATTGATCCGCTTGCCGATGCGCTCTTCCATCCACATGCGCGCGCCGCCGGCGCCGCAGCAAAAACTGCGGTCGGCGTGGCGCGGCATCTCGGTCAGCGCCGCGCCGGAGGCGCTTATCAGCTCGCGCGGCGGCTCATACACCTTGTTGTGCCGGCCGAGATAGCACGGGTCGTGGTAGGTGATGACTGGACCACTGCCGCCGCCGGTACCCCCGTCGCCACCGACCGGTTTGACCGGCACCAGCCTCTTGTCGCGGACCAACCGGTTGAGCAGCTGGGTATGGTGCAGCACCGTGTAGTCGGCGCCCAGCTGGCGGTATTCGCGGCCGATGGTGTTGAAGCAGTGCGGGCAGGTGACCACGATCTTGCGATCAACGGCCGACACCCCATCGAACAACCCGTCGAGCGTCTCGATGGCCCGCCGGGCCAGCTCTTGGAACAAAAACTCGTTGCCCGAGCGCCGAGCGGAGTCGCCGTTGCAGGTTTCCCCGGCGCCCAGCACCAGGAACTTCACCCCGGCCGCGGCCAGCAGCTCGGCGACGGCTTTGGTGGTCTTTTTAGCCTTGTCATCGTAGGCGCCCGCGCAGCCCACCCAGAACAGGTACTCATAGCCGGCGAAGCTGTCGGCATCCCGTCCGTAGACCGGGACGTCGAAATCCACCTCGTCGATCCAGTTGGTCCGATCAGAGGCGTTCTGGCCCCACGGATTCGCTTTCGTCTCAAGGTTTTTGAACAGCAGCGACAGCTCGGAGGGGAACTCCGACTCCACCAGCACCTGGTAGCGGCGCATGTCGACAATGTGATCGACGTGTTCGATATCCACCGGGCACTGCTCGACACACGCGCCGCAGGTCACGCACGACCACAGCACGTCGGGGTCGATCACCCCGCCCTGCGCGGCGGTTCCGACCAGTGGGCGACGGGCCTGCCCGGGCCCGGACCCGGGCACCCGGCCGAACCCCGATTCCGGCACGTGGTGACCCTCTTGCGCGGCGGTCTGAAGATCCATGCCTGCCAACGGCTTGGGTGCGGTTCCCAGGATATAGGGCGCCTTGGCCATCCAATGATCCCGCAGATCCATGATGAGAAGCTTGGGGCTCAGCGGTTTGTTGGTGTTCCATGCCGGGCACTGGGACTGGCAGCGGCCGCACTCGGTGCACGTGGCGAAATCGAGCATGCCCTTCCACGTGAAGTCCTCCACCTTGCCGCGGCCGAAAACCGCGTCTTCTGGCGGGTTCTCGAAATCGACGGGCTTGCCGCCGGACTCTATCGGCAGCAGCGGGCCGAGGCCGTCGGGCAGCCTTTTGAACACCACGTTGATCGGCGCGAGGAAGATGTGCAGATGCTTGGAGTGCAGCACGATCAGCAGGAAAACCAGCATGACCGCGATATGCAGCAGCAGGGCCGCGGTTTCCAGGATTTCGTTACCGGTGTGGCCGAGGGGCCGCAAGATCGTACCGAATAGCCGGGAGAGGAACGCCGCCTTGCCATAGGGCAGCGTGCCGTTGTTGACGGCCGATCCGCGCACCAGCACATACGTCCAGAGGACATTGAAGATCATGAATAGAATCAGCCATGCGCCCCCGGTGTGTGAGCCGTAGAACCGTGACTGGCGGCCATACTGTTTGGGCTGTGTGCGCAATCGGATGATCGCGAAGACGGTGATACCGACGAACACCGCGGAGGCGAAGAAGTCCTGCAGAAAACCCAGCGCGTCCCAGCGGCCGATGATCGGGATGTGAAAGTCGGGCTGGAAGAGCAACCCGTAAGCCTCGATGTAGACCGTCAGCAGGATAAAGAAACCCCACATAGTAAGGAAGTGGGCCAGGCCGGGAATCGACCATTTCAGCAACCGGCGCTGACCGAACACCTCGGCGAACTCCGTCCAGATCCGCCTACCCAGATGGTCGGTGCGCCCGCTAGCCGGCTGGCCCGCGAGCGTGAGCCTGGCGAGCCAGGCGATCCGCCGGGCGGCGAACACCGCCACGACCGCGGTCATGCCCAGGCCCACCACCAGTCTGATCAGCGTCTGCGTGGTCACGAAGCGTCTCTCTCACACTCGTTGTTACTTAGGGGTAACCCAGCCGATGCTACTAGCGGGTAAGTTAGTACGCTCGGGTCCGCTCATGGTGACATTGTCGCGTCGTTCGCCGCGACCCAGGCTGCCCTCATTGGACCTAACCGGACCACGACATCAAGGCTCGACCCGGCCCGCGGCGCCTCATCGGAGGCGAGCCTAGCTGACGGGGATCCTCGCGCCGCACCGCCGAGGTGATCCCGACGCAGATGAGCGGCCCGGGATGGGTGGACACGAACCGGCGGTAGGCGCAAGCCGGGCCGAGGGTGACCCGAGTCACGCAGCTGGTCGATGGCGTCAGAGCCCTGGCGGCAGGGTGATCACCGTCGGCAGTGGAGGCAGCGTGATCTGTGACGGCAGAGTAAACGGTCCGGGTGCTGCGCTGCTGGTCGTGGTCGAAGTGCTGGTCGAGGTGCTGGTCGGAGTCGGGGTGGTGGTGTCGCTGGTGGTCGACGCCGTGGCCGTGGTAGTGGTCATTATCGGGGTTACCGTCGTGGTGGGCGTCGTCGTGGCGGGCGCGGCGGGCGCGGCGCTCGTCACGGTCGCGGTGGACGGCGTCGCTGTGGGCGTCGTTAGGGACGTGCTGGTCGCCGGAACTCCGCCGCGGCTTCCCTTGGTCAGCTGGAGGATGCCGTAAATGATCACCATGATCAGAAACGCGACCAGCATGCCCCACCCAACCAGCATCACCGGCCGGCGATACCACGGTGTGGGCTCGGGCGAGGGCTCGTCGCCGCCTGGGCCATACGCTGGCTCTCCGCCACCCTGGCCATAGGCGGACGCGTACCTGGTCGGCTCGTCTTCGCCACCGCTGCCGGGAGGGCCGTAGCCTGCCATGGGTGCCGATGCTAGCGGGCGCGGCGATCAATACGGCGCTGCCACGCGGGCGGGACGCCGATCCGCCACCGCGGTGAAGTAACGGTAACGACGTTTGCGGGTGCACAGGACCGCCGGCTCAGAGGTGGGGCGGCAACGTGATCACCGTCGGCACCTGCGGAATCGTGATCACCGACGGCAGCGGCGGCAGCTTCGGAAGCTCCTCCGGCCAGTGATGGTGCGGAGTTTCGCGCGGTTGCTGCGGCGGTGCTTGAGTGGCCGGACCGGTCGCTGGCGGGGGCGGCGCCGGTGCGGATGAGGTGGTGCCGGGTGTGGTCGTGGTGGTCGGCGCAGTGGTGGTGGTGGTGGTGGTTGTGGTCGTCGTGGTCGTCGGAGTGGGGGCGGGACGAGTCGGGCCCTTCGTTAGCTGCATGATCCCGTAGATGATCAGCCCGATCAGGATTAGGACGAACACGGCCCACGCCAGCAACGCCTTAGGTTGGCGATACCAGGGGCTGGGTTCCGGCTCCGGTTCGAAAGGCTCGGAAAAGTCGGATGGGCGCGGTTCGCCCCGGCCGAAATCGGCGTGCTGGGTCGGCTGGTTGCTGAAGTCGTCCGGGGGGCCGAAGCGAGGCACGCCACCGATCGTACTGGCCGCAGCGCCGGCGCCGGCGCGCTGTTGACGGATGGGAGCGTCAAAGCGTTCGACCTGGCTCTCGAGGGTGGTCCCGGGAGGCCTGCGTGGCAGGGGCGACACACGTGACTGAGCTGGTGTTACCCGGTGAACGCGGCCAAGCCGTCGGACAGGGCACGCAGTTGCGCAGCGCGTCGCCGGTGAAGGACACGCCGTGCATGATCGCCAGCGTCGTCGGCTGCAACTGCGCCAGCCGCTCCAGAGCGGGTGGCCAGGTTTCGGGTTGGGCCGCTGGCGCGAAACAACGACGCGGGTTCTAACCCCGGTGTCTTACAGCCGGATTCGCTGAGTTGTCGGGCACTGGCCGATGTCATGCACGTCGTTTTCGGGGTGACGACGGGCTGTCGGCCACATAGGTCGTTCAGCGACGACATGAAGGCCAGTGGGCCGTGGATGACCTCGGCGTGAGGCGCAGGTGCCGGTAACAGGCGGGGGTGCCGGTAACCCGAGTCATCGCGCGGATCACAGCGCCAACTCGCCTGCGATAGCGAACCCCTAATCGCTCGGAGGCGGGCGCATCGACACATCCCGGAGTCCTCGCCGGACTTCTGGCGTTGTCAAGACGCTTGAATCGCAGCTCAGCGAAGCCGCGGCAACATCAACAGAACCCTTGTGTACCACCAGAAATTGGCCGGGCGCACTTGCGGCGGAAAGGAGCTCATAGTTGAACTCGAGTTCGCCGAAATCCTGATGTTTAAGCCGTTTGACTTGCCCGGCGGAGACACCGATGTCATGGCTTTTCCACATCCGGACGAAATCGTTGCTCTTGCTGGAAAGCTCGTGGATGATCTCGGCCACGTCTGGTTGGTAGTCGATATCGGCGCCGGTGATGCGGCGCATCGTGGCGACGGTGCTTCTGGCATAAGACTCCCAGTTTACCCAAGCGGTTTTCGCCTCGGGATCCAGGAAAAGCAAGCGCAAAATATTTCCAGTAATCGTGAATTGGTCAAACAGCAGCGACGCCTGCACGTTTTTGGCGAGCACGTCACACCGGCGATTGACAATATACGCAGGCCCAAGTGTCCAGCTTTGCATGAGTAAAAGCAAATACTCTGCCGGGCCTTGCTGCTCGCTGGGGTTTTGGCGCCAGCGGTGTTGCGGGATCGCGAGGCCATGCAAATAGGCCGCCTCTTCCAGAGACAAGCCGAGCGCGCTCACCAACGCGTCCAAGACCTGGACCGAGGGGTGCTTTTCTCGTCCTTGCTCCAGGCGGGCGTAATAGTCAGCGCTGATCCCTGCCCGCACGGCCACCTCCTCGCGACGCAGCCCAGGGGTTCGCCGGCGCCGAGTGGGTTCGCCGTCGCGCTCCGGGCAGGGCGTGATCGCCTCCCGCCGCGCACGAAGGAATTCCCCCAGTGTTGTCGTCATGAGGCAGTGATGCTAGCGGACGGTTTTCCTAGGTATCAAACTCCTAGGCTAATTTCGGTCTGTCTGCAGCTTACCGTCATCGGGCATCATATATAGCCGTGCTATGCAACCGCCTGCTTCTCGACGGTGCGCGTCATGCGCTGTTGAGGATTCCGCGGGGCGGTCCAGGTAGCGCCGGAGCGGGGCAACTTCCGATTCGGGGGTCGGGCGGCATCGGGGCCGTGTCGGCTCATGGAGTCAGCACGCGACCTCCCCGGTGAGGGCCGACCTGTTCGAGGGGCGAAGGGTGCCAGCGGTTGGTCACACGCAAGCGTGTGCGACGGTCAAAGAGCGGCCCACCACTCGCTGCAGGTAGTGCGCGACCCGAGGCAGCGCCTCCCGCACGGGCCGGCTCCGCGGCACCGGGTGGGCGGTGAGAGGAGTCACGATGCTGAAAGTTCTCAAGCGGATGTGGATCCCGCTGGTCATCGCGGCGGTGGTGACAGTCGGTGGCTTTGCCGCCTATCGGTTACATGGGATCTTTGGCTCGCACCGTCTTTCGGCGGCCGGGCAGGTTGAAGCGATTGTGCCGATCAATGTCAAGCGGGTGACATACGAGGTTTTCGGTCCAGCGGGAACGGCCGGCTACATCACATACTTAGACGAGAACGCCCAGCCCCACGGGGCGAATTTCACCAGCCTGCCCTGGTCGCATACCCTGACCACGACGCTGCCAGGGGTCTTCGCCGCAGTGGTCGCCCAGGGCGATAGCGAGACGATCGGGTGCCGCATCGTCGTCGACGGCCGGCTCAAAGACGAGGAATCCACCACCATCCTTAACGCGCAGACATTCTGCTTGGACAAGGCCGCATGAGCGGCGACTCCACCCAAGCGTCGGTGCTAGCGCGGACGATTCGCCGGCTCGCGGTGCCCATCATCATCGCCTGGCTGGGGTGCACCATCGCCATCTTTGTGGCCGCGCCGAAGCTGGAAAAGGTCGAGCGCGAAAACACCGTGGGCCTATTGCCCAAAGACGCTCCCTCGCTGATCGCGATGAAGCGCCAGGGCAAGGTGTTTCACGAGTTCGACTCCGACAGCGTCGCGATGGTAGTGCTGGTCGGCGACCAGCCCCTGGGAACCGAGGCGCGCCGCTACTACGACGGCCTGGTGCGTCAGCTGGAGCACGACACCAAACATGTCCAGCATGTGCAGAACTACTGGGGTGACCTGATCACGGCGGCGGGCAACCAGAGCGCCGACAGCAAAGCCGCCTACGTGCAGGTGAACCTCGTCGGCGACCAGGGCACGACGGCGGCTGACGAATCGGTGCACGCGGTGCAAGACATTGTGGCGCACTCGCACCCGCCGACGGGAATCAAGGCCTATGTCACCGGGCAGGCCCCGCAAACCACCGACACCACCGAGGCCGGCGATAAAAGCATGGGGCAACGCGTCGCGATAACGATCGTCGTCGCCGCGATCATGCTGCTGATCGTCTATCGCTCGATCATCACCGTGCTGCTCGTGCTCCTCGTGGTGTTCATCGAACTAGGCGTTTCCCGCGGGGTCGTCGCGGTGATCGGGAACTTTCACGTCATGGGGTTCACGACGTTTGCGGTCAGCCTGCTCATGTCGCTGGTCATAGCCGCGGGAACCGATTACGCCATATTTTTCATCGGGCGCTACCACGAGGCGCGTCAAGCGGGCCAGGATCGTGAAACGGCCTTTTACACCACCTATCGCGGGGTGGCCCACGTTGTCTTGGGCTCGGGCCTCACCGTCGCCGGAGCGATGCTGTGCCTGAAGCTGACGCGGCTGCCGTATTTGAACACCCTGGCCATTCCCTGCGCCATCGGGCTGCTCGTCGTGATCGTCGCCTCGCTCACCCTGGTTCCAGCCATTCTGGTCGCCGGTGGCCGTGTCGGCCTGCTGGACCCGAAACGCCCGATCAATGTCCGCGGGTGGCGGCGGATCGGAACCGCGGTGGTGCGCTGGCCCGCGCCGATCCTCGCGGGCGCCCTGGCCGTCGCCGTCGTCGGCGGACTCGCGTTGCCGGGGTATCAGACCAGCTACGACAACCGTCGCTACATTCCCGCAAGCCTGGAATCCAATGTCGGGTACGCCGCCGCCCTGCAGCATTTCACCTACGCCCGACTCAATCCCGATATATTGCTCGTCGAAGCCGACCACGATCTTCGGAACCCGGTCGACATGCTCGACCTGGACCGGATCGCCGGAAACATCTTCCGCGTGCCGGGAATCGCTCGGGTGCAAAGCATCACCCGGCCGCTGGGCTACAACATCGAGCACGGCACCATCCCGTTTCAAGTGGCGATGGGTCCCATCCCCATCCGGGATAACTTGCGGTATTTGAAAGACCGTCTCGCCGATATTCTCAGGCTGAGCCGCGACGACCTCGGCCTCCAGATCGCAACTTTAGAACACATGTACAAGGTGCAGCAAGAACTAGCCAATTCGATTGACGACAGCGCTAAAGTCACAGCGGATACCGCCGCCATTTCTGATGAAATACGCGACCATCTCGCAGATTTCGATGATGTCTGGCGGCCGATTCGCAGCTACTTCTACTGGGAAAAGCACTGCTTCGACATCCCGATATGTTGGTCGTTGCGCTCCATCTTCGACGCCCTGGACGGCTTCGACAAGCTTTCCGAGAATTTCCATTCTCTAGCCAAAGCTCTCCAAAGCAGCGCTGCCGCGTCCCGAGAGCTGGTCAAATTGATCCCACCGTTGATCGCCGTCGCCAAGTCCATGCAGACCACGTTTTTGACCCTCTACAGCAGTTTTAATGACCTGGTCACTCAAATGGACCGCATGACCGACACGGCGACCCTGATGGGCAAGTTCTTCGACCAGGCGAAAATCGACGGTCTTTTCTACATCCCGCCGGAGGTGTTCGGCAGTCACGACTTCCAGCAAGGACTTAAACTACTGGTCTCTCCCGACGGCAAGGCCGCCCGCATGATCATTACCCACGACGGCAATCCCGCCAGCACCGAAGGCATCTCCCATGTCGACGCGGAGCTCAAGGCCGCACGCGAGGCCGTCAAGGAAACCCCGTTGGCCAACGCCAAGTTCTATCTCGGGGGCACCGCGGCGTCCTGGAAAGACATCCAGCAAGCCACCAAATACGACGTGATGGTCGAGGCCATGGCGGCGCTCATCCTGATCTTCATCGTGATGCTGGTGATCACCCGGGCACTGTTTGCCTCGATGGTGATCGTCGGCACGGTGGTGCTCTCGCTGGCCACCGGCTTCGGGATATCCGTCATCGTCTGGCAGCATCTTGTCGGCCTGGACTTGAACTGGATCGTGCTGCCGTTCTCGGTCACCATCCTGCTGGCGGTGGGCTCTGACTACAACCTGTTGCTGGTGTCGCGGTTCAAGGAGGAGATCGGCGCCGGGCTCAAGACGGGGATCATCCGCGCCATGGGCGGCACCGGTGGAGTCGTGACCGCCGCGGGCCTGGTGTTTGCCTTTACCATGGCGGCGCTGGTCGTCAACAAATTGCGCACCATCGGGCAGGGCGGCTCGACTATCGGCCTGGGCCTGCTGGTGGACACCTTGATCGTGCGCTCGCTGATGACGCCGTCCATCGCCGCGCTGCTGGGGCGTTGGTTCTGGTGGCCGTTGCGGGTGCGCTCCCGGCCCGCGCGCCACGGGATGCCGTCCGGCCCGGGGGTCCATGACGCCGAAACCGCACCACTGGCCGCACCGTCGATCGCCAGATTCGACGGCGAAACCGGATAAGGCGCTCCGCCAACCGGACGGGTCCGATCACTCGTCCGGATCCACCGCCGGGTTGGCGACGATCGGGACATCCTCAACGGCCGGGACATCGGGGGCGAGCGGAAGGCCGCGGGCCGGGCCGCCGGTTTCTGCGGCGCTGGTCGCCACCCGGTCGCGCACCAGATACCAGCCGCCGATCAGGGCGGGGATGCCGATCACCATCGTCGCGACGATCCAGGGACCACGTTGGGCGTCGAGCACCATCAGCACCAGCACGGCAGCCAGGAACGTCAGCGTCAGGTAGCCGCTGTAGGGGGCCAGCGGCATCCGGAATCGCGGTCGGCGCATCATCCCGGCATTCGCCATCCGGTAAAGACGAAGCTGGCACGCCACGATTGTCGCCCAGGCCGCCATGACACCCAAAGCGGCGATATGCAATACGATTTCAAACGCTTGGCCCGGCCTGACCGCGTTGAGCACGACCCCGAAAAGGCCGACCATGCTGGTCAGCAAGATCCCGCCGTAGGGCACGCCGCTCCGCGACATCCGGGCGGTGAACTTCGGTCCACTGCCGTTCACTGCCATCGATCGCAGGATGCGGCCGGTCGAATACAGCCCCGCGTTCAGGCTCGAGAACGCGGCGGTGAGGACCACCACATTCATCACGCTGCCGGCGCCGCTGAAACCGATCTTGGAGAAGAACGTCACGAAGGGGCTTTCGTGTTCTTTGTAGGCGGTGTAGGGCAATAGCAGTGCCAGCAGGGCCACCGACCCGACATAGAAGATCCCGACGCGGGCCACCACCGCGTTGATCGCGCGCGGCATGATCTTCTCCGGCTCGGCCGTTTCCCCGGCGGCGGTGCCGACCAGTTCGACGGCGGCGTAGGAGAACACCACGCCGGAGGTAACCAGCACCAGGGGCAGCGGGCCGGTCGGCAAGAACCCCCCGTGGTCGGCCCACAGTCCCAGGCCGGTGTTCCGCCCGTCGACCTGGAAGCGCCCGGCCAGAAAGACGGTTCCGACGATCAGAAACGTCGTCAGCGCCAGCACCTTGACCAATGCCGCCCAAAACTCGAACTCGCCGAAGGCCTTCACCGAGATCAGGTTGACGGCGACCACCGCCACCAGTGCGACGAGCGCGAGGGTCCACTGCGGGACGGCATCGAAGGCCTTCCAATAGTGGCAGTACTTGGCGATCGCGGTGCTGTCCACGATTCCGGTCATCGCCCAGTTCAGGAAGTACATCCAGCCAGCGACGAAAGCCGCTTTCTCCCCGAAGAATTCGCGTGCGTATGACACGAACGACCCGGATGACGGGCGGTGTAGCACCAGTTCGCCCAGCGCGCGCAGGATCAGGAACACAAACCCGCCGCAGATCGCATACACGAGGAATAACCCCGGCCCTGCCGAGGCCAGCCGTCCTCCCGCCCCGAGGAACAGCCCGGTTCCGATGGCGCCGCCGATCGCGATCATCTGCAGCTGCCGGCGGTGCAGATCGTGGTGATAGCCCACGTCCTCCCGAGTGAGCAGCGCGGTCTCAGCGGCACCGGGGGGCGGCGTGCTGGGCAGCAGGGGCATCGGCTTCCTCTCGCGTGGCGTGGCGCAGCGCTGCGACGCGGACACTCCGAGGATAGGCTGCGAGGCTACCGCAGCGGTCTCACTGGCGGGCCCGTTGGCATCGGGTAAATACGTAGTGGCTGGTACCGCCCTACAGGACCGGCGCCGACGTGGCCATCGAGGCCTCCGTCCTACTTCGCCGTGGCTGCCGACGCGGGCGCGCACACAGGCGCCGGTGTATTCCCGATGAACGGCGTAGCTGGAGCGCCTTTGAGGCGGTGGGCCAGGGCCGAGATCGCCAGCGTGGGCGGATAGGCGACCAGCACGTGCACGTGGTCGGCCTCGCCGTTGAACTCGACCAACTCGACGTCCAGCTCGGCGCACACGGCGCGCAGGGGGTGCTCGGCGCAGGTGGGCATTGGATCGGTGAACAGTTTGCGCCGGTAGGTGGTTACGACGACGAGGTGGGCGTGCCGCAGCGACACGCTGTGGCGGGCGCGGCGATACGTCGTTTGTGTCCGTGGGCACCTCTTTTTTTACCGGCGTGCGGGTGTATAACGCGGTGCTGGGGGAGCCCCGTGGCGCGCATCAAAGCCCGGCGTCAAGCCAAAACCGCGATGCGACGGGGCCGCTCGGCGCGAACCTCCACCGCCGGCCAGCCCACGGCGCTAGCCGCATGAGCGGCCATCGAGACAGCCGGCCGGCACGATCAATGCCCGCAGTTCACTGCGGGGAGGACGTCAAGCGATGACCCTCTATGCAGTTGGCGATTCGATGATGCGGCAGACGGTGGCAGCCTGTCCGCGACGTTGATCGCTGCGGGCAGTCTGTAGCGCGGCGGCCAGGGTGGCGCGTAGGGCGCGTAGGTGGGCGATAGCGCAGTCGATGTCGCGAATGTGCGTGCCGAGCAGTGCGATGACCTGTTCACAGGGTGCCACGCCGTGACGATGCAGGTCGAGGATGTCTTTGATCTCCGACAGGGTTAGGCCGAGGGTTCGGGCCCGCACAATAAACCGAAGGATCGCGATGTCGTCGTCGCTGAAGAGCCGGTAGCCGGCTTGGGTGCGCTCGACCGGCGGTAGCAGCCCCTTGGCTTCCCAGATCCGGATGGCCTTGGCCGAGACGCCGACGGCGTCGGCGGCGTCACCGACGGTGTGGGTCATCAGAGTTCGTTCACGGACGGGACCCGCCATTGATGACCGTTCCCAGTCGGAGGGTTCAAGCGTAGCGGTGCGAGTCCCCGATGCAGGTGTCTCACTCATTGCTCGTTGGGGGAGCGGTGTCGGCGTCGCGAGTCCGTTTCCCCTTCCTCCTTTTTAGGCTGAAGTGCAGACATTGGTCTGGCGGCGCCTCGCGCGTGCGCGGCGGGCGTCGCCGCCGGTAACTCCAACGGTAAGGATTGCCCCAGGGGCAAGGTCAACGATACGCGGCAAGTGGCCGCGCAAAAAGAGCAATCCCACGCCTAGCGGTGTCGGCGCCGCGGCGTTGTGCAACCTCCCAGGCGATCCCGTGGGCCTGAGCCATGGCGTCGCAGAATGTTTTGCTACCGGCGATAGCAGTGTTGCCCAAATACCCCGGCTGGCCAGCACATAGCCCGCGTGCGAGGTGGACTTGGCGCATTGGCCGAATCGTCGACCACCGGTGGGCAGGGGCTTGTTGAGTCGGCGACGCATGGCGGGCCACCTGGGTGGGCTTGTCCCACCAGGTCGACACCGCTAATGACGCTAGCTGTAACCGTATCGAGATGCGTGGAAAGTTCCGGTGGGAGCAACGGAGATCGGAATGCCAGTGCAATGCTGGACGAACGCGTTGTCGTCGCACCGTTCGGCGACAGATCGCAGCCGCCGAACCCGACTCCTAAGACGAGGATAGCTGCACCACCGGACAGCGCGATTGCCTTCTTGGCGTGAGATTTCATCGGGCTCCTCCTGTGCGTCCAGTAGTGAAAGGTGGTTGATCATGTAAATGGTTGGCGGCTGATTCGTAAGCTCGTCGTCGCTTGCCGGTGAAAGTCCGGTCCGGGTAGCTGTCAGGAGGCCCGGTAGCAGGCTGGCGGTGTCGTCTGGAAACGGGCGGGGTCGAAGCCCAGCGTCGAACGCCCCGGTTATCGGGGTGTGCAACCGAACGGTCCGTAACGTGAAGTGAAGCCTGCCGCGTCGTTAAGCGGTCAGGGAGTGCCGAGCCCGGAGGAGAAGGGCGAAGGCCATGGAAGCGGTGAAGATCCTGGAAGTGCAGCCGTGAAGGACTCCCCGGCGTAAGGGGCTCGGAACGTTCGGATAGTGGTGACGGGAACTGGAGAGGCCCTCCCCGGCCCAACCGACTGCGTAGAGCGGTTGGAGCGCGGCGACCTATAACCGGCGACGAGCCGGGAAGTGGAAGCCAGCCGGGGGGGCGTCGGAGGTGGTCGTAGTACCGGTTGAGCCGAGCGGACAACACAACCGCCGGTGAGGGAAGGGCCACTGCTTCGTCGATGCGTGTGGGTGACTGTGGAGGTGCCCGGTGAGTGCCGTTTCGGCTAGTCCCGCCGACAGCGGAACTGTTGTCGCTGACAAGGTTCCGTTGGACAAGGTGCGTGCCCTGCAACACACGCTGTACCGGACGGCCAAGGCCGATCCCGGGCGACGGTTTCATGCGTTGTGGGACAAAATCTTGCGCAGAGATGTCCTGTGGCGCGGCTGGGTCGCGGTGCGCACCAACAACGGCGCACCGGGCATTGACCGGACCACCTTGGACTGGATCGAAAAGGAGTACGGCATCGACCGGCTCCTTGATGAACTGCTCTCCGAACTGCGGGATGGGTCGTATCGGCCGCTTCCGGCGCGGCGGGTCTATATCCCCAAGCCGGGAACGACCGAGCAGCGGCCGCTGTCGATTCCTGCTGTGCGTGACCGCATCGTGCAGGCCGCCACCAAGATCGTGCTCGAGCCGATCTTCGAAGCGGGTTTTGCCCCGTGCGGTTTCGGGTTTCGCCCGAAGCGGGGTCAGCACGATGCCCTGCAGGTGCTCGTCGACGAGAACTTTCGGGGCAGGCGGTGGGTGGTGGAGACCGATATCGCCGATTGTTTTTCGGTGATACCGCATGACCGGTTGATGGCAGCGGTCGAGGAACGGGTGTGCGACCAGTCGGCGCTTAAGCTGCTGCGCGCGATGCTGCGTGCGGGAGTGATGGAATCCGGCGTCGTCCGTCATCCAGACACCGGAACCCCGCAAGGTGCTGTGATCAGCCCCTTGCTGTGCAACGTGTACCTGCACCGGCTCGACCGGTCCTGGGACACCCGCGCTTTCGGGGTGCTGGTGCGCTTCGCCGACGATCTGCTGGTGATGCGCGAATCCGAACAGCAAGCCCACGCCGCGCTCGCGCGGCTGCGGGCGCTGCTGGCCGAGTTGGGCTTGGTGCCCAAGGAGGCCAAGACCCGCATCGTCGAATTGGTGGTGGGCGGAGAAGGTTTCGACTTTCTCGGCTTTCATCATCGGATGGTGCGCTCGCGGGGTGTGCACGGCAGACGTGGTGTGGCGTTCTTGGCCCGCTGGCCCAGTGATCGGGCGATGCACCGTGCACGCGATCGGATCAGGCAGTTGACGATCCGGTCTCGGCTGCTGCTGCCGGTCGAGGTGGTGGTGGAGGACCTGAACAGGTTCCTGCGTGGCTGGGCGAACTATTTTCGCTACGGCCACTCCGCGATCCGCTTCCACAAGATCCAGCAGCACGCCCAAGACCGGTTGGCGCTGTTTATCGGTAGGCAGCACAAGCGCGGGCGCGGCTTTGGCCTGTCCGTGCTTGCCTACCAGTCCACCGATTACTGCGGGTTGTACAGCCTGAACGGAACCGTCATCGCACCCAGGGCTAACAAGCCCTGGCGGGAGAAACCGAATGCCGGCGGTGAACGGCGTCGGTGAGCCGTGTGCGGGAGAACCGCATGCACGGTTCGAGGTGGCGGGAGCTGGAGCGGCACCGACCTGACCAGGGGCACCAGGGGACGGACAACCGACCGGGAAACCGGCGGCACCAAGGCCCTGGGTCCTACCGCCAGTGCTCATTGCTTCTCCAGCTCCCGACCCAACTCTCTGTGGTGAGAACGCCCGTCAAGGTGAATCCTGGTGTTGATGGTTGTTGGCCTTGGGTGCGCCGCATAGCCACCATCTGGGAAACCTGAGCCAATGAGGTTGCTGCTCAGCTCATGTTCGCCTCCTTTGCCTGAATGCGGTGGAGGCATCACCGCCGGTGACTCCAACGTTAGGGATTGCCTCGGGGGCAAGGTCAAGACGCAGTGCCGTAATTTTTTGCCGCCCACCGCTCGCGGGGCACCGGCTGTTGGTCCAGCCTCCATTAAATTGCGTAAGTAATTGCATGCCAAGGCGTTTAGGCAGAAGCGCCAGTGCTTCGAACAATCAGGTCCGGTTAGGATCCTGCGAACGCGATGAATCCATCCACCGCACCGGTGTCGCCTAGCCCTTGACCTTGCCCCAGGGGCAACCAATACCTTGGGGTTGCCCGTCGGCTAACGCGTCGCGCGACACGCGCGCCTCCCAGAGCGTGAGCCAATGAGGGGCAACGATTTGTGAAGGGAGCGCTCGAGATGGCGTTGCATCCATTCGTGGTGAAAGCGGCGCCCCACGTGTTGACGTTTGCGGCGTATGAGGTCGCACACAGGGTGGTGGCAATAGCTCCGTGGCGGGAGGCAACGGTTTCCGCGATGGCCTGTGGTGTCCGCGGCGTCCGTAAGGCTGAGGATCAGGCCGAGCGGGTCCGACTGACGGCCGCCGACATGCTCGCCGAAGCGGTAGAGCGCAGCGGGAAGGAGGCGGCACCATCGGCGGCGGCAGACGCGGAAGTGCCATCCCGGCGGCGGACTGCGAAGACCAGCACTGCTGATGCTGACCATTGATGCTCAGCGGGCTGTAGGCCTGGCCGTTACATCTGACGCGGCGGGACGGATGCGTGTGCATACCAAAGGTTTTCGTATCGACAGGGGCCGGGCGGTCGCGATCGAGGAGATGGTCGGCAAGCTGCCCGGTGTGCGCGCCGTGAGTGTCTATCCCCGGACGGCATCCGTCGTGATCCGGTATTTGCCCGAGCACCGCGATTCCGCTGCTGTCTTGTCGGCGATCACGGAGGCGGTGCACAGCCCCGCCGTTTTAGCGCCTCTCCGTGTCCCGCGCTCAGCCGATACCGGCAACGGCGGCATGGTGGGGAAAGTCGTCGGCGGGATCGGTCGGCTGCTGTTGGGTTTGGGCGGTGACGTGCTGGAAGATCCGCCGGAGATCCAGAGGCTGAGGAGGGCGCTAGAAGGTATTGGCTATCACGTTGAGCCGCTAAGCACGAGGCAACTGTCGCCCCGCGATGAGGCCAAGCGCGGGATTCGGGCCTGGTTACGGCGCGTGTGGTTGGCATTCCCGTTGGGAGTGGCGGTGATGGCGGCGCCGATGTTCTTCGGCGCTTACCCGTGGGCGGGGTGGTTAGCCTTTGCCGCGACGGTGCCCGTGCAGTTCATATCCGGGTGGCCGTTCCTGTTGGGGGCGGCACAACAGGCGCGGGAGAAGACCGCGAACATGGACACGCTGATCGCGCTGGGCACCCTGACCGCGTTTGCCTACTCCGTCTATCAGCTGTTCGTTGGCGGGCCGCTGTTCTTCGATACCGCAGCATTGATTATTGCGTTCGTGGTGCTGGGCCGCTATTTCGAGGCCAGAGCTCACGGCAAGACGCGAGAGGCCATTAGCAAGCTGCTGGAGATGGGCGCCAAGGAAGCCTGCCTGCTGGTCGACGACCAGGAGCTCCTCGTGCCGGTTGATCAGGTGCAAGTCGGAGACCTGGTGCTGGTGCGGCCAGGGGAGAAGATCCCGGTCGACGGCGAGGTCATCGACGGGCGAGCCGCCGTCGATGAGTCGATGCTGACCGGCGAGTCCGTCCCGGTCGAGAAAACGGTGGGTGACCATGTCGCCGGAGCAACGGTCAACACCGACGGGCTGCTGACCGTGCGCGCTACCGCCGTCGGGGCCGACACCGCGCTAGCGCAGATCGTGCGCCTGGTTGAGCAGGCACAGGGCGGCAAGGCCCCGATACAGCGGATGGCGGACCGGGTCTCGGCGGTGTTCGTGCCTGCGGTGCTCGGCGTTGCCGTGGCGACGTTTGCCGGGTGGACGCTGTTGGCCGCCGACCCGGTCGCTGGCATGACCGCGGCGGTGGCGGTGCTGATCATCGCGTGCCCGTGCGCGCTCGGCCTTGCCACCCCCACGGCGATCATGGTCGGCACCGGCCGCGGCGCCGACCTGGGGATCCTGGTCAAGGGCGGAGAGGTGCTGGAAGCCTCGAAGAAGATCGACACCGTGGTGTTCGACAAGACCGGCACCCTCACCCGCGCCCGGATGCGGCTCACCGACGTGATTGCCGACAAGCGCCGGCAGCCTGATCTGGTGCTGCGGATCGCGGCCGCGGTCGAGGCGGGCTCAGAACACCCGATCGGCGCGGCGATCGTCGCCGCCGCCCGCGCGCGCGGGTTGGAGATTCCGGCCGCTACCGAGTTCGCCAAGCTCGCCGGCGGTGGAGTGCGGGCCGAGGTCGAGGGCCTGCCCGTGCTGGTCGGGCGGCGCAACCTCATCGAAGAGCACAATGTCGTGTTGCCTGAGCCCCTCGCGACGGCGGCCACCGAGCTCGAAGAGCAGGGCCGCACCGCGGTGTTCGTCGGCCGCGGCGGCCAGGTTGTGGGTGTGCTCGCCGTCGCAGACACGATCAAAGACGACGCCGTCGACACGGTCCGCAAGCTGCGCGCCATGGGGCTGCAGGTCGCACTGATCACCGGCGACAACGCCCCCACGGCGGCCGCGATCGCCAACCAGGTCGGCATCGACCGGGTGCTGGCCGAGGTGTTACCCGAAGACAAGGTCACCGCGGTTCGCCGACTCCAAGACGAGGGCCGGGTGGTGGCGATGGTCGGCGATGGCGTCAACGACGCCCCTGCCCTGGTGCAGGCCGATCTGGGCATTGCGATCGGTACCGGCACCGACGTGGCCATCGAGGCCTCCGACATCACGCTGATGTCCGGCCGCCTCGACGGTGTCGTGCAGGCGATTGAGCTGTCGCGGCAGACCCTGCGCACGATCCATCAGAACCTGGGCTGGGCCTTCGGCTACAACACCGCCGCCATCCCGCTTGCCGCGCTCGGCGTGCTGAACCCCATCGTCGCGGGTGCGGCGATGGGGTTCTCCTCGGTCAGCGTGGTCGCCAACTCGCTGCGGCTCCGCCGCATTGGGGCGGCTAGCCGATAGGGGCCGGCGGGGTGGCGGGGCGCATTGCCCGAGGCGCCTTTTCGACGACAGCCACACCCGGGGGTCCGATTCGGTGGATGGTGCGCGAAACCCTGCTGACCCTCGGCGAGCATCCGGCTGGGCGGGGATGGAGCCGCGCCGACATCACCGCCATGCTCGGCGGCAACTTCTTCGGCTGGCCCGGCGGGCCTGGCGCGACCGACCCGTCGTCACAGGCTGCCACGCCCGGCCAGCCAGACGCTCGCGAAGCGAAGGTCCGTCCTCGCGGCGATGGTGTCGTAGTCGCGGTCGTAGTGCAGCACTCCGACGTCGTGTCGATCCGCCAGCGCGGAGATGATGAGATCGACGGGCGGAAGGCGATGGTGCCCGGCGCGGGCGAGTTGACGCTGCGCATCGAGGGCGCGCTGCTCGACCTGGGTGTCGATGTGCAGCATCGGCAATGCCGTCAACTCGCTGAGCAGCTCGTCGTGATCGGTCGCGCTGCGTGCCAAGTACCCGGCCTCGAGCAGGAAGGGCAGGCAGACGCCGATGAGGCGCTGTTCGAGCGCGTTGGCGATCTCCTGCGCCCGCCGCTCCTCGAGTGCCGGTGACGCCAGGCGGACGAACGCCGAATTGTCGAGCAGCAGCTCAACGCTCACCCGCGCACCCATCCAGTCTGCCGCGCGACTCCTGCGGCATGCACGTCGACCGGAAGGTTGCGCGAGCGTACTCGGTCAGCCAGCCGGCGCCGAAGCCTGGCAGCGCCATCACGCTCGGCGCGGATTGCCGCGATCTTTGCAGCGGCGCCAAGGACGACAAGCTCGCCGAGATCGACGCGATCGGTGCCGAGCTCGCGGCGCAATTCATCCAGGGCCGCCTCCACGGGTGGTGTCTCGGTGATCGCATGTCGGCGACGTGCTGTAGGCACAAAGTCAGTGTAACACCGGTGCGACACCGGGCCGCGTCACCGGATGGAGTGCGCTCCCCGGTCGACACGTAAATGAGGTTCAGACACTAAATGAGGTTCAGACACGTGGAATCCTCAGGTAGTCGCGCAGTAGGAGTCGATACACACTGTCCTAGAGGGATTTTCGCGCAATTGGGCAATGGAGCCCAGACACGCAAATATCTTGGATTGGCGACACGGGAAGGAACCGCCATGACCAGCGACCGCCGAGGATACCGGTAAGCCACCGAAGCCGAGCTGGCCGACGAACGGTGCCCGCATCGACGCCGCCTACGCAGACCGCTGGCCGCCCGCCGCGGCGTGCTACTCGCACCTGGCCACGTCAGCGCACCACGGGGTCGGCATGGAGCAGTGGCAGCACGAGGTCACCAGCGGCGGGCGAATCTGGTATCTCGTCGACACCGACAACCGCACCCTGGGGCTGCGCCACGCCGGTGCTGTTCACCCGAAGGACACAAAGTAAGCGGCCGGCAGCCGTTGTCGGTGGTGGTGCACACCGAGATGATACGAGCCGCATGGCGGGGGTGATTCTTGGTCGCGGGATAGGTGTGCGAGCCAACCGCTGGGCAAAGCAAGGGAACAAACCGCCAAGGTTCACCGTTAACCGATCGAGAACTTGAGTGAACCTAACTCAACCCTGAGTTGACAGACCGTGACGGGGGGAGCAGGCTTGAGCGCGGTTCACTCAGCATAGGAAAGCGTAGGCAAGCGTAGGTAAGACCGAAGCTCGACTCAGGGAGGATCCATTATGGCTCGTGCGGTCGGAATCGACCTCGGGACCACCAACTCCGTCATCTGTGTCCTCGAGGGCGGCGACCCCACGGTCATCGCCAACTCCGAGGGCTCGCGCACCACTCCGTCGATCGTCGCGTTCGCCCGCAACGGCGAGGTGCTGGTCGGCCAGCCCGCCAAGAACCAGGCGGTGACCAACGTTGAACGCACCGTGCGCTCGGTCAAGCGGCACATGGGCACCGACTGGAAGATCGAGATCGACGGCAAGAAGTACACCCCGCAGGAGATCAGCGCCCGGGTTTTGATGAAGCTGAAGCGCGACGCCGAGGCTTACCTGGGCGAAGACATCACCGACGCGGTGATCACGGTTCCCGCCTACTTCAACGATGCCCAGCGTCAAGCCACCAAGGAGGCCGGCCAGATCGCGGGCCTTAACGTGCTGCGCATCATCAACGAGCCGACCGCGGCCGCGCTGGCCTACGGCCTCGACAAGGGGGAGAAGGAGCAGACCATCCTGGTATTCGACCTGGGCGGGGGCACCTTCGACGTCTCGCTGCTGGAGATCGGCGAGGGCGTGGTGGAGGTGCGCGCCACCTCAGGGGACAACCACCTGGGCGGCGATGACTGGGATCAGCGCATCGTCAACTGGCTCACCGACAAGTTCAAGAAGCAGACCGGCATCGACCTGACCAAGGACAAGATGGCCATGCAGCGGCTGCAGGAAGCGGCCGAGAAGGCCAAAATCGAGCTGAGCTCCTCGCCGAGCACCTCGATCAACCTGCCCTACATCACCGTTGACGCCGACAAGAACCCGCTGTTTCTCGACGAGCAGCTGACGCGCGCGGAGTTTCAGCGGATCACCCAGGACCTGCTGGACCGCTGCCGTAAGCCGTTCCAGCAGGTGATCGCCGACACCGGGATCTCGGTGGCCAAGATCGACCACGTCGTGCTGGTCGGCGGCTCGACCCGGATGCCCGCGGTGACCGACCTGGTCAAAGAGCTCACCGGTGGCAAGGAGCCCAACAAGGGCGTCAACCCCGACGAGGTTGTCGCGGTGGGTGCGGCGCTGCAGGCCGGGGTGCTCAAAGGTGAGGTGAAAGACGTTCTGTTGCTCGACGTTACGCCGCTGAGCCTGGGCATCGAGACCAAGGGTGGTGTGATGACCAAGCTGATTGAGCGCAACACCACGATCCCGACCAAGCGCAGCGAGACCTTCACCACCGCAGACGATAACCAGCCGTCGGTGATGATCCAGGTGTATCAGGGTGAGCGCGAGATCGCTGCGCACAACAAGCTGCTCGGGTCCTTCGAGTTGACCGGCATCCCGCCAGCCCCGCGCGGTGTGCCGCAGATCGAAGTCACTTTCGACATCGACGCGAACGGCATCGTGCACGTCACCGCGAAGGACAAGGGCACCGGTAAGGAGAACACGATCCGCATCCAGGAAGGCTCGGCGCTGTCCAAGGAAGAGATCGAGCGGATGATCAAGGACGCCGAGGCGCACGCCGAAGAAGACCGCAGGCGCCGCGAGGAAGCCGATGTCCGCAATCAGGCCGAGACGCTGGTCTACCAGACGGAGAAGTTCATCGCCGAACAGCGGAGCGCAGCATCCGAATCCGGCGGCTCGAAGGTTCCCGCGGATGTTCTCGACAGGGTTGACGCGGCGGTCGCTGACGCGAAGAAAGCGTTGGAAGGCACTGATATCAACGTGATCAAGTCCGCGATGGAGAAGCTGGGCCGCGAGTCGCAGGCGCTTGGCCAGGCAATCTACGAGGCCACCCAGGCGGCTCAGGCTGCCGGTAGCGCTGCGGGCGGCAACGGGTCCGGCGGCTCCGAGGATGTCGTGGACGCGGAGGTGGTTGACGACGATCGGGAGGCCAAGTGACAGAAGGCGACCCACAGGAACAGGTAACTATCACCGATAAACGGCGTATCGACCCGGAGACCGGCGAAGTGCGGCATGTGGCGTCTGCGCCCAGCCGGCCGGCGCCGACGGCCGTCGGCACCACGGAGGCCGCGGACAAAATCGCCGAACTCACCGCGGACCTGCAGCGGGTGCAAGCCGACTTCGCCAATTACCGTAAGCGGGCGCTGCGCGATCAGCAGGCGGCGGCGGACCGCGCCAAAGCCACCGTCGTCAGCCAACTGCTGGGGGTGCTCGATGATCTCGAGCGCGCGCGTAGTCACGGGGATCTGGAGTCCGGTCCGCTGAAGTCGGTGGCCGACAAGCTGACCAACGCGTTGACCGGGCTGGGTTTGACGGCGTTCGGCGCCGAGGGCGAGGACTTCGACCCGGTGCTGCACGAAGCCATCCAGCACGAGGGCGACGGGGCCGACGGCACCAAGCCGGTGATCGGCCAGGTGCTGCGGCAGGGCTACAAGCTCGGCGACCAGATCTTGCGCCATGCCCTGGTGGCCGTGGTCGACACCCTCCCCGAGGACGAGGATGCCGCCACGGCAGCCGATGTCGGTGAGGCCGGCGTGCCCGCGGACCTGCCGGCCGAGACGCAGTCGGCGGTGAGCTCCGATAACAACGCCGCGTCGCCCGCACCGGACGCAGAATCAGAACACTGACCGCCATAGCGGACGGTCAATTCCGAGAGGATGGCGAAAGGGGGTGACGCGCTATGGCTCAACGCGAATGGGTCGAGAAGGACTTCTATAAGGAGCTAGGCGTCTCCCCCGACGCCAGTTCTGAGGAGATCAAACGCGCCTACCGCAAGCTGGCACGCGAGCTGCATCCGGACGCTAACCGCGACAACCCGCGCGCCGCTGAGCGGTTTAAAGCGGTGTCGGAGGCCTACAGCGTGCTCTCCGACCCGGCCAAACGCGCGGAGTACGACGAAACCCGCCGCCTGTTTTCCGGCGCCGGCTTCGGCCGCCGGTTCGGTGGGGCCGGCAACTTCGGTGGCTTTGGCATGGGCGGTGACGGCGTCGAGTTCAACCTCAGCGACCTGTTCGACGCCGCGGGCCGGACCGGCGCGAGCACTATCGGCGACCTGTTCGGGGGATTGTTCGGTCGTGGCGGGGCGCCGCGCCCAAGCCGGCCGCGGCGCGGCAACGATCTGGAGACCGAAACCGAGCTGAGCTTCGTGGAGGCCGCCAAGGGCGCTGCGGTACCGCTGCGGCTCACCAACCCGGCGCCCTGCACCAACTGTCACGGCAGCGGCGCGCGGCCGGGCACCAGCCCGAAAGTCTGCCCGGCCTGCAACGGGTCGGGTGTGATCACCCGCAACCAGGGCGCGTTCGGCTTCTCCGAACCCTGCACCACCTGCCGGGGCAGCGGGTCGATCATCGAGCAGCCATGCCCTCAATGCAAGGGCACGGGCGTGACGACCCGCACCCGCACCATCACGGTGCGGATTCCACCCGGCGTTGAGGACGGACAGCGAATCCGGCTGCCCGGGCAGGGTGAGGCCGGTTTGCGGGGCGCCCCATCGGGTGACCTGTATGTGACCGTGCACGTGCGGCCGGACCCGGTCTTCGGCCGCGTCGGCGATGATCTGACCGTGACCGTTCCGGTCAGCTTTGCCGAACTAGCTTTAGGCACAACGCTTTCAGTGCCGACACTCGATGGGCGTGTGGGCGTTCGGGTGCCCAAGGGCACCGCCGACGGTCGCGTGCTGCGGGTGCGTGGACGCGGTATTCCCAAGCGCAGCGGCGGCTATGGCGACCTGCTGGTCACTGTGAAGGTGGCGGTTCCGCCGAACCTCAACGGCGCCGCCAAGAAGGCGCTGGAGGCCTACGCGGCCGCCGAGCGGGCGAGTGGGTTTGACCCCAGGGCCGGATGGGCGGGGAGTCGCTGATGGCCGAGAACTCCAAGGGACAAGACTCCCGCACCTTCCTGATCTCGGTGGCCGCCGAGCTGGCCGGTATGCACGCGCAGACGCTGCGCACCTACGACCGGCTCGGCCTGGTCCGGCCCCGCCGCAGTTCCGGTGGTGGGCGCCGCTACTCGCAGCACGACATTGACCTGCTCCGCGAGGTGCAGCGGCTCTCCCAGGACGAAGGCGTCAACCTTGCTGGCATCAAACGGATCATCGAGCTGACCAACCAGATCGAGGTGCTGCAGGCCCGGATCAAGGAGATGGCCGCGGAGCTAGAAGCATTGCGGGCTGGCCGTCGCCGTGATTTAGCGCTGTTACCCAAGAGCACCGCGGTAGTGGTCTGGCAGCCGCGGCGGTAGCGGAGCCGGCCGGTTTCTCGGCGAGTGGACCATGCTTCTGCGCCTGGGAGGCGAGCGGCGAACGTGATCGCCAGGGCGTTGGGCGACTGCCTTCCAGCAACGCTAGCTAGACGCTAAAAACCAGGCCAAATGGTAATTGCCGCGATTTTATCGCCGCGCACAAGGGTATCGATGGCGGCCAGCAGCTGCCAGTTGCCGAGTTCGTGAACATCGACGTGTTCCTCGTAGGTCTTTAGCTAGCTTAGGCGTCCTCGCCGTGAATATTGAGTCAAGTATGGCGAACGAGTCGCGAATGCCCAGGCGGCGTGTAGGGCCTGTCGGGTCGGGCGCTCCACCGACTTCGCCCACTACCCGCCGGAAAAGGCCGCCTTCGCGATGAAAACCCCAACCTGGTGCCGGCACACCGCCGCCGAGGTCGGGCCGCACTGTGAGGCCGTGATCGCCGAATTCATGCGCGACAACGCAATCCACCACCTGCGGGCCGCG
The DNA here is from genome assembly GCF_018361265.1 of Mycobacterium sp. SM1. Taxonomy (GTDB): domain Bacteria; phylum Actinomycetota; class Actinomycetes; order Mycobacteriales; family Mycobacteriaceae; genus Mycobacterium. The sequence goes on from NZ_JAFLNH010000001.1 coordinate 1,899,680, forward strand.
CAAGGAGTGCTCGGGCTGCGCGACAAACACGGCTGTGACCGGCTCGAGGCCGCCTGCGCTCGCGCGCTCACCGTCGGCGATCCGGCGTATCGGACCATCAAAGGCATCCTCACCGCCGGCACCGAACACGACGGCGCCACCCAACCGGCAACCGGCGCCGCCGCCACCGCAGCGTTCCTGCGCGGCCCCGACCAGTTCGGCGTAGGCGACACCAACGGCGTCGCCTGAAGATCAACCAATCCCGGAATCTAACCCAAGCGTCACCCGCACCGACTATTTAAGGAGACCACGCAATGGGTATCTGCGACCCCGCGCTGCGCAACGCGCTGCGCACCCTGAAACTGTCCGGCATGCTCGACACCCTCGACGCCCGGCTCACCCAGACCCGCTCAGGCGAGATCGGCCACCTGGAATTCCTCCAAATGCTATGCGAGGACGAGATCGCCCGCCGCGAATCCGCTGCTCTCACAAGACGATTAAGACGGGCGAAATTCGAGGAACAAGCAACGTTCGAATGCTTCGACTTTTCCGCCAACCCGAAACTGCCGGCCGCGATGCTACGCGACCTGGCCGCACTGCGCTGGCTCGACGCCGGCGAATCGGTCATCCTCTACGGACCCGTCGGCGTAGGGAAAACCCACGTGGCACAAGCACTCGGGCACGCCGTCGCTCGGCGTGGCGGAGACGTCCGCTTCGTCAAAACCTCCCGCATGCTCTCCGATTTGGCCGGCGGGCACGCCGACCGCAGCTGGGGCAAACGTATCCGCGAATACACCAAACCCCTCGTGCTCATCTGCGACGACTGGGCTATGCGCGAGCACACCACCATGCACGCCGACGACCTCTACGAGCTGATCAGCGAGCGCGCGGTCAGCGGCAAGCCGCTGATACTGACCTCCAACCGTGCCCCGAGCGACTGGTACGGCCTGTTTCCTAACCCCGACGTCGCCGAATCACTACTTGACCGCATCGTCAACACCAGCCACCAGATCCTCATGGATGGACCCAGCTACCGGCCCCGTAAACGGCCCGGACGCAACACCGGCTAGACAACACCACCGCGGGCACGATAAGACCTACCATCGAGGCCCGCACCTGGGGAATTCCGTGACGGCAACCCCTGGGGAAGTATGTGACGGTCGACAGCTCGGTGGCTGTAGGTGCTAATGCATTGAAATAAGGCTCTTCTGACGCTTCCGTGGGCCGGTTGTTGATGTAAGGGGCGCACGTCGTTGTGGCTTAAGGTTTCTGGCTTGTGAAAGGTCAGGAACCAAAGGAGCCAACAACGACGTGCGCAATGTGAGGCTATGGCGTGCGCTGCTGGGTGTCGACCAGCGCACCGTGATCGAAGACATCGAGTTCGAGGAGTTCGGGCAGGAAGACGCCGACGGCGACACGCTGGTGGTGGCGCGGGTGCGGCCGCGAAGTGGTGTTTCGCGCCGTTGTGGCCGCTGCGGTCGCAGGGCGCCCTGGTATGACCGGGGTGAGGGTCGGCGCCGGTGGCGGGGCCTGGATTGGGGCACGATGCAGGTGGTGCTGGAGGCCGATGCGCCGCGGGTGAACTGCCCCGCCCATGGGCCTACGGTGGTGGCGGTGCCGTGGGCGCGCCACCATGCCGGGCACACTTTGGCCTTTGATGACACGGTGGCCTGGCTGGCGGTGGCGTGTTCGAAAACCGCGGTGTGCGAGTTGATGCGGGTCGCCTGGCGCACCGTAGGGGCGATCGTGGCGAGGGTGTGGGCCGACACGGAGAAGAGGATCGACCGGTTTGCGGGTCTGCGTCGGATCGGCATCGATGAGATCTCCTCTAAGCGTCACCACAAGTACCTCACGGTGGTGGTTGACCACGACAGCGGCCGGCTGGTGTGGGCCGCCCCGGGCCGCGACACCAAGACGCTGCGGCGGTTTTTCGACGCTCTGGGCGCCCAGCGGTGCGCGCAGATCACCCATGTGTCCGCCGATGCGGCGGAGTGGATTGCCGATGTGGTCGCCGAGCGCTGCCCGGGCGCGATCCGCTGCGCAGATCCGTTTCATGTGCTGGCCTGGGCCACCGAGGCGCTGGATGCCGAGCGGCGCCGGGCCTGAAACGACGCGCGAGCGATCGCGCGCGGCGAGCCCAAATGGGGCCGTGGTCGCCCCGGCAAAGACACCCCGCCGCGCCCGGGACGTGAGCGGGCCCGCACGCTCAAGGGCGCCCGCTACGCGCTGTGGTAAAACCCCGAAGAGCTCACCGAACGCCAGAGCGCCAAACTGGCCTGGATCGCCAAGACCGACACCCGGCTCTACCGCGCGTACCTGCTCAAAGAGGGCCTGCGGCATGTGTTTTCGGTCAAAGGCCAGGACGGCAAAGACGCCCTCGACAAGTGGATCTCCTGGGCGCGGCGCTGCCGCATCCCGGTCTTCGTCGAGCTGGCCGGCCGCATCAAACGCCACCGCAAGGCCATCGACGCCGCCCTCGACCACGGCCTGTCCCAAGGATTGATCGAATCCACCAACACCAAGATCCGCCTGCTCACCCGCATCGCATTCGGATTCCACAACCCCGCCGCGCTGATCGCCCTGGCCATGCTCGCCCTCGCCGGCCACCGCCCCACCCTGCCCGGCCGCGGCTAACACCCCTCCACCAGGGCACCCCTCGGGTTTCCCCTCTCAGACGTCGCCGATTCTGCGCTACCCGCTCGTCGGTGTCCATGTCGTTCCGCCTCGCTGCGCTCGGGGGCTCCACATGGACACCTCCCACCCGGGCAGCGCTACAGGCAACTATCGCGGAAGCGAGCACAAACGAATTCAACCATCAGATCACGGCCCCGAATCGGCCCCACCCACCCACGGATACGTCAGGAGGGCCTGAAAAATAATAGGTCTTCGCCGTGCCGACATCCCGGGGCTCGCCGATCGTCGGCCGCCTGCCGCGCTAGGTCTTGATCTCGATCGCGGCGTCCTCGATCGCCATGGGTGGCGTCCCAATCGCGGTGTAAAAGTTCGGGCATAGATTCCGCTCACTTGCGATTGTGATTTTATGCGATGGCGCCGACAGCATCGGCCGGCGCCGCTCCGGTTTCGGCGCGTACTTCCGAATTTCGTTGCGGCAGTTTGGTCGGTGGGTCATGCAACGACCTTCGCAGCTCCTGTAGTAGCCGTAGCCCGGCCGGTGTCATGGTGAACCCGCGCCAGCCGGCCGAGGCGCGGTCGAGCACGGCCCACACCAGCTTCAGGCAGGAGTGCTCGCCGGGCAGTCGGCCGATGACCTTGACCCGGCGGCGGGTTTCTCCGAAGGTCCGCTCGATGAAATTGGAGTGGCGCACCCGGGCCCAATGCTCCCGTGGGAACCGCAGGTAGACCGTCAGCGAGTCACGGTCATCAAGCAGACACCGCACCGCCGCCGGATACGAGTCGCGCCAACGCTTGGCGAACGCGTCGATCCTCTTGTGCACGTAGGTGACCGCGTCGATGCCAGGCGCGATGTTCTCGGGCACATCGAAGATCGCCCAGTAGTCGGCCTTCACCTCGGCTTGGGCGTTTTTGGGCACTTTGGCAAGGATGTTTCTGGCGCGATGCACCAGACACCGCTGGCGCAGCGCGGCACCCATGGTGCGCTCCACCGCGCCGATCAACCCGGGTGCGCCGTCGCTGATCACCAGCAGCGGGCAGGCCAGCCCGCGCTCGCCGAGCCCGCGCAAAAACCCCTCCCAGGCATCCCCGGACTCGCTCGCGGCGGCCTCCAGCCCGACGAACACCGGTTTGCCGTCGGTGTCGATGCCCCACGCCGCGAGCACCGGCTCGGCCGAGGCGTTGGCGTGGTACGTGAAATGGCTGCCGTCCAAAAACAGGTAGTCCAGCTCCACCTCGTCGAGGCGCCGACGGCTCCAGGACTCGAACTGGGTCTTGATGTCCTCGCAGACCCGCGACACCGTCGACTTCGACACCGCCGCGCCCTCGCCGAGCGCCTCGACCAAGGTGGCCTCCACGTCGCGGGTCGACAACCCGCGCACGAACCCGGCGATCACCAGCGACTCCAGCGCGTTGGTCTTGGTCACCCCCGTGCCGAACAACTGGCTGGCGAACCGCTCGGTGGTGCCGCGCACCTTCGGCCGGTGCAGCGTGATCGGGCCGGCGGTCGTTTTGACCGTGGTCGGGCAATACCCGTTACGCATCCCAGCCCGCGGATCCTCGCTGGTAGCGGCCCGCTGGTAGCGATCCCGGCCCAAAAACGCGCTCACCTCGGCCTCCAACGCGCACTGCAGCAGTAGCTGCGCGCCCAACTGGGCCACCCGCTCGACTGCACGCGACAAATCCTCACCACCGGCGAACACCCCATCAATCTCTGCCTGCAACCGCTGCGCAGGCGATATCCTCTTCGACACGGACGTGGGTTCCTTTCCTCAGACTTCCCGTCTTGGAGGGAACCTACGTCCGAACCCTTTTACACCGCCGCAGGGACACGACCTCGCCATGTTCTGGTTCCCCCAAAACGCAAGAATGACAACGTGTTGCACGTTGCATCCAAAACCTCAGCTCAGCGGAGCCACAGCTACGTCATAAGGGCCCTTCATTGTGCACGCAGCTCGCTGCTGATATCGACGCTGTTCGTTTTGCCATCGTGATGGTGGTCAGTCGTGTTGCGGCACTCTCCATAAAGGATGATTTCCCCATAACTGTGATCGGAAGGGAAGAAGCCCATGTTCGCGGTCACTCCGTCTTTGTGCAGCGTTGTGCCATGAAAGCGCTCTCCGGACCGCGGGCCATCGTTCCACCCGTGGGCAATCATTTCAGCCCGGACTTTCTGAAAATATGAAGCTGGATCCCCTTGCAGCAGAAAGTGCATCGTTACTCTGCCCTGGTAGGGGGGATCTCCTTGGTCATTGCACGATGCAAATGAGAATCCGCCGCTTACGCCCTGCAAGCCAGCCGCGGTGACGATCTGCTTGGCTGGCTCGACAACTTGGGCCATGGTTTGATCGCCGGTGAGGGGGTGGGCGGAATCATCCCATGGGTTCGTGGAAGAACCGGAAGAATGCGGTTTACTCATCACTAGCGCGCATCCTCCCAACAGCATGACGGCGAACGCTGCTCCAGCAATTCGTGCTGGCGATGACCATCGCTGTAATAGGTTAATGATGATGGTGGTCATCGAAGACGTGGTCGTCGGTAATCGATTTCGGCGGGCGATCCCACTCCGGATCAACACTGGCCGGTGTTCCCGGTATGTCCACACCAGCCGAACCCAGCCCTGGAACCCTGACCTCGATGCGTGGCTGGTGGCGCGGTTGGGCCAGCATGCCATCGGCTGCCAGGGCGTCGCCGTGGCCGGACGCGATATCGGCCATGCCGTGTAGGGCTTCGCTTCCGGCGTGGTAGTAGTACGAATGGTCATGGCGGGTGATGGAATCCGATCCCGGCACTTCTGCCCGGAACCGGACCGATCCAAATCCGTCGCCAGCCGGGTCGGTCCCTAGGCCGGGGTCTAGGCCCAACAACTGCCCTCCCACGTCAGCACCATATACGTATTGGCTCAGACCGTCGGATTGCCCGAACAAGCTGATTGGGTCCGTGGAGGCCGCACCCATGTAGACATGACCGCCGTCTACGTGAAAGCTCCCGGCGTTGCGGGCCAGGTCGGTTCCTGGGCAACCCAGTAACACTGCGTCGTTGGCGTGCATCCCCTTGGCGGCGAACGCGTCGGCGACGGTTGTCGACCCATAGGAATGGCCGAGGACGGTGACATGCTGGTCACCGCCAAGATGTGTGGCCCACAGGCTGTTGACGTCTTGCGCCAGTGCCGTCGCGCCGGTGCGGGCGAGCATCGGGGTGGCGATACGCGGGTCGGTGAAGTCGTTCGGGGCGTCGTAGCCCATCCAAGCCACCACCGCCGTGGGGTGATTCGGGTCGGCGGCGTTGGCCTGGGTGTAGAGGTTGAGCGCGTCGTTATGGCTATCGTGGAGCCAGCCACCCTTAACGCTGCTACTAGTTCCGGGCACGATCACCGCCGTATTGTTCGCGGTGTCGGGATTGCCGATGGCGATCGCGGCGCGACCCTTCCCGCCGAAGGCAAGCGGATCATAGGCGACCAGGTAGGTGGGGTTGGGCCGGAGAGGGTCACCGGCATCGTGGTCGAGGCCTTGCTTGGTTTGATCCGCGTTCTGGTAGCGGGTTATATCGGCTACCGAGAGACCATACTTCGTCGGATCACGCACGACGTCGTCCACGGTGACGTGGTTACGGTTCGCAATCTCGCGCACCCGCTGCAAGTCCGCCGTCATCACCGCGATGTTGGCATCGCTGCGGGCGCTGACCGGGACACCGTTGAGGTTCCCTATCTGCTCAGGGCGCTCAGCGAGTAAGAGTTGCCGCTGCTGCGCCGTCAGCGACGTCCACCACTTGTTGTCGTCGGCGCTGGTCTCTGGTGACGGAACATCGCTTCGCTCTCGGGGTTTCACCGGGGATTCGGGCGCGTCGTATGCGTGGATCATACCCAGGCCGTAGCCATTGGTGCCCAGATTGGTTGAGGCCTCCTGCAGACAGGCCGAATAGCCCTCGCGGATGGACTCAATCTGACCCAGGGCGTCTTTGGTGTCGCCGATGGCTTCGTGTTCGCAATCTCTGATGTATTGATTGAGCCGCGAAATGCCGTCTTCAAGGTCGGCCACATCCTGTGGATCGGCAGCTTGCGCCAGCAGGTATTCGTCGTGGTCGACGAGGTCTTCGGCGTGGCCGATCCACTCATCAAGCGTTTGTAGGCGAGTATCCAGCGTTGAGATCACCATCGCGGAGACGCGTTGCGCCTCCGCGAGCGCGGCGGCGACGTTTTCTAGATCCACCGCGATCTTGGGCAGCTGCCGAGCCTGATACCCCAGCGAGGATTTCACGCGCCGCACTTCGGCAGCGTCGGTGATCGGATGCTCACCGTTGTCCCGGTTCCACGAGGCCTCAAACCGGCGCAGGGCATCCACGAACGCGTTGTCGGCTTCTGCGCTGCACTGGCCTGCGTCGCGAAACGCCTGCGCAAGATCGGAAATCTGGGCCGGGCAACCCGCCTGCAGCGTGGCATCAACCGCCCACGGATCCCCCCCGGCCGCGGCGATCAGTTTCGCCAGGCTTATGTGGCTTATGGAGCGCAACCCCACCGCGGTGCCCCTAGCTCGCGCAACTCCTCGGCGTTGTCGTGCTCCATCGCGGTGAAGCCGGCCGCGACCATCTGCGCCTTATCGGCGAGCACACCCAGGCTGTGTTGATGCGACCGCAAGGCGCGCAGGTGATACGCCTGGGCTGAGCTGACGTCCTGATGAAACGCCTCAGCTGCGGCGAACCGTTACAAACGTAGTTGGTCGTTGTTGGCCAACTGTGCCGGGGTAACGGTTGCCCGGCCCGGATCACCGCGTACGTTCCGGCAAGGTGGGCGAGATTCGGTTCCTCGCGTCCTTGGTCGGTGGCGGCTACCGGTGGTCACCTGTCGGCTGTCGGGCCCGGCCTGGTTGGTAGCTCTCACCACATGATCCTCTGGTCGCTGTGGTGTCACACCTTCCCGCCGCCGGGCTGAAAAGCCTTGGGCGCGACGCCCGATCACGGTGGCTGCTGCCTGGTGTCGGGTGACGTTGGGGTAGGGGCGCTGCCAGTGTTGGGCGCCCCAAATGCTGCTGTAGGCGGGATTAACCGCCAGTAGTTCGATGCCGGCACGGTCAGCCATGGCTGCGAGCCTGTTGCGGAACACCGCGGTCGGCATGCCGGATACGGTGCGGCGGAACCGTTTCCCGCGTGCGCCGCGGCCCATAGTTTCCCGCCCGCTCATCCTGGCGTCGGCGAAGTCGAGGTCCTCCACCGCGATCGTCGCAACACCGCGGCGGCGCGTGTACTTGATCAGTGCGGTGATGGCGTGGCGGACCTGGGCGTCACGCCGCGACGCCGACCCGGTGAGGTCGATGTCGATCCGCCTGGGCGCACCCACGGGGTTGCCGTGGGCGTCCAGCCGGCGCACCGCCAGGTGCCCATCGTTGAGATCCACTCCCACCACCGACCCGATGGCGTAGACGTCGTCGCCGACTGCGCAATTGTCGCGGCCTACCCAGTACGGCACAGACGGGATCGCCCACGCCGCGGTGAGATACACCCCAGCCCTGCCGGGTTTGCGGCTGATCGCGTAGGACACCGAGTTAGCGCCGATGATCCGCTGGACCCATTCACCGCCGCGGTGCGCGAACACCGCGCTGCCGGAGAGGACGTAACGGCCTCGTGGGGCGTTCGCGAAGTGTTCCAACGGTTTCGGCAACCGAATACTGACCTGCCCGGCCGGGGTCACTGTGATCGTGAGATTCCCGAACGGTTCATCGGGCGAGCCGTTCGCCCTGATTCGCCACCGGGATGCCTCCCACCGCCGGCGCCACTGAGCTTCGGTCAGACCGGCCTTGTCGAGGTGATGGCGCGTCGCAGCCAGGCGTTTACCGCCCTCCACCACATGCGCCACACCGGCGGCCTGATCCCGTTGCACCCGGGCCAGCTCGCCCCGTAGATGCTGCAGCCTACGTTGCTTCTGGAAACGTTCAGCTTGGTTGGCATACCCTCTGGCGGCCTTGGCTTTTCGGCGGGCCTTACGCTCAGCGACGGACAGCATGTCCGCGGTCGGCGCCGCTAGACGCGCCTCGATGGTGGCGATCGCCGCCCGTAACCCCGCCACATGGCGGTACTGGGCATCGCGGGCCCGGCGGACCCGATCATCATTGGCGGCGATGATCGCATTGGCCCACCGCGCCGACGACGCCGCAGTCAACCCTTTCTTGCGGGTATTTAGCCGATCCCGACGCAGCTGTCGCCGCTCATCGGCGTCGCGTCCCGCGCCGACCGGACCAGGCCGGGACACCACGGCAAGATCAGCGCGACGCAACCGGCCTAGATGCTCAGCCACACGCTCTAACACCTGATCGTCCTGCGATGTCGTGCGCACCCGGGTGCTGATCGCCACGCCCACCGGTGCAGCGACCGGCTTCACCCCGCGCCACGCGCGCAACTCACGATCGGTCATGCCGCATCACCGGATTCGGTTTCAGCTGACACCGCGGCCCGTAGCCGCTTCGTCTTCGCCCAGCGCTGCCCGTACAGTCGGCCGGCGAAGCTGGTCACGATGGCCAGCATGTCGCGCGCCAGCTCTGATTCAGCCGACTCATTCTCGGGCCGGCCGATGTAGACCACCGACACCCCATAGCCGGCCAACAAGTGTTCGATCACCCCGACCCCGAACCGCGCCAACCGATCAGGATGCTCCACCACCAGCCGATCCACACCGGGTTTCATGCACTCGCTCAACGCTTTACCCAGCCCAGCCCGGCGGTCCGCCAACCCGGACGCGACATCGGCAAACACGATCAAATCGATGCCATGTTCCTGTAGTCGCGCGACCTGCCGATCGAGGTCACCTTCAGCCTGCTGCCGTCGAGACGACACCCGCGCGTACCCAACAGCCGTGCCTGTTCGAGGTTTACGCGTGAGGGCATCGAGGTCGCCGACCCGGAAGATCCGTCGCCCACCAGCACTGCGGGCATCGGGCAACCGGCCCTGTTGGGTGTAGCGGCGCAACGTACGCGTCGACACCCCCAACCGGTAGGCCGCCGCGGTCGCCGACACATAATCATCGGGGCCACGATGAGCCATGTCACCAATGCCTCATCAGGTCTTCGACCGGAAAAGGCAATTCGAGGCCATCTTCGGCCAGCATCGCCCGCACATCCGCTGCGGTGACGTTCTCGCCGTCCTTGATCGCGTAGAACGCCGCCTGTTCGAGGTGCTGCACGAATTCTGGGTGCTGCCCACACCAACGCTGCACACGTCGTTTCGCCGCGGCGCGCTCGCGCTTCTTCTTCGCCGACATCGACTTAAAGGCGTGTGCGCGGTGCGCGTTTTGCGCGGTCTTGTATCCGTAGCCCTGAGCATCATCGAGCACCTCACCGGTCGCCTCGTCGACGACGACATACCGCTTGTCATAGCTGCTGGACAGCGAGGCGCTGACGACAACCTTCGCGCTCATCGCATTTCCTCCATCACGCATCGAACGCACCACCACCATGGCCAATAATGACCAACAAAACCATCCGAACCCAGACCGGCGAGAGTCCGGCAGTCACATACTCTCAAACAAGTCCGACAACAACCGGCCGACCGCTACCGGCCAACAAAATCACCAGCTGTTCTCAACCCGACATCGCGGCTCCCTGGGTGAGCTTGTGGTGAGGCTAATCATCCGCGTGGTCACTGGTCAATTCGGTGCACGAGCGCTTTCGCATCAATCGCCTTTGGAACCTCGTCGATGGAATCGATGGACCAGCCGCTCAATCCGGTCACTCTTTCGGTAAATGGCGATGCAGAGTCCCGAAATTCCGTCGGCTACCCGGACAATGGGTCGTGCTGAATGCGCTCCTGCGGCGCGCCCTTGGCGATCAGGGCGGCCTTGGTGGCGCGCACCATCGCCGGCCCGCCGCAGATCAGGATCTGCCGATCGCTCCAACTTCCGTATTTGGTCACTACTTCGGGCAGTCGACCCGTCTGGCGCACGTGCAGCCCGCGGGGGGGCGTGCAATCGGGATAGTCCGCGGCCCAGGGCGGGTTGTCGGTGTACTCCGATACCGGCGACACCGACAGCCACGGATTCTGCGCGGCGACCTGCCACAGCGTGGGCAGGTCGTAGAGCTCGCACGGGTATCGCCCCCCAAAGAACACGTGCACCCGCGGGTTCACACCCCAGCGGGCGAGGTCCAGGATGATCGAGCGCAGCGGCGCCAGACCGGTGCTGCCGGCGACCATCAGCACATCGCCGCCGTCGCGGTCGACCTGCAGGCCGCCGTGTGGGCTGGACAGCCGCCACCGATCGCCGGGGCGGGTCTCACCCACGATGGCGGTGCTAACCAGGCCGCCCGAAACCGCCCGCACGTGGAATTCGATGGCACCGCCCTCGTCGGGCGGGATAGCCGGTGTCAAGTAACGCCAGCGCCGCGGGCACTGCGGGATCGTGACGTTGACGTATTGCCCCGGGTGGTATTCCAACGGCCGGTCCAGTTGGAGGCGCACCACCGCAAGATCGCGCGAGACACGCAGGTGCTCGACCACCGTCCCCTCCCACCAGGGGGGTCCGTCGTCGGCATCGGCGGCGCCGCTCATCACCCCGGTGATCAAATTGAGCGACTGGCGGGCGGCGTCGTCGACGGCGTCGGTCCAGGCGTCGCCTAACTGGGTGCGCAGCGTCTCGTATAACGCCTGCCGTAAGGTGCGGTAATGGGCCTCGGTGACACCGTATTTGCGGTGGTCGCGGCCGAGCTGGGCCAAAAGCGCCACCGGCTCCTGAGCGCGGTGCGCGGCCAGTTCGCCGTACACCCAGTGCAGGGCGTGGGCGAAGGCGCCCCGCTGGCTATGCATGTCGGGGGGGAACAAATCACGCAGCGAGACGTCCAGAGCAAACCAGTGGGTGTAGAAGCGGCGCACAAGGTCGTTGTCGCAGGGGTCGATCGCCGCATGCAGCACCCGCAGCGCATCGCGATCCTGCAGGCCCACGGGCCCCGATCTTAAGCCCCTCGGGGCTAGGCGAAAAGGAGCCGAGAGCGCGCGGCGCGCAACGCTGACACGGCCGGAGGCGCTGGCCGTCGCCAGCGTAGGCCAGTACCGACACCGCGACCGTCGACGCGGCGACGCGGCGACGCGACGAAGATTGCCGCCGACATCCAGGCCCGCATGCTATCCAGCCCTGGGCTACCGATCACCAAATCGGCTGCCGCTCCGCCGGAAGTCGCCGTCAGGGTGCCACCCGCGCGGTTGCCGGCAGGAACCGGCTAAACCTGAGCGGAACAGACTCAACATTGACGGCGTTGAACATCCGGACAAGCATTTCTGACACCCTTTCGACCCGGACGGAGGCCGTTGTGGACTCTTTCAACCCGACCACCAAAACCCAGGCGGCGCTGACCTCGGCCCTGCAGGCGGCTTCGGCCGCCGGCCACCCCGAAATCCGGCCCGCGCATCTGCTGATGGCGCTGCTGACGCAGAACGACGGGATCGCCGCGCCGCTGCTGGAGGCCGTGGGAGTCGAGCCCGCCGCCGTCCGCACCGAGGCGCAGCGCCTATTGGACCGCTTGCCTCAGATCACCGGCGCTAGCTCGCAACCGCAGCTCTCGCGCGAGTCGCTGGCGGCCATCACCGCCGCGCAACGGCTGGCCACCGAGTTGGACGACCAATACGTCTCCACCGAGCACCTGATGGTCGGGCTGGCCACCGGAGACTCCGATGTGGCCAAGCTGCTCAACGGCCACGGCGCCTCGCCGCAGGCCTTGCGGGAGGCCTTCGTCAAGGTGCGCGGCAGCGCCCGGGTCACCAGCCCCGACCCGGAAGCGGCGTATCGGGCGCTGGAGAAGTACTCCACCGACCTGACCGCGGCCGCGCGCGAGGGCAAGCTCGACCCGGTTATCGGGAGGGACAACGAGATCCGCCGTGTCGTGCAGGTGCTCTCGCGTCGCACCAAGAACAACCCGGTGCTCATCGGTGAGCCCGGGGTCGGCAAGACCGCAATCGTGGAGGGCCTGGCCCAGCGGATCGTCGCCGGCGACGTGCCGGAGAGCCTGCGCGACAAGAGGATCGTCGCGCTGGACCTGGGATCGATGGTCGCCGGCTCTAAATACCGCGGCGAGTTCGAGGAACGGCTGAAGGCCGTGCTCGACGACATCAAGAACTCGGCCGGTCAGATCATCACGTTTATCGACGAGCTGCACACCATCGTCGGCGCCGGCGCCACCGGGGAAAGCGCCATGGACGCCGGCAACATGATCAAGCCGATGCTGGCCCGCGGGGAGCTGCGGCTGGTCGGGGCGACCACTCTCGACGAGTACCGCAAGCACATCGAAAAGGACGCCGCGCTGGAGCGGCGCTTCCAGCAGGTGTTCGTGGGTGAGCCCTCGGTGGAGGACACCATCGGCATCCTGCGCGGGCTGAAAGACCGCTACGAGGTGCATCACGGTGTGCGCATCACCGACTCCGCGCTGGTGGCCGCGGCGACACTGTCGGACCGCTACATCACCGCGCGGTTCCTGCCGGACAAGGCCATCGACCTGGTCGACGAGGCGGCGTCGCGGTTGCGGATGGAGATCGACTCGCGGCCGGTGGAGATCGACGAGGTCGAGCGGCTGGTGCGCCGTTTGGAGATCGAGGAGATGGCGCTCGCCAAAGAAGAGGACGAGGCGTCCAAGGAGCGGCTGGAGAAGCTGCGCGCCGAGCTGGCCGACCAGAAAGAAAAGCTGGCCGAGCTCACCACCCGCTGGCAGAACGAGAAGAACGCCATCGACACCGTGCGCGAGCTCAAGGAACAGCTGGAGATCCTGCGTGGGGAATCCGAGCGCGCCGAGCGCGACGGCGACCTGGCCAAGGCCGCCGAGCTGCGCTACGGGCGCATCCCGAAGCTGGAGAAGCAACTCGACGCGGCGTTGCCGCAGGCCCAGGCGCGCGAAGCCATGATGCTCAAGGAAGAGGTCGGGCCCGATGACATCGCCGAGGTGGTGTCGTCGTGGACCGGCATCCCCACCGGGCGGCTGCTGGAGGGCGAGACCGCCAAACTGCTGCGCATGGAAGACGAGCTGGCCAAGCGGGTTGTGGGCCAGAAGAAAGCCATCCAGGCGGTCTCTGACGCCGTGCGCCGCAGCCGGGCCGGTGTCGCCGACCCGAACCGGCCGACCGGAGCGTTCATGTTCCTCGGCCCCACTGGTGTCGGCAAGACGGAGCTGGCCAAGGCGCTGGCGGAGTTTTTGTTCGACGACGAGCGCGCGATGGTGCGCATCGACATGAGCGAGTACGGCGAGCGGCACTCGGTGGCCCGGCTGATCGGCGCCCCGCCCGGCTACGTCGGCTACGAGGAGGGCGGCCAGCTCACCGAGGCGGTGCGCCGCCGGCCCTACACCGTGGTGCTGTTCGACGAAATCGAAAAGGCCCACCCGGACGTGTTCGACGTGCTGCTGCAGGTGCTCGATGAGGGGCGGCTCACCGACGGGCAGGGCCGCACGGTCGACTTCCGCAACGCCATTTTGATCCTCACGTCCAACCTGGGTTCAGGCGGCACCGAGGAGCAGGTGATGGCCGCGGTGCGTGCGACGTTCAAACCCGAGTTCATCAACCGGCTCGACGACGTGCTGGTGTTCGACGCCCTGAGCCCAGGGGACCTGGTGCAGATCGTCGACATCCAGCTGGCCCAGATGCAGAAGCGGCTCAGTCAACGGCGGCTGCAGCTGGCCGTGTCGCTGCCGGCTAAACAGTGGCTGGCCCAGCGCGGGTTCGACCCCGTCTACGGGGCGCGTCCGCTGCGGCGGCTGGTGCAGCAGGCCATCGGCGACCAGCTAGCCAAGCTGCTGCTCGCCGGTCAGGTGCACGACGGCGACACCGTGCCGGTCAATGTCAGCGCTGACGGCGAGTCGCTGGTGCTGGGCTGAGTTCACCCGCTGCTCGCGCCGGGGCGAGGCAGGCTGGCTGGCAAACCTTAATTCGGTTGTGACCTGCTCGCATTCCCGGTGGCGGGCCCCCAGCGGCTAGGCTACGAGAGATGGTGCCGCTTTGGTTCACGCTGTCCGCGCTGTGCTTCGTGGGTGCGGCCGTGCTGCTGTACGTCGACATCGATCGCCGCCGCGGGCGAAGCAGGCGGCGCAAATCCTGGGCGCGATCGCATGGCTTTGACTACGAGCCAGAATCTGCCGACCTGATCAAGCGCTGGAAGCGCGGCGTGATTTCGACGGTGGGTGAGGTCTCGGCCCGCAACGTCGTGCTGGGTCAGATCCGCGGCGAGGCGGTGTTCATCTTCGATCTCGAAGAGGTGGCTACCGTGATCGCGCTGCACCGCAAGGTGGGCACCGGCGTCGTCATCGATATGCGGCTCAAGGGCCTGAAAGAGCCGCGGGAGAACGATATTTGGCTGCTCGGCGCGATCGGGCCGCGGATGGTGTACTCCACCAACCTGGATGCGGCCCGCCGGGCCTGCGACCGGCGCATGGTCACGTTTGCCCATATCGCGCCGGATTGCGCCGAGATCATGTGGAACGAGCAAAACTGGACATTGGTCAGCATGCCGATCTCCAGCACCCGCGCCGACTGGGACGAGGGTCTGCGCACGGTGCGCCAATTCAACGATCTGCTGCGGGTGTTGCCGCCCTTGCCGCAACAGGCCGGACACCCACAGCCAGCGGCTCGCCGCAACGGGGCGCCGAGCCGCCCGCTGGCGCCGCCCGGCCGGGTGGAGCCGGCCGGGCGGGTGGAGCCGGCGCCCAGGCATGCTCAGCCGGACCCGGTTCGCCGCGAGCCGGCGGGTGGGGAACCCGCTCATCGGGACGGCCGCCCCGGAAATGTGGGGCACCCGCCATCGCCGGGCCGCAACGGTCGTCACGCCCCGCATTACCAGCTCTGATATCCCGTAGCCGCATCTCGGGGCGGCGGTGCCGTTCGTTACGCTGGCGGTGATGTCTCGCCCCGTCGCCCTGATCACCGGACCCACGTCCGGAATCGGCGCCGGTTTTGCGCGGCGCTACGCCGCCGAGGGCTATGACCTGGTGCTGGTGGCCCGGGGCGTCGACCGGTTGACGCAACTGGCGGGCGAACTGCACAACGAGGCGGGACGTGCCGTCGAGGTGCTGCCCGCCGACCTGGCGGATTCCGCGGACCGCGGCAAGGTCGCCGAGCGGCTTGCCGCCGGGGTGCGAGTCCTGGTGAACAACGCCGGTTTCGGAACGTCGGGCGAATTCTGGGTCACCGATCCGGCCGTGCTGCAAGCGCAGCTAGATGTCAACGTGACCGCGGTGATGCAGCTGACCCGCGCCGCGCTGCCACCGATGCTTGAGGCCGGCGCCGGCACGGTGATCAACATCGCCAGCGTCGCCGGGCTGCTGCCGGGCCGCGGGTCGACGTACTCGGCGTCCAAGGCGTGGGTGGTGGCGTTCACCGAGGGCCTGGCGGGCGGGTTGACGGGCACCGGGGTGAGCGTGCACGCGGTGTGCCCGGGTTTCGTGCGCACCGAATTCCATCGCCGTGCCGGGATCGACATGAGCTCGGCGCCGTCGTTCTTGTGGCTCGAGGTCGAGGACGTGGTTCGGGAAAGCCTGGCCGACATCGCTCGCGGCAAGGTGATCAGCATCCCCGGCGCGCAGTACAAGGTGATGGTTGCCGCCGGGCGGCTGATGCCGCGAAACCTGCTGCGGAAAGCGGCCAACGCGATCGGCGGGGGCCGTGGCCGCAGCTGAGTTGACCGTCACCGACCGTGAGGAGCTGGCCGAGCTGCTGCGCCGGCTGTCGGTGGTGCGTGGCCGATTCACGTTGTCGTCGGGCAAGCACGCCGACTACTACATCGACCTGCGCCGCGCCACGCTGCACCACCGGGCCGCCCGCTTGATCGGCCGGCTGATCCGCGAGCTCACCGACGACTGGGACTACACAGCGGTGGGGGGCCTCACCCTGGGCGCCGATCCGGTGGCGTGTGCGGTCCTGCACGCGCCCGGGCGTCCGATTGACGCCTTCGTGGTGCGCAAGTCAGTGAAACCCCATGGGATGCAACGTCTTATCGAAGGTGCTGACGTTCGCGGAAAAGCGGTTCTGGTGGTCGAGGACACCAGCACCACCGGCGCCTCGGCGCTGCGGGCGGTGCGCGCCGTGCGTGAAGCCGGCGGGGAGGTGGTCGGTGTGGCCACCGTCGTGGACCGGGCCACCGGCGCCGCAGAGGCCATCCAAGCCGAGGGCCTGGCCTACCGCAGCGTGCTTGGCGTGGCGGATCTGGGGTTGGGGCCTGGCTGAGCTCTCGCGCGCGTTGCCGGTCCGCCAGCGATGCCGGCCACGGCGGCCCGACTCGTCCCGAAACGCGAAGCATGGTCGGCGCGAAGTACGAGGTGTCGGCACCGCTGTCGGACTGGACTGGGTATGGCGCGCATGAGTGAGCCCGGACCCACCGAATGGGGCGCACCGGCGACCGGCGCCGGGCCCTGGGAAGGTCCGCTGCCGGCCGATCCCCGCTATGACCCGGTGTTGCTGCGCGAGGGGGACACTCGCAACGTCGTCGACGCCTACCGCTACTGGACGCGTGAGGCGATCATCGCCGATATCGACACGCGACGCCATCCGCTACATGTGGCGATCGAGAACTTCGGTCACGACGCCAACATCGGCGCGGTGGTGCGCACCGCTAACGCGTTCGCGGTGAACACCGTGCACATCGTCGGCCGCCGGCGCTGGAACCGCCGCGGCGCCATGGTGACCGACCGCTACCAGCGGCTGCGCCACCACGACTCCATCGCCGGGCTGCTGGACTTTGCGGCGGGCGCCGGGCTGACCGTGGTGGCGGTCGACAATGTCGCGGGCGCGGCGCGTCTGGAGCGGACGACGCTGCCGCGACGCTGCCTGATGATTTTCGGCCAGGAAGGCCCCGGCATCACCGACGACGCTCGCGCGGGCGCGGCGATGACGGTCTCGATCGCCCAGTTCGGCTCCACCCGCAGCATCAACGTCGCCGTCGCCGCCGGCATCGCGATGCACACCTGGATCACCCAGCACGCGGATCTGCGGTATGCCTGGTAGCCACGCGGCCGGTTTGCGCTTGCGCACGCGCTGGCGATCGTGCGTGAGCCGTTACTCGCGGCGGCCCTCGCTGGCAGGATCGGCACTCATGGACCAGCTGTGGGCACACCGCGCGGCCAGCGCCGAGGCCGCCGTCGTGGGGCGACATCTGAAGCGACTCTGGGCCCTGCCCGGTACTCGGCTGGGGGTGGTGGCGTGGCCGGCGGCCCGGCGCGATCGGTTGTTCGGCAGCTGGCATTACTGGTGGCAGGCGCACCTGTTGGATTGCCTGGTCGACGCCCAGCTGCGGAACCCAACACCGCAGCGGCGCAGCATCATCCGCCGGCAGATCCGGGGGCACCGGCTGCGCAACGCCGGCCGGTGGATCAACGACTACTACGACGACATGGCGTGGCTGGCGCTGGCGCTGGAGCGCGCGGCCCGGGTGGTAGGCGTCAATTGCCGACCCGCGCTGGACACGCTGACCACTCAGTTCCTGCGCGCCTGGGTTCCCGAGGACGGCGGCGGTATCCCCTGGCGCAAGCAGGACCAGTTCTTCAACGCCCCCGCCAACGGCCCGGCGGGCATTTTCCTGACCCGCTACGGGGATCGGCTAGCACGGGCCGAGCAGATGGCCGACTGGATCGACACGACCCTGATCGATCCGCAGACACACCTGGTGTTCGACGGCATCAAGGCGGGCTCGCTGGTTCGCGCCCAGTACACCTACTGCCAGGGAGTGGTGCTCGGGCTGGAGACCGAGCTGGCGGCGCGCGCCGGCCCGCAGGCCAGGGAACGGCATGCCGCCCGGGTGCGTCGGCTGGTCGCGGCCGTCAGCGACCACATGGCGCCGAATGGGGTGATTCGAGGTGCCGGCGGTGGGGACGGCGGGCTGTTCTCCGGGATCACCGCCCGCTATCTTGCGCTGGTGGCCACCACTTTGCCGACAGACTCCGCCGGGGACGCTGCGGCCCGGGAGACGGCTCGCTCGCTGGTGCTGTCCTCGGCGCAATCGGCGTGGGAGCACCGCCAGACGGTGAACGGGTTGCCGTTGTTCGGCCCGTTTTGGGACCGCATGGCCGAGGTGCCCGCCGCCGGCGGCACTCCGGCGCAGACCGTCGACGGTGCGGTGGTCGGCTCCGGGGTGGCCGAACGCGATTTGTCGGTGCAGCTCTCCGGCTGGATGCTAATGGAGGCTGCCGGTACCGTCAGCGACTTTCCAAGGAGCCCCCGGTGAGCAAAGTCCACCCCGATCCCGCCTCCGCTCTGCACGGCCTGCTGAACGACGGCATCACCATCGCCGCGGGCGGCTTCGGTCTCTGCGGCATTCCGGAAAACCTGATCCAGGCTGTGGTGGACAGCGGCGTCAAAGACCTCACCATCGTCGGAAACAACGCCGGCGTAGACGATTTCGGCATGGGCCTGCTGCTCAAGGCCCGACAGGTGCGGAAGGTGATCGCCTCCTACGTGGGCGAAAACAAGGAGTTCGAGCGCCAAGTGCTGGCCGGGGAACTGGAGCTTACGCTCACCCCGCAGGGCACGCTGGCGGAAAAGTTGCGTGCCGGCGGGGCGGGCATTCCGGGCTTCTACACACGCACCGGCTACGGCACGCCGCTCGCCGCAGGCAAGGAGACCCGGGTGTTCGGCGGAACCGAGTACCTGCTCGAGGAGGGTATCCGTGCCGATGTGGCTCTCGTCAAGGCGTGGCGAGGAGATCCCGCGGGCAATCTGGTCTATCGCAAAACGGCGCGCAACTTCAACCCCGTGATCGCCACCTGCGCCGCGGTGACGGTTGCCGAGGTGGAAGAGCTGGTCGAGGTCGGCGAGTTGGACCCCGACACGATCCACACCCCCGGCATCTATGTGGACCGCATCATCGAGGGCCGCCACTACGAAAAGCGCATCGAGTTTCGCACGGTGCGCGATGGGACCGCGCCCACGATAGACAACCCCAGCCGCGAGCGGATGGCCCGGCGCGCGGCCGCCGAGCTGCGCGACGGCTACTACGTCAACCTGGGCATCGGCATTCCGACGCTGGTGGCCAACTTCATTCCGGCCGACATCAATGTGACACTGCAGTCGGAAAACGGGCTGCTCGGCATCGGTCCCTACCCGACCGAGGACACGGTAGACCCCGATCTCATCAACGCCGGCAAGCAGACCATCACCAGCCTTCCGGGCTCGAGCTTTTTCAGCAGCGCCGATTCCTTCGCCATGATCCGCGGCGGCCACATCGATCTGTCGATCCTGGGCGCCTTGCAGGTCGCCGAGAACGGCGATCTGGCCAATTGGATGGTGCCCGGCACGATGGTCAAGGGACCCGGGGGCGCCATGGATCTCGTGTCGGGCGTGAGGCGGGTGATCGTGGTCATGGACCACACGGCGAAAGACGGCAGCCCGAAGATCCTCAAGCAATGCACACTGCCGCTGACCGGCAAAGGGGTGGTGGACATGATCATCACCGACTTGTGCGTCTTCGACGTCGAGCCCGGAACCGGGCTCGTCCTCAGGGAACTGCATCCCGGGGTCACGGTCGAGGATGTGCGGGCCAAGACGGCCTGCGGTTTCCGGGTAGCGCTCTGAGGCCGGCGACCGCCGCGCCGTCTTCAGGTCGGGGCGCCGCATTGGGCAGCCGGGGCCCTTATGCGGCGTGTACGTCCGGAGTGCGCACATGCTCCGGGCGAAAGCCCCGGCCGACGACGATCGGCGGGATGAACTGCAGCGGGCCCCAGCCGATGATCTTCGGGATCCGGATGGGCGACAGATCACCGGTCAAATAGGGTTCGATCACTCTGCTCTGGGCGAGCACCTGACCAGCCTGGGTGATCCGGGCGGGCAGCTCTCGCCGGCGCTGCACCTTGGCGAGGTCGGCGTTGGTCAGTCGGCCTTCGCGCAACGGGGCGAACAGGATGTTGGCAGCGGCCACCGCATCGGCGACAGCCAGGTTGATGCCGACCCCACCGATCGGTGACATGGCATGCGCGGCATCTCCGATGCACAGCAGGCCCGGACGCCACCACCTCTTGAGCCGGTCGACCCGCACATCGAGATGGCTGGTGTCGTCCCAGGAGCGCAGGTCGTCGACGTGGGCACGCAGCTGTGGTCGCACGGAGACCAGCCGCTTCTTGAGCTCCTCCAGCGACCCATCCCGGGGGTTCGTCCCCTTGGGCACCAGGTATGCGACCTGCCAGTAGTCACCGCGGTAGATCATGGCCATCATGAAGCCCTTGCGGATCACCGCGAACAGTTCCCGGGGGTCGCCGGGGAGCCATTTCAGCCGGAACCACAGCACATCCATCGGGGGATGGGCTCTGGCGATTTCCAGACCCGCCGCGGCGCGTACCGCAGAGGTGCGACCGTCGGCGGCTATCACCACCTCGGCGTGCACCTCCAGTTCCGGCGTGCGCATCCCAACAACGCGATCGCCCTCGATGATTAGGCCCTTGACCTCGGCGTTGCGGATCAAGGTGAATTCCGGATAGGCGGTGGCCTTTTCGGCGAGGAAGTCGAGGAAGTCCCACTGCGGCATCAAAGCGATATAGGGCTGCTTGAAGCCAAGCCACTTGAGTGCAGCGAAGTTGCCGAAGGTGCGAGCTTGAGGCGAGCCGTCGCTGTCGAAGGCGATATGGTTGATCTTGGTGTGGGGTAATTGCAGAAACTCATCGATCAACCCGAGCTCGTCCATGACGCGCAGGGTGGTCGGATGCACGGTGTCGCCGCGGAAGTCGCGCAGGAAGTCATTGTGCTTCTCCAAAACGACAACCCTAATCCCGGCACGGGCAAGCAGGAGGGCGTGCACCAGGCCGGCGGGACCGCCACCGGCGATACCGACCTGGGTCTGAAGAACGTGCGTCATGGCTTGACACTACTTGCGAATAGTGTCCGGCCCGGGATAGCGCGGCGCAGCGCGGTCGCACACCGCCCGGTGCCGTCGACGTGATCCCGGCTCCCTCACGCGGCCTGCGGACGCGCTGATTTCCCGTCAAGCCGGCCCAGCCGTAAGCGGCACAGTTCGCCGGATAGCCAAGCAGCGGCAGGCTTTACACGCCTCGTGCCAAACCGTGATTTTCCGTCTCGGTGGTAATGGTTTGCTCGGCAGCGGGATTAGTGGCCACTGCGTTGTTGGGGAGTCGCCGGTGGCGACCCGAAAACTTCTGCTCAGCAGCGTAAGTGGTGATGCGCAGCACATACAGCGGTTAAACGGCTTGCGACATCACCGCTCACGGTGTCGCGACCCGGGGGTTAGGTTGACCACCGGTTGACGGGGCGTGGGCCGGCCTGCGGGTTACTCGGGCACTGGAAGCTGCTCGGCTTTGGGCGCGCGGCGGCGCTTGAGGTACGCCCGGCCGGCCGACGTCAGCGCCGGCAGCAGCGACACGAACAGGATGCACCAGACGATCAGCTCCAAGTTTTCGTTGACGAACGCCACAGTGCCCAGGAAATAGCCCAGCAGCGTTGCTCCCGCGCCCCAGGCGACACCGCCGATGATGTCGAACCCTAAAAACACCGGATACCGCATATACGACACACCGGCGACCACCGGGACGAACGTTCGCACGATCGGCGCGAAACGCGCCAAGATGATCGTCACCGGGCCGTATTTCGCGAAGAATGCGTGTGACTGGGTCACGTAGTGCTGCTTGAACAAGCGCGAGTCTTCTTTCTTGAAGAGCGCCGGCCCGATCCTCCTGCCGATCAGATACCCGCTCTGATCCCCCAGAACCGCGACCACCGCGACGCAGCTGGCCAACACCCCGATGCTCACCGGCGGGTGCGCGCTGGCAGTCAACAAGCCGCCGGTGAACAGCAACGACTCGCCAGGCAGCAGCGGAAACAGCAGGCCGGTCTCGATGAACACAATGAGCAGAATCCCGGGGAGCACCGCGTGCCGGAACACACCATCGGCGCCGAGCCAGTACATCGGATCCAGCAGGTCAGGCAAGGCCAGCGAACTGGCAGCGGTCAGCGGTCCTGCGGCTGCGAGGGCAATCATGAGTTCCCAAGATACCGGGGCACGGTGACCGGTCCTGGATAAGGCGCGGCGGGCTGTCCACGCCGGCGCGTGGCTGGGATACTGAGGCAAGCCAGTCTTCACGTGCGTGTCACGTGCAGCTGCCGGATCAGCCCGCAACGTCTGAGGAGGAACCTCCATGCCGATCGCAACGCCCGAGGTTTACGCGGAAATGCTGAGCCGCGCCAAGCGGGACTCGTATGCGTTTCCGGCCATCAACTGCACGTCCTCGGAGACCATTAACGCGGCCATCAAAGGCTTCGCCGACGCCGGCAGCGACGGTATCATCCAGTTCTCCACCGGCGGTGCGGAGTTCGCCTCCGGGCTTGGGGTCAAAGACATGGTGACCGGCGCGGTGGCGCTGGCCGAGTTCGTTCACGTCATCGCGGCGAAGTACCCGATCAACGTTGCGTTGCACACCGACCACTGCCCGAAGGACAAACTCGACAGCTACGTCCGTCCGCTGCTGGCGATCTCTGCCGAGCGGGTGGCCGCCGGCAAGAATCCGCTGTTTCAGTCGCACATGTGGGACGGCTCGGCGGTGCCGATCGATGAGAACCTCGCCATCGCCCAGGAGCTGCTCAAGGCTGCGGTGACCGCGAAGGTGATCCTCGAGGTGGAGATCGGCGTGGTCGGCGGCGAAGAGGACGGAGTTGTCGGCGCAATCAACGAGAAGCTGTACTCCACGCCGGAAGACTTCGAGAAAACGGTCGACGCGCTGGGCACCGGCGAGCACGGTAAGTACTTGCTGGCCGCCACGTTCGGCAATGTGCACGGCGTCTACAAGCCGGGAAACGTCAAGCTGCGCCCGGAAATCCTGGCCCAGGGCCAGAAGGTGGCCGCGGCCAAGCTGGGTCTGCCCGAGGACGCCAAACCGTTCAGCTTCGTCTTCCACGGCGGCTCCGGGTCGGAAAAGTCGGAGATCGCCGAGGCGGTGCGCTACGGGGTCGTGAAGATGAACGTCGACACCGACACCCAGTACGCGTTCACCCGCCCGGTTGCCGGCCACATGTTTACCAACTACGACGGTGTCCTCAAAGTCGATGGCGACGTGGGACGCAAGAAAGACTACGACCCGCGCAGCTACCTCAAGAAGGCCGAGGCGTCGATGACCGAGCGGGTGATCGAGGCCTGCAACGACCTCAAGTGCGCCGGAAAGTCACTAGGCACAAGCTAACTGGCTAATTGGTGGGGGACTGACAGATCTTCCACTGATTGTCGCGGAATTGCAGGTCAAAGCTGCGGGCCGAGCGGACCTGGGGATCGTAGGCCATGAACGTGGTGACGTTGGCCTCCGCGTGGTCACCGTTGACCACGACCTGATCGATGCTGGCAATCACCGGGTATTGCTTGGCCGCCGAGACCCGCTGGTAGGTGTCGGCCCAAGCGCGCTCGTCATAGCTCACGTAGTTGTCACGGGTGCTACCGCAGGTCAGGCTGCGCAGCGCCGCCAGGTCACCGGTTTGCATGGCGACGTCGAAGCGCTGGATGGCGGCACGGACCTGGTCTTCCGGCGAGGCCTTCGGCGCCTGGTGGCGGGTCAGCAGCACGGCGCCCAGCACCACGATCGCGGCCAACGCCAGGATGACCAGTACCAGCGCCAGCACCCAGCCCCAGTCCCGTTGACGCGACGGGCGGAGCTTCGACCCGAGATGAGGCGGGATCAATTGCGGCATCGCCCGTTTCGGGGAAATGCGGGGTACGCGCCGGGCGTTGATGACCTCGGTGGCTGGTTCCGGTGGGGTGTTGATGACGGCGGTCTCCGTGGCGTCGAAACCCGGGGCAGTAAAGCGGCGTTCCCCAGGGTGACGCTGCGGCTTTGCCACGTTGGGCGTGGTCGCCGGGTTCTGCCTGGCCAGCACCTCGGTCGCGGGCTCGGCTTCGCTGGGCGCCGCCCGGCGGGTTTCGGTTGCGTTCCCGTCGGGGCCCGCGGTCTGCTCGTCGGCCGGGGGGGTTGCGGACTCGAACGGATCACTCGTGGTAGCGTCCGGCTTCACCCCGGATGAGCCGGGCGTGTCGTCGCGGTCGGGCCCTGCTGGGTTGGGCATGAGCGCTGCAATCCTCCCGCTATCCGATTCGCTCTTCGAGCTTAGCGACCCGGCCGGCGATTGGCTGCGGTGACCGCGTCACCACGCGGCGGACCGGCGCCATAACAACGCAACGCAATAACAATAGGAGTCATGACGCCGATGGGTGATCTCCTGCAACCCGATCCGATCCTGCTGCCCGGCGATAGCGGGGCCGAGGCCGACCTGCGGGCCGGCAAGGACCTAGCCGTCGTCGCCGCCGCGCATCCCGCGGCGTCGGTCGCCTGGGCGGCGTTGGCTGAAGCGGCGCTGGCCGACGACGCGGCCGTCACCGCCTACGCCTACGCCCGTACCGGCTACCATCGGGGTTTGGACCAGTTGCGCCGCAATGGGTGGAAGGGGTTTGGCCCGGTGCCGTATTCCCATCAGCCCAACCGAGGCTTCCTGCGGTGTGTGGCCGCGCTGGCGCGGGCGGCGCAAGCCATCGGCGAGACCGACGAGCACACCCGCTGCCTGGAGCTGCTTGATGAATGCGACCCCAATGCCCGGGCCGAGTTGGGGCTGTAGCCCGGGCCGCTAGCGCAAATCATCGGCGATGTAGACATCGGGCCGGTTGTACGCCGGGGAATCATTTCGGTGCATTGCCACCCCATACATAACCGCGCGGAATCCGCGTCCCAGCATGGTCCGGTAGGCCCGGCTGCGGTTCAGGTTGACGCCAGCCTCCATCCGGCCCAGGCCGTGTTGATGGGCCAGCGTCTCGCACGCATCCAACACCAGGTCGAAGACGCGCTCCGCGCCCGGCCCGGGCCTGGCGACGGCGAATTTGACGTAGCAGCTGCCGGCGCCGGCTTCGGTGTCCTCGCCGAGGTGGCACACCGCAAACGCGTCGAGTGAATCGCCGCCCCACAGCAGCACCGTCTCGCCGAGGCGCTGGTGATGCACGGACCGGATTTCCAGCCCGAGGTCCAGGCCCGGGTAAATCGAGTCCGTCACGCCACGGCAGGCGTCAAGGATTGCCTTTTGGTCGCGGACGTTTGCTCGGGACGTTAACGCCTGGGTGCTCGGTCGGCGATTTGGAGAGCACCGCCGTCAGAAACCGGGGCCAAAAACCGAACTTCTGGTACAGGTGGATGTGGCGCGGACTGTGCGCGAAGGTGAACAGCGCAGCATCCTTCAGCTGCCAGGCGTCGAGCAGGTCCATTGTGGCGGCCAGCAGCCGCCGCGCGATTCCCTGGTTCCACAACGCAGGCTCAACGGTCAGCGGGCCGAAGAAGCCGAAACTGCCCCAGCGCGTCGCCAGGTTCGAACCCACCAGTGATCCGTTTAATTCTGCGGCAAGACCTGAGCCGGGGTCAGCCAGCCAGCGAGTGCGCACGTATTCCCGGTCCGCCCAAAACAAGTCGGGGTCGCGCGCGCCGACAAACGTTCCGAACGCTCGCCGGCAAATAGCGCTCGCGGTCGGCAGGTCCGATACCCGTAGCGGGCGAATCATCACCTGCTCGTGAGCCGGGCCACCAGCCGGCCGCGCAGTCACCGGCCCCCTCCGGAGGCGGCACCTGGACGATGGCGTGCTCCAACCCGCGTGCGGCCAGCACCACTCGCGCGTCGTCGCGCACCCGGGCTTTCCCGGGCGCTAACGTCCAGACGTGCAGGTCGCGCGCGCCGGTCACGCTTGCGACCGCACCCAGTGCCGATCGCAGCCTTTCGACGTCGATGTGGCTTCGCGACGACTCGGAGAGGATCCGCAGCACCCCACCGGCCGGTGCGAGTGCGTGCGGCAGTACTCAAAGCACACACAACATCACGACGACGTCGCCGGTCGAACGCTTGGTAGCGGATGAAGGCAGAGGCTCCGATTGCAATATTATCTATCATTGAAATTTAACTTTATTTGAAGGCTATTATTTCAACCCTCAGAACCAGGCGCTCCAGAACCGGGTCAACGCGTTGCCGGCGGCGGCCAGCGCCCCGGGCACTCCGGAGAGCTCGAAAAAGAAGTCCACGATCCCGAAGAACCAGCGGTTAAGCGCGGGCGCGAGGAACAGCACCAGCAAAAACAGCAGGCCATACGGTTTGAACTGGTCGAGCGCGCGCTGCGTTTCCGGTCTCAGATGCGGCTCCAGCGCGCCGTACCCGTCGAGCCCGGGGATCGGCAGCAGGTTCAGCACCACCGCGGTGACCTGAAGGAACCCCAGGAACGCCACCCCCGCCCACAACACCGGATGCGCCGCGTCATACCACAGCCGGGTGGAGGTCAGCAGCAGCACCGCCAGCAGCAGGTTGGCCGCCGGTCCCGCTAGGGCCACGACGGCGCGCCGGGTCGTCGTCATGAAGGAGGTCCGCACATACACTGCGGCGCCGGGCAGGCCAATGCCGCCCAGCGCGATGAACAGCATCGGCAGGCCCAGTGACAGCATCGGATGGCTGTAGCGCCGCGGATCCAGCGTCAGGTAGCCGCGCACCGCGACGTCGCGGTCGCCGAACCGCCACGCGCTGACGGCGTGACCGAACTCGTGCAGGCACAGCGATACCAGCCAGCCGGCGATCACGAAGGTGAACACCCCGACATAGGACAGCGGGCGCACACTGGCCCCGGCCCACCAGGCCAGCACACCGCCGAACGCCGTCAGCCCGACAATCGCCAAGAAGATCGGGCTGGGCCGCACCGATTCGTGCACGCCCCTAATGCCCATGTGTGCCCACGCCACGAACTTACCGAACGGCAGCGAGCCCTCGGGCGTCTGCGGCCACATACTCGGCCGCCGGGCCGCCGCCAAGTGCAGGCCGGTGCCGCGTCAGCGGATCAGCAGCCAGCCCTGGGTGTGGCGATAGAACGTCGAGCGCTTCGTCGGCCGCGGGGCACGGACGCCATCTCGGGTGACCAGCACCCCGGTGCTGCCCAGCTGCACCGCTCGCCCGGTCAGCCAGCGACGGGGACGTCCACGCCGCGTCAGCACCGCCGCGCGCACCCCGGGCGGTGCCGCCGTCGGCTCCACGCGCACCCCGGCGACCTCACCGTCGAAGAGCACCGCGTCGTCGACCACTGCCTCGCCGTGCAACGGCCCGTCAGCGCCCCGCCAGACCGCGCCACCGACGATCGCCGTCCCGGTCTCGTCGCGGATCAGCGGCACCCGGCGGCCGGCACCGCGCCGCACCCGCCGGGCCGCTCGGCGTCCGGTCGGCAGCCGGTAGATCCGGGTGGCTGCGCTGCGCCTTCGTGGGGCGTAGCCCACCTCGACTCCCAGCCGTTCGGTGCGCAATAGCCGGGTCAGCACGGTTGCCAGGTCAGCATCGGCACCGACCACCACCAGCCGGCGGTAGGCTGCGATCGCCCAGTCGAGGTCGGTTCGCGCGTCGATGGGCAGCACCGGCAGGCCGGTCAACGGGCCGGGAACGGTCCCACCGAACAACAGCACCGCAATGTCGGCGTCGTTCACTGTGACGGTCAGGGGCTCCTCCCCAATCCTGTCGGGCTCGAGCCGAGTTACCGGCCTCCTCCTCGGGCCCTGTCGGGCCCGCATCGTCGCCGGGTTAGTGTGGGTCACCGGCTGGACCACAATAATCGGGAGTAACAGCATGCCGGCAATCGTCCTGATCGGCGCCCAGTGGGGTGACGAGGGCAAAGGCAAGGCCACCGACCTGCTCGGCGGGCGCGTGCAGTGGGTGGTGCGCTACCAGGGCGGCAACAACGCCGGGCACACCGTCGTCTTGCCCACCGGTGAGAATTTCGCGCTACATCTGATCCCCTCGGGCGTGCTGACACCCGGCGTCACCAACGTCATCGGCAACGGCGTGGTGGTCGACCCCAGCGTGCTGCTCGACGAGTTGCAGGGCCTGGCAGAGCGTGGCGTGGACACCTCCGCGGTGCTGATCTCCGCCGACGCGCACCTGCTGCTGCCCTACCACGTGGCCATCGACAAGGTTACCGAGCGCTATCTGGGCACCAAGAAGATCGGCACCACCGGCCGCGGCATCGGGCCCTGCTACCAGGACAAGATCGCCCGCATCGGGGTGCGGGTCGCCGACGTGTTCGACCCACCTCTGCTGACCCAAAAGATCGAGGCCGCATTGGAATTCAAAAACCAGGTGCTGGTGAAGATCTACAACCGCAAGGCATTGGAGCCGGCCCAAGTCGTTGACTCGGTGCTGGCGCAAGCCGAGGTTTTCAAGCACCGGGTCGCCGACACGCGGTTGTTGCTCAATGCGGCGCTGGAGCGTGGGGAAACCGTGCTGCTGGAGGGCTCGCAGGGCACCCTGCTCGACGTCGACCACGGCACCTACCCCTACGTGACGTCATCGAACCCGACCGCGGGTGGCGCGGCCGTCGGCTCCGGTATCGGTCCCACCCGGATCAGCACCGTGCTGGGCGTCCTCAAGGCTTATACCACTCGGGTGGGCTCCGGTCCGTTTCCCACCGAGTTGTTCGACGACAACGGTGAGTACCTAGTCAAAAGTGGTGACGAATACGGGGTGACCACCGGCCGGCGCCGCCGCTGCGGCTGGTTTGACGCGGTCGTCGCCCGCTACGCCACCCGGGTCAACGGCATCACCGACTACTTTTTGACCAAGCTCGATGTGCTCTCCAGCTTGCATACCGTGCCGGTATGCGTGGGCTACACGATCGACGGCAAACGCACCAACGAGATGCCCATGACCCAAAGCGATCTCGCTCGCGCTGAGCCGGTCTACGAGGAGCTGCCCGGCTGGTGGGAGGACATCTCCGCGGCACGGGAGTTCGATGAGCTGCCGGCCAAGGCCCGCGATTATGTCTCACGAGTGGAAGAGCTTGCCGGGGCGCCGGTTTCGTGCATCGGTGTGGGTCCGGGCCGAGACCAGACCATCGTGCGCCGCGATGTCCTGGCGGTCCGGCGATGACGGATCAGCCCCTCTGACCCTTACGTGCGCCCCTTACGTGTGCCCATGCGAATATGCATGCTATGGTGCAACTATGCCTAAGACGGTTCAGATTCGCGACATCGATGACGACGTGTATGGCGCCTTGGTGCGCCGTGCTGGGGAGGAGGGCATCACGGTGCCGGAGTTGCTGCGCCGGGAGGCGGCACGGTTGGCGGCGCGGCCGTCGGTCGCCGAGTGGCTGGCACGCACCGGCCGGCGACCCTCGGCGATATCCACGGCCGAGGTGCTGGCAACGCTCGACGAGTGGCGCGGCGAGTGGCCAGATGCTGGTCGTTGATGCATCGTGCCTGTTCGAGGTCGTCGCCGACACGCCACGGGCGGGTGAGATCGCGGCCCGCCTGGCCGCCGATGCCGACCAGGTAGCGCCGCACGTGATCGACGTCGAGGTGATGGCCGTGATCCGCGTTGAGCATCTGCGCGGGCGGCTGGATCGCACGGCCGCCCGGCAAGCGATAGCCGATCTGCGGGATTGGCCCGGCGAACGATTCGGGCACCGTCGGCTGCTGGAGCGGGCGTGGCAACTGCGCGACTCGGTACGAGGATGGGATGCGTTCTACGTGGCGTTGGCGGAGGCATTCGATGCGACGCTGCTGACGCTGGACGCGCGGCTGGCGCGCGCACCCGGGCCGAGTTGCCGGATCGAGGTCCTCGATCACTGATCGTGGTGGGCTAACGCTGGACTGCGTCGGGCGACCCTGGGACGCTCACCGTGCCACTGCTTGAGACGTGCGGTCACCACGGCACGACGAGCGCCACCCATTCGGTGGCCGGAATCCGGGCCACGGCCCCACGGCGCGGCGCCCCCACCCATCCTGTCGCGGTCCTTGGGCGGGCCTGTCCTCAGGCGGCCCTATCCTTAGGCAGCGTGGGGGATGGCGCCCGGACGGGGATGTGCGTGCACGGCAATGACTGAACGAGAGGGTGAGTCCGTGGCCGAGGGCCCGACCGAAGACCAGCACGAGCATCCCGGAAACCACGAGGGCCAGCGTGACGAGACCAACACGACGCACGGCGCGGTGAACCATCAGCCTCACCGTGGGCCCGACGATGTGCCCGCCGGGCAGCAGAGCAGGGTGATGCTGCTCGGTTCCGGTGAACTGAGCCGCGAGCTGGTGATCGCCTTTCAGCGCCTGGGTGCCGAGGTGATCGCCGTCGAGCGATATGGGGGCGCACCCGCACACGGCATAGCCGATCAGTCACTGGTGGTCAACATGACCGACACCGAGGAACTGGCCGCGGCGATCGGGCGGTTGCGACCCAATTTCGTCGTGAGCATGACCGGCGAGGTTGCTACCGACGCGCTGAATGCCGCTGCGGAATTCGGGTTCACCGAGGTTGTTCCCAGCGCCCACGCGGTGCTGCTGAGCGCCGACCGCGAGGGACTGCGGCGGTTGGCCGCCGACGACCTCGGGCTGCCCACCGCGCCGTTCTGGTTCGCCGGATCGCTCGATGAACTCAAGTCGGTGGCCGCCTACGCCGGGTTTCCGCTGTCGGTGACGCCGGTGGCTGCGGAGGCCGGCAAGGCGCGGTCGGTGCTGGCGCGGCCCGACGACATCGAGGCGGCCTGGCAGCGCGCGGTGGCCGCCAGCGGCCAGGGTGCTCACACCAGGGTGCTGGCCGAGACCGTGGTGGAGATCGACTTTCGGGTCACCTTGCTCACCGTGCGCAGCTATGGTCCGGCAGGGCCGGTGATCGAATTCTGCGCACCGATCGGGCACCGCGAGGTCGCCGGCGGCGTGCTGGAATCCTGGCAGCCGCAAGCGTTGAGCGAGGCGGCGATGGGTGTTGCCAAGTCGATCGCGGCGCGTATAGTCAAGGCACTCGGCGGGCGCGGGGTGTTCGGCGTCGAGCTGATGGTCAGTGGCGAAGAGGTGTACTTCTGCGATGTCACCGCGCTCCCATGTGAAAGCGGCCTGGTGACGCTGCGCACCCAGCGGCTATCGGAGTTCGAGCTGGCGGCCCGGGCGACTCTCGGCCTGCCGGTGGACACCATCATGATTTCACCGGGTGCCGCCCAGCTGATCTATGCGGGCGATCAAGTGGGTGCTGCGCGTTCCCACGCGGCCCCGGCCGCGCCAGTCACCCTAGCCGATGTGCTCGCCGTGCCGGAAAGCGATGTTCGGGTGTTCGGTTGTGCGGCGGGCGGGCCCCGCAGGCTTGGCGTCGCGCTGGCCACCGCGCCCGACGTCGGGACGGCCCGGGACCGGGTCCGGCAAGTGTCGGCCGCGCTGCACCGGCTGCGCCAGTCGTGAGCAAAGCTGCCGGCACGATATGCGAGACTCGGGAAAGTGAGTTACGCAGGCGATATCACCCCGGAGCAGGCCTGGAAGCTGCTCTGCGAGCACTCCCGGGCGGTGCTGGTCGACGTGCGCACCGAAGCCGAATGGTGCTACGTCGGTCTGCCCGACCTCTCGAGCCTGGGCCGAGACGTGGTGTGCGTCGAGTGGAACCGCTTCGACGGCTCGCGCAACGAGAACTTCATCGCCGAGTTGTTGGAGCGTGTCCCGGCCACGGAAGACCGGCCGGTGGTGTTTATCTGCCGGTCGGGTCATCGGTCCATCGGTGCCGCCAAGGCCGCAACGGCGGCCGGGATAACCCCCGCGTTCAACGTGCTGGACGGTTTTGAAGGTCATCTCGACGACGCGGGTCATCGCGGCACCACCGGATGGCGGGCGATCGGGTTGCCCTGGAAGCAGTCGTAACGCGCGGCGACGATGCAGAGCGCAGCGATGAGGAGGAGCCGCGCAGATGGCTGGCGGGCGACGATGCAGAGCGCAGCGATGAGGAGGAGCCGCGCAGATGGCTGGCGGGCGACGATGCAGAGCGCAGCGATGAGGAGGAGCCGCGCAGATGGCTGGCGGGCGACGATGCAGAGCGCAGCGATGAGGAGGAGCCGCGCAGATGGCTGGCGGGCGACGATGCAGAGCGCAGCGATGAGGAGGAGCCGCGCAGATGGCTGGCGGGCGACGATGCAGAGCGCAGCGATGAGGAGGAGCCGCGCAGATGGCTGACCCACCTTCGATCCGCACCCCGGCGCCGCTGCCTGGCAGTGTCAGCCAGGCAACTATCGGGGCACGCGGCGGGCTTTTGCGATCCGGGTTCGAAGAAACCGCTGAAGCGATGTATTTGACGTCGGGCTACGTCTACCAATCGGCCGCAGACGCCGAGAAAGCGTTCGCCGGCGAAGTCGACCGTTACGTGTACTCGCGCTACGGCAACCCGACCGTCACGATGTTCGAGGAGCGGCTGCGCCTGCTGGAGGGAGCTCCGGCGGCGTTCGCCACCGCCAGCGGGATGGCCGCGGTGTTTGTTGCGCTGGGCGCCCTGCTGGGTGCCGGTGACCGGCTGGTCGCGGCGCGCAGCCTATTCGGGTCGTGCTTTGTGGTGTGCAACGAGATCCTGCCGCGCTGGGGTGTTGAGACCGTATTCGTCGATGGCGACGACCTATCGCAGTGGGAGCGGGCGCTCTCGGTGCCCACTCAGGCGGTGTTCTTTGAGACCCCGTCCAATCCCATGCAGTCGCTGGTAGACATCGCCGCGGTGACCGAGCTGGCCCACGCCTCCGGGGCGAAAGTGGTGTTGGACAACGTCTTCGCCACTCCTCTTCTACAGCATGGCTTTCCGCTTGGGGTTGACGTAGTGGTGTACTCGGGCACCAAGCACATCGACGGGCAGGGGCGCGTGCTGGGGGGAGCCATCCTCGGCGACAAGGAGTACATTGACGGGCCAGTGCAGAAGCTGATGCGACACACCGGTCCGGCGATAAGCGCTTTCAACGCCTGGATTCTGCTCAAAGGTCTTGAGACACTTGCTATTCGGGTCGAACACTGCAATGCGTCAGCGCAGCGGGTGGCCGAGTACTTGGAGGGGCACCCCGCGGTGAGTTGGGTCCGCTACCCCTACCTACCGTCCCACCCCCAATACGACCTGGCCAAGCGTCAGATGTCCGGAGGTGGGACCGTGGTCACGTTCGCACTTGACGTCCCCGAAAGCGCGGGCAAGCGGCGGGCCTTCGAGGTGCTGGATAAGCTGCGGTTAATCGATATCTCCAACAATCTCGGTGACGCGAAATCACTTATCACCCATCCCGCGACTACGACTCATCGCGCAATGGGCCCGGAGGGGCGCGCCGCGATCGGGCTGGGCGACAACGTGGTCCGTATTTCCATCGGCCTGGAAAGCACCGAGGACCTAATCGCCGACCTCGACCAGGCCTTGCGCTAGCGGCGCCCACCGCAGATCGGCGATTGCCAGGCCGCCGCGCGACGGCTTCCGGCAAAACCGCGATGTCAGCCGGCGCGGACGGGATGGCGCAGGCGCGCACGGAGACGGCCGTTCTCGGCGGCCAGGATGTGGCTATCGGCCGGCTGAGCACAGCCGATTTGTACGTTGGCACCGGCCGATCTACCGTGGGGTGGGCGAACCCAGCCGATAGCGGCCCCCGCTGCGCGAGCGGGCGATCGCGCAGCGTTGACATGGCGGTGGAGGACGGTCGACAGTGGCCCAGACTTCTCGGAAGAGCCATCATCATTGGCCTCAGAATTTCACGGTGGCCCGGGTTCTGCTGTGGCGGTCTGCGAGGTGGCAGCTTTGTCGAGGTTTTGAGGTTGGGGGTAGGCGGCGGCGCCGCGTGTCGTGCGGTGACGCCGGGTCCTTTATCCCGGGGGTGGTTACTCCTTTCTTGGGGTCGAGCGGGCACAGGGGCCTGTGGGTCAGGGTATGGCGCGGACCCTGTTGAGGGCGTCGGCGAATTCTTTTGCCCAGGGCCAGGTTTGGGGGATCCGCAGGATCAGGTAGCGGGATCGTTTGATCAGCCGGGCCGCGGCGTGCAGCAGCCGGTAGCGCAGGGTGGCGGGTTCGGCTTTGGCCAGTGGGCCGTCCAGCAGTAGCAGTCGCATCCAGCACAG
This sequence comes from Mycobacterium sp. SM1, assembly GCF_018361265.1. GTDB lineage: Bacteria > Actinomycetota > Actinomycetes > Mycobacteriales > Mycobacteriaceae > Mycobacterium. The sequence continues at coordinate 1,934,083 of NZ_JAFLNH010000001.1, forward strand.
CAGGTCGATGGCGATCGCGACGGCGGTGACCCAAGCGGTGTTGATGGCGAACGAGTGTGAGGGCCAGCGGGCCAGGCCGGTGTCTTTGCCGGTGCGGATGAAGCCCTCCACCCGGGCGTGGACGCGGTGGCGGGCTTCTAGTCGCTGGGGTTGTCCACCGGCAGTCGAGGTGGCGAGGACCTGGTAGCGGTAGCCGGCCAGCTGCTCGAACAACGACAACTGGGTGCCGTGTTCGATTTCTTCGCGCCGCACCAGGACGCGCATGCCGGCCGGCCAGCCGACCAGCTGATCCCCTCCGGTGCTGTGGCGCAGCAGCCCGGTCAACTCGGCGACCTGGGCGTCGTCGCGGGCCGCCCCGGTGGCATCCAGCGCGGCTTGCCATCCCGCATCGGGCATCTGGCCGATCGCGACCCGGACCCGCTCATCGAGGTCGAATCCGACCGAGTAGCCCACCGACATCCCCGGCCGGGCATTGAGTTTCTCCAGGTGTTCGACGACGGCGTGGCTTGAACCCGCGCCGTCGATGGTGACCAGCAACTTGCGGCGCCACGTGGCCGGGATCGCCGCGATCGCGGCGTCGATGATCGCGATATGATCGGCCGCGGTGTTCGAGCCGGCGTTGCCGGGACGGGCGATCACCGCCAGCAGTTCGCCGGTGTTGTCACACCACGCCAACAGCGGGTGGAAGCCAAACCCGCCTTTGAAATTGCCTGCGGCGTGCTGCTTATCGCTGTGCGACTGAATCAGCGAGGCGTCGATGCGGATCACGATCGTGTCCCCGAGGTCCCCATAGCAGGTCTGCGAAGCCGGGATCGCACCGTGGCGGGCCTCGATCGCCTCCCACACCCGAGAGCGGACCTTGTTGCGCACGGCCGTGACCTCGGTGATGCTCTGCTTGTCGATCTCGCCCAGGGACCGCCACATCGTCGGAACCGACGCCACCGCCTCAAACAACCGGTGCTGATCGCGCAGCACCGCGGTGCCGGCCAGGTTCTGTGCTCCGCCCGCGATCGATACCGCCACATCGCGCAACACCGCGCCTCGGTCGTGGGTGACTTCTGGGCGCGACAGCACCGACGACAAACCGCTGGTCAAACCCAGATTGTCGGCCAGCAACCGGGGTATCACGTTACCGGCGTGCCCGACCACGTCGTCGCCACGGACCTCAACTCGGACATTCTTCGACCAACCCGTAGTATCCTGCATCTGACAGGTGCACTCCCATCCTGGATAACCGTGCCTCGAATACTCCGATTATCCTTGCGGTAGTGCACCTTTCACGTTAGCGACACCCCTGAGCTCCACATTCGATGAAAAATCCAGGTTGGCGCCGACCGGCGAGGGGTAACGGTTCGCATCGCAACGCAATCGCGACTCGCTTGGCAAATGCCAGGGTTACCGTTCTGGGCCAATTATGGTCAGCTTGTGTACCGTCGAACGGTCCTGAAGCTACCGTTGTTGCTGGCAGCAGGCACTGCGATGACCCAATTACCTCGCGCCTCCGGGGAACCGGGCCGGTGGTCGCCTGATCGCGCCCACCGCTGGTATCAGGCGCAAGGCTGGCGTGTCGGCGCCAATTACATACCCTCGAACGCCATCAACCAGCTGGAGATGTTTCAGGCCGGCACCTATGACCCCCGGCGCATCGATACCGAGTTGGGCTGGGCCCGGTTCCATGGTCTTAACACCGTGCGGGTGTTCCTTCATGATCAGCTATGGGCCCAGGATCGCCGTGGCTTTCAAACCCGTCTCGCGCAGTTCGTCGGCATCGCAGCCCGTCACCGCATCAAACCACTTTTTGTGTTGTTCGACTCCTGCTGGGATCCGTTCCCCAGGCCCGGCCCACAGCGCGCGCCAAAGCCCGGCATACACAACTCCGGCTGGGTGCAGAGCCCCGGCGCTGAACGCATCGCCGATCGCAGCTATACCCGTGTGCTGTATGACTATGTCACGGGAATATTGAGCCAATTTCGCAATGACGATCGCGTTTTAGCCTGGGATCTATGGAACGAGCCCGACAACCCCGCGCGGGTGTACCACGAGGTCGAGCGCAAAGACAAACAGGAGCGTGTCGCCGATCTGTTTCCCCAGGTGGTCCGCTGGGCGCGTTCGGTTAATCCCAGCCAACCGTTAACAAGCGCTGTGTGGCAAGGTAATTGGGCAGATCCCGAGAACCGCAGCACTATTAGCGCGCTTCAGCTCGACAACTCCGATGTCATCACCTTTCACTGCTATGGTGAACCGGCGGCGTTTGAGTCCCGGATCAGCGAGCTTTCCCCGCTGGGCCGGCCGATCCTCTGCACCGAGTACATGGCCCGGACCCTGGGCAGCACGGTTGACGGAATCCTGCCAATCGCAAAGCGCTACAACGTAAGTGCTCTGAACTGGGGGCTGGTCGCTGGGAAGACCCAGACCTATTTCCCTTGGGACTCGTGGGATCATCCGTATTCGACGATCCCGGACGTGTGGTTCCACGATCTGCTACGTCCCGATGGACGCCCTTTTCAGGACAGCGAAGTTCAGACGATCAAAACCCTCAGCGCCCAGCCGGCATAGCCGTGTGATCGCCCGGAGCGTCCAGCGCGTCCAGCGTCGGCTCCTTTAGGCGGGCACCACCGCGGTGTCGTTGTCTTCGGGAAGATCATGCCGGACGGCGCGCACCCTGCCGCCGGGCAGGCACACCGCGTAACCGCGGTATTTGCCGTATAACTCCCATGCGATTCGATGAGCATCGCTGTACACGTCAATCTGGTGGCCGGTCGAGAACTCGAGGTGCAGATGGCCGTTTTCAGTGCAGGTGGCCCGCGTGCAGGTGGCTCCTGCGAAATCCAGCAGGGGCCGCTGGCGGCCGGGAAGGTTGCCGGGATCGATAATCACCTGCTCGACCGGGTGCAGTCCCACGGGGGGCAGGGTAAGCAGCAGCGATCCGGAAATGACGAGTTGGTTGTGATCGCCCAGGCTGAGCACCAGTCCGTCCCGGAGCGTGATGCGCTGGACGGCGTGTCCTTCGATCCACTGGTTGAGCATGACTCGTCCTCCGGCCTGTCATTCGCGCGCGATACCGTCAGTATCGCTACGATACTAGCAGTCTTGTTCGCGTCCGTAATGTCCGAAACGGCCGAAACGGCCGAAATGTCCGTGATCCCGTAATCCGGGGGACCCCGGCGGGCTTGGCGAGCAGGGTGGGGCCGATTAGCTAGCCGCACGCGGCACATCGCCGCGCGCCGTCATCCGGCGGTCAAGGCGGTTAGGGCGGTTAGGGCGAAGCCCGGCTAGAGATAGATGTCGAGCAGCACCGCCCCGGTGAGCGCCACGGGGAGAACCGGCAGAGCAAACGCGAACGCCGCCCATGGGAACCGGCGTGCACGACGCAGCCGCCAGCCCCACATCCCGGCCGCGAGCGCAAGCGCACCCGAAAGGGCCAACACGTCCAGGCTCCAGCGGCTCGCCGTCGTGGTCGCCTCGCCGATTGAAAAGGCCACCAGCCAGCCGATGTAGCCGACGACCATTCCGCCGGCAACGCTTGCGGCGGTCTCGCCACGAATCATGAGAAGCCCGCTCAGAAGTTGATCATATGGCCGAGCAGACCATGAAAGCACTCCTGCAGCGCCTCCGACATGGTCGGGTGGGTATGCACGTTGCGCGCCAGCTCGTTTGCCGTCAGATCCCACTTCTGCGCCAGCGTGAGCTCCGGCAGCAGCTCGGAAACGTCGTGACCGATCAGGTGACCACCCAGCAATTCACTGTGGGTGGCGTCGCCCACCAGCTTGACGAAACCACTGGGGTCACCCATGCCGTGCGCCTTGGCGTTGGCCGTCAACGGGAACTTGGCGACCTTCACGTCGTAGCCTTCGTCTCGGGCCTGCTGTTCGGTGAGCCCGAAGCTGGCGACCTGCGGCTGGCAGAACGTCGCGCGGGGCATCATTCGGTAGTCGCCGAGCGGTAGTGTCTCTGCGCCGGCAATGGTTTCGGCAGCCACCACGCCCTGCGCCTCGGCGACGTGGGCGAGCTGGCACAAACCGGTGACATCACCGATCGCATAGATGTGGCTGACGTTGGTGCGCATGTACTCGTCGACGCCGATCCCGCCGCGCTCGTCTAGCCGCACCCCGGCAGCCTGCAGGCCGTAGCCGTCGACGTTGGGCGCGAAACCAATTGCCTGCAGCACTTTGTCGGCCTTGAGCTCGTCGGTTCGGCCGTCCGTGCTGACCCGCACCGTCACTTGCGAACCATTGTCGCTGATGCCTTCCACCTTGGTCCCGGTGAGCATTTTGACGCCCAGCTTCTTGAACTGCTTCTCGATCTCCCGGGAGACCTCGGCGTCCTCGATGGGCAGCGCCCGGGGCATAAACTCCACAATGGTGACATCGACGCCGTAGTTGGTCAGCACGTAGCCGAATTCCATGCCGATGGCGCCGGCGCCGGCGATGATGATCGATCCGGGCAGCTCCCGGGACAAGATCAGCTCTTCGTAGGTGAGGACGTTCTGCGACACGGAGGTGCCCGGCACCAGCCGGGCGCTGCTGCCGGTGGCGATGATGGCGTTGTCGAAGGTGACGGTGTCGGTGCCGCCGCCATTGAGGTCCACCGAGAGGGTATGCGGGTCGCTGAACCGGCCGTATCCGTGGATCTCGGTGATCTTGTTCTTCTTCATCAGGAAGTGCACGCCGGCGACGCGGCCCTCGGCCACCTTGCGGCTGCGGTCGTAGGCGACGCCGTAGTCGAAGGTAGCCTGACCGCTGATCCCGAACGTCGCGGCCTGCTTGGTGAAGATATGCACGAGCTCGGCGTTGCGCAGCAGCGCCTTGGAGGGGATGCAGCCGACGTTGAGGCAGACGCCGCCCCAATATTTGGGCTCGACGACTGCGGTGTTCAGCCCGAGCTGGGCGGCCCGAATGGCCGCGACGTACCCGCCGGGGCCGGCTCCGAGGACGACGACGTCATAATGAGTCACGGCCCCTACCCTAATGGGCGCCGGCAATCGGGAGCCAAGGTCGTGATCTCGGCCCGATCGCAGCCGTAGCTGCTGTCTCGCGAAAAAACACCGCCAACGCCGCTCAGGAGGGAATGACTCCCACCAGGCAGTGGGAAACATGGCGGCAGAAGTAGTAGCCGTAAAGCGGAGCCGCTGCGGCGACCGACGCGAACACCGCCGACATCAGCGCGATGGCCAGCGCCGCGAGCAGCGGCCTGTCGGGCACCATCGCCAGCATCAGGCCCGTGACTGTGCAGACCACGACGTAGGCCAGCACGGCGAACACGGCCGGCCTCTTGTCGATCGAGTGGTACCACCAGTAGAACAAGCAAAGCCCGATCACGGCCGCCGCGATCCACACGCCGGCGAGCACCAGAACCAATTTCCACCACTTCAAGTAGTGGTAGCGGCCGGGTACAACGACCGGCTGCGCCGGCAGCGGAATCGGCCCGGACGGAAATCTCGGCGACATTGGCGCGCTGGGCGTCCACTGCTCCTGCGGGGTGATGGCGGGCGTCCCGGCGGGCTCGGGCTTTTGATGCTTGGGACGCGGCGGTTCCCCCCGGGCAGGCGGCGTCGCTGGCTGCCCGCCGTCCGGTGGCACGGGTGGTTGCGGCCATGCACCGGTGTCGAAGGCCGGGGTGTAGGGCTCGGTTTTCGGCAGCGACTCCTCGTCAGGCACCGCACACCGCCTGGATCGTGACGAGCACACCAAACCACCCGGGCGCAACAGCCAGCGCGAATGCCCCCAGCGCGGTGATCCACCGGCGCCGGGAAAACAGGATCAACAGCAGCCCGACGCCCACCGGCACACCGGCTACCAGCGCGATAACGGCATCCGGCCGCACCCGCGCCGGCACCAGCACGGTGGCCGCGCTTCCGGCTACCCACCCGGCCGCAAGGCCGACCACCATTGCGGCGCTAAGCAACCAAGAACGGGGCAGCGGGATCACGGTGTTCGACCTTACTGCTGCTTTCGGGGATCAGCGCGGCACCGCTGCGGCGTGCCCCCGGCGGCTGGGCCGGGGCCGGCCGCGCGGGAACCGGCCGCACCCGCAACAGCCGCTGCGGCGACAATGGGCTCATGCCCGGTGACGCAGCTGAGGACCCCTATCTGTGGCTCGAGGACATCACCGGCGAGGAGGCGCTGGATTGGGTGCGTGCGCACAACGCGCGGACGGTGGCCGAGTTCTGCGACGGCGGCGCCGACGAGTTCGAGCGGATGCGCGCCGAGGCGCTGGAGGTGCTCGACACCGACGCCCGCATCCCCTATGTCCGCCGCCGCGGCGAGTTCCTCTACAACTTCTGGCGTGACGCCACCCATCCTCGCGGGCTGTGGCGGCGCACCACCCTGGACAGTTACCGCCGCGACGTTCCGGACTGGGCGGTGCTCATCGACGTCGACGCGCTCGCGAGGGCCGACGGCGAGAACTGGGTGTGGGCCGGAGCCAGCGTCATCGAACCCGAGTACACCCGCGCGCTGATCGGCCTGTCCCGCGGCGGATCGGATGCCGCTGTGGTACGCGAATTCGACATGCTGACAGGCCAATTCGTTCCCGAGGGGTTCGTGTTGCCGGAAGCCAAGACCCGCATCAGCTGGGCCGATCCCGACACCGTGCTGGTGGGCACCGATTTCGGCGACGGCTCGCTGACCGACTCCGGGTACCCGCGGATAGTCAAGCGATGGCGACGCGGTCAGCCACTGGCCAGCGCCGAGACAGTGTTTGAAGGGGCAGCGAGCGACGTCGTGGTGGCGGCGTCGGTGGATCGCACACCCGGCTTCGAACGCACCCTGATCCGCCGCGCCCTGGACTTCTTCAACGACGAGGTTTACCAGTTACGCGGCCCCGAACTGATCCGCCTCGACGCCCCCACCGACGCCACGGTGTCGGTGCATCGGCAGTGGCTGCTGATCGAGCTGCGCACCGACTGGCTCACCGGTTCCGCCCGCTATCCGGCGGGTTCGCTGCTGGCGGCTAACTACGACGAGTTTCTTTCCGGTACCGCACAGTTGACGGTGGTGTTCGAACCCGACGAGCACACCTGCCTGCATCAGTACGCGTGGACTCGTGACCGGCTGATCATTGTCACGCTGGCCGATGTGGCCAGCCGCGTCGAGATCGTCACGCCCGGCGGCTGGGACCGCAGAGCCGTCTCGGACATCCCGGCGGCGACCAACACGGTGATCGCCGCCGCCGACGACACCGGCGACGAGTTTTTTCTCGACAGCAGTGGCTTTGATACACCATCATGTTTGCTGCGCGGCGCGGGGGATGGGCCGCTGGAACCCGTCAAGTCCGCCCCGGAGTTCTTCGACAGCGAAAATCTCTATGTTGCGCAGTATTTCGCTACGTCCATGGACGGCACGGCGATCCCGTATTTCGTGGTGCGGCCCCGTGACGCGATCGGACCCGGCCCCACGCTGCTGGACGGCTACGGCGGGTTCGAGGTAGCCCGCACGCCGGGGTATGACGGCGTGCTGGGCCGGCTGTGGCTGGGCCGCGGCGGCACCTATGCGTTGGCCAATATCCGGGGCGGCGGTGAGTACGGGCCGCGCTGGCATACCCAGGCGATGCGTGCGGGCCGGCACAAGGTTGCCGAAGACTTCGCCGCGGTGGCAGCCGATTTGGTGGACCGCGGCATCACGACCGTGGAACAGCTCGGAGCACAGGGCGCCAGCAACGGTGGGCTGCTGATGGGTATCATGCTGACCAAATACCCCCAGCTGTTCGGGGCGCTGGTGTGCCACGTGCCGCTGCTGGATATGCGCCGCTTCCATCTGCTGTCGGCGGGGGCGTCGTGGGTGGCCGAATACGGCGATCCGGACAATCCGGCCGATTGGGCATTCATCGCCGAGTACTCGCCGTATCAGAACGTTTCCGCGGATCGCCACTACCCCCCGGTGCTGATCACCACCTCCACCCGAGATGATCGGGTGCATCCGGGGCATGCCCGCAAAATGACGGCCGCCCTGCACGCCGCGGGGCATCGGGTGTGGTACTACGAGAACATCGAAGGCGGGCATGCCGGCGCCGCGGACAATGCGCAGATCGCCTTTAAATCGGCGCTGAGCTTTCGGTTTTTGTGGCGCATGCTGACCGTTTCGCGGGCCGGCACGGTCGCACCGGGCTAAACCCGGCTAAAGCGGTCTAAGGCGGCGGTCTAAGGCGGCGGTCTAAGGCGGGCTAAACCGGCCTAAACCGCTCTTAGCCCCTCTTAGCCCGGGGTTGCGAACTGTTGCGTGTTGAGTGTAGTTAAGTGTGCGTAAGTGTGTTTGAATTGGTGTTGTGAATCTGGCGGATTGGGCCGAATCGGTTGGGGTGAACCGGCATACGGCTTATCGCTGGTTTCGGGAGGGAACGCTGCCAGTGCCCGCGGAGCGGGTGGGCCGGCTGATTCTGGTGCGCGCGACGCCGGCCGGCGGCGGCGCGGCGGACAGTGTGATGATCTATGCCCGGGTGTCCAGCCATGATCAGCGCGCCGATTTGGATCGCCAGGCGGCCCGGTTGACGGCGTGGGTGACCGAGCGGGATCTGACGGTGGGGCAGGTCGTTACCGAGGTCGGGTCGGGGCTGACCGGCAAACGCCCGAAGCTGCGCCGGATCTTGTCGGACCCGGATGCGAAGGTCATTGTTGTGGAGCATCGCGACCGGTTGGCCCGCTTGGGGGTGAAGCATCTGGAGGCGGCGTTGGCTGCGCAGGGCCGCCGGATCGCGGTGGCCGATCCCGGGGAGACCACCGATGATCTGGTGCGCGACATGATCGAGGCCCTCACGTCGATGTGCGCCCGGCTGTGTGGGCGGCGCGGGGCACGGAACCGGGCGATGCGCGCGCTGACGGCCGCTAAACAGGGACCGGGCCGGGCGGCATGATCGTCGGGATGCGCACCCGGGCGCAGGCCGCGAAGGTGGCCGCGGCCACCGGCGGGGCGCATCTGGCGGGCAAGCCGAAACCCGATGGGACGCCGACGTGGTCCCGGTATGTCGATATCGGCGCAGACTTTCAGGCGCACCGGGCGGCGGTGGAGTCGGTGTCGGTGTTGTTCGACCTGTATGACGGCGACGCCGAGGGCTGCGCCCAGACGGGTTCGCCCGGTGCGCTGTTGCCCACCGGGTGGACGGTGACAGCAGCCAAGTTTGAGGTCGAATGGCCCATAGAGCCGGATCGGGCCGGGTTGGTGCGCTCGCATTTCGGCGCGCGGCGCAAGGCGTTCAACTGGGGCCTGGCCCAAGTGAAAGCCGACCTGGACGCCAAAGCTGCCGATCCAGGCCACGAGCCGGTGGGCTGGGACCTGGGTTCGCTGCGGTGGGCGTGGAACCGCGCCAAAGACATGGTCGCGCCGTGGTGGGCCGAGAATTCCAAAGAGGCCTACTCCTCAGGGCTGGCCGATCTGGCGCGGGCGCTGCAGAACTGGTCGGCCAGCCGCAACGGCACACGGCGAGGTCGCCGTGTGGGCTTTCCGCGTTTCAAATCCGCGCGCCGCGACGCCGGCAGAGTACGTTTCACCACCGAAACCATGCGAGTCGAGGACGATCGGCGCACCATCACCGTGCCGGTGATCGGGCCGCTGCGATCCAAGGAGAACACCCGCCGGGTGCAACGTCATGTCGCTTCCGGGCGGGCCCGCATTCTGAGCGTGACGCTGTCGCAGCGGTGGGGCCGGTTGTTCGTCTCGATCGGCTACGCGCTGCGCACACCGGCCACCGCGCCCACGGTGGCCTCGCCGACCGTGGTCGCCGGCATCGACCTCGGGGTGCGCGCTTTGGCCACCGTCGCCACCCTCGACACCGCCACCGGCGAGCAGACCATTACCGAGTATCCGAATCCGGTCCCGCTGAAAGCCACCCTGGCGGCGCGGCGGCGGGCCGGGCGTGAACTTTCCCGCCGCATCCCCGGATCGCGCGGCCACCGGGCAGCGAAAGCCAAGCTGACCCGCCTGGATCGCCGGTGCGTGCACCTGCGGCGGCAAGCCGCCCATCGGCTCACCACCGAGCTGGCCGGCGGCTATGGCCACATCGTGATCGAAGACCTCGACGTGGCCGCCATGAAACGCGGCATGGGACGACGCGCCTACCGGCGCGCCGTCTGCGATGCGGCGATGGGTTCGATCAGGCCGATGCTGGCCTACAAAACCGCCCGCCACGGCGCGGTGCTCACGGTGGCGGATCGCTGGTTCCCATCCAGCCAGATCCATCACGGCTGCGCCCAACCCGACGGCACCGCGTGCCGGCTGATCGGCAAAGGGCGCATCGACAAGCTGCTGGTGTGTCCGCGCACCGGCGACATCGTCGACCGTGATCGCAACGCCGCGCTTAATCTCCGTGACTGGCCGGATCACGCCAGTTGTGGTCCAGTCGGGACCACGGCCCCACCGGTACCCGGGCCAACCGCATCGGTTGGCACAGGCCATGGCGCGGACACCGGAACATCCGGTGCCGGCGGAGCATCCGTAAGACCCCGCCCACGCGGGGCCGGATGCGGAGAGGCCAAAACCCAAACCCCGCAAGGGGACGCCGCATGAGCGTGCAACTCAAACACACTCAACGGCAACGGTTAAGCCTGGGTTAAGCCGATCCTAAACCCGGCCTGAACCTGGGCTAAACCCGTCCCGGGTTCGCTTGGGCAAACTCGTAGCTTGCGGGCGCTACCGCAGCCACCCGCGGGCGGGCGGGCCGGGTGCGCACGCGCTCCGGCCACCAGAACCAGCGGCCGAGCAGGGCGGCGACGGACGGCGTCATAAACGAGCGCACCACCAAGGTGTCGAACAGCAGGCCCATCCCGATGGTGGTGCCGACCTGGCCGATGACGCGCAGATCGCTGACCACCATGGCCATCATGGTGAACGCGAACACCAGGCCCGCCGAGGTGACCACCGACCCGCTGCCGCCCATCGCGCGGATGATGCCGGTTTTCAGCCCGGCGTGGATCTCCTCTTTGAATCGCGCCACCAGCAGCAGGTTGTAGTCCGAGCCGACAGCCAACAAGATGATGACCGACATCGCCAGCACCATCCAGTGCACGTCGAGCCCGACGAGGTGCTGCCAGATCAGTACCGACAGGCCGAAAGCGCTTCCCAGCGAGAGCAACACGGTGCCGACGATGACGGCGGCAGCGATAACGCTGCGGGTGATCACCAGCATGACGATGAAAATCAAACACAGCGCGGAGATTCCGGCGATGATCAGGTCGTACATGGCCCCGGTGGACATGTCTCGGTAGATGGGCGCGGTGCCACCGAGGTATATTTTGGAGCCTTCCAGCGGGGTCGCCTTGATGGCCTCGTGCACGGCGTGTTTCATCGGTTCGACGCGCGAGATGCCCTCGGGGGACGCGGGGTCGTCCTCGTGGAAAATGATCATCCGCACCGCGTGCCCGTCCGGTGACAGGAACATCTTGATACCGCGCTGGAAATCCGGGTTGGTGAAGGCTTCCGGAGGCAGGTAAAACGAGTCGTCGTTTTTCGCCTTGTCGAAAGCGTGGCCCATCGCCGACTGGTTTTCCATCATCGCCTTCATCTGGTTTTGCAAGCCGCCCATGGTTTGCTGCATGGTCAGCGTGTAGGTCCGCATCGTCTTCATGGTGGCGATCATCGGGGGCAGCAGCGTGAGCATCTGCGGCATCAGCGAATCCAGCCGATCCATGTCCGGTAGCAGATTCTGAAAGTCATCGGTCATCGTGTCGACACCGTCGACCGCGTCGAAGATCGACCGCAGCGCCCAGCAGATGGGAATGTCATAGCAGTGCTTTTCCCAGTAAAAGTAGCTGCGGATCGGCCGAAAGAAATCGTCGAAGTTGGCGATTTCATCCCTTAAGTCCTGGATGTCAGCGAACATGCCGTGCATCTTGGTGTCCATGCTGTGGGTGGTGGCGGCCATCTCGCGCATCAGGGCCAGCATTTTCTCCATCGTGTCGATCATTCGCTGCATGTCATCAGCCATCTTCAGCATGTCGTTCATGCGGTCGAGCATGTACTGCATGTTCAGTTGCTGGGTGGTGCCCTGCATGCTGATCGCAAATGGGATCGACGCGTGATCGATTGGGGTTCCCAGTGGCCGGGTGATGGCCTGCACGCGTCCGATGCCAGCCACCCGGAAGACCGCCTTGGCCACTTTGTCGATGACCAGGAAATCCGCCGGATTGCGCATGTCGTGATCGGCTTCGAGGAGCAGCAAATCCGGGTTCATCCGGGCCTGGGAGAAGTGCCGGTCGGCGGCGGCGTATCCCAGGTTTGCGGGGATGTCGGCCGGCATATAGTCCCGGTTGTCGTAGCCGGGCCGGTAGCTGGGCAGCGTGATCAGGCCGACCAGCGCGACCGCCACCGTCGCGGCCAGCACCGGAAGCGGCCACCGCACGACCGCCGCACCGATTTTTCGCCATCCCCGGATGCGCATCGCCCGCTTGGGCTCCAGCAAGCCGAAACGGCTGGCCACCACCACGACGGCCGCCCCCAGCGTGAGGGCGGCGAAAACCACGACGAGCATGCCGATCGCCAGCGGGACGCCCAGGGTCTGGAAGTAGGGCAGCCGGGTGAAGCGCAAGCAGAAGGTCGCGCCGGCGATCGTCAGGCCCGAGCCGAGGATCACATGGCCCGTTCCGCGATACATCGTGTAAAACGCGGACTCCCGATCCTGGCCGAGCGTGCGGGCTTCCTGATAGCGGCCGAACAGAAAGATCGCGTAGTCCGTCGAGGCGGCGATGGCCAGCATCACCAGCAAGTTGGTGGCGAACGTGGAGAGCCCGATGATCTTGTAGTAGCCCAGGAACGCCACCACGCCGCGCGCCGCCGCCAACTCCAGGAAGACCATCGCCATGACCAGGGCGACGGTGGCGACCGACCGGTAGACGAACAGCAGCATGACGATGATCACCACAAAGGTGAGCCCGGTGATGAGCTTCAGGCTGCGATCGCCGGCGATACGCTGATCGGCCAGCAGCGGGGCCGCCCCGGTCACATAGGCTTTCACGCCCGGCGGCGCCGGGGTGGTGTTGACGATGTGTTGCACCGCCGCGACGGATTCGTTGGCCAGACTCTCCCCCTGATTGCCGGCCAGATACACCTGCACATAGGCCGCCTTGCCGTCGGGGCTCTGCGACCCCGCCGCGGTCAGTGGATCGCTCCAGAAGTCCTGGACGTTTTCGACATGTTTGGTGTCCGCCCTGAACTGGGCCACCAACTTGTCGTAGAAGCGGTGTGCCGCGTCATCAAGCGGTTGCTGACCTTCCAGCACGATCATGGCCGAACTGTCGGATTTGAACTCGTGGAAGTCCTGCCCGACACGCTTCATCGCGATCATCGACGGCGCGTCCTGGGGGCTCATCGACACCGTGCGCATCTGGCCAACCACGTCCAGCTGGGGGACGACGACGTTGAGCAGGGCCGTGACCGCCAGCCAGGCGAGGATGATCGGCACCGCCAGGCGGCGGATCCACCGCGGCAAGCGGGCCCGGACCGCTTCGATCGGCGCCGGGAGAACGTCGGTCGGCGCGTCGCTCGTCGTCGCCGTCATGCGGATTTCACCAAACAGAAGGTCTGGGCATTCACGCCGTTGGAGATCCTTTCATCCTTGACCACACCGTCGACGGTGATGCGGCAGCCGATGGTGTCGCTGCGGCCCTGCGCCACAATGATGGGGCTCACCGCCGGATCGGTGGTCGACAATTGCAGCGACCACGGCAACGGCGCGCTGTCCACGCGCTGCGGTGTGGCGTTGAGGTCCAGGTAATTGATGTCCGCCACCGCGCCGGTGGGGCCGAAGATCTCATAGATCACCACCTTGGGCCGAAACGGCTTGGTGTCTTCGAACCTGACCGACGAGCCTCCGGCGTTGCCATGCGCACCGAAGTAGCCATGGACGCGATACACGGTAAACCCGCCGATAGCGACGACCGCCACGATCAGCAACGGCATCCACACCCGTTTGAGAACGCCAAGCATCACACCCTCGCTTTTTGTCGCTGCCTTTGGTAGTCGGCGATGAATTTCGTTCTGCCGCTTCCCGTCGCGTCAGCGCACGAAGTCAACGGCCGGCTTTACGGCGCTACCCAATCACCGGCGTCCCTCGAATGGTCCGGGACATCAGCCGTGCCGCTCAGACGCTGTGCCGCCGGGATTTGCTGAGGTGATTCGACTACCGAAACGCGTCAGCCCGTTGGTTTCTGGCCCTGAGCCCGGTCTCCTGCCATGTCCACCGTCCTCCTTAACCGCTGACGCATAGATTAGCTGATCTAATGTGTTGGCGCTATAGGGTCATCGGGGTAGCGCCGGTTATGTCGAACGGCCACCGGGAAGGGACGGCGGTGAGGGCACCAACGGAAGTCGTCGTCGAGGCCGCAATTTCGGCCGCGATTCAGGGTGCATCCCCGATTGCCGCAGCCTGCCCAGCGCCACGCCGGACAACCCCAGCACGGTGAGCACCCCGCCGGCGGTTAGCGTGAGGCCGAGCCACTGGTGCAGGCCGGCCTCGGCGTGGCCGACCATGACCCCGGCAATCTCGCGGACGTTGCCAGCGGCGTGGTTGAGTGCATGGTCGACGTGGCGGCGCGCGACCGCGACGGCCATCCAGTCGCCCGCTCCCGCCACCAGCGCCGAGACGCCGAGGGCGGCCAACGCGCTCCAGCGGCGGCGGGCGGCGACCAGCGTCAGCAGCGCGCCGGTAGCGCCGAGCGCCGCCGCACCGATGCTCACCCGCGGACCCCAGCTGGTGAGTGCTCGTAATCGGTTATGCTGCAACGCGTTTAGGTGGCCAATAGTCAGCGGAGCAGTCATTGTCCCCGGCACCTGCACGTCGAAGTCACTCAAGAGCTGCTGAAACGGCGTGTCGTCGACCATGGGGGTCAGATCGAGCACCCAAGAATCGGCGTTACCGGCGGCCGCTGGACCGCCGAACAACCGATCGTGCGCTGCCCTGTTCGCCTGGGCGAACTTCGGTGCAAACGACGGGCCGGCGGTGTATGCGCTGGCCACGTCGTGCACCAGCGAGCTGTCGCCGGTGTGGCCGCCATGGGCGATGAGCGCTGTTACCCGACTTGTTAGCTCAGATGCCATGGTGGACTGCAGAGTTGGATCGCCGGCGGCTTTCCGGGCCAGCGCGGCGTAGCCGTCGGCATCGATCAGGTTGAGCTGCGCCCAGGTCGCGGGGATTGCCACCGCCAGTGCCGCCGCGGTGACCAGCCACAGCATCACCGTAACCGTGAATCGCACGTCGCCTCCCCCGGGACGGCCGTGTCGGGCGCTGTCTCCCCTAAAAAACCTACTCGGCAACCCGGCGGGCCCCGCGGGTGCCCGCCGGGCTCACCCTGGCCGGTGCTGTCAGGGGCCTACCCGGGGGTTGTCAACTGTTGCGGCGTGGGTGGTCGGTAGTTGTCGGTGGTGTGCTGTAGGAACAGGGGTGTGAATCTTGCGGTGTGGGCTGAGCGCAACGGTGTTGCGCGGGTGGCCGCGTATCGCTGGTTCCACGCCGGGCTGTTGCCGGTGCCGGCGCGGCGAGTGGGTCGGCTGATTCTGGTGGATGAGCCGATCGGCGCGGCTGGCCGAAGATCACGCACGACCGTGTACGCGCGGGTGTCCTCGGCCGATCAGAAGGCTGATTTGGATCGGCTGGTGGCGCGGGTGACCGCGTGGGCCACCGCCCAACAGATCCCGGTCGACACGGTGGTGGCCGGGGTTGGTTGCGCGCTCAACGGGCACCGCCGGAAGTTTCTCGCCGTACTGGGTGACCCGACGGTGAGTCGGATCGTGGTCGAGCGCCGGGATCGGTTCTGCCGGTTCGGCTCGGAGTACGTGCAGGCGGCGCTGGGCGCCCAGGGCCGTGAGCTGGTGGTGGTCGATTCCGCTGAGGTCGATGAGGACCCGGTGGGCGATATGAGCGAGATCCTCACCAGTATGTGCGCTCGGTTGTCTGGCAAACGCGCTGCGCAGAACGGGGCCAAGCGCGCGCTGGCGGCCGCGGCGTCCGATGCGGTGGAGGTGGCCTGAGATGCCGCGTTTCGAGGTGCCCGACGGCTGGTGTGTGCAGGCGTTCTGTTTCACCCTGGACCCGAACGGGGACCAGGCCCGCGCGCTGGCGCGGCATTTCGGGGCCCGCCGCAAGGCCTACACCTGGGCCGTCGCCACGCTGAAAGCCGATATCCGGGCGTGGCACGCCGCCGGTGTTAAGACCGCGAGGCCCTCGCTGCGGGTGTTGCGGAAACGCTGGAATCAGGTCAAAGACGAGGTGTGCGTCAACGCCGAGACGGGCCAGCCGTGGTGGCCCGAATGCTCGAAAGAGGCCTATGCCGATGGCATCGCCGGCGCGGTGGACGCCTACTGGAACTGGCAGAGCTCCCGATCGGGCAAACGCGACGGCAAGCCGATGGGCTTCCCCCGGTTGAAGAAGAAAAGACGCGACGCCGAGCGGGTGACGTTCACCACCGGGGTGATGCGCGTCGAACCCGACCGCCGGCATGTCGCCTTGCCGCTGATCGGCACCGTCCGCACCCATGAGAGCACCCGCCGCATCGAGCGCCTCATCGCCAAGGGCCGCGCGCGGGTGCTGGCGATCAGCGTGCGCCGCAACGGCACTCGACTCGACGCGAGCGTGCGGGTGCTGGTGCAGCGGCCGATTCAGCCCGGCGTGGCGCTGCCCGAGTCGCGGGTCGGTGTCGACGTCGGGGCGCGCCGGCTGGCGACCGTGGCCAGCGCCGGCGGCGGCGTGATCGAACAGGTGGCTAACCCGCGCCCGCTTGAGGCGGCGCTTCGCGAATTACGGCGGGTGTCGCGGGCCCGTTCACGCTGTGTGAAAGGCTCCCGCCGGTATCGTGAGCGCACCACGCAGATGCCTCGGCTGTATCGCCGGGTCAACGATGTCCGCACTCATCACCTGCACGTCCTGACAACACGATTGGCCAAAACCCACGGCCGGGTCGTGCTGGAGGGATTAGACGCCGCCGGGATGCTGCGGCAAAAGGACCTGCCGGGGGCTCGCGCCCGGCGGCGGGGACTATCCGATGCCGCCCTGGGCACACCACGGCGGCACCTGGCCTACAAAACGGGCTGGTACGGGTCGCAGTTGGTGGTGGCCAACCGGTGGTTCCCGTCGTCGAAAACCTGCCACCTTTGTGGGCATGTCCAGGACATCGGATGGGACGAAAAGTGGCAATGTGCCACGTGTTTGGCGGTCCATCAGCGCGATGACAACGCCGCGATCAACCTCGCGCGCTACGAGGAAACCATTAGCGTCGTCGGCCCAGTTGGGGCCGCCGTCAAGCGTGGAGCCGACCGTAAGACCCGGCCTGGCCGGGCAGGTGGCCGTGAAGCGCGGAAGGGACGCGGCCGCAAGGCCGCCGAACAACCCCGAGACGGGGTGCAAGTCGCGTGACCACTAAAGATCACTCACTTGCAACGGCTATCACGGAGCTATGCCACGCACGTAGGCGGCCTGGCCCAGGTGCTGGGCGCAGTCGTCGATGATGCTGACCAGCCGCACACTGGCGGTCACCGGCGGGTCCCAGCGGCGGTCCACAATGCGCGATAGCTCCTCGACGGTCACGCCGGCGATGTACTCCAGCGTGAGCTTGTGCACCCCATGGTAATAGCCCGACAGCAGCTCAGCCGGTGCCCGCACCTTCGCGACGTCTTCGGCGCTGTGCCCGTAACCGCTGTCGTCGCGCGGCAAATCCAGGCCGAATCGATCAACCCAGCCGTCGCGGGTCCACACCTGCTCGACCCCCGCGATATCGGCGACCTGGATGTCCTGCACCCGCGCGCTGTGCCAGATGAGCCATGCAATGCTGTTGGCGCTCGGCGTGGGCCGATAGCCAGACACCTCGGCGGTCAGCCCGTCGGTGAGGTCATCGACATGCTCGATCAGCCGAGTGAACGCGTCGCGAAGCAACTCCCGGGCGGCGGCGGCGTCGGTGCTGGACATACCGGCGACATTACGGGCCACCGGCGTTGCGTGGAAGAGGGCGGCACGGTGTTCCGGTCGGGGTGGGCCTGAGGGCTCTCGGCGATGCCAGCACGCCGTAGATTATCTGGGGTGAGCTATGACTTGGTGATCCGCAACGGCAGGATTGTCGACGGGTTGGGAGGCGAGCCGTACCTCGGCGACGTCGCGGTTCGCGATGGCGTCATCGCGGGCATCGGCACGATCGACGGCGCTGCGGCCCGGGAGATCGACGCGACCGGGCTGCTGGTCACCCCCGGCTTCGTCGACTTGCACACACACTATGACGGTCAGTCGATCTGGTCGGATCGCTTGACTCCGTCGTCGGCGCACGGGGTGACGACGGTGGTGATGGGCAACTGCGGGGTGGGTTTTGCGCCGTGCCGCAACCAGGACCACGACGTGCTGGTGGACGTGATGGCCGGTGTCGAAGACATTCCCGGCGCGGTGATGACCGACGGTCTGCCGTGGACCTGGGAGACCTTCCCCGAATACCTCGAGGCGCTGGACGCGCGCAAACGCGATATCGACGTGGCCGTCTATCTGCCGCACTCCCCGCTGCGGGTTTACGTGATGGGGCAGCGCGGCGCCGACCGCGAGCCGGCGACCGCCGAGGATCTCGCGCGGATGCGGGCGCTGGCCACGGAGGCGATGCAGGCCGGCGCCCTGGGTTTCGCGTCGTCGCGGCTGATGATCCACAAGACCGCCAGCGGCTCGGCGATCCCGAGTTATGACGCCGCCCGCGAGGAGATCCTCGAGATCGCCAAGGGCGTCGCCGACGGCGGTGGCGGGTTGATCCAGTTCGTACCCGATATCCCCGCCGGCGGTTACCAGCCGGTGCTGCAGCAGGTGTTCGACGTCGCCGAGGAGGTCGGCCTGCCGGTCACCTTCACGCTGGCCATCGCCAACGCCGGAGAGCCAGCGTGGCCGGACGCCATCGCCATGATCGAGAAGGCCAACAAAAACGCGGGTGCTGACACCCGCTTTACCGCGCAGTTGCTGCCGCGTCCGATCGGGCTGGTGCTCGGGCTGGAACTGTCCGCCCACCCGTTCGTGCTCTACCCGAGCTACCGTGAGATCGCGCACCTGCCGCTGGCGCGGCGCGTCGCCGAGATGCGCAAACCCGAGGTGCGAGCCCGCATTTTGGCCGACACGCCCGGTGAGGGCCACCCGCTGCAGTATCTGGCACAGGCCTGGGACTGGATCTTCCCGTTGGGCGATGAGCCCAACTACGAGCCTCGCCCGTCCGACAGCATCGCTGCCCGCGCCCGTGCCCGCGGGGTGCGCCCGATCGAGGAGGCCTACGACCGGCTGCTCGACGATGACGGGAACGCGATGCTGCTGGTCGCCGTGGGCAATTTCGTGAACTACTCGCTGGACACCGTCGGCGAGCTGCTGCACCGCGACGACGTGGTGCTCGGCCTGGGCGACGGCGGCGCGCACTATGGCATGATCTGCGACGCCAGCTTCCCGACGTACTGGCTCACGCACTGGGCGCGCGACCGGGCATCCGGCCGGTTTTCGGTGCCGGCGGCGATCCGCGAGCTCACCTCGGTGCCGGCCCGCATCGCCGGGCTGGGCGATCGCGGGCGCATCGCCGTCGGCTACAAGGCCGATCTGAATGTCATCGACCACGCCCGGCTGCGACTGCACAAGCCGGTCATCACCTACGACCTGCCCGCCGGTGGCCGCCGGCTCGACCAGACCGCCGACGGCTACCGCGCGACGGTCGTCTCCGGTCAGGTCATCGCCGAAAACGGGGTTCCCACCGACGCCCGTCCCGGCAGGCTGATCCGCGGCCGACGCTGACCCGCTGGCGTTCCGCGGCGCCGTTGCGGCGCCGCGGCGCGCAATCCGCCCGCGCGCTGGGCGAAGCCGAACTTTCCCAGAGGCGAATACAGTTATCCCATGAGCGCGCAGGTAGATCTCGAGCGGCTGGCCGGCGCATTGGGCAACTACAGCTTTGCCTATCTCATCACCGTCAACGACGACTGGCGGGTGCGCGCGGTGGAAGTCGAGCCGGTATTTGACGGGCGGTTGTTGGACATCGGGCCGATAGGCGGACATACCCGCGAGAATTTGTCGCGGCTCGGCACCGCTACCTTGGTGTGGCCGCCGCGCCACCCGGGCGATTACTCGCTGATCGTCGACGCCGACACCGAGACCGCCGTCGACGCCGATGCCGTCACACCGGTGCGGATGGTGCCCACTCGCGCGCTCTTGCACCGCCCGCTGGCTGGCGACGAACCGACGTGTGCGAGCAGACACGCCTACGACTGCGTGGTATTTAAGGCATCCCCGTCGTCGACCTCCTACTGAAGTCTGAAGTGATGAGCAAGCAACGAAAAAGCCCGGCCCTTTGGGGCCGGGCTTTTTCGTTGCGTCCGGGCCGCGCCGCGGCCGGGGGAGGAGCCGGACTCAGAAGTCCATGTCGCCCATGCCGCCACCGCCGCCCGGCGTGGCAGCCTTCTCCTTCTCCGGCTTGTCGGCCACGACGGCCTCGGTCGTCAGGAACAGCCCCGCGATGGAGGCCGCGTTCTGCAGCGCCGAGCGGGTGACCTTGACCGGGTCGGCGACACCGGCGGCCAGCAGGTCTTCGTAGACGCCGGTCTGCGCGTTCAGGCCGTGACCGGCCGGAAGGTTGCGCACCTTCTCGGCCACCACCCCGGGCTCCAGGCCCGAGTTGAACGCGATCTGCTTCAGCGGAGCCTCCAGCGCCACCTTGACGATGTTGACACCGGTGGCCTCGTCGCCCTCGAGCTTGAGCTCGTCCAGCGTGGGCGCCGCTTGCAACAGCGTCACCCCGCCGCCAGCGACAATGCCCTCCTCGACCGCGGCCTTGGCGTTGCGGACCGCGTCTTCGATGCGGTGCTTGCGCTCTTTGAGCTCCACCTCGGTGGCCGCCCCCGCCTTGATCACCGCGACGCCGCCGGCCAGCTTGGCCAGCCGCTCCTGCAGCTTCTCGCGGTCGTAGTCGGAGTCGCTTTTCTCGATCTCCTGGCGGATCTGGGCCACCCGCCCGGCGATGGCCTCCGGGTCGCCGGCGCCCTCGACGATGGTGGTCTCGTCCTTGGTGACGACAACCTTGCGGGCCCTGCCGAGCAGACTCAAATCGGCGTTCTCCAGCGTGAGACCAACCTCTTCGCTGATCACCTGACCGCCGGTGAGGATCGCCATGTCCTGCAGCATCGCCTTGCGGCGGTCACCGAAGCCCGGAGCTTTCACCGCCACCGACTTGAAGGTGCCGCGGATCTTGTTGACGACCAGCGTCGACAGCGCCTCGCCCTCGACGTCCTCGGCGATGACCAGCAGCGGCTTGCCGGACTGGATGACTTTCTCCAGCAGCGGCAGCAGATCCTTGATGGCCGACACCTTGGAGCTGACCAGCAGGATGTAGGGCTCCTCCAGAACGGCTTCCTGGCGCTCGGGGTCGGTGACGAAGTAGCCGGAGATGTAGCCCTTGTCAAAGCGCATACCCTCGGTGAGCTCAAGCTGCAGGCCGAAAGTGTTGGACTCTTCGACGGTGATCACACCCTCGTTGCCGACCTTGTCCATCGCCTCGGCGATCAGGTCGCCAATCGCCTGGTCACCCGCGGAGATGGCCGCGGTGGCCGCGATCTGCTCCTTGGTCTCGACTTCCTTTGCGCCCTTGAGCAGCGTCTCGGTGACCTTCTCGACAGCTTGCTCGATGCCGCGCTTGAGGGCCAGCGGATTAGCGCCGGCAGCGACGTTGCGCAGACCCTCCTTGACCAGCGCCTGAGCCAGCACCGTGGCCGTCGTCGTGCCGTCCCCGGCGACGTCGTCGGTCTTTTTGGCGACTTCCTTGACCAGCTCGGCGCCGATCTTCTCGTAGGGGTCCTCCAGTTCAATCTCCTTGGCGATCGACACGCCATCGTTGGTAATCGTGGGGGCGCCCCACTTCTTTTCCAGGACGACGTTGCGGCCCTTGGGCCCCAGCGTCACCCGTACCGCGTCGGCGAGGCTGTTAAGGCCCCGCTCGAGGCCACGGCGGGCCTCCTCGTCGTACGCAATTATCTTGGCCATTGCGAAGTGCTTCCTCCGGATCGCGGATGACACGTCTGTGGCCGGGCGCAGTGCCCGCGACGGACGACCGCAGCTGAGCTGGATCTCACCGTCCCGACCTAGCACTCACAGGTCGCGAGTGCCAACTGCATTCTTAGCACTCGACCATGACGAGTGCAAGAACGTGTCGGCTCGGGACGGCTGGGCGACGCCAGGCGGGCCGGACGGGTCCGGCCGCGGCCCGGAGCCGGGGCACTGCGACAGCCGACACGATCCGCTCGTCCGGGTCGCGTTGCTCAGGGACCGTCCACCAGTCAGGCTCACACCGCACTCTCGGACTGAACCAACGGCCGCCCGAAAACCGGCGGTGGCGAACACGGCTACCAGTTGTCCGGCACGCGGTAGCTGATAATGGCGGGATGCGTTCGGTCGAGGAACATCAACGTGTCGTCGCCGGGCTGATCACCGCCCGCCCGCCCGTGGCAGTGTCCCTTGCCGACGCGGTGGGTCTGGTGTTGGCCGAGGATGTCGTCGCGCCGGTACCGCTGCCGGTTTTCGACAACTCGGCGATGGACGGCTATGCCGTCCGGGCTGACGAGGTCGCCTCCGCAACCCCCGAGCATCCGGTGAAACTGCCGGTTGCCGACGATATTGCGGCTGGACGTACCGACATCCCCACACTCGAGCCGGGCACCGCGCACCGGATCATGACCGGTGCGCCGATACCGGCCGGGGCCACCGCGGTGGTGCCGGTGGAGTTCACCGACGGGCGAACCGATACGGTGTCGATTCACGCCGCCAGCGGCGCGGGACGCCACATCCGCCGGGCCGGCGAGGACGTTCGCGCCGGCGCGCCGGTGCTACGGGCCGGACAGGTGGTGACTCCGGCAGTGGCCGGGTTGGCCGCGGCGCTGGGATTGCCTGAGCTGAGGGTGATCCCCCGGCAGCGGGTGCTGGTGATCTCCACCGGGTCGGAACTGGTGCCACCGGGCACCCCGCTGCAACCGGGCCAGGTCTATGAATCCAACTCGATCATGCTGGCCGCTGCCGTGCGTGACGCGGGCGCCGCCGTCGTCGGTACCCCGACCGCGGGTGACGACGTCGCGCAGTTCGCCGCCGCGCTCGAGCGATATGCCCGCGACGCCGATTTGATCATCACCAGCGGCGGGGTCAGCGCGGGAGCGTACGAGGTGGTCAAAGACGCGTTCGGGCGTGGCGGGGATCGCGGGGTGGAATTCGTCAAGGTGGCGATGCAACCGGGGATGCCGCAGGGCGTCGGGCGGGTGGCCGGGACGCCGATTGTCACGATGCCCGGCAACCCGGTTAGCGCGCTGGTGTCCTTCGAGGTGTTCGTCCGTGCCGCCTTACGGCGGGCCATGGGCGTGCCGGCACCGGAGCGCCCGCGAATATCGGCGGTGCTCACCGAGACCTTGACCTCGCCCCCCGGCAAACGGCAGTTCCGCCGTGGTGTCCTGGACGCCGCGGGCACGACGGTCAGCGGGTGCGGGCCGCCCGCGTCGCACCATCTGCGCTGGCTGGCATCGGCCAACTGCTTGCTGGATATTCCCGAGGATGTCGTGGAGGTGCCCGCCGGGTCCGCGCTGCAGGTTTGGGATCTCAGGTAGCCCGCAAGCCGGCCCGGCTCCGTAAGATGACCGCCGATGGCACACCGCCCCCGCCGCCTCGCCGACGATTCGACATCCACCCCGCAACACCTCCTGGGGCTGGCGCGCCGGGCGGTGCCGCCGGTGCATCCCGCCGGGCTGCCGTTCGTCACCGCCGCCCTGGCGGTGGCGTTGGCCGGAACTCTCGCCGGACGCGACTACCGATGGGCGCGCCGCGCGGGCCTGCTGGCAGCGGGCGCGTGCGCGGGCTTCTTCCGCCACCCGCAGCGAGTGCCGCCCACCCGCCCAGGCGTGGTGGTTGCGCCCGCTGACGGCCTGATCTGCGCGCTCGACACCGCGGCTCCGCCCGCTGAATTGGGCCTCAGCGCTGCGCCGCTGCCGCGGGTCAGCATCTTTCTCTCGCTGTTGGATGCGCACGTGCAGCGGGCACCGGTGGGCGGGGAGGTGCTCGCGGTACGGCACCGGGCGGGGCGCTTCCGAGCAGCCGGCCTGGCCGCCTCCAGCGACGACAACGAGCGCACCAGCGTGCGGATCCGCACTTCCAGTGGCGCCGAAGTCATCGTCGTGCAGATCGCCGGCCTGCTCGCGCGCCGTATCGTCTGCGACGCGCGGATCGGAGACAGGCTGTCTATCGGCGATACCTATGGGCTGATCCGTTTCGGGTCCCGGCTGGACACCTACTTGCCCACGGAGGCGGATGTCTTGGTCACCGTGGGCCAACGCGCGCTTGCGGGCGAAACCGTGCTGGCACAGCTGCCATGACCGCCAAGCCCCGCGCCAGGCGGGCGGTTGACCTGCGCGTTCTGCCCAGCGCGATGAGCGTGCTGGCCATCTGCGCCGGGCTTACTTCGATCCGGTTCGCCCTGCTGCACCAACCGCACGCGGCGATAGCGCTGATCGCCGCGGCCGCCATCCTCGACGGGCTCGACGGGCGGGTGGCCCGCCTGCTGGATGCCGAGTCCCGCATGGGTGAGCAGATCGACTCACTGGCCGATGCGGTGAACTTCGGGGTGGCGCCGGCGATGGTGATCTACGTGTCGATGTTGTCGGCGTCGCCGGAGGGTTGGGTTGCGGTGTTGCTGTACCCGGTCTGCATCGTGCTGCGGCTGGCGAGATTCAACGCCTTACTCGACGATGCCAGCCTGCCCGAGTACGAGCGGGAATTTTTCGTCGGGATGCCAGCCCCGGCCGGCGCGATCACAGTGCTCGGTCCGCTGGCCGCCAGACTGCAGTTCGGCGAGGGATGGTGGAGTTCGCCATGGCTGGTCTGCTCCTGGCTGGTGGCTTGCTCGCTACTGGTGGTCAGCAGGATCCCGATGAAGAAAATGCATGCCATCACGGTGCCGCCGAACCTGGCGGCCCTGTTGCTGGCGGGGATGGCGATCGCCGCCGCCGCCGCGGTCGTCGCTCCATACCTCTTGATCTTGGTGCTCATCGCCGCCTACCTGAGCCATATTCCATTCGCCGTGCGCAGCCACCGTTGGGTTGCCGCACACCCGGAGACCTGGGGTGACAAACCCAAGCAACGACGCGCCGCCCGCCGCGCGACCCGCCGGGTACGGCCGCACCGCCGGTCCGTGGCGCGGCTGGGGCTGCGCAGGCCGGGCGGCTGAGATCCGCCGGGGAACACTCGACAGCTCCCGCTCACCGACCCGCTGAGCACCCCGGCCGTCGACGTGCGCCGTGGTGTTGCGACTGCACCCGGCCGTGGCGGAGAGATTCCCCTCCCGCCTTCGGTCAGCCGGCCGCCGGGGGCCGGGTTACCACGTGGATGCGGTAGCCGTATTTGGGGGTGCCCTCGCTGCCCCGCAGCGGAACCCCGCCCAGCATCGGCATCCCGGGCATCCCGGGCATGCCCTCCCCGAGGTCGGAGGCGTTGGTCTCCGGGGTGGCGCCGCCCCACTGGGTGGCGTGGAAGGCCGAGCGGGTCGGGCTGGTCGCCGGGGCGGCCGCGGCCCAGCTCGGCGGCACCGACAACCTGCCCATCGAGGCAGCCCGGCCCACCCCCACCGCCACCGGCAGCCTCCCCAGGCCCCCCAGCCCGGCACCGGCGGCACCGGCGGCAGCCGCCGCCCCACCAGCAGCCGCCGACCCCCCGGCACTGGCCGCGCCGGAACCAGCGCTGGGCCATAGGCTGCTAAACCCCGTCAAAGCCTGAAGGATGTTCGTCGGGTTGGCGATCCCCGAGGACATCATCGAGTTTTCCAGGGTTCCCGCCGGCGAGCTTTGCAGGTTGTTCAGGAAGGTCATCAGGTTCGACAGCCCCGACGATGATGACGATGATGACGAGGAGGATGCAGACTGCGCCGGTTGGGCGAGCTCCTGCAGCGCCTGGGGCACCGCGGAGGTGATCGTGGACAGCGTCGTCTGCGCGGTGGTGCCGCTCGACGCGCCGGCGGCCTGGCTGACCGCGGCCGCCTGCCCGGCCAGCCCGGTGGCGTTGGTGGTCTGCGGCACCGGGCTGAACGGGGTCAGTGTCGAGGCTACCGCCGAGGAGCCGGCGTAGTCATACATCGCCGCGGCGTCCTGGGCCCACATTTCAGAGTAGGCGGCCTCGTTGGCGGCGATCGCCGGGGTGTTCTGCCCCAAGATGTTGGTCGCGACCAGCGACGCCAGCTGAGCGCGATTGGCTGTGACCATCGTCGGGGGCACCGTCATGGCAAACGCCGCCTCATAGGCGCTCGCCGCCGCCCGGGCGTGCGCCGCCGCCTGCTCGGCCTGCTCCGCGGCGGCGCTCAGCCACCCCACATACGGGGCGGCCGCGGCCGCCATCAACTCCGACGACGGACCGTGCCAGCCTTCGCTGGTCAACCGTGAGACCACCGACGTGTAGGCGGCCGCGGCCGGGTTCAGCTCGGCGGCCAACCCGTCCCAGGCGGTCGCGGCGGCCAGCAACGGCCCTGAGCCCGCACCGACGTACATGCGCGCCGAGTTGATCTCCGGTGGCAGCGCCCCGAAATCCACCAATGCTGGTTGCATAGCCGTGAAAACCATTGGACTTCTCCTTACAATTCCTTCAATCATTCGACGGAACAGCCGAACCCGGACCGCTGCAGTGTTATGCCGGAGTGCTGAGTATGTCTGCTCGTGATGAGCTGGCAGGGGTGCCGCGACTCGGCGGACCCGATTCAGGAGACGGTGCCGGGGCCGGATCGAAACGAAACGGTCAACGATTTAGGTAGCGGACTATCGTCTGCACGCATCTCGTCCTCACCTCCTCACGGCCGGGGCACACGGGGGTGCCACTACGGGTGCACCAAGGGGCTCAGGCCACCGGGCCAATCGGTCCGGGCGCCGCATCCCTCTCGTCAGGGCTTTGGCAGGGCACGGCGTATCCGGCTCGTTCGGAGCCGAAAGCCACTGGGGCTTAACCCTTAAGCCGGGAGCAGCTGGGCGTCTCTCGACGTTCAGGGCCGGTGGCCTATGTCCGTGCCGGCGCCTCGCCTAGCGAGGTTTCATGCACTGTCTTGTTAGTCGTTTGCAAATACCGAAGAGTTCCATCCGGTACACCGCGTCGTGCCCCAAAATGCATCGCAACACTCAGTCGCCTGCCAGCTGGAACTCCACCATCGCCGCGACGGTGTCCACGGCGTCACGGAGCGCGGCCAGCCGCCGCGCGGCCGATGGCGCCGATAGGACGGCGTAGCGGTCGGCCGGGCCGATCGGGATTCGAGACGCCAGCGCATACAGGCGCGCTCCGGCGTCCACCTCAGCGTCCCCACCGCCCAGGAGGACGTCGCGCCCCGGCAACACGGCGCCACGGGCGGCGGCGATCCGCTCGAATAAGGCCAGCACCCGGGCCTCCACCTCGCGGAGCTGTGCAGGGGTCACCGGCTCGCCGGGCTCGTCGGGCCAGGCCCGCACCTGCGCGCGCGGATAGGGATCATCGGCCAGCCACTCGCATACCCGGATGCGCTCACCCGTGTGGCAGCGCAGCCAGTAGCGGCCCGCGCCGAGATCAACGTGCTCGACGATGCTCGCCAGCGCGCCGACATCGCAGCGGTCGTCTTCGCCGCCGACTTCGCTGCCGCGTGCAATCAACACCACCCCGAAGCGGGGATCGCCACTGCGCAGCCGGTCTTGCACCAACGCGGTGTAGCGCGGTTCGAATATCTGCAACGGCAGATCCTCATTGGGCAGCAGCACCGATTCCAGCGGAAACATCGGCAGCAGGAAGGATTCGGGCCCGCCGGTGGGCATCAGATGTCCAGCTCGGCGACCAGCGCGTCGACGACCGCCCGCAGGTCTCCGTCGTGTTTCTCGGCGACCCGGCGCTGCCTCTGGTATGACGCACCCAAACGGCAGATGTCTTGCACCGCCGCCAGCTCGTCGGCGCAGTGCAGCATTTTCGCAACCGGCTCAAGGCGATTGAGTACGTCGGGAATATCATCGGTGACCGGGCGTTCGTTGCCTTCGGCGTCCAAGATGATGATGGCGTCCAAACCGTAGCGAGCGGCGCGCCACTTATTCTCCTGAACATGCCAGGGCGGCATCGTCGGCAGCGTCTCCCCGACGTCCAGCCGGCGCTCCATGTCGTGCACCAGACAGTGCGTCAACGCGACCAGGGATCTCAGCTCGCGCAGGTTGGACACCCCATCGCAGACCCGCACCTCCAACGTGCCGAGATGTGGCGATGGCCTTATATCCCAACGAATTTCGTCCATGTGGTCGATGATCCCGGTTTTCTTCTGGTCGTACACGAAGCCTTCAAACTCTGCCCACGTTTGAAAATGAAACGGCAGGCCAGCGGTCGGTAGCTGCTGAAACATCATCGCCCGATTGCTGGCGTACCCGGTGTCCTCACCGCTCCACCAGGGAGAAGACGCCGAGAGCGCCAACAGATGCGGATAGTAGTTGAGCATTGAGGTCATGATCGGCATTACTTTGGCCGCCGAGCGAATGCCGATATGCACGTGCACCCCCCAGATCAGCATCTGCCGGCCCCACCACTGGGTACGCTTGATCAACTCGGCGTAGCGGGGCGAGTCGGTGAGCTTCTGGGCCGACCACCGGGCGAACGGGTGTGCGCCCGCGCCGAACAACTCCATGCCGCGGGACTGGACGATCGGCCGGACGGTGCGCAACGTGTCGCGCAGATCCTCCATGGCCTGGGCGGTGGACTCACAGACGCCGCTGACGATTTCGACGGTATTGCGCAGCAATTCCTTGTGCACGCGGGGGTTTTCGCCGATCTCGGCGATGACGGCGGTGGCTTCGTTGCTCAGGTCTCGGCTTTGCGGGTCGACGAGGGCCAGTTCCCATTCCACCCCGACCGTCGGCCGCGGCGAACCGGCGAAATCGATTCGGGCATCATGTCTGCTAGCCGGTACCGATGACACCGCACGCCACCCGCTTGCCGGAGTCCCCGGTGGTCAACGTGGTCTCGTCGGGACCAGGGGTCCCATTGGCCTGGGTGTAGCGTTCCGGCGGAATGTTGGCGAAGTTGTCGGCACCGGCGTGAATGATGAGCGCGGTCTTCTCACCGGCCAGCAGGTCCTCTCTGGTGAACGCGTCGGTGGTGGTCACCAGCAGTGCCGCGCCGTCCTGGCGCACCTCCAGCGAGGTCAGGTCGCCGCTGGCGGGCTGGCCGGTATGCCCCGGTGCCTGGTAGTGCCCGCCGGCGGACAGGAAGTTGCCGGGAGGGCCACCGGTTGGCGCGACCGAGTCGGGTTCGCACTTGCCGACCTGGTGAATGTGGAGTCCATGAAATCCTGGCGTTAGCTTGCCAAGAGCGGTTGTCGCCACCGTGATACGGACATAGCCAGGGTCGAACTCGAATTTCGCGATCGCGACCTGGGTCCCGTCGGGAGCCTTGAGGCGAGTGGTCAGGCTCTCGGCTTCGCCTTTCGGTGGTGTTGTCGTCGGCGACGGAGACCCGGTCCAAATAGACGGGGTGGTGCCTGGGGTTGACGACGGGGGCTGGTTAGGGGTGCAGGCGCTCAGCAGCGCGATCGGGGCGGCAGCAAATGTGGCGGACATCAGGGCGGCGGCGATGTTGCTGGTGGGCTTAGGCATATCCAGAGCCTATCCCGGCGACGATGCGGGCCGGCACGGCCCGCGGAGGAGCGGGATCATGACTCCAGTCCGGCGACGATGCGGGCCGGCACGGCCCGCGGAGGAGCGGGATCATGACTCCAGTCCGGCGACGATGCGGGCCGGCACGGCCCGCGCCAGGCATTGAAGCTCAGCGAGCCACCACCACGATGACACCCGGAGGCTGGTCGGCTACTTCGGGGATTCGCGGTTCGACTGCTGCTCCGAGCTTTTGGCCCACGGCTTCTGCGGTAGCGCGCTCACCGTCGGCATTGGTGAAGTACACCGTGGTGACCGAAACATCAGGCAGGGATAAGTCGCCGATCTCGGTGACGTCGAAACCAGCCGCTTTGAGTTCGTTAGCGGTGCGCCCGGCCACGCCATCTTGCCTGGAGATGTTGTACACGCGCACGACCGCCTGCCGGGCAGCCGGTGTGGTTGTCGGCGAAGGCCGGGTGCTGGTTGCGGTAACCGCGGATGCCCGCGACGAGTCATCGTCGGCACTCCCGCTCGAGCTCATCGCCTGCCAGCCGAGCAACAAAAAGATGACACCAAGGAACAGCAGTACCATCACCATGGCCCGCAACGGAAGCCCCGAGGAATCGGGGACGCGCTCGCTCATCGAGCCCACTGTATCCAGGAGCGGACCATAAGCCCTAAAAAGTGGCCCTAGGTGACCTCGAAGCCAAGCCGTCGCGCGGCCCGTGCCTTCTGTCGACTAGCACGTAGCCGCCGTAGCCGTTTCACCAGCATCGGGTCTGCCGCCAGGGCCTCCGGGCGGTCGACGAGAGCGTTGAGCACCTGGTAGTAGCGCGTCGCCGACATTGAGAACAACTCCTTGATGGCTTCTTCTTTAGCACCGGAGTATTTCCACCATTGGCGTTCGAATGCCAGGATGTCGCGTTCGCGGCGTGTTAGCCCGTCGGTGATTTCAGAGTCGTCCCCCGATCGATTTGCCCGCGCAATGGCGCTATCCATATCGCTTCCCCTGGAACCTTCCGGCGAATTCTGATTAATCGGCTTTGTTTCGGCGAATATTCAACCACGCCTGCCACTGCTGGGCCATAACCCCGGCTCGCGACACGCCCAGTCGATTGCCGCGCTCCTCCGCAGGCCGCTGCGCGGCCGGCGTCGTCGCCCGGCGTGCGCTGGATTGCCGCGCTCCTCCGCAGGCCGCTGCGCGGCCGGCGTCGTCGCCCGGCTTAGGCTTGCGGATCATGGCCGTTGTACCCATTCGCATCGTCGGAGATCCAATCCTGCGTACCCCAACGACTCCCGTGCCGGTCGGCGCCGATGGCTCGCTGCCGGCCGATCTGGGAGATTTGATCACTACCATGTACGACACCATGGACGCCGCTTACGGGGTTGGTCTAGCTGCCAACCAGATCGGGGTGGGGTTGCGGGTATTTGTCTACGACTGCGCCGATGAGCGTGGGCAGTCCACCCGCCGTCGCGGCGTGGTTGTCAACCCGGTACTTGAGACCTCCGAGATACCCGAGACCATGCCAGACCCGGAGACCGACGAGGAGGGATGCCTGTCGGTGCCGGGGGAATCATTCCCGACCGGGCGGGCGAAGTGGGCGCGGGTCACCGGGCTAGATGCCGATGGCAACCCGATCGCCATCGAGGGCACCGGGCTTTTCGCGCGGATGCTGCAGCACGAAACCGGACATCTTGACGGTTACCTGTATTTGGACCGCCTCGTCGGCCGGTATGCGCGCGCCGCCAAACGGGCCATCAAGGCACACGGCTGGGGTGTTCCCGGCCTGTCGTGGACGCCGGGTGAGGGACCCGACCCGTTTGGGCACGGATGATCTCCTGGCCGGCGTTGGGCACCCGGGTGACGGTGCGGTACCGGCGGCCCGCGGGGTCAAGCCCGTCACTGACCGACGCCGTGGGGCATCTGCTGGCAACCGAGCCGGTAGTGCGGGTGCGCACGAAAACCGGTGCGGTCGTCGAAATCGACAGCGCGGACGTGGTGGCGTTGCGGGCACTGACCGACGCGCCGGTGCGGAGCGGCCAAATCCGTGCGCTTGAGCATGCCGCCGCTTTCGCCTGGCCCGGCGTCGAGCGGCAGTGGTTGGATGGCTGGCTGCTGCGCGCCGGTCACGGGGTCACGTTTCGCGCTAATTCGGCAGTGCCACTGGATATTTCGGCAAACCAAAGTGTCATCCCGGCGATCGTCGATTGGTACCTGCGGCGCGATCTGACACCGCGGCTGGCTGTTGCAGACCGCTTGCTGCGCCTTCCCGGCACCGGCGAACGCCCGAATCGGGTGTTTGTGCGCAACGTGTCGGCGGGCGAGCCACACCCGTCGGTCACCTTGGCTTGCCGCCCCGACGCCGCTTGGCTGGGGCTTTCGCGCCACGCCATACCCGTCGACGTGCTGACCGCCGTCGTCGACGGTGAGTTGGCGTTCGCCGTCTGCGCCGGCATCGCGGTGGGACGAGCTGCGGTGACTAACGCGCCCGACGGAACCCGCTGGGTAGGCCTGTCATTGGTGACGGTGGCGGACGGGCCGGGAGGATGCGCTCACGTAAAAAGGTTGTGCGAGGCGCTGCTGGCCTGGGGCGCGAACCGCGGCGCTACCCGTGGCTACGTGCGCGTTGCTGATGACAACACCGCTGCGAACAGCCTGATCGACTCCCTGGGATTCACCCTGCACCACCACAGCCGTTACTTCTCGGTGGCGTCGTAGGCTGACAGCCATGTTGCGTCCTGCAAGTTGGACTGGACTAGCGGGTGGAAGTCCCGTCCCGGTAGGCACCGGAGCGCCGGGTAGCAGGCCCCGGTTCGTCGTCGAGAGGCGGCGGGCTAAGCGGGGTGTCAAAAGCCTCTTTGGAGGGAGCAAGTGTGCGGGCCGTAGCGGAACCGCGAACTCTGCAGCTTCGTCACAGTCACAATGGGAGAGCCTCGCCCGACATGGTGTGGTGCCGCCGTGCGGCACAGGCCGAGCACGCCCTTGCGGCGGTGGGAGGGATTCTGGCGTCGTTGGGGTTGCGGCTGCGTCCGGACGAGACGAAGGTGGTCGATTTGCGCGAGGGCCGGGAGGGCCTGGATTTCCTGGGCTGTCATTTCCTGGGCCGTCATTTCCGGGCGCGCATGTCTGGGCGGTTGTGGCGGCAGCGGGGCATTGCGCGGACTTGAATCCGATCCTGCGCGGTTGGGACAACTACTTTCGTACCGGCAATGCCGCCAACAACTTCCGCCAGATCGACTGGCACGTGGTGCATCGGCTGTTTCGCTTGATGGTCAAGAAGCGGGGCCGTAATCTGGTGCTGGTCAAGCCGCGCAGTGGACTGAGCAGTGGTTCAACGGCCACGGCCTCTACCGTCTCCGCGGCACTATCCGCTACCCAAAGGCTGCGTAACCATGTCTAGAAGATCATCGGTAAGCCGTGTGCGGGAAAACCGCACGCACGGATTGAAAGGGGGATGGGGAGACGGGTCTGCCCTGCAGACACCGCGCCCCTGACTGCCCATGCCAGCGGGAACACTGCGGCTGGCCACCTGGAATGTGAATTCGATTCGCATCCGCCTAGACCGGGTCCTTGACTGGCTGGGGCGCGCCGAGGTTGACGTGCTGGCCATGCAGGAGACCAAGTGCGCCGATGACCAGTTCCCCGCCCTGCCGTTCTTCGAACGGGGCTACGAGGTCGCACATGTCGGCTTCAATCAGTGGAACGGTGTGGCGATCGCCTCTCGCGTCGGGCTGCGCGACGTCGAGGTCGGGTTTGCCGGCCAGCCTACCTGGCGCAACAGCCCAGAGGGGGAGCCCACCGCGGAAGCTCGCGCCTTGGCTGCCAGCTGCGGCGGGGTTCGGGTATGGAGCCTGTATGTGCCCAATGGCCGGGCCCTAGACGACCCACATTACGCTTACAAGCTGGATTGGCTTGCAGCACTTCGTGATACGGCTGAAGGCTGGCTGCGCGACGATCCGTCGGCACTGATCGCGCTGGCCGGTGACTGGAATATCGCCCCGACGGACGATGATGTGTGGAGTGTCGAGTTCTATCGCGGCTCCACCCACGTCTCCGAGCCGGAGCGCAAGGCGTTCAACGCCATTATCGACGCTCAATTCACTGACGTGGTAAGACCTTTCACGCCAGGCCCGGGAGTCTACACCTATTGGGACTACACCCAGCTGAGCTTTCCCAAGGGTCGAGGGATGCGCATCGACTTCATCCTGGCCTCGCCTGCGCTGGCGGCACGGGTGACCGATGCGCAGATCGTGCGCGAGGAGCGCAAGGGCAAGGCGCCCAGCGACCACGCGCCGGTGCTGGTTGATGTGCGCCCTGGCTGAGCCGCGGAGCATCACCGGCAGATGGTGATACATGTTTGCGGGTTTTCGTCGTGGCGAGGCTCTCGATTTATGCGATCTGGACAGAATATTCTGATGGTATGGAATTTGCCCGTTTACGGGTATACCGTCCCCAGCTGAGATTGCAGCGGGGCCGACTAATGCATAGGGAGTGAGCAGATCATGGGTGTCGTCGACGGCGCGATTCGCAGCGTGGGTCGAACGGTGAGTCGTGCAGCGGAGGTGACCACCGAGGCCGCGGGCGCCGTGGGCGGTGCCGCGGTCAGCGCTGTCATCGGAGGGGTAACCGGGGCTGCCGAGGGCGTGCGGCGTGGAGTGAAAAGCGGAAGCCACTCAACGCCCGCGGCGGCGTTGACCCTGGGTGCGCTGGGTGTCACCGGCCTGCTCGAGTGGCCAGTGGTGTTGACGGTCGGCGGTGCCGCGTTGCTCTTGCGGCAGTTAAGCCAGCATCGCAACGGGACGGCCACCCCGACGACGGCGGCGAAAGCAGCAGAACCCGCCAAATCGGTGCCGCCGAAGAAGGGAACCACCGCGGCCACGAGAACACCGGCGGCCCGGTCGCGCGCCGGGGCCCGTCGCTAGCCGGCTCCGCCGAGTAAGGATTGAGTACCGTCGGGTCCGTGCGAAGGTTCTTGCCGCTGCGTGCCGTCGCGACGGGCATTCAAGCGACGTCCGCGCTGGCCGGCGCGTCGCTGCAGACCGCCGCAACGGTCGCAACGTCACTGGCCACGGCCGGCATCACCATCACCGCTATTCCGGTGCGCCACGGCGTCAAAGCGTTCTCGCATGAGTTTTCCCCGTCGCTGGGCCGGCACTGCTCGCGGGGTGATGGCCGCGCGTGGATCGAGGTTCGCGGACTTGACGGCGCTGACGGCGCTGAGCTCGGGCGGGCCGTGCTCGAGGCGGTCCGGGCCCTTCCGGGCGTGACATCGGCGAGGCTGAACTATCCGCTGTCGCGGGTGGTCGTCGGCCTTGACGACGACCACCCGCCGCTGGGCGACCTGTGCCGCGCCGTTGCGGACGCCGAAAAGCGCGCTCACCGAGCCCTCACCCCAGTAAACGGCCGGCGTGCCGCACGCCCGGAACCCTTGCCGGGCGACGGGCTGCTGCTGGCCACCAGAATGGTGACGGTCGGTGTGCACGCGGCCGGGCTGGGCGCAGCGATGGCTGGCCGAGCGCTACGCTGGCCGCGATTCCCAAACAGCGTCGAAGCGGCCGTCGCGGTCGTGAGCTTGCAGCCGCGGCTGCGCGCCCTGCTCGAGGATCGAATCGGCAAGCCGGCAACCGACACCGTGCTGACGCTGGCCATGGCCGCCGCGCACACCGTGACCCTGTCGCCGGCGGCCTTGCTGGTGGACCTGATGACCGAGATGCTCAAAGCCGCCGAATACCGCGCAGTGGCCCAGGCGTGGGACCGACACGAGCCGGAGTTGGCCCGCTATGCCGACGACCGCGCCGTCCACCCCCCGGGGCGGCCGGTACCGGCACCCCCGGGCCCGGTCGAACGCCACATGCAGCGCAGCGCTTGGGTCCAGGCGATCGGCGCGGCGGCCGTCGGTGCCGCCACCCGCCGGGTGGATATGGCCGCTACCGCCGCGCTGGTGGCCATGCCCAAGGCGTTGAAAGCCACCCGCGAATCCTTCGCCGCTACGCTCGGGCGCGGTTTAGCCGACCAGCACGCGGTCTTGCCACTGCGGGGGGACAGCCTGCGCCGCCTGGATCGGGTCGACGCCCTCGTCATCGACCCCCGGGTGCTATGCAGCGACCAATTGCGGGTGCTGCGGGTGCGCGGCGCCCGTGAGGATGAGGTCTCGGTGGCCTGGCAGGGCGCGCAGACCCTGCTCAAGCACCACGACGTGCGTCCGGGCTGGCATCGAGTGCCTGGGATGCCAGCGCGACGATCGGGGGAGGCGTTCGGCGTCGAAGCGTTGATCTGCCCGGCACACGAGCCGCTGGCGTCGGCGGTGATGGCAGAGGCGCGCCGGTCCGGGCTGGAGCTGGTCTCGGTCGACGTCGACGAGCTGGGCGAATTGGCGCCCAGCTTCGACGAGATCCGGCAACTCGAAAACGGGTCGATCGATGACGCGCTGGCCGCGGCCGTCGCCGCCTTGCAACAGGCCGGCCGCGCGGTGGCCGTGCTGTCATCTTTCGGCACCCGCGCGCTCTCGTCGGCAAACCTGTCGTTGGGCATCATGCCGGCGCCCGGCACCGGTCCCCCGCCCTGGTATGCGGACCTGATACTGGCCGATCTTGCCGGCGCCTGGCGGGTGTTGCACGCGTTGCCTGCGGCCAAGTCGGCGACCCGGCGAGGTATCGAGCTGTCCACCGCTGCCTCGGCGTTGGGTTCGCTTTTCATGCTGCCCGGTGTCCGCGGCCGGGGGCCGGGACCGGTCACCACCGGGGCGGCGGCCGGTGTGCTCACGGGATACCTGCTGGCGCGCGGGGTCGTCCGGGCACCCGCGCCGCGACCCGCACCTGCCCACGAGTGGCACGCGATGTCGGTCGAGCAGGTCCGCGAGCTGCTGCCGCCGCCGGAGTCGCGGGAACGAGGACCCGCCACCGAGCTGCGACCCCGCGCGGGTGCGACGCGCGCTCTGGCTGGGGGCCTGCGCGCAGCGCGGCGCGCCGCCGAGCTGGCTGGACGGCCCAAGCAAGCGGTGTGGAACTTCCTCAAGGCAGTTCGGGCCGAGCTCGACGACCCGTTGACGCCGGTGCTGGCGATCGGCTCGGCGGCCAGCGCGGTGCTGGGTTCGCCCGTCGACGCGATCATGGTCGGCTCGGTGCTCACCGGAAACTCGATACTGGCGGCCAGCCAGCGGCTGCGCGCCGAGAGCCAGCTGAACCGGTTGCTCGCGCAGCAGATTCCGCCCGCCCGGAAAGTGGAACACGGTCCCGACGGGACGCCGCTGTACGCCGACATCAACGCGGAGCAGCTGCGGCCGGGTGACGTGATCGAGGTGCGCACCGATGAGGTGATCCCCGCCGACGCCCGGTTGCTCGAGGAAGACGACCTCGAGGTCGACGAGGCGACGCTCACCGGTGAGTCGCTGCCGGTGGAAAAACAGGTCGAGGCCACGCCGGGCGCCGACCTTGCCGAGCGTCGCTGCATGCTCTTCGCCGGGACCAATGTCGTGGCGGGCACCGGGGTCGCCCTGGTGACCGCCGTGGGAGCCGACACCCAGGCGCGCCGCGCCGCCGAGCTCGCGGCCGGCGAGCTGCCCCCTATCGGGCTACAGCATCAGCTCAGCCGTCTCACCAACCGGGCGTGGCCGGTCAGCGCGGCCGGTGGCGCCCTGGTCAGCGCGCTGGGCTTGTTGCGCCGCAAGGGTTTGCGCCAGGCGGTGGCCAGCGGCATCGCCGTCACGGTGGCGGCCGTTCCCGAGGGGATGCCGCTGGTCGCGACGCTGGCCCAGCAGGCCTCGGCGCGTCGGCTGACGGAATTCGGCGCGCTGGTACGTATCCCGCGGTCGGTGGAGGCGCTCGGCCGGGTCGACGTGGTGTGTTTCGATAAGACCGGAACGCTGTCCGAGAACCGCCTTCGGGTGGTCCAGGTGCATCCCGCGCCCGGCCACTCCCGCGACGAGGTGTTGCGCTGCGCCGCGCGCGCCGCGCCCCCGGCGCTGAACGGTGGCCGGCACGTCCACGCCACCGACGCCGCCATCATCGAGGCGGCGGGCGCGGACGGCTCGAAATCCCTGCCCGAACCCGAAGCGCACCTGCCGTTTCGCTCCGGCCGATCGTTCTCGGCCTCGGTGTCGGGTGGGGAACTCACGGTCAAGGGCGCGCCGGAAGTGGTGCTCGGCGCCTGCCGCGAGCTTCCCGCCGGCGTGCGCGCCAAGGTAGATGAAATGGCGGCCGGCGGGCTGCGGGTGATCGCGGTCGCGCGGCGACAGCTGACCGCCGCTCAGGTTCGGGCTGTCCAGGATGACCCCGACGACGACGAGCTGATCGCCGGCTTGTCCGCCGGTGAGCTGTCGTTGGTGGGTTTTCTGGGGCTGGCCGACACCCCGCGCCCGCAGGCGGCCCGCCTGATTTCGGACCTTCGCGAGCGCGGCGTGGCGGTGCGGCTCATCACCGGTGATCATCCGATTACCGCCGCGGCGATCGCCGACGAGCTGGGCATGCGGGTGGGCGCCGAGCAGGTGATCAGCGGCCTGGAGTGGGACGCCATGTCACGCAAGGAGCAGGAGCGCGCCGTCGCCGAGCGGGTGGTGTTCGCCCGGATGTCACCGGAGCAAAAGGTGCAGATCGTGCAGACACTTGAGCGCACCGGAAAGGTGTGCGCGATGGTCGGCGATGGCTCCAATGACGCCGCGGCCATCCGGGCGGCCACGGTCGGCATCGGTGTCGTCTCGCGCGGCAGCGACCCGGCCCGCGTGGCGTCCGATGTGGTCCTGGTCGATGGGCGCATCGAGGCGCTGCTGCACGCGATCGAAGAAGGCCGCGAGCTGTGGCGGCGGGTGCAGGCGGCGGTGTCGGTGTTGCTCGGGGGCAACGCCGGCGAGGTGGCGTTCGCCATTATCGGCAGCGCGATCACCGGAAGTTCGCCGCTTAACACCCGCCAGCTGCTGCTGGTGAACATGTTGACCGATGCGTTGCCGGCGGCGGCCCTTGCGGTCAGCCCGACCGCCGGCGCCGGCGGCACCGGTGGACGTGGCCCCGACGAGTCCGCGCTGTGGCGTGCCGTGGGTATTCGCGGGACGACCACCGCGGCCGCTGCCACGGCGGCGTGGGCGATGGCCTCGTTCACCGGACGCCGGCAACGCGCCTCCACGGTAGCGTTGGTCGCGCTGGTGTCCGCCCAACTGGGGCAGACCCTGCTGGATTCCCGCGCCCCCTTGGTGGTGCTCACCGCGGCCGGCTCGCTGGTCGCGATGGGGACGTTGATTAGCATTCCAGGTGTCAGCCAGCTGCTGGGATGCACCCCGCTGGGCCCGCTCGCCTGGGCGCAGGGGCTGGGATCGGCGGCCGTGGCGACCGTCGGCGTGGCCGCTGCTACGCGCTTCGTAACTGGCCGGAGTACGCCCGGGCCAGAGCCGCCATCCGCTGTCGGTTCGACGCCCGACGCGTCTTCACGATCTCCACGACCCCGACGCGCCACAGCGCCGCGTACAACTGAATCAACGGCACGGTTAACACTGGTGCCAGGACCTGAGGCAACTGATCAGTGAGGGCGTCGGTCATCGACATAGTTCCCACAGTGACTACGACACCCGGCTGGCCGGCAAATACATCGTTACTGAAAGGCAAAACATGGTCGAAAAATCGTCGCGGCGCGGAACTTCGCAAAGCGAAGCCGTCCAGAAGATCCGCGAAGGGGAGACGTTCGCGGTGAACCTGCCAATCGTCGGGCAGGTCATGGTCCCGCGGCCGGACCAGCTCGCCTACTACGCCGGCCTGGCCGCGCTGGCCGCTTTCGAGCTCATCGACTGGCCGGTGGCCCTGGTCATCGCCGCGGGACACATCATGGCCAACAACCACCACAACCGCATCCTGGAGGAACTCGGCGAGGCGATGGAAGAGTGCTGAGCGGTGCGTGACGGGCGGCTGCCATCCAACTTCGCGTCGCGGCGAGCGCTGGAAAAGATCAAAGATAAAGAATGCGTCTCGGCTTCGCGGTGCGCGACCGGCCCCTTCCGGGGCAACGCCGGAACCGATGGCGGTCTATTCGAACCTAGGGCCACCTTTTCTGGTGGCTGGGATGCGCGCGATACTCGAGGGACCGTTTATAACGCCACGGCCACCGCCGGCCCGCGCGATAGGCGGCGAGGTAAAAAGCGGTGAACACCCCCGCGGTGATAATCGCAATGATCACGAACTGCAGGCGCTGCCCACGGGCAACCGGATCGCCCCAACTCGCGTCACTATAGCCGTAGCCAGGCGCAAAAACGACAACCGCGCCCACCAACATCGCCGTATGCCAGGGCTTCGCCAAATCGATCGCGACCACCAAAATAACCATGCCGAACACG
Organism: Mycobacterium sp. SM1; assembly: GCF_018361265.1. GTDB lineage: Bacteria > Actinomycetota > Actinomycetes > Mycobacteriales > Mycobacteriaceae > Mycobacterium. The sequence goes on from NZ_JAFLNH010000001.1 coordinate 1,973,954, forward strand.
CCTGACCACCATGTCTTCTTGGCGGTCGCCGTGCCACCGTAGGAGTCGGGAGCCGGGTCGTAGTCGGGGTCGCCGGCGCCGGGCGGCAAAGTCCCGTCTGGGGAGGGGCCGGGCAAGCTGTCCGTTACATAATATGCGTAAATTTTGCCGCGAATCTTGATATACAGGGTGAAATGGTAGGCGTTGAATATCATCAAGAAGCAGGCAAGGAATGACAGGGCGGCCCCTATCTTCCACCCCTATCTTCCAGTCGGGCGGGTATCTGATGAAGAATCCGGACATCGATGCCAGGAGAGCGCCAGCCTTGTACCCGCAACGCCGTATCGACCGTGGCTACGCACGCCCGCGGCGGCGGCCGAACCCCTCCAACGGATTTCAGGAACGGCTGCGCCTTACCACATGCAGGTAATAGCCGTAATTAGCGGGGGTCATCAAGGCGAAGGCAAGCCCCACACCGACCGCGCGCCCAATCGAATCGGGCACTTGCACAGCCACCATCACAATTGCGGCGGCGATGACGGGCGCCAGCAGGGTAACGCCCTTTCGCCACATCCCTTTAGCAAAGAAGTAGAGCGGGCCGAACAGGAACGCCGGAATATTGCTGTTGATGCGCACCCTGGCACCGAAGGGAAGCGCTTTGAACGCTTGCCGAGCCTCGGGCGATGATGAGGGCAGACCGTAGGCGAGAAAGAACGCGAATCGCTGCCGCCAAGGCGCCGGACACTATTGGCGTCATAGGTTTCGGACACGACCAGACAGGATACCCAACATTTACGCCAGGCCGAACATTGGCAAAATTGCGCCGCGCCGGTCACTTAATAACAGGCCAAACCGAGGCGCCCCTTGCCCCACGATTTTGTGGGCGTGGATGTAAATCAGCGTCGAGGCGTATCACCGGGCCCACACGATTATCGCGTACGCCGTTGACAACGCGAAGCCCCAGATCGTCGCGCGCCTGGCGCCGTTGGGCCGTTGGCCGCAGCCACCGGACTCGGCGACGGTGACGTGAGCTGGAAGTATCCGATGGCTCGTGGGCGGCGCCGCAGCACGGCGCCTGCGCGCCGGCGGCCGGTTGCGCTAGCGTGGAGTCGACAATTCCGCGCGGGAGCGCACGCCCAGTGCGCTGAGAGGACGGCTGGGGCCGTCGACCGTATGAACCTGACCGGGTAATGCCGTCGTAGGGAGATGTTTATGACCGATCTGTCCACACCCGCCCAGCCGATGTCCGTGACCACGGGGCCGATAACCGGCAGCAGCAAGGTGTACCGAGACCTCGACGGCCTACCCGGTTTGCGGGTGCCGTTCCGCCGGGTACACCTGACCAACGGGGAGCACTTCGACCTCTACGACACCTCCGGCCCGTACACCGACCCCGACGCGGTGATCGACCTGCACCGCGGGCTGCCGGCCCGGCCGGGCGTGGCGCGTGACCGCGGCACCCAGCTGCAGCGGGCCCGCGCCGGGGAGATCACTCCCGAGATGGCGTTCGTCGCCGCCCGCGAGGGCATGCCCGCCGAGCTGGTGCGCGACGAGGTCGCCCGCGGCCGCGCGGTGATCCCGGCCAACCACAACCACCCGGAAAGCGAGCCGATGATCATCGGCAAGGCGTTCGCGGTCAAGGTCAACGCCAACATCGGCAACTCGGCGGTGACCTCCTCGATCGCCGAGGAGGTCGACAAGATGGTGTGGGCCACCCGCTGGGGGGCGGACACCGTGATGGACCTGTCCACCGGCAAGGACATCCACGAAACCCGGGAGTGGATCCTGCGCAACTCGCCGGTGCCGGTCGGTACCGTGCCGATCTATCAGGCGGTGGAAAAGGTCAACGGGGACCCCACCAAGCTGACGTGGGAACTCTACCGCGACACCGTGATCGAGCAGTGCGAGCAGGGCGTCGACTACATGACCGTGCACGCCGGGGTGCTGCTGCGCTACATCCCGCTGACCGCCAAGCGCGTGACCGGCATCGTGTCCCGGGGCGGGTCGATCATGGCGGCCTGGTGTTTGGCGCACCATCAAGAGTCGTTCCTTTACACCCATTTCGAGGAGCTCGCCGATATCTTCGCCCGCTACGACGTCACCTTCTCCCTCGGCGACGGGCTGCGGCCCGGATCGATCGCCGACGCGAACGACGCCGCCCAGTTCGCTGAGCTGCGCACCCTGGGGGAGCTGACCAAGATCGCGAAAGCCCGTGGCGCACAGGTCATGATCGAAGGCCCGGGGCACATCCCGATGCACAAGATCGTCGAGAACGTTCGGCTGGAAGAGGAGTGGTGCGAGGAAGCGCCGTTCTACACCCTGGGCCCGCTGGCCACCGACATCGCCCCGGCCTATGACCACATCACCTCGGCGATCGGCGCGGCCATCATCGCCCAGGCCGGCACGGCCATGCTGTGCTACGTGACTCCCAAGGAGCATCTGGGATTGCCGGACCGCAAGGACGTCAAAGACGGGGTGATCGCCTACAAGATCGCCGCCCACGCCGCCGACCTGGCCAAAGGGCATCCGCGCGCGCAACAGCGCGATGACGCATTGAGTCAGGCGCGCTTCGAGTTTCGTTGGAATGACCAGTTCGCGCTCTCGCTGGACCCGGACACCGCGCGCGAGTTCCACGACGAGACGCTGCCCGCCGAGCCCGCCAAGACCGCGCACTTCTGCTCGATGTGCGGACCGAAGTTCTGCTCCATGCGCATCACCCAGGATGTCCGCGACTACGCTGCCGCGCACGGCCTGGAGACGGAAGAAGACATTGAAACCGTACTGGCGCAGGGCATGGCGGAAAAGTCGCGGGAGTTTGCCGAGCATGGCAACCGGGTGTATCTGCCGGTGACGTGAGTTATCTGCCGCTGCCGCGCCGTGGTGAGACGCCGGTGCGGGTGCTGACGATCGCCGGCTCGGACTCGGGAGGGGGCGCCGGGCTGCAGGCCGATGTCCGCAGCTGCACGCTGCTGGGGGTGCACGCCCTTTGTGCGGTGGTTGCGGTCACGGTGCAGAACTCATGGGGCGTCAAGGGTTTTCACAAGGTTCCTGGCGACGTCATCGCGGCCCAGATCGAGGCCGTGTGTGACGACATCGGGTTGCAGGCCGCCAAGACCGGCATGCTGGCGTCGGGCGAGATCGTCGTGGCCGTCGCTAAAGCCTGGCGTGATCACGGGCCGGATGCGCCGCTGGTTGTCGACCCGGTGTGCGCGTCGATGCACGGGGATCCGCTGCTGCATCCGAGTGCGCTGGATTCGCTTCGTGCGGAGCTGTTTCCGCTTGCCACACTGGTGACGCCCAACCTGCACGAGGTACGGCTGCTGGTAGACGTCGAGGTCATCGACTCGAAATCACAGCGAGAAGCGGCCCGGGCGCTGCATGCGCTGGGGCCGCGATGGGTCCTGGTGAAGGGCGGACATTTGCCGTCGTCACAGATCAGCACCGACGTGCTGTTCGACGGCAGGGACTTTCACGAGTTCCAGGCCTCGCGGGTGAGCACCATCCACGATCACGGCGCCGGTGACACGCTGGCAACCGCGGTGGCCTGTGCGCTTGCCCACGGGTTCACGGTCCCGGACGCGGTCGGCTTCGGCAAGCGGTGGGTGACCGAATGCCTGCGCGCCGCCTACCCTCTGGGCCATGGCCACGGCCCGGTGTCGCCGCTGTTCCGGCTGATCCCGCAATGATCCTCGACCAGATCGCCGGTGTCGCGCACTACCCTGCGGGTGCCTCTCCCGGTCGGGCAACAACTCGCCCGCAAGGACCCGCAAAAGGAGTAGTGGCGTTAACCCATGGTGCCGGCGGCAGCAGGGAATCCCCACTGCTGCGACAGCTCTGTGACGAGTGGGCCCGCCGTGGCTGGCTGGCGGTGCGCTATAACCTGCCCTACCGGCGCCGCAGGCCCACCGGGCCGCCGTCCGGATCGGGGGCCGGCGATCGGGCCGGGATCGTCGAGGCGATCGCCGTGTGCCGTGGCTTGGCCGCCGGACCGCTGATCGTCGGCGGCCATTCTTACGGCGGCCGCCAAACCTCCATGGTGGTGGCCACGGGCGAAGCGGAGGTGGAGCTGTTGACGCTGCTCTCCTACCCGGTGCATCCGCCCGGTCACCCGGAACGCGCCCGCACCGAGCACCTGCCGGGCATCACCGTGCCGACAGTGTTCGTCCATGGGTCGTCGGACCCGTTTGGCACCCTCGACGAAGTACGCGCCGCCGCAGCGTTGATTGCCGCCCCGACCGAGGTCGTCGAGGTCGCCGGCGCGCGCCACGACCTGGGTTCGAAGACCCTGGACGTGGCCGCGCTCGCCGTCGATGCGGCGCTGCGGCTGCTGGGATGACGCCGGGTCGAACTCCGCCACGCCGGCAGCTCCCTCTGCTCGGTACCGCGGGGTACAGTATCGTCAACCCGTGGACTCATCGCCCTATGACGCCATCATCGTGGGCGCCGGCTTCGGCGGCATCGGCGCGGCGATCCAGCTGAACCGGCTCGGCTACGACAACCTCGTCATCCTCGAGCGCGAGGCCGACCTCGGTGGGACCTGGCACGTCAACCGCTATCCCGGTCTGGCCGTCGACATCCCGTCGACCACCTATTCCTACTGGTTTGAGCCCAATCCGTACTGGTCACGGCTGTTCGCGCCGGGTCCCGAACTCAAGCGCTACGCCGAACACGTCGCCGACAAATACGACGTGCGCCACTACATGCGGTTCAACACGGCGGTGGAAGCTGCCCGCTGGGACGAGGACGCCCAGCTGTGGCTGGTCGCGCTGGCCGGCGGTGAAACGCTGAGTGCACGTATCCTGATCACCGCGACCGGCTTCCTGTCCCAGCCGCACACCCCCGACATCCCGGGTATCGCCAGCTTCTCCGGCAAGGTCGTCCACACCACCGCGTGGGACGACGGCTACAGCTTCCAAGGCCGCCGCGTCGGGCTCATCGGCACCGGCGCCACCGCCGTACAACTGGTCCCCGAACTGGCTAAACAGGCCGCCGACCTCACGGTTTACCAGCGCACGGCGATCCATGTGGTGCCCAAGATCGACTTCGCCATCCCGGTATGGCTGCAGCGGGTGTTCGCCCGGGTCCCACCGGTGCACCGCGCATTTCGCTGGGTTACCGACACCCTCTTCGAGTTGATGACGGTGACCGGTGTGCTGCACTACCGGCAGTTTCGCCGGCTGAACATTGCCGCAGCGGATCTGGCCAAGATCAACCGGTTCATTCACATCCGCGACAAGGAGTTGCGGCGCAAGCTGACTCCCGATTACGACTTCGGCTGCAAGCGGCCTACCTGGTCCAACAGCTACTACCGGGCTTTCACCAAACCGCACGTGCATCTGCAGACCAACGCGATCCTGCGGATCGAGCCGGACGGGATCGTCACCGCCGACGGGCACAAGACCGTGATCGACACTTTGGTGCTGGCCACCGGATTCGATTTATGGGAGGCCAACTTCCCGGCCTTCGAAATCGTTGGGCGGGAAGGCCGAAATCTGGGAAAGTGGTGGCGCGAGAATCGGTTCCAGGCCTACCAGGGTCTGTCCATCCCGTATTTTCCAAACTACCTGAGCTTGGCCAGCCCCTACGGCTTTTCCGGACTGTCATTCTTCAACACCATGGAATACCAGATGCGGCACATGGACCGGCTGTTGGGTGAGGTAAAACGAAGGGGAGCAACCGTATTCGAGGTAACCGAGGAAGCCAACGCCCGCTTCCTGGACCGGGTGACCAAACTTCTGGACGACTCGGTGTTCTACGCCGGTGACTGTGCCACGTCGCGATCTTACTATTTCAACCGCAGCGGTGAGGCTGCGCTGCTGCGGCCCACGTCGACGCGCAACGCGGTGCGCGAAGGCTCGACCTTCCCGTTGAGTGATTACGCATTTGCGTAAGTGAACGCCTCGCTTACGTGCGGTTCGACACGGTGAAACCGAAACCCAAACTGCGCAACGGGACGCTATATGAGTGGGTCAGCAAAACAGGCACGGCGCGACGGTCGGCGGATCACAGCCGCACCTATGGGCGCATCGGTGCGCGGTTGCGTTTATCGTGTGGCGGAACGCCGTTGACCCCGGTGATGGACTGGGCGTAGGTTCCGACGGCAAACGCGACGCCGGAACCCATGACGGCCAGGGCGTCACGGTTAATGTTGTCAACCGTGTCACGGGCGTTGTGGTAGTTGGGGTCGAAGGCGGCCCCGGGCTTGCCGCCCCACAGCCGGGCCTGCGCGGCGGTTTTCTGTTGCGACGCGCCAGTGGTCATGCCGCCGATCGGCACACCTGCTATCAGAAATGGCCGGTAGTCGGCTTTGGTGGTCAACGGCATGTCGGCGGGCCGCTTGCCGGCCAGGTTCAAATAGCCCGCCAGGGTCCGTTCGATACCGGCCGAGCCCTCGGGCACGTCTTGGGGCGCAACACCGGAGCCCGGGGGACCGGACTGGTCGCCGTCGTCGGTGAAGAACCCCGCATTGGGTGAGCCCAGCATGTCGAAGTTCAGGTACAGCGCGATGTCGTTGAGCTGGCTGCGGTTCAAACCGAACACATAGTCCAGGGAGCCATTGATGCCCTCCTCCTCGGCGCCCCAGAACGCGAACCGGACCGCGTTGGTCACCGCCGGCTTCGGGCCCAGCTGCAGCGCCGTCTCCAGCACCGCGGCCACCCCCGACCCGTTGTCGTTGATGCCCGGGCTATCGTGGGCGCTGTCGAGGTGCGCACCGACCATCACCACATCCGTTGTCGAGCCGGTCTTGGTTTGTGCCAATACGTTTCGGGAGGTGATCTTGATGGTTTCGGTGTCCAGGATGAGCCGGACCGGTCCGCTGGCGTGCCGCAGGGCGCTGCCACCGTCGATGCCGACAACCGCGACCGGAACGGTGAGCTGATTGTAGTAGCCGGGGTTGAACAGTTTGGGTGGCGCGCCGCGGCTGCCGGGTTCACTGACCACGACCAACGCAATGGCCCCCTTGGCCACCGCTGCGTTCTGTTTGTCGACGACGGAGCAGTTGGTGTCGTCGGTCACGGCGATCGCGTTTTTGGCCGCAGCGCTTCGGTAATCGCTCGCGGCGCACCCGGATGGCCGCGCGGGCAGCACCACCGGCCCGTCAAGGCCCCCGGGTGGGGTGCGCACCAGCAGCGAAGCCTGATCCACGGGATAGCTGCGGCCATCGACGCTGACCATTGGCTTTCCCGGCGACGCGGTATACAACCGGTCGAACTGCGGCGTGGAAACCTCGAATCCCTTACCGCGTAGCGTTTTCACCACATAGTCAACGCTGGCGTCATAACCGGGCGTGCCCTCGGCGCGGTTTCCCTTGTTGGTGTTGGCGATGTCCTGTAAGGCACGCAAATGTGTGGCCATCGCATCCGCAGTCACCTTGGCGGCCAGGGCGTAACCCAGGCCGGCCGGAGCTGTCGACGGCCCAGCATGCGACGCGCATGCCGTCACCAGCGCAGCCAGCGCCAGCGCCACCGCACCCGGCCGAGTGATCATCACTTGGTGAGCACGTGTCTGGTACGGTCCTCCCGGGGCGGAACGCCGTTGCGGCCGCTGAGATCCTGGGCGTACAACCCGACCGCGTAGGCGGCGCCGCCACCGAGGATGCCAAGCGGTGTGCGGTCGATGTGGTCGAGGGTGTCGGTCTTCTTGTGATAGTTGGGGTCGAACGGCTCGTCAGCGGTTCCGCCCCAGAGCTTGGCTTGTTCTGCAGACTTCTTCGCCTCCGCGCCGGAGAACAGCCCCCCGGAGGGAATGCCCGCCACGGTGAATCCGTCGTAGTCCGAACGACCGTCAAAGGCGGTGTCCTGCGCGACCTTACCCGCCGACTTCAGATAGGCGACAAGTGTGCGCTCGATACCGGCTGAGCCTTCGGGCACCACCGGCTCACCACGCTGGTCCGGTGGCATCGACAGGTCACCGTCATAGGTGAAATAGCCGGGGTTGGGCGAGGCCAGCATGTCGAAATTCAGATATAGCGCAATGTCTTTGAGCGCCTCGACGTCGAGCGATTCGACGTATTTGCGTGACCCGATGAGCCCGAGTTCCTCCGCGCCCCAGAAACCGAATCGCACCGCGTTGTGCACCCGTGGTGAGCTGCCCAGCTGCACCGCGGTTTCCAGCACAGCAGCGACCCCAGAGCCGTCGTCGTTGATGCCCGGCCCCTCGGGCACGCTGTCCAGGTGCGCCCCCGCCATCACCACGTCGGACGTCGACCCGGTCTTGGTCTGGGCGATCACATTGCGGGCCTGAAACGTTTGGGTGCTCGCGTTGAGTTTGACGGTGGTGGGCCCGGGGTGTGCGCGCAACTGGGCTCCGTCGGCTCTGGTGACACTGACCACCGGGATCTTGACGTCAGAGTTCTCGCCCAGGGTGCCGCCCATCTCCTTCTCGTCGACGTTGTCGGCGACGATCAACGCCACCGCGCCGCGCTGCGCCGCGGCCTCCTCCTTCTGGAGAAACGGGCAGGTGCCGCGGTCGACCAGCACGACCGCGCCGCGCACCGGCAGCCCGTCGTAGTCGGACGCGGTGCAACCCGGGCTGTCCTCGACGGGCGCGGCCACCAGCGGGCCACTCACCCCCGCGGCCGGGGTAGCGGGGCTGAACTCCAGCGCACGCGCGTCCAGGGTTTTGTCGGCGACGGTTACCGAGCCTTTCTCCGCGTGAAACACCCGGGCCTGAAACTCCGGGGTCTGCACGTCGAAACCGGCGCCCCGCAGGGTTTTCACCACATAGTCGACGGTGGCGTCATAGCCCGGGGTGCCCACCGCTCGGGTGCCGTTGTTGGCGTTGGCGATGTCTTGCAGTTTCGACAAGTGCGCCATCATGGCGTCGGTGCTGACCCGGTTGCGCAACGCGGTGGCGAAGTCGGCGGCAGCCGCTTTTTCCGTGACCGGCCGCGACGGCACGGACCGATCAACACAGCCAGCGGCCAGAAACACGGTGACCGCGACCGCGGTGACCGTCCTCAGCGTCGTTCTCGAGTTTTTCACCATCGGGCCCAGGTTAGACGCCACCGCTGAGTCGGTCAGACATCTCGCCGATCAACGCACCTCAGGCGGCTTCCGGCTACCGCGGCCAACCCGGCCAAGGGCGGTTGATCCGTCTTACATGCCCTGGACGGCAGTGGACGTGATGATGGTGAAGGACGAGGTCCGGATTCTGGGTGATTAACCCCCTTTGATGGCGCTCACGATCACGATCGCTCAGCGGGCTGAGCGCACGGAGCACACGATTAGCTCGGCGACGGCCCGCATTCCGGTGGCGTTGGGGTGATACGGGGCCGGGCGCCACGGCAGCGGCCACCCCGCACCCGTGGTCCACGGGTCTGTCGACCAGGCGTGGTGCTCCCGGCTGGCTTGTCCGGCCCGCACGATCTCACAGCCGGTTGCTTCCGCCGCCGCGGCGGTGAGCTCCTCCAGGCGGGCAGCGACATGACGGCCCAGGTCGGCGTCCGCCTGTGAAAGCGGCGGAGCCGGCACACCCGCCGGTGGCAGCAGGGTGAGATAGTCGACGAACAACACCCGGGCCCGTGACGCTCGCCGGCGGACCGTTGCTCCGATCTCACGCAGCGAGTCACCGACCCGACCGAGCGCCTCCTCGCGAGCACGTGGATCCAGCAAAGCGGCGATCGCCGGCAGCATGCGGGCAGGCCGCGGTAGGGAGGCGGCCAGCAGCAGCGGGACGTAGCCGACGTCGTTGCCGCCGATGGTGATCGTCACCAAGGCTTCGGAGCCGTCGAGCGCATCGATCTGCGGTGGGGCGCCCCGCTGCCGAGCGGCGAGCAGATGAGCTGTCGTCGCACCGGAGAAGGTCACATCGACCAGGTCGAGGTTCAATCGAGCGGCGACCAGGTGAGCGTAGTTGCGCGCCGAGCGGCCCGAGCCCCACGGCGCACCCGGGGCCCGGGGCCGGATACCGGGACCGGCGGCCATCGAACTACCCAGCGCCACATAACGATTTGTGGACGCTTCACCTCGTTCAGCGCCCGGCCGATTTGTGGACGCTTCACCTCGTTCAGCGCCCGGCCGATTTGTGGACGCTTCACCTCGTTCAGCGCCCGGCCGTTTTGTGGACGCTTCACCTCGTTCAGCGCCCGGCCGATTTGTCATCGGGCCGGGCTGGACGCCTGGGCCCAAAACCGCTTCGGAATCCGCCCGGCCCGGCGGGCCAGGTAGCCGGCGTGGACGGCGGCTGCCATGGCGGCGGCCATCGCGGGCGGATCGGCGGCGCGGGTCACCGCACTTGCCAACAACACCGCGTCGCACCCCAGTTCCATCGCTAGCGCCGCGTCACTGGCGGTGCCGATCCCCGCATCGAGCACCACCGGCACGCCGGCCCGGGCGACGATCATCTCGATGTTGTGCGGGTTGGCGATGCCCAGCCCGGTGCCGATCGGCGAGCCCAGCGGCATCACCGCCGCGCATCCGGTGTCTTCCAACCGCCGCGCCAGCGCGGGATCGTCGTTGGTGTAGGGCAGCACCACGAAGCCATCGTCCACCAATAGCTCTGCGGCCCGCACCAATTCCACCGCGTCGGGCAGCAGGGTGCGCTCGTCGGCGATCACCTCGAGTTTGACCCAGTCGGTGTGCAGCGCCTCCCGGGCCAGCTGCGCGGTCAGCACCGCCTCGGCCGCGCTCCGGCAGCCCGCGGTGTTGGGCAGCGGCGTGATCCCGAGCCGGCCCAGCAGCTCGAGCATGCCGGTGCCGCCCTCGGCGTCGACGCGGCGCATGGCGACGGTGGTCAGCTCGGTGCCCGAGGCGATCAACGCCTGTTCCAGCACTGCCAGGTTGCTTGCTCCCCCGGTGCCCAGGATCAGTCGGGAAGTGAAGCTGCGCCCGGCGATCGTCAGCTTGTCCTCGTTGCCGCTAGCCACCCTGCACCGCCGTCACCACCTCGAGGCGTGCGCCGTCGAACAGGGTTATCGCCCAATCCGACCGCGGCAGCACGGCCTGATTCAGCGCCACCGCGATGCCCCCCTCGGGGTAGCCCAGCAACCGGAGCAGCCCGGCGACGGTGGTCATCTCGTCAACTTCGACCCGTTGGTCGTTGACCATCACGATCATCGATGCGTTCCCACTGAAACGAGTTCGGACACAATCTGTTCGGCGGTCCACGGTGCCAGCAGAAAACCGGAGCGGCCATGGCCGGCGGCGACCAGGGTGCGGGCGTCCAACCGCTGCACCAGCGGAAGGTTATCCGGGGTCATCGGGCGCAGCCCGGCGGCGCATTCAGCCAGCTCATACTCTCCTAGCCCGGGCAGCACCGCGCAGGCGTCGTCGAGCAGGTCACGCACACCCAAGACGGTTGGCGCGGTGTCGCGGCCATGCTCATACTGGGTGGCACCGACAACCATCCCGTCGGCACGGGGCACCAAGTAGACTTGCCGCCCGTGGACTCGGGCGCGAATTACCCGCTGCGGCACCGGCATAGCGCCTTTTCGCCAGCGCAGCCGTAGCGCCTCACCCTTCACCGGCCGAATCGGCAGGCCGGGCCACAACGCCGGTGCGTCGATACCATTGGCGATCACGACCGCGTCAGCGTCGACTAAAGACAGGTCGGCTACCGGTGGCGCCCACGTGACGGCGAGCCGCTCGCAGGCCATGCTCAGCGCCTCAAGCACCGCACGGTTATCCACCGCGAGTTCGGTGGGAGCCCGAAAGCCGTGCCGGATGCCTGGGGCCAGCAGTGGCTCCACATCCCGGGCGGATGACTCCCAAATCACCGGGTGACCTTGGGCGGACAACCAGTCCGCGACCGTCCGCAGATCGGCGATATCGGCGGAGTCGACGCCCACCACCAGCGACTCGCGGGCGGCGATGACCTGCGGCGGGAGCCCTTCTAGAAAGCGGCCTTGGCGCCACAGCCGCAGCGACTCCAGCCCCAGGCGCAGCAGTCGCTCTTCACCAGGCCACCCCTCGCTGTGCGGGGCCAGCATGCCGCCCGCCACCCAGGAGGCACCGTGCTCGCCGGTGCGATGCACCCGCACCGACCAGCCGGCCTGGGCGGCCCGGCGCGCCACCGACAACCCGATGACACCCCCGCCGATCACAGCCAAAGACCCCGCCGAGTCCGCTGGCACTGTCTGCTCCCTTCGCCGGCATGATCCGGATCAGGTGTGACGGTAAGGGCAGGTGGCTCGCGCCCAGTGTGCCCACTCTCAGCCCCGCACGTGTTCGATGGCCCGGGACTCCCGTGACAAGCTTTTCTTCTCCTGTTGCTTTTCCGCGTTCCACGCTAGCGGCTACCGTCACGGTGTGCACGACGGCATCGCTCGGTCCACTGCCCGCCGAGCCAACGCTCCCGTACCCCCTCGCGCCGGGGCGCGGTCCGGATCGTCGCCGGGCGGGTCCGCGCCGAGCCGCATCGTCGCCGGGGCACGCGCCCGTCTCGCGGCCGCCCGGTTGTATCTGTGCACCGATGCCCGTCGCGACCGTGGTGACCTGGCCGAGTTCGCCGACGCCGCACTGGCCGGCGGGGTGGACATCATTCAACTGCGCGACAAGGGCTCGGTAGGGGAGCGGCGGTTCGGCCCCCTGGAGGCGTGCGACGAGCTGGCCGCGTTGCAGGTCCTCGCCGAGGCCGCCGGGCGCTACGGTGCCCTGGTGGCGGTCAACGACCGCGCTGACATCGCCCGCGCCGCGGGCGCCGAGGTGCTGCATTTAGGCCAGGGTGACCTGCCACTGCAGGTGGCGAGGGAAATCGTCGGGCCGGGCACGCTGATCGGCCGCTCCACCCATGACCCCGCCCAGGTGGCGCGCGCGGTGAGCGAGGACGTCGATTACTTCACCGTCGGCCCCTGCTGGCCCACACCGACCAAGCCGGGCCGCCCCGCGACGGGCCTGGATCTGATTCGCACCGCCGCCAGGCTCGCCGGGCCCAAGCCGTGGTTCGCCATCGGCGGCATCGACGCCCGGCGGCTACCCCAGGTGCTCGAGGCCGGTGCCCGCCGGATTGTGGTGGTGCGAGCGATCACCACGGCCGAGGATCCGCGGGCCGCCGCGGAAACGCTCAGTGCAGCGCTTGCAGCAGCGAGCTAATCCGGGGACTCAGCCGTGACGGCGGCCGATCCTCGTCGGGCACACACCAGACGAATACCCCCGCCTCGATTTCCACGGTGCGCGGCAGGTGCCGGCGCCGTTCGTCGCCGGGGCGCAGTGGCACGAACACGGGTGCGGCCCGCAGCCGCCGCCAACTCGCCGCTAATCCGGGGTGCAGCGGTAAGTCAGCCACCTCGTTCTCGCCCACCCAGCGCAGCTCGGCGCTTTCCCGGTTGGGCACTGCGCACAGCGGCTCGTCTGCGTCGGCGACGACCGTGGTGTAGGTCCAGCACGTACCGTCGGCTGCGGGAACTTCGGCAGTGACCACGGCCGCGCGCACCCGGATCCGGTCGGTGGGCAGACCGGTTTCCTCGCGGGCTTCACGCACGGCGGCCTGTTCGGCGGTCTCGTGGCTGTCCCGGGCGCCACCCGGAAGACCCCAGGTGCCACCCTGATGGCTCCACGGCGCCCGGTGCTGAAGCAACACCGCCGGCGTGCCGTCGGGCCGTGGCGCCCGCAGCAGCAGACCCGCCGCCCCGTAGCGGCCCCAGTACGCAACCCCGGTGTGCGAGAACGCCCATCCATCACCGTCGCCGAGCACGCCGCCCACAATACGGCCCCCGGCGACCCTCGGGCACGGCGTGAGCCCGCAGGGTGCCCGGCGGCAGCACCGGCGAGCACACCGGCCGGCGGCGACCGAAACACAAACCGGCCGTGACCGGTCCACAGACACGCACTTGGCAACCCGGACTCTTAGAATTCTTTTATAGAGTTGGTGGCACGAATGGCTGAAAGGTGAGGTCTCAGCAAACGTGTCCGTGGAGTTGGCGCATCCGTCGACCGAGCCGCTGGGGTCGCGGTCGCCAACCGGACCGCCGCGTCCTCGCTGGTGGTTTATTTCAACGACTCCCGGCCGTATCTTGACCATCGGTGTGATCCTGGCCGCCCTGGGGGGGCTGAGCGCGTTTGCCACCTCGACGACGATCAACCACCGCCAGCAAGCGTTGTCCACGGTTTTGAACCACACCGAACCCCTGGCGTTCGCCGCGGGGCGGCTTTACACCACGCTGTCGGTCGCCGATGCCGCGGCGGCGACGGCGTTTATCGCCCAAGCCGAACCGACGGCTGTCCGCCAGCGGTACGAGCAGGCGGTCACCGATGCCGCGGTGGCAGTGACCCGGGCATCCAGCGGGCTCACCGACGAGCCGTTGGTGCAGCTATTAGGCCGGGTCAACGCCGAGCTGGCCGTCTACACCGGATTGATCGAAACCGCGCGCACCAACAACCGGGCCGGTAACCCCGTGGGCTCGTCGTACCTGTCGGAAGCGTCGACACTGATGCAGCAGACGATTCTGCCTGACGCGCAACGACTTTACCGCGCGACATCGGAGCGGGTCGATGCCGAGACGACGGCATCGACTCAGATTCCCGCCCCGGTGATCCTGGTCGTCGCGACCACCGTGGCCTTCGGCGCGTTCGCGCACCGATGGCTCGCGCGTCGCACCAGGCGGCGGATCAACCCTGGCCTCGTCGTGGGCGCCCTCGCGATCATGGTGATGGTGGCCTGGGTGGGAACGGCGCTGACAATTTCCACCACCGCCACCCGCGACGCCAAAAACACTGCGGCAGAATCACTGAAGACCCTCACCAACCTCGCGATCACCGCCCAGCAGGCGCGAGCCGATGAGACGCTGTCGCTGGTGCGGCGCGGGGATGACGAGAGCGGTACCCAGTCCTTCAATCAACGCCTCGACACCATGCAGCAACAGCTCGACCGATATCTGTCCCGCGCCGACGCGGTGGACAAAGCCGATTTGCAGGGCGCCGGCCAGTTGCTGGCCCGGTGGCGGCAGGCCAACGAGCGAATCAACTCCTACATCTCGGTCGGCAACTACCTGGCCGCCACCGAGGTTGCGCTGGGCAGCGGCGAGAACAACTCCAGGCCCGCGTTCGACAAGCTGGAGGGCGAGCTGAACCGGGCCATGGAGCAAAGTCGCGAGCAACTGCGCACCGAGATCTCCAATGCGCGCCGGGGGCTATCCGGCGCCACGGCCGGCGCCGTAGTGCTCAGTCTGGGCGGTGCCGTCGCGGTCGCGTTGGGCCTATGGCCCCGGCTGAATGAGTATCGGTGATGACGCGCCCGCTTCGAATCCGGCTCCTGCGCATCGCCGCCCTGTTCGGTCTGCTGGCCGGATGCGGTCATCCGGCGCCCATGGCGACAACACCGGTGCCGACGCTGGCGCCGCCCACACCGGCCGGCATGGAGGTGATGCCCCCACAGCCGCCGCGCCCGGAGGACGAGGCCGAGCACTGCGACCGCACCGCCAGCCTGCGCCCATTTCCCACCACGGCCGAGGCTGACGCCGCGGTGGCCTATATCCGTGACCGCGGCCGGCTGATCGTTGGCCTCGACACCGGCAGCAACCTGTTCAGCTTCCGGGATCCCATCACCGGTGAGATCACCGGGTTCGATGTCGACATTGCCGGCGAGGTGGCGCGCGATATCTTCGGCAGCCCGTCGCATGTCGAATACCGGATCCTCTCGTCCGCCGAGCGCATCACCGCGTTGCAGAGATCTGAGGTCGACATCGTCGTGAAGACCATGACCATCACCTGCGAGCGGCGTAAATTGGTGAACTTCTCCACCGTCTACCTCGACGCCCACCAGCGCATCCTGGTACCCCGGGACTCGGCGATCACCAGCCCCGCCGACTTGTCCGGCAAGCGGGTGTGCGAGGCGCGGGGCACCACGTCGATCAACCGCATTCGGGAGATCGCCCCGCCCCCGGTCATCGTCTCGGTGGTGAACTGGGCTGACTGCCTGGTGACTTTGCAGCAGCGGCAGGTCGACGCCGTCAGCACCGATGACACGCTGCTGGCCGGGCTGATGGCACAAGATCCCTACCTGCACATCGTCGGCCCGAACATGGGCACCCAGCCCTATGGCATCGGGATCAACCTGAACAACACCGGGCTGGTGCGGTTCGTCAACGGGACACTGGAACGTATCGAACGCAACGGCACCTGGAATACGTTGTACCGCAAGTGGTTGACAACTCTGGGGCCGGCCCCGGCCCCACCCACCCCGAGGTATCTGGACTGATGGGCGCGCCCATGGAACACCACGAGGAAAGCCGCCGCGACGAGGGCCCGGCCACCCAGCCGGCGGACGTGCTGGGCTCATCGTCGGTGAGCCGTCCCGCGCATACCCAGGCGATCTTTCGCCCCCGACTCGACGATGACTTCGAGCCCGGGCCGGTGGGCACCATCGAGACCGAGCCGCAGCAGCGGGTGACCGCGCCGGTCCGGCGGCTGGGCGGCGGCTTGGTGGAGATCCCCCGGGTGCCCGATATCGATCCGCTCGAGGCGTTGATGCCCGATCCGGTGGTCCCCGAATCCAAGCGGTTCTGCTGGAACTGCGGACAGCCGGTGGGTCGCTCCGGTGCCGACGGCAAGGCGGCCCTAGAGGGTTGGTGCCCGCACTGCGGCAGCCCATACTCGTTTCTGCCGCAACTGAATCCAGGCGATATCGTCGCGGGGCAGTATGAGGTCAAAGGGTGTATCGCGCATGGTGGCCTGGGCTGGGTTTACCTGGCGTTCGACAAAAACGTCAATGACCGTCCGGTGGTGCTCAAGGGTTTGGTGCATTCCGGGGACGCGGAGGCGCAGGCGATCGCCATGGCCGAACGCCAGTTCCTCGCCGAGGTGGTGCATCCCGCGATCGTGCAGATCTTCAACTTCGTCGAGCACCCCGATCGCCACGGGAATCCGGTGGGCTACATCGTCATGGAGTATGTCGGCGGGAAATCGCTCAAGCGCCTCAAGGGCCAGAAGCTGCCGGTGGCCGAGGCGATCGCCTACATCCTGGAAATCCTGCCCGCGCTGGGATATTTGCACTCCGTCGGCCTGGTGTACAACGACCTTAAGCCGGAGAACATCATGCTCACCGAGGAGCAGCTTAAGCTGATCGACCTGGGCGCGGTGTCGCGGATCAACTCGTTCGGCTACCTCTACGGCACGCCGGGCTACCAGGCGCCGGAGATCGTGCGGACCGGTCCGACGGTGGCTACCGACATCTACACGGTGGGACGCACGCTGGCGGCGCTCACGTTAGATCTGCCCACCCGTCATGGCCGCTACCTCGACGGGCTGCCCGAAAACGACCCGGTGCTGGCCAAATACGATTCGTTTGCCCGGTTGCTGCGCCGGGCCACCGACCCCGATCCGTTGCGGCGGTTTGCGAGCGCCGAGGAGATGTCCGGGCAGCTACTGGGTGTGCTGCGCGAGGTGGTCGCCGCCGACACCGGGGTGCCGCGGCCGGGATTGTCGACGATTTTCACCCGCTCCCGCTCCACCTTCGGGGTGTCGTTATTGGTCGCGCACACCGACGTGTACCTGGACGGCCAGGTGCATTCGGAGAAACTCACCGCAAAGGAGATCATCACCGCGCTGCCGGTGCCGATGGTCGATCCCGCCGACGTCGCCGCCCCGGTGCTGCAGGCGACGGTCCTGTCCGAGCCGGTGCAGACCCTGGACTCGCTGCGCGCCGTCCGCCACGGCGCACTCGAGGCGGAGGGCATCGACCTATCCGAGTCGGTCGAGTTGCCGCTGATGGAGGTCCGCGCCTTACTTGACCTGGGCGACGTTGTCAAGGCCACCCGCAAGCTCGACGACCTGGCCGAACGGGTCGGCTGGCGCTGGCGGCTGGTGTGGTATCGCGCCGTCTCCGAACTGCTCACCGGGGACTATGACGCCGCCATCAAGCATTTCACCGAGGTGCTCGACACCTTCCCCGGCGAATACGCGCCTAAGCTCGCGCTGGCCGCCACCGCCGAGCTCGCCGGCTACACCGACGAGCACAACTTCTATCGCACGGTGTGGCGCACCGACGACGGTGTCATTTCGGCGGCTTTCGGGCTGGCCAGGGCCCAATCGGCGGCCGGCGACCGTGAGGGTGCGGTGCGCACGCTCGATGAAGTGCCCGCGACCTCAAGGCATTTCACCACCGCGCGGCTGACCAGTGCGGTGACGCTGCTATCCGGCCGCTCCATCAGTGAGATCACCGAGGAGCATATCCGCGACGCGGCGCGGCGGGTCGAGGCGCTGCCGCCCACCGAGCCACGGGTGCTGCAGATCCGTGCTTTGGTGTTGGGCAGCGCACTGGACTGGCTCGAGGCGGGCCATCGGGCCAGCACCAACCACATCCTCGGGTTCCCCTTCACCAAACACGGCTTGCGGCTGGGGGTTGAGGCGTCACTGCGGGCGCTGGCCCGGGTGGCCCCGACCCAGGCGCACCGCTACACCCTGGTGGATATGGCCAACCGTGTGCGGCCCACCAGCACGTTCTGAGGCGCGCCGGGCAGCCGCGCATCGACCGGGCATCCTGGGTTTCGGTTGCGGGTGCCGGGCGGGTTGGGGACTGCTGGCGGTTTGTTGGCCCGCTTTGTTGGCCCGCGCCTCGCCGCTACGCGGGTGATTCAGCGAATTCTCAGCTCTGCGCGTCACAGTTAACCCATGGCCGGGCAGTCCGCGCGCTGGATCACCACGGCCCGCATGCTGCGTCGCGCCGGGTTCGGGGTGAGCGGCCCCGAGGTCGACACCGTGGTGACGCAAGCTTGGCCGGCCTACGTCGACGCCGCGCTCGGTGCGAGTCCCGACGCCGACCCCGGGGCGAGCGCCACCCCGATGCCGACCCTGGAGCCCCCGCGCCCCCCGGGCAAGGGCGCCACCACCGAGGCCCGGCGTCGGTACAACCGGCAACTGGGCGAGCAGATGTCCCAGCTGTCGGGATGGTGGCTGCGCCGCATGGTCGCCGTGCGCCAGCCGATCCACGAAAAGTTGACGCTGCTTTGGCACAACCACTTCGCCACCTCCGCCCAAAAGGTGCGGGTCGCGGCGTACCTGGCGGCGCAGAACCAGAAGCTACGCACGTTGAAGCTGGGTGATTTCCGCACACTCGCCTATGCGATGCTGACCGACGCCGCGATGCTGCTCTGGCTGGACGGGCAGACCAACACCGCCGGGGCCGCCAATGAGAACCTGGCCCGCGAATTCATAGAGTTGTTCGCACTGGGCCACGGCAACGGCTACACCGAATCCGATGTGCGTGCCGGGGCCCGCGCTCTGACCGGATGGGTCATCGGGGCGGGCGGACGAACCGCGATGGTCCGGCGGCGCCATGACGACACCGTTAAGACGTTGTTCGGCGTCAGCCGAGACTTCGACGCGGCGGGCTTCTGCGACACCGTGCTGGCCCAGCCCAGGTCGGCGGAATATGTCGCAGGACGGCTGTGGCAGCAGCTGGCTGCTGACGACCCGCCCTCGCAGTGGGCGCTGGACCGCATCGTCACCGCCTACGGACCCGGCCGCGACCTGCGGGCACTCACCCGGGCGATCCTGATCGACGACGAGTTCACCACCGCCCGCGCCGTCGTGGTCAACACCCCGGTTGAATGGCTGGTCGGGGTGATCCGCTCCCTGCGGGTACCGCTGGAGACCCCAGCGCGGGTCAGGATGGCCGAGGCGACGCTCAAAGCGCTGGGGCAGCGGCCGTTCTATCCGCCGAGCGTCGGGGGCTGGCCGCGCGGGCGGGTGTGGCTGTCCACCGCCAGCGCCGGGGTGCGCCTACGAGCGGCGGCCGAGCTGGCCCGAGCCGGTGACCTATCGGCCGTCGAGGGTGCCGCCGCCGGCGACCGCATCGACGCCGTCGGCTATCTGATCGGTGTGGGGGCGTGGTCGGACCGCAGCGCCAACGCGCTCAAGCCGTTGGTGCGCGACCCCCCGCGGTTGGTTGCCGCCGCCGTCAACACACCGGAATACCTGACGTCCTAGCGAGGGCCGATGCCTCACATGAGTCGCCGCACGTTTCTGATCGCCAGCGCCGGCGCCGGCGCGCTGGGCCTGCTGTCCGGGGCGGTCGCGGTCAGCTGGCCCGAACTCCAGCGCGCGGCACACGATCGGCCGCTCGCCGAGGGCAGCGGCATCCTGGTCATCGTCACACTCTACGGCGGCAACGACGGCATCAACACCGTGATTCCTTACGCCGACAACGCTTATCACGATGCACGTCCCGAACTGGCCTACGCTCCGGGCGATGTCCTGCATCTCGATGAGGCGCTGGGCCTCAACCCGGCGTTGCGCGGCCTGGCGGGACTGTGGTCCGAGGGCAAGTTGGCCATTGTGCGCGGCGTGAGCTATCCCCAGCCCGATCACAGCCACTTCCGGTCCATGGACATCTGGCAGACCGCGTCGCCGGCTGAGCCCGTCTCGACCGGCTGGATCGGGCGCTGGCTCGACGCCACCGGCGACGATCCGCTGCGTGCGGTCAACATCGGCGCCGTGCTGCCGCCACTGGCGGTCGGTGAGAAGTGCACGGCGGCAGCCCTTTCACCGTCCGTAACCCCGCAATCCGAGGAGCCGTTCGCCGCGACGATGGCGGCGCTGGGCGCGGCCGACCCCGGCGACACCCCGGCCATGTCGGCGGTGTGCGCTGCCTATCGCGCCGCCCGCAGCGCCGACACCACCTTCGCGACCTTCGCGCAGGTCAAAGCGTCCGAGAAGGACCGCAACCCGCTGGCCGCTCAACTGGCTTTGGTGGCCAGGGCGGTGCGTGCCGGGGTGCCCACCCGGGTCTACCTGGCGCAGCTCGGCGGTTTCGACACCCACGCCGACGAACGCGAAACCCAGCAGCGTCTGCTGCAGACCTTCGACGAGGCGGTGGCCGGATTCCTGCGGGACATGGCCGCTGACCGCTACGGCAAGAACGTGGTCGTGCTGGCGTATTCGGAGTTCGGTCGGCGCGTGGCGGCCAACGCTTCTCAGGGCACCGACCATGGCACCGCCGGCCCGGTGTTCGTAGCCGGAGCCCCCGTCAAGGGCGGGTTCTACGGCGAGGAACCCAGCCTCACCGACCTGGACAACGGAGACCTGAAACCCACCATGGATTTTCGCGACGTCTACTACGACCTGCTGGTGCACGCCCTCGGGACCGATCCCACGCCGTCGGTGGGGGTGGGCCGCACGGGCGTGGGTTTTCTGTAGGCAGATTGCGCCGTCTTCGACTACGACGCGCCTCCTATACCTGCAAATCACCTGTGCCGCAAAGCGTTATGCGGTTTCGAGTGGCTTTGCCAGCGGGCAAAGGCGGATAGCGGCATCACCGGCGTGTTGCTGGCGCGGCCAGGTGCAATCATGGCCTGCTATCCGTCAGGTGTGTCGCTTTCCGTGGCGCGATGATCTGGGTTCGAAAAGCCAAGACGCACCGGATGTTCCAGGCCACAGGCCCACAGCAGGCGGTTGAGTGCCTGGCCCCACCACGATATCGGGATTACTCGACGACTCCACCATCGATGAGCGGGCTGGGACCGTCACCTGCCCGGGCGGTCAACCTCTGCACGTCTGACTCACTGCCAAAGAAACTGTCCTTAGGGACCTGTTAATCAATAATATGCGACAATGTCGACGGGCCGAATATCGGGTTCTTTCGCCAGCAGGTTGTCCGCTACTTTGCCGAGCACCACCGGCATTTGACCCTTGAGGTGCGCCTGCCGGTCTTCCTCGGTGGCGAAGGTGTCGAACATCCCGAACGTGGTATCGCTCAATTTGAACGCGTACCAGGTAACCGTTCCCGACTCGTCGGCCGCGATGGTGCGGCCGTCCGCCAGGAATGCGCTGAGCTCGGCGCCCTTACCGGGCTTGGCTTCTAGCAGGGCCAGTAGTCCACAGGTCTCTCTCACCTAACTCTTCCTCTCGATGATGCTTTGTGATTCTTTCGAAAACATACGCTGCGCAAGCCGCCAAATGAGGTGGCGAATCCGACGCGTTTGGTACCGTTCCCGACATAGGTGTCGTGGTGATGGGCTACATGCGCGTTCGAGCTGACCGTCGTGGGAATGGCTGGCGCGTCACGAACCGGACACGGGTTGCTGGTTGACACCATCCCCCTGGCGGACGGCGCCGCTCGAACTGGTCGTGACTCCCGCGCTCGCCGCGCCATCGCCAAACCAGATCGTCGCAGCGGTCGGCAAGCATCTGTCGTGGGCTGGATGCGTGAGGTGCACGCCATCGGGGTCGAAGTTGCGGCGGCCTGTATGAGCACGTTCTTGCTGGCGGAGGCTGGAATCCCCGACGGGGGCAAGAGTCCCGGACTTGCTTCTTTGAGGACTAGCGCGCCGCCTGGCCTTCTCGGGTGCCCGGGGTTGTGCACAGTTCGCCGGTTATCCACAGGACGCCGTGCGCGCAGGCCGGTGTGTCGGCGCCGCCTGATAGTGTTCGAACATGTTTTCTAGTAGTCGGGAGCAGATCGCGCGGCGTTTCGACGCGCTGCACGAGGCGGTCTCCGGGCTGCTGGAGCTGTCTTTTGAGGTGTTAACCACACCGGAGCGGTTGCGATTGCTGGAGGATCTGGAGCGGGAGGCCCGCCGGCTTCCGGTGCCGCGCCACGAGCTGATCAACGGGGTGCGCCGGCAGGCCAGCGCCGCGGAGCTGGGCGGCACGCTGGCGCAGGCGCTGGCCGAGCGGCTGCGCATCACCCGCGCGGAGGCCAACCGGCGCATCGGTGAGGCCCAGGATCTGGGGCGGCGGGTGGCGGTGACCGGCGAGCCGCTGCCGCCACGGCTGCCCGCGACCGCCGCCGGGCAGCGGGAGGGCCAGATCGGTGCCGGACACGTCGCGGTGATCCGCCGGTTTTTCGACCAGCTGCCCTGCTGGGTCGATGTCGACACCCGGCAGTGCGCCGAGGCGCAGCTCGCGAAGCACGCCGCGCTGTTTCGCCCCGAGCAGCTGGCCAAGCTGGCCGATAAGCTCAGCGATTGTGTGAACCCGGACGGGAATTTCACCGATGAGGATCGCGCGCGCCGGCGCGGGCTTACGGTGGGCCCCCAAGGCCCCGACGGCATGGCGCCGCTGCGGGGCTGGCTGTCCCCGGCCGCGCGCGCCGCCCTGGAGGCGGTGCTGGCCAAGCTGGCCGCCCCCGGCATGGCCAACCCCGAGGATCCCACCCCGGTCCTGGATGGCGCGCCGTCGCAGGAGGCCATCACCCACGACACCCGCAGCAGCGGCCAGCGCAACCACGACGGGCTGCACGCCGCGCTGCGGGCGATCTTGGCGTCGGGGACACTGGGGCGGCACAACGGGTTGCCGGCGTCGATCATCGTCACCACCAGCCTGCGCGAGTTGGAGGCCTGCGCCGGGCGCGCGCTCACCGGGGGTGGGTCGCTGCTGCCCATGAGCGACGTCATCCGCCTGGCGCAGCACGCCCACCATTACCTGGCGATTTTCGACAAGGGGCGCGCGATCGGGCTCTATCACACCAAACGACTCGCCTCACCGGGTCAGCGAATCGTGCTCTACGCCAAAGATCGCGGGTGCAGCGCCCCGGGCTGCGATGTGCCCGGCTATCTCACCGAGGTGCACCACGTGCGCCAGTGGGCCCACACCAAAACCACCCACATCGATGACCTGACCCTAGGCTGCGGCAGCCATCACCGGCTGATCACCCCCGGGGGCTGGAGCACCCGCAAACGCGCCAACGGCGACACCGAATGGATCCCCCCGGCACACCTCGACCACGGCCAACCCAGAGTCAACACCTTTCACCACCCCGAAAAACTCCTCCACGACGACAACGAAGACGACCCGTGACCAAGTCAATCTGACCGCTGGACAGATACGGATGCCTAATCAGCGAGCACCCGGACGCAGTCCCTGGCGATGGCCAGCTCTTCGTTGGTCGGAATCACCAGCACGGTGATCGGCGAGTGGTCGGCGGAAATCCGTCGCGCGGCGCTGGTCCCGCTGGTGTTGCGGTGCTCGTCGAGTTCGATACCCAGCGCCGCCATCCCGGTCAGCGCGTCGCGGCGCACCGCGGCATCGTTCTCACCGATCCCGGCGGTGAAGCTCACCACGTCGGTGTGCCCCAGCACCGCCAGGTATGCCCCGATGTACTTGCGCAACCGGTGGATGAAAACGTCATAAGCCAATTGCGCTGAGCCATGGCCAGCTTCGATCATCTCATGCAGTCGCCGGAAGTCGCGTTCGCCGGCTAAGCCGAGCACACCGGAACGGTGATTGAGCATCGAGTCGATGTCGTCGACGCTCATCTGCGCGGCACGCCATAGATAGCTGATGATCCCTGGGTCGATATCGCCGCTGCGCGTGCCCATCACGAGACCCTCCATCGGGGTCAGCCCCATCGACGTCTCCACTGGGCGGCCCGCGGCGATCGCCGAGGCCGAGGAGCCGTTACCGAGGTGCAGCACGATCTGATTCAGGTGTTCCAGCGGCCTGCCCAAAAATGCTGCGGCCTGCTCGCTGACATAGCGGTGGGAGGTGCCGTGGAAGCCGTATCGGCGGATACGCCACTTCTCCGACACAGTGCGGTCGATGGCATAGCTCGCCGCCGCGGCAGGCAGGTCGTGGAAGAATCCGGTGTCGAACACCGCGATATGGGGAAGGTCCGGCAGCAGCTCGCGGGCCATTTCGATCGCCGCCACCGCCGGTGGATTGTGCAGCGGCGCCAGCGATGACAATTCTTTGAGTTTGGCGATCAGCGCGTCATCGACGAGGGTCGGCCGAAAGAACGTATCGCCGCCGTGCACCACTCGATGCCCCACCGCGGTCAGGCCCGCGGACCTCGGCTCGATACCCGCATCGGCCAGCATGTCGAAGGCCAGGCGCAGGGCCTCGTCGTGATCGGCCACCCGATGGTCACGTCTCAGGCGTCGCCGTGCCGCCACCAGCCGGGCGGAGGAGACCTGCTCGCCGATCCGCTCGACAATGCCAACGGCACCGGATATCCCCGAATCCGGGTCGATCAGCTGGTATTTCAGCGATGAGGATCCGGAGTTGATCACCAGCACCAGGCGATCAGCGCTCATGAGCATCCTGGGCCTGGATCGCGGTGATCGCGATGGTATTGACGATGTCTTCAACCAGTGCGCCACGGGACAGGTCGTTTACCGGCTTGTTGAGTCCCTGCAGCACCGGGCCGATCGCGATCGCGCCGGCGCTGCGCTGCACCGCCTTGTAGGCGTTGTTGCCGGAATTGAGGTCGGGGAAGATCAGGACGGTCGCACGGCCCGCGACCGCCGAGCCACGGGTTTTGGCGGCCGCGACGGAAGGGTCGACAGCGGCGTCGTATTGGATAGGACCCTCGACCAACAGGTCGGGTGCCCGGCTGTGCACCAGCTCAGTTGCCGCCCTGACCTTGTCGACGTCGGCACCGGCACCGGAGTCGCCGGTGGCGTAGGACAGCATGGCCACTCGCGGCTCGATGCCGAACCGTGCGGCGGTGCGCGCCGAGCTGATCGCGATGTCGGCGAGCTGCTCTGTGGTGGGGTCAGGGACAATCGCGCAATCGCCGTACACCAGCACCCGGTCTTCAAGACACATCAGGAAAATGCTGGAGACGATGGAGACTCCCGGCGCGGTCCCGATGATCTGCAGCGCCGGTCGCACGGTGTGCGCGGTGGTGTGCGCAACGCCGGACACCATGCCGTCAACGATCCCGTTGTATACCAGCATGGTGCCGAAATACGAGACGTCATCGATGATCTCGCGGGCCCGTTCCATGGTGATCCCTTTTGTCTTGCGCAGCCGGGCGTACTGGTCGGCGAACTGGTCGCGCAACGGGCTGGTGCGCGGGTCGATCACAGCCGCACCGTCCAGATCCACCCCGAGCTCAGCTGCGCGCGCGCGAATGTGGCTTTCATCCCCGAGCAGGGTCAAATCCGCGATCCCGCGCTGCAGAACCCGTCCAGCGGCCTTGAGGATGCGATCATCGTCGCCCTCGGGAAGTACGATGCGCTTGCGATCAGAACGCGCGAGCTGACGCAGCCGGTAGGTGAACATCTGCGGCGTGGTCACCGTTGGCACCGGGATGGCCAGCTGCGCCAGCAGATCCGCGATGTCGACGTGGCGCTCCATCAGCGCCAGCGCGGTGTCGATCTTGCGCTGGGAGGTCGCGGTGACCCGCCCCCGCACCGAGGCCACCGCGCTCGCGGTGTCGAAGGTCCCCAATGCGGTGGCGATGATCGGTAGGCGCAGCCCCAGCCCCGCCACCAGCTTGGCGATCGCGGGATGCAGCTCGAAACCGCCGTTGAGGATGATGCATGACAGCGACGGGAACCCTTCGGCGGCATGCGCACTGGCCACTGCCAGCACCACGTCCGAGCGGTCGCCGGGGGTGATCACCGCCGCGCTGTCGCGCAACCGCTCCAGCACGTGGTCAGAGGTCATCCCGGCGACCACCACACCCATCGCCTCGCGCCCGAGCAGCGCCACGTCGCCACTGACCAGCGTGCCGGTCACCGCGTGCTGCAGCTCGGCCACCGAGGGAGCCCAGAGCAGCGGCTCGTCGGGCAGGACATAGGTGCGGAGGGGAAACGCCCGCAGCGCCTCGGCCACGGCGGGCAGCTGGGAGGGCTCGCAGCGGTTGGCCACCACGGCGGCGGTATGGGCGTGCTGGGTGCCCAACTCGGCCAAGCACACCTCGACGACGTCGGCGACCTCATTGGGTCTGCGGCCCTTGGCCCGCACGACCAGCACCACCGGCGCGCCGAGGTTGACCGCGATGCGGGCGTTGACGGCCAACTCGGCGGGGCTGGTGACATCGGTGTAGTCGCTCCCCACGATCAGCACCGCGTCGCACGCGTCGGCGACCGCGTGGTAACGGTCGACGATGTCGGCGATTGCGGCCTCGCGGTCCGCGTGCAGCTGCGCGTAGGTCACCCCCACGCACTGTTCGTAAGGCACCGCGGCGGTGGCTTGTGACAACAGCAGCTCAAGGATGTAGTCGCGCTCTTCGCCCGGCGGCGCCGCGGGCATCCCCGGCGCAGTCGGGCGCGGCGGGCGGGCACCAAAGACCCGGGTGATCGGCCGGAACACACCGACTTTGGCCACCGTCGCGGTCAACCGATGCAGCAGTCCCAGCGCGATCGTCGACTTGCCGGTATCCCCCTCGGGCGCCGCGATGTAGATCGCGGAGGCCGTCCGGACGTGCGGGACGGGCCTATCCGGTGATGACGCGGGCTGTGGCGTGGCCGGTGATGACGCGGCCTGTGGCGTGGCCCGCGAAGGAGTCGGGCTATCGGGCACGCTCAGCAGCCTGCCGTATCAGCCGAGCCGTCGCAGCCGCGGCGCGAGGTCCTTGTGGAAAAGGTCCAGGAAGCGACGCTGATCGTGACCTGGCGCGTGGAAAACCAGGTGGTTAAATCCCCACCTCACATACTGGCCGACCCTCTCGGTGGCCTCATCGGGGTCTGACGTCACGATCCAGCGCTGCGCGACCCGTTCAATCGGCAACGCGTCGGCCGCCTTTTCCATCTCGATCGGATCCTCGATGCTGTGCTTCTGCTCGGCGGTCAACGACAGGGGCGCCCAAAACCGGGTGTTCTCCAGGGCGCGTCGCGGATCGGGGTCGTAGGAAATCTTGATTTCGATCATCTTGTCGATGTCATCCACGTTACGGCCCGCCGCCGCCGCGCCCTCCGACACGGCGGGGAGGAGCTTGTCGGTGTAGAGCTCCGCGCCCTTGCCGGATGTGCAGATCATGCCGTCACCGACCCGTCCGGCGTATTTGGCCACCGCCGGGCCGCCGGCGGCGATGTAGACGGGTACCCCGCCTTCGGGCACGTCGTAAAGCGAGGCGCCGTTGAGCCGGTAGTATTCGCCGTCGAAGTCGACGCGGTCACTTCGCCACAACTCCCGCATCAACCGCACCGCTTCGCGCAGCCGGGCGAAGCGCTCCTTGAACTCCGGCCAGCTGCCATGGTGGCCGGCGGCGATCTCGTTGAGCGCCTCGCCGGTGCCGACCCCCAGAAACACCCGGTGCGGGTACAGGCATCCCATGGTGGCGAAGGCCTGCGCGATAACCGCGGGGTGGTAGCGAAACGTCGGGGTCAGCACCGAGGTGCCCAGCACAATCCGGCGGGTGCGCTCACCCACGGCGGTCAGCCAGCACAGCGAGAACGGGGCGTGCCCGCCGTGATGGCGCCACGGCTGAAAATGGTCGCTCACGGTCGCGCTGTCCATCCCGTGCGCCTCGGCGGCGACCCCCAGCTCCACGAGTTCCCGCGGCTCGAACTGCTCGGCCGACGCCTTGTATCCGAGTTTCAGCTCAGCCACCTGTCCTTTCTACCGTCTGTACGGCCATGCCTAAACTCGCGGGCGTGTTGCCGGTGCTGACAGCGGTCACCGATACCGTGCACCTCGTCCGCGGGCCCGCAGTCAACTGGTTGCTGGTCGCCGACAACAGCGGGGTCATGCTGATCGACGCCGGCTACCCGGGTGACCGTGACAACGTGGTGGCCTCGCTCCGGCAGCTGGGCTATCAGCCCGGCGACGTGCGCGCCATCCTGCTGACCCACGCCCACATCGACCACCTGGGGTCGGCGATCTGGTTCGCTGGAGAGCTCGGCACGCCGGTGTACTGCCATGCCGACGAGGTGGGGCACGTCAAACGGGAGTACCTGCAACAGGCGTCGGCGCTAGACGTTTCCCTGCGCGTCTGGCGGCCGCGCTGGGCGGCGTGGGCCGCGCACGTGATGCGTAACGGTGGGCTGATCCGCGACGGCATCCCGACCGCGCAGGCACTGACCGCCGAGACCGCGGCGGAGTTGCCCGGGCGGCCGTTGGCCATTCCCACTCCCGGGCATACCAGTGGGCACTGCTGCTATCTGGTCGACGGCGTGCTGGTCAGCGGCGACGCGCTGGTCACCGGGCATCCGTTGCTGCCCCGCAGCGGTCCGCAGTTGCTGCCGGCGATGTTCAGCCATCACCAGGACGAATGTGTCCGCAGCCTGGCGGCGCTGGCGCTGCTGGAGACGGAGATTCTGGTGCCCGGCCACGGCGAGCTGTGGCGGGGCCCGATCCGCCGGGCCACCGAGCGGGCCACGGCGCTGGCGAAACGCCGCTGAGGAAAGTCGTATTCGATTTTCACTCACACCGAATGCCAGGGGTTTCAAGCAATCTCGGTGATGTTGTGATCGGGCCGCTAGTCGAAGCGGCTCGCGTGGCCGCGCCCGCGTTGCATCCCCTTCGCCGCCTTACATCTGGCGTGCCGGCGTCACCCCGCGTGGGGAGGTGCGCGCCGCGGTGACGCACTGCGGTGCCACCGGAACATCGGCAAGGCCGTCGCGGCGCAGCCAGGGCGGCCCGGTCGCGGCGAACAGGTCGGCGAGGGTCATCCTCACCGTCTTTCAGCCGCGCGTCGCCAGATATTCAGCGACATCGGCAGGCTCGCCGGTGTGGGCCATATCTTCCAGGCCGACATCCAAACCGTGTGCTAGTCGGCGCCCACAGCTCGACGGCTTGCCGCGGGAGCGGCACCCAGCCGGCGCAATGTCTGGGTCTTGAGTTCGATGACCTGCGGCCATCGAACTCATATGCCGTGGTGCCGGCCGGCCACCACAGCCGGTAGGGCCGAGCGTCAAACCCCGATGCCAGGATCGCCGCCTGCCGAATGCCCGCCGTTTCGGCGTGCGCAATGAAAGCAATGAAATGCGCCGCCCGTCGCCCTGAGGAGCCAGTCGGTGCCCGCCCGTGCCATCGCCATCCGGTTAAGCGTTCGGGCGGCGTCGCAGCGCCGCCTCGGCAACCGCCCGCCAACCGAGCAGCAGCACGGCGGTGACCGTTGCCGCCACTACCACGAAACTTGCGGCCACCCCTGCCATGGTGGCCTTGCGCAGCAGCATCCCGACCACCAGCGTGCCCAGCCACACCGCCACCCCGGTCGGGGCCAGGGCAGTGGGGCGCCGCCAGGCGCGGGAACCCAGCCAGCCGGCGACCGTTCCGGTCAGAAACGGCCAGGAAGTCGCCGCGAGGCCGGCGGCATCGAGGCCTTCATCGTGGCTGCGCCTCCCCACGGCGCAGAACACCAGCACACCGAGAACGTCGGCGCCCAGCCACGCCGGACTGCGCCGTGGTCGCATGGCGCGAGGGTAGCGCGTGGGCCCACGCTTGACTTCGCCACCATGGTGAACATAAATTCATTGATAATGAATGAATATTCACAGCGATGTGAGGCGATGGCCGCCCTGGGGATCGCCGAGATCGCCCTGGAGGCCTTTGTGCACACCGGCGAGGGCATCGAAGGCGCGCGGGCCGTCACCGAGAGGGTGGACGCCAGCCTGCTCCCGGGATCTCACCGCCCGACAGGGGATCTCTGATGGGCGCCAAACTCGCAGTCGTCACCGGCGCGGGATCCGGTATCGGCAAGGCGATCGCACTGGGCTTCGCCGCGCAAGGCGACCGGGTTGTCGCCGCCGACCTCGACGAGGCGGCGGCCACGGCTACCGCACGGCATTACCCAAAGCTGATCACCGCCCTGCCCGTCGATGTCGCTGACCGCGCGCAGGTGGACGCGCTGCGCGACCGGACTCGGGCCGAAGTGGGCATCCCCAACGTCATCGTGAACGCGGCCGGCTGGGACCGTACCGACCAATTCCTCAACGTCACACCGGAATTTGTGCAAAAGGTGGTGGCCATCAACTTTCTCGGCCCGGTCCAGGTGTGCAGCGCGTTCCTTCCGGGAATGGTCGAGGCGGGCGATGGCGGGCGAGTTGTCAACGTGGCCAGCGATGCCGGACGAGTTGGCAGTGCCGGAGAGACCGTGTACGCCGGGGCGAAGGGCGGTGTCATTGCGTTCACCAAATCGCTGGCCCGGGAAATGGTCCGCCACCAGATCACCGTCAACTGCGTGTGCCCCGGCCCCACCGACACGCCGCTGTTTCACGCTCAGCCCGAGAAGCTGAAAGAGGCTTTGATCAAGGCGATCCCGTTTCGCCGGCTGGCGAGGCCCGAGGAGGTCGCCGCGGCCGCGTTGTTCTTCGCCTCCGATGCCGCGTCGTTCATCACCGGGCAGGTGATCAGCGTCAGCGGTGGACTCACCATGGTGGGCTAGGTGGCTCGATGGTCGCGCCCCTTCTCGGGCCGTCCCGGCCCGCATCGTCACCCGATTAGGATCGACCGATGAGCACTGTGACGCCGTTTGATCCCTATGACCCGCTCGGCCTGGATGCCTCGCTGTCGGCCGACGAGATCGCGGTGCGCGACACCGTCAGAGGGTTCTGCGCCGAGCACGTCACCCCGTATGTGGGCGACTGGTTCGAGGCGGGGGGTCTGCCGGTGGTGCGTGAGCTCGCCAAGCAGTTCGGCCAGCTCGGGCTGCTCGGTATGCACCTGCACGGCTACGGATGCAGCGGGGCGTCCGCCGTGCACTACGGCCTGGCCTGTCTGGAGCTGGAGGCCGCCGACTCCGGGGTCCGCTCGCTGGTGTCGGTGCAGGGATCGCTGGCGATGTTCGCAATTGCGACCTTCGGCTCCGAGGAGCACAAGCAGCAGTGGCTGCCGCCGATGGCGGCCGGTGAGCTGCTCGGCTGTTTCGGGCTCACCGAGCCCGACGCCGGCTCTGACCCGGCGGCGATGACGACCCGGGCGCGACGCGATGGTGCGGACTGGGTGCTCACCGGCCGCAAGATGTGGATCACCAACGGCTCGGTGGCCGATGTTGCGGTCGTGTGGGCCGCCACCGACGAGGGCATCCGCGGATTCCTCGTGCCCACCGAAACGCCGGGTTTTGCCGCCAACACCATCCACCACAAGCTGTCGCTGCGGGCGTCGATCACCAGTGAGTTGGTGCTCGACGAGGTGCGGCTGCCGGCCGAGGCGATGCTGCCTAAGGCCATTGGGCTGCGCGCACCCCTGGCGTGCTTGTCCGAGGCACGCTACGGAATAATTTGGGGGGCAATGGGCGCGGCGCGGTCCGCCTGGCAGGCAGCCCTGGACTATGCGTGCCACCGCACTCAATTCGGCCGCCCGATAGCCGGATTCCAGTTGACCCAGGCAAAACTCGTCGATATGGCGGTCGAACTGCATAAAGGGCAGCTGTTGGCCCTGCACCTGGGACGTCTGAAGGATCGTGCCGGGCTTCGCCCGGAACAAGTCAGCTTTGGCAAGCTCAACAACACCCGGGAGGCACTCGAGATCTGCCGGACTGCGCGAACAATATTGGGCGGCAACGGCATATCGCTGGAGTATCCGGTCATCAGACACATGGTCAACCTGGAATCCGTGTTGACCTATGAGGGCACGGCCGAGATGCATCAACTTATCCTCGGGCAGGCCTTGACCGGCATCAGCGCCTTCCGCTGAAAAGAGGACCGATGAGCCTGTCCTACACTGCTGAGCATCACCAGTTCCGGGAACTGATGCGCGATTTCGTGCAGCGGACCGTGCTTCCTGCCCATGAGAACTGGGAACGGCTGGGCTGTTGGGACCGCTCCCTGTTTACCGAGGCGGGCAAGCTGGGGCTGTTGGGCTTTCCGGTGCCCGAGCGGTTCGGCGGGCCGGGAGTCGACGACTTTCGCTACCACGCAATCGTCATCGAAGAGCTGCAGCGGGTCGGCGCGGCGGCTGAGGCGGTGGCGTTCGCGCTGCAGAACGACATCGTGCTGCCCTATCTCACCGACCTGACCACCGAGGAGCAGAAACGGCGGTGGCTGCCCGGCGTGGTGACCGGCGAAACGGTGCTCGGCATCGCGATGACCGAACCCGGTGCCGGCAGCGACCTGGCCGCGATTCGCACCTCTGCGGTGCGTGATGGTGACCACTACATTGTCAACGGCGCGAAAACGTTTATCTCCAACGGGCAGACGGCTGACCTGTTCGTCGTCGCGGTGCGCACCTCGCCCGACCCGCACCGTGGATTGTCACTTCTGGTGGTCGACGCCGACACACCGGGTTTCGCCCGCGGCCGCAACCTGGAGAAGATCGGCCTGCACGCCCAGGACACCAGCGAGCTGACCTTCACCGACATGCGTGTGCCCGCCGAAAATCTGCTCGAAGAAGAGGGCAAGGGGTTCTACCAGCTCGTCGGTAACCTGCCGCAGGAACGGCTTTCGCTGGCCGTTGGCGCGGTGGCCGCCGCGGAGGGAGTGCTGGCCGAGACGCTCGACTATGCGCGCCAGCGGCGCGCCTTTGGCTCTCCGATATCCGGCTTCCAGAACACCCAGTTCGTGCTCGCCGAGTTGGCGACCGAGATCGACATCGCCCGGACCTACCTCGACGACTGTATCGCCAAGCACCTGGCCAAAGAGCTGACCGCCGCGCGGGCGGCGCGGCTCAAATGGTGGACCACCGAACTGCAGGTGCGCACCGCCGACCGGTGCCTGCAGTTGTACGGCGGTTATGGCTACATGCGCGAATACCCGGTGTCGCGGGCATTCGTCGATGCCCGGATCCAGACCATCTACGGCGGCACCACCGAGATAATGAAGACCATCATCGCCAAGGACCTGGGCATTTAAGGGTCATGGTGACCGACTTCGGTGATCTTCCGGTCAGGGACGCCGTGCGTGCCGCCCGCAGCAGCTCGCGGCGCCGCCAGATGCTGGACGCCGCGGTCAAAGTCATGGGCAAGACCGGGTTTCACCAGATGTCCATGCAGGACCTGGCGGCCGAGGCCAACGTGAGTGTCGGCTTGATCTACAAGTACTTCGGCGGCAAAGAAGACTTGCTGCTGGCGACGATCGTGCGCATCCAAGACGCGTTCCGCGACCAGCTGGCGCCGGCGATGGATGCCGCTGGAGACGATATCGTCGAGCGATTGGCTGCCGGTATCCGCCGCTACATCGAGATCGTCGATGAGAACCTGGATGCCGTGGTGTTGACCTACCGGGAAAGCCGTACCCTCGACCCGGCCGGCCGCGCGCAGATCAAAGAGCTCGAAATCAGCACCGCTGCACCGCTGCGCGCAGCGATCGAGGCGGGTATCGCCGAGGGGATATTCCGCGACGCCGACGTGGATCTGGTGGTGTTCAACATCATGCTGCTCGCACAGGGCTGGGCGCTCAAGCACTGGCATTTCGGCCCGATCTACAACGTCGACCAGTACATCCGGCTACAGACCGCCATTGTGCTCCACTCGTTGATTCGGTATGAGCGCCATAAGGATTACGCGCATCTGCTGACGTGAGAGGCACGGGCACCCCGCCCGGCCCGGTCACCGCGGGTGGTCCAACGGAATTTCAAGAGCCGATATCGTCGCGGCTAGCCCGTCGTATTGTGCTGCGAGCATGCAAAGTTCGATCAGTTGACGCGGATCGAGATGGCGTGCCAGCTCCTGCCAGGTGCCGGCGCTGACGGAGCGGTTTGCGACGAGCTCGTCGGTGGCGCTCAGTAGCGCTCGCTGTCGTGGCGTCAGCCTGGCCGTGAGTTCCTCGGGCCCGTGGGGCCAGGCGAAGATCGCCTCTTGCGTCGAGTCGTCCAGCCCGCGGCGGCGCGCCATTGGCCGGTGATGGCGCAACTCGTATGCGCAGGCCCGCAAATGCGCGACCCGCAGGATCACCAACTCGGTGTCGGCACGGGGCAGCCGCCCCCGCAGCAGCGCGCCGGAATACAACAGCCAGACCCGGAACAGCCGCCGGTGCCGGCCCAGGGCGGTGAACAGGTGCATCTCGGGCACGTGGACCGTTCGGGCGGCGAACTTCGCCAGCAGCCAGTTGACCGGGCCCAGCTCGCCAAGACCCCCGGGCGGGATACGGCCGGCCGGAGTGGTTTTCGAGCCGCTCATCACGCTTGCTTCACCAGATAGGGCGACACCGTGCTGCGATGCTCGTCGAGGTCGAGCGCTCGGCCCAACGCCGGGAAGGCCCGCTGCGGGCAGTTGTCGCGCTCGCAGATCCGGCAGCCCGCGCCGATCGGTGTGGCGGCATTCCCCGACAAATCGAGTCCTCCCGAGTAGACGAGCCGGTGGGCATGGCGAAGTTCGCAACCCAGCCCGATGGCGAAAGTCTTTCCCGGCTGACCATAGCGGGATGCCCGCCGCTCCACGGTGCGGGCCACCCACAGGTAATGACGGCCATCGGGCATCTGCGCGATTTGCACCAGGATTTTCCCCGGGTTAGCGAACGTCTCATAGACATTCCACAGCGGGCAGGTGCCGCCGGTAGACGAAAAGTGAAAACCCGTGGCCGACTGCCGTTTTGACATGTTGCCCGCCCGGTCCACCCGCACGAAAGAAAACGGCACCCCGCGCAACGACGGCCGCTGCAGCGTGGACAGCCGATGGCAGATCGTCTCGTAGCTCACCGAGTAGAACGCCGAGAGCCGCTCGATGTCGTAGCGGAATTTCTCGGTCACGTCGTGAAACTGCCGGTAGGGCAGCACCGCGGCGGCCGCGAAGTAGTTGGCCAGCCCGAGCCGCGCCAGCGTGCGCGCCTCCCCGCTGGTGAATTTGCCCTCTTCAACCAGCCTGTCGATGAGGTCACCGAATTCCAGGTAGGCCAGCTCGGCGGCCATCTTGAACACCTGCTGACCCGGCGAGAGATGACTGCTGATCTCCAGTGTCTTGGTCGCCGGGTCGTAGCGATGCAGCACGGTGTCACCGAGGTCGATGCGCTTGACGATGTGCACGCCGTGCACCTCCGTGAGCCGGCGAGACAACTCCCCGGCCAGGTCACCGCGGTGCATCCGCATCCGCACCGTCAGGTCTTCTGCGGCGGTGTCCAGCTCGTGCAGGTAATTTTGCCGCTCGTAGAAATAGTCACGCACCTCCTCGTGCGGCATGGTGAGCACTCCGGTCCCGCTGCCGTCGGAAAACCGCTGTTCGGTCGCGGCGGCCAGTTGGGCGGTGGTGATCCGGTAGCGGCGGTGCAAATTGACCATGGCGCGGGCCAGCGCGGGGTGCGCGCCCACCATGTCGGCGACCTCCGGCAAAGTGACGTCGATGCCCAGGTCGCGGTCCATCGTCACCTCCCGCAGCTCGGCGACCAGCCGGGTGTCGTCCTGGGAGGCGAAAAACGTCGCGTCCACCCCGAACACCTCGGTGATTCGCAGCAGCACCGCCACCGTCAACGGGCGGACATCGTGTTCGATTTGGTTGAGGTAACTGGGTGAGATGCCCAGCATTTGCGCCAGGGCCGCCTGGCTGAACCCGCGCTCGCTGCGCAGCTGGCGAACGCGGGAGCCGACAAACGTCTTGGCCATCCGACCGAGCCTACCCGAGTGCGAAGGGATGGTTCGCAGAGTTGGCAAGCCGCCGCCCGGCTGGTGTGTCGCCGGACCGTTTGGCATGATCCGCGGGAGTATGGCAAAGCAGTAAACGGGAACGAAACGGGGAGTGACGCCGTGAGCCTGGACAAGGTGATGATGCCGGTGCCCGACGGCCATCCCGACGTTTTCGATCGCGAGTGGCCGCTGCGGGTCGCCGACATCGATCGCGGTGGGCGGCTGCGGCTGGACGCGGCCGCCCGGCACATCCAGGACATCGGCCAAGACCAGCTGCGTGAGATGGGCTTTGAGGAGACCCATCCGCTCTGGATTGTCCGGCGCACCATGATCGACCTGATCCGCCCGATCGAGTTCGGCGACATGTTGCGGTTGCGGCGCTGGTGCTCGGGCGCCTCGAACCGCTGGTGTGAGATGCGGGTGCGCATTGATGGACGCCGAGGCGGATTGATCGAGTCCGAGGCGTTCTGGATCAACATCAATCGGCAGACCCAGATGCCGGCGCGCATCGCCGACGACTTCTTGGCCGGCCTGCATCGCACCACCAGCATCACTCGGCTGCGGTGGCAGGCATATCTGACGGCGGGCAGCCGCGACGAGGCAGCGGAGATTCACGAGTTTCCGATCCGCGTCACCGACATCGACCTCTTCGACCACGTGAACAACGCGGTCTACTGGGCGGTCATCGAGGACTATCTGGCTTCCCATCCCGAGATGCTCACGGCTCCGCTGCGGGCGGTTATCGAGCACGAGGCGCCGGTCGCTCTCGGCGACAAGCTGGAGATCATCTCGCAGGTGTTTCCACCCGGCACGACCGATCGATTCGGTCCCGGCCTTGCGGATCGCACCGTTACGACGCTCACATACGCCGTCGGCGACGAGTCGAAAGCCGTCGCGTGCATATTCGCCCGGTAGCGATCCGGTCACGTGGTGCGTGACCCGAAACGCGCGCGTTGACCAGCGATTTGTGGTTACCGACGGGTAAGCCGTGCGACGACACGAGCCGCGCCGTGGATTGTCAAGATTTGCAAAATTTGCAAAATCCGGGCGAATCGTCGCCCAAATTGGCACGTGAAACGGCTAGATCACACGGAATAGCTGTGCCATTGTCGGCTTAACACATGAGTGAAGTGCCGTTCCGGCAACACCGTCAAGAGGCGGTGATGCTTTGCAACTTAGCAACGACGGACCGTGGAGGAGCAGCCGAGTGTCTACTGTGGGCAAGCCGAAAAGCGCCGAGCAGATCCAGCACGACTGGGATACCAATCCGCGCTGGAAGGACGTCACCCGTACCTATACCGCCGCCGATGTGGTCGCTTTGCAGGGCAGCGTGGTCGAAGAGCACACGTTGGCCCGGCGCGGCGCGGAGGCGCTGTGGGAGCAGCTGCACGACCTGGAGTGGGTCAACGCGCTGGGCGCACTGACCGGTAACCAGGCCGTTCAGCAGGTGCGCGCCGGCCTGCAGGCCATCTACCTGTCGGGCTGGCAGGTCGCCGGGGACGCTAACTTGTCGGGTCACACCTATCCCGACCAGAGCTTGTATCCGGCCAACTCGGTGCCCCAGGTGGTGCGCCGTATCAACAACGCGCTGCTGCGCGCCGACCAGATCGCCCACGTTGAGGGCGACACGTCGGTGAAAAACTGGCTGGCGCCCATCGTCGCCGACGCCGAGGCCGGCTTTGGTGGCGCGCTGAACGTCTTCGAGCTGCAAAAGGCGATGATCGCCGCCGGCGCGGCCGGCACCCACTGGGAAGACCAGCTGGCCTCGGAGAAGAAGTGCGGTCACCTGGGCGGAAAGGTGCTCGTCCCGACCCACCAGCACATCCGCACGCTCACGTCCGCCCGGCTGGCCGCCGACGTGTGCGACGTCCCGACCGTCGTGATCGCCCGCACCGACGCCGAAGCGGCCACGCTCATCACGTCGGATATCGACGAACGTGACCGGCCGTTCATCACCGGCGAGCGCACCCGGGAAGGCTTTTACCGCACCCACAACGGCATCGAGCCCTGCATCGCGCGGGCCAAGGCTTACGCGCCGTTCGCCGATCTGATCTGGATGGAGACGGGCACTCCGGATCTCGACCTTGCCAAGCGATTCTCCGAGGCGGTCAAAGCCGAGTACCCGGACCAGATGCTGGCCTACAACTGCTCGCCATCGTTCAACTGGCGCAAGCACCTGGATGATTCCACCATTGCCAAGTTCCAAAAAGAGCTGGCTGCAATGGGGTTCAAGTTCCAGTTCATCACGCTGGCCGGATTCCACGCGCTGAACTACTCGATGTTCGACCTGGCCTATGGGTATGCCCGCAACCAGATGACCGCCTACGTCGAGTTGCAGGAACGCGAGTTCGCTGCCGAGGAGCGCGGTTACACCGCAACCAAGCATCAGCGCGAGGTGGGCGCCGGCTATTTCGACCGCATTGCCACTACCGTGGACCCGGCGTCGTCGACGACCGCGCTGGCCGGCTCCACCGAGGAGGCCCAGTTCCACTGAGTGCCACGCCCGGCAAAGCTGCCGTCGCGGCGGCGCCGGCGGCCCGCAACCCTCGGGCGCCTGAAGTTGACAGCACCGGCCCCGCCCAGCCAAGCTGGCGGGGCCGGTAGCGGTGCATGACAAGACGACTGGAGTGACAGTGGGCGAGGTAGCGATCCAGCGGGTCGGGGTTGTCGGAGCGGGGCAGATGGGCGCGGGTATCGCCGAGGTCTGCGCACGCGCAGGTGTCGATGTGGTGGTGTTCGAGATCACGGACACGCTGCTCGCGGCGGGGCGCGCGCGGATCGTGAAGTCGCTCGAGCGCGCCGTCAGCGCGGGCAAGGTGACGGAGCCGGAGCGTGACGGTGCCCTGAGCAAGCTGACCTTCACCACCGACCTGAAAGACTTCGCCGACCGTCAACTGGTGGTCGAGGCGGTGGTCGAAGACGAAGCGGTCAAGACCAAGATCTTCGCCGACCTGGACCGGATCATCACCGGCCCCGATGCGGTGCTGGCGTCCAACACCTCCAGCATCCCCATCATGAGGATCGCCGCGGCGACCCAAAACCCGCAGCGGGTGCTGGGTCTGCATTTCTTTAACCCGGTTCCGGCGCTTCCGCTGGTCGAGCTGGTTTCCACACTGGTCACCGACCGCGCCGCGGCCGATCGTGTCGAGGAATTCGCCGGTAGCGTGCTGGGTAAGCAGGTGGTGCGCTGCCCCGACCAGTCGGGCTTTGTGGTGAACCGGCTGCTGGTGCCCTACCTCCTCTCGGCGATCCGGATGGTCGAGTCCAAGTTCGCCACCGTCGAAGACATCGATAGGGCGGTGGTGGCCGGTCTTTCCCATCCGATGGGACCGCTGCGGTTATCCGACCTGGTGGGCCTGGACACCCTGAAGCTGATCGCAGACACCATGTTCGAGGAGTTCAAAGAGCCGCAATACGGTGCGCCGCCACTATTGGCGCGCATGGTCGATGCGGGCTTTCTGGGCAAGAAATCCGGCCGGGGCTTTTACTCCTACTGATACCCCTACGGGCACGAACGGGCCGACTGGCACGGACCATCTCCTGGCCACGAAGCCACGGCCGGCGTTGTGCGGGCTGGAATTTTCTGAAAGTGGTGCGACGCAACCGGTTTCTGCGGTGATGGGGCGGGAATCTATTCCGGAGCCTATTTCTGCAGCGTGAACTGCCGCACGTCGATGTACCCCTCACGGAACAGCTTCGCGCAGCCCGTCAGGTAGCGCAGGTAGCGGTCGTAGGTCTCTGGGGACTGAGTCTTGATGGCTCGGTCCTTGTTGGCCTCCAAGTTGGCCGCCCAGGCTTCCAGGGTCCGCACGTAGTGGGGTTGCAACGCTTGGATTTGGGTCACGCGGAACCCCGTCGCCAGGGCGAATTCCTCGACCATCGGGCTTGACGGCAGCCAGCCGCCCGGAAATATCTCCGCCAGAATGAACTTGCAGAACTCGACCAGTTCGCGCGTCAGCGACAGCCCCAGCCGCCTGGCCTCCCTGAAGGTCAACCGAACGATGGTGTGCAGCAGCATCACGCCGCCCGCCACCAGCACCTCGTGGGCCATCCTGAAAAAGGCTGGGTAGCGTTGCAGGCCGAAGTGCTCGAACGCGCCGATGGAGACGATGCGGTCGACGGGCTCGTGAAATTGCTCCCAACCCGCCAGCAATACCCGCCTGCCGCAGGAGGTGTCCATTCGGTCGAACATCCGCTGGACGTATCCGGCCTGGTTTCTCGACAGCGTGAGGCCGATGACGTTGACACCGTACTTCTCGATCGCCCGTCTCATGGTGGCGCCCCAACCGCATCCGATGTCCAGCAGCGTCATCCCGGGCGCCAGGCTCAGCTTCCCCAACGCCAGATCGATCTTGGCGATCTGCGCTTCTTCCAAGGTCATGTCGTCGCGCTCGAAGTAGGCGCAGCTGTAGGTCCGTGTCGGGTCGAGAAAAAGGCGGTAGAAGTCGTCGGAGAGGTCATAGTGGGCCTGCACCTGCTGGAAATATGGGGTGAGTTGCTGCGCCATGCCGACCTGGGCCTTCCTGCGCGTCCAACGCCGTCATCGGGTATCTGGAGGGGTTGCCAAAACCCCCGCAGCCACCGAGATGCAGCCGTCGCGTGCTAGCTGTCGTGAGTTGTGGCATTGTATTCGCCGGCGGCGCGCACGCAACAGGGCCGGGTCACATCGCACGCAGCACGGCGGCGATCGCGAGGCCCACAACCAGCAGTGCGCCGGCCTGCCGGACATGCACCCAGGCCAGGGCGGCATACCACAGCGGCCACACCGGATAGCCGGGTGGCGGCCGGTCGGGCGGCGGGCGGCGAAAATGCGGCCAGATTCGCACCAGCCGGGGCAACGCCGCGAGGACCACCAATGCGGGCCACGGCATCGCCCCGGCCAGCACGGCCAGGCCGACCAACAGGTAGAACCCGACCATCAGCGCCAGTGTCACGGCGCGGGCGCGGGTGGCGCCGATAATCACCGGCAGTGTGCGGATGCCCAGCGGCGAGTCATAGGGGATTTTGTCGATGTGCTTGCCCATCAGCACCGTAGTGCACAGCAGACCGTAAGGGAGCGACGCCAGGACAACATCCCAGCCGACCGAGCCGACCGCGGCATAGTAGGTTCCGCACACCATCAGCGGGCCCCACACGACGAAGACATCGGGTTCGCCCAGGCCGTGCTTCTTCAGCCGCAGCGGGGGTGCCGCGTAGGCCACGCTCAGCACGAATCCCCCGAGCGCAAAAGCCACCACCGGCCAGCCGCGGGCCACCGTCAGCACCACCAGAATCGCCAGGTCGGCCAGGTTCACCCGGAGAATCGCCCCCACCAACGTCCGGCGGCTGACCAGCCCGGAAAGCACCGGGTGCGGGGCGTAGAGCGCCCGCGGGTAGGTGGCGCTGTCGGTGCCGGCCTGGGTGTCATACAGGTCGTTCATCAAGTTGTTGGCGATATGCGCGCAGATGATTCCTGCGATGGCCAGCGCCAGCCAGCGCCCGTCCAGGCCGGGCTTGCCCAGCGCCAGCAGCGCGGCGATCAGCCCGGCGAACAGGGTCATCGGCAGCACCGCCGCGCGAGTGACCACCAGCCAGCGGGTGACGCTGTCGATCGGCTGACCGGGCGGCGGGTTGGTGGTGCGCAGGGCATACCCCCACGACCGCAACCGGGACCGGGCGGTCAGCTCAGCCATACCCGGGCCTCATCGCTCGCGCGGCGGCACGATCGGTGACGGGTGCGGTTGTTCCCGGAATTTCTCCAGCGACCCGCCGGCCTCGACAATCCCGCAGATTGCGCTCCACGACAGCATGGTCAGATAGTCGATCAGGTCGTCGGCACTCATCCGGGGATCGGAGATCCACGAGTGGGTGGCCAACTGCACACCGCCGACGATCATGTACGCCCACGGCTCCACCCCGCCGGTGTCCATCCCGGCCTCTTCCATGCGCCGACGCAGCATCATCGCGAGCATCCGGGCGATGATGCGCTCGGAATCGGCGATGACCTTGCTCTTGGTCGGGGTGCTGTTGGCCATCACGAACCGATACGGCTCGGGCTCTTCGGTGACCGTTTCCACGTAGACCCGGATGATTTCGCGGGTCAGGTCGAAACCGTCGAGGTCGGATGACAGCGCAGCGGCCATGTTGGGGATCAGCGTGGTCTGAGCGAACCGCATCAGCACCGCGGTCGTCAGATCGTTTTTGTCGACGAAGTAGCGGTAGAGCACCGTCTTGGAGACCCCGATCTCGGCGGCGATCTCGTCCATGCTCAGGAAGCGACCGTGCCGGCGGATCGCTTCGATGGTGCCGTCGACCAGCTCATTGCGGCGCTCGACCTTGTGCTTATGCCAACGCCGCTTGCGACCATCGGTCTTTACTGTCCCAGCCAGGAGATGCTCTGCCACTCTCGCGAAATCCCATTCACTTGACCCCTCGATAGTACGGCCCGTTGGGCGCCTCGTGCCGCATGTGACGCGACCCGCTACGGGCCTGGGCCGCCGGTCACACCGGGCGCGCAGGACGGTGGCGGATGATGGTGCCGTGGCCGTGAAAACCTCACCGTCGGCCCTGCCGGCACCGACCGGTGACCCGGTGACCGTGCCCGCTGGTCGGCATCGAGCACCCGCTTCCTTCGCCGAATCGTTTGCCGGGGCGGATCCGAAGGCCGACGCCGAGCGGCGCCGGGCGGTGCGCCGGATGAAAGTGGTGGCCTTGGCCTTCCTGGCCGGTGCCAGCGCGCTGTTTGTCGGCTGCCGGTGGTTGCAAGCCGAAGGTTCGGCTCCCGCGTGGGCGGGTTACGTGGGTGCGGCCGCAGAAGCGGGCATGGTCGGCGCGCTCGCGGACTGGTTTGCGGTCACCGCGTTGTTCAAGCATCCACTGGGCCTGCCGATCCCGCACACCGCGATCATCGAGCGTAAAAAAGACCAGCTCGGCGCGGGTCTGGGCACTTTTGTCCGGGAGAATTTCCTGTCGCCACCGGTGGTGGGGACCAAGCTGCGGGACGCGCAAATCGCCGTGAGGTTGGGCAGGTGGCTCTCCGATACCCGGCATGCGCAGCGGGTCGCCGCCGAGGCGGCGACGGTGTTGCGCGTGCTGGTGGAGCTGCTGCGTGACGAGGATGTCCTGCATGTGATCGACCGCACGATCATCAAGCGCCTCGCCGAACCCCAGTGGGGCCCCCCGGTTGGCCGGGTATTGGCCACCGTGCTGGCCGAGAATCGCCAGGAGGCCTTGATCCAGTTGCTCGCAGACCGTGCATTTCAGTGGTCGCTGAGCGCCGGTGAGGTGATCCAGAGGGTGGTGGAACGCGACTCGCCGAGCTGGTCGCCACGCTTCATCGACCATCTCGTCGGCGACCGTATTCACCGCGAGCTGATGGACTTCACCGACAAGGTGCGCCGCAACCCCGGCCACGAACTGCGCCGCTCGGCCACGCGCTTTCTGTTCGAATTCGCCGCCGACCTGCAGCACGATCCGGCCACCATCGCCCGCGCCGAACGCGTTAAAGACCAGCTGATGGCCCGCGACGAGATCACCAACGCCGCCGCTACCGCGTGGACGACCCTCAAACGACTGGTGATCGAGGGAGTCGACGACCCCGCCAGCGCGTTGCGCGCCCGCATCGCCGACACCGTGATCCGGGTCGGGGAGTCCCTGCGCGACGATGCCGAGCTGCGGGATAAGACCGACGAGTGGATCATCCGGGCCGCCCAGCACCTGGTGTCCCACTATGGGTCGGAGATCACCACGATCATCACCGACACGATCGAGCGCTGGGATGCCCGGGAGGCCAGCCGCCGCATCGAGTTGCACGTCGGTCGCGATTTGCAGTTCATCCGGATCAACGGCACCGTGGTCGGCGCGTTGGCCGGGTTGGCGATCCACACCGTCGCGCAGCTACTGGTCTGAGCCGAACTGCGCTAACTTGCGCTTGCAATAGTTAGCGCAAGGCCGTACCCTGGTTCACGTCCGCGCCGACACTGCAGACACTCAGGGGTTGCCAATGCCATTGCCGCAGGAGGACAAGCTGGCCGCAGTGGTGTCCAGCGCGGCATCAGACATCGGTAGCTTCATCAGGGCGCAGCGTGAAGCCGCGCAGGTGTCGGTGCGGCAACTGGCCGAAAAGGCCGGTGTCAGCAACCCGTATCTCTCCCAGATCGAGCGCGGCCTGCGTAAGCCCTCCGCTGAGGTGCTCAACCAGATTGCCAAGGCGCTGCGGGTTTCCGCCGAGGTGCTCTACGTCCGGGCCGGGATCCTCGAGCCCGGCGAGCGCAGCCAGGTGCGTGACGCCATCATCGCCGACACGGCGATAACCGAGCGGCAGAAGCAGGTTCTGCTGGACGTCTACGCCTCATTTGTCCACCAAAGCAAATCTGCTAGAGGTGACGAGTCTGCTAGAGGCGACGAGCCGGCCCCTGCCTGAGCCGCTCGATGGGCGTCCTCACGTGACCAAGCGATCGACAACACCCACCCCCGACGAACGGTCCCCGACCACCAGGGCCCTCCAAGCAATCTCGACGACCAGGACCTCCAAAGATCCCCGACAAAAATCCCGGGCAAAAACAAAAATCCCCGACAAAAAGAAAGGAACCACACCAT
The DNA here is from genome assembly GCF_018361265.1 of Mycobacterium sp. SM1. GTDB lineage: Bacteria > Actinomycetota > Actinomycetes > Mycobacteriales > Mycobacteriaceae > Mycobacterium. The sequence goes on from NZ_JAFLNH010000001.1 coordinate 2,018,545, forward strand.
GCCGGAAACCCCGACCGTCGAGGACCTGAGGGCCCCGTTGCTGGCAGCGCTGGGAGCCGCCGATCTGGCGTTGGCCACCGTCAACGAGCTGCTGGCTGAGCTCCGCGAACGTCTGGAAGAGACCCGCAGTGACACCCGCGGACGGGTCGAGGAGAGCCGGGCACGCCTGACCAAGCTGCGCGAGGATCTGCCGGAGCAGCTGCGCGAGCAGTTGCGTGAGTTGCGCCAGCGGTTCACCGCCGAGGAACTGCGCGAGGCTGCCGATGGCTACCTGGAGGCCGCCACCACCCGCTATAACGAGCTGGTTGAGCGCGGCGAGGCCGCCCTGGAGCGGCTGCGCAGCCAGGCGGGCTTGGAGGACGTGTCCGCGCGCGCCGAGGGCTACGTCGAACACGCCGTCGAGTTGACCCAGGAGGCGCTGGGCACGGTCGCGGCGCAGACCCGCGCGGTCGGTGAGCGCGCGGCCAAGCTGGTCGGCATCGAGCTGCCCAAGGGATCGCCCGCAAAGAGCGCCCCGGCGAAAAAGGCTGCCGCCGCGAACGCTGCCGCGAAAACCCCGGCCAAAAAGGCCCCTGCGAAGAAGGCCCCGGCCAAGAAGATCACCCAAAAGTAAGCCCGAAAGTAAACCCGAAAGTAAGCCCGAAAGCAAGCGGCTTCTCGGTTTACCACCGCTGACCGCTCGACACCGGTTGCCCTTCGGTAACCGGGAGTCGACGCCGCCGGTGGCGCCAGCCTAGGCTTACAGCGTGATGCTTCAAGGCTTGGCGGGTGATGTCCTGCTCATCGTTCAGATCGCCGTACTCTTGACGTCGGTGTATGCGCTCGTGCACGCGGCGCTGCAGCGCGCCGACGCGTACACCGCCGCCGAGAAGTTGACCAAGCCGCTGTGGTTGATGATCCTCGGCGGCGGCGTGGCGATGGCCTCGATCCTGAGTTACGTATTCGGTGTGCTGGGCGTGGTGATCGCCGCCTGCGCAGCGGGGGTGTATTTGGTCGACGTGCGGCCCAAACTTCTCGAGATTCAGGGTAAGTCGCGCTAGGGCCATGCGGCGGAGCGGGCGAGCCCTGGCCATGATGCCGCTGGCGGCGGTCGTTGCCGCACTGACAGCGGCCACGGCGTCGGCGGATCCCGGCGCCGAGGCGTCGACAGCATTCACGCCCCCTTTTGTGGATCACGTCGAGTGGGTGGGATCGGGCCGTTCGACCAGCCTGCGGGTCTATCCGACACCGGCCGGACGATCGGCGTCCAGGCAGCCGGGGACCGGCGCTGAAGTCGACGAGGCCTGGGCCGAGGTGCTCACCCTGTCTCCCGGTGCCGACACCGCGGGCATGCGCGAGCAGTTCATCTGCCATTGGCAGCTGGCCGAGCTCGTGCAACCCGGCAAGCCCAGCTGGAACCTGGAGCCCTGGCGCCCGCTCGTCGACGATGCCGCGATGATCGCGTCGGGCTGCAACCCCGGCGGCTGGCAAGAGCCGTTCTAGTGACACGCCGGCCAACCAGGGAGCAGCTGGCGGCGCTGGTAGACCACACCCTGCTCCAACCGGAGGCCACCGCCGCCGACGTGGCTGCGGTGGCTGTCGAAGCCGCCCAGCTGGGGGTTCACGCCGTGTGCGTCTCCCCGTCAATGGTGCCGATCGCCGCGGCGGCCGCCGCTGGAATGCGGATCGCCGCGGTGGCGGGTTTTCCGTCGGGAAAGCATACGTCCGCGGTCAAGGCGCACGAAGCCGCGTTGGCCGTCGCTTGCGGTGCCAGCGAGATTGACATGGTCATCGACGTGGGCGCTGCGCTAGCTAAAGACCTCGACGCCGTGCGGTCCGACATCGCGGCGGTACGCGCCGCGGTGCCCACGGCTGTGCTCAAGGTGATCGTGGAGTCTGCATTGCTGCTCAGCCGGGCCGACGCGGGCACGCTGAGCGTGGTCTGCCGGGTCGCCGAGGACGCGGGCGCGGACTTCGTCAAGACGTCAACCGGGTTTCATCCAGCGGGCGGGGCGTCTGTGCGTGCCGTCGCGGTGATGGCCGAGACCGTCGCCGGCCGGCTCGGGGTCAAGGCCAGTGGCGGGATCCGCACCGCGGCCGACGCTGTCGCGATGCTCGACGCGGGCGCGACACGACTGGGGCTTTCCGCCACGCGCGCAGTGCTCGACGGGCTGGGCTGAAAGCGGGCCGGGCTGCGACGCGGTCCGACCGCTGCGCCCTACTTCCTACTTCAGAGGCCGGCGAAGCACGGGTTCTGGCCGCCGCCACCTCCGGAGGGGATAGTGGCGTTGCTGGTCGAAAACGTGGCCTCCACCCCGGTGCTGGTGACCTTCACGCCGTCGGCATGAATGCCCAGGGGGTAGTTCTGGGTCGCCTTGGAGGTCAGGTCGTCGAGGTTTTTTTGCACCGTGTCCGTCGACAACTTGCTGCCCAGCGCCGTCAAGCTGATCACTTGCAGCGACAGTCCGTTGTTGACGATCTGTGGCTTGACCGTCGCCTTATCCAAAAGGCCCTGCAACTCGACGGTCCCCTCACCCGGGTTGGTGGTGACCTGACTGGTGACAAAGCTGCCAAGAACCGGGATGGCGTCTTGGATCGACTGCTTGATGCCTTCCGCCGACCAGGTGATGGTGCCGGTGAGCGCCCCGATCGTGCCCTTGGAGTTCTTCGCATTGCGCAGCGCAACGTCTCGGATGTCGATGCTGATCGCCATGCGCTTGGCGTCGCGGATCTGATTCCCGGCGGTCTGGATGGAGATGTCGGGGTAATGGCGGGTGAGGTACTGCCACAGCACTGGCGGGGGAAAGGCGAACGACACGTTGGCGCTGTCTTGCACCTCGCACTGCACCGCGTGGGCAACCTTGCTGTTCGCAAGGTTGCGAACGTACAGTTCGGCGCCGATCAGGCCGGCCACGACGGACAGCACCACAATCACCAGGACCAACACGAGGGAGAGCCGATTGCCCGCGAAGCGACGCTTGTCTTTGGCGCCCTTTGCGGGCGAGCCGGGGGCCGGTGACCGCGTGGACAGCCGCGTTGTGGCCGGCTCCGGCGGGGTGGGGGGTTGGCCCGACGGCACCGGCGGTGCGCCCGGCCGTTGCCGGGGGCGCGGTGAGCCGCTGCGCTGCCCCGGCGGATAGCCGGTGTCACGGGGGCCCCGCTGCGGTGGCGCGCCCGGCGGGCGCACCGGTCGCGGCGGGCCGGGAGGCGGTTGCTGCGGACCGGGAGGCGGCTGCTGCGGGCGATCCTCTGGCCACTGGCCGGGACGCATCCGGGTGGTGGGGGACTCCGAGGGCCGCTCGGGCCGCCGCGGAGGGCTTTGGCCGGGTCGAGTCCGTTTCGACGGGTCGTGCGGCGAAGGGCCCTGCGGAGTCGTCATCTGCGCGATTCTGCCTCATGACGGCGACGTCGACGCGGTGGGGTTGGACCGATCCGCGGAGTCACGGGCCTCGGGGTTCTCACAATTTCGCGAAGCAGGGATCCTGGCTCTGGGCAGGGATGGTCGCGTTGCGGGCGGAGAAGCGGCCCACCACACCGGTCGGGGTGACCTGCACGCTGTCCGGGTGAATCCCGAGGGGAAATCTGCTCAGCAGCTGACTGGTGAAGGTGTCCAGGGCCGGTTGCACGCTCTCCCTGGGAAACGGCAGGCCCAGCCCGCTGAGGTCCACCACCTGCAGCGTAAGACGCTGGTCGACGACTTGCGGCCTGACGGTGACACTGCCCAGCCCGAGCGGGCCTTTCAGCTCGATCGTGCCGTTGCCGGGGTTGGTGGTGACGCTGCTGACCAGCTGACCGACCACCGGAAGCGTGTCCTGCACGGTCTCCTGGATGCCCTGCGCCGACCAGGTGAGGGTGGCGTCCAGGGCGCCGATCGTGCCCTTCGAGGTGGTGGTGCCGTGCAAGTCGACGTCGTAGATGTTCACGTCCGCGGCCATGCCCTTGGCTTCCTTGATTTGGTTGCCCGCGGTCTTGATGGCGATGTCGGTGTAGTGGCCGGTGATGTGCTGCCATAAAAACGGCGGCAGCGGGCCGAAGGCCACGCTCACCTTGTCGCGGGTGACGCATTGCGCCGCCTGAGCCACCTTGTTGTCCGCGATGCGCTGGGCGTACAGGTCGGCGCCGATCAGCGCGGCGACGGTGAGCGCGGCCACGGTGATGAGGATCAGCGCGACGGACAGCGGGTCACGAAGGAGGCGGCGTTTGGTCTTCACCCGGGCGTCTTTCGTGGGCGGCCGGCCGGGGAGTTCAACGCCCGCTGGCGCCTGCGGCCCCGCGGGCCGGCCGGGTGGCGGTGGTGGGTAACCCGACGCTGGGGGCTGCGGCGGCGGTGGTGGCTGGGACGCGAGAGCACCCTCGGCCTGGCCGGCGGGCATCCGCGTGGTCGGCGGTTCAGGGGGTGGCTGCGGCCGCGCCGCGGGCGGCTGCCCCTCAGGGCGAGCCCACACCGTCTGGTCGTCGCCGGGTGGGCCGAGCGGGCCGGGTGGGCCGGGCGGGTTTGTCACCTGCGCGATTCTGCCTCATCGGCGCGGGTGAAGTCGCGACGGTTGCGCAGCACCGCGATCGTGTCGCGGGCGGCGGTCACGGTGGCGACGTTGATCTCGGCGACCACCAGCTGCGGGTCCACGCCCGCTGAGGCCACCACCTGGCCGAACGGCGAGACCACCAGGCTGCCGCCCACGCCGGTGGGTGCGCCGGAGGCCGGCAGCCTCTCGCCGGGGTCGGCCTGACCCGCCGCGGCAATGTAGCTCGTCGAGTCCAGGGCCCGGGCGCGGGCCAGCAGCGTCCACTGGTCGAGCTTGCCCGGCCCGCCGGCCCACGACGCGCAGACCACGATCAGCTGGGCCCCGCGGCGAGCCAGCTCGACGTACAGCTCCGGGAACCGGATGTCATAACAGATGGTCAAGCCCACCCCGACGCCGTCGACCGTGATCACCACCGGCTCGCGTCCGGGGGCGACGGTGCGCGATTCGGCGAAGCCGAACGCGTCGTAGAGATAGATCTTGCGGTAGTGCGCGTCGACGCCGGCTCCGACCGCGATGAGCGTGTTGCTCACCCGTCCGTCGCCGGCGGGGGTGAACATCCCGGCGATCACGGTGGTCCCGGTTTCGGCGGCGATCCGCCGCACCCCGTTGGCCCAGGGCCCGTCGAGGGGCTCGGCGATCGAGGCCAGCGGAACGCCGAACCGGCACATGGCCGCCTCCGGGAACACCACCAGCTGAGCCCCGGCGTTGGCCGCCCGGGTGGTGTAGTCGCGCAGCTGGCGCAGGTTCGCCGCCGGGTCGGTGCCGCTGAGGATTTGCGCCAACGCTATCCGCATAGCGCCAGCCTAAAGGGCCAGCCTAACGGGCCGAACGGCTCGCGGCCGGCGCGCGGCACCGTCGGCCGATGGATGCGGTGCTGTCAGCGTGAGCCAAAGGCAGGCGGTGATAGCCACGGTCGGCCGCTGCGTTGCGACCGCGCCAGGCTGCCACCGGTTGACCGACACCCCGGTGGTGTCCCGCGGCCGCTTTAGCGGCCGCGGCAGTGGGCCTTCGGGACCTAAAGGCTGCGCCGAGCGCAGCGGAATGGAAGGTGTTGCTCTGGCCCTTCCCGTCACCAGTGGCCGCAATGTGCGCGGCTTGAGCCACCGTGCGGAACCGTTGCGGAACATCGAGACTCACTCTTGACCGGCGGCGATCTGTGAGTTACTATGTCCGGCTTTGTGTTTGTCGAGGAGTAGGTTGTGACGAAGCAGTTGTCGCGGTTGACACTCGCGTTGCAGTCTGACGCGCCGGTGGACCGGACGCAGACCGCGAGGCTCGGGCCGCACTTGCACGGCGTGCTAATGGATGCGATCTCCGGCGATTATGCCGAGACACTGCATAACTGCAAGGTGAACCCGTATAGCCAGTGTGCGCTGGGCCGTTCCAGCACTGTGCTGGACTGGCACGTCCGCACCCTGACCAGTGAGGCGGGTACGCATATCGTGGAACCGCTGGTTCGGGATAGTTTCTCCGGGTTCCGCTTGCGCAGCGTCGGGCTCTCGATCACGGTTACTCGGCGCACGGTGGAAAAAGTGCCGCTGAGCGAACTATCACGGGCGTTCTACGCGCCGCCGGAGACCAATCGGTTCCGCGTGAGCTTTCTGACGCCGACCGCTTTCAAGCAGGCCGGTGAGTACGTATTCTGGCCCGACCCGCGGCTGGTGTTTCAAAGTCTTGCCCAGAAGTACTGTGCAATCGTCGATGACGACGAGCCCGAAGAAGGGCTTATCGACGAATTTGGGCGGGCCATTCGTCTGACCTCCTACCGGGTGATGTCGCAGCAATTTATCATCGGCGCAGCGCGCGTCCCGGGCTTCACTGGATATGCCACGTTCACTATCAAAGGGGCGGACTGTTTTACGAGCTACGTTGCGGTGCTGTTGCGGTTTGGAGAGTTCTCTGGCTGCGGAATCAAATCGTCTCTGGGTATGGGGGCAATGCAGGTCGATGCACTGCCTCGATCACGGAAGGACCTGCCGCAGTGATTGATCCGGCTTTGATCGAGACCATCATTGGTTGTCTCCTTCACGACATCGGGAAACCGGTCCAACGCGCCGCGCTCGGTTACCGCGGCAAGCACAGCGCGATCGGGCGGGCCTTCATGAAGAAGGTGTGGCTGCGCGACAATCGCAATCCTGCGGAGTTCGGCGAGGAGTTGGGTGAACCCCATATCAGCGCCGCCGACCGCAACATTCTCGACGCCATCAGCTACCACCACGCCGAGGCGCTGCGTTCTGCGACCCAGCATGGCGCCTTGGCCGTCGATTCCCCAGCGTATATCGCCTATCTCGCCGACAACATCGCAGCGGGCGCCGATCGCCGCAAGGCCGCATCCGACGACGGAGCCGGGTCCAGCACCTGGGACCCGGACTCTCCGCTGTATTCGGTGTTCAACCGGTTCGGCCCTGAGCCCGCCAATCTCGCGTTCGCCCCAAAGATGCTCGATGATCGTGAACCGATCAACATTGCGAGCGATCGCAGAATTGAGTTCGACAAGCATCGCTACCCCGACATCGTCCGCAAATTGGAAAGTGTTCTGGCGGGTCTTGACAGGTCTGAGGCGTTCCTGACCAGCCTGCTGAACGTTCTGGAGGCGACGCTGTCCTTTGTGCCCTCGTCGACCGACGCATCTGAAGTTGTCGACGTGTCGCTGTTTGACCACATGAAACTGACGGCAGCGGTCGGCAGCTGCATTTGGCATCACTTACGGGAGTCCGGCCAAACCGACTACAAGGTGGCGCTGTTCGACAACGAGGAGACCTTTTACGGCGTCACGGCGTTTCTGCTTGCCACCTTCGATATTTCAGGCATCCAGGATTTCATCTACACCATCCACTCCGACGGTGCGGCCAAGATGCTGCGCGCGCGGTCGTTTTACCTGGAGCTGCTGACCGAGCATCTTGTCGATGAGCTGCTAGACCGGGCGCAAGTGAGCCGGGCAAACCTGACCTATTCCGGCGGTGGGCACGCCTATCTGCTGTTGCCGCACACCGCGGCGGCACGCCAGGCGCTGGTGGGCTTCGAGCGTGCGACCAACGACTGGCTGTTAAAGAATTTCACCACCCGGCTGTTTTTGGCGACGGGATCGATCGCGCTGAGCGCAAACGATCTGATGCGCCGCCCGAACGAAAGCGCGGACCAGGCCCGCGAGCGCGCCCAACGCTACAGCGGCTACTACAAAACGATGAGCACGCAGTTGTCGCAGAAGAAGCTCGCCCGCTACAGCGCACAGCAGTTGCGCAGACTCAACGCCGACGACTACGACGGCCAGACGGGCGAGCGCGAATGCCGGGTCTGCCACACCGTCGACCGCACCATTGACGACGACAGCTTGTGCAGCCTTTGCCGGGCGCTCACCGAGGCCTCACCGCGCATACAGGACAAAACCCGACAGTTCGTGCGCATTGGTAACGGCGCATCAGCGGATTTACCGCTTCCCTTCGGGGCCGGGCTGGACTTTCTCATCAAGGCCGACGCCGAGCAGGCGGTCGATCAACCGCAGACTCGCCGCCTGTACGCCAAAAACAAATACTATATCGGAGAAAACCGGCCCTCCTGACGTATCCGTGGGTGGGTGGGGCCGATTCGGGGCCGTGATCTGATGGTTGAATTCGTTTGTGCTCCCTTCCGCGATAGTTGCCTGTAGCGCTGCCCGGGTGGGAGGTGTCCATGTGGAGCCCCCGAGCGCAGCGAGGCGGAACGACATGGACACCGACGAGCGGGTAGCGCAGAATCGGCGACGTCTGAGAGGGGAAACCCGAGGGGTGCCCTGGTGGAGGGGTGTTAGCCGCGGCCGGGCAGGGTGGGGCGGTGCCCGCCGAGGGCGAGCATGGCCAGGGCGATCAGCGCGGCGGGGTTGTGGAATCCGAATGCGATGCGGGTGAGCAGGCGGATCTTGGTGTTGGTGGATTCGATCAATCCTTGGGACAGGCCGTGGTCGAGGGCGGCGTCGATGGCCTCGCGGTGGCGTTTGATGCGGCGGGCCAGCTCGACGAAGACCGGGATGCGGCAGCGCCGCGCCCAGGAGATCCACTTGTCGAGGGCGTCTTTGCCGTCCTGGCCTTTGACCGAAAACACATGCCGCAGGCCCTCTTTGAGCAGGTACGCGCGGTAGAGCCGGGTGTCGGTCTTGGCGATCCAGGCCAGTTTGGCGGTTTGGCGTTCGGTGAGGTCTTCGGGGTTTTTCCACAGCGCGTAGCGGGCGGCTTTGAGCCGCCGTGCTCGTTCATGACCCGGCCGCGGCGCGGTGTTCCTGCTGGGCCGACCACAGCCCCATTTGGCCTCGCCGCGCGCGATCGCTCGCGCGTCGTTCCAGGCCCGGCGCCGCTCGGCATCCAGCGCCTCGGTGGCCCAGGCCACCACATGAAACGGATCTGCGCAGCGGATCGCGCCCGGGCAGCGCTCGGCGACCACATCGGCAATCCACTCCGCCGCATCGGCGGACACATGGGTGATCAGCGCGCACCGCTGGGCGCCCAGAGCGTCGAAAAACCGCCGCAGCGTCTTGGTGTCGCGGCCCGGGGCGGCCCACACCAGCCGGCCGCTGTCGTGGTCAACCACCACCGTGAGGTACTTGTGGTGACGCTTATAGGAGATCTCATCGATGCCGATCCGACGCAGACCCGCAAACCGGTCGATCCTCTTCTCCGTGTCGGCCCACACCCTCGCCACGATCGCCCCTACGGTGCGCCAGGCGACCCGCATCAACTCGCACACCGCGGTTTTCGAACACGCCACCGCCAGCCAGGCCACCGTGTCATCAAAGGCCAAAGTGTGCCCGGCATGGTGGCGCGCCCACGGCACCGCCACCACCGTAGGCCCATGGGCGGGGCAGTTCACCCGCGGCGCATCGGCCTCCAGCACCACCTGCATCGTGCCCCAATCCAGGCCCCGCCACCGGCGCCGACCCTCACCCCGGTCATACCAGGGCGCCCTGCGACCGCAGCGGCCACAACGGCGCGAAACACCACTTCGCGGCCGCACCCGCGCCACCACCAGCGTGTCGCCGTCGGCGTCTTCCTGCCCGAACTCCTCGAACTCGATGTCTTCGATCACGGTGCGCTGGTCGACACCCAGCAGCGCACGCCATAGCCTCACATTGCGCACGTCGTTGTTGGCTCCTTTGGTTCCTGACCTTCCACAAGCCAGAAACCTTAAGCCACAACGACGTGCGCCCCTTACATCAACAACCGGCCCACGGAAGCGTCAGAAGAGCCCAAAAAAGCTCGGCTTCGTGCCCGTCGAGCAGCTCGGAGCGTTCCTGAGCGGCAGGGCCGATCTCGATAAGCTCGCCGAGGTGCAAAACAAGATCGGCGAGTACGCGGTGGCGGCCAAGGCCGCGATCCGCACCGGAAAAGCCGACGCCGAACCCTACCGCGTGACCTATTTCCGTTTCAACGATGACGCCGGCCTGTGGCTGGTGGCGACTGGAACCGAATCCGAACTGGCTTTGCTTAGCGGGCTGCTGCACGGCCTGGCCGGCCTGGGTGGTGAACGAACCAGCGGCTTCGGCACGTTCACCATCACCGAAGCCGAAACCCCGGCACAGCTGGCAATCACCACCGAGGCCGCATTGCTGATGACACTGTCCACCGCGCTGCCCGCCGACCACGAACTGGAGCCCGCCCTCGCCGGAGCGACCTATCGCCTGGTCAGGCGCAGCGGGTTCATTTCATCGGCCACTTACGCCGAGACGCCGCGCCGCAAGCGCGATCTGTACAAGATGGCGGCGGGCTCGGTCTTCACCCGCCCGTTCGAGGGTGTGATCGCCGACGTCGGCCGGGGCGGAGCCCACCCGGTGTACAGCTACGCCCGCCCGTTGTTCCTCGCCCTGCCGGAGATCGCCTGATGAGCGCGTACCTCAAAACGTTCGAACTGACCCTGAAATGTCTGGGCCCGGTCTTTATCGGCTCCGGTGAGAAACGCACTTCGAAGGAGTACGTGCTCGGCAAGCAGATCGTCTATTTTCCCGACATGCACAGGCTTTACGCCGACATCGCCGCACAGGGCAAGGCGGCGTCGTTCGAGGAGTTCGTGATGAACACCGGTGGCGCCCAGGCCGCGTCGCGACTAGGAGATTGGCTGAGCCGCAACGGGATTCAACCAAGTCTCGCCAAGCATGGCGGGTACTGGGTGAGGATCGGAACGCTTGCGCCCGGGCGTGAGCGACGAGGCCCGGGCGGCCAGCGCATCCGGGAGCAGCATCCGCTCAACGAGATCCACGCGTTCATCAAGAACGCCTACGGGAAACCCTATGTGCCTGGGTCGAGCATCAAAGGACTGCTGCGCAGCCTCTACTTGCAAGCCGAGTTGCACCGCAGGCCCCAGCCGCTGCGGGTAAAGGGGTCGACCAAGGGGGAACAGGGCCAATCCGGCGAGCGTGCAGAACGATCGATGCTGCGGAAAGCCGGTCGGCTGCCCGACCGTCCGCAGGACGCGGTCAACGACCTGTTCCAGGCGATCCGTGTCGGCGACTCAGCCCCGCTAGGCACAAGCGACCTAGTGATCTGTCAAAAGATTGACATGAACGTCCACGGCGATGTTGGCGGCCTTCCGCTATTTCGTGAGTGCTTAACAGCCGGTGCGACCATCGCGGTGCGGCTAACCGTCGACACCAGACCACCCCAGCAGGGCGGCTGGCCCGATGGCGAACGGTTCCTGGATTCGCTCGAACGGCAAGCCGGCTACGTCAACAAAGAGCGTTACGCGGGCTACGCCGCGAAATTCTGGGACGATCAACCGCAGCAAGGCCCCATCGTCTATCTAGGCGGCGGCGCGGGCTACCGCAGCAAGACGTTCGTCACCGAACAGGACGACATGGCGACGGTGCTAGACCTGCAGTTTCCCAAGATCAAACACGCCGAAAAAACCCGAGAGCTGGGCGTCTCACCGCTTGTCCTCAAACTGACCAAGATCGGTGAAACGCACTATGAGATGGGTATGTGCGAGCTGTCAATCAAGCGGGCCGGCGGATGATCCTGTTCTCTCCGGTGGGTGCCGCTGACCCTATCACCGCGCTGGGCGACGGTCCGATGCTGCACATTGTCCGCCACTACCAGCCGGCAGTGGTGGTTCTGTTCCTCAGCCCACAACTAGCGGGCTACGAGCAAAAAGATCGGCGTTACACCGCGGCAATCCAACGGCTTGCTTCTGCCATTGAGGTTCGTAAAGTAGAGTCGGCGGAGGGCCAAGTCCACCGCTTCGACGTTTTCATACCCGAGTTTCGTGCGCAACTTACTAGGTTAGCGGAAGAATTTCCCGGCCAGGAGATTCTACTTAACACCAGTTCGGGAACTCCGGCGATGCAGAGCGCGCTCGTCGCGATCAATGCCTTCGGCATTCCCGCCACCAAGGCCATACAGGTCCACACGCCGAAAAACGCAATGAGCAGCCCCGGTGATCGCGAGGACCCAGCAGACTACGACCTCGACTTGCTATGGGAGGCCAACGACGACAATCGACCAGGGGCCACGAACCGTTGCATCGAAGTCTCGTCCGAGGCGCTGGGGGTCATGCTCGAACGGGAAAACCTCAAGCAGCTCATCGACTCATACGACTACGCGGCGGCCCTGGCACTCATCCCGCATGCGCGTTTGCCACGGCCTGCACAAGAGTTCATCAGGGCCCTCAGGTGCCGAGCGAGCCTCGACCACGACACGTCCGAAAGGCTGCTGGAAAACACAAAATTCAAATACCTCGCCAATGCAGCAGCCGAGTACGTGACCGCACTCGACCTTCTCAGGAGACGCAAGCAGTGGGCCGACTTTGCACGGGCGGCGACACCGGCGATCGACGCTGCTCTAAAGTCCACGCTGGCTGGCTATTTGCGCGAGGACCGCTACCTCAGCCCTGACGGACGACTCGATCGTGAAAAACTGGATCGCGAACCGGAAATTAGAACCATTCTTGACCACCGCCTGAAGGCGCAGCCGAAGCATCGCTATATGTACCTGTTCACAAAGGATTGGCTCAAGCTTCTGGAAGAGTTTTCTCCTGAGAGTTACCGGCGCCTTAAGCCACTGGGCGACTTTGCCACTCGCGTTAGGAACACGGCCGCACACGAGATTGTCGCCATTGACCACGCCAAGCTGAAGAGGGATGGGGGGCTCAGCGCGCAAGAGTTGCTCGACATATTGGCTCGCGAGACAGATGCCGACCTCACCTTATACGACCGGTTGAATGCCGAAGCCAAACGGCTGATCGACACCGCGGCAATAGACTAGGGCCAGCCACGACGATGCAGCTGTACGTCTCAGACACCGTGTCGCGGGTCAGCTTCGTTGACGGCCAAGTCGTCGTCTGGAGCGACGAGCACGGCGAGAAGCATTACCCAATCGAAACTCTCGACGGCGTCACCCTGTTCGGCCGACCCACTATGACAACGCCGTTCATCCTGGAAATGTTGAAGCGTGATATCGACATACAGCTGTTTGGTACCGACGGACACTATAAAGGCCGAATCGCCGCGCCCACCGTGACTCAAGCACCCCGGCTTCGCGCCCAGGTCTATTGTGCCGACGATCCGGCGTTTTGTCTGCACATGGGCAAAAGGATCGTTGCCACGAAGATTCGGCATCAGGAAGCGCTTTTGGCCGCATATGCTCCAGCTGACCAGCGACTACAGGAATATGTCCAGCCAATTCGCCATTCTTTGCGATGGGTCGGCCGGTGTGGTTCGCTTGCGGAACTGAACGGGTTCGAGGGCAATGCCGCGAAGGCGTATTTCGCCGGACTGCAGCTAGTGGTGCCCGAGGAGTTCGCGTTCAACGGGCGATCAACCCGCCCGCCGGCCGACGCGTTCAACTCGATGCTCAGTCTCGGTTATTCGCTGCTGTACAAGAATATAATCGGCGCAATCGAGCGGCATAGTCTCAACGCTTACATCGGTTTCCTGCATCAAGATTCGCGTGGTCACGCCACCCTGGCGAGCGACCTGATGGAAGTCTGGCGTGCGCCAGTCGTCGACGACACTGTTTTACGGTTGATTGCCGAAAGACTGGTCCATGCTGACGATTTCACGAAAAATCCCGAAACCGGCGCAGTGTACGCGGCCCGCACCGCAATACGTTCTATTGTCAGAGCGTTTGGGAATCGGATCGCTCGGACGGCGACGTACATCGGAGGTGATCCCCACCGGTACACTTTTCAATACGCCCTCGACCTTCAATTGCAGAGCCTGGTCCGGGCAATCGAGGCGCGATCGCCGTCGCTGTTCGCCGACATCGAAATTAGCGCGGGCAGCGCACGGTAAGTCGATGGCGCTGGCGAGCCGGGAAGAATATTTCAACCTCCCCCTGCATGTCGACGAGGCCGGAGGTGTGGTCGGAAAGACGTTCGTACTTGTCATCTACGATATTGTCGACGACAAGCGGCGAACCTGTCTGGCGAAAATTTTGTCCGGCTTCGGGTACCGTGTTCAGCGATCGGCATTCGAAGCGATGCTGACGAAAGCTCAGCTTGTGAGGCTTGTGAAGAAAATCGACCGGTTCAGCAAGGAGGGAGATAACATCCGAATCTACAAGATCAGAGGCGACGCCGCGGTGACGTTCTATGGGGAGGGTCAGCTCGTGAGCGCGCAGGATTACGACTTCATATGACCGACCTCAGGCTTGTCTCTCTTACCACATGTGAGGCGGTTTGGCAATAGAGTCGGCAAACCATTCACCCCGAGAGGGGACGGAAACTTGGCCGAGCTCCTGGATGCGCGGGACAATTTGCGGGTCGGCAAACCATTCACCCCGAGAGGGGACGGAAACCGGAACATTGGCCTTCAATTTTGCCTCCCGTCACGTCACGTCGGCAAACCATTCACCCCGAGAGGGGACGGAAACGAGCGTGGGGCGGTCGTGGTTTTGGAGCGTCGCGCGGCTTCGGGTCGGCAAACCATTCACCCCGAGAGGGGACGGAAACAATCTCGATGATGTGCTCGGTCATGTCACTTCCTTTCCTCAGGTCGGCAAACCATTCACCCCGAGAGGGGACGGAAACTCGAGGGACGTGATTTTTAGGTCGTCATATCCGTGTGGGCAAACCATTCACCCCGAGAGGGGACGGAAACCCCCTCACAAGCCCAAGCCGTCACCAACCTAGCCACAGAGTCGGCAAACCATTCACCCCGAGAGGTCGCAGCGTATCTGCGGTGGGAGCGCCCACCGGGCCTGGCGGCACCGCAGTGTTTCGTAGTACTGCGGGGCCCGACCGCCGGCGCACCGGTCAGCGAGGCAGGGCTGCGCAGCCTATTTCGCCGCCACCGGGAGCTCTCCGGCGCGACCCGGGTGCGTCCGCATCGGCTGCGCCACACCTACGGCACCGAATTGGCTTCCGGGGGAATTGATCTGCTCGCATTGCGGGCGTTGATGGGGCATGTCTCGCCGGAGACCACGGCCCGCTACGTGCACCTGTCGGTGGAACAACTCGCCGCCGAATATTGCGCCGCGCGCGCGAGTCTGGCTGGAGCACTGCGATGACCGCGCCGGCAGTCGACCGGGGTGTCGACACCGATGCACTGCTGGGCGGCTACTTCGATTACGTCGCGGGCCTGGGCCTCGGTGAGCGGGCGGTGCGCGACCGCATTCGCATCGCGCGCGACTTCCTCTCCCGCCACCGGAATCTTGCCGCGTGGATGACTCTGCCCGCCACCGTGCGGGCCGCCGAGCTGCAGTCGAGCAGAGCCTGGCCGCTGGTGTGCTACGCGATTGGCACCGACCGGATCCGGCTGGATGTCGAGCTGGCCGCGGTCAAGCAGCTGACCGGGCTCGGCCACGCCGTCGCGGCGCGTGATCCGGGTGGGTTCGCGGCGATACGAGATGCGGGAAACCGGTTGGGCTGGACCAGCTCCTGGGTCGAAACGGTGCTCGGTGAGTGCCTGGCGGTGCTGCTGGCCTGCCGCGGAGGGCTGGTTGCCGACCTCACCGTGCAGGGCATCGACGAGTTCGATGCCGCGCTATCGGTCAGCTCGATCCCACCCTCGTCGCGGCGCGCCTACCGGGCACGGCTGGCCAGCCTGCGCCAGCTGCTGTTCGAGACCGGTGTGGTCGACACCGCACCGCGGCGGCGAGTCTGGGCGCGCAGCCTCGAGCAGCGCTTCGCCGACGTGGCGATGGCCGAACCGATCCGGGACACGTTGTTGCGCTATGTCCGGGTGCGCGCAGCGGTGCTGCGCCCGAAGTCGGTGGAGTCGCTGATCAACGATCTGCTGCCGTTCGCCGAATACCTCACCACCCACCACCCCGATATCACCTGTTTGAGCCAGCTGGACCGGGCCTGCATCGAGGGCTACCTCACCTGGAACCGCACCCGGGGCTGGCGCGGGCAACGCGCCGCCGCCGGCGCGCGGCGCACCATCTCGGCCGCGGTCGCCCAATCGGCGGTGCTGAGCCTGCGCAACCTGCTCGACGACATCACCGCCTGGGGCTGGCAGCAGGCACCACCGCGGCGGCTGGTCTTCGCCGCCGATGTCCCCAAACTCGACCAGCCGCTGCCGCGTGCCCTGGCCCCCGACGTCGATGCGGCGGTGATGAACGCCATTGCCGACCTGGATGATCCGTTCACCCGCGTCGGGCTGACCGTGCTGCGCGGTGCCGGGCTGCGGGTCGGCGAACTGCTCGACCTGGAACTGGGCAGCATCATCGATTACGGACCCGCCGGCACCTGGTTGAAAGTGCCGCTGGGCAAGCTGGCCACCGAACGCATGGTGCCGCTGTCGGCGGCCACCGTCGCCGTCCTCGATGAGTGGGTCAGCTACCGTGGTGCGCACCGGCCGTTGCCGCACCCACGCACCGGTGTGCTCACCGACTTTCTGTTCACCCAGCGCGGGCGTCGCCTCGGCTATACCCGGCTTCGCAATGGGCTGCTCGCCGCCGCCAAAGCCGCCGGGCTACGCGCACCCCACGGCGGCGCACTCGTCGTCACTCCTCATCAGCTGCGCCACACTTGGGCCACAGAACTGGCGAATGCCGGCATGAGCCTACAAGCGTTGATGGCGTTGCTCGGGCATTATGCGGGTGATCTTGTCAAGTGGGTGCGGTCAGGAGGCGGCATCGTCGAGGCGGGCGAGCAGTCCGTCGAACACTTTCTGGCGGCCGAGTTGTCCTTTCTCGGCGGCGTCGTCGCGTTGTGCCTGCAGAGTCGGGCGGAATTCGATGGTGGTCTGGAAGAAAGTGCAGGATTCGCAGATGGATTCGAAGTGGCAGTCCAGGCCGACGGGTCGGGCGCAGTAGCCGTTGCCGAGCATGCGGCGGTGCATCTCGGCACGGAGCTTGCGCATTTCAGCGCCTTCGGCGTCGGCGGGAAGTGCGCGCGGCTGATCGTAGAGGGCTTCGACTTTTTCACTGACGGAGAAGTATTCGTCGGCGACAGTGCGATCGGCGATTCGGGCGTAAACGAGCGTCATACGCATAGATCGGTGACCCAACAGCGCGGGCAGCGCTTCCAGGGACATGCCGCGGTTGATCGCCTGGGTCGCCAAGGTATGCCTGAGACGATGCGGCGAAACACGGCCGATGCCAGCCGCTTTCGCGGCTTCAGCGACTGCCCGATCGACGCGGCCCTCGCCGATGCGTTGGCCGTATTCGATAAACAGGTAGGGGCTGCGCAAGCTGGTGGGTCGGTTGGCGATCCAGGCGTCGAGGAGGTCCTTGAGTTGGGGGTGCAAGGGGATGTAGCGGTCGGTGCGCAGTTTCCCCAGCGGCACGTGCAACCAGTATGCCGCCCCGATCTGCACCACGGAATCAACTGTGAGATCGAGGAATTCGCCCTTGCGCAGCCCAGTGCGGGCCAGAAACTCCACACACAGTCGAACGAACGGATCATCAGCGGTGCGCGCGGCCTGCAGCAGCTTGGTGAACGCGGCGTCGTCGAGGAAGCGGGGCAGCGGGTCGTCGCGCAGCGGCAGGTCGCCGGTGAACATGAGCACGCGGGCGGGAATGTCGTCGCCGCACCATTCGGTGAGCCGGTCGAAGCAGGTGCGCAGGGTACCGAGGTGTTCGGCGAGACTGATCTTGGACAACCGCCCACCGCGGGCCGAGGGCCGGGTGCTCAGGTGCAGCTTGTAGGCCTCGATGTGTGTCCGACGCAGGTCGGCGACGCAGACCACCTCGGGGGCGTTCGCGGCGAGCCAACCGGCGAACTCCCGCAGCACGCCTTCGACGCGCACCATCGTCGACGCCCGCAGCGACAGCCGTGTCTGGGCGATGTAACCGGTCAGGGTGGCCGCCAGCCGCGGCGGGACCGCCGCCCACTGGGCGGCCCGTTCAGCCGAGCGGTTTGGGCTGGTCTTGCGGGGCGCGGTGTCCAGGACGCCGAGGTGGAACAGGGTGGTCTGCGCACCGAACAGCGCCGCGCTCAGTGCCTTGGCGCCGTGGCTGCCGGGTCGGTGGCGAGTTATCGCGCTGATCAACGCTTTTCGCTGCGTATCGATCACCGGCTGGGTCAGCTTCTCGGGAGTCAGCCCGGCCAGCGCGGCCACCTTGGCCAGGGCGGACCACTGCAGGCGGGTCACGACGGGACCGAACCCGAGCTCAGTGGAGGTCGCCACGAACCGTTGGTGGAACCTGCGGTGATGGTGAGCGGCGACTTCGCCGAGGTAGGGCCGGCACGCCACGAGATAGTCCGGGCTGGGCCGCAGCCGTCCCGTCACGATCAGCCAACCGACCACCCGTCGATCCTTCAGCGGCAAAGCGCACTGGGTTGCCAGCGGCAACGCAGACCAGCCCGCCACACCCACGCGGGTGAAGAACGTGCGGGCCACCGAGGTCACCGGGTGTCCCGCGAACATCCTGGCCGCAACGAGGTCGGCCCTATACGCCTCGACGAGCTCCTCGATGTCGGGGCGAGGTGCCGGTGACCGGTTCATTTCTCGGCCGCCTCACCGGACGCGACGACCTGCGCCTCGATCGCCTCGGCGGCCCGCAGGTACTCCCGTTCCAGCCAGTCGTTGGCCAGATGCAGATAGATGCGGGTCGAGTCGATCGATGCGTGGCCGGCCTGAGCCTGGATCGCCTCCAGCGCCATCCCCGCCTCCCGCAGCCGGGTGAAACAGGTGTGCCGCAGCTGATGGCACGTCGCCTGGGTCAGCCCGGCGCGACCGCGCGCACCCTCGAGGATCTCGTCCAGACCGGCAGCCGACAACGGCTCGCCACGCCGGGATCCCTTCAACACCACGAACACTCGATCGGTCGACGTCTGCGGGCGCTCCTGATCCAGATAGTCCCCCAGCGATGCGAAGAACCGCGCCGATACCGGCACCATCCGCTGCCGACCGCCCTTGCCTTCGGCCACGAACACCCGCCGCTCGCCGGCGTTGACATCGTCGAGGCGCAGTCCCAGCACCTCACAGCGTCGCAGACCACCCAGCAGCATCGCCTCGACCATGGCCCGGTCGCGGTGGGTGCGCAGCGCCGCCCGCAACGCGTCGACCTCGCTTGGCACCAGCACCCGGGGCAGCGTGCGCGGGGTGCGGATCAACGGCACGCCGCCCTTGCCGCGCCGAGCACCGGGGCGACGCGCCGCCAGGCTTGTCGGGACGGGGTTGCAGGTGACGCCGGTATCACCGCGGGCCGCGAGGTAGGCATACAGGCCACGCACACTGGACAACCGGCGGGCGATCGTGCGCGACGCCAACCCTGGCTCGCCGTCCTCCAACCGCACCACCTGCTCGCCCAAGCGGGCAGTGCGTTGAGAAGCCAAGAACGCGAAGACATCTGCGGCGTTCACCTGAGCCGGTTGCTTGGCAACTACACCGAAGAAGATCTTCAAATCCGACGCCACCGCCAGCCATGTGTTGGTCCGGGCTCGCGCCGCAACGAAGGCCAGGTAGTCATCCAGCAGCGAATGCCCCAGGGTGATCGCGACCAGTTCCGCCCCACGATGGTGACGAACCAGGCACGGCATGAACACGACAACCTCCCGCCGCCAGCATCCGCGTCAGCCCCGCTGGATCACGGCAGACACGCCGAATATCACCCGTATATCAAACATGTCACGCCGCAGATGACGATCCGCTACGCCACACTCGCCTCGCCCACTCTGCGCGCCGCTTACGACGAGGCCATGGGCAAGATGCGCCGCCAGTTCACCCTCACCCCGGTCGGCAAACCCATCCTGCCCGACAAGGTCAGCTGGCTGAACAGCGAGATGCTGAAAACCCGTGTGGCGCACGGCTACTGCGCCCGCCACCCGGCCGCCGGCGCCTGCCCGTATGCCAACATCTGCGAAACCTGCGACAACTACATCACCGCACCCGAATTTCGCGGCGCCCTCACCGATCAACTCGCCGACATCCAGGTCCTCAAGACCGACGCCGAGACCCGCGGCTGGACCGACGAAGCCGCCCGCCACGCCCACGTCGCGCACGCCCTCACGGACCACCTGCAGCGCCTCGACCGCTGAAACCCCGAACCAGCCACCGGGTTGACCCACCCCCGAGGGCCGGATAATCGAACGGTTGAACAAAGAGATCAAGCGGCGAGCCGACGTGGTGGGCATCTTCCCCGATCGCAGTGCGATCATCCGCCTCGTCGGCGCGGTGTTAGCTGAACAGCACGACGAATGGATCGAAGGCCGCCGCTACCTTGGCCTCGACGTGCTCACCCGATCCCGCGCAGTGCTGGCCACCACCGACCAACCGGTCGATGACCAGTCCGGCACCACCACCCCGGCATTGACGGCCTAAACTCCCACCCGAAGGGTCACGCATCGAGCGAACTCATACACCACCACTCCGGACTTGGCCCACTGGCTGGCCCAGCCGCTGCGCGCTAGCCGCTCATCAAGCAAGTCGTCGAGCAGCGCACTGCTCGGCCTGCAGCCGCTTAGTTCGCGTGCTGTGCGACGCACAGCCGCCAGCAGCCGAAGTTCTGAGTCGATGACCTCGAAGTCGCGCATGCGCAGACCTTATGGCCGCAGGCTGCCGGCGGCACTTCACCCGAGCTGGCGGCGCCCCGCTATCGTGTGCCCCGTCGACGTAATGCTCGGCGTGACGAAGTTCGATAGGGAGGGTTGTTAGATGCCCGCTGCAGTCAACGAAAAGAACAAGACCGCCGCCGCGCTCTACACGCAGCTGGGAAAGGAACTCGAGGAGCTGGTTTCCAAAAACGAGGACCAAGGCTACCGGCTGCAGGAGCTTGAACGTATTGCTCGGATTTACACGCTCGTCGCGGAGACGCCGCGCCTGGCGATCTCAGACTAGGGGCTGCGTCTCGGTCAGGAACTCGGAGAACATTGAGGTCTCAGACCTGTGGAAGTAGTGGCCGTGCGTCTTCATCACAGTCTCGATGCTGTCGGCGCCGATCAGCACGACTTCGTAACCGTCGAGGCAGCCGCGGTACTTGCGCTCCATCGCGTCATAAGCCTGGATCGCGACGTCGCGATCCGAGAACTCTTCCTGGTGCACGAGTAGACCTTGGTCGAAGCTGTAGACCAACAGGAAGTAAACAGCATCGTCTCTGCTCATCCCTGCGTTCTCCTCGGTTTCGGCGTTTTGCTGTGACTTCGCCACTGATCACCACTACTCATTGTAGTAACGGGCCTCTATGACGGCGCGCCGGGCAGCGTTGAACCGCCGCGTCAACTCAAACGATATCGGGATACCGTACTCGCGTCTGTAAATTACCTCTCCTGCCGCGCTGAAGTACTCGAGCATCTCTGCTGGACCTTCGCTGTCCTTGAGGTTGACGCCACGGTCACCGTGGCGAGCGTCTGCTGCCTCGGCGGCGTCGGCCCACTGCTGTTGACCCCGCGTCCTCAGCTGAACCTCGATGGCGCGGCCATCTCGCCTGACTACGAAATGGACAGCGCGATACCCAATAGGCTTGGGTGCGGCAATGTAATCGCGTGCCGGCCGACAAAAATCAGGCTTCCATCTCTTTTCGACTCGCCGACGAACTCGGTCTAGTTCTCCGCCGTCACGCAAAATCGCCCGCACTCCGCCGATGTCTTCTAGACGCGCGAGCGCCGTTCTGCCTGTAGGGCTGCCTACTGTCCGCTGTAGCTTTCGGATGATACGGGGCACACGCTTTAGTCGCTGGCTGATGACTTCGTCGGCCCCTTCTGTCCGCACCATGCTTCGAAGCCCCAAGCGGACCTTTACCATCGGATAGGCATGCGCGGCGCGGAAGGCAGATATGACCTCGATGGCATGGTCGATCTCGTCGAGCGTCGCGACGAGGCCCTCAAAGCGGACCTTTCTGATTAACTCGCCGCAGCGATTGATCTCGGATTTACTGGGTTCCGACATGGCGCCCCGTCCGAAGCGGCTCCGTGCGTAGCAGCCTGACCATCTGCCACGGCAGCGAGTGTGTCTGCCGCTGCGGCAGCGGCCGCACTGGCGCCGCCATGAGCGCCGCGTGCTCGTAGTCGGCTCGGGCGGCGAGCGCCTGGCGCCGCTGCCGCTCGCCGTTCAGCATCCAGACGGCGCCGCCGACGCTGGCCAGCGCGATCACAGCCAGCGCCGCGACAGGATGAACGCTCAGCATCATGCACAGCAGCGCGAGAGCGAACAGTCCCGCCGTTACTGCCGCGGCGGGATGCCTGTCCGGCCAGGCGGCGCGCGTGCAGCGGGTTTCGTAGCCGCAGCGCGGACAGTGGTACTTCGTCATGGCTTTACGCCTCTCACAGTTCGTCACCAGGACGGATGCAGTTTGGGCACCGCAGCTCGAAGGCCATATCAGTAAACCAGGGGAGGCCCACCACCCCGCCCCCACCTGGCCACCCTCGCCGCGCGGTTCTGTGGATTTCGGCCTGCCCGCAACCCCGGATTTTTGCCGCTGGCGCTGAAAATCGTTTGCTGTCGTGCCTGTTATGGGTTTGTGTTGAAGGAGGCCGATATGGCTGAGAGCGGTTACAGCGCAACCGGATTGGTGGTGGCGTGATGCCGCCGACTCCGAATCCGGCGTCGTTGCGGCGTGGGCACCGCTCGCACGCGCCGAGACGCGTTTTGCAGGCAGTGCAGAATCCGACCGTGCCGCCGTTGCCTGCGTATTGCGATTGGCATCCCGCGGTTGTCGATTTCTGGGAGTCGGCGTGGCGGTCGCCGATGCCGCAGGAGTGGGATGAGTCGGATCGGCATAACGTGCTGATG
The DNA here is from genome assembly GCF_018361265.1 of Mycobacterium sp. SM1. Classification (GTDB taxonomy): domain Bacteria; phylum Actinomycetota; class Actinomycetes; order Mycobacteriales; family Mycobacteriaceae; genus Mycobacterium. The sequence continues at coordinate 2,041,123 of NZ_JAFLNH010000001.1, forward strand.
GCGGCGCGGGCTATGCAGATGGCGTGGGATTCTGAGACGCGGCCGACGGCTAGGTCGGCGGCGATGGCCGAGTGGCGGCTGCTGCTGCGTGAGTGTGGGTTGACGCCGATGTCGCGGCGCACGTTGCAGATTGAGATCGAGCGTTCCGATGAGGCGACTGATCGGGGTAATGCTCGCCGAGCGGAGAAGCGGACGGCGACGAAGGCTGAACAGCAGGCCAAAGATCCGCGGCGTGGGGGAAATCCCCCGAAAGTGTGGAGGCATGCCCTATGAGGTAAGGACATGTCAGAGACGCGCAGGAAGTTCGACCGGGAGTTTCGGGGAGGGAGCGGTACGGATAGTCCGGGATACCGGTAAGCCGATCGCGCAGGTGGCCCGAGACCTCGGGATCCATCCGGGCACCCTGGGTAATTGGGTTGCCAAAGATCGTGCTGAAAGGGAAGGCGCCCAGGGGCTTTCCACCGCTGATATCGCCGAGTTGAAGCGGCTGCGCGCCGAGGTCGCCGAGCTGCGCATGGAGCGTGATGTGCTCAAGCGATCCGTGGTCGGCTGGGTCAAGGAGGCGAGCAGGTGAGTGTGGCCCGCTTTATCGCCGACCAGAGGACCGTGCATCGGGTGCCACACACGGTGTGCTGCGCGCTTTTGGGGGTCAGCGTTTCCTGGTTCTATAAGTGGCTGGACCGCGAGCCCACTGAGCGGCAGCGACGCCGCGCGCGGCTGGATGCGCGAGTGGCGGAGCTGTTGGAGCGCTCCCAGCGCACGTACGGCTCGCCGCGGATCCACGCCGACCTGCTCGCTGAAGGCTGGAAGGTCAGCGTGAACACGGTGGCCGACTCGATGCGCCGGCACGGGCTGGCCGGGCGCAAGCCTAAGCGCCCCAGGGGGTTGACCCGCCAGGACAAGAAGGCACCTAAGTTCCCCGACCTGCTCAAACGGGACGCCACCGCCGCAGCGCCCAACCGGGCGTGGTGCGGTGATATCACCGAAATCCCCACCGATGAGGCCAAACTGTCTTTGGCTTCGGTCCTGGAGCTGTGCGGGCGACGTTTGCTGGCTTGCCCGATGTCGGAGCACCCCGATGCCGAGCTGGCCAGCGACGCGATCAAGATGGCCGTCGCAGTACGTGGCGGGCGCGCAGCGATCGCTGGCGTGATCTTTCACACTGATCGCGGATCTACCTACACCGCCAATGATTTCACTAAGCTGTGCCGCAAGCTCGGGGTGCGCCAATCGATGGGACGTGTCGGGTCGTGCTTCGACAACGCCGCCAGCGAGGCGTTCTTTTCCACCCTCGAACACGAGGTGCTGTCCCGCCACCACTTCGCCACCAAGGCACAGGCACGCGAGGCCATCACCACCTGGTGCTACGAGTTCTACAACACCCGACGTCGGCACAGCTCAGCCGGGTTGCTGCCACCCGTCGAATACGAAAAAATCACGGCCATCCAACCGCAGGCCGCATAACGGAAACCTCCACGTTTTCAGGGGAAACCCATGGTTTGCGCGTTGCCGGCTAGTGATCCTGTATCGCGCCTACGAGCACTTTCCTCGCGGGCATCCGCGGGCTGGCCGGCGCCGGTTCGATCGGGGCGGCTGGTCGTGCCGCAAAGGCAGCGCGAAAACCGAGTTTGGTGCTTGGGTGGCGTATGCGGAGCTGCACCCGGAGTCGCCGGTGCGGTTCGCTGGCTACAACCGTGACGGGTCACTGAAGCAGGGCCGTCCGGTCGCGGATCCCTACATTCCGATGCTCGCCAACACCCAGGAGCAGGTCGCCGAGCTCGCATATGGGGCGCTGATGGTGGTGTGCGAGCTGGGCATGGACCCCGAGCTGTTCGACGTCGGCTTGGACCGCATCGTGCGGATCGGGATCAGCGGTGAGGCTGACGGTAAGGCGGTGCCGATCTCGGGTGCCCCGAATGCGCGTGACGGTGCGCGCACCACGTTTCAGATGTTCGATGAGACGCACCGGCTCTATTTGCCGAATCACAAAGCGGCGGTGGAGACGATGAACGCGAACCTGCCGAAGCGGCCCGAGGAAGACCCGTGGACGTTGTCGACAACCACCGCCGGTGAGCCGGGGCAGGGTTCTGTCGCCCAGGATGAGTTTTTCGAGGCGCAGGCGATCGCGCGTGGGGAGATTGAGCGGCCAACGCTGTTCTTCTTTCACCGGCAGGCATCCGACGGCTACAACATGGACGTCTGGGAGGATCGCGTCGCCGCGATCACGGAGGCTAGTGGTCCGGACGTCGCGCAATGGTCGGATATTGACCGGATCGCCGCACAGTGGGACCGCCCTAAAGTCGACAGGGCTTACCTCGAGCGGGTGTGGTGTAACCGGTGGGGCCAGTCGGCGATGCAGGCGTTCAACCTCAAACGTTGGAAAGCGCTTGAGCTTGAAGGTGAGCATATTCCGCGCCGAGCCTACGTCACGCTGGGTTTCGACGGCGCCCGGATGCGGGACGCGACGGCGATCGTGGCCACCGACGTGTTTTCCGGGCTGCAGTCATTGGAAGGGTTGTGGGAGAAGCCGATCAGCGCCCCCGACGATTGGGAAGTCCCCGAGGACGAGGTCAACGAGAAAGTCTTTGAGCTGTTCCGCCGGTATCGGGTGGTGAAGATGTATTGCGACCCGCCGCACTGGAACTACACGGTGGGGGCGTGGGCGGCGCGGTGGCCGGGCGTCGTCGAGGAGTTCTGGACCAACCAGAAGCGGCGCATGATCAAAGCGATCCAAGCGTTTGAGGACGCGATCGCATCCGGCAGCATCGCACACAACAGCCCCGAGGACGGCGACTTCACTCGACATGTCGGCAACGCCGGCCGCCATCACACGAATCTGGTGGATGAGGAAACAGGTGAGCAGTTGTGGATTCTCGGCAAGCTGCACCCAGACCGCAGATTCGACGCCTGCATGGCAGCGATTCTGTCGTGGCAAGCGCGCATGGATGTGCTGCCGACGGTGAAACGCAAGCGGCGCGTGATCGCGCGGGTCAGGTAGGAGATCGGTGACTAGTCCCTCAGTAAGCGTGTCGGCTGGGGTGGATAGGGCAAAGGCCTTACCCTGACTGGGTTTGCGACATCAACGCAGCCCAGCAAGAAAGGCCTTTGTGGAAGACGATACCGCATGAGCAGAGTCGGCGAAACATTGCGCGGCGGCGGCGTCGGGTGGTGGCGCGGCACGCGCGGGCGGGGCGTTGGGGCGCGCGGCCCAAGCCGATGCTGAACTCGGGTCCGGTGCGCTACGAGGTTGGCGCCAACATCGACGCCACCGCCTTCGGGGGGATCGCCGCGGTGCACCGGCTGGTGACCAAGCTGGGGCTGGTCGAGCGGATCGACGAGGATCTGCAGTTGTTGAAGGTGCACCTGCCCTATCACGAATCCGACCATGTGTTGAACTTGGCCTACAACGTGGCCTGTGGCGGCACCCGCCTTGAAGACATCGAGCGGCTGCGCCACGACAGCGCCTACATGAACGCTTTGGGCGCGCAGCTGATCCCGGATCCGACCACGGCCGGCGATTTCTGCCGCCGGTTCAGCGAGGCCGACGTGGCCACGTTGATGGAGGCCATCAACGCGGTGCGCCCGCAGCTGTGGGCGGGCCGGGGCGCTGAGCTGCTGGGCCCGATCGCCTACCTTGACGTGGACGGCACCATCGCACCCACCTACGGCCAACACAAGGCCGGGATGGACATGTCCTACAAGAGCATCTGGGGCTACGCGCCGCTGATCGTGTCGCTGGCCAACACCAAGGAAGTGCTCTACCTGGTCAACCGGCCCGGCAACGCGCCCAGCCACGCCGGCGCGGCGGAGTGGATCGACAAGGCCATCGAGCTGGTCACCCCGCACGCCGCACGGGTGTGTTTGCGCGGGGACACCGACTTCTCGTTGACCGCGCACTTCGACCGATGGGCCAAGCAGGTCGACTTCGTGTTCGGCATGGACGCCACTTGCTGCGGGCGTCGCAGCCATCGTGCGCCGAAACCGCATGCGCGCACCGACAACCACGCGCTATCCGCGCTCAACCATCGCGCTGAGCCTGTTCCCCATCGGGCTGGCTGCCGTTGAGCTGTGGTTCTTTTCGCGGTCGGCGGATATCTTCTATCTGCTTGTCGCCCTCCCCATATTCGGTTTAGGGATATGGGGCTTGGTCGTAGGGATAAAAGAACTCAAACGGCAGCGCACATGACCTACGCGCCCAACGGTGAAGCCGCCTCGGCGCTGCCGGAGCTGCCGGAGGGGATGCGCTGGGTGGTGCTGGTAGACAAACGGCAGATCGCGGTGATGCTGTTGAAGAATGAGATGGCGGTCGCTTCTGCGACCGAGAGCCTGGAGCGAGACACCGAACTCGACTATGCCTACCAACACCTGGACGCGGTGGAGCAAGTGTGTCGCCGTTTGGCGGCCGAGGCGCTGCACCAGTGGGGTTTTCTTCATGGTTTGAAAAACAAGCTCGGACCGGACATCGACGTGCGTATGAGGATCGTCGACTGGAATCGCTAACCACATCCGCGAATCGGGAGCACCAGCAGGTGCGTCGAAAACGATTGTTATTGGAACACTTTCAGCGTTCTGGTGCGACGTGCGCCGATACGCTACCAGCAGTGTGCCAGAACCAAGTGCGGTGGGACACCCTGCCCCCGCAGATGCGAGTGGCGCGCACCCAGCCTCCCTGGCCAGGCGCAGCCGCCGCGGCGGTCGGCCCCGTGGGCTGAGCGGTGACGGGGTGTCTGGGTGCGCCAGAATCCCCTGGATAGGGGCGGGGCCAGATTTGAGATACGACGAGCCAGCTGCGAGGCCCAGGGCAAACAGCCCCGACGGTAGGTGAGCCAACGGGCCGTCCATCAAATCGGCGAAGGTGGTCTAGATGATGGCGTGTTTGCGGTGGGTCAGATCGGCCTCGGTGGGGGGCAGGGTGGAGTTGGTCAGAAACGGGTGATAGCGCCACACCGGGAGCAACGCGTCGGGGTAGCGGGTGTTTTGACCCGGCGCACCACCAGCCGGGCAGTGACCCGGCCATGCCCGCGCACGCTGAGGGTGTAGGGGGTTTCGGCGACCTCGGCCTCGGAGATCAGCGCGCCGGTGTGGGGGTCGTGCACGGCGCCCGGGTAGTGCACCGAGGTGAACGCGGCCTCGTCGATGGCCTCGATCGCGGCGCTGACCCGACTGTTACGGCTGAGGGTCAGCGAGAATTCGATCTGCTCATCCAGGCAAGCGCCGATCATCTTTTTGGTGCCAAACGCCGTATCGGCGCGGGCCATGATCGCCGCGTTCGGGTCGATCACACGAGCGGTGGCGATCGCTTGTTTGAGCTGGCGGGCCGCACCACGGCTGGAGCCGGTCTTGTCGCTGCGCAGCCACGCCTGGGCGATCACCGGCGCCGCACCCGGCACCGACAGCGTGGTGATCAGCGGGGACAGTCCCCGCCGCGGCAGCGCGCGTCCGGCGATCTTGGCGTGCCCGAACGAGGCGCCTTGTTTGTGGTGCCCGTAGACCGGGCGCAACAGCGAGTCGATGTCTACAAACATCCGCTCGTGGCTGCGGGCAAAAGCGGTGTGCGGGCCGCGAGGGCGATCAGATGCTCGCGGGCCACCGCAGCGATCTGGTTGGCGTGCCCGAAGCTGACCTCGCGCAGGAAGATCCCCACCGTCGAGGGGGCATACACCTCGTGAAACACCCGGCGTGTGCCGCCGGCGCGCAGCACGCCCGCATCATCGATGCTGTCCGCCCCGCACATCATGCCCGCGATGATCGTGGTCAGCTTGCCGGCCGGATTCACCGCGCCCGAAGCCACCCTCGTGGACGGCAGCCTGACGTGCTCGCCGATCAACCGCGAAAGGCCGGTCTGCTCAGCCAATTCCAGCACCGGCACCAAACCCGCCGCCGACACCAAATTCTCTTCGTCGAACACCGCCGACTCGACGCTGAACGTATGCGATGAGTGCACTGAAAATGCCTTCCGACGCACCGACAATCGCGACCTATCAATCACGATTGCCCCAGTCCAGAAGGCATTTTCGTTGTTTACACGCCGATCACCCCGCAGGTTGTTCCACGGATTCAGGCTTAGGGTCACAGCCGGCCGCCTGAATGCAGTCAGTCGAATCCACCCGGCCTCCACCATGTCGGCGTACTCCATCCCGGACGGCAGAGGTGCTAGTACAAGAGCCCACGGTTTGACCCCGTTGAACCGATGCAACGGGTTGTCGAAGTCGTAAACACCGACACGGCTTGAGATTTGAGCAACGAGTATGCCGCCGTCGTACTCAACTGAGGTGGGTGGCCGGCATGGGGCAGAAAAGCGTGGTGGACGGTGTCGCTGAGCATGGTGATCTCGTCGTTGAGCTGGGCGCGGGAACCCGCCTCGATGGAGATGGCGTGCGCGATCAGGCGGCCCTGCCCGCTTCGTTCCGATCCGGCGACGTAGGTGACGTAGGTGCTGTGCTGCGCCCAGATCGGTAGCCCGGCTGCGGCGAGATACCCGTTGGCGCGCACCGCGATCACGCCGGGTATCGCCGGCGCGGCCAAGGCGGCGCGATGGGCGCCGGCCGCTTCCGGCCTTGCAGGGCGCGGCCGGCGGTGTCGCGCACGACATCGAGGAGGGGCGGGCCTGCGGCACCCTCAGGCGTTCTCGGCGATCCAGGTGGTGGTAAAACGCTGCTCGGCGATCAGCAGCTCGACGAGCTGGCTGCCGATCAGATTCTCGATCCTGCCGCCGACCAGCGGCACCCGAACCTCCACGGTGGCCCGAAATGTCAACCGGGCGCCACCGGAGCCGCTGACCGGAGCCAGCACCCCCGTCCCGGTAAGGCCCACCGGGAGATTCGGGATGGACCCGGCGACGGTGACGTTAGCGACGCCGTCGATGACCGGGCTCCATCTCTCGTCGCGCCGGATACACAGATCCCCGCGATGCAACTGGGTGACCAACGGGGGAAGCCGGTCGCCGCGCAGCACCTGCACGGTGACCACGTCGATGCTGCCGTCGCCCCCGATCTGCATCGACGCCAGGGTCGCTTCGTCGGCCCCGGAATTGGCCAGCCGGGCTAGCCAGTAGTCCTCGTCGCTGAAGGTGCGATGAACCTGTTCGACGGTGCCCCCATAGTCGGCGGACATGTCGAATGAGCGCGGCATAGCAGGTCAGGCTACCGTTACGGCTCATGGGGCAGGGTGGCGCGGCAACGCTGTTCGCCGGGGCGCACGTGGCCGAGAATGTGCCGCTGGCCCCCCTGACCACGTTGCGGATCGGCCCTGCGGCGCGGCGTGTCATCACGTGCACCGCTACCGAGCAGGTGGTCGCGGTGTTGCGTCAGCTGGACGCCCAGCGGTGCCGACCGCTGCTGGTGTTGGCCGGCGGCTCCAACGTGGTGATCTCCGAAACCCTGACCGACCTGACCGTGGTGCGGCTGGCCAACACCAGAATCAGCATCGACGGCAACATCCTGCGTGCGGAGGCCGGCGCGGTCTGGGACGACGTCGTCGTCGCCGCCGTCGAACACGGCCTCGGCGGACTGGAATGCCTGTCCGGCATCCCCGGCTCGGCCGGTGCCACCCCGGTGCAGAACGTGGGCGCCTATGGTGTGGAAGTGGCCGACGCCATCACCGGGGTGCGGCTGCTGGACCGGCGCAGCGGCGAGCTGCGCTGGGTTTCGCCGTCCGAGTTGGGCTTTGGCTACCGCACCAGCGTGCTCAAGCATGCCGGCGGCGACGGGCTGCGGGCGCCCATCGTGGTCTTGGAGGTGGAATTCACGCTGGACGCGTCCGGCCGCAGCGCGCCGCTGCGCTATGACGAGCTGGTCGCCGCGCTGGACGCGACGACCGGCCAGCGCGCCGACCCGGCAACCGTCCGAGAGGCGGTGCTGGCCCTGCGCGCGCGCAAGGGCATGGTGCTCGATGCGGCCGACCACGACACCTGGAGCGTGGGGTCGTTTTTCACCAACCCGGTCGTGACGCCGGCCGTTTACCGGCGTCTGGTGAGCCAGTGCGGCGGCCCGGTGCCGCACTGGCCGGCGCCGGACGGCGTCAAACTGGCGGCGGGCTGGCTGGTGGAGCGGGCCGGCTTCGGCAAAGGCTACCCGGGCACCGGCAGCGCTCCCTGCCGGCTGTCGACCAAGCATGCGCTGGCGCTGACGAACCGCGGCAGGGCCACCGCCGCCGACGTGGTGGCCCTCGCCCGCACGGTGCGCGACGGAGTGCGCGACGTGTTTGGAATCACGCTGCAACCCGAGCCCGTGCTGGTGGGCTGCGTGTTGTAGCTGTTGATTTCCGGGCCAGCGCGTTCGGCCCGGTATCTTTGTCTGTCGTGAACACCGCCAGCGGCCCATTGCCGATCTGCCGGCGCCGGGCGTTGTGGGCGCTGGCGGTGGGGGTGTTCGCACCGAACGCGCTGGCCGCCTGTGTCGGCAAACCCAGCAAACATGCGGCGGCGCCACCGCCACCACCGGTGCCCAGGGTGACGTTCCGGCCGGCCGTCGGCACCCCGGCCGCCGAGAACGTGGCGCCCACCGCACCGGTCAGCGTCGAGGTCAGCGACGGCGTCTTCCAGCACGTGGCCTTGACCAATCCCAACGGCAAGGTGGTAGCCGGGACGTTCAACCAGGATCGCACCGTCTACACGATCACCGAGCCGCTGGGCTACGGCGCCGTCTACACCTGGAGCGGTTCGGTGATCGGCCGTGACGGCCGGGCGGTGGCGGTCGACGGCCGGCTTACCACCCTGACGCCCAAAAAGGTGGTCAATGGCCGGTTCCAGCTCGCCGACGGCCAGACCGTCGGCGTGGCGGCCCCGATCATCATCCAGTTCGACTCGCCGATCGCCGACAAAGCCGCCGTCGAACGGGCGCTCACCGTCACCACCGACCCGCCCGTCGAGGGCAGCTGGGCATGGCTGCCCGACGAGGCGCAGGGCTCGCGGGTGCACTGGCGAAGCCGCGAGTACTACCCCGCGGGCGCCAAAGTCACCGTCGACGCCAAGCTCTACGGGCTCGCGTTCGGCGACGGCGCCTACGGCAAGCAGGATATGAGCCTGAACTTCCAGGTCGGCCGGCGCCAGGTGGTCAAGGCCGAGGTCACCTCGCACCGCATCCAGGTCGTTCGCGACGAGGGGGTGGTCATGGATTTTCCCTGTAGCTACGGGGAGGCCGACAAGCCCCGCAACGTCACCCGCAACGGCATCCACGTGGTCACCGAGAAATACGCCGACTTTTACATGTCCAACCCCGCCGCCGGCTACAGCAACGTCCACGAGCGCTGGGCGGTGAGGATTTCCAACAACGGCGAATTCATCCACGCCAACCCCGCCAGCGCCGGCGCGCAGGGCAACACCAACGTCACCAACGGCTGTATCAATTTGTCCACGGCCGACGCCGAGCAGTACTACAACAGCGCGCTTTACGGCGACCCCGTGGAGGTGACCGGCAGCTCGATCCAGCTGTCCTACGCCGACGGGGATATCTGGGACTGGGCGGTGGACTGGGACACCTGGAAGTCGATGTCGGCGCTGGCGGGCGAGGGGCCCAAGCCCGCTAAGCCCATCCCGGTCACCGCGCCCATCACCCCGCCCGGCGCGCCCACGTTATCGGGCACACCCACCACGTCGGCCCGCACGCCTAGCGCGCGACCCGGCGGGTAGCCGAGGCTTGGTCGCGCGGCCGGATGACGATCTGGTCCAGGTTGACGTGAGATGGGCGGCTGGCCACGAATCCGATTACCTCGGCGATGTCGGCGGCCACCAGCGGGGTCATTCCCGCATACACCGCGTCGGCTCGCCGCTGGTCGCCGTCGAAGCGCACCAGGGAGAATTCCGTGTGCACCATGCCCGGCGCAATCTCGGTGAGCCGCACGGGTTTTCCCAATAACTCACCGCGCAGGGTGCGGTGCAGCGCGCTTTGGGCGTGCTTGGCCGAGGTGTAGCCCGAGCCGCCGTCGTAGATCTCGAACGCCGCGATCGAGGTGACCGTCACGATCAGCCCGTCGCCGGAGGCGATCAACTTGGGCAACAGCGCCCGGGTGACCCGCAGCGTGCCCAGCACGTTGGTCTCCCACATCCAGCGCCAGTGGTCCAGGTCGGCCTCGGCGACCGGTTCCAGGCCCTTGGCGCCCCCGGCGTTGTTGACCAGCACGTCGACCCGGCTCAATCCGCTTGCCAGTGCTTCCACAGCGGCACCGTCTGTGACGTCGGTCACCACGGCGGTTCCGCCGATCTCATCGGCCAACGCCGTGATCCGCTCCGCCCGGCGCGCCACCGCGACCACGTGAAAACCCTGCTCGGCAAGGGTTCTCGCGGTTGCTTCGCCAATGCCGGAGCTGGCCCCGGTGACCACCGCGATGCGTTCGCGCGGCTGCGGTGCTGGCGTTGTCATCTCACCAACTCTAGCCAAGCGTGCTAGATTCCCTCGCGTGTACCTGAGCGCCTTGCTCGGCCTGTGTCCGATCGCGGACCGCGTGTGTTGTTGCCGCGCGGTCTGCCCTGCCTGAGCCAAGCCCCGCGCCGGGGTGGCCGGGCCTGTTGTCGGAACCCAGGAACTCGGACAAGGACACCCATGCGCTCAACGACACTCACCAACACCAACCACTTCACCCATCGCGGCGGGGGCGGGAATCGGCGACCACGTTCGCACCACCGGGTCGTCGAGCCGTCGCTGCATCTGTCGGACACCGCCGCGGCGTCGGTCTTCCGGGCCGTGCGGCTGCACGGTCCGGTCGGCCGTGACGCCATCGCCGATGCCACGTCGCTGAGCGTCGCGACGGTGAACCGGCAGGTCAATGCGCTGCTGGAGGCCGGCCTGCTGCGCGAGCGCGCCGACCTTGCGGTCACCGGGGCGATCGGGCGCCCACGGGTGCCCGTCGAGGTCAATCACGAACCGTTCCTGACGCTGGGCCTGCACATCGGGGCACGAAGCACCAGCATCGTGGCCACCGACCTACTCGGCCGTGCGCTTGACGTGGCCGAGGCGCCAACCCCGCGCAGCGCCCAGGGGCCCGCGTTGGCGTCACTGGCCGACACCGCCCGTCGATACCTGCGGCGCTGGCGTCGGCGCCGGCCGCTGTGGGTGGGGGTCGCGATCGGCGGAGTGGTCCACGGCGCCAGCGGCCACATCGACCATCCCCGGCTGGGCTGGCGGCAGGCACCGGTCGGGCCGGTGCTGGCCAACGCGCTGGGCCTGCCGGTGTCGGTGGCGTCGGCGGTGCATGCCATGGCCGGGGCGGAGTTGCTGCTCGGGCGGCGGCCGGCACCCAGCCCGTCGAGCGGTCTTTACGTCTACGCCCGCGAAACCGTGGGCTATGCCCTGGTGATCGGCGGCAGGGTGCACAGCCCGGCCGGCGGTCCCGGCACCATGGCCACCCTGCCCGCGGCCTCGGAGCTGCTGGGCGGTTCCGGGCAGCTGGAGTCCACCGTCAGCGATGAGGCGGTGCTGGCCGCGGCGCGGCGGCTGCGTATCCTGCCTGACGGCCGCACACCCGGGCCCCGGCCCGCCATCGCCGAGCTGCTGCATGCCGCCCGCAACGGCAACCAGCTGGCCAACGACCTGCTGGCGGAGCGGGCTCGTGTGCTCGGTGAGGCCGTCGCGCTGCTGCGGGACCTTCTCAATCCTGAGGATCTGGTGGTTGGCGGCCAGGCGTTCACGGAATACCCGGAGGGGATGGCGCAGGTGAAAGCCGCGTTCGCCGCCCGCTCGGTGCTGCCGCCGCGGGAGATCAGGGTGACCGTGTTCGGCAACCGGGTGCAGGAGGCGGGTGCGGGAATCGTGTCGCTGGACGGGCTCTACGCCGATCCGCTGGGCGCGATGCGGCGCGCCGGCGCGCTCGGGACACCGCTGCGGGCGCTTGACGGCCCGGCGCGGAGACCGTTGACGTGACGTGAGTGCGCCGCGGGCACCGTGGCGGGCCCTGCCAAGATGGCGGTGTGCATATCGACATTTCTCGCCTTGATGCTTGCGGCCTTGATCCAGCCGGGTTGAGCGACCCGCGCCGGGTGGCAGTGTTGTCGGTGCACACCTCACCGCTGGCCCAGCCGGGTGTCGGCGACGCCGGCGGCATGAACGTCTACGTGCTGCAGACCGCGCTGCACCTGGCCCGGCGGGGCATCGAGGTGGAGATCTTCACCCGGGCCACCGCATCGACCGATCCGCCGACCGTGCAGGTGGCGCCGGGGGTGCTGGTGCGTAACGTGGTCGCCGGGCCTTTCGAAGGTCTCGACAAATACGACCTGCCTACCCAGCTGTGCGCGTTCGCCGCGGGGGTGTTGCGTGCCGAAGCCGCGCACGAACCCGGCTATTACGACATCGTGCACTCGCACTACTGGCTCTCCGGCCAGGTCGGTTGGCTGGCGCGGGACCGCTGGGCGGTCCCGCTGGTGCACACCGCGCACACCCTGGCGGCGGTGAAAAACGCGGCGCTGGCCGACGGAGACACCCCCGAGCCACCATTGCGCACGGTCGGCGAGCAGCAGGTCGTCGACGAGGCCGACCGGCTGATCGTCAACACCGCCGAGGAAGCCGCGCAACTGGTTTCGCTGCACAGTGCCGATCCCGCCAGGATCGACGTGGCCCACCCGGGGGTCGACCTCGAGGTGTTTCATCCCGGGGATCGCCGTGCTGCCCGGGCGGCTTTGGGACTGCCGCCGGATCGGCACGTGGTGGTCTTCGTCGGGCGCATCCAGCCGCTGAAGGCGCCCGACATTGTGCTGCGAGCGGCTGCCAGACTGGCGCGGGTGCACATCGTGGTGGCCGGCGGACCGTCGGGCAGCGGCCGCGTCGCCCCAGACGGGCTGGCTCGGCTGGCCGAGGAGCTGGGTATCGCCGCACGGGTGACATTCCTGCCGCCGCAGTCCCGCGAAGATCTCGCCACCCTGTTTCGGGCCGCCGACCTGGTTGCCGTGCCCAGCTATTCGGAGTCCTTCGGTCTGGTGGCGGTGGAGGCCCAGGCGTGCGGGACGCCGGTGGTAGCCGCCGCGGTGGGCGGGCTGCCGGTGGTGGTGCGTGACGGGGTCAGCGGCATGCTGGTGTCCGGCCATGACGTCGGCAGGTGGGCTGCTGCCATCGAGGAGTTGCTGCGGCTGGGTTCCGGGCCGCGGGGATGGGCGATGAGCCGCTCGGCGGCCACGCACGCAGCGGCGTTTTCCTGGGAGAACACCGTCGACGCGTTGCTGGCCAGCTACCGGCGCGCGATCGCCGATTTCACCGGCCGACGTCAGCGCCGGGTGCGAGACCTGGCATTGGCACGCAAATCCCGGCGCTGGGCGGCCCATCGGGAGGTGGGGGCGTGACGCTCTGCGCCGACGACGATGATCCCGGCGGAGCCGGGGTCGAGGAGTGGCGCCGATGACCCGCGACGACGATGAACCCGGCGGAGCCGGGGTCGAGGAGTGGCGCCGATGACCCGCGCCGACGACGATGAACCCGGCGGAGCCGGGGTCGAGGAGTGGCGCCGATGACATCAGCTGTGCAGCGGGCTATCGAGGAAGCGTTGCAGGCCAGTGGGCTGGCCTACTCGCGGCACCGGGGCGCCCACGGGGGGCCACCGGGATTGATCGTGGAGTTACCCGGCGAGCGCAAGCTCAAAACCAACACGATCCTCAGTATCGGTGAGCACTCGGTGCGCATCGAGGCGTTCGTGTGCCGTAAACCCGACGAGAACCACGAGGGTGTTTACCGGTTTCTGCTCAACCGCAACCGCCGTCTTTACGGTGTCGCCTACACGCTGGACAATGTCGGCGACATCTACCTGGTGGGCCGCATGTCGTTGGCCTCGGTCAACGCCGCCGAGATCGACCGGGTGCTCGGCCAAGTGCTGGAAGCGGTGGACTCGGATTTCAACACGTTGCTGGAGTTGGGTTTTCGCTCGTCGATCCAAAAGGAGTGGGAGTGGCGGGTGTCCCGCGGCGCGTCGCTGAAGAACCTTCGGGCGTTCGCCCACCTGATCGACGAGGAGGACCGCTCGGCAACGATGCGGGCCGCCAAACGATCGGAGGAGGGCGGCAATCAGATTTGAGCCCGCGAGGGGCCACCAGGACCGCGCCCAAGTGGTTTGAGTTAGCGTCCGCCCGCCCTGCGTTCATGAGCCTATCGGTGTAGCTGACAGATTCGATTGGCGCTGAGGCGGTTTCGGTGCTGATTTTCGGATTCATTGCGGGCAATAGTATTGGTGAGTATTGGTGGACGGCGCGCCGATTTGCGCAGATCGGTCAGCAGCCGCGCCCCGCCCGGGGCGTGGTGAACTCGCGCCATCCGGCGCTGGCGCGATCGAGCACCGCCCACACCACCGTCGACGACACGCGATGGTCGGGCCAGGGCCGCACCGCCGCCGTGGCAGGAGCCATGAGCCGAACCCTTTACCCCGGACTTGGATTGGCTTACCGGATCACAGCGTGCGGGTGTCACCGCTCGCCGGAAACACCAGCGCCGACCTTGCCGATCAACTTTGACGTTCGAGTAATCAACGTGATACGGGGCCGACGGAACGCTGTGAATTGCGCGAAAGACGTTGCCAGATCTTGGTTCTTGCTGATAAACGCGGCCAGGATCGCGGCGTCTTCTAGCCCCTGGCAGCCGCCTTGGCCTAGGTGCGGACGCATCGGATGCGCTGCGTCGCCCACGAGTACGACCGGTTTGAAGCATCCCCGGTTTCATGCACACCTGGTTACGTGTGACCGGTGTGCTTTCCGGCCTGGAGTCGAGCGTAGTGCTCGGCCTCGGCTTCCGCGGGCGGGATGCGGCCCAGGCGGTGCATCAGCCTGCGGTCGTTGTACTTATGCGGGTGATCGAGTCAAGTAGGGCGGTCACGAGGCGGTGGTATCGAGGCGGTCGAGGATGTCGTCGAAGATCTTCTGGCGGCCGAGTTGGCCCTTGTTGGCGGCATCGTCGCGCTGACGTTGCAGCGTGGGCCGGAACTCGAGGGTGGTAACGAAGAAGCTGCAGGATTCGCAGATGGACTCGAAGTGGCAGTCCATCTCGACCGGTCGTGCGCAGTAGCCGTTGCCCAGCATGCGGCGGTGCATCTCGTTGCGCAGTTTGCGCATTTCGCGGCCTTCGTCGTCGCCGGCGAGTTGATTGGGCTGGGCGTAGAGTAGTTCCACTTTCTCGGTGACGGCGAAGTACTCCTCGGCGACGGTCTTATCAGCAGTTCGTGCGTAAACCATTGTCATGGCTAAGGTTTTGTGTTTGATATACGGGTGATATTCGGCGTGTCTGCCGTGATCCAGCGGGGCTGACGCGGATGCTGGCGGCGGGAGGTTGTCGTGTTCATGCCGTGCCTGGTTCGTCACCATCGTGGGGCGGAACTGGTCGCGATCACCCTGGGGCATTCGCTGCTGGATGACTACCTGGCCTTCGTTGCGGCGCGAGCCCGGACCAACACATGGCTGGCGGTGGCGTCGGATTTGAAGATCTTCTTCGGTGTAGTTGCCAAGCAACCGGCTCAGGTGAACGCCGCAGATGTCTTCGCGTTCTTGGCTTCTCAACGCACTGCCCGCTTGGGCGAGCAGGTGGTGCGGTTGGAGGACGGCGAGCCAGGGTTGGCGTCGCGCACGATCGCCCGCCGGTTGTCCAGGGTGCGTGGCCTGTATGCCTACCTCGCGGCCCGCGGTGATACCGGCGTCACCTGCAACCCCGTCCCGACAAGCCTGGCGGCGCGTCGCCCCGGTGCTCGGCGCGGCAAGGGCGGCGTGCCGTTGATCCGCACCCCGCGCACGCTGCCCCGGGTGCTGGCGCCAAGCGAGGTCGACGCGTTGCGGGCGGCGCTGCGCACCCACCGCGACCGGGCCATGGTCGAGGCGATGCTGCTGGGTGGTCTGCGACGCTGTGAGGTGCTGGGACTGCGCCTCGACGATGTCAACACCGGCGAGCGGCGGGTGTTCGTGGCCGAAGGCAAGGGCGGTCGGCAGCGGATGGTGCCGGTATCGGCGCGGTTCTTCGCATCGCTGGGGGACTATCTGGATCAGGAGCGCCCGCAGACGTCGACCGATCGAGTGTTCGTGGTGTTGAAGGGATCCCGGCGTGGCGAGCCGTTGTCGGCTGCCGGTCTGGACGAGATCCTCGAGGGTGCGCGCGGTCGCGCCGGGCTGACCCAGGCGACGTGCCATCAGCTGCGGCACACCTGTTTCACCCGGCTGCGGGAGGCGGGGATGGCGCTGGAGGCGATCCAGGCTCAGGCCGGCCACGCATCGATCGACTCGACCCGCATCTATCTGCATCTGGCCAACGACTGGCTGGAACGGGAGTACCTGCGGGCCGCCGAGGCGATCGAGGCGCAGGTCGTCGCGTCCGGTGAGGCGGCCGAGAAATGAACCGGTCACCGGCACCTCGCCCCGACATCGAGGAGCTCGTCGAGGCGTATAGGGCCGACCTCGTTGCGGCCAGGATGTTCGCGGGACACCCGGTGACCTCGGTGGCCCGCACGTTCTTCACCCGCGTGGGTGTGGCGGGCTGGTCTGCGTTGCCGCTGGCAACCCAGTGCGCTTTGCCGCTGAAGGATCGACGGGTGGTCGGTTGGCTGATCGTGACGGGACGGCTGCGGCCCAGCCCGGACTATCTCGTGGCGTGCCGGCCCTACCTCGGCGAAGTCGCCGCTCACCATCACCGCAGGTTCCACCAACGGTTCGTGGCGACCTCCACTGAGCTCGGGTTCGGTCCCGTCGTGACCCGCCTGCAGTGGTCCGCCCTGGCCAAGGTGGCCGCGCTGGCCGGGCTGACTCCCGAGAAGCTGACCCAGCCGGTGATCGATACGCAGCGAAAAGCGTTGATCAGCGCGATAACTCGCCACCGACCCGGCAGCCACGGCGCCAAGGCACTGAGCGCGGCGCTGTTCGGTGCGCAGACCACCCTGTTCCACCTCGGCGTCCTGGACACCGCGCCCCGCAAGACCAGCCCAAACCGCTCGGCTGAACGGGCCGCCCAGTGGGCGGCGGTCCCGCCGCGGCTGGCGGCCACCCTGACCGGTTACATCGCCCAGACACGGCTGTCGCTGCGGGCGTCGACGATGGTGCGCGTCGAAGGCGTGCTGCGGGAGTTCGCCGGTTGGCTGGCCGCGAACGCCCCCGAGGTGGTCTGCGTCGCCGACCTGCGTCGGACACACATCGAGGCCTACAAGCTGCACCTGAGCACCCGGCCCTCGGCCCGCGGTGGGCGGTTGTCCAAGATCAGTCTCGCCGAACACCTCGGTACCCTGCGCACCTGCTTCGACCGGCTCACCGAATGGTGCGGCGACGACATTCCCGCCCGCGTGCTCATGTTCACCGGCGACCTGCCGCTGCGCGACGACCCGCTGCCCCGCTTCCTCGACGACGCCGCGTTCACCAAGCTGCTGCAGGCCGCGCGCACCGCTGATGATCCGTTCGTTCGACTGTGTGTGGAGTTTCTGGCCCGCACTGGGCTGCGCAAGGGCGAATTCCTCGATCTCACAGTTGATTCCGTGGTGCAGATCGGGGCGGCATACTGGTTGCACGTGCCGCTGGGGAAACTGCGCACCGACCGCTACATCCCCTTGCACCCCCAACTCAAGGACCTCCTCGACGCCTGGATCGCCAACCGACCCACCAGCTTGCGCAGCCCCTACCTGTTTATCGAATACGGCCAACGCATCGGCGAGGGCCGCGTCGATCGGGCAGTCGCTGAAGCCGCGAAAGCGGCTGGCATCGGCCGTGTTTCGCCGCATCGTCTCAGGCATACCTTGGCGACCCAGGCGATCAACCGCGGCATGTCCCTGGAAGCGCTGGCCGCGCTGTTGGGCCACCGATCTATGCGTATGACGCTCGTTTACGCCCGAATCGCCGATCGCACTGTCGCCGACGAATACTTCTCCGTCAGTGAAAAAGTCGAAGCCCTCTACGATCAGCCGCGCGCACTTCCCGCCGACGCCGAAGGCGCTGAAATGCGCAAGCTCCGTGCCGAGATGCACCGCCGCATGCTCGGCAACGGCTACTGCGCCCGACCCGTCGGCCTGGACTGCCACTTCGAATCCATCTGCGAATCCTGCACTTTCTTCCAGACCACCATCGAATTCCGCCCGACTCTGCAGGCTCAACGCGACGACGCCGCCGAGAAAGGACAACTCGGCCGCCAGAAAGTGTTCGACGGACTGCTCGCCCGCCTCGACGATGCCGCCTCCTGACCGCACCCACTTGACAAGATCACCCGCATAATGTCCGAGCAGCGCTGCGATCGCATCCAGGCTCATGCCCCGATTCACCGCCTGGGTGGCTAGCGTGTGTCGCAGCTGATGCGCGGTGACGTTGCCGATGCCGGCCGCGCCGGCGACGCGGCGCAACGCCGAAGTGACGCGGTGATGGCTAATCGGCCTTCTGTGTTCGATCAGAAGGTGATTGGTGCGCAACCCATTGGGTCTATGGTTGGCGATCCAGTCATCAAGGAGTTCTTTGAGCTGTGGGTGCAGCGGGATGTAGCGGTCGTTGTGCAACTTGCCGATCGGGATGCGCAGCCAGTAGGCGGATCCGATCTGCACGACGGCGTCGACGGTGAGGGCCAGCAGCTCGCTGCGGCGTATCCCGGTGCGGGCAAGCAATTCAACGATCAGCCGAGACAGCGGATCGGCGTCGCTGCGGGTGGCGCGCAGCAGCTTGGCTGCTGCGGCGTCGTCGAGGAACCGCGGCAACGGCTTGTCGATGATGGGCAGATCGCCGGGGAACATCAGTGTCCTGGTCGGCGCGTCCGGGTAGCCCCATTCGGCGATTCGGGTGAGAAAGCAGTGCAGGTTGATCAGCGTGTTCTTGATGCTGACCCGGTTGAGCGGCTTGCCGGTGGATGGCCTGGGGTGCGTGCACAGCCACGCCTTGAATGCCTCGATGTGTTCGCGCCGGAGATCAGCGCAGCCGGTGACGTCGGGGTGGGTGTCGGCCAGCCAGACTGCGAATCGGCGCAGGTCCAGGTCTATGTGTCGGACGGTGCTCGGTCGCAGACTCAGCGCGACTTGTGTGAGGTATCGCTGCGCGGTTTCGACAAACTTTATTGGCGCCGTGTCCCATCCGGTGTCCGAGGATTGGTGTTGCACCGCCGGTGGGCGCAGCGTAGAAATCTGGCCAGCGTGGAAGGGCGTCAGCCGCAGGCGGTGAAGAACCGCGGCCACGTTCTTGCCCGCGGTGGGCTTGCCGCGGCGAGCATAGGAGGTGAGCATCGCCACACGGGCGGCGTCGAAATGCTCGTCGGTGATCGCGCGCGGTGACACACCAGTGATGGCAGTAACCTTCGCCAGGATGTTCCACTGCGCCGCGGTGTCCCTAGCCGAAACGCCGATGCGAGAACAGGCTTCGTTGAACCAGTGGTAGTCGGCGGGACAAAACGACCGCGCCGGCAGGCCCGGCCGCAGGTCGGTGCGGCTGAGCAGCTCGGCGTCCACGGTGATGCGGCCAGTGACCATCAGCCAGGTGCCTGCATCGCTTGCGCATCGATCGCCTCGACCGCTCGCCGGTATTCGCCGGCGAGCCAGTCGTTGGCCAAGTGCAAGTAAATGCGGGTCGATTCCAGCGAGCGGTGCCCGGCCTGGGCCTGGATCGCCTCCAGCGCCATCCCGGCCTCACGCAGCCGGGTAAAACAGGTGTGCCGCAGTTGATGACAGGTCAGGTGCTCGATGCCGGCTCGACGCCGAGCACCAGCGATGATCTCATCGAGCCCGGCCGCGCTGAGCGGCCGACCCCGACGTTGGCCCTTGAGCACCACGAACACGTGATCGGTTGACGCGGTATGCGGCCGCTCCGCCTCCAGGTAACTGGCCAAAGTGGTGAAAAAGCGCGGTGACACCGGCACGATGCGCTGGTGACCGCCCTTGCCGTCGGCGATGAACAACCGCTTCTCACCGGGACGCACGTCACCCAGCCGCAGCCCGAGCACCTCGCACCGACGCAGCCCACCCAGCAGCATCGCCTGTACCATCGCCCGGTCCCGGTGGGTGCGTAGCGCCCTCATCAAGGCGTCGGCCTGGTCGGAGTCGATCACCCGCGGCAGGGTTCGCGGGGTGCGAATCAACGGCACGCCACGTACCACCCGACTCGGAGTCCGCGTCGACAATCCCTGCGGCACTGGATTTCTAGAAACAACGCCACGAATGATCAGATACTCGAACAGCCCGGCGACTGAGGCCAGCCGCCGCTTGATCGTGCGCGCCGACAGCCCGGCCTCACCGTCGTCAATCCGCACCACTTCCGCGCCACGCCTCGGCTGGCGCTGGGCGGCGATGAATGACAACACGTCGGCATCGGTGACCTCCTCTGGCGTCTTGGCGACCTCAGTGAAGAAAACATTCAGATCGAACGCGGCAGCCAGCACCGTGTTCGGGCGCGCCCGGGCTGCGACCATCCCCAAATAGTCGTCGACCAACTCATGCCCCAGCCGAGGAACGCCACCGCCAACCGGGTGAACCAGGCAAGGCACGAACACGACAACCTCCCGCCCACAGCATCCGCGCCCGCCCCGCGGGACAGCGGCAGACACGCCGAAGATCACCCGCATATCCAAACCAGCTGACCCACGCCGAGGTCATGTTCTGCAGGTCGGAGAGGGTGCGGATCGGGCCGGTGCGAAACGGGGAGCCTGGGCGTAGGCACTCGGTTTTGTAGAGCCCGATCGTGGTTTCGCAGAGCGCGTTGTCCAGGGCGTCGCCGACGGTACCGATCGACGGTATCAGCCCCTCAAGCATCAGCGTCTCACCGTAATGTATTGCGGTGTACTGGCTTCCGGCGTCGCTATGATGGATCGTGTCGTTGAACGGATAGCCTTGACGGGCGCGGAACGCCGCGGCGTGGCGCAGGGCGCGCTCGACGAAGCCGGTGTCTTTGGTCATCGAGCACTCCCAGCCGGGGATCAGCCCGGCGTAGGCGTCGACGACGAACGCGGTGTAGCCGAACCCGCCGGTGTCGAGCGCGACGTAGGTGAAGTCAGCTACCTCCAGTAGGTTGGGTGCGGCAACGCGCCACCGCCGGCCCACCAGGTCCGGCGCTCGGGCCGCGGCCGAGTCGCGCTCGGTGGTACGCGGCGGGCGGCGAGCACGGGTGACACCCCGCCAACCGTTGCGGCGCATGATCCGTTCCACCGTGCGCCGGGCCACCGGGATGCCCTGCCGCTGCAGATGCGCCCACATCTTCAGGCTGCCGTAGAGGCTCTCCGGTGGGCGTTTCCCGTCGGCGTCAGGCTCGTAGTAGCCGGCCAGGATCTCGGTGATCGTGGTGTCCCACAGGGCCCGTTTCGACGGCGCCGACGAGCGGTGCGCCCAGTAGGTGCGCGGGGCGATCGCCACGCCCTGGATACCCAGGGCGCGGCAGATCGGTACGACCCCGAATTCCTTACGATGTTCGTCGATGAACGCACAGATCAGCGGTGTAGCGGGTCGCACTCCCGCGCGAAGAAACTCGTTGCGGCCTTGAGTATTTCGATAGTTATCTGAGGCCCTAAGGAGACTGTCCACGATGTAGACGACATGCCGTCTGGGGTACCGGGAAATGCGTTGTGGACTGGTTATCTTCGGTGTCTGTGACGTGTCCTGGGCTGCGGATGCAGCCGGTGGTGATGCCGTTCGGTGATCCGCAGTCGTGGACGCTGGTCGATCGCGATTCGGTGGTGGTGGAGCCGGTCGAGGGATTCTTGGCGCATCTGCACGCCATCGAGCGCTCACCCAACTGGGTGAAGGCCTACGCCCATGATTTGCGGGATTGGTTCGAGTTCCTCGATCAGCGCGGCGTGGTGTGGTCGCGGGTGCGGCTGGACGACGTGGGCTGGTTCGTGGCCTGGCTGCGGTTGCCAGCGTCGGCGCGGGTAGGGGATGTCGCGGTGTTGCCGAGCGCGGAGAGCGTGTGCTCGGAGGCGACGGTGAACCGGAAGCTGTCGGCGATCTCGGCGTTTTATGAGTTCCATCAGCGTCACGGCGTGGATCTGGGGGATCTGCTGACGACCTGGCAGCGGCGCACGGCGCATGGTGGGTCGTGGCGACCGTTGCTGGCGCACCTGGGGTCTCGGCCAGAACGTGCCAGGCGGATTCGGTTGCGCGCCGAGCGGCGCATCGTAGACACGTTGGGCGCGGAACAGGTCGCGGCGATCGTGGCGGCCTGTGATCGGCTGCGGGATCGGTTCCTGTTTTCCCTGCTGGCTTCCTCCGGGCTGCGGGTTGGTGAGGCATTGGGGTTGCGCCACAGCGACGTCGACGCCGCGGCTCGGCTGGTGTCGGTGGTGCCGCGGGTGAATACGAACCGGGCTCGAGCCAAGGGCGGAGGTCGGCAGGTGCCGGTGCCAGCCACGGTGATCCGGCTGTATGCGGATTACCTGCACGGAGAGTACGGCGAGTTGGACAGCGACTAGGCCTTAAATAAGCGAGTCGCTGCCAGCGGATTGCAGGATTGTGCGGGAACTCGATTTGGTTTGGCGGTCGGGCGGTGTCTGGGGCGTCGATGACTGTTTTCGGATGGGTGAGCGGTCGTCGATTGGCTGGATTATTGCTTCTGCGTGGGTTGTTCGGGTGTGAGGGCATGCGGGGACGCCGCGAGGTGCGCTGGTTTGGACAACGGAGACAGGGCTGGCGTGCTGTGGGGTGCGGCAGGGCCGTAGGCGAGTGGCGGGTGTGGGTGTCAGCCGAAGCGAGTGCGCTCAATGGTGTTGTAGGCGCTGAAGAATCGGTCCAGGCTGGGGTGGTAGCCGATGATCCGGACGGTAATGGCACGGGCGCGGCGGATGATCATGGCGGGGATGAGGATCACCTGGGTGCAAAAGCGGCGGAACTCCATGTTGATCCAGTCGCGCCGGTCGGCCTTGTGGTGCAGCATCATCGCAAACCAGGACTTGATGTTCCAGGCCAGGGCGGCGATGACCATGTGGGCCCAGTTGGAGACCAGGTCATAAAGCGGCACCCGCAGCGCGTTGACACCGTTTTTCAGCTGCTCGATGACGTTTTCCTGGTCGCAGCGGTCGTTGGCGCAGGCCACGACCTGCGCGGGGGTCAGATCGGTGCGGGTGGTGATGTAGAAGAAGTAGCGGACCTCGTCGATGAGCGCCTGCTCACCGCGGGTCTTGCTGATGTTCTTGCGCAGCGCGATCACCCGGTAGGGTCGGCCACACTTGCCGGGCTGGTAGGTGAACTCGGCGACATCCTCGCCGTTGAGTTCAAGGTTGACATAGCCGCGTTCAGCGACGATGCGCCGCTTGTGGTTGGGCTCGCGCCGGCGCTGCTGCCCGCTGCGCGGCGGCGCGGCTGCGGGCCGCTGCAGCGGTGTCCAGCAGGCCTCGGCCAGCGCCTCGGCGCGCGAGCGCAGCGCGGCACTGGCGTCCATGCCGAACACGAAGTCGACCTGCTTGGCCCATCGGTCGAAGTGCGCGGTCAACGAGAAGTCGGTGTCCCCGCGCAGTGGACGCCGCAGGTGGCTGGCACACCGGCGGCGGTGTGCGCCATCCCGGGGTGCGCGTTGTGGGCCGAACTGGACGCCGGCTGGTGTCATTCCCACCACAGGCGGTGGCGGGGCCGTGGTCGCCCGTCGACGGCGGAGTTCATCGCCTACTGCGCCAGCTACGGCGAGGACCGCTTCGACTTGCTGGCGTTGGCGCCGCAGTTGCGGCTGGAGATCGGCTACGCGCTGCAATGCCGGGTCGATGCGAACCGGACCCGCACCACGCCGCGATCGATTAAGCCGCTGCTGGACCACTTGTCGGCAACCGGGGCCGAGTCACTGCTGGTGCGTCCGCTCGATGACTGGCTGGCCGGGCTGCCGGCAGCGGCCGCGCTGCACACGCCGCGCGCGTTCCTCGCCTATGCGATCGAGTGCCTGCTCGACCTGCGCGACGGGACCGGCTGGGACAGCGAATACCAGCGTGACGTGTGGCGGCCGCGGCGGCTGGGTGTTTCCGGTCATGACGGGGCACGCCTGGATTTCACCGCGGTGCAACCACCGTGGTTGCGAGAGCTGGTCAAGCGGTGGTGTCGCTGGCGAATGTCGTGCGGGGTCGGGCTGGGGCAGCTGCGCCGGGACCGCATTGCGCTGGTGCGGTTGTCGCGGCTGACCCCGGGATTGGTGAGCTCGCCCGGCCCGAATGTGCTCGACCGGGCGGCGTTGGAGGCCTATCTGGCCCGACTCGCGGTCGAAATCCCGCACCCGAAGACCCGCAGCACCGACATCGGCTGCGTGACGGGGTTTCTTTATGCCGTCCGCCAGCACCGGTGGGCATCGCTGCCGGCTGAGGCGCAGCTGTATCCCAGCGACCCTCCCCGCCGCGACGAGACGCCGGCACCGCGGGCGATTCCTGAGTTCGTCATGGCCCAGCTGGAAAACGTCGCCAATCTCGACCGGATCGCTGACCCGCGGATCCGGCTGCTGGTAGAGGTCCTTATCCGCACGGGACTGCGCATCGGCGACGCCACCCGGCTTCAGATGGACTGTCTGGTGCGCGACCCGCGGGGCGCGGTGTATTTGCGCTACCGCAATCACAAGCTGCGCCGCGAGGCGGTGGTGCCCATCGACGACGAACTGGCCACCATGATCCAGGAGCAGCAGGCGCGCACCCGGCAGCGGTTCCCGACCACTGGCGTGCTGTTGCCGCGCAGCAGCGCCAACCCCGACGGCCACCTGCCCATTCCGACCGCGACGTTCCACATTCAGCTCGGGCAGTGGCTCGAAAAGTGCGGCGTTACAGACGAACTCGGTCAGAAAGTGCATGTGACCGCTCACCAGTTCCGGCACACCGCGGCCACTCGGTGGATCGACCATGACGTGCCGCAAGAAGTGGTCCGACGGCTGCTTCACCACACCAGCCACACCATGACGGCTGTCTATGCCCGCTTGGCCGACAGCACCATTCGCGAGCAGTGGGAACGCGCCCAGAAGGTCAACATCCGTGGTGAGCCCGTCGACACCATGCTCGACGGACCGCTCGCCGATGCCGAGTGGATGAAACAGAACCTTGCCCGCGCGAAAATCGCGCTGCCCACCGGCTATTGCGGCCTGCCGCTACAGAAATCGTGTCCGCATGCCAACGCATGCCTGACTTGCCCACTGTTCGTCACGACCGCCGAATTCCTGCCCCAGCACCGCAAACAGCTCGACGACACCCGCGCGCTGATCACCCGCGCCGAGGCCGACGGCCATACCCGCCTGGCCGAGATGAACCGCACGCTCGAAACCAACCTGCTCACCATCATCACCGCCCTGGAAGCCGACCAACACGACTGCCGGTGCGCCGCGCCGGACAGCGGAACATGTTGCGGGAAGGACTCCTCCGATGCGCCGTGACAACAGCCACCACCTCATCGCCGCTGCCCAACGCCGTCGCGCCGACACCCTCCAACGCGCTCGACAAGCCCTACAGGAACTCGACGAAACCGGCCAGCGACACACCATCACGCAGATCGCCGCCCACGCTGGCGTCTCCCGCTCATGGCTGTATGCCCAACCCGAACTGCGCGACCAACTCCGCCGATTGACCACCATATCGGAGACGACGTCGTCGGCACCTGCCCGGATCGAACCCGGTTCCGACGCCTCGCTGCGCCAACGCCTCACACTCGCACACGAACGCATTCGCGAACTCGACGACGAAACCCGCCAACTGCGCAACCAGATCGCACGCCTGCACGGACAACTCCGCGCCAACCGCATCGCCGCCACCCGCGTAACGGACACCGTCCACGACACAAACGCCCAGCTCACGACGCTAAACAGTCGACCCAGCCCAAGATAACGATAGCCTGCTCAAGCTCCCGGTTCTTCTTACGCAGCTCACGCAGCTCGCGGATTTCCTCGGTGGCGACCCCCGCTGCTTCACCGGCGTCGATCTCGGCTTGACGCACCCACTTGCGTAGCGTCTCGCTATGCATCCCCAGCCGGCCGGAGATCGCCTTGAGCGCCGCCCACTCTGAGTCGTAGTCGTCGCGGTGTTCGCGCACCAACCGCACGGCCCTGGCCTTGGTGTTCTCGTCGTACTTGCTCGGCATCGCGCCATCCTTCCCAACAAAGGAAGTGCGCATAAAACCGGGGACGGTTCGGTCCGCGTGCCCAGTTCCGGGCGGGAGCGCGGTCATAAACGTCGTCGCGCAAAACGCCCGTGCAACTCGTCGCGGCCAGGATGCCCGGAATGGGTTCGGCCCAGTCGGCGAACTTGTCCTGCAGGTAGTCGAACTCGCCTTGGGTGGTGGCGAGTCCCCGATACTGAGTCCACCCGGTTCTAGAGTCGGGTTTTGTTGTTCTGGATTCAGTTGATTTCGCAGGCCACAGGGGTGTGGGTGTGGCTGCATCGGGCAGCGTACTCGGCCGGGGTGAGGTAGCCCAGTGCGGAGTGACGGTGCCGGTGATTATGTTCGTGCTTGAAGTCGCCGATGACTACTCGGGCCTCCAGCAGGTTGGTCCAGTGGTTGCGGTTGAGGCACTCCTTCCTGAGCCTGCTGTTGAACGATTCGATGTAGGCGTTGTCCCACGGCGCGCCGGGTGGAATGTAGGACAATCCGACTGTGCCGTCACAAAACTGTTGCAGCGCTTGTGAAATCATCTCCGGGCCGTTGTCCATGCGCAGCACCAGCGGCGGTCCACCGGCGGTGGCGAACACCCGCTCGAGTTCATCGACGAGACGCTCGCCGGTGATCGAGCGCTCCACGATGTTCAGCAGCGATTCGCGGGTGTGCTCGTCGACCATCGACGCGATCTTGACGGCCTTGCCGTCGATGGTGGAGTCGAACTGAAAATCCAGCGCCCACACGACCTTGGGTGCGTCCGCGACGACCTGCGGCGCCGACGACACCCCCGCGCGCTTACGCGGCGAATGCGCCCGCCGCTGCAGTCCTTCCTCACGCCACAGCCGGTGGACCTTCTTTTTGTTGACCTCACGGCCCTCATCGTGGCGCAACGCCGCCCAGGCGCGCCGAAACCCATGGCACGGATGTTTGGTGGCATAGGCGCGCAGCCAGGCCCACAGATCGGCATCCGGGTCGGCCGGGGTCTGCGCGACCGGAGTGCGCCGGTAGGTAGAACGAGCCAGCCCAGCCGCCTTGCACGCCAACCGCTCCGACATGCTCAACACCTCTTTGAGCATGTCCACGGCGCGACGCTTGGCGGCCGGGCTCAGAATTTTCCCTTCGCAACCTCCCGCAACGCATCCTTTTCCAACTCCGCCTCGGCCAGCAGCCGCTTCAACCTCGCGTTCTGCTCCCGCAACGCCTTGAGCTGCCTGGCGGCATTGATATCCATCCCGCCATAGGTGCGCCGCCAGTTATACAGCGTCGCCGGCGACACCTCCAGCTCGGCGGCGATCTCCTCACCGGTCTTGCCTGCCGCCCCCAGCTCATCCGCACGGCGCAGCTTGCGCACGATGTCCTCCGCGGAATGCCGCTTCCGACCAGCCATGCCTGGATTTTTCATCGAATGTGGGGCTCGGGGGTGTCGCTAACGTGAAAGGTGCACTACCGCAAGGATAATCGGAGTGTTCGAGGCTCGGTTATCCAGGATGGGAGTGCACCTGTCAGATGCAGGATACTACGGGTTGGTCGAAGAATGTCCGAGTTGAGGTCCGTGGCGACGACGTGGTCGGGCACGCCGGTAACGTGATACCCCGGTTGCTGGCCGACAATCTGGGTTTGACCAGCGGTTTGTCGTCGGTGCTGTCGCGCGCAGAAGTCACCCACGACCGAGGCGCGGTGTTGCGCGATGTGGCGGTATCGATCGCGGGCGGCGCACAGAACCTGGCCGGCACCGCGGTGCTGCGCGATCAGCACCGGTTGTTTGAGGCGGTGGCGTCGGTTCCGACGATGTGGCGGTCCCTGGGCGAGATCGACAAGCAGAGCATCACCGAGGTCACGGCCGTGCGCAACAAGGTCCGCTCTCGGGTGTGGGAGGCGATCGAGGCCCGCCACGGTGCGATCCCGGCTTCGCAGACCTGCTCTGGGGACCTCGGGGACACGATCGTGATCCGCATCGACGCCTCGCTGATTTAGTCGCACAGCGATAAGCAGCACGCCGCAGGCAATGTCAAAGGCGGGTTTGGCTTTCACCCGCTGTTGGCGTGGTGTGACAACACCGGCGAACTGCTGGCGGTGATCGCCCGTCCCGGCAACGCCGGCTCGAACACCGCGGCCGATCATATCGCGATCATCGACGCCGCGATCGCGGCGATCCCGGCCACGTGGCGCCGCAAGTTGCTGGTCACCATCGACGGCGCGGGTTCAAGCCACGCCGTCGTCGAACACCTGGAGAAACTCAATGCCCGGCCGGGGATGTCGGTGGGCTACTCGGTCGGATTCGACCTCGATGAGCGGGTCCGGGTCGCGATCGGCCAGATGCCCGATGCGGGATGGCAAGCCGCGCTGGATGCCACCGGGGCGGCCCGCGACGACGCCCAGGTCGCCGAGTTGACCGGGCTGCTGCGCCACAGCACCGGAGGGGATCAGCTGGTCGGCTGGCCGGCCGGCATGCGCGTCCTGGTGCGGCGCGAAGAAATCGAACACGGCACCCAGTTGTCATTGTTCGAGCAGCTGGCCGGCTACCGCTACCAGGTCCTCGCCACCTCGACTGCCGTGGACAACCCCAGCGACTAGAAGCCCGCCACCGCGTCCACGCCCGGGTGGAGGGCTTCATCCGCACCGGCAAAGACACCGGCCTGGCCCGCTGGCCCTCACACTCGTTCGCCATCAACACCGCTTGGGTCACCGCCGTCGCGATCGCCATCGACCTGCTGTGCT
Organism: Mycobacterium sp. SM1; assembly: GCF_018361265.1. Lineage (GTDB taxonomy): Bacteria > Actinomycetota > Actinomycetes > Mycobacteriales > Mycobacteriaceae > Mycobacterium. The sequence goes on from NZ_JAFLNH010000001.1 coordinate 2,069,767, forward strand.
GGATGCCACTGCTACTGCTGGACGGCCCACTGGCCAAAGCCGAACCCGCCACCCTGCGCTACCGGCTGCTGCACGCCGCGGCCCGGCTGATCAAAAGATCCCGCTACCTGATCCTGCGGATCCCCCAAACCTGGCCCTGGGCAAAAGAATTCGCCGACGCCCTCAACAGGGTCCGCGCCATACCCTGACCCACAGGCCCCTGTGCCCGCTCGACCCCAAAAAAGGAGTAACCACCCCCGGGATAAAGGACCCGGCGTCACCGCACGACACGCGGCGCCGCCGCCTACCCCCAACCTCAAAACCTCGACAAAGCTGCCACCCCGCAGACCGCCACAGCAGAACCCGGGCCACCGTGAAATTCTGAGGCATGTGTTTCATCGTCCCTTCCAGCCCCATCCACGGGGGCCACAGGACTCTAAAACAAGGCGGACTCATTCACCGGGAACATCCCAGGTGGTGAGCAACTGCCTTCGGGCGCGCGTTGGGTCGAGAACCAATACGTCGAATTCGGCCCCACCGGGACATGACCAAATTCGACGCCAGGCCCTAACGTCTCGCCGGCCAGCTGCGGATCTAGGGCATAGTGGGCGATACCCCGCCGGGCGGTGTAGCCGGCATAACGGCGGTTCAGCGGACCATTAAGGTGGCGCGCCACTACCGAATGGGTATCATCCGTGGCCGCTGCCGCCGTAGTTTCGGGTTATATCGGGCCGGCGTTTGACGCGGAACGGTTCCAGCGGGTTGTGGTGCGCACGTTTGCGCGCCCACATGGCCACTGCTGCTGCACCGGATTGACCGGTGGCCCGCGCAGGAGCATCTGCTATCAAGGGCAGCACCGGAACTCCACCGCGATTACATGCGCGCATCGGCTGGCACCTGTCACCGCTCGCGGAGCCTGGTCCGCATAGCGCCGCCAGCGGCCCGAATTCGCTCACAGTCTTCACTATCTGGGTGCCATGCGGATGGCGCCGTCGAGACGGATGACCTCGCCGTTGAGCATCGGGTTCTCGATAATGTGCACAGCCAGCGCGGCGTACTCGTCGGGTCTGCCCAGCCGGCTAGGGTGCGGCACCTGTTTGCCCAGCGACTCCTTGGCTGGCTCGGGAAGGCTGGCCAGCAGCGGGGTGTCGAACAGGCCCGGCGCTATCGTCATGACCCGGATGCCTTTGCTGGCCAGGTCCCGAGCGATCGGAAGTGTCATACCGACCACCCCGCCCTTGGACGCCGAGTAGGCGGCCTGGCCGATTTGGCCGTCGAACGCTGCCACCGAAGCGGTGTTGATGATGACACCGCGCTCCTCTCCGTCCGGGCCGACCGGTTCGGTCTTGGCGATCCGCTGGGCGCCGAGCCGCAGCACGTTGAACGTGCCGATCAGATTGACGTCGACGATCTTGCGGAACGCGTCGAGCGGGAACACGCCGTCCTTGCTCAGAACGCGAATGGCGTTGCCGGTGCCGGCGCAGTTCACTACAATCCGCAGCGGGCCCAGCGATTCGGCGATATCGAGGGCGCCGTTCACCGCTTTCTCGTCGGTGACATCGGCGGACGTGAACCGCGTCCGGTCGCCGAGTTCGCGGACCACGTCAGAGCCCTTGAGGTCCAACACGACGACTTGAGCGCCGGCGTCCAGCAGTCGCCGGGTGGTAGCCAGGCCGAGGCCCGACGCGCCACCGGTGACGAGTGCTACGCTATCTTCGATCTCCACTCGGAACTTTCCTTTCCGTCGTGGCCCGCTCCGATAGTGGTGCCAACCTATTGATTGGTCCGGAGCTGTAGCCAGTCGGTTATGGTTTCGGTGTAGGCGGCGGGGTCTCCTGGTGGCTTGGGTGGATCGGGGGCGGTTCGCGAAAACCGCGGCGCCGGCATCGGCTCCAATCCGCCATCATCCCGATAGAAAGTGTTGCGCTGCACGACGTGTGATTCGGTCAGAACCTCGCCGAACGCCAGCACCGGGGTGACACAGGCGTCGGAGTTGGCGAACACCTTGGCCCAATGATCGCGATCTTTCGAGCCGATGACCTCGGCGAGTCGAGCCCGCAGCTCCGGCCAACGGGCGCGGTCGTTTTGCCCGGGCAGGCCGGCACCGTCTAGGCCGAGCCCAGCCAGCATGGCAGCGTAAAACTGCGGCTCGATCGCTCCCACAGCGAGGTAGCGGCCGTCAGCGCATTCGTAGGTGTCATAGTACGGGGCGCCCCCGTCGAGCAGGTTGGTTCCGCGCTCGTCAGTCCACATCTCGACGGCCCGCATCGACCACATCATTTGCGCCAGCACCGACGACCCGTCGATCATCGCGGCGTCGACGACCTGCCCTTTGCCTGACGTCTGCCGCTCCCACAGCGCAGCCAAGATTCCCACCAGTAAAAACATTGAGCCGCCGCCGAAATCGCCGATCAGGTTCAGTGGCGGCACCGGGCGTTCCCCTCTGCGGCCGATCGCGTGCAGCACTCCGTTGAGCGAAATGTAGTTGATGTCGTGGCCGGCCTGACGGCTGCGCTGACCGGTTTGACCCCAGCCGGTCATCCGGCCGTAGATCAGTCGCTCGTTGACCAGGGCACAGTCGTCGGGACCCAGGCCCAGCCGTTCGGTGACGCCCGGCCGGTAGCCCTCAATCAGCACGTCGGCCCTCGCGACGAGTCGCAGCACCAGGTCACGCCCCTGGTCGGATTTGAGGTCGACGATGACGAGCCGTCGGTTGCGCAGCATGGCGTCGCTAACCACGCCGCCTGCCGCGCCGGGCCGTTCAATACGCACGACGTCGGCGCCGAGGTCACCAAGGATCATTGCGGCGTGCGTGCCCGGGCCGATCCCGGCCAGCTCGATCACCCGCAGCCCGACCAACGGCCCCGCCACTACCGACCTCCTAACTGTAGCTGCGCGCAGCGGATCGCCCACTGCCTTTTACGCAGGCGGCTTCGACCTCGCTGTATCCGCAGCGGCACCAAGCCCGGCGAGTTGCAGCGTTTCCGAAGGGCCGCTACCAATTTCACGGCAATAAACACCTTGCACTCCGTACAGCGGAAACGACGATCAACGCAACAGCCATCCGCGTAACTTGCGATTTCAACAATCCCTCCCATCACCATGAGGGATGACCGGTCAGGTACACCTCAATCGCCGCTTAGAGATAATCAGTCCAAAGAAACTATGTGTTTAGTGAAGGTGTCTTGCTCGGTTGGAGGTGTTTGCATGATGAGCGGACCGTAACGCTGCTGGAGTTCGGTGACGATCTCGGCGAAGGGAAGATCGTGGTACCAGCCGTGGTCGTGAAGGTATTCCATGTACTGGTGACCTTCGCTGTCATAGGCGTGTAGGAGCGCGTCGTGTTCCCCGTCGAAGTCGATTGGGGGCACGCTGAATCGGCGGCACAGTTCGGCGTTGAAGGCCGGTGTTGCCTTGACCCAGCGGTCGTTGACGAATAGTTCGCTGTAACCATGGTAGACGAACAGGTCGCTGCCGCCCATTCGGACCCGCAGTGTGGTGGTTTGTAGGTGGTTGCGCACGTCGGCGAAACCCAGTCGTGCTGGGATAGCCGCGGCGCGGGCTGCTGCGGTGAGCAGGACCGCCTTGGGAACACAGTAGGCGCGTGTCGCAGTCGCGACGTAGCTAGCCCGGTAGTGGTCGGGATTGTCATCGATACTGTAGGGGTCGTACCAGATGTTGTCGCGGACAGCGAGAAAAATGCGTTGGGCTCGTGTCACCGGATCGCGGCTGTTGCCGATCGCTTTATCGGTGAAGCGCTGAACATTGTCGTGCTGCCAGTCTAGGAATTCCGTGGTTCCCAGGAAGCTCGGATCGGGATCAATCGATGTGTTAGTCACAGAGGGCCTTTCGTGAGCAATTGTCAATACCTGTGGATCAAGATTTTTCAGGCGGCCTCCTCCCGGGTCTCGTCAGCGATCGGTTCGTCGGGGCGCTCGACGAGCTTGCCGTTCTCGAACCTCGCGCCAGCACGGACGAGGGCGACCAAGTGGGGTGCGTTCACCGCGCGCCAGCGTGACTGGGCGGCCTCGATCAGCTTGTAGGCCATGGCGATTCCGGCTGCGCGCGAACCCGGCCCCTTGGTGATCTTGCTGCGGTTGCGCACGGTGGCGAAGGTCGACTCGATCGGATTTGTCGTGCGCAAATCTACCCAATGTTCGGCCGGGAAGTCGTAGAAGGCCAGCAGTTGATCGAGGTCGTCGGTGATCTTGGCGACCGCTGTCGAGCACTTGGCGCCGTAGGCCGCCTCGAAGTTTTTCACCGCGCCCAGCGCGTGACGTTTGTCTTGGGCGTTCCAGATCTCCGCCAAGGCTTTCTTCGCCCCGGGATGCGCCGACTTCGGGAGCGCAGCAATAACATTCGCAATCTTATGGAACCAACAGCGCTGCTCTTTGGTCTCGGGGAAGGCTTCGCGCAGCGCGCCCCAGAACCCCGGCGCGCCGTCGCCGATCGCCAGCACCGCTGCCCGCATGCCGCGCCGTTTGGCATCGCGCAGCAGATCCGCCCACGACTCGGCCGACTCACGGTAGCCGTCGGCGAGCGCGACCAGCTCCTTGCGGCCATCCGCGCGCACCCCGATCAGCACCAAAAGGCCCTCCAAGCGCACATTGACGTGGATGCCATCAGCCCAGAGGTAGACGTAGTCCACGTTCGACAGGTCGCGGGCCGCGAACGCGTTCTGCTCGGCCTGCCAGGTCTGGGTCAACGTGGTGATCGTCGCCGCCGACAGGCCCTTGGTCGAGCCGAGGAACTGCCCGCGCGCCGGCCTGAAATCCTGGCTGGACAGCCCGTGCAGACACAGCAGCGGCAACACCTCGGTGACCTGCGGGGTCTTGCGCGCCCATGGCGGCAAGATCGCCGACGAGAACCGCACCCGCTCACCGGTTTGCGGGTCGACACGGCGGTCGTTGACCCGCGGCGCCACCACCTTGATCACCCCCGCGGCGATGGTCACCTCCCGCGGCTCGTGATACCCGTTGCGGACCACCAACCGATACCCGTTCTCGTCGCGCTCATCGGCGAACCGCGCGCAGTAGGCGGCCACCTCGGCCCGCAACGCCGCCGCCAGCATCCGCTGTGCGCCCTCGCGCACGATCTCATCGATCCCCGAGGACACCGGGCCCGCCAACGCGACCGGCACAGCCGAGCCATCACCGACGCCGGCCTCAGGGACTACATTGAGCATGGGTCGTACCTTCCCGGCCGACGCACCTAACGCCGGCCTAGCTTGGAACCTTCACTGACCACTCGGGAAGGTACGCCCCTTCCCGAGCAGATCCACAGATTTCAAGCATTGCTTCCTTTCGTTATCAAACATGGCTGCTGGTTTGTTACGGATGACGCGGGCGCAGCCGAGGACGTTGAGCCTTTGGCTTCGGGAATCTTTTCGGTCAGACCGGCTATCGACGATGTTGCGTTCCCGCAATGGGGCGACAGTGGCTTTAGCGGCGATAGCGCATGTCGTCGCGCGCCGCCCCGGCGGTCTTGGATGTGGCCGCATCATCGAGGAGGAGCATTGTCCTCTGGAAACGGCCTTCCCGATAAACACCCCGAGTTGGAAGAGTGCCGCTGCGAGGACATCGTCTTTGAGACGATCGCGCCAGAAGCGTAGATCGTACGTGAACACCTGAACGCCGGTTGAAGCGGCGGTCGCCAGTTCGGCATCCTCGAAACTCAGGTATGGCGGCCTGCAGGCGCCACGCGAAGCGCCACCGTGCTCGCGGCGGCGGAGTGCCAGCCGGTTGCAGCCAGTTTCAGGGCATTCTGTAGCCACTCGGACAGGTAAAAAATACACTATCTGACCCACAACGTTCGCCATTGCGAGGTTGGATATTTGGCTGCCGGCGGCAGCCCTACGGGACGACATAAACCAAGAGCCCATTCCTTTGGATCCGACCTTTGGACCCGACCGCCATGACCGGATCCGTCGTGTCAGGAAGCCAATTGCCTTGCCATGTGGTACTGCCACAACGAGTCCCTGCGTGCGCAACCACTGTTGATGCGTCATCAGTTCCGTGAGCAACGGGCTATCTTTGTCCCAGTGGATATAAACCCTGGGTTGGGATCGAACGCCCCGACGTCGGGGTGTACGACACCGCTAACAAATTTTCTCAAGTCGACGCACACGCGGCTAAGTGGCGCAACACTGGCTCGAAGGCACAAGCTGCAAAGCCATCGTCGGGCAGGATTCGACAGCCTCTTCAGCGAGGGGGAGTTCGGTTTCATCAAGCACATCTACAAGTACTTGGCGCGTCCCATCTTCAGCCAGCCCAAAGATGTTGGGGGCGATGGATTCGCATACCCCGTGAAGGGAGCATTTCGATTTATCCACTATAATTCTCACGAGTGTCTCCTTGTTTCGCATCATACAGGAACAGTTACCTGTCAAGCGTGTGGCTATCGTTGGTCCACCTTTATGGCCGATCCTGCGCAAAGGGGTTGGCGTCAGGATCCCACTCGACTAAGACATGGCGGGGACCCCCACGGAAGCTGACGTTGGGATTGAATTCCCACTTCTGATTTTCGACGAGCCTCAGGTGCGGCAGCCGGCGAGTCGTCTCCTCGAGGAAGACCCGCAGCTCCATGCGCGCCAAGGGAGCCCCAAGACAGGTGTGCTTTCCGAATCCGAAGGCGAGGTGACGATTCGCATTCGGGCGGCTGATGTCGAATTCTTCGGAGTTGTCGCCGAATACCTCCTCGTCGTGATTGGCCGAGCCCAGTACGATGAGAGCTTTGCCGTTCTCGGGGATGCTCACGCCGCCCACCTCCATAGGCTTTAGTGCTCGCCGGTGCCAGGCCACAAGTGACGGGCTTTGCCGCAAGGTCTCTTCCACCGCTTTGGGAATGAGTTCGGGTTGGCGGCAGACCGCCTCCCATTGAGGGCGGTTTTCCAGCAGATGGCGGAACATGCTGGCAGCCGCTGATGTGGTGGTCTCGTGTCCGGCGAACATGAAGTTGATCATGTAGCTGTAAGGCATGATGTCCGGGAAGAGTTCGGGCTCCTCCTGGTTGAATTTCACAAACTCGCTGGCCAAGTCATTCCCTGGATTGGCACGTTGACGGGCGATATGATGTTCGCAGAATTCCGCAAACCGATTTACTTCCTGAGCGATTTTGTTCTGCTGTTGCTCATCTGGTCTGCCCCACGAGAAAACGGCACGTTCAGCGCTGAACTCCTTGACATAGTGGGCGTCTGCTTCCGGGATTCCCATGAATGTAAAAAGCACTCTTACTGGTAGTTCCCAGACGAAATCGTCGACGAGATCCGCTCGACCTTTCTTCACGAATTTGCTTATGTATTCGTTGACCGATGTGCGGATCTGGGGTTCCAGCGCAGCCAACGCTTTCGGCGAAAAGGATGGCATCAACCTCTTTCGGCGTAGTGTGTGCTGGGGTCCGTCTTCGTTGACTAAAGTCGGTCCGGTGAGGTATTGGATGGCGCTTCCCTGGGCGAACTCCGCCATTGTGGATTCATAAAGCGGCGTTACCAACTCCGTCACGATATCTGCTGACCACGACTCGGTATCGGTTAAAATATTTTTGATGTCGCTATAGCGAGTCACCACGTAGCGGTCGATCTCTGGGCTATAGAAAACGGGCTCCTCATGTCGGGCCCGGTGAAACCAAGGGTATGGATCTGCTACGTATGCTGGGTCAAACGGATCGAACTCGGCGCCGAGGCCGGTTATGGGACATGCGGAACCGGCTTTGGCTGCGACGTTTGATGCGACGTCGTTGCTGGTCATGCGTCAACCCTCCTAGGAGTAGATGTCTCGGTTGTGTCTATTGGCGGGTGTGCTTAAACAGCTATAGCGACATGACTGCTCGCAATACTCTTCCGTCGAGCAAGTCTCGGTAACCGTCGTTGATCTCGTCCAGGTTGTAGCGCTTAGTCACCAAATTGTCGAGTTTGATCTTGCCGTGGCGGTATAAGTCAAGGAATCGCGGGATATCTGCTCTGGGATTAGCTGATCCATAAAGTGATCCTCGCAGTTGTTTTTCGTAAAGCACAAGATCGATTGCGTTGAGCGAGACTTCGTTCTCCATGGCGTTGTGCAGATTCGTTACGACGACGCGCCCGCGCTTACCTGCCATGGCCAAACTCAACCCGACCTGTTTTCCTGTGCCAAGCCCCGCTGTGTTCACAACGACGTCGGCCATCCTCCCCTTGGTCAGATCTTGCAGAAGGTTTGTCGCCTCTTCGGACGTGGAAACGGCGTGTGTCGCTCCGAAGGCTCGCGCCTGCTCACGTTTGAATGGCACTGGATCGACCGCCACAATGAATTCGGCTCCGGCGGACACAGCACCTTGGATGGCGTTAATGCCGACGCCGCCTATGCCGACCACGACTGCGGTATCTCCGGCCTTTAGCTCGCCGGTCATCACCATCGAGCCCCATCCGGTGATGACGCCACAACCGACCAGGCAAGCGATATCCAGGGGAATGTCGGTGTCAATCTTGACCAAGTTGGCCTCGTTGACGACCGTGTGTTCGGCGAAGGCGCCCAATAGGAGCAGGATGCGAAGATCCACGCCGCCGCGTGCGTGGTGACGTGATGTTCCGTCAGACAGCTGATAGCCCTCAGCCATGTACATCCCTTGTTCGCAAAGGTTCTGCATTCCTCGTGAACAGCACCGGCATCGCCCACAGGCTGGGGTGAAGCTGAAGACAACGTGATCGCCGGGCGCGAGCCCGTTAACGTCGGGCCCGACTTCCTCGACTACACCCGCGCCTTCGTGGCCCCCAATGATCGGAAGCGGCCAGGGCAAGTCGCCAGACCGAATGTGCTCATCGGAGTGGCACAGCCCGCTACCTACGATCTTTACGAGGGCTTCGCCAGACTTGGGTGGGTCGAGATCGATCTCCTCGACACTCCAGTCTTTTTCGCGGTCCCAAAGGACGGCTGCGCGAGTCTTCATGTGGTTCACCCATCTTTCGACTGAACTTGCTGTTTGCAGTTTGATTCAACGCACGTAAATTGATTTGGGTTGCTGGTAGTTGGCCAGCCCTTCGGGGCCGAGTTCGCGTCCTATGCCGCTCGACTTGACGCCGCCGAATGGCGCGACCGGGTCGGGCAAGTAGGTGTTTATGCCGAATGTCCCCGTTTGTACGCGGCGCGCTATGTCGAGCGCTTTGTCCTTGTCCCGCGTCCAAACGGTGCCAGCCAATCCATACTCGGAGTCATTTGCCATGGCGACCGCCTCGTTGATGTCGTCGTAGGGAATAACGGTCACGACGGGGCCAAAGATCTCTTCTCGCGCAATGGTCATGTGATTGTTGACGTCGGCGAAAATCGTTGGTTCCACGAACCAGCCGCGATCATGCCCGCCGCGCCCACCACCAGTGGTCACTCTGGCACCCTCGGCCTCGCCTTTTCTGATGTACCTCTCCACACGTTCGCGGTGAGCTTCGGACACCATTGGTCCGATCATTGTCTTGTCGTCCAGCGCATCTCCCACGATTGCTGATGACGCCATGTCTGTCAGCACATCGATCACTTTTTGGTAGTGGCTGCGGGGTGCGAGAATGCGGCTGCTGATAAAGCATGTCTGGCCGTTATTCATCATGGTCGCCGCGAACAGGTCGGCTGTGATTGCAGCGAGATCGGCGTCATCGAGTAAAATAGCGGCCGATTTGCCGCCCAGTTCGAGGGTGACCGGGCGCAGCAGGCGTCCACATACTTCGCCAATTGAGCGCCCCGCCGGGGTCGAACCGGTGAATGCCACCTTGTCGATGCCAGGGTGGCTGACTAGATAAGCGCCGATTTCGTGACCACCGGGTACGAAATTCACGACTCCAGGTGGCAAAATTTCGTGCTGTTCGAGAATGTCGGCGAGGAGAGACCCGTCAAGAACCGTCTCGGGGGATGGCTTGACGATGACGCTGCAGCCAGCGGCTAATGCCGGAGCCAGTTTGGTGAACAGGAGTGTCTGCGGATAGTTCCAGGGCACAACGGCCGCCACAACACCGATGGGTTCACGTCGGATAACCACGTCGTCGACAAGGATTCCTTGCCGATGCTCCTCGACGGGCTGCTCGCGTACGAGCGCGCTGTAGTATTTCAACAGCGCGCCAGGAAAGCCGCCTTCTATCTGACGGGCGGTCGAGATAGGCATTCCGTTTTGAGCACTGACAAGGGTGGCGAATTCCTCGCCATGATCGCCGATGACGGCCGCCAGGGCGGTCAGCGCGTCGGCGCGCCGAGACGGTTCCCATGCGGCCCACCCGTTGGGGTCGCAGAACGCGGCTCGGGCTGCGTCCACCGCGGCGTCGACGTCTGCCTCAGCCGCGGCCGCGACATTTCCGATGGTTTGCTCCGTGCTAGCCGACTTGACTGTGATCATTGCCGAGGTCGCTGGAGTAACGTTACGACCGCCTATGAATAAGGTGTCGCGCTCGATGAACTCCGATACCGTCATGTTTACGACCCTTCCTAATGCTTTCTGGCTATCGCTTGACTCGATGAGGTCGTTGGTTTTTCGGGGCAGGGTGCAGCTCCGAACTCCAGGTAGATGGCTGGTCTGTTCGACGGGAAGAGACTTTTGCGGTGAACGAGTTCGCTAACGCCCTGGCGGCGTCTCCGCCGTAGGCACGGCCCGCATGACGCTTCACTGCGGCGCCGGTTTCGCCTGTAAGTGGTCCGCCCTGACGCACTATCACCTCGCTGTGAGTTCAACCCGCGGCGGCAAGTAGCAGGGCACCCAGATGGTCTTCACTAGCGCGGAATGAGACGTCCCTTCCGCGGAGGTTGGTGAAGGCGCCTTCCTCCAGGCCGTCGGATTATTTCTAACGATTAGACAGTAGAAATCACCGCGGGTCAAGGGGTGATGTTGACTCAGCCAAAATGCTCGCGTAGCTCCCTTCGTTGCCTCGTTTGAGAGTGCGCGCGTGCGGCACATTCCCGGCGGCTGACGCCTGCCTGGTTAGGCCCGGATGATGGGGCCGTTCCACCGGATCCGGGCGCCTATCAGGCGCGATGTATCGAGGATTACCAGTCGTCACAGGCCGCACGGGGGTTCAGCACGCTGATCATCGACAACGGCGCGTCGCCCCTGGAGCGGTTCTTGGCCGCGTGCGAGCGACCCGCGTGGGAGGTGACCTGCGAAGACATCGACCGCGTCGTGGGCGAGTTGGCTGAGGTCGGGATGGCGGCATCGACGCGGCGGGGCTACGTGTCGATATTCAAGGGGTTCTTCACGTTCTTGTTAGCGCGCAAGGCCGGTGAGATCGAGGCGCTGTTCGGGGTGCGGTTGGTCGACCCGATCGATGAGTTCAACGCCGTCCGCCACGTCGGCACCGATTCCCCGGAGGTCGCGCCGCCGACCTCGCAACGGATGGACGCTTTCTTTGCGTTCCTGCGGGAGCGGATCACCACGGCACGGGTGTTCGCCGCGGCCGGCTGCGACTACGCGCTGTTTCGCACGCTCTATCACGCGGGCTAGCGGGCCGAGGAGGCGGTGATGCACGATGCCGCTGACTTACACTTCGACCGCGGCCCGTTCGGTAAGATCCTCGTACGATATGGCAAGGCCGCCAAGGGTTCCGGGCAGTGGCAGCGGTGGGTGCCGATGCTAGATGGGCTGCATCTGACCCTGAAGTGGTATTTGGTCGACGTGCGGTCCCGAGTCGCAGCCGGGGCGGTGACTGTTTTCTGACCAGTCCGGCGACCGGCTGCACCGCGGCAGTGTGCGCAACCGGCTGGCGCACTTACTCGATCTCGAGGATGTGCTGGCGGCTGGGCGATTCAGTCCGCACGCGATGCGGCGGGCCTGCGCCTACCCACAACTATGCGCGCAGCATGGATCTTGCTGCGATACGACAGCTTTTAGGGAACTGGCAGGTTGGAACCACAATGGGCTATTGGGCTACGTGTGCCCATCGGCCACCTTTAGGACGCCTACCGCCGTGCCGTGTCAGCCACCCTGTTTGTGCTTGGTGAAGAGGAGCCACGATGAAAGCCACCTGGCGGCTGCGGGTGGTCGGCGCGCGACGCGCGGTCTGGACCGGCGCGCAGTTGCGTCGGTTGTTGGCCGAGTGTCGACCGTCACATAATTCCCCAGGGGTTGCCGTCACGGAATTCCCCAGGTGCGGGCCTCGATGGTAGGTCTTGCCGTGCCCGCGGTGGTGTTGTCTAGCCGGTGTTGCGTCCGGGCCGTTTACGGGGCCGGTAGCTGGGTCCATCCATGAGGATCTGGTGGCTGGTGTTGACGATGCGGTCAAGTAGTGATTCGGCGACGACGGGGTTAGGAAACAGGCCGTACCAGTCGCTCGGGGCACGGTTGGAGGTCAGTATCAGCGGCTTGCCGCTGACTGCGCGCTCGCTGATCAGCTCGTAGAGGTCGTCGGCGTGCATGGTGGTGTGCTCGCGCATAGCCCAGTCGTCGCAGATGAGCACGAGGGGTTTGGTGTATTCGCGGGTACGTTTGCCCCAGCTGCGGTCGGCGTGCCCGCCGGCTAAATCGGAGAGCATGCGGGAGGTTTTGACGAAGCGGACGTCTCCGCCACGCCGAGCGACGGCGTGCCCGAGTGCTTGTGCCACGTGGGTTTTCCCTACGCCGACGGGTCCGTAGAGGATGACCGATTCGCCGGCGTCGAGCCAGCGCAGTGCGGCCAGGTCGCGTAGCATCGCGGCCGGCAGTTTCGGGTTGGCGGAAAAGTCGAAGCATTCAAACGTTGCTTGTTCCTCGAATTTCGCCCGTCTTAATCGTCTTGTGAGAGCAGCGGATTCGCGGCGGGCGATCTCGTCCTCGCATAGCATTTGGAGGAGTTCCAGGTGGCCGATCTCGCCTGAGCGGGTCTGGGTGAGCCGGGCGTCGAGGGTGTCGAGCATGCCGGACAGTTTCAGGGTGCGCAGCGCGGGGTCGCAGATACCCATTGCGTGGTCTCCTGTGCGTCCAGTAGTGAAAGGTGGTTGATCATGTAATGGTTGGCGGCTGATTCGTAAGCTCGTCGTCGCTTGCCGGTGAAAGTCCGGTCCGGGTAGCTGTCAGGAGGCCCGGTAGCAGGCTGGCGGTGTCGTCTGGAAACGGGCGGGGTCGAAGCCCAGCGTCGAACGCCCCGGTTATCGGGGTGTGCAACCGAACGGTCCGTAACGTGAAGTGAAGCCTGCCGCGTCGTTAAGCGATCAGGGAGTGCCGAGCCCGGAGGAGAAGGGCGAAGGCCATGGAAGCGGTGAAGATCCTGGAAGTGCAGCCGTGAAGGACTCCCCGGCGTAAGGGGCTCGGAACGTTCGGATAGTGGTGACGGGAACTGGAGAGGCCCTCCCCGGCCCAACCGACTGCGTAGAGCGGTTGGGGCGCGGCGACCTATAACCGGCGACGAGCCGGGAAGTGGAAGCCAGCCGGGGGGGCGTCGGAGGTGGTCGTAGTACCGGTTGAGCCGAGCGGACAACACAACCGCCGGTGAGGGAAGGGCCACTGCTTCGTCGATGCGTGTGGGTGACTGTGGAGGTGCCCGGTGAGTGCCGTTTCGGCTAGTCCCGCCGACAGCGGAACTGTTGTCGCTGACAAGGTTGCGTTGGACAAGGTGCGTGCCCTGCAACACACGCTGTACCGGACGGCCAAGGCCGATCCGGGGCGACGGTTTCATGCGTTGTGGGACAAAATCTTGCGCAGAGATGTCCTGTGGCGCGGCTGGGTCGCGGTGCGCACCAACAACGGCGCACCGGGCATTGACCGGACCACCTTGGACTGGATCGAAAAGGAGTACGGCATCGACCGGCTCCTTGATGAGCTGTTCTCCGGACTGCGGGATGGGTTGTATCGGCCGCTTCCGGCGCGGCGGGTCTATATCCCCAAGCCGGGAACGACCGAGCAGCGGCCGCTGTCGATTCCTGCTGTGCGTGACCGCATCGTGCAGGCCGCCACCAAGATCGTGCTCGAGCCGATCTTCGAAGCGGGTTTTGCCCCGTGCGGTTTCGGGTTTCGCCCGAAGCGGGGTCAGCACGATGCCCTGCAGGTGCTCGTCGACGAGAACTTTCGGGGCAGGCGGTCGGTGGTGGAGACCGATATCGCCGATTGTTTTTCGGTGATAGCGCATGACCGGGTGATGGCAGCGGTCGAGGAACGGGTGTGCGACCAGTCGGTGCTTAAGCTGCTGCGCGCGATGCTGCGTGCGGGAGTGATGGAATCCGGCGTCGTCCGTCATCCAGGCACCGGAACCCCGCAAGGTGCTGTGATCAGCCCCTTGCTGTGCAACGTGTACCTGCACCGGCTCGACCCGGTCCTGGGACACCCGCGCTTTCGGGGTGCTGGTGCGCTTCGCCGACGATCTGCTGGTGATGCGCGAATCCGAACAGCAAGCCCACGCCGCGCTCGCGCGGCTGCGGGCGCTGCTGGCCGAGTTGGGCTTGGTGCCCAAGAAGGCCAAGACCCGCATCGTCGAATTGGTGGTGGGCGGAGAAGGTCTCGACTTTCTCGGCTTTCATCATCGGATGGTGCGCTCGCGGGGTGTGCACGGCAGACGTGGTGTGGCGTTCTTGGCCCGCTGGCCCAGTGATCGGGCGATGCACCGTGCACGCGATCGGATCAGGCAGTTGACGATCCGGTCTCGGCTGCTGCTGCCGGTCGAGGTGGTGGTGGAGGACCTGAACAGGTTCCTGCGTGGCTGGGCGAACTATTTTCGCTACGGCCACTCCGCGATCCGCTTCCACAAGATCCAGCAGCACGCCCAAGACCGGTTGGCGCTGTTTACCGGTAGGCAGCACAAGCGCGGGCGCGGCTTTGGCCTGTCCGTGCTTGCCTACCAGTCCACCGATTACTGCGGGTTGTACAGCCTGAACGGAACCGTCATCGCACCCAGGGCTAACAAGCCCTGGCGGGAGAAACCGAATGCCGGCGGTGAACGGCGTCGGTGAGCCGTGTGCGGGAGAACCGCATGCACGGTTCGAGGTGGCGGGAGCTGGAGCGGCACCGACCTGACCAGGGGCACCAGGGGACGGACAACCGACCGGGAAACCGGCGGCACCAAGGCCCTGGGTCCTACCGTCAGTGCTCATTGCTTCTCCAGTTCCCGACCCAACTAAATAGTCGGTGCGGGTGACGCTTGGGTTAGATTCCGGGATTGGTTGATCTTCAGGCGACGCCGTTGGTGTCGCCTGCGCCGAACTGGTCGGGGCCGCGCAGGAACGCTGCGGTGGCGGCGGCGCCGGTTGCCGGTTGGGTGGCGCCGGCGTGTTCGGTGCCGGCGGTGAGGATGCCTTTGATGGTCCGATACGCCGGATCGCCGACGGTGAGCGCGCGAGCGCAGGCGGCCTCGAGCCGGTCACAGCCGTGTTTGTCGCGCAGCCCGAGCACTCCTTGCGCGGCCCGCAGGTGGTGGATCGCGTTGTCGCGCATGAATTCGGCGATCACGGCCTCACAGTGCGGCCCGACCTCGGCGGCGGTGTGCCGCCACCAGGTTGGGGTTTTCATCGCGAAGGCGGCCGGCGGGTAGTGGGCGAAGTCGGGGGAGCGCCCGGAGGGCCGCCGCACGTGGGTGGCGACGACCTCGTTGCTGGCGAAGATCTGCACGATGTCACCGGCGGTGCGGGCGTGCAGGCGCTGCCCGATCAGCCGCCACGGCACGCTGTAGAGGGCCTTGCCGACTTTGAGGTGCGAGTCGACACCGACGACGCCGATGGACCAGGTGGCGAGTTCGAACGCGTTGCTCGGCAATGGCTTCAATGCTTGTGCCTCGAACGCCTCGAACACCCGCAGTGGCTGACCGCGGTCGAGGGCGCGTGAATGCCGTAGCCCGGCCACCTCCCGGCTCCACCGCAGTGCTTCGGCCTGCATCTGGGCCAGTGAGGTGAACTGGCGGCCGCGCCAAAACGAGTCCCGCACATAGGTCATTGGCCGTTCGACGCGCGGTTTGGACCACGTCGTCAACTACATCCAATCCCGACGATCGGCACCGCAAAGTGCGGGTCACGCACCGGTTCCATCCGCTGTATGGCCGGGAGTACGAGTTCGTCGTTCACCGGCAGAACTGGGGTGAGGACCGGGTCTACCTGCATGACGAGAACGGGGAGTTGTTCTCGGTTCTGACTGGCTGGACCGATGCGGCACCGGTCGATCCGTTTGTGGTGGTCGCCGAGGGCCGCTGCCCGTTCACCACGGCGGGGCTGCTGGCCCTCGCGGATCTGATCGACCGACTGCGGTCCCAGCCTGATCGGGACCGGGCTGTCAGGAAGATTACGCCGTGACTGTCAACCAGATTACGCCGGAATTACTGACGATCTTGCCCACAGTCGGCGTGTCACTCGGCTCTATCCGCCAGTATTCCCGCGGATCACGCGGCTATCTGCGGCGTGTCAACACCTCACCCCTATACTTTAACGGCATAATCCATCTAACAGTTTGGGTGATTGGGAGGCGATATGGGCCGACGAGGCGCGAGCGAGGACCCGAAGGTAGCAGCGTTGCGGGAGGCGCGCTGCCTCAACCCGCATCCCGAGGATGTGACCGACGAGGCGTTCCGTTCGCAGGAGTTCTTCGACGCCCGCGACGCGGTGCAGGTCAAATACGAGATGGTGCGGCGGGTGCGGGTGGACGGCGACTCGGTCACCGCGACCGCCGAGGCGTTCGGGTATTCCCGTCCCTCCTACTACGAGGCGGCCGCCACGCTCGACGAGCAAGGGCTGGACGGGCTGGTGCCCGGCAAGCCCGGACCGCGCCGGGGACACAAGCTCACCGACGAGGTGTGTGCGTTCGCCGACCAACAGCTGTCCACCGACCCGAGTCTGCGGTCGGCGGATCTGGTGGAGCCGATCGCGGCCCGCTTCGGCGCGCGCGTGCACCCCCGCTCGATCGAGCGCGCGCTGGCCCGCTACCGGGATCAGCAGTCCAAAAGTCGCTGACTCATCCGCTCACGAGCCCAGGAGGGAGGACACCCCGCCGCTGTCCCCGAGACCCTCGCCTGGCCCCGCGACTGCTGAACCGAGCACCTGCTCGGATGCCGGCCAGGATCACGCTGTTCCCGGTGGTGGGCTGGACGCCTGCTACGAACAGCTGCGTCACGCCGCCCTGCACGCGCGTGCCGAGGCGTTCCCGCTGGGCTTCGCCGTGCTCACCCGCCAGGGCGTGACAGCCTGGCGTCGCGCCCTGACCGACCTCACCCCCGATACCCGACCGGCCCCGATCGCGACGGCGGCCCCAGTCGGCGCGGCGGTGTCGGCCCCGATCTCCGCCGAGCTCGTCGATGCCCTCGCCGCTGTTGTGCTCGCCGGCACCTAACCCACCCCGATCGTCGGCACCCGCAACGTCCCACTCCCCATGACCGCCGTGTTCGGCGGGAAGGAGCATGCCCGTGTTCACCGATACCGCCGCCTCCAAGGTGAGCGCTGCTCAGCTGGCCAAACCAGCGCTGTTGTATGTCCGCCAATCCACCCTCAAGCAGGTCATCCACAACGCCGAATCCGCGCACCGCCAATACGACCTGCGCAGCCGGGCCATCGCGCTGGGCTGGGCCGATGATCAGATCAGCGTGATCGACATCGACCAAGGCCACTCCGGCGCCAGCTCCGCCGACCGCGAGGGCTTTCAGCACCTGGTCGCCGAGGTGTCGCTGGGCCGGGCCGGGATCGTGCTCGGCCTGGAATGCTCGCGGCTGGCCCGTAACTCCGCCGACTGGCACCAACTGCTCGAGCTCTGCGCCATGACCGGCACCCTGATCTGCGACGAGGACGGCCTCTATGACCCCCGCCAGTTCAACGACCGGCTGTTGCTCGGCATGAAAGGCCAGATGTCGGAGGCCGAACTGCATTTCATCAAGGCAAGATTGCGTGGCGGGGTGCTATCCAAGGCCCGCCGCGGCGAGCTCGTCATGCCGCTGCCGGTCGGGCTGGCCCACGACGCCGTCGGCCACGTCGTGCTCGACCCCGACACCGCGGTGCAGCACGCGCTGCGCCACCTGTTCGACACGTTTGCCGCCACCGGATCCGCCTCGGCCTGCGTCAAGGCGTTCCGTGAGGCCGACCTGTTGTTCCCGTGGCGCCATCTCAAGGGTCCCCGCAAGGACGAACTGGACTGGAAGCCGTTGGGGCATCACACCGTGCTGCGGGTGCTGCACAATCCCCGCTACGCCGGTGCGTTCACCTACGGCCGCTACCGCCATCACAAACTGCCCAGCGGAAAATGGTCGTCCACCCTTTTGCCGCGCGAGGAGTGGATCTCGTTCATTCCCGACGCCCACCCCGGCTACATCACCCTAGACCAGTACGACGCCAACCGCGCCCGGTTGGCCGCCAATGCCGCCGCGCACGGCCGCGACCGCGCCGGCGGGCCACCTCGGGAGGGACCTGCCCTGCTGCAAGGGATCATCATCTGCGGCCGGTGCGGCAAACGGATGACGGTGCGCTACAACCATCGCCGCGGTCAGCCATTGCCCACCTACGTGTGTCAACGCGACGGGATCGAGAACGCAAAACGGATCTGCGCCAACATCTTCGGCGCCGACCTCGACCGGCGCATCGGACAGCTGCTGTGCGACACCCTGACCCCGCTGGCTGTAGAGGCAGCCCTCACCGTGTCGGCCGAACTCGAACAACGCTCCGCCGACGCCGACCGCATCCGCGCCGCCCACGTCGAACGCGCCCGCTACCGCGCCGACCTGGCCCGGCGCCGCTACCTGGCCGTCGACCCCGCCAACCGGCTCGTCGCCGACAGCCTCGAAGCCGACTGGAACACCGCCCTGCGCGAACTAGGCGACACCCAACAGGCCTACGACAAGGCCCGCCAGCAGCACCCCGGGCAGCTCACCGACGCCCAACGCGCCCGCATCGGCCAGCTGGTCACCGACCTGCCCGCAATCTGGAACGACCCGCACACCCCCACCCGGGAACGCAAACGCATCGCCCGGCTGCTCCTCACCGACGTCACCATCCACCGCGACAGCGACACCATCACCGCGCACGTCCGCTTCTCCGGCGGCACCGACACCACGCTCACCCTGCCCGCCCCCAAACCCGTTGGAGAGCAACGCAAAACACCCGCCAACATCGTCGCCGTCGTTGACGAACTACTC